>NZ_CP025012.1:0-3607500 GCF_002953715.1 Rhizobium leguminosarum
ATGAAGCAGAACGTATTGTTTGAGCGCGTCAGTGCGCGCTTGAAAGCTCAGGTCGGTCAGGATGTCTACGCCAGCTGGTTCGCCCGGCTGAAGCTGCATTCGGTATCGAAGAGCGTCGTTCGCCTTTCAGTCCCCACGACCTTCCTGAAGTCGTGGATCAACAATCGTTATCTCGATCTCATCACCGGTCTGTTCCAGGCCGAAGATCCGGAAATTCTGAAAATCGAAGTCCTGGTGCGTACGGCGACGCGCCATGGCATGAAGCCAATCGACGAAGCGGCGGTGCCGGAACCGGCCGCCCCCGCGCAGATGCGCCGCCCGACAAGCGCCCAGCCGGCCGGTCAGGCCGTCCAGCAGGCGGTTTCGGCTGTTGCCGCTGCAAGGCCGGCAAGCTTTGGCTCGCCGCTCTTCGGTTCGCCACTCGATAGCCGCTTTACCTTCGACACCTTCGTCGAAGGCAGCTCGAACCGTGTCGCGCTTGCGGCTGCGAAGACGATCGCGGAAGCTGGTCAGGGCGCCGTGCGCTTCAACCCGCTCTTCATCCATTCGACCGTCGGCCTCGGCAAGACCCACCTGCTGCAAGCGGTCGCTAATGCCGCGGTGCAGAACCCACGGGCGCTGCGCGTCGTCTATCTGACGGCCGAGTATTTCATGTGGCGCTTCGCCACCGCGATCCGCGACAATGATGCGCTGACGCTGAAGGATTCGCTGCGCAACATCGATCTCTTGATCATCGATGACATGCAGTTCCTGCAGGGCAAGATGATCCAGCATGAATTCTGCCATCTCCTGAACATGCTGCTCGACAGCGCCAAGCAGGTCGTCGTTGCCGCCGACCGTGCGCCTTGGGAGTTGGAGTCGCTCGATCCCCGCGTCCGCTCGCGCCTGCAGGGCGGTGTCGCGATCGAACTTGACGCGCCGGATTACGAGATGCGTCTCGAAATCCTCAAGCGTCGCCTTGCTGTAGCCCGGCTCGAAGATCCGTCGCTGGAAATTCCCGCCGAGCTGCTCCAGCACGTCGCTCGCAACGTCACGGCCAGCGGTCGTGAACTTGAAGGCGCCTTCAACCAGCTGGTCTTCCGCCGCTCCTTCGAGCCGAACCTGTCGATCGAACGCGTGGACGAACTGCTCGCCCATCTGGTCGGCTCCGGCGAGCCTCGCCGTGTGCGCATCGAGGATATCCAGCGCATCGTCGCAAGACACTATAACGTCTCGCGTCAGGAACTGGTCTCGAACCGCCGCACCCGTGTCATCGTCAAGCCGCGCCAGATCGCCATGTATCTGTCGAAGACGCTGACGCCGCGCTCCTTCCCGGAGATCGGCCGCCGTTTCGGCGGGCGCGATCACACGACCGTGCTGCATGCCGTGCGCAAGATCGAGGAGCTGATTTCGGGAGACACCAAACTTTCGCACGAAGTCGAGCTTCTGAAGCGCTTGATCAACGAATAATCGACGGGTTTTCCTAAGGATTCAGCGGCTGGAAGCGATTCCGGCCGTTTTCCTTTATAAGTTTTTTATTCTATACCTCCCGCGCATCAAGTGCATGTCAAAGACTGAAGCGCCAAACGGCGCGTGGGAGGAATGAATGAGTTTTGAAAAGATCGCCGTTCTCGGCCTGGGCAAGGTCGGACGGCTGGCGGCGACGCTTTTGCATGAAGGCGGCTTCGAGGTCATCGGCGTCGACGCGCAATTGCCGCTGAGCGACGTCCCCTTCAAGTGCCGCACCGGCGATATCTCCGATCCCCAAGTGATCGGCGAACTGCTCTCGAATGTCGAGGCTGTGTTGTCCTGCCTGCCCTATCATTTGAACATCGAGCTGGCGCGCGCCGCCCATCTTGCCGGTATCCATTATTTCGATCTGACCGAAGACGTTCCGACTACCAATTTCATCATCGAACTGTCGAAGACCGCCCGCGGCCTGATGGCGCCGCAATGCGGCCTGGCGCCGGGTTTCGTCGGCATCGTCGGCGCAAGCCTGGCCGACGGCTTCGATCGCTGCCGTTCGATCCGCATGCGCGTCGGCGCCCTGCCGCAGCATCCGACCGGACTGCTCGGCTACGCCTTCAACTGGTCGCCCGAGGGCGTCGTCAACGAATATCTGAACGACTGCGAGGTCATTGAGGGCGGTGTGCGCAAGCTCGTCTCGCCGATGGAATGGCACGAGACCGTCTATGTCGGCGGCGTCAAGCTCGAAGCCTTCACGACCTCGGGTGGCCTTGGCACCATGTGCGATACGATGCTCGGCAAGATCGACAATCTCGATTACAAGACCATGCGTTATCCCGGCCATATGGAGCTGATGAACTTCTTCTTCCACGAGCTTTTGATGCGCGACAAGCGCAAGCTCGCCGGCGAGATCCTGACCAATGCCAAGCCGCCTGTTGAAGACGATGTCGTCTATGTCCACGTCGCCGCTGAAGGCACCGAGAATGGCAGCCTGCGCCGCAAGGAGTTCGTGCGCGCCTATTACCCGATCGAGATTGCCGGCGCACGCCGCACGGCGATCGCCTGGACGACGTCAGCCTCCGTCGTCGCCGTCATCGAGATGGTCCGCGACGGCCTGCTGCCCGCAACCGGCTTCCTGCACCAGGAGCATATTCCGCTGGAGATGTTTTTGAAGACGCCGACCGGCAGCCTCTTCAAGGCGGGCGCCACCAATCACGGCTGAGACATACTTTTCGGCGCGGCGGCAACATCGATGCCGCCGCGCTGCAATTCCGCTCGTCGTATTGACGTCAGCAGGCGAGATCGGCGACGACGGAATCGAGGATCAGCATGCCGGACGGCGTGCAGCGCAGCCGTGAATTACCGATCCGCTCGATGAATTTGTGTTCGAGCAGGAATTCCTCGCGTTTCGGGTCAAGGTCGCGGCCCGAAAGCTGCTGCCAGCGGGCAAGGTCGACGCCTTCCCTCAGCCGCAGCCCCATCAGCAGCAGCTCGTCGGACTGTTCCTCGAAGCCGAGCCGCTCCTCGTCGAGAATGCCGTGCCCGTCACGTTCGACCATGTCGAGCCAGGCTTCCGGCTTACGCTCGGTCGCCGTCGCGAGCTTCTCCGGGCCACGCGTCAGCCGGCCATGGGCGCCTGGACCGATGCCGGCATAATCGCCGTAGCGCCAGTAGGTCAGGTTATGCCGGCTTTCGGCCCCCGGCCGGGCATGATTGGAAACCTCATAGGCCGGCATGCCCTCGCGTGCGGTGATCTCCTGCGTCGCCTCGTAGAGCAATGCCGACTGCTCGCCGTCCGGCACGATCAGCTTGCCGGCCTTGTGCAGGCCGTAGAAGGGCGTGCCTTCCTCGATGGTCAACTGATAGAGCGAAAGGTGGTCGACCGCGTAGGAGATCGCCTCCTTCAGTTCCCTTTCCCATTCCTCGACCGTCTGGTCGGGCCGGGCATAGATCAGGTCGAAGGACATGCGCGGAAAGATGTCGCGCGCCAGCCTTATCGCCTTCAGCGCGTCGGCGACATCATGCAGCCGGCCGAGGAATTTCAGATCCCGGTCATTCAGCGCCTGCACGCCGAGCGAGACGCGATTGACGCCGGCCGCCCGATAGCCGCGGAACCGTTCGGCCTCGACGCTCGAAGGGTTGGCCTCCATGGTGATCTCGATGCCGGCAGGCACATGCCAGTGCCGCGCAATGCCGTCGAGAATGGCGGAAACCGTTTCCGGCTTCATCAGCGAGGGTGTGCCGCCGCCGAGGAAGATGCTCGTCACCGTCTTCGGCCCGCTCATCGCCCGGACCGTCGCCATCTCCGTCAGGAAGGCTGATGTAAAGCGCTCCTGATCCACCGGCTGGTGGCGCACATGGCTGTTGAAGTCGCAATAGGGACACTTCGCCGCGCAGAAGGGCCAATGCACATAGACGCCGAAGCCCGGCTCGCCGGTATCGGGCAGCAGGGCCGCGTCGCGCGAGATGCTTGGCGTGTCGAAATTGACCACGGACCGACTCTATGCCTCCAGGCAAGTTTCGACAAAGAGTTTGAAGGCGCGGGCCCGATGCGACAGCGCTTGCGGCTTGCCGACGTTCCAGCCGTGTTTTTCCTCGCCGCTCATTTCGCCGAAGGTGATGTCGTAGCCCTCAGGCTGGAAGACCGGATCGTAGCCGAAGCCCTGGGTGCCGCGCGGCGGCCAGACGACGCTGCCTTCCACCTCGCCGCGGAACAGCTCCGTGTGCCCATCCGGCCAGGCCAGGCAGAGCACGCTGATGAAACGCGCCGTACGCTGTTCGGGCTTTGTCGCGCCCGTATGCTGCAGCGCCTTCTCCACCTTGGCCATCGCCATGTCGAAATCGCGCGTGCCGTCGGCCTTCTCCGCCCAATTGGCGGTGTAGACACCAGGATCGCCGCCGAGTGCATCGACCACCAGCCCGGAATCGTCCGAAAGCGCTGGCATGCCGGCGGCATTGGCCGAGGCGACCGCCTTGATCGTCGCATTCTCCTCGAAGCTCGTGCCGGTTTCATCGGGCTCGACGAAGTTCAGCTCGGCGGCCGATTTGGCGGTGAAGCCGAGCGGCCCGATCAATTCCTGGATCTCACGGATCTTGCCGGCATTGTGGCTGGCGACGACGATGGTCTTCGTTTCAAGCTTGCGCATTCAGATATCCTGTTCGATGCCCCAGATTTTAGCCTCTGCGCATTCCAGGCTGTTGCCGGCCGGATCGCGGAAATAGATCGAGCGGCCGCCGTTCGGCCAGCGCACCTCGGATTCGATCGCAACGCCCGCCGCCGTCAGCCGTTCGGCCATGGCATCGATATTGCGGCCGGACACCCGGAAACAGGCATGACCCTGGCCGGTCGTGCCGTGCGGCGGTACCTGCAGTGCTTCGGGCGCCGGCGGCTTCACCGTTTCCTCGGGATTGAAGATCAAGAGAACGCCCGGCCCGCAGCGGAAGAAGACATGCCGGTTGGCGGCGCGGGTGATCTTTTCAAGTCCGAGAACGTCTTCGTAAAACGCCTCGGCCTCATCGAGATCCCGCGCATAGAGCGCCGTTTCCAACATGCCTTCCAGCATGGGGTTCATCCTTCGACGGCTTGCTTTTGCAGCGCCACGAGTTCGCCGATGCCGTTTCTGGCAAGCTGCATCAGCGAGGTGAATTCGCCTTCGCTGAACGGCGTGCCTTCGGCCGTGCCCTGGATCTCGACGATCCCGCCGGTGCCCGTCATGACGAAGTTCGCATCGGTCTCGGCCGAGGAGTCCTCGATGTAATCGAGATCGATCACCGGCTGGCTGGCGAAAATGCCGCAGGAAATGGCGGCGACGTGGTCCTTCAGGACCCGGTCGACCTTGATCATGTTACGGCTTTCCATCCATTTCAGGCAGTCGTAAAGCGCGATCCAGCCGCCGGTGATCGAGGCTGTCCGCGTGCCGCCATCGGCCTGGATGACGTCGCAATCGAGCGTGATCTGCCGTTCGCCGAGCGCCTGCAGGTCGACGACGGCGCGCAGCGACCGGCCGATCAGCCGCTGGATTTCCTGGGTGCGGCCGCCCTGCTTGCCGGCGGCGGCCTCACGCTTCATGCGTTCGCCGGTCGCCCGCGGCAGCATGCCGTATTCGGCCGTGACCCAGCCCTTGCCGGTATTGCGCAGCCATGGCGGCGTCTTTTCTTCGAGGCTCGCCGTGCAAAGCACATGCGTATCGCCGAACTTCACCAGGCAGGAGCCTTCCGCATGCTTGGAAAAATTGCGCTCGAACGAGACCTTGCGCATCTGGTCGATTTTTCTGCCTGAAGGCCGCATTCTTATCTCCTGGGGTTTATTTGACCGCTTCTACGATTGGCGGCGCTCATTTGCAAATTCCCTTTTGCCACGGGTGCGAGTTTGACTTACTTTTCGGGAAGTATCATCAGCGCGGGTTCGAAAGCTTCATGGGCATCAGGTCGACGTCGGTTTCGGATGCCGTAGCTGCGCTGGACGAGCGCTCCAGGGAAATTTTTCGTCGTATCGTCGAAGGTTATCTGGAAAGCGGCGAGCCGCTCGGTTCGCGCAACCTGTCCCGCCTCCTGCCGATGTCGCTGTCGCCGGCCTCGGTGCGCAATGTCATGAGCGATCTCGAAGAGCTCGGCCTGATCTATTCGCCGCATGTCAGCGCCGGCCGGCTGCCGACCCAGATCGGCCTGCGCTTCTTCGTCGATGCCTTCATGCAGGTCGGCGACCTCTCCGCCGAGGAGCGCGCCAACATCGACCGCCAGGTGCGGGCCGAAAGCGGCGGCAACCCTGTCGAATCGATGATGAACGAGGCAAGCCGCATGCTCTCCGGCATTTCGCGCGGCGCCGGCCTCGTCATCACCTCGAAAAGCGATCCGGTGCTGAAGCATGTCGAGTTCATCCGGCTCGAACCGACAAAGGCGCTGGCCGTGCTCGTCGGCGATCACGATCAGGTGGAAAACCGCATCATCGAGCTGCCGGCGGGTGTTACCTCCTCGCAGCTGACGGAGGCGGCGAATTTTCTCAATGCACACATGTCCGGCCAGACCCTGCCGGAGCTTCGCAAGCAATTAAGCCGGCTGAAGGACGATGTCCGCCACGAGCTCGATGCGCTGTCGCGCGATCTTGTCGAGCGCGGCATCGCTGTCTGGTCCGGCAGCCCGGACGAGGGAAAGCCCGCTCAGCTGATCATCCGCGGCCGCGCCAACCTGCTCGAAGGCCTGGCCGGCGCCGAGGATCTCGACCGGCTGCGCCTGCTGTTCGACGATCTCGAGAAGAAGGACAGCCTGATCGAGATCCTCAATCTCGCCGAAAGCGGTTCGGGGGTGCGCATCTTCATCGGTTCGGAAAACAAGCTCTTCTCGCTGTCCGGCTCGTCGCTGATCGTCGCGCCCTATCGTGACGATGACGATCGCATCGTCGGCGCCGTCGGCGTCATCGGCCCGACACGGCTCAATTATTCCCGCATCGTGCCGATGGTGGACTATACAGCCCAGCTCGTCTCCCGCCTTTCGCGTAATCAGCTTTGATGCGCAGCTATCAAGTGCGCGGAATTTTCGCTTCTTTGTCACGCAGACTTGATTTTTTTCGGTCAAACCTCGATATCGGGCGCATCTGAAGACACCAACCGGAGACCGTCATGACCGATGACACGACGAAAAACGGACCTGACGCAACTGCGGCCGATGCCGCAGCCGACGCTGCCGCCTACGTCGAGAACGAAACTGCGCAGGAAGAGGCCACCCAGCCGGACCCGCTCGAGCTTCTGAAAGCCGAAAACGGCGAACTGCGCGACCGCTATCTGCGCCTTGCTGCCGAGATGGACAATCTGCGCCGGCGCACCGAACGCGAGGTGAAGGATGCCAAGTCCTATTCCGTCGCGGGTTTCGCGCGCGACATGCTCGCCGTCTCGGACAATCTGCGCCGCGCGCTTGATGCCATCCCTCCGGAGACCAAGGCTGCGGCCGATGCCGGCCTTAGCACGCTGATCGAGGGTGTCGAGATGACCGAGCGCGCCATGCTGTCGGCTCTCGAGCGCCACGGCGTTCGCAAGCTGGAGCCGGTCGGCCAGAAGTTCGATCCGAATTTCCATCAGGCGATGTTCGAGGTGCCGAACCCGGACGTGCCGAACAACACGGTCGTTCAGGTCGTGCAGGCAGGCTTTACGATCGGCGAGCGCGTGTTGCGCCCGGCCATGGTCGGCGTCGCCAAGGGCGGCCCGAAGCCGGCCGAAGCCGAAACCAACTCCGTCTTCGACGAGAAGGACGCCTGATATCCCTTCCCTCTGCCTCGTGCAGAAGGGAACCAAAGCGTCAGATGCGGGCGAAGCGTTCGATCAGCAGATCGAAGAAGCCGTCCGCATCGACATAGCGCATGACCCTGGCATTGCGCTTGCGCTCGGTCACGTGCCACCAGTCGACGACCGTCATGCCGACGGTGAGTTCGGACTGGACTTCGATCTCGACATTGCAGTCCCGGCCCTGGAAAAGCTCCGGCTTCAGCAGGTAGGCGACAACGGTCGGGTCGTGCAGCGGTCCGCCGTCGGAACCGTATTTCTCGATGTCGAAGCGTTCGAAGAATTCCAGCATCTCGACCATGGCCTTTGCCGGCGCCGTGCCGATCTCGGCCATGCGCTTCACCCGATCCTTGCGGGTCAGCAATTGATGCGTCACGTCAAGCGGCATCATCACGATCGGAACGCCTGAGCGGAAGACGATATCGGCGGCCTCGGGATCGACATAGATGTTGAATTCGGCTGCCGGCGTGATGTTGCCGCCCTCGAAGAAGCCGCCGCCCATCATCACCAACTCGCGGATGCGGGGGACGATGTCGGGCGCCTTCTGGAAGGCCATGCCGATATTGGTGAGCGGCCCGAGCGTACACAGCGTCACCGTGCCTTCCGGCTCATGGCGCAGCGTCTCGATGATGAAGTCGACGGAATGGCCGGGCTGCAGTGCCATCGTCGGCTCGCTGAGTTCCGGACCGTCGAGACCGGTCTTGCCGTGCACATGTTCGGCGGTCACCAGCTTGCGGGCAATCGGCGCGTCGGCGCCGGCGAAAACCTTGGTCTCCGTCCGTCCGCAGAGCTCGCAGACGATGCGCGCATTGCGGCTGGTGAGCGAAAGCGGCACGTTGCCGGCGACCGTGGTGATCCCCAGAACCTCCAGCTCATCGGGACTGCCGAAGGCAAGCATGATGGCGGCCGCGTCGTCCTGGCCGGGATCGGTGTCGATGATGATTTTTCTTGCGCTTGCCATTCCGATCGTTCCATCCTCGCACTGCGTGTTATCGGCATGCACCGATTTCCTCATCTCCCGTCGCAAATCAGCACATTCCGCGCGGGCACGTTTTTGATGCGAGGCAGCGGACGCTTTGTCAAGGAAAGAGCCGGGCCGCCACCACCTCAAAATTGAAAGGGGGCGCCGACACGTCGCGCCCACGCCTTGCAGCGCCGGGCTGCTCTCCCCATATTAGCGGCATCCGGATGCTGCCGTTAAGGTCCGGGATGGTCGCTTGCATCAAGGACTTGAAAAGAGATGAGCCGCATTACCCCTTTCGCCAGCCCGCTACTTCTGGGCTTCGATGCCATGGAAAAGACGCTGGAGCGCATTTCCAAGGCGAGCGACGGATATCCGCCCTATAATATCGAACGCATCGGCGCCGACAGCGGCGCGCCGGAACGTCTGCGCATCACCCTTGCCGTGGCCGGCTTCAGCGAGGAGGAACTCGACGTCTCCATTGAGGAGAACCAGCTTCTGATCCGCGGCCGCCAGGTCGAACAGGGCGAGCGGGACTATCTCTATCGCGGCATCGCCGCCCGCCAGTTCCAGCGCACCTTCGTTCTTGCCGACGGCATGCAGGTGCTCGGCGCCGGCCTGAAGAACGGGCTGCTCTCCGTCGATCTAATTCGTCCGGAACCTGCGCGAATGGTCAAGAAAATTAACATTTCGGTCTCACAGTAGCACAACGGTTTGTCGAACCGTTGGTCCCTTCTCCCGGAGGAACAGGAATGTTGATGAAAGAAGCCACGTCTCACTTGACCAAATCCGAGCTTGCCCACATCGGCAACGGCGAGGTCGCCTATATCAGAAAAATGCGGACCGATGAGGTCGCCAAGTGCTTTCCCGAGGCGCCGGATATCGATCCGACCGTCGATCTGTGGGCACTTTTCGGCGCCGACGGCACGCCGATCCTGCTGACGGACAACCGCTCCAGCACCTTTTTCAAGGCTGCCGAGGACGAACTAAAGACGGTCAGCCTGCACTGACCGTCAAATAGTGTCTGTCGTGTTTCACCGCTCTTCCGGTGCGGGATCCCTCTATTCGATTTCGCTGCGGTCGGGACTGTTGTCGTGACATTGCGTCGACTGCGCTGCGCGTCTTTTCAGACCGCAAGCACGCTGCAGCACTTTGAATGGTGCGGTCGGCTCAGATCTTCCTGAATGTCAGATAGGCCGAAGACCGGCCCTCGCGCCTGGCCTTGGCCTCGTAGCGTGTGCTCGGCCAGCCCTCATAGGGGGTCAGCCAATCCGCTGCATTGTCGGCCATCCAGTCGAAGCCGGCATGGTCGCGGCATTTGATCAGCGTCCAGTTCACATAGGTGTCGATGTCGGAGGCGAAGCAGAACAGGCCGCCGGGCTTCAGCACGCGATGAAAGCGGTCGAGATTGGTTTTCGAGACGAAGCGCCGCTTCCAGTGCTTCCGCTTCGGCCAGGGATCGGGATAGAGCAGATCGATCTGATCGAGTGAGCCGTCCGGCAGCCAGTCGAGCAGCTGCGTCGCATCGTCATTATAGACGCGGATATTGGAGGCGCCGGTCTCTCCGATGCGCGACAGCAGCTTCTGCATGGAATTGACGAAGGGTTCGACGCCGATGAAGCCGGTCGAAGGCGTCTCCACCGCGCGGTGGATCAGGTGCTCGCCGCCGCCGAAACCGATTTCCAGCCGCAATCTCTCGACGGGAACCGGGAAGAGGGATGTCAGCGGCTCCGGGGGAGCCGCTGAGAGATCGATCAGGAATGCCGGCAGGAGACTGTTCAGCGTCTCGGCCTGCTGTTCGCGCAGAGCCTTGCCCTTGCGGCGACCGAAGAAGGCTTCGGTCGCCCGGCCGCGGCGTTCCATATCCGTCATGCTTTATCTCAGGCCTTCACGCTTTCCTTGAGCGCCTTCACGAGGTCGGTGCGCTCCCAGGAGAACGAGCCGTCGCGGCCGGCCTTGCGGCCGAAATGGCCATAAGCGGAGGTCTTGGCATAGATCGGCTTGTTGAGGTCGAGATGGCGGCGGATACCGGTCGGCGAAAGGTCCATGTTCTTGCGGATCGCTGCCTCGATCTGATCCTCGGTGACCTTGCCGGTGCCGTGCAGGTCGACATAGATCGACAGCGGCTGGGCGACGCCGATCGCGTAGGAGATCTGGATCGTGCAACGGTCGGCAAGGCCGGCGGCGACGACGTTCTTGGCAAGGTAACGGGCGGCATAGGCGGCCGAACGGTCGACCTTCGTCGTGTCCTTGCCGGAGAATGCACCGCCGCCATGCGGAGCTGCACCGCCGTAGGTGTCGACGATGATCTTGCGGCCAGTGAGGCCCGCATCGCCGTCCGGTCCGCCGATGACGAACTTGCCGGTCGGGTTGATGTACCACTTGCAATCGTCAGCGATCTTCAACTCGCCGAGCGCTTCGCGGATATAGGGCTCGACGACGGCGCGGACCTTGTTCGAATCCCAGCTCTCGTCGAGATGCTGGGTTGAAAGCACGATCGAGGTTGCTTCCGACGGCTTGCCGTCGACGTAACGCACGGTCACCTGGCTCTTGGCATCGGGGCCGAGCTTGGCGACTTCGCCGTCGCCCTTCTTGCGGGCAATGGCGAGCAGCTGCAGGATCTTGTGGGAATAATAGATCGGGGCCGGCATCAGGTCCGGCGTTTCGCGGCAGGCATAACCGAACATGATGCCCTGGTCGCCGGCGCCTTCGTCGCCCTGCTGGTCAGAAGCGCTGTCGACGCCCTGCGCGATGTCGGCCGACTGCGAGTGCAAGAGCACGTCGATCTTTGCCTTCTTCCAGTGGAAGCCGTCCTGCTCGTAGCCGATATCCTTGATGGCGCGGCGAGCTGCGGCCTTGAACTTCGACGGGTTGATGACGTCCTTGCCGTCCTTGTCCTTCTTCATCAGGCTCGGCGGCAGGCGGACTTCGCCGGCGATGACGACGCGGTTGGTCGTCGCCAGCGTTTCGCAGGCAATGCGCACGCCCCATGGATTGACGCCGGTCTTGGCCGCTTCGCGGTAGACCAGATCGACGATCTCGTCGGAGATGCGGTCACAGACTTTGTCCGGATGACCTTCGGCAACAGATTCGCTGGTAAAGAGATAATTCGCGCGCATTTCGGGATTCCCCTCAAAGAATAAAAGCCAGCTAGTAGGTACTCAGTTCGAGGGCCGATGACAAGCGCAGAAGGACATAAATATATCTTTATATCTGCGGCAAAGTGACAAATTTTGCCCCAAAAACGCAAAAAAGGCGGCCTTTCGACCGCCTTTCGAATTCTGGATGGTCGTGGTTCAGTCGGCGTCGGCTTCAGCTGCCAAGGCTTTCACCAGCTCCACGACCTTGCGGCGAACCTTGGGATCGGAAATCTTGACGAAGGCGCGGTTGAGCTGCAGGCCTTCCGAGGAAGACAGGAAATCGACGACGTAATTCGAGCTGGAGGCTTCCATGCCGCCGCCGCCGGCAGAATGTTCGCCGGGCGCGTCCTCGAAGAAAAAGGACACCGGAACATTAAGGATGTTCGAGATGTTCTGCAGACGGCTTGCGCCGACGCGGTTGGTGCCCTTTTCGTATTTCTGGATCTGCTGGAAGGTGATGCCAAGGCTTTCGCCAAGCTTTTCCTGGCTCATGCCCAGCATCGTACGACGGAGGCGAATACGGCTGCCAACATGGATGTCGATCGGATTCGGCTTCTTTTTGTTTTCAATCATGGTCGTGCCCTAGCTAAGAATTTCAACCTGTTTCTAACCGGCATGCCCCTGATCCATCCCAAAACGCCACGTTGCAAGAGGTGAGGAACCCACCTTCGAACATACGTTAAGAACGCCGATTGTCATCACTATGCAATTTTAGGGGTTTTTGGTCAATTCAACCCGGAAATAAAACCTCTGCGAGAAATTAGCGCAATCAGAATCAGCAGTGCCTCGGTCAACCAGAAGTATGTTTGCTGGGGGTATGTCGTTCCGAGTCCGTCGCCGATACTATCGAGCGTTGCATCGATGAAGCCGGTTTCCTCAAGATCGAGGCCCGCAATAATTTCCCCATGGGCGTTCACCAGCGCTGAAATGCCGCTATTGGCATCACGAATCAACGGCAGACCGGTTTCAACAGCCCGTACCCGCGCCTGCTGGAAATGCTGGTAGGGGCCGGGCGTCGCGCCGAACCAGGCGTCATTGGTGATATTGAGGATCGCATTGGCGTCTTTTATGTCGCCGGTCATTTCGCCGGGGAAAATGATCTCGTAGCAGATCAGCGGATAGAGATTGAGGCCGCCGGGTAGCGTCAGCAGGTGCCGGCTTACCGCGGCCGAAAACCCTCCTGGTATTTCGACGACGTTCTGGATGCCGAATTCGGTGAGCACGTCCTCGAAAGGCAGGTATTCGCCGAAAGGCACCAGATGCACCTTGTCGGAGGCGCCGATGATCTGGCCGCGGCCGTCGATCACGTAGATGGAATTATAGTAGCGCACCGGGGTGCCCGGTCCCATCTCCTCGGCGCGTACGGCGCCGGCGATCAGGATCTGGTTGTCGTCAAGCGTATCGGCGATCCGCGTCAGTGCATCCTGGTTGTCGGTCAGGATAAAGGGGATCGAGGTTTCCGGCCAGACGATGATATCGGGCTTGCGTCCGCCATTCCTAGGCGCTTCAGCCGAAAGCTTCAGATGCGTCTCGAAGATCGCGGCGCGGTCGGCGTCGTTGTCCATTTTCGCGGCCTGGTCGATGGCCGGCTGCACCAGCCGCACCACCGGCCGCTTGTCCTCAGGCAATGCGTCCGGCCGCGGCGCGAGATGGAGAGCATAAGCGCCATAACCGAGATGGGCGGCAAACAGCAGGACGGCGAGTGCGACGCCCGGCCGCGCCCCTTGCCGTGTCCCGGCAAGAGCAGGCGCAGAAAAGACGAAGACGGCAAGGGCCGTCACCCCCATCGCCCCGATCACATGCGCCGACTGCATCATCAGCGGAACCGGCATCATGCCGTAGCCGATGGCGTTCCAGGGAAAGCCGGTGAGGATCACGCTTCGAAGCCATTCCATCAGCCCGAAGCCTGCCGCAAGCGCGGCGATCCGCCCCATGCCATCAGACCAGAAGATGCGGGCAAGGGCGGCCGCCAGCCCGTAGAAGATCGCAAGACAGGCCGGCAGCCCGAGGATTGCCAGCGGCAGCGCCCAGGCGAATTCTTCCTGATCGACCAGCAGTGCATGGCCGAGCCACCAGAGGCCGGCGACGAAATAGCCGAAGCCGAACAGCCAGCCGGTAATGAATGCCGGCCACAGCCTGCCGATCAGGCCGCTTTCAGGCGAAGCCGCCGCCCCGTCGATCAGCCAGACGAGCAGCGTGAAGGAGACGAACATCGCCGCGAAAAAGCCGATGGGCGGCAGCGCCAGAACCGCGAATGCCCCGGCGGCGATGGCCAGTAGCGACCGTTTGAAACCCCAGACGAGGATAACCCTGTCCGCAAGCCGCTCCATGCGCACTCCCATCAAACCGCGAATCAACCCATTCGCAGTCTTTCAAAAAAGCGGCTCTTTGTCCTGTTAATGCATGTCGCCCGGAAGTGTGCAGCGGTTCCGGGATAACGACATGCATAAAAACAAGCAGCTCAAGCGCATCGCATGCGATGCGCTTTAGTTGGCGGTCGATTCCGCCGGCCGGTCGTCGCCGGCCTCGGAGCCGGGAGCAGCGTCGCCATCCGCCTTGGCGCGGCGGCGGATCGCGTGGCGCTTGCGGGTGATGCGCAGCCGCTTGATGCGGCGCGGATCGGCGTCGAGGATGTGGAATTCGAAGCCCGGCAGCGCCTGGACGACTTCGCCGCGCACTGGGATGCGGCCGAGTGCCGAGAAGATCAGGCCGCCCAGCGTATCGACCTCGTCGACCTGCTCGCTGATGTCGAAATCCGGCCCGATCGCTGCGGCGATCTCTTCCAGTTCGACGCGGGCGTCGGCGATGAACATGTCCTCGGCGACGCGCTTGAACATCACCTCTTCGTCGTCATGTTCGTCGTCGATGTCGCCGACCACCATCTCGACGATGTCCTCATGCGAGGCAAGCCCGTCAGTGCCGCCATATTCGTCGATGACGAGCGCCATCTGCGTGCGGTTGACCTGCATCCGGCGCAACAGGTCGGACGCCAGCATCGACGGCGGCACGAACAGGATCTTGCGGACGATGCCGGCCTCGGCCAGCGTCTTCTGCAGGTCGACGCGGGCGAGATCGAAATTCGGCTTGGCCGAGCGCGTGGTCTTCTGGATGTTTTCGGGCGCAACCTCGATCGCCGGCAGGGCAACGGCGGGCTTCGTCGGGCCTCGGCGCTTGTTGCGCGCCTGTTTGGCGACATAGGAGAGCAGGTCACGGATATGCACCATGCCGCGCGGATCGTCGAGCGTATCGGCATAGACAGGCATGCGCGAGCGGCCGGATTCCTCGAAGAGGATCATCAGTTCGCCGATGGTGATGTTCTGGTCGACCGCCTCGATATCGGCGCGCGGCACCATCACGTCGGCGACGCGTACCTCGCGAAAGCGCAGGATGTTGTTGAGCATCGCCCGTTCGTCGGGCGAAAAGGCGTCGTCGCCGGCCGCATCGGTCATCAGCGCGTCGGCGAGATCCTCACGCAGTCGCGAGCCTTGTTGCGGGCGAAGGATGCGCGCGGCGCGCGACCAGAAGGATTGCGATCGGCCGGATGGCCGACTACTACTGCCTGCCTCGTCCGAAGAGGAGGATGGCTCGGAGTCCTTGGCGTCTGCCGCCGGCTTCGTCGTAAAGTCGCTCATGGTTCCATTTTAAGGTCTTGACCCTCGTAGGGATCAGATAGGCCGAGCTGGGCCAAAATGCGAGTCTCCAGCCCCTCCATAATTTCGGCTTCGGCACTATTCATATGGTCGTAGCCGAGAAGATGCAAGAAACCGTGCACCAGAAGATGGGTCAGGTGGTCGTCGAAACTCTTTTCGAGCTCGGCCGCTTCCCGCTCCAGCGTCTCCCGGGCGATGATGATGTCGCCGAGCATCGGGCCGGGCATCTTGCCGGGCTGAACCGGAAAGGCCGGAAAGGAGAGCACGTTGGTCGCCTTGTCCTTGCCGCGCCATTCGGCGTTGATGTCCTGGATCGAGGCATCGTCGGTGAAAACGAGCGAAACCTCGGGCGGCATCGTCGGGAAGGGCTGCTTCTCGCTGTCGCGTAGATAGACCACGGCGGCACCGAGCACACGTTCGCAAAACGACAGCAGCGTCTCCTCGCCGGGCCAGCCGATGTCCTCGACACTGATCTGGATGTCGAGTTCGGCCATTAGCCCTGCCGGCTGACGTCTTCGGCGACGGCATAGGTGGAATCATAGGCCCTGACGATGCGCCCGACCAGCGGGTGGCGGACGACGTCGGTGTCCGTGAAGCGCACGATCGAGATGCCTTCGACGCCGTTCAGAAGCTGCAAGGCCTCGACGAGGCCGGATTTGACGCCGCGCGGCAAGTCGATCTGGCTCGGGTCGCCGGTGACGATCATCCGCGCATTTTCGCCGAGACGCGTCAGGAACATCTTCATCTGCATCGACGTCGTGTTCTGCGCTTCGTCGAGGATGATGGCGGCATTGGCGAGCGTGCGGCCGCGCATGAAGGCGAGCGGCGCGATTTCGATGACGCCGGCGGTGATCGCCCGGTCGACCTTGTCGGCAGGAATCATGTCATAGAGCGCATCATAGAGCGGGCGAAGATAGGGATCGACCTTTTCCTTCATGTCCCCGGGCAGGAAGCCGAGGCGCTCGCCGGCCTCGACGGCCGGGCGCGACAGGATGATCTTTTCGACAGCGCCGCGCTCCAAGAGCTGGGCGGCGTGGGCGACGGCGAGATAGGTCTTGCCGGTGCCGGCCGGGCCGACGCCGAAGACGAGTTCGGCGCGTTCCAGCGCCCTGATATAGGCGTCCTGGGTCGGCGTGCGGGCGATGATCGTCTTCTTGCGGGTGGAAACCTGCGCCATCGTCAGCTTGGCCTTGCGCTCCATGGTCGGCAGGCTGAGCTGATCGTCGGCGGCGACCGCCATGCGGATTGCACCCTCGACGTCGGATCGTTCCACGCTGCCGCCTTTCTGAAGTTTTTCATAGAGATAGTCGAGCGTGCGCCGCGCCTGGTTGGTGGTCACGATATCGCCGGTGATGACGACCGAATTGCCGCGTGCCCGCGCATCGATGTTCAGCCGTTGCTCGAGCAGCTTGAGGTTTTGGTCGAATTGACCAAAGAGCTCGCTGGCGAACCGGTTGTTCTCGAACGTCAGGACGAAGTGATTGGTATCGCTCGGCGTGCGGGGGTGGCGCGGTGAAGAAGAAACCAATTCTTGTCCGTTCAAGCGGTCGGGCTCCTTGGGTTAGACCGCAGCCTCTGCGCGTTCGGCAAACAGGCTGTTTGTTCCGGTCCCTGTGATTCGCACTTTAATAATGTCACCGATTTGCGATGCTTTTGCATCAACATTCACTGATTGAAGCCAGGGAGAACGTCCGATTAGTTGTTCCGGCATGCGACCGGGCTTTTCGAGCAACAGGTCGATCTCTTTGCCGATGCAGGATTCGGCAAATTCCTGCTGCTGCTTCAGGAGAAGCATTTGCAGGCGTTCCAGCCGTTCTGCCTTGATCTCTTCCGGCACCTGGTCCTTCAGCTCCGCGCCGGGCGTGCCCGGCCGTGTCGAGTATTTGAACGAGAAGGCCTGTGCATAACGGACCTCCTCCACAAGTCTCAATGTATCCTTAAAATCCTCATCTGTCTCCCCCGGAAAGCCGGTGATGAAATCGCCCGACAGCGCAATGTCGGGCCGCACCGTGCGGATGCGCTCGATCAGCGCCAGATATTCGGCCGCCGTGTGGCGCCGGTTCATCGCTTTCAGGATGCGATCCGAGCCCGATTGCACCGGCAGGTGCAGATAGGGCATCAGTGCGCTGAGGTCGCGATGGGCGTTGATCAGCCGGTCGTCCATGTCGCGCGGATGGCTTGTGGTATAGCGCAGCCGCGCAAGGCCGGGGATCTCGGCCAGCCGGTAGAGCAGGTCGCCGAGGCTCCATGCCTCGCCTTGGCTCCCGGCGCCGTGCCAGGCGTTGACGTTCTGCCCGAGCAGGGTGATCTCGCGCACCCCGCTGTCGGCGAGCTTTTCGGCTTCCTCGACGATCTGGGAAACCGGCCGCGACACTTCCGAGCCGCGTGTATAGGGCACGACACAGAAGGTGCAGAATTTGTCGCAGCCTTCCTGCACCGTCAGGAAGGCGGTGACGCCGCGGGCGCGGATCCTTCGGCTCTCGGCGATCGGCAGATGCTCGAACTTGTCCTCGATCGCATATTCGGTATCGACGACGCGCTGGCCTTGTTTGGCCAGGCGCAGCGCTTCCGGCAGGCGGTGGTAGGTCTGCGGGCCGATGACGACGTCGACGGCGGGTGCGCGGCGCAGGATCTCCTCGCCTTCGGCCTGGGCCACGCAACCGGCAACGCCGATCATCATCTCCCGTCCGTCCGCCGCCTTCTTCCTTTTCATCTCGCGCAGCCGCCCGAGCGCCGAATAGACCTTCTCGGCCGCCTTCTCGCGGATATGGCAGGTGTTGAGGAGAACGAGGTCCGCCTCTTCCATATCTTCCGTCGGCTCATAGCCGTCGCGGGCGAGCGCATCGCTCATGCGCATGGAATCGTAGACGTTCATCTGACAGCCATAGGTCTTGATGAAGACCTTGCGGCTGTTGCTGCCGTCGCGGAGGCTCTCGCTGGGAATTGCCGCCGGGGCCTGGAGAAGGGCGCTGTCCTGTGTCATGGCGCGCTATTTAGTGGTTTTTGCCGCCGGAGAAAATCGAAATCTTGCTTTAGAGCCTTTCCTGGTCAGATTGCAGCATTCTGTTGGCTCAAACGGAGTCGGATGGTCGACCGGCCGGCGCGCGTCGTAGCCAAGCTCTACGGCCAAGCCGGCCGGTCGATCAGCCGGCCCGTTTCAGCCAACCCGAAGGGCCGGGCATCTTTCCGCCAGGGCAGAGGCGATCGGCTCGGACGTACCAAGGGGTATGCCCTTCGCCAATCGCCTCTGCCCTGACGAAAACCTGCTCCGGCAGAATGCTGCAATCTGACCAGGAAAGGCTCTAAGAGATTTCCCGCCCGCGCAGGCGGCTGTTCAGGAGGTTGCGGATGCGCAAGGCGATTGTCGCGCTCACCTCCTTGCGGCTGGTCTCGGCGCGGTAATCCACCGCCTCGCCGAAGGAAACTTCGGCGTCGATGGCGCCACAGCGCACGATGTCGATGAGATGCGGCAAGAGGTCGAGATCTCCCGGCCAGGCCGCGAGCCGCCGATGATAACGCCCCATGGCGATGCCGTGCACCCTGGTATAGGCAACCGCCACCGGCTGCACCACGACCGTTCCCGTCGGCGACGTGGGCACTGCCATCGCGGCGGCGCCGAACAGCGAGGACTTGACCTCCAGCAGCCGGTTGCCGTCCGAGGTCGTGCCTTCCGGGAAGAGCACGACGATCTCACCGTCGGCCATGCGCCCGGCGATCTCGTTTGCCTGATGACCGGTCTTGCGCCGCTCCTCGCGCACGACGAAGACGCTCTTCTGCAGCTTGGCGAGCGTGCCGAAGATCGGCCAGTCGCGCACCTCGATCTTGGCAATGAAGACGACGTCGGCAACGGCCGACATCACCATGATATCCAGCCAGGAGGAATGGTTGGAACAGAGCATCAGCGGCCGGCGATCTTCCAGCTTGCCGCTCACGCGGACGCGGATGCCGAGACAATAGCAGACGATCCGGTGCCAGACGCGCGGAAGCCGGCGGCGCAGCCGCCAGTCGAACCACAGCGCCAGTACCTGCAGCGGCATGAGCACGATGCTGACGGCAAGGATGACGACCGCGGCGAAGGCGATGCGCAGCCAGGCGATCAAATGCTGGTCTCCCGGGCTGCCATTGCTTCAGAGATCTTCTTTCTTCAGCGGAACGCCGTAGAGCTCGAGGCGGTGGTCCACCAGCCGGAAGCCGTGCTCGCGGGCGATGCGCTCCTGCAGCGCCTCGATCTCCGGCGAGCGGAATTCGATGACCGTGCCGGTCTTCAGGTCGATGAGATGGTCGTGGTGTTCTTCCGGCACCGTTTCGTAGCGCGAGCGCCCGTCGCGGAAGTCGTGCCGGGCGATGATGCCGGCATCCTCGAACAGTTTCACGGTGCGATAGACGGTCGAGATCGAGATCTTCGCATCGACCTTCACCGAGCGGCGGTAGAGTTCTTCGACGTCGGGGTGGTCTTCCGAGTCTTCCAGAATGCGCGCGATCACGCGGCGCTGCTCGGTCATGCGCATGCCACGTTCGGTGCAAAGCTCCTCAAGGGTCTTGGCTACATCAGTCATCGCCGGCCTATAGAGATATTCGTGTTTCGACAACGCCGCACGGCATTTGCGCCGGCCTGCATGTTATCTCGCTGCCAGGGAACTACCGAAGAACGCGCTTCATGACAAGCGCCGTGGAGAGGGCGCCGTTTTCTTGTTTGTAGTAACCCTGACGTTCGCCGACCTTTTCGAAGCCGAGCTTGCGGTAGAGGCCAAGCGCTGCGGTATTGCCGTTGTCGACCTCGAGAAACATGCTCTCGCCGCCGCGCGAGCGTGCTTCCCGCATCGCCGCCTGCATCAGCCGCCAGCCAAGTCCGGCGCGGGCGACCTTCGCCTGCACGGCAATGGTCAGGATTTCCGCTTCGCCGGCGACATGGCGGGCAAGGATGAAACCCGGAAGCGGCTTTTTCAGGATGGCATTGGTCTGGCGCGCGACGAAGCCGAAGACGGTGTCCTGCATCAGCAGGCCGTGAAATTCACCGTCGCCCCAGGGCCGGGCGAAGCGTTCGCCGTGCAGGACGGCGACATCGCGGCAATCCTCGCGCTCCATGGCGATGATCTCGAATTCCGGTTTCAGCGTCAGATAGGCTTCCAGCATCGTCATACTCGTCGCGCAATTGCGTATCCGGCCTGCGGCTTGGCATCGGGTCCGCGCAGATAAAGGGGCTTCGGCTTTCCGGCATCGGGGGAGGCGGCAGCGCCCAGGCGCGCCACCACGGAGATTGGGAACCTGTTGGTGTGATCGCCGCCGGCGTCGGCCTTCAGCAGGGGCGTCGCCGAACCGGTGATCTCGCCGTCGAAGCCGGCGGCAAAAGCCTGTGCTTCCGCAACGCTGACTGCCCGTGGCGCGTCGAGGGACGAACCGTCGGCCGCGAAGGACTGGAGGTAGATTTCGTCCCGCTTGGCATCCATCGCCGCTAGCACGGCGCGATGAGGCGTCTTGTCGCGCTGGGCTGAAGCCATGACTTCGAGCGTGGTGATGCCGACGGCCGGCACATTGAGGGAAAGCGCAAAACCGCGGGCGGCAGCAACGCCGACGCGGATGCCGGTAAAGGAGCCGGGACCGATGGTGACGGCAAGGCGGTCGATATGAGAAAGTGCCAGTCCCGCCTGATCGAGCGCGCGATCGACGATACCAATCAGATGTTCAGCATGCCCCTTGCCGATCATGTCCGATGCCTCCCCCAGCACCGTATTCCTGCCGCTGTCAAAGACGGCGGCAGCGCAGTCCACACCCGCCGTGTCGAGCGCCAGAATGATCATGCCATCAATTTCCGAATAAACCAGTGTCGCCTATCGATAAATCCGTTCGGCCGAACCTGAGATGAACGGCCGGACGAATTCAGGATTTTTAGGCGGCAATCACTTCCTGCACTTCCGGAACGAAATGGCGCAGCAGGTTCTGGACGCCGTGCTTCAGCGTTGCCGTCGAAGACGGGCAGCCGGCGCAGGAACCCTTCATGTTCAGATAGACCTTGCCATCCTTGAAGCCGCGGAAGGTGATGTCGCCGCCGTCTTGGGCAACGGCCGGGCGCACGCGGGTTTCCAGAAGCTCCTTGATGGTCAGCACGATCGATTCATCGCCTTCGTCGAAGAATTCGTCGCCGGCATCGGCGTCTTCGGAAAGGATCGAGGCATCGCCCATGACCGGCTTGCCGGACATGAAGTGCTCCATGATCGAGCCTAATATAGCCGGCTTAAGATGTTGCCAGTCGGCATTGTCCTTGGAGACGGAAATGAAATCATAGCCGAAATAGACGCCGGTGACGCCTGATATTTCGAACAGCCGGGCGGCG
The DNA here is from genome assembly GCF_002953715.1 of Rhizobium leguminosarum. Taxonomy (GTDB): domain Bacteria; phylum Pseudomonadota; class Alphaproteobacteria; order Rhizobiales; family Rhizobiaceae; genus Rhizobium; species Rhizobium leguminosarum_V. The sequence continues at coordinate 21,801 of NZ_CP025012.1, forward strand.
AGCGGTGAAGCTTGAGCCTCTTCGGCGCTGCGGAACTCGGCCGTGCCGTTTTCCATCACCACCTTGCCCGGCAGGAACTTCTGCGTGGCGGGGTTCGGCGTGGCTTCGGTCTGAATGAACATCTGGTTCTCCATGCGGCCGGCCCATGGTCTCGGCCGTCTTTAGAATTCTTCAAAAGAAGATAAGCCGATTGACGGCTCTAATCAAGAGACTTGTACTCAAGAAAAGCTAGCAGAGGGCGTCGATTTCCTCGTTGGTCAACGTATCCGGCAGCACGGTGACCGGGATCGGAAACGCCGCCGCGCGACCGGCGACCGAGGAGACCAGCGGCCCTGGACCTTCCTTTGCCGAACCGGCGGCCAGAACCAGGATCGCCACATCGCGGTCTTCTTCGATCACGGCGTTGATCTGTTCGGCAGCACCGCCCTCTCGGATGACGACCTCAGGCTCGATGCCGATGGTCTCGCGCACGATCTGGGCGATCTTGGCAACGACCGCCTCGGCCTCTTCACGCGCTTCGGCCCGCATGATCTCTTCGACGCCGAGCCATTGCTGGAAATCCCCGTCGGGGATCACATAGAGCAGCACCAGCCCGCCATTGGAATTCTTCGCGCGCCGGCCGGCATAATGAACGGCGCGTTGGCATTCGGGTGTACCGTCGATCACCGCCATGAATTTGCGGCGGTGACCTTCGAGCCGTGAGAGTCGCTTCGATACCATGGCGCGGACTCTGACACCCGAAGCGGAAAATTTGCAAGCCCAGTTTTTGCCCTGATGCCCCGGAAGAAATCCTCTTCTCCCCTGGCGGGAAAAAGGGGAGATCTATCTCAATAGAGGAAGCCGATGACGTCGCGCACTTGTTGCATCGTCACCTCGGCGCGGGCCCTTGCGCGTTCGCCGCCCTTGCGCAGGATCGCGTCGATATGGCTGGTATCGTCCATCAGCCGGCGCATTTCGCCGGTGATCGGCGCGAGCACGTTGATCGCCAGATCGACCAGCGCCGGCTTGAAGACGGAGAATTGCTGGCCGCCGAATTCGGCAAGCACGTCCGCCTTCGACTTGTCGGCGAGTGCGGCATAGATCGCCACCAGATTGTCGGCTTCCGGACGGCCCTGCAGCCCGTCGATCTCGCTCGGCAAGCCGTCCGGATCGGTCTTGGCCTTGCGGATCTTCTTCGAGATCGCGTCCTCGTCATCCATCAGGTTGATGCGGGAGAGATCAGAGGGGTCCGATTTCGACATTTTCTTGGTGCCGTCGCGCAGCGACATGACGCGCGGCGCCGGCCCGCCGATCAGCGGCTCGACCATCGGGAAATAGGCATGCACCGGCTCGTTGCCGACGGTGATATCGACGCCGTAGCCGGTCCTGCTGATATGCTCGGCATAGTCGAGGTTGAACTTCATCGCGATGTCGCGGGCAAGCTCCAGATGCTGCTTCTGGTCCTCGCCGACCGGCACATGGGTGCCGCGATAGACGAGAATGTCGGCGGCCATCAGGCTCGGATAGGCGTAAAGGCCGAGCGAGGCCTGCTCGCGGTCCTTGCCGGCCTTGTCCTTGAACTGCGTCATCCGGTTCATCCAGCCGATGCGGGCAACGCAGTTGAAGATCCAGGCGAGTTCGGCATGCTGCGGCACGGCCGACTGATTGAAGACGATATGCTTTTCCGGATCGATGCCGGCGGCGATGAAGGCCGCGGCGATCGAGCGCGTCTGGCTCGGCATGTCCTCGTGCACGAGCTGGGCGGTGAGCGCATGCATGTCGACGACGCAGTAGATGCAGTCATTGCCTTCCTGCAGTGCCACGAACCGGCGGATCGCGCCGAGATAATTGCCGAGATGCAGATTGCCGGTCGGCTGCACGCCGGAGAATACGAGTTTCTTGAATTCGCTCATGTCGTCCTCAATAGGCTGGTGGAGGGCCTACAGCGCCGCGCGTCTTTTCAGACGCGCAAAGGACGCTGTAACATTCTAAATTGCTGCATAATTCCTTAAGTCGATTCCGACTTAAGGAATTATGCAGTGGGCTCTGCGCCCATGTTGCTAACGCGGCGGCTTATGCACGGCCGACCGGTCGCGATCAAGGGGTTCAGGCAGCAGCGTGTTGGATCAGATCGAAAGTGTTGCCGTAGGGATCCGCAAAGACCGCCACCGTGCCGTAAACCTCATGACGTGGCTCTTCCAGAAAGCGCACGCCGACTGCCAGCATCGCGGCATGGTCGCGGGCGAAATCGTCGGTCTTCAAAAAGAAGCCGACACGGCCGCCCGTCTGATTGCCGATGGCCGCGCGCTGCGTCTCGTCTGCCGCTTGCGCCAGCAGAAACGCGGCTCCATCCCCACCCCTTGGCTTCACCACTACCCAGCGCTTGCCCTCCGGCTGCGGCTCGTCCTGAAGGCAAGCGAAACCGAGGCCATCGCAATAGAAGGCCTTGGCGCGGTCGTAGTCGTCGACGACGAGAGTGACGAGGAAAAGAGACTGGGTCGTCATGTGCTGCCTCGCGTTTGAGATATTTATTCCAGTTTTGAGCAGAAATATCCCGGTTTTTAAGCCGAATTGATCAATGGTCTTACTTATAATTGAGTATAAAATTTCACAAAAAAGCTTTTTTTGAACTGAAAATCCATCGCCTGGCACCGGCGCCGATGGGGCTGCCACGGTCGCCGATCGGAGGGTCCATGCAGAACGCAACTTTGCTCGTCATAGCAGGCCTTTTCGCCCTACAATCAGCAACGGGTGCCGTCGGTCAAGACATGAAAAGGCATGCCGTTCATCTTCCAAAACATCAGCCACGTCTCGCCTACACCGTCCAGACCGTCAGCGTTCGTGCCGGCTGCTTTCCAGGGCGCCTGCGAGCGGTCCTGTCGTATATTGCTGCAAAGACCGGTCGCCGCCCTGTGATCACCTCGGGCCACAGGCCGCATCCCCGCCGCCATGGGTCCCTGCACGGGAAATGTCTGGCAGCCGATATCAGGATGCCCGGCCTGTCGGAACGCACGATCATATCAGCCGCAAGAAGTGCGCCGGGCATCGGCGGCATTGGCAGCTATTGCAATGGCATCATCCATGTCGACGTCGGACCGCAAAGGCGATGGGTTGACTGCTGAGCAATACCAGGAAAAGTGCGACCTCAGCCGTCCTTCGCCGGCGCCGGTTTGCGGTTCAGGTTGCGTCGGATCATGCCGAGATTTGCCCCGCCGACCAGGAAAGCGGCGGCGAAATAGATCAGCATCGCGATCGCAATCAGCAGCCCGAGGGTGCCGATCTTGGTGATAAGCGGCGCGCCGGAAGCAAGCCAGGGCGCCCAGTGCTGCTTGAGGAAGACGATCGCAGCACCCATGACGGCCGCGGCGACGATCAGCAGGGCGGTGCGCTTTGCCAGCGCCCATTCCCATGTCAGGTGGCCGCGGCGCAAAAGCGTGGTGAACAGCAGCACGGTGCTGATCCAGCCGGCCGTGGCTTCGGCAACTGCGATGCCGGGCGCGCCCATATAGGGGAAGAGGGTCAGCGCCGTGGCGCAGTTGGTCGCAACCGCGATGGCCGAAAAGCGCATCGGCGTCTTGGTGTCCTCGCGGGCATAGAAGCCGGGCTGCAATGCCTTGATCAGCACGAAGGCCGGCAGGCCGATGCCGTAAATCGCCAGGATCGAGCCGACGACCGCAGTGTTTTCCTGATGGAAGGCGCCGCGCTCATAGAGCACGCGGATGATCTCGTCGGACAGGATCCAGAGCGCGAAGGCGGCAGGGATCGTCAGGAACAGCACGAATTCGATCGAGCGGTTCTGCAGGTTTCCGGCCTCGCGCAGGTTGCCGCCCTTCAGCGCCCGGGCCAGTTCCGGCAGAAGCACCACGCCGACGGCGACGCCGACGACCCCGAGCGGCAGCTGATAGATGCGGTCGGCATATTGCAGTGCTGCGATCGCGCCGTCGCGGGACGACGCAATCGCCTGGCCGATCAGCTGGTTGATCTGGGTGATGCCGCCCGTCACCGCAGCCGGCACCGCCAGGATCAGCAGCCGCTTGACGTTTGGTGTCATCTTCGGGAAGCGGAAGCCGATGCTCATGCCGGCCGCGAGCACGCCGACATAGACGACGGCGAGTTGCAGGACGCCGGCGGCAAGAACGCCCCAGGAGAGATACCAGGCCGTCGCCAGCGGATCGGCGCCGGTATAGAGCGCATAAAACAGCGCCCCGATCATCACCACGTTGAGGAAGACGGGCGCGATGGCGGCGGCGAAGAAATGATGCAGCGAATTCAGCATGCCGCTCATCATCGCCGTCAGCGACATGCACATCAGATAGGGAAACATCACGGCCGCCATGCGGATCGTGATCGAGAACTTGTCGGGATCGTCGGCAAAGCCCGGCGCGATGACGAAGCGCACCAGCAGCGGCATGGCAAGCTCCATCACGATGGTGATGAGGAGCAGCACCGAAAACAAGACGCCAAAGACTTCTTCCGAAAAACGCTTGGCGCCATCCGTGCCGTTCGCCTCGATCTCCTTGGCAAAGAGCGGCACGAAGGCGGCGTTGAAGGCGCCCTCGGCAAACAGCCGGCGGAACAGGTTCGGAAAGCGGAAGGCGGCGTAGAAGACGTCGGCCATCGGTCCGGTGCCGAGGGCCGCAGCCATCAGCGTTTCGCGGGCGAAGCCGAAGATGCGGCTGCCGAGGGTGGCGCCGCCGACGGTCGCGAATTTCTTGACGAGGCTCATGCGTTCGGGCTCATGCGTGGTGGCTCATATGGGGGAACCGGCCTTCTTTTCGGCGGCAGGCGGGGTCCGGGCGGTGGCGGCGGGCGCGATGATGCCGGAGGGCATACGCTCGCGCAATTCATCCTCCTCCTCGGCCATGACGGCCTTCATCCGGGCGGTGATGTTGGCGCGCTTGCTGTCGCCTGATATTTTCTGGCCGACCAGATCGGTGACGTAGAAGGTGTCGATCACCTTCTCGCCGAAGGTGGTGATGCGGGCCGACTGGATATCGAGCGACAGATCGGAGAGCACGGCCGTGATTTCGGACAGCAATCCCGGCCGGTCGAGGCATTCGACCTCGATGACCGTGAACTTGTTCGACAGGCTGTTGGTGATGTTGACCGACGGCGGAATGACGAAGGCCTTGCTTTTCTTGCGGTTGCGCGCGCGCGTGGCGATGACTTCGGGCAGCCGCTTGCGGCCGGACAGCACGTCCTCGATCATCCGTCCGATCGTCGCCGCCCGGCGCAGTTCGTCGGCATCGTCGGTAAATTCACGGCTGACATGGATCGTGTCGAGCGCCCGTCCGTCCGATGTGGTGAAGATCTGGGCGTCGACGATGTTGGCCCCGGCCGCAGCACAAGCTCCGGCAATGACGGCGAGCAGTCGCGGATGGTCGGGCGACAGTACGGTGATCTCGGTGATCGCGTGGAAACTGTCGGTGCGCACCGTGGTGGCGAGCGCCTGGCCCGCCTTATCCGACTGACGGATGAAATGGGCGTGACGGATCTGGTCTTCCAGCGGCACCGAGAGCAGATAGGGCTGGTAGTGCAGCTTGGTATAGGTATTGCGGTTCTTCTGGCTCCAGTCGGCGAGTGCTGAATGCAGCGCCTCGGCGGCGGCATTGGCCCGCTCCTTGCGGGAGACCTCCGAAAAGCCGCCGGCCAGCAGCAGCTCGGTTTCATAATAGAGCGTGCGCAGAAGCTGGCCTTTCCAGCCGTTCCAGACACCGGGACCGACGGCGCGGATATCGCAGATCGTCAGGATCAAGAGCATCTTCAGCCGGTCGAGCGACTGCACGCGGTCGGCGAAATCGGTGATCGTCTTGCGGTCGGTGAGGTCGCGGGTCTGCGCCACCATCGACATGGTCAGATGTTCCTCGATCAGCCAGACGACGATCTCAGTCTGCTTCTGCGACAGGCCGAAGCGGGCGCAGAGCTTGCGGGCGACGCGGGCGCCGGCGATCGAATGATCCTCCTGGCGGCCCTTGGCGATGTCGTGGAGGAGAACGGCGACATACAGCGCCTCGCGATCCTCGATGCCGGGCATCAGCTTGTTGGCGAGCGGATGCAGATCCTCGGCGCGCCCCTTGTCGATCTCGGAGAGAATGTCGACGGTGCGGATCAGATGTTCGTCGACCGTATAGTGGTGATACATGTTGAACTGCATCATCGCGACGATCTTGCCGAATTCGGGGATGAAGCGGCCGAGCACGCCGGCCTCGTTCATCCGGCGCAGGATGAGCGCCGGATCGCGCTTCGACGTCAGGATCGACATGAACAGGCGGTTGGCCTCGTCGTTTTCCCGCAGGCTGTTATCGATCAAAGCGAGTGAACGGGTAACGCGTTTCAGCGCGTCCGGATGGAATTCCAGCCCGTTGATGTCGGCGACGTGGAAGAGCCGGATGATGTTGACCGGATCGCGCTTGAAGACTTCGGGGTCGGCGAGCGCGATGCGGCCGCGGTCTTCGACGAATTCGACGCTGCCGGCGATCTTGCGGTTGCGATGGGTGAAGCGGCTGATGACGCCGGTCAGGCCCGGGATCGACTTCGCCTGCTGGTCTTCAAGCGCGGCGCACAGAATGCGCGTGAGATCGCCGACATCCTTGGCGACGAGAAAATAGTGCTTCATGAAGCGCTCGACGGCCGAAAGGCCCGGGCGGCTGTGATAACCGAAGGCTTCAGCGATCTCGCGCTGGATGTCGAAGGACAGGCGCTCCTCGGCCTTGCCGGTCAGGAAGTGCATATGGCAGCGCACCGCCCAGAGAAAATCGTCGGCTTTCTCAAGCAGACGGTATTCGTGCTTGGACAGCACGCCGAGTTTGACCAGCTCCGCCTGGTCGCGCACGTGATAATAATATTTCGAGATCCAGAACAGCGTGTGCAGGTCGCGAAGCCCGCCTTTGCCTTCCTTGACGTTCGGTTCGACGAGATAACGCGTGTCGCCCGCCTTGCTGTGGCGCTCGTCGCGCTCGGCAAGCTTGGCGGCGATGAATTCGGGACCGGTGCCGGTGACGATCTCCTTGTCGAAGCGGGTCTCGAGCTCGGTTTCCAGCCGTTGCAGGCCGCAGATGTAGCGCATCTCCAGGATGGCGGTGCGGATCGTCATGTCGGACTTGGAAAGCGCGATGCATTCCTCCACCGTACGGGTGGCATGACCGACCTTGAAACCCATGTCCCAGAGCACATAGAGCATGAATTCGACCGCCTTGTGCGTCTCTTCCGCCGGCCTCGGCAGGAAGAGGAACAGCAGGTCGATATCCGAGCCGGGCGCCAGCGTGTCGCGCCCGTAGCCGCCGACGGCGGTCACCGCGAACTTGTCCTTCTGATGCGGAAAGATATGGGCGGTGGCGAAATTGTAGAGGACGGTGATGATCTGGTCCTGCAGCCAGGAAATCCGGTAGGCGCAATTGAGTCCGCCGCCATCGGCCATCAGTGCCTCGCGCGCCTTCTGCCGACCTTCCGTGCTCGCCTTCTTCAGCACGGCCAGAAGATCGGCGCGCAGGACGTCGGGCCGGTTGCGGTTGGCATCGGCAACGGCGTCACACTGCTTCTGCAAGAGCTCGACGTCGAGGATATTGGAGAAATCGAGGTTGCGCATCGCTGTCGCCGGGGCGGTTTCCTGTTCATGCCGGGCTGCCGGTTCACGGCCTGCCGCTTGTTTCGTCTGCATGCGCTATAGCCCCTTTGCCCGGCGATTGACACGGGCTTTCATACTGCAAGAACCTTTAAATTTGGCGAAATGGTGTTGGTTCGCTGCAAGATGCAAGGGCGCTTTGACGCAAGGCGCCGGCTTTCCCGGAATCCTCAGCCGGCGGCTCGTGCATTCAGCAAATGCAGCACCTGCCGTGTCTCGCGCATGATCTCCTCAAGCGCCTGCCTGTCGCATTCGCGATAGCCGGCCTTGGCGATCGACGTTCCGAGTTCGCAGATCATCGCGCAGCAGCGGGTGATCTTCAGCATGCCGATCGGCGAAGTCCAGCCGCGCGCATTGCGGTCCTTATCGGCGCGCCGCATCGTATCGAGCATGGAGCAGATCAGCGAGAGGCGCTCGGTTTCGCGAACCAGTTTTTCCATGAACATGGCGCGCTACTCCTATTTCAGCTTCTTCTTGAGATCGTAAAGCGCATCCATTGCCTCGCGCGGCGTCATGTCGTCAAGGCTCATCGCTTTCAACGCCTCCTCGACCTTGGAGGGTCCGCGGGCCGTATCCTCGCGGCGCACCGCCACCTGGAAGAGCGGCAGGTCGTCGATCAGCTGGCTCGCCGGGTTCTTGCGGTCGGCATCTTCCAGACGGGTGAGTACATCGCGGGCCCGCGCCACGACCGAAGCCGGAAGCCCGGCAAGGCGCGCGACCTGAATACCGTAGGAGCGGTCCGCCGCACCCGGCCCGACCTCGTGCAGGAAAATGACGTCGCCGTCCCATTCCTTGACGCGCATCGTGGCGTTCGACAGCCGGCCAAGCTTTTCCGAAAGCACGGTCAGCTCGTGGAAATGCGTGGCGAAGAGGCCGCGACAGCGATTGGCCTCATGCAGGTGCTCGACGGCGGCCCAGGCGATCGACAGACCGTCGAACGTGGCGGTGCCGCGACCGATCTCGTCGAGGATGACGAGGGAACGGTCGCTCGCCTGGTTGAGGATCGCCGCCGTTTCGACCATCTCGACCATGAAGGTGGAGCGCCCGCGCGCCAGATCGTCTGAGGCGCCGACACGCGAGAAAAGCCGGTCGACGATGCCGATATGGGCTGATGCCGCCGGCACGAAGGAGCCCATCTGCGCCAGGATGGCGATCAATGCGTTCTGGCGCAGAAAGGTCGACTTGCCGCCCATGTTCGGGCCGGTCAGCAGCCAGATCGCCCCATCCCGGTCGCCGGTCTTTGGCGACAGATCGCAATGATTGGCGACGAAGGGGCCGCCGGCCTGCCGCCGCAGCGCCTGCTCGACAACCGGATGGCGGCCACCCTCGATGGCAAACATCTTCGAACCGTCGACCTGCGGGCGGCAATAGGCCTGCTCCTCGGCGAGAAGCGCCAGAGCTGCGGCGACGTCGATGACGGCAAGCGCCCGGGCGCCTGATTTGATCGCCTCGGCTTCCGCAACGACGGCCGCCGTCATCCTGTCGAAGGCTTCGAGCTCGATCGTCAGCGCCTGGTCGGCGGCATTGGCGATGCGGCTTTCGAGATCGGCAAGTTCGGTGGTGGTGAAGCGCATGGCGTTCGCCATGGTCTGGCGGTGGATGAAGCGGGCTTTCGCGTCCGCCGTCTCCGTCATCGGCGAGGCATTGCCGGCGGTGACTTCGATGAAATAACCGAGGACGTTGTTGTGCTTGATCTTCAGCGAGCGGATGCCGGTTTCCTCGGCATATTGCAATTGCAGGCCGGCGATGACGCGACGCGACTGGTCGCGCAGCGCCCGGACCTCGTCGAGTTCGGCGCTGGCGCCGTCGCGCAGGAAGCCGCCATCGCGTTTCAACAGCGGCAATTCGTCGGCAAGCGTCTCGGCAAGCAGCTTCTCCAGCGTCGCAGGAAGGGCCTGCAGCCCGGATAGTGCCTGGCCGAGCTCTTCGGGCAGCATCGCCTTGCCGAGCATCGCCGCCAGTCCGCCCGCCGCTTCCAGGCCCTGGCGGATCGCCCAGAGATCGCGTGGGCCGCCGCGGTCGAGCGCCAGGCGCGACAGGGCGCGCGGCATGTCGGGCACATGTTTCAGCGTGTCGCGCAGATTGCCGCAGAGCAGAGGTTCGTCGATCAGGAAGCCGATCGAATCGAGCCGCGCATTGATGCGGGCGGGATCGGTCAGCGGCGACATCAGCCGCTCGGCAAGGAGCCTGGCGCCGCCGCCGGTGACGGTGCGGTCGATCGCCTTCAACAGCGAGCCGTTGCGATCGCCCGAAAGCGTGCGGGCAAGTTCGAGATTGGCGCGGGTGGCGGGGTCGATGAACAGCGTCGAAGCGGCACTTTCGCGCTCCGGCTTTCCAAGCGGCGGACGCTCGGCGATCTGCGTCTTCTCGACATAGGCGACGGCGGCGGCTGCCGCCGCAAGCTCGGCGCGCGAAAAGGTGCCGAAGCCGTCGAGCGTCGCGACGCCGAAATACCGCGCGATCCGCCCTTCGGCGCTGGCGCTGTCGAAGAGCACGGAAGGCTGCGGCACTGCTGTCCGGCCGAGCACGTCGAAGACCTGCTTGAGTTCGGGATCGTGGAAGATCGTGTCGGGCAGGATGAGTTCGCGCGGATCGATGCGCAGGATATCGGCAAGCAGGCGCGAGGCTTCGGTCTCGGCAAGCCGGAAGACGCCGGTGGAAATATCGATCCAGGCAAGCGCCAGCAAGGCCTCGCCGCTGCCGCGAATGCGGGTCAGCGCCATCAGATAGTTGGATTCCGAGGGCGAAAGCAGCTTTTCCTCGGTGATCGTGCCGGGGGTGACGAGGCGGACGACGTCGCGCCTGACGACGGATTTCGCGCCGCGTTTCTTCGCTTCCGCGGGATCCTCGATCTGCTCGCAGACGGCGACGCGGAAGCCGAGCGAAATCAGCTTCTGCAGATAGTCGTCGGCCGCATGCACCGGAACGCCGCACATCGGGATATCCTGGCCCATGTGCTGGCCGCGCTTCGTCAGCGTGATACCGAGCGCGCGTGAGGCTTCCAGCGCATCCTCGAAGAACAGCTCGTAGAAATCGCCCATGCGATAGAACAGAAGCGAACCGGGATTGTTCGCCTTGATCTCGATAAATTGCTCCATCATCGGCGTCGCCGAGGCACGGCTTTCCGCCGTGGCGAGCTCGGCAGCCGAAAAGGCTTCATTCCCTGTGTCTATTCGTGCGTTCACGGAGGTGGAGTTTTTCCCAAAAAAACAGGTGCCAACCCTATCCGCGCGCCGCTATAGATGACAACAGCATTTGAGGAAGAGCAAAGCGTCGCCCACAGGACGTTGGAGGATTTATGCCCGATATCGATAAGAAGGACCGGCCGGTGACCTCGGTTACCGACCAGGAGGCGCTCGAATTTCACGCAATGGGCCGGCCCGGCAAGCTGGAGATCAACCCGACCAAGCCGATGGCGACGCAGCGCGACCTCTCGCTGGCCTATTCGCCGGGTGTTGCCGTACCCGTCAAGGCAATCGCCGCCGATCCGCAGACGGCCTATGATTACACGGCCCGCGGCAACATGGTCGCCGTCATTTCCAACGGCACGGCAATCCTCGGTCTCGGCAATCTCGGGGCGCTGGCCTCCAAGCCCGTCATGGAAGGCAAGGCGGTGCTGTTCAAGCGCTTCGCCGACGTCGATTCCATCGACCTCGAGATCGATACGGAAAATGTCGACGAGTTCATCAACTGCGTGCGCTTCCTCGGTCCCTCCTTCGGCGGCATCAACCTCGAGGATATCAAGGCGCCGGACTGTTTCGTCATCGAAAGCCGGCTGCGCGAGCTGATGGATATCCCCGTCTTCCATGACGACCAGCATGGAACGGCGATCATCGCCGCTGCCGGCCTGATCAACGCGCTGGAACTGACCGGCCGCGACCTGAAGACGACGAAGCTCGTCTGCAACGGTGCGGGTGCTGCGGCGATCGCCTGCGTCGAACTGATCAAGGCGATGGGGTTTGCGCCTGAGAACGTCATCCTCTGCGATACCAAGGGCGTCATCTACCAGGGCCGCACCGAGGGCATGAACCAGTGGAAATCGGCGCATGCGGCAAAGACCGACACACGCACGCTGGAAGAGGCGATGGAGGGCGCGGACGTCGTTTTCGGCCTGTCGCAGAAGGGCGCGTTTTCGGCCGAGATGATCCGCTCGATGGCGGAGCGGCCGATCATCTTCGCCATGGCCAATCCCGATCCCGAGATCACGCCGGAAGAGGTGGCCCGCATCCGCGACGACGCCATCATGGCGACGGGCCGTTCGGACTATCCGAATCAGGTCAACAACGTCCTCGGTTTTCCCTATATCTTCCGCGGCGCTCTCGATGTGCGCGCCTCCACAATCAATGACGCGATGAAGATCGCCGCCGTCAAGGCGTTGGCAAACCTCGCCCGCGAGGACGTGCCGGATGACGTGGTCGCCGCCTATCAGGGCAACCGGCCGCGTTTCGGGTCGCAATATATCATCCCAGTTCCCTTCGATCCCAGGCTGATCTCGGCGATCCCGGTCGCGGTCGCGCAAGCTGCGATCGAAAGCGGTGTCGCCCGCAAGGTCATCACCGACATGGCCGGTTATGCCCGCGAGCTTTCGGCGCGCCGCGATCCGATCGCCTCGACGCTCGCCAGGCTCTACGAGCGTGTCCGCCGGCATCCGAAGCGGATCGTCTTTGCCGAGGCCGAGGAAGAACAGGTCCTGCGCGCGGCGATGTCCTATGCCAACCAGCAGCTCGGCACCGCCATTCTGCTCGGCCGCGAGGATCTGATCCGGGCGACGGCGGAACGCGCCGGCATCGATCTCAACCGGCCAGGCCTCGAGATCGTCAATGCCCGTATCTCGACCCGGGTCGAGGCCTATATCGATTATCTCTATGCCAGGCTGCAGCGGCGGGGTTATCTGCACCGCGACGCCCAGCGACTGATCCACAACGACCGCAACCACTTCGCCGCCACCATGGTGGCGCTCGGCGACGCCGACGGCATGGTGACGGGCATTACCCGCAACTATTCGACGGCACTCGAAGATGTGCGCCGCTGCATCGACGAGAAGCCCGGCCACCGCGTCATCGGCGTATCCCTGGCGCTCTGCCGCGGCCGCACCGTCTTCGTTGCCGATACCGCGGTGCATGACATGCCGACGGCCGAGGAGCTTGCCGATATCGCCGAGGAAGCCGCAGGTCTGGCGCGGCGCATGGGTTATCCGCCGCGTGTCGCCCTGCTTGCCTATTCCACCTTCGGCCATCCCTCGGGCGAACGTTCCGAGCGGGTGCGCGAAGCGGTGAAGATCCTCGACAAGCGCCGCGTCGATTTCGAATATGACGGCGAAATGGCCGCCGATGTCGCCCTGAACCGCAAGGTGATGGAGCAATATCCCTTCTGCCGCCTCTCCGGCCCGGCCAACGTGCTCGTCATGCCGGCTTTCCACTCGGCCTCGATCTCGACCAAGATGCTGCAGGAGCTCGGCGGCTCCACGGTCATCGGCCCGATCCTGGTCGGCGTCGACAAGTCGGTGCAGATCACCTCGATGGGCGCCAAGGACAGCGACATCGTCAACATGGCGGCGATCGCCGCCTATGGGGCTGGTTCATAAACTCGTCCTGCCGACATATGAGACACCTTTTGGTGCCCGGCTGACAGTGCGTCGGCCGGGCATAAGTTTTCGTGGGCAGCCGCGATGAAGCTTCCGCCCGTGGTGTCAGCGGACACGGTTTTCCCAGGCAAAGCGCGAAAGCGGTTTTGCCGGGAATTGCGCAAAACAAAAGGATAGAGCGGTTCTGTGCTTCCGTTTAAAGCTGAACCGCTCCAGGGAAGCGGAGCGCGCTGCTCTTCCGATAAGTCATACTTTTGATACAATAGCCCGATACGGGCGCATAAATATGCCTGCAGGGACATTGACGAACTGCGGGCAATCAATGCGGTTTCGCAGCTCAGGTGTTTAATACCAGCCGGTTGGTTTCCCATGCCAGAAAACGCATCTCCCAATTTCATCGCCCGATTTCAGGGGGCAACTTTCGACGATATGGTCGAGGCTCTGACCAAGGGGTTCGGTTCGTTCGACGCATGGCGCAATGGTCGAGAGAAACCACTCGACTGGAAGGTCGGGTTTTGGGGTGATGAAAGGTTGTCGCTGGTCAGCAACCAGGATTCCGGCGGCTGGGGTGCAAGAACGGCACACGGAACGCCGGAAACTCTGGCAATCATCATGCCGCGTACGGGTGCTCTCGATGTAACGCTTGGTCGGACTGTGATCGAAGGGACACCTGGGCGGCTGTTGTTGATGAACAATCTCGAGCCGGAACGGGTTTCCGTACGGGCAGCGCCGCACCGATCAGACACACTGAGTCTGAGCTGGACAATCATCGCTCAGACCGTCGCCGCCGTATTGGAGACCCCCCTGACCGGGGCAATGGACTTGGCACCGGTCATTGATCTTTCCACGGCGGCGGGCCAGTTGATCGGCAGCCTCGCCCAAACGATCATCAGTGGCATGCGCAACAACGGGCCGCTACTTCACTCGCCAATCGCCATGTTGAACCTGATCCAGGCGTTTGCCGATCTGCTGGTGCGCTCGGTTCCTCATCGGCTCTCGCATCTTCTTGACAAGAAAATCCATCTGATCGCACCACGGCATGTCCGTCGGGCGATTGAATTTATGCATGCGAACATCGCACAGCCACTGACGATGCAGAGTGTCGCGGAGGCGGCAGGCATTTCCATTCGCGCTCTTGAAAGCGGTTTTCGTGCCTTCAAGGGAACCACGCCGGCTGCCTACCTCAGGACGATCCGCTTGCAAGCGGTCCGGGAGGATCTGCACGATCCTTCAAACCGGCAGCCGTTGCGGGACATCTGCTTGAAGTGGGGATTCTTCCACTTTGGCCGCTTTGCAGCAACCTATCGGGCGGCGTATGGAGAGAACCCGTCGGACACCAGAAGGCGATCCGATCACTAGAGCCTTCGGAGAGGCTGGAATTGGCTTTTCCCAGACAGATGGCCGTCTGCGCAGATTAAATTAGCTCGCGAAGCGGCCGGCGTCGGCGCCGTAGTAATTCAGGTAGCGGTCGGAAATGCTGGAGATCGGCAGCACGATCAGCACGTCAGTCGTGTTGAAGGCATGATCGACGACCGCACTGGAGCCGACCATCGCGCCGAGGCGCAGATAGCCCTTGATCAGCGGCGGCAGCGCCATCAGCGCCCGCTTCGGGTTGATGGCCTCGACCGGCATCAGATCCATGTTGCGGGCGAGATCCGGCAGCGCCCCGACGGCCCATTCGTTCTTCGCCAGCACGTTGTGATAGAGAAAGGACAGCGCCAGCGCGTGGCTTTCGAGATAGACGCCGGGGAAAGAGGCGCAGCCGAACATGGCGCTGACGCCGTGTTTCAGCGCATAGGCCCAGTTGCCCTGCCACAGGAGCTCGACGGTGCGCTTGGTGCGGTATTCCGGCAGCACGCAGGAGCGGCCGAGCTCCATGAAGCGCTTGTCCGGATGTTTCGCGATGAGGCCCTCGATTTCGAATTCGGAAGCCGAGTAAAAACCGCCATTGGCGATGGCGACATCCTGACGCAGCAGCCGGTAGGTGCCGACGATCTGGTCTTCCGGGTCGCCCTCGATCGAGCGGTCGAGAACGAGAAGATGGTCGCAGACGGCGTCATAGGCGTCGACATCACGCTGGCGACGCATGGCATCCAGCGGCAGCTGCGCCTTCATTTCGTCGACGAAGACGCGGTAGCGCACGGCCTGGGCAGCATCGATTTCGCGCGCCGTGCGGGCAAGGCGGGTCTCCAGATTGCCGATGCGGCCGAGGATATCACCGTCCTTCTGCACAGCAGCCGTCGAGGGCGGTGCAGCCTCCGCGGTGGTGTCACGATTCAGGATGTCGATGGCGGACATGACGATTCTCCCGTTGCCGGCTTATCGACGCCATAAAACACTTCTCTGCGACAGGAAAGTGACATTTTGAATTTCCAAGCGCAAGCAGCGTGCCGGTTCCTGAGGCGCTCACCGCGCCTCTGCCCGGCGGGCGGAAAGTGCGGCGACCGCCTGAACTTCGGTCAGCAGCCGCACCGGATCGACCGGCTTTACCATGACGCGGTTGGCGCCGTTGAGCAAGACCTGGCGGCGTGAATCGTCGCTCTTGTCGGCAGTCAGCACGATCACCGGCACCGAGGCGAGATCGAGCCGCCGCTCGTGGCCGCGCAGGCGTCCCAGCATGTCGATGCCGTTCCCACCCGGCATCGAGAGATCGCTGATGATGATATCGGGCCGGGCATTTGCCTCGCAGAGCGCGCAGTCGAGCAGCGACTCGAAATCTTCGACATGGCGCACCTTATGCCCGCCCTTTTCCAGGACAACGCGCACCAGCATGGCATTGATCGGATCGTCCTCGCCGAGCAGGATGCTGAGCCCGCTGGCGGCAACCACCGTCTCCGCCACCGAAAGGCCGAAGCCCGGCTGGTTGTCGTTCAGCGCGTCGCGCTTCTCCATGCCGCGCATGCGCCCGCGCAGCACGTCGATCAGCGACTGTTCGCGCAGCGGCCGGATCAGCCAGGCATCGAAAAGGTCGAGCGGATGGGCGCTACGTTCTTCCGGGTTGACGAGCAGGACCTTGCGCAGGCCAAGTGCGGCGATTTCGGCGCGATCGGCAAGATGGTCGGAAAATTCCGCCGACATGCGATGGTCGATGATGATGTCGGTCGGCCGCCGTCCGCCCTTTGCCAATCCGAGCAGCGTTGACCGCGCCGTCTCGCCGTCGCCGACGAGATGGCAGAGGCCGCCAAGCGCGGTGATCGTCTCGGCGATGGCGGTGCGCGCGGCACCTGCCGGCGCCAGCAGCACGACGCTGTTGCCGGCAAGCAGCGTGTTTCGCCGGTCGGGGCGCTCGCTGCCGATATCGACTGGGAAGCGGATGGCGAATTCGCTGCCTCTGCCCTTTTCGCTGGCAACCGTCAGAGTGCCGCTGAATTCGCGCATGATGCGGGCGGAGATGGCAAGGCCGAGCCCGGTACCGTTGCTCTTGTCGGCAACGGTCCCGCCCTGCTCGAACTCGCCGAAGACGCGCGCCTGCTCCTCCGCCGTCATGCCGGGACCGCTATCGGTCACGGTGATCAGCAAGTCGCCGGCGTCGAGCGATACGCGGATGAAGACGCCACCGACCTGGGTGAACTTCACGGCATTGCCGATGACGTTGAACAGAACCTGGCGCAGCCGCGCCGGGTCGAAGCTCATATTCTCAGGGACATCGGATGACACGGTGGCGCCGATCTCGATACCCTTTTCGTGCGCCCGGTGGGCGAGCATCTCGACGACGCTTTCCAGAAGCTTGCGCAGCGATTCCGAGCGCGGATGCAGCGCGAAGCGGCCGACCTCGATGGTGGAGAAGTCGAGCAGATCCTCGACGAGCTGCGTCAGCGCGTGGCCGGACTGGCGGATGCTCGCGAGATAGTTCTGCTGCTCCTGCGTCAGCCGCGTCTCCGCAATCAGATGCGCCATGCCGAGGATGCCGGAAAGCGGCGTGCGCACCTCGTGGCTGACGGTGGCAAGCAGCCTCGATTTGGCGGCGCTGTTATACTCGGCCTTCTGGCGGGCTTCCTCGCGGCCCTGCGCGATGAGCCGCTCGTCGGTCACGTCGCGGGCAACGCTCTGCAGCAGCAGGCGGCCGTTCGCCGGGTCGCGGGTAACGACGTCGCGCCAGAGGAAGATGCGCTGGCCTTCCGGTGTCGAGATCTCGACATCGTAGCAGTGCGATATCGGACCGGGGCGGAAGGCAAGCCCGATCTCCTCGCAGGTTCGTCCTTCCGGACGCAGCCGCCCGGTCAGGCGACGAAAAGTGTCGTTGGCGGAGATGATGCGCCGGTCCATGGTGCGGCTGACCGTGATGTCGCCGAGCACGTCGTGCACGTCGGCAAACAGCTTTGCGCCGGTGTTCCAATCCGGCATGGATTGATCGGGGCGCTGACCGGCCTTGCGCGACCGAACCATCAGCAGGGCATAACTGGCGATGACGGCAAGACCAAGAACGACAAGACCGCCCGAAAGCAGCAGCGGATCGCCGGCATGGGCAAGCAGCATCAGGATCGTTGCGGCAAGAAGGCCGGCGCCGCCCAGCCAGTAGAACAGCAGGCGCCTTGTCGCTGCAGGCCCGCTCTGGCGGTCATCGGCTCCCTGGGGTGCCGAGGCGTTCGGTCGTGAGGAAACGGCCTCCATCCGCGTCTCATGCGGCTTAGCGGCGGGTCCACCGAAGGCGGCGGACAATCTTTCCTGCAACTGTCCCAGGTTCTGCATGCTATCTGGCTAACATGAGGCCCGTTCCGAATGCCTTCAGGATTTCGATAAGATTTTAGCGGCCTGCCTTTTTCGGCAGCAGCAGCTCGTCGAGAATGACGCAACCGGCGCCGATGGTGATGAAACTGTCGGCGAGATTGAAGACCGCGAAGGACCAGCTCTCGGTGTAGAAAAGAATGTAATCGATCACATGCCCATAGGCGAAGCGGTCGACGAGATTGCCGATCGCCCCGGCGATGATCAGCGCATAACCGAGATGAGCGAGCCAGCGGTCTTTCTCCGTGCGGTGCCACAGCCAGATGACGAAGGCAACGATGACGAGCCGCATGCCGACGATGAACCAGCCGTCCATGCCGGACAGCATCGAAAAGGCGACGCCGAGATTGTAGGTGCGGTAGAGCGCCAGCATCGGAATGACCGGCACCGCCTCCTGCAGCGGCAGAGTGTGATCGACGGCGATCTTGACGACCTGGTCGATGAGAACGGCGACGACGATGAAGAAGAGGATCGGTGCCGGGCGCGAAAACAGCGCGGGCCGTGCATGCGTCTGTTCGGTCATTTGCCCTCGGCAAGTGAGAGGAGATGGCGGCGCGCCTCGAAAAGCATGACGGCGGTGGCGACGGCGAGGTTCAAGGAATCGGCGCGGCCCTGCTGCGGAATGCGGGCAAGCGCGTCGGCCTCCTTGGCCAGTTGCTCCGGCAGGCCGGATTGTTCGTTGCCCATCAGGAGCACGACGGGCTTTTTCCGGTAGTCGATCGTCCGATAATCGACCGCGCCGGCAAGATGCGTCGCGACGACGGAAACGCCGGCCGATTTCCGCCAGGCGATGAATTCCTCTGGGGTTGCCCGCGCGACCGGAACGGCAAAGACCGAGCCCATGGTGGCGCGCACCGTTTCGAGCGAGAAGGGGTCGGTCGTTTCTCCGAGAAGTATGATGCCGGAAGCGCCGGCCGCATCGGCCGTGCGGATGATGGTGCCGAGATTGCCGGGGTCGCGCACCCGGTCGAGCGCCACCCATGTCTCGCCCTCCTTCGGCCGAATACCCTTAAGCGGCGCCCAACGCTGCTCGAAGATGCCGACGACCATCTGCGGATTGTCGCGGCGGGTGATCGAGGCGATCACCTTTTCGCTGACTTCGAGCACCAGCCCGCCCGAGGCGACGGTCCTGGCCGCCATCTGCTCGACCAGCGGCTTGCCTTTGGCGGCCTTGGCATAGACCAGCGTGCGGATCGCCCAGCCGAGTTCGATCGCATCGATGACGAGCTTCAGTCCTTCGGCCAGGAAAGTACCGCTTTCCTCGCGCGACTTCTTGTTTGTCAGCGCCTTGATGTCCTTGATGATCGGATTGGCGAGCGAGGTGACTTCCTTCACCTGCCCGACCCTGCGCGGTCCCTGATCGTGGAAGTCCTTGCTCATTTCGGCACCCAGCGGGAAAAGAGGGAGGTGGAAAGCGCGCGGCCCGGCGTCTTGCCGTCGGTGCCGGCTTCGCGAATCACCAGCTCGCCGGATTCGACCACGCCGCGCGCGCCGCGCATCGTCTCGCGCATCAGCTCGTGGATCGAATAGAAGCTGGCCCGGATCGAATAGGCCGTCAGCACCAGGCCCACCGCCTTCGGCGACAGGATCTCGCGGCAGACATCGAGCATCAAGGGCAGATGCTCGAAGAGATGCCAGACTTCGCCATTGGGGCCACGGCCGAATTTCGGCGGATCGGTCAGAATGATGTCGTATTGGCTGCCGCGGCGTTCTTCGCGCAGGATGAATTTCATCGCATCCTCGCAGATCCAGCGGATCGGCAGTTTCTCCATGCGCCCGAGCGCCTGGTTTTCCCTTGCCCAGCCGATCGCCTTCTTCGAGGCGTCGACATGGGTGACCTCGGCGCCGGCTGCGGCGGCAACCAGCGAGGCGACACCGGTATAACCGAAGAGATTCAGCACCTTCAGCGGCCGGCCGGCCTTTTCGGCCTGCTCTTTCATCCAGCTCCAGTGGACGATCTGCTCGGGGAAGACGCCGACATGACGGAAGGAGGTGAAGCGGCCGAGGAAATCGACGCCGAGCAGATTGAGCGGCCAGGTCTCGCCGAGCGCCTCTTTCGGGAAGCGCCAGCGGCCGGAGCCTTCCTCGTCGGTATCGCCGGTGAAGGCGGCATCGACCTTTTCCCACACATGGGCGGGGAGCGAAGGGCGCCACAGCGCCTGGGCCTCGGGACGGATGATGCGATAGGGGCCGTATTGCTCCAGCTTTTCGCCGTTGCCGCTGTCGATCAGGTGGAAGTCGCCGGCTCCGAGCGATTCGAGGATGACGGGCACGCGCTCGACCGGACGTTCGCCGCTGCGTGTCATCAGGGGACGCTCGACGGCGACAGGCCCAGCAGCCTCGCGCACTGTCTCGCGGGCCGCCGCAGGCCGCGCGACCGGCTTCGGCGGCCGGCCTGTCCGATCGTTCCTGCGGCTTTCACCGGAAGAACCTGATGTTTTCTTCTGGCCTGGCCGGCCTTCTCTCTGTTTCAACGTGCTCTTCCGCGTCTCTGTCGGGGTGTCTTGTCGGCTGTACGTCCGCTGCAGCGCTGCGCGTCTTTTCAGACGTGCAAAGGACGCTGCAGCACTTTGAATATGCAGTAGCCCAGAAAAGCGTGGCGGATCAACTGCGCAGCCGGCCAAGCCCCGGCAAGAGGAGCGGGTTCTCCCGACGCGTTGCCTATTTCAAGCCCTCGGAGGCCTGTGTGCGAAGCCAGCTTTCCGCCGCATAGAGGGCTGCGACATGCATCGACTGCATGATGACGGCACCGGACTGCAGGTCGCCAAGGATGGCAGCAAGATCTGCAAACAGCAGCTCGACCTTCTCGCCGGGGTCGAAAGACGGTTCGCCGGCCTTGCTCAGGCCGAGCGCCAGCCAGCTCGTTACCATATTGCTGTGGCTGGCGGCATTCGGATAGGAGGTGAGCAGCTTGACGAAGGTCGCGGCTTCATAGCCGGTTTCCTCCCGGAGCTCGCGCCGGGCTGCCGCCAACGCCGCATCGCCGGTGTTGCTGTCGCTGCGTTCGACGCCGCCGGCGACGAGACCGAGCACGATCTCGCCGCGGCCGTGCCGGTATTCCCGCGTCAGCAGCACCTGCCCATCGGGCATCACAGGGATGACGTTGATCCAGTCGGGATAATCCAGCACATGAAAGGGCGCGATGACGGTTCCATCGGCGGTGACGCAATCGTCGCTCCGGACCCGGATCCAGCGGTCTTCATAGGTGATCCGGCTTGCCGTCACGCTCCAGGGCTTCAGTTCGTCGGTCATCGGCCCATCCCTTGTGTGTCAGATGTGTGTCGTCGGAACCCGGCAGATAACATTCCGCCCCGCCTTGGCAAAGCGCTTTCCCGCTGGGATAAGATGAGCGAATCGAAGATGGGGCCATCGAATGGATTTCACCGGCGAAGAACGCATCGCCGCGCCGCGGGACGTCGTCTGGGCAGCACTCAACGATCCCGACATCATGCGTGGCTGCATTCCAGGCTGTCAGAGCATCGAGCGGCTGTCGCCGAGCGCCTTCGAGGCGACGATCAAGGTCAAGTTCAGCCTGCTGTCCGCCACCTTCCACGGGCTGCTGACGCTTTCCAATGTCGACGCGCCGAAGAGCTATACGCTGTCGGCCGAAGGCAAGGGCGGTCTTGCCGGCTTCGCCAGAGGCAGCGCCGATATCGTGCTTGAGGAAAGGGGTGCCGAGACCATCCTGCACTACCGCTCGAAAGCCGAACTCGGCGGCAGGCTCGCCCAGCTCGGCGCTCGTCTGCTCGATTCGACCTCGCAAAAGCTCGCCGAAGGGTTCTTTTCGGATTTCAATGCCGCCGTCGTCGCGAAGATGGCGGCCGGTTAGGCTTGGCGCGGGCCGGGGGGGTGTTTAAATCGGCATCATGACGTGGACCATCAGGCCGCCGCGGGCGGAAGACCAGGAAATGCTCGCGGAGATTTATCTTTCCGTGCGCCGCGAAACATTCGTCTGGGTCGATCCCGGCAAGTTCCATCGCGAGGATTTCGCCGCCCATACCAATGGCGAGACGGTCTTCGTCTGCGCGCATGAAAACGGCAGCGTAGCCGGCTTCCTGTCGCTCTGGCCGGAGGACGATTTCATCCACATGCTCTATATCAGCCCGGAATTCCAGGGTCAGGGCGCCGGCACGGCGCTGCTGCACGCGCTGCCGGAATGGCCGCAACACCGCTACCGGCTGAAATGTCTGGTGAAGAACCGGCGGGCAAAGGCGTTCTACCTCTCCCATGGTTTCCATGTGACCGGCAACGGCACGTCGCCGGAGGGCGACTATGAGGAACTGAGCTTTTTTCCGGTTTGACGGGGCCGCCGAAATGCCCAGCCAGTCGAATATTGACCAGTTTTACCGCGCCGGCAGCTGCCCGGCGATTTCCTCGGCGCGGTTCTTGTGGCGGTCGGCCTCGCTTTGCCAGCGGATGGCTTCCTTGGCCTCGGTGCGGGCGCGCTTGCGGTGTTTGCCCTGGCTGAACCAGGTGGCGGCCGCGCCGATCAGCATGCCTGATATCAGGGCGATGAACAGGAAGACGAAGAAGGGCGCGGAAACCGCAAGCACCTGATCATCCGGCCGGAACGGATTGAAGGCGAGCGTGACGCTCTGCCGGTTGGCGACGCAGAAGACGATGAGAATGACGCCGAGCGGCAGCAGAATCAACAGGTTGACGATCTTCTTGGCCATTTGAGGTCTCCACGCGGCAGATTGCGCCGGTCTTTTTTGAAGGGCGCGTTTCATGCTTACAGCGCCACGCGTCTTTGTAAGACGCGCAAAGCACGATGCGTTACCAGAATAGGAAAACGGCCCTCGAGTTCAAGTGCGGTTTCGCCGCAGGCAGCGACGGCTCAATCCTCTTCGTCGGCTTGGCCGGGATTGAGCCGCTCGCGCAGCTCCTTGCCGGTCTTGAAGAAGGGCACCCACTTCTCCTCGACGAAGACGGTGTCGCCGGTCCGCGGGTTGCGGCCGGAGCGCGAAGGGCGGTTCTTGACCGAAAAGGCGCCAAAGCCGCGCAATTCGACTCGGTTACCCGCAGCCAGTGCATCCGTGATCTCGTCGAGAACCGCGTTGACGATATTCTCGACGTCGCGATGATAGAGATGCGGGTTGCGTGCCGCAACAATCTGCACCAATTCGGACTTGATCACATTCGCCCCCTTAAATTATTGATTTCTTATCAATCGCGGCCAACCTGCCAAACTGAAAGCAGCCCGTCAAGAAGCAACTTTGGGGGCAGGATTCCATTGATATCCTGGGTTTTCATGAGATCATCATAACCGAAGATCGTAATCAACCGCGAAACAGCCCCCGCGAGCAGAAAGGGCGTATTGCTCTTCTTGTCCCAGTCCACCATCGGCAGATCGCCGTCGACGCCGCGCGATGTCAGATAGGCACGGATCTCAGCCTCGCCGCCGATTGCATCGACGAGTTTCACCTTCAGCGCCTGGCGGCCGGTATAGATCGTGCCGTCGGCCAGTTTCAGCACCTCGTCGCGCGGCAGTTTGCGCCGGTCGGCGACCAGATCGACGAACCAGTTATAGCTGTCGACCACCATGTTGCGGATCATCGCCTTGGCTTCCTCGCTCGCCTCGTGGAAGGGCGAGGGCTCGGCCTTCAGCGGCGAAGACTTGATCTCCTGCAGCGAGACGCCGATCTTGTCGAGCAGCGGCTGGATCTGCGGGTACTGGAAGATGACGCCGATCGAGCCGGTGATCGAGCTGTCGCCGGCAATGATGGTATCGCCGGCGGTGGCGATCATGTAGCCGGCGGAGGCGGCAAGCGTGCGCACGTCGGAGACGACAGGCTTCTTGGCTGATATCGCACGGATCGCCTTGAAGATTTTTTCGCCGCCATAGGTCGTGCCGCCGGGCGAGGAGATCGAAATCACTGCTGCCTTCACCTGGTCGCTGGTCTCGACCTTCTTCAGCCGCTCCAGCAGCTCGTCGTCATCGACGATCAGCCCCGATATCGTCACATGGGCGATGTGCGGGCGCTCCGTCCCGGCATCGCCGAGGGCGAAGCGGTAAAAGGCGAAGCCAAGTGCCACGATGAGGGCCACCGCGATGAGGCGCCAGAAGCCGAGCTTACGGCGCAGCCGCCGGCGATCCGCGATGATCGAACTGTCCATAGAAACCTCCAGCGCTGGCACCGGCTTCGGCATGGCGCCGATCGATCCGGTGAAATAGGGTGCAGCGGCCCGTACGAATGCCACTTTTCAATGTTTTTCCGTTTGGTTGCTTGTTGCAGAAAAAATTCCATATTGGCAAGCCAATGTAATAATGCGAAACGAACTGTGATTGGCGGCCGGCTTTGTTATGAAGGCGCGGCGATCACCGCACATGGACGAGGCCTATGCTCGATACCCTGAAGAACAACGGACATGCCGCCTATTCAGGGTCGGGCAAGAATGCCTATGGCGATGCGTTGTTCCATTCCGCCCGCGTGCGGCGGCTGAAAATATTGCTGCCGGTGGCGGCCCTGGTCATCGCAGCGAGCCTCACCGCGGTGGCGTTGGTCCGCATCTATCTGCCCGAGAACATCAAGTTGGAAGGCGCCAAGATCGAGAACGGCAAGGTCGTGATGGAAAAGCCGGCGATCGCCGGCCGCAATTCCGACGGCATCAACTATTCGATGCTGGCCGAAAGGGCGCTTCAGGACATCCGCAATCCCAATCTCATCACGCTCGAAACCATCAAGGCCGCCGTGCCGATGAATGACGGCCTGATCGCCCGCGTCGTCGCCTCGACCGCCGATTACAACCGCGCTACCGACAATCTGCATATGACGGCCCCCTTCACCCTGGTGCTGAGCAGCGGCCTCAATGCGAATTTCCAGTCCGCCCAGCTCGACATCAAGGGCGGAAACATGCGGAGCGACGATCCCGTCACCATCACCAAGGACAATGCCTCCATTGTTGCGCAGACGATGGAGATAACCGATAAGGGGCGGGTGATCACATTCGAGGGGAATGTTCGCATGAATGTCGATCCATCCACCATCCATAAACAGGGCACTTAACCAGCCGGGTCATCCATGACAAAAGATTGTCGCATTTCCACTTGCAAGACAGGCATGGCATTCGTTGCCGGCGCATTTGCCCTTATTCTGACGGCCTCGGGCGCGGGTGCGCAGTCGACCACGATGTCGGGCATGAAGCTTTCCAACGACCAGCCGATCCAGATCGAAAGCGACAAGCTTGAGATCCATGACCAGGAACACACCGCGCTCTTCACCGGCAAGGTCAAGGTCGTCCAAGGCACGACGACGATGCAGTCCGGCAAGATGACCGTCTATTACAAGGACAAGGCGGCAAAGCCGGCTGCCGACGGGGCGCAACCCGCTGCCCAGCCGGAGCAGTCGGCCTCGCTTGCATCGGGAAGTGCTGATATCGACAAGATCCTGGTGACGGACAAGGTCCTCTTGACCTCGGGCACGCAGACGGCGACCGCCGATGACGGCAATTTCGACATGGCCTCGCAGACATTCATCCTCACGGCAGATGAGGGGAACAAGGTTATCCTGTCGGACGGGCCGAACGTTTTCACCGGCTGCAAACTGACGGTTCACATGCAGACTGGCCAGGCGGAGCTTGAAAGCTGCGGCGGGCGTGTCCAAATTCAGCTCGATCCGAAATCGAAGCCGAATACACCGCAGCAGAAGCAGAACTGAGAAGCCGGCCTCCCACGTGAAATTATCATCGCTATCCACCATGTTCGGCAAGCCCGGGCCACAAGCTGCGGGTGCCGCCGACAAGAGCCGTTATCAGGGAACGTTGATCGCCCGCGGTCTGACGAAGACCTATGCGACGCGGCGCGTCGTCAACGGCGTCTCCCTGGTGGTGCGCCGTGGCGAGGCCGTCGGCCTGCTCGGCCCGAACGGCGCCGGCAAGACCACCTGTTTTTATATGATCACCGGCCTTGTGCCGGTGGACGAAGGCACGATCGAGATCGACGGCAACGACGTCACGACCATGCCAATGTACCGCCGCTCGCGTCTCGGTGTCGGTTACCTGCCGCAGGAAGCCTCGATCTTCCGTGGGCTGACGGTGGAAGAGAATATCCGCGCCGTGCTCGAAGTGCATGTGAAGGACAAGGCCGAGCGCGAGCAGAAGCTGAACGAGCTGCTGGAGGAGTTCCATATCCAGAAGCTGCGCAAGAGTGCCGCCGTCGCGCTTTCCGGCGGTGAGCGCCGCCGCCTTGAAATCGCGCGTGCGCTTGCGACCGACCCTACCTTCATGCTGCTCGACGAACCCTTCGCCGGCGTCGACCCGATCTCGGTCGCCGACATCCAGAATCTCGTTCACCACCTGACGGCGCGCGGCATCGGCGTTCTCATCACCGACCACAATGTGCGCGAGACGCTGGGTCTGATCGACCGCGCCTACATCATCCATGCCGGTGAGGTGCTGACCCATGGCCGGGCGAACGACATCGTCAACAATCCGGAAGTGCGCCGGCTCTACCTCGGCGACAATTTCAGCCTCTGATACCGGGTTCAGCCTCTGATACCAGGCGGCCCGCAGAAATTCACCTTGTCGGCATAGTTCCGCTTGACCAAATACAATAAAAAAGCAATTTTTGGGCCAACTTGGATTTCCGTGGCCTGAAGCCTTGATCGGACGCGGTTTCCCGGAGGAATCGAGGGGAGTTTCGCGTCCGTCATGGCACTGTCCGCCAATCTTTTCCTGCGCCAGACCCAGTCCCTGGTGATGACACCGCAACTGATGCAATCCATCCAGTTGCTGCAGATGACTCATTTCGAACTCAACCAGTTCATCGCCATGGAAGTGGAGAAGAACCCGCTGCTCGAATTTCCGTCGAATGACGGCGAGGCGGCCGGCGAACGCGGCGAAAGCGAAGATGAGCAATATGCTCATCAGCCGGAGGATGCCGGGTCGGACGATGGCTATGACAACCGCGCCGAGGCGCTCTCCAGCGACTGGTATGACAATGGCGGCAGTGCCAGCACGAGCCGGCTGAACGACGAACTCGACGCCAATTACACCAATGTCTTTCCTGATGACGGCGCCCCGCAGCGCCTCGATGCGCCCGAGCTCGTCAGCCAGTGGAAATCGATGCCGGGCAGCGGCGAGGGCGCCGACTACGATCTCGACGATTTCGTTGCCGGCCAGGTATCGCTGCGCGATCATCTCGCCCAGCAGATCCCCTTCGTCCTGCCTGACATGGCCGACCGGCTGATCGCGCAGAATTTCGTCGACCAGCTCGACGATTGCGGTTATCTGCAGGCCGATATCGTCGAGGCGGGCGAGAGGCTGGGCACGAGCCTCGCACAGGCCGAGCGCGTGCTCGCCACCCTCCAGAGCCTCGATCCGCCGGGTGTTTTCGCCCGCAGCCTTGCCGAATGCCTGGCGATCCAGCTCAGGCAGAAAGACCGATACGACCCCGCCATGCAGGTGCTGGTCGAAAACCTCGAACTGCTCGCCCGGCGCGATTTCGCCACGTTGAAGCGACTCTGCGGCGTCGATGAGGAGGATCTTCTCGACATGCTCGGCGAGATCCGCCAGCTCAATCCGAAGCCCGGCAGCGGTTTCGAGGCAGGTGTTTCCGAAGCGATCATGCCGGATGTGGTCGTCAGAGCCTCCTCGGATGGCGGCTGGCTGGTCGAGCTCAATCCGGATACGCTGCCGCGCGTGCTGGTCAACCAGTCCTATTTTTCCCGGGTGACAAAGAACGGCGAGGATCACGCCTTCCTCTCCGATTGCCTGCAGACCGCCAACTGGCTGACGCGCAGCCTCGATCAGAGGGCTAAAACCATCATGAAGGTGGCAAGCGAAATCGTCCGCCAGCAGGACGCCTTCCTGCTGCACGGCGTCGACTATCTGCGCCCGCTGAACCTGAAGACGGTCGCCGAGGCGATCAAGATGCATGAATCCACAGTCAGCCGCGTCACGTCGAACAAATATATGCTGACGCCGCGCGGCCTCTTCGAACTCAAATATTTCTTCACTGTCTCGATCAGCGCCGTCGCTGGCGGCGATAGCCATTCGGCTGAGGCCGTGCGTCACAAGATCCGTGCGCTGATCCTGCAGGAGAGCCCGGAGGCGGTGCTTTCCGATGACGATATTGTCGACATGCTGAAGAAGGGCGGCGTCGATCTCGCCCGCCGCACGGTTGCGAAATACCGGGAGGCGATGAACATCGCCTCTTCGGTCCAACGCCGCCGCGAGAAGCGGGCGCTCGCCAAGGTCGCCGGCTTCTGACGCTGTCATGCTTCGACCTGGATCGAAGCATCCTGCCGGTAAAACCCGATATTCCTCTCCAGCGCCCTGCGTCTTTTCAGACGCAGGGCGCTGCAACCCTTTGAATTGTCTTGAATGAAGATCGAATGCCGACGATGATGCCGCAAAATCCGAACCTTGCCAGGGAGCTTTTCCTGCTGCTGGTGCTGGCGACCCTTTGGGGTTCCTCCTATAGCTTCATCAAGATCGGCGTCGAGACGATCCCACCCATAACGCTGATCGCCGCCCGCACGCTGATTGCCGGCGGCATTCTGCTGGCTGTGCTGCGCCACCGGCGTGTCCGCCTGCCACGCGATCGTGCGACCTGGCAGCGGTTTTTCGTTCAGGCCTGTCTGAACAGCGTCGTTCCCTTCACGCTGATCGCCTGGGCGGAACAGTCCGTCGATGCCGGATTGGCGGTGATCCTGAATTCGGCAACGCCGATCTTCGCCTTCCTGCTGACCGTGCTGATGACCCGCCATGAGCAGGTGACGCTGCGACGGCTTTTCGGCGTCATGGCCGGGCTTGCCGGCATCTGCCTCGTCATCGGCGTCGAAGCGCTCGGCGGTCTCGGCGAAAGCCTGATTGCGCAGCTCGCCATCATCCTGGCGACCATCTGCTATGCAGGTGCCGCGATTTTCAGCAAGAACTTCAAGGGGCTCGATCCCGCAGTGCCGGCGGCCGGCTCGTTGATCTCAGGCGCGGTCATTCTCTTGCCGATGAGCCTCGTCGTCGATCGGCCGTGGGAGCTCGATCCCTCGGCAGCATCGATGCTGGCGCTGCTTGCCCTCTCCGCCTTCTCGACGGCGCTCGCCTTTACGATCTATTTCCGTCTTATCCAGACGCTGGGCTCGGTCGGAACCACCTCGCAAGCCTATCTCAGAGTGCCGATCGGTGTTGCGATCGGCATCGTCTTCCTCGGCGAAAGGCTGAGCTCGACGGCCTGGATCGGACTCGTCTGCGTCATAGCAGGTGTCGCCGCTATGACGATCCCCGCAAGGGTGAGCACAACGCAAGCGCGAAACGCGTAAAGTGGATCGGGTAGTGATCGGCGGCATGCGTTACCCCGCAAGGCGTCCGACACACGTTGCCCGAGTGCCGCTGGGGGTGATTCGTCGCCCTATTGACTTTTCGGTAACCTATGGCTAGAAGCGCGCCGCAATCGGTGCCGTGAACGGCATCTGGAGTTATCCCCATCATCCCCAAGGCACCAAGGACCCGCAGGCCTAAGCCGATCTTGCTTGAGATTGCGCGAAGTGCTTGGATGAACCTGAGGCTTGGCGTAAACTGATACCCGCAAACGACCATAAGAAGGGAAACTCCATGAGTGTGCGTGTATCCGGGAAACATATGGAAATTGGTGAATCCTTCCGTCAAAAGATCGAGGACCAAATTGGTATGGCCATCACGAAATACTTCGACGGGGGATATTCCGGCCAGGTGACCGTGGAAAAGGCGAGTTCTCGTTACTCGGCAGATTGCAAGCTGCATCTCGACAGCGGGGTGGTGTTGCATGCGGCCGGCGAGGCGACCGACCCGCAGTTGGCTTTCGACGCCGCCTCCCAGCGGATCGAAAAACGGCTGCGGCGTTACAAGCGCAAGCTGAAGGACCATCACGCCGGAAACCATCTGAATGGTTTTGCAGAGGTCTCCTACACGGTTATGGATTCCGTTCCTGATCACGATGATGAAATCGCCGACGATTTCGCTCCGGCGATCGTCGCTGAAAGCACGAAGCAGCTGAAGACCATGTCGGTCGCCACCGCCGTGATGGCGCTCGACATGACCGACGAGCCGCTTCTCCTGTTCCGCAGCCCCGGCAAGGAACATCTGAACATCGTTTACCGTCGGCACGACGGAAATATTGGCTGGATCGATTCAGCCAGTATCAAAGGCTGAGATCAGGGTGGTGAGCGGCGGTATTGCCGCCGCTCCTTGCATTATCTGATCCCGGCGACAGAAGGAAAAGGAAATGGCATTGGCAGATTTGCTCCATCAGGATGCGATCATTCCCGCCCTCAGAGTAAATTCCAAGAAACAGCTGCTTCAGGAGTTGGCCGCAAGAGCCGCCAGGATCACCGGGCTCTCCGAACGGGAGATCTTCGACGTCATCCTGCAGCGCGAGCGCCTTGGCTCGACGGGCGTCGGCAACGGCATCGCCATTCCCCACGGCAAGCTGGTCAACATCCATTCGATCGTCGGCATCTTCGCCCGGCTGGAGCAGCCGGTCGATTTCGAGGCGCTGGACGACCAGCCGGTCGATCTCGTCTTCCTGCTGCTTGCGCCGGAAGGGGCGGGCGCCGATCATCTCAAGGCTCTGTCGCGGATCGCCCGCGTGCTGCGTGATCACGATTTGGTCGCCAAGCTGCGCGCCACCGATTCCTCCCAGGCGATCTATGCCTTCCTCAACGAAGAGCAGGCGTCGAACGCTGCCTGACGCACGTCGTGCGATAACGCATCGGTTCTCGAATGCAAAAAGGCGCCTGATCTCTCAGGCGCCTTTCGCATTATGATGCGCTGAACGATCAAAACTCTTCCCAGCTGTGGGCGACGACGGCAAAACCCGTTCCGGCGGCCGTTT
This sequence comes from Rhizobium leguminosarum, assembly GCF_002953715.1. Lineage (GTDB taxonomy): Bacteria > Pseudomonadota > Alphaproteobacteria > Rhizobiales > Rhizobiaceae > Rhizobium > Rhizobium leguminosarum_V. Next base: position 52,518 of record NZ_CP025012.1, read on the forward strand.
CGCCAAGGGACGCGGCTATATCCTGTCTGCGACTTCCTCGCTCAAGGGGATCGATGGTTGCGCTCCGGCCTTGAGGCAGGCGAGCGAACCGGCAACCGCCGCACGGCGCAGCGCCGAGACAAAATCGAGGCCGTCGTCGAGGCTCGCGGCGAAATAGCCGCAGAAGGTGTCTCCGGCGCCGACCGTATCGACGGGTTCGATCTTGAGACCCTGCGCCCTTGAAATCGCCCCGTCGCGGATGGCGATGACCCCATCGCCGCCGAGCGTCACGATCAGCGTCTGGCCCGTCTCCGTATGCAGGCGCACAAGTGCGGCCTCGCGCGCTGCGGCGTCCATGCCTTCCTGTCCGGCAAGCCGCTCGAATTCGGTCTCGTTGGCAATGACGATATCGGCGAGCCGGCCGAGACGCGGGGCATCGGGGATCAGCGGCGCGAGGTTGAGGATGCTGGTGACGCCCTTGGCGCGGGCGGCCGACAGCGCGCGTTCGACGGCAGCAGCCGGCACTTCGAGCTGCAGCATCAGGATATCGCCTTCGTTCATGCGGCCGATTGCCTGCTCGGCATCGGCGGGCGTGACCTGGCCATTGGCGCCGGGAACGACCGCAATCATGTTTTCGCCGTCGCCGCCGACAAGGATCAGCGCCGTGCCTGTGGGACCGTCGACATGTTTGATGAGAGAAAGGTCGGTACCTGCATCATCGAGCAGGGCCAGCGCTTCCGCAGCGAAAGCATCCTTGCCGACGGCGCCGGCCATGTGCACGTAGCGGCCGGCGCGCCGGGCCGCCAGCGCCTGGTTGGCGCCCTTGCCGCCGGCGGCCGTGGCAAAGCCGTTGCCGGCCACCGTCTCGCCGGGCTTCGGCAGGCGCTCGGTCGTGGCGATGAGATCCATGTTGATGGACCCGAAAACTGTGATCATGAAAGTGTCCCGTCTTCTGGAGCCTGCAAGTGAAATCAGGCTCCACCTGTTTCATGCGGGCGAGACACTGCCCGAAGCGGTCACTCCTCGTCAACCACCCGCAGCTTCAGAAGACCGGTGCGGCTTTCCACCGATTTGGCCGCGGCTTCGCTGTCGCGGGCGGGCTTGGCATCGCCGCCTGCCTCGAATTCCAGCGCTTCGATCTTGGCGCCGCGCCTGGTGAGCTTGTCGGCTGACGTGACCACCATGTCGATATCCTTCTGCGCCATGGCGAAATGGCCCTGCAGCTTGCGCACCCGCTCGTCGAGGCGGCTAAGATCGTCCATCAGGATCGCCACCTCACCCTGGATCAGATGTGCCTGCGCCCGCATGCGCTGATCCTTGAGCACGGCCTGGATGACCTGGATCGACAGCATCAGCAGCGACGGCGAGACGATGACGACGCGCGCGCGATGCGCCTTCTGCACCACCGGCTCGAAGTGCTCGTGGATCTCGGCGAAGATCGATTCGGACGGTACGAAGAGAAAGGCCGTATCCTGGGTTTCCCCCTGGATCAGATATTTCTCGGAAATGTCCCTTATATGGACCTCCATGTCGCGGCGGAATTGCTGGCCGGCGATCTTGCCGGCCTCGGGGCTGTCGGCGTCGCGGATCGCGTTCCAGGCTTCGAGTGGAAATTTCGCGTCGATCACCAGCGGCGGCGCGCCGTTCGGCATGCGGATCGTGCAGTCCGGCCGCGAACCGTTGGACAGCGTCTGCTGGAAGGCATAGGCGCCCATCGGCAGGCCGTCGGCAACGATCGTTTCCATCCTGGACTGGCCGAAGGCGCCGCGCGTCTGCTTGTTGGACAGAATGGCCTGCAGCCCGACGACATCCTTGGCGAGCGTCTGGATATTGTTCTGCGCGGCATCGATGACCGCCAGCCGCTCCTGCAGCCGCTGCAGGTTCTCATGCGTCGATTTGGTCTGCTCGGTGATCGTCGAGCTGACGCGCTGCGACATGCCGTCGAGGCGTTGGCTGATCGTCTGATTGAGTTCGCTCTGCCGCGCGCCGAAGACCTCGGTCATCGCCGCGATGCGGCCCTGCATCTCCGCCTGGATCTTTAAAAGCTCGGCCATCCGCGCTTCGTTTTCCTCAGCACGAAAGCTCGCTTCCTCCGCCTGCTCGCGGCGAAGGCCGGCGCCGCGCAGGAGAAGCACGATCACCAGCACGAAGAGGACGGCAAGGACCCCGCCGATAAGCGCCAGCATGGCCGGGCTGATCGAGGCAAGGGCAAGGGCGAGCGATTCGGAATGGATGGTCATGCCGCGAGCATAACAGAAGAAACGGCAATATATAGATCAAAACGTGAACGGAATGGGCGGCCCCCAATATCCGCGCAAGCTATCGCTCTTCCTCGCTCGGGGAGAAGAAATCGCCGTACGATTTAACGATTGCTCAACCATATTGGCCAAAACCTGCGGCGCAGAAATTCCTTCCCGCGCACGTCGCGCCAAGTACAGAGATCCCCATGACCGCCCAGCAGACCGACAATGCCCTCAGGCAGCGCCTCGATTTCATCGAACTGGATGATGCAGCGCGCAAGTCGATGCGGGATCTGCGCCCTGTCATATCAGAGCTGATCGGCGGCGCCCTCGATAAATTCTACGCCAAGATCGCCAAGACCCCCGCTGTCGCAGGCTTCTTCGCCGATAAGAACCATGTCGGCTATGCCAAGAAGCGCCAGCAGGATCATTGGGCCAATCTGGCCGGCGGCGCGTTCGACGAGAGCTATGTCAACGGCGTGACCGCGGTCGGCCGGACGCACGCCCGCATCGGGCTGGAGCCGCGCTGGTATATTGGCGGTTACGCCATCGTCATGTCCGAGCTCGTCAAAGGCATCATGGAGAAGCAGTGGCCGTCGATCTTCGGGCGCCAGCAAGGCAAGCAGTTGGCCGAGAAGCTGTCGGCCGTCATCAAGGCTGGCATGCTGGACATGGATTATTCCATCTCGGTCTATCTCGAGACGCTCGAAGCAAAGCGCCGCGTCTTGGAAGAAGAGCGTGCCCAGGCCGAATCCGATCAGGCGATCGCGCTGGAGCAGCTGCGCCGCGGTCTGGAAGCGCTGTCGAACGGCGATCTCGAAGCCACCCTGCCGTCCGACCTGCCGGGCAATTTCCGGCAGATGGCCGAGGACTACAACCGCGCCGTCAGCGCCCTTCGCCAGTCCTTCGCCTCTGTGCGCGAGACCTCGGGCCATATCATGAGCGGCGCCGACGTCATTTCCAATGCGACCAACGATCTGGCGCTGCGCACTGCCCAGCAGGCGGCAGGAGTCGAGCAGAGTTCGGCCGCCCTGCAGCAGCTGTCCGTCAGCGTCGGCCAGACGGCCGCCAATGCCGAGAAGGCTTCGGACGCCGTGCGCGAGACGCAAGAGAAGGCGAAGAACTCCGGCGAACTGGTCACCAGCGCCGTCTCGGCGATGGCCGGCATCGAGAAATCCTCGACCGGGATCTCCAAGATCATCGGCGTCATCGATGAGATCGCCTTCCAGACCAATCTGCTGGCGCTGAACGCCGGCGTCGAGGCGGCCCGCGCCGGCGATGCCGGCAAGGGTTTTGCCGTCGTCGCTCAGGAAGTCCGCCAGCTCGCCCAGCGCACCGCGGAAGCGGCCAAGGAGATCAAGAACCTGATCTCGCAGAGCTCGACCCAGGTCAATCAGGGCGTCGGCATCGTCTCCAGCACCGGCGAAGCGCTAAACGACATGATCAGCCGCATCGACATCATCAACCGTTTCGTCGCCGATATCGCCGCCGCCGCCCGCGATCAGGCGACCGGCGTCAACGAGGTCAGCGTCGCCGTCCGCAACATGGGTGCGATTACCCAGCAGAATTCGGACATGGTCGAGCACTCTTCGGCGGAAACCCGCCGTCTCAAGGACGAGGTGGAAACCCTGATCGAGCTGCTGCGGCGCTTCCGCGCCCGGCCGGAGGGCCGTTCCGCCAGTGCTGCCCGCCGGGCGGCCTGAGGCGAATAGAGCCTTTCCTGGTCAGCTTGAAGCATTCTGCCGGAGCAGGTTTTCGTCAGGGCAAAGGCGATTGGCGAAAGGCATACCCCAAGGTACGTCCGAGCCGATCGCCTTTGCCCTGGCGGAAAGATGCCCGGCCCTTCGGGTTGGCTGAAACGGGCCGGCTGATCGACCGGCCGGCTTGGCCGTAGAGCTTGGCTACGACGCGCGCCGGCCGGTCGACCATCCGACTCCGTTTGAGCCAACAGAATGTTTCAAGCTGACCAGGAAAGGCTCTATGGCGAAATTCCAGGCGGGGATGCAAAAAAGCGTATTCCCCGCCTGCCGGATAATTCCATAGTCGGAAAAGATGGGTTATGGGAACGCCATGACCATCAAGCCACTCATCATTCTTCCCGATCCCGTTCTCCGCCAGCTGTCCAAGCCGATCGAGCGGGTGGACTCCGAGCTGCAGCGTCTTGCCGACGATATGCTGGAAACCATGTACGACGCGCCGGGCATCGGCCTTGCCGCCATCCAGATCGGCGTGCCGCGCCGCATGCTCGTCATCGACATCTCGCGCGAGGGCGAGGAAAAGCAGCCGCAGGTCTTCATCAATCCTGAGATCGTCAAATCCTCCGACGAGCGCTCCGTCTATGAGGAAGGCTGTCTTTCGATTCCGGATTATTATGCCGAGGTCGAGCGCCCGGCTGTCGTCTCGGTCAAATATCTCGACCGCAACGGCAAGGAACAGACCGTCGAAGCCGACGGTCTGCTCGCCACCTGCCTGCAGCACGAGATCGACCACCTGAACGGCGTGCTGTTCATCGATTATATCTCGCGGCTGAAGCGGGAGATGGTGATCAAGAAATTCACCAAGGCGGCGAAGTCCAAGGCGCTCTGACGCTGCGTTGAAAATTCACCGGCGAGGCACTATGATATCACTGATATCATGATGGAGCTGCCGAATGGGTGATTTTCTGATCAGAAATATTTCCGAAGCAATGAAGCGAGACATTGCGGAATCGGCGCAGCGGAGCGGAAACAGCCTTTCTGACGAGGCCAAGGAGCTTCTGCGGGAAGCGCTGAAAAGAAAAACCGAAGCAAGGCCCGAGACGTTGTCGACGTATGAAGCAATACGCGCCGCTTTCGTCAGCGAAAACGCAGTGGACGATGAATTCCCTGCAATCATGGACGAAATCGAGGCCACGCGGAAAAAGGATTTCGGCCGGCCGTTCGAGGATTTCGAATGATCGTTCTCGATACGAATGTGATTTCCGAGTTCGCCAGGTCATTGCCGAATGAAAAGGTGAAGGCCTGGATATTGCGGCAGGATGGCTCGAGAATCTGGCTTTGCACGGTCGGTTTGATGGAGCAGATTTACGGAGCCGAAAGGGTTTTCTTGAAGACAGGATCGGACCGCTTCTTTCGCGCGATCGAGAATTTGGTGAAAGGCCAGTTTCGCGATCGTATCGTCGGCTGGGATTTGGAAACGGCTATGGCAACCGGTCGCTTGCGAGCGAAACGCGAAAGCATGGGGCGGCCTATTTCGGTCCAGGATGCTATGATTGCCGCCATCTGCCTTGCAAACGGCGCGACGCTTGCGACCCGCAACACCAGAGATTTCGAGGGGCTTGATCTCAAGCTCGTAAACCCGTTTGAAGACGGCTGATCCTCAATTGGCGAGATAAAATGTCTCTTCGCATCATCTTCATGGGAACGCCGGAGTTCTCGGTCCCGACCCTGCGCCTGCTCGTCGATGCTGGGCACAGGATCGTTGCGGTCTATACGCAGCCGCCACGGCCGGGCGGGCGGCGCGGCCTCGATCTGCAGAAATCGCCGGTGCATCAGGCGGCCGAACTGCTCGGCCTGCCGGTCTTCACCCCGGTCAATTTCAAGGACCCCGAGGAGCGCGAGAGGTTTCGCGCTTTCAATGCCGATGTCGGCGTCGTCGTTGCTTACGGGCTGTTGCTGCCGGAAGCGATTTTGAACGGCACAAGAGATGGCTGCTACAACGGCCATGCCTCGCTGCTGCCGCGCTGGCGCGGTGCTGCTCCGATCCAGCGGGCGATCATGGCCGGCGACGCAAAGACCGGCATGATGGTGATGAAGATGGACAAGGGTCTGGATACCGGCGCCGTCGCACTGACCCGCGAGGTCGAGATCAGCCCGAACATGACGGCTGGCGAGCTGCACGACCGGCTGATGCTCGTGGGCGCCAAGGCGATGGCGGAGGCCATGGTGAAACTCGAGATGAACGACCTGCCGCTGACGCGGCAGCCGGAAGACGGCGTGCTCTATGCCGCCAAGATCGACAAGGCCGAGACGCGCATCGATTTTTCCAGGGATGCCAGGGACGTGCACAATCACATCCGCGGCCTGGCGCCGTTTCCGGGGGCCTGGTTCGAGCTCGAAATCGGCGGCAAACCGGAGCGGGTGAAGGTGCTGGGGTCCGAGCTGGCTGAAGGGCAGGGTGCTGCCGGCCAATTGCTGACCGATGATCTCGTGGTCGCCTGCGCTTCGGGCTCGGTGCGGCTGGCCAGGCTGCAGAAGGCCGGCGGCAAACCGCTGGCGGCGGCCGATTTCCTTAGGGGCACGCCACTTGCGGCGGGCACGAGGCTTACCTGATGCCGCGTTTCCGCATGACCGTCGAATATGACGGCGGCCCCTATGTCGGCTGGCAGCGGCAGGAGAACGGCCCCTCGGTGCAGGGCGCGATCGAGGCCGCGGTGCTGTCGCTGACCGGCGAGACGGTGTCGATCCGCGGCGCGGGACGCACCGATTCCGGCGTCCACGCCATGGGGCAGGTGATCCATGCCGAACTTTCGAAGGAGTGGTCGCCCTACCAGCTGCAGAATGCGTTGAACGCGCATCTGAGGCTCGCCGGCGAGCGCGTCTCCATACTCGACGTCGAGGCTGTTGCCGAATTCTTCGATGCGCGCTTTTCAGCGCTGCGGCGCCATTACCTCTATCGCATCGTCAGTCGCCGGGCGCCGCTGGCGCTCGAAGCCGGCAAGGCCTGGTGGGTGCCGAAGGTGCTCGATCACGAGGTCATGCACGCTGCCGCCCAGAGGCTGGTCGGCAGGCACGATTTCTCCACCTTCCGCGCCGCCCATTGCCAGGCAAACAGCCCAGTGCGCACGCTCGACCGGCTGGATGTGACGCGCAACGGCGAGCTGATCGAGATCCGCGCCACGGCGCAGAGTTTTCTCCACAACCAGATCCGTTCCTTCGCCGGCACGCTGAAGCTCGCCGGCGAAGGCAAATGGACGCCCGATGATGTCGAGGCGGCGCTTAAGGCGCGCGACCGCAAGGCCTGCGGCCCGGTGGCGCCGCCGGACGGGCTCTATTTCATGCAGGTGGATTATCCCGAGGTGATCGTCGACCGCCGACGGCCAGTCACCGATACCGATACCGATGATGATCCGTCATGAAAATACCGCTCCAGCAGGAGCTTGATCAGGCGGGATAGATGCCGAGGAAGTGCTGCAGATATTCCGAAAGGATCATCGATGGCACGAGCAGCACCAGTGTCAGCGCCCCGACCATCAGCGCGTGACCGTGGCAGATCATCCGGAGGATGCGCGCCAGCACGAAGACCTGCGCCAGCATGAAGGCGAGCAGCAGCAGCGAGACGAGGCCGACGGAGCCGGGCAGGAAGAACACCAGCGCCAGCAGCAGCCCGTTGATATAGGAGAGCGGCACGCCGAGCCAGTTGACGCTGACGACGACCGGGGCGAAACGCTCGCCCATGCGGACGGCAAGCAGCAGCAGCCCGGCAAAGACCAGCGGCACGAACCAGTTGGCGACCTCGACGAGGCCGAGCCTCATATAGAAGGCAAAGTTGACATCGGCTTCCGGCGGCATCGACCGCAGGAAGGCCTGTCGCCACCAGAGCCAGGAAATACCCATCGGCGGCAGGCACCAGAGCATTGCCCAGAACGAACGGTTGACGCCGCGCTCGGACATATCGAGGTAGCGGAAGCCGCGCGGATCCAGCCGGATCAGCAGCCAGAGGCCGGCCAGGTAATATTGAACCTCCCTAAAGCCCGGCATTGGCGAACCAGCGGGCGATGAAGGTTTCGTAGATCGCCGTCAGTATCTCCAGATCGGCGACAGCGACGCGCTCGTCGACCATGTGCATCGTCTGGCCGACGAGACCGAACTCGACGACCGGGCAATAATCCTTGATGAATCGCGCATCCGATGTGCCGCCGGTGGTCGAAAGCCGCGGCGACTGGCCGGAAACGCTTTCGACGGCTGAAGACAGCGAAGCGATCAGCGCATTGTTGCGGGTCAGGAAGACATGGCTCGGCCGATCGGCCCAGACGATATCGTAGGCCACCGGTTCGCGGCCCGGCCGCAACGCGCCATCCCGGGCGGCGGCTTCCAGACGGCGCAGGATTTCGGCGCGCAGCGTCTCGACCGTCCAGCTGTCGTTGAAGCGGATGTTGAAGCTTGCCGATGCCTTGGCCGGAATGACGTTGGTCGCCGGATTGCCGACATCGACCGTGGTCACTTCGAGGTTCGACGGCTGGAAATCGTCGGTGCCGCCGTCAAATGGCGGGTTCATCAGCGCGTGGGTGAGTTGCAGCATGCCGCGCACCGGATTGTCGGCAAGATGCGGATAGGCGGCATGACCCTGGACGCCGTGAACGGTGATTTTACCCGACAGCGAGCCACGCCGGCCGATCTTGATCATGTCGCCGAGCCTGTCCGGATTGGTCGGCTCGCCGACGAGGCAGGCATCCCAGCTTTCGCCGCGTTCGGCCGCCCATTGCAGCAGCTTGATCGTGCCGTTGATCGCCGGCCCTTCCTCGTCGCCGGTGATCAGGAAGGAAATCGAGCCCTTGGGCTGCCCGTTTTTCTCGATATGGCGGGCGACGGCGGCGACGAAACAGGCAATACCGCCCTTCATGTCGACGGCGCCGCGGCCGAAAAGCTCGCCCTTGGAAATCTCGGCGGCAAACGGCGGATGCGTCCAGGCGGCTTCGTCGCCGACCGGCACGACATCGGTATGGCCGGCAAACATCAGATGCGGGCCATCCTTGCCGAGGCGGGCATAGAGGTTTTCGATGTCAGGTGTTCCCTCTTCGCTCGCCTTCACTCTGTCGACCATAAAGCCGAGCGGCGCAAGCATTGCCTCCAGCGCCGACAGTGCGCCGCCTTCGGCGGGCGTCACGGACGGGCAGCGAATCAGTGTCTGGAGATTGGCGACGGGGTCGGTAGCGGTCATGGCGGTCGAACTATCCGGCGGGAATGGCAAAGACATGGCAAGGCGGGGCCGCCTCGCGTAAAAAGACGCCGTCTGTTTACCGGATCAACGTCCCGGTGTCATCAATCTCTGAGCAGCTCGTTGATGCCGGTCTTCGAGCGGGTCTTCTCATCGACGCGCTTGACGATGACGGCGCAGTAGAGATGCGGCGCCGGCTGGCCGTTGCCCATCGTCGCATTGCCCGACGGCATCGAGCCGGCGACGACGACGGAATAGGGCGGCACTTCGCCGTAGGTCACCTCGCCGGTGGCGCGGTCGACGATCTTGGTCGACTTGCCGATATAGACGCCCATGCCGAGCACCGAGCCTTCGCGGATGATGCAGCCTTCGACCACCTCGGAACGGGCGCCGATGAAGCAATTGTCCTCAATGATCGTCGGGCCGGCCTGCATCGGTTCCAAGACGCCGCCGATGCCGACGCCGCCGGAGAGATGCACATGCTTGCCGATCTGCGCGCAGGAGCCGACCGTTGCCCAGGTATCGACCATCGTGCCTTCGCCGACATAGGCGCCGAGATTGACGAAGGAGGGCATCAGGATCGCGTTCGGGGCGATATAGGCCGAGCGGCGCACGACGCAGTTCGGCACAGCGCGGAAGCCGGCGGCGCGGAAGTGGTTCTCGCCCCAGTTTTCGAATTTCGAAGGAACCTTGTCCCACCAGGTCGAGTTGCCCGAGCCGCCCTTCACCACATCCATGTCGTTGAGGCGGAAGGACAAGAGCACGGCCTTCTTCAGCCATTGATTGACCGTCCAGGCACCGTCGGCGGAGCGTTCGGCGACGCGGACCTGGCCGGCATCGAGCAGATCGAGTGCTGATTCGACCGCATCGCGAACCTCGCCCTTCGTCGACGTGTTCACATTGTCGCGATTGTCGAAGGCGGCTTCGATGATCTTTTCGAGGGATGCGAGGTCGGTGGCGCTCATGAGAATTCCTTAAACTTCGATCTTTATCGTGGAGACGGGGTGTCTCCGGAAGTGCGGTTGGCGGGGTTTACCCTGCTCTACAGCATGAAGCCGTAGAACGGAATGATTTTTCCGACAAGATGATACCTGGATTCAAGGCGTTGTAGCGACATATCCGGCTTCGTAGCCGGCAATACCGAAAGGCATTTCGACATGGCGAAGGGACGAAACGGCGGTTCGCGGCGCAAGGATGGCGTATGGGACCCGCTGAAGAGCAGCTCGACCGACAGGCAGCGCGCCGAAGCCGTGCCGAAGACACCGCAGACGATGTCGCCTGCCTACCGCCTTGCCTATGTCGACGAGGATTTCCTCTGCCGCGAGGAGCTGCGGCCGATCCGCCTGCAGCTGGAACTGATGAAGCCGGAGATGATGCTGACCGAACGCGGCATCAAGTCGACCGTCGTCATGTTCGGCGGCGCCCGTATTCCCGCCCCCGGCCAGAGCGCCTGGGCAGCCCGCAACGATATCCAGCGCGTCAACCTGGAGGCGGCCTCCGTCTATTATGATGAGGCGCGAAAATTTGCCCGGCTCTGCTCGAAATATTCTGCCACCTTCAATTTCCACGAATATGTCATCGTCACCGGCGGCGGCCCCGGCGTGATGGAGGCGGGCAATCGCGGCGCGGCCGACGAGGGCGCCCCTTCGATCGGCCTCAACATCGTGCTGCCGCACGAGCAGGCGCCGAACGCCTATGTGACGCCGGAACTCAGCTTCAACTTCCATTATTTCGCCATCCGCAAGATGCATTTCATGGTGCGCGCCAAGGCGATCGCCGTCTTTCCCGGCGGCTTCGGAACGCTCGACGAATTCTTCGAATGCCTGACGCTGATCCAGACCGGCCGCATGGAGCGCCTGCCGCTGATCCTTTTCGGGGAGGCGTTCTGGCGGAGCATCATCAATTTCGACGCATTGGCGGAATTCGGCACGATTGCGCCCGACGACGTCAAGCTGATCAGCTTCGTCGATACGGCCGAAGCCGCATGGAAAATCGTCCAGGATTTCTACGAACCCCGCGAATAGGCGCTTCGCAGGGACCCGCTGCGGAGCCTCTCCCCGCCGAGGCGGGGAAAGGCAAGGGCAAGTCGTCGTCCGGCCTTAGAGCATGATGCCGAAAAGTGTGAGCGGTTTTCGGACGACATCATGCTCTCACTCTTTAATTTAGAACAGGATTCAGATTTTAGGCCGATCCGGCCAAAAATCTTGTTCTAGAGCAGCGGCCGGTCCGGCATGTCGTCGATCGAGATGACGCCGTCCTTGTTGCTGTCCATCCGGGTGAACAGCTTATCGAAGGCGGCTGTGGCTTCCTGTTTGGAAATCTGGCCGTTCTGGTCGGTGTCGACCCGACGCATCATGATCGAGGCACGCATGATGTTGCCGCCATGGTGCATCCAGCGATGTCCGTCACGACCGTCGTGGCCGTCGCGCGGCCGTCCCTGGTCATTGTTGTCTGCGATCTCGGGTGTAGCGGCCGCGGCATTCGCATCCTTGTTTTCGCCAGCCTCCTGCTTGCGCTGATCTCGCATCGCCTGCATCTGCGTTTTCCGGTACTCACGGATTTCGCCCGGTGTCAGCGAACCGTCCTTATTGGTGTCGATCGCGGCGAAGATCTTGTCGATGCCGGCGGTGGCCTCATCCTTGGAGACCTTTCCGTCCTTGTTCGCGTCGAATTGCTTGAGCATGCGGACATAGGTGATTTCGCGGAAGGCGGCAGCCCCCGGACCGTGCATGCCGGGGTGCTGGCGCGGCCCGTCACCGGGTGCGGCAAAACCTGTCCCGGCGGTTGCGCCGAAGATGAGGGTAGAGGAAAGCGCGGCCAGTATCAGCTTGTTGCGGTACATCGTGTTTGCCTTTCGTAAGGTGTCCCCTCACGAAAGAAGATATGGCCGCAGCCCCGGAAGACCCAATTAAACATCGGTAAGCTGAGTGAAAACTTGGTAATCTAATGCATGTCGCCCAAAACTGTGCAGCGGTTCTGGGACTACGACATGCATCAAATAAAGACCTAAAGCCGTCAGCCGGCAACCCTGCCGAGGCCGATAATCTTGCGGAGAAAAGCGGCGAGATCGTCGGTGACGAAATCGATATGATCCTCCTCGCCGCTGGTCTTTTCCCACCATTCGACGACCGTCTCTTCCAGATTGCGCGGCACGAGCAGCACCGTCTGCATGCCGAGCGCCTTTGGCACCGTCAGGTTGCGCGGCAGATCCTCGAACATGGCCGCCTTGGTGGTTTCGACCCGCTTCAGCGCCATGAACTTGTCGTAGGTCGCCTGCGCCGGCTTCGGCACATAGTCGGCGGCAACGATATCGAAGATGTCGTCGAAATGCTCGAGAATGCCGAGCGCCTCCGCCGTCATTTCGGCATGCTTGACGCTGCCATTGGTGAAGATGAATTTGCGCCCCGGCAGCGCCTTGATCGCCTCGCCGAGTTCCGGCTGCGGCGTCAGCGCCGTGTAGTCGATCGCATGTGCCTTTTCGAGGAAGTCGTTCGGGTCGATGCCGTGATGGATCATCAGGCCCTGCAGCGTCGTGCCATGCTCGAGGTAATATTGCTTCTGCAGCTTGCGCGCCTCTTCCCGCTCCATCTGCAGGAGTGCCGCGACATAGGCGGTCATGTTCTTGTCGATCTGAGCGAAGAGATTGACATGATGCGGATAGAGCGTGTTGTCGAGGTCGAAGACCCAGTCTGTGACGTGCTCGAAATCGGTTTTATCAGGCGTGCGGTCGATCTTGGTCATGGCGGTCTTATGGCACGGCTTATCCGCCAAGGAAATCGACAAGAAAGAATAGACGCCCGATTTTCGGCGGACGGCGCAGGTGCACGGTGCTAGAAAGTGGTCATGCTTTTCGAACGCCCCGATGATGATACGCTCTATGATGCCCTGATCGCGCGCAGCGCCGATTATGAGGGTCAGGCCTATGTCTGCGTGAAGACGACAGGCATCTTCTGTCGTCTGACCTGCCCGGCGCGCAAGCCGAAGCGGGAAAATACCATCTTTTTCGACACGATCGCCGCCTGCATGCATTCCGGCTTCCGCCCATGCCAGCGTTGCAGGCCGCTCGAGCAGCCGGGCAGGGAACCGATCGTCGATGAGCTGCTTGCTGCACTGGACCGCGAGCCGCAGCTGCGCTGGACCGAAGATGAACTCGTGCGCCGAGGCCACGATCCCTCGACCGTGCGTCGCGCCTTCAAGCGGGCGCTCGGCATGACCTTCCACGATATCGTCCGCTATATCAGGCTGGGTGAAGCGGCCCGGCAACTGGCCGATGGCGCGCGCGTCATCGATGCGCAGCTTGAGGCGGGATATGAATCTCCAAGTGGTTTCCGGACGGCTTTTCAGCGGCTCGTCGGCAAAGCGCCGGCGCTCTCGCAGAACCGTGAACTTCTCTTTGCCGGCTGGTTCGAGACGCCGCTCGGACCGATGGTGGCCGTTGCCGACCAGACGCATCTCCACCTTCTCGAATTCCACGATCGCAAGGCACTCCCGACCGAGCTCGAGGCGCTGCAGAAGCGCGTCCGCTCCTCGGTTGCGATCGGCCGCACGCCGGCGATCGACCAGATCGAGGCGGAGATCCGGGATTATTTCGAAGGGCGGCTGACAGTCTTCAAGACGCCGTTGGCCCTTGGCGGCACGCCCTTCGAAAAGCACGTCTGGGCAAAGCTCATGGATATCCCAGCCGGCCAGACGCGCGCCTATGGCGATCTTGCAAGGGAGATGGAAAGGCCGGAGGTCGTGCGTGCCGTCGGCCGCGCCAACGGCGCCAACCAGTTGGCCATCATCGTGCCCTGCCATCGCATCCTCGGCGCGGATGGTTCGCTGACCGGCTATGGCGGCGGGCTCTGGCGCAAGCAATGGCTGCTGCGGCATGAAGAGAAGATCAGCACGCAAGCAAAGATGGAGGAGACAGCATGAACCAGAACGAAAAGGCCGAGGCATTCGGCGCATTGCACCGCAAGGGCGACCCGGTTGTTCTCTACAATATCTGGGATGCCGGGACGGCGAAGGCGGTTGCCGATGCCGGCGCCAAGGCACTTGCCACTGGAAGCTGGTCGGTCGCCGCTGCCCATGGTTATGCCGACGGCGAGAAGCTGCCGATGTCGGTGCTGGTCGAGACGGCGAAATCCATCACCGCTGTCGTCGATCTGCCGCTTTCAGTCGATTTCGAAGGCGCCTATTCGGCCGAGCCCGAGGGCGCGGCGGCCAACGTTGCCAAGCTGGTGGAGGCCGGCGCCGTCGGCATCAATTTCGAGGATCAGGTGGTCGGCGGTGGCGGGCTTTATCCGGCCGAGAGGCAGGCGGCCCGCATCCGTGCCATTCGCGCCATGGCGGAAGGCAAGGGCATTCCCTTCTTCATCAATGCCCGCACCGATCTCTTCCTGGCCGAGAGCGATCTTTCCAAACATGCCGGACTGGTGGACGAGGCGATCGAGCGAGGCAAGGCCTATGCGGCCGCCGGCGGCAGCGGCTTCTTCGTTCCCGGCTTGATCGATCCCGCCTTGATCGAGAAGATCTGCGCGGCATCGTCGCTGCCGGTCAACATCATGATGCGGACAGGCGCCCCTGACGTGAAGACGCTCGCCAAGCTCGGCGTCGGCCGCGTCAGTTATGGTCCGGGGCCTTACCGGTCGATGATGGAAAAGTTGAAACAGGAGGCGGCGGCGATTTATAGCCTGCTCTGACGTCGAATGCCCGAGGGCCGCAGGTCTGGTGCGAAAGGCTGCGGCCCGGAATGACATCCCGTTCCGCTCAGGAACGGAAGCGCAGATTCCGCCGGCTGAGCTGGCTGACCGAGGTGCAGCCCATCAGCTTCATGCCGCGCTCGATCTCGGTGCGCATCGTCTCCAGCGCCCGTTCGACGCCGGGCTGTCCGGCAGCGGCAAGCGGGAAGAGATAGTAGCGCCCGAGCCCGACGGCCTTCGCCCCCAGCGACAGCGCTTTAAGAACATGCGTTCCCCGCTGCACGCCGCCATCCATCATCACGTCGATCCGGTCGCCCACGGCGTCGACGATCTCGGCCAGCTGGTCGAATGCGCTGCGCGAGCCGTCGAGCTGGCGCCCGCCATGATTGGAAAGCACGATGCCGCTGCAGCCGATCTCGGCCGCGCGCTTGGCGTCTTCGACCGACATGATGCCCTTCAGGCAGAATGGCCCGCCCCATTCGCGCACCATCTCCGCCACGTCGTCCCACGACATCGAGGGGTCCAGCATCTCGGTGAAGTATCGGCTGATCGACAACGCGCCGCCATCCATCTTGACGTGGTTTTCGAGCTGCGGCAGCCGGAAGCGCTCATGCGTCAGCCAGTCGATCGCCCAGGAAGGCTTGATCGCGAACTGGGTCATGCCCGCAAGATTGAGCTTGAAGGGAATGGCAAAGCCGGTGCGCTTGTCGCGCTCGCGGTTGCCGCCGGTGATGCTGTCGACCGTCAGCATCATCGCCTGCACGCCGGCATTTTTCGCTCGTGCCATCATCTCGCGGTTGAGGCCGCGGTCCTTGTGGAAATAGAACTGATAGACCTGCGGCCCGTTGCTGATCTTTCTGGCTTCCTCCAGGCTGATCGTGCCGAGCGAGGAGACGCCGAACATCGTGCCGTGTTTTGCCGCCGCCGCCGCGACCGCCCGCTCCCCCTGGTGGTGAAAAAGGCGCTGCAACGCTGTCGGTGAGCAATAGACCGGCATTGCGAGCTTCTGCCCCATGACGGTCACCGACATGTCGACCTCGGCCACACCGCGCAAAACGTCGGGCACCAGATCGCAAGCCTCGAAGGCCGCCGTATTGCGCCGGTACGTCACCTCGTCATCGGCACCGCCGTCGATATAGTCGAATATCGGCCCGGGAAGACGCCGTTTGGCCATGCGCCGGAAATCGTGAAAATTATAGCAGTCTGTCAGGCGCATTTTTTCCTCGATACCTGTTCCCGTGTCAGGAAGATCCGCCCTTCGCAAGTGAAGGGCGCAGCCTCGTTCAGGGAACGATCAGCGTTCCGACGCCGTGCTCGGTGAAGATCTCGAGCAGCACGGAATGGGCGGTCTTGCCGTTCAGGATGACGACGCCCTGTACGCCGGCCTTGATCGCATCGATGCAGGTCTCGACCTTCGGGATCATGCCGCCCGAAATCGTGCCGTCGGCAATCAGCGCATGCGCTTCGGCGACGGAAAGCTCCTTGAGAAGCTGGCCGTTCTTGTCGAGCACGCCCGGCACATCGGTGAGGAACAGCAGACGGGTGGCGTTCAGCGCGCCGGCAATGGCGCCGGCGAAGGTATCGGCATTGATATTGTAGGTGGCGCCGTCACGGCCAGGCGCCACGGGCGCGATGACCGGGATCATCTCGGAGCGGGCGAGCAGATCGAGCAGCGTCCGGTCGACCTCGACCACCTCGCCGACGAAGCCGAGATCGAGCACGCGCTCGATGTTCGAATCCGGATCCTTGACGGTCTTGCGCGCCTTTTCGGCGAAGACCATGTTGCCGTCCTTGCCGCAAAGGCCGATCGCCCATTCGCCGGTCTGATTGATGAGGGCGACGATTTCCTTGTTGATCGAGCCGGCGAGCACCATCTCGACGATCTCGACCGTCTTCTGGTCGGTGACGCGAAGCCCGCCCTCGAATTTCGATTCGATGCCCATCTTGCTCAGCATGGCGCCGATCTGCGGGCCGCCGCCATGAACGACGATCGGGTTGACGCCCGATTGCTTCAAAAGGGCGATGTCGCTGGCAAAGGCCTTGCCGAGCTCGGGATTGCCCATGGCATGGCCGCCATATTTCACGACAATCGTCTTGTTCTCGTAACGCTGCATGAAGGGCAGTGCCTTGGCCAGAAGCCGTGCCTGCATTTCGCTTTCGGTTTCGTGCATGGGAACCCCGCAGAATTGTTCGCGGCCTTTTATCGCAAGTTTCTGACAGAGGGAATAATCCAGAGGGCAATAGTTTTTCGTATCTGGCGCGGAGCCGGACGCCGTTACCGTCTGGCGCACGCAAGCTTGAGATGAGGAACGGCATGCAAGGCGATGACATCGCAGACCTGATCGGCCGCGTCGCAGTCGGCGACCGCAGGGCTTTCGTGGCCCTCTACAATCAGACCGGACCGAAACTTTTCTCGATCTGCCTGCGTATCTTGAAGGATCGCACGGAAGCCGAAGAGGCCCTGCAGGAAGTCTATATCAGCATCTGGCAGCGCGCTCGCAGCTTCTCCGTCACCTCGGGTTCGTCATCGGCATGGCTTGCCGCGATTGCCCGCAACCGGTCGATCGATGCGCTGCGGGCGCGCAAGCCGGTCGCCGACGAATTGGACACGGTCTATGATCTTGCCGATGCCGGGCCCGACCCGGAAATGCAGACGGCGACGAAGGATGAAGGAAGGCGGATTGACACCTGCATGGAAGAGTTGGAAGCTGATCGTGCGGTCGCGGTGAAACGGGCTTATGTCGAAGGGCTGAGCTACCAGGAACTGGCCGATCAGTTTGGTGTCCCGCTGAACACGATGCGGACCTGGCTCAGGCGCAGCCTCTTGAAACTGAGAGAGTGCATGGAACGATGACATCGCCCGACAAAAGCAAGGGAGACCGCTCCCGCGACGAGGTTCTCGCCGGCGAATATGTGCTTGGCGTCCTGTCGCTGCAGGATCGCCGGGTGGTGGAAGAGCGCATGCGCCACGATCGGCCCTTCGCTGCGATCGTCAGCCGTTGGGAAACCAACCTCTCCTCCTTCAATGACGAGTATGAAGCCGCCGCTCCGAACCGGGAAACCTTCAAGCAGATCGAGGCGCGGCTTTTCGGCGATGGTCAAAAGCCCGCATCCTTTTCGCAAGGGCTCTGGAATTCCGCCGTTTTCTGGCGCTCGCTGAGCTTTGCTTGCATCGTCGTCGCTGTCAGCGCCGTCATCTTCGCCTCCGGCGTGGTGCCGGAGCCGCAGGGACCGGCACCACTGGTGGCCTCGCTTTCGGGCCAGAACAGCACCATCAATCTTCTCGCCTCCTATGAGCTGCAGAGCGGCCGGCTGAAGATCGTGCCGGTCGCCGCCGGCAAGCCGGAGGAGAAGTCGCTGGAACTCTGGCTGGTACCGGGCAGCGGTATGACGAGATCGCTCGGCGTCTTCCAGCCGGGCGAAAGCGGTGAACTTGTCATTCCCGCCGAATTGCGCAGCCAAGTCGCCGATGGCGCAACACTTGCCGTCAGCCTCGAACCCTTCGGAGGTTCGCCGACCGGCCAGGCGACCGGTCCGGTGATCGCAAGCGGCCCCCTGCATCGACCATAATCGCACCGACCATAATGGTGCCGGCCATAATCGTGCCGGCGCAAATCAAATTTCTCCTGTCTGAAACTCTTCGGCGCGGCCCTCCGTAGTTCGAATTGTCCGGACGACGCTCAGGCATCAAGCCCCGCGGATGGTGTCCGGTGAGGAGAAAATCATGATCAAGTCCGTATCGCGCGGCGTCGCGCTCGCCATAGCCATGTCCGCCGTCGCCTTTGCTGCCGCCAAGAACCCGGTGGTCGGCGGTGCTGCGATGTTCGATAGCAAGAACATCATCGAGAACGCCGTGAATTCCAAGGATCACACGACGCTGGTCGCCGCCGTCAAGGCTGCCGGCCTGGTCGGCACGCTCGAAGGCAAGGGCCCCTTCACCGTCTTTGCGCCGACCAACGAAGCCTTTGCCGCACTGCCGAAGGGCACCGTCGATACGCTGCTGAAGCCGGAAAACAAGGCGACGCTCACCAAGGTTCTGACCTGCCACGTCGTTGCCGCCGATGCGATGGCCAAGACCGTTGCCAAGATGATCAAGGATGACGGCGGCGAGCACGACATCAAGACCGTCGGCGGCTGCGTGCTGAAAGCCAAGGAGAGCATGGGCAAGATCACGCTGACCGATGAAAACGGCGGCGTCTCCCATGTGACGATTGCCGACGTCAAGCAGTCGAACGGCGTCATCCACGTCGTCGACAAGGTGCTGCTGCCGAAGATGTAAGCCCGCTCGTATCGCCAGACGCATTGGGGCGCTCCTAGAGCAATTCCAGGAAAAGTGCAGAGCGGTTTTCCGTCCGGAATTGCGCAAAAACAAAAGGTTAGAGCGGTTCTGCGCTTCCATAAAAAGCTGAACCGCTCTAAGGGCGCCCCAAACACAAATCGATGAGGTGGCTAGCGCATAAACCCCGAAAATCGGAATCGATTTTCGGAAAGGATTACGCGCAGATTCAAAGTGATAGAGCGTCCTTAGCGCGTCTGAAAAGACGCGCAGCGCTCTATCGGGCCGCTTCAACTCTCGGGAAGACGAGGGAGACACTCATGCCGGTGTCAGGGGACGAGCTGACTTCAACCTCGGCGCGGGCATTCTGTTTCAGCGACTGTACGATCATCGCGCTCAGCTTTCCCGGCTGCGGCCAGGTCACATCCTTGGGAAGACCGACCCCGTTATCAGCAACGGTGATCCTGCACCCGGTATCGCTGACGACACAGCGGAGCGTGATCTCGCCGCCATCACGCCCCACGAAGGCATGCTTCAGTGTATTGGTGAGGAGTTCGTTGATGACGAGGCCGGCCGGCATGGCGACGTCGACCGAAACCGGCCAGGTATCGACCTTCATGTCCAGCCGGATCCCTTCCACGGCGTGGGCCGCCATCACCGAGGCGGCAATCTGGCTGACATAGGTGCCAAGATCGACTGTTGCGCCTTTCTCTTCGTCCGACAGCGAGCGATAGAGCAGGGCCAAGGCCTCAATCCGCCCGGCAAGCCGTGCAAACCTCTCGCTTTCCTCATTCTGTTGAGCATTGCGCGCCTCCATTCGGATGAGCGCCGTGATCATCTGAAGATTGTTCTTCACGCGATGCTGAAGTTCCCGCAGAAGGACATCTTTCTCCGTCAGCAATTCGCTGAAGCTCTCAGCGGCCGTCGCCTCATTGCGGGCAGCAAAGGCCACCAATCGGAAAAGCGGCGTGTCATCGTCGTCGACGATCGTATTCGACCAGACATCGATAATGACGGTGCTCTCGGCTTCGGCCACCAGCGAGAAGGCACCAACATACTCCTCCGCAGAGGTCACAGCGGCTGTGAGCGGCACCTCTCCGGAGACGGCGGTGGAGTTCAATCTAATTTCCAGCCAGGGTTTTCCCTGGACCTCGGTTGCCTCAAGCGCCGTCAGCCGTTCGAATTCGAGATTGACATAAACCAGCGGCTCGTCGCCACCGAGTTCGGAGACAGCCACCGCGAATGGCACATGATCGAGAAAGTGCCGAAACCGGTCATCATCAAGGGCTTCGGCAAGATGGGGCAAGTTGCCGACGCCTTCGGGCGAAATCGGCTGGTCTTTGCTATCGGTCATCAAATATTACTCTTGGACGCGGCTGCTCCCACACAGCAGGAGAACTAGGGTTGCTTTGCGGGGACGCAAGCGTTGATCGGCGGCACGTCCATCGATTGCCGGCCACAGGGTGATTTAAGCCCGGTCATAGGTAAATGACGTCAGCAGGGTCGTGACGAAATTGCTCGCCCTTTCCTTGACCAGGACTTCCGTCCATTCATCAGTCCCGCGCAGCCGCAAATCCGTGTAAATACTGTCGACGGCCGCTTCTTCGATACGCTTGATATGGGTCCTGAACGACGCTTCGCCGCCGCCGTGATACATGTCTCTGATCACCATGCGCAGGATCTCCTGAATGGCGATCTGCCAGGCCGTATTGATCGATTGAAGTTCGTTCGCAGTCTCTGCCATTGACGCTTCCTTGGTGCGAGTGAATGCCAGCACGCCTTCGGCCATGCTGCAGCGCGCGATCTGCAAGCCCGTCATTTCAGACGCGGTTTAAATCTCGAGCCTTGTCGATCGGGTTGTGATCTCAGCGGGCCCTGGCGCGTTTGGCAATGAGGGCAGAGGTTGCCGACACCCGGTCACTCTGTTCCCTGGCAAGCCGGGCCTCCCGAAGCCGCAACGTCTTTGCCTGTTGCGATTGGGCGTCGGATTCGAGCTCTTCGGCCGCCTGGTTCTTCGCGAAGAACTGGGTCTGGACGTTGCCGAAGGCAATCTGCGCCCGCTGGCGAGATTTGCTGTGTGTCTCAGTCATGTTGGCTCCGATATTGGAGGGCTCGACGCGCGAGCGAAAACCAAAAAGGCCAGGCAAATCGCCTGGCCTTGGATTGATAACGTGCTTCCGGCAGTGCCAGTACATCCGTGGTCAAAGGGAAGCAGATACCGATTTAAGCGTTCTGGAGATTGCAAGCGGACATCTTGCCCGACTTGTTGTCACGCTCGAGGTCGAAGCCGATCTTCTGGCCTTCGACGAGGTCGCGCATGCCGGCGCGCTCGACGGCGGAGATGTGAACGAAGGCGTCATCGCCGCCATTATCAGGCTGAATGAAGCCGAAGCCTTTGGTGGAATTGAACCATTTAACTGTGCCAGTGGCCATGATGATGAACCCTTTCATAGCAATATTGAAGAACCGCAACGCCAAGGCGATGCGGATGGTGATAGCGATTTTTGAAAGGAAGTTCGTTCAGAGCGCGGTGCCAATCGCGCGATAACCAAGCCAGCAAGCAAAATTCGATGATCGCTATCTAGCTCATCAAAGCCGCGCCGTCAACCTTTAGTTTTCAATTAGCGGCATATTCAACTTTGGGATGTCGTAGAGGCCTTTACACCAGACAGGTCGCCGCGTCGGGGACGGGGCGCCCTCTACTTCCAGCGGGCGATGCCGAGAGTTTCGGCAATCGCCTGGCGCAGTTCGTCCAGCCCATCGCCCTTTTCGGACGAGGTGGACAGCACGCCGGGATAGGCGGCCGGGCGCTTGCGGATCTTTTCCGCCGTTTCCGCAAGCAGTTTCGGCACACCCGCGGCCTTAATCTTGTCGGTCTTGGTCAGCACGATCTGGTAGGAGACCGCGGCCTTGTCGAGCAGATCAAGCACGTCATCGTCGTTCTTCTTGATGCCGTGGCGGCTGTCGATCAGCACATAGACGCGCTTCAGCGTCGCGCGGCCGCGCAGATAATCGAAAACGAGCTTGGTCCACTTGTCGACCTGCTCCTTCGGTGCCTGCGCATAACCATAGCCCGGCATGTCGACGATCGCCGTTGGCGGCAGGTCGCCGCCTTCGCCGGAATAACCGTCCGGCACGAAATAATTGAGTTCCTGCGTGCGTCCCGGCGTGTTCGAGGTGCGCGCCAGGCCCTTCTGGCCGACCAGCGCATTGATCAGCGACGACTTTCCGACATTCGAGCGACCGGCAAAGGCCACTTCCAACGGCCCTTCCGGCGGCAGGAAGTTCAGGGACGGTACGCCGCGGATGAAGATCCATGGGTGGCCGAAGAGCGGCTTTTCGGTTTCGGGCATGCGGGCTCTGCAATCTCTGGGTTGGGTCTTTTACCGGGCTTCGTGGTTTTGCGGGCGGATGTCAAGCTTCGAGGCCGTTTGCAGCCTATTGCTTTGCCTCCTTCTTCCGCTGCCGGAAAAGAAAAGCCCCGCCGGAGCGGGGCTTGGCAAGTATCATTTGGACGGCGCCGTTTTTCGTCGGAACAGGCCCTTTAGATTGTCGAAGAGCTCGACCTTGACGCCGTGGCGCTTCATGATCACCGACTGCTGCGCCACCGAGAGCGTGTTGTTCCAGGCCCAGTAGATGACCAGGCCGGCCGGGAAGCTTGCCAGCATGAACATGAACACCAGCGGCATCCAGGTGAAGATCATCGCCTGCGTCGGATCGGGCGGCGTCGGGTTCATGCGCATCTGCAGGAACATGGTGATGCCCATGATCAGCGGCCAGACGCCGAGATGCAGAATGGTCGGCGCCTCGAAGGGCAGCAGGCCGAACAGATTGACGATCGTCGTCGGATCGGGCGCCGAAAGGTCCTTGATCCAGCCGAAGAACGGCGCGTGCCGCATTTCGATGGTGATGTAGATCACCTTGTAGAGCGAGAAGAAGATCGGGATCTGCAGCGCCACCGGCCAGCAGCCGGCGATCGGATTGATCTTCTCTTCCTTGTAGAGCTGCATCGTCGCCTGCTGCAGCCCCATGCGGTCGTCGGCGAATTTCGCCTTCAGCTCCTCCATCTTCGGCTGCATGCGCTTCATGTTCGCCATCGAAGCGTACTGCTTGCTGGCGAGCGGGAAGAACAGAGCCTTGACGACGATGGTCGTGCACAGGATCGCCACGCCGAAATTGCCGAAGTAGCGGAAGAAGAAGTCCATCAGCTTGAACATCGGCTTGGTGATGAAATAGAACCAGCCCCAGTCGATCAGCCGGTCGAACTTCGGGATCGAGTAGCTGGCCTCATAACCGTCGATGACGGGCACTTCCTTGGCGCCGGCGAAGACGAGGTTCTTGAGTTCGATCGATTGGCCAGGCGCAACGGTGAAGGCATCTTCCTTGTAGTCGGCCTGATAGCGCGGCTGACCATCGGCAAAATGCGAGAAGCTTGCCTCATAGGGAGCACTCTGCGGTGGAACGATCGTCGCGGCCCAGTATTTGTCGGTAATGCCGAGCCAGCCACCGGTGGATTTGGCCGGCTTGACGGCTTCCTTTTCGGCGGCGCTATATTTGGTTTCGACGAGTCCGTCATCGCCGATGACGCCGATGAAGCCTTCATGCAGCACGTAGACGGAGGGCGTCGTCGGCTTGTTGTAGCGCGTCACGCGGCCGTAAGAATTGAGCGCGGCGGGCGCCTGGCCGGTATTGGTGATCTTGTCGGCGACAGTGAACATGTAGCGTTCGTCGACGGAGATGGTGCGGGTGAACGTCAGGCCCTTGTCGTTGGTATAGGAGAGCGTCACCGGCGTCTTTTCGGTGAGCTTGGCGCCCTCCGGAGCCGTCCAGAGCGTCGAGGGACCGGGAACGCTGCCCGTCGCGTCACTACCGATATAGCCGAGTTCGGTGAAGTAACCGTCCTTGGTTTCCGCCGGGCTGAACAGCGTGATGATCGGGCTCGAGTCGTCGACGGTCTCGTGGTAGCCCTTGAGCTTCAGGTCGTCGAGGCGGGCGCCGGCAAGGTTGATTGAGCCGGAGAGGGCAGCAGTGTCGATGACGACGCGCGGGCTCTTTGCCAGCGCCTGCTCGAGCGTCGCTGTTGCGGCCGCCTGGCTGGTAGGTGCCGCACCGCTCGGCTGGGCCGGCGTCTCGCCGCCTGCTGCCGGCTGCTGCACCTGCTCGGTCTGCTGCTGCGCCTTCTGGGCTTCCTGCACCTTGCGCTGGGCCTCGATGCGCGGATTCATATAGAGAAATTGCCAGCCGAGGACGATCAGCACCGAGAGAGCGATCGCAATGAAGTAATTGCGGTTGTTTTCCATCATACGTTCCTGGGGCGTCCGTCTCCGGAGCGCCGGTGTTTCGGCCTGGTTTCCACGCGGGATTTCAGTTCCGCGGCCAATTCCTGGAAGGACGCGTCAAGCACGTCCCTGCGCGCGACAACCACATAGTCGTGTCCGGGCTGCATTGCAAACCCCGCATGAAGCCGCACCGCCTCTTTCAGGCGGCGGCGCATGCGGTTCCGTTCGACCGCGTTGCCATGTTTTTTGGTGACTGTAAAACCGACGCGTGCCTGGCTGTCGGGTTCCTTCCGGTCGAGGACTTCGAGAAGGAAGAGGCCGCCCCGGCGTTTTTCGCCCTCGCGCGCGGCAAGAAACTGCGGGCGGCTCTTCAGCCGCCCGACAGTGTGTTTCTTTTCACTGGTCGTCAATTCGCCCGCCATCTCTTACCGGGCAACCCGGCCTTACGCCGACAGACGATTGCGGCCCTGCGCGCGGCGGGCTGCGATGACCTTGCGGCCACCCTTCGTGGACATGCGCGCACGGAAACCGTGGCGACGCTTGCGAACAAGCTTGGATGGTTGGTAGGTACGCTTCATTTATTTTAAACACCGCGGAGTGCGGCCCTTCTTGAATTTGCATAATGCAAGGAGCGTTGTTTTTCGAACGGGCGGGCCATGAAAGGCTTGAGTGACCGAACGTGCGCGGGCTTATAAGGTTGAAGCCCGTAAAAGTCAATTATGCCGGATCATTTCACTCTGCACTGCCGGCCTCGAAAGTAATTTCGCACTCTGGTGTTAATAAATGAGGACTGCCCTGAGTGGTTGTAGATTTGCGCCGAGGCAGATCGATCGCCCCGGTTTTCAGGCGTTTACGCCGCCCAACCGTATGCGGCATGGATCAATTCCGAAGCCATAATCGTAAATATTAGAAATCTAACTTTAATAAATTTCGCCGATATTCAAGCATCGACTGGGAAATTTGCTTTCCAGGCAGTGGCGTAGCTAGGAGGCATTGCATTGAAGATCCGGGGCAAAATTAATCTGCTGGTTTGCGTGATGGGCGCGGTCGCACTTCTGATCGGCGCAACGGCATTGTCCGCCATGCACGAATACAGTCGCAACCTGACGGCTTACGAGCATGCCGCAGCCCGCGCCTATGCCGGCGAGCGGCTCAACCGTTTCGTCACGGCGGTGGTCATGGAATCGCGCGGCATCTATGCCGCCAAAACGATCAAGGATACGCCGAACTTCGCCAAGGGTCTGATGGCCGACCTCGACGAGATCGACAAGGTCATCTCGGGCTGGGCGCCGCTCGTTCCCGAGGATGAGAAGGCCGATTTTGCCAAGCTTGTCGCCCGCGCCGCGGAATTCCGCACCTTCCGCACGGAAACTGCCCGCCTCGGCACGGAAGTCGGCCCCGAAGCCGCCGGCCAACAAGGCAACAATGACGCCAACCGCGCCAACCGCAAGGCGTTCCAGGCGGAAATCGATGCCGTCGTCGCCACCGACAAGGCAGCGCTGGAAACCGTCAATGCCGAGATCGAGAGCTTCCGCACTCAGGTGCTGATGCTTGTGCTCAGCATCACCGGCATCGGCATCGCGGTCGGCATCGGCATGGGCTTCTATATCGGCACCAGCCATCTCAGCCGCCCGATCAAGCGTGTCACCCATGCGATCAAGGAAGTCGCCGACGGCAATTTCGACGCCGAGGTCCCCTTTGCCGGCCGTCCGGACGAAATCGGCGAGATGGCCGCAGCGGTTGCGGTCTTCAAAGCGAACGGCCTCGCCATCAAGCGCTTGAACGCCCAGGAGGCGGCGATGCGCGCCAAGAGCGACGACTTGCAGTCGAGCATGTCCGTCGTCGTGGCCGCGGCTGCGGCCGGCGATTTCAGCCATCGCATCAGCAAGGACTACGAGGACGATAACCTCAACCAGTTTGCCGGCAACATCAACACGCTGCTGTCGAGCGTCGATGCCGGCATCGGCGAGACCCGCCGCGTCGTCGCAAGCCTTGCCGAAGGCGACCTCACCCAGACGATGAGCGGCAACTTCCAGGGCGCCTTCGCCGAGCTGCAGCAGAACGTCAACAATACCTTCGTCACCCTGCAGGCGACGATGCGCGAAGTGCGCGAGACGACGGAAGCGATGAACGGCAACACCGCCGAGTTGCGCAATGCCAGCGATGACCTGTCGAAGCGCACCGAGCAGCAGGCGGCCGCCCTCGAAGAGACCTCGGCGGCGCTCGACGAGATCACCGCCGTCGTCCAGAATTCCACCGAGCGGGCGCATGAAGCCACCATCATGGTGTCCGAAGCCAAGGAGAATGCCGGCCGCTCCGGCGTCGTCGTGCGCAATGCCGTCGAGGCCATGGGCCGCATCGAGCAGGCCTCGCGCGAAATCAGCCAGATCATCAACGTCATCGATGAGATCGCCTTCCAGACCAACTTGCTGGCGCTGAATGCCGGCGTCGAGGCGGCACGCGCCGGCGATGCCGGAAAGGGCTTCGCGGTGGTGGCGCAGGAAGTGCGGGAATTGGCCCAACGTTCGGCAACGGCTGCCAAGGACATCAAGGCGCTGATCACCAAGTCGGGCAACGAGGTGCAGGTTGGCGTCAAGCTGGTGCAGGCAACCGGCGAAGCGCTGGCCGAAATCGGCACCCGCGTTATCGCCATCAACGACCATATCCATTCGATCGCGACGGCTGCGACCGAACAGTCGACCGGCCTCAAGGAGGTCAATACCGCCGTCAACCAGATGGACCAGGTGACACAGCAGAATGCTGCGATGGTGGAAGAGACCTCCGCCGCCACGCACAGGCTTTCGGCCGAAGCCGGTGGGCTGGTCCGCCTCATTGCCCGCTTCAAACTGTCGGATGATGCGCCGGCACCTGTGGCGCTTGTCCGCAACGAGCCGCAAAGACCGGTTGCCTCGCCCGCCCGCCGGGCGATCGCAAAGGTCGCCCGCGCCTTTGGCGGTAATGCGGCCGCAGCCGAGCAGAGCTGGGAAGAGTTCTGATCTGTATAGATAGAACGCACCTTGAAACGCCGCCTCCGGGCGGCGTTTCTTTGTTGACAGCCTCACTCTCTACTCGGCGTCATCCTCGGCCCAGGAGATTGCCGACACCAGCCCCTCATCCGGCTGCCGCCACCTTCTCCCCGCAGGCGGGGAGAAGGGACATGCCGCGCCCTCTCCGTTCCCACTCGCTCTCGCATGGCACGTCCCCTCTCCCCGTTTTTTACCGGGAGAGGGTTAGGGTGAGGGGCAGCCATTAGCGCGAGCCGCCTCCGGGCGGCGTTTTCTTGTGGCGACACGACGCTGCTCGCAAAGATTTGAAAGCGGAGCGTATTGGTCTAATATAGAGCTCAACGGTAAGGGCGGCTGACGTGCTGCCGATCGGGCGAGACCAGAATGCCGAACCAAGATCAGGGCGATAATCCCTCGGCGGAAAACCCGGCGGCCGGCGAGGCTGCGAGGGCGCCGTGCGCGCCTGCCGGCCTGTTCGGCGGCCTTTCCGGCAAGCTGCTCTGGCTCACCGTCGTCTTTATCATGCTCGCCGAAATCCTGATCTTCTTCCCCTCGGTCGCCAGCATGCGTGTGCGCTGGCTGCAGGACAGGCTGAATACGGCCGCTGCCGCCGCCATCGTCATCGATGGGCTGCAACCGGTCGAGCTGCCGCGCGCACTGCAGAAAGAGACGCTGGAAGCGACCGGCACCAAGGCGATCGTGCTGCGCAAGGACGGCACCTCGCGGCTGCTGGCGACGACCGATATGCCGACCTCCGTCGACGAATCCTACGATCTCACCGACGTGCCGCCGGTAACGGCAATCCGCGATGCGCTGGACACGCTGGTTTTCGGCGGTGGCAGGATGATCCGCGTCTACGGTCCCGTCGGCGACACCAATACCGGCGTCGAGGTGGTGATGAAGGACAGGCCGCTGCGCAGGGCGATGTTCGTCTATTCCCGCAATGTCCTGTTGCTGTCGGTGCTGATCTCGCTTTTCACGGCGACGCTGATCTTCTTTGCGATCAACCGCATCCTCATCGGCCCGATCCGCCGGCTGACCGGCAGCATGCAGCAATTTTCCTCCGATCCCGACAACCCGGCCCATATCTATATCGGCGACGGCGGCCGCGACGAACTGGCCGTCGCCGGCCGAAACCTCACCTCGATGCAGATGGAGCTGCAGAAGACGCTGAAGCAGCAGAAGAACCTGGCAGCGCTCGGCCTCGCCGTTTCCAAGATCAATCACGACATGCGCAATATCCTGGCGTCGGCGCAGCTGATGTCGGACCGGCTGGTCGATGTCGATGATCCGATGGTCAAGAGCTTCGCGCCGAAGCTCTTGCGCACCATCGACCGCGCCGTCGGTTATACCACCGAGGTGCTGTCCTACGGCAAGGCGAGCGAATCCGCGCCGCGCCGCCGCCACATCCGCCTTTTGGAACTGACCCAGGACGTCAAGGACATGCTGGCGATCGATCCGCTAAGCGGCATCGAATTCGCAGAGCAGATCGGCGCCGAGCTTGAGGTCGATGCCGATGGCGAACAGCTTTTCCGCGTCATCCACAATCTCTGCCGCAACGCGCTGCAGGCGCTGACGTCGCCGGGTGAGGGCGGCCCGGGTTCCGTCAGGCGCATCACCGTCTCCGCCCAGCGCGTCGGCAGCGTCGTCAGCATCACGGTGGACGATACCGGCCCCGGCATGCCGCTGAAGGCGCGCCAGAACCTCTTTGCCGCCTTCCGCGGCTCCGCCCGTTCCGGCGGCACCGGCCTCGGCCTCACCATCGCCCGCGAGCTGGTACTCGCCCATGGCGGCACGATCGCGCTGGTGGAAAAACCGACGGTCGGCACGCAGTTCCGCATCGAGATCCCCGATCGCCCGGTTTCGCTGGAGGATTACCGCAGCCGGCCGCACATCGAGAAGTGACGTGATTTCCGAAGGCGCGGCTGCTGGCAGACAAACACGCGATTTTTTCAGAAATGCTCTTGCATTGTCCCGAAGGACGTTTTAGAGGATCGCCACGCAAGCGGTACCGCCGCATTTTGCACGCACCCGTAGCTCAGCTGGATAGAGCACCAGACTACGAATCTGGGGGTCAGGAGTTCGAATCTCTTCGGGTGCGCCATTCTTCCCAATTACTTAGCCCAGAGCCGCAGGCTCACAGTATGATCGGGCGCGCACGGGCGGCATCATGTGCCAGAGCCCCCGGCCTCATTCCTTGATGGGGATTCCGGCTTCGATCGCAGCGTCGATGAACGCCTGCCGCGCCTCTTCCCGGTTCCGTTTTCCCGACATCACATCCGCGCAAACCGCACAGGCCCTATCCAGGGCGGGGCCCTCTTCGGTCGGCCAGTCCTCAACCAGCGCCCATGTTGCGGCCTGGGTCGTCTGGATCACCACCCACTGATCCGGGCCTTCGAGGGCAAGCGTTACCGGCTTCTTCCAAATGGTTTGCATGATCTCAGGATCTCCGCTGCGTGCTCTCTGTAGGCTGCTCACATAGCGCGGTTGATCCGGCGTGGCGAGGTGAGGGGATGAACGAGATGCTTTTCTGAAGCAGCGAACTGCTGGGATGTGCCTTTCGAAAAGGGTCTGGCCACCGAAGGGGCCCGCGCCGAGCCTGTCGCTCGACCAGATCGTGGCAGGATACCTGCGTCATATTTCCGTCGGGTCGAAGATCACGAGGTCGCGATGGAAATCAGAAATCCGCGCCATCCTCAGCACCTGACATTCCCGACAACATACCTGAGCTTCCGGAGGCGTTCGTAGGCACCCAGTCGTCAGGCAATCTATGCGCAGGCTCGTCGGGAAAACGTCTTGATCTTTCTTCCTTGACTCTTCGTTCCCGCCAAATGGGTCCGCCAACGTGCCATTCGGCTTCCTCCGCGGCAAAGTCGGCCGTCAATCTTTGTGGGATATGATACTCGGCATCCCACACAGCGATGGTCTCCATCATTTGGATCGCGGGATCCTCTACCGAAGTTTCATGGCTCGGTGTACCCCCCTGCCAAACCGTAACCTTCAACGTTCCGACCGGCCATTGCACGACCATCCTAGAAGGATTCTGCTCGGAAATAGGCGAGTGCCCGAGCTTCTTCCAGCTGCCAGCACGAAGCGCACGCCCAATTGAAGGGTACGCAACAACGACCAACGCCATGACTGGCGAACTCGTGATGTCATTCGCCGTCGCAATTTCTCGATCTCGACGCTGAAAGAACGCAATCACCTTGTCGCCAGTAACCTGCCCATAATAAATCCATCCCCTCTCGCCCGCGATTGCGTAGAGGGTTCCAGCTTTCATATCGGCTCTGGCCCCAGGTTCACGTTCGAACATGGTTGCAAAGTGGCCCGCACGACAAACGACGTCAATGGCGTCTTTTGGTCCCGGGGGAGCGCTGGGGCACTGGCTTGTGGGTGACCCCTAAAATAGCTGACCACAAGTCTCATCCGCACATGGCTGGTGACAAGCGGGATGCTGGTTTTACGCGCTTATACGACGCCTCCTAGAATTCCTGCACGAATTCGCACGCCAGCAAAGTTTTGCCCGGCAGGGCGTTGCCTTGGCGGGCAACGATGGAGACCTTTCCGGGGCCGGCCATTCCGGGTTCCGGCTGCAGATCTGCCGGCAGCTCGCGCGAATAGCCCTTGGTGGATGTGCCGAGCAGGTCCGAGGTCTCCGGCTTCAAACCGTATTTTGCGGCCAGATCGTCGGCGCGCTCGCCTTCGACCAAAATTCCAACCGCGTTGCTGGCAAAGAAAACCTCGGTCGACTTAAAGCCGTCGCGGTCTATCTGGTTCGGGAGTTTGTAGATCGCCGCACCCAAAGACGACGTGTCCGGCTTGGCCAAAGCTTCCACGACGTCATAGATCTTCATTGCCGATGTCATCGTATAGGGTGGCTTGCAAAGGGCTGCGTCAAAGAACTTGTCATTGGCCGAATCGGCCAGAACCTGTCCGGCATGAAATGTCGCAAAAGCGACGCATGCGGAGAAGGCGGCGTGGCGAATGAATTTGGCGTTGTGCATGGAATAGTCCTGAGAAAGTGGCTGTAGTGGATTCGTGTGTTACGAGTTCGAATGCCTAGGGGATTCGAAGTAATCATACTACCCCAAGTTTAATCTCTCAGCTCCACTCTTCTCTTCCGTCTGGCCGTGCTCATGGGTAGGATGAGTGGCATCGGGCTTGCAGACGGAGATCGCAGCGCCGATCCAGAGGCAGGAGAGCCAATGATCGCAGCCTATATCGATGAAATCATCATGTTTTGCGCCGGCCTGTGGATGGCGTCCGTCGGCTTTGGTTATCTGCCGTTTCCCGGCAATCCGACCAACCGGCCGCCGGTGGTGCGCCACTTCAAGTGGATGGGTCCCTTGCTGCTCGCGATCGCCATCATTCTGGCGGCTGCCTCATAAGCCGCGTGCTCAGACTGGGGTGAAGCAATGAACAATATGTTGGCCTGCCCCTCGTGCGGATTGGACAAAACGGAATCGATCGTCCATCGCGGTTCCTACATTCTCCGATGCGCCGCCTGCGGCGAAGCGATTGTCGCCACATCATTCATGGCGATGCGCGACTCGGATCACCTGTGTTCGGCCTTTATCGATCCGGGTCCCGGAAAACCTCCTCGGCCAGAGACGCTCGTCGCGCGTGGACCGCTCCGGCAGATCGCAACGGCAATCAGCGCTGCGGCGAATGATGGAACTCTGATACGTCTGATCCCTGAAGCAAAGGATTGAAGCCCCGCGCCGTTCACCCAGGGCCTCTGAACATTGAAGGTTATGGGGCGCCGTTCGGCCGCCGTCCGCGAGCATATTTGCTGATGAAGAGGATGGGTAGTGCCGTTGCCGCAATAATCGTTTTGCGCGAAACTGCGTCAGGCTTTCAAGATTGAGATCGGGAGATCAAGGCTCAGCTTCTTTCTTCAACTAAAGGGTTTCTATCAACCCCCGAATTCTCTTTTCCACGACGCGCCGCTGCAAATGAGATAGGAGCATTCGTCCTTATTGCCCTCATCCCATCCCGGCCAGCAGATCACGACGCGATGGAATTTGGCGTTGCAAAGCCCGTGATTTGCCAGCGCACGCGGATCATTCAAGAAATACGGGCTTATGGCTTTGTCGCGGGTCCATTCAGGCACCGCCTTCCAATCAGCGGCGCCACCCTCATCGCTCAAGCGGGCGACCTGGCAAGACTTCCAGTTGGACAGCACGATGGTCTGATCGCAGGGAAAAGCCTGGACGGCGCTTGCCAGTAAGATCGAAACCAATGCCGGCAATCGCCGGATGCAAACGACCACGCTCTTCTCCCCCATACCGCTTATTCGCATCGTGCTTCTACCCCCGAGATTCATTGCAGGGATCCTAGCAAAAGGGACTGGATAGGGGGCTGTCCCTAACGAAGGCACTTTGCCACGATCAGGAACTCCGTCTCTCGCCCCCCGATCTTGCCTGCCGAAGTCGTGCGAAGCAGAAGGCCGAAAGCTTCATAGAGCCAATAAAGCGGGGGAATTCGGTCCTTGAGCGCGTGCACCTGCGTCGACACATATTCGCCGACGAAGACCACATCCATGCCGAGTTCCTTCAATGTCCCGGCAATCTCCGAATGGGATGCCTCCGCGGCGTGCTCGACGCGAAAGGGGGCATAGCCCGGCTTTCCGGCGTTTTTCTGCCTGAGAACATAGCGATAGAACAAGACATGGGTCCACCAGGGTGTCAGATCGGTGAAGATCCCCTTGGCTGAGTTCAGGATCGGACCCTTGACGAACACCAGATCACCGGGAGACAGGGTGTCATGGGCCCTCAACAAGGCAGAGCGCGGGCTTTCCAAATGCTCGAGAACGTCCCAGAAGACGCAGGCGTCGAAGTGACGATCTCCATAGTCGATGGTTTGAGCATCGCCGAGGAGCCGCTCAGCGGCGTCCTTGTTCTTCTCGAGCTGCTCCTTGGAGATATCGACAACGGTATATCTCGCTCCTTTCAAGGGGATATGCGTGCGGGAGCCGCCTCCGACCTCAAGAATATTTGTGTCTGTCTTGCTGGAAAAAGCTGATTGTGCGTGTGACAGCGCGTCCTTTACCCACGGCGAAGCCATAATCTTTCCCTCCCGAAAGATTAGCGTTTACGACTATAAGCAAGCATTAATATAATATTTTAGCAATATTTTAAACATATCCAGTCAAGTGGCGTCGTCCGGTCGAATTGGTAGGCAATCCGTCAGCCTAGTTTCGCGCAACCTTCCTGATGTATCCGCAGGTCTGATGATCTTGCGAGGCGCTTCAGCCGGAGGAATGCATGACGGTGGGAATTTTTCGGGCTCTGGCTGCCCTGGCGATGATGACGGGCCTTGCCGGCTGCATCGACCATGCCAATGATCCCGTGCTCCTGGCGGTCGGCGTACCGGTCAATCCGCCTGCTGTTGCGCACGGCCTTTGCATGACCGACGGCAACGCCATGTATGACGAGGCGAGGAAGCAGTATCAGTTGCGCGCCCAGCTGACCGGATATGCCGGGGCCGATGAGCTGGAGGCCGAAACGACGGCGCGCGCCGCCGCCCACCGGCAATATGTCGCCTGCCTCTCCGGCCAGGGCTACCGGACATTATACGCGAATTGAGAACAGAGAATTCACGTTTCCTCACTAGCGCCGTTTGAGCCCTCTTCCTGATCGCGACTTTTCACGTTTTTCGGCGATTTAGTCACGCCGGATCGCCTGCAATCACGAGTTTTGGAAGTTGCATGCAACGGCGGAACTCCGCACCTGGAAAGGCATTCTCTCGAGATAAATCCAGTAAGGAGGGTTTATCATGAAGATGCTCAGTCTCACCCCTTCCACCGCCGCACTCGGCGCCCTTCTCGCCCTCGCGTCGATTGTCCCCGCGCGAGCCGCACCCGTCCAGACGGTTTCCCCGCCAACTGTCTCGGACGTGAAAATGGTGCAATATAAACCACATGCCGGGTCCTGGCATGGCTATCAAGGCTTCCGCACCGAGCGCCCTGGCACCCGTCGCCATTCCGATGGCTACTGGTATCCGCTTGCCGCTTTCGGCGTCGAGGCCGGCACCACGGGCTCCATCGTCAGCCCGCCGGCGAACAGGCCGGCAGCTCCGGAAATGTGCAACCCTACGTTTTCCGGATCGATCGGTCCCGGTAGCATGCCCTGTGATAACGGCTATTGAGCCGGCAAATGAAAGAGGCGGCGATGAGCCGCCTTTTTCTCGATCGGGCCGCCGCTCACATGTCCGTGACCTCTGCTTTGGCACCGTAGTATGTGACAGATCGCCTTCCTAACTCCGGGGCGTAAATTCCCCGAATCCTCCCAAGGAGACGATTATGACCACGACTTTCAAGCACGGCCTGATGGCCGCTGCCTTCGGCGCAATCCTCGGCCTCTCGGCCTTCTCGGCCACGGCAGCTCCCCTCCAGTCGAGCGCGACAGAGCAGGGTGCAGCCACGCGTCCGGTTGCCCAACAAGAAACCAAGGTTGAGCACGACAGGCGCACGACCGGTTCGATCGGCGAGCGCGCCTCGGAAACCACGGGCTCGACACATTATATGATGAACCCGAAGAAGCCGCTCAACCAGGATTGCAAGCTCGGCTTCAACCCGACCAGCAGCTCCAGCTGCAACTACTGACAAGGCGCTTCGGCGTTTTCGCGATCGTGAGCGGCCCGCTATGGGCTGAAGGGGCGGCCTCAGGGTCGCCCTTTCGCATGCGGGGTGACTGGTTGCGCTGGGTCGATTGTCGCCCGCCTGGAAAATGTTGCGCTGAATGCAAAAATGCAATAAGTACAGAATCATGCAAACTGGTGACAGTGGGTGTTGCGAAAAGCCGCAGCGAAGAGCGATTGACGCGTCTGCCTTGGAATTGCCATGCTCGCCGCGATGGTCGCATTTCATAATCAATCGAATTTCAGACAGGTGGGATAGTCATGACTGCAAAGGCCGCATGCTCCGATTTCCTGCATTTTTTCCGCTCCTGGATCAGCAACCCGCTTCGGGTCGCGGCCATCGCGCCGTCGGGGGATTCGCTTGCCAGGATCATGACCAGTGAAATTGCCGAACTCGACGGTCCGATCATCGAGCTCGGCCCGGGAACCGGCGTCTTTACCCGGGCGCTGCTGGCGCGCGGCATCAGCGAGGCGGATCTGACCCTGATCGAGTATGGCCCGGAGTTCATCAATTCGCTGCAGGCGCGTTTCCCCACGGCGCGCGTGTTGCAGATGGATGCCGCCCATCTCGCCCATGCCGATATTTTCGAAGGCGAACCGGTCGGCGCCGTTGTCAGCGGCCTGCCGCTTTTGTCCATGTCGCCGCGCAAGATCGCCTCGATCATGGCCGGCGCCTTCGCCTACATGCGGCCGGGTGGGGCCGTTTATCAGTTTACCTATGGCCCGCGTTGCCCGGTGCCGCGGCCGATCCTCGACCGTCTCGGCCTGAAGGCGGTGCGCATCGGCGGCACGGTGCGCAACCTGCCGCCGGCCTCCGTCTACCGGATTTCGCGTCGCAAGCCGCTGGAGCTGTCGCGCGAGCGCATCGGCTATCGCCAGAGCGAGACTGAAATCGACGACGTCGCCGCCTTTTCCAACGAAACCGGCGGCTGAACGATGATGCCGGGCCGGAATGGCTGAGAACAAGCGGACGGAGACAACCGAAGGCAGGCGGGAACGCAAGCGGCGGCAGACGCGCGAGCGCATCGAGCAGGCGGCGATGACCCTCTTTCTGCAGCGCGGCTTCGAGGCCACGACGATCGAGGACATCACCGAGGCGGCCGATGTCTCCAAGCGCAGTTTCTTCGATTATTTCCCCTCCAAGGAAGAGGTGGTTTTCGCCTGGCAGGATGCCTTCGCCGATCGCCTGATGGCGGCGGTCGCGGCAAGGCCGGCGGCAGAATCCTCGGTCGCGGCGGTCGAGGCGGCAATCACCGCAACCGTCATCGCCTCGGTTGACGAGCCTGGCCTGGCGCTTGGCGAACTCATCCACCGCACGCCGGCGCTGAGAGCCCGCGACCAGCTGAAATACGCCAGGCTCGAACAGAAGCTCGCCGAGGCGCTGCTTCTGCGCAAGGGAAATGACCCGCTCGAGCGGCCCCGCATGCGCCTCCTTGCGGCAATCGTCATCGGTGCGTTGCGCGTCGGGGCTGAGCTCTGGCAGCAGCGCTCGCCGGGCGCCTCGCTTGAGGATTTCGCCCGGGAGATTTTCGCCGACCTCTGGAAGATGCTGGCGGAATTCGGCGACGAGGCAAAGACCAGGCTTTGACGCAGACCGCCTGAGGATCAGTGCGCTCTCCCCAAGTGTCGGATCGATGTCGATGTTTCCGCTCATCCCTATCATCAGGGCCCTTTCATCGGAACTGGGCCGTCCTATATGTGCAAGCGTCGCAGCGGCCACATTCTGCTGATCCCCACGATGGGCGGATCATCACCATGGCGGGCATCGCTTTCGATCAGGGCAGACATTCGCGCTCGAAGGCATCTCCGAAAGCCTCGGCATTCGTGCCGCGGCTGTTGAACCCGCCTCCGACCGTTCCACCGATTTCAATGATTGATTGATAAGAGAGGAAAGACCATGTCCAGTTACAACGCAGGAAAGTCAGGCACATTCAAGATCGGCGGCGATATCGAGATCAACCGTCTCGGTTTCGGCGCCATGCGCGTCACCGGCAAGGGCATCTGGGGCGAGCCTTCCGATCATGCCGAATCCATCCGCACGCTGAAGCGCCTGCCGGAACTCGGCGTCAACTTCATCGATACGGC
Organism: Rhizobium leguminosarum; assembly: GCF_002953715.1. Lineage (GTDB taxonomy): Bacteria > Pseudomonadota > Alphaproteobacteria > Rhizobiales > Rhizobiaceae > Rhizobium > Rhizobium leguminosarum_V. The sequence goes on from NZ_CP025012.1 coordinate 89,622, forward strand.
CGATTCCTATGGCCCCGATGTCTCCGAATGGCTGATCAAGGAAGCGCTGCATCCCTATGGCGGCAAGTCGGTCATCGCCACCAAGGGCGGCTTGACCCGCCACGGTCCCGATATCTGGCTGCCCGTCGGACGTCCGGAATACCTGATCCAGCAGGCGCATAAGAGCCTGCGCAACCTCGGCGTCGAGCAGATCGATCTCTGGCAGTTGCACAGGATCGATCAGAAGGTGCCGGCCAAGGAACAGTTCGATGCGATCAAATCGCTGCTCGATAGCGGCCTTATCCGCCATGCGGGTCTGAGCGAGGTGTCCGTTGCCGACATCGAGGCCGCCTCGAAGCATTTCAAGGTCGTGACCGTCCAGAACCGCTACAATCTCGTTGATCGCACCAGCGAGGACGTGCTCGATTACTGCGCCAAGCACAATATCGGCTTCATCCCGTGGTACCCGCTGGCCGCCGGCGACCTCGCCAAGCCCGGCTCACTGCTCGATACGATCGCCAAAAAGCACAATGCCGCGCCAAGCCAGATCGCGCTCGCCTGGGTGCTGAAGCGCAGCCCGGTCATGCTGCCGATCCCCGGCACCTCCAAGGTCAAGCATCTCGAGGAAAACGTCGCGGCCGTCGACATCACCCTCTCGAACGAGGAATTCTCCGCCCTCGACGCCGAAGGCCGGAAGCTCTTCAAGGCTGCTTGACGGGCGAACCCACGGCTTTCCGGTTTGCGCGGATGGCTGCCCCTCACCCTAACCCTCTCCCCGTTCTGACGGGGAGAGGGGGACGTGCCCTGCGAGAGGTAACGGGAATCGAGAGGGCGCGGCATATCCCCTTCGCCCCGTTGACGGGGGTCCGAAGGACGGGTCGATACCCGTGGCTCGACCCCGGTTGGTGCCGGCAGGCGGATGAGGGGCAAGCCATCGGCGATCCCCGAGGCTCCAAATTTTCGGCATAATTTTGACCATCCGGTCAAACATGCTGCAAAATGAGGCGGTGACCTGTTATTTTGAGGGCAAGCATTGCGCCCAGTGCATTGCTGCATTGCGGTATTTTCGCTATTCCGAATCAAAAGAATTGGCTATTACTATCTTCGTAAGCAGCGCACTCCTCCTCCCAGCGCTCTTACATCGGACTGACAACACTCCTCCTCCCAGTTGTCAGTCAGGATCAAGAGCCCGGCGCACCTCCTCCCGCGTCGGGCTTTTTTCTTTTCCCCCAAGTCTCTCCCCCCAAAGTCTCTTGCCCCCAAGTCGAAATCGATCAATTGCCGATCCGGGCAACCCTGGTCCTGCGGTTTTCACGAGGGATTGCGCAAAACAAAGGCTTCCACCTCCCGCGGTTTGACTCGGCAAGCCACGTCGGACTATTTGAACGGGCGCCGCCTGTCCGGTGCGTGAACCGATTGGAGTTTGGTCATGATCGGCAAAAGGCGCGCCGCGCGCGCGGCCCTGACAGGTCTTCTGGTTGCAACGATGGTGCTCGCCGGCTGCGGCGGCAGGCCGGTCGGTGTCATGCAGGCGGCCGGCACCGTCGCCCCCGGCACCTCCAAGGTCGATCTTCTCGTCGCGACGACGCGCGCTGCCGACGACAATCCCGCCGTGCTTTTCTCCGGTGAGCGCGGCACCGGGCTCGCCGTCAATGCCGTCGATGTCTCCATCCCGCCGGAAGCCAATCGCAAGGTCGGCCAGGTGCAATGGCCAAGCCGCCTGCCGGCCGATCCGCTGCGCGATTTCGTCACCGTTTCCGTCGATCCCCTGGAAGGCGAGCGGGCCGGCGAGACCTGGCTGAAGACCCATATGCCGAAGAGCCGCCGGGTGCTGGTCTTCGTGCACGGCTTCAACAATCGCTATGAGGATGCCGTCTACCGCTTCGCGCAGATCGTCCATGATTCGCATGCCGACGTCGCGCCCGTCGTCTTCACCTGGCCGTCGCGCGGCAGCATCTTCGATTATAATTACGACAAGGAAAGCACCAACTATTCCCGCGACGCGCTGGAGGAATTGTTGACCCGCACCGCCGCCAATCCTGCTGTCAGCGATGTCACCATCATGGCCCATTCGATGGGCACGTGGCTCACCGTCGAAGCGCTCAGGCAGATGGCGATCCGCAACGGTCATGTCGCTCCGAAGATCAACAATGTCATCCTCGCTTCGCCGGATCTCGATGTCGACGTCTTCGGCCGCCAGTTCGCCAGCCTCGGCAAGGAAAGGCCGCACTTCACCATCTTCGTCTCGCAGGACGACCGGGCTCTGGCGCTGTCGCGGCGCATCTCCGGCAATGTCGACCGGCTCGGCCAGATCGATCCCTCCGTCGAACCCTATCGCAGCAAGCTCGAGGCGGCCGGCATCACCGTGCTCGATCTCACCAAGCTCAAGGGCGGCGACCGGCTGAACCACGGCAAGTTCGCTGAAAGCCCTGAGGTGGTGAAGCTGATCGGCGACCGGCTGATTGCCGGCCAGACGATCACCGATTCCAATGTCGGGCTCGGAGAGGCCGTCGGCGCGGTGGCGATGGGCGCTGCCCAGACGGCCGGAAGTGCTGTCAGCGTGGCCGTCAGCACGCCGATCGCGATCTTCGATCCGCGCACCCGGCGCAACTATGATGCCCAGCTGAAGCGTCTCGGCCAGTCGATGAACAATACCGTCGGTTCGGTCGGCGACAGCGTCGGCGCCGGCCTGCCGGAAAGCCAGTAAAAATTCCACAGAGCAATTCCAGCAAAAGTGCACAGCGGTTTTGCGTTTCGGAATTGCGAAAAACAAAGAGATCTCTAGGCATGGCATCTTGATGTGATATATCAGATTCACGACGGCAATTCTGTCTGCCGTGCGATGGATTGATGGCATGGCGGATGAGACGAAGAAGAGTGTGGCGGTCGTCGGCGCGGGCGTGATCGGCGCCTCGATCGCTTTCGAGCTGCAGCGGCGCGGCCTTGACGTGACGCTGATCGACAAGGGCGAGCCGGGTCGCGGCACCTCTTTCGGCAATATGGCAAGCATCGCGCTGGATTTTGCCGCCGGTTCCGGCCCTTCGACCTGGAAGAAGATCCCTGGCTGGCTGCTCGATCCGGAAGGCCCGGTCTGGCTGCGGCCCTCCTATGCCGCCAGAATGCTGCCCTGGTTCCTGCGCTTCCTCGCCGCCGGGCGGCCCTCGCGTCTCCGAGAGATCGAAGATGCCGGCATGAGCCTGTCCAACCGCACGCTCAGCGATTTCAGACAGATGCTCCAGGCGATCGGCGCAACCGAGTTGATGACCGAGGAGGGTTGCCTGGCGATCTACGAGACGGAGGCGGAATTCGCCGCCGATCGCGGCCATCTCGCCATGATGCAGCGCTACGGCCTCGAATTCGAGGTTTTGAGCAACGGCGCCATCCAATATTACGAACCCACGCTTTCGCCGGCGATCGCCAAAGCCGTGCTGCTCCCCGACAACAAGTCGATCCGCGACCCCTATAAGCTCGTGGTGAAACTCACCGACGCCGCAAAGGCTGCGGGCACGACTTTCGTTTCCGGCTCTGTGCGGAATATCGAGCGCCGGGGCGATGGCGTCGCCGTCGTTCTCCTCGAGGATGGCAGGCGTATCGAGGCGGGTTCGGTCGTGCTTGCCGCCGGCGTCCACACCCGTTTCCTTGCCGAAAAGCTCGGCGAGCCGATCCCGCTCGAAACCGAGCGCGGCTATCACACGCAGATCATGAAGCCCGGCATCTCCATGCGCTATTCGGTGATCTGGCCGCATCGCGCCTTCATGGTGACGCCGACGGCGGGCGGCATTCGTGTCGGCGGCAATGTCGAGCTCGCCGGTCTCGCTGCCGCGCCGGATTTCCGCCGTCCGCGGGTGCTGGTGCGCCATGCCCAGCGCGCGCTGCCCGGCCTGAAGGTCGAGGAGAGGACGGAATGGATGGGGCATCGCCCGGCGCTGCCCGATACGATCCCGATCATTTCGCCATCGTCGAAAATGCCCGGTGTTTTTTATGCGACCGGCCACGGCCATCTCGGCCTGACCTTTTCGGCAACGACAGCGCTGGTGATCGCCGATATGGTGACCGGGCTCAAACCATCCCTCGATGTGACCCCGTTCCGCATAGACCGCTATTAGGAGGCCCCGATGTCCGAAACCACCAAACCCGTTGCGCTGATCACCGGCGGCGGCCGCGGCATGGGCGAGGCGATCGCCCGCGAGCTTTCCGCGCAGGGCTATCAGCTGGCGCTGATGTCGCCGTCGGAAAGCTGTGAGAAGCTGGCGGCCGAACTCGGCGGTGTCGCCTCGCGCGGCGTGGCCGAAAAGGCCGAGGATCTCAAGGCGATCTTCGACCTGACGATGAAGACCTATGGCCGCATCGACGCCGTCGTCAACCTGAGCGGCCATCCACCGAAGGGCGACCTGCTCGATATTTCGGACGAGAACTGGACGCTCGGTTCCGACATGATGATCCTGTCGCTGGTGCGCATGGCCCGCCTGGTGACGCCGGTCATGCTGAAACAGGGCAAGGGCGCCTTCGTCAACATTACCACCTTCGCGGCCTACGAGCCGTCGCTGGTCTTCCCGGTTTCCTGCACCTACCGCGCCGCCGCCGGCGCCTTCACCAAGCTCTATTCCGATCGTTATGCGGCCGACAATATCCGCATGAACTGCATCCTGCCGGGTTATATCGACAGTCTCAACCACAAGCCCGAGACCGCCGAGAAGGTGCCGATGAAGCGCATCGGCCATGTGGAGGAGATCGCCAAGACCGCGGCCTTCCTGCTCTCCGACGGCGCGGGTTATATCACCGGCCAGAATATTCGCGTCGATGGCGGCGTCACCCGTCACGTCTGATCTGGAGTTTTCGATATGAGATGGAAGCGCACCATCCAGCTGCTGGATGTCCATGCCGAAGGTGAGATCGGCCGCGTCGCGATTGGCGGCGTGCCGAAGATCCCAGGCGATACCATTGCCGCCCAGCTGCATTGGCTGAACACCGATCCGAAGGGTGACGAACTGCGCCGCTTCCTCTGCCTGGAGCCGCGCGGCGCGCCGATCGGCTCGGTCAACCTGCTGCTGCCGGCACGGCACCCGGAGGCGGACGCCGCCTTCATCATCCTGCAGCCCGACCAGGCGCATGCGAGCTCCGGCTCGAACTCGATCTGCGTCACCACGGCACTGCTCGAATCCGGCATCGTCGAGATGAAGGAGCCGGAGACGACAGTCACGCTCGAAACCGCCGCCGGCCTCGTCAAGGCGACGGCGACCTGCCGCGACGGGCGCTGCGAGAAGGTCAAGCTGACCATGGTGCCGTCCTTCGTCCATGAGCTCGATGTCGCAATCGACACGCCGCATTGGGGAAAGATCAAGGCCGACATCTGCTATGGCGGCATCTTCTATGCGCTGGTCGATGTCGGCCAGATCAATCTGACGATCGAGAAGGCCAATGCCGCCGGCCTCGTCCAGGCCGGCATGGTCCTCAAGGAGCTGATCAACCGCGACATCAAGGTCGTTCATCCCGAGATCCCGGCGATCTCGGGCGTCGCCTATGTCATGTTCCGTGATACCGAAGCCGATGGCACGGTGCGCACCTGCACCACCATGTGGCCAGGCCGGGCCGACCGCTCGCCCTGCGGCACCGGCAATTCCGCCAATCTCGCCACGCTTTATGCCCGCGGCAAGGCCAAGGTCGGCGACATCTTCACCTCGAAGTCGATCATCGGCTCCGAATTCGAAGTCGGCCTCCAGGCGGTGACCGAAGTGGCCGGCCGCCCCGCCGTCATCCCCACCATCACCGGCCGCGGCTTCACCTTCGGCCTGACCCAGGTGGCCTTGGACCCTTTCGATCCGCATCCGAACGGTTTTGCGCTGACGGATGTCTGGGGGCCATCGGCGGGAGAGATTTGAACGTTCAGGACAGTGTGAGCGATCTTCTATAGCGCGCAAAAACACCCGGCGCAGGCCGCAAGATCAACTGGTCCATAGTGACGACGTGGGCCGCGTTGACAAGATGGCTAATTACGTCGAACCGTGTCCTCGACGTTTCACCGATAGGCACGCGATAGAACCATGCAAGTATCAAGTCCCCAAGAGGCCTACCCTCAGATAGGAACCGTTGCCAATCCCGCAGTGCTGTACGACGGGAACGACGCTTTCGTGTGCTATGAAGCCTCTGCGCGCGGGGGAGGCTACAATGTCGTGCTCAAATTCGGTGAGGTGATCGATTTCCGAATAACCCCCATGAACGTTCACGGCCTGAGAGAGTGCAGGTACCCGGTCAATCCGTGGGCTTTCAATGAGATTATTGGCGGTGAGGAGACAGCCAAATGGAAGGTCCTCAATCCACGACTTTGGCTTATATCTTTCAATGACGTCATGATCGAAGTGATCTTCGAGACGGTGTCTCTCATCAGCCAAGACGCAGAAGGCGGTCCACAACATAAAACGCTGATTGGCGCCCTGCGATGAGCGATATCGAAACTATTACCCTGTGGCGTCCGGTCGGGCCTGAGGAACTGGCACTTATTCGTGATCTCGACATGCGCGGATTTCCTCCGCGCTTGCCAGACCAGCCGATCTTTTATCCTGTGCTGTCGGAAGATTATGCCATCAAGATCGCGCGCGACTGGAATGTGCCGAGAAGCGGGTCAGGCTTCGTCACGAAGTTTGACGTGAGAAAGGATTACCTCGACGGCCATGCGGTTCAGCAAGCGGGCGGCCGGGCGCATCTCGAATATTGGATATCTGCCGAGGAGATGGATCAGTTCAACGCGGCGATCGTCGGAACGATCAAGGTCACGAAGACCTTTCCGTAACCGCTTCCCGCCGGCGTCGTCCTGACGGGACGGTTCGCGCGAATGGCTGCCCCTCACCCTAACCCTCTCCCCGTAAAAACGGGGAGAGGGGACGTGCCATACAAGAGGCCAATGGCGAACGGAAAGGGCGCGGCATATCCCCTTCGCCCCGCAAGCGGGGAGAAGGTGGCGGCAGCCGGATGAGGGGCAGCGGCACGCGCCGACGATATTACCAAGCTTCCGCGACCGATTGGCCAAAGGTGACGCAGGAGCATTCGCGTAACGATATTCGAAACGCGGTCAGCCCCGCCTGCGTTCAGCAGCCCCGGTTCGCGTGTCCCAACCCAGCATGGCCAGCTCGGCGACGGCCTCCAGTTCGCCGCGGGTCGCTCCGTCGCGGGCCAGGATCGACATGCCATTCTGAACGGTCTGGACGAAGCGGGCAAGCGCGTGGACGTCGGTCGAGACCGGAATTTCGCCTTCTGATATCGCCTGGTTCAGGCGCAGCTTCAGGCGGTCGAGCGTGATGGCGCGGGCAGTTCGCACGAGTTCGCCGAGTTCCACATGGCCCTCGCTGCCGACCGAAGAGAGCGCCACCATGCAGCCGCGCGGAATATCCACGACACAGCCGGTCAGGGCAGCGGCCGAATCCATCAGAAGCGACATCACCGCTTCACGGGCCGTGCCTGCGGAAAAGAAGCCTGCCCAGACCAGCGCCTCGTTGTTGTCGCGATAGTGGCGCAATGCCTCGGCATAGAGCGCCTCCTTCGAGCCGAATGCCGCGTAAAGACTCGGCGATCCGATCCCCATCGCCTCGGTGAGATCGGCGATCGAGGTCGCCTCGAAGCCCTTGATCCAGAACAGGCGGGTTGCCCGCGCCAAGGCTGTTTCCCGATCGAACGCCCGCGGCCGCCCGCGACTGCGGGCAGGGGTTTCATTGACGTTCGACATCTCATCCGATTTTTGCATCGATCATTATATAAACCCATTGACACCCCATCGCAACGTACCTAGCTATTTATGTGTCGATCACTACAGAAAGAGAAGATCATGACAGAACTGGCTGGAAAGCGTGCCCTCGTCACAGGTGGCTCGCGTGGTATTGGCGCCGCCATCGCATTGGCGCTTGCCGACAAAGGTGCTGACGTCGCCATCACCTATGAGCGTTCGGCCGATCGCGCCGCCGAAGTCGTCCGGGCGATCGAGCGCAAGGACCGCAAGGCGCTTGCCATCCAGGCCGACAGCGCCGATCCGGCAGCCGTCAAGCGCTCGGTCGACGAGGCTGCCCAGGCACTTGGCGGTCTCGACATTCTCGTCAACAATGCCGCAATCGCGCTTTATGGTGCGATCGCCGACGTCAGCGTCGAGCAGATCGATGCGCTGCTGGATGTCAATGTGCGGTCGCCTCTGCTCGCTTCGCAGGCCGCCATTCCCTATCTGCAGGCGGGAGGCCGCGTCATCACGATCGGCTCGGTCGGCGCCGAGCGCATCGTCGGTGACACCGGTACGGTCTATTTCATGACAAAATCCGCGCTTCATTCGTTTACCCGCGGCCTCGCGCGGGAACTCGGATCTCGCGATATCACCGTAAACCTCGTCCAGCCGGGTTCGACCGACACCGATATGAATCCCGCAGACGGCGACTTCGCCGACTTCCAGCGCGCCCTCATCCCACTTGGCCGTTATGGCGAGCCGGAAGATGTGGCGGCCGCTGTGGCTTTCCTCGCAAGCCCTGCTGCAAGGCACATCACCGGAACCATCCTCACAGTCGATGGCGGCTTGAACACCTGAATCGGGATATGTTGCCGCGGGCCTGCAAAAGGACAGAGACCGACAGATGTCGGTCCCTGTCTTTCGTTGAGAGGGCAGGGTTTGGGGGATATCGAGCCGTATCCGTGGTCTGAGCGATCGACGAAGTGACGGACCGCCGAGCCACGCGCTAGCCGGAAGGGGTGACGGCCAGGATCGTATCGGAGAGCCTGTGGCCGGGTGTGGGGGTCGCGTGCAATGCGCGCTCCGCGTAACTGTGCAGCAGCGCAGGATCGTCGATCACATGTGCCGGGACTGCGTAGTAGCGGCGAACCGTCACCTCCCTGCCGGCGGCGCGGTAGCTGAACGGTTCGGAGCCATCTGCCTCGAACTCCGCGCGCATCGCTTCGTCGACGCGGAGATACAAAGTGCCTTTCATGACGAATCCGAACTGCGCGCCGTTTCGGATCAGGGCGGATCCGCCGAAGAAGCGCCGGATATCGACGCCGCCGGCCGGGGCGATCTGGCTCGCAAAGTCGAGCGCCAGCCCGCGTGTCGCCTCGCTACTCATCGTGCTGCGCCGCCAGCGGATCGAAGAAGCCGGTAATCGCGCCGAGCCGGCCATCGGATATCACCCCGAAGCTCGTGCCGGCCTGCAAGACCCTCTCGTCTTGGCGCAGTGCCCAGCGCGCCAGCGAACGGTCATTGTGGTGGAGAACACTCAATATCTTGAACCGGCCTCCCGGCATGCTCTCCTTGAAGCCGGCCATATAAGCCGAGAGACCGGCGCGCCCCGCGATCGCTCCATTCGGGTCGCAATAGGTCACATCGTCCGCGAGGCAAGCCAGCATCTCCGGCTCGCGAGCATCAGCATCCAGCGACCAGATGGCCGCATATCGATTCCAGAGTGCCTCAGGTGTCATCACATCGTCTCCAGTTGATTGAATTCGTCTTCTATCGCCTGCCGCAGGTCGGCCTTGTCATCGCCGCCGCGAATGAGCACGAGGAGACCCTGATAGAAGGCCAGAAGGCGGGTGGCTGTCCTGTCCGCCTTGGCTCCATCGCCGTCCCGAGCAAAGGCCGACGCCTCGGTGAGCCGCGAGCGGAATGTGGTGCGAAGGAGGCCGAGCGCCGCCTTGACACGGGGATGTGGATTGACACCACCGCCAAATTCCACCGCCATATTGGTGATCAGGCAGCCGAGCGAGCCATCGTCGGGCTCATGCAGGAGTGACAGGAACAATTCGCGCAGGCCTTGAAGCCCGCTTCCTGGCGGCGCAAACCGCTCGATGCGTCCCTCGAGTACCGTCCGGTTGTAATGCCCGAACGCCGCATCGAAGAGGCCGGCCTTGTCGCCGAAGGCGTGATAGATGCTGCCGCCTTTGAGCCCCGTCGCCTCCTCGAGGTCTCGGATTGATACAGCTTGATAGCCCTGCTTGCGAAAGATGTGCATCGCCCCCGTCAGCACCGCCTCCTCATCGAATTCCCGCGTTCGGCCCATCGTCACTCCGATTCTTTATCGATTGTTCTAGAATGATTGATAAAGAATTGAAATGCAACGGCCTCCCCGTGACTTTCGGCAAAAATTCTTGCCGGCCGACCTCAGTTTATCCCAAGCGCGTGGGCATCCGTCGCTTAAGGTTTAGGATGATGTTTCGGAGAGCGTGGAACGGCCGGTCGGCCAGGTGGACAGCGCTTGTTCGCCGATGGCGTCAGGCCCTATGCGCTCGACGCCGACAAAGCCAAGCGGCTTTGGGCGAAAAGTGAGGCATTGATCAGCGTAACGTGAAGTCGGTAAGCTCGTGTCGGCTCTGGTTCAGAGCCGACATACCGCGGCCCCGTCAACCGCGTTGCAAAATTCTGGCGCTGACCTGGTCTGTGGCAAGCTTCTCGGCTGGCGCAGGCCTGCCAAGCAGATACCCTTGGCCGATGTCGCAACCCAGGTCCTGAAGCCGCTGAAGCTGGCTCTCCTCTTCGATACCCTCGGCCGTTATCGTCACGCCAAGTCCCACACCGAGAGCGATGATCGCCTTGATCACCTTGTCCTGCTTATCATTGGTCTCGAATGAAGAGACGAAACTCCGGTCGATCTTGATCTTGTCGAACCGGTAGTTGGATAGTTGTGAGAGGCTGGAATAACCTGTTCCAAAGTCGTCGAGAGCAATCCTGACCCCCGCATTCACCAGATCGTCGAGGACGATTCGTGCCGTGACAGCGTCCTGGATGATGGCGCTCTCCGTCACCTCAAGCTCGACCCTGTGCGTCGGCAGACCAACATCGCCCAATATCTTGAGAATTCGCAGGCCCAGCATCCGATCGCTCAGTTGGATCGGAGAAAGGTTGAATGACAGGACGAGCTCATTTGGCCAGGAAAGCGCATCGGTGCAGGCGTGGCGAAGCAGTTGGTCTGTCAATTCGACGATCAGACCGGCTTCCTCTGCCACGGGAATGAATTGGTTCGGTGGAATGAATTCGCCGGAGGCCGTCTTCCAGCGTGCCAGGGCCTCGAAGCCGATAATTCTATTCGACTTCAGGTCTACGAGAGGTTGATAGTAGGGAACGATCTCAGCCTTCTTGATGGCTGCTCTCAGATCCGCTTCCACTCGAACCCGCTTTGCCAACTCGTCCTGCATCGAAGGCACGAAGGGCTTCACCAGGTTGCGCCCCTGCTTTTTCGCCACATACATCGCACAGTCTGAATGTCGAATGACTTGACTGAGGTCATCGCCGTTCTCCGGATAAAGCGCGAAGCCGACACTGGCGCCGAGGTCGACGGCGACGCCATTGAAGGTGAACGGCTTGCCGATCGCGGTCACTATGCGGTTCCCCAACGCGACAAGATCGGGATTTCCAGCGCGCCGCGCCAGAACAACGAACTCGTCTCCACCAAGGCGGAAAACATGCTCACGGGGAAAGAGGGAAGAGAGCCGCTGGGCAACAGTCTTCAGCACCGCATCACCGTGATCGTGCCCGAGGAGATCGTTGATCTTCTTGAAGCCGTCGAGATCGATGCTGAACACGGCGTAGGTTTCTTGTGCCCTTTGATCGGTCATCGCCTGCGCGCATACGGAATCCAGAAACCTGCGGTTAGGCAGTTCGGTCAGCGTGTCGTGACAGGCGATCCAGTCTACGTTCTTTTCGGCCTGCAGCCGGCGATTAACCTCCCTCGAAAGATCCCGGATCCTCAGCGCGGAATAAATGATCCCGAGAAACCCGGAGATATTGAGGGCGAGGAGCGCGTGGTCCAGCGGATAGTCATGATGCTTCTCGATAAACCCATCCAGCCCTTCATGCCATTGGAAGAGCCAAGATAGACAGAAGAGAAGCAGGAAGATCGCGAGCCAGGCAACGATCTCCATCTGCGGTCTGGTTGGTTGGATGCGAGGCATATGAACAGGCTCCTGTTGTGTGAAGAGCCGTCATGGCCAGTTTGGTACGCTCGCATCAGCGAATGCCGACGACGGATGGCGCAACTTCACGGCATCGGCGGTCCCAGGCCGTGATCGAAGACCGCCTCAATTCATTCGGGCGGAATTAAGAGGGCCGATATCGCAGTGGCTGATGAAGCCGCGCAGCACCGACAGATCCCAAAGATCGTCTGTGCGCCTAGTAGGTTAATGGTGGGTTGCCTTTACGAAGGCACGGGAGTTTCGCTGCGCACAATGGATATCTTTGCCGCAAATCGGATGAGGATTCGGTTCCATGGTGTCTATCGGTCGCCGCAATCTTCGTTCTTTCGAACGGCTGAAGAATCCGCCGGATGGGTGCAGGGCGCATACCAGAGCCGATCAACCTGCCAGCATGTTATCTGCCAGGCTGTAGCAGTGGCTCGCCTGATAGGCGTTCCGACCTCGGTTCATGTGCGTCACATTGAAAGTCCGAATGGCGCGCAAGATGCGGCGCTCCGCCAGGAATTTGCGGATCGAGGCCGAGCCCCGCACATTGATGCCGAACATGTCCTCGCCGCGCGGAAAAAAGTAACCGACGTCTTCGGGCGTCGTGACGCAGTGCTCGAGAAAAGCCTCGTCCACATCGCCCTGCGCGGGTGAATCGTCGGTGGTGAAATGCGAAAGATGCACCAGGAATCGTGCACGCAGGCCCTCGCCGTCGGCGTAGAGCGTGAAAAGCTCCATCCAGCTCGCATTGACGCGGACGAGCGGCTTGTCGGAAGTCGAGGGCAGACAAGAAACCGACCAGTAGTGACGCTCGGTCTTGCGCGGGATGGGGATGCAGGTCTGCCCGTATATCCCGAGAATTTCCAGAACGTCTTGTGCCTGCGGGCGACGAAGCAGCTTCTGGAACCGTGCGACGTACTTGAACCGCTGTTCCAGGGACTCCAAGCGCTCTTCGGCGTCGATCAAGTCCGCCTCGCCTTCTACCCAATCGCGCTGCTGCTCAGGAGCCAGAAACTTGCGCAGGCCGGTGGTGCTGCGACGAGGAACCGTGCTCATGTCAGGTGCCATGTGAGATCCGTCTCCTCATCGCTTCACCGGCCTGATCCCGCGACGTCGGCTCTTGGTGGTGAGGCGCCGTTCGCAGCCGAGCGGTTTGCCGGCGCGGTGGACCAACGCACCGGCCGCACAATAACATCCATCGAATGAATGGCGAAAGACTGACCTTCGGCCGGCCCGATTGCCCAACCGGTCGTTTTAAAGCTCCGCCTCTCGCAGCAGCTCGTCCAGGCGGCTGGCCCATTCCTTGTTGCCATCTCTGAAAGGACCAAGCGCATCGCCGGCTGCTTCGGGAAGGTCGCTGGCCGCCGCAGCAAAGCGGCGAGCCTGCTCACGATGTCCCACGGCCGTATGGCAGCACGCCTGAATGCGCAGAAGCGCCGGCCAGTCAGGCCGCGCCTTTAGCGCCGTACGCCCCGTTTCGAGCGCGTTCTCGACGTCGCCCGAAAAGAACAATGCAAGTATCAAGAGGCTGAACCAAACCCCATTCTGCGGATCATGGGGGTTGAGTTCGAGGCCGCGAGCCAGGGGCTTGCGCGCGCCGGCCGCATCTCCCGAAAAAAGACGGGCCATGCCGAGGACGAGATAGCCCAAGGCGAAACTCGAACCGAGTTCGATGGACCGTTCCGCTGCGAGGATCGCCTGGTCAGCCCTGCCTGTATAGGCCGACACAATCGCCAGCGCATAGTGCGAGTACGGGTTTCGCGCATCGAGGTAGATCGCTCGCAGCGCCGCATCCAATCCTTCCTTCCCGTCCGCGGCGGGGTTATCACTCCAGCCGTAGGCAATGAGGCCCGCATTGACCCGCGCCCGCCAGATCTGCGCCTCCGGCAGCAGGCGATCGAGCTCCGTGGCCTCGCGGAAAAATCGCCGTGCGACAAGGTGGGTGGACTGCGTGACCTTGTGGAAATGGAATGTGCCTTGCCGGACAAGATCCCAGGCAGTGATGTTGCCGGTGTGCGGAGCCACCTGAAGCCCATGGCGCAACAGCAGCTCGGGCTCGACCGCCGCTGCAATCCGCTCGGCGATGGCATCTTGCACCGCAAATACCTCGGCCACCTGAAGATCGTAATGTTCGGACCAGACGGTGGCGCCTTTCGCGGCGTCGGCGAGATGCACCGATATTCGGATCCGATCGCCGATATACCGAACAGCTCCATCCACTAGAAAATCGACGCCAAGTTCGCGCGCGCTAGATTGCGGATCCTTCGAGCCATTCCTCCTTGTGAAACTCGCCCCACGTGACGCGACGCGGAACCATCTGAACCGGACGAGCGCCATGATCAGGTCGTCGGTGATGCCGTCGGCCAGATACTGTCTTTCAGCATCGCCGCCGAGATTTTCGAACGGCAGTACCGCAATCGCCGGGATCGAACCGGTCTGCGCATGCCATCCGCTATCGGCTGCGTCGGTCCGGCTCTCCACCGGACCGGAGAATCTGTACCCGACCCGCGGGACCGTGACGATCCATTCGCTGCCGTCTGATGCAGGGCCGAGCAGCTTGCGAAGGGCAGCAATCTGAACGGAAAGATTGCTTTCCTCGACGGCCAATCCCGGCCAAACGGCATCCATCAGGGCCGACTTTGAGACAACACCCCCCTGTGCCGAAAGCAGAACGGCAAGCAGCGAAGCACCTCGGGCGCCGATAGCGACAGACCTATTGTCGCGAAATAGGCATCCGTTCTCGGCAATGAACTCGAAGTGGCCGAAGGCAAGGTGCTGGGTGTTCATGGCCCGGAATGATACCCCGATTTCGCAGCTTTTCGGAATTTTTCGGCCCCGCTTCAGGACTTGTGCCGGCTGAGCGCGCAGATTCTGTTCCAGTGCAGCGGTTGAACTGGTGAGAGCGATGAAGAACGAAGCAAAGCAACCGAAAAATCCGCCGAAAAATCCGTATGTATTAACCGCGAAAGTCGTACGCGGGAGCGGCAGCCATGTCGCCGTGCAGGGGTCTGTCTATCGCTCGGGCGTCTCGGCAGAAAGCGTCGGATCAACCATGCTGTGGCTCGGGACGATTTCGCTACCCGCAGGCAGACGAACCAAGGCCCATCGCCATGAGGGACACGAGACTGCCCTTCTCATGACTGCGGGCGAAGAGATCGAGATCTGGTCGGGGTCGGAGCTCGAACAGTGCGAATTGGTCCACGCCGGCGACTATCTCTTCATTCCGGCCGGCGTTCCCCATGTGGCCGTCAATCGCAGCCCCGAAAACGCCGAGTTCCTCGGTGCCCGCAATGACCCCGCCGCCAACGAGAGCGTCGTTCTGATGCCGGAGCTCGACAACATCATACCCTAATCATGAATCAAGTCGGGAGGTGCATTATGGCCATCATCGAACAACATCTGGCCGAAATGGGTCTGGAATTGCCCGAGCCTTTGAAAGTTCGCGAAGGGCTGCGAATGCCCTTCGTCTGGGTTCGGGTGCGCGGCAACCGCGCCTACATTTCGGGTCACGTCGCGTGCAACCGCGATGGGACATTGGCAACCCCGCTTGGCAAGGTCGGAAGGGAGATCTCGCCAGAGCAGGGTTACGCGTCGGCCCGGCTCGTTGCCCTGGCCCATCTCGCCAGTCTCAAACGTGCTGTCGGAGACCTTGATCGGGTCACGGCTTGGCTGCGCGTCTTCGCCATGGTGAATGTTGCTCCGGGTTTCGATGAGACGCCGCTGGTCACAAACGGCTATTCCGATCTGATACTGGAGCTGTACGGGCCCAACGTTGGCGCCCACGCCCGCTCGTCCATCGGCATGGCCATCCCTTTAAATGCGCCCGTAAACTGTGAAGCGGAAGTCGAAATTGACGGGTGACCGCTAGTACACGAACGGATCGACCCCGGCCGCCGCATGGGTGCCCGGCTCTTTCGGATAGATCACGCCCTTGCGCAGGATGATATTGGCATAGAGCCTGGGCTCGCCGGTCTGGATCACCGCATGGGCGGTCTTCACCCTTCCGTAGAAATCCTGGCCGATCAGCGGCACCACCTGTCGGTGCGGCTCGTGGCGCGCGCAGCAGTCGATCATCTCCTCATGCACCGGATCGAGCTTGTCGCGCTCGGCCTTGACGGTCGAGCGGAAGATCGCATCAGTCACGAAATCGTCGATCGGCAGCACGCTGAGCACGGCGTTGAGAACCGGGATGAGGTGGTGGCCGTCGAGCCGGATCAGCCGGCGGGCATGTTCGACGCCCGGATAATTACCGTCGACGATGGCGATCTCGTCGCCGTGGCCCATGGCGCGAAGCGTAAAAAGCAGCTCCGGGCTCAACAGCGGATCAAGTCCTTTCAGCATGGTCAACCTCCTTGAAAAGTACGTTCTGGTCGGTGAGGTAACGCGCAAAGATCGGCAGGCTGGCGCCGCCAATGGCGCGCGCCTGCGCGCCGACCGCGCCCTCGATGATTTCGGGCATGACGACGCCTTGCAGGTCGAGCTTGGCGGCTTCGTCGATGGTGGCCTGGACCACACGGCTGCGCACCCAATCGGGAAAGCCGCCGTCGATGACAGCCGCGCTGAAATCGACGATCGAGGCGGCGGCAACGATCGCCTGCGCCAGCGCCTTGGCGCTGTCCTGGATCCAGGCTTCCATCGGCTCGCCGAAATCCACCCAGCCGTCGGCGGAATACCAGAGCGGCTCGGGATCGATGCCCCGCTCGCGCAGCATGTTTTCGAGCACGAAGATCGAGGCGATTTCAAGCAGCTGCATCGTCTCGCCGTTCTTGCCGCGCACGGGCAGCGGCCCGATCGCCCCCGCCGTGCCGGTGCGGCCGGAAAAGATTGCCGAATTCAGGACGATGCCGCCGCCGATGAAGGAGCCGATGAAGAAATAGACGAAATCCGGATAGGACGGTCCGACGCCGAAGACGAGCTCGGCGCCGCAGGCGCTGGTCGCATCGTTCTGCATGAAGACCGGATGCGAGACGCGGGCGGCGATGTCGGCCTGCAGGTCGACGTCGCGCCAGACCTCCATGGCGCCTGGCGGCGCACCCACCTCTTCGGCCCAGTTCCAGAGCTCGAAAGGGGCGGCGATGCCGAGGCCGGCGATGCGGCCACGCTGCTTGTCGTCGAGCCGGTCTTCGAGCTCCCGGATGCCCGAGGTGACGAAGGCGAGGATTTCATCCGGCAGCGGATAGGCATAGGTCCGGTGCAGCTGCATGCGGATGCGGCCGACGAAGTCCATCAGCACCAGATCGGCGCTGCGCCGGCCCATCTTCAAGCCGAAGGAATAGACGGCGTCGGGATTGATATGCATCGGGATCGACGGCTGGCCGACACGGCCGCGCACCGGTTCCCCGCGCGACAGCAGCCCTTCCTTCTCCAGCACCCGCATGATGACGGAGACAGTCTGCGCCGACAGCCCGCTGCGGCGCGCGATATCGGCCTTCGACAGCGCGCCGTAGAGACGCACCAGCGAGAGCACGAGCCGTTCGTTATAGGCTCGCACCCTGACCTGGTTCGCACCTCCGGCCGGATTCAGAATTGGTGGCGGGACCGGCGTGTGTTCCGGTCCATCCAAGGTCGACATGGCCGCTCCTCCCGATCGTTGGCCTATGCCCGAATTCGATGGAGCATGCCACATCGAATTAATAATTCAATTGGATTTATTTATTGACAAGCCAATTTCTTTTCGCTCTTAATTGCCGTCGTCAAGGGCACGGGACCGCTGGGAGGCATTAGCGATCCACGGCGAAGTGTCATATCTTAAGCTTCCGGCCCCGCAGGGGCGGCGCCGGCAAACTCTGGGAGGAGTTCCATGAAGAAATCTGTTCTCGCTTTCGGCGCGCTCGCGCTTGGTGTCACCTTTTCCGCTCCTGTCATGGCGGCTGACGTTGCTGCCTGCCTGATCACCAAGACCGACACCAACCCCTTCTTCGTCAAGATGAAGGAAGGTGCGACAGCCAAGGCCAAGGAACTCGGCGTCTCGCTGAAGGCCTATGCCGGCAAGGTCGACGGTGACAGCGAAAGCCAGGTCGCAGCGATCGAAAGCTGCATTGCCGACGGCGCAAAGGGCATCCTGATTGCTGCTTCCGACACCAAGGGCATCGTCTCTTCGGTCAAGAAGGCGCGTGATGCCGGCCTGCTCGTCATCGCTCTCGACACGCCGCTCGAGCCGGCCGATGCCGCCGACGCCACTTTCGCTACCGACAACCTGCTCGCCGGCAAGCTGATCGGCCAGTGGGCCAAGGAAACGATGGGCGACAAGGCCAAGGACGCCAAGGTCGGCTTCCTCGACCTGCTCCCGTCGCAGCCGACGGTCGACGTTCTGCGCGACCAGGGCTTCATGATGGGCTTCGGCATCGATCCGAAGGACCCGAACAAGATCGGCGACGAGGACGACAAGCGCGTTGTCGGTCATGACGTGACCAACGGCAATGAAGAAGGCGGCCGCAAGGCCATGGAAAACCTTCTCCAGAAGGATCCGAGCATCAACGTCATCCACACGATCAACGAGCCGGCCGCTGTCGGCGCCTATCAGGCGCTGAAGGCCGTCGGCATGGAAAAGAACGTGCTGATCGTCTCGGTCGACGGCGGTTGCCCAGGTGTGAAGTCGGTCAAGGAAGGCGTCATCGGCGCCACCTCGCAGCAATATCCGCTGATGATGGCAGCCCTTGGCATCGAGGCGATCAAGAAGTTCGCCGACAGCGGTGAGAAGCCGAAGCCGACCGAAGGCAAGTCCTTCTTCGACACCGGCGTCTCGCTCGTCACCGACAAGCCGGTTTCCGGCGTTAAGTCGATCGACACCAAGGAAGGCACCGACAAGTGCTGGGGCTGAGCCCTGATTGTTGAAAGCAGAGCGGCCGGGGCTTGATCCCCGGCCGTTTTCGACGGACGATGTGCCGTCGCCTCACGAACCGGCTAATCAAAGACCGGATAGATATCGGTGACGGCCCCCGCGCGAGTTCGGCGCGCGGATGCGGAGGAGGAACCATGACCGGAACACAGGAATTCGAACGTGTCCTCGACGGCAGCGACAAGAGCGTTGCCTCCTTCGAGCACGAGAATGTCTCGCTGATCAAGCGCGCGCAGCATTTTCTCCACTCGACGCCGGCCGCCGTGCCGCTGATCGTGCTGGTGCTGGCGATCGTCATTTTCGGGATCACCATCGGCGGACGGTTCTTCTCGTCCTATACGCTGACGCTGATCCTGCAGCAGATCGCCATCGTCGGTATTCTCGGCGCCGCTCAGACGCTGGTCATCCTGACCGCCGGCATCGATCTTTCGATCGGCGTCATCATGGTGATCTCGGCGGTTATCATGGGCAATGTCGCGATCACATACGGCATACCGACGCCGATCGCGGTCGCAGCCGGCATGCTTGTCGGCGGCCTTTGCGGATTGCTGAACGGCTTCCTCGTCGCCTACATGAAGCTGCCGCCCTTCATCGTCACGCTCGGCACCTGGAACATCGTCATGGCGACGAATTTCATCTATTCCGCCAATGAGACGATCCGCGACACCGACGTCGACGAAAAGGCGCCGCTGCTGCATCTTTTCGCCGTGAGCTTCAAGCTCGGTAGCGCCGTGCTGACCCTCGGCGTCATCGCCATGGTGCTGCTCGTCCTGGTGCTCTGGTATGTTCTCAATCACACCGCCTGGGGCCGGCATGTCTATGCCGTCGGCGACGATCCGGAGGCAGCCAAGCTCTCCGGCATTCAGACCAAGAAGGTGCTGCTGACCGTTTACGCCATATCAGGCGTCATTGCCGGCTTGGCCGCGTGGGTCTCGATCGGCCGCAACGGCTCGATCTCGCCGTCCTCGGCCGTCACCGATTTTAACCTCCAGGCGATCACCGCGACTGTGATCGGCGGCATCTCGCTGTTCGGCGGCCGCGGCTCCATTCTCGGCACGCTCTTCGGTGCGATGATCGTCGGCGTCGTGTCGATGGGCCTCAACATGCTCGGCGCCGACCCGCAATGGAAAGTCCTTTTGACGGGCGTGCTGATCATCGCCGCCGTCGCCATCGATCAGTGGATCAGAAAGGTTTCGGTGTAATCATGGCTCGCGAACCCCTTCTCACCGCCCGCGGTCTCGTCAAGCGTTATGGCCGCGTGACCGCGCTCGACAATGCCGATTTCGACCTCTATCCGGGTGAAATCCTCGCCGTCATCGGCGATAACGGCGCCGGCAAATCCTCGCTCATCAAGGCGATATCGGGCGCCGTCACCCCGGACGAGGGAGTGATTACGCTCGAAGGCCGGCAGGTGCAGTTCCGCTCGCCGATGGAGGCGCGCGACGCCGGCATCGAGACCGTCTATCAGAATCTCGCTTTGTCGCCGGCGCTGTCGATCGCCGACAACATGTTCCTCGGCCGCGAGATCCGCAAACCGGGCGTGCTCGGCTCGATGTTCCGCATGCTCGACCGGCCGGCGATGGAAAAGCTGGCGCGCAACAAGCTGTCCGAACTCGGGTTGATGACCATCCAGAACATCAACCAGGCGGTGGAAACGCTCTCCGGCGGTCAGCGCCAGGGTGTTGCGGTCGCCCGTGCCGCCGCCTTCGGCTCGAAGGTCATCATCATGGACGAACCGACGGCCGCCCTTGGCGTCAAGGAAAGCCGCCGCGTGCTGGAGCTGATCCTCGACGTGCGCGCCCGCGGCCTGCCGATCGTGCTGATCTCCCACAACATGCCGCATGTCTTCGAAGTGGCCGACCGGATCCATATCCACCGCCTCGGCCGGCGGCTGACGGTGATCGATCCGAAGGAATACACCATGTCCGACGCCGTCGCCTTCATGACCGGCGCCAAGGCGGTGCCGACGGAGCCCGTCGCCGCATGAATGCACGCATCGACGAAATCGCCGGCGCAGTTCTTGACCGCGCCGGCCATTCCAAGCGTTTCCTGATCGCCATTGCCGGACCGCCGGGTGCCGGCAAATCGACCATGGCCGACAATCTGGCGGAAGCGCTGAAGGCCAGCGGCGAAAGTGCCGAAGTCCTGCCGATGGATGGTTTCCACATGGACAACGCCATCCTGATCGAACGGGGCCTGCTGGCGCGCAAGGGTATCCCCGAGACCTTCGATGTCCGCGGTTTCCTCGATATCATCCGCGCCGTCAGGCTGGCCGATCAGGAGGTTCTGGTGCCGGTCTTCGACCGTTCGCGTGAACTCGCCATTGCCTCGGCCCGACCCGTTTCCCCCGATCACCGCTTCATCATCGTCGAGGGCAATTATCTGCTGTTTTCGCTCGGCAAATGGGCCGAACTCGAAGGCGTCTTCGACTTTTCGATCATGCTGGCGCCGCCGATCGAGGTGCTTGAGGAACGGCTCTGGGCCCGCTGGCGCGGTTACAACCTCACAGAGGAGGCCGCCAACGCCAAGGTCTACGGCAACGACCTGCCGAACGGCCGGTTGATCCTCGAAAACCGCCGCCCGGCCGATGTGACGCTGGAGATCGCGCTGGCGTGATGCCCCGGTTCCGGGATAACGACATGCATGAAAAAAGAGCTAAAGCGCGTCGCATGTTTCAATTTCAATGCGATGCGCTAATGCATGACGCCCGGAAGTGTGCGGCGGTTCCGGGATAACGACATGCTCGAAAAAAGAGCTAAAGCGCGTCGCATCTTTCAATTTCAATGCGACGCGCTTTAGTGTTATCGAGACGGCAGACGCATCGCTTCGGAGGCCTGCCATGCAATCGATCACCATCCGCCGTCCTGATGACTGGCACCTGCATCTGCGCGACGGCGCCATGCTGGAGGGCGTGATCGCCGATACGAGCCGCACCTTCGCCCGCGCCATCATCATGCCCAATCTCGTGCCGCCCGTCGTCACCACCACCGATGCCAAAGCCTATCGCGAACGTATCCTCAAGGTCTTGCCGGACGGCCATCGCTTCCAGCCGCTGATGACGCTTTATCTGACCGAACATACCAGCCCCGATGACGTGGAGGAGGGTAAGAACAGCGGTCTCATCACCGCCGTGAAGCTTTATCCCGCCGGCGCCACGACCAATTCGCATGGCGGCGTGCGCGACATGGAAAAGGCGATGCCGGTGCTGGAGCGCATGGCGAAGATCGGCCTGCCGCTCTGCGTCCATGGCGAAGTGACGACGCCGGAGGTCGATATCTTCGACCGCGAGGCGGTCTTCATCGAGACCGTGCTCGATCCGCTGCGGAAGCGCCTGCCGGAGCTGAAGGTGACGATGGAGCATGTGACGACATCAGATGGCGTCGATTACATCAAGGCGGCCAAGGGCAATCTCGCCGGCTCGATCACCACCCACCATCTGATCATCAACCGCAACGCCATCCTCGTCGGCGGCATCCGCCCGCATTATTACTGCCTGCCCGTCGCCAAGCGCGAAAACCACCGGCTGGCCCTGCGTGCCGCCGCTGTCAGCGGTGATGCCCGCTTCTTCCTCGGCACGGATTCCGCCCCGCATGTCGATCCGCTGAAGGAATGCGCCTGCGGCTGCGCCGGCATCTATACCTCGGTCAATACGATGAGCTGCCTTGCCCATGTCTTCGAACAGGAAAGCGCCCTGGAGCGGCTCGAAGCCTTCGTGTCGCTGAACGGACCGGCCTGGTACGGGCTGCAGCCGAACGAGGAGCGCATCACCCTGTCAAGGGAGGCCGAGCCGGTCGTCTTTCCCGCGAGGATTGAAACCGGCGCCGGTCCGGTGACGGTGTTCGATCCGATGTTTCCCCTGCATTGGCAGGTGGTGCAGCAGGCGTAAGCTTTCAGAATTCAATTTTAAATAGAATATTCATCTTAAAGTTCGGCGCGACGTTAAACGCGTAACATTTGCATTGTGCAGTGCATCATTTGTTAACGGATGCATAAGACATTCCTCGTCGCGGAGCCCATAAGCTACCAACATCATCCGGCGCGATACCAGCTGCGGAGACTGAAAAGCATGACGCTTGACTACAACTCGCTCTTGCTGGCGCTCGGCGTCTCCGCGGCATGTTTGGCCGTAACGCTGATGGGCAGTTGGATCGTCCGCCGGGCGGAAACCGTTCTGCTCACCGCCACCGTCGGCCTGGTGCTCGTCGTCAGCGGCATTTTCGTCTACAGCGCCTATGTGAATACGCCGGGGACATGGCTGGGCGTCGCCAATTTCGTGCTGTTTCATGCCGGTTTTGCCACCATCTGGGGCGCCGGCAAACAATTCCTCACCGGCCGCCTGTCCATCCCGGCCATCGCGATCCGCGCGCTGGCCGCGATGGTCTTCTCCGTCGTGCCGATGCTATCAGGGTATGACGGCCTGGCCTTCATCGCCGACAATCTCGCCATCGCCCTTTTGCTCTTTGCCACCGCCCGGCAATATTGGCTCGCCCGTGCCGAAGCACCCGCGCCGATCCTCGGCATTACCGCGCTCTATACGCTGACGGCGATCTCCTTCGTCCTCTGCGCCGCCGTGCTGATCTTCGATGGCAAGCTGGTTCTCGGCAAAGCGCCCAGCAACTGGGCGGAGGATCTCAGCCTTGCCGTCTGCATCGCCGGCATGACCGGGATCGGCGCGCTGTCGCTGGCGCTGCATCAATGGCGGCTCGCCGCCCGCCACCGTCTCGATGCGATCACCGATCCGCTGACCGGCCTGCTCAACCGCCGCGCCCTGTTCGACGAGTACGGCACGCGCCCGATGGGCACGACCACCGCCGTCATCGTCTTCGACATTGACCATTTCAAATCCGTCAACGACCGCTTCGGCCATGCTGCCGGCGATCGCGTGCTCAAGGTCTTCGCCGGCGAACTCGCGGCCAGCTGCCGCACCGGCGACACCGCTGCCCGGCTCGGCGGCGAGGAATTTGCGCTGGTGCTGAAGGAGATCATGCCCGGCCGGGCGGAACTCACGGCCGAGCGCATCCGCCGGGCCTTCGAGGCGCGCGAGATCCATATCGATGATGAAGTGCTGACCTGCACGGTCAGCGTCGGCGTCGCGCCCGGCCGCTCGAAGCCGCAGGATTTCGACGCCATGCTGAGCGCCGCCGACAAGGCGCTCTACGTCGCCAAGCGCGCCGGCCGCAACCGGGTCGAGCTTGCCGGCCATCTGCAGGCCGTTCCCGTCGAGGCAGCGCGCACCGCGTCTTGATCGCCGATCGATCCTCTCATACTATCGCCGTCGGCCGGATGCGGCCAGCCGCCCCGCGACGCTTTGGCGTTATGGTGAATGCATCCAGACAACATCCTTCACATCCTTGCCGTTTGGCGATCGATGGCGAACGGGTCAGCAGACGCGGGCACTGATCTTCCTGTTTGCCGTCAACGGAAGGATGACATCATGCGCGATTTTCGCGATGCCAAGCTCATGGCAAAGACATTGCGGCAGGCCCTGGCCGACCGCGACATTTCGCTCACCCACAGCGAAACGCTCGAAATCGTCGCCCGTCAGTTCGGGCTCGATCAATGGAATATCCTCTCGGCCAAGATCGAGGAGGCGGGCACCTCCCACTCGGTCATCGGCATCAAGCCGCCGATGCCGATCTTCCGCATCTTCTCGGTCGAAAAAGCCATGGAATTCTATTGCGGCTTCCTGGGCTTCAATCTCGATTGGGAACACCGCTTCGGCGAAAATTTTCCGCTCTATTGCCAGGTCTCGCGTGACGGCATGGCGCTGCACCTGAGCGAACATTCCGGCGACGCCAGCCCCGGCGCCAAGGCCTTCGTCCGCGTCGCCAATGTCCGGGCCTACCACGCCGAACTTGCCGGCAAGGACTACCGCTACATGAAGCCCGGCGTCGAGGAAGCGCCGTGGGGACTGGAGATGACCGTCACCGACCCCTTCAGCAACCGCATCGCCTTTTGCGAGCAGACGTAGTCTAGGGCGTCGCGCCGGCATCGGAATGTGGGTCGATGCTATAGGGATAGACCGGATAGTCGGCGCCGATGGCATCCCGAACGCGCTCTAACCAGGCGAGGAAGGCGGGATAAGATTTGAGAGAAAAGCCGCAATCCTCTGCCCGGTGGCTATAGGCGTAAACGGCGATATCGGTGATCGTCAGCTCATGGCCGACAAGAAATGGGCTGTCGGTCAGGCCGCGATCGATGGCGGCGAGGGCGCGGGCTGCGGCTTCGCGCTTGCCCGCAACCATGCTCTGGTTACGCTCCAGCCGTCCCGTCAACGTCCAGAAGCGCAGCGAGCCGATGACCGGCTCGACATGATACTGTTCGAAGAACAGCCATTGCATGACCTTGGCGCGCAGATAGTGGTCTGACGGTAGGAAGCGCGTGCCCTCGGCAAGATAGGTGAGGATCGCATTGGATTCGGCGATCGCACGCCCGTCGTCGAGTTCGAGAACCGGGATGGCGCCCACCGGATTGAGTTTCAGAAACGCCTCGGTGCGGCTCTCGCCCTCGAAGATCGAGACGATACGGCTGCGGTAGGGCATGTCGAGCAGGCCTAGCAATACCCGGACCTTCCAGCCATTTTGCGACGGCAGATAATCGTGAAGTGTGAACATGACGGTCCTTTCGCGGCAATCGGCTCAACGTCGCATGCCGCCTCGAAACCAACCACCCGATTCCTGCCTGTGACGAGCACAGAAATGAGGGTGGGTGAGCGCCTATCCGATGGAGCACCCCACGCGCCATCTGCTGCACCGGCGACGAATTTGGCTGGCGAGATTTCCTTGTTATAGGATGGGCTCTTTCCGCAGAGTTTTGCTCGCGGCAATGCCTGCGGGGAGGAACAAAATGAGATACGCTTCAGTCTCGATTTTAGCGTTTCTGTCGATTTTTTTCGGATGGTTATTCTATGAAAGGTACTGGAAGTTTCGAGATTGCATATCTCAAGCATTATCCAGTTGCCTCACTCCCGACGGTGACAATCTCACGCAAGGCGGCTCTCTGTGGGCTGGTCTGGCAGGGCTGTTCTTGTTGCTCGCTGTGATCTCAGCCTGGCGTATTTTCCGAAGCCGGGATGCTGGCAAATAGCTGGAGCGGCCTGCTCCTCCGCTTGCATCTCAGACGATCATCAGCGCCCGCACGAAGGCCACCGAGGCAAGCAGCGAGGCGATCGTTCTTACATGGTTCCACCATGTCCAGTCCCTGACATAGCTGGTCCAGAGCTGAGCCGCTTCCGGCCCGTTGCCGGCGACCTTCGCCAGCGCATCGTTCATCGGCACGTTGAAGACGATGGTCGAGACGAAGGAGGCGAGGACATAGAGGGCAGCCCCCGCCAGCATCAGAAAAGATGCCCCGCCGCGCCAGTCGATCAGAGCGAGCACGGCGATGACGATGCAGAGGATCGCCGTCGGCACGAAGAGGCCCATGAAGGGCGAGCGGACGATCGTCACGTTGATCGAGTTCATCGCCGCGATGCCTTGCTCTGCGGGAATCCGCGAGAAGGCGGTCATGATGAAGGTCGAGAAGGCGAAGAAGATGCCGGCGACGAGGCCGCTGCCGATCGCCGCGGCCACGAGGGAGAGGATGAGAATGATCTGCATGGTCAGGCGCTCCATATTCCGGTTGCCGCGGTCCGGCGGGCATATTCGCTGAAATCGGTGGCGGGGCGGCCAAGAATTTCGGCGACACCGCCCATCACGCTGGAATTGCGCCCATCGAGTACCTGGCCGAAGAGCTCCTCCAGAAGATCGATCAGGCCCTGCGGCAGGCCGGCAGCCGCAAGCCCGCCGGTGAAATCCGCCATCGATACCTGCTGATATTCGATCGGCCGCCCGGCTGCTGCAGCGATTTCGGCGACCGCCTGGCGGAAGGTCAGCGCCCGCGGGCCGGTCAGTTCGTAGGTCTTGTTGCGGTGGCGCGGGTCGGTCAAGGCGGCGACGGCGGCATCGGCGATGTCGTCGGTATCGATGAAAGGTTCGCCGATCTCGCCCGCCGGCAATTGCAGCCTGCCGCCAATGATCTGCTCGACAAAGGCGCCCTCGCTGAAATTCTGGCAGAACCAGGAGGCGCGCAGGATGGTGGTGTCAATGCCGGAAGCTTTCAGCGCTGCCTCGCTGCGCTGCGCGCTCTCTTCGCCCCGGCCGGAGAGCAGCACGATATGCTCAAGGCCGCAGTCCACCGCGACCTTGGCGAGCGCTTCGATCGCCTCCGCCGCCCAGGCGACGGCAAGGTCCGGCTGGAAGGCGACATAGGCGCTCGAGGCGCCCTGAAGTGCGCCGCGCCAGCTCGACCTGGCCTCCCAGTCGAAGGGGCGTGCGCTGGAGCGCGATGCCGCGCGGACGGTCAGGCCGCGCGCTTCCAGACGCTTGATGATGCGGCCGCCGGTCTTTCCCGATCCACCGACGAGGACGATTTCGGAAGTCTGCATGTTAAAACTCCTTCCAATTTTGCAAACAAGAGAAACTCTCTCATTTGCAAAATGAGATAATCTCTCTTATTTTGTTTGTCAACGCGGAAAAGGAGAGAGCATGTCGGAACAGTCGGTCGCAACGCGCAGGCGTCAGCAGGAGTCTACCGGCCAGCTGCGCCGCATCCCGAGCCAGCAGCGCGGCCGCGAGCGCTTCGAAAAGATCCTCGCGGTTGCCTCGCAGCTGATCGAAAGCCATGGCAGCGACGGCTTGAAGATGAGCGAGATCGTCGAAAAGGCCGGCCTCTCCTTCGGCGCCCTCTACCAATATTTCCCCGACAAGACCTCGATCATTCGCACATTGGCCGAGCGTTTCAACGAAGCGGGCAGGCGATGCGTCGAGGCGGAGCTGGCGAAGGTCACTGATGCTGCGGGCCTGCAAGGCGCGCTCGCCACGATCGTTGACGAATATTACGGCTTCTTCCGCCGCGAGCCCGTCATGCGCGACATCTGGCATGCGACCCATACCGACAAGCTGCTGCAGCAGGTCGATGCCGAGGACATGGAATTTCATGCCCAGGCATTTCTCGCCGTGCTTGTCCGTCTATGGCCGGATCGCGACCGCAAGGGGCTGCTGGCGATCGCGCGGCTGACGATGCAGCTGCTTGCCGCCGGCGTGCGTTATGCCGTTTCGCTCGATGCGGAGGAGGGCGCTCAGGCGATCGCTCTGTTCAAGAAGATGCAGATCGCCGATATCGGCCGTCTGCTGCTGTAATGAGCTCGCCTTTCGTCTGGAAACGTCGGGCTCTTGCTGCTATTCCCGCAAGGATCCAAGCCGAAGGAGAGCCGCATGATCCAGACCACATTTCCCGATCGCGCCGTGATGGCCGAATTGCTGGCCAAGATGCTCTGGGAGATCAAGGCGGTGCATTTTAATGCCGCCCAGCCCTATAAACTCTCCTCCGGCATGGCGAGCCCGGTCTATATCGATTGCCGCAAGCTGCTCTCTTTCCCGCGCATCCGCTCGACGGTGATGGATTTCGCCGCCAGCACCCTGCTGCGCGATGCCGGTTTCGAGCAGTTCGATTGCATCGCCGGCGGCGAGACCGCCGGCATTCCCTTCGCCGCCCTGCTGGCCGACCGCCTCGGCCTGCCGATGATCTATGTCCGCAAGCAGCCGAAGGGCCATGGCCGCAATGCCCAGATCGAAGGCAACATGCCGGAAGGGTCGCGCGTGCTCGTCATCGAAGACCTGACGACAGCAGGCGGCAGCATGTTCAAATTCATCGATGCGGTCCGTGCCGCCGGCGGCATCGTCGATCATGGCATCGCGCTGTTCTTCTATGGCATCTTCGGTGAACAGCGCTTTGCTGACGGCAAGGTCAGGCTGCATCACATCGCCACCTGGCGTAATGTTCTCGCCGTCGCCAAGGAGCAGAAGCTCTTCGACGACAAGACGCTGTCGGAAGTCGAAGCCTTCCTCGATGCGCCGCTGGCCTGGTCGGGAAGGAATGGTGGCGTTAGTGAGCTTTCGCTCTAGCCAGTTGACAAAAGCTCGCTTAATCGGTTGATGAACGTATCAGTGCTGTTGGGAGGAATACGATGATTTTGTGCTGCGGCGAAGCCTTGATCGACATGCTGCCGAGGGACACGACGCTCGGCGAAAAGGGCTTTGCGCCCTATGCCGGCGGCGCGATCTTCAACACCGCGATCGCGCTCGGCCGCCTCGGCATCCCCACGGCTTTCTTCACCGGCATTGCCGACGACATGATGGGCGAAATCCTGCTCGAGACGCTGAAGGCGAGCAATGTCGATTACAGCCCGTGCGCCATTACGCCACGTCCCTCGACCATCGCCTTCGTCAAGCTGGTGAACGGCCAGGCGACCTATGCCTTCTACGACGAGGGCACGGCCGGCCGGATGATCACCACGGCCGACCTGCCCGATCTCGGCGATGATTGCGAAGCCTTGCACTTTGGCGCCATCAGCCTGATCCCCAGCCCCTGCGGCGAAACCTACGAAGCCCTGCTCGACCGCGAAGCCGCTCGCCGAGTCATCTCGCTCGACCCGAATATCCGTCCGGGTTTCATCAAGGACAAGCCGTCGCATATGGCCCGCATCAAGCGCATGGCCGCGAAATCCGACATCGTCAAATTCTCCGACGAAGACCTCGAATGGTTCGGCCTGCAGGGAGACCATGATGCGCTCGCCGCCCACTGGCTGAACCACGGCGCCAAGCTCGTCGTCATCACCAAGGGCGCAGAAGGCGCCTCCGGTTATACCAAGGAGCGCAAGGTGACGGTGCCGAGCGAACGGGTCACCGTCGTCGACACGGTCGGCGCCGGCGATACCTTCGATGCCGGCATCTTGGCGTCGCTGAAGATGGATAATCTGCTGACCAAGGCGCAAGTCGCATCGCTCGACGAAAAGGCGCTGCACAACGCCCTGACCCTCGGCGCCAAAGCCGCCGCCGTCACAGTCTCCCGCGCCGGCGCCAATCCGCCCTGGGCACGTGAGATTGGGCTTTAAGGCTCGAGCAAGCCTCCGCCCCTCATCCGCCTGCCGGCACCTTCTCCCCGTAAACACGGGCGAAGGGGATGTGCCGCGCCCTCTCCGTTCCCCTTGACGTCCCGTATGGCACGTCCCCTCGCCCCGCGAGCGGGGAGAGGGTTAGGGTGAGGGGCAACCCAATCCTGATGGACCCCCCTTCAATACTTACTTCGCAAGCTTCGCCAGCGCCGCAACCAGGCCCTGCGTCGACGAATCATGCGATGCCGCACTTTCCTTGCCTTCGACGACAGGCAGCAGGCCCGTCGCCAGTTCCTTGCCGAGCTCGACGCCCCACTGGTCGAAGGAGTTGATGCGGAAGAGCACGCCTTCGACGAAGACGCGATGTTCGTAGAGCGCGATCAGGCGGCCGAGCGCATAAGGCGTCAGCTTGTCGTAGACGAAAGTGATCGACGGCCGGTTGCCGTTAAAGACGCGGTGCGGCGCGATGAAATCGGCCTTCTTGTCGTCCATGCCCTTGTCGGTCAGCTGCTTCTTGGCTTCTGCGAAGGTGCGTCCCTTCATCAGCGCTTCCGACTGGGCAAGCACGTTGGAGATCAGCAGCTGGTGCTGGTGGCGCAGCTCCGGCTCGAAGGCGTTGGCGGCGATCATGAATTCGGCCGGGATGATGCTCGTGCCCTGATGGATGAGCTGGTAGAAGGCGTGCTGGCCGTTGGTGCCGGGCTCGCCCCAGACGACCGGGCCGGAATTACCCTCGACCGGCGTGCCGTCGATGGTGACGCCCTTGCCGTTCGATTCCATGTCGAGCTGCTGCAGATAGGCCGGGAAGCGCGACAGGCGCTGGTCGTAGGGCAGGATGGCGCGGGTGGGGTAGCCCAGCACATTGCGATGGTAGAAGCCGATCAGACCCAGCAGTATCGGCAGGTTCTCGGTAATCGGCGCCTTACGGAAATGATTGTCGACGGCATGGGCGCCGTCGAGGAATTTGCCGAAATTCTCCGGCCCGACGGCGATCATCAGCGGCAGGCCGATCGCCGACCAGATCGAGTAACGGCCACCGACCCAGTCCCAGAAGCCGAAGACGCGGGCGCTGTCGATGCCGAAGGCGGCGACCTTGTCGAGCGCCGTCGAGACGGCGGCGAAGTGGTGCTGCACGGCCGCTTCGCCGAGCGCCTTGGCGATGAAATTGCGCGCCGTCTGCGCATTGGTCATCGTCTCGACGGTGGTGAAGGTCTTCGAGGCGACGATGAACAGCGTCGTTTCCGGCTGCACCAGCTTCAGGATGTCAGCGATATGGGCGCCGTCGATATTGGAGACGAAATGGGCGCGCGGGCCGTCATGAAAGGGTGCCAGCGCCAGCGTTGCCATCACCGGGCCGAGATCCGAGCCGCCGATGCCGATATTGACGACATCGGTGATCGCCTTGCCGGTTGCACCCTTCAGCGTGCCGGAGCGGACGTCGTCGGCAAACTTGCCCATGGCGGCAAGCACCGCATTGACGTCGGGCATGACGTCCTTGCCGTCGACCAGAACCGGCGTGTTGGAGCGGTTGCGCAGCGCGGTGTGCAGAACGGCGCGGTCCTCGGTGAAATTGATCGCCTTGCCGGAAAACATTTCCTCGCGCTTCTTCTCGACGCCGCCGTCTTCGGCGAGCTTCACCAGGAGCTTGAGGATGTCGTCATTCACCGCCGTCTTGGAAAAATCCATCAACAGGTCGTCAAGCGAGACGGAAAAGCGCGAAAAGCGCTGCGAATCGGCGGCGAAGGCGGCACGGATATCGGTTGCCTTGGTGGCATCAGCGGTGCTTTTCAGCTGTTCGACGATGGCGTTCATGGGAGGCTCCTTTGGAGGCGGAAAGGTTGCGGAAACTATTCGCTTTATCACTCGCAAATCAAGTTCAGCCGCCTGCCGAAATAGAAAAAAGCCACCCGCGGCAAGCGGATGGCCCTTAGAGCCTTTCCTGGTCAGCTTCAATCTGACCAGGAAAGGCTCGATTTCATCAGATCGTCAAATTCAGCCGCGCAGGTCCTTGCGCAGGATCTTACCAACAGGCGACTTCGGCAGCTCGGTGCGGAACTCGATGAAGCGCGGCCGCTTGTAGTTGGTGAGGTTGGCGATGCAGTGGGCTTTTACCTCGGCTTCCGTCAGGTTCGGATCCTTCCTGACGACGAAGAGTTTTACCGCCTCGCCAGAATGTCCGTCCGGCACGCCGATGGCTGCGGCCTCGAGGATGCCGGCATGCATAGCGGCGACTTCCTCGATCTCGTTCGGATAGACGTTGAAGCCGGAGACGAGGATCATGTCCTTCTTGCGGTCGACGATCTTGGTGTAGCCGCGGTCGTCCATGAAGCCCATGTCGCCCGAGCGGAAGTAGCCGTCATCGGTCATCACCCGCGCCGTCTCCTCCGGCTTCTGCCAGTAGCCGGCCATCACCTGCGGTCCGCGGATGCAGATCTCGCCGACGTCGCCGAGCGGCAGCGAATTGCCTGCCTCGTCGCGGATGTCGAGTTCGGTGGAGGGAAGCGGCAGGCCGATCGTGCCGGTGAACTCAGCCGAATCGAAGCGGTTGGCGGTGGCAACGGGCGATGTCTCGGAAAGGCCGTAGCCTTCCGTCACTGCCGTGCCTGTTATCTTCAGCCAGCGGTCGGCGACCGGGCGCTGCACAGCCATGCCGCCGCCGAGCGACATGATCAGCGAGGAGAAGTCGAGCTTGGCGAAATCGGCATTGTTCATCAGCGCATTGAACAGCGTGTTGAGGCCGGGGAAGATATGGACTTTCGACTTGTCGAATTCTTTGACGAGGCCGGGAATGTCGCGCGGATTGGCGATCAGGATATTGTGGGCGCCGAGCGACATGCCCATCAGCGAATTCACCGTCAGCGCGAAGATGTGGTAGAGCGGCAGGGCGCAGAGGAAGTTCAGCACCTCCGGCTCTTTCTTGCGCTCGAAGGCCGATCGAAGCCAGAGCGACAGCTGCACCTTGTTGGCGAGCAGGTTCTGATGCGTCAGCATCGCGCCCTTGGCAACGCCCGTCGTGCCGCCGGTATATTGCAGGAAGGCGATGTCGCTGCCCGTCAGCGTGACCGGCTGGAGCTTTTTTCCCGCACCTTCGCGAAGCACCTGGCCGAAGCTCTTGTGCTGAGGGATCGACCAGGAGGGAACGAGCTTCTTCACCTTGCGCACGACGAAATTGACGATCAGCCCCTTCGGCCCCAGCATTTCCCCGAGCGAGGTGACGACGACATGGCGAAGGTCGGTCTTGTTAAGCACCTGCTCCACCGTGCGGGCGAAATTCTCCAGCACGAAGATCGCCTTGGCGCCGGAATCCTTCAACTGGTGTTCGAGTTCGCGCGGCGTATAGAGCGGGTTGACGTTCACCACCACGAGGCCGGCGCGCAGGATGGCATAGGTGGCAATCGGGTTCTGCAGCACGTTCGGCATCATCACGGCGACGCGGTCGCCCTTCTGAAGGCCGGTGCTCTGCAGCCAGGCGGCGACCTTGCGCGTCTGGCTCTCCAGTTCGCGATAGCGCATCCCCTTGCCCATGCTGGAAAAGGCGGTCCGGTCGGCGTAACGGTCGCAGGATTTTTCCAGCAGTTCGGCAAGCGAGGCATATTCCAGCGGCGGAATCTCTGCCGGAACGATATCGGGATAGGCGGCAAGCCAGGGCTTGTCCGGCCTGGCGCCGTTTGGATGGACGGAAATGCTGTTCATCTGTCTCTCTCCCCTGCGGCCGCCGCGCCGATATCATTCGGCAGATAACCGGAAAGATCCTCCATCTTCCAGTCCGGCAGCTTATGCGATTGCCTGAATGGTTCAAGCCGAATGACGCTATACTAACCTTGACGTAAACGTCAATATTCCGCCGATACACGATCATGGAAAGATGGGGAACTTTGAGTCCGCCATGACGTTGATCTTGCATACTCACCATGAGGAAACACCAAAAGGAGGTGCACAATGTTGAACCAGGATACTGACGCCACCCGCCGCGACCCGAATGCCAAGGTCACGCACTCGCTGATCGCCAGCGACCGCGTCGAAGGCACCCGTGTCTATGGGGCCGATGGCAGGCATATCGGCTCGATCGAACGCCTGATCATCGGAAAGCTCGACGGCCGTGTTGCCTATGCCGTGCTGAGCTTCGGTGGCTTCCTGGGCATCGGTCACGACCACTATCCGCTTCCCTGGGAAAAGCTGAACTACGACACCCAGCTGGATGGCTATCGCATCGACCTGACCAAGGAGCAGATCGAAGGCGCCCCGAGCTATTCGGACGATGACGACACCTGGTACAACGACAATGGCCGCCGGGTCTATGATTACTACGGCGTGCCGCCCTACTGGATGTAACGTCGTCCGATAGGCCGAGCTGGAAGGGCCCCGCGGATGCGGGGCCTTTTTAGTGTTTGGCGACAAATGTCGTGGCTCGGCAGCCCCTCATCCGGCTGCCGCCACCTCTGCCTGGGTCGAGCCACGTGACTCGACCCGTCCTTCGGACCCCCGTAAACGGGGCGAAGGGACCATGTCGCAAGCTCTCCGTTCCCCGGCACCTCTCGCAGGGCACGTCCCCTCTCCCCGTTTTTACGGGGACAGGGTTAGGATGAGGGCAGCCCATTAGCGCGAACCGACAACAAGATCGTTGGCCGAGCGCAGCACGGTGCCGACGACAATGTCGTCTGCCACGATCGCCTTTGCCGTCTTGACCGCAAAGACATGGCTCTCGCCCGGCAGCAGCGTCACCAGCATCGAATCGACAACGGCATCCGGATCCAGCCGATCGGCCATCAGGCAAAGATCCTTGAGGAAGTTTTGCGCCGTCACCTTGACCTGATACCCGCCGTCGATCCCGACGACATCGACCGTCAGCCGCGGCGCCGGCAAGGCAAGCTCGATATCCTCGACGAAATAGTGGAAGGCGCGCCGGTCGAGCATCTGCACGACGATGAACTCGTCCTTCGGTAAGTCGGGGGTGACGATATCCTCCGGAAGCGGAAATTCCTTTGCCTCGAAGCGGTCGCAGAGCAGGCGCCAGAATTCGAATTCGGCAAGCACGGTGCCGTCAAGCTTCAGGCGTTTGCCGCTGATTTTCGCCCGCCAGAACAGCGTCCGTTCATTAACGGCCACCGCAGCAAGCCCGCCGCCGCGCGGCTGGATCGTCAGCAAGCGCGGATCATAGGCTGCCTTCAGCGCATACCAGAGGAGTTTGCGGCGTCCGGCCGAATCGAGGGCTGCCCATGAGGTCACCGGCCAGCAATCATTGAACTGCCAGACCACCGCACCCTTGCAGATATTCCGATGCGAGCGCATGTGCTCGACGCCGAAGCGGATGGCGCGCGCCTGGTTGAGCTGGGTGGCGAAGTGCCAATCATCCATCGTCCGTGGCTCCGGCAGATGGCCGGACAGGCCGCGGATCAGCTTGTCATTGCCCTCAGTTGCCTTCTGATGGTGGAAGACGCCGTTCGATTGCGGCGTCAGCGGCGCGTCGTGCACGCTTTCTTCGATCGTCGCCCAGGCAGCCGGCGCCTGCCAGCCGAATTCAGAGCAGAAGCGGGGGATATAGTTGCGATAGACCTCGTAACCGACATCGTTCCACACGTCCCAGATATGTTTGCAGCCATGTCCGTCGGCATTCGGTTCGATCTCCATCGAGCCGGAATAGGGGCTGCCGGGATAATAGGGGCGGTCCGGATCAACTTCGGCGCAGAGTTTCGGCAGCAGGTCGAGATAGTAGCCGAGGCCCCAGCTTTCGCCGGCCTTGATGATCGGCCGCCAGCCCCATTCGTCGAAGCCCCAGATGTTCTCGTTATTGCCGTTCCAGAGCACCAGCGAGGCATGCGGCATCAGCCGCACGACATTGTCGCGCACCTCCGCCTCGACCTCGCTTCTGAGCGGCTCCTCCTCCGGATAGGCGGCGCAGGCAAAGAGGAAATCCTGCCAGACCAGCATGCCGGCGCGGTCGCAGGTCTCATAGAATTCGTCGGTCTCGAAAATGCCGCCGCCCCAGACGCGCAGCATGTGGATATTGGCGGCCTTTGCCTCCTCGATCCGCGCGGCGTAGCGCTCGGCCGTCACCCGCGGGGGGAAACAATCGTCCGGAATCCAGTTCGCCCCGCAGATGAAGAGCGGTACGTCGTTGATGACGAAGGTGAAGGCCGAGCCATGCTCGTCGGCGGAGGTATCGAGCCGTAGCGAGCGGAACCCGAGTTCGCGCTGATAGCTGTCGAGCAGATCGTCGCTGGCCTCGTCGACCAACCTGAGCGTCAGCGGATAGAGCGGCTGTGCGCCGAGATGGTGCGGCCACCAGAGCTGCGGCGAGGGGAGGGCAAGCTCGAACGAAACCGCGTCTTCGTCAGGCCCAATCGCGACCGTTGTGGTCACGCCGCCGATTTCGGCAACGAGCCTCAACGGCGCCTTATCGCTATGCCGCGCCAACCTGGCATGCACTTTTACCAGCCCGTCGCCGCCGGCAAGTGTCGCCGACACCCGCGTTTCGGCAAGCCGCGCCCGATCCCAGCTTTCCAGCCGGACGGGCTTCCAGACGCCCGCCGTCACCAGCGTCGGCCCCCAGTCCCAGCCGAAATTGCAGGCCATCTTGCGCATCAGATTGCCCGGTCCCGGATAGTTGTTGGGACGGTAGCCGTAGTGCTTTTCCATCTCCGCGCCATAGGCGTAAGCCGAGCGGAAGGTGACGGTGAGTTCGTTCTGGCCAGTCTTCAGCAATCCGGAAACATCGAAACGATAGGTACGGTGCATGTTGAAGGTGCGGCCGATCTCTTCCCCGTTGAGGGATATCACCGCTATCGTATCGAGCCCGTCAAAGACGAGCTCCTGCACCCTGCCATCGTCAGGCATAGCCTCGAACGTGCAGCGATAGCTCCAGTCGGTTTTGCCGATCCAGTCACTGCTGATCTCGTTGACGTCGATATAGGGATCGGGGATCAGCCGGTTGGCGAGAAGGTCGAGATGCACGCAGCCCGGCACCGTTGCGGGGATTGCGGCAGGCAGGCCGGGCCTTGCTGTATCGTTACAGGAGAGCGTCCAGCCGGAATTGAGCTCGGTCTTCTCGATCATAGGCGGGCTCCTGGTTCATGCCGCTCGAAGCTGTGGGATTATCGGGAGATTGGATGTGTGCCGCCGCAATCCGGCTCGGCACGAATGCGTCAGAGAAACCGGCCGTGGCGCTGCAGCACCTCGATCTTGTAGCCATCGGGATCGCTGATGAAGAAGAACAGGCCGAAGAGCTTGCCGTCGCGGTTGAGCTCTACCAGTTCACCCGGATTGAGCCCGAGCTTCGACAGCCGCTCTCGCTCGACCGCCACCTCCTCGACCGAGACGGCAAGATGGCCATAGGCATTGCCGAGGTCATAGGGTGCGGTCCGGCCCTTGTTGACGGTCAATTCCAGCTCGAAGCTGGTCTCGGCATTGCTCATATAGATCAGCGTGAAGGTTTCGAAATCGACGCGGTCGGCGACCGAAAGGCCGAAGGCCCTCTCGTAGAATTCGACGGAGCGCGCCTCATCGAGAACGCGGATCATGGAGTGGATCATCTTCGCCAAGTCTGCCTCCCAATGTGCCGATCACTGAGATCTTGGTACCCGTCCTCTTACGCCGGGCGCAAGCCGATTCTTCGCGTAATCGCTCCTTCGATCAAGCCCATGGCGTCATAGATCAGCACCGCCATCAGGCCGACGATCAGGCCGCCCTGCAGGATGAAGGCGGTATTGTCGGAGATCAGCCCGGCGATGATGACTTCGCCGAGGCCCTTGGCCGCAACCGTCGAGCCGATCGTCGCCGTGCCGATATTGATCACAGTCGCAACCTTCAGCCCTTCGAGGATCAGCGGCAGGGCAAGCGGAAGCTCGACCCGCAGCAGCCGCTGCGTGCCGTTCATGCCCATGCCGTCGGCGGCATCGAGAACCTGCGGCGAAACCTGCTTCAAGCCGGCAACGGTGTTTTCGAAGATCGGCAGCAGGCCGTAGAGAAAGAGCGCGATCAGCGTCGGCATGGCGCCGAAACCGGTGGCGGGAACCGCGAGCGCCAGCACCGCGACCGGCGGAAAAGTCTGCCCCGCATTGGCGATGGCGCGCGACAGCGGCAGGAAGTCAGCCCCACTTTCCCGCGTCACGAAGATGCCGCCGACAACGGCGAGCACGGCGCTGCAGACAATCGATCCGATCACCAGCTGCAGATGCCCGACAGCCAGCGAGGCAAGGCTGTTCTGCGTATAGACGGCAGGCGCATTGTTGCTGGTCAGCGGCACCAGCAGGAAGGAGAGCCACTCCGTCCTGAACAGCAGGATCAGGAGCAGGGCGAGCGCCGCCAGGCGGAAGAGATTGGCGACGAGGAGCTTCATGCCTTGCGGCCCAGTTCGAGAAGCCGGGTCATCGAGATCGAGCCCACAGGCGCCTTTTCACCATCCTGCACGGCCGCTTCATCAACCCCCTGCCAGATCATCTCGGCCAGTGCATCACGCAGGCTGAGCGACTGCGGCAGGGCATAGGCGAGACCGGTCTTGGCCGGCTCCATGCTCTCCTTCAGCGGCAGCAGCGACATCAGTTTCAAGGCCCGGTCGGACGTCCCGGTCAATTGCTGGACGAAGGGATCGGCGGGTTCGGTGAGGATTTTTTCCGGCGTCGAGCATTGCAGCAACCTGCCCTGGCTCATCACCGCGATCTGGTTGCCGAGATGGAAGGCCTCGTCCATGTCGTGGGTGACGAGAATAACCGTCGTACCGAACTGTTTCTGGATCGCCAGCAGGTCGTCCTGCGCCTTGCCGCGGATGACGGGATCGAGCGCGCCGAAGGGTTCGTCCATCAACAGCAGTTCCGGCTCGGCCGCCAGCGCCCGGGCGACGCCGACGCGCTGCTGTTGGCCGCCGGAGAGCTGGTGCGGATATTTGTCGGCAAAGGTTGCCGGATCGAGATTGAAGAGCCCGAGCAGTTCTTCGACGCGTTTGGCGATGCGGGCGGAATCCCAATCGAGAAGCTGCGGCACGGTGGCGATATTCTGCGCCACGGTCCGGTGCGGAAACAGGCCGTGTCCCTGGATGGCATAGCCGATCTTGCGGCGAAGCTCCGTCACTGGAACGTCCATCACATTCTGTCCGCCGACGAAGATTTCGCCTTCGGTGATCGGCACCAGCCGGTTGATCATCCGCATCAGCGTCGATTTGCCCGAGCCCGACGTGCCGACGATGACGGTGATCTCACCCTTCTCGACGCTCATCGAGACGTTGTCGACGACGGTGGCCGTGCCGTAGCGCTTGGTGACGTTCCTGATCTCGATCATGGTCATGCGGCGGATCCCCGGATGCTGTCGATGACCGCATCGAGGATGACGGCCGATGAGAAGGCGAAGAAGACGGTCGGCACGGCGCCGAGCAGGACGAGGTCCATGGCCGTCTGGCCGAGCCCCTGGAAGATGAAAATGCCGAAGCCGCCGCCGCCGATCAGCGCGGCGATCGTCACCATGCCGATCGCCTGCACCAGCACGATGCGGATGCCGGTGAGGATGACGGGAAAGGCGAGCGGCATGTCGATGCCGGTCAGGATCTGTAAGCGCGTCAGCCCCATGCCGGCCGCAGCATCGCGCACCGAAGGGTCGACGCCCTGCAGGCCGACGACGGTGTTGGCGACGATCGGCAGCAGCGAATAGAGCACCAGCGCAATCAAGGCAGGCGCCGTGCCGATGCCGCGGATGCCGATCGCGGCGGCGAGCGGCACATGGGTGGCGAGATAGCCGAGCGGTAGCATCAACAGACCGAAGAGTGCCAGACTAGGGATCGTCTGGATGAGGCTCAGCCCCTGCAGCACGATGGCGCGCAGTTTCGGCACCCAGAAGCAGAGGATGCCGAGCGGCAGGCCGAGAACAATGGCGATGGCAAGCGAGCCGAACGCCAGCAGCAGATGCGAGATCGCTTCGGTCTCGAACTGCGGAGCCCGCGTCGAGAATTCCTTCATGATCGAGAGGCTGTCGAGCAGGCCGGAGGAGAGCGAGATGAAGAGCAGCGCCGTATAGGCTGCAAGGGCTGCGACCCGCATCCACGGCGCCAGCCGGATCTTCACCAGCGCATCTGATATCACGAGGCCGATCACCGCAAACAGCATCCAGAAGCCGCCGCCCGGCGTCATGCGCGCCACCGTGCTGCCGGGGGGCGTTGCCGCCGTCGAGACGAGGCCGATCGCAACGATCAGCGCCGCAAGGCAGAGTGTGGCGATGATAAGCCGCGCTATCGCATTGGTGAGGAACAGCGTGGCGAAGGCGGTGAGAAGGAGAAGGGCGGTCAGGATGATGACGGAAGGCTGGGGAAGAAGCTGCAACAGCAGCATCGGCTTGCCGGCGGCGATGCGGTTCGCCTTCACGTAGATGAAGGGCATCAGTGCTGTCGCCGCGATGCCGCCGGCCACCAGAACCACGCCGAGCCGGTCCAGCCTGCGGACCGCTAAGGTTTCTTCCATCAAATCAACCCTGTCTGGCCAACATCAGCCCATCCCTATCAGCCCAACCCTGTCAGCCCAATCCTGTCAGCGAAGGGGGCTCCGCCCGAAATCGGGCGGAGCGATCGATGACTACTTCAGGAAGCCTTTTTCCTTGAGATAGGCTTCGGCGACGGATTTTGCCGGCTCGCCGTCGACCTGGATCTTGGCGTTGAGCTTGCGCAACTCGTCGGCGGTCAGGCTCTTGAAGATCGGCGAGAGCACTTCCTCGATCTTCGGATTGGCCTTCAACACCTCTTCGCGGATGATCGGCGTCGGGGCATAGACCTGCTGGACATTCTTGTCGTCTTCGAGAACGGTGAGTTCAGCCGCTTCGATGGCGCCGTCGGTGCCGTAGACCATGGCGGTGTTGACGCCGTTCGTCTGGTCGGCCGCCGCCTTGATCGTCGCCGCCGTGTCGCCGCCGGAGAGAACGACCATCTGGTCGGGCTTCAGCTGGAAACCGTAGGTCGTCTGGAAGGCCGGAAGTGCGCCGGCCGAATTGACGAATTCGGCGGAGGCGGCAAGCTTGGCGGCACCGCCGCCGGCAACCCATTTGCCGAAGTCCGTGAGGCTCTTCAGCTTGTTCGGACCGGCGACATCGCTGCGCACGGCGAGCGCCCAGGTGTTGTTGGCAGGCGACGGCGTCAGCCAGACGATCTTGTTGGCGTCGTAATCGAGCTTCTTCGCCAGCTCATAGCCTTGGTCGATATTCTTCCAGGCGGCGTCATCGGCCTTGTTGAAGAAGAACCCGGCATTGCCGGTATATTCGGGATAGATGTCGATTTCGCCGGCGGTGATCGCCTTGCGCACGACCGGTGTTGCGCCAAGCGCGATGCGGTCCTGTGTCTTGATGCCGTTCGCTTCGAGAGCGAGCGCAATGACGTTGCCGAGCAGCGTGCCTTCCGTGTCGATCTTCGACGAGACGACGACGTCGGCGGCATGGGCCGCACCCACCGCGAAGGCGGAGAGCGAAACGGCAAGTGCGAGTTTCTTCAGCATGGAATATCCCCTTGTTAAACACCGTTGACCTACAGCGCCGCACGTCTTTCAGACGTGCAAGGACGCTGTAGCACTTTGAATTGCTGCATAATTTATCCTGAAATCGGTTCCGATTTCAGGAATTATGCAGTTGCCCAAACCCCTGGCGGGAGGCCTGCGCATAGGAAATCTGCCGGCGAAGGCGACCAAGTCGCCATCATGCCGGAATTGCGTGCGTCATGGAAATAGCGTTCATGCCCGAAAAATCGATGCAAGCCCCCTCCAGTATTTGCAGTCGCGCCACGATTATGGCGGCGAATGCACCTCCGCGCGCGGAAACGCATTCCCTTTTCCAAGGCCGGCGCGATTTGTTTTTGTCCCCTTGCGTGTTTCCACGATATTCCCAGGCTCTGTTGCGGATTCCCGCCGCCCGGATTTTTCTATGATCGAACGATAGCCCGCCTCTCCGGAGGCAGGGATATCTTTTTTCCTGAACACATCATATCGTCCGGTTTTTCCAGCGCTTTCCGGAGGCGGCCGTTTGCATCTTGGTGCCCTGTTCATCGCAAGCCATGTCCTGACCTCCGGTTCGGTCCGCGAGACCGCGCGGCGCTTCCAGCTGTCGCCCTCCACCGTCTCGACGGCAATTCATAATCTCGAGACCGAACTGGCGATGACGCTGACGGAACGCGCCTCCGGCGAGCTCGCGACGCTGATTGCGAGCGGCAGGGTGCTGGAAGGCCTGGAGCCGATCATGGCTGCGATCGCTGAGCTCGGCCAATGGGCCGGTCATGACGGCGCCGCCGCCGGGATCGACGAGGCCTGGGCATCCCGCATTCCCGTCAAGATCGTCACGATGGAGCGTTTTCTCGAAGTCGCCGACCAGGGCAGCATCAACCGGGCCGCTCGCCGCCTTCGCCTCGGTCAGCCGCAGCTTTCGCTTCAGCTTGCCAATCTTGAGAAATTTTTAGGCCATCGCCTGTTCGAGCGGCAGGCGCAGGGCTCGGTGCTGACGGAGGAGGGCAGGCGCGCCTACCAGATCTTCATGGCGATCAGCCAGGCGTGGAACGATCTGAAATCGTCGGCCGACGAGCGTTATCGGCGCACCGCCCGGTCGCTGCGCATCGGCTCGATCATCCCGACCGGCTCGGAAAGCTGGGTGGCGCGCTGCCTGGGCACGCTGGTTTCGGAATGGAATGCACGCCGCAACAACAATGCGATCTCGCTGGTCTCGATGACCGCCGACGATCTGCGCGAAGCGCTGAAGAGCGGCCGCATCGATGTCGCGATCCTGGATTCGGTCTTCGGGCTGGAAAATTTCCGCCATCGCGAATTGCTGCAGACCGACATGGTGGTGATCGCGCCGCCTGATAGCACCGAGACCAGCGTCGCCGATCTCGTCGCCGGCCACCCGATCTGCATGCCGAGCCCGCGCACCGGCCTCGGCCATGCGGCCATGGCCTTCAGCTATGAGCGCGCGCCCAACCGGCGCCTGCGCAGCCAGGATATCACCGCGGCGGATTCTCTGCCCGTGATCGTCGACCTCGTCGCCAATCACGGTTACGTCTCCTTCCTCGGCCGGGTCAGCGCCATGCCGATCGCCGACAAGGTGCGCATCGTCGATCTCGACGAGCATCTGCCGATGTCCTATCACGTCGCCTTCAACCATCGAAAAGCCGCCGCCGATGCCTGCACTGTCATCATCGATGTGGCGGCGAGAATTACGTCGGAAACCGTCGCGCGCACCATAAGGCCGACGGACGCCCGACCCAGGGAGACTGCAGCGTGACAATCTTGCTTGAAGTGTGCGTGGACAGCGCCGAAGGCCTTGCCGCCGCGGTTGAGGGTGGCGCTGGCCGCATCGAGCTCTGCTCGGCGCTGGAACTCGGCGGCCTGACGCCGCTGCCGAGCCTGATGAAGATCGCCGCCCGAGCGCCCATTCCGGTCTACGCGATGATCCGTCCCCATGCCGGCCCTTTCATCTTCGACGGGGCCGACGAGGAAGCGATGATGATCGATATCGATGCCGTGCGCGCCGCTGGCCTTGCCGGTGTCGTCATCGGCGCCAACCGGCCGGATGGTACGCTCGACATGCCGTTGATCCACCGTTTGAAGGCGCATGCGGCAGGCCTCGGCTCGACCCTGCATCGCGCTTTCGATCTGGTGCCGGATGCCGATCAGGCGCTGGAGCAGGCGGTCGAGCTCGGCTGCGAACGCATCTTGACCTCCGGCTGTGCCCTGAAGGCCGCCGAAGGCCTCGACACGCTGAAGCGCATTTCGGCAAAGGCGGCCGGCCGCATCGCGATCATGCCCGGCAGCGGCATCCGCCCGGCAAATGTCGGCGAGATATTGAAGGCGACCGGCGCCCGCGAGGTCCACGGTTCCTGCAGTTCACCGGTCGAAAGCGCCGATCCGCGCGCGGTCGCCTTCGGCTTCGAGGCGAAAAGCACGAACAAGACCGATGTCGCCGTCGTCAGGCAGATGCGCAGGGCGATCGAGGCGGTTGCAGGATAACGGAGCCTGCGTTTGTCGATTGCACCCCTCAACCTCCGTCATGCTCGGGCTTGACCCGAGCATCCACGACCAAGCACTCTGCCTGCATGGCGGGATATGTTTACATCGTGACCAACCAGAAAAACGGCACGCTCTATATCGGCGTGACATCCGATCTGGAGCGTCGCATCTATGAGCACCGCGAGGGGCTGACGCCGGGATTTGCATGGAAATACGGCTGCACCCGCCTCGTCTGGTACGACGAACATTGGGATATCGGTAGCGCGATCCAGCGCGAGAAATCGTTGAAGCGCTGGTACCGGCAATGGAAGATCGATCTTGTCGAGGCCATGA
Source organism: Rhizobium leguminosarum (assembly GCF_002953715.1). Taxonomy (GTDB): domain Bacteria; phylum Pseudomonadota; class Alphaproteobacteria; order Rhizobiales; family Rhizobiaceae; genus Rhizobium; species Rhizobium leguminosarum_V. Next base: position 133,567 of record NZ_CP025012.1, read on the forward strand.
ATCCCGAATGGAACGATCTCTATCTTACGCTGTGGTGAGGTCGGGCTGCGCGGATGCCATCGCCTTTCTCGCAACGCTCGCCGCATGGATCCTCGGCTCAAGGCCGAGGATGACGGAGTGTGGGGGAACCTACGCAGCAAGTACCGCGAACATGACAAAATAGGGGCCTAACGCTGTACGACTTTTCCGGCGCGGCCTAACCACCAATACTGATCACCGCCTTGATCAACCCATTCTTCTCATGCGCCCAGCGCGCGAGATCGCGCGGCGCATCGGCAAGCGTCGTGCGGTGGGTGATGAGTTTGTCCACCGGCACCAGCCCTTTGGCGATCGAATCCGCGACATGCTCGAAATCGACGCGGGTGGCGTTGCGGCTGCCGATCACCATCATTTCGCGCTTGTGGAATTCCGGATCGGAGAAGCGGATATCGTCCTTGACGACACTGACCAGCACCAGCGCGCCGCCATGGGCGACGAAGGAGAAGGCCTTTTCCATCGAAGGGCCGTACCCCGTCGCATCGAAGACCACGTCGAAACCGTCGCCGTTGGTCTTTTCCCGGACGGCCTCCGCTGCCGCCTCGTTGGCAACGATGCCGGAGGTGAAGCCGAAACGCTCCGACGCCATCTGCAACCGCTCGGTGCTGGTATCGAGCAGCGTCACCTCATGGCCTGCGATGCGCGAGAAGATCGCTGCCCCGAGCCCGATCGGCCCGGCGCCGATGACAAGCGCCCGCGCACCGGGGCCGGTCATCGAACGGCGCACCGCATGCGCGCCGATCGCCAGGAACTCGGTCGTCGCCGCCGCTTCGAGGCTTACACCTTTGGCGGCATAGAGGTTCTCGGCCGGAACCGAAATTTCCTCGCAGAAGGCGCCGTCGGTATGGACGCCGAGCACCTTGATATTGGTGCAGCAATTCGGCTTGCCCTGACGGCAGGCGATACATTGCCCGCAGGAGAGATAGGGATTGACGATGACAGGCGTGCCGACTGCGATAGTCACACCATCGCCCGCTTCCAGCACCGTCGCGGAGATCTCGTGCCCCATCACGCGGGGATATTCGAGAAAGGGATGTTTGCCCTCGAAGATGTGGTAATCGGTGCCGCAGATGCCGACATGGCTGACGGCAAGACGCACCCAGCCGGCGGCGGGAGCCGCTGGCGAAGGACGCTCGACGATATCGAGCACGCCGGGCTCCCGGCAAAGAACTGCTTTCATGACGGGTCTCACATTCTTCGGAAGGAGGAAGCCGGTTTGTCTGGCCGGCTCGCGCCGATGTGGCGCCGTATCGAAAACATCTGCCCCTCACCCTAACCCTCTTCCCGTAAAAAACGGGGAGAGGGGACGTGCCAAACGGGATGCTGGCGAGGGAAGGAGAGGTTTGCGGCATATCCCCTTCTTCCCGTCAAAACGGGGAGAAGGTGCCGGCAGGCGGATGAGGGGCAGGCGGCGATCTCCTGCTCGCCTCTCAATTGCTTCGGCGGCGGCGCAGCTGGTCGAAGAACACGATCACGATGATCAGCAGACCGGTGATGATGCGCTGCCAGAAGGAGTTGACGTTCAGAAGGTTCGCGCCGTTGTTGATGGTGGCGAGAATGAAGGCGCCGATCAGTGGGCCATGCACCGAGCCGACCGCGCCGAACAGGCTGGTGCCGCCGATGACGGAGGAAGCGATCGCCTGCAATTCCCAGCCGTCGGCCTGCGTCGCATTGCCGATGGCGATGCGCGAGGCAAGCAGCACGCCGACGAAGGCGGCGAAGGAGGCGGACAGGATATAGGCGAGGTAGATCATGCCCTTGACGTTGACGCCGGAAAGGCGCGCCGCCTCGGCGTTCGAACCGACCGCGAAGAGATAGCGGCCCCAACGGCTCAGATGCAGGAAGATGAAGGAGGGGACCGCCACCAGGATGACCATCCAGAACAGGCTCGGAATACTGAGCAGATCGGCGCGGGCGAAATTGCTGAAACCCTCATTGGTGATGTTGATCGTCGAACCGTTGGTAATCAGCAGGCCGATGCCGCGCAGCGATGTCAGGGTTGCCAGCGTGATGATGAACGGCGGCAGGCCCATATGCACGATGCCGAAGCCATGGAAGGCGCCGATCGCCACACCCATGAGCAGCGTCAGCGCGATCGCACCCCAGACCGGCACGCCCGCCTGCAGCAGCCAGGCGATGATCACGGTGCAGAAGCCGACGATGGCGCCGACCGAAAGGTCGATGCCGGCGGTGATGATGACGAAGGTCTGGCCGAGTGCCAGGATCGCCGTCATCGCACCCTGCCGCAGCAGGTTGGAGATATTGAGCGGCGTCCAGAAGCTCGGGGTGACGACGCCAAGCACGATCCAGAGGAAGATCAGCAGGCCGATCAGCGTCAGGCCGAACAGGATGTTCATTTTCCGGCGCGGCGGCGGCGCGACGATTTCGGTGGGGGTGGCAGTCATGAATTTTCTCCCTCTTATTCTTTTGGCTCAGACGCCGATCGCTTCGCTGAGCACTTCTTCATGCGTCGCCGCGTGGTAATCATGGCTCGCGACGATTTTGCCGGCGCGGAAGACGTGCAGCCGGTCGGCCAGTTCGTAGACCTCGGGCAGGTAGGAGGAGATCAGGATGATGCCCGCGCCGTCCTTCAGAAGCTTGGCGAACAGCCGGTAGATTTCCGCCTTGGTGCCGACGTCGACGCCGACGGTCGGCTCGTCGAAGATGAAAAGCCGGGCGCCATGGCTCAGCCACTTGCCGATGACGATCTTCTGCTGGTTGCCGCCCGACATGCTAGAGGCCGGAACGCGCCGGCTCGGCGTCTTGATGCTGAGATTGCGGATCTGCTGGTCGGCATTGGCCGATTCGCGCGTGTGGTTGATCACCGGCCCGTGGCTCAGCCGCCCGAACACCGGCAGGTTGATGTTGAGGCCGATCGGCAGGTTGAGGCAAAGCCCCTGGTCGCGCCGGCTTTCCGGCGCCAGCGCAATGCCGAGCTCCATCGCGGTGCGTTCGTTGCGGATGTCGACAGGCTTGCCCATCCATTGGACATCGCCTGATGTCGTCGGCTGGCGTCCGTAGAGCCCGAGCGCGAATTCGCTGCGCCCGGCGCCGATCAGGCCGTAGAGCCCGACGATCTGTCCAGCCTTGACGCTGAGTGACACATCTTCGAAGCCCGGACCGGAGAGGCCGTTGACCGTGAGGATCGTCTCGCCGATCGCAATCTCTTCCTTGTGGTAGATCTGTTCGATCGAGCGGTTGATCATCAGCGCGATCAGCTCGGCATCGTTGGTCTCGCCGATCAGGCGTGTGCCGACATGCGTGCCGTCGCGCAGCACCGAGACACGGTCGGCAAGCTCGAACACTTCCTCCATGCGGTGGCTGATATAGACGATGGTGACGCCTTCGCCCTGAAGCCGGCGGATCAGCTTGAAGAGCTGCGCCGATTCCTGGCGCGTCAGATAGGCCGTGGGTTCATCGAAGATCAGGAACTGCGTGCCGCGCATCGCCGCGCGCGCCGTTGCCACCAGCTGCTGCTGGCCGATCGTCAGCGAGCTCAACAGCGCACCGGCCGGCAGGCCGAAGCCGAGATCGTCGAGCACGGCCTGCGCCATCTTCTCCATCTGCTTCTTGCGCATCAGGCCGAAGCGGTTGACCTCGTCGCCGAGGAAGAGATTGGCGGCGACCGTCAGGTGCCGGCAGAGCACGACTTCCTGGTGGACGGCGTTGATGCCGCGGGCGATCGCCTCGTTCGGCGTCGCCAGCCCCACCGGCTGGCCGCACCACAGCACTTCGCCGGCGGTGCGGGTGATGACGCCGGTCAGCAATTTGATGAGGGTGGATTTGCCGGCGCCGTTTTCACCGACGATGGCGTGGATTTCGCCGGCGAGAAAGGTCAGCGTCGCTGGCTTCAGCGCCTGCACATGACCGTAATTCTTCTGCAGGCCCTTGAGTTCGAGGATAGGCGATCCGGCGGGAATTCGATTGGCTTCTTTCAGCGTCGCACTGTCATCATGGCGATGACTGACCTCTTCCAGTCCGATCATGGGACCTCTCCTCCTTGTGTCGCGTCTGCTCTCCATCCCCCGCAAAACATAGCACGGATGGAAAAAGCCGCGCCGGTTTTTGAAGCCGGCGCGGCCTGTCTGTCGTTATTACTTGATCTTCGGGTTCAGCAGCGCGTCGATCTTCGGATCGGCCATATTCGCCTTGGTGACGAGGTTTGCACCGGTGTCGACATTCTCTTCGACCTTCTCGCCCTTGGAGACGGCAAGCGCGGTCTTCACGCCGTCATAACCCATGCGGTAGGGGTCCTGAACGACGAGGCCGGCAATCGCACCATCCTTGAGGAAGCCGACAGTCTTGTCGTCGCTGTCAAAGCCGATGACCTTGATCTTCTCGCCGAGCTTGTTTTCGGCAATCGCCTGGCCAACGCCCTGCGCCATGATCAGGTTCGAGGCGAAGATGCCGACGAGGTTCGGATTTGCCGTGATCAGGTCGGTCATCATGTTGAGGCCAGTTGTAGCCTGGCCGTCGCCATACTTGTCGGCAATGACCTTCAGGCCGGGATACTTGGTCTTCACCTGATCCAGGAAGCCTTCGCGGCGCTGTTCCAGCGAGCCGACGCCCGGAAGGTTGGTGAGGATGACGACTTCGCCCTCTTCCTTGCCGGTGGCGCCCTTGATAGCGGCAGCCAGACCGTCAGCGGCGATGCGGCCGCCCTGAACGTTGTCGGTTGTCAGGAACGACTTGAACGCCTTGGAGTCGGCACCTGAGTCGATGCCGATGATCGGAACCGACTTGGCTGCTTCATCGATCGGCTTGCCGAGCGCCTTGAATTCGGTCGGCGAAATGACGACAGCGGCCGGCTTGCCGGCAACGGCGTTCTCCAGAATGCTGATCTGGCCGTTGACGTCGGATTCGGCCTGTGCGCCGAGTTCCGGCACGTTGACGCCGAGATCCTTGCCGGCCTTGCGGGCGCCGGCCAGAACGATCTGCCAGTAGAAGGACGTCGTGTCCTTGACGATGATCGGGATCGTCACGTCGGCGGCAAACGACGTTGCCGGCATCGCCGAGGCGATGACTGCGGCACCTGCAAGCGCGGTAAAGGCGCGGCGGGACAGAAGGGATTTCACGATACTCATAAGGGTTCTCCTCTCAGGGTGCGTTCTCCTCCAAATAAATCGGCCGCTGAACGCAGGCGGACGATTTTTATCGATAAAAAACATTTGCCGGGTGAAGCTAGCCGAGGCGCAATCAAATTGCAAGAGCGCCAAACCGGCTTTTTTTCTTTGGCAAACTCCTGCCAAGCAACTGATTTTATTTCAATACCACGATACCCTAAAATAGGGATCAGGCCATGTCGACCTCGTGCGGATGGACGACGCCCTTTTTCAAAATCAGGTTGCCGTACAGCCGGAATTCCGTCGTCGCGACGATGTAGGTGGCCTTGCGGGCCATCGCATAAAACGCAAAACGCTCCACCGGCACGATGCGGAAATCGCCGGCGTGCTTGGCAACGATCTGCTGGAACTCGGTGCAGACCTCGGGCATGGCATCGGGATCGCCAACCACCTCCATCCGCCACGCCGCTTCCGGCACGAAAGTGTCGAGCGGCATATGGGTCAGGATGGCCTCGGCCATGTCAGTGGCGCTGACGCCGTCGGCGCGAATGACCGGCGGACCCATCGAGCCCGAGGGAAAATTGGCGTCTGATATGACGATATCGTCGCCATGCCCCATGGTCTTCAGCGCATGAAGCAGGTCGGGGCCGAGTAGCGGATGAATACCCTTGAGCATAGTCTCTCCTCAGACTCGGACGGCTTCGGCGCCGAGCGGCGGCGCGACCAGCGTATAGGGTTCGATTTCGGCATAGATGTCGTCGGCAAGCCGCGGCTCGACGATCTCCATGTTGCGCGTTAGGCTCGACGGCTTGGCCGTGCCGATCAGCACCGATGCGACGATCGCCTCGCGCAGCGGAAACTGCAGGGCGGGCGCTGCCAGCGGCACGCCGTGGCTTTTGGCAATCGCCTCCATGGCGCCGACCTTGGCAAGCACATCGTCATCAGCCGGCATATAGTCGAAATGCGAACCCGGCACCGGGCCGGTGGCGAGGATGCCGGAATTGAAGACGCCGCCGACGACGAGCGACGTGCCCTTCTGCCGGCAGAGCGGCAGCAGTTCGGCGACGGCCGAGCGGTCGAGCAGCGTGTAGCGGCCGGCAAGCAGGATGCAGTCGAGATCGGAATGGCGCATGACGTCGAGGCAAACGGGCACTTCGTTGACGCCGAGGCCGAAGGCGGAGATCGCGCCGGACGACTTGAGTTCCTCCAGCGCCTTCACGCCGGAATCGAGAAACTGCTTCTGGTGGACCGCGTTTTTCGCCGCCCCGTGTGTGTAGACGCCGAGATCGTGCACATAGAGAATATCGATGCGGTTGAGGCCGAGGCGCGCATAGCTGAACTCGACCGAGCGCATGATGCCGTCATAGGAATAGTCGTAATCGGCGTCGAAGGAGAGCGGGTCGACATAGCTGTAATCCGGCACGGTGCCGGTCGGCACCGGCCGAAGCAGCCTGCCGACCTTGGTGGACAGCACGTAACTGCCATCCGGCTGGTCGCGCAGGAAATCGCCGACCCGCCGCTCGGCAAGGCCGAGCCCGTACCAGGGCGCCACGTCGAAATAGCGGATGCCGCTGTCCCAGGCCGCCCGCAGCGTGTCCATCGCCTGCTCGCGCGGGCAGGCGCGGTAGAGACCGCCGAGAGCGGCGGCACCGAAACTGATTTCGGTCACCTCCAGCTTGGTCTTGCCGATCCGTCTCGTCTTCATCATTCCTCCTCGCGAAGAAGCTGAAATTCGCTATCTGGAGCAATCCCAGGAAAAGTGTGAAGCGGTTTTCCCAGGGATTGCGCAAAACAAAAGGTCAGAGCGTCGCACCCAGATGCCAAGGCACGAATTCATTGTCGCCGTAGCCGAAGAGCTCGCTCTTGGTCTTCTTGCCCGAGGCCGTATCGACGATGAGGTCGAAGATCTCGCGGCCCTTGCCGCTGATCGTCGCGTCACCCGTGGCGATCGTGCCGCAATCGATGTCCATGTCCTCTTCCATCGAGGCATAGAGCGCCGAATTGCTGGAAAGCTTCAGCGACGGCGCCGGCCGGCAGCCGAAGCAGCTGCCGCGGCCTGTGGTAAAGGCGATCATGTTTGCCCCACCGGCCACCTGGCCGGTCGCCGAGACCGGGTCGTAGCCGGGCGTGTCCATGAAGACGAGGCCGGGGGCCGTGACCCGCTCGGCATAACCATAGACTGCCGTCAGCGGCGAGCGCCCACCCTTGGCAACCGCGCCGAGCGACTTTTCAAGGATGGTCGTCAGCCCGCCGCGCTTGTTGCCGGGCGACGGGTTGTTGTCGAGCGAGGCGCCGTGCAGAGCGACGTAATCTTCCCACCAGGCAATCTTGTCGTCGAGCTTTTTTGCCACCTCGTCGCTGACGGCACGGCTGCGTAGCAGATGTTCGGCACCGTAGATTTCCGAAGTCTCCGACAGGATCGCCGTACCGCCGGCCGCCGCCAGCAGGTCGGCCGCGACACCCAGCGCCGGATTGGCGGTGATGCCGGAAAAGCCGTCGGAGCCGCCGCATTGCAGGCCGATGATGATCTCCCCGATCGACATCGGCACGCGCTTTTCCTTGCCGACATCGGCGGCGATCTCGCGCAGCATGCCCATGGCGCGCTCGACTGCGCGGCGCGAGCCGCCGGCATCCTGGATGTTGAAATGCCGCTTCGAGGCGCCGGCGCCGCTCTGGCCGTACAGCGTCAGCTGGTTGACCTCGCAGCCGAGGCCGATCATCAGCACGCCGCCGAAATTCACATGCCTTGTATAGCCGGCCAGCGTCCGGTGCAGCACGTTCATGCCGTCGCCGGTCGAGCTCATGCCGCAGCCCTGGTCGTGCACGATCGGCACGAAACCGTCGATGCCCTCATAATGCGGCAGGATCGTCCGGTTCGCCTCGTCGGCGATTGCCCGGCAGACCGTGGTGGAACAGTTCACGCTGGCGATGATGCCGATATAGTTGCGTGTCGCGGCCCGCCCGTCGGCGCGGCGATAGCCCATGAAGGTGCGCGCCTTGTCATCGGTGGTCGCCGCTTCCGGCGCCGAATTGGCGGTCGCCGCCAGCCGGTCGTTTTCGAAATGCAGGTTGTGGCTGTGCACATGGTCGCCGGCCTTGACCTCGGCCGTCGTGCGGCCGATCGCCTGTCCGTATTTCACCACGGGTGAGCCGAGCGGAATATCCGCTATCGCCACCTTGTGGCCAGGGTCGATCTTCTCACGGGTCTGAATGCCGGCAACCGTCGAACCCGGCGCGATTGCCGCCGTTGCGACCGCGACATTGTCGCCGGCCGAAAGGATGATCCAAGGCAGTTTGTCCAATTTATTCTCCCTGGGAAACGCTCGCTGCATCGGCGAAAGCGCATTGATTTTGTTTTTTATCTACAATAAACATTTTCAAGTCAACGGGAATATTGATCCTGTGGACGAGGGAGGCAATGAGCCGCAGGCGACCGGAATCAAGCTAAAGGTCGTTTGAACAAGCCCCGGTCCGCTCCGTCCTGCTTTGAAGCGGGACGACGGTCACGAGGGCGGAAAGCGGGGTTTGGTGGCAAGGCAGAATACGGTCTTCAAGGAAGCCTACAACAGGTATGCCGTAGCCCTGCGCACGGATACCGCATTGCCGTCGGAACCGGAGATCGCCGCCCAGCTCGGCGTCAGCCGCTCGACAGCGCGCGCCATCCTGACGCGGCTCAGCGAAGAAGGCATCATCCGCTGGAACAAGCGCCAGAAGATCGTGCTGCGCCAACCCACAGACCATGACCTCTTTCCCTCCGAAGAAACCGACTCCCTGCATGATATCATCGAGCGCAGCTTCATGCAGCGCATCCTTGCCGATGATGCCGCACCCGGCATGCAGATCAACGAACTGGAGCTTGCCCGCGAGATCGGCACCGGCACGACCAGCGTGCGCGAATTCCTGATCCGCTTCTCCCGCTTCGGCCTCATCGAGAAACGACCGAACAGCCACTGGACACTCAAAGGCTTCACCCGCGAATTCGCCCTCGAACTTGCCGATGTGCGCGAGATGTTCGAGCTGCATTCCGCCGCCGAATTCGGCCGGCTTCCCAGGGACAGTCAGGGCTGGGTCGATCTTGCGGCCATCCGCGACGAACATCACGCCATGCTTGCCGACATCAACCAGCGCTTCAAGGATTTCTCCGTCCTCGACGAACGCTTCCACTTGCTGATCCACCGCGCCTCGAAGAACCGCTTCATCGCCGATTTCTACGATGCGATCGCCATCGTCTTCCACTATCACTACCAGTGGAACAAGACCGCCGCCCGCCAGCGCAACGAGCGCGCCATCCACGAACATCTGGATTATATCGCAGCGCTGGAATCCGGCGATCAGGCCGCGATCGAAACCGCCTGCCGCGCGCATCTGCACTCCGCCCGCCAGACCCTTCTGCAATCCCTGCCGCAGATCGCCACCGAAACCACCTGAGGTGGGGCGGGGCATCTCGGCCAAGAGATCGCCGATGCCAGCCCCTCATCCGCCTGCCGGCACCGTCCTTCGGACCCCCGTAAACGGGGCGAAGGGCTATGCCGCGACCTCTCGGTTCCCCCAGCCTCTCGCAGGGCACGTCCCCTCGCCCCGCGAGCGGGAGAGGGTTAGGGTGAGGGGCAGCTATCCGCGTAAATCGGACAGCCGTCGGTCCTATGAAACATTTCGATGTGTAAGCCGTTATCGCGCTCATGACGGCCGCTAAACTCAACCCGAAATCGGTCGATGGCACCGAACCGCACGGTGCCGGGAACTCGCCCCAGGAGACGGCATCGACTGTCGAGGTCATGCCGCCGCCAGATGCCATCGAGCCCGATCCGGAGCTGACGCCTGAAGAGGCCGAGCAGGCGCGCAAGCGGTATTTGCTCAAGCGTTTCTGGATCAGCGCGCGCCGCTACTGGGGCCGCGGCGGTGACAAGCTCGCCTGGCCGTGCACAATCGGGCTATTGACCCTGATCGGCATGAATGTCGGCTTCCAGTACGGAATCAATCTCTGGAACCGCGCGATTTTTGACGCCCTGGAGCAACATAATGCCCGTACCGTCTATGTCCTGAGCGTCGTATTCCTGCCGCTGGCGCTCGGAACTGCCGCCCTTGTTACCACACAAGTCGCCCTTCGCATGATGATCCAGCGCCGCTGGCGTTCCTGGCTGACAACAGCCGTCATCGCGCGTTGGCTCGCCAGCGGTCGTTACTATCAGTTGAACCTCATCGGTGGCGACCACAAGAACCCCGAAGCGCGCATCGCGGAGGATTTGCGGATTGCCACCGAAGCACCTGTCGATTTCATCTCTGGTGTCATTGCCGCCTTTCTGTCGGCCTCGACCTTCATCGTGGTGCTCTGGACGATCGGCGGGGCTCTGACTCTGACGATCGCAGGTTCGACCGTCACTGTTCCCGGCTTTCTCGTCATCACTGCGGTCCTCTACGCCGCGATCACATCAAGTTCGATGACGGTCATCGGCCGCCATTTCGTCCGCGTCTCCGAGGCTAAAAATCAAGCGGAAGCCGAATTTCGTTACACGCTGACGCATGTGCGGGAAAACGGCGAGAGCATCGCATTGCTCGGCGGCGAAGAGGAGGAGCGCAACGACCTCGACAAGACCTTCGCCAATGTTCTGAGGCAATGGGCGCTCCTGGCAGGCCAGCATATGCGCACAGCCCTTGTGTCGCAGGGGTCGAGCCTGTTTGCGCCGGTCGTCCCGGTTTTGCTGTGCGCTCCAAAATTTCTCGAAGGCAGCATGACGCTTGGGCAGGTCATGCAGGCTGCCTCTGCCTTCGCCATCGTTCAGAGCGCGTTCGGATGGCTGGTCGACAACTACCCCCGTCTTGCCGATTGGAACGCCTGTGCACGGCGCATCGCTTCGCTGATGATGTCGCTCGATGGGCTCGAGCGCGCCGAACAGAGCAACGCGCTTGGACGCATTAAGCGCGGTGAAACGGAAGGCGAGGCGATGCTCAGCCTGAACGATCTTTCCGTGTCGCTTGACGATGGCACTGCCGTGGTCAAGGAAACCCAGGTCGTGATCGAACCAGGAGAGCGGGTGCTGGTCGCCGGCGAATCCGGTTCGGGCAAGAGCACGCTGGTGCGCGCCATCGCAGGTCTTTGGCCGTGGGGTGAAGGCAGCGTCAATTTCCACGCCGACCGACGATTGTTCATGTTGCCGCAACGGCCCTATATCCCGTCCGGGACGCTTCGCCGTGCCGTCGCCTATCCTGGCGCCGCCGACAGCTGGACGCCGGATGAGATCAAGGCGGCGCTCGACAAGGTGGGACTGGATTATCTGAACGACAAGATCGAGGAAGATGCGCCCTGGGACCAGACCTTGTCGGGCGGTGAAAAGCAGCGGCTCGCCTTTGCGCGTCTGCTGCTCCACCATCCCGATATCATCGTGCTGGATGAAGCAACGTCAGCACTCGATGAGAAGAGCCAGGATAAGATGATGCAGATGGTGATCGATGAATTGCCTGACGTGACCATCGTCAGTGTCGCACATCGGGCTGAGCTGGAAGCCTTCCATAGCCGCAAGATCACGCTGGAGCGGCGCGAGGGTGGCGCAAAGCTTGTTAGCGATATTGATCTTGTCCCACGCAAGAGAAAACGGAACTTGCTGTCACGCGTTTTGAAGAACCCCTCACTGCCGAAAAGCAGCACGACCTCGAATAAAGACAGCGCAGTCCCAGAATAGAAATTGTCCGCTTGGCCACAAAACCATCAATCGCCTGACGCAGACTCTGCGCTCGCAATCTGATCCAGGTTTTCGATCAGCCGCTTGAGCAGATCGACCAGTTGTCCCGCTTCCGTATCTGTGAACTCGGTCAAAGCCTCTCTATTGCCTTGGAACAAGGCCGTAATGGCCTCAGGCATGCCTTCCCGTGCAGCCTTCGTCAACACGATGCGGCTGCTGCGGCCGTCAGCCGGGTCGCGTGTCCGCTCGATCAAGCCGTCCCGCTCCATGCGAGCGAGCATCTGCGCCATCGGCGGTTGCTCGATCCTGGCAAAGCGGGCGAGGTCGCGCTGTGTGCTTGCCTTGCCATTTTGCAGCGCCACCAGGACAGGCAACTGGCCGACACCGAAGCCGAGCGGTTTAAGCCGTGACTCGCTGAGACGGGCGAACCCCCGCGCCGCAAGACTGATGAGATGCCCCGGCGTAGAAAGCACGTCTTCATTCATTCGCTCACCTCTTGCCTGCGCTTGACCACAAGATATATATGTACGTATGTATCTTCATACGTGGCACGGGGCAATGCCGTTTCGATGCCGCCCAACAAATGTTTCAATCTCCATTGAGGAAACGACATGCCCAACAATCACGTCGAAATGATCAAGCGCATCTATGCCAGCTTCAATGCCAGAGACATCGACGCTGTCCTTGCCGTCCTTTCCGATGACGTCGCTTGGGCCAACGGCATGAATGGTGGCCACGTCAAAGGTCGTGAGGCCGTGCGCGACTACTGGACACGTCAGTGGGCTGTGATCAGTCCACACGTCGAGCCGGTCGCATTTGAAGAAACCGAAGACGGCGCCGTCGCTGTCGAGGTGATCCAACAGGTCTTTGACCTCGATGGCCGGCCGCTGGAGGGGCAGGCCCATGGCCTGAAGGACAAGACCGTAACGCATATCTTCCGCATGGACGGCGATAAGATCGTTCGCTTCGATATCCAGGATGCGCTGTAAGCCCAGCATGCTCTGTAAGCTGGTACTCCCTATGCGGGGATGACCGCTCCTGTTGCGACGCGCCATTGTCAGACCCGCCTTTCGGCCGTCGGGCGGCCTGGCTTGTGCGTCTAATTCGCGCTTAGCCGGCGGTATCGGTTCAGAGCCTGCGCGCTTCCAGACGCCGCTTGTCGCGCTCGACATAGTCGGAGCCCAGCTCCGTCAGACGGAATTGCCGTTTCTGAAATTCCCCGCGGATCAAGATGAAACCTTGCTCTTCGGCTTCGCTCAATGTCTTCAGGCTGGTGCCTTTAGGGGGAGACTGCCAAGCCATGCCATCGGCGCTGTGCAGCAAGACCATGATCTTTATAATTTTGTTTCTCCATGGCTGATGCATACAGCCGGGCTGCATCGCTTCAGCAATCCGCTGGTTCCGCATTCTTGATTTGGCACCATCCCGGAGAAGCCCATTGATTTAAAAGGATTATTTTTGGCTAATCCGGAGTTTTGCAAAAGCTATTGTATAAAAGCTCCAATAGTCTTGGTCAATTCAATCACTCCGTCCCAACAGGTTTGGTCATGCCTGGCGATTGGCCCGATGGCGCTTATTTCCATTGAATCCCGACATCAGCGGCGCATAGTGTCGATGTTCCGGGCTTTGCCGGTTGAACGGATGGGGGAGCCGGTGCATGTCAGCAAATCTCGACGATATCCGTAATCAGCAACGTGAGACCTGGGACAAATTTTCCGCCGGCTGGAAGAAATGGGACAGCCTGGTTCTCGGTTGGCTCGCCCCGTTTGGTGACGCCATGCTTCGGCGCGCCAATCTCTCCAACGGCTTTAGCGTGCTTGACATAGCTGCCGGCACTGGCGAACCCGGCCTGACGGCGGCGGCGGCAATCCCCGATGGTCATGTCGTCGTCACCGATCTCTCGGAAAATATGCTGACTGCTGCCGCCGAAAATGCGGAGAAACGTGGCCTCAAAAACTTCAAAACTCGCCTATGCGATGCCGGAGCGTTGCCTTTTGCCGACGCCAGTTTCGACGCCGTCCTATGCCGGTTCGGGTTCATGTTCTTCCCGGATATCGCTGCCGCTGCCAGGGAGATGGCGCGCGTCGCAAAGCCCGGTGCGCGGGTCTGCGCCGCAGTCTGGAGCGTGCCTGCCAAAAATCCATGGGCGACCACGGTCATGGGCACGATCGCCCGCCATGTGGACATGCCTTCGCCGCCGCCCGGTTCTCCGGGCCTGTTCCGCTGCGCCGGGGAAGGCATGATCGTCGAGACCTTCAAAGAGGCGGGCCTTCTCGACGTCGCCGTGGAAGAAGTATCGACGATGATGGTGCACGATGCCCCAACGAGCTACTGGGATTTCATGACCGAGATCGCCGCACCTGTTGTCGCTGGGCTATCCAAGGCCGACGCGGCAACACGGGAGAAGATCCGTCGCGAGGTCCTGGAGCTCGCGCTGCAATCCGTCAGCGACGGCAAGGTCCACCTTCGCTCAACCGCAACTGTGATCACAGGCACGCGATAGCCTGCTCATCCATCCGTGTGAAAACACAGCATTTCTGCGTTTCCACAAGCAGAACCGCTTAATGCGAAGCCGCCTCGCTTGGGACAGCCGCCCCTTCGCGCTTCTGGCCATGACCGACCGGGATCAGCCAGGTGGTGAAGAAGGTCAGCACCGCGACGACGACGACGCCCCAGAAGCTCCAGTGCAGCGCCGCATCGAAGACGGCGCGGATGTCAGGATCGGCGGCGAGCGCCGAGAGCCCGGTTGGCTGGTTCAGCGCCTCATGCAGGCCCGCCGCCGCCTCGCCGCTCGCATAGTGGTTGATACCGGCATTGAGGATGGCGCCGAGCACGGTGGCGCCGAGCGTATTGCCGAGGCTGCGGGAAAAGATGATCGAGGCTGTGGCGCTGCCGCGCATCGACCATTCGACACTTTCCTGCACCAGCACGATGCTGGTGAGGCTGATGAGACCCATGCCGAAGCCCATGAAGAAGGAGCCGGCGCCGGCAACGATCGGCGAGCTTTCCGGCGTCAGGAACAACAGGAAAGTGGCGCCGAAGGGAAACATCAGGCTGCCGACGCGCAAGGTGCGCTGGATGCCGAAGGCCCTGTAGAAACGGCCGGAGAGGATCACCGCCAGGGGCCAGCCGACGACCAGCATGGTGAGCGTGAAGCCGGCGACAACAGGCGAACGGCCGAGCACGCCCTGCACATAGATCGGCAGGATGGTCGAAAGCCCGATCAGCGCCATGCCGGCCAGCAGCGTCGCCGCATTGCTAGTCGCAATCAGCCTTCGGCTCCAGAGCGGGATTGAAATGATCGGTTCCGGCGCCCGCTTCTCCTGGGCGAGAAAGAGAAGGCCCGCGACCACGAAGACGGCGAAAAGCGAAAGCAGGATCCAGGCGCTGGCATCGGTTTCCGTCAGCATGACGAGAAGTGCCACGATCGAGATCGAAAACAGCACCGAGCCGAGGTAATCAATCTTTGCCTGCTTGTGCGCCACGTCCTCCTTCAGGAAGATCATGAAGGCGATGATCGAGATGATGCCGATCGGCAGGTTGATCCAGAAGATCCAGGCCCAGGAGATGTTGTCGACGATGATGCCGCCGGCAAGCGGCCCGACGACGGCCGACGTCGCCCAGACGGTCGCCATGAAGCCCTGCACGCGGCCGCGTTCCTCGAGCTTGAAGAGATCGCCGATGATCGTCGTCGTCACCGGCTGGATGGCGCCGGCGCCGAGCCCCTGCAGCAGCCGGAACAGCACCAGAGACATCATCGACCAGGCAAGCCCGCAGAGCAGCGAGCCGACCAGGAAGATCAGGATGCCGCCGATCAGCACCGGCTTGCGCCCGAAAATGTCGGAAAGCTTGCCGTAGATAACCGTGGTCGTCGACTGCGCCAGCAGGAAGGCCGAAAACACCCAGCTGTAATAGGAAAAACCGCCGAGCTGCCCGACGATGCGCGGCATTGCGGTCGCCACGATCGTCGCCTCGATCGCCACCATGAAGGTCGCGAGCATGATAGTGGCGACGATAAGCACGCGGTTCGAGCGTTGCGCTGCATTCGACATGACGATCCTCTTCGGGTGCTCCGCAGATGCCGGGAATATCGGCAGGCTGGCTGGGTGTGGGGCGATGCGCCGCTTGCGGAGTGATACCGTCCTTTTACGTCCTCAAGCCCAACCGGTAAAGCAGGCCGCGACCGGTTTCTCATGATGGCATTTGTTTTCGCGTCATGTGAAGGAAGGTCGGTCGAAAACGAAGACCCGGCGCCGTTCCGCCCGGGCCTTCGTTCTATCAGGAGGGAAGGCAACCAATCGCATGATCCTCATTGCGGGCATGCCTCACTGAGCGAGCCGGTGTCCGCGCTTCCCCCGGTGCAACCCGGCGTCGGCTGCAGGTTGGGATTGACCCCGCCGGGATTGATCGTGCTGCGGCCGCTATTGAGATCGACGCCGCCATTGACGGTCGTGCTGCCGGTGGTGCCGGGATCAGTTCCGACAGGCCCGGTGCTCGTTGCACCGCCGCCGACAGACCCAGTACCAGCCGACCCGGCCCCGGCGGAACCGGCGGCCGAACTCCCCGACCCGCCAATGATCGGCGCCACCGAAAGCCGCCCATTGGCATCCGCACCTCCGGCCGTCTGCGCCAGCGCCGGACCGGCAAGGCCAATCGAAAGCAGCGATATTGCGATGAATTTGCAGGACATGATTTTCTCCATGCTGGTTGTCTCAGGGAGAAAACCTGATCGGGGGTGGCATTGTTCCGGTGTGGGGGGTGCATTTCGAAGCCAGCGAATGGCGGTTTTTCCGAAGCCGGCTGGGTTCGATGTTGGAGCAATGTTGTGGCTCAGCGTATCCGGCCCGGACAGCAAAAGAGTATTTTATTCATTTCAATGGCTCCATATAAATAGGGCAAGCAGCATCTGGGGGCGTTGCATGAAGAGGTTAATATCGCTGTTGGCCATAATCGGACTGCTCGCATCAGTCGCGATTGCGGAAGATGCGGACAAGGGAACGGTCGATTTGTGGATCGAGGAGATTAGAACTATCGATCCTTTGCTACAGGCGGTTCTCAAAGACCACATGGGTGAAGCGCGTGAGATAGACAGCATGCTTCAGGCAGGAGACGACATAGCTGCTCAAAAAGCCATGGCCGCAGTCCGCTGGAAATTTAGCAATCTTGCGTTCTCGCGTGCGAGCGACGCCACGGCGATCGAGGTGCTAAAGAAATCGGGTGAAATAGCTGACATTCTCAGCGAACAGTATCCGGAAGGTTGTCTGGAGTTTGTTCGCAGAAATCTATCTCCCAAAGCGATGTCCATTCTCGATCAGAAACAGATTTATTGGAATTATTTGGAGACCCAGCGCCTCGCTTACGAGGACGGGAAAAACCGCGAACCGGTCGCGAGGATGGAAGTGGGGACCATGTTTGAAGTGGTGACCGAGGATTTGGGAGTAAGTGAAGCCGAGATTCACATGCTGCTCAAGCCCGAGAATATCCCCGCGGCGCAGTTGTGCTCAATCGTCAAGAAAAACCTCAATATCGAAGCCGTACGGGAGTCACAGAGGGGGCCTTACGCGAGGGCGAATATCTCGTCGAAGAGAATAAAATGAATATGTGATATGGTGTAGGCTCTTCCGGCTGTGGCAGCTTGCGGGCGCCGAACTGAGCCGCCTTTGTTGCCCCAGCGCTGCGCATGGAAAAAGGACCGCCGAACTTCGGGCGCACCGTCTCTACAACATACTGAAGTCTACGAGAAAAATGGTGCCGCTTGCAGGAAGCGTTTCCTGAGATCAAAGGCGTTGTAAACCAGGGGCTCTACGGGTAGGCAGTGAAACACGATGTCTCACTGTTGTGTACCCGCTTTCTATAGGAGCCGAAGGCACGGCGCAACATGCACATAGCTACGGGACGCAGCGCCGCATCCATTAGGACACACCGTTTCACCGACAAGTGAGGTTTGCCCAGTGCCCCAGTTGCAACACACGGTCATCATCGTGCGCTGATTGCAGGAATTTGTACTGGCTCTTGACTCTGCATTAATGCAATTTCCTCTAGCAGTCGGTACGGACGAATCACCACCGTTAGGGGACTATTATGGCGAAGAACGAACGGAAGACTGAGAATGTCGTTCGTGAGGAGCTCCGTGGTCTCGGCTATTATGACCCAGCGTCAGACATCCAGATTGAAGAGCAGAAAACTAACATCGCTGCGCTGAAGCGAGCTCTCAGGACAGGTAGCAAATCGGGCAAGGGCGGGGGCGGTTCCCCTGAGTTCATAATTACAGCCCCCAGCAATCCAGATTTTGTGATCGTCATAGAGTGCAAGGCAAGCACGAAAGATCATGCCAGTGGCGAGCTTGCCGACATTATTGCAGCGGAAGCACAGGCTGAGTCAGCAGCCGCACGAGCCAAGAGAGTTCAACGATATGCTATCGACGGAGCTCTCCACTATTCCGCGCTAATTTCTAAAGAGATGAATGTAATTGCTATTGCAGTGAGTGGTGAGACGCTCGCTTCTGCTCAAATTTCGACTTTCCTTCATTCAAAGGGAGCTGCCGCACCGAAGGTCCTTCAAACGGACAAAGGGCTTCCTATCGAAAGTTTTCTGTCGTGGGATGAGCTAATTCGGCACGCCTCTTTCGACGAGACGGTTCAGAGATTGCGGTTCGACGAGCTGATGGCTTTTTCCCGCGAACTCCATGATTTCATGAGAGATCACGCTAAATTAACAGAGAGTGAAAAGCCACTCGTAGTAAGCGGGACATTGATTGCACTGCGGAATGCTGCTTTCGCCAAAAGTTTTGACGAATATAAACCTGACGAGCTCCAAAGGGAGTGGATACGGGTCATCAAAACTGAAATTGAAAAGGCTGAAATCCCGCAGGCCAAGAAAGATAATATGGCACAGCCATATTCAAGTATATCTGTTCACCCTGAGCTTGGTAAAGCAACGAAGTCCTATCCGAAAGGAATACTAAACGAACTCATTTCCGAGTTAAATGAGAAAGTTTGGCCGTTCCTTAGTATCTATCACGATTTCGATGTTGTAGGTCAGTTCTACGGTGAATTCCTAAAGTATACCGGCGGCGACAAGAAGGCCTTGGGTATTGTTCTTACACCCCGGCATATAACGGAATTGTTTTCTCTGCTGGCTCACGTCGGTAAGGACGATACGGTTATTGACATTTGTGCGGGCACAGGCGGGTTTTTGATCTCCGCAATGCATCAGATGATGAAGGCTACGACCACGGAAGCCGAGCGTGAGCGCATAAGAGCGCATGGGCTTGTTGGGGTCGAGCAGCAGCCCAACATGTTTGCATTGGCGGCGTCAAACATGATCCTCCGTGGAGATGGCAAGGCCAACCTCTACCAGGGGTCGTGTTTCGATCCTGCGATAGCAGATGCGGTTAAAAAGCACGACGCAAACATTGGGATGCTTAACCCGCCTTTCTCCCAGTCCGATGAGGACCTTCATGAGCTACATTTCACCAAACACATGCTGGACTGCCTTACGGAAGGCGGCACCGGCATTGCGGTAGTACCTATGTCATGCGCGATTGCACCACACCCGGCCCGAAACGAGATACTGAAACATCACACGCTGGAAGCGGTCATGTCGCTGCCGGACGACTTGTTCTATCCCGTGGGTACTGTCGTCTGCATAATGGTGTTCACAGCCCACAAACCCCATGAACAGCAGAATAAGAAAACGTGGTTTGGGTACTGGAAGAACGACGCTTTCGTCAAGACCAAGAAGCGTGGTCGAATAGACCTGAACGGTCATTGGGCCCAGATACGAGATCACTGGGTCGATAGCTACAGAAACAGAGAAGTCCATGTCGGCGAAAGTGTGTCAAAAAGAGTAACAGCAGTGGATGAATGGTGCGCTGAAGCGTACATGGAAACTGACTATAGCGTTTTGAACCAAGATGACTACAAAAGCACAGTAAAGCAATATCTTATATTTCAGCTGATGAATGACATATTGCCTCTTCCTGAGAAAGAAGATGAGGATGCATTGTGAAATTAGTTAAGGTATCTAAAATTTTCGATGTATTTTACGGTGTTAATCTTGAGTTGAATAAACTCACGTTAGACAAGGATGGTATTAATTTCGTCTCAAGAACCGCGAACAACAACGGTGTGTCCGCGAAGGTAAAGCTTATTGAGGGGCTTGAGCCAATAGAAGCTGGCGTTATGACTGTGGCTGGTGGCGGATCGGTGCTCGAAACATTCTTGCAACCGGAGCCATTTTACAGCGGTCGAGACTTATACTGCTTGCGTTCTAAAGTTGAACTAAGTGTGGAGCAGAAAATTTACTACTGCATGTCCATCCGCGCCAACAAGTATCGGTTCAACTATGGGCGGCAGGCGAACCGGACATTGAAGGACCTTCTCATTCCGGACCTCTCTGAATTGCCAAATTGGCTTGGCGCGGAATTCGACGGTGTGCTGCGCAACTGGCATCGTCGATTGGATGGCGCGGTCAAAGAGCAATAATCTCAAACTGAGATATTTTTACGAGGGGTAATTAAGCGTCGTCGAGCAGCCGTTTCCCCGTGGGATGCTGCTGGTCGGCTAGGTATCACTAAATGATCTCTCGGCAATGCACGCGATCTTTCCATACTAGGACGCGGCACTGGCGGGCATGATCGCCGCCCAGGTGGGCCGGTGCTTCGACAAGCACCAGCCGGACAGCTTCCGCCGAGCATCGGCACAGGCACTCACCAAGCAGGCTAAGGACATTCAGCGGGCGGGAAGCCGAAACGGCTAGTTTCACAGGGCGCTAACCAGCTTTTTGATGGAAGCGTCTAGCTTCGCCTCAGCATAAGTCGAGTTGATCGTGTTTTCGGGATGGTGAATGCAGTGTCGCACATATGTGCATTCTGAAACCATGTACGACTTTCTTGTCCCGGCATGCACCCATGTGTGGTCACTTGGAAAGCCCTTGCTCGACAAGAAACTGTCAACATCCTCGGATCTTGGGAGCTTGTGCTTTGATTGGAGGTAGCCGTACAACTCATTGTGGAATTCCACCGTCGGCATGGCAAAGGCTTTGAAATTGACCTCGCCGAACGAAGGGCTCCACGGAAACAGGCCAGCGCCCGTCGCTTGTTGCTCCACTTCTATCTTGCCCGCTGCTGTGGACGAAAACACATTCGTCGTCCCGAACTTCACCAGCCTTTGGAGCAAGTAAGGGGAATGGCTGCTTACGACAATTTGGCAGGTCTTGGCTTCTTCAAGCAGGAGATCGGCGAGCTTCTTTTGGGCAGTGGGATGCAAGTGCATTTCAGGTTCGTCTATCAGCAGTATCTTGTCGCCCTTCGCCGGATCGGAGAGTAGACGCTGAAGCAGCAAGGCCAATACGAGTTCGACCCCGGAACCAAGGTTCCGCGTTGTAATTTGCTGAATTTCATCTTCGGCGCGGACAGCGAGAAACGCCGACGAAAACGGTTCCAATAGGGACAGCAATTCAAGTCTTAGGTTCTTGAAATGGGCATTGTCGAAGAAGTCGCTGAATTGCTCACCTAACTTGCCTCCGATCCCCTTCTGTGCTGTGTCCAGCGCCCAAATGAAAACGTCCTTTGTGACCTTGGAAGCGTAGTCAGCGCTCGCTCCTTCCTCCCGAAGTTTCTTCTGGTATCGCCAATTCAGATCCTCGCAGATCGCATCGAAGGTTGTACGGTAAGTGCCGCTTGCCAGATGGCGGGCGCGGTTCTTGTCAAAGTAGAAGACGTTGACGCCGTTCGGCACGATCCTGCCCGTGTCGAGCGTTAGTTCTCGCGGGTCCACGGTCTTTGTGTCGCGCGACTTGCTTTGAAGGTATGGCTGTCCGTCGCTTTCGTTGTAGTAGGCGTTTTCGTCCAATGAGTAATGGCTTTTCGCTGAAATTGGCGACGATAACAGTTTGCCCGCCTGCTTCCTGTCCCTTGGCTCAGCAGAGAACTTCAGTCCCGTACAGTTGAAGTATTTCCCCTTGTAGAACTCCAGTTCTGATTTGACGCTAAATCTTTCGGTTGTGCCTGCTATTGAAATGGGCTTTACGAAGTCGTTGAAGTCTTTGATGCTCAGTTTGTTCTCGGCCTTGTATCGCCCGCTGAACAGGTAGTCTAATGCCTCAAGGACCGACGTCTTCCCTGTTCCATTGTTCCCGACAAACAAGGTTAGGCCGCTACCAAGGCTACCGTTCGGCACCGCCAATTTGATCTTCTCCGCAGAGAAGCAGCGGAAGTTGTCAATTGAAAGTTCGCGTACAAAAGCGGGACCGTCGTACATCGGAGCTCCTAGAGATGAGAGACTTCGCTTCTAACACGCGGAAGTCGTATCGCAGACGCATTTACGAATGGATCATCCAAGTGGTACGGGACACCGGTCCTCCCCCGCATCGACCTCGCAAGTCTGCCTGTAAGCTCTTTAGAAATGCTGAAAACTGTATTTTTTCACGAGAGGGTATTTAAGTCCATTCGTGCAGGCGTTTCCCCCCGGGGGTGCCTCTGGCTTGACTGCACCAAATGATCGCCCGGCAATGCTTACGATCCTTTCGATCCAGCATTCATGTCAACACGGAGGACATAAGACCGAGGTGGGGGGCTGTGTCCGCAGGGGTATACTGCAACGTACAGCTGGAATGGTGCACGAAAGTATGTACGTAAGGGTTGACTTAGGCCAACGTACATGCATTTTAACGGACAGAACCCTAACGGACAAAGGAATTGGGCCATGTCTAAGACGGTGCTGTATGCTCGCGTATCGACCATAGACCAGACGCTCGACCACCAACGGACGCAGGCCGAAAAAGCAGGCTTTGTGATTGACGAGGTGATTGCTGATCATGGCGTGTCAGGCGTCACCACGAGGCTTGTAGACAGGCCGGAAGGCAAGAGGCTGTACGATAGGCTCCGCCGTGGTGACGTACTGGTCGTTCGTTGGGTCGATAGGCTAGGGCGAAACTACGAGGATGTGACGGACGCCATCCGGCACTTCATGCGGCAAGGGGTGATCGTGAAAACGGTCATCAACGGCATGACGTTCGACGGAGCGACGGCGGACCCGATACAGCAAGCCGTCAGAGACGCGCTGATTGCGTTCATGGCCGCAACGGCTCAGGCGCAGGCCGAAGCGACGAAAGCCGCTCAGCGGGCCGGAATAGATGCAAAGAAGGGCGACGCCGATCTCTACCGGGGAAAGAAGCCAAGCTATGACCGGAAGGCATTCAGCCAGGTGGTGGACATGCTGGCAATTGGCAACGGAGCTTCCGAGATTTCCAAGGCAACCGGATTGACCAGACAGACGGTACTCAGGATCAAAAGCAATCCGGCAGCATCCGAAGCCGCTTTGGCGAAATGGGGTTTGTGAGGTTAGGGCGAAACTGTAGGTCCGGGTTGTTTGAAGGTCTGTTATCTGTCTCGTTTGTCCAGATCGTATGAGCCAGATAGTACCAATAGTTTAAAACCGTATTTAATGTTTAAATACAGCAACTTAATATACCGGACCCTTTTAGGAATAACAGGCGGCGCATCGGTTTAAGCAGATATACGAATGTATATATGAACAGTTAGATGCAGTAGTATGTACAGAATACAATCCAGAAGATAATGCCGTAGTAGGTACTAAGTACGTATACATAATATAATGTACACTATGTCATTAATGTAGATCTAATACATTAGATATCAATAGATAGATGATCTCAGCAGTGCTATAGATGCATAACTGCGACTGCGTAATAGTTTGCAATGTTGAATACATATAGATATCTATACCGGATAGATGACAATTGGGACGCTAGATGAAATATAGATATCTATTCGTTTTCAATGTACAGATCATATCTGTGAACTTGGCATCCATTTAGGTCATGTCGGTCTGTTGGTCGCACTGCCATACTGCCCGGTTCATAATCAAAGACTACAGATATAACGTACCGGCTCTCGGCTGGATGAAATATAGAGCGCTCGGAACTTGAACCGGATCACGGTTGAGTACGATCCGACTATGACAAGTACATGCAAGAATTTTAAGTACTAATTTGCAATACAAGACCGATCTACAGCATACGAAGTACCGCCAAGTCTTAGTATGCAATCGCGGTCTTCGGGCCAATACTGTCAATTCATAAGTTCGATTGGATGCTTTGCCTTCCGATCCCCTCTCTTGGAGCCGTAGAGGCCCGCCAGGGCGCGAACTGTGGTCGGAGTAGGGCAATGGTG
This sequence comes from Rhizobium leguminosarum, assembly GCF_002953715.1. GTDB lineage: Bacteria > Pseudomonadota > Alphaproteobacteria > Rhizobiales > Rhizobiaceae > Rhizobium > Rhizobium leguminosarum_V. The sequence goes on from NZ_CP025012.1 coordinate 157,539, forward strand.
CTGTGACGACAATATGCCTCCCTACGGGCGAATGCGGGAATTTTCGGCATCGCTAAAATTAACCTAAGATTTTGGTATCGTTCAATATTCCTGTGCGCCGAACTGGTAATTCGCGCTGTTTATAACATCTGTTTGCCCCGCCCGTATCCAATGCCATCAGCACCACGGTTGCCTGCGCCCGGTCCATGTCCGGGCCAAACCTTCCGACACAAGAATGTCGCCAAGGGATCGGCCACCGCGTACCAGTACCCGGAGCTCGCGCCCGTTCCTGTCTTTGTCCCGGTTTCTCCATGCCAATATGGCAAAAGGACCGATGTTGACCAGTTCAATAAGCCGTAGCGTCGCCTGTTCGCCTAGCGCCTTTTCGGCTGCACAATTGGGCTGACTAATTTCTGGTGTGTCGATGTCGGCAACGCGGATTTTGACTCCATTGCTCCAAAGCGTATCACCGTCCACGATGCAGTTGACCCGTGGTCCTGTCCCGCATCGCCCGTAGGACGGTCGGGCGTCATCGGTCGTAGTGGTGGCAGGGGAACCCAAAGCAATGCTGACGCTTATGCCAGAACCAAGGCAGGCCGCAGTGATTGCCGCCGTACTGATAATGAGATGCTTGCCCATTGGACGTTAGTTGTCAGCCGTGGCGCGCTTTGGTTTTTCCATGCTGGTGCGCCGGAAAACGGACCTCGCTGGAATCGACAGCAGCGCAAGACCACATAGTGCAATCGCAATGTCGGGAAGTGCGGCAACTGTTTTGACGGTAAATTGTGCCGCCGTACCCATGCGCCGCACACGGGCTTGTGCCGCCTCGCGTTCGTTCACGTCCGCCAAAAGGGCATTGGCTTCTGCTTGCGACCTCGTACCGGCAAACGAGGAAAGGTATTGCGTTTCGATCTGGTTCTTTTCTCGGTTCTCACTAAGCCATGCCAGCGGGTCGAAACCCGAATCGGCCGGATTGCGATAAGCGCGCTGGTATGCTGCCAGAATGTCGAACACAAAGCTGCCGCCTGCATTGAAGCTGTCAGCAGTTCCCTTGAGCAAGGTTTCGGTGTTGTCGTCCGTGCCGATGCCCAATGTCTGATACCAAGACTGCCGGTTCTGCTCTTGCCGGCATTCACGTTCGGCACGCGTGCTGGCAGCTTCACTGCCAATGACGGGTTGCCCCATAGTGGTCGTCGTACCTTCCGACAGGTCTAGCGGGCGGTATTGTTCTGGAATTGCATCAAATTCGCAGGCAGCGTAAACGCCACTAGGCAATACCATTAAAGATGCGGCTAGTACGCAGGTCCAAAATGCCGCCCGTACGATCGAAGTACGATAAGCGGGCTTGGAGGTCTGCCGGTATGTCGCGGCCGTGGTAGCTGACGCGTTCGATTTCAATGAGATGCCCCCGCACAGAAAGGGCGGTAGGCGCGGTACGTCCCCGCGAATGGCCCTTCGATCTCTGGTGATCGGGGAGTTAGTAACCGCAAGACACGGCCCTACGGCCTTTAGTTCGGAGAACCTGTTGCATACGCCGCAGGCTCCCCGACCATAGGTCGAAGAGTGGTGCCAATTCAGTGGCACGCAGTCCTAGTCTTGAGGGGTTACTACGCCCCTGAGCCGCACGTACGGCTCAAGGGATGTTTCTCGTATTCAAGAATCCGTGTCAATGCTGAATGGCAGTATCAGCTTTCTGCGCTGGTAAGCTGTAGTCCAGCTTCTGTATCGCGTCGTTTAACAATTGCAGGGTATGGCCACCGAAATAAGTGCCGTAAGTCACACCCTGTTGGCTGTGTCCTACGAGGGCGCTGATAAGTGGTCCGTCAACTTCAGCGTTACCCAGCTTGGTCACAACGGTATGTCGCAGGCTGTGAAACACCAGCAGTTGCGTTTTGATGCCGAGGGATGGGAGCAGGGTCTCGTTGAACCAGCGGCCAATAGCCCGCCCACGTCCATGCTCAACGGAAGTGCTAAGATCGTCAAAGAGCTTCGGTACGCCACGCTTACGCAACGTCTGTACGTAGTCCAGGAAGCCGAGATTGATGAGATCTTTATGTATTGGAACTCTGCGCTTTGACGACAAGGTTTTCAGCCTCTTGCCATCGCCTTCATCATTGAGGTCGAAAAACCAAATGCCATCTTCTCGTTTGATGTCTGTAAGATCGATCTGAGCGATCTCGCCAAGTCTCGCGCCGGTATACAAGCCAATCAGCGGTCCCCACTTTTGATGCGGCTTGCGAGCATGCACAAGGCCGTTGTCCACAATGGCTTCCAGAATGGTTCGCACTTGCTCTGGTGTGAAGCCTGCGCGGGTCTTCGCCTGCTTCTGACGGTTCTGTTTGATGGAGACGGCTGCAAACAAGTTCTGGTTGATGTGGCCGTGTTGGTGGGCGTAGCCGAAAAAGTCATTGTAGGTCTGTAGATATTTGTTGATCGACGGCACCGACAAGCGAGGTAGGTTCGTCATCGTCAGCACTTCCGCTAGCGGCTTTCCTATAGTCGCCTGCTTTTTGTGGCGATGCTTCGGAAGAGCAAACAGCGTGTCCTTAACGGTTGTAACGTCCTGCTGGGTCAGAGTGGCGATGCTCCGATTGGTGCCGAACAGCTCGGTGAGCAGGCTAAGATACTCCTCCTTGCCGCTCACTGTGGTCGCTACCCAATTGCCACCCCGCGTTCGCTCCATGATGAACCGCTTGGCGAGTTCTTCTATCGTGATGCCTGTGCTGCTAGTCTGTTCGAAAGGGGCAGGCGACGGTCTGGGCTGTGGTTCCACAACAGATGTGGTGCGGTCAACCGGTGCGCTTAGGTCAAATTGGTCGTAGGATGCATCGTGATCGAGCGCCGCCTTCAAAAAACTACGGACGGCCTTTTTGAAGTCTCGTTCTAGCCACGTGTATTGTTCATCTGCTTTCGAGAACGGCACGCGGTATTGTGCCATAAAACCAGTTAGTAGCGTCTGGTAGCCGGTATCGAATGAAAGAGGTCTACCTTCTGCTATTTCTTGCTCAGTCGTCGCAAGCCGTAGCTCATAATCCCGCCTCGTCTTTTCACTCAGACGGCCTTGGACATCTATCTCGTTTCTAACCTTGTCGAGAAGCTCGCGGAAATGCTTTTTCAGCAGGCCGTGCAGTTCGTCGTATCGCATCCCGTACGCAATTCCATGGTCGTTCAATTGTTCGCCTATCTGGATCAAAGAGCGAGACAAGCGCAATGCCTTATGGGGGTCACGCGTCTGTAATGATAGCTTGATCGTTTCGGCTTTGCGTTGCGGATGGAGCTGCTTCGGTAGTGGCCAGCGGAAGTAGAATAGGCCGTGCCGCGACTTGAGAAGGTACGTGGGAACGAACAAGAAATGCCTCACCGGAATGTCCCACCTGTGGAAGCCCGTAGCAAGTCTTTGATTTAAAAGGAAATGGTGCCGCTTGCAGGACTCGAACCTGCGACCCCATCATTACGAATGATGTGCTCTACCACCTGAGCTAAAGCGGCCTCTCACGGCCGAAGCATGCGGCCTGCGATTTGCATGGCGCTGATACAGCCATTGTCTGAAGATTTCAAGCACCCTGTCACGGCTTTGGCAAAAAAGAGGGCAGGGGCGGGAAGGCGCGCCTCAGAGCGCCAGTCGGGCACGCGCCGCCCTGTATTCGGCCTCCAGCCGGTCGACGAGTTTTGCCACCGGCTCGACCGCCTTGATGGCGCTGATGCCCTGGCCGCTGCCCCATATGTCTTTCCAGGCCTTGGCGCCGCCGACAGCCTGCTCGAAATCCATCTTCGAGACATCGGCTAAGGGCAGGTTGTCGGGGTCCATGCCGGCAGCCACGATCGAGGGCTTGAGGTAGTTGCCGTGCACGCCGGTGAAATAATTGGAATAGACGATATCGCCAGCGGCCCCTTCGACGATCGCCTGCTTGTAGGCGTCCGTGGCGCGCGCCTCTTCAGTGGCGATGAAGGGCGAGCCGATATAGGTCATGTCGGCGCCCATCGCTTCTGCGGCAAGGATGGCGCCGCCGGTGGCGATGGCGCCGGCCAGCAGCAGCGGCCCGTCGAACCATTCGCGGATTTCCTGGATGAGCGCGAACGGTGAAAGCGTGCCGGCATGGCCGCCGGCGCCGGCCGCCACCGCAATCAGCCCGTCGGCACCCTTGCGGATCGCCGAATGGGCGTGGCGGTTGTTGATAATGTCATGCAGCACGATGCCGCCATAGGAATGCACGGCGGCATTGACCTCTGGCACGGCGCCGAGCGAGGAGATGACGATCGGCACCTTGTATTTGACGCAGAGCGAGAGGTCGCGCTCCAGCCGCTTGTTCGACATATGGACGATCTGGTTGACGGCAAAGGGGGCGGCCGGCCGCTCCGGATGGGCGGCGTCGTGGCGGGCAAGCTCCTCGGTAATCTCGGCCAGCCATTCGTCGAGCTGGCTTTCCGGCCGGGCGTTCAGTGCCGGGAATGCGCCGACGATGCCCGCCTTGCATTGCGCCAGCGTCAGCGCCGGATGCGAGATGATGAACAGCGGCGAGCCGATGACCGGCAGTCTCAATCTGTCCTTGAGGATCGGGGGCAGGGCCATGGCTCATCGCTTCCATTGACGTTTACGAAAACGTCAATCTCATAACAGAGATGAAAAGGCGATAAAAGAGCGGCTGCCATGCCTTCGTCGATTTCAGCCCGAATATATACGTCCGAGAAAGCTAATAGAATAAGGCCCGCAAGCGGTGAAACCTGCCGATTATCCCCGCCGATCAACGGCGGCCCGGCCTCGCAAGGCTTGCGGTTTGCCGCACTTGACGCTACCGAATTTTGATGGAGAACGGCGGGGATTGCAGTCCGATGCCGAATTCAAGGTGAAGGACTGAATGTGAGCGGATTAGAAACGGCCATCAGAACTGCGCTCGAGAATTCCGATCGCGACAATCCGGAGGTTCGAGCGAGGATCTATCAGTCGGCCCGCCAGGCACTGGAAGCCGGTCTGCGCAAGCAGGATATCACCGACACCGAGGTCGTCGCCCATCACCGCCATCGCCTCGAAAGCACCATCCACGCCATCGAGGGCGAGGAGCGCGACCGCCTTCACCCCCGCCAGAGGCCGCCTGAAGTACCCGTGCCGCCGGTGGTGGAAATGCCGGCGCCGCCGGTTCACCACGCCGAAGTCGATGAGTTTGACGGTCCCATGGTCTCAGGCGAGACCCGTGCGCCCGACGTGGCCCCGAGCCGCGGCGACGAGTCCAGCCTCGACGACGTGCATGCCGGGAGTACCGATCATCTGGCTGCCGCCCCTGTCGGCGAGGAACGCCTTGCCCGCGGTCAGCGCGCCACCAATATGGATTTCCGCCCGGAGCGGGCGGCAGGCCGCCGCAAGCCGCGCAAGTTTTTTTCGAGACTGCTCGTCTGGTGCGTGCTGCTGGCCTTCATCGGCATCGGCGCCTGGTGGGCGCATACATCGGGCCTGCTGATGACGGCGGCCGAGCGCGACACCAGCGTTGCCAATCCGCCGGCAAGCACCCAGCCGGAGGATTTCACCGGCAATGACGATGGTGCCGGCAATGCCGCCTCCCACACCGATCAGCCGGTGACCATCGATCCGCAGAACAGTTTCTCGGCTGATTGGATCCCGCTGTTCAAGCCTGAGGACGCTGACAAGATCACCAGCGGCCCGCGGGCGCGCACCGAAAAAATCGCCGAGAATGACGGCCCCGCCGTCCGGCTGATTTCCGAAAGCGGTACTGCCGATGGCAATATCTCGATCAGTGTTCCGCCCTCGGTGCTGCAGCAGCTTGCCGGCAAATCCTCGACGATCGCGCTGACGCTGCAATCCACCACCGACGAACCGACCCAGATCACCGTCGAGTGCAATTTCCAGACGCTCGGCAATTGCGCCCGCCATCGCTTCAACGTCACCCGCGAAAAATCGGATGCGCTGCTGCAGGTGAAGTTCGACCGCTCGCTGGCGCCGAATTCGCCGGGCACGCTGACGATCAACAGCGATCTCGACGGCAAGGCGCGCGGCATCAACCTCTTCGCCATCCGCATTCTGCCGGGGCAGTGACGGGGCTTTCGATTTCGGGAAGCCAGCCTATTTCAGGAAGCCTGGCCCCGAGCCGATAATCTCCGCATCGACCGTGCCCAGCGCCTTTTTGTCCTTGCCGTCATAATCCATCTTGTTCAGCATGTGGCGGATGAGTTCGAGGCGCGCCCGCCGCTTGTCATTGGCGCGGATCACCGTCCAAGGCGCGAAATCCGTATGGGTTTCCTTCAGCATCCGGTTGCGCTTGTCGCTGTAGTCGCCCCATTTCGTCAGGGCGGCGATGTCCATCGACGACAGTTTCCAGACTTTCAGCGGGTCGTGCCGGCGGTCGTGGAAACGCTTGAGCTGCATCTCGCGGCCGATATCGAGATAGAATTTGAAGAAGAAGATGCCCTCATGGGCGATGATCTTTTCGAGCTGCGGCGTCTGCTTGAGGAAATCCTCATATTGCTGCGGCGTGCAGAAACCCATGACCGGCTCGACGCCGGCGCGGTTATACCAGGAGCGGTCGAACAGCACGAATTCGCCAGCCGTCGGAAACTGCGCGACATAACGCTGGAAATACCATTGCCCCTGCTCGCGCTCGGTCGGCTTGGTCAGCGCCACGACGCGCGCAAGGCGTGGGTTCATATGCGCCGAAGAGGCCGAGATCGCGCCGCCCTTGCCGGCAGCGTCGCGCCCCTCAAACAGCGCCATCACCCGCTTGCCGGTCGCCTGCAGCCAGAACTGCACCTTGACGAGTTCGATCTGCAGCTTTTCCAGCTCCTCCAGATAGTCCTCTTCCTTGAGCTTCTTCTTGTACGGGAAGTCGCCGGATTCCAGCGCATGGTCGTCCACCCAGTCCGGCAGAATGGGATCGTCGACATCGAAGGTGCGTTTCTTGCCGCGGATCTCCAGCTCCACGGCCCTGTTTTCGACGTCCTCGTCCATATGGTCCTCCTCAGCCTGATTGTTCTCTTCCCGCAGGCGAACATAGTTACCGTTGAAAATCAAATCTTTCGCAGTCGGGCGGTAATTTTTCGTGGGTTTCGGCCGCGGCCTTTCGCTTCAAAGCGGCAGCCCGAAAACTTCTGTCATGAATTGCCGCTATCAGGCAGAGTTCAATATAAAGAAAAACGAATCGACGCCGCGAGGGCACTTGCCAGACGAAACTCCATGGAGAAAAAGCCTGTTGGCGCGCATAAGGCGCGAACGGCCGGTGCTGCTTGCGGCGATCCTCAGCGCGCTCGCCGCGCTTGCCGCCGGCATGAACAAGTGGGTTGTGCTTGTCCTGCTGCTTGTGATGATCCTCACCGCGCTTTTCAATGAGGCGCCCGTCATCGAGGCCGAACCCGCCCCGCCGGTGGAGATCAAGCCGGAGGCGCCGCCAAGCCGCCTGCCGGAGGTTTCCGCCACGCTCTCCGGCCTCGATTTCCCCGTCATGCTGCTGTCGGACGACGCCTCGGTGCTCTTCCAGAACCGCGCTGCCGAAAAGGCCTTCGGCGAGGTGGCGCTCGGCGCCCATATATCGGCCCGTATGCGCTCGCCCGGCGTGCTCGACATGGTGCGCGAAACCATCGCCACCAACGCGCCGAACCAGATCGAGCATTCCGAGCGGCTGCCCTCCGAGCGCGTCTATATCGTGCGCAGCGCGCCCATTGAATTCGCGGCCGATGATGGCCCGCATGAGCGCTATTTCATCCTCTCCTTCCGCGATATTTCAGAGGTCCGCCGCATCGACCGCATGCGCTCGGATTTCGTCGCCAATGCCAGCCATGAGCTGCGCACACCGCTTGCCTCGCTGCGCGGCTTCATCGAGACCATCCAGGGGCCGGCGAAGAACGATCTGAAGGCGCAGGCGCGTTTCCTCAACATCATGCTCGATCAGGCGACGCGCATGAGCAGGCTGGTCGACGACCTGCTGTCGCTCTCCCGCCTGGAGCTGAAATCGCACATCGCCCCGGATGAGAAGATCGATCTGGTGCCGCTGCTCGGCCATGTCAGAGACGCGCTGGTGCCGCTGGCAAAGGATGTCGGCGTCGACATCAACCTGCATCTGCCCGACGGCAAGGTCGAGGTGCTGGGAGATCGCGACGAGCTTGTCCAGGTCTTCGAGAACCTGATGGAAAATGCCTGCAAATACGGCCAGGAGGGCGAGATCGTCGATGTCTGGCTGAAGAACGGCACCGGCCAGCCGGTCGAGGTCAGCATCGTCGACAAGGGTCCGGGCATTCCGGCCGAACATGTGCCGCGCCTGACCGAGCGCTTCTACCGCGTCAGCATCGAGGATAGCCGATCGAAGAAGGGCACCGGCCTCGGCCTTGCCATCGTCAAACACATCCTCACCCGCCACCGCGCGCGGCTGATCGTCAAGTCGGAAGTCGGCAAGGGTACGGACTTTACCGTCCGTTTCTGACAGGCTTGTCCCCTCTCCCCGTTTTTACGGGGAGAGGGTTAGGGTGAGGGGAAAATCACACGGAACGACTCTCATGAGAGGTCCCAAGCCCAAAACCACCGCCCGAGCGCGATCATTGCGTCAGTCGGAAAATGATGCAGAAGACAGACTGTGGAATGAGCTGCGCGATCGGCGGCTCAACGGAAACAAGTTTGTCCGACAATTGCCGATTGGTCCCTATTTTGCAGATTTCGCCTGCCGTGAACTCATTGAAATCGACGGCAGCCAACATGCGGAAAATCGACGAGACGGCATTCGTGATGTCTTCATGACCGGCAATGTCTGGTCGGTTGTTCGTTTCTGGAATGTGGATGTTCTGACGGTACTACCATCGGTGCTGGATACGATTCTTGCAATCTGCGACGGGCGATTGACCGAGCGTGTCGAGGTGGCGGATTTGCGATTCTTTCCTGCGGCAGATGATTAGCGATGATGTGCCGTGTGGCTTGCCCCTCACCCTAACCCTCTCCCCGTAAAAGACGGGGCGAGGGGACGTGCCTCAGCGAGAGGCTGGCGAGGAACGGAGAGGGCGCGGCATATCCGCTTCGCCCAGCGAGCGGGAAGAAGGTGGCGGCAGCCGGGTGAGGGGAAATCACGCGAAACGACTTTGATGAAAGGCGCAAGCGGAAAGTGGCCGCAACCGATCGCTTATCTGCAGCCATTTTTACAACGCGAGGTGGATTGACCGCCGAGCTTTGCCGGTCGCCCGACACGATCGATCGGCAGGCTTAAAATATAACATTATAAATCAAAAGCTTAACCTGTCACAAATGTTTCACGGCTTTGACATAAAAGGACGGTGCTTACAGCGCTAAGAGAGTCTCGCCGATGAAAAAAGGCAATGCGAGGGCCTCTCTAAGGCCGCACTCACACAAGCCCAAATGCCGGGAGATTTACATGAACACCTTCAAGCTCACTGTTGCCGCGCTCGCTGCAACCGCCGCTTTCGCTGGCGCTGCCGTCGCCCGCGACCAGATTCAGGTTGCTGGTTCGTCCACCGTCCTGCCTTACGCAAAGATCGTTGCCGAGTCCTTCGGCGAAACCTTCACCAACTTCAAGACGCCGGTCGTTGAATCCGGCGGTACGGGCGCTGGTCTGAAGGAATTCTGCAAGGGCGTTGGCGAAGACACCATCGACATTGCGAACGCCTCGCGTCCGATCAACAAGAACGAAGCCGAAGCCTGCAAGGCTGCCGGCGTAACCGACATCCAGGAAGTCAAGATCGGCTACGACGGCATCGTCTTCGCAACCGACGCTTCCAACCCTGACGTCGCCTACGTTCCTGCCGACATCTACAAGGCCCTCGCAGCCCAGGTCGTCGTCGACGGCAAGCTCGTCGCCAACCCCTACAAGAAGTGGTCGGAAGTCAACCCGAAGCTTCCGGCTGTTGATATCGCTGCCTACATCCCGGGCGAAAAGCACGGCACCCGCGAAGTCTTCGAACAGAACGTTCTCGCCGCCGGCTGCAAGGCCTCTGGCGCAACCGACGTCATCGCCAAGGAAATCGCCGACAAGGCTGCCCAGGGCAAGGCCTGCGTCGCAGTCCGCAAGGACGGCGTTGCCGTTGACATCGACGGCGACTATCCGGAAACCCTCGCACGCATCGCCGCCAACAAGACCGGCGTCGGCGTATTCGGCCTTTCCTTCTACGAAAACAACGCCGACAAGCTCAAGGTTGCGAGCATGAGCGGTATCGTTCCGTCCACCGAAACGATCGCTAACGGCACCTACCCGGTTTCCCGCCCGCTGTTCTTCTACGTCAAGAAGGCACATCTCGGCGCCGTTCCGGGCCTGAAGGAATACGTCAACTTCTTCGTATCCGACCAGATGATCGGCCCCGACAGCCCGCTCGTCGAATACGGCCTCGTTGCCGCTCCGGATGCCGAACGCGACGCGATCCGCAAGGACGTCGAAGCCGGCAAGTCCATGTAATCACTCTGCCGGCGCGGTGCCTTTCAGCCCGCGCCGGCATTGCCTTATGTCCCTGCGCGCCGGCGGTTCTGGAGTTGCAGGGTTGGAATTCCTTCTCCATGAGTGGAAGCTGAAGGCAGGCTGATGAAGCTGCCGGGCTTTTTGGGGGCTATGGGCCTGGGGACGTAACGAATGAGCACATCCATCATACTTTTGTGCATTGTGGTGATCGGAGCCGCCGCCTATCTGGTCGCGCGCAACCGTGCCACGGCGCTTGCCGGAGGCCGATCCTCCGCATTGCATTCACGGCCGGCCTATTACGGCGCCTATGCGGCGATCTGGGCGGTTCTTCCCGCTCTCATCGTCCTTTGCCTCTGGCTCTCCATCAGCCCCGGCATCATCCAGTCCTCGGTTCGCAGCGCTGTCCCTGACGACATCAAGGCCCAAGCCTCGGTCGAGCAGGATCTTGGTTATTCGATGGTGGCGACGGTCGCCCGCGGCCTGACGATGCTGAGCGCGGATGAAGCTGCGGCGGTCTCCAGCGATCCGGCCGCCCTGCAGGCCAAGCTCCTCGAAAAGGGTGTGCCGCTTGCCGGCCAGCCGCTGCCTTACATGCTCGACGCCGCCAAAAAGCTCAACGCCATGAGCATGACGAGCCGCATCGCCATGACGGCTGTTGTCTTCGCTCTCGCCATTGCCGGCGCCTTCTATGCGCTGCACTCCATCGCTCCGCGCTTCCGCGCCCGCAACAGGGTCGAGCGCGTCATGCTCTGGGGCCTGCTGCTCGCCTCCTCGATCGCCATTCTGACGACGATCGGCATCGTGCTCTCCATGCTGTCGGAAGCCGCCCGCTTCTTTGCGGCCGTTCCGGCCATGGACTTCTTCTTCGGCACCGTCTGGGATCCGCGATTTGCCGGCGCCGGCAGCTCGTCCTTCGGCCAGTTCGGCCTGATCCCGCTGCTGCTCGGCACGATCTATATCGGCCTGGTCGCCATGCTGGTCGCCGTGCCGGTTGGCCTCTTTGCCGCCATCTACATGGCCGAATACGCCTCGATGAGGGTGCGCTCGATCGCCAAGCCGCTCCTCGAAGTGCTCGCCGGCATTCCGACGATCGTCTACGGCTTCTTCGCGCTCGTCACCGTCGGTCCGTTCCTGCGCGATTTCTCCGCCCAGATCAGCGGCCTTCTGTCCGGCAATTACGGCAATTTCATCCAGGCGCAGAGCGTTCTGACGGCCGGCATCGTCATGGGCATCATGCTGATCCCCTACGTGTCCTCGCTGTCGGACGACATCATCACCGCCGTGCCGCGCGCCCTGCGTGACGGTTCGCTCGGTCTTGGGGCCACACGCTCCGAAACCATCAAGAAAGTGGTTTTGCCGGCCGCTCTTCCCGGCATCGTCGGCGCATTGCTGATGACGGCCTCGCGCGCCATCGGCGAAACCATGATCGTCGTGCTGGCCGCCGGTGTCGCCGCCCGCATCCAGATCAACCCCTTCGAGCCGATGACGACGGTGACCGTCAAGATCGTCAACCAGCTGACTGGCGACCTTGAGTTCACCTCGCCGCAGACGCTGGTTGCCTTTGCCCTTGGCATCACGCTGTTCTGCATCACGCTTTGCCTCAATATCTATGCGCTCTACATCGTGCGCAAATACCGGGAGCAGTACGAATGACGGATATTGTTTCTCCCACATCAGGCGTCACCGTTTCCAAGGCGCCAGTGCGCCGCGATATCGGCATCAAGCGCCGCTACGCCGCCGAGCGCCGGTTCCAGGCCTATGGCATCGCCGCCATCACCTTCGGTCTCGTCTTCCTCTTCATCCTGCTGTGGACGGTGATCGGCAAAGGCTACACCGCCTTCCAGCAGACGGCGATTACCCTGCCGATCGAATTCTCCGAGAAGACGATCGACCCGAACAATAAGCGGGCGACCGACCCTTCGGTGCTGATCGCCGCCAACTATCCGGTTCTCCTGCGCGACGCGATCGTCAAGCAGCTGAACGTCAATGCCTCGAGCCGTCCCGATGTGCGCGATGCATCCGCCATGCTCTCCAAGGGTGCGCCGGTCCAGCTGCGCGACATGGTCGTCGCCGATCCGTCGCTCATTGGCAAGACGGTCAATGTCACGGTGCTCGCCGACGCCAATGTCGACAGCGCCAACAAGGGTCAGATCGACCTGTCGGTCGATGAGAAGAACCGCAAGGTCAACGACAAGCAGGTTGCCTGGATGAACGAGCTGAAGGCGAGCGGCGCTCTCCACAAGCAGTTCAACACCGGCCTCTTCGTCAACGGCAATTCCAGCCGTCCGGAGGCCGCGGGCCTTGGCGTCGCCCTGATCGGCTCGCTCTATCTGATGCTGATCGTGCTCGTGCTCGCTCTGCCGATCGGCGTCGCCGCCTCGATCTATCTCGAGGAGTTCGCGCCGAAGAACAAGCTGACGGACCTGATCGAGGTCAATATCAACAACCTCGCCGCGGTCCCTTCGATCGTCTACGGCCTGCTCGGTCTTTCCGTCTTCATCAACTTCATCGGCCTGCCGCGCTCGGCTTCGCTGGTCGGTGGCCTGGTGCTGACGCTGATGACCCTGCCGACCATCATCATCGCCACGCGTGCGGCACTGCGCGCCGTGCCGCCGTCGATCCGCGCCGCAGCGCTCGGCCTCGGGGCGTCGAAGATGCAGATGGTGTTCCACCACGTTCTGCCGCTCGCCATGCCCGGCATCCTCACCGGCACGATCATCGGCCTGGCGCATGCGCTCGGCGAAACCGCGCCGCTGCTCTTGATCGGCATGGTCGCCTTCGTCGCCAACGCGCCGACGACACCGCTCGATCCCTCGACGGCTCTGCCCGTACAGGTCTATATGTGGGCCAACGAGGCCGAACGTGCCTTCGTTGAGCGTACTTCGGGTGCCATCATCGTCCTGCTCCTGTTTCTGATCGTCATGAACATGGGCGCCATCCTCTTGCGTCGTCGCTTCGAGCGCCGCTGGTAAACGGAGTTAAACATCATGAATATGTTGACGGAAGCTGCAGTTGAAAAGGCGCTGGATCACAAGATGAGCAACGTCCCGTATAAGATGATCGGAAAGGATGTCTCGGTTTACTACGGCGAGAAGCGCGCGCTTTTCGATGTGAACCTGAACGTCCGCGAAAACACCGTAACCGCCCTGATCGGCCCGTCCGGCTGCGGCAAGTCGACCTTCCTGCGGAGCCTCAACCGCATGAACGACACGATCGACGGCTGCCGCGTCACCGGCAAGATTACCCTCGACACCGACGATATCTATGATCCCGATATCGACGTCGTCGAACTTCGCGCCCGCGTCGGCATGGTCTTTCAGAAGCCGAACCCGTTCCCGAAGACGATCTATGAAAACGTCTCCTACGGCCCGCGCATCCATGGCCTTGCCAAGTCGAAGGCCGATCTCGACCAGATCGTCGAGACCAGCCTGCACCGCGCCGGTCTCTGGAACGAAGTCAAGGACCGCCTGCACGAGTCCGGCACCGGCCTGTCGGGCGGTCAGCAGCAGCGCCTCTGCATTGCCCGTGCCGTCGCCGTCAGCCCTGAAGTCATCCTGATGGACGAGCCCTGCTCGGCGCTCGACCCGATCGCCACCGCCAAGGTCGAGGAGCTGATCCACGAGCTGCGCGAGAACTACACGATCGTCATCGTCACCCACTCCATGCAGCAGGCCGCGCGCGTCTCGCAGCGCACCGCCATGTTCCACCTCGGCAATCTCGTCGAGGAGAACGACACCGACAAGATGTTCACCAATCCCGACGATCCGCGCACCCAGGACTACATCATGGGTCGCTTCGGCTGATTTTGGCGTCACCAAGCCTTTCCGTTATTCGAGGATAAAGCCCCATGGCATCGACACATATTTATTCTGCCTATGATGATGATCTGAAGTTCCTGTCCAGGCGGATTTCCGAAATGGGCGGCCTGGCCGAGCAGATGGTCGCCGAAGCCGTGCGGGCGCTGGTCAACGGCGATACCGCGCTGGCGCAGAAGGTCATCTCCGACGATGTGATCCTCGATCACGCCGAACGCGAAATCGGCGACAAGGCGATCGTCACCATCGCCCGCCGCCAGCCGATGGCCGCGGACCTGCGCGAAATCATGGGTTCGATCCGCATCGCCGCCGATCTCGAACGTGTCGGCGACCTCGGCAAGAACACTGCCAAGCGCGTCATCGCCGTCCAAAGCACCGGCGTTCCCCGCAAGCTCGCCCGCGGCCTCGAGCACCTGTCCGAGCTGGCGCTCGTCCAGCTCAAGGAAGTGCTCGACGTCTACACCAATCGTTCCGCCGACAAGGCGAATGCGATCCGCGAACGCGATAACGAGATCGACGCGATGTACACCTCGCTGTTTCGCGAGCTCCTGACCTACATGATGGAAGATCCGCGCAACATCACCAGCTGCACGCATCTTCTCTTCTGCGCCAAGAACATCGAGCGCATCGGCGACCACGCTACCAACATCGCCGAGACGATCTTTTACATGACGACAGGCGCGCAGCCGGAAGGCGACCGTCCGAAGGACGACAGCGCCAATACCGTCGGCGCGGTCACCGAATAACCGCCCACACCGCCGCTTGCGTGCGCGCCCATCCGGGCGCGCAAGAGGTCGCAGCCAATTCTGATTTTGCGCAGGATGCATTGCTTAAATCACCCCCGGTTTAAGGATCATGCGCGAGGAGACCGACACGCATGATCCCGAGAGTTGCAGTTGTTGAAGACGAGGAAGCCCTCAGCGTGCTTCTTCGCTACAATCTCGAAGCGGAAGGCTTCGAGGTCGATACCATCCTTCGTGGCGACGAAGCCGAAATGCGGCTTCAGGAGCGCACGCCCGATCTGCTCATCCTCGATTGGATGCTGCCCGGCGTCTCCGGCATCGAGCTCTGCCGGCGCCTGCGCATGCGGCCGGAAACCGAGCGCCTGCCGATCATCATGCTGACGGCGCGCGGCGAGGAGAGCGAGCGCGTCCGCGGATTGTCGACGGGCGCCGACGATTATGTCGTCAAGCCCTTCTCGACCCCCGAGCTCGTTGCCCGCGTCAAGGCGATGCTGCGTCGCGCCCGTCCCGAGGTGCTGTCGACGGTGCTGAAATGCGGGGACATCGAGCTCGACCGCGAGACCCATCGCGTCCATCGCAAGACCCGCGAAGTCCGCCTCGGCCCCACCGAATTCCGCCTGCTGGAATTCCTGATGTCGTCGCCGGGCCGGGTCTTCTCCCGCTCGCAGCTTCTCGACGGCGTCTGGGGCCACGATATCTATGTCGACGAGCGCACCGTCGACGTCCATGTCGGCCGCCTGCGCAAGGCGCTGAATTTCTCCAACATGCAGGACGTCATCCGCACCGTCCGCGGCGCCGGTTATTCGATGGAAGCCTGAGGGCTGGTGGTGACAGTGTGCCGCGTTTTTGCGCCCGGTTCGGGGCGGCTCATTGGGTTGCTGCCTGCGGAGTTGAGGGTTCCATATTCCGGCACGCATCGCTGTATTTGCCCCGTACGTTCCCCCACACTCCGTCATCCTCGGCCTTGAGCCGAGGATCCATGCGGCGAGCGTTGCGAGAAAGGCGATGGCATCCGCGCAGCCCGACCTCACCACAGCGTAAGATAGAGATCGTTCCATTCGGGATTCATGGCCTCGACAAGATCGATCTTCCATTGCCGGTACCAGCGCTTCAACGATTTCTCGCGCTGGATCGCGCTACCGATATCCCAATGTTCGTCGTACCAGACGAGGCGGGTGCAGCCGTATTTCCATGCAAATCCCGGCGTCAGCCCCTCGCGGTGCTCATAGATGCGACGCTCCAGATCGGATGTCACGCCGATATAGAGCGTGCCGTTTTTCTGGTTGGTCACGATGTAAACATATCCCGCCATGCAGGCAGAGTGCTTGTGCCTGGATCCTCGGGTCGAGCCCGAGGATGACGGAGCGCGGGGGAAACTAGAGCAAAAAAACTCTGAGCACTTCCATCCGCGCATAAAAAAACGGGCCACTCGGCCCGTTTTCTGCATTCTAACGATGGTCAGCCCGCGTTCAGCTGGCCCGCGCTGCCGCCCGGCGGCGTTCATTCACCGGCTGGTAGGCGAGCTTCTGGTGATAGCTGCAATAAGGCGAATTGTCGGGGGACTCGCAGCCGCAGAAATGGAAGTCGTCCTTCAGCGGATCGCCGACCGGCCACTTGCAGGTGCGCTCGGTCAGTTCCGTCAGGCCGAGGCGGCGCGAAATCGGCACCACCACGTTGCCTCTCGGCGCGTATTCCATTTCCTCGATCGTTTCGATCTCGATCTCTTCCTTCAGCATCGTCGCGCCCTGCTGGCGGGTAACGGTGCGGGTGGTGATGCGAGAGGCGAAGTTCGGCGCGCGCGGCGCCGATGTATTGCGCTTCGGCGTTCGCGCCGCGGTGTTTGTGCCGCCGGCCTTGGCACGGCCGGGAAGGCACAGCCGGTGCACTTTGCCGATGACCGCGTTTCTGCTGACTCCGCCAAGTTGTGCCGCGATCTGGCTGGCGCTCAGTCCTTCGGCCCAAAGTTTCTTGAGTTTCTCGACCCGCTCGTCTGTCCAGTTCATGCCCTGTCTCCACCTTTTGCGTTGGTGATGGCAGAATCCCTCACCGTTGTCCCGGGAGCTCCGAAACAAGAAACGCTTGATCAATTTTGGTGACTAGTTCCGCCGCATGCAGTCTAGTAATTGATCTTTAACCTAGTGTGAGCCTGACTCCGTGACAAGAGTCGCATGAATCCGGATGAATCGAATTCGTAGTTTTCCCCAACTTGCTGCCCCTGCGTGGCATTTCTGCAATAATGCCTGTTGAAGACTGAAAATGCCGCTGTACACCTGTGCTGCATACGCTAAGGGCGCCGTTTTGTTGACATTGCAGCGCGAAAAGGAAATAGTGCCACTCGCCGCCGCAAGGCGGCATTTTTGATTTTTCGGGCCTGGTTTCCTTAGCCGGAGTCATTGCCCGGCAACTTTGATGGAGATCGCGCCATGGCTGAAGCCGCGCCGCTTTATGACACCTATTCTCGTGCCCCGCTGCGGTTCGAGCGAGGCGAGGGCGTATGGCTGATCACCGAAACTGGCGAGCGATATCTCGATTTCGGCGCCGGCGTTGCCGTCACATCCGTCGGCCACAGCAATCCGCATGTGGTCGGCGCGCTGAAGGAGCAGGCCGACAAGGTCTGGCACCTGTCGAACATCTACGAGATCCCCGGACAGGAACGTCTGGCAAAACGGCTGACGGACGCGACCTTCGCCGACAAGGTGTTCTTCACCAATTCGGGTGCCGAGGCGCTCGAATGCGCGATCAAGACGGCGCGCCGCTATCAGTTTTCCAATGGCCATCCCGAGCGCTTCCATATCATCACCTTCGAAGGCGCCTTCCACGGACGGACGCTGGCGACCATCGCCGCCGGCGGCCAGGAGAAATATCTCGAAGGCTTCGGCCCCAAGGCGCCGGGTTTCGATCAGGTGGCTTTCGGCGACATCGAAGCGGTCCGCGCCGCGATCACCGATGCCACGGCTGGAATTCTCATCGAGCCGGTGCAAGGCGAGGGCGGCGTCCGTCCTGCCACCACCGAGTTCATGAAGGCGCTCCGCCAGCTCTGCGACGACAACGGCCTGCTGTTGATCCTCGACGAGGTCCAGACCGGCGTCGGCCGCACCGGCAAGCTCTTCGCCCATGAATGGGCGGGCGTCACACCCGACATCATGGCTGTTGCCAAAGGCATCGGCGGCGGTTTCCCGCTCGGCGCCTGCCTTGCCACATCAGAGGCCGCCTCCGGCATGAAGGCCGGCACACATGGCTCGACCTATGGCGGCAATCCGCTTGCCATGGCCGTCGGCAGCGCCGTGCTCGACATCATCCTCGCCGATGGCTTCCTCCAGCATGTGCGCGACGTCGCACTGGTCTTCCGCCAGGGCCTCGCCTCGCTGAAGGATCGCTACCCCGATGTGATCGAGGATATCAGAGGCGAGGGGCTGTTGCTCGGCGTCAAGGCTGCCGTTCCCTCAGCTGAGCTGCTGCAGGCGATCCGCGCCGCCCATCTGCTCGGCGTGCCCGCCGGCGACAATGTCATCCGCCTTCTTCCGCCCCTCGTGGTCACCGCCGAGGAAGCCCGCGAGGGCCTTGCCCGCATCGAGCACGCCGCCGAGAGCATTCGCGCCTCCAAGGTCAAGAAGACGGCTTGAAGAGATTGCCGCCTTCGGGCGCAGCACAGGTAAGAAGACGATATGGCTCCTAAACATTTCCTCGATCTTTCGGCGGTCACATCAGCCGATCTCAGAACCATCATGAACGATGCGCTCGCCCGCAAGCAGGCCTTCAAGGCCGGCACGGGTGACAAGCCGCTCGCCGGCAAGATGCTGGCGATGATCTTCGAGAAGCCCTCGACGCGCACCCGCGTCTCCTTCGACGTCGGCATGCGCCAGCTCGGCGGTGAAACGCTGTTCCTCTCCGGCACCGAGATGCAGCTCGGCCGCGCCGAGACGATCGGCGACACCGCCAAGGTGCTGTCGCGTTATGTCGATGCGATCATGATCCGCACCACCGAACATTCGCGGCTGGTCGAGCTGGCCCAGCATGCGACCGTGCCTGTCATCAATGCGCTGACGGATGACACCCATCCCTGCCAGATCATGGCCGATATCATGACCTTCGAAGAGCACCGCGGCCCGATCAAGGGCAAGACCATCGCCTGGACCGGCGACGGCAACAATGTGCTGCATTCGCTGGTCGAGGGTGCCGCGCGTTTCGGCTACCGCATGAACATGGCCGTACCCCTTGGCTCCGAGCCCAAGGATCACTATCTGAACTGGGCCCGCAATGAGGGCGCCGAAATCATGCTCTGCCATGATGCCGACCGTGCGGTCGCCGGCGTCGATTGCGTGGTGACCGATACCTGGGTCTCCATGAATCAGGAACATCGGGCCCGGGGTCACAATGTCTTCCAGCCTTATCAGGTCAACGCGGCCTTGATGGCCAAAGCCGGCAATGATGCATTGTTCATGCATTGCCTGCCCGCCCATCGCGGTGAGGAAGTGACGGACGAAGTGATCGACGGTCCGCAATCCGTGGTCTTCGATGAGGCGGAAAACCGTCTTCATGCGCAGAAGTCGATTCTTGCTTGGTGCCTGGGCGCGATCTGAACCATAATCGGACGTCGCGAGTCACAGACTCGCGACCGCGTGAGCGAAGGGCACGCTGGCCCATCGCTCTGAAACTAGGAGTGAAAAGCCATGGCAGAAGCTGCAGCCGCCCTCGGCCAGTTTGATTTCGCCGGCGATGACCATGTCGTCCCCTTCCAGGTGGAAGGACTGGATGTGCGCGGCCGCGCCGTTCAGCTCGGCCCGATGCTCGATGCGATCCTCGAGCGCCATCATTATCCCGCACCCGTTGCCCGGCTGCTTGCCGAAGTCGTCGTGCTGACGGTGCTGCTCGGCACCTCGCTGAAGTTCGACGGCAAGTTCACGGTGCAGACCAAGGGCGACGGCCCGGTCGATCTTCTCGTCGCCGATTTCTCGACGCCGGAAAATGTCCGCGCCTATGCCCGTTTCGATCAGGCGCTGCTCAACAAGGCGATCGAGTCAGGCGAGACCGAGCCGGAGCAATTGCTCGGCAAGGGCGTGCTCGCCTTCACCATCGACCAGGGCAAGTTCAGCCAGCCTTACCAGGGCATCGTTCCGCTCGACGGCACCACGCTGGAAGAAATTGCCGGCGTCTATTTCCGCCAGTCGGAGCAGATCCCGACGCGCGTCCGCCTTGCCGCGGCCGAACTCTTCGACCGTGACGATGCGGGCAAGCCACGCCATCGCTGGCGGGCCGGCGGCCTCGTCGCCCAGTTCCTGCCAGAAGCGCCGGAGCGCATGCGCCAGCCGGATCTCCACGGCGGCGACGGCGACACCGGCAACCGCCCGCACGGCGAGGACGATGCCTGGGCCGAAGCGCGATCGCTGGTCGAGACCATCGACGCCGATGAACTCACCGATCCGCTTGTCGGCACCGAACGGCTGCTGTTCCGCCTGTTCCACGAGCGCGGCGTGCGCGTCTACGAACCGCGCGCCGTCTTCGACCGCTGCAGCTGCTCGCGCGACAAGATCAAAGGTGTGCTGAAAGGCTTTTCGGCCGAAGAGATCGAAGCCAGCCAGGAAAATGGCGAAATCGCCGTCACCTGCGAATTCTGCTCGACCACCTACCGCTTCGAGCCGGCCGAGCTTCAGCGGGTCGAATAGTTGACACCACCGCTGTCCGGTTGGCGCTAATGGCTGCCCCTCACCCTAACCTTGCCGGGGTCGAGCCACTGGTCTCGACCCGTCCTGCGGACCCCCGTAAAAACGGGGCGACGGGCCGTGCCCTACGAAAGGTTGGTGGGGAACGGAGAGGTCGCGACCCGTGGCTCGACCCCGGTTGGTGCCGGCAGGCGGATGAGGGGCAGGCCTCGGCAATCCCCCAGGAGCCGGGCGTCGAAGACGTCTCAGGAACGTGGCGCTGACGGAATATGACGTCTCAATTGATGCGCCTCAGTTAAGCACGCGCAGCAGCCCCGGGGAATCCAGCGAGAAGGCGGGGATGTCGACATCGAACATCTCGCCTTCGTCCGTTTCCATCTGGTAATGGCCGAACATCAGCCCGGAGGGCGTGTCGAGCGGGCAGCCGGAGGAATATTCGTAGGTGTCGCCGGGGCTGAGCCGCGGCTGCTCGCCGACGACGCCGGGACCGGTGACCTCGTCCACCTGTCCGTTCTGGTCGGTGATGTTCCAGTAACGGTTGACCAGTCGAACGGCTATGCCGGAATTGTTGCTGATGACAATCCGGTAACCCCAGACATAGCGATCGTCTTCCGGGTCGGATTGCTCCTCCAGATAGAACGGTTCGACGACAACTTCGATGTCTCTTGTGAGGGCGCGATACATGCCTTGCACCTTAGTCAAGATATGTTACCCGTATCTTATAAGAGGCCCTGTCCGTCAAGAAACGGAACAATTATCATCGCTGAAATGGCCGTGATCCGAAGGGTTTTCGGTCGTTAAGCCTAATTGTCAGTGTTAATTCCGTTTCGGAACGCCGCGGCGGGCAAACTTGTTCCGCGGTTCCGCGGGCTGATCCGGCCGAACCCTGAGCATGTCGCGCAAAAGTGTGCAGCGGTTTTGCGATAACGACATGCGTAGAAACAAAAACTAAAGCGCGAGGAGCGAATTGCGACGCGCTTTAGTGAGATCTGGGCACGGCCGAACTCCAGATGAGGTCCGGCCGCTTATCCCTAGATCAGGCGGAGACCTTGGCAAGCGCCTTCGCGAAATCCTCGATCAGGTCGTCGGTATCCTCGATGCCGGCCGAAAGGCGGACCGTACCAGGCGAGATGCCGAGTTCGGCGCGCGCCTCATCCGTCAGGTTCTTGTGCGTGGTCGTCGCCGGATGGGTGATCAGGCTCTTGCTGTCGCCGAGATTGTTGGAGATCTTGACGATATCGAGCGCATTCTGCAGCGCGAAGGCCGCATCCTTGCCGCCCTTCAGCTCGAAGGCGACCAGCGTCGAGCCGCCGGTCATCTGCTTGGCGATGATATCGGCCTGCGGATGGTCCTTGCGGCCGGGATAGATCACCTTGGCGACCTTGCCTTGATCGGCCAGGAAATCGGCGATCTTTGCCGCATTCTCGGTCTGCTGACGCACGCGCAGCGGCAGCGTCTCGATGCCCTTCAGCAACGTCCAGGCGTTGAACGGCGACATCGCCGGGCCGGTATGGCGGAAATAGTCGTGCAGGTTCTCGTCGATCCATTCCTTGTCGGAAAGGACGACGCCGCCGAGGCAGCGGCCTTGGCCGTCAATATGCTTGGTGGCGGAATAGACGACGATATGGGCGCCGAGCTCCAGGGGCTTCTGGAAGAGCGGTGTCGCAAAGACGTTGTCGACGACGACCTTGGCGCCGATCTGGTTGGCGAGCTTGGAAACGCCTGCGATATCGATCACTTCGAGCGTCGGGTTGGTCGGGCTTTCCAGGAAGAACACCTTGGTCTTCGGCGTGATCGCCTTTTCCCAGTTCGCCAGATCCCGGCCGTCGATCAGCGTGCAGTCGATGCCGTATTTCGGCGCCAGCGTCTCGACGACCCAGCGGCAGGAGCCGAACAGGGCACGCGCGGCGACGATATGATCGCCTGATTTCAGCTGGCAGAGGATCGCCGCGGTGACGGCGGCCATGCCGGAAGCGGTGGCGCGGGCGTCTTCGGCGCCTTCGAGCATGCACATGCGCTTTTCGAACATGTCGTTGGTCGGGCTGCCGTAGCGGGCATAGATGAAGCCCTCGGTCTCGCCCTTGAAGCGGGCTTCGGCCGCCTCCGACGTCTCATAGACGAACCCTTGCGTGAGATAGATTGCCTCGGACGTCTCGCCATATTGCGAACGCAGCGTGCCACCGTGGACGAGTTGGGTTGCCGGGCGCCAGGTCTTGCTCATGCCATCACCTTCACATAACAAAAAAACCGGTCGCAAAAGCAGACCGGTTTCAACCCGGTCTTTTTAGCCACTTGTTTAACGTGGCTGCAAGCCGACCGGCCAAATCACCACGGGATAATTCTGCAATACTGCTGTTAGCTGCTTGCGTCAATTCCCCGAGTTTGGTTTTGTCGGCGGCAAATGATGGATGAGGCATGATGGCTCGCGAAACGGGAATTCTGGCGGATCGCGCGATCTCCGCGCTGTTCGAAACGGAGCGTCTGATCTCCGAACGGGAGCTGGACCACGACCAGATCCAGCCGGCAAGCCTCGACCTGCGCTTGGGCGGCAAGGCTTTTCGCGTGCGCGCCAGCTTCATGCCCGGCCCCTCGCATCTGGTGTCCGACAAGCTCGACCGGCTGAGCCTGCATGTGATCGACCTGTCCGTAGGCGCGGTGCTCGAGACCGGCTGCGTCTACATCGTGCCGCTGATGGAGAGCTTAGCGCTGCCGGCCGACATGTCGGCCTCGGCCAATCCGAAGAGCTCGACCGGGCGCCTTGATATCTTCACCCGCGTCATCACCGATTACGCCCAGGAATTCGACAAGATCCCGGCAGGCTATTCCGGCCCGCTCTATCTCGAAATCAGCCCGCGCACCTTCCCGATCGTTGTGCGCCGCGGCTCGCGCCTGTCGCAGATCCGTTTCCGCGTCGGCCAGGCGCTGCTCGGCGAGCCGGAACTGTTGAAGCTGCACGAGAGCGAGACGCTGGTTGCCAGCAAGCTGCCGAACGTTTCGGGCGGCGGCATCGCCCTGTCGATCGACCTCGCCGGAGACAAGGACGGCCTGATCGGTTATCGCGGCAAACATCACACTGCCGTCGTCGACGTCGACAAGAAGGCCGAGCACGACCTCTTCGATTTCTGGGAACCGCTCCACAGCCGCGGCCGCAACGAGCTGATCCTCGATCCCGATGAGTTCTATATCCTCGTCTCGCGCGAGGCGGTGCACGTGCCGCCGGATTATGCCGCCGAGATGACCCCCTTCGATCCACTGGTCGGCGAATTCCGCGTCCATTATGCCGGCTTCTTCGATCCGGGCTTCGGCCATGCCCCTGCCGGCGGGCGCGGCAGCCGCGCCGTGCTTGAAGTGCGCAGCCACGAGGTGCCCTTCATCCTCGAAGACGGCCAGATCGTCGGCCGCCTCGTCTACGAACATATGCAGGAAAAGCCGGCAAGCCTCTACGGCTCCGGTCTCGGCTCCAACTACCAGGCTCAGGGCCTCAAACTCTCGAAGCACTTCCGCATCTGAGGCTTCCCGGCGACCGCGACTTGACAGCCGCCCCCATCTGTTGGAAATCTCGCTTCATCGCGGGTGTAGCTCAATGGTAGAGCAGCAGCTTCCCAAGCTGAATACGAGGGTTCGATTCCCTTCACCCGCTCCAATCACCCTCAGGCCAGTTGTCTAGTGACGTCCACAGACGTCCAATAAACCCATGTAAATCAGTGGCATAAAGATGCTCCAAGCCTCGCGCGCGCGTAGCGAAGTGCAACGAGGTGCAGTGACAGCCAGTAATTTTTTCGGTACAAAACTGCGGTACAAGGCTGCTAGCTTAGAGGCCAATACCGTAAATGGCGCTGACCGACGTTCAAATTAAAAATGCCAAAAAAACCGAAAAGCCCTACAAACTGCCAGATGGAAAGGGCCTCTATCTCTATGTTTCGACGGCCGGTGGTAAGTCATGGAGGATCGATTACGCCTATTTCGGTAAGCGGAAGACGCTGACGCTAGGTGCTTATCCTGCTCTCGGACTTGCTGACGCACGCAGCCGGCGAGATGAAGCCAAGAAAAAGCTGTCGGAGGGTTTAGACCCGTCACTGGCAAAAAAGCGGGAACAATTGGCTGCTAAAGCGGCGGCCGGCAACACGTTCGGGCTGATCGCCGATGAATTCATCGCTAAGCTGCGTCGTGACAAGCGAGCTGAGCCAACGATCGATAAGAACACGTGGATGTTAAAGGTTCTCGCTAAGAAGCTTTCGCCCTATCCTATAACCCAAATTTCAGCAAAAGACGTTTTGGACGTCCTCAACGTGATCGAAAAAAGTGGGCGCATAGAGAGTGCGCTCGCCACGCGTTCGGCAATAGGGCGCGTCTTCCGGTTTGGCATCGCAACCGCAAGAGCGGAAAACGACCCAACCTCGGCATTGCGAGGCGCCCTTCAGCGGCATGTGCCGGTTAGCCACCCTGCGCTCACGACACGTAAGGAGCTTGGCGGCCTTATGAGGGCAATCTACGGTTACGATGGTTGGCCGTCGCTTGTCGCAGCGTTGAAAATTCAGGCTCTCTGCTTCGCTCGGCCCGGTGAAACCCGATCAATGGAATGGTCAGAGCTTGATCTCGAAAACGCCATGTGGACAATCCCCGCCGCAAAGACAAAGATGCGCCGTGAGCACCATGTTCCCCTCTCTCGTCAAGCCATCGAGGTCATCAACCATATGAAAGACCTGTTCGGAGACAAGCCACAGGTTTTTCCATCAATGATGTCTGGAAAAACGTTGCTTTCGGAAAACTCAATGAACTCAGCTCTGCGCCGTATGGGGGTAGGGGAGGATGAGCACACAGCGCATGGCTTTCGTTCATCTGCCAGCAGCATTTTAAACGAGTCCGCCGCGTTCAGTCCGGATGCGATCGAGGCGCAGCTGGCTCACCTTGATACGCGAGAGGATGCGGCGCATCTATAACCGAGCGACATATTGGGATGAGCGCGTGAAGATGATGCAATGGTGGGCTGACATGCTCGATGAAGAGCGCACACGAACGCCCATTGCTGGGGCGAGCGGCGGTCCGACGCCTTGACGCATATCAATCGGGCATCGGCTTACTGCGGGATTCGAAGCTATTGCGGCTTCTGAAAGGGGCTACCACCCGCATTGTTTCCGCAGCGGCTTGATTTGCTCATCCATACCAGTCAAGTCGAACTCCACCGTAGAAGTGGACTCGTTGTAGCCAGTAATCTCCGCCGTCAGCGTCTTGTGCCCGAGCAGTTGTTTCACAAACGGTATAGCGGAACCGCCCGACCACAGCCCAAGCGCCTCATTATCAGTCGAGATGACGAAGGACTTGCTTTTCGCCGTCTCGGCATCAAGCCGGTACCGAATGCGCCCGTAGTTCTCAATATCGGCCATAAACGTGCCGCCAAGTGTGAAGTACAGGCTGGTCACTTTCTCTTCGCACCGAATGTTCAACAGCGCACCGTACCTGTCGGCGGTCACGGAAATATTGAAAATATCTGAATCGTCCATTTTGGACGTCTCATTTTCGACTGTCCATTTGGACATAGTGGAAGACGCCGCCGCGGGCTCCGGCTTGAAGATCTTGTCGTAACAAACCAGCCGATCACTATCGCTAGGCATCGCTGCGCATTCTTGGCCAGTGATGGCGTGCGCTGAAGTAGCGATGAGACCCAAAGAAGCAATAGTCAGTGATAGGAAAGGGGCTTTCATTAAGGATGTCCATCATCTCTGCGTCAGTAGTCTATTTTCACGCTAACGGGCCGTTGGCAACGCCTCTACCTAAGCATTCGCGGTTCCATCAGGTTTGACGGCTGCTGGTTCAATCAAGCAGTTTGTATCGAGAGTGAAGGACGCCATCGCGCATCATCCTTGGAGTTTACCAGTGCTCATGAGCGACCTGCTCATTGTAAGCTAGTGCGATACGGTCAAGCTCGATCGCGATCAGCTCATCACGGTTCAAAAAATCTTGGCGCCGCTCCTTGAAACTAGAATAAGCCTCAAGATGAGTGCGCTTTGCTGCAACCAGCATCACATCTTCAATGAGGCCAAGTTCGCCTGACATTGCTGCTAAGAATATTGCGTCAGCCCAGCACTCTATGTCGTCTTCGAGAATAAAAGTTATAGCCAGCTGAGCGCCAAAGGCATTTATAATGTCCCTTGCCGGGAGGGCGACGGCTCGGATGGAATGCAGCTGAGCCCAATCGTTGACCGTCTTCAAGCCATTGTTTTTTGCCCATTTAACAAGCGCCAACTTGAGGCGAACTTCTGCTCCCACCGACGACCCAAGTTCCGCCAGCGGCTGAAATGCTTCGGCGCTAACCTGAAGGTTTCCTGCATATAGCTCTGCGTCACCGAGACAAAAGCGCGTTCGTTCGGTTGGATCGGAGGTAAAGGCGCATTGGTATGCCCTTGCGGATGCCCTGTATCTGGCACTTCGAAAGAGAATCCCGCCAAGCTCTTTCAGGTAATAGGAGCGTGTCCAATAATCTGGTTCGGCTTTTCTTGTCGCATTAAACGCTGCCACGGCGTTGGAGCGTCTGCCTTTTGAGGCCAAGTAGTTCGCATAGGAGTAACGGAGAGCGCCCACGCCCTCGCCCCTTAACTGACATGCCGAAATTGCCGCATTGTAGAACCGATCCGCCGCTTCCCCGGTGCTGTCTTGCGGAATGATAGGGGACACAAGAACCAATCTGAACATCGTATGTCCGAACCCTTGGCTAGTGTGAAGCCCATTCAGTATTGCCAGATCGGTTCCCTCATCGGCGTTTCCATTTCGGAGAAGCGCTATTGCCGCCTTCGCCCCTAGATCGTCCCTCAAAAAAGTGCGCGTTTCATTGAGACAAAGAGTCGCCACTGCGGCAGCTTGGGGTATTTGATCTAGCGTCTCCAACAACGCCGCCAGCAGATAATAGACGCCGTTGGACAGCGCGTCGAAATCATCTTGGTCAATCTCAGCTTTGACGGAGGCGAGACGCTCGATGCTTAGCGTCACTTCTTTTTCAGCGAAAGCTAGTCGGATGGGGACACCGCGTAGGGAGCGTTGATCTATGAAGTGGAACGAAGTCGAAAGACGGCTGCAAATGCGCCCTAAGCTGATAGCGACCTTCGCGGGCATCGGATCCGGCAATAAGAGCGAAAAAGTTGTTCTTGGATCTGAGCGTTTGATAGCCCTGAGAACGGGGATCGTCCGTTCGATCTCCTTTAGCGTGTCGTCATTCCAGAGATGCTGCTCTCCAAACTTTATATTGATCGTTTCTGCATCCGGCTTGCTTTGCCCAAGAGCTTCATTCGCCCACATCCAATATGTGGTATCCTTTGGAACGCAGTAGCGCACAATCATCGCCGGTATTTCGAACGACGTGAGATAGCGCAGACGGTCTGTCTTGATCTGGACCGATTGGGCACTCGCCTCCACATCAGTTGCCTTGGACTGAACGTAGAAGACATCTCCCGTACCACTGTCATTTTCACCTAACCGTTCCGCTTCCCAATCGACGCCGTAATCCCTGTCCTTTGACCGGAGGATCCACCCCGGTTGAACTGCAAGAGTAAACTTCGCTTGAGCGAGGTCTTCAATGACATGACTTCGTGGACGGTTTGGCATCGTAAATATTCGCGGCTTCTAAGTGATTGATGGCTGGGCTTGAGGTGTTTCTTCTATTGATTGTGTGTTTTCGAAGCCGCCCCATGATGCAGGTTGCAGGAAAATGCTATTGCTATGTTCCGATCAGGCATTTGATCCACTCCGGGGGCGATTAGCGGCATCATGGCTTTCAGATCACACGAGAATAACCCGGTGGCGGAGCTGGTGGAACTCCACGCAAGTATTCACGAGACGAACGGCGACTCCTTCGAGATGAGAGCAACCCTGCTGATCAATCCAGACGAAATCGACGTTGGCGACTATACGATACGAGTCAATATCCACGAGGCTTACCTATCCGTAGACGCCTTTGGCTGTGCCGTCGATCTAAACACCAAGCACGGGAAGAGAGTGCATGCCGAGAGCGTGCCTCGCAACGTGGCCACAGAGCGCAGCCTCAAAGTCGGCGTAGGCATCACCGCCGCAACAGAGGCGGCAGCAGAGGTGTCCTTCGCGACACTTGCCGCGGCTCTGAAGGCAAATCAAAAGCACACCAATACGCGCACTACCGACGTATCCCTAAGTGAGCGGCAGGAGAAAACTACTGAGCATAGCCCCGGGTCTAAAGTTCGAGGTTACATCATCTCAAAATCGGTGCTGAGGCATTCATCTTTAAAACGCGATAAGGCGGCGTGTTGATGGAGGTCCCCGGGTGTCACGTCATAGCTCCGCGACTATCGTTCCTGCATCGCTTCCGACGCAACTTCAGCAAGGGGCGAGTAGAGATATTCGAGAATGCGCCGGCTGCCGGTCTTGACCTCGACGGTGACGGACATGCCGGGTGAGAGCGGAACCCGCGTTCCCTCGATGTCGATGCTGGCGACGTCCGGCTTGATGATGATGGGGAAGACCAGGTTCTGGACGCGCTGGGCATTGCCGACCGGGATCATGCTCTGCAGCTCCTTTGCCGGCTGGCCCTCGAGCTGCTGTGCATCCGGCTCGGGAATGGCGTCGGTCGCGACCCTGGTGACCTTGCCGTTGAGGATGCCGTAGCGGGTGAATGGGAAAGCTTCGACCTTGATGACGGCGGTTTCCCCTGGCGAGACGAAGCCGATATCCCGGTTCGGCAGATAGGCCTCGATTTCAAGAGAGGCGTCGTCCGGTA
Source organism: Rhizobium leguminosarum (assembly GCF_002953715.1). Classification (GTDB taxonomy): domain Bacteria; phylum Pseudomonadota; class Alphaproteobacteria; order Rhizobiales; family Rhizobiaceae; genus Rhizobium; species Rhizobium leguminosarum_V. Next base: position 186,867 of record NZ_CP025012.1, read on the forward strand.
CGATCCGCATCAGTTCCGCGCCTGCGGTGACCACCTGGCCGACGGTGGTGATGGCGGATGTCTGGACGACACCTTTGATCGGGCTCTTGATCGTCATCGATTCGAGCCGCTTGGCTGCCTTGACCAGTTGCTGTTCCTTCTCGTCGATCTCCCGTGATGCCTGGGCCTGCTTCTGAGCGTTGTCGGCGACGAAGGTCTTTATGGCTTTCAGGCCTTCGCTGGCAGCCGTAACGATTGCGGTCTGAGCCTCCGCCCGCTGACCGATCTGCTCGGCAAGCGTTGCCTCTTCCTTCTGCCTGATCTCGACGGCGTCGATGACGCCGGATCTCGATCCGGCGCTGAGATCGACGAGGTTGGAACGCATGGTGACGCGATCTGCAAGCGTTGCCACAAGAGCCTGCTGGGCAGCAACCATTTCTGTGTATCGCTTCAAAGCGGCGAATTGCTGATTGCGCTGGGCCGCGAGGCTATCGAGCGTCGATGCCAATTGCTCGAGATCGGAGGTGTAGAGCAGGGCCTCGCGTGCGCGGATCTCCGCCGGTATGGAACCGTCGAATTCGGGGGCGATTTCAATCCGACGCGTTCCACTCCAGAGATCGCCACGCTGCCAGGCGTTAACCTCAGCCAATGCCGCGCCGCGCCTCGTGACCTCGGCCCGCAATGCCGCGAGGCTGGTGGTCAGCGTGTTGACTTCGGCCCTGGCTTCGGTCGGGTCAAGCTCGACGAGAATGTCTCCGGCTTCCACCTTGGCGCCGTTCGAGACCGGGACCGCGGTCGTCTTGCCAACCTCGATCGATTGGATCACCTTGACGCGCCCGGTCGGCTGGATCTTGCCCTGGGCCGTCGCCACGATATCGAACGTGCCGAAATAGCTCCAAATCAGCGCGCTGGCGGTGAGCAGGCAGATGAACCAGATCAGCGCCGTGCGGATCGGTGAAGCCGGCGTTTCGAGAATTTCGAGTGCTGCCGGCAGGAACTCGTTGTCCACCCGCAATCGCTTCTGTGGCTTCGGCGGAAGCGGGGGAGGCTGCACGGTCTGGTTCATGACTGGACTGGCCCCGTCTGCAATTGCCACAGATGGACATAGAGCCCGTTCGGACGGGCAAGCAGCGTCTCGTGTGTTCCCTCTTCGACGATGCGTCCGTCCTTCATGCCGATGATGCGGTTGCAATGCCGCACGGTCGCCAGGCGATGGGCGATGATGATGACGGTGCGCCCGCGGACGATTTCGCGCATATTGGCAAGGATGATGCGCTCGCTCTCATAGTCGAGCGCGCTGGTGGCTTCATCGAGGATGAGGATCGGCGGATTGGTGGCCAGCGCACGCGCAATGGCCAGGCGCTGCCGCTGCCCGCCGGAGAGATTGGCGCCGCGCTCCTCGATCAGCGTGTCGTAGCCGCGCGGCAGCTTGGCGATGAACTCGTCGGCGCCGGACAGACGCGCCATCTGGATGGCGGCGGCCCGCGACATCGCCGGATTGACCATGCAGATATTGTCATGGATCGTCCGGTTGAACAGCATGTTCTCCTGGAGCACGACGCCGATATTCGACCGCAGCCAGGCCGGATCGACTTGGGCGATATCCTGACCGTCGACGAACACCTGGCCGTTGTTCGGGATATAGAAGCGCTGCACCAGCTTGGTCAGCGTCGACTTGCCGGAGCCGGAGGGACCGACAATGCCGATGACTTCGCCCGGCCGGATCGCAAAGGTGATGTCCTTCAGCACGTCCTGGCCATCGGGAGAATAGCGGAAGTTCACCGACTTGAAGGCGATTGCTCCCTTCGGCGGCGGCAGGCTGACGGCAACGCTCGGACGCGGCTCCTGCGGGGCGTTGAGAATATCGGACAGCCTCGCGATGGAGACCTGCACCTGCTGGAAATCCTGCCAGAGCTGCGACAGCCGCAGGATCGGCTGGGAGACCTGTCCGGCGATCATATTGAAGGCCACCAGAGCTCCGACACTCAGCTCGCCATCGATGACCGCCTGTGCGCCGAAGAGCAGCAGAGCGGCCGAGGTGATCTTGTTGACATACTGGATGGCGTTCTGACCCTTCGCCGCCAGCATGGTCGCCAGGAACGACGAGCGCACATAGGCGGCTAGCCTCTCCTCCCATTGCGCGGAGACCACCGGCTCGACTGCCGATGCCTTCAGCGTCTGGATGCCGACGACCGTCTCGACGAGCAGTTGCTGGCTGAAGGCGCCGCGCTCGAACTTCTCGTCGATGCGTTCCTTGAGGAAAGGGCGAATGAGGAAGCCAATCGCCATGTAAAAGGGAATGGAGGCGACAACGATCCAGGCGAGCTTGGAGGAATAGGAAAACAGCACGAAGATGAAGATGATGGTGAAGATCAGGTCGAGGCCGGAAAACAGGCCCTGGCCGGTCAGGAAATTGCGGATGGTTTCGAGTTCGCGGATCCTGGCGACCGTCTGCCCGGTGGCGCGGGTTTCGAAATAGCTGAGCGGCAGGTTGAGGAGATGCCGAAACAGCCGCCGGCCAAGCTCAACGTCGATGCGATTGGTCGTATGCGACAGCGCATAGGTTCTGAGATACTGCAGCACGACATCGAAGAGCCCGACGGCAGCGAGGCCGACGACGAGGACGATGAGTGTCGAATAGCTGCGATGCGCTAAAACCTTGTCGACGACGACCTGGAAGAACAGCGGCGTCACCAGCGCGAAGATCTGGATGACGAGAGAGGCGATCAGCACATGGCCGAATGCCCGCCGATACCGCCAGATCGCCGGCAGGAACCAGCGGAAGCCAAAATTCTGCTGCGAGGCGCCGGGGCCGGCAAAGCGGCGCTGGACGAGGATGAATTCGCCTGAGGTCAGAGCGAGAAGCTCGTCGGCCTCGACATTGCGGGCTGAGAAATCGATGGGATTGATCAGGCGATAACGCCCCTCGGCGGCCACACCGGCGAAGACCGCGAAAGTGCCGTCCTTCAACGAGGCAAGGGCGGGCGCCGGAAGGGTCGCCAGCCGTGCGATCTTGTCCGCACGAACGATGCGCGCCTTCAGGCCGATGATCTTGGCTGCGCGGAGCAGATCCTCGCGCGTCGCCGGCGTGGTCAGCGCAAGCTCACGACTTAGTGTTTCCGGACGCGATGCGATCCGGAAATAACCGGCAACAGCAGAGATCGCCGCCAGTCCGCTGTCGGCGATTGCTGCTTCAGCTGCTGGTGTGAGGTCGTCTCTGGTCTCCGCCTCCGCCTCCGCCGCGTCGCGGTCGGGCGCTGTCTGAATGTCTACCATGTGCGGGATCAACGAAAGGCGGATATGCCGGCGCTGCAAAGCGCCGGCATGAGGCAGGGGATCGTGTTATGCGACATTGGCCGCCTGACTGGAGCGCGAAGCAAGGATGGCGTCACCGACCAGATATTGGTTGGTGCCGTCGACGGTTTGATAGGAGCTGGTGCCGGTGATCATCGAACCATCGGCGAAGGATTGCGCCCCATCGTTGTTCGGTATCAGGTTGATCAACCGGATGCCGGCATCCGTCATCGTCTGCAGCTCGCCGGCGTCGCTGACGCCATTCTGGTTGAGGTCGCGCCAAACTCGGAACTCGCTCCAACGATCGTCGTTCCTGTCGAAGACGTTGTCGTGATTCGTGTCGAAGGCACGACGGAGACCGTCAATGTCGGAGGTCGCACTGTCGCTCCAAAGGCTGAACGCCAGCTCCCGCGCCTGGTCGATCTTTCCATCGGCGCCGGTCGTTCCGTCCGCACCAAGATCGATCGCCAGGAAGCCGTCCTGAGGACCGACCCAGGCGGTTTCATCCGCCACACCATCGCCATCCCAGTCGAAGCCCACCGATGTGGCGAGCGAGTCGAGTGGTCGAAGATCAACATGGCTGTCGGCATTCAGGTCCAGGAGGATAGGAGAATTGGCATCATATCTTTGAATGACACGCCCTTGCGCATCATACTTTTTCCACCAATCCAAGGTGCCACCCTTGTCGGAATGGTACTCGTATTCTATGCGGGTGCCGTCATCGAAATAGGTATCGCCACTGGTTTTGACGCCGTATCTGTCAAAGCGAATGATGTCTCTGGTCCACGACTTGTTATTCAGATAGTCAAAGTATTCGTAATACCACTTCTTGGCCTCATCCATTTGCGTGAATATTTGCATGGGGACGCCGGAAGATGAGTATGATGCAGTCTGGAATCTCCAATTCTGACCGTTTCCGACGTCATAAGTCGTCTTATCGGTTTGACCGCTATCGAAGGTCGTTTCCTCGTAAGTCGTCTGTCCGGCGCTATTCTGGATCACAAGATGGTATGACCAGTTTACAGCGCTCGCCCGATCCCAAGCCTCAAAGCGTTTGTCACCGTTGTCGTAATAAGTGTTCTGAGCTGTGAGTTGATTGCTGGCGTTGTAGGAATAGTCGATGCGAGACCATGCCGCCGCATTGGCGGGATCGTAACTGGCAACATAGCGTGTGCCGTCGTCATTGGCTTGATCGACCCCGACCAGCCTATTTGCAGTGTCATAAGACTGCTTGATAGTCGACCATGACAGGTTGGCGACATCATAGGCGGTCTTCGTTCCGTTGTCGGCCGTTTCAAGCTTGTAAGTCAGCTGTCCAGCCGCATTGTAGTTCTGTTGAATCTGCGACCACGCCGCAGCATTCGATGGATCGAAGCTGATCTCGATCCGCGATCCATCGTCGTAGAACTGCTTTTCCAACGTCTTCTTGCCAGCAGCGTCATATTGCTGCTCGACACTTTTCCACGTCTGCGCACTCAGCGGGTCGTAGAAAGTGACGGTTGTCAGCAAGCCGGCCTTATTTGCATTGGCGACACTCAGCTGTTTGCCGCTCGCTCCGTCATAGGTCGTCGTCACAGAGCTTCCATCAGCGGCGAAGATGGTCTCGGCGATCTTGCGGCCGGCCGAGTCCGTCGTGAGGCTGGAGACAAGCGAGCCGAGGGCGGTGACGATATTAGTGGTCGTCTGCGTCATTGCTCCGCTGGCGTTGAGATCGACCTTGGTCAGGGTGATCGACCCGTCGGCATGCGTCACCGCCGTCTCAGTATGATCGATGGTGCCGTTATTGCCAGCATCCTTCGACAGCTTGGTGATCAGGCCATCGGCGCTGGTCGAGACCGTGCCCTTTGCCGTCACCGTGCCACTGGCGTTGGTTTCGGTCACCGCCGTAACGATGGAGCCGTCGACTTGGATGGTCGACTGCATGACGGTCTCGTACACACCATTGCCGTCATAGTCGTATTTGGCGACCTTGGTGCGGCCGTCTGCTGAAGTGGTCGTCTCGATCTTGGCGGCGATCGCCTGAGTCCAGTAAACGCCGCCCGGCGTCAGGTTAGAGACAGAGCGTGCCGTCGCGTTGTTGGTGACCACGGAGACCGAGGCGCCTGTGGAATCGACGGTGACGGTTTCGAGCTGATCGGGCGTTCCGTCGCCGTTGATATCCTTCGACGTGGTCTTCACTCTACCGTCGGCAGACGTCTGGATCGTCGTCTTTGAGGCCAGGGTATTGACCGGAAGATCCGTGTCCGAGATTACCGTCGTGCTGCTTCCGTCAGCATTGGCGGTGAAGTTCGTCACCCGTTGGCGGTCGATCGTGCCATTGCCGTCGAGATCCCAGGTGGTCGTCGTCAGGCGGCCGTCGGCGGATACGACGACGGTCGACTTGTCCTTGACCGTTCCGTCGGCCTTGAAGTTGGTGGTCACCGATGTCTGGATGCCGGAATTGGCTGTCACCGTCTCCTGGCGCTGATCGACGATGCCGTCGCCATTGCCGTCGCGGTCAACGGTGACCGTCAGCTTATCGGCGCTCGTTAGGGTGACGGTCCTGCCAATCAGGGTTCCGCCGCTATCCTTCGTTTCGACGACCTCGCGAACGGCACCGTCCGCCAGGACCGTGATCGTGTCGGCAACGGTCTGGTTGGTAAAGCCCGGACGCTCCTGGCTCGATGTAACGATCAGGCCGTTCGCGCTTATCGTCGTGGTGGTCCTGGAGATCAACGAGCCATCGGACTTCTTGCTTTCCACCGTCCTGGTCTTCGTGCCGTTGACATTCAAGACCGTGACATCGGTCGCAGTCTGGCTGTAGGTGCCGGCACCCGTCGGATCGATCTGGGTGGTGACGGACAAGCCGTTGGCGCTTGACGTAACGAGGGTGCGGCTGGTGAGTGTCGTGCCGGTCAGGTTGCTAATCGTCCGCGTCGTCGAGCCGTTGGCGTTGAGGACGGTGACGTCGGTCCGGCTCTTGTCGAAGGTGGTGCCGCCGCCGGTGCCGGCCGTATCCCACTTGGTGGTAACGGTCAGGCCGTCTCCCGACACCTCCGTCAGCGTGATGCTTTTGGTGACACCGGCGACGATGTCCTTCGTCGTGGTTGCCGTGCTGCCATTGGCTTTCAGAACAGTCGTGCGGGTCGTCTTCTTGTCGACTGTAGCATTGCCGTCAGTGTCGTATTCGATGGTCTGCGTCAGGCCGTCGGCAGAGGTCGTGATAGTCTTCGAATCCTTCAGGGCGCCGTTAGCACCGAAGTCGCTGAGGGTTTGGATTGTCGAACCATTGGTTTGCTTCGTCGCGACCGATTTTTTGTCGACGATGTTATCGCCGTCGACATCGACGGTGACCGTGGTCGTAAGACCATGAGCTGCTACTGTGGCGACGGTCTTGCTTTCCAGCGTCGTCCCATCCGCCTTGAAGTAGGACAGCGTCTCCGTAGTGCCGCCATCGGCGTTGAGGACGGTGACGTCGCTCATGGAACGAACCGCATTCCCACTGCCATCGGCCCAAATGGTCGTCTTGGTCAAGCCGCTGGCGCTGACATTGGCCGTTGTGCGGGAGATCAGCACATCGTCGATGCCCGTCTTTGAGATGGTCTCGGTGCGGCTGCCGCCGGCGTTCAGCACCGTGACGTCGGTGGTAGCGAGTTCAAAGATGCCGTTACCATCGAGGTCGGAACTCAAGGTCTTCGACAGCCCGTCATCCGAGGTGGTGACGACGGCCTGGCTTTCGAGCACGTCGAGAGCCTTATATTGCTTGACTTCGTCCTTCTGCGTTCCAGCATTGTCGATGGTGATCGTTTCTACGAAGTCATCAACGCTATCGCTGTCGATCTTGGTCTTCACCGTGGTGGTTTTCTGGTCGGCGCTCACAGTGGTGATCTTCTGCGAGATCAGCGTGGCGGCGGCGTCGGTTGCCTTGACCGTTTCGGTGGTGGTGACCGATCCAAGCGGATCGAGCGGCGTCTTCTTCCAGGACAAAGTCTGGTTGACCGTGCCGTCGCCGTCCAGATCGTAGTCGGTCGATCCGGAAAGGCCGTTGAGGTTGGTCGTGACTTTGGTTGTTCCTACGAGCGACGTTCCCCGATAGTCCGATATAGTCTGGAACTGCAGCCCATAGGTGTCGAATGTCGTCACATCGGTCGTCTTGGTATCAACCACCTCGTCTGCGTTGACGTATTCGCTCGTCGTGATCGACATGGCGTTGCCGCTGGTGACGATGGTCTTCTTGTTCAGACGCGTGGCATCGCTGCTCGTCAGAGAGATCGTCTCTGTCTTGCTGCCATCGGCATTCAGTACGGTCTGGTCGCTGGTGATGCGGTCGCCGACGCCATCATGGTTCAAATCCGCCGACACGGTCGTTGTCAGACCATTGCCGCTGATGTCGGTGATTGTCGTGCTGATCGTCGATGCGTCCGCAGCGTATTGCCGCTCCCAGATGTTCACATTGCCGCTGACCGAGACCGTCTCGACCCGGCGCGTATCGGTCCTGCCGTCGCCATCCGCATCCGTCACGATGGTGGTGTTCCGGCGATCGGCGGTGACGTCCGTGACGATCTGAGCCTTGAGCGTTCCGTCGGCGCTCGTGCTCCTCACCGTTTCCTTTCGCGCACCGGTGGCGTCGAGAACGATGGTATCAGTTGTCGTATCCTCAAAGACGCCGTCGCCGTTGCCGTCGGTCTTGACGTTCTGATTCAAGCTGTTGGACGACGTGGTTGTAATAGTCTTTCCGATCGTCGCGCCATTGGCATTCTTCGACGTCACGGTTTCCGTGCGACTGCTGTCGGAATTGGTGGTGATGACATCCGTCACCACGAGATCGTTGACGGTATCGCCGTTCGCATCGACACTCGTTGTCTTCGACAGGCCGTCGGCGGATGTGAGCGTGACGGTCTTGCTGACCAGCGAACCATCGGCGTTCAGCGTGCTGACCGTATTGGTCGTCTTGCCATCGATACCCACCAAGATCTCGGTCAGTCTGTCGTTCTTGGTATCACCATTGGCATCCTCGGAGATCGTGATCTTTTTCCCGTCGAGGCTGGTCGTGGTGATCGTCTGTGACAGCAGCGTACCGGTGATGCCGGTCTTGGTACGATGCTGAACCGTCTGCGTCCGGTTGGTGGCGTCGATTACGGTAACATCGGTATCGGAGAAATCGATGACACCATCGGCGTTCACGTCGCTCGTCGTGGTCTTCGACAGTCCATTGGCGGTGGTGATCGTCGTCGTTTTCGAGCGCAGAATAGAGGATGCGTTGGTGTTGTAGGTCGAAGTGACGAGCGTCACGTCGCCTGATGCCGCCGTGGTGGATGTCGTGACAGTTTTGGTTTCGCGGGGTCCGTTACCGTCCGCATCGACCGAGACGGTGATGGTGCGGCCGTCGGCACTGGTTGACGTGTCGACTTGCGATAGAACCTTGCTGTTGGAGCTTCGATCGATCACTGTTTTGGTGCGGCTGCCGTCCGCCGCGACTGTGGTGGTCTCGGTGACGATATCGTCGTAGACCCCATTGCCGTCGCGATCGAGGCTGGTCGTCTTCACTAAGCCGTTGGCGGAGCCATTGACGACTGTTCCAAACAGGAGCGTGCCATTGACGCTGAGCTGCTGCGTAGTCGTCGTGGTCGAACCATCGGCGCTTTTGACGAAAGTCTGCTGTTGGTCGGTGATGCCGTCGCCGTCCAAGTCGAGCGTCGTCGTCACGGTCAGATGATCGGCGCTAGTCACCGTCGTGGTGCTATCCTTGAGCGATCCATCGGCATTGAAGTTGGAGACCGTCTTCGTCTGCATGCCGGCAGCATCGACGGTCAAGACATTGGTCTGAGAGCGGTCGAACGTACCGTTGCCGTCATCGTCGAATTGGGTCTGAATGCTTTTTCCATCGGCACTGGTGGTGACAATATTGCGGAAGGCCAGGCTACCGTCTTTGTTGTAGGCAAGGATCGTCTTCTCAACCGAGCTGTCGGCCTTCGTAATGGTGGTCGTCTTGACGATGTAGCCGGCATTGTCGCCCATCAACTGCGCGTCACCGACTGCTCCTGTCGTACCGTCGGTGCGGGTGAAGGTGGTCGTTCCCGTGATCGCGGAGCCGTCCTCGAAAGTCTGGCCGCTGCCCTTCGGCGTAAGGTCGATCGACGTGATCCCGAGGCTATCGAGCGTCACCAACTGGCCGTTGACATCCACCCGGAATTTCGACCATTGGGCATCGCCGGCGTCCAACTTGCCGTTGCCATTGGTGTCGAAAACATGCTTCAGCGCCTCGAGGTCGCTGGTCGCGGATGAGTCCCACTCGGTGAAGGCAAATTCGCTCGACCGGCCGATCTTGCCGTCGCCGTCAGCATCAATGACAAGAACGCCAGTGCCCTGGGCTGCCCATGCGGTGCGATGCTGGTAACCGTCACCATCGAGATCCAGGAATTTGGAGGAGGTCGACAGCACGTCGACACCCAAGCCGTTCCCGCTCAGGTCGAGCAGAATTGGCTTAAAATGAGTGTATCCTGATGCCTGGTCATCGGGGATTGAATCAGGATCATCCGCAGAATACTGATCCGAATACTCACTACTTCCAGATAAGTGGAACGTATGGCCGAATGGGTCTGTGAAACCAGGCCTGGATTCAATCTGTGGCCCGTAGTCGGGCGTGCGCTGATACCCGCCTCCTGATTTTCCATGTCCGCCGGACGAGTTTCCGGCACCACCACTGCCGTGAGGTGAACCACCGTCCCCGGAGGCTTCGCCGGAAGAAGATCGGCCACCCCACGAAGAGCTACCGTAGATATCAGATGATCCACCGCGACCAGACGATGTCGAGTAGTTGCCGCCCTCACTATACGATGAGGGGTTCCAGTAATTCCGAAAATCTGGCAGCGATGCAGGTGTAAGCGGTGCAACGGACGTCAGAGGAGCAGGCGCTGTGATTGGTGTGATCGGGTCAGTTGCCGAGATTTTTGTTGGAGAGGGGGTCGGCGTCACGAGTTGCTGGAAAGTCAGATCCACTGCAGGCCGCTGCGGCTTCTCTGGCGGTCCGTACACTGCATCATCAAGAGCATTAGTGACCCCATTACGCACCACTGACCCATACTTGTAAGAATAAACCGCGGCAGTGGCCGCACCCAGAACCCAGGTGCCTGCTAGTGCCCATCCCACAGGCGTGGCGGCAAGAAAAACAGCGGTCGCCGTTGCGGCGGCAGTCACGCCTATGCCCAGGGAAAGGCCAGCAAAATCGTCAGCAGCAATGCCAACTGCTCTCGTCCAATAATGACGTCCCTCGTAAGTAGCAAGGTCCAAGCCATTCTCGGCAAGCATAAGCGGCAACGCGACCTTCCCGAGCGCTTTGCCGACTCCGGCGAGAGCGCGAACGTCCAAGGCATACTTAGAGGCGAATGATGTGATTCCCTCAAATTTCTGGCCGAAGCCAAGTATTCTTCTCGCGTTTGCCGCCTTCTTTGTAAAATATTTATTAGTAGCTTTAGCGCCGTAGGTCGCAACTATAGAGTATGCCGACAAAGCCTTCGCTATATCTACAGTAAACTGGATAGTAGTTGCTGTGTTATTGAGCGCATCTCTAAACTGGTCATTGGAAATGCCATAAGTCTTTGGAGTGTTTTCTATGACAGAATTGTATTGATCGCCCGGGAACAGAGAATTGTATTGATCCGCCATGGTGTCCTGCCTATTTTAATTTTGCTAGAAATCGTCTTGTTAGCGCATTTATAGAAAGGGCGCTCAGTGTTAAAAAAACTACTCCATAGAGATTGGTGAAGTAGTACAGGGTGAAAACGTCATCGCTGCCGAATACAAACTCCAGAGCCCCGCACTTTGCTCCTATGCATCTTGGAGATATATTTTCGACCAACCAATCAATCACGATAACAACTGAGGCTGGCATGAGAGCCATTAGAATGAGCGCTTTCGCTGGCAGGCCGCGGTCCACCAACATGCGCGTCGAACCATCTGCGGCGCGACTCACCGCAAGCCGCACCAAAATAAACATCAATGAAACAGAAAATATTTGCGACATCACTATACTGATGAGGGATTTCGCAATAAAGAAATAGAATATCACGGATATAGAAAATATACTCAGAAACAGAGAAGAAAATGCATACACATAAAAGTCAAATTTCTTAATATAGAAATATCTAGCGTAAGCGTGCAGCCCTATCGCGGCAGTGGCAATAGGAAAATATCCTATGGTAAGTGCGAGGTCGCGCATTAATGAGCTGCTTTAGGTCTATCGCTGTTTATCTGAATCTTGTGAGGCGGACAACCGATATAGGGCAAATCAAAAATAATCAAGTACAAGTCGAAGTTTTCTTGCGGCACTCGTTGGCGACTGGTCTTTGGGATTTACACATCTGGTCGTCGCAAGAGCGCGGCTTTGCTTCATTGGCTTTAAAAATCAGCGGGGCAGTAGACAGTGCATGATAGAACAGAGCTAGTGCTTGCCGAAGCAGGCCTCGAGCCTGGATACTGCCTCACTCGCGCCCTTGAGGCTGACAACAGTGCGCTCACCCTTTGCGCCCGTAATAGCCAATTCCTTGCCGCTTGAAATCTGATCCAGCAAGTCCATCGGCAGTTGGTCAAATTCATGCCAGCCGGAGTAGTCGTTTTGGCCTCCATCGGACACATATGCGGGCTTGTCATCCACGTGCCACGTTGCTCTGGTGTCGCCCTTGAATACGCCCTCAACGAAACCAGTGGGATGCTCGCCGGGTGAGCCCATAAAGCCAACCTTAACATCACGCTTCTGAATTTCGGCGTAGCAGGTTTGTCCCCAGTCTTCCTCTCGGGTACTGAATTGCCATTGCTCCGGGGGAACCATGGCCTCGGCTTGGTCAGCCCCCTTGTTGACGACAGGCGGTGCCGAGGAGGTATCGGCGTTATTCAACGCTTCTGGTTTCAGTGGTGATGTGCTGCTCAAAGGCGCGCTGCCGCCTTGCGCAGGATCCGCTGCCATCTGACTCAGGTCGGACAGGCACTGTTCGTAAGCCTTGAAGGAGACCTGCTGCTCGAATTTTTCGAACGACGCTGGATTCCATGGCGGTTCATTGCCGTCGATAAAGTCGATCAACAAAGTCGAGCCGTACTTAGTCCGTACAAATATGAACGAGTTGGAAACCTTCGGCACTACGTCACTTCGGCAGTTGAGATTTACACGCCGACCAAGACCTAATCCCCGAAAAACCGGATCTGCTTGTACCGACGATGCGCGATGGTCACGCTCCTGTCGGACCGGATGATATAGGCTTCCTCCACGTGCCGGCGCTATTAGTCGATGAAATCATGCGGAAAGGCCGAGCGTTGCGGCCCTTGTAGCCGGCATCGGCGACGATACGGGAAAGCGTTGCAACACATTGTCCGATGCAGCGTGCCGGCTTAAGTATGCGCCCGGTCATTCCGGGGAAGAACGATGGACGGCAAATTCGAAAGTTACGATGCTGAACAGCGGGCCATGATAGATTGGTTGACCGGCCGGTCCCCCGATGCTCGTCATGCTATTGCGCAAGATCTGAACTTCGACTTCGCTGAAGATGTGTTCGAGTGGATCCTGACGCAGCCGGACTGCGATCTGGCAACTGCCGCAAGCTATTTCTGGCGGACAGAACCTTTCGACCTTCTCGAAAATTCTGCCTACAGGAGCGAAGACAGCTTGACGGTGCAGCGGCTGATAGACCGCGTCAATGCGGGTTTTTATAGCCGGTCGGAGATTTTTTATGGCGGGCAGGAGCCGCGAGAAGGCGAAGAGGTGGACAGCTCGACACTTGAAGAAGCCGAACTGCTTCGAGAGTTTGCGCACGACCATAAGGCTTCCAATCTTCCCTGGACTTTACCTGAGGCGTTAGTGCCGCCGTTTGGGCATCGCGCAGTTCGCATCTCGGATGAAGAAGATCCCGATAAATCGGAAGAGCTCGGAAAGCTCTTTGCCGGGCTCGGGACAGGTTCCGGACTAATTCCAGCAGAAGCGATGGGGGCGGATCCGCCTCCAGGAAAGATGCCGCAGCCGGCGCAACAATTCACCGTCGGAAAAAAAGCAGCAGCGTCGAGCAGGTCGCCTTTCACGCCGTTCTACCTTTACATCGCATTCGTTGCGGCGGGATGGGGATTGATCTACGTCTTCGACCCTCCCAGGCACGTATATACGGTGATGCTCTGTTGCTGTCTCGGGTTCGCCCGCGCCACGTTCACGCAAGTGCGATTTGGAATGAAAGAGAAGGCTGACAAACGAGTGCAGACAGTCTCAATGGAGAGAAGCGTGGGTAGCGCCAGGGTGAAGCCTCAAGGAATTTACATACTTGATTCAAATGGGAATTACGGCTGGGAGTTTGCAAACTGGGACAGGCTGCAGCCAGATGGCGGCGGCCTCGGCCTCAATTATAGGGGGGCTCCGTGGCCGGATAGCATGCTCGATTTGCCCCGCGGCCCGTGGCGAATACCCGACTATGTTGAAACGCCAAAGCTGATCTTTGATCCAAAGCGGAAGGTGCAAGACATTTATGCCGTGGATTATTTCCTTTTCATCTCCGACAAAATGAAGACCTTGCTTGAGGAGTTCGCTCCAAAGTCATGCGAATACCTGCTTTGCGAGACCGAGTTTTCGAACGGAAAAACCGGCCCGAGAATCTGGCTGTGCAGCGTTGTTGATTCATATCGCAAGGCGGTTGATGTCGAGAATTCCCCTTTAATTCGCGTCACTCAATGGGGCGGCTATATGATATCGGGCGGAGCTGACTGGCATTTTCTGCCTGATGTCCTCAAGGGCACGCAGCTCTTCCGCCTGGTTGAGTATGCGGGGTCAATTTTTTGCGATCAAACATTCAAGGACCTTTGCAAAGACAGAGGTATTAAAGGCACCTCTTTCCAACAGGTCGGCTTTTTACCGAAATAGGGGCCTCAAACCCCGAAAAACCGGATCGGCTTGTAACGGCGATGCGCGATGATCAGGCTTCTGTCGGGCTGGATGATGTAGGTTTCCTCCACCTGCTGGCCGTATTGATCGATGAAATCATGCGGAAAGGCGGACCAACCGGTGATTTGGTCAGTTTGGTGCGCGGCTGGCTATAGGTCATGCTTCCGGGGATGGGCTCGAGGCCCCGGCCGTCCGTTCGCCGCCTTTTGAAGGCGCTTCGTGATGTTTTATGAAAAGGGTTGCGCGCAGGCATCGGCTCCTACAAGGACACAGATGGCGCCTCGGCCGCGCGCAACCCCTAGCTTCGCCTATTTGGTCTTACTGACGCTCGTCTCAATCCTCCCCAATTGAGAACTCACGTAGTCGCCGTGGCGAAGCTTAGCGAATTCGTCGGTGGCTTGTGCCGGTGCCCTCTTGAAAACGTACCATTGACCGTCCGGTTCGCGTTTCTGATAGATCAGGCCGCCCTTCTTGCGGTGGCTGAAGCAGGTGATTACCGTCGCCGTTCCGGTCTTGGCGTGCCAGTCGGCGTTGAAGCAGAGTTTCCCCGACTCCGTGATGAACCAGCGGCCCATGCCGAAGGACGGCGAGCCATTTTCCCGCGACCAGGCGGTAAAGCGACGCGCCTTTGTGGAGAAGTAGCCGGCGCCGGCTTTCCACATCCAGGAATTCTGGTTGTAGAGCCGATAGATTTCCGCGCTGCTCATCGGCTTTGCGGTCTCGATCCCCGCAGGCTCATTGGTTCCGGCAGCGGACGCGGCCGTGGCGATGCCGCTGGTCAGGGCCGCCGCCAGGAGCATTTTTTGAAGCATGGACATGGTCAGGTTCCTTCTTGTTCAATTGATGCTTTCGCGGACGACCCGCCAGTCGGGGCGGCCATAGCCGTCCGGCCACGGATAGACTTCACGGTCGTTGAAGTAGATAACGGCGCTCAGGGCCGGGAACTGGGGATAGCGCTTCGTTACGCTCTCAGCCCAGTTTCGCACGAAGGAATCGTCGCCTTCGTAGCCGAGTTCGGCAACCATGATGGGCTTGCCGTAACCAGCGACACGGGCGTATCCGGGCGCAAGGTGCTCGGCAAACGTCTGGTCACGGCCAGTCTTGTCCCTGTCGTATTGCTCCAGGCCAAAGACCGAGAGCCCGATGAGATCGACGACATCATTGCCGGGATAAAAGGCTTGAAGCCCCTCATTGCCCTTCGGTGACCACATGTATTTGGCCGTCTTCAGGTGGACCTTGCAGACCTCCACCATCCGGCGATAGGCCTTGGCATAATCGGCGCCCTGCCAATGCGACCAGGAGAACTGGCTGTCGGTTTCGTCCATTTCCTGTCCCCAGCGAATGATGACCGGACTTTTCAGCTTGGCAGCTGTCGAGCAGACGGCGGCCATGTTCGCATCGCGCGAACCGTCCAAGATGCTGTGCAGCAGTTCCTGCGAGGTTTGGCGCCGACCGGTCGACCAGGTCCAGGGCTCGACCGAGATCAGCAGGGTGCGGCCACGCGCTTGCGCATAATCGTCGGCGAGGGCGAGCGTGCGCAGATCGACATCTTCCCAGGGCAGGAAGAGGTGTTCGATCTTCGAATCGGGCGAGGCGCCTAAATCTCCGTGCGGATCATAGGCGCCGAACGTGATCGACTCCTTAGTGACGACCGGCATTTTGGTCGGCGGCGCAATGGACGATGTCGTCATTGCAAGCGGCTGCCCTTCGGCAGAACTGCCCAGAGCGGTCGGCAGGACCGCGACTCCCGACAGCAACAGGCCGGTTAACGACAACAGGGCTATTTTGGATGGGCTATGCATTGTGTATTTCCTCCACGCTCGGCCGCACATCCGGGTGAGCGGCATCCGTTCTCAGTTGGATCTCCTCCGGATCGGAAATCCATCGTGGTTTGAAGAAGATCGTGCGCAGGGCGGTCCCGCCCCGGCCTGCACCGGAGGCGGCGTAGCGCTCTTCGAACAGCTGAAGGCGGCCGCTGCCCCAGGCGAGTGCCTCGGTCGCATCCTTTCCGCGCATGATGGTTGCAGCCCCCGGCAACGCGACAAGCGCAAGAAGCACGGTCGCCATGGCCGGACGGTAGAAACGCGGGGCCGCCGCAACCGTATTTTCCTTCGAATGACGCCCGACGATGACCAACAGCAGCGCGCAGTAGATTGCCGCGTTCAGGATGGTAAAGAAGTAACCACCCTTGGAGGCGCCGGCATCGCCGATTGCCAGGGCGGGCAATACCGCCATGAGCGCCAGCAAAGCGTAGGGCGCCAGGACACGCACCGGCAGCAGATCGACTTCGGACCGGCCTTTCGGCGTGACGCGGAAATCGACGAAGGAGCCTGTCACAAAATCGTGCACCGCAGCCAGCGTGCCGGCGAGCGCCCAGGGCCAGCGCGCGAAGAGAAAGAGCATGCATTCCCAGCTCAGGATCTTGGCGTCGTAGGGGCGGAACGAGCTGCTGGCGCGCCAGCGATAAGCCATCACCACGAGAGCGATAGAAAGCGGTGCGAAATGCGCCAGGAAATCGGGGTAGGTCACCGTCACGAAGTTCTGGCCGCGCACGAGCGCGATGATCGGCAACGCAAACATGAGCAACATGAAGAACGCAAAAAGCGGATACCAGAGTTGCGAAAAGAGGAACTGGAACTTGAGCCGAGGCGGCAGCCGGCCGACGAGGCTCGGCGAGTACCGCAACAGCACCATGACCAGGCTGCGCGACCACTGGAATTCCTGCGTCACGAGATCGCTGAAGGTTCTTGGGCCGTCACCATGGGCGATGGCATCCAGCGCATGCACACCCCGCCAGCCGCCGGCATTCATCATCAATGTCGTCGAATGGTCTTCAGCCAACTCCGGACCGAGGCCGCCGATCTGTTTGAGGGCGACGGTACGCACCGCGTAATGCGACCCTATGCACATCGGCGCCAGGCCGCCATTGTAACCGGCTTGGAGCGAGCCATGCATGCTGGCCTCGGCATAGAGCCTTCCACGTGCCGACCAGCTTTCGGAAGCGTTCTTGTCGCAAATGCTGGGGGCCGAGACATAGCCGACCTTTGGATCGGCGAACGGACGCAGCATGTGGAAGAGATAGTCGGGCGCGGGAACATGATCCGCATCGAGTTGCGCCACGAAATCGTAGCGGCTGTAGCCGTAGTGGTCGTAGAAGAAGGCGAGGTTGCCTTCCTTGCACCGCGTGCGTCGGGGCCACGACGTCCGATGATAATCGGATCGTCCCTTGCGGGTCGAGACGAGGACCCCGTGCCCGGAGCACCAGTCGAGAGTCTCGGGGGAAGGGTCTTCGTCGGCAAGCCAGGTGTCGTGTTCCACCTCCTGGGCAAGCATTGCCAGCAGGGTTTCACTGACGACCGAGAAGGGTTCCGCCGGCGCCTTGGTCACGACCATGGCCACTCGACTGCCCGCCGGCAGGCGCAAGGGACCGTTCGGTCTTGCCGCCCGATAGAAGACGACGATGAAATAGGCCGGCAGAGCGGTAACCCAGGCAAGAACGAGGCTCACCGTAATTGTGCCGAAAGCATCGACGTGATGGCGCGGCTCCAGCCACCAGATCCAGAAATAGGCGAAGGCGCAGGCCCATACGGCCGCCGAGAACAGATATTCGGCCCGCCGATGTCCGGTCAGAACCGGGACAAGAAGCGGCTCGTGGGAGGGTTCCGGAGCATGCGTCGCTTGGGTAATCGCAAGTTCGGTCACGCGCGCGCCTCCAGTCCGAAGAACGGAGCCGCCGTCCGCACGATGGTTTCGAGGTCGGAATATCGAGGCTGGAAGCAGAGCGTCTCGCGGGCCAGACTGGCGTCGGCGTAGAGGCTGGGCGGATCGCCCGGCCGGCGTGGATGGATGACGACCGGGACTTCGCACCCGGTCGTTTCCTGGATCACGCGCAGAACTTCCCTGATGGAAAAACCCCGCCCGGTGCCGAGGTTGACAGCGAGGTTTGCTCCGCCTTTGGCGAGATGGGTGAAGGCCTGAACATGGGCGCGCGCGAGATCTGCGACGTGAATATAGTCCCTTATGCAGGTCCCGTCAGGGGTATCGTAATCATCGCCGAATATTTCCAGGTGCGGAATCCGGCCGGCCGCGGCCAGCAGCGCCCGCGGAATGAGATGGGTTTCCGGAACGTGCCATTCGCCAAGCTCGCCGTCCGGATCGGCTCCACAGGCATTGAAGTAACGCAGGGCAACATACCGCAGGCCGTAGGCCGCCGCATAATCGGCGAGCATATGCTCGAAGATCAGCTTGGTCTTGCCGTAGGGGTTGATCGGAGCCTTCGGCAACGTCTCATCGATCGGCAGCACGGAGGGGACGCCGTAGACGGCACAACTCGATGAGAAGATGATGTTCTGAAGCCCCGTCTGCCGGCAGGCATCGATAAGCGACAATGCACCGCAGACATTGTTGTTGTAATATTTCGCTGGGTTTTGCACGGACTCGCCCACGTAGGCCGAGGCGGCAAAGTGGATGACGGCATCGGGAGCATATTTCTCGATGACCTCGATCAGGCATGACGTGTCGAGGACATCACCTTCGACGAAAGGGCCCCAGCGCACGGACGAACGGTTTCCGGTCGTGAGATTGTCGTAGACGACAGGCTCAATCCCCTCCGAGCGGAGGAGCTTGGCGGTGTGGCTGCCGATATAGCCGGCACCGCCCGTGACCAGGACCCGGCGCGCATCCATCAGACCGCCTCCAGTTCGCGTGCCGGACGGGTGAGAAGGCCATCGAAATAGTCGATCGTCTGACGCAGGCCGTTCGACAGGTCGATCTTCGGCCGCCAGTCGAGTTCCTGCATGGCAAGCGAAATATCGGGGCGACGCTGACGGGGATCGTCAACCGGCAGAGCGCGATGGATGATTTGCGACCGGGAACCGGTCAATCCGATCACCTGCTCGGCTAGCTCCCGGATCGTGAATTCGCCCGGATTGCCGAGATTGACAGGTCCCGTCAGCGACGACGGTGAGGCCATCATGCGGACCATGCCGCCGATGAGATCATCGACGAAACAGAACGAGCGGGTCTGCGAACCGTCGCCATATATCGTGATGTCTTGCCCCGTCAGGGCCTGAACGATGAAATTCGAGACGACGCGGCCGTCGTCCGGACGCATCCGCGGGCCGTAGGTATTGAAGATGCGGATGACCTTGATCTCGACGCCGTGCGTGTTGTGGAAGTCGAAGAACAGCGTCTCGGCGCACCGCTTGCCCTCGTCATAGCAGGAGCGCGGCCCGAACGAATTGACGTTGCCCCAGTAGCTTTCGACCTGCGGGTGGACGTTCGGGTCGCCGTAGACTTCGGAGGTGGATGCCTGAAGGATGCGTGCGCCGGTGCGCGCGGCCAGCTCCAGAAGGTTGAGGGAGCCCAGCACGCAGGTCTTTGTCGTATGGACCGGATCGGCCTGATAATGCTGGGGCGATGCCGGGCAGGCGAGGTTATAGATCTCGTCGACTTCCAGATCGAGCGGGTGGACGATATCGTGGGCGACGACATTGAAGCGATCGACTCGCTTCAGATGGACGATATTGCGCCGCATGCCGGTGGAAAAGTTGTCGAGGCAGATCACCTGGTGTCCGGCGGCCAAAAGCGTCTCGCACAGATGCGATCCGAGGAAGCCTGCACCGCCGGTGACAAGAACTCTCTTGGGAGCACGAGATATTCCGGATGGATAATTTGCATCACGAGCCGAAGTTTGCACAGAGCGCGCACGAATCCTGCCAAGATAGTTCACGACTACCTCCCGTGTTTTCAGATTTTGCTATGGGATCTTCGATCTTTACTTCGCAATCCCGCGAAACTAAGTCGTTCGATCATGCGAATATTTTATTCGTCCGGTTTTTCTTTTGGAAAGTACCGATGTTTATTTAGATACAGCTAAGGGAGGCAATTGTCGTTATCCTCACGTCCTGGAAATTATCGCTCCGTACATTTCAGTGCGAAAAGGAATATGATAAACAACTTATGGAGGTGACTTTTCGAGCACTTCCGCTTTTTCAGATGGAGTTCTGCGGAGATTTCAGCCGCAAAAACAATTGCTTTTCTCAATTTCCATGGCTCGGGTCGGGTTATGTGCTGGAGGAATTGGATGGCTACAGGGTCTGAATCCGACGATGATCCTGCCGCGGAACAGGAACGGCCGGCGCATATGGAGCGGCGGCGCTGGCCGCGTGAACCGGCCATGCGCAAGGAACGCCCACCCCATGCCTCCCCTGCACTCGTGCCGCTGCGATTCTCGACGCAGGACCTGCCACCGGCAGAACAATTCCAGGCCTGGCGGGCACATATGGCGCCGCTCGTGGATGTTCATCTGCCGGAGGGAAAATCACCGGAAGACGGGTTCCTCGCAGAGCAGATCGGCTGGCATCTCGGCGATATCCTCATCGTCCAGCAGCGCGCGCATGCCCACAGATATATCCGCGATCAGGCCATGCTTCGATCGAGCCCCATCGACCATTGGAACGTCGGCCTGCAGCGCAGCGGCCAAGCCTGGACCGAGGTCAACCGTCGTGTCACCGAGACCGGCGCCGGCGAGATACTTTTCATGTCTCTCGGCAGCCCCTATCGCGGACGGATGACCGATACCGAAGCTTTGCTCGTGTTCCTGCCGTATGAGTTGCTGGCTCGCGACGCGAGCCTTCTCCAGAGCGCCGGCAACACGGTTCTTTCGGGCAGCCACGCCGAGTTGCTCACGGGCTATCTCACGGGCCTCGAAACGAACCTCGGCAATCTGACGATAGAGGAAGTGCCCCGGATCATCCAAACCATCGGCGATATGGTCGTTGCGGGCGCCGCATCGTCCACAAGGACTGATACCGGTCAAAACCAGACCAACATGGGACTGATGGAGCGGGCGCACCGCTACATCCACGTCAATCTCCATTCGGAAAACTTGACACCGGACATGATGTGCCGCGCGTTGGGGATTTCGCGTACGCGGCTTTACCAGCTGTTTGAGGCGAACGGAGGCGTGCTCAATTATATTCGCAAGCGGCGATTGCTGCAGGCCTATGCGGATCTCAGCAATCCGGCCGACCACAGGCCGATTTCAGAAATCGCAGAAGCCGCCGGTTTCGAGGTCGCCGCCAATTTTACGCGCGCCTTCATCCACGAATTCAGGCTGAGCCCGCGTGAAATCCGAAGGACGGTGGTAACCCAACAGCGGCCGGCTCCGGCCATCCGCTCCACGCGGCGTTACGGAAAAACGATCGGTGATTGGCTGGCCCTGACGGGTTGATCTAACAAGTTTCAGGCAGATCGTCATCCCACGCCGACCAAGCCTAATCCCCGAAAAACCGGATCGGCTTGTATTGCCGATGCGCGATGATCAGGCTCCGGTCGGGCTGGATGATGTAGGTTTCCTCCACCTCCCGGCCGTACTGGTCGATGAAGTCATGCGGGAAGGCGGAGCCGGGGGGTGATTTGGTGAGCTTGCTGCGCGGCTGGCCACTATAGGTGATGCTGCCGGGGATGGGTTCGAGGCCCGGTCCGCTGTAGCTGACGGTGTTGCATCCCGCGAGAACGAGCGTGCCGACGAGGCCGATGATTGCAGGTTTCATGTCCATCCCTCCCAATGCCGTGAATAGTGTCATTCTACCCCTTGCCGGAGAGAGTTCACGACACGAATGCTCATGCCGCTCTTCAATCCTTTGGGAAGCATCCCCGGGGGACGTCGTGATCGAGCGGCCGGACGCGACATCCACCTATTGATATTAGGGTGAGAATCCCGTTCCTCCAGACGCGCCGACACATCCATTGCCGAAATCGATGCCGTCTGCTAGATCGGCATCGTCGAAAAAGGCAGGATCGGTTGAGGTAAGCCCGATCCCTTCCGTTGGAGCGTTAAGCGTTCTGGCGAAGCTCTGCTCCGTGCCATGGCACGAGAACCCGCGACGTGATCCGCATGAAGATGCGGGATCCCGGCGGCGTGCGGAGACGGCAAAAAGGCAGTCCCGGGATTTTTTCGAACGGAGACTGACATGCGCTTGAACCACCTCGATTTCCACGTACCCGATATTGCTGCCACGGCGGATTTCTTCATCCGCCATTTCGGCCTAACGCTGAAGGATATGCGCGGCCAGAACGGCCTCGCGATCCTGGAGGACGATACCGGCCTCGAAATCGTCCTCAGCCACGCAATCGCAAAATTCGGCACCGCCGATCAGGTGGAGATCGGACGCCAGACCTATCACATCGGCTTCATTCTGCCCGAAAGGGCGGATGTCGATGCGGTCCATGCCGGGCTTGCGGCTGCCGGTGCTGCGCTGTCCGGTCCGCCGGCCGCCATGCGCGGCGGCTGGCTCTTTTATTGCACGGCGCCCGGAAACATCCTCGTCGAGATCGGCTGGCGGCCGGGTTAGACGATACCCAAAAGGCAAGGGCGGCCGCAGCCGCCCTTGCCAATGCCTGTTTTGACTGGCTCAGAATTCCGTCCAGTCGGGATCCTGGCTCGGCGATGTGCTGCCGCCGGCGCCGAAGGCGTTGGCGATCTTCTGGCCGAGCGCGCGGGCCGGTGAGGCGGCCGGGCGGGCAGCACCTTCGCGGGCGACACGGATCGGGGCTGCCCTGGCTGCCGGGCGGGCGGCAGCGCGTGGTACTGCTGTGGCGATTGGCGCACTCGTGGTGAAGCCGCCGGTGCCGGTCAGCCTGAATTGGCCGAGCAGGTTGTTGAGCGCTGCCGCTTCCGTTGCCAGGTTGTGGCTGGCGGCGGTGGATTCCTCGACCATCGCTGCATTCTGCTGCGTGCCCTGGTCCATGGAATTGACGGCGGTGTTGATCTCCTGCAGTCCGATCGACTGTTCGCGGGAGGCTTCGGCGATTGCGTGGACGTGCTGGTTGATCTCCTGCACCTCTTGGACGATCGCGTCGAGTGCCTTGCCGGTTTCGCCGACCAGCGAGACGCCGGTCTGCACATGCGTGCCGGAGGTGCTGATCAGCGCCTTGATCTCCTTGGCGGCCTTGGCCGAGCGCTGGGCGAGCTCGCGCACTTCCTGGGCGACGACCGCAAAGCCCTTGCCGGCTTCGCCGGCGCGGGCCGCTTCAACGCCTGCGTTCAAGGCCAAAAGATTGGTCTGGAAGGCGATGTCGTCGATGACGCCGATGATGTTGGAGATTTCGCCTGAGGACTTCTCGATCTGCTGCATGGCGGAGACGGCCTTGCGGACGATCTCGCCCGATTTTTCAGCGCCGAGGCGTGTGCGGGCGACGAGCTGGCTCGCCTCCTCGGTACGCTTGGCGGCGTCGCGCACCGTCGTTGTGATCTCCTCCAGCGCCGCTGCCGTCTCTTCGACGGAGGCCGATTGCTGTTCCGTCCGCTGGGAAAGCTGGTCTGCGGAAGAGCGGATCTCATTGGCGCCGGCGCCGATCGCCCGGGCATTGGCGCCGACCGTATGCAGGGTTTCGTTGAGCTTCTCGACCGAGTTGTTGAAATCCTCACGCAGCGCATCGAGATGCGCGACGAAGGGTTCGTCGATATGCGAGGCGAGATCGCCGGCGGCAAGGCGGCGCAGGCCGTCACCGAGTGCGGTGACGGCGCGTTCCAGTTCGGATGCTTCACGGACCTTCTGCGCCTCGCGTTCGCGGCGCTCGCTGTCGCTGACGTTGCGGTCGGCTTCGGCGCGCGCTTCAATCCGGCCACGCTCGATCGCATTGTCGCGGAAGACCAAAACGGCCTTTGCCATCTGGCCGACTTCGTCGCCGCGGTCGAGGCCGCTGACATCGCTCGTTGTATCGCCCTCGGCAAGCCGGGTCATGCGCTGGCGCAGCCGCGTCATCGGGCCGGCGATGCCCTTCTGGGCGACGAACACGCTGAAGCCGACGGCGGCGAGAACGGCGATGCCGATCAGCACGAAACAGAAGACGATCCGCCCGTTGACGGAAGCCGAGAGCGCGTCGCCGCCATCGTTGAGCATCACCATCATCGCATCATTGTTGGCGATCATCTTCGGCGTCAGCGCATTGAGCTTGGCATTGATCAGGGCAACATTCGAAAGCGCTCCGGCGCTGTCCTTGGCTTTGCTCTGTTCGATGATCTTGTTGGACAGGGTTTCGATCTCATCGATGCCCGCCTGGATTTCATCGATCGCGGGCTTGCGGCTGGGCACCAGCGCCAGCGCCTGCTTCATGCGGTCACGCGCCTGCGGCAGCTTGCTCGGTGTGGCGAGCGCCGTCTGGAATGCTGGCGTATCGGGCTTCATGTCGGCAAGCAGGGTGACCTGCAGCACCGAGGCCACCGCCGATGCGCTGGCGCGCGCGCTCAGCATCGAAGCCTGTGCCTCGTGATCGATGAAAGCGCTATAGGCGGCGTCCGCACGGCGGAACTCGGAGATGACATAGATCAGCCCGGCCATGGTGATCAGCCCGAGCAGCGCCACGACCGATATGATTTTTGTGCGGATTTTCAGATGTTTCAGCATGGAAATGTCACCCGATTGACGGGGCGCATCGCGCGCCCGGTGCTTTTGAAATCAATTGTTGCAGAAAACGCTGCTTCAATATCGCGGTTGAGGGATTACGTTTGGGCTGACGCTTGCATCATGCGATCGGCTGGCGGGGTCCGATGTCGTCGCAACAAATAAAAGGCGATATTCTTTAATTCCGCGCTAACAGAGGGCGGCGGATGACTGTGATTTTTAGGGGCTGAATTGTCGTCCAGGTGCGTTGCCATGGCTGTCGGTCCGCGCCGGTGGCTGCCCCTCACCCTAACCCTCTCCCCGTAAAAACGGGGAGAGGGGACGTGCCCTCAGCACGACCCAGCTCACCTCCACGCATATTCCCCACCAGGCATGACTCTGATACATCTCGCCGACGCCGCAGTGCTTCGCGCTTAATCCAGAGACCAAGATCACGATGATGCAATCCAAGCCGGCATCCCTGACTCTGAAGGGTTTTTTCGCGTTCGGCCTGTTGCTGGCGACGCTTTTTTCAAGTTTTGCCGCATCCGCCCAGCAGTCGTCCCCCTCGCTGCCGCTGCTCTTCGATGCACGCGAACGTCTTGCGAGGCCCGATCTCTCCTCGCTGGTGCGCCTACGTTTCCTGACGTCGGTCGATTTCCCGCCCTTCAATTTCACCGATCAGAACGGCAAGCTCTCCGGCTTCAATGTCGATCTCGCCCGCGAAATCTGCAGCGAACTGGAGATTTCAGACAAGTGCCAGATCCAGGCGATCCCCTTCGCCGACCTCAGGGACGCGCTCGCCGCCTCGCAGGGCGATGCCGTCATCGCCGGTTTTGCCGTGACCCCGGAGCTGCGCCGGCAATTCGTCTTCTCCAGACCCTATCTGATGCTGCCGGCGCGCTTCGTGCGCAATCTCGCCGTGCCGCTCGACGGAAAGACCGCTGCCGCCCTTTCCAGCCACCCGGTCGGTGTTGTCCGGGGGACGGTGCACGAGGCGATGCTGGCCGCCTTCTTCCCGGCGATCAAGGCCGAGCCATTCGACACAAAGGACGCCCTGCTTGCGGCGCTCAGGGACCGCAAGGTCGATGCCGCCTTTGCCGATGCGCTGCAGCTTTCCTTCTGGGTCTCTTCGCCGGCCTCGGCCAAATGCTGCGCGCTGTTCGACGGCCCCTATCTCTCGGAGCATTTCCTCGGCGAGGGCATGACGATCATGCTGCGGCAGAAGGACAGCGTGCTGACATCCGCCATCGACCACGCGCTCGCCACGCTGTCGCGCAACGGCCGCCTCCAGGAAATCTATCTGCGCTACTTTCCCTACGGGCTCTATTGAAGCCGCTAAAAGACGCGGGACGCGCTCTAAAGCGCGTCGTAATCTTTCAGATTCGCTCCTCGCGCTTTAGGTCTTTGTTTTTTCGCATGTCGTTATCGCAAAACCGCTGCACAGTTTTGCGCGACATGCTTTAGCCTTCAGCCCTTGCGGAACCGGGCAATCGCGCTGCGCTCGATCGCCGCGCAGGTGAGCTTGTCGAGACCGAGCCGGTCGCGCAGCAGGCTGAGCAGCCGCAATTCCTCCGCCTTGACCGAGAGATCGGCAGATGCCACCTCGACGGCCAGCGCATAGGCTGTGTCGTAAAGTTTTGCGGGCAGGGTGTCGCGCACGGTTTCGAGAACGACGTCGAGGCCTTCCGGACCGGCAAGCAGCGAGGCGCAGTCGCGCGCTACCGCAATCAGCTTGTCGTCATCGAAATCCCGGAAAACAGGCAGGAATCCGATCAGTTGGCCGATCCTCTCCAGTTCCCTGTCGTTCATCGTGCTGTCGACGGCGGATGCCATCACCATCACGTAGATCAGCGCATCATGGGCGGAAAGCGGCTTATTCATCTCTGATTCCTTTTTCGATCAGCCGAGATTAGGAATTGGCGACAGCCATTACAAGGGATCGGCCCGATCCGGGCTGTCCGATCGCTTGCCAAGGCTGCCGGTTATTTGCGGCGCGGATCGTCGCCGTAAATGCCTTTTCTTGCCTGCCTGGCCGTCTCGGCGATCTCAGCGAGCGGCGAATTCGCCGCTGCTTCCGCCCAGCCGTTTTCGGCAAGCCATGAGCCGAGATCCTGTGTGCCGAGCCGGCAGGCAGTCGTCGCTGTTTCCTTCCATTCCGCCGTGTCGAGGTCGCAGGTGACGCTGCGGTTGCGCAACAGCAGGCGCAGCGCCGTCTTCGCCATCATGCCGCAAGGCCATTGCCGCTCCGCCGGCCCGCAAATCCTGTCGACCGGCGTCGGCACGATGCCGGCAAGCTGGAGCTTGCGCTCGCCAAAGGAGAGGATGCCGGCATTGTCGACCGCCGGCCGCGCCAGCTCCATCGCCTTTTTCGACGCCGGACTTGCCGTTTTCCCGGCTGCCGTCTCCGCTTGCAGCAGTGCATCGGCCGGTTTGGATGTCACCCCGTCGCCTGGGTCTGGAGCGGGTGGGGCCGCCGGTTCTACCGAGCGAGCAATCATTTCGGCACGGTCGTCCGACATCGCAGCGGGCTTGCCGGCCTCGGGGGCAGTATCCGCCGGTGCTGTCGCCGTCTCCTCTGCGGACGCCGTCTCTTCGCTGGCTGCGCCGCTGCCAAGCCTTGCTTCGCCCGCCATCAGCAGGCCGACCACCACTACCATCCCCGTGATACCTGTGATGAAGGCGGCAGGGCGCATGGAATATCTTCCTATTGGCTGGCCCAGATGATGCGGGCGATCCAGGCGACGTCGGAAAGCTCGAGGATACGGTTGGGATGTTCGGGATTGAGCGACATCAGCTCGATCGATCGCGGGCTCTGGCGCAGCAGCACCTTGGCCATCACCTCGCCCTCGTTTGTGCGCACGACGACGCGGTCGTTGCGGCGCACCTGCGCCCCCGGCTCGACGATCAACACATCGCCGTCGCGGTAGAGCGGCATCATGCTCTCGCCCTGCACCTCCAGTGCATAGACGCCTGATTTCTGTGCCGGCGCGGCCGGAAATTCCACCACGTCCCAGCCCTGGCCGGCCGGAAAGCCGCCATCGTCGAAGAAGCCGCCGGCGCCCGCCTGCGCGAAGCCGAGCAGCGGAATGGAGCCGCCTCGCTGGGGAAATGCGCCTTCCTGCTGTCCGGAAGAGCCGGCATCCGGCCGCATGAAGGCCATAAACTGCTCCATGCTCGCCCCTGTGGCGTCGAGCACCTTGGCGATCGATTCCGTCGAAGGCCAGCGCAGCCGCCCATCGGCGGAAAGCCGTTTCGATTTGTTGAAGGAGGTCGGGTCAAGCCCGGCGCGCCGCGCAAGTCCGGATGGCGTCAGCTCGTGCCGTTCGGCAAGCCTGTCGAGCGCTTCCCAGATCTGGTGGTGTGACAGCATGCGCGATTCCGTCGCGGCTCATTCAACGCCGCGCTCCAACCCGGCGGAATATTAACCGACCGCGCCGCCCGAGTAAAGACAGAAGAGGAATAAAATCCTGTTATCGAATGCTGCGCTCAGGCGACCATCGCCATGTTGATCTTGCCGAGCTGGATCACCGCCTGCGTCCGGCTGTCGACGTCGAGTTTCAACAGGATCGCCGAGACATGCGCCTTGATCGTCGCCTCGGAGACGCCGAGTTCGTAGGCGATCTGCTTGTTCAGCAGCCCTTCGCCAAGCATGGTCAGCACCCGGCTCTGCTGCGGCGTCAGCGTATGCAGGCGGTGGATCAGGTCGGCGACATCGGGATCCTGCTCCTGCCCGTCGCGATAGCTTTCCGGCGTGGCGATGTCGCCGGCAAGCACCGTCTGGATGCTGCGGCGAATATCCTCGATGCCGGAGGATTTCGAAATGAAGCCGGAAGCACCGAGTTCCAGCGCCCGGCGGATCGTCGTCGCGTCGTCGGTTGCCGAGACAATGACGATCGGCAGACTGGCGAATTCGGATCGCAATGCCATCAGGCCGGAAAAGCCGCTGACCCCGGGCATGGCGAGATCAAGCAGCATCAGGTCGGCATCCGCATGGTCGCCGGCCGCCCGGCGCGCGGCAGCAAAATCGCCGGCCTCGACGATCGATTGCCGGCCTTCCATGCCGATCACTGCCTGGCGCAGCGCATCGCGGAAAAGCGGATGATCGTCCGCAATGATGATGGTCTGTTCGTGCATCGAAAACTCCCTCCCAAGAGCCCGATCATGCCTTGCATGCGACGTCATCCCTCCGCGTTGCATGCCGGCTTGCTGGCACGACTATATCAGATCAGGTCTTCTGCGGAAGGGGATTGGTGTTTTCCTCAGCCTGGAACTCCTTCACCATCCCCATGAAACTCTTCATCATCCGCTCCATGATGCTGATCGAACGGTCGACCTCGGCGTCGCTCGGCAGCGCGCGCTGGGCGACATTGCCCTGTTCGAGCGCCGTCACCCGCTTTGCCAGCCGGTCGAGTTCATTCTCATAGGCCGCCCGCTCGTCGGCTGCCATCCGGCAGACGAGGGCGCCGTCCTTGTCCTGGCAGATCGACATCGCGCCGGTCTGCCGGTCGAGCCGGACGAAATGATCGCCGCTCTTCTCCAGCTGAAAGCGGCCGGCATCGGCTTCGGCCGCCGCGGCCGCCAACGGCAGGAGAAAAACGCCAAGCGTCAGAATCAAAACCTTCATCGTCTCATCCTCCGGATTTTCTGGAGCATGATGCCGAAAAGTGTGCGCGGTTTTCGGACGACATCATGCTCTAATTCTGTTCCAGCTGTCCCGTTTTTCGGCGCCGGGGCGTGGACATCGCCGCCTCTTTCCGGCAAAGCCCTCGTGACTAAGGAACAGCCCATCGTGAGGCCATGATGACCCTGACACCGACCCTTTACAAGATCGTGACGGAAACGCTTTGGCAGCAAGCCAGACAAACCGGCACTTTTCATGGCGCCGGCATCGATCTCAAGGATGGCTTCATCCATTTGTCGACGGCGGACCAGGTAAAGCAGACTGCCGCCCTGCATTTTGCCGGCCAGTCCGGCCTGCTGCTGATTGCCGTCGATGGCAGCGGCTTCAGTGACAAGCTGGTCTTCGAGCCCTCGCGCGGCGGCGATCTCTTCCCGCACCTCTACGCCGATCTGCCGCTTGCCACCGTGCTCTGGGAGGCGCCGCTGCCGCTCGACGAAGCCGGCGCCCATGTCTTCCCGGAGCTGCAGCCATGATCGACCCTTTCAAACGTCTCGCCCGCAAGGGTCTCTTCCTGTTCGATCCGGAAACGGCGCACGGCATGTCGATCGCTGCCTTGAAATCCGGCCTCGTGCCCGCCTGCCAGCTGACGCCCGATCCGCGCCTGCGCCAGACCGTTGCCGGCCTTACCTTCGAAAATCCGCTCGGCATGGCCGCCGGCTACGACAAGAATGCCGAGGTGCCGGAGGCGCTGTTGAAGCTCGGTTTCGGCTTTACCGAGATCGGCACGGTGACGCCGAAGCCGCAATCCGGCAATCCGCGCCCGCGCATCTTCCGCCTGGTGGAGGATGAAGGCGTCATCAATCGCCTCGGCTTCAACAATGAGGGCCATGACGCCGCCTTCGGGCGCCTCGCCGCGCTGAGTGGCGGTGGCATGATCGGCGTCAATATCGGCGCCAACAAGGACAGCGAGGACCGCATCGCCGACTATGTCGCCGGCATCCGCCGCTTTTATTCCGTCGCGCGCTATTTCACCGCCAACATCTCCTCACCCAACACGCCTGGCCTGCGCGACCTGCAGGGACGCGAAAGCCTTGCGGTGCTGCTGTCATCAGTGCTTGCGGCGCGTGACGAAATGGCGGCGGCATCCGGCCGGAAGATCCCGGTCTTTCTGAAGATCGCCCCTGATCTGACCGAGGAAGGCATGGACGATATCGCAGCCGAGGCGCTTTCGCATGCGCTCGATGGCCTCATCGTCTCCAACACCACGCTGTCGCGCGACGGCCTCAAGGATCAGCGCCAGGCGAAGGAGGCGGGCGGCCTTTCCGGCGTGCCGCTGTTCGAAAAGTCGACTTCCGTGCTCGCCAGGATGCGCAAGCGTGTCGGCCCGGCCCTGCCGATCATCGGCGTCGGCGGCGTCTCCTCGGCCGA
The DNA here is from genome assembly GCF_002953715.1 of Rhizobium leguminosarum. Classification (GTDB taxonomy): domain Bacteria; phylum Pseudomonadota; class Alphaproteobacteria; order Rhizobiales; family Rhizobiaceae; genus Rhizobium; species Rhizobium leguminosarum_V. The sequence goes on from NZ_CP025012.1 coordinate 217,471, forward strand.
GACCGCTCTGGAGAAGATCAGGGCGGGTGCCGATCTGGTCCAGCTCTATTCCTGCATGGTCTATGAAGGCCCCAGCCTGGCCGGCGATATCGTCCGCGGCCTGTCGAAACTCCTGGACCGCGAAAAGGCCGCCTCGATCCGCGACCTGCGCGACACCCGGCTGGATTATTGGGCGGCGCGGAAGGTCTGATCGGCCCGCGACCGCACCAGCATCGCCAGGAAGAAGCCGCGGAAGAGCAGGAAGGCGTTCATCGCCAGCCACAGGCCGTGATTGCCGAAGAGCGGCACGAAGACCGCGAGCATCAGGAGATAGCCGGCAAAAGATATCAGCATCCGGTTGCGCATGTCGGCCGACCACGTAGCGCCGATGAAGACCCCGTCCATCAGGAAGGCGAGCGCGCCCGTCAGGCCCGTCACCGCCGCCCAGGGCAGATAGGTTTCGGCCGCCTGCCGCACCTCGGGTGAGGTCGTCAGCACCGAGATCAGCCAAGGGCCGGCGAGGAAGAAGAAGGCGGAGCCGAGCGCTGCCAATCCGAAGGACCACAAGGTCGTCAGCTTCAGCCCGCGGTCGAAGGCCGGCCGGTAATGTGCGCCGATCGCCCGGCCGATGATCTGTTCGGCGGCATTGGCAAGCCCATCGAGATAATAGCCGGACAGCAGGAAGAAATTCATCACCACCGCATTGGCGGCAAGCGTCACCGCGCCGAAGCTGGTGCCGATCCGCGTCATGATGGTGAAGGCGCCGATCAGCACGAAGGTGCGGATCAGGATGTCGCGGTTGAGCGCGAAAAGCTCGGCCAGCCGGTGCCGGGAAAAGACCTCGGACCATGCCGGCCGCGCTGCCTTGCCGAAGCCGCGCAGCACGATGAAAAGCCCGGCGAGCGCGCCGACGGTTTCTCCGGCCATCGTTCCCCAGGCGACCCCTGCCACGCCCCAATCGAGCGTCAGGCCGAGATAGATGGAAAGCACGATATTGATGCCGTTGATGATCGCCTGCAGCAGCAGTCCGATATTGCCCTGTCCGCGCCCGAGCACGAAGCCGAGGATGGCATAGTTCGCCAGCGCTGCGGGTGCCGCCAGCATGCGGATCGAAAAATAGGTGCTGGTCGCCTCGGCGATCGCTCCTTCCGCCCCCATCAGCCTCAACCCCGCCGCCATCAGCAGCGGCGAAAGACAGAGCAGCACCAGTCCGCAGCCGAGCGCCGAAATCATTGCCCTGGAGAAGACTGCCTGCTGCTCGTGCTGGTCGCGACGGCCATAGGCCTGGGCCGTCAGGCCTGTGGTCGAAGCGCGCAGGAAGTTGAAGCTGCCGAGGATGAGATCGAAGAGCATAGCGCCGATCGCCAGCCCGGCCAGCGCTTCCGCATTGCCCATACGGCCGACCACGGCGGTGTTCGTCAGCCCAAGCAGCGGCGTCGTCATGAAGCCGAGCGTCATCGGAAGGGCGATCGACAGCACCAGCCGGTGCGTCACGTCAAAAGCAAGCGCGTTGTGATTGCTGCGTGTATCCATGCCGGCCTCGTCGCGACAGCGACACGCGTCGTTTCAGACGCGCAACAGACGCTGCATCACTTGAACTGCTGTAGGCGGAATCACCTCAGCTGGAAAGCACCATGGCCCAATAGGGCAGGTTCCTGGAAGATGCATTATGGGCGACGGCGACGCCAAGGCCGTCATAACGTCCGAGCATGTTTTCCAGGTGATGCGGCGAGTTGATCCAGGCCGTCACCACGGCATCGACGCTCTGCTGGCCGGATGCGATGTTTTCGGCCGCCGGCAGCCGGACGCCGCTCGCCTTGACGCGCGCGCCGAAACTGTCGGTCATCCCCATCAGATGCGCCATCTTGCCGGCGCTCGCCATGCGTTTCGCCTGGAACAGGGCGGCAGTACTCGCCGCCGGATCGACGGCAAGCGGCGGCAGGCCGTTCTTCGCCCTGAGCTGGTTGACGAGCGGCAGCACGCTCGCCGTCTCGTCCTCGCCGTCGGAAGGCGTCCCGGCCATCCGCGGAGTCGTGGTGCAGCCGGCGATGCCGGCGGCGAGCGCAAGTCCGGAAAGGCGCAGCAGGCCGCGCCGGGAAAGATCGATGGATGTCATGTTACCGGCGGTAGCTGAAAAGACGAAGGATGACGAAGAGCGGGATGACGATCGTTGCGCCGAGGATCAGATAGTCGCCGACGCGCCCGAGGGCCGAGAAGCCCCGGTGCCATATTTCCAGGACGAAGTCGCGGACGCCATCGATGATGCTCCAGGGCGTCAGGCCGAAGACCGTCATGACGAAACCGACGATCAGCGACACCACGATAAGCTTTATCAATGTGCGGCCGATTGAATCGCCGAGGAACCTGTTCGCCTGATCGGACATAAGCCATCTCCTGTTTGCCCTTGGAATAAGGTTGCGGCGCGGCGCCCGCAAGCCCTTTCCGGAATTGGCCGCTTCGCCTCTGAAATAGGACTTGAGTTTTTTTGTGGCCGCCGCCAAATGCGGACCGATGCATGTCGCCCGGAAGTGTGCAGCGGTTCCGGGAAAACGACATGCATAAAACAAAGAGCTACAGCATCCTTTGCGTCTCTGAAAAGACGCGCAAAGGATGCTGTAGCCAATAAGGTCCATTGATGCAGTCCCACCAGCTTTCCTCCGGCGATGTTATCGCCGACCGCCGCGCCGATTATGCTCGGATGCTCGAAGAAGGCGGCGAGCCGGAAGCGGCTGCCGAGCTGATGGAACAGGCCCTCGAGCTGGTGCCTGCCTGGGCCGCCGGCTGGTATCGCCTCGCCACCTATCGCGAAAAGGCGGGCAGGGGTGAAACCGCGATCGAGGCCTATCGCAGGACGCTTGCCCTCGATCCCGAAGACATGTTCGGCGCCGCCCTCAAGCTCGCCCTTCTCGGCGACGCGGCCACGCCTGACCTGCCGCCGAGCCGCTATGTCGAGCGCCTCTTCGACGACTATGCCGACCGTTTCGAATCAGCGCTTGTCGAAAAACTCGACTACAGCGTCCCGCAGAAACTTGCAGCGCTCGTCGCCTCCACCGGCAGGCGCTACGAGCTCGCCGTCGATCTCGGCTGCGGCACCGGCCTGCTCGGCCCGGAGATCCGGGCCAATGTCGGCCGGCTCGAAGGCTTCGACCTCTCGCAGAACATGCTGGCGAAGGCCGCCGAGAAACAGGTCTATGACAGCCTCGCCCAGGCCGATCTCGCGCTCGCGCCCGAGCTTTCCGGCGTCTTGGCGGATGCGGCGCGTCATCGCGCCGACCTGGTGACGGCAGCCGATGTGCTGATGTATCTCGGCAATCTCGAGAGCGCCTTTGCCATCGTCGGAGAACTCGCTGCATCAGGCGCCGATATCGCCTTTTCCGTCGAGGATGCAGGGGACGGCGAGGGTTTTCATCTCGCTCCGTCGCTGCGTTACGCCCATTCGGAAACCTATGTCAGGATGCTTCTTGCCCGTCACGGGCTGGAAATCCTGAAGATCGTCAAGTCGGTCATTCGCAAAGATGGCGGAAAACCGGTTTTCGGCATTCTGTTCCTTACGCGCAAGCCCGCGTGAGCGAACATTTCTTGCGATTTTTTAATAGGTCAGCATTGCTTACCTAATTCGCTTGATCGGAAGACCGAAAAACCCGATACTGCACCACATCGGCAGAGAGCCCGGCAATATTACGCCGAAGCGCTCCGGCTTCTTTCATTATGCAAAATTCCGTCGCGCCCGGGTCTTCCCAAGCGCGTTCTTGAACTCGTCTGCCGTGGAGATACTGGCGACATGACACAGATCATCAATGCCCTTGGTTTTTGGAATACGACCGCGACGCGCCACACGCCGATCGAAGACGTGCAGGGCATATTCTCCGGCAGCCTCGTTGCCGCTCTCGGCCTCTATGTGCTCGCCAGCGCCGGCCTTCTCACTGGCAGCACGGCCGGCGTCGCTTTCCTCCTGCATTATGCCTTCGGCGTCAATTTCGGGCTTGCCTTCTTCCTGCTCAACCTGCCGTTCTTCTATCTCTCCTGGAAGCGCCTCGGCATGGCCTTCACCATCAAGACCTTCATCGCCATCGGCCTGACCTCGGTGATTGCCGACGTGCAGTCGCGCTTCCTGTCCATTTCGAGCATCCATCCAGCCTGGGCGGCCCTTCTCGGCGGCCTGCTGCTCGGCTTCGGCCTGCTGGCGCTCTATCGCCACCGCGCCAGCCTCGGCGGTGTCGGCATTCTCGGTATCTACTTGCAGGAGCGGTTCGGCATCCGCGCCGGCCTCGTCCAGCTCGCCATCGATATGTGCGTGCTCGCCGCCGCCTTCTTCGTCACCACGCCGCCTGTCGTCTTTTATTCGGTTCTCGGCGCCGTCGTCCTCAACCTCTTCGTCGCCATCAATCACCGCGCTGATCGCTACATCGCGCTTTAGTTTTACGCCTGTCGTTGTCGCAAAACCGCCGCACACTTTAGCGCGACATGCTCTAACATTACCAATCGGTAAGCCATTCTAAATAAAACGTAACTTGCCTGTCATCGGTCTCGGCGCCAAACTCATCTCGCGCCGGATTTGATGAGGTGAACTATGTCAGATTTGGAAAAACTTGTGAGACGCCGTATGCAGGAAGAATACGCCAAGGGCGCTTCCGCAGAAGAAATTGCGAAAGTCGTCCGAGACCTATTCAATAGCGTCGACCTCTCTGGCAATCGGTTTGACGCCGTTGCCGTACGGGCCACCAGGGATCACGAGTGACCCGATATTCGACCGACCCGAGATTTTCGGGTCGGTTGCAAGGATGATTTCCTCTCAGCAGATATCTCAGGCGGCCTTCGCTGCTGCATCAATCGGATGCTGCGAGCGGAAGCCGACGGCAAGCCGGTTCCAGATGTTGATCGCGCCGATCGCCACCGTGATCTTTGTCATCTCTTCTTCGGAAAAATGCGCCTTCAGCGCCTCGTAGTCGGCATCCGGCGCGCCTGTTTTGGCGATACTGGTCACTGCGTCGACCCAGCCGAGCAGCGCCCGTTCGCGGGCGTCATAGACCGGCGATTCCCGCCAGACGCACATCAGGTTGATCCATTGTTCGGAGAGCCCATCATGGCGGGCTTCCTTCACATGCATGTCGACGCAATAGGCGCAGCCATTGATCTGCGAGGCGCGCAGCTTGATCAGGTGGATGAAGCGGCGCTCCAGCCCGGAGGACTGGACATATTGCTCGAGCGCGGCGACTGCCTTGTAGGCATCGGGAGCGGCTTTGGCGAAGTTGAAACGTGGTTGCATGCTCTTTCTCCTTTGTTATGGCTCAACGAGCCGTCTTGCGTTCATGGATTTCAAGGAAGGCGCAGCCTCTAGCTGCGATCGATCCGTCGTCGACGGTGGCAAGTTCGATGCCGATATCGGCCAGGCTCGTCTTGGCGAGTTCGGCGCGATAGACCCGTTCGGCTTTCAGCATCGCCGCGTTGATGGTGCAGGGCTGGGCGAACAAGCGATCGGAGACCGGGTTCGGTCCGCGCTGGCGGATTTCGGCGCAGCGGAACGCCGGTGTAGACCCCTCGACCGCGAGCACGATGTCGAGCAGCGAAATCTCCTTCGGTGCCTTTGCCAGCCGATATCCGCCCTTCGGCCCCGGTACGGTATCGAGGATGCCGGCGCCCGACAGCGCCTGCAGATGCTTCAGCAGATAACTCGTCGAAACGCCGTGGAATTCCGCCAGCGCGGCCGCCGAAAGCACGCCGCCTTCGGAGAGGCCGGAAAGCATCGCAACGCTGTGAATGGCCTGCTCGACTCCATCGCCCATCTTCATGCATCTGGCCTCCTCAATTCGTGGATAAAAAATATCCACGATTAGGCCAGCTGTCAAGAGGCGTCCTCGTTGCTTGCCACTTGCCTTTATCCTGACCCCGGATAGAAGACGGAAAAGCCGACAGGGGAACATCATGGCATCCAACGCTTTCGCAGGGCTTCTGAATTCCAGCGCCGATCGTCACTCGCTGCTGGACGACGCCCAGGGCATCGTCGCCGGCAGCATGCTCGCCGTGCTCGGCGTATCGCTTCTCTCCGGCGCGGGGCTGCTTGCCGGCGGCACGGCGGGCCTTGCCTTCCTCGCGCATTATGCGACCGGCCTGAGCTTCGGCCTCTGCTTCTTCGTCGTGAACCTGCCCTTCTATTATCTCGCCTTCCGCCGCTTGGGCCTCGCCTTCACCATCAAGACCTTCGCCGCCATCGCGCTCACCTCGGTCTTGTCGGAATTCATCTCGGGCTTCATCAGCATGGCGCATGTCGATCCTATCGCCGGCGCGCTCTTCGGCGGCCTCGTCATCGGCGCCGGCATGCTGGCGCTCTTCCGCCACCGCGCCAGCCTCGGCGGCATCGGCATTCTCGCCCTCTACATCCAGGATCGCTTCGGCTGGCGCGCCGGCTTCGTCCAGCTCGGCTTCGACGGCATCATCCTGGCGCTCTCCTTCTTCGTCGCAAGCCCCTTCATCATCGCCTGCTCGGTGCTCGGTGCGATCGTTCTCAACCTCACGATTGCCATCAACCACCGCAAGGACCGCTATATCGCCATGTGAAAAGCCGCCGCTCTTCTTTTTCCCCGGCGTTTCACTACTTTCAGGGCGTGGACCAGATCGATTCCGAAGCCCATACCCTGCTTCCTGCCACCTTTACCCGCTGGTTTGCGGAAAAGGGCTGGCGACCGCGCGCCCATCAGCTGGAACTGCTCGCCCGCGCCGAGGCCGGCGAAAGCACGCTGCTGATTGCGCCGACCGGCGCCGGCAAGACGCTCGCCGGTTTCCTGCCCTCGCTCACCGATCTCACCCGCCGCGGCCGGATCCCGCCCGGCTCCGCCTTCACCGGCATCCACACGCTCTATGTCTCGCCGCTGAAGGCACTTGCCATCGATATCGAGCGCAACCTGATGAAGCCGGTCGAGGAGATGGGCCTGCCGGTCACGATAGAAAACCGCACCGGCGATACGCCGAACGCCAAGCGCCAGCGCCAGAAGCTCAATCCGCCGGATATTCTGCTGACGACGCCCGAACAGGTCGCCCTGCTTCTGGCGAACCGGGAGGCCGAGCGCTTCTTCAAGGACCTGAAATATATCGTCCTCGACGAACTGCATTCGCTGGTCACCTCCAAGCGCGGCCATATGCTTTCGCTCGGCCTTGCCCGGCTGCGCCGCCTTGCCCCCGGTCTCCAGACGATCGGCCTTTCTGCGACCGTCGCCGAACCGATGGATCTGCAGAAATGGCTGGTCGGCCAGGAAGAGGGTAGCGAGCATCATGCCGGGCTCGTCGTCGTCGAAGGCGGCGCCAAACCCGATATCTCGATCCTGTCGACCGAAGAGCACATTCCCTGGGCCGGCCATTCCGCCCGATATGCCATTCCCGATGTCTACAACAAGCTCCTCGAACACAAGACGACGCTACTCTTCGTCAACACCCGCAGCCAGGCCGAAATGCTTTTCCAGGCGCTCTGGACGATCAATGACGACAACCTGCCAATCGCCCTCCACCACGGCTCGCTCGATGTCGCCCAGCGCCGCAAGGTCGAGGCGGCGATGGCTGAAAACCGGCTGCGCGCCGTCGTTGCCACCTCCACCCTCGATCTCGGCATTGACTGGGGCGATGTCGATCTTGTCATCCATGTCGGCGCGCCGAAGGGCGCCTCGCGTCTTGCCCAGCGCATCGGTCGTGCCAACCACCGCATGGACGAGCCCTCGAAGGCGATCCTCGTGCCCGCCAACCGTTTCGAGGTCATGGAGTGCCAGGCGGCGCTTGATGCCAATTATATCGGCGCCCAGGATACCCCGCCGGTCGGCCGCGGCGCGCTCGACGTGCTTGCCCAGCATGTGCTCGGCATGGCCTGCGCCGAACCTTTCGACATGCTGGAACTCTACGATGAGGTCACCAGCGCCTCGCCCTATGCCGATCTGAGCTGGGAGACCTTCGAGCGCATCGTCGATTTCGTCGCCACCGGCGGTTATGCGCTTCGGACCTACGAGCGTTACGCCCGCATCCGCAAGACCAAGGAGGGCCGTTGGCGCGTCTCCAATCCGGCGGTCGCCCAGCAATACCGCCTCAACCTCGGCACCATCGTCGAAAGCCCGATGCTGAATATCCGCATGGTCAAGCGCGGCGAGGGCGGCAGGATCGGCCGAGGCGGCGCTACGTTGGGCAAGGTCGAGGAATATTTCCTCGAGCAGATGTCACCGGGCGATACCTTCGTCTTCTCTGGCAAGGTGCTGCGCTTCGAGGGTATTCGCGAAAATGAGTGCCTGGCGTCGCAGGCATTTTCGCTCGATCCGAAAATCCCCTCCTATAATGGCGGCAAGTTTCCGCTGTCGACCTATCTCGCCGAGCAGGTGCGGGCGATGATCGCCGATCCCGATCGCTGGCGCCGCCTGCCGGATCAGGTGCGCGACTGGCTGTCGCTGCAGAACGACAAGTCGATGCTGCCGAAGCGCGACGAGTTCCTGATCGAAACCTTCCCGCGCGGCAGCCGCGGCTACATGGTCGCCTATCCTTTCGAAGGCCGTCTCGCCCACCAGACGCTCGGCATGCTGCTGACCCGCCGGCTGGAGCGGATAGGCGCCAAGCCGCTCGGCTTCGTCGCCACCGATTATTCGCTTGCCATCTGGGGCCTCGAGGATATGGGCCTGATGATCCGCAATGGCCGGCTCAGCCTCTCCGATCTCTTCGACGAAGACATGCTCGGCGACGATCTCGAAGCCTGGCTGGACGAATCCTTCCTGTTGAAGCGCACCTTCCGCAATTGCGCCGTCATTGCAGGCTTGATCGAGCGTCGCCATCCCGGCAAGGAAAAGAGCGGCCGCCAGATCACCGTTTCCGCCGATTTGATCTACGACGTGCTGCGCAGCCACGAGCCGGATCACATCCTCCTGCAGGCGACGCGGCAGGATGCGGCGACGGGACTTTTGGATATTGGCCGTCTTGGCGATATGCTGAGACGAATCAGGGGCCACATCACCCACCGCGCTCTCGATCATATTTCGCCGCTCGCCGTGCCGGTGATGCTGGAAATCGGACGCGAAGCGGTGCCGGGCGAGGCCCATGATGCGCTGCTCGCCGAAGCGGCGGACGATCTGATCGCCGAAGCGCTCGCTTGACGAGAATGGGACCTGATGAGAATTAGGGCCCGACGATTTAGGCCTGACGACGGTTTAGGCCCGACGACGATTTAGGAATGACGACCGTGATGAACCGCCTGGCGCTGGCGCGCGACATATCAGGACCGGCCGTGATGCCGGGCATCGAGACGTCGGTCCATGGCGTTGCCGCCATCTGCGATCCGCTCGGCGCCCTCTATCTGCCCGATGCCGGCCTGCTCGTCGTTTCCGACCTGCATCTGGAAAAGGGCGCAGCCTTCGCCCGTCGCGGTATGATGCTGCCGCCTTACGATACGCTGGCAACGCTGACCGTCCTTGCCGCCGTCATCTCGCGTTATGATCCGAAGCTCGTCATCTCGCTCGGCGATAATTTCCACGACCGCATCGGTTCGAAGCATCTGCCGGAGAATTTCCGCACGCTGATCGTCAATATGGCCCGCGGCCGCGAATGGATCTGGATCAATGGCAACCATGATCCGGATGGCATCGTCGATCTGCCGGGCACATCCGCCGACGAGATGCATTATGCCGGCCTGACCTTCCGGCACGAGCCGAAGAACGGCTTGCAGAGGGGCGAGATCGCCGGCCACCTGCATCCGTCGGCGACGGTGCGCCGCCGCGAAAAATCCGTCCGCCGCCCCTGCTTTGCCACCGATGGCGCCCGCCTGCTGATGCCGGCCTTCGGCGTCATGAGCGGCGGTCTCGACCTTCGCCACAAGGCGATGCACGGTCTTTTCGACAGGGCGTCGCTGGTCGCGCATCTGCTCGGCAGAGACCGGATCTACTCGGTGCGGTATGGGAATTTGCAGGGATAGCGCTTGTTATTCCAGGTCGGCGGGCTTTGCGGCTCTACCCAAAACCCACCTGGCACCAAGCTCAATCGCACTCCTGCAGCTGCCGCTGATACGTCCCTGCCATCCGCGCAAACTTCTGCGCCGTCTGCTGCAATTGCCCGTTCGAACGCCAGTCGCCGCGTTTGTATCCCGTCGGCCCGGAATAATAGGCGAGATAGAGATTATAGGCATCGTTCAGCGGAATGCCGGTCTCTACGCTGTTCTGGTAGTGATACCAGCCGATGAAATCGATCGCGTCGGCGAAGTTCGCCCGTCGCGCGGTCCAGTTGCCCGTCTGCGACTGATAGTGATCCCAGGTCCCGTCGAGCGCCTGCGAATAACCGTAGGCCGTCGAAGGCCGGGTCCAGGGAATGAAGCCGAACAACTTGGTGCGCGGCGGCCGCGCATAGGGCTGGAAGCCGGATTCGGTATACATCGTCGCCATCAGGATCGGCACGGGCACGCCGTATTTCTTCTCCGTCCGCTCGGCGGCACTCTGCCAGCTGGAGAAGAGCCCGTCGCGCTCGTCGAAGACGGCACAGATGTTCCTCGTCTGCTTCGGCGCCGTCGCGCAGCCGGCAAGCAGCGCGAGACCCACGGCGGTCAGAACGATACGAGTACGCATAACAAAACCTCTCGTTTCCGAGAGATTACTAACTCGTAAATGTTAAAAACCGGTTTTTAGTCGAATGCGAACTTCCCAGGCTGCTCTCTTGTGCGGCCAGGGATGGATACCCTGGCCTGACCACCGGGACGGCATCGCATCAAAATCCTTAAGCCTTGACGGGCTCGTAGCGCAGGATCACCGCGCCGCCCTCCGTCGTCGAGGACTCGATGAGCTTAAGCGGCACCTGGCCCTCCGCCTGTTTGAAAAGCGGATTGCCGCCGCCGAGGATCACCGGCACCAGGCAAACCCTGATTTCGTCGATAAGCCCCGCTTTCAGAAGGCTGTCGGCAAGCTCGGCGCTGCCGAAGATTAAGATCGTCTTGCCGTCCTCCTGTTTCAGCCTCGTCAGTTCGGGGATTGGATCGCTGACGACACGGGCATTGTTCCAGCCGGGCTCGGTCATCGTCCGCGACACGGCGATCTTGGCGATACCGTTCATATAGGCTTTGATCTCACCTTCGCCCTCGGCGGTCGGCCAGTAGGAGGCCATGCCCTCATAGGTCTTGCGGCCGAATACCAGCAGATCGCTTTCCCTGCCGAATTGTTCGGCATAGCGCTGCAATTCAGGCCCCCAGGCGAGATTGTGGAAGTCGATATCCCACGGCTTCGTGCCTTCGAAGTAACCATCGAGCGTCATCAGGTTCCAGACAACAAGCTTTCTCATTTCCATCCTCCTTCTGAATTGCCAACCAAGATAGAACCGGTTGCGTATAACAACTGGTTGAAAACTAGCTTGACTGATAGCAAAATGCAAGCGGTTTTTCGGGAGGCATGGATGCGCTGCCGCCAAAACATCCGAGCAAGCCGCTGCCGCCTGGCAGGCTCTTCGTGCCCGGGCGTCTTGCCGAGCCTATTTTCAGGACGAAATCCGCTTGAGCGCCTTGCGGCGGATCAGTCCTTGCGGAAGATCAGGCTGGCGCCCCAGCCGGTGATCACGGCGAGCAGCACGGCTGCACAGCCGTAGAGGATCGGCTGATCATGCGCCGCATCGGTGATCGTCTGTTCGATGCCGGTCTTGATAACCCGCAGCGGCAGCGATTTCTCGGTCACGAAAATGCCGCTCTTGAACAGATAGGCGCGCACGCTGTGCACCCCGTTCGGAATGTTTGCCGGCAGGCGCAGGCTCGCCTTGAAGAGGTTGGAGGAAACGAACCGCACGCCGCTCGGGTTGCGGTCGTAAAGGCCGCCGCCCTGCTGCAGTCGCCGGAAGGCCTCGCGGAACTCCCCGAGATTGCTGCCGTCGCCGACGAAGCCGACCGGCGTCAGCGGAATGTGGTCGATGCCGATCCCCTGATCGGTCAGGTCAAGCGGCGTCACGATGTCGTCGATCATGCGCGAACTCGACATCGAATAGGAGTGCGGCACCGCTTCGAAGGTCATCGAGCGGGTGTTCACCCAGATGCCGAAGACGCGTTCCTTCTTGCGCACCGTCGCATCCTCGCGCGGGCCTTCCAGCACCACGACCACGTCATATTGGCCGACGGCGAGCAGCAGCTGGTCGGTGTTCGAGAGCGCTCCGAAGATGGTCAGATCCGCGCCGTGGAAATCCGAGGTGATGGCGATTTCGCTGGTCGACGTGCCGATTTCCAGCCCTTCACGCACCGCCTCCGTTGCCTGCCCCGGCAGCCACTGCGCTCCGGCAGAGGCCGGCAGCAGGCAAAGCAATGCGATGACGAAAACAAGCAGGCGCATCAGTTGCCCGCTCCCATCACCACCGAATAGACATCGGCTGGCGTCACCACCAGCGCGATCGCAAGACGCACGCCGACGGCAAGCACCAGCAAGCCGAGCAGGGCGCGCAGCTGTTCGCCGCGCAGTTTTTGGCCGACGCGCACGCCGTATTGTGCCCCGATGACACCCGCCACCATCAGGATGAAGGCGAGCACGATGTCGACGGAAAAGTTCGTCGCCGCCTGCACGATCGTCGTATAGGCGGTCACGAAGATGATCTGGAAAAGCGAGGTGCCGACGACCACATTGGTCGGGATGCGCAGCAGATAGATCATCGCCGGCACCATGATGAACCCGCCGCCGACACCCATGATCGAGGTGAGGATGCCGATTGCAAAGCCGAGTGCCACGATCGGAATGACGCTGAGATAGATCTTCGATTTCTTGAAGCGCACCTTCAGCGGCAGCTTGTGCACCCAGTGCTGGTGGCCGGGCTTGCGCGGTGCGGGCGGCTCGTTGCGCGCTGCTCGCCGCATGGCATTGATACTTTCGAGCAGCATCAGTCCGCCGACAGTGCCGAGGAAGACGACATACATCAGCGAGATGATCAGATCGAGCTGGCCGATGGCGCGCAGCAGCGAGAAGATCCAGATGCCGACCGTCGCACCCGTAAGACCGCCGACCAGCAGCACCGTGCCGAGCTTGACGTCGAGCGAGCCGCGCCGGAAATGCGTGATCGCGCCCGATATCGACGACGCCACCACCTGGTTGGCGCCGGTCGCGACTGCGACGACGGGCGGGATGTTGTAGAAGATCAACAGCGGGGTGATGAGAAAGCCGCCGCCGACGCCGAACATTCCAGACAGGAATCCGACGGCCGCCCCCATGCCGAGAATGATGAAAATGTTCACCGACAATTCTGCGATGGGCAGATAGATTGTCACAGCCGACCCCGAATGATGACCGCTCCTGCCGGGCGGTTTCTTGTCACGTCCCCGTTCGAATGCGCACCATACTGTGAAATCGTTGCCAGAGGCTTTCGATCGGCCCCGTGATTAGCCATAGAGATTGGCGGAGAGATCGGTGGCAGAGGATTCGCCGGATGCGCGGATCGATATGTCCGGGCATAATCCGGCTTTTTTCAGGTTTTGTGACAGGCGACGGCAAAATTGGAAAAAGCCTTGCGGCATAGTGCCGCCAGGCGTTTTTCATTGCCCGGAACCAAGGGTCGAGAGGATCCCGCGTCGATGCGACGCGCCTTAGATCGCCTTGCCGGCCTGCTTGTTGCGTTCGAGCAGCGCCTTCACGGTCGCATCGGTCACCTTGCCGTCCGGCTCCTGGCCGACCGACTTCTGGAAGTTCTTGATCGCGGTCACGGTCTTCGCGCCCATTTCGCCATCCGGCACGCCGGCGTCGAAGCCGTTATTGTTAAGGATCGCCTGGATGTTGCGGACCGCCTTCTTCATGTCGACGCTCGCCGTCTTCGCGCCGGTGCCTGCCCATTCGTCGGGGATATCGATGGCGTTCGTGCGGTGGTCGACCGGCTCCGGCTTCCAGAGATCGGCCTTGCCGCGTGCCCGTTCCAGCTGGTCTGGCTTCATGGCTTTGGCCACTTCGTCGCGCTTCTGCGCCGCATCCTTGTCGCCGGCCTTGGCGGCGATCGCAAACCATTTGTAGGACTCTTCGAGATCCGCCGGAACGCCGTTGCCGCGCGCGCAGAGGATCGCCAGGTTGAACTGGCTGTCGGTGATGCCGAGGTTCGCTGCCTTGGTGAACCACGAGGCGGCCGTTGCATAATCCTGCTGGCCGAGCGCGCCGGAGGCGTAGAGGACGGCGAGATTGTGCATGGCGCTGGCATTGCCCTGGTTTGCCGCCTGCTCGTAAAAGCCCTTCGCCTTGGCGATGTCGCGTTCGACGCCGTTGCCCTTCTCGTACATGCTGCCGAGCCGGTACTGCGCAGGCGCAAAGCCTTTGTCGGCCGCAAGCTGGTACCAGCTCGCCGCCTGCTTCTGATCGACCGTCATGCCGTTGCGGCCGTCGGAATAACGCGCGCCGATTTCGAACAGCGCCAGCGCATCGCCGCCGCTCGCCGCATCGGCAAGCGATTTCGGCTGGACGGTGTCGGGAATGGTGATGGCCGCCTGCGGTGCGGGTGCGGGAACGAAGCCCGATGTTTCCTGTGCCGTGCCGGACGGAGCGGGAGGGGCAAAGGTCGCTGCCCCTTCGCCGTCAAGCGGTGTCATATCGGTCAGATGGTCGCCGCCGGCCGGTGGGGTTGCTTCCGGCTGCGCCTGTTCGGCAGCGGGCGGGACAGCTTCGGCTGCCGGAGCGGTCGTTCCGAGAGCGGCGGCATCCGGCTGGGCAGGTGTCGCTTCAGGCAAGGCCGGCGCCGGGTTTTCCGCAGCACCGGTCAGCGCCGAGACTTCGGCTGGCGGCTGCGGCGCGCGCTCGCCGCTCGTCAGCGTTCGGGCAAGCGGAAAGGCCATGATGGCAAGCAGCACGGCGCCGACCGCCAGCAGGATCGGCCGCCGGTAGCGCGAAAAGGCGCTGGTCTTGCCCGTCTTGTCAGAAGCCTTGCCGGCCTTGTCGGCGTTTGCGCCCTTCTTCTCGACCTTGACGGCTGCCTGTTTCGGATTGGCATCCACCTCCATCGCGGCCGCCTGCGCCGCACGGCGCGCAGCAGCGATATAATCGGCGCGATCGGTTTCGCCGGCAGGTTTGCCGCGTGCCGCACTCTGGCTGGCGCGAACCCGTTCAAGGATCTTCTTCACGTCAGGTGCGCCCGAGCCCGGCTCGAGCAGTTCGTTTGCCGCATCGGTCGGCACCACGTCGGTGGGATCGATCGACGGCGCGGGATCGATCATCGGGCGTTCGGTCGCCCGGCTCTCGGCTTTCTTGCCGGGCAGCAGCCGCTTGCCGAGGCTGGCGAGCATGCTGGCCTTCGCCGGGGCCTGTGCCCGTGCCGCTGTCGCAACTTCCGTCGTCCTGGTCGCGGCTTCGATGGCAATCGCGCTCGTTCCGCTCATGGCGGTGGCTTGCGCCGGGGCGGCAGGTTCGGCGGCGACCTCGGCCGTGCGGATAACAGGAGAAGCCTTCGCTGTCGGGGCAGCGGCCGGCGTCTTGTTCAGCTCCGCTTCGGCCACCATCAGCGCATAGGGATCGACATCGAAATCGACGTCGGCGACCGGCATCTGGGCGAGCGGCCGGCCGCGATCTTCCATGCCGTCGAGGCGATCGGCGATATGCACCAGCGTCTCGTGCAGCGCTTGGAAAGTCTTGTGTGTGCGTTCCTCGCTATCGCGGCTGAGATCCTCGAGGTGGCGCAGATCCTCGGCCAGCGCCGTCAGCGCTGACATGTCGGCGGCGGGCATGACACCCTGCGGACCGCCATGGCGCGAATAGGCTTCGACCACGGCCTCTGCCGCCTGGCGTGCCGCCTCGATGATATATTCATCGCTCGTCGCCATGTAATCTTCGATCGCGCCCATGCGCTGGTCGAGTTCGGGGGGTATTACAGCGCTTTCGCGCGGCGCGCTCATCAGTGCCGAAAGATTGGCGATCTGGTCTTCGAGGTTCTTCAGTGCACGCGGATCGGTCGGCGCTGCCGATGTGCTTTCCTCCAGCCGGGCGGCAATGTCGCTCAGCCGTCCTTCGAGACGCCGGAAGGCACTGTCGTCGACTACCGCGGCGGGTGCCGGTGCCTGCTGCTGATGAGCCATCTCGTCGATGCGCCGGGCAAGATGGTCGAGCCGCTGCGCCAGCACGTCGTTGACGGCGCCGTTCTCAAGCGCGTCGATCTTGCGGGAAATGTCGGAAAGCGTGCCGGTGAGGTCGGGCTGCGGCGCCGTCTCCTGCGTGCGCTCCAACAGATAGGAGAGATGTTCCAGCCGTTCGTCGAGCTGCGACGTCGCTTCCGCCTTCGTCAGCTCCTCGACGCGTCCCGTCAGCGCCTCCAGCCGCATCGCCAGCTCGTCGGCCGGATTCACGCGGCTGGCCGCATCATGGCTCATCAGGTCGATCTGATCGGCCAGCGCCGCAAGCCGGCTTTCCAACCGCTGCATCAGGCCCGGATCATTCGTAGTGGCCGTGCGCCCGCTTGCCGCGATCGCCCGGCTGATCTCGTCGAGCCGCATATCCATGGCGGCGAACTGTTCCGACATCACCCGGTCGTGCGGCTGGATCATATTGCCGAAATGCTCCATCGCCGTGGCGATCGAGATCAGCTTGTCTTCCAGCGCCCGAACGGCCGGGCTTTCACCCATGCCGCCGATATGGCGCTTGATGTCGTCGAGCCGATAGGCGAGCGAAACGAGCTCTTCCTGCAGCCCCTCGGTATCGAGCGCCGCAAGCCGGTTTTCGAAACCGTCCCAGCGGTTTTCCATATGGCGCAGCGAATCCTCGCGCGCCAGCCCGTCCATCAACGAGCGCAGCTCTTCGAAATCCTCGCGAAGGCCCGTGGCCTCCGGCGCGGCGGAACGGCCGGTCAGCTGGGTGATGCTCTGGGCAAGGCGGCCCATATCGGCGCGCATGTCGTCGGCGAAACGGCCGTCGCCGGCATTTGTCTTGATTTCGCGGAGCTCGGCGCGCAGCGCGTTCATCTCGCGGGTGACGCCCTCGGAAATGTCGCGCTTCAGGTCCTGCCGCAGATTGACGAGCGCCTGGGCGATCTCCGTCATCGTGTCGTCGCCGGCGCGGAAGGCGGGTGCCGGCACTGGGGCGGCGGCGCGCGGCGTGGGCTCACGAAGCTGCGGGGCCTGCTCGCGTGCATAGGGCCGCTCGCGGCTGGCTTCGAGTGCGCGCTGGCGTTGACGGATTTCGGCGAGCGGATCCGGCCGCGGCTCGGGCGGGGCCTTTGCGGGCGGGGGAGCGTGGGAGCCGGCATAAGGATCGCGCTCGGTCGGTGCCGTGCGCGGCCGCTGTTCGCGCCCGCTGCCCATCAGCCCTTCGATGCGCGCCTCCAGCCCTTCGATCGTGCGGTTCAGCGCATCGAGCGAGGTCCTGTCGGACTGTCGGGAAGGATTTGATCGCGATCCGTTCATCTTCTTGCTCGCTTCGACTGCTCGACCTCTCGTCAGAGCTCGATCTTTGGCTTTTCGTCTGCTGCCCGCGTCTCTACGCGGACCGGAGCGCATCATTCATAAGACGATAGTCAATTAGACTTTCCTCAAGCTGAACGATGTAGCGGCATCCTTAAGGAACGCGAGACTGGGAAAAGGAATGCGGATCGCTACTGCTCAATCCGCACCTTTCACGAAACGTGGTAAACAAGCCGTTAATGCCGATGAGAATTTTTTAACGGTTGTGTTCCAAACGCCGTTTTTGACGGCAATTGCCGTTCAATTCGTCAGATCGAATGGCCGCTCGCGCGATCAGGCCGGACGCGGATATTGCAGCTCGATTTTCACGCCCTCGGGGCCGTAGACGAAGACCTGGCCGAGATCGGTGTCGGGAATATCGTAATATTCGTAGCGATAGCCGCCAGCCTTGATGCGTTCCAGCGCCGGCCCGAATTCGTAAAGGCTGAAGGCGACATGGTTGAAGATGCCGGGCGGAAAATCGGTGCTGCGTGATGTCAGGCTGAGATGGATGACCGGGCGTTCGTCCAGATAGAGCCAGTGGCCGGGTGAGGGAAAGGGCGGCCGATAGCCTTCGCTAACGCCGAGCACGGCTTCCAGGAAGCCGATCATCTCATGCGCATCGCGGGTCTCGATGGTGACGTGGTCCAGGCGCGGCATTGGTATCCTCCCAGCCAGCGTTGACGGCAAAGTCTAGCCTGTTTGAAACCGCCGCGAAAGTTGCCGTGTTCGCCGCTAGCAGGGGGCTCAGAAGTTCTCCGTCCAGGGCCGGACTTCCACCTCCAGCGACCATGCGCTGCGGTGCTGGCGAAGCACGTCGATATAGGTCTGGGCGATCGCCTCCGGCAGCAGCGTGCCATCCGGCTTCTCCACCCGGTCCGGCCGGGTCTGCGAGCGTACCGCGCCGTCGATGACGAAATGCGCGACATGGATGCCCATCGGCCCGAGTTCGCGGGCTGCACTCTGGGCAAGGCCGCGCAGCGCGAACTTGCCCATCGCAAAGGGGGCCGATTGCGCAAAGCCCTTCACGCTTGCCGACGCGCCGGTGATGAGGATGGCGCCGCGGCCGCGCGGGATCATCCGCCGCGCTGCCTGCTGCACCACCAGGAAACCGCCGAAAGCGGTGGTCGCGATCGCCTTCTCGACCTCGGCGACATCGAGTTCGGCGAGCGGGCCGCGCTGCCGAGCGCTGGCATTGAAGATCACCACGTCAGGCCCACCGATTGCGGCGGCAGCCTCTTCGAAGAGTGCTGCGACGCTCGCCGGCTGCGAGACGTCTGTTGTAAAGGCTCTGGCGCCGGTCTCCTCGATGAGCCCTTGCAGCTTCTCGATATTGCGGGCGGCGAGCCCGACCTTGACGCCCTGCGCCGACAATTGCCGGGCAAGCGATGCGCTGATGCCGGAGCCCGCGCCGACGATAAGCGCGCTCTCATAGGGAAAGTCGGTCATGATGTCTTCCTCGATGAATCGTCCCACAGACGTAGGAAGTCCGAACGACTTGCGCTACTGCCCGGCCGAGACTCCGTTCCGTGATGGACAAGCAAGATGAGATGGCGTCTGCTCCTCTCAGCACTTCATGGCCCGCGGATTCGTGCTCTCGAATTTTTTCAAGAAAAGACGGCACAAGCGCAGAATTTGACGTTTACGCAAACGTCAATATTTTGTAAGACAGTGCCCAACGCCGGCGCGATCCGGTCAGTCGAATGGGAGGAATTTGAGAGATGCCAGTCTACAAGGCCCCGGTGAACGATACGCTCTTCGTCCTGAACGACGTGCTGGGTCTCGAACGCTACAACAATCTGCCGGGCTTTGCCGACGCGACCCCCGATATGATCGAAGCGATCCTCGGCGAGGCCGGAAGGGTTGCCGAGGAAGCTCTCTTTCCGCTGAACTATTCCGGCGATCAGGAAGGCTGCATGCGCCACAACGATGCCAGCGTGTCGACGCCGAAGGGCTTCAAGGAAGCCTATAAAGCCTATCGCGACGGTGGCTGGATCGGCCTTGCGGTGCCGGAGGAATTCGGCGGGCAGGGGCTTCCCTATACGCTGCATACCGCCGTCGGCGAATATACCTCCGCCGCCAACATGTCGCTGATGATGTATCCGGGCCTGACGCAGGGCGCGATCGCTGCGCTCCTCGTCCACGGCTCCGACGAGCAGAAGGCCACCTATCTGCCGAAGATGGTGGACGGCACCTGGTCCGGCACCATGAACCTCACCGAGCCGCATTGCGGCACCGATCTCGGCATGCTGCGCACCAAGGCGGTGCCGCAGGCTGACGGCAGCTACAAGATCTCCGGCCAGAAGATCTTCATCTCCGCCGGCGAGCACGACCTGACCGACAATATCATCCATCTGGTGCTCGCCCGCATCGAGGGTGCGCCCGAGGGCACCAAGGGCATCTCGCTCTTCATCGTTCCGAAATTCCTTGTCGGCAAGGACGGCGCGCCGGGCGCCCGCAACGCTGTCTCCTGTGGCGCAATCGAGCACAAGATGGGCATCCACGCCAACGCCACCTGCGTGATGAATTACGACGAGGCGACCGGCTTCCTGATCGGCGCGGAAAACCGCGGCCTCAATGCCATGTTCGTGATGATGAACGAGGCCCGCCTGATGGTCGGTCTGCAGGGCATCGCCATTTCCGAGATCGCCTATCAGAACGCCGCCAGCTATGCCCGTGACCGCATCCAGGGCCGCTCGCTGTCGGGGACAAAAGCGCCGGACAAGAAGGCCGATCCGATCATCGTCCATCCGGATATTCGCCGCACGCTGATGACCATCCGTGCTTTCAACGAGGGCGGCCGCGCCTTCCTGCTGTGGACCGCGCTCAAGTCTGATATCGCCCACCGCGCTAGCGACGAGAAGGAGCGCCAGACGGCCGACGATATTCTCGGCCTCGTCACCCCGATCCTCAAGGGCGTGATGACCGACAAGGGCTTCGATCATGCCGTCATGGCCCAGCAGGTCTTCGGTGGCCACGGCTATATCGAAGAACACGGCATGAGCCAGTATGTGCGCGATGCCCGCATCGCCATGATTTATGAAGGCGCCAACGGCATTCAGGCGCTCGATCTCGTCGGCCGCAAGCTCGCCTTGAACGGCGGCCGCGCCGCCATGGCCCTCTTCAAGGAGATCGGCGATTTCTGCGAGGAGAACCGCAGCAACGAAAAGCTCTCCTTCTTCACCAAGCATCTGAAGAAGGGCTTGAACGACGTCCAGGGCGCGACCATGTGGTTCATGCAGAACGCCATGGCCAAGCCCGACAATGCCGGCGCCGGCTCGACCGACTACATGCACCTCTTCGGTCTCGTCATTCTCGGGTATATGTGGGTAAAGATGGCGAAAGCCGCCGAGGATGGCCTTGCATCAGGCGATGCGGCTCGCGAGGATTACCTGAAGAACAAGATGGTCACCGCCCGCTTCTTCATGGAACGCCTGATGCCGGAAACCGCACTTCGCAAGGCCCGCATCGAAGCCGGCGCCGACACGATGATGGAACTGGCCGCCGAAGCGTTTTGAGACGAATTCCCTCTTCTGCCCAGCGGGGTCCGAAGGACGGGTCGAGACCGGTGGCTCGACCCAGGCAGAGGTGGCCCGTTGGGCAGAAGAGGGAAGAACGAAATTCACCGGCGCCGCCGCGCCGTCAGGGAGATGAGACAATGACCGAGGTTTTCATTTACGACCACGTGCGTACGCCGCGCGGCCGCGGCAAGAAGGATGGCGCCCTGCATGAGGTGCCCTCCGTCCGCCTCGCGGCAAAGACGCTGGAGGCGATCCGCGAGCGCAACGGGCTCAATACGGAAACGGTCGACGACATCATCATGGGCTGCGTCGATCCGGTCATGGATGCCGGCGCCGTCATCCCCAAGGCCGCCGCCTTCGAAGCCGGCTACTCCACCAAGGCGCCCGGCATGCAGATCTCCCGCTTCTGCGCCTCCGGCCTCGATGCCGTCAATTTCGGCGCCGGCAAGATCGCCCAAGGGGCTGACGACATCGTCATCGCGGGCGGCGTCGAAAGCATGTCCCGCGTCGGCCTCGGCATGTCCGGCGGCGCCTGGTTCATGGATCCTTCCGTGAATTTCCCGGCCTATTTCATGCCGCAGGGTGTCTCGGCCGACCTGATCGCCACCAAATACGGCTTCAGCAGAACCGATGTCGACGCTTACGCGGTCGAGAGCCAGAAGCGTGCCGCCCATGCCTGGGAAGAGGGCTGGTTCGACAAATCGGTCATCCCGGTCAAGGACCAGAACGGCCTGACGATCCTGGCAAGGGATGAACACATGCGCCCCGGCACGGATATGCAGGCGCTCGCCTCCCTCAATCCTTCCTTCCAGATGCCCGGCGAGATGGGCGGCTTCGAGGCCGTCGGCATTCAGGCCCATCCCGAGATCGAGCGTATCAACTATGTCCACCATGCCGGCAATTCCTCCGGCATCGTCGATGGCGCCAGTGTCGTCCTGCTCGGCTCCAAAACCGGCGGTGAGAGCATGGGCATAAAGCCGCGCGCCCGCATCAAGGCTTTCGCCAATATCGGCTCCGATCCGGCCCTGATGCTGACCGGGCCCGTCGACGTCACCGAGAAGCTGTTGAAACGATCAGGCATGAGCCTTTCCGACATCGACCTCTTCGAGTTGAACGAGGCCTTCGCTGCCGTGGTGCTGCGCTACATGCAGGCCTTCGACATCGACCATGACAGGATCAACGTCAATGGCGGCGCCATCGCCATGGGCCATCCGCTCGGCGCCACCGGCGCGATGATCCTCGGCACCGTGCTGGACGAGCTCGAACGCCGCGACCTCAACACCGCGCTGGTGACGCTCTGCATCGGCGCCGGCATGGGCACGGCAACGGTAATCGAAAGGGTCTGACCATGGGCTTCAACACCGGCACGATCGAAACCGAATATGCCGAGGTCACCGAGCACTGGTCGCCCCGCGTCATCGCCGATCTCAACGGCCAGAGCGTCAAGCTCGCCAAGGTCCAAGGCCAGCTCGCCTGGCATTCCCACCGCGACGAGGACGAGCTTTTCCTCATCTGGAAGGGGTCGCTTACCATCGAATATCGCGACCGCCCGCATGTGCATCTGAGCGCCGGTGATTTTCATGTCGTGCCGAGGGGCGTCGAGCATAATCCGGTTGCGCCGGAGGAATGCTGGATCGTGCTTTTCGAGCCGTCGCTGACCAAGCACACCGGCGATGTCGTCACCGAAAAGACGAAGACCTTAGACGCGCAGCGCAGCCATTTGCCGGCCTGATCGGGGAGGAAACCCAATGACCTACACCAATTTCACGCTCGAAACCGACGCCGACGGCATCGCTCTCGTCACCTGGGACATGCCCGGCAAATCGATGAACGTCTTCACCGCCGAGGTGATGGTCGAACTCGACGCCATCATCGACGCCACGACCGCTGATGCCGCCGTCAAGGGTGTCGTCTTCACCTCCGGCAAGTCCTCCTTCTCCGGCGGCGCCGATCTGTCGATGATCAAATCGATGTTCAGCTCCTATCAGGAGGAGAAGGCAAAGAGCCCGCAAACGGCCGTGCAGAACCTCTTCGGTCTGGTCGGCCGCATGAGCGGCCTGTTCCGCAAACTCGAAACATCGGGCAAGCCCTGGGTGTCCGCCATCAACGGCACCTGCATGGGCGGCGCCTTTGAACTGTCGCTCGCCTGCCACGGCCGCGTCGCCTCCAATGCCAAGAGCGTCAAGATCGCGCTGCCCGAGGTGAAGGTCGGTATCTTCCCCGGCGCCGGCGGCACGCAGCGTGTGCCGCGGCTGGCGAACGCCCAGGATGCGCTGCAGATGATGACGACGGGCCAGTCGCTGACCGGCTCCCGCGCCAAGGCGATGAACCTCGTGCATCAGGTGGTCGAGCCGGATCAGCTCATCCCCGCCGCCAAGCAGATGATCAAGGATGGCCTGAAGCCGGTCGCCCCCTGGGACGAGAAGGGCTTCAAGGCGCCGGGCGGCGGCATCTGGACGCCGGCTTCCGCCCAGCTCTGGCCGGCAGCTCCGGCAATCCTGCGCCGGGAAACATCGGGCAATTATCCGGCAGCGCTTGCCATCCTGAAATGCGTCTATGAAGGCCTGCAGGTGCCGTTCGATACGGGCCTGAAGATCGAGCAGCGTTATTTCACCGAGGTGCTGCAGACCCGCGAAGCCTTCTCGATGATCCGTTCGCTGTTCATCTCCATGCAGGAGCTCGGCAAGGGCGCCCGCCGCCCCGCCGGCCACCCCAAGACCGAGCTGAAACATGTCGGCGTCGTCGGCGCCGGCTTCATGGGCGCCTCGATCGCTTATGTCACCGCCGCCGCCGGCATTCCCGTGACGCTGATCGACCGCGACATCGACGCGGCGACCAAGGGCAAGACGGTCTCCGAAGGCCTGGTCAAGGATTCTGTCGGTAAGGGACGTCTTACGCAGGATGAAGCGGCCGCATTGCTCTCCCGCATCACGCCCTCGGCAGACTATGCCGATCTCGCCAATGCCGATCTCGTCATCGAGGCGGTCTTCGAGGATCGCGAGGTGAAGAAAGCGGTCATCGAGGCGGTCGAAGCCGTGCTGCCGGAAGGCGCGATCTTCGCCTCCAATACCTCGACCCTGCCGATCTCAGGTCTCGCCAGGAATTCGAAACGCCCGGCCGATTTCATCGGCATCCACTTCTTCTCGCCTGTCGAGAAGATGATGCTGACCGAGGTCATCCTCGGAAGCGACACCGGCGACAAGGCGCTGGCCGTCGCTCTCGACTATGTCGCAGCCATCAGGAAGACGCCGATCGTCGTCAACGACACCCGCGGCTTCTTCGTCAATCGCTGCGTGCTGCGCTACATGTCGGAAAGCTACGACATGCTGATCGAGGGCGTACCGCCTGTCATGATCGAGAATGCCGCCAAGATGGCCGGCATGCCCGTCGGTCCGCTGGCGCTGAACGACGAGGTCGCCATCGACCTCTCGCTGAAGATCCTCAAGGCCACGGTCGCCGATCTCGGCGAAAAAGCCATCGACCCCAGGCATATGGACCTCATTTCCCGCATGGTGGAAAAGGAGGGCCGCTTCGGCCGCAAGAATTCCAAGGGTTTCTACGACTATCCGCCGAAACCGGCGAAGAAGTCCCTCTGGCCCGACCTCAAGACCCTCTACCCGCAGAAGCGGGCGGACGAGGTTGACGTCAACGTCCTCAAGCAACGTTTTCTCGTCACCATCGCGCTGGAAGCCGCCCGCACCGTGGAGGAAGGCATCGTCACCGATCCGCGCGAGGCGGATGTCGGTTCGATCCTCGGATTCGGCTTCGCGCCCTATACCGGCGGGGCGCTGAGCTATATCGACGGGATGGGTGCGAAGGCTTTCGTGGAATTGGCGGAAAAGTTAGCTGGTGCTTACGGAAGTCACTTCAAGCCGACGCCGCTGTTGAAGGACATGGCCGCGAAGGGCGAGACGTTTTACGGTCGGTTCGACCCCTATGCGAAGGTGGTAAAGGCGGCTTAGGCCGCCTTTACCATCCTGCGACGGCACGACGTCAAAGAATGCTCCATCAGCCCGACCGACTTTCCCTTGCTGCGGCCTTGTCACGGACACAATTTCCGATTACATATCCGCGCATCGATCTTGCTAGATGAACTTTGAAACGGCCTCGCGTCGTTCCTGGCGAACTTCCTCCAAAATCGGTTTTCATCGCCGCTTGGCATTTATCCGAGCTGCAATCTTCTATGAACGATTCGAAAAGGATATCGTCATGAGCACAGGTACCGTAAAGTGGTTCAACGCAACCAAGGGCTTCGGCTTCATTCAGCCGGATGACGGCGCAGCCGACGTTTTCGTCCACATCTCCGCCGTTGAACGCGCTGGCATGCGCGATCTCAAGGATGGCCAGAAGCTGTCTTACGAGCTCGTCCGCGACAACAAGTCCGGCAAGATGTCGGCAGACCGCCTCCAGGCGGCCTGAGCCTTTAAGGCTTTTGAATATCATCTCCGGATCGTGACCACGGATGTACTGGCACGGTTCGTTGAGATAGCAGGGAAGGTCGGGTTAACCCGGCCTTTTTTCGTTTCTGGCCGGTTGATGCTGTGCCCTTCCCAAGAAATGCGTCCGCGACAGCGGCCACGGCACGTTCTTAAAGAATCTTTCGTTTCGCCAAGCTGAATACGTCGCTGGCGACAACAAGCCTCGCAAGACAGGTAAACCGCTCAGCCGCGGGACGTTTCATTAGTCTCCAGCATCTCCATGACCCGTGCCATCACCGCCCGCGCCGCATCGAGTTCCGCTGACGTAAACGCTGCGCCGAGCTCGTCGGCCCATCCGGCTTGCGCGATTTCGATGACGCTGAGCCGCGCCGCCCCTTCTTCGGCCAGCCGCACCAGTTTGGCGCGTTGATGCTGCGGGTTGTCGGCATAGGCGATCAGCCCTTCACCCTCCAGCACGTCCGCGAGCCGCTGCACGCCCTGGCGGGCGACGCCGAGCGCGCGGGCGATCTGCGCCACCGACATGCCGCCGCGTCGTGCCGCGGCCAGCACCTGCCAGCGCGCGCTCGTCTGTCCTGCCGGCTTTGCCAACTGGTCGCCTGCCGCAGTCAAATGGCCGGCGAGGCGAAGGGCGGTGATCGCGAAAGCGGAAAAAGCATCCCCCTCCATCGTCCGCTCCGGTCGATTTTGTTTGACAACATGTTGTCGATTTTGTATCTCATCCATAATGACAACATATTGTCATATCGGGAGACTGAAGGCAACGCCGAAGGAGGAGAGCGCCGTGAAGAAAACTTACAGAGGAAGCTGCCATTGCGGCAAAGTGCACTACGAGGTGGACATGGACCTCGAGGAGGGCACCGCCCGCTGCAATTGCTCGATCTGCGCCAAGCGGCGCTATTGGGGCGCCAACGTCAAGCCGGAAGATTTCCGGCTGATGTGCGAAGAGGCGGAAACGGCCGACTACCAGTTCAACACCAGGAGCGGTCATCACCGCTTCTGCCGCACCTGTGGTGTATCAGCCTATGGCGACGGTTATGTCGAAGCGATTGGTGGCGCCTATGTCTCGATCAACATCGCTTGCCTCGACGATATCACCCCTGAGGAACTGGCAGCACTGCCTGTCCGTTACTCCGACGGCAGGCACGATGCCTGGTGGAACGAACCGGCGGTGACGAGTTATCTCTAGGGCAATTCCAGCAAAGCTGCGCAGCAGTTTTGCTGGAATTGCGCAAACGGAAATGCATCCCTGTCGGATCCTCGTCCTCCCCTTCGTCCTCTGTCCACAACGGAGAAGGAGAACGATCGTGAAAGACGAAGCGAATGCCAGGATCGAGGAAGAGGCGATCATCGCCATGCTGATGATGCGCGCCAAGGCGCTGGGCGAAAAGAACGCCAAGGACGCGCTTTCCTACGAGACCGAGGATGAGATCGAATTTTCGCTGGCGCCGCCGCTGGTCGGCATTGGCAAGGATGAGGCGAGCCTGCAGGCCTGGTTCGATACCTGGGAAGGCCCGATCGGCGGCGATGTACGTGATGCCAAACTGACTGTCGGCGAGGATGTCGCTTTCTGGAGTGGCCTCACGCGCATGACCGGGACCAAGACAGATGGCGCCGCCGTCGATCTCTGGTTCCGCCAGACCCTCGGCCTCGTCAAGCAGGATGGCCGATGGCTGGTTGCCCACCAGCACGCCTCGGTGCCCTTCGCCATGGATGGCAGCGGCCGGGCGCTGCTCGATCTCAAGCCGTGAAGAATGTCAGGCAGCACTCCCAGCGACCTTCCGCCGGTCGGCGCGAATGCTCACCAATCCGACGCCCATCAAAAGCAGGATCGCCGTCGCATAGATATCAGTCGTCAGTGCGTAACCGGCCGATTTCGCCAGGAACCCGGCAAGGATCGCCGGCAGGCTGAAGGCGAGATAGCTCTGGACGTAGAAGGCCGACAGCAGCCCGGCCCGCTCATCCGGTTTGGCGAGCGGCATGATGGTGCCGATCGAACCGAGAAAATTGGTGCCGAAACCGGCACCGGTAAAAATCGTGCCGATCAGCAGCAACGGCACATTGGCAAGATGGACGCCGGCAACGACGGTCAGGATGCCGAGCGTCTTGGCCGACACGCCGAAAGTGAGATTGGCCGATGCCGTCTTGCTGCGCCTGAGATAGACGGCGATCGCCCCGCTCACCATCAATGCGGTGACGACGGCCCCGCCCGTCAGCGGCGCCCGGCTGCCGGTCGTGGTGGCGACCAAGGACGGGACCAGCGAGAGGTAGAAGCCGGCAAGCGTCCAGTTGGCGATGTTGATCGGCGTCACCAGCGAGAGCGGTCGCTTCACCTGCGGCGGAACGGTGACCCGCGGTATCAGCGAGCCGAGCGCGCCGGGTCGCTTGGCCCCGGTCTCGCCTATCAGCCAGATGGCGGCCGCCTGCAGCGTGAAGGCGACGAGCAGCAGCGCATAGATCAGATGCATCGGGAAGGGGCCATATTGGATCAAGGCGCTGGTGCCGACCGCACCCACCGCCATGCCGGAAAGCGGCGCGATCGAGTTGACGATCTGTCCCTTTGCCCGGTCGACATCGACGAGCGCGGCTCCGAGCGAGGCGCCGGCGATTCCTGTTGCCAACCCCTGCACGATCCGTGCTGCGATCAGCCAGCCGGGACCGCTTGCGACAACGAAGAGCGCCATGGCGACGATTTCGAGCACGAGGGCGAAAAAGATCACCGGCTTGCGGCCGAGATGATCCGAGATCGAACCGGCGGTCAACAGCGCCGCCAGCAGCGCGAAGGCGTAGACCGCAAAGATCACCGTGATCAGCACCGGCGAGACGGAAAAACTTTCCTGATAGATCCGGTAGAGCGGCGTTGGCGCCGCGGAGGCGCCGAAGAAGGTCGCGAGCGTCAGCGCATGAAAGCCGATCGAGGGGCGTGGCGAATTCTCGGTGGATTTGGCTGCGGCGAACATATATAAGCCCCTTAAAGCTAAGCCGTTGCGTTAGCTTATGTAGAGCTGGCGCCTCATAAAAGCAAATTATTTGCGTTAATAGTTCTATCAAAGATTTTGAACCAACGGTGTCAAGGGGCGAAGGTCGGGTTGCAGGCATGACGGTGAAAGAGAATCTCCGTCCGGGCGGCAGAAGCGCCCGGGTTCAGGCATCGGTGCACAAGGCAGTCCGTGAGCTGCTGGCTGAGATGAGCCGCGCCGAGGTGACGATCCCGCTGATTGCCGGCAAGGCGGGGGTAACGCCGTCGACCATCTATCGCCGCTGGGGCGACCTGCAGGAGCTTCTCGCAGATGTCGCCGTCGATCGGCTGCGGCCGGATATGCAGCCGATCGATGCCGGCAGCGGCAAGGCCGATCTCGAAGCCTGGGCCGAACAATATGCCGAGGAAATGTCCTCGGGCCCGTGCCGCGAGATGATCCGCGACGTACTGGCGGCGCAGGCGAGCGCAAATGCCTGTAAATGCGCTGAATTTACTCGCCAGCAGGTCGGTCTCATCGCCGAGAGGGCAAAGGCCCGCGGCGAGGCCTTTCCGGATGTCGAGCGCGTCATGGATCAGGTCGTGGCGCCGATCATGTACCGCATCCTGTTCGGCGATGTGCCGGATGCAGCGCGCGTGCGCGATCTCGTCTCACGCGTCATGGGCGCGGCGCTTTAAGCGTGTCTTTTACTCTGCGGCTGCGCGCTTGAGGCCGGAAATCTGGGTGATATAGGCGCGCAGCGCCGCCGGCCGCACTGGTTTGTGCTGAACGGCGATACCGTATCGCTCGGCCTCGCTGCGCACCTCCGGCGTGCGGTCGGCCGTGATCAGCAAGGCGGGAATATCGGCGCCGAACTGCCGGCGCAGATGCAGGATGGCGGCAATGCCGGTGCCGTCGCCGAGATGGTAATCGGCGATGACGATATCAGGCGGGCCCTCCTGGCCATCGAGGGCGGTGACGTCGGCGAGGCAATCCAGTACCTCGACCTCGCAGCCCCAGCCGCTGATCAAGAGCCGCATGCCTTCGAGGATCTTCGACTCATTGTCGATGCAGAGGATCTTCAACCCGTTCAGCGGCTGCCCCGGACGGTCGGTAGGCGTGATTGCCGCCGTGGCCGCGGCCGGGCGCGAGACGTCGAGCGGCATGGCAATGCGGAATTCCGTGCCCTTGCCATGCGTCGACTGCAGCTCGACCGGATGATTGAGCACGCGGGCGATGCGGTCGACGATCGAAAGGCCGAGCCCGAGGCCGGAAGCAGTCTTCGCGCCTTCGTCCAGCCGCGCGAATTCCTTGAACACCGTGCGGAATTTCGACGGCGGAATGCCGATGCCTGAATCGATGACCTGGATGATCACCTGGTTGCCGCGCCGTCGCGCCCCGACCAGCACCTTGCCGTTGATTGTGTATTTGATGGCGTTGGAAACCAGGTTCTGCACCAGCCGGCGCAGAAGATTGGGGTCGGAGCGGACTCTGAGCGACGTCGGCATGACCACCAGCTTCAGCTGCTTTTCGCGGGCGATCGGCGCGAAATCGGTCTGGATACGCTCCAGCAGGTCGGACAGCGCGACGGAGGCGAGCCGCGGCCGCATGGCGCCGGTATCGAGCCTGGATATATCCAGCACCGCCCCGAGAATGGTCTCGACCGATTCCAGCGCGGAATCGATGTTGCGCACGATCGGGCTGTTCTCGGATTGCGCCATGCGCTCGACCAGTGCCGAGGAATAGAGCCTGGCGGCATTGAGCGGCTGCAGGATATCGTGGCCGGCGGCGGCGAAAAAGCGTGTCTTGCCGATATTCGCCTCGTCGGCGGCGGCGCGTGCCTCGCCGAGTTCGCGGTTAACCCGGGTAAGCTCGGCGGTGCGTTCGGCGACGCGCTGCTCCAGCGTCTCATTCGCCTGTTTCAGCGCCTGGTCGGCACTGACGCGCTGGGTGATGTCGGTGAAGGTGGCGACGATGCCCTTGTCGGGCATCGCGTTGGAGCGCACCTCGATGATCCGCTCGCCGCCGCCGAGCACCAGCGAAAAGGGTTTGTCGAGCGTCAGGAAATGCCGCACCGTCTGGCTGAGATCGCCGGGCGCGATATCGCCGCGCTGGCTGAGCGTGGTGACGATATCGGATAGGGGAAAACCGACCTGGCCGGCACTTTCCGGCAGATCCAGCAATTGCCGGAAGCGCCGGTTCCAGATCGTCAGCCGGTTGGAACTGTCGAAGACGGCAATGCCCTGGTCCATCTGCGAAAGTGCCGTCTGCAGCATGTCCTGGTTATATTGCAGCGCCTCGCTCGCCTGATCGAGCAGCCAGGCCGTGTCTGAAGAGGCATCCTCGATCTTCTGCAGGATCAATGACAGCACCAGCCGGGCCGAGGATGAGCCGATGGCGCTGCCGAGCAGCTGTTCGCTGAAATGGATGAGCGCCATATCGGCCGGCTGCTCGTCCTCCAGCTTGCGGCCGGAGCTTTGTTCGTAGGTCGTGAAAGAACGCTGCATGCGTTCTTCGCCGAGATAGCGTGAGATCGCCGCTTTCAGATCGCCGACGCTGATGCGGGTCTTCCAGCCGCGCGTGGCAAATTGCGAGCGCGAATGCCGCTTGACGAAGATGCCGGCCTGAATGCGTTCCAGCGGCTTGGCGTTGCGGGTGAGCGAGCCGACGACGAAAAAGGCGGTGTTGAGGAGCAGGCTCATCGTTGTCGCATTGACCAGCGGATCGGCGTCGGGGGCCGTAAACAGCGTGGTCCCGGGAAAGATGAAGCCGAGCACGGCGCTCGCCACATACGAATAATCAGGCCCGCCGAGCGAGGGCAGGAACAGCAGGTAGACCCAGATGACGAAGCCGGAGGTCAGCCCGAGGATCGCGCCGCGCGCGTTTGCCCGTCGCCAGATCAGCCCGCCGAACAGCGCTGGGGCGATTTGCGCGATCGCAGCAAAGGAGAGAAGGCCGATCGAGGCAAGGCCGGCGGTGCTGTCGGTCGAACGGTAATAGGCGTAGCCGAAAAGCAGCACGGCGAAAATGGCGCTGCGGCGGATGTTGAGCAGCGTCTTGGCGAAATCGTCGCGCTGGCTGGCGCGGCCGGCGAGTTTGCGCCTGAGGAAGATCGGCATGATGATGTCGTTCGACACCATGATCGACAATGCCACGGAATCGACGATGACCATCGCCGTTGCGGCGGAGAAACCGCCGATGAAGATGATCAGCGACACGACGGGCATCTGGCCGGCAAGCGGCAGCGACAGCATGTAGAAATCGGCATTACCGGTGCCGCCGAAGGTCAGCAGCCCGCCGATCGCCACCGGCAGCACGAAGAGATTGATTGATATGAGGTAGGTGGGAAACAGGAAACCTGCGAGTTTCAGCTGTTTCGGGGTTCGGTTTTCGACAACCGTCACGTGGAATTGCCGCGGCAGCAGGATGATCGCAAAGGCCGACAAGATGATCAAGGTGATCCAGCGGCTGATCGGCGTATGGTAGCTGAGCGCCGACATGACCAGCTGATTGTCGACGGTCTTGCGCCACAGATCGGTCGGGCCGTCGAAGAGAAACCAGATGACGCAGACGCCGGCCGTCAGGAAGGCGACGAGTTTGACCACGGATTCCATCGAGACGGCGAGGATCAGGCCATCCTGATGCTCCGTCGCATCCGTATGCCGCGTGCCGAACATGATGGCAAAGCAGGCAAGCACCAGCGTTGCGACGAGCGGCAGATCAAGGAAATAGAGATTGCCGCTGCCGATGCCGTAATCGGACGGATTGACCATGGCGCTGACGGTGCTCGAGATCGCCTTGAGCTGCAGCGCGATATAGGGAATGGCGCCGATCAGCGAGATCAGGGCGACGATCGTGGCGACAGTCGGGTTCTTGCCGTAGCGGGCGGCGACAAAATCGGCAACCGAGGTGAGCTTCTCCGCCTTGGCGAGCTCGATGATGCGGCGAAGCAGCGGCATGCCGAGCGTGAAGACCAGGATGGGACCGATATAGATGCCGGCAAATTCCAACCCGCGCTGTGCCGCAAGCCCGACGCTGCCGAAATAGGTCCAGGAGGTGCAGTAGATCGCAAGGCTCAGCGCATAGACCACCGGCCATCCGCCTTCCAGCGTGCCCCGGCCGCGGTCGAGCGTAGCCGGGCTGCGGTTCTTGCGGTCGCCATAGCTGGCCACGGCGAAAAGCAGGAGCAGATAGCCGAAGGCAGACGCGAATATGACCCAGCCTGGAAGCATTGACCCTCCGCCGGCGGAAAACCCGCCGGGACCTCCCGCAACATGGATCAGCTTAAGTTATTTCAGACACTTTGAGAATTCCCGCAGGTCTAGGCCTTAAGTCAAAGACCGCACGGGGTATCCCCAAACAATTACGATTGCCGATTGATTAATTGCAATGAAGATGTAGCTAATGAAAACAATTGTATCGAAGGGAGACGGATCCGATGCTCAATGAGTTCAAGGCCTTTATCGCTCGCGGCAATGTCATGGATCTTGCGGTTGGCGTCATCATCGGCGGCGCCTTCGGCGGCATCGTCAAATCTTTGGTCGACGACCTTATCATGCCGATCGTGGGCGCCATTTTCGGCGGCTTCGATTTTTCGAATTACTTCCTCCCACTGTCGTCGGCCGTCAACGCACAGTCGCTCGCCGCCGCCCGCGAGCAGGGAGCGGTGTTTGCCTATGGCAGTTTCCTCACCGTGCTCATCAACTTCCTCATTCTCGCCTGGATCATCTTTCTGATGGTCAAGGGCGTGAACACCCTGCGTGCCCAGGTCGAGCGCCAGGAAAAGGTGGCACCGGAAGAGCTGCCAGCGCCGCCGGCAGACGTTCAGCTGCTGACGGAAATTCGCGATCTTCTCGCCACGCGCCCGACGGCTTGATCCGGGCTGGAGCCCGTCCGCTGCGGCCGGGCTCATTCATCACCAAAATCGATATGCCATCACTGGATGTCATGGGATTTGCCGGCGCAAATCCGCTATGAAGGCGGAAACCGGAGATTTGCATGTCGATCGTTAGCAGCCTCAGCCCGCGCGCCCTGGCGGCGCCCGAAAGCGGGATCGTCGAACTCGTCAACTATGCCCGTGGCCGCGAAGGCCTGCTGCCGCTCTGGGTGGGTGAGGGCGACCTGCCGACGCCTGATTTCATCAGCAGGGCGGCGATGGACGCGCTTGCTAGCGGCGAGACCTTCTACACCTGGCAGCGCGGCATTCCGGAGCTTCGCCAGGCGCTTTCCGATTATTACGACAGACATTTCGGAATCCGGCTTCCGGTCGAGCATTTCTACGTCACCGGTTCCGGCATGCAGGCGATCCAGATCGCCGTGCAGGCGCTGACCTCGCCGGGCGACGAACTGGTTTACTTGTCACCTTCCTGGCCGAACATTGCCGCCGCTCTCGAGATAGCAGGTGTGCGCTCGCTCAGTGTCGAGCTGCAGTTCGAAGGCGGCAAATGGGCGGTCGATCTGAACCGCATCGAAACCGCGATCACCCCGAAGACCAAGGGCATCTTCATCAACACGCCGTCGAACCCGACAGGCTGGACGGCAACGAAACAGGACCTTGGCGATCTCCTGGCGCTTGCCCGCAAGCACGACCTCTGGATCATGGCGGACGAAATCTACGCCCGCTACTATTTTGCCGGCGGCCGCGCCCCCTCTTTCCTCGATGTGATGGAACCGGACGACAAGATCATCTTCGTCAATTCCTTTTCGAAGAACTGGTCGATGACC
Organism: Rhizobium leguminosarum; assembly: GCF_002953715.1. GTDB lineage: Bacteria > Pseudomonadota > Alphaproteobacteria > Rhizobiales > Rhizobiaceae > Rhizobium > Rhizobium leguminosarum_V. Next base: position 251,447 of record NZ_CP025012.1, read on the forward strand.
GGCTGGCGCGTCGGCTGGATCGTCGCCCCGCCTGAAATGGGCCAGGTGCTCGAAAACCTCATCCAGTATTCGACATCGGGGGTGGCGCAGTTCATGCAGAAGGGCGCTGTCGCCGCCCTTGATCAAGGCGACGATTTCGTCGCTGCCAATATCGTCAAGGCGGCCCGCTCCCGCGATACTCTCTGCGATGCGCTTGTCGCCACCAACCGCGTCGAGACACTGAAACCGGATGGCGCGATCTATGCTTTCCTGAAGATCGACGGCGTCGCCGACAGCCGCAAGGCAGCGCTCGACATCGTCGACAAGACAGGCGTCGGCCTTGCTCCCGGCACCGCTTTCGGATCGGGCGGCGAACTCTTCCTGCGCGCCTGTTTCCTGCGCGACCCCACGCAGGTGGCGATCGCCGCCGAGCGCCTCTGCGACTATATCCTCAAGCTCTGAGAAGCACTGGCCGCAAGACGCGTCGTGGCGACCGAGGCGTCGATTTTGTGCCGAAATCGCCGGATCGATAAAACTCTAGCAAAGCCCGAAATCGGCCTCTAACCACGACTCCAAACATACCCGTTCAAAGGCCTTCCAAACGCCGTTCGATAAGAAAATTGGAAAGAAAAACCGGCGCCTGATGCCCCTGCTTATAAAAAACGAAAGCAGGGATGCGGGACATGGCGGTTTTGGTGACGGGCGGCGCCGGATATATCGGCAGTCACATGGTGTGGGCGCTGCTCGATGCAGGCGAGGATGTGGTCGTGCTCGATCGCCTCTCCACGGGCTTTCGCTGGGCCGTGGCGCCGGCGGCGCGTTTTTATCTCGGCGACATTGCCGATCCCGACATAGTGAAAAAGGTCTTCATCGAAAACGACATCGAGGCGATCATCCATTTCGCCGGCTCCGCCGTCGTCCCGGTTTCCGTCACCGATCCGCTCTCCTATTACGACAACAATTCCGGCAAGACCCGGGCGCTTCTGAGCGCTTCGGTCAAGGCCGGCATCCGCAACTTCGTCTTCTCCTCGACGGCGGCCGTCTACGGTCAGCAAAAGACCGACCTGCCGGTGAAGGAGACGGCCCCCCTCAATCCGGAAAACCCTTACGGCCAGTCGAAGCTGATGACCGAGTTCATGCTGCGCGATGCCGCCGCCGCCTATGATTTCAACTATGTCGCGCTTCGCTACTTCAACGTCGCCGGCGCCGACCCGCACCACCGTGCCGGCCAGTCGACCTCAGGCGCCACGCACCTCATCAAGGTCGCCTGCGAGGCAGCACTCGGCACGCGCGACAGCGTCAATGTCTACGGCATCGACTATCCCACCCATGACGGCACCGGCGTGCGCGACTACATCCATGTCAGCGATCTCACGGATGCACATCTGAAAGCGCTGCAGCACCTGCGCAGAGGCAAGGGCTCGCTCGTTGCCAATTGTGGTTATGGCAGCGGCTATTCCGTGCTCGACGTGTTGAACATGGTCACCCGCCTGCACGGGCATTCCTTCAAGATCCATATGGCGCCGCGGCGCGCCGGCGATTCGGCAAGCGTCGTCGCGGACGCTTCGCTCGCCCGGCAAGTGCTCGACTGGAAGCCCCGATACGATTCGCTGGAAACCATCGTCCAGAGCTCGCTCGATTGGGAACTGTTCCTGTCGAACAAGAGCGTCGACGACCTGCACAGCATCCACCGGGCACTGGCCGCCGCTTCGTTCTGATGCAGGAGCCTGTTTACCATCCCCGCGGCTGCGGGGGCCGCATGCCGTTACGTGAATAAGGAAAAGTCAAACTTTCTCTGGCTGGCTCTGGCCGACGGAAAGGAGAAGATGAAGAACTTTCTGGCCTCATTGCAGCTGCAAAAAGACAATCCGACGCTTCTGCTGGCGCAGTTCAGGGCCCTGTCGTCGCAGATTCCCATTCTCTATGTCCTGCTGATTATCAACGCCCTTGCGGTGGCGATCACCCACCTCAAATCCGCCCCCCTTTGGCTCTCGCTCTACATTCCTGTGACCTTGAGCGTCGTCTGCGTCTTCCGTCTCTGCTGGTGGGAGATCAGGGGCAAGGAAGATGTGACCGCCGAGCGGGCCTACAGGCTGATGAAGCTCACGATGGCTGGGGCCGGTATCCTGACCGTCGCTTTCGGCGGCTGGGCGATTGCGCTTTACCAATATGGCGATGCCTCCCAGCAGGGCCAGATCGCCTATTTCCTCGTCGTGACAGGCATTTCCTGCATCTTTTGCCTGATGCATCTGCCGATGGCGGCGGCGCTGACCACGGTCATCACCTTCTCGGCCATGGTCGCGACCTTCATGTTTTCGGGCAATCCCGTTTTCGTCGCGACTGCCGTCAGCGGTCTCTTCCTGATCCTGCCCTTCCTCCGGGTGATCAACAGCTATTTCCAGAATTTCGTCGGTCTCGTGCAATTGACCGAGGAACTGAAGCAGAAGCAGGCGGAAGCCGAGGAGCTGAACCTCGTCAACAGCCGCAATGCGCTGCATGACCAGCTGACCGGCCTTGCCAATCGCCGCAGCTTCTTTCTCTCGCTGGAAAAACGGCTGCAGAAAGATCCGTCCTCGCCGCCCGTCCTCGGCATTCTCGATCTCGATGGCTTCAAGCCGGTCAACGACGTCTTCGGCCATGCCGCCGGCGATCTCGTGCTCAAGGAGACGGCCCGCCGCTTCGTCGCGCTGGTCGGCGAAGAGGGCATCGTCTCCCGTCTCGGCGGTGATGAGTTCGGTATCATCTTTCCCTCCTTGATGACGCGCCAGGCGATCGCCGATCTCGGCCAGGCGCTCTGTGCTGCCGTCCGCGATCCCTACGAAATCCCCGACGGCTCGGTCCGCGTCTTCGGTTCCTGCGGTATCGTCTATCCCGATATCGGCGAGTACACCGCCGAGGATCTCTACGAGAAGGCGGACTTCGCCCTTTACCAGGTCAAGAGCAAGCGCAGCAGCGGCGTCGAATTCTTCTCAGCCGACCACGAGAAGATCCTGACGCAGCGCCACCTGATCGAACTCGAGCTGCAGGCGAACGACTTCGCCAAGGAATTGAAACTTGATTATCAGCCGATCGTCGAATTGCGGAGCGGCCGCGTCGTCGCTTACGAGGCGCTCGCCCGCTGGGACAGCGCCCGCTTCGGCCGCATCAGCCCCGACGCCTTCATTCCCGCTGCCGAGCGCACGGCGGTCATCGGCCGCATGACCCGCATCCTCTTCGCCAAGGCGCTCGAAGCGCTGGCGATCATTCCGCGGCATCTCAGGCTGTCTTTCAATCTCTCGGCGCGCGATATCTGCGACCACGAGACCTCGATGGCGCTGCTTGCCATGATCACCCGCTCCGGCATTGATCCCAGGCGCATCGAATTCGAGATCACCGAGACCGCGCTGCTTTCCGATTTCGACACCGCCGACCAGGTGATCACTATGCTGCGCGCTGCCGGCATCTCGATTGCGCTGGACGATTTCGGCACCGGCTATTCGAGCCTCAGCCATATCCATCGCCTCGGCTTCGACAAACTGAAGATCGACAAGTCCTTCGTGATGAACTTCGATCGTGACGCCCGTTGCATGAACATTACCCGCTCGGTCGCCAATCTCTGCCAGAATCTCGGCATTGCCTCCGTCGCCGAAGGCGTCGAAAGCGAAGAGATCGCCGAGGGATTGAAGGCGATGGGCGTTCGTCTGGCGCAGGGCTATCATTTCTCGCGGCCGCTGCCGCTGGAGCTTGCCATCGATTACGCCGCCCGATGCGAGGCGGAAGCCTCCGCCCGCAATTCGCTGTCTGCCTGAGCCGACCTTAAATCGACTGGAGCGATGCGTCATCGTCGTCTATTCATGGTCGTAATAGATGAGGTGAACCATGCAGGACGGCGAACGGCAAGACGAAGTCATTATTGAACGGCGGGGGACTGCGGGCGTCATCCGCCTCAACCGGCCGCGGGCGCTGAACAGCCTGACGTTGCCGATGATCCGCACGATTACCGCGACCCTGCACGACTTTGCCCGAGATCCCGAGGTGGTGAGCGTCGTGATGATGGGGGAGGGCGAACGCGGCTTCTGCGCCGGCGGCGATATCCGCGCCCTGCATGAAAGCGCGCGCGCCGGCGACAGTCTGGCGGCAAGCTTCTGGCGCGAGGAATTCCGCCTCAACCACATGATTGCCTCCTATCCCAAACCCTATGTCGCGCTGATGGACGGCATCACCATGGGCGGCGGCGTCGGCCTGTCGTCGCACGGCCGCCACCGCATCGTCACCGAGCGCACGCGGCTTGCCATGCCCGAAACCGGCATCGGCTATGTCCCGGATGTCGGCGCCACCTGGCTGCTGCCGCGTGGCCCCGGCGAGGGCGGTACATGGCTCGGCCTGACAGGGCTTGATATTGGTGCTGCCGACGCGATCCACGCTGGGCTTGCCGACCTTCAGATCGCGTCGTCGCGGCTCGGCCAAGTGATCGATGCTCTCTCGGGCCTGCCGCGCGGCAGTTCATCCAGCGATGTGGATGCCGTGTTGCAGGCGCTTTCGGAGCCTCAGGGAGAAAGCCGGCTCAGGCAGAACGCAGCAATGATCGATCGCGCATTCCGTTTCGACAACGTCGAGGAAATCCTGGCAGCACTCGCCGAGGAGAAGGGCGAATTTGCCGCCGAGACGCGCCGGGTGATGCTGACGCGTTCACCGACCAGTCTGAAGCTCGCTTTGCGGCTGCTCAGGGCCGGCCGCCGTAGCGCCTCGCTTGCCGAATGCCTCGGCCGTGAACTCGGCGCCTGTCTGCAGATGCTTGATAATCCCGATTTCTTCGAGGGCATCCGCGCCGCCGTCATCGACAAAGACCGCAATCCGAAATGGTCGCCGGCATCAGTCGAGGCTGTTGAAGTCGCAAGGATCGAGCATTTCCTGAAACCGGCCGAGCCGCCGCTTTCACTCTGAACGCTATCCAGTTATCGCCACATGCCGCGCATGCGGGCGCCGACATCGATGCGCACCTGCCGCGCCTGCTGCTGGGCGACGCTGCCGGATTTCACCTGCGGCCAGCTGCAGGCTTCGAAGAACTGCAGCAGCGTTGCCGGAATGAAGCGGCTGCGTGAGGCATAGACATGCCGGTCGCCCTGCGAATTCTGCCCGTAGGTGAAGAAGCGTTGCGGCACGACGAGGTCGAGACCATCCCGGGCGCGTGTCATGGCGACATAGAGCAGCCGGCGTTCCTCCTCGATTTCGGCAGTGGTGCCGACGGCCAGATCGCTCGGTATGCAGCCGTCGACGACGTTCAGCATGAAGACCTTCGTCCATTCCTGGCCTTTGGCGGAGTGGATGGTCGACAGGATGAGATAGTCTTCGTCGAGAAGCGGCACGCCCGCCTGGTCGCTGGTCGCATCCGGCGGATCGAGGGTGAGTTCGGTGAGAAAGCGCTCGCGCGAGGCATAACCGCTAGCGATCTGCTCGAGCTGCAGCAGGTCGGCCTGCCGCGTCGCTGCGTCCTCGTGCAGCCGTTCCAGATGCGGCGCGTACCACTGCCGTGCCAGGCCGATTTCCGCCGGCCAGCCGGCCTTGCCGGTCTTCAGCTCCTGCAGCATCGAAACGAACATAGTCCAGTCCTCGCCGGAGCGCGGTGGCGCGGGCATAGCGGCGAGAGCAGAAATCGGGCTGGCATCCTCGGCCATCAGGTCGAGCGTCTTCTGCGCCGTCGACGGCCCGACGCCCGGCAGGATCTGCATCAGCCGGAAGCCCGCCACCCGGTCGCGCGGGTTTTGCGCGAAGCGAAGGGCGGCCAGCATGTCCTTCACATGCGCGCTGTCGAGAAACTTCAGCCCGCCGAATTTGACGAAGGGGATGTTGCGCCGGGTCAGCTCGACTTCCAGCGGCCCGCTGTGATGCGAGGCGCGGAAGAGCACGGCCTGCTGCTTGAGCGTGAGGCCTTCCTCGCGATTGTCGAGCACCATGTCGGCGACATAGCGCGCCTGCTCGGCCTCGTCGCGCACCGTGACCAGGCGCGGCCGCTCGGACGATTGCCGTTCGGTCCAGAGGTTCTTGGTGAAGCGCTCCGAGGCGAGATCGATGACGGCGTTGGCGGCGGCGAGGATCGGCTGCGTCGAACGGTAGTTGCGGTCGAGCGTGACGATATTGGCGGCCGGGCTGAAGGCGGCGGGAAAATCGAGGATATTGCGCACCGTTGCGGCGCGGAAGGAATAGATCGACTGCGCATCGTCGCCGACGACGGTCAGCCCCTGGCCGCCGGGCTTCAGCGCCAGCAGGATCGAGGCCTGCAGCCGGTTGGTGTCCTGATATTCGTCGACCAGCACATGGTCGAAGCGGCTGCCGATATCCTCGGCAATGATAGTCTCGCCGACCATCTGCGCCCAGTAGAGTAGCAGATCGTCGTAATCGAGCACGTTCTGGCTCTGCTTGGCCTCGACATAGCTGGCGAAAAGTTCGCGCAGCTGTTTCTCCCACGTCGCGCACCAGGGAAAGACGTCGCGCAGCACGAGGTCGAGCGCGGTTTCCGAATTCACCGCCCTGGAATAGATGGCAAGGCACGTGCCCTTTGTGGGAAAACGGCTTTCCGTCTTCGAGAAACCAAGGTCGTGCCGGATCAGGTTCATCAGGTCGGCACTGTCTTCGCGGTCGTGGATGGTAAACCCAGGATCGAGACCGATCTGCTCCGCATAATCGCGCAACAGCCGGGCGCCGATGCCGTGGAAGGTGCCGGACCAGGAAAGCGCATCCGCCATGACGCCGGCATTCGAGCCAAGCACATCGCGGCAGATACGCTCGACGCGTCGCGCCATCTCGGCGGCTGCCCGGCGCGAGAAGGTCATCAGCAGGATGCGGCGGGGATCGGCGCCTTTGACGATGAGATGGGCGACCCGATGCGCCAAGGTATTCGTCTTGCCGGAGCCGGCACCGGCAATGACCAGCAGCGGCCCGGCAATATGGTTGCCGTCGATGAGCGTGCCGTGCTCGACGGCCATGCGCTGCTGCGGATTGAGCTTTTCGAGGTACATCCAGCCGTCCGGTCGGGCTCCCGCAGAATCACTGCGGAAAGATTAGATGTTCCTTGAATGTTCGCGATTGCCGTCCCTGTCAAGCGATCTGGCGCGCGAGCAACATCTCAGTCGGGGAAATCCGGGCCGATCTCGCGCCGCACCAGCTTCAGGCTGCGGTCGGGCTGAAGGATATAGGTTTCCTCCACGCGCTGGCCCGTCTCGTTGTAGAACTGGTTGTAGACGGCGCTGCCGACTGGCGACTTGGTGAGCTTCGTTCGTGGCTGGCCGCCATAGGTAATGCTGCCGGGAATAGGTTCCAGCGCCGGCGTATCGGCCGAGGAGCAGCCGGCAAGCAGTGCCCCGGCAAACAAGGCGGGCAGAAGCGCTTTCATCGTCATCATCCCTCTTTCGACTGCAGCCAGATATGGAAGCCGCGGCGCCTTTCGCCAAGGGGTGCCCATGCCACCGCGCAGGTATCGCTGTCGAACAGGCTCTTCTTTTCCGGGGGACGCAACGAAATGCGTCGCCGCGGCGTTAACAGACATCAACCAACATCAGGAAACGTTCACGGTGCTCGGCTTTCCAGCATTCACGGGGCATGGCGAGCCCGGCCGGCAGGGCCACAGCGATGCCGCGACGCGCGCCTCGGTGGAAAGCGCCCTTCATGCGGCCGGCGATATCGAAGCCGGCGAAATCACCGTCGGCATATCCGGCTCCTATGTCATCCTGGAAGGTTTCGTGTGCCGGCGTGGCGATGTCGAGCGGGCGATCGAGATCGCCGAGGGCGTCGTCGGCCGGGGCTATGTGCGTGCTCGCTTGCTGCGACGCTAATGCATGTCGCCTAAAAGTGTGCAGCGGTTTTAGGACAACGACATTCATCAATAAAAATCCGGCGCCGGTCTGCGCGCTCATCGCTTTGCGCATGAAGGGAACCAAAATGCTCTCTCGCGTGTTGAAAGGCCGGACCTAAACGCTGGAGACTCTCATGCAGTTGCTTCCTCGCCTCTGGGCAACGACCTTGATCGTGGGTTGCGGTGTCTTTGCCGGCTCCGCCCATGCCTCGCTGGAAACCGGCACGAATTATTCCGCTTTGCCGAAGGACCAGATCGCCCTCAACGAATATACCGGGGCCGTCGCCTGCCAGCCGGCAGATCCTCACTATCTCCCCTCCTTCATCCGCGCGGTGGACGGCACGATCATCGGTGTCGGTTATATCGAAGTGGAGAATGAGGGCGGCGCGGACTGCTGAAACATCCGCTTTGCTCGGACGAGGCTCGCCTGCGCTTCCGCAGAGGGTACGAGCCTCTAACCATCATCATGATGGCTGGGCATCTTCTATGAAGACACCTGTACCAGACGCAACGCCTGTTGCACCAAAACCCGGCGCGAGTTCGATGCAGGGTTAAGTAAAATTAAAGCATTGTCCCGTTCCGGCACGTTCCGTTTACGAACGAGCTGAAGCGGCCTGGAAATCCTGACCGAAGTGCAGCGCATAACCCCGAAAATCGGAATCGATTTTCGGAAAGGATTATGCGCCAGTTCAATGAAGCTTCAGCTTCGCCTCTTCGGCTGCCGCCAGAAACTCGGCTCTCGCCTCTTCCACGCTCTTGCGCCCATCGAGCGCTGCCCGGCAAGTGCTGCGGGCCTTGATATAACGAAGCCCGCGCACACTCGGCCAGAGATCCGCCAGGCACTTCAGCGCATCGAACGGACCATTGACCGTTCGCGCATCGGCATTTTCGAAACCAACCTTGACCGGGCTGTTCCATCTTTCAGTTGCCATCGACGCTCCTCCACGATTTTCGATAGAAACGAGCGCAGCATCTCCCAGTTCCTCCGGGGAGACGCCGCCATGATCACCATTCTAGCGTGATTTTCACGGTCAACAATGGTGAATCGTTGGTTGCTAATGAGGCGAAATGTCAGCTTGCGGGTGAGGTTGCGTGCGCACGCACGCCAAGAGGAATTTCTATCGGTCGCAAATAAGTTGTATAGCGCCGGCGCGCTGCCATCGCTACCATGTTGGGCAAGCTGAGGGCTCGACATGCGTTTAGATCGACAATTGATCCAGGCTGCTTTTCTCTACGGGGCGCTGGCAATGCCGGCCCTCGCCGGCGGCGCGCCGCCGCCCGCTGAAGACGCTTTCTTCGCGCGCCTCTCCATCGAGGCCATCCCAAGACTGCAGCGGGAATATTTACGGGCGACTCTGCCTCGGCACGGTGAAGGGACGGCGATCGACCTCACTACCCGTTTCATCTCGGAGAATGCGCCTCGCTGGTATATCGAAGGCATTGATGATGGAGTGTCCCCGCGACCCCACGCGCCGATTCCAGGCGAAGAAATGGTGGTAACCGGAGAACTGTTCGAACTGTGGCAGTTATCCCCGTTCATACCGTATTATCTCGAAGTAAGCGAGCTTCCCGATTGCGCTGCGTGGCTGTCCGGTTCATGCAGATGGCTGCCCCTCACCCTAACCCTCTCCCCGTAAAAACGGGGCGAGGGGACGTGCCCTGCGAGAGGTGAGCGGGGGACGGAGAGGTTGCGGCATATCCCCTTCGCCCCGTTTACGGGGAGAAGGCGGCGGCAGCCGGATGAGGGGCTGGTCTCGCCGATCTACTAAGTCGGGATGTTGCGTGTGACGTTAAATAACGCCCTCCGCCCAGTCCACACTTTTACAGCAGCGAACTGTTGTCCACTTGTCGCCCGCCTCGCTGAGGGAGGAAAGTGATTTCCCGATATCTAAGAGAAAACTGGTGCTGCCGAGTGGGATTGAACCACCGACCTCACCCTTACCAAGGGTGTGCTCTACCACTGAGCTACGGCAGCAGGACCAGTACCCGTGCGAGCCATGTGGCTCAATCGCGAGAACGGGGGGCTATTGCCACAGCTTGGCGGCCAGCGCAAGCCGCAAATTCCAACTTCGCGTCGATTGCAATGACGGGCCTTTTGGATTGGCGCGAATTCGGCTAATCCTGTCGCATGAACCAAAAGACCGAAACCGGCCAGCAGAGCCGCAAGCAAGCGATCGAAGCACAGGCAAAACTGCGCCGCGAGCGCGCCGCCGAAAAGCTCAGGGAAAATCTGGGGCGACGCAAACAGCAGGTCCGCGCCCGCCGTTCGGGCCAGGCCGACGAAACAAATGGGCTGCCCGCCGCAAAAATGGACGAATCGTAATGTTCCGTCCGTCGCGAATTGAAGCGTGTCGATAAATCCCCTAAACACCTCACTCCTTATTCCAAGGCAGAACTTTCAGGAAAGGCGGGCGCTGCCCGTAAGCGCACATGGATCGTATCAGAATCGTCGGCGGTAATGAGCTGAATGGCATCATTCCGATTTCCGGCGCCAAGAATGCCGCACTGCCGCTGATGATCGCCTCGCTTCTGACCAGCGATACGCTGACGCTCGAAAACGTGCCACATCTGGCCGATGTCGAATTGCTGATGCGCATCCTCGGCAATCACGGCGTCGATGTCGCCGTCAACGGCCGCCGCGAGCGCCAGGAAGATTCCTATTCGCGCACGATCCATTTCACCTGCCGCACCATCGTCGATACCACAGCGTCCTATGAACTGGTTTCGAAGATGCGCGCCTCCTTCTGGGTCATCGGCCCGCTGTTGGCGCGCGAAGGCCATTGCCGCGTTTCGCTGCCGGGCGGCTGTGCCATCGGCACCCGTCCCGTCGATCTCTTCATCGAAGGCCTGACGGCGCTCGGCGCGACCATGGAGATCGATGCCGGTTATATCAACGCCAAGGCCCCGGCTGGCGGCCTGATCGGCGCGCGCTACACTTTCCCGAAGGTCTCCGTCGGCGCCACCCATGTGATGATGATGGCGGCAACGCTTGCCCGCGGCACGACGGTGATCGGCAATGCCGCCCGCGAGCCTGAGGTCGTCGATCTCGCCAACTGCCTGAACGCCATGGGTGCGAAGATCACAGGCGCCGGCACGGCGACGATCACCATCGAAGGCGTCACCTCGCTCTCCGGCGCCCGCCATCGCGTGCTGCCGGATCGCATCGAGACCGGCACCTACGCCATGGCCGTCGCCATGGCCGGCGGCGACGTCGTGCTCGAGAATACCGATGTGGCGCTGCTCGAGACCGCGGTGGAAACGCTGCGCCGCGCCGGCGCGGAAATCTCGTCGACCAACAATGGCATGCGCATCAAGCGCAATGGCGCCGGCATCAAGCCGGTCGATATCGTCACCGATCCTTTCCCGGGTTTCCCGACCGATCTGCAGGCGCAGTTCATGGCGCTGATGACCCGCTCTTCCGGCGTCTCGCATGTCACCGAGACCATCTTCGAAAACCGTTTCATGCATGTGCAGGAGCTTGCCCGCCTCGGCGCCAGGATCTCGCTGTCCGGCCAGACGGCGAAGATCGAGGGTGTCGAGCGCCTGCGCGGTGCGCCCGTCATGGCGACCGATCTGCGCGCCTCCGTCTCGCTCGTCATCGCCGGCCTTGCCGCCGAGGGCGAAACCACGGTCTCCCGCGTCTATCACCTCGACCGCGGTTTCGAACGGCTCGAGGAGAAGCTGACCCGCTGCGGCGCCATCGTCGAGCGCATCAGCGAGTAAGCACCGTTCATCCCGGTTGCGTAATTGGTCGCCGCGCCTTATTTCCCTTGTCTGACGCATCGCCATTCCGGCGGTGCCCGGCCTAGGCCGGTAATGGGATGAGGCTGAATGACCGACCTGAAACTTGTTGCGCTCGATAACGAGGATCTTGCGATCATGTCCGCGCATATGCAGGACAGCGTCTTCAAGGTCGGCGACATCGACTGGTCGCCGCGCGACGCGCAGTTCGCGCTTGCCGCCAATCGTTTCGTCTGGGAAGGTGCCGAGCGCAAGCGCAAGGGTTTCGAGCGCCGCCGGGCTGCCCTGGTCTTCAAGCGCGTGCTTGCCGTCCGCTCGCTTGGCATCGATCGTGGAAAACGCGACGAGGTGCTGTCGCTGCTGGCGCTGCGCTTCGAGCAGAAGGGCGAGGGGCCTGAGGGTACGATCGAGCTGTCGCTATCCGGCACGGCCTCGATTGCGCTCGATGTCGAATGCATCGAGGTCCAACTGGCCGATATCGGCGGCGCCTGGGAGGCCTCCTCCAAGCCTCGCCACCGCTGAAATGACGCCGAAAGTTTAAATATCGCAGTTTCGAGTTGGGAAGGAATATCGGCCTTGGCAATCTGGCTGGATCAGGCATCGGAAGGTTTCGAGCAGCATTTTGCCGCCTTTCTGACGACGAAGCGTGAAGTCTCCGAGGATGTGAACATCGTCGTTCGCGCCATCATCGATGACGTGCGCGCCCGCGGCGATGTGGCGCTTGCCGAATATTCGCTGAAATTCGACGGCATCGATTACGCCACCGTCCCGATGCGCGTCACGCCTGAAGAGATCGACGCCGCCGTCGAGGCGGTGCCTTCGGAAGTGCTGGGCGCGCTGAAGCTCGCCGCACTGCGCATCGAATCCCACCATCGCCGGCAGCTGCCGAAGGACGATATCTACGAGGATGACCTCGGCGTCGGCCTCGGCTCGCGCTGGACGGCGATCGAGGCGGTCGGGCTCTATGTTCCGGGCGGCACCGCGAGTTATCCAAGCTCGGTGCTGATGAACGCCGTGCCGGCCAAGGTCGCCGGTGTCGATCGCATCGTCATCGCCGTTCCTGCCACCGGCGGCGCCGTCAATCCGGCAGTGCTTGCCGCCGCCAAGCTTGTCGGTGTCACCGAGATTTATCGTGTCGGCGGCGCCCAGGCGATCGCGGCTCTTGCCTATGGCACCGAGACGATCGCCCCGGTCGCCAAGATCACCGGTCCCGGCAATGCCTATGTCGCTGCTGCCAAGCGCCATGTCTTCGGCACCGTCGGCATCGATATGATCGCCGGTCCCTCCGAAGTGCTTGTCATTGCAGACAAGGACAACAATCCGGATTGGATCGCAGCCGACCTCTTGGCGCAGGCCGAGCACGATGTCAGTTCCCAGGCGATCCTGATCACCGACGATGCCGCATTCGGCAAGGCGGTGGAGCAGGCGGTCGAACGCCAGCTGAAGACGCTGAACCGCGCCGAGACGGCGGCGGCAAGCTGGCGCGATTTCGGCGCGGTCATCCTCGTTGCCGACCTGAAACAGGCCATTCCGCTGGCAAACCGTATCGCCGCCGAGCATCTGGAGCTCGCCGTCGTCAATCCGGACCGGCTGCTCGACGGCATCCGCAATGCCGGCGCGATCTTCATGGGCGCCCATACGCCTGAGGTCATCGGCGATTATGTCGGCGGTTCGAACCATGTGCTGCCGACGGCGCGTTCGGCGCGCTTCTCATCCGGCCTTTCGGTGCTTGATTTCGTCAAGCGCACCTCGATCCTGCGCCTCGGCCCGCAGCAGCTCCGCACCCTCGGCCCGGCGGCGATCGCCCTTGCCGTTTCCGAAGGCCTCGATGCCCATGCGCGATCGGTCGCGATCCGCCTCAACCTCGAAAGGTGAGGGCATGGCGAAGGGCGAATTCCGGCTTTGCGACGTCGTCCTTGACGATACGATCGGCCGTTCGACGCCCGATGTCGAGCATGAACGCGCGGTCGCCATCTTCGATCTGATCGAGGAGAACAGGTTCGAGCCGCTCGGCCATGTCGGCGGACCTTACCGGCTGAACATCTCGCTGGTCGATTCGAAACTGGTTTTCGCCATCACCACCGAAGAGGGTGGCGGCGTCGCCACTCATATCCTGTCGCTCACGCCCTTCCGGCGGATCGTCAAGGATTACTTCATGATCTGCGAGAGCTATTACGAAGCGATCCGTTCGTCGACGCCGAGCCGCATCGAAGCGATCGACATGGGCCGGCGCGGCATCCACAATGAAGGCTCGCAGACGCTGAAGGATAGGCTGGCCGGCAAGATAGAGGTCGATTTCGATACCGCCCGGCGCCTTTTCACGCTGGTCTGCGTGCTCTACTGGCGCGGATGACGGCAATGGAGCGCGCCGCCGATGTCGAGGAGGGAAAGCGGCCGGGCGCCATCCTTTTCATGTGCGGGATGAATGCCATCCGCTCGCCGATAGCCGAAGCGATCGCCCGTAGCATTCTGCCGGCCAATACCTATATCAGGTCTGCCGGCGTTCGCGCCGGCGAGCGCGATCCCTTCGTGGATGCCGTGCTCGATGAAATCGGGCTTTCCCTCGGGCGCCGCCAGCCGCAGACGCTGGAAGAGCTCGAGGATGATTATTTCGATCTGATCATCACGCTGTCACCGCAGGCCCATCATGCAGCACTCGAGCTGACGCGGTCGAGTGCGGTCGATGTCGTCTATTGGCCGACCATGGATCCGACGGTTGCAATCGGAACGCGCGAGCAGATTCTGGAGAGCTACCGCGAGGTCCGCGATCATCTGGCCGGCCTCATCGAAAGCCGGCTACTCAAACGAAATGGCATTGCCGCGCAATCGGCATGAAAACAAATAAAGGAAAGCCTGATCAACGAGGTTCACAAACCTGCGTTGATTGTGTAGTTTCCGCCCAAATTTTAAAGGCGCGCGCTGCGCTGCCTATTCAACCCACAGGAAGAAAACACTTATATGCCTAAAGAAGAAGTCCTCGAATTCCCGGGAATCGTCACCGAACTTCTGCCGAATGCGACGTTCCGCGTGAAGCTCGAAAACGAACACGAGATCATCGCCCACACCGCTGGCCGCATGCGCAAGAACCGCATTCGCGTTCTCGCCGGCGACAAGGTGCTTGTGGAAATGACGCCCTACGATTTGACCAAAGGCCGCATCACCTACCGTTTCAAGTAAGTTTGCCCGAAGGTCCTGCAAGGGTTCTTGCTCCCGTCTGCCGATGGTCGAGGTTCCATGGCGCTGAAATACAAGCTCATTCTGGCCTCAGGCTCGCCCCGGCGCGTCGACCTGCTCAACCAGGCCGGCATCGAGCCCTCGCGCCTGATGCCGATGGATATCGACGAGGCGCCGAAGAAATCGGAGCATCCGCGTTCGCTTGCCCGCAGGCTCTCGGCGGAAAAGGCCGAAGCCGCCCTTGCCGCCATCAAGGGCGATATCACCTGGAAGGGCAGCTATATCCTGTCTGCCGATACGGTGGTCGCCGTTGGCCGGCGCATTCTCGGCAAGGCTGAGTTCGCCGACGAGGCGCTGAGTTCGCTGCATCTCCTCTCGGGACGCAACCATATGGTCTACACCGGCGTTTGCCTGGTGACGCCGGATCGCAAGATCCGTCAGAAGATCGTCGAGACCAAGGTCCGCTTCAAGCGTCTCTCCGGTTTCGAGATCGAGAACTACCTGGCCTCCGGCCAGTGGCGCGGCAAGGCAGGCGCCTACGGCATCCAGGGCCTCGCCGGCACCTTCGTGCAGAAGATGGTGGGCTCCTACACCAATGTCGTCGGCCTGCCGCTTTATGAAACCATTCTGCTTTTGACCGGCGAAGGCTTCGATGTGCATAGCCGGTGGCCCGAGGGCTGAGCCCGACGGCCGATGCTTAAAGCGCGTCACGATCTTTCAGATCCGCGCGTCGCGCTTTAAGGCGTTGTTTATACGCATGTCGTGTCGCACACTTTTTGCGCGACATGCTTTAGGACGGACCGATATGCCTGAAGAGAAGAAAGCGGCCGCCAAGGTCGAACCGCTGCGCAAGACGCGCCCTTGCCCCGAATGCGGTAAACCTTCCCACCGCGAACACTATCCCTTCTGCTGCAACCGCTGCCGCGAGGCCGATCTCTCCCGCTGGCTGACCGGCGCCTATGCCATTCCGGTTGCCGACGACGAGACGAAGGCCGATTATCCCGATGAGGAATAATGCCTGTCGCCCAAAAGTGCGCAGCGGTTTTGGGACAACGACATGCATAAATCAAAGACTTAAAGCGCGTCGCATGAATCCGGAGTGACGCGACGCGCTTTCGAGAATTCCGCCGGCGAAGCTCTTATTTTTCCTCACGAATCCGCAAAGCCGGCAAGACCGTCAAAAAAGAGTCATTTGACGCTTGCCATGGGCGAACAAGATGCTATAACCCCGCTCGCTTCCGGGGTGAACCAAGGCCCCGCGGTTCTTTTCTTGAAAAGAACCATTGGAAGCAGGTTAGCCCAGGTAGCTCAGTTGGTAGAGCAGCGGATTGAAAATCCGCGTGTCACTGGTTCGATTCCGGTCCTGGGCACCACTTTGATTTCCTTGCATAATTAGCGAATTTGTGACCTTGGGAAAAGGCGCCTGTTTGGCGGCCGTGGTGGCGAACGCCGAACTACGCTGTTCCGAGCATATAGGCGCGCGTGTTGGGCTGCCCTCCGTGCAGACAACCGTCGTAGAAAAGCCTCACTTGAAATTGCATTTGCGCAGGGCGAGCGCATCGCGCCGCATACCGAACCTAACTATTTGCTTATAGAGATTTTTTTGATGTCAGTAGTTCGCAAGCTCCTATTCGGGCTGACGGCAGCGTTGGGCGTTGTGATTGTTGTCGGCGTTGGTTGGCTCTGGCAAGTTGCGGGCGCCTATGGGTTCAACACGATATTGCGTCGCGGCGGAACCTATTGGATCAACGTGAAGCCTGACGACGAGCGGCTATCCGCCTCCATGCAATTGGCGTTGAAGAGCCCTGTCCCAGGCGCGCAGCCGGGGTCGCTGGCCTGGCAACAGCCGGAGCCTGGCTTTGAAGTCGCGGAACTGCCGGTGCTTGCCGATGGACGCGAAGTCGACCGGATTTTTCTCAGCCGGATTGATCCGGCGCGCTTCCGCTTCGTTGTCCACAATGCACCAAAGGGTGATACGGGTATCGACGAATGGGAACATGCCCTGCCGAAGGCCGTGATGATCGTCAACGGCAGCTATTACGACACACATGGTCGTCCCGACACGCCCTTCATCAGTGAGGGTGTAGCGATGGGTCCCCAGCAGTATGATGCAAAGGCTGGTGCCTTCATTGCGGATGCAAGCTCGGCTGACATCCGTGACCTGACGCATCAAGATTGGGGAGGTGCCTTTGCCGGAGCGACGAATGCCATGGTTTCCTATCCGCTCCTGATCGGTGACGATGGCCAAACCCACGTGAACGTGAAAAGCCGCTGGCTGGCCAACCGGACCTTCTTGGGCAAGGATGGCTCCGGCCGCATTGTTATCGGCACGACGAAGGAAGCATTCTTTTCTCTCGATCGGTTGGCGGAGTTTCTCAAGGCATCGCCTTTGGATCTCGAGGTTGCCCTAAACCTCGATGGCGGCCCCATCGCATGCCGCAGCGTCCGATTGAACGGGTATAGCCAAAAGTTTTATGCTCGATGGGAGGCGCAGGTCGACGACGACAACGTCAAATTGCTGCGCTGGCCGATTTCTCAGGCCACCTGGGCCATGCCCATGGTTTTGACCGTCGAACATAAATAGCGAAAAGAATCGCAAGTCCGAGATGAGAGAACGCCGCCGGCATTCCGGTCGCGAGTGTCCCCGACAAACCCCTCTGTCAGAGGTTAGTGTCGCCCTTTCGATGTCTTCGCCAGCATCTCGCTCAGTGTTGCCGCCGAGAGCATGGATTCGGCCAAAAGCTTCTTGAGCTTCTGGTTCTCTTCCTCCAGTGCTCTCAATCTTTTGGCATGGAGACCGACATTCCCGGACTGCAAGGATTGCCACCGATAGAAGGTCGGCTCGCTGATGCCGTACCTGTGGCAAACATCTGCCACCGTCACCCCGGCTTGGTGCTCCTTCAGAATACCGGTAATCTGGTTGTCGTCGAATTTTCTCTTGCCCATCACCGCTTCAGTCCTCGCGAAATGCTCTGTTGAAACTGTCGAGGAGGGGTCTGATGGCATAGAGCGCCACGCTGCTTTTGCCCGTTTCGATCAGTGTCTGTGCGGGCATGCCCGCGACCATTTCCACATCTCTCATTTTCGCCAACCGCTCATCCGTTATACGGATCGTCGCGGCAAAGTAGGGCTGGCCGCTCCGCGCATCGATGAGACGGTCCGCCGAAACATACTCGACCCGGCCTTTCAGGAGTGGAACGCGCCGCTGATTGTATGGAAGGAGGTGAACCTGTGCTTCGAGTCCCGCACGGACGAGATTGATGTCTTCCGGCCTGACGTGGGCAGACACGACAAGGCGATCGGCGCCCGGCAGAAGATCGACCAGCGGTTCACCCGCGCCGATCACCCCACCGGCTGTGTGGACACGCAGGTTCATGATCGTTCCATCTTCGGGAGCACGGATATAGGTCCTTGAAAGCTGGTCGTCGATCGCCCGCAAGCGCTCGCGCAGTTGCATGATCCGGCTTTCCGTCTCGCGCATGCCTTGGGCGACTTCGCTCAACCGGTCGCTCTCAAGCTTTGCGAGATCGGCCTGTGATCCGCTGATCACCTGGTAGGCGCGGGAGATCTGCGCCTCCACTTCACCCTGCTGGCCGTCAAGGTCTGCCTTTTCCCGCTGGAGGTTGAGAAGCCTGCTTTTTGTTTCCAGTCCTTTGGCGTTAAGGACCGTGACCTGATCCAGTTCCTGCCGAGAGATCGAGGCTCTGTCGGCCAGCGCCGCCTTCTGCGCGCCAAGTCCGACAATTTCCTGCCGCACCTGCGCGATTTTTTCATTGGCGATCTGAATTTCCGCCTGCATGACCCCGCGACGGGCTTCGAAGATTTTCTGTTGCCCGATCAGAATCGAGCCGACCAAGGGATACTTGGCCATTGCTGCCCTGAGATTCCCAGGATAGGCGATATGGTCGCTGCCCGTCTGCTCCGCAAGCAGGCGAGCGCGGCTTCCTTCGGCGTCCCAAAGTTGCCCTTGAATGCTGTCGCGCTCCGAGCGAGACTTCGTATCGTCGAGCTCGATTACGATTTGTCCGGCCATGACCGCATCGCCGTTTTTGACGAGGATCTGTCGCACGATCCCGCCTTCCAGATGCTGAATGGTCTTGCGGCTGGATTCCGGTTCGATGACGCCCGATGCGACCGCAGCGCTTTTCAGCGGCGCCAGAACCGACCAGATCCCCAATCCGACGATGAAGACCAGGATCAACAGGTTGCCCGTCCAGACAACGCCTCTGAGCCCCGGCATGGGCGAAGGGGGGGCGGGTCCGCGCTGTTTCGCCTCGATCACCGGCAAATAGGCCGTCCGTTGCCTGGCTGTCGCCGTCGATCGTTGAGGCAATCGCTGACCCGTCCCTGACGAATCTGATAATTTCGCCCGCGCTGCGTCCAGTTGAACAAGGGTCATGGCAGCCTCCCTCCCTACGTTCCTGTTCGAGACGGTGGTTGAAGATAAGTTTCATAAATTCGCTCACTGTCGCCGACGGCAGCCACAGTCCCGTCACGCATGATGGCAATCTTGTTGGTGACCGGCAGGATCCCCATCCGGTGCGTTATGATCACGACGGTCATCCCCCTGGATTTCATGCGCTCGATTGCCGTGAACAGCATCCGTTCGCCGTCATAATCCAGGCTCGAATTCGGATCGTCGAGAACGATCAGAGACGGATTTCCATAGGCCGCCCGTGCCAGTCCCAGCTGTTGGCGCTGAGCTCGAAGGAGCAGGTTTCCACCTTCACCGATATCGGTCTCGTAACCCTGGGGCAGCCGCATGATCGCTTCGTGCAACCCAACCAGCTTCGCGGCATCGATCGCTTTGCCGGGATCTCCTCCGTCCAGCCGGCCGATCACATCCTTGATCGCTCCTCCGAAAAGTTCGATGTCTTGCGGCAGATATCCGACGTGGCGGGTTCCCCCACAAAGGCGCAGAGCCGAGATATCTACCCCGCCGAGAAGAGCATATCCGCTCGTTGCTGGCACAACGCCTGCTATGACGCGACCCAGTGTCGATTTCCCTGATCCCGACGGACCGATGAGCGCCATGCAATCGCCGGGCGCGAGGCGCAAGGTGATGCCAGTCAATATCGGCCGATCGGCGAATGGCTTGATATAGCTGACGTTATCGAGAACGAGGCCGTTGGGTTCCGGTATCGGCACCATTCGGGCATCGCAATCCGATGCAACTGCTATCAGCATTCTGTTCAAGCGACGGAAGGCACTGCGCGCAAACGTAAAGGAGCGCCATGCACCTATTGCGCCCTCGATTGGTGCAAGCCCGCGCCCGAGCAGCAGGCTCGCAACGAAGATGATCCCGGGACTGCCGCTGTTTATGAGCACCAACCATGTCGCCGATCCCATCATGAGGATCTGCGCGAGCGTGCGGATCGATTTGGAGAAACCAATAATGATCTCCGTGCGATGCATCGCGATATCCTGCGCCCTTCTGGCCATTTCCGCATCGCGATAGACGATCATCGCTGCGCCATCCTGCATGCCCATTGCCCTGATTACCTCAATGTTTTTGAGGGCGGTCGCAAATCTGAGATAGCTCATCGAAAGGGCACGATTGGCGTGGGCAAGCGGCTCTCGCGTCGCCAGTTCCGTCAGGAACGCAAACAGCAGAAGTGCAACTGCGCACAGAAGACCGATGGTCCCAAGCAGCGGATGAACGAGAAAGAGCAGGAGCAGGAATACCGGTGCCCAGGGAACGTCAAAAAAAAGCGAGCTGGCCGGTGAATCGAGAAACTGGCGTAATGCGGCCAGGTCCCGGTAGCACTCCGTGGCGGCTCCCGTATCGGCGCGAGTGGCATATTCGAATGATGCGGTAAGCACCATCGGCCGCAGCCTGTGGTCCAGCCAGCTGCCGATGCGCGAAAGAGCTGCCCTGCGCACGATATCCAGCGTGGACCCGACCACCACGGCGATGGCGATGATCATCGTCAGCATCAGGAGCGTGTCGGCGCTTCTGCTCGACAGGACCCTGTCATAGATCTGCAGGAGATAGATGGACGGCGCCAGAAGAAAGAGATTGTAGCCGCAGCTATAGAGGAAGACCAACCCGAAGGCTCCGGCACAGGCTCGGAGCGCGACAACGAGCTGTGTCTGCGGGCGCAATGGCTTTATGGAAATCGTTGTCATTATCAGCTCTCGCTGCATTTGATACTGACGAGAAGAGGCTGCTTACCTTGAGGGCCGCCGGCCGAAACCAGCGGCCCTTGAGGTCTGAGTTCACGAGCCGAGATGGTCGACGTCGATATGGCCGAAGGCGTTTATGAAGTGATCAAGAGAATTGTTCACCGTCGTCGTTTCGGGATCCGTGTGAACCAGAGCTGACGAGATATCGCCGCCTAGAGCGTTGTTCCCGTTGCCGCCGTTGCCGCCGACACCTGCGAGGATGGTGGCATGCTGATCGGCCACAAGCTGCGTATATTGTGTCGCGGTCGTAGCCGCATTCACGGAAGCCGTGTCGCCGCCGCTCGAGTTTCCTTGGCTGCCATTGGAGTGGGAATCTCCCCCCGCGCCGCCGTCGCCGCTGTTCGTGACCGCCGCCAGGAAGCCGTTTTTGGCCTGAGCAAAGCCACCGTCTCCGCCACTGCCGGCGTCCCAACCTGCCTTCTGCCAAACGTGATCGCCGTTGTGCAGATGGGTATCTGCCCCGTAGACCGTTTGGACGGGGTCTACATATGCAACCGGGTTGTAGTTGATGTTCCCATCGTTGTGGCCATCACCGCCGTTGCCGGCATTCGCGTCACCGGCATCCGGGTTGTTGAGATGAATCGTGTCGGATATCTGTGGAATAGGCATTGATGTCACTCCTTCTACTTCGTTTCGTCATTGTTACTTTTACGGCGTGGGTATCCAGCATGTCACCGCTAGCCAATACAACCGCAATCGAATAATGCCTGCGATTTAATCTGTGAACTATCTAGATATTCGGTGATGTTCCTTCGGGTATATACTTGCAGGTGACGGAACGTTATTTTGGATTAGTACGAAGTGATTTGCGGCCGGATGGCATGGGTCATGATCATGTCTGCGACCTCGTCGAAGCGACGCCGTTTTTCGAAGCAACGGCCACCCAAGCGAACCGGCTGCATTCCGGGGTTCTGATCAGGCTGCGCTTGGCGGCGGAGACCCCGCTTGGCGGTGAAACGCTGTCATGACCCGCCGCGAGAATGAGTGTGCAAGATGGAGGGCCTCTAACCCAAACGGGGATTGAGTGCTTGCAAACTCGCGCAACGGGCGCCGCGGCCCATGACAGCCAAATGGCTACAGTACTAGCCGATGAGATGTAGACGAATTGCAGGCTCTGCTTTTCCTGCGTTCAGATGCACAATGCCTGAACAATTCAGGCTGCATAGCGCCGCACGCTCGGTGGCCGTGCGGTTGACCGCGAATGGAGACGGTAATGGCGGAAACTCGTTCCTCATTGGAAGACTTGCCCAAGGCGGGCACCGATCAACACCTCGCCTCCAACTTGGCCGCGGGGCATCTGGCGCTGATGCCGACCTGGCTTCCATTGGATGTCGCTTCCGGTCCAAGCTATAATTCGGCCGGCAGCGGTGGCGATGGAATAAGCGAAGGCGTGATCAGCAGCAATTCATTGGCCGTCTTCATGCCGTCCAATGCCGCTATTGCAGGACCTCATTCGGGTGCCGACGCTTTCCAGGGCAACGATGCGCTCATCAATCAGCATCCCACCGAAATGGCGGGGATAGGCGGGAATGGTGGAAGCGGCAATGTTGCCATCGGCAGCGGCGATGGCGTCAATCATGCAGGCACCGGGGGCAATGGGCTCTTCTACGGTGGACTCGTCAGCACCGAAGTCGCGCTGTTTGCCCCCGTCAATACCGCCGTGGCGGCAGGCCCTGGCGCGACGGCGCACGCCGAGCAATCGAACAACGCAATGTTCCTGCAGGGCGCAACCCAGATCGGCGGCATGGGCGGCTCGGGCGGAGACCATAACGTCGCGGGCCATGGCCCGTCGATAAGCCCGGGAACTGCGCTCACATTGACCGGCGACTTTTATGCGGGCCATGGCGGCGATGGATATTTCGTCGGCACTATGGTCGACGTGAGTATCGCCATCTTCTCACCGATCAACATCGCCATCGGCGCCGCGGGCGGCTCGGCGGAGGCCCATCAGACAAACAATGTCATTTTCGATCAGGGCGCTGTGCAGATCGCAGGCATCGGCGGCAATGGCGGTGGCTTCAACCTGTCGTCAGACACGATTTTCACCGGCAACCATGCGGGCGGCGGTGGCGGGGTAGGATCGTCGGCCGGCAGCATGGTCGATGTCAATTTCGGCTATTTCCATCCCATCAACATTGCCGTTCCCGCCGGCGGGACGGCGGACGCCCAGCAGATCGATCATGTTCTCTATGACCAACATGCGCTCCAGTTGGCCGGCATCGCCGGCCACGGCGGAGAAGGCAACCTCACCGACGCCCATTCGGCTCTCGTAGACGACATTCTGGCCTTCATGCATACCTAGAACAGGATGATTTTAGGCCGGGTCGAAAACCGCTCACACTTTTCGGCATCGTTCTCCAAGGGATAGAATCCCAATTTGCATTGCAGAGGCTCAACTGCACGAAACCGTTCTTCGCGCGATTTTTCAAGCCATGTGTTGAATTGTTTCCTCCGCCCGGCATTCGCCTCCCTGGCCGACATGGCACCGAACGGCGGGCTCACTGAGATCCCGAACATTCCACAATGACCTCATCCCATTGTCGTCGTTTTCGGCCGCCAGGGGCCGTGACCTCCGGCCGGTATCGGGTCGGTGCCGGCGCAGTGCTGCCTGAGGGAGAACGATGCCAGCTGGTATTAATGCGTCATTAGAGCGCAGTTTCTCTAATCATAACGGGTAATCGGCGATCTTGTACTTTTGTTGCTTTTCGCATTTGTCGTTTTGCTGCCGAGTTGGTGACTTCTTTGAATTGAGATATGGAAACAAAGCCCGGCCGATCGGCAGCTCGTTATATCCAACGGCGCTTTCCGAAATGGGTCTGTCGCAGATCGGTTGCCTTTTCAGTGCCTTTGAAAGCTTTGTTGACCCGCTTGCCGTACGTGAATTCGGCGAAGGCTGGAAAGTCTGCAGCGACAAGTCGAACCAGCAGGCTCTCATGAAAAATCTCTTCAATGTGCTCTGCAATCCCAGTTATCTATCGATGATATCTTATAGACTATAAGAATTATCATGAGAGATCAGACTATTAATATCTGAAATACACTCACTTTTTATCATGACATGTAGTGAAAACAGGAATAATATAATCTGCTGTTGCGTTGCAAATATTCTGGGGGAGCACGCAAGTGTCCGATATTGCTGGAACTAGGCGCCGTACGGGGCGCAATGCACCAACTGTGATCATCATTGAGCATTCTACTTTGGCGCGCACCACCGTGGTGAAGCTTCTCGAGCGGGAACTCACCGGGTGGAACGTTATAGATTTGATCTCGACTGAGAGTCTCGATCGAGCTCTTGGATCCGAGGTGCGTTTGATTGTATTAGGTCTGGCCGGCAGAGGTGTTGAGAGCGCCAGCCTGCGTGATGATCTCGCGGCGATTGCTGCACGTTTTCCTGAGGCTCCTGTCACGTTGCTCTCAGGTACGGATGACGCCATCATAGCCCGTCAGGCGCTCAAGATGGGCATCCGCGGCCTTTTCTCGACTTCACTTCCCATTGACATTGCCCTTGCCGGTCTTCGCCTCGTTCTGGCAGGAGGAACATTTTTCCCGCAGCTATTGGGAGCTGGTACAAACGGCTCAAGCGAGCATAGTCCGGCCAGAAATGAGGCCGAAAAGAGCTTGGATGAGAGGACGCAATACTTGGCGATTGCTGAGTTCACTCCCCGGGAAGCGGATGTCCTCGCAGAGCTGCAATGCGGCTGTTCAAATAAGGTAATTGCAGGAAAACTCAATTTGTCGGGGCATACGGTAAAGATGCATTTGCAACACATAATGCGCAAGTTGCAGGCGCAGAACCGCACTGAAGTGGTTGCCCGCTTAATTCAAAGAGCCGCCGGTGGGCCTGACGTCTCGCCGAGTTAGGCGGTGTCGCCAGTACCGGGGAGCTGTCTCAACGTTGGTGGCAGCACCAAGCGTGGTAGCAAGGGCCAAAAGCAGCGCGGCCCGCGCCATGGCAGGCCGTGTATCGGCAAGGCTTTCGTTTCAACGGGTCTCATATCGTGATGCCTTGATCGGAACCGCGAGTCCGCCTGTCCGTTACCCTTTGAGAAACGGAGGATTTGGACATGCGCAAGAGAAAAGCCATCGTCGAGGCGGCGCTTGAGTCCGAGTACGAGCGCCAGGCACTGGGGATCATGAATACGGAGCAAGCTCTAAAGCTTGAGGATTCCGACGGTCTTGTCTTCAGTCATCCGGATAAAGAGGCCGGCGTAACGGATCATTTTATTGATCAGGATGAGCTGCGCCGATTGGTGAGGCGGTCAACGTCGCCGCTTCCCCGATTGCAATCGCGGGCTCGTGCCACACGCTAGTCCTGAACTTCAGGCAATCATGTAGCCGCCGTCCACCGGCATCGATATGCCGTTCACCATGGCAGCCTGATCTGAGAGCAGGAAAAGGACAACCTCGGCGATATCTGCCGGCTCGGCGAAGCGACCGACGGGAATTCGCTCCATCATCCCTGCGGCTTTCTCGGGATCGCTCCATGCCTTCACCGCCATCGGCGTCAGCGTCACCGTGGGATGGATTCCGTTCGCGCGGATGCCGTGAGGTGCAAGCTCCTTTGCCATGACACGCGTCAAGCCATCCAATCCGCCCTTCGACGCGCAATAGGCAGCGTGGTCGGGGAGGCCGACGAAGGAGGCGACCGACGAGACATTGACGATGGCGCCTTTGCGGCCCTCTTTGATCAGTGAACGAGCATATTCCTGGGCGACGATCATCGGAGCACGCGTGTTGACTGCGACAAGACGGTCGAATGCTTCCGACTGTCGTATCCAGGAACGGCTGGAGCTCGGTCGTGCCGGCGCAGTTGACGAGGAAATCGGCGGGAAGGGCAGCGATGGCAGCCTCTCTGGTCGCATCGGCATCGGCGAGGTCGACCTGTATGGCCCGGCAGCCGGATTCCCCTTGCAGCGCTTCGACGTCGGCAGCACTCCGAGTCAGGGCGACGACTTGCGCTCCCCGTTCGACGAGCATCCTCACAATTTCGCGTCCGATGCCTTTTCCGGCGCCGGTCACGATCACCGTCTTTCCTTTGAAGTCCATGGGGCGTCCTCCTACAGTCTCTGGCCTGTTTCCCGATCGAAGATATGCGCACGCCGGGGATCGATGTGGAAGTACATTGTCCGTCCGGGATCTACCTCGATGCGCTCGCGGATCAGGGCGTCGATCGGCACGCCTCCCGTGCGGCCGAAGATCAATGTCTCGGAGCCGGTGGGCTCGAACACCGATACCTCCACAGGAACGCCTTCCTCGCCGATCGTGATATGCTCTGGTCGGATGCCGTAGGTAACGGCTCTTCCTTCATCCGCATTTGTGTCTGCCATCGGCAGGGTGATGCCCTGGTCGGTGACGACGACCTTCCTGCCGTCGCGGGTGGCTATGCGGCCCTGAAGGAAGTTCATCGATGGGCTGCCGATGAAGCCGGCGACAAAAAGGTTTACCGGGAAGTCGTAGAGATCGAGAGGCTTGCCGATCTGCTCGACCCTCCCGTCGCGCATCACCACGATCTTGTTGGCCATCGTCATGGCCTCGATCTGATCGTGCGTGACGTAGACAGTGGTGGTCTTCAGCCGCTGGTGAAGCTCCTTGATTTCGACGCGCATGGTGACGCGAAGCTTGGCGTCCAGGTTCGACAATGGCTCGTCGAACAGGAAGACCTTCGGATCCCGGACGATGGCACGACCCATCGCCACGCGTTGACGCTGTCCGCCCGACAGTTGCTTCGGATAGCGGTCGAGATAACGTGTCAGGTCGAGGATCTCGGCCGCCTTGCCGACCTTCTCGTCGATCTCCGCCTTGGGACGCTTGGCCATCCTCAGCGGAAAGCCCATATTCTCGGCGACCGTCTTGTGGGGATAGAGTGCGTAGCTCTGGAACACCATCGCAATGTCACGCTCCTTTGGAGGAGCGTCGGTGACGACACGGCCGCCGATCCGGATGTCTCCGCTGCTGACCGTCTCCAGCCCGGCGATCATCCGGAGCAGGGTGGACTTGCCGCATCCGGATGGACCGACCAGCACGACGAATTCGCCATCCTCGATGTCGACGCTGACGCCGTGCATGACCTGAAGAGAGCCATATTTCTTGGTGACGTCGCTAACCTGTACGTTTGCCAATGTCGTTCCCCCTAAAGCAGCGCAGTTTGTGTCTTGATGGTGCTGACGGAATTCATCATCTCATCCCTTCCAGACGATGTAGGCGCCAAGGACTGCCGAGATCGCCGCCGCAAACCATACGGAAAGCCCAAACGGCTCGATGAACCGCATCCAGAACAGGGAGAGTGCGACCCAGATCACGATCGAGATGAAGAGCCGGTCGAACCAGTTCGTTTCGATCGGCAGAAACCCCGGCTTGGGTTCGTTATTTCCTGATTGAGACGTCATCGTTTCATCCTTTCACGGCGCCGAAGGTCAGGCCGGCGACGATGTGACGCTGCACCACCGAGAAGACGATGAGCGCCGGAACCAATGTCAGCATGGAGATCGCGGCCATGATGCCCCAGGCCGTCCCCGTGGTCGTCACATATTCCGACAAGCCGGTGGTCAGGGTCCGCGCATGGAAGTTGGTCAGCGTCGCCGCCAGCAGGTATTCGTTCCACGCAAACACCCAGGTCAGGATCAGCGTCACCGCAAGTCCGGGCCGTGCCAAAGGAAAGATGATATCATAGAGGACGGTCCATGGGCTCGCGCCGTCCATATAGGCCGCCTCGTCCAATTCCTTCGGAATGCCTTCCACGGTCGGGCGCAGCGTCCAGATGGCGAAGGGAAGGTTGAAGGAGCAATAGACCAGGATCATGCCCAGCTTGGAATCGGCGAGCGAGAAGTCGCCGATCCTGTAGACCTGCGTCAGCAGCAGGAAAAGCGGCAGCAGGAAGACCGCCGGCGGCGCCATGCGGTTGGTGATCGTCCAGAAGAAGATGCTTTCCTTGCCGGCGAGGTCGAAGCGCGTCAGGGC
Source organism: Rhizobium leguminosarum (assembly GCF_002953715.1). Taxonomy (GTDB): domain Bacteria; phylum Pseudomonadota; class Alphaproteobacteria; order Rhizobiales; family Rhizobiaceae; genus Rhizobium; species Rhizobium leguminosarum_V. The sequence goes on from NZ_CP025012.1 coordinate 279,312, forward strand.
GTAACAGGCAAAAAAGCCGAGCGTCGTGACGAGCAGCGCATTGCCTGACGAAATGATCATCGAGTTGAGCATGTATCCGCGCAAGGTCGGATTCGTCAGCACGTCCTGGTAGTTCTTCCAGAAGAAGCTCCGCAGAATGACGTCGGGCGTCGAGAACAGGTCGAAGGGCTGCTTCACCGATATGACGAAGAGCCAGTAGATCGGGAAAAGGGTCACGAAGCTTATCAAGGTCCACAGGAGGACCGGAAGCCAGGGATTTTTGGTCTTCATCGCTTCAACCTCTCTTCACGCGGGGAGCAATCAAGCCGACGTAGAGCAGCCAGCAGACGACGATGGTGAGGTAGAGGACGATGACGGAGATCGCCGAACCGTAGCCGTAATTCGTCTTGGGGAAGACTTCCTTGAAGATATGGACGCCGATGTAGCGCGTCGATGAGCCGGGGCCGCCCCCGGTCAGCATCAGGACTTCGTCGACGGTGCGCAGCGCATCCATGAGCCTGATGAACACAGTGGCGAGCATGGCCGGGCGGATCAAGGGGAGCGTTATGTGCCAGAAGATCTGGCTCTTGCCCGCACCGTCGATCTGGGCCTGCTCGAACGGGTCTGCTGGGAGCGAGACGAGTGCGGCGATCAGCGAGAGGGTGACGAGCGGCGTCCAGTGCCAGATATCCATGATGACCGTGACGGTGAAGGCCGCGACGGCGCTCTGGCCGATGTTCAGGTCGTACCCGAACCAGCTCCTCAGAAGATAGGGAATGATGCCGATGGACGGTGTGGTCATCAGCTTCCAGACTGAGCCGACGATGATCGGCGCCATGATCAGGGGCAGAGTATGGATCGTGCGAAACACCGCTTTTCCGGGAAAGTCCTTGAGCAGCGCCTGGGCGAGGATGTAGCCGAGGACCAACTCCGACACGACCGCGAAGAAGACGAATGCCAGGGTTATGCCGAGCGATGCCAGGAACTGCGGGTCGAAGACGAGTCGCCGATAGTTGTCAGCCCAGTTGAAGACCATGCCTGGGTTGGCCGCAAACGGGTTCCATGCGTGGAAAGAGACCCAGAGGACGTAGATGAACGGAAAGATCCCGAACAGTCCAAGGATCACTATGGTCGGTGACAGCAACAGCCACCCGAGCTTCTGCGAATGCATCGCCTATCCCCCATTGAACACTATGTGGACGTCCGCTCCATCAGGGAGCGAAAGATGACGGGTCGCCGGAACGACCCGTCAGTTGGGGAGGATGTTTTATTTGCGATAGCCGAGCGAGGTGAGCTCCTCTTCGGCCTTGGCCGCCATCTGGTCGAGGCCTTCATCGGGGCCGATCTTGCCGGTCAGGATGTCGTAGAAGATGGGAGCGGTCGCTTCACGCACCTGCGCATGGAAGGGGTAGGGAGGAGCACCGGCGAAGAGCTTGCCCTCGTCCTTCAGCATCGTGTAGAAGCCGCCGAGCTTGACGTCCATCGCCTTCACCTTTGGATCGTCGAACGTTGCCTTGTTGGTGATGCGCGGTGCGGCGATCGCCCAATCGGGCTGCACTTCGTTCTGGCCGATGAATTCGAGGAAGAGCAGCGATGCTTCCTTGTTCTTGGACGTGACAGGCACGCCGAAGGCGCCGCCATCGTAGTAGCCGATATAGCCCTTTCCGGCTTTCGCGTCGTCCAGCACGCCCGGCTCGAGCGGCGGCAGAGCGAATCCGACCTGGCCGACCACCTTCGACTGCGCTGGATCGCTTGCGATCCACGCGGCATTCTCACCATAGATCAACCCCTGGGCGACGCGGCCCGCGGCGAACGTCGTTGCGGTTTCCGTCCAGGTTGACTGCGTCGATTCTGGAGGAGCGATGTCGCGCAGGTGCAGCCAATACTTCAACGCGGCCTTCGCCTTGTCGCCGTTCATCGTACCGCCGTGTTCGACCGTCGCTGCATAGTTGTTCTTGGCGTCGATGCCCCAATTGTAGACGCCGAAGGTCGGCACGATGGACTCGAAGAATTCATACCAGGACGCAGCATGGCCTGTATGTGCCTGAGCGGTCGTGCCCCAGAGCTCCATGCCGTTGTCCTTGCCGTACTTCGTGAAGAATTCGGCAATCTGGGTGTATTCCGCGTGCGTAGTCGCCGGCTTCAAGTCGTTGCCGGTTTCCTTCTTGAAGGCTTCCTTGATCTTCGGATCGTCGAAGAGGTCCTTGCGATAGAGATAGGTCTTCAGGAAAGCTTCCATCGGAACGCCGAAGAGATCGCCGCTCGTGTCCTTGAAGTAGTCGGCAAAGCTGGTGAAGTTCGCATCGTCGTAGGTCGGCGCCTTCAGATCCGGCTGGTCTTTCAGCGTCTTCGTGATGTCGACGAGGAAATTCCTGGCCAGATAGGAGTAGATGATGTCCTGCTCGATGTAGACCATGTCATAGATGCCGGTCTTGGCTTCCATGTCCTTGATGGCCTTGTCGTACATCTGATCCCAGGATGTCGTCTCGATGTCGACCTTGATGCCGGTCTTCTTTTCGAATTCCGGAGCGAGCACGTTTTTGATGTAGTTCGATGGCGGGGTGCTTTCGGTGACGCCGTGCAGTGTCACGCCCTTGAATTTAGCCCCGGCGTCGGACCAGAAGTCAGCCCAGGCCGGCGACGCGGTAGTGGCGAGGCCGAGCGTCAGCGCAAGCGCGCTAGCCTTCAAAGCATAATTCATTTTCAATCCTCCCAAATTGCAGCGAGATCATTTCGCCGGTGCATTGTGTAGGCCAAAAAAACTGCCAGCGCAACATTTGTTGTCTAAACATGCAAATCGCGGATCTATCCCATTGATTTTTGCAGAAACTAATTTCCGAGAGAGAGTGGAATGCAATGGCGAGAAGCTTAAAATATTGCATTGCAAGGTAATTTTGCAAAGCAGCAAAAAAAATTCAGCCAAAATTATTTGTTGTCTTGCCAAACTAAATGGCATAGCACTGTGCGCAGCCAAAGGCATTTTTTGGAGGAAAAGGCTATGCGTCGATTGGGTATCCATTCATTTGTATGGACAGGCGGCCAAACGCAGGAAGGGCTGGAGATGGCCCTCAACAAGACGGCCGAACACGGATATCGCACCATCGAATTTGCCTATCTGCGGCCCGAGAAATTCAATCTCGATCGATTGGCAAAGCTTGCGCAGTCGCTTGACGTGGAGATTGGCGTGACGATGGGTCTGCCGCTCGACAAGGACGTCTCGAGCGAGGATACCTCTGCGGTATCCGCTGGCAAGCAGACGCTGGCCGACGCCGTTCGGGCGGTCCGTGATATCGGCGGCAACAAGCTCGGCGGGATTCTCTATTCCGCGCACACCAAGTATAATCGCCAGCCGACGAAGAAGGGCTGGGACAACAGCGTCGCCGCGATCGCCGCGACCGCCGAGGTCGCCAGGCAGGCGAACGTCGATCTCGTCCTGGAGGTTGTCAACCGGTTCGAGACGAACCTGCTGAATACGGCGGCACAGGGACTGAAGTTCATCGCCGAGACCGGATCGGAGCATGTCCGTCTCCACCTCGACACGTTTCATATGAACATCGAGGAAGCCAATCCGGCCGCCGCCATCCGTCTGGCCGGCGACAAGATCGGCTACTTCCACATCGGCGAGAGCAATCGCGGCTATCTCGGCGACGGCGTCATCAACTTCGATCTGATCTTCGATGCCCTGCTCGACATCGACTACAAACGCGACATCGTGTTCGAAAGCTTCTCGACGACGGTCGTCGATGAAGGCCTGTCGCTCGCCTGCGCGATCTGGCGCGACACCTGGGAGGATAATGATCCGCTTGCCGCGCACGCGAAGCGCTACATCGAGCTGAAATATGACGAGGCCGAGCGTCGCCGCGCCACAAACGCGCGGCCCTGATTATCCTTCTGACAGCCTGTTCCAGTCGTGTAAGGGTTGGGCCGACTGAAGGGAATTGAAATATGAACGACACCGTCTCCATCGGAAGTTCGCCGCGCAGGATCCGACAGAACAATATCGTCGCCGCCTTGCAGACGATCTACGCCCACCGAAGCCTCAGCCGGGCCGATCTGGCCCGGAAGCTCGGGATGAATCGCTCATCTTCGGGAGAGATCGTCGCCGAACTGACGGAAGGCGGGTTCGTTCAGGAGTCGGATGAGAGCGGCAAGCAGCGTTTGGAGCATTCCCGTGCCGGTCGTCCGGGCATCATGCTCGAACTGGTCCCCGATGCCGCATTCTTCGTCGGAATCGAGATTGGCGTCGAGCATATATCGGCGGCAGTTGTCGATCTCTCCGCCGAGGTCCGGGCATGTCGGAAAATAGCGTTCGACACACCGTCTTCGACGGTGGAGGAGGCGGTTGCGCAGGGCGTCGAGCTGATTGTCAGTGCGATGGCGAAAGGGATGATCGGACGGTGCAAGGGTCTTGGCATATCGGCGCCGGCCCACATCCGGCCGGACGGAATTGTCACCCTCGCCCCCATCATCGGATGGCGAGAGGTGTCGTTGAAGGAGATTGGGCGGTCCGCCTTCCCGGCTGCGGTGCCGATCGCGGTCGAAAACGACGCCAACGCCTTTGCGATCGGTGACAGCTATCGGCACGGTGCCGCAGGCGTGACCCTGTTCCTGCTGATGGAAACGGGCGTCGGCGGCGGCATCATGATCGATGGCAAGCTATTCCGGGGCGGCCACGGTCTGGCAGGAGAAATCGGCCACACTCTGGTACCGGGAAGCGGCGGTCAGAAGTTCGAACAACTGATCGGTCGCGAGGTCCTCATCAGGCAGTATCGTGAGGCAGTTGGACGTAGTCACGCGGATCTGCAGGAATTTCTTGGCGGCGTTCGTGACCGTGTCCCGGCTGCGGTCAATATCGCCGAAACCTGGTCGCGCCATCTCGCATACGCATTGCTGCAGGCCTGTCGTCTGCTCGACCCCGACAGGATCGTGCTGGGTGGCTCTGTGGCGTCTCTCTACCCGATGGTCGCCGCCCGCGTGGCGGTCCACATGTCGGAGGGCCAGAATATACCTTTCCCCATGCCTGAGATCGTCGTGGACGATGATGCGGAGTTCGGCTCCGCCTTCGGGGCGGCATGCATGTTGCACCAGCGCTTTCTGTCCCTGGAGAGCGAGGAGTTCGGCAGCGAGGACGGTGCGCCGGTCCAATCGGCGACGAGTTGACGACAAGAACGATCGAAAGCAGGATTGCAAATGACTTCAGTACTGGCTCCGGACCAGCTTGGTCCCACGGTTTGCGTAGGGGAGATCCTCGTCGAGATCGTCGCCACGACGGTGGGAGACGGTTTTCTCGAAGCCCAGCCGCTCGTCGGTCCGTTCGCGAGCGGGGCGCCGGCGATCTTCATCTCGCAGTGCGGCCGCCTCGGCGGTAAGGCCGCGATGGTCGGCGCCGTCGGCGATGACGATTTCGGTCGGGTCAATACCGATCGCCTCAAACGCGACGGCGTCGATGTTTCGACGATCTCGATCGATCCGGACTATCCCACGGGAAGCGCCTTTGTCCGCTATCGCAAGGATGGCTCCCGGGATTTCGTCTACAACATCGCCACATCGGCAGCTGCGCGCTTCGGCTGGTCTCAAGCGGTCGGCGATCTCATCAATCGGAGCGGGCATCTTCACGTGATGGGCTCCGCTCTGTCGGTCCCCAGCGCGCGCGAAGTGATCGACAAGGCGGTCGACATCGTCAAGGCACGCGGGGGAACGCTCTCGGTGGACCCGAACATTCGCAAGGAATTGAAGCTGGACAAGGACACCGAACGGCGCTTTTCCAAGCTTGTCGCTGCCGCCGATCTGCTTCTGCCGTCCGGAGAGGAGCTTGAGCGTGCCGCAGGTGTCGAAGGCGAGGCAGAAGCGATCCGCCGCTTGTTCGAGATGGGCGTCAAGGAGATCGTGCTGAAGCGCGGAGCCGACGGCGCAACCTATTTCGGCAGGCAAGGAGACCGCATCGACGCCCCGGCATTTGTCGTTCAGGAGGTCGACCCCACGGGCGCCGGCGACTGCTTCGGCGGTGCCTATCTCACCTGCCGGCGGCTCGGAATGTCCGAGAAGGAAGCTCTGACCTATGGTTCGGCCGCTGGCGCCCGCAACGTGACGGTCCTCGGTCCGATGGAAGGTGCCGGCACTCAGCAAGAACTCGATGCGTTTATCGCTTCAACGGAAAGGCGGCCGTGATGCCGCAGCATCTCAACGAACTGGCCAGGCTGAGGATCGAAGGCCACCCCAGAGGCGTGACCTCTGTATGCTCCGCCCACCCGATCGTGCTTCGCGCCGCGCTCCGACACGGACGGCAACACGAGAGCACCGTCCTGATCGAAGCGACCTGCAACCAGGTCAACCACCTCGGCGGCTACACCGGAATGACGCCATGCGACTTCGCGTCTCTCGTCCGTAAAATAGCAGTCGAGGAGGGGTGCCCCGAAAATCTCATCCTTCTCGGCGGTGACCATCTCGGCCCCAATCCTTGGCGCGACCGTCCGGCGGAAGAGGCGATGGCCGAGGCGGAGAAGATGGTTGCCGCCTATGTCGACGCCGGATTCCGCAAGATTCACCTCGACGCCTCGATGGGCTCCAGGGGCGAGCCGGTGGCGCTCGACGACGAAACCACCGCCCATCGCGCCGCGCGGCTTGCGGCGGTCGCCGAGGCCTCGGCGAAGAAGGCCGGCGGCGCAATGCCGGTTTACGTCATCGGCACCGAAGTGCCGCCGCCAGGCGGGGCCGACCATGCCCTGACAACCATCGAACCGACGGCGGCCTCAGCGGCGCTGAAGACGATCGAAGTCCACCGCCGGATCTTTGCGGAGGCAGGACTCGGGCAAGCGTTTGGACGGGCCATCGGGCTGGTCGTTCAGCCGGGCGTCGAGTTCGGCAATCACAATGTCATTCTTTATGATCGCAGCAAGATAGACGCGCTGAAATCGGTGCTGACCGAGGAGCCGCAATTCGTGTTCGAGGCCCACTCGACGGATTATCAGGGGACCCGGCCCTTGACCGCGCTGGTGGAGGACGGGTTTCCCATTCTGAAGGTCGGTCCCGAGCTGACCTTCGTCCTGCGCGAGGCGCTCTACGCGCTGGATGCGATCGCTTCGGACCTCTTGCCCGATTACGGCCAGCGTCCGCTCTATGCGGCGATGGAAGCGCTGATGCTCGATCAGCCCGGCAACTGGAGCCGCCACTACCACGGGACAAACGCTGAGATGCGCTGGCTGCGGCACTATTCGCTATCTGACCGCATCCGCTATTATTGGGCGTCGGCTGAAGCACAAGATGCCGTCCGGCGCCTGTGCGAGGCCCTTCGAGGGCAAACCGTACCGCTGCCATTGCTTTGGCAGCATATGCCGGCCGCGCAGGGTTTCGCAGATGCACCACTCGATCCGGAACAGGTTTTGATCTGGAGGGTGACGAAGAGTCTTGCGGACTATCACGCCGCCTGCGGCGTCGGGAATAATTAGCAATCAGAATCAAGCAGGAGGAAAAATCGATGACGGAATTGAATGGGAAGATCGCGGCGGTCACCGGCGCTGCATCCGGAATAGGACTCGCTTCGACGGAGGCAATGCTCGCTGCTGGCGCGACGGTCGTGCTGGTGGATCGCGATGAGAAGGCCCTTGAGACAGTTTGTGCCCGGCTTGGCGAGCGCGCTATTCCGCTCAAGATCAACTTGCTGGATCCGGGCGAGTGTGCGGGACTGCTCGATGGCATTCTGTCGAAGACCGGAAAACTCGACATCCTGCATGCCAATGCAGGCACCTATATTGGCGGCGACCTGATGGAAACCGATCTCGATACCATCGATCGGATGCTCAATCTCAACGTCAATGTCGTCATCAAGAACGTTCGAAACGTCATTCCCCACATGATCGAACGTGGCACTGGCGACATTGTCGTCACCAGCTCCGTCGCCGGACATTCGGCGATTCCATGGGAACCGGTCTATTCGTCGTCGAAGTGGGCGATGACGTGCTTCGTCCAGACGATGCGACGCCAGCTTCTGAAAAGTGGCATTCGTGTGGGGTCGGTTTCTCCGGGGCCGGTGATCAGCGCTTTGCTTGCGGATTGGCCGGAAGAGAACCTTCGCAAGGCCAAGGAGGCCGGGGCTTTGATCGAGCCCAAGGAAGTCGCCGACGCGATCATCTTCATGCTGACCCGGCCGCGCAACGTCACCATCCGCGATATCGTGGTGCTCCCAAGCGCCTTTGACATCTGAAGGAGCCCGAGCATGAGTTACCAGGAGAAATTTCGCCTCGACGGCGAACGGGCGGTGGTCACAGGCGGAGGGCGTGCGATCGGGCTCTGCTGCACCGAGGCGCTGGCGGAGGCGGGCGCCGCCGTCGTCGTCATCGAACGCAGCGAGGCCGACGCTGAGCAAGCGCTTGCGCTGCGCGATAGAGGCTACCACGTCGAAGTCCGGGTCGGCGACGTCACCGACGCGGCCCGAATGGAGGCGATCGCAACCGAGCTTGCCGATAGCGGGCGACCGGCGACGATCCTCGTCAACAATGCCGGCATTGGCCAGAGCGGCATTCCGGCGCAGGAGCTCACCGACGCGGATTGGCTGCGCATGATGGACGTCAATGTGAATGGCGTCTTCTGGTGCTCGCGCGCCTTCGGTCGTCCCATGATTTCGATGAAACGCGGTGCCATCGTGAACCTCGGCTCGATGTCGGGGCACATCTGCAACCGGCCCCAGCCTCAGACGGCCTATAACGTCTCCAAGGCGGCAGTCCATCACCTCACACGCTCGTTGGCCGCCGAGTGGGCGCACCACGGCATCAGGGTAAACGCCGTCGCGCCCACCTATATCGAGACACCGATGGTGGTCGCCGTCGAAGCCAATCGCGAGCGTATCCCGCTCTGGCTCGCCGACACGCCGATGGGCAGGATGGGAACGCCGGAAGAGGTTGCAAGCGCCGTCCTCTTTCTCGCATCCGGCGCCGCCAGCCTGATGACCGGGGCGATCGTCAACGTCGATGCAGGTTTTACCTGCTGGTAGTCCTTCCCGGACGAGGTGCGATCGGCGCCTCGTCCACACCTGGAAAACCGGCATGGAAACGTTACCACATTATCTTGACTCGCATTCCTGCTGCGTTTATCCAAATGTGGAAACGTTGCCATATTGGGAGGAAGCTTCATGAAATCCGCGCGGTTGAACCGACTTTTCGGCGTGTCTGGAAATTGTTTTGACGTTGCCATCGATCACGGCATGTTCAATGAACGGACTTTCCTCGCCGGCATCGAGAACATGAAGACTGCCATCGAGGTGATCGCGCAAGCGGCGCCGGATGCCATTCAGCTGCCGCCGGGGACGGCACCCATGCTGCAGGCTATTCCCGGTAAGCATCGTCCGGCACTGGTGCTGCGTACCGACATCGCCAACATTTATGGCAATCCCCTGCCGTCTCAGCTGTTTTCCGAAATGATCGACAGGGCGGTGGAACAGGGCGTTGCGTTGGATGCTGCCTGTGTCGTCGTCAATCTCTTGATGCTGCCGGACCAGCCGGAAGTCTACCGCGCCTGCGTGCGCAATGTGAACAGCCTGAAACGCGAATGCGAGATCTACGGCATGCCGCTGATGGTCGAGCCGCTCGTCATGCAGGACAATTCCAAGGGCGCCTACATGGTCGATGGCACGATCGACAAGATCCTGCCACTCGTGCGCCAGGCGGCCGAACTCGGCGCCGATATCATCAAGGCCGACCCCTGCGACAATGTCGAGGAATATCACCGTGTGGTCGAAATCGCCCAAGGCCTGCCGGTGCTGGTGCGCGGCGGCGGCCGCGTTTCGGATCAGGAAATCCTGATCCGCACCAAGCAGTTGATGGAGCAGGGCGCCCGTGGCATCGTCTATGGCCGCAACGTCATCCAGCATCACAATCCCGGCGGTATGACGCGGGCCTTGATGGCAATCGTCCATGACAAGGCTTCCGTCGAGCAAGCCTCGCTGCATATTGGCTGACGCGCGTCTGGGAGGAGATGTCATGACGAAAATATTCCGCTTCGGCGTCATCGGCTGCGGTCTGATGGGGCGAGAGTTCGCGAGCGCTGCGGCGCGCTGGCTGCATCTGGCCGATGTGAAGGCACGACCGGAAATCGTCGCCGTCTGTGATACCAACGCGACGCTGCTCGACTGGTTCAGGGATCATGTGCCGACTGTTCGCCAGTTCACCGCCGACTATAAGGAGCTTCTGGCCAATCCCGAGGTCGATGCGGTCTATTGCGCAGTCCCGCATGTGCTGCACCAGCAATTCTACATCGACGTCCTGAAGGCCGGAAAGCATCTTCTCGGCGAAAAGCCCTTCGGCATGGACGCCGCGCAGAACCGGGAGATCATGGCGGTTCTTGCCGAGCATCCCCAACTCCTGGTCCGCTGCTCGTCGGAAATGCCTTTCTTCCCCGGCGCACAGAAGGTCATCGCGCTCGCAAAAAGCGGCGAGATGGGAGATATAATCGAAGTCGAGGCGGGTTTCCTGCACTCTTCGGATATCGACCGGCAGAAGCCGATCAACTGGAAGCGCATGGCCGACATCAATGGCGACTATGGCTGCATGGGTGATCTCGGCATGCATGTGCTGCACGTGCCGCTGCGCCTCGGCTGGCGCCCGACCACCCTGCATGCGCAATTGGTCAAAAAGGTCACCGAACGTCCTGACGGCAAGGGCGGCATGCTGCCCTGCACCACCTGGGACAATGCCACGATCAGCGGCCGCGTGCGCACCGGCGATCAGGATTTCCCGATGGTGCTGAAAACCTGGCGCATTGCGCCCGGCGAATCCAACACCTGGTACATCAGGGTTCTCGGCATGAAGAAAAGCGCATTCTTCAGCACGAAGTCGCCGCGCCAGTGGCAGTGGATGGATTATAATGGCGGTGCGCAGGCCTGGAGCACTGAGGATCTCGGCTATGGCTCGCTGTTTCCAGCCATAACAGGCAAGATCTTCGAATTCGGTTTTGCCGACGCCATACAGCAGATGTGGGCGGCCTTCGTCGATGAGCTTGCCGGCGGCAATGCCAACGGTTTCGGCTGCGCGACCCCGGCGGAAGCCCAGGCGCATCATGCGGTCCTGACGGCAGCCCTCAAATCCGGCCGCGAGGACGTCGTCGTACCGGTCGCGTATGGTGGGGCATCCGTCTGATGCAGCGCTCCGAGATCAACGCCGCGTTGCGGCGAGCAACCGAGACTCTCGAGCGTTGGCACTGGTCCCTGCCGGCATGGGGGTATTGGACGACGGCGGATTTTACCGCTCGTCCGGAGGCCTCAGCTTATTTGCGTGCCCATCAGCTGGGCTGGGATGTCACCGATTTCGGCTCGAACCGGTTCGCCGAATGCGGCCTCGTGCTGTTCTGCCTGCGCAATGGCATCGTTGATATCAGGGGTGAACGGACCTATGCCGAAAAGCTGCTCTTCGTTGGGGAAGGGCAGCTCACGCCGACGCACCGTCATGCGGCGAAGATGGAAGACATCATCAATCGCGCCGGCGGCGATCTCGTCATCGAATTCGCCGCAACCGATGCCGATGGCAATGTGCTGAAGGATGATGTGACGGTTCCGGTGGACGGGCTGCCGCACCGGCTCGCGGCATGGGAGCCGCTGGTTCTCCAGCCTGGCCAGAGCGTGACGATCCGCACCGGGCTTTACCACCGCTTTTACGGCAGGAAAGCGGGCGGACCTGTCCTTGTCGGCGAGGTCAGCCAGGTCAACGACGACAACAGCGATAATTTCTTTCTGGAGCCGATCGGGCGCTTTGCGGCGATCGAGGAAGACGAGCCGCCGCTAAGACCCTTGTGGAACGAAGGAGGCAGCTGATGCGAGCCGGGGCGGAGGTTCACGATCGCGACAGTCAGAAGCAGGGCGGCATCGTCTGCGCGGGAAACTTCATTGTCGATCGCGTCCACACCCTGTCCTATTGGCCCGAACAGGGCAATCTCGCGCATATCCTGCACCAGGATCTGGGCGTGGGGGGCGGGGCGGCCAATGTCGTCACCGATCTGGCTTCGCTTGGATTTCCGGGAAAGCTGGCGGCGGCGGGATGCATCGGCGCGGATCAGGATGGAGAAATCGTCAAGGCCCGCCTTGCACTTGCCGGCGTCGATGTCGGCGGGCTGACGGCGCTCTCCGACCGGGTGACGGCGCATACGCATGTCATGAATGTGCCCGGCCAGAACCGGACCTTCTTCTATCATGGCGGCGCCAACGATGCCGTCACGGATGAGCTTGTCTCACCAGCAGCCTTTGCCAAGGCCGGCTATCGGCTATTCTATCTCGGCTACCTCATGCTGTTGCCGGGTCTCGATCGAATAGGTCCCGACGGTCGTTCGGGAGCGTCGCGCCTGCTGGAAGCGGCGCGCCGCGCGGGGCTTAGGACCTGCGTGGATTTCGTATCGAGCGAAGACCCGGAATTTGCGGCCAAAGTCGGCGTCGCTCTGCCCTTCTGCGATTATCTGATCATCAACGAGATGGAGGCGGGTCGGGCAACCGGCGTTACCGTTCGCGATGCGAAGGGAGATTTGATCGAGGCGGGGCTTTTGGAAGCGGGCGAGAGCCTGCTTGCCGCAGGCGTCACCAAAGGTGCGATCATCCATGCGCCGGAAATCTGTTTCTGGTTTGCATCAGGCGCTTCCCCGATCATGACGCGGTCGCGACCCGTCGATCCCAATGATATCGTCAGCACGGTCGGCGCAGGAGACGCCTTCTGTGCCGCCGTGCTCTACGGCCTGCATGAGAACTGGCCGGTCGAGCATATCTGCGCCGTCGCCCATGCTGCGGCTGCGCGTTGCCTCGCGGGTGCGACGGCCACCGACGGCATCCCCGACATGTCTGTCCTCCTTCGGGAGGCGAAGGAGACGAACCCGGAATCCGCTTAGCCCATTGGCGTCGTCTCAGCAGTGGGCGGCGCCGATCACCATCCAGTCAGAATGGAGGAGCACACATGAAGCTATTCGTTACGGCAGCCGCGACCGGGGAGGCAGTGTGATGACATATACCGAAACGGCGCGGCTCTCCGGCAAGGTGGCATTGGTCACAGGAGGAGCGAGCGGCATCGGCAAGGCGGTCTGCGAACGCTTCGCCGCCGAAGGCGCCAGGGTCATCGTCGCGGATCTCAACGGTGAACGATGCGCACGGGTGGCGGAAGCGATCGGCTCTGATGCCTGGGGTGTAGCGCTTGATGTGACCAGCCAGGACAGCATCGAAGAAGCTGCCCGCTTCACCATCGCCACCGCCGGCAAGATCGACATCCTGGTCAATGCCGCAGGCATTTACGAGGTCGAGTCCATTCTGGAAATATCCCGGGAGCGGACCGCTAGGGTATTTCAGGTCAATATCGAAGGCCTGATCTTCATGACGCAGGCCGTTGCCCGGCACATGGTGGAGAGAGGGGAAGGTGGACGCATCATCAACTTCTCGTCCCAGGCTGGGCGTCGGGGCGAAGGACCGGCCGTGGCTTACTGCGCTTCCAAGGCGGCCGTCATCAGCATCACGCAAAGCTGCGCCCTGGAGCTGATCCGTTATGGCATCAACGTCAACGCCATCGCTCCCGGTGTCGTCGATACGCCGATGTGGGACGTCGTCGATGCAAAACTCGGCAGCCGGGAAGGTTTGAAACCCGGTGACGTCAAGCGCCGCGTGGCCGCCGCCGTCCCGGCCGGACGATTTGGCGCCCCCCAAGAACAGGCCGCCATGGCCGCCTTCCTGGCCGGGCCTGATGCAGCATACATCGTGGCGCAGTGCTACAATGTCGACGGCGGCAATGTCATGAGCTGAGTGCTTGAGCCGTGTCCGGGATGGTCGATGCCAGGGGGCGGACGTGTCATGAGCACAATCACTTGAGTTTTGGAGGAGTGAAATGAGGGCTGTACGCTTGGAGTCGATCGGGTGTTTGACCATGCGCAGCGTTGAGAAACCGGTTGCCGGGCCAGGCGAGCTGCTTGTCCGGATTGCAGTGGCCGGCATCTGCGGTTCCGATCGCCACATGTACAAGGGCGAGTATCCGACAGCGATCCCCGTGACGCTGGGCCACGAATTCTGCGGCATAGTCGAAGCGATCGGCGATACCGTCACCCGCTTTACCGGCGGTGAACTGGTGACGGTGGACCCGAATATTGCCTGCGGCACCTGTCGGGCCTGCACGCAGGCGCGGCCGAACTTGTGCGAGAGCTTGACCGCCATCGGCGTGACACGGGATGGCGGCTTTGCCGAATATGTGGCGGTGCCGCAGGCCCAGGCCTTCATGCTGCCGGCTGACCTTAATCCCGTTCACGGCGCCTTCAGTGAACCGCTGGCCTGCTGCATCCACGCCATCGACAGGGCAAAGATTCGTCCGGGCGACAGCGTCGCGATCCTCGGCGGGGGCGTGATCGGCCTGCTCATGGTGCAACTGGCCCGCCTGGCTGGGGCAGGCGAGATCATTTTGATTACGCGCCAGCTATCGAGGCGCCAAACCGCTCTGCGCCTGGGAGCCACCCACGCCTTCGACCCGATCTCTTCGGATACAATCGCTTCCGTTCGAGAGGTCACCAAAGGCGGGACCGACGTGGTCATCGAGTGCGCCGGCGTCAGCGACACGCTTCAAACCGGTCTGAAAATGGCGCGGCGCGGTGGTACCTTCGTGCTTTTCGGGGTGACGCCAGCGGGTGTCGAGGTGCCGGTTCTGCCCTTTGATCTGCTCGTGAACGAAGTCGATATCAGGCCGGCCTACCTCAACCCCTTCACCCATTCGCGCGCCGCGGCAATGGTCGCGAGCGGGGTGTTGGAACTGGACGCATTGGTCACCAAAACCATCGGTCTCGAGGAGGTCGCCGACGTGGTGGGCAACACGCCGTTGCCAGGCGAGATCAAGGTCATCGTCCGGCCCTAGCTTGGCCGCGCCCAGCTCCACCTGCCGGGCCTCTCTGATCCGCACCACCTGCTCAGCGGCGGACGGGGCCGGTGGAATCGCGCTCGATCAGCGTGACCGGCACTTTTACGATCGCGCCTTGTCGGGGTTCGTCTCCCGTTTGGTGCTCGTCGATCAGCGCTTCCAGCAGCCGTGCTGCCTGCTGCCCGACGTCGCGGATCGGCTGCGCGACCGTTGTCAGCCGTGGAAAGACGTAGGCTGCCTCCGGCAGGTCGTCAAAGCCCACGACCGAATAGTCGCTCGGAACGGAAAATCCGCGATCCTGGATGGCATGGATTGCGGCAATCGCCGAAACGTCGGTCGTGCCGATGATCGCGGTGACCTCAGGTCGAGACGCCAACAACTCTCGCGCCAGCCGGTAGGTCTCTGCAAAGCTGTGCTCTTCCGCCATCGCCACGACGGCCGGCGCGACGCCATCTTTCGCCATTTCCGCGGTGATGCCCTGAAGGCGAAGCTGGATGGGCTGGCTATGTCCCGGCGCGCCGACGATGGCGATTGCCCGGTGGCCGAGGTCGATCAGATGGCGCGCCATCAGCCGTCCACCTTCCTCGTGATCGGCCATGACAGCGTCGTTGGCGATGCCGCTCAGCTCGCGGTCAATGGCGATGATCGGAATGTGAGCGTCCCGCAGCACCCCGAAATGCTCGATGCTGCCGAAGGCGCTTGCCACGATGACGCCGTCGACGCGCTGGGCGAGCAGCATCGAGATGTAGCGCACCTCATGGTCCATATTTTCCGCCGTGCTGCAGATCAGCGTCTGATAGCCGTGCTGAAACAGTTCCTGTTCGATGGCATGCGCCAGGATGCCGAAGAAAGGCACTTCAATCGATGGCAGCATCAGTCCGATCATCCGGCTTGGTGCACCGCGTAGCATACGTGCACCTTTGCTGGGCGTGTAGTTCAGCGTTCGGATAGCCGCCTCGACCCGCTCCCTGAGCTCAGGCGAGGCATAGCCGCTGTTGTTGAGCACGCGCGAAACCGAAGAGACTGACGTTCCTGCAAGTTTGGCGATATGTCTGATGCTGGTCGTCACGTGCTCGCATTTCTTTCTCTACGCCGCCGCGCGTCTTTTCAGACGCGCATGGGACGCTAGCACAGGAGCGGTCGAACATTCATCAGACGGACCGCTGAAGTTCACTTTCATTTCACCATCCACTAGATCACTAGCGGGACGCCGCATCAAGCACGCGCCGCAAGTGCGGGCTCCCGTCCATGCCTCAGCCAAGACATGTCCACATACCGAATATTTTGGCGATCACTTTCCCATTTTCGCGTCGTAGCTGCCCATGGAGAGTTTTTTGCTCGTCAGAAAAATCAATAAAGTCGAAGAAAACGCTTTCATTTTGTTCGATATTTCCAAGGAAGAAGACGTCCTTTCGGACGACCGGCCCCTTGCGGGGAAACCAATTTTCCAAGGCGCGATCGGCCAATGCCTGATACTCGGCAAAGTAAAATAGTCCTGCGCCGTTGAACTCCTGCGAGGCGCTGGGATCAAACCGAAAGGTTCGGAGCGCTTTGTTGGTGGGGACCGGAAACCCGAAATGCGTCCCTAACCGCCCATTCCGGATGTCTGCAGCATTCTGGGCGAGAAGGCTGGGCTGGAACCGCTGTCCCTGTGGCTCAGGCAACGTCACGCGGGCAATCGAGTGATTGTTGCCTTTGATCGTTCTGTGAACGAAGGTTGAGATGAGTTCGACCGCGCCGACACTTCGTCCGTGGACAGACAACTCGTGTCGGGTCGAAGTCCGGGTTCGCGAGACTGCGGACAATCTCGAATGAATGGTCAAAATGTTGTTCGCCTGCACGACGTCGAAACATGCATCCGTCAATGACGTTGCACAGATCGCGGCATAGGCCTCCTCTCCATCGGCCGTTCTGAAATCCGCATTGTCGAGCCCGAGATGACAGGCGAGCATCAGCCAGTGACGATGGCCGAGTTCTTTCATCAGCCAGGTCTCAGACAGCCCGTTTCCATTCAGATGGGGCATGCCCAGCAGTATATGCGGATCAAGGGCACGTTCCATCAGGTCGCGTGCCGAAGGTCCTGTGGGCGGAAAATCGAGAAGGGCCGCGCTCATGATCAGGCGCTGACCGATTGCTGGAGAGACGATGTCTGTACCGAACGTCGAGCTGCGAGATGCCCGACCACATGTTCGGCATCCCTGCCGACGCTGAGGAACCGGCCCGAGCCCCAGGTCCAGAGCCAGGGAAGTCCCAGCACGTAGACGCCATCGACGGCGGTGACGCCGCGGCGATGAACAGGATAGGCGTTGCCGTCGAAGATCGGCAGGCCGACGAAGGACCAATCCGGGCTGAATCCCGTGGCCCAGATGACCGAGGTGATCCCCTCCGCCTTCAGGTCGAGTTCGGCAATCTCTGCCTCAGGCTCCCAGACAGGGACATAAAGGGATCCGGCCGGAGCATCGACACTCTTTTCGGCGATATGCCGGTCAATCAGGGCATTGATGCCGTTATAGACACGGTCGGCGCCGTCGAGATTGGCCTTCAGGTTCGGCTCGAACTGCATCCGGCCGGCGGCGACGCCGGACATGCGGCCGTATAACGCCATGCCCTCCAGCGCGAACTTGCGCAGATCGATATCGCGTCCGCCGTCGCGTCCTGTCAGGTAATGGTTGGTGTCGTGCTTCTTCTTCGTCATGCCATCATGTTCGACCGTGATGTCGTACTGGCCGATATCGGAAAGCCAGTCGACCACATCGCGACCGCGATAGAAACGGGCGCAACGCGGCGCGGTGCCGGTGACGAGATGCACCTTGCGGCCGGCAAGATGCAGATCCTCTGCAATCTGGCAGCCGGATTGGCCGGAACCGACCACAATGACACCGCCGTCCGGCAGTTGCTCGGCATTGCGGTAGGCCGCGGTGTGGATCTGCATGATGTTCTCGGGCAGGCGCTCGGCCGCACGCGGAATGGCCGGATCTGCGTAGAGGCTGGTGGCGATCACCACGGCATCGGCGGTCACCGCGCCAGCCGAGGTCTCGAGCCGGAAGAGACCGCCATGCTTTTCGAGCGACGTCACGCTGGTTTGCTCGAAGATCGGAGCATCGACCTTCTTCACGAAGCGATCGACATAGGCGAGTATCTCGTCCTTGATCATGAAACCGTGCGGATCCGTGCCGTCATAGGGATGGTCCGGAAGCTGGCATTGCCAGTTCGGCGTCACCAGGCAGAAGGCGTCCCAGCGTTCGTTCTTCCATTTATGCGCAACGGTCTTCTTCTCGAAGACCACGTGATCAATGCCGTGTCTCTTCAGATAGTGAGAGGCCGAGAGCCCGGCCTGGCCGCCGCCGACGACAACCGCACTGTAATGGCTCTTGAGGAATGGTGTGGTCATGATGAGTCCTTTCAAAGGATGAAGCTTTCGCAGCGGACTTCGGCCGCTGCGTCGGTGAGATAGGGAGTGGCGGCCTGTTCGATGCGCGACAGCTGACCGAGCGCCAGCGAGCAGGGATAGCCGTATTTCGCCTTGACCCTGTCGCTGGCGATGGTCAGTGCCGCGCGGCTGCGATCAAGAAAGTCGGACAGCGGATAGCTTTGGCCTTCGGCGAAATAGTCCTTGATCACCAGGGAGGGCGAGTAACAGGTCTCCTTGCGGCCATCCGGCCAGGCAATGACGAACCGCATTTCAGGCATGGTCGGGCTCCAGCAGCGTGTGATAGCGGGCAGGATGGGCTGTTGCGGTTTGGTGCCAGCCATGGCGGGCGGCAACCGCGAGACCACGGGGAATGATCTGCTCGCGGATCGGTGCGACCAGCGCCAGCGCCATGCCTTCGGCAATCGAGACCGGATGATGCGGATCGCACCAGATCGCATCGCCGGGACCCAGATATTCGGTGAAGGGCGCAATCGAGGATGTCACGACCGGAATGCCGCTGGCCATGGCTTCCAGAACGACGAGGCCGAAGCCCTCCTTGAGCGAGGGAAACACCAGCGCATCTGCCAACCGGTAGAGGCTCGGCATGTCGGCATCCGCGATCGCGCCGGTCATATGCACCGCTGCGGCGTCCCGACCGAGGCAGGCCAGGCAAGAACGGAACTCCTCCTGATAGTCGCCATGGTCCAGGAGAGAGGCGCCGCCGGCAATGACAAGCTGGGCATCCGCCCGGATGGCGCGGACCTGACGAAAGGCTTCGAGAATACCAAGGGTGTTCTTTCGCGCCTCGATGCCGCCGACACTGAGGAAGATCGGCCCGCTTCCCAGCTGCAGCCTGTCGCGCAGAGCGACCTGCTCCCCGCCCCAGGCAGGCGAGAAGCGGTTGGTGTCGACGCCATTGCCGACTACCACCGCATCAATGCCGCGATCATCTCTCAGCTTGTCCCGCCAGAGGCGGCTGACAGCGAAGAAGATACCGGCCGCGTCGATCGCGCGATCCTGCAAAGCCATCAGGCGCGGATCGGCGAACTGGTCGATGTGGTGGACAGTGCGGGCAAAATTCGGGATCAGGCCCTCCAGCTTGAGGGTTGCCAGCGCATTGCCGGAAATGCCGTCATGGGCGTGGAACAGGTCGAAGCCGTTGGTTCCGGTTCTCCGGAAATAGTCGACATAATCGGCAATCCGCTGCTCGACCATTTGCGTCATGTCCGCGGGTGCCTGCGGCACGGCAATGCAGGCGGTGCCGCAGGAGGGTTGACGAAAGAAGCCCGCCCCCTTGGCATCGGGCGCATGCAGGACCACCTCATGGCCAAGCGAGGTCAGCGCTTCCGAGAGCTGCATGGCATGAACCACGCCGCCACGCGGATTGGTGGAATGGGTCAGCATGGCAATGCGTAGCGTTCGGTGCGGCGGGAGGCTCATGCGGCGACATCCTGCCGGCCGAGCTGCAGCAGGGGTGTTTCGGCATGATTGCGCACCACTGCACGGCTCTCGCCATCGACCAGTGCGACCTCGCCACCTGCCACGACTGCGCCGATGACCGCAGCGCTGATGCCGCGCGCGGTGAAGCGGGTGACGACATCGGCCGCCTGTTCCGGCGCGACCGAGAGCAGATAGCCGAAGCTCGGAAAGGTGACGAGCCAGCGGTCGAGGCTCACACCGGCGGGCAGGGGAATGGCGGTGACGTCGATATCGATGCCGACATGCGAACATTCGGCCAGCATGATGGCCGTGCCGATGATGCCGCCCTGGCTGATATCCTTCGCAGACAGCGCGAGCCCCGCCTCGGCGATCTCGGGCAGCAGCTCGAGGTCGCCGCGCAGGCGCGCCGGCGCGGCATCGGTGGCGGCTTCCCAGTTGTTGAAGGGTTCGCGGTAGCGGCCGCGATGGTCGATCGTCGCAACCAGCACATCGCCCGGCTTTGCATCGAAGCTCGTCAGCAGCGTCTTGGCACGACCGAGAATGGCGACCGACAATTGGCCGCGTTCGGTGCGGATATTGGTGTGCCCGCCGACGATCGGCACGCCAAAAGCGCTGGATGCCGCCCGCATTCCTTCGAGAACGGGTGTCGCGCCAGTCTCGCCATTGGCCCAGACGGCATCAACCACGGCGATTGGCCGGCCGCCCATGGCAGCGACGTCGGAGATATTGACCATGACGCCGCACCAGCCGGCGAACCAGGGGTCGGCGGCGACGAACTCGTTCATGAACCCTTCGATGGCAAAAAGCAGATAACCGTCGCCATCGGGCAGCGCGGCGCAATCGTCGCCGACGGCAATCTGCTGCCCCTGCAGGCCGAGCCTTGCCGCGATCGTGCCGATATCCTGCTTGGCGGCGATGCCGCTGCTGGCCGAAAGTTTTGCCGCCAGGCTCTTGATGTCGATCGCGACCATCCTCACGCCGCCTTTCTGGAAAGGGCGGTGAAGCCAGCCTCGGGTGTGGCGCAGGGCGGATAATAAGCAAGGTCGGCCTTCATCCTGAGATGCGGCTTGCCGTAGACCTCGAACTCCTCGATCACATCCCAGTGCAGCCTGCGGAACAGCAAACCGTTCTGCACCTGCACATTGGCGAGGAACGTGTGGCATCCGATCGCATTGGCGGAGGACACGGCGAGCTTGATCAGGGTCGCCCCCAGGGCGCCGATCTTGCGGAAATCCGGATGGACCGCCAGCCGCGAGCCCCACCAGAGACCGGGTTCCGCCTGATGGATGCGCACCGTTCCGACCAGCTGGTCAGCGGCAATGCCGAGCATGGAGAGAGCCACGATCGGGATGGCGTGATCGTCGATCGCGTCGCGGTCATCGCCTTCGAAGATCCGCTGTTCCTCGCAGAAGACGGCACGGCGCAGCGCATGCGCTTGGCTGCGTTCCCAGGCGGAGGTCGCGAACTTCACCTGGAATTCGCTCGAGCGATAGGGAGCAAAGGCTTCGAGCATCATTTGGTGAGCATCCTTTCATAGGTGGAAAGGGCGGAGCAGGCGCCGCATTTGCCGCAGCCGGCCTTGATGTCGACGGCCTTCAAGCCGCTGGCGACGAGCATCCTGGACAAGGGTCCGAGGATCGAGTGCATGAAGTCGGGCCTCGGCGCCGGGTGGCTTTCGAGCGGCGTGCCGGAGATCGGTACGAAGGGCACGACGAAGGGATAGACACCCAGCGCAACCAGCTTTTCGCAGATGTCCAGAATGGCTTCACGGCTGTCGCCGAGCCCCGCCAGAATATAGGTCGAGACCTGGCCGCGCCCGAAGACCTCCACTGCAGCCTTGAACGAGGCCATGTATTTGGTGATCGAGACCTGCGCCTTGCCCGGCATGATGCGGGCACGGACCTCCGGCGTCACGGCCTCCAGATGCATGCCCAGGGCATCGACGCCGGCCTCCTTCATCCGGGTGAACCATAGATCGTCTTCCGGCGGCTCGCATTGCGCCTGGATGGGAATATTGACGGCCGCCTTGATCGCCCGGGCGCTGTCGGCGAGGATCGCAGCACCGCGGTCGTCGCCCTTCGGCGTGCCGGTCGTCATCACCATATGTTTGACGCCGTCCAATTCGACGGCGGCCTTGGCGACTTCCGCGAGCTGCTCTGGCGTCTTGTGGGCGATGGTACGGCCGGCTGCCAGCGATTGGCCGATGGCGCAGAACTGACAGGTCTTGGTGCGGCTCTGATAGCGGATGCAGGTCTGCAGCACGGTGGTAGCGAGCACGTCCTTGCCGTGCAGAACGGCGATCTGCGAATAGGGAATGCCGTCGACGGTCGAGCGCTCGTAGAAGCGCGGGCGTAGCGGAAAGGAAACCTCGCCCAGCACCGTGCCATCCCGGCTGATACGGCTGCGGCCCATCTCGTCCGGCTTTTCCACCAGATAGGGGCTCTCGAACGCAGGTGCTGAGTGAACCGGCACCATCACCGTCATGCCGTCAATGGTCAGTGCCTTGTGGTCGGAAGGTCCAGCACCACCGCGGCGGCTTTCATGTCCGGCTTTGGGGTCAACGAGCCGGGCTCCGTAGGACTGCAATTCGTTGATCAGAATCTCGGTCGGCAGACGTGTCGTATTCTCCATCGGAAAGGGTCCTTGCTTCGGCTGTGGGGAGGGATGGCTGGGTGGTGGTGACCATCGGCGCCGTGGCGCGGCCATCCATGACAAGATGCAGCAGCTCGGGTCGGGCATAATGGCCGACCGAATCCATCATCCGCTTGCGTTTGACGATCAGGCTCATGTCGAGATCGGCGATCAGGATGCCTTCGCCTTCCGTCAGCGGCGGCACGACATGTTTGCCTTCGGGCGAGATGATCGCGGTCATGCAGCCGCCGCGCAGGGCCTTCTGCAGGCCAGCGTCCGACGTGATGGAGGCGATCTGCTCGTCGGCCAGCCAGCCTGTGGCATTGACCACGAAACAACCGCTTTCCAGCGCATGGTGGCGGATGGTGACCTCCATCTGGTCAGCAAAAATCGGCCCGACCATGGAGCCCGGAAACTGGGCGATATGGATGTCCTCGTGCTGTGCCATCAGGGCGTAGCGGGCCAGAGGATTGTAATGCTCCCAGCAGGCCAGCGCCCCCAGGCGTCCGACGGCGCTGTCGACCACCTTCAGGCCGGAGGCGTCGCCCTGGCCCCAGATCATCCGCTCGTGGAATGTCGGGGTGATCTTGCGACGCTTGAGGATGAGCGTGCCATCGGCATCAAACAGCAGCTGGGCATTATAGAGCGATCCGTGGTCGCGCTCGTTGACGCCAAGCGCCACGACGATGCCATGCTCGCGGGCGGCGGCCGAGACGGCATCGGTGGAGGCACTCGGCACCGTGACGGCTTCCTCGTAAAGTCGCACGTGCTCCTTGCCCGAGAGAACAGGCGGCAGCACGAAAGAAAAATAGGGATACCAGGGGACGAAGGTTTCGGGAAAGACGATCAGCTCGGCGCCTTTGGCTGCCGCTTCACGAATTGCATCCAGCACGCGGGCCAGTGTTTTCTCGCGCGAGGTCAGATCCGGCGCGATCTGCGCGGCGGCAACCCGGACGCTCGGTTTTTTCTCCATGACGAAATCCTCGATTGACGGGTGGGGAGGCGGAGCGCCAAGGCTCCGCCCTTATTCTTTGGGACGCTTGCTGCTCAGAGCGTCCAGGTATCAAGGATGAAGGCGCCGTCGCGGCGATGGATCAGGATCAGGTCGAGAACGTCGAGCGGACTGATCGGCGTGATGCCGGGGATCAGCGCGCCTTCGCCATGGCCGTAAAGCGCCTGAAGGGCAAAACGGCAGGCATAGACCTTGCCGCCTTCTTCCATGAACTTGACGATCTGGTTGTTGAAATTCAGATGGCCGGGAAAGGCCTCCGCGCCGAGCGTCGGAAAACCGCGCTGGACACCGAGTGTGACGCCCGGGCCGTAGAGAAGGATCGATGTCTCGAAACCTTTCCGCTTCAGGCGTGTCGCCTGCAGCAGGTTGACGAATCCGATCGATCCTTCGAAGGCCACGGTATGGAAGGTGACGAGAGCTTTTTCGCCATCGCCGGCCTGTACGTCCTCAAAAACCTTGTCCTCGTAATCGACAAGAAAGTCGCCTTTTTGATTGGCTGGCTTGGTCACTGCGGGCATGGATGGCTCCTTGATTGAAATCCGATCCCCATCCGGGGAGCATCCATCAAATTGCAAGCACCATGCCAGATTGATTATGCACAAATAGCAGTCAAATATACCAATTATACATTCATTTATGCAATCAATTTCCAGAATGAAAATCTTAGAGCTGATTTTCTGTGCGACAGAATGCAAAAATCGAATGCACGATAGCCCAAATCAGATGCATTCAATTGGGCGTCAATCGTTGGGACGAGCCATGCTGTTTGTGCAACACGAGCCTCTGGCACCTGTTTATGCCGGACCTTGGGAAGTGGCTGCCTAGACTCGCGGCCGCTTTCTGGTGCCGGCCGCAATGGCAATGGATGCGGCTCTCCGAAAGATCTAGCTATATTGAATGCAATCAATTAATGCAGTTGGATGTATATGTGGGCCCGTTCGCAGGACGGCCAACGGCGTAAGCCGCCAATTCCGTCGACGGCGGAGGAAGAAGGCGAAAGAGGATGCTCGGATTCCGTTGTCGCCGATCGCGGCCGTGTCGCTCTTCCCAGGAAACAGGAGAAAACTATGAGTAATAAACCGACGATCATTCTGGTGCATGGCTTTTGGGGTGGAGCCGCACATTGGAGCAAGGTCATACTCGCGGGGGTGTGAGAATAAGCGCACCCCTGCTTTCACGCCTTGCATGCTCCGGCTTCGAGCACATGTGCGCCACAACGAAACCGTTCGGATGTCTGGCTATCCGGCATTGATCGACATGGTTCACCTTGAAAGCTACAGGATAGACCCGATCGATAGCAGCACGTTGAGCGGACACTGATGAACGACACAGTCCTCCTTTTTCACGGCATTGCCCGGACGAAAAAAAGCATGGAGAAGCTCGCCAGCTTCCTGTCCGGCCACGGTTATCGGGTTGTGAATGTCGGTTACCCCTCCACCAGGTTTTCGCTCAGCGACCTCGTGGACATCATTCGACCTGAGATCGACGACGCCGTGAAGAAAGCAGGCGATGGCCGGGTCCATTTCGTCGGTTATTCGATGGGTGGGCTGGTCATCCGCGCTTTTCTCAGGAGCTATCGTCCAGCCAACCTGGGGAGAGTGGTGATGGTCGGAACGCCGAACAACGGCAGTCAGATTGCCGATTTCCTCAAGAGCTGGCCGCTATACAGGAAGGTCTATGGACCGGCAGGACAGCAGCTGATTACCGATCAAACCGCCATGACCGAGCTGTTCGGCACGGTCGATTACGAACTTGGCATCATCGCCGGGAACCGCACCATTGATCCGGTCTCTTCGCTTATCATCGGCCTCAGGGTTCCGAATGATGGGAAGGTTTCGGTGGAGAGCACGCGCCTTGACGGCGCGGCAGCACATATCGTCATTCCGGCAAACCACACGTTCTTGCCCGTCAGCAAGACGATGTGGAGCCAAGCCTTGTCGTTTCTGAAAGATGGGCGGTTTACAAGCTGACACGATGTGCTGTCAGCTTCGCTTGGTCTTCGAGATCGCTTGAACAGTGCTCTCATCACTGAACGACGAGGGCCTGCTTAACTTTTGAAATCAAAAGGCGGGAGCCGTCAGCGGTGAAATGCCCGTAGTCGAATTGGATAGGGTCTCCGCTTTTTGTCCACACCACACAGTCTGGGTCGCACATTGTCTTATAGGTGGAGATATATATTGCTCCGCTTCCGGCCAATGCGTCTCGAATGTCCAGACCGATGTGTTGCCGAGGCACCAGATGATCGGCGGCGTTAAATGGTTGCCTCTCGTAGAGACTGTGAGCGAGCAACCGCGGTAGGGAAGATTTATATTCTGCCACTGGTCCGAAGATGACGATCTTTTTGGCGAACGGTGATAGGTAATCCACCGTCTTCCTGATGAGTTTCACGTCATCTTTTGTCCAGCGTCCAGCCAACACGAGAACATCCACCTGATGGCTCGGCAAAAACTCCTTGAACATGTAGTTCATGAGTTCGATGCAGCGTTCTTCGCCTTCGGCGTCGAGAGTAGGACGACATCCTGATGCATTCGCTTGAATGACATTGGCCTCCGAAAGCGCCCTTAGCCCAGGATAAAGATGAGCGGCGTGACTATCACCGACGAGCGCTATGTTCTGCTGACTCTTTGATAGAGCCAAACAGGCATCACGATCGTATTTTTCGATACCGTCGTTTGACGTGAGGAAGCATTGTCCACTGCGAAAGGCTTCTGAAGGGTCGTAGTCAGCAAATTCCGCCACCCGTTCAACGGCCGGGTTGTCCTCTTTCATTTGATCGGCGGCGAGTTGCCCGACAAATGCCAGCATTGCTACGGATGCGATTGATGCAGCACCAGCGGCCACGGACACGAGTGGTCGGTATCGCATTGTTCGGAATGGCGTTTCGACAAATCGCCATGAAACATATGCGACGATGAAGCTCAAAGCGATCGGCACCAATTGCCAGCCATGCTCCCAGGCCCGGTACTGGTTCGAAAACACCCAAATCGGCCAATGCCACAGATAGAGGGAGTACGAGATCAAGCCTATGGAAGTGGCGATCCTCAATGATAGAAGCTTGCTGACAAGCGTACTTGGACCTGCCCAGATGATCAGCGCCGTGCCGGCGGTCGCGGGCAACGCCATCAATCCGGGAAACTCGGACGTCTTTGATAGCAGCAGTGCGCTGAGGCAGATCAGCAAAGCTCCGATCGCCGAAAGCACATCGTTGACCCGCGTATCAGCGAATTTCGTCAAAACCGGTCCTGCGATGATAGAGCCTACGAGCAGTTCCCAGGCGCGATACTGCACAAGATAAAAGGCTGCGGAGCGATTGATCGGAACAGTGATAATGGAAGCAATGATGCTGACCGCGAAAAGTCCCGCTATGGCCATCCCGGTTGCCCTGCGCCCATATCGGCTTGCTAACATCACGATCAGCGGAAAAAAAACGTAGAACTGCTCTTCGACCGACAACGACCATGTGTGCAGGACTGGATTGAATTCCGAGGAATCATCGAAATATCCAGTTGTAAAATAGAAGTAAGCATTTGAAGCGAAAAGCGCGGAGGAAGTCACGGACTTAAAGACCCGCAAGCTTTCGTCAGGTAGCATCGTAAAATAAGAAGCCGCCATCACAAAAGCATACATGACCACGACGGCGGGAAGAATTCGTTTTGCTCGGCGACTATAAAAGTTGCCGATCGAGAATCGGCCAACTCCCACGTCAGCAAGAATGATTTTCGTAATCAGGTATCCTGATATCACGAAGAAAATGTCCACCCCGATAAATCCGCCCGGGAGAATGCGGTCAAATCCACAGTGATAAAGAATCACAAAAATTACGGCTACGGCACGCAGGCCGTCGATATCTTGACGATGCGCAATCATTTTGGGCCTCGATATTTGGCCTCCCAGGATTTCGTACCGTGAGACCGTTTAATATGCAACCAGCATCAGCGTAAAATGAAAACTACTCGCCTCAGGCGGGCTTCTGCCCATAACGAGAGACGACCTCGAGAGTCAGCGTAGGGGGCCGCAAGGTCATCGGTGTTTTCGGGGTCTTGCTTGTTTTACCAGTCGTCCGATGAAGCCGGCGAGAAGGAGAGCGATCTCCATCCGCTTCTCATTTCGACAGTGATTCGACTAAAGTGCACATTTTACAGCTGCCTTTCAACGGTTCTACAACTCAGGTCATGAGCCTGACGGGCGAGTTAACATTGACTGCTGAAACGCAGCGCGGCATTGCCAGGAGGCTTGCAGGCCAAATTGGGCGAACGTGTGTCCAACACAGTGCTGGCAAGCGCTCCCAGGTCAGAGCGCGCAGCTGGACCGACACAGTTTCAGCCGATGTGGCCGGGACGTCAGGGGTCTATTTCATGGATTTCTCAGCGGTCGTTCAGGTTAAGATAATTTCCGATATTCAAACATCCGCCACACGACCCCTCATTATTACGAGCTGTAACCGTATCGAATGGAGATCCGATGCCCGCCATCTTGCGAAAGAAAATTCACGGTGCATCCACACGGGGACAGATCATCGACGGCGCTGCGGACATCGGCGTCGCCTATCAGGTGTTTTCCGATACGGTGGTCGAAGACGTGGTCGTCAAGAATTCTCCCCGCGGCTTCAAATTTCACAATGGCAGGAATCTCGTCGTAAGGCGCTGCGAGACCGAGCATGTGAAGGGCGACGGCATTTACCTTACGATGACGTCGGACGTGTTGCTGGAGAACAACCGTGTTGGCCCGGCGCCCGGCCAGGGGGCGGATTGTTGCCAATTCGCCTACGAAAACGATGACCGCAATGTGAGCTCCAATGTCGTGATCCGGGGCAACCTTTTTCTTCAGTCACCGACCAGCACATCGAACAAAGGGGCGCTGGTTTGCGGCAGAACTCGACAATACCTTGTTGAATACAATTTCATCGGGGGAAAAAATTTCTCCTTTTCATCGATCGGGGACAATGCCGTCGTACGTAGTAACGTCATGCGCGACGGGAAGATGAACGATTATTCTTTCGGCTATGGAGTTGGCGATCAAGTCAGCCACGCCGGCCACCATGTTTATGACAACAGGATCGAGAACAGCAATCGTGGCGTGAGTTTGAGCGGTTACTCGGACCAAAGTCTGGCATTTCGCAAAGACATGGACATCCACGATAACGTGATCAGCGAATGTGAGATCGGGTTTTTCGCCAATCGGCCATGGTCTGGAAGCTTTCGACGCAACATATTCCTGCGGTGCAAGCAGGACATCGTTCTCAAAGGAAACGGCAAAGCGACTGCGGGGGAAATCGACGGCAACTATCTCAACGACGGCAGCTTTCTGAACGTCACGCCGCCGCCGCTTCGCATCAAGCCCGACGGAAAGGCCTTCGTTTCCTCCGGCGAATGGACATCCGAGCCCGACGAAATCCGCATCCAGTGGCGTGACAAGGGGGTCGACATATCAGGCGCCAACCGGCCTTCCATTGCGATCGAACCTGGCATGGAATTGTCATGCGTCTTGCTGGCCCGCAAGGAGCAGAATTGGATGCTGGCGATCGCTGAGACTGCCTATGACAACTTCACACCTCGCGCGTGGCAAGAAAACATGCTGCCTTGGCAGAAGCGCTATATCTCGACCTAAGGGGCGTATTTCCTGGCCATGCAGAGACCAGGCGATACGCGACCATCAAGCCTCACGCGGTTTCCGGTTTGCCAACAACCTCGGACGCAGTTCGGAGAGTGCGATCACAGTGTGTGGCCAGAGAATGAACGGTGCGAGCATCATCCCTGCCTCTGTCATGGATCCAAGCATGATCAGGATGATGATAACGATTTCCTTCCGTCTGGCGCCTGATTGCTCTTGACCGGATTCGACGATAGTCATCTTCCTGAACAGACGAGTCACCAAAAACAATACCCACGCACAAACACCGGGAATGCCGATATTGAGGGCAAGTTCGAGATATGTGTTGTGAGTCGACCGGGCGTCGAACGTCACCTTGACATATTCCTCCATGACGTCTGGCTGACGGAACATCGCAAAGCCATAGCCAGTTATGGGCCTATCCCATATCAGCGGAAACAGCTGTTCCCAGATGTTGGTGCGACCCGAGAAAGTAAGGTCTTTGCCGAAAGCTTCGGCAATGGCAGAGGCCACACCTAAATAAATGAAACTGGCGGCAAAACCCACAAGAAGAAACAACAGAACGACGACAAATGAGCGAAAAAGGCGATTTGGATAGACGTGGATAATCCGGATAGCATACAGCATGACACTTCCGAACATCGTCAACACAACCGCTGTCGAGGATTTTGTCGCTACAATCAAAGCGAGCAGACAAAGCATCGCGGCCCATCGTACAAGTGTGCTGTAACGAAGTCGGTCTAGCTTCTGCGTCGACAACAGACAAACAAAGCTGACTGAGCAAAATTGTCCCAATGTATTCTTGTGGTAAAACGCTCCCTTTACCATGCCGGCATAGCTGCCGCGCATGATTGCAAATTGCGGGAAAGCGGCAGTATAGAGAACGTTGATAAATGCGGTCGCGATCGCAAAACGCCCCAGGATGCGAAATGCTTCCACGTTGCCATAGCGCGCGCGATAAAGAAGCGGTGGGACCGCAAGAACGATGACGGCGGCCAATCCCTTTAAAGATGCACCTTTGTCAATCGAGAAGACGATTGATGTCAGACAGGAAATGGCAACGACCCCGATGAGCGGTGAAATCCTTGAAAAGGTTCTTATGAATTGCCGTTGTTCCAACAGAAAATACAAACCGGACAATGGGATAAGGCTGTAAAGCATTAGCTTCATCGGAAGCGGGTCTACCGACGCGCCATCATCGAAATTTGCAGGCAGGCCGTACCACATGCCGGTCGCCCGCCAAAGCGCCGCATAAAATGCGACAGTGAGAACCAGCTTCGCCAGCACGTCCCTTCTGACGCGCCATCTGGAAGCAGTCCGCCGACGGTGGCTGCCTTGATAATAGTCTCGTGCTATTGACGCGTCTTGTATCGCCATTAAGAGCTCTTCTATCTCATGTTCGGGGATGTTCCTATTCGAAATAGGACTGAGCCAAAATCACAATTTACCTCTGTTAGACTCTGTATGCGACATTGAAATCATCGACACTGGTTTCTGACTACAACCCATCACAAATCGATACGGTTCGGTTGGTTGGCCACTCCCACAATCCAAAACAGCCGACATGTAGCTCTTCTTGCAGTGTATGGTTGGCGTTAAATTCATGAACCAGATCAATAACTTATTGCCTCAATTTCTGCTTGGGCCGCCATATGGGCGCCACTCTAAGCCATATTATTCGTCGAATCCAGTTTGCTAAACATTCCAATATGTCGCGCCAACTGGTCCCAGCCACCCTGTCACGCGCTCGCGGCTGCGCAACGCCACTATTATGTTATGTGGGCCGCGCGCGCCGGGAGCTTGGGTGTTGTCGCCAATCGAAACCTCATTCAGCTCGCGGAACCAAAGCCCGAACCCGCCGTTGATTGCCATGCCCAACCGTGTCCGGGAGACAGGACAGACATGGCACGTCAGACATTCTGGAAAGGCTATCTCAAGCTCTCGCTCGTCACTGCCGCCGTCTCGCTGACGCCGGCGACGACCGAAAGCAACAAGGTCCGTTTCCACGTCCTCAATCGCCAGACGAAGAACCGCGTCGAAAGCCGCTATGTCGACAGCGTCACCCACAAACCGGTGGCCGAGCGGGACCAGGTAAAGGGCTATCCGCGCGGCGAGGACGATTATGTCCTTCTCGAAGACGAGGAGATAGAGGAAGTCGGGCTCGAAAGCACCCGCACCATCGAGATCGACAGCTTCGTGCCGCGCGGCTCGATCGATTGGATCTGGTACGACAAGCCGCATTTTCTGGCGCCCGAAGACAAGGTCGGGGTGGAAGCCTTCTGCGTCATCCGCGAGGCGATGAAGGCGAATGATGTCGTCGGTATCGCCCGGCTTGTCCTTTATCGTCGCGAGCGTGCCGTGCTGCTGGAGCCGCAAGGCAAAGGCATCGTTCTCTGGACCCTGCGCTACGGCGACGAGGTGCGTGATCCCATAGCCGAACTCGACGATAAGGCCGAGATCGACAGCAAGCTGCTGACGCTGATGACGCAACTGGTGAAGGAAGAGACGAAGGATTGGAGCCCGGCCATGGTGCAGGACCCGATCCAGAAACGCCTGAAGTCGATGATCCGCGGCAAGCAGAAGAGCCTGAAGAAGGCGGCGCCCGCGGAAAAACCCGCACCGGTGAAATCGACCGGCAACGTCATCAATATCATGGATGCGCTGAAGAAGAGCCTGGCCGCGGAAGGCGGACGCAAGCCCCGCTAGAGCCATTCCAGGAAAAGTGCGAAGCGGGTTTCCGTTCGGAATTGCGTCAATGAAAGATCGGAGCGGAACGAAGCATCCGGTCCTCTATCGCTTCTTCTTCTCCAGCGCTTTCGCCGCCGCGAAAAACCCATCCCAGGGATCTCTCGGCAAGGCATCGAGCCGTGTCGGCGTATTGTCCACCGTGAAATAGCCCGGTCCGATGTCGGCGGTGAGCTCACCCCATTCCAGCGGCATCGACACGGCAGCGCCCGGTCTTGCCCGCGTCGAATAGGGTGCGACCGCCGTATTGCCGCGGCCGTTGCGGAGATAGTCGATGAAGATCCTCCCCTTGCGCTTGGCCTTCGTCGCCGTCGCGAGATAGAGGTCGGGATCGTCGGATGACATGCTGTCGGCAAGCCATTTGGCAAAGCTCTTCACCTCGACCCAGCTGGCCTTGGGCTCAAGCGGCGTTACCACATGCAGTCCCTTGCCACCTGAGGTCTTGACGAAAGCGGCGAGACCTTCGGCCTCCAGCCGTTCCTTCAATTCGTAAGCCGCGGCGATCACATTCACCCACTCCACATCCTCGCCGGGATCGAGGTCCATGGTGATCATGTCGGGCTTTTCCCAATTGTCGGTCGTCGCACCCCAGGGGTGAATTTCAAGGACCGCCGATTGCACCAGCGCCACGACACCGTCGAAATCGGTAATGCGCAGCAGCTTCTCTCCTTGCTTGTCCTTTGGATCGGTTATCTCGCCGATATGCGGATTCATGCCCTTCCAGGCATGCTTCTGGAAGAACCGCTGCCGGCCATTGATGCCGTCGGGCAGGCGCAGCAGCGCCAACGGCCGGTTGACGACATAGGGCGCCATCAAGCGCCAGACCTGGGCGTAGTAATTCGCCAGCCCTTCCTTGGTGACACCCTCGTCCGGCCAGTAGATGCGGTCGGGATGGGTAAGCGCCACCGCCGATTTCGGCAGGGCTCGGGCTGTGGTCTTTTCCGTTTCGCGTGTCACGTCCCTCGCGGGCTTGTCCTCACGCAGGCCGCGAAAGGCGGCATGGCGCAGATTGCCGTCGGCCGACCAGGCGCGAAATTCCACCTCGCCGACCAGCTGCGGCTTGACATAGATCAGCCCGCGCCGCTCCTCTGTCGTCAGCTTGTCGTCGAATGAACTTTCGTTCTGCGTCAGCTTTGACAGTCTCTCATGGAGCATCTGTGCCGTTGCTACCGTATAGCCGGTACCGACGCGGCCGACATGTTTGAGTTCGCCGTTTTGGTAATAACCCATTGCCAGCGAGCCGATCGCATTCTTCATCGACGTCGACGGCACATAGCCGCCGATGACGAATTCCTGCCGATGCGAGCATTTCGATTTGATCCACTCGCCCTTTCGCCCCGACGTGTATTTGCTGTCGCGCTGCTTGGAGATCACCCCTTCTAGGCTGAGCCGGCAGGCATGGTCGAGTACCAATCCGCCG
Organism: Rhizobium leguminosarum; assembly: GCF_002953715.1. Lineage (GTDB taxonomy): Bacteria > Pseudomonadota > Alphaproteobacteria > Rhizobiales > Rhizobiaceae > Rhizobium > Rhizobium leguminosarum_V. The sequence goes on from NZ_CP025012.1 coordinate 312,410, forward strand.
CTCTCGTTGAAATGTACGCTGTAGCGCAGCTTGCCGTTATCGTCAGGCAGGAGGGTCTCGAGCAGATGCTTGCGATCGAGGACAGTCACATCAAGCAGGCTGTGGCCGTCGAGATGGAGAAGATCAAAAGCATAGAAGACAAAGCGGTCATAGCGACCCTCGCTCAGGTCGTGCTGAAGGGCGGAGAAATCCGAGGCGCCGGTATCGCGCTCGACGACGATTTCGCCGTCGATCACCGCCGATCGCACCGGCAGGGCGGCGAAGGCATCGAGCACGTCCTTGCCGAATTTTGCCGTCCAGTCGAGCCCGCTGCGGGTCAACATCTTGACCTCGCCGTCCTCGATCCTGACCTGCAAGCGATAGCCGTCGAACTTGATCTCATGGATCCAGCGATCACCCGCCGGCGGCTTCGGCTTCAGCTTGGCAAGTGCCGGCTCGATGAAGTCGGGCATCGCACCCTTGCGCGCGCCCTTCGGCCAGTGGCGTACCCGGGGTGTTGCGGCTTTTATGGTCCGCGCCGGCCTTTCGACGACAACCGCCTTGCCGTTCTTCGCTTTGGAATTCCAGGTCGCATCCGGGCTTTTCGCCACCTCTTCGAGTTGTCGGCCTGTTTTGGCCGATTCCGGCCGCTCATCGAGGATGTCGCCATCGTGGCGCGCCTCGGCGTCGTCCCCCTTGATCAGCAGCCAGTTCTCGCGCTTTTCACCGGGCCGGCCGTGCATGCGCACCAGATGCCAGCGGCCTTTCAGCTTCTCTCCGTCCAGTTCGAATTCCATATGGCCTTTGCGATAGGCCTTGTGAACATCGCCATGCGGCGTCCAGGTGCCGCGATCCCAGACGATGACGGTGCCGCCGCCATATTGTCCCTTCGGGATGATGCCCTCGAAATCGCCATAGGAGAGCGGGTGATCCTCGACATGCACGGCAAGCCGCTTGTCCTCCGGGTTGAGGCTCGGTCCCTTCGTCACCGCCCAGCTCTTCAGCACCCCATCCATCTCCAGCCGGAAATCATAGTGCAGCCGGGTCGCATCGTGCTTCTGGATGACGAAGCTGTTGCCGCTGCTGCGGCCCTCTTGTCCGCGCGGCTCCGGGGTGAGCTTGAAATTGCGTTTCGCCTGATAGGTTTCGAGAGCCATCTCAGCTTGCCTTCTTGCCGCGGCTGTCGCTGCGCGCCGGCGCCTTCTTCTTTGCGGGAGCCTTGCCGCTCATCTTGGCACTCTGGCGCAGCGCCTCCATCAGGTCGACGACCTTGCGTTCCGGGGCCTGTTTCTTCTTCGGTGGCGCCCGGCCTTCGATCTTCGCCTTCACCAGCTCGACGAGGGCAGCCTCGTAGCGATCCTGGTATTCGCTCGGTTCGAAGCTGCCTTGCTTGGTGCCAATGATATGACCCGCAAGCTCGATCATTTCCTTGTCGAACTTGATGTCGGGGATATCCTTGAAAACCGTATCGGCAGAACGCACCTCGTGGTCGAAATTCAGCATCGTCGCGACGATGTAGCCGTCATGCGGACGGATCAGCAGCGTCCGGATGCGCCGGAAAAGCACGGCTTCGGCCAGAGCCGCGACCCTGCCGTCACGCATGCCCCTGGCGATCAGCGCCAGCGCCTCCTCGTCATGTTCGTCCACAGGCGCGAGATAGTAAGGGCGGTCGAAATACAGCTTGTCGATGTCGTCGAAGGCGATGAAAGCCTTGATATTGAGGACCTTGTCGCTTTCCGGCATGATTTCGGCGATCTCGTCGCCCTCGATGACGATGTAGTCGCCATTCTCCATCTGGTAGCCCTTGACCTGGTCGCCCCGCTCGACCGGTTTACCGGTCTCGCTGTCGACGAATTGTCGTTCCACCCGGTGGCCGGTCCTGCGGTTGATAATGTTGAAGGAGACGCGGTCGGAGGAGGAAACGGCGGTGTAGAGCCCGACGGCGCAGGCAAGGTCGCCCACCTTCAGATGACCCTTCCAGCTTGCCCGAGCGGCCATTCCATCCTCCGTCGCAAATCAGAGCCGGCTGCCGCTCTTGTCGGTTTCGAGTTCCTGAAATGCCCAGCCGCGGCCGTCGGGCGCGGGATAGGCGAGCAGCGCATCGCCATTGCCGATCTTCTGGCGCGATGCGGCGTCCTTGGCATGGACAATCGCTTCATCAGCTGTCGCATAGGTTTCCGAAAGTGTGTCGCCGAGCTTATAGGCCCAGCCATTGTCATGCGGCACGACCTGATAGGTGATATCGGCCATCTCGGATCTCCTCTTCTCAACTAAATAGGGTGCATGATCTCGTCGGCTAGTTCCGCTTTGGTTTGCGCCGTTCATCGAGCGCAATGATCTTCTCTAGCGATGCGATATCCTCGCTGGTGACGACGGGAACCGGATCGGCAGCGATGGCTTCCAGCACCGCCTGGGAGACGGCGCCATTTCGGATCGCCCATTCCAACGTTTCGCGGGTTTCCCGTTCGGCCCTCAGCTGCGCATAGAGCGCAACGATCAGCCGATCGCGCGCATCCATCCGCCGGCCTTGGTTATCCATGCTGCGGACGTCAGGCATCGCAATCCACCTTTGTCACTGATTTCGTTCAGGTGTATTCAACTGATGACGGATGGAAAGGTTCCGAACCCAGGGGCGGCGTTTGCCATTGCCGCCTCGGGCGGAAATCACCATCTGCAAGATATTCGCAAGAGGATTTAAACATGGCCGATCTCAAGGCTCGTCCCCGCCCGACCGGTGCCACCGCCGTTCTCGGCCGTACCGGTTTCCCGCACGTCACCTCCGCCACCAAGGGCGAGATCGATATCGTCACCGCGCCGTCGCAGCCGGGTTTCAATCCGCTCGATCTGCTCTATTCCTCGCTCTCGGCCTGCCTGGTGCTGAGTGCCCGGATCGCCGCCAGCCAGATGGGCATTCTCGACAAGATCAGCGAGATCACTGCCGACGTCACCGGCGAGAAGGCGACGGAAGGCCTTTCGCGCGTCGCCAAGTTCAACATCGCCTTTTCGATCAAGGGCGATATCGACGAGGAGACCCGGCAGAAAATCGCCCATGCCGCCGAAGACGAGATCTGCACGGTGAGCAACACCATCCGCGGCAATCCCGAGTTCTCGACGACGATATCGGGGTAATTCTGTATCTCCATAATAATTATAGACAATCGAAAGCGGAGGATTGCGTGGCCGATGCCCGGCTTCTATGCTCGGGCATCAAAAGCAACGATCCCGGCCATCATGCAGCCCAAGCCTCTCCCGACGTCTGAACAACCCGTCGTTGCCATCATCGGCGGCGGTGTCTCCGGCGCCGGTGTCGCCTATCATCTCGCGCGCGCCAACTGCGGCGAGCGCCCTGCCATCGTGGTCTTCGAGCCGCGCGCCGAGCTCGGCCGTGGCCTTGCCTATGACACGGCCGATCCGGCCCATCGCATCAATGTTCCTGCCGCCAAGATGAGTCTGCAGCCCGGCGACCTGGGCGAATTCCAGGCCTGGATCGCAGCCCGCGATGCCGTCGCCGACGACCCTGAGGCCAGGCAGCCCGAGGGCCTGCTCTTCCCCCGGCGTCGGCTCTTCGGCGATTATGTCGCCTCCCTGCTGACGCCGCTGCTGGAAGACGGTAGCGTGCGTCATTGCCGCGCCACAGTGGCGGGTGTCGAGCGCCGTGCCGGCCGCTGGTCGATCCTCGACGACAAAGGCGGCGTGACGGAGGCCGACATCGTCGCAATCGCCACCAGCCATCCGCCGCCGGCAGCCCCCGGCCGACTTGCGACCCGGCTTGCTGCCCATCCCCGTTTCGTCGGCGATACCACCAAGCCGGGCGCGCTCGACGTGATCCGCCCGCAGGACCGGGTGTTGGTCATCGGCAACGGCCTGACGGCCGCCGACGTCATCGCCTCGCTGGCTGAGCGCGGGCATGACGGTCCGGTGACCGCGATCTCGCGCCGCGGTCTGCGGTCTCGCGGCCATCCGCTGGTACCGCAGGAGCTCTTCGGCGATTTCGTCTCCACTGCAGCCCATTCCGCCGTGTCGCTGCTGAGAGGGATCCGCACAGCCATAAAAGCGGCAAGCGCGCAGGGCATAAGCTGGCATGGGGTGATCGACCAGGTGCGGGCGCAGGGATACGATCTCTGGCAGGCGCTGCCGGTTGCCGAACGACGCCGTCTCGTCCGCCATCTGCGTCCCTATTGGGATGTGCACCGTTTCCGTATCGCCCCGCAGGTCGAGGCCGTGCTCGACGCGGCGATTGCCAGGGGCCGCCTCGATATCCTGGCCGGCTCGGTTGCCGATGCGCGCATCGAGGGCGAGCTCATTCTTTGCACCCTGCAACCGCGTCATCAGCGCCAGCCGTTGGAGCGACGCTATGACGCCGTCGTCGTCACCACCGGCCCGGCGCATGGCGGCATTCTCGAAACCCAGCCCTGGCTCACGGCACTTTCGGCAAGCGGCCACCTGTCGCTCGATCCGACCGGCCTTGGCCTTTCCTGTAACCAGCGTTCGGAGGCGATCGGCCCGTCCGGACATGCAGATCCTTCGCTGCTGATCTCCGGCCCGTTGGCACGCGGCACCTTCGGCGAGCTGATGGGACTGCCGCAGGTGACCGAGCATGCCTTCTTCATCGCCGCCGAGATCGCCGAAAAGCTGCGGACCAGCGCGACGAATAGGCATCCTGCCTGATTTTCCACCAATATGTCGTTCTTCGACTGTCCCCGGTGATCGACTTCTGATAGTCCCTCGGCCACCAACTTTCGCCGGCCCGGCATTTGGGCGACCAGAAATATCGAGACCATGTCGCAGGTTGCCTCCACCCTTTCCGAAGCCTCGCCTTCCAATCGTTTCGCCCTCGCGGCGCTCCTTCTGGGCGGGGCGGCGATCGGCGGCTCGCCGATCTTCGTCAGACTGTCCGAGGTCGGACCGATGGCGACGGCCTTCTGGCGCGTGGCGCTGGCGCTGATCCCGATCCTCATCGTCTCGCTGCTGAAGAAGGATGCGGGGCCGAAGCCGCAAAGCCTTTCCGACTATGGCATGCTGATTCTGCCCGGCGTTATGTTGGCGCTCGACCTCGGCGCCTGGCACCTTTCGCTCACCATGACGTCGGTCGCCAATGCGACGCTGCTGGCCAACCTCGCACCGGTTTTCGTCACGCTGATCGCCTTCCTCTTCTTCAGCGTGAGGATCAGTCGCATCTTCCTGTTCGGGCTTGTCCTGGCGCTATCAGGCGTCGTCATTCTGAAGGGAGGACCGGCAGCCGTCGGCAACGGCGACCTCAGCGGCGATGGCATCGCGATGATCGCCGCCTTCTTCTATGCCTGCTACATCCTGGCGATCGGCAGGCTGCGCAGCCGGTTCGATACGATCCGCATCATGTTGTGGAGCACGGCCTGCGCTGCCGTCTGCATCTTTCCGATCGGCCTGGTCTACGAGGGCCATATGCTGCCCACGACCGTCTACGGCTGGTCGATCGTTTTCGGCCTGGCCTTTATCAGCCATGCCGGCGGACAGGTGGCGATCACCTATGCGCTGGCCTATCTGCCACCGGCCTTTTCCTCCCTGACGCTGCTGTTGCAGCCGGTCGTTGCGGCGATCCTCGCCTGGGCGTTGCTCAACGAGGCGATCGGGACGGTGCAGGCGCTCGGCGGCGCCGTCGTGCTTGCCGGCATCATGGTTGCACGCCGCGGCTGATCGTCAGCGATTTTCCTGCAGCAGCCATTTCTGGATGATCGGAATGTCGGCATCGCCGAGATCGTGGCCGCCGGGGATGACGTCGGAATCGACGGTGGCACCTGAACTCTTCAGCCTCTCCTCCAACTCGCTCGCATATTTGCCGTAGGCATCCGTCTTGCCGCTGATGACGAGCAGGTCCGTGCCTTTCAGATCGGCATGCGGATAGTCGCTGAGCACAGGCATGGAGCGCAGTAGCACGGCCTTGTGAACCAGGTTCGGGTGCAGGTAGAGCAGCGAGTTCAAAAGGTTGGCGCCATTGGAATAACCGACATAGACGACCTTCTGAGGATCGAGCCCGTAGGATTTGACGGCGCCCTCGATGAAGGCCGCGAAGGCCTCCGCCTCGGTCTTGATGTCGTTCTGGTCGAAGGAGAAGGGGGTAATGCGCTTGTACCAGCGCGGAAACCCTTCCTCCGTCGCCCGGCCGCGCACGCCGAGTAGCGTCGCCCGCGGCGCCGCCTTGTTCAGGAGCGGCATCAGCGTCGTCTCGTTGCCGCCGGAGCCGTGCAGCAGCACGAAGACGCTGCCGTCGGGGTCGGGGGGCGTATAGAAGCGATGGACGAATGGCAGCTCGCGATAATTGATGCGCGGCTGACCGGGCATTGAAAATTGCGGCAGCATCACCTTCAGGTCATGGAGATTGGTGATGGCTTCGGGTGGCGCGAAGAGCTTGCCCCCGAGGGCGGCGTGCTCTTCGTCCACGGTCATGCCCGGCTTGTCGGTCGCGAGTTCCACCAGCGTGCCGCCGGGCTCGCGGGCGTAGAGCGAGCGGAAATATTTGCGGTCGTGCATGTTGGTCGGCGACGCGTCGGTCGCCTCCAGCGCCTTGCGCACCGAAAGCAGCGTCTCTTCGTCGGCGGCGCGGAAGGCGACGTGATCGACCGTGCCGGTGCCCGGCGCACCGGACCAGAAGCCCCGCGCATCGCGCACGTCGATAATGTCGCCGGACTGCGACACCAACCTGTCGATCGTGCCGCGGCTGGCCTGGAAACGGTAACCGAAATGGCTCTCAAGGAAGCTGCGGCTTTCTGCGGGCTTCTCCGTCAGCATGGTGGCGCCGCGCACCCGCTGGACGGCATGCTCGACCGGGATTGAGGCGCCGTCCCAGGCAGCCGGCGATACCAAGTTCTTTGCGCCTGCGAGCTTGAGGATGATGTTGTCAGGGTCCTTCAGCCGCAGGACAGGCTCACCGAATTCGTCGGCCGGTCCCTCCGAGCGCACGCCGAAGCTCATGGCGCGCGTCAGCCAGTAGCCGATGCTGGCGGGGTCGATCGACAGCGATATTTCGCTGATCTGGCCATAGCCGGCCCGGCCGGGCGCGCCATCTTCCCAGGCGAGGAAGGTGAGGAGAGACCCCGGCGTCCCTGCCGCATCGCCATAAAAGAGATGAAGTTGCGTCGCGTCCTCGTAACCGGCTGTCTGCTTGACGAGCCGCATGCCGAGAAATCCCGCGTAGAAGTCCACGTTCGTCTGCACCTTTCGGGTGACGGCCGTGACGTGATGTATGCCTGATACCATCGAAAGCAGTCCTGATTGAAGCGGCGTCGTCAGGAGCGCGAGTATGAGAGCTGCGAAGGTCATACCGTTGCCAATGACGCTCGCTTAGTTTTGTTCCGCACAAAGCGCAAGCGAATCGCCGCGCTGCAACAACTCCAAATGTTCGACATCTTCGAGCGCCTCTTCCAGTTGCTGCAGGGTCGGCGGCTTGACCATATAGGCGCGCGCGCCGAGATTTCTGGCCCGCCGCATGTCGCTCTCGTCGCTTGACGTACTGAGAATGCAGACGGGAATTTGCTTGAGGCGGACGTCGGCTGAAAGCGCATGCAGCACCTCGAAGCCGTCCATGATCGGCATGTTGATGTCGAGCAGCATCAGGTCGATCTGCGGCACATCGGCGATGCCGGCGCGTTCTTCGAGCAGCCGCATCGCCTCACGTCCGTTGGTGGCGACATGCAGGTTGAAATTCACCTTCTCCCGCCGCATCAGCTTGATCTTCAGAATCTGGATGTCGGCCGGGCTGTCTTCCACCAGCAGCACTTCGGCGAGCCTGCCCGAACCTTCGCCTGGCTGCTCCGCCGGCCTGGCGCTGTGCGGGCTGGCCGATGCGGCAGGCGGCGTGGACCTCGCCTCGGCGAGCGGCACTTCGAGAATGAAGGTGGCGCCCGGCCCATTTTCTGCCTCGCACCAGATCGAGCCGCCATGCATCTGTGCGATGCGGCGGCAGATGGCAAGGCCGAGCCCGGTGCCTTCGATGCCGCGGCCGACGAGGCGCTTGAACGGCTGGAAGATCAGCTCGCGATGTTCTGGATCGATGCCGGGCCCGTTGTCACGCACGGTGAGGCGGCAGATATCGCCCTGTGCTTCGCCGGTGATGCTGATCTCCGGAACCTTCTGCTCGCAATAGCGGATGGCATTCGACACCAGGTTTTGCAGGAGTTGGGTCAGCAGCGTTGCATCGCCCATGACCTCCGGCAGCGCCCCGCGGATGATGACGGCTCCGCGGCTTTCGGTCTGCTGACGCAGATTGTCTTCCACCTGGTCGAGCACATCAGATAGCGAGACCGGCCTGAGCTCCAGCCCGCCGTAGGCCTCGAGCTTGGTGAAACCCGAGACCTTGACGATCAGGTCTTCCATATGGTCGGCGGCGCTGAGCACGTAATCGAGCAATTCCCGGTCTTCGGTCGGAAGCGCGGCAGAACCGTGCAGGATGCGGCTGAAGGATTTGATCGTCCGGAGCGGCTCCTTCAGATCATGGGCCATCGCGCGGGTGAAGATCTCAAGCGATTGTCGCTTCTGCTCCAGCTTGGCTTCCAGCATGCCGTGCATGATGGCGTTCTGGATGCAGCGATGCAGTGTTTCAGGCGAAAGCGAATCCTTTGTCAGATAGTCGCGGGCCCCGCTCTTCATTACTTCGACGGCCACGGTTTCGTTGCCCTGGCCGGTCAGCATGATGACGTTGGCGGCGGGGTCATCCTCGAGGATATCGGCAAGAACGCCGAGCCCGTCGCGCCCCGGCAGCGAATAGTCGAGCAGGATGCAGTCCGGCCGTTTCCGGCCGTTCAGTGCAAGGCCCTCTTCGCCCGTCTCCGCCTCGACGACGGTATAGGCGGTGCTGGAAACGCGGCCCAATATGCGGCGATAGACCTCGCGATCGTCGATGTTGTCGTCGATGATGAGAATGGAGCAGTGTTCCGCCAATCTGTCAGTCCTCGAGCGGCAGGATCGCGATTTCGAACCAGTATTCCTTCAGCCGCTGGATCGCAGCGAAGAGCCCGTCGAGATCGACCGGCTTCTGCACATAGGTATTGGCGCCGAGCGCATAGCAGCCTTCAATGTCACGTTCGTCGTCGGAGGTCGTGAGGATCACCACCGGGATCTTGCGCCAGCCGGCATTCGACTTGATCGCCTCTAGCGTCTTGCGGCCGTCAAGGCCCGGCATGTTGAGATCGAGCAGGATCAGTCCCGGTTTCGGCACCATCGAGGCGAGCATGTCGAGTGCTTCCTGACCGGAGGCCGCCCAGCGGATCGAGTTGCGCAGGTTGGTGCGTTTGAAGGCGCGCATCGTCGCTTCGAAATCGTCTTCGCTGTCCTCGACGATCAGGATCGGTTGCGTGTCACGCTGCTGCATTTTGCCCCTCGCGCTTTTTTCCCAGGGTGAAATAGAATGTTGTGCCGGTGCCGACCTCGGATTCCAGCCAGATATCGCCATTGTGCCGCGCGATGATCTTGCGGACGAAGGTAAGGCCTGCTCCGGTCCCGTCGTCGGAATCCTGCGACTTTTCCAGCCGCTTGAAAATGCGGAAAATATCCTCGTGGAATTCCTGCGGAATGCCCTTGCCGTTATCCTTAACGAAAAACACGTTGCGGGCAACCGTGCCGTCCTTGCCGACGAACCGATCGAGGTAACCGATCGAGACGAGCGGCGCCGGCTTGTCGGTGTATTTGATCGCATTGGTAATGAGATTGCGGAACACTTCGGTCAGCCGCGGCGCGTCGCAGACCACCTCCGGCAGCCGGCCGTCGATGATGACCTTGGCGTGCCGCTCCTCCAGCAACAGCTCCATCGTCGCGACGACATCCTTGACGATCAGGCCGATATCGGTGCGTTTGACCGCCAGCTGCTGGCGCCCGAGGCGGGAGAAATAAAGAAGGTCGTTGACCAGTTTCTCCATGCGCTGGCTGAGACGCACGAGCCGGTTCAGCCGGCGCACGCCGTCTTCGTCGAGCTTGTCTTCATAGTCCTCCAGGAGAAAGCGGGAGTGGTTGTGCAGGCCGCGCAGCGGCTCCTTGAGATCATGCGAGGCGATATAGGCGAATTCATCGAGGTCGTGGTTGCTGCGCTCGAGCTCGGCCGTATAGGCCTCGAGCTGGGAAAGCGTCGTTTTCATCCGTTCTTCCTGCCGGACGCGCTCGCTGATGTCGCGCACGATACCGACGAAGGTCTTTGTATGGCCGGTGACGACGGCGCTGATGGAAAGATCGATCGGAAAGACGATGCCGTTCTTGCGTCGTCCGGAGACCATGCGCGTCGTGCCGATGATGCGCTCCTCGCCGGTCTGCCGGTAATGGGCGAGATAGCCGTCGTGCTCGGAATGGTAGGGTTCGGGCATCAGCATCTTGATGTTCCGGCCGATCGTCTCCTGCGGGGAGTAACCGAACATGCTTTCAGCCGCCGGATTGAAATTCTTGATCGTTCCACGCTCGTCGATGACGACGACGGCATCAGGGGTGCCACGCACCAGCGCGCCGAAGCGGACGCGCTCGCTTTCCAGGTGATGGGTGTTGCGCATGAAATAGTAGACGAGGAGCGCGATCAGCCAGAGCGTGGCAGCTGTAATAGTGCGGTTGGCGATCTCCTGCCAGAACGCCGCCTCATTGTGCCTGACGGCGAAAAAGCCGAGCATCAACAGCACGGTGCAGGCAAAGGCGAAGAAAAGCGGCGCATTTCTGTTGCCGAACCAGAGGGCCGTTAGCACCAGCGGCACATAGAGAATGCCGTTGGCGACGCCCAGCGGCGTATAGAGATCGACGAGAAGGCCGGTGAAACAGACCGCAGCCGGGATCCAGAGCGGGATCTGCGCCCGGTTTGCCGGCTGCATCCACCAGGAGCGGGCGAGAAGCCCCGAGCCGAAGATCACAATGCCGATCGCCGTATGCAGCGCCATCGCCGCATAGGGACCCCAGCGGTAACCCTGTTCGGCATCGGTGACATAGCCGGCCAGCGCGATCATGCCGAGCGTGATAACGACATAGCTCGTCAGTTCCTGCACCACCTGACTTTTCTTCTCCACGTGGAGCGAGAGCAGCAGCGAAAGATTGGCGATCAGGAAGACCAACGCCGTGTTCGGCCCCATGCCACCGCCGATCTTGGCGATGAAATCGGGCGGAACCAGGAAACGCGTGATCAACACGTCGACATTGTGAAAAGTCCGCCCGATCGTGACGATTTCCACGAGCCGGGCCGCAGCGATCGCCGCCGCAAGCCCTGCCGTGATCGTTGCCGTTGCGCGAAAACGGCGGGCCGCCTGTGTCGAGGCGGCAAGCCCCGCGCCGGAAAGCACGAAGCAGAGCGCGGTGTTGAAGGCCATCGACGGAAAGCCGGGAACCAGCGAAATGACAATCTCGACCTGCAGCAGCCAGCCGGCAAGGGCAGTCACGCCGAGAAGGAACATCAGGCAGCCGACCGCAATCGCAAAGGCACGGTAGTGCCGCCTTGGCTGATCCTGCAGGTCCACGTTGCCCTGATCCTGCACCCGTGTGTCCTCCTTCGGTTCGCGCGGCCATCTTTTCCGAAATCGAGGAATACTCAATAGGCAAGGCGGGGCGGTGCCACGCTTTTTGCGAAATGATCGGCGATAAGGTATATCGAATTTCAGTGGAACCGCGATATGGTGATGTCGAAGGACAGCGAGGTTCATTCGCACAATATCCAAATTACGGTGTTAGATGACCACCCTATTTTATGTCGACGACAGCAAGGATGACCTCTTCTATCTCGACTATATCTGCCGAAAGCAGCAGATCGACGTCGATCTATTCTGTTTCTCCACAGCCGAGATGGCGTTGGGGGCGCTGGAGACGCGCGCGGCGGAAGGCAAGACCCCACCAGACTTGCTGGTCGCCGATCTCTACATGCCACTCGATAGCGGCATCGGCATGATCACTCGGTTGCGCCTGGATGATCGTTTCAAGGCGATGCGGCTTGCTATCTGCAGCGGATCGGATGCTGCCGAGGACCGCGCGCGCTCACTCGATGCCGGCGCCGATGTCTATCTGGAAAAGCCAATTGACCTTGCCACGATCATTCTCAATCTTGAGATGTAGAAAACGGCGAAAGCCGGGTGACCTATTCCCTCTCATTCGTCCAAGCCATATGACGAACCGCAATTGACAAGGTCGAGGACGCATCACAAGATGCAACCGGAGCGAAGAATATGGAACGCAAAATAAGCGCTGAGAGAACCGATCAACCCGCGTTCGCCGCCACGAACATCAGCCAACCCCTTAGCTGAATGGGTCTATCGGCTCTCTCGCGCTTACGTCTGGCACTGCCTTCCCGCATTCATGGATGTTGAATGCAGGAAGAATACGATACCCAGGTAAGAACTACTGCCCCTCAGTAAAATCTGCCCGTGCATCACCTGTTGTTGAGATAATTGATGATTTCCGCCTTACATATCGAAAGTCCCCGTTTTCGATATCTCTCATCAACCGTCTCGCAATTTTTGTAGCTCTTCGCGTTTAAGACGTATATCCCAAGATTTCGGGATTAGAGGTATTGGCGGGAGGAGAGGAAGAGTGGGAATGAGCAATGCCCCGGCAATTCCGTTTCATGCCGGACCGGAGCTTAGCCGGGCGATCAACCGCACCGATTTTTTCCGTCTGCTGAAGTCGGCGGCGCAGCATTACAACTTCGACAATTTCGCACTGGCCCGCATTTCAGAGGCTTCGGCCCCTTTCGGTGAACGCGATGTCGTCATCACCAATGTCGCCGAACGGCGTGTCGGCCTTTTCGTCACGACGTTGAAGGAAGCGCTCGGGACCGTCCGGGCAAAGACCGCCCAGTTCCTGGCAACGCCGGTCCATGGCAGGAGCGTACAGCCGGAAGTTTATCCGTCCGATCTTGTTTTCAACGAATTCCTGAGCGGCGTCTTTCTCTTCATCCCGCTGTTTACGCCGGAAGGGCGGCGATATTGCCTCGTGCTCAGCGGCGAGCGTCAGGAGCCGGATCAGAGCGAGATCGCCGACATACTTCTCGACGCCATGCGCATTTTCGACAAGCTCTACGAGGAAATCCTGACGCCGGAAATGTCCGGACGGCTGACGCAGCGCGAATCGGAAATCGTCAAATGGACGAGCGAAGGCAAGACGTCGGCTGAGATCGCCATCATTCTCGGTCTCTCCGAACATACGGTCAATTCGCACATCACCGCGGCCGCGCGCAAACTTGACGCTGTCAACCGCGTTCATATGGTGGCGATCGCCTTGAGGAATGGTTTGGTTTCGTGAAGTTGGTTTCGGGATTGGGGAAATGAGACGATGATCACCGAAACGGGCCGAAGGAACACCGTCAAAGTTCTTTTTGTCGATGACGAATTCATCGAATTCCGTGCGCTCAAGAAGAAGATCGCCGATCTTTCCGAGCCCGCTGTCGAGGTCGAATATTCGCCATCGATCGGTGACGCGCTGGACAAGATCCGCTTGGCGCGCTTCGATCTCATCCTGCTCGACAACCGCCTGCTGCCCAATGCAGATTTCCGCGAAACGGTGCCGGAGCTGCGCGGCATCGGTTATACCGGCCCGATCGGCGTCGTCTCGACCGATATATCGGGCGGCTATTTCCAGGAATTCCCGGATTACGGCGTCGATTTCCGTATCGGCAAGGACGAAATCGATGCGCAGGCGCTGCAGCACATCATCCGCGAATATGTGACCTATGACGTCCCGGACTTCTGGAAGGACGATTACAGCATCTAACCATCAAGCGATGGGAAGGCGGATGATGAATCGGCTGCCGCTTTCATCCGAATGTTCGAGGCTGATATCGCCGCCAAGCGCCGTCAGAAATTCGCGCGCTGTCGTCAGTCCGAGACCGGCGCCCTGCACTGCTCCCGCCTTCGGCAATTTCCAGAACGGCTCGAATATCCGCTCCCGATAAGCGGGATCGATGCCCGTCCCATTGTCGGAAATCCGGATGAACCAGTCCGTCCCCTCGCGCTCCGCGGCAATGGCGACATGCGGCGACGCTTCGCTGCGATAGGTGAGGGCATTGGTCAAAAGGTGCCGCAGCACCAGACCGAGGAGGGCAGGGTCGGTACGGATGGAGGGCAGGCCATCGCTTTCAAGCGTCGCCTCACGGACCGCCGTCTCATCGGTCAGTTCGCCCCAGACATTTTCGGACAGCGCCTGCAGATCGACCTCTTCGGGCGTCACCTGAGGTGTGCCGCCGGCAAGGCTCATCAATGCCTTGGTGAGACGCTGTGCCGTCTGCGCCTTTTCCATGATCATCCGGAGGCTCTGAAGCTGTTCGCCATCGAGCGTCTCCTCGAGATCGTCGAGCAGCAGCTCGGCATACATGGCGATATGGCGGAGCGGCGATTGCAGGTCGTGCGAGGCGGTTGCGAGAAAACGCTTGATGCGCTCCTCGCTGTCTCCGGCAACGGTGGTTTCCGGCGGTCTTGTCGGGTTGGATGACATCTGGCGGCTTCCCCGATCTCAATTGCAGCGCCGCGCGTCTTTTCAAACGCGCTAAGGACGCTGTAACACTTTGAATTGGCACATAATGCAGCAGCCGACAATAGAAAGAGGGCGCCGGCTCTGCAACCGGCGCCCTCTTCAAGGATGCGTTAAAAACGGAATAGAGCGCCGCGCGTCTTTTGAGACGCGCAAAGGACGCTCTATCACTTTGAATTGCGCATAATCCTTTCCGAAAATCGATTCCGATTTTCGTTATGCGCTAGCTCGCGGACTTGCGCGGGCGACCCTGTTCCGGCGGGATGATCTCGACGGCCGTATCGGCTGCCAGTGCCTTGGCATGGCGGCGGCGCCAGTCGCCCAGGAAGAGCAGGATCGGTGCTGCGATGAAGATCGACGAGGCGCCGGCCACGAGAATGCCGAAGACCATCGGGATCGCGAAGCTCGAGACGGCACTACCGCCCCAGATCGCCATCGGCACCAGGGCGAGGAAAGCCGTCGCATTGGTGTAGAGGCTTCGCGCCAAAGTCTCGTTGATCGACTTGTCGATGATCTCGCGCAGCGGCATCGACTTATAGAGCCGCATGTTTTCGCGCATACGGTCATAGACGACGACCTTGTCGTTCACGGAGTAACCGACGAGCGTCAGAATGGCGGCGATCGCCGTCAGATTGAAGTCGAGGCCGGTGATCGCGAAGAAGCCGATTGCCTTGGTGACGTCGAGCACCAGCGTGACGATGGCGCCGACGGCAAACGGCCATTCGAACCGTACCCAGATATAGATGAGCATCGCGAAGCTTGCGATCACGACCGACAGGATACCGGCCCAGGCAAGCTCGCCGCTGACCTTCGGCCCGATGACGTCGGTGCCCTCGATGGTGGCGGTCGGATCGATCTTGGCGACTTCGGCCTTCAGCTTGGTCACCGCTGCCGTCTGTGCCTCTTCACCGCCTTCCTGCCGCTGGGCACGAACGAGAATGCTGTTCTTGTCGCCGAAGGACTGCAGCGAGATTTCGCCGAGACCAAGCGTGTTCAGGCCTTCACGGAACGTCGCGAGATCGGCCGGGCCGGTGGTCCTGACGGCCATCTGGATGCCGCCGCGGAAATCGACGCCGTAGTTGAGGCCGGGATGAATGAAGAGCACGACCGAGGCGATCGAAAGCAGCGCTGAAACGGTGATGCCGAAGAAGCGCGCCTTCATGAACTGGATGTGCTTGTCATAGGGGCTGAACGGGATCAACGGCCGGATGTTCAGCACCTTGAGCTTGCTGCGGCGGGTGATCTCGATCATCGCGACACGCACGAAGGCGACGGAGGTGAACATCGAGATGATCAGGCCGAGCGCCATGGTCACGGCAAAGCCGCGAACCGGTCCGGAGCCGAAAAAGAACAGGATGGCCGCAGCGATCAGCGCCGTCATGTTGCCGTCGATAATGGTCGAATAGGCACGGCGGAAGCCGGTGTCGATGGCGGCGAAGGCGCTCCTGCCCTTGCGCGTTTCTTCGCGGATGCGCTCGTTGATGAGAACGTTGGCGTCGACCGCAAGGCCGATGCCGAGAACGATACCGGCAATGCCCGGCAGCGTCAGCGTCGCGCCAACCAGCGTCAGGGCCGAGAAGGTCAGGATCGTATGGATCAACAGCGCGATATTCGCCAGGAAGCCCCAGGTGCCATAGAGAACGAAGATGAAGACTGCGACGAGCACAAAGCCGACGATGCCGGAATAAATGCCCATTTTGATGGCGTCGGCTCCGAGGTCGGCGCCGACGGTGCGCTCTTCGATGACAGTCAGCTTGGCGGGCAGGGCGCCGGCGCGCAACATGGCGGCCAGCGTCGTGGCGCTATCGGCCGAGAAACTGCCGGAGATCTGGCCGGAACCGCCGGTGATCGGCTCGCGGATAACAGGCGCGCTCAGCACCTTGTCGTCAAGGACGATGGCGAAGGGATTGCCGACATTCTGGCGGGTGATCTCGGCAAAGCGGCTGGCGCCGGCGCTGTCGAAGCGGAAGCTGACGATCGGCTCATGCGTGTTCGGGTCGAAGCCGACGCGGGCATCCGAAAGGCGGTCGCCGGAGATTTCGACGCGGTCGAGGACCGGATAGGACCTTCCTTCATCGTCCTTCAGCATGGTCACGCCAGGTCCGGGCGCATTGTTCGGCGCCAGCATGTGGAACGACATCTTTGCGGTGGAGCCGAGAAGTTCGCGCAGGCGTGACGGATCCTGCGCGCCCGGAAGCTGGACGAGCACGCGGTTGGCGCCGATGCGCTGGATGGTCGGCTCGGAGACGCCCACTTGGTCGACGCGCTGGCGGATGACTTCGAGGCTCTGCTGGACGGCATTGTCGACGTTGGCGGAGATGCCGGCCGGCGAGAAGCCGACGGTGATGGTGGCGCCGTTCGCGGTGACGGCCAGATCGGACTGGCCGGCGCTGAGGCCGGTGCTGATCGGATTGGCGAGCGTCTTGAGTTCGGTGACGGCGGCATCGCTCTGCGAGGCATCGGCGAGCGTCACGACGATCTGGTTCTGGCTGCGGACCACGGCTTTCGGCTGGATACCCTTTTCGCGCAGCACGCGGCGCGCGTCCTGCAGCAGCGATTGCAGCCGCTCCTTGGTCAGGTCGGCTTCGTCGACTTCCAGAACGAGGTGCGAGCCGCCGCGAAGGTCGAGGCCGAGCGACACCTGCTCATGCGGCAGCCAGGCCGGCACGCGCTGGAGGACGGATTGCGGCAGGACGTTCGGCAGGGCGATCAATAGGCCGAGTAGGATGATCACCGTATAGGTGAACACCAGCCATGGTGAAGTACGCATGTTGTATTCCTTGATATCGAGGGCCGGCGCTCGGGCGCTGGCGGCATGTCGTCAATGTCGGAAGCGCCGATCGGCGCGAGCGTCAGGCAGCGACCGGCGGTGCGCGCGGCTGATGGGTCCTGGAGACTGCGGCGTGAAGCGAAGCTTCGAATGCCGGAAAAGCGGCTGATATGTTCCAGCCGGCGAAATTAAGGGCCGGAGCGGCGGCAAGGGCAGGCGATCCGGCGTCATGTGCCGTCTGCTTCGGCGCAAGCTTGCGCTCCGTGGCAAGCAGCCCACGCACGGTATCGCGCGCAGTCAGCTGCGGCGGCTGCGGATCTCGACCGGAAGAGGAAAGCGTATTGACGGCAGCGGCCGGCGAGATGACGAGATTGCCGCCGAAAAGCAGGCCGAGATAGGCAAGGATGGCGACGAGGAGAGAAGCGGCGATACGGCTCGTCAGACGGTGCTGGTCCAGCTCCATCTTCTCCGTCCCGGCGATGTCAATCCCGTATCGGCTCAAACGCGCGCCAATCTCTCATTCTCTTTCCGGCGGAGGGTCATCCGTCGACATAATTGTATCAGGCCCATGCCCGTCTTCATAGGGCACACTCTCATGATGCACTTGGGCGAGCCGGTCAACCATGCCAAGCGCGATTTCACGCTCGCCCATGATGACGGTATCGGCGCCATAGTGCTTCAGCTCATCGACCTCGGCGTCGGAATGGGCGCGGGCGACGATGAGGATCGACGGATTGACGCTGCGGGCCTGCTCGGCGATGCGGCAGGCCTCGAAGGCGTTGGGGATGGCGATGGCAATGCTGCGGGCGCCGGAAAGATTGGCAAGGTCGAGCGTTTCCCGCATCACCGCATTGCCCGCCAGGGTTTCGATACCCTGCATCTTCAGCTCGCCGATGCGCTTGTCGGAGTCCTCGATGACGAGAAAAGGTGTGGCTGACGACCTGAGATTCTGTCCGACGATGCTGCCAACCCGCCCGTAGCCGACGAGAATGGCGTGGCCGCTGAGAGCGGTCGGGTGCACCTCGTCGTCTCCAGACGGCATCGCCTCCTGCGCTGCTATCGCATCTGCAGCGGGAGCAGGGTCCGCCACGACGTCTTCGCGCTTTGCACCATCCAGCAGCGGCCGCATGCGGTCGCAGAGGAAAAACAGCAGCGGATTGAGGATGATCGAGATGATGGCGCCGGCAAGAATCAGATCGCGGCCCTCCTCCGGCAGCAGCCCGAGTTCGACGCCGAGGGCGGCGAGGATGAAGGAGAATTCGCCGATCTGGCCGAGGCTGGCCGAAATCGTCAGCGCCGTGCCGAGCGGCTTCTTGAAGGCGAGCACGATCAGGAGCGCGGCGACGGACTTGCCGATGACGATGATGAAGATGGTGGCAAGGATCGGCAGCGGCTTGTCGATCAGGATATTCGGATCGAACAGCATGCCGACCGAGACGAAGAACAGCACGGCGAAGGCGTCGCGCAGCGGCAGGCTTTCCTGTGCGGCGCGATGGCTGAGCTCGCTTTCGGCAAGCACCATGCCGGCAAAGAAGGCGCCGAGCGCCAGCGACACGCCGAAGAGCTTCGCCGCTCCGAAGGCGACGCCGAGCGCGATCGCCAGGACGCCCAGCCGGAAGAGCTCGCGCGAACCGGTATGAGCGATGCGGTGCATCGTCCATGGAATGAGCTTGCGGCCGAAGACCAGCATCAGCGCCACGAACAGCGCCACCTTTACCAGCGTCATGGCGATCATGCCGCCGATGCCGAGATCGAGGTCGAACAGGCGACTGAGCGCGGCCGAGAGCGGCTCGACGGGAGCGTGACCCTCGCCGCCGATGCTGGCGGCGGCCGGGATCAGCACCAGCGCCAGCACCATGGCGAGATCCTCGACGATCAGCCAGCCGACGGCGATCCTGCCGCGCTCCGTCTCGACGAGGCGCCGCTCCTGCAGCGCTTTCAACAGCACCACGGTGGAGGCGACCGAAAGCGCCAGGCCGAAGACCAGGCTGCCGCCGGTCGGCCAGCCCATGAAGGAGCCAAGCCCCCAGCCGAGCAGTGTCGCAAAGGCGATCTGCACGATCGCGCCGGGCACGGCGATGCCACGCACCGATAGCAGGTCTTTCAGGGAGAAGTGCAGCCCGACGCCGAACATCAGCAGGATGACGCCGATTTCGGCCAGCTCCGGCGCAAGGTTCTGATCCGCTACATAACCTGGCGTATGTGGCCCCACAAGCACGCCGGCGATGAGATAACCGACCAGCGGCGGCATCCGCAGCCGATGGGCGAAGGCGCCGAAGATGAAAGCCAGCACGAGGCCGCCGACGATTGTCGAAATCAAGGGCGTATCGTGTGGCATTGCTGTCTCCCGATCTGGAAATCCCGTTCGTAATATGACATATATGGTCTATATCGACCAATATGGGCAACTTGAAATCATGGGTCAAGGCGCAAGAGAAACAATTCTCACTCCCCCTCTCTGTCGCGCGGCGCGCGGCCTGCTCGACTGGACTCAGACCGATCTTGCCGAGAGGGCTGCCGTCTCGCGCAGCACCATCCGCGATTATGAAGGCCGGCACCACGACATCCACCGCGCGACGGAGGCGCAACTGCGCCTCGCCTTCGAGGAGGGCGGCGTCAAATTTGTGGAGATTGAAGGGGCGGGCACCGGCCTTTGCCTGCCTGATCCAGCCGGCTAAACCGGCTCAGGGCGCCAGGCAGGCGGCGGAGACCTTGTAGATGTGGAGCGCCTTGCCCTTGTAGTTGCCTTCCGTCGGCTGCCAGTTCTTCAGCACCTCGGGCGTCTCGGCGGCGCAGGTGAAGGGCCCGTCCGTCAGGAAAAGCACCTTGCCGGTGGTGTCGGCAGGCAGAGCGAATTCCTGCTCGTAATAGCTCTCCGGAAGGCCCGCGGGCGCTCGCGCATAGATCCTGTAGGATGCATCGCGGAGCGTATAGAAAAGATCGGCGACCATGTCGCGATTGTCGGTGACGATGATGTCGGTGCCGGCCTGAGCGGCGAGTGCGGCGGCCTCGCGGCTGACCTCGGCGCGGCCGAGATAGCGCTTCATCAGCTCGTCCCCGTTCGGCAGCAGCAACTGATGCGGAAAGATCGTCGCCAACGGGAAGAGCATGCTGGCGATGCCGTTAATGGTCAGCGACAACCTAAGCCCCTTCGGCCACAGCCGGTAAAGCAGCCAGACGGCAAGGATGGTCCCGGCGACATAGGCAGTCACCGCCCAGTTGGCGTAGGCCTTGGCGACCGTTGCCTGTAGCGTGATGAGCACCACCACCGGCATCGACAGCCAGACCAGTATCTTTTCCCGATCATCGCTCCTGCCCTTGATCATCCGATAGACCGCCCAGAGCATTGCGAAGAAGATGATCGGCCCGACGACGCCGAATTGGGCGGAGAAGAATTCAAGCCCGCGACGGACATTGATACCGAGTTCGCTCCAATGGGCGATATCCTGCGTATGCCGCACCGTCGTATTGTCGTGCTGCAGGTTCCACCACAGGTTCGGCAAGGCGACGACCGCCGCGACCGCGACCGCGATGATGAAATCCCGGATGGCGATGCGTGCCGCTGGAATGAGGAGGAGGGCAAGCGCGCCGCCCGGAACGACGAACAGCACGGCATATTTCGTCAGGAAGGCGAGGCCGACGCTAAGCCCCATGACGAGCGCCAGCCCGACCGAGCGTCGCTGCGTCAGGCCGAAATAGGCAAGCAGCGCGATCGCGATGAAGAATAGCAGGATCACGTCGGTCGAGAAGAACACCGAAGAAAGCGCGACGCCGGGGAGCGTGATGTAGGTGGCGCCCGTCCAGCCTTCGATTTCCGGCCCGACGAAACGTTTTGCCATCTTCATCAGCACGACTGCCGCCGCCATGTGGATCAGCGGTCCGAGCAGCCTGATCCAATAGATGGCGTTGGAGCCGGAAAGCTCGGTCATCGCCCGGATCACCCAGGCAATCATCGGCGGCTTGGAATAATAGCCGAGATCGAGATTCTGTGACCAGAACCAGTACTGCGCCTCGTCGACGAAAAGGTCCGTCGCATCGAAATTGAGCGTGACGACACGCCAGAGCGTGAAGCCAAGAACGATGAGGAGACCAGATCTGGGGGACATGAACCGATAGTTCCGCTGACATGAAAGGCGCGAGTGCGATACACCAAAGGTGCCGGACTGCCAACGGGGAAGGGTGGGTCTAAAGCATGTCGCGCAAAACTGTGCAGCGCTTTTGCAATAACGACATGCGTAAAAACAAAGAGCTAAGGCGCGAGGAGCATATCTGAAAGATCGCGCCGCGCTTTAGAATACCCGAAGCGCGCGGAGATCGCGGTTTGCAGCGAGAAAATCGAGACGGGCGACGGCGGCAAGCAACGTCATTGCAATCAAGCAGGAACCCAATCCGAGAACAATCATTGCTCTGTCCTTGTCGACGTCATGTCTTGGTTATCGACCGGCATATAACACGGAGCTTGCGTGTGCCTTGTAGCAGCCATGCAACTCCGCAGCAGTATTTTCTGTGAACGGCCTTGAATTGCTTCAAAAGCCTGCACCGCGAAAGGCTTATTAACCTTCAAGCAAGGAATTAACCATAAACATTGGGTTACACGTCGGAATGGGAAGATGCACTCGTTCCCACCAGGCATGACGCCGTCCCGCCGTACCGGGTTGATCCGGTATCCATCTCTTCAGACAGCTCCGAAACATAGCTGATCAGGGGGCTTCGATCCGCCGGTTGTAACCGGTGGTGAGGACCGTCTCCACGCTTCGCGTTCATCGGATGCTGCAAAAGTTTTTGGCCGGGCCTTCGCCCGGAAAGTGGTTGGGGACAGGCGTTGAGGCAGGATATGCCATCAGATCAGGCTCGTGGCGCGCAGGCAGGCAGCTTGCGCGACCGTCTGCGCTTTGCCGGCCTCGATGCCGACCAGTGCGAGTTGGTGCGCCGCAACCGGCCGGTCCTCGAAGCACATCTGAAGGCGGGCCTCAGGGATCTCTTCCACAGGTTCCAGTCATTCCCCGACGCCTCGCGCAATTTCGAGAGCGAGCGCCAGGTCGACCGCCTGCACGATCTGCAGTCCTCGCATTGGGACGTGCTGACCGATGCACGGTTCGACAGCCTCTATGCCGAGCGCGTCAAGGTTCTCTCCGATACCGAAAGCAAGATGGGCCTCGACCCGCGCTGGCACGTCGCCGGCCATGGCGTCATGCTGGAGCATGTCGTTTCCGGTCTCGCCGAGGAGATCGCCGGCCGTCCGCTTCTGCCGTCGGCCAAGCGCCGCACCCGCGAAATCTCCGACCTGATGACGGCGATCATCCGCATCGTCATGGTCGATGTGGAAATTGCCGTCTCGCTCCGCTTCAACGCGCTGCGCGCCGGGGAGCAGCGCGCGCTTGCCGAGCAGCGCGCCGACAACGAGGCCGAGATCATCAGGATCTTCGGCGATGTCATCGACGGTCTTTCCGCACGCGACCTGACGCGACGCGCGCCCGTCGACGGCGCCTATGCCGGGATCGCCGCCGCGCTGAACGGCGCGTTGGATGGCCTCCAGGCCGAGTTCACCGCCATCACCGAGCGCACGGTCAAGGCCGAAGCGGCGACGGGCTCGCTTGCCGGTCTGTCGCGGCAGTTCGCCGGCACGGCTTCCGGCCAGGCCGATCGGTTGCAGCTTTCCGCCGCTGCCCTTGCCGGCATTGCTGGCAGTGTGCGCGATGGTGCCGCCGACAGCCGCGCTGCCGAACAGGCGGCCGCCACGACGCGCGCAGCCGTTGAGGAAAGCGGTGAGGTCGTCGGTCGCGCGATCACCGCCATGGCCGATATCGAACAGTCGGCCGAAAAGATCGGCCAGATCATCGGCGCGATCGACGAGATCGCCTTCCAGACCAATCTTCTGGCGCTGAATGCCGGTATCGAGGCCGCTCGCGCCGGCGATTCCGGCCGCGGTTTTGCCGTCGTCGCCCAGGAAGTTCGCGCCCTTGCCCAGCGCTCGGCCGAAGCCGCCCGCGAGATCAAGACGCTGGTGACGACGACCAAGGCGCAGGTCGACGCCGGCGTGCAGATGGTCGGCCGCACACAGGATTCGATCGGCAGCATTGTGCGTCAGGTCACCGACATCAACGCCGCCATCGCCGGCATCGCCACCCGAACCGGCGAACATGCCGCCAGCCTCGACAGCGTGACATCAGACGTCAAGGGCCTGGGTGGCGAAGTGGCGGATAGCGCCGGCCTTGCGGAACGCTCCGCTGAAGGCGCCGACCACCTCCACACCGTCATTCTCGAGCTCGGCCAGACGATTCGCGAATTCCGCATCGCCCGCGAAAACGCCACTGCCGGGCGTCAAGCACCGGTTCGCGTGACACCGCAGCGCGCCATCGAGGTCACTGCCCGTCCGGCACTGGCCGTGGACGAATACGAAAATGACGATTTTGGCCTTCCACAGCCCTTCGCAAGCGTCGGAGGTGGGCGGAATGTTTACTAACCTATCGGATGATTGCCTCAGCTCGTCTTTTCGGGCCGGGGATAAGGGGACAAGGAAAAGCTGATGGCAGCAAAGAAGAGTGGCAAGACGCTGGATTTGACAGCGGTGCTCGACCTCAACGAGGCTTCCGCCTTGCGCGATAAACTCCTCTCTCTCCGGGGTAGCGGTCTTTCGATAGACGCTTCCGGCGTCGAACGGATCGGTGCTCTTTGCGCCCAGGTTCTGATGTCCGCCGAGAAGACCTGGGAGCAGGACAAGCAGCCGTTCACCTTCTCCAAGGTGTCCGACGCATTTCAGAAAACGATGCAGCTGGTTGGCGTCAATATTGACCACCTGCTTGCCAAGGAGATTCGGCAATGAAGAAAAAAGTGCTCACCGTGGATGATTCCCGCACCATCCGAAACATGCTTCTCGTGACGCTGAACAATGCCGGCTTCGAGACGATCCAGGCGGAAGACGGCATCGAGGGCCTCGAGGTTCTCGAAGAGTCCAATCCTGACGTCATCGTGACCGACATCAACATGCCGCGCCTCGACGGTTTCGGCTTCATCGAAGGTGTCCGCCGCAACGAGAAATATCGGGCGATCCCGATCCTGGTCCTGACCACCGAAAGCGACGCGGAAAAGAAGAACCGCGCCCGCCAGGCCGGTGCCACGGGCTGGATCGTCAAGCCCTTCGACCCGGCCAAGCTGATCGATGCCATTGAGCGTGTAACCGCTTAAACCCAGGATTTGCTCCTATGGATATGAACGAAATCAAAGAGATCTTTTTCCAGGAGTGCGAGGAGCAGCTCGCCGAGCTGGAATCCGGTCTTCTGAAAATGAATGATGGCGATCGCGATCCGGAAACCGTCAATGCGGTGTTCCGTGCCGTGCATTCGATCAAGGGTGGCGCCGGCGCCTTCGGCCTTGACGATCTGGTAGCCTTCGCCCATGTTTTCGAGACCACTCTCGATTGCGTTCGATCCAACAAGCTTGAGCCGAACCAGGATGTCCTGAAGGTGATGCTGAAGTCGGCCGACGTGCTCGCCGACCTGACGAACGCCGCACGCGACGGCGGCAGCGTCGATGAAAGCCGCAGCCGCGGCCTCGTCAAGGAACTCGAGGCGTTGGCCAACGGCGAATTGCCGTCTCCCTCGGCATCGACCGAAGCGCCGGCGCCGAAGGCCGCCGCAAAGGCTGCTCCGGCCGCTCCGGCGCCGACCCCCAAGCCGACGGACGACAGCGGCTTCCAGCCAGTCCCCTTTTCCTTCGACGATTTTGGCGGCGAGGGCGATGCGGGCGGCATGCCGGCCTATGAAGTCATCTTCAAGCCACGCTATGAACTCTATTCCAAGGGCAATGACGCCACCCTGCTGCTGCGCGACCTCTCGCGCCTCGGCGAAATGACCATCTATTGCAATACGGATGAGTTGCCGGGCCTCGAGGAACTCGATCCGGAAGGCGCCTATTTTTTCTGGAACGTCACGATCAAGACGGACAAGGGCGAAGACGCCATTCGCACCGTCTTCGAATTCGCCGAGTGGGATTGCGAACTGACGGTAAAGCCGGTCGAAGAAGCAAGGGCCGACGCGACGAGCAACGACGAACTGCCGATGGTGCCGGTTCCCTTCGATCTGTCGATCCTGGATGAGACAGGCGCAACGGAAGAGGTTTCCGCCTCAGACGCGCGGGCCGAAGAGACGGCCGCAGCCGTTGCCGCCGCCGAAACTGCCTCCAACGTCACGCAGATGGCCGCAGCCGCCGCCCGTGTCGAGAAGAAGGAATCGGCAGCCGCCGCAGCGGCCGCGGCAAGTGCTGCCGCCCAGAACAATGCCGCCGGTGCCGGCCAGACGATCCGCGTCGATCTCGACCGTGTCGACCGCCTGATCAACCTCGTTGGCGAGTTGGTCATCAACCAGGCGATGCTGTCGCAGAGCGTCATCGAGAACGACACGACCGGCACCTCGTCGATCAATATGGGCCTCGAGGAGCTGCAGCAGCTCACCCGCGAGATCCAGGACTCGGTCATGGCGATCCGCGCGCAGCCGGTGAAGCCGGTGTTCCAGCGCATGTCGCGTATCGTCCGCGAAATCGCCGACATGACCGGCAAGTCGATCCGCCTCATCACTGAAGGTGAAAACACCGAAGTCGACAAGACGGTCATCGACAAACTCGCCGAGCCGCTGACCCACATGATCCGCAACGCCGTCGACCACGGCATCGAAACGCCCGAAAAGCGCGCAGCTGCCGGCAAGAACACCGAAGGCACGGTCCGCCTCACCGCCAAGCATCGTTCGGGACGCATCCTGATCGAGCTTGCCGACGACGGCGCCGGCATCAACCGCGAGAAGGTCCGCCAGAAGGCGATCGACAACGACCTCATCCCGGCCGATTCCAACCTGTCGGACGAGGAAATCGACAACCTGATCTTCCTGCCGGGCTTCTCGACGGCCGACAAGATCTCCGACATCTCCGGCCGCGGCGTCGGCATGGACGTCGTCAAGCGCTCGATCCAGGCGCTCGGCGGCCGCATCAACATCACCTCGAAGCCGGGCCACGGTTCGGTCTTCACCATGAGCCTGCCGCTGACGCTCGCCGTCCTCGACGGCATGGTGGTCACAGTCGCCGGCCAGACGCTGGTCGTGCCGCTGACCGCGATCGTCGAAACCCTGCAGCCGGAAGCTGCCGCGATCCATTCCTTCGGTGCCAACCACCGGCTGATTTCGATCCGCAACAGCTTCTGCCCGCTGGTCGATGTCGGCCGCATCCTGAACTTCCGCGCCACCCAGGCCAATCCGGTCGAGGGCGTGGCGCTTCTGGTGGAATCCGAAGGCGGCGGCCAGCGCGCCCTGATGGTCGACGCCATCCAGGGTCAGCGCCAGGTCGTCATCAAGAGCCTTGAAGCGAACTACACCCACGTGCCGGGCATTGCCGCCGCCACAATCCTCGGTGACGGCCGCGTGGCTCTCATCCTTGATGTCGACGCGGTTGTCGGCGCCTCGCGCGGCCAGTCGCTCAAAGCGGAAATGTCGTTAGCAGCGGTGGGCTAAGGGAATGTCGTACACTGTAAAAAATCTGAACGAGGGGGATCGCGAGCTGATCGCGTTCCGCATCGGGGATCAGGAATTTTGCGTGAACATCATGTCGGTTCGCGAAATCCGCGGCTGGACCCCGGCGACCGCGATGCCGCATTCGCCTGGCTATATGCTGGGTGTCATCAACCTGCGCGGCGCGGTGCTGCCGATCATCGATCT
Organism: Rhizobium leguminosarum; assembly: GCF_002953715.1. Taxonomy (GTDB): domain Bacteria; phylum Pseudomonadota; class Alphaproteobacteria; order Rhizobiales; family Rhizobiaceae; genus Rhizobium; species Rhizobium leguminosarum_V. The sequence continues at coordinate 339,305 of NZ_CP025012.1, forward strand.
TGCGGCCCGGCTCGGCATGAAGCCGGCCGATCCGACTGCCCGTCATGTCATCATCGTCGCCCAGGTCCGGCGTAAGGTCGTCGGCCTGCTGGTCGACGCCGTTTCGGATATCCTGACGGTGACCGACGAAACCATCCAGCCGACGCCCGAGATCTCCTCCGAACTCGAGCGTCAATTTGCCCGCGGCATTCTCGCCATCGAGAAGCGAATGATCTGCCTGATCGAACTCGAATCCCTCTTTCCAGAGACCGAAAGCGAAGCCGCATGAGTGTAATGGGCGCAAAAGATCAGAGACAGGGATCCGACGAGGTCCTGGCGAGCGGAGAATATCCGCTGACGCGCCGCGACCTCACCGAGATCGCCGCGATGATCTATTCGGATGCCGGCATCTTCCTCAACGAGACGAAGGCGTCGCTGGTCTATTCGCGTCTATCGAAGCATATCCGCAATCTCGGTCTGTCCGGCTTTCGGGAATATTGCGACCTCGTCGCTTCGCCGGCGGGTGCTGCGCCGCGCCGCGAGATGCTTTCGCACCTGACGACCAATTTTACCCGCTTCTTCCGCGAGAACCACCATTTCGACCACCTGCGCGACCATGTCCTGCCGGAGCTTCTGCAGCGGGCGAGATCGGGCGGCAGGGTGCGCATCTGGTCGGCTGCCTCCTCCGATGGGCAGGAACCCTATTCGATCGCGCTGACGGTGCTGTCGCTGATGCCGAATGTCGCGGACTACGACTTCAAGATCCTGGCAACCGACATCGATCCGAAGATTCTCGCGATCGCCCGGGCCGGCGCCTATGACGAGAGCGCGCTTGAAACCGTGTCGCCTGCCATGCGCAAGCAATGGTTCAGCGAAGTCGAGATACAGGGCCGCAGGAAGTTCCAGGTCGACGACCGCGTGAAGCGGCTGATCACCTACAACGAGCTGAACCTGATGGCGCAATGGCCGTTCAAGGGCAAGTTCGACGTCATCTTCTGCCGCAACGTCGTCATCTATTTCGACGAGCCGACGCAGATGAAGATCTGGCAGCGTTTCGCCGGTCTGCTGCCGGAAGGCGGGCATCTCTATATCGGCCATTCCGAGCGTGTTTCGGGTGAGGCAAAACACGTCTTCGACAATATCGGCATCACGACCTATCGCTATACGGCCAAAGGTCACGGGAGGAAGGCATGAGCGCTCCGGCAAGAGTTCTCGTTGTTGACGACTCCCCGACGATGCGGGGCCTGATCACCGCCGTGCTCAGTTCCGACCCCGAGGTCAACGTCATCGGCCAGGCAGGCGATGCGCTGGAAGCGCGCGAGGCGATCAAGCGGCTGAACCCCGACGTCGTGACGCTCGACATCGAGATGCCGAACATGAACGGTCTCGATTTCCTCGAAAAGATCATGACGCTGCGTCCGATGCCGGTGATCATGGTATCCACAATGACCCATCGCGGCGCCGAGGCGACGCTTGCGGCGCTGGAGATCGGCGCGTTCGACTGCGTCGGCAAGCCGGGGCCGGGCGAACTCAGGCCGTTTGGCGACCTCGCCGAGAAGGTCAAGGCCGCCGCGCGCACGCAACGCCAGTATTCCCAGCCTGTTGCCGCCGTCGCGCCGCCACCCTCGGTCGCCGATTTCCGCGTCGGCCGCAAGATCGTCGCGATCGGCTCGTCGACCGGCGGCGTCGAGGCACTGATTGCAGTGCTGCAGAAATTTCCGGCGAATTGCCCGCCGACCGTCATCACCCAGCATATGCCGCCGACCTTCACCAAGAGCTTTGCCGAACGGCTGAACCGCCTCTGTGCGCCGGTGGTGCAGGAAGCGACCGATGGTGCCCGTCTCGAAATTGGCAAGATCTATCTGGCGCCCGGCGGCGAGCGTCACCTCCAGGTCAGCAGCGCCTCGGCACCGTGCTGCCGTCTCATTGACCGCGCGCCGGTCAATGGTCACCGCCCCTCGGTCGACGTACTTTTCGATTCGGTCGCGGAACTGGCGGGCCGCAATGCCGTCGGCGTGATTTTGACCGGAATGGGCCGCGATGGTGCCGCCGGATTGTTGAAAATGCGCCACGCCGGCGCCAGAACGCTCGGCCAGAACGAAAAAACCTGTGTCGTTTACGGAATGCCAAGGGTTGCTCACGAACTTGGCGCCGTTGAGCAGCAGCTGCCGCTGTCTGCCATCGGTGAAGAAATATTGAAAATGACAGCCGCCCGAAAGGAAGGGACCGAATAAATGTCGCTCGCGGAGAAAATCAAAGTTCTGATCGTCGACGATCAGGTAACGAGCCGGTTGCTGCTCAGCGATGCGCTGACCCAGCTCGGTTTCAAGCAGATCACCTCGGCTGGTGACGGTGAGCAGGGCATGAAGATCATGGCCGAGCAGCCGCACCACCTGGTGATCTCGGACTTCAACATGCCGAAGATGGATGGCATCGGCTTCCTTCAGGCGGTGCGCACCAACCCGAACACCAAGAAGGCGGCCTTCATCATCCTGACCGCCCAGGGTGACCGCGCACTGGTGCAGAAGGCGGCCCAGCTCGGCGCCAACAACGTGCTCGCCAAGCCGTTCACGATCGAGAAGATGAAAGCGGCCATCGAAGCCGTGTTTGGAGCCCTGAAATGATCACTGAGGGGGCAGCCCGCCGCGTGCACATCATTCAGGGCGAGTACAAGGTTCTGAGCGATCCGAATGCGGTCCTCTCGACCATTCTCGGTTCGTGCGTGGCTGCGTGCCTCAGAGATCCTGTCGCCGGTGTCGGCGGCATGAACCACTTTCTGCTGCCCGGTTCGGCGACGTCGCCGACTTCAGGTGGCGATGCCACCCGGTACGGCGTGCATCTGATGGAACTGCTGATCAACGGCCTCCTGAAGCAGGGCGCCCGGCGCGACCGGCTGGAAGCAAAAATCTTCGGCGGCGCGAAGACGATCTCGACATTCTCCAATGTCGGTGAGCAGAACGCGGCCTTCGCCGTGCAGTTCCTGAGGGATGAAGGCATTCCGGTGGTCGGTTCCTCGACCGGTGGAGAGCATGGACGCAAGCTTGAATATTGGCCGGTCTCCGGTCGTGCCCGGCAATACCCCCTGACCGGCGCCGAAACGCAGAGAACCGTCGCTCTCGAGCAGCGTCCCGCCGCTCCGCAGAAGCCCGTCGAAACCAGTATCGAATTTTTTTGATGGCGAGGATTTTCATATGACATTTAACCCGGTGATGGAGCCGCCTGCGCCTGTTGAAGCGTTGAGCGACATCCTGATGCGCATCGTGTCCGAACTGCACGATGTCGCCTACCTCATCGAGCGTATCGAGCCGCAGCTTCTCGAAATCGGCGGCGCCGAAATCCTGAATTCGCCGGATGCCATGAAGGTCATGCAGGGCATTGATCTGGCCGTGCAGAAATCGCGCGGCCTTGCCGAATTTATCGATACCATCACCGGCGAAATCCCGCACGGCTGGGCAGTCGACGTCGCAACCGCGCTCAGCCTCGTCAAGCTGGCAGAGATGCAGAAGGCTTTGGGCGGTGCCACACGCCACGGCCATTCCCAGCCATTGAGCAAGGCAGCCGGCGACTTCGATTTCTTCTAAAGCGCGTCGCAATCTTCCAGATTCGTGCCTTGCGCTTTAGGCCCATTTTGCGCATGTCGTTTCGCAAAACCGCTGCACACTTTTGCGCGACATGCTTTGGAACCTTTTCGACCTTTCCCTTCTCCACGAAACGCTCGCACAAGTTTCGCCGACTATTCGTCTGATGAGGCAATAAGCCTGCTTTGTCTTTGACGGATCGTGCGAGAACAGAATGAATCTGTTAAATCAATTAGTTCAGATATTTAAGAACTTCGGCGCCTTGGGCCGAACGCGCCTGATGATTCTTGGAGGCGTCGGTGCTGTCTCTATCGCAATCGTCCTTGCGGCCGCCCTTTTCGTCAATAAGCCGGCACAGGAAACGCTCTATGTCGGTCTGGACTCGCCGGATCTCAACCAGATCAGCATGGCGCTTGCCGAAGCCAACATCAATTTCCAGGTCGGCACGGACGGCACCAGCATCAGCGTCCCCGCGGGGATGACGGGCAAGGCCCGCTTGATGCTTGCCGAGCGCGGCCTGCCGAACAGCGCCAATGCCGGTTACGAACTCTTCGACAATGTCGGCTCTCTCGGCCTGACCTCCTTCATGCAGGAGGTGACGCGGGTTCGGGCGCTGGAAGGCGAAATCGCCCGCACCATCCAGTCGATCTCGGGTATAACAGCCGCGCGCGTCCATATCGTCATGCCGGAGGTCGGAAACTTCCGGAAGGCGGAGCAGAAACCGACTGCTTCCGTTATGATTCGCGCCAGCGCGACCACCGGGCGCAGCGCAGCGACCTCGATCCGCCACCTCGTCGCCTCGGCTGTGCCGGGGCTTGACGTCGATGACGTGACCATCCTCGATTCCGCCGGCCAGCTGCTCGCTTCCGGCGATGAGGCGAGCAACAGCTCGCTGAACCGCTCGCTCAACATCGTCCAGAACGTTCAGCAGGAAGTCGAATCCAACATCGACAAGGCGCTGGCACCCTTCCTCGGCATGGACAACTTCCGCTCCAGCGTCACTGCCGATCTCAACACGGACGCCCAGCAGATCCAGGAAACGACCTACGATCCCGAATCCAAGGTCGAACGCTCGGTTCGCTCGACGAAGGAAGCCCAGCAGTCGCAACAGAAGCAGTCCGATAGCGCGACGACGGTCGAGCAGAACATTCCGCAGGCGGCCCCCGAGGCCGGCGGATCCGCCGGGCCCGAATCGCAGGACAAATCCGACAAGCGCGAAGAACAGACCAACTACGAAATCAACAGCAAGACGACGGCGACGACCCGCAACAGCTATAAGGTCGAGAAGCTTTCGATCGCTGTGGTGGTCAACAAGGGCCGCATCGCCAAGATGGTCGGAGAACCCGCCGACCAGACCAAGGTCGATGCCTATCTTGCCGAAATGCAGAAGATCGTCGCTTCGGCGGCCGGCATCGACGCCAAGCGCGGCGATGTCGTCACCGTCACGGCCATGGACTTCCTCGAAAACCAGCTGCTTGAAGACGCCACCGGTGGCGTCCGCGTCATGGACATGCTGAGCCGCAACCTTGCCGGCATCATCAACTCGCTCGCCTTTGTCGCCGTCGCCTTCGTGGTGGTCTGGATGGGTCTGCGGCCTCTGGTGCGCAGCGTCAGCGGCAACGGCAGCTCCGCGGCTTTCGGCGACGCCACGCCGGAAGCGGCCGGCCTCGAGCTTCCGGACTTCGCGCCTGCATCAGGAGCCGCCGGTGGCGCACTCATGGACGGCTTCGGGTCCGATTTCGGCTTCGACAGTACCGAGGACCTGCTCAGCCTCGGCGACGACGATGGAAACTTCAATCGACGCGTCAAGGAAGGCCCGGAACGCAAGCTTTCCCGCATGGTCGAAATCAACGAGGAACGCGCCGCGAAAATCCTCAGGAAATGGGCGATCGACGACGCAGCGTAAAGCAAAGGCCGGGCAACCGGCCTTTTTTCATGTCGGTACCGAAGCCTGATTCCCCAACCGCTGTTTGCTGAAAAGCCGTGACTGGAGATGCGAGAGACCCGGCATGGCAATCAGGGTCGGGAATTTGAATAAGACAATAGACCCGACCAATGAAATGCGGCCGTAGCGCGATATGATGATGCGGGCTCGCGTAAAACGCGAAGCAAGTTGCGATACCGCCAGAATCACCTTAGCCTCCTTATATCTTGAAGGCTGGAACGAGTGATCGAATCAGTGCATTGGCGACAGCGAAAGTAAATCCCTAGAAGTCGGAGATGGTGATTTGCATCGGCTGGCTTACCCTTAGGTGATTCGAAATGGGATTCGAGCGGGACTTGAATTGAATCCCTTACAGAAAAATTGCTGTTGCACCGAGTTCGATCGTTTCTCAGCCGCAGGACGTTGCCAATGGATATGAATGTAATTCAGGCGAGCAAAGGCGAGAGACAGATGGCGAATTTCGCGAGTGCGGTGGTGCCGGATCTGTTGCCGCGCGATCAGCTGCTCCAGCGCCTCCACGGTGTCACCAGCAGCGGCAGGTTGCAGTCCGGTCTGCGCGCACTGACGGACTACGTGGGTGCTTCGCACTACCTTCTGGCGCGCTGTGATCTCCTCCAGGAAAGTGGCCTCGATTTCATCGTTTCGTCTGATTGGCCCTTCGACCTGGTCAGGGACATCGCCAATGATCTGGTTCGCGGCTATGCCCGTTCGACCGAGCTGGAAAGATGCATGCAGGTCTTCCAGCCGAATTTTGCTCTTCTGCCTGACAGTGCCGAAGTTCCGGACGGCGCCAGCCGCCAATATTGTTCGGTGACCTTCAATGTCGGCCGGTCGCGGCTGGCTCTGATGTTCCTGTTCGGCGAGGGGTTCATTCTTTCGCCGGAGCGGCTGCGCGATGTCGGCCTGCTTGCAGGTTATGTCGCGAGCTTCCTTCGCTGCGGCGGGACGAGGGTCGATCGCGATTTCGAATTGACGGACCGGGAACTGGAATGCCTGTTCTGGATCGCCGAGGGCAAGACCAGTGACGAGATCGCGATGATCCTCGGAATTTCCCGCAATACCATCAACAACTACATCACCAGCGTGATGCGCAAGACGGCGACCAAGACCCGGTCCGAGGCCATTGCTTTCGCCGTCCGGAATAATCTCGTATAGGGGGATCTATGGGGCACCCATCAGGCAGGACGATGAGCAGCGCTGAGCAGCTGCGCATGGTGCGTGTGAGCAGGATTTCCAGCCGGTCCGATCTTTTTCCGCGGCTGATCGCGATGCAGAAGCTCGCCGATGCGCAAGGATTCGCGATCTTCCGCGTCAGCGGTTCGGGCCTTCCGGCAAAGCAGCGGCTTGTCTGCGAGCTTGAGAACTGGGGACCGTCCAATGCCGGTTTCGGCAAGGCCTTCACGGACGCCTATGGCGATATTCTTCTCGACCATATCGACAAATCGCTGCTGCCGCTTTCATGGGCCGGCGGTTACGACCGTGCGGCACCCGGTCCGGCGGACTTCGCGCCGTTCATGACCCGGCTGCAGGACGGTATTCTGCCTTTCTCCGGACTTGCCTTTCCGGTGCGGCTCGGCGCCGTCGGCAATGGTTTCATCCTTTTTACCGGCGATGAGATCGATCCCTCGAGCGATACCATCGTCGAGCTGCACGGTCGCTGCTGCCATATCATGATGGATCTACTCTCGCTCGACGAACGCCGCACGGCCGCCGCCGAGGCGCTCAGCGAACGCGAGATCGCCTGTCTGCAGCTTGCCGGCGACGGCCGCATCAGCGAAGAGATTGCCGACAAGCTCGGCCTGTCGGTGCACACCGTGAACGCCTATCTCGGCTCGGCGACCATCAAGCTCGATTCCGTCAACCGTATCCAGGCGATCGCTAAGGCGATCCGGCTCGGTTATATCAGCTGAACCCGCAGTCCTTTACAGCGTCCCTTGCGCGTTTTTTCAGACGCGCAAGGGACGCTGTAACGCTTTGAATTTTTGTCCAAGGCGAATGAAAGCTCGGTTGTCGTGAAAGAAGTCAGCCGGCCAGCGCTTGAGGCGGCTGGTTCACGCTGTAACGTGCTTCCCGAAGGCTCTTTTTGAGGAAGATGGTGTTCTCGTCAGGATCGGCCGAGGGATCCTGGAAAGCGATATGATTGATCTCAATGCCGGCGTGATCTTCGGCAAGGGTGAGCTGCGCGTAGACGGTGACGCCGCGCGGCTTGATTTCCAGGTCGAGAACGACTTCGGGCTTGCCGCCCCACTCCAGCGTATAATTGCCGCCCAGGCCGAAATTCACCGTGCCCGGATGAAAGAAAAGCTCCGCCGCCGAAGCGACGAGATCGGAAAGATTGCCGTAATACTCGAAGCGCAGCAGTGAAATAAGGTCAGAAGCATCCAGAAGGCGCAGTTCAGTGGCGACCGGGCTGATCGCGTCTGCTAGGATCTTTTCACGCTGGGTAGAGTGGGGGCATTTTTTCATTCGGCTTATCTGACCCGTTTGTTCTTGGCGTCTGCAGCGTAGACCCGGTGAATGAGCTCCGCAACCGCCTTATAGAAGACTGACGGGATGACACTATCGATCGAGACTTGCGCAAACATGGAGCGCGCAAGCGGCGGATCCTCGAACACCGGTATGCCGTTCTTCTCGGCAATCTCCCTGATTTTGAGCGCAATAAGGTCCTGACCCTTGGCCAGCACCACCGGCGCATCGTTCTCTTCACGCGCGTAACGCAGCGCCACCGCATAGTGTGTCGGGTTTGCAATCACCAGCGTCGCCCGGTGCACGTTGGCGATCATGCGCCGGCGCGCGCGGTCGCGCATCAGCGACCGCTGCCGGCTCTTGACCAAGGGGTCGCCCTGCGCCTGCTTGTTTTCTTCCTTCACCTCGTGCCGTGTCATCTTCAGCTCGGTGAACCAATGATGGCGCGTCCAGAAAAGATCGGCGATTGCCACGATCGCGGTGGCGATCAGCATGACGATGATGATCTTGCGCATCGCCGCCATCATTCGCACGAGAATCGTCTGCGGATCGGAGAACATCGCGTCGATCGAGCCGAAATATTCGCTCCTGAGCACGAAGAACAGGATCACCCCAACGACGACGACCTTGAACAGCGATTTTCCGAATTCGACCAGGCCGGGCACGCTGAACAGCCGTGACCAGCCTTTGATCGGCGAGATACGCGAGGCCTGCGGGCGGATGCGTTCAAGCACCAGTGTCGGCAGATTCTGGAAGACGGAGGAGGCGATGCCGAACACCATAAACAGGATGAAGGCGGGCGCCAGCAGCGCCGCACTTGCCCAGCCGAGCTGCCCAAACAGCGCAAGCACATCCGGCCCCGTCTCGATCTTCCATTGGTCGGGCTGTTCGAAGATGTCGCGCAGCGTTTCACTCATGCGTCCGACGCTGTCGGGAAGGAAGAATACGAGGTAAATGAAGGTCGCGAGGATCGTCGCAAAGATCGAAAGTTCGCGCGAAGACGGCACGTTGCCCTTTTCCGCGGCATCGCTTTGCTTTTTTGCGGTTGGGGCTTCTGTTTTGCTGTCCTTGTCATCGTCTGCCAAGTCGCCGCCCTCCGTCAAAGAAATAGGCCGCAGCTAATGCACGTCGCCCAAAAGCGTGCAGCGGTTTTGGGATAACGACATGCATCAAAACAAAAATCTAAAGCGCGTCGCAGGAACCGAGTTCTGTGCGACGCGCTTTAGAGCGCGGTCTATTGCTGGAAGGGTAGTCGCCTGTGGCACGGCGATCAACAGCCGCCTTTCGGCATGCCGTATTTGTCAACAGTCTCGACGTGTTAGGCGGCCGCCGAAGCGTCGCCTTCCTTTTCCTTGAGCTCGATCTGGCCGGAATTGGCCAGGCGAATCGCTTCCTGCGCCACGGCGCGGCGGGCAATCGCGATCTCGCGCGGATTGACGCCGCCCATGCCGCTCTGCAGATCCGATTCGATCATGCGGCGTTGGCGTGGGCTGATGGCAGAGAGAACCGATTCGCGAATCTCGGGGGGCGACCCGCGCAGCGCGACGGTGAGCACATCCGTCGAGATATCGTTGAGCAGCATGACGCGGCTGCGCTGCGGCATGTACATGAGGTCCTCGAACAGGAAGATCTTCGGGCGAACCTTGTTGACCGACTCGCGGCTGATCGATTCGAGCGAGCTGAGCAGCGTGTCGACCTGCGGCTTGTCGAGCTCGTTCATGAGATCGGCGACCTTCGTCGAGCCGGCTGCATTGCGCTCTGCCTCGACCTCGGCAAGCAGCGTCATGACCTGGTTTTCGATGATCTGCGCAGCCTTCGGGCTGACGGCCTTCATGTTGACCGTTCTGTTCATGATGTCGGCGCGGCGGTTGTCGGGAAGCTGCAGCAACACCTTGGCGCCGAAGGAGGAGGGCATCATCGAAAGAATATAGGCGACGGTCTGTGGATGTTCGCGCAGCAGGAACTGTGCGACGAATGTCGGCTCCGCCTCGCTGAGGCGATCCCAGATCGAGGTTTCGTAAGCCTGGAATGCGGTGCGGCGGCCGAGCAGGCTGTCGACCTCGTCGGGCGTCAGGCCTTCTTCCAGAATGGCCTCGATCGCCTTGGCGTTGTCCATCAGCCCGGCACCCTCGGTGAAGAGGTCTTCGAACTCGGAGACGAGCAACAGCAGCTCGTCCGGCGGAATGGCGCGCAGCGACTGGGCGGATGAGATAATGGTCTGCAGTTCGGCCTGGGTGAAATATTTCAACAGCCGGCCGGCGACTCCCTTTCCCATAGCGAGAAGAACAGCCGCTGCCTTTTCAGCCTGGGTCAACGGTTTCCCGGCTAGCGCGCCGCCGAAATCGTCAAAGTCCATCATGGTCTAACCTCTCCGTCCCACACAGGGATCAGGCTTTTTTCGTACTCAAAACTTCTATCAGTTTCACACCGAATCGCGTGTCGTCGTTATCAAGCACCGTAATTTCGCCGCGGGCAATCCTGCGGCCATTCACCATGATCTCGACCGGTTCGCCGATCTTCTTGTCGAGGGCGATCGTCGCCCCTTCATTGAGGTTCATCAGGCCGGAGACCTGCATGCGGCTGGTGCCGAGCATGATCTGGACGTCGATCGGGATGTCCATGATCAGGTCGAAGTTGGAATTCAAAGCGCTGCCGAGCGGGGCCGGCGACGCCTCGAAAGAGGAACTGCTGCCGAAATCCATGCCGGCCGCCGGGCTGGCATCGCCGCCGCCGAAGTCGCCGCCGAAATCGTCGCTGCCAAAGGGGGTTTCCGAAGTCTCGCCGCCAAAGGCCGCCAGGTCCGTTCCTGCTGCGAAGGGGTCGCTCTGCAGGTCGTCGCCAAACTGCGACAGGTCGCCATCGGCATCCTGCTTCAGCACGCCGCGCAGATCGTCGATCGCCTGGTCGAGATCCGCTTCGCTGCCCGGAAGATCCAGGGATAGGTCGCTGTTCTGCTGTGTTTTCTTCGTAGCCATGAAATCACTATTCCAGTTGAAACTTGCCTCAAACTGCCTTTGCAGCCCAAAAGCCAGAGAACCGATTAATTCATTAAATGACGGATGAGTTCATCATCCGAGTTCATCGTATCCTTGACGCGGACCATGTAGTTTTCGCCTGAACGCCCGAACTCGCACACATACAATTCCTTGCTGTTGGCGCTGACCTCGACACGCACGTCGCCGTGGTCGCGGAACGGAATGACGTCGCCGACCATCAGCTTCGATATCGTGCGCAACGTCAGGTCCTGCAGCCTGATCTTGGCCTCGAGCGTGACATGTGAGCGGCGGACCTGATCGCCGAGCTGTTCGGTCCATTCCGCTGAGTTGCTGCTGGCCTGGCGTTTCGGCTTCGGCGGCGTCACCTTGGTCTTGAGCAGTGCCGTCTGCGGAACGATCAACGAAAATTCCGAAACGATGCCGGCAAGCGTGATCGACATGTTGATGGCGGCCGCGAATTCATCCGGACGATCCTCCTGCGGCCGGGCGCGCATGTCATGGGCGTGCGGGGCCGAAAGGCTCGGTTCGAAACCGCCCGGCGCGTTGACGGCCGAGCGCAGCACCTTGGCGATCTTGTCGAAGACCATGACCGCCAGATCGAGCTCGATGATCGACAGCAGCCGGTCGGCCGGTTCCTCGATCGTATCGGCGGTGGCGCCGAGCAGATGCTCCATCAGCGTGATGACGAAGCCGTTGCCGCAGGCAAGCGTAATGTTCTGCGACCAGTTGCGCAGCGTCGCATCGACCAGTGTGACGTTCGCGCTCAGGTCTTCGATGAGGTGGTTCTTGTAGCCGATCTCGCAGCCGAGATAGTTGACCGTCACGTCGAGGCCGGTCTCGCTTTTGATGACGTCGGGAAAGAATTCGCTGTAGATTTCCCCGAAGGAGCTGCAGATCTTGGCGACCCTGCCTCTGTCGCCAAGCCCGCCTGTCAGCTTGGCGAGGAGGGCAGGATCCATTGCCGGTTTGTCGTGCGAAGCATTGCTCATAGTCATTTAAGCCGCCTTGTTTTCGCCACCTGGGTTCATCATTTCCTGCTCGACCGCATCGATGGACGGACGCTCGTAAGCCGAGATCGTCTTGCGACCGTATTCCAGAGCGACCTGCGGTACCGAGCCGTTCATATAGGCAAGCAGCGTCTGCTTGACGATGACGTAGAGGCGGTGCTGCTTGTTGCGCACGACCTTGATCTGGGAGACCAGCGGCGAGCAGACGCAGTAGGACAAGAGAATGCCGAGGAAGGTGCCGACGAGCGCCGAGCCGATCAGGTGGCCGAGCACTTCAGGCGAATCGTTGATGTGGGCCATCGCCTTGATGACGCCGAGGACGGCCGCGACGATGCCGATCGCCGGGAAGGAATCGCTCATGATCTGGATCGAGTGGTAGGGCTTCATCTTGTCGTGCATGATGGTGTTGAGCTCTTCGTCCATCAGCGCCTCGATCTCGTGGCTGCGAGCGTTGCCGATGATGATCAGGCGGACGTAGTCGCAGATGAACGCCGTCAGCTCCTTGTTCTTCAGAACCGTCGGAGCCGACTGGAAGATCGTCGATTCGGCCGGATTGTCGATATGGGCTTCGATTTCGTTTCGCGACTTGGTGCGCAGGTCGCGCATCAGCGAATAGAGCACGCCGAGCGTATCGAGATAGTTGCGTTCCTTCGGCACGGCGTGCCTGAAGGCTTCGCTGAGCGCCTTGCCGGAGTCCTTCACCACCTTCATCGGGTTCGCCATGATGAAGCTGCCGAGGCCGGCGCCACCGATGATGAGGAATTCGAAGGGCTGGAACAGCGCGTCCACTTCGCCGCCCATGGCCATGAAGCTGCCGACGATACAGCCGCAAGTCACTATAAATCCGATAATGATATTCATCGTCAGCCCAATCTGAACGTTGCTTTTCTTTAAGACGGATAGGGTTTCTGCCTTGCGTGAGGCTGATGAAAGGCCCGATCGCGAGGCATTTCGGCGTGCCAGCTTCGCGCAAGCATCTGCCGTCAGTCTAAAGGAGACGAATGGGTGCCCGTGCCCGTTTCTGAGATGCCGCCTCAGCGAAATCCCGGCCGAACCACATGAGACGACGCCCGGCTTTTCGTCCCGTTCATCGCCAATGCTTGGAGCTTACCGACATGCAATCCGGTCTTTATGTTTCTCTGTCGTCGCAGATGGCCCTCGAAAAGCGTCTGAACACCATCGCAGACAACATGGCGAACGTGAATACGACCGGTTTTCGCGCCACCGAGGTGAAGTTCGACGAGATGGTGGCGAATACCAAGAACAAGCTGAACACCAAGGTCGCCTTCGTTTCCCAGGGCAACGACTATCTGAACGAGGGAAACGGCGAACTGCAGCACACCGGCAACATGCTCGATTTCGCCATCAAGGGTGATGCCTGGTTTTCGCTCGATACGCCGGCCGGCCGCGTCCTGACGAGGGATGGTCGCTTCACGATCAAGGAAACCGGCGAACTTGTTTCGATCCGGGGATATCCGGTTCTCGACGCTGGCGGTGCCCCGATCCAGCTCAACACCAAGGGCGGCGAGCCTTCCGTCGGCACCGACGGCATCATCTATCAGGGCGGTCGCCAGGTCGGCTCCCTCGGCCTGTTCGAGGCCGATATCAGCAGGGGTTACTTGCGCTACGAAAATAGCGGCATCATGACCACCGACCAGCCGCGCGCCGTCGTCGACCGCTTCAATGTCGGTGTCGAGCAGGGTTATCTCGAAAACTCCAACGTCAACGCCATGCGCGAGATCACCCAGCTGATCGAAGTCAACCGCGCCTTCGAAAGTGTCTCGTCGCTGATGCGTGACAGCGAAGATTCCTTCAAGGAAGCCGTCCAGACACTTGGGGGCAGCCGCTAATGCATGTCGCCCAAAAGTGTCCGGCGGTTTTGGGAGGACGACATGCACAAGAACAAAGACCAAAAATACGTCGCATGCAGCAAGCTGCACGCGACGTATTTTAAGTTGAAAGTTAAAGCATGAACACCACGCTACTGTCTGAGGACGGCCTTTCCCCGAAGCTGGCGCATCTGGCGGGCCTCGTCGACCGATACGCATCGCCGGAGTTCGCGGTTGCCCATGGCGGTCGCGTGCAGACCATCGCCGCCGGCCACTACACGGTTCACGGTCTCTCCCGCCATGTTCGTCTCGGCGAGTTCGTGGCCCATAAATCGGCGACCGGCATCCATCTCGGCGAAGTCGTGCGCGTCGAACCGGAACTGATCTATGTCTGCCCGATCGAACCCGGCGAGCCGATCGGCATCCACGATACCGTCATCCGCAAGGGCGCCTTCCGTATTTCACCGTCTGACAGCTGGTGTGGGCGCACCGTCAACTCGCTCGGTGAGCCGATCGACGGGCTGGGTCCGATGACCGAGGGGCTCGATCGCCGCTCGATCTCCAATACCGCGCCGCCCTCGATGACCCGCAAGCGTGTCGAGACCGGCTTCAAGACCGGCGTGCGCGCGATCGACATCTTCTCACCGCTCTGCCTGGGGCAGCGCCTCGGTATCTTCGCCGGCTCCGGTGTGGGCAAGTCGACGCTTCTGTCCATGCTCGCCCGCGCTGATGCTTTCGACAAGGTTGTCATTGCGCTCGTCGGCGAACGCGGCCGCGAGGTGCGCGAATTCATCGAGGATACGCTCGGCAGCAATATGAGGAAGGCGATCGCCGTCGTCGCAACCAGCGACGAGAGCCCGATGCTTCGCAAGATGGCGCCGCTGACGGCCGTCACCATTGCCGAACATTTCCGCGACAAGGGCGAGAACGTCCTCTTCATCGTCGACAGCGTCACGCGTTTCGCCCATGCGATCCGCGAGGTGGCGACCGCCTCTGGCGAGCCGCCGATCGCGCGCGGCTATCCCGCTTCCGTCTTCACCGAGCTGCCACGCCTGCTGGAACGCGCCGGCCCCGGCCCCGAGGGCGCCGGAACCATCACGGCGATCATCTCGATCCTCGTCGACGGCGACAATCACAACGACCCGATTGCCGATTCGACGCGCGGCATCCTCGACGGTCATATCGTCCTGCAGCGCAGTCTTGCCGAAGAAGGGCGTTATCCTCCGATCGATCCGCTCGCCTCGATCTCGCGTCTTGCCCGCAAGGCCTGGACGCCGGACCAGGAAAAGCTGGTGTCGCGGCTGAAGGTGCTGATTCACCGCTTCGAGGAGACGCGCGACCTGCGCCTGATCGGCGGTTACCGCCAGGGTGCAGATCCCGATCTCGACATGGCGGTCAAGCAGGTGCCGATCATTTACGACGTCCTGAAACAGTCTCCGGGCGACCGCGACTCGCCCGATGCCTTTGCCGATCTCGCCGGCGCGCTCAAGGCTGCAGCCGGCATGGGCAATCAGGGCGGACCCATCCAGAGGAGATAGACGTGACTGAATTCGACGACGAACGCATCGCTTCCCTGAAGCAGCGCAAGAAAACCGTCATCCTGGATCGGCTGCTGACCTTCACCGGCCTGGCGCTTGCCGGCGCCTCCGCTTTCTTCCCCTGGTACGTGTTCTTCAACGCGGACAAGTTCGGCATCAATGTTGCGACCAGCAGCAATTCGCGCGAACTGCCGGATTGGCCGGCGCGCAACGTCTTCAGCGTCTCGCCGCTTGCCATGGTCAACAAGAACGAGGGGGACAAGAAGGTCCCGCCGATCGATCCGCTGACGACCGCAACGGTGTCCGATCTCGGCAAGGAGCGCGATGGCGGCCCCATATTGGAGGATCAACCTTTCCCCGGCAAATCATCCTTCCGCCTGCTGCATGTTTCCAACGGCCGGGCGCTGATCGAGGATCCCTCCGGCATGTATGTGGTGCGCATCGGCTCGATCCTGCCCGATGAAAGCCGCCTTGCGACACTCGAGCAGCGCGACGGCAAATGGGTGATCGTCACCTCCAAGGGCGAGACCTACCAGAACAACTGAACCTGGCCGCAAACCCAGGCAACAGGGGCTCCGCCGCGAACCGGCCGGAGCCCCTGTTCTTTTGCCCCTGTTCTGTTGATGGCGGCGGCGTTCGCACAAAAGCCTCTCGAAGCCTGAATTCCCGTAAGTCCCACGCAAGATTACCGCACTACGTTCGGGACAGTAAAAACGGAGAGTTTCATGCAACCAATCCAACTTTTCGACTTGGCTTCGCGACAGGCGGAATGGCTGACGATTCGTCAGCAGGTTGTTGCCGGCAACATCGCGAATGCCAATACCCCGAAGTTCCACGCCAAGGACGTCACGCCCTTTGACGCTGTGCTCGACAAGTCCGACATCGCCATGGCGCGCACCAATCCGGCGCATCTCAGCGGCAACGATTTCAGCAACAGCGGCGATATCGACGTCAAGGACGCTGCACTCGACCAGGAAATCGGCGTCCAGGAATCCGGCAATACGGTCGGTTTGGCCGAGGAGCTGTCCAAGTCGGGCGATATCAAGCGCCAATACGATCTGAACACCTCGCTGGTCAGCTCCTTCAACCGCATGATGTTGATGACCGTCAGAAGGTAAAGTCATGGATCCGCTTTCAGCAGCAATGAAAATCGCCGGCTCCGGGCTCGAAGCGCAGTCGACGCGCCTGCGCATCGTCTCGGAAAACATTGCCAATGCTCGCTCGACCGGCGACACGCCCGGCGCCGAGCCCTATCGGCGCAAGACGATTACCTTCGGCCAGCAGATGGATCGCGCCAGCGGCGTCGAGACGGTCGGCGTCAAGAAGGTCGGCGTCGACGAAGGTGACTTCAGCACGGAATTCGATCCGAGCAACCCGGCTGCGGACCAGAAGGGCGTCGTCAAGCTGCCGAACGTCAACATCCTGGTCGAGATGGCCGACATGCGCGAAGCCAACCGCTCGTATGACGCCAATCTGCAGACCATCAAACAGACCCGCGATCTCATCTCCTCCACGATCGATCTCCTGAAGAGCCAATAATCATGATCAGCAGCGTCCAGAATGTCAGCAACCTTTCGATGACCCGTGCGCTCGGCGCCGTCGACACCGAAAATTCCGCCTCGTCGTCTGCCGCCACCATGCCGGGCGCCGCCGGTGCGGCCAATGGCATGAGCTTCGCCTCGGTCATGGGCAACATGGCGAGCGACGCGGTCAGCAGCCTGAAGGGTGCGGAAAGCATGTCCTTTGCCGGTATCAAGGGCACGGCGTCGACGCGTGAAGTCGTCGATTCCATGCTCCAGGCCGAGCAGACGCTGCAGACCGCGATTGCCATCCGCGACAAGGTCGTCTCGGCCTTTCTCGAAGTCACCAAGATGCAGATGTAACTGATTTGAGGACGAACACATGAGAGCGCTCGCCATCGCAGCAACGGGCATGGATGCCCAGCAGACCAATCTGGAAGTCATCGCGAACAACATCGCAAACATCAATACGACGGGTTTCAAGCGCGCTCGCGCCGAATTCTCGGATCTTCTCTACCAGACCGAACGTGCCAAGGGTGTCGCCAACCGCGCCAACCAGGCCGTCGTTCCGGAAGGTGCCAATATCGGCCTCGGCGTCCAGACCTCGGCGGTCCGCAACCTGCATCTCCAGGGCGAACTGACCCAGACCGGCAATGATCTCGACGTGGCGCTGATCGGCAAGGGCTTCTTCCAGATCCAATCGACCGACGGTACGACGCTCTACAGCCGCGCCGGCGCCTTCAACAAGAACGACCAGGGCCAGCTCGTCACCATCGACGGCTACGAGGTCCTTCCCGGCATCACCATTCCAACGGGCTCGACAGAGCTTACGATCAGCCGCTCCGGCCAGGTTTCGGCCAAGCTGCCGGGTGCGACGGATGCGACCGTGCTCGGTCAATTGACGCTTGCCGACTTCGTCAACGAGGCGGGTCTCCAGCCGCTCGGCGACAATCTCTTCCAGGAAACGCCTGCCTCCGGCGAAGCCGTCATCGGCAATCCCGATGAGGAAGGTTTCGCCTACATGAAGCAGGGTTATCTGGAATCTTCGAACGTCGACCCGGTGAAGGAAATCACCGAGCTGATCTCGGCCCAGCGCGCTTACGAAATGAATTCCAAGGTGATCACCACCGCTGATGAAATGGCCTCCATCGTCAGCAAGAACCTGAAGTAAGGGAAGGGCCGAAACATGATGTTTTGCCGGGCAGGACACATCTCAGGATGGGTGGCGGCAGCCACGATCGCAGTCGCGGGCATTGTTTTGCCCGCGAACGCGGATGCCGGCATGGGTTATGCCGTCGTCCCGACCACGATCATCTACCCCGGCGACACACTGTCGGCCAGCCAGCTTCAGGAGGTCGAGGTCACCAACCCCAACCTCGCCGGCGATTATGCCAAATCCCTTTCGCAGGTCGAAGGCATGGTTTCCAAGCGCACGCTGTTGCCGGGCCGCACGATCTCGGTTTCGGCCCTGCGCGAGGCCTATACGGTGACCCGTGGCTCCTCGATCCGCCTGGTCTTCTCGCTCGGGGCGATGACGATCTCCGCCGCCGGCACGCCGCTCGAAGACGGCGCGACCGGGCAGGTCGTCCGCGCGCGCAATATGGATTCCGGCGTCATCGTCAGCGGCACGGTGCTTGCGGACGGCACGGTCCATGTGAGGGCAAAATGAAATTGTTCTTCCGTTTGTTTACTCTTGTCGCGGTTCTCGCCATGAGTTTGGCTGATGTCGCGCCCGCCTGGGCGCTGACCTCCCGCATCAAGGACATTGCCTCCCTTCAGGCCGGCCGCGATAACCAGCTGATCGGTTATGGCCTCATCGTCGGCCTCCAGGGGACCGGCGACGGCTTCCGGTCCTCGCCCTTCACCGAGCAGTCGATGCGCGCGATGCTGCAGAATCTCGGCATCTCGACGCAGGGCGGCCAGTCTAACGCCAAGAACACCGCGGCCGTGATGGTCACCGCCAACCTGCCCCCTTTCGCAAGCCCCGGCAGCCGTATCGACGTGACGGTGAGCTCGCTCGGCGATGCGACGTCGCTGCGCGGCGGAACGCTCGTCATGACCTCGCTTTCCGGCGCCGACGGCCAGATCTATGCCGTCGCGCAGGGTGCCGCCATCGTTTCCGGTTTTCAGGCGCAGGGCCAGGCGGCGACCGTCACCGAAGGCGTCACCACCGCCGGCCGCGTGCCCGGCGGCGCGATCATCGAGCGCGAACTGCCGTCCCGCTTCAAGGATTCTGTCAATCTCGTCCTGCAACTGCGCAACCCCGACTTCTCGACGGCGATCCGTATCGCCGACATCGTCAACGGTTATGCCTCGGCGCGCTTCGGCGGCCCGGTTGCCGAAGCCAAGGATTCGCAGGAAGTCGTGATCCAGAAGCCGCGCACGGCCGATCTCACCAGACTGATGGCCGATATCGAGAATCTCATCGTCGAGACCGATACGCCGGCCAAGGTGGTCATCAACGAACGCACCGGGACGATTGTCATCGGCTCGGACGTCCGCGTCTCGCCGGTCGCCGTCAGCTACGGCACCCTGACGGTTCAGGTCACCGAGACGCCGCAGATCATCCAGCCCGAACCCTTCTCGCGCGGCGTAACCGCCGTCCAGCCGCAGACCGATATCGCCGCGGAGCAGACCGGCGGGCGCGTCGCGATCATCGATGGTCCCGACCTCAGGACCCTTGTCGCCGGGCTCAACAATATCGGCGTGAAACCGGATGGTATTATCGCCATTCTCCAGGGCATCAAATCGGCAGGCGCCCTGCAGGCGGAGCTTGTGCTGCAATGATCAAGATCATCAACCCTGACATGACGGTCCTGCAATTGCTGCGCCGGCTGGCGCTGCCGGCCGCGGGCCTCGTCCTTCTGTCGATCCCCGGCGCCTTCGCGCAGGAACATGCGCCGGCCGGCGACATCACGTCCCAGGACGAGATCAAGCAGTTCTGTACCAACATTGCCGAGCCCGCCCGCGACCAGCGTTATCTCCTGCAGAAGCAGGAACTGGAAAAGCTTCGCGCCGACATCGACGCCCGCATGGCGGAAATGGACAAGCGCAAGGCCGAATACCAGGACTGGCTGAAGCGGCGTGACGATTTCCTGAGGCAGGCGGAAGCCGGCCTCACCGAGATCTACAAGAAGATGAAGCCGGATGCGGCCGCGCTCCAGTTGCAAGACATGAAGATCGAGGTGGCCTCCGCCGTGATCATGCGGCTCGGCCCGCGTCAGTCGAGCCTCATCCTCAACGAGATGGACCCGCAGAAGGCCGCTGTCATCGCCAGCGTCATTGCCAGTGCGTCCGATCCCAATACGTCGAAGGATCCTTCATGAATATGCGTTTCCCGGCCGCGATCGCCGCCCTCGCACTCCTTGCAGGTTGCCAGTCTCCGACGGCGGTCAGCGAGATCGGCCGCGCGCCCGCCATGAGCCCGATCGGAAGCGGTCTTGCCTACGGCCAGACGCCGCAGATGGCGCTTTATCCGAAGCAGCCGCGCGCCGTGGCCCAGGGCTATTCGCTGTGGAGCGATTCGCAGGCCGCCCTCTTCAAGGATGCGCGCGCGCTCAACGTCGGCGACATCCTGACCGTCGACATCCAGATCAACGACAAGGCCTCCTTCGACAACGAGACCAACCGCAGCCGCACGAATTCGAGCGGCATGAACTGGGACGTCAACGCCCAGATCTTCGGCTGGACGCCCGAGTCCAAGACCGACCTGACCTATGGTTCCGATACCAGCACCGACGGCAAGGGCAAGATCGAGCGCACCGACAAGCTCACTCTTCTAGTCGCCGCCGTCGTCACCGGCATTCTCGAGAACGGCAACCTCGTCATATCGGGCTCTCAGGAAGTCCGCCTGAACCAGGAACTGCGCATCCTGAACGTTGCTGGTATCGTTCGTCCGCAGGACGTCAATGCCGAAAACCAGATCTCCTACGACAAGATCGCCGAAGCCCGCATCTCCTACGGTGGCCGCGGCCGCCTGATGGAAGTGCAGCAGCCTCCGCGCGGCCAGCAGGCCGTCGATCTTTTCTCGCCGCTTTGAGGCTGAACGACGATGGCAGAGCCAGACGCAAGCGCAGGTCAACCGAACAAGAAATCCGGCTCGCTGATGACGATCATCGGCATCGCCGTCCTGACCCTGCTCGGCGCCGGCGGCGGCTGGGCGGTCGGCACGATTGTCGCGCCCAACATCAAGGGTGCCAAGGAGGTCGAGCAGGCCAAGGATGCCGAGGCCAAGAAGAAGGCCGAGGAAGGTCTGGCGCGCATCTCGACCGAGGCCAACAACGTCGTCCAGCTCGAGCCGATCACCTCGAACCTTGCCTACCCCTCAGAAAACTGGGTACGACTCGAAGTCGCGCTGCTGTTCAACGGGCCGCCGGATGTCAAGGTTTCCGAGGATATTCACCAGGATATCCTCGCCTATATCAGAACCGTTTCCCTTCAGCAGATCGAGGGGCCGCGCGGCTTTCAATATCTCAAGGATGACATACAGGAACGTGTTGACCTTCGCTCGCAAGGGCGGGTATCGAAGGTCATGTTCAGGACATTTGTCATCGAATGATTCGTCTTATAGTTTTCCTTGTCGCCATGATGGCGGTACCGGAACTGGCGGTGGCACAGCAGCTGCCGACTGACTTGTTGAACGTGCCGGTCGATGGCTCCGTCGCCGCCTGGATCATCCGCACATTCGGCCTGCTGACCATTCTTTCGGTCGCGCCTGGCATCCTGATCATGGTGACGAGCTTCCCGCGCTTCATCATCGCCTTCTCGATCCTGCGCTCAGGGATGGGCCTCTCCTCGACGCCTTCCAACATGATCCTTTTGTCGCTGTCGCTGTTCATGACCTTCTATGTCATGTCGCCGACCTTCGATCAGGCCTGGCAGAACGGCGTGCAGCCGCTGCTTGCCAATCAGATCAACGAGACCGAGGCGGTCCAGCGTATCGGCGAACCCTTCCGCACTTTCATGGCGGCCAATACCCGCGACAAGGATCTGGCGCTCTTCGTCGATCTGGCGCGCGAACGCGGACAGAATATCCAGACGACCAATCCGATCGACTACCGCGTGCTGATCCCGGCCTTCATGATTTCCGAGATTCGCCGTGGCTTCGAAATCGGCTTCCTCGTCGTGCTGCCATTCCTCGTCATCGACCTCATCGTTGCCACAATCACCATGGCGATGGGCATGATGATGCTGCCGCCGACCTCGATCTCGCTGCCTTTTAAGATTCTCTTCTTCGTGCTGATCGACGGCTGGAACCTGCTCGTCGGCAGCCTGGTGCGCTCGTTCAACTGACCGGCTGCCGCTGCTTGATATTCGCCAATAAGAAAACCCGCCGGATCGCTCCGGCGGGTTTCTAATTGTGCAGCCATCCCAAAGTGCTGCAGCGCCCGTTGCGCGTCTGAAACGACGCGCAACGTACTGCGGATCGAAAGCCTCACTCGGCCGCGAACGGCGCCGTGCGCGGCGGCAGCGCCGGAATGTCCATGTGATCGGGTGCAAGACCCTGCTTGGCACGCTCGGCCATGATTTCATAGGCCTGCTCCAGATGGACGCAGAACCGTTCGGCATCGAAGAGCGGCGCGATATAGCGCTTCTCCTTGAGATGCGCCTTGTATTCCGCGATCCGTCCGGGATTCTCAGCCAGTTCGACGGCAAGATCCTCATAGGCCTGCAGGTCGGCTGCAACGAGTTCGGGTAGGTCGATGGCCCTGAGCAGGCTCTCGCTGACGCGTGAGGCGAAGTTGGTGCCCTTGACGGTCAGGACCGGCAGACCGCCCCAGAGCTGCTCCGAGGTGGTCGTGTGGCCGTTGACGGGGAAGGTATCGATGCCGATGTCGGCCGCCTGCTGACGGTCGATGTGCTCTTCGTAGGGCGCGCGCGGGCAGAAGATGATCCGCTTGGCGGAGATCCCCGCCGCCTGGAATTGCTTCAAGAGGTTCGCCTGGTTGCGCGGCGTGTTCGCCATCAGCCAGAGCACGCTGTTCGGCGCGCGCTTGAGAATGCGGCACCAGCTTTCGATCGTCTCCGGCGTGATCTTGCGGTTGCCGTTGAAGGACGCGAAGATGAAGGCGTCTTCTGGCAGGCCGAGCTGCTCGCGGGTGACAGGGCGTGGCTTCGGGCGATGCATCGGGTCGTTCGGCTGATAGCTCTCCGGCAGCCGGCAGAATTTCTCGTGGTAAAAGGGCTTGGCCACCTCGGGCAATACCGAATGGTCGCCGATGACGTAGTCGAGGTCGATATTGACCGTGCTGCCGGGGAAACCGAGCCAGCCGACATGCACCGGCGCCAGCGGCAAATTGAAGGCCGACGCGCGGCTGCCCGAAGTATGGCCCTTCAGGTCGACCATGATGTCGATATTATGCTCGCGTACCGCTGCCAACATCCCCTGGTCGGAGAAGCCGTGAACGGTGACGACCCGACCCCAGCGGCTGCGGTCGGTATTGTTGTGCTTGAGGTACTCAGGGCCTGTATGGCAGAAGAGCGTCACCTCGAACCGGTCCTTGTCGTGCAGTTCGAGGATGCGCTGCAAGAGCTTCATCGTCGCGTGGCGATCCCAGAAGTCCGATGACATGTAGCCGATCCGGATCTTGTCCGACCAGCTGTGCGGCTGGTTGCGGCGGAGGGCCACCCGTTCCGGATTGAGAGGCGTGGTGCCGATCGTCGCATACCGGTTGAAATCCTCGTTGCCGCACCAGTGCAGATGATAGAACGGGTTATCCTTGCGCAGGATCTCGAGATCGCCCTTTGCGAGTGAGGCATCGATTACCGCCTGGTGTTTGCTTGCCTCTTCGAACTCATTGAATTCGCGGGCGAAAACCAGATGCAGGAAGCGGAATGCGAGATTGCCTGGAAACCGCTTGAAGAGGTTGCGCGAGAGGCTCTGGTTGGTTGCGTCGTTCAGATCGTCGCTCAGAAGCAGGGCTGCCAGGCGCATATGATCGGGATTGGCACTCTGCGACAGCACCGTCTTGAACGGGCGGATGATATCGCGCTGCTGCCGCTTCAGATAGATCGCGGTGATGATGAAGGCGAGTTCCGGGTCTTCCTGCGCCTTGCTGAGGTTTCGCATGGCGATCAGCAGAGCATCGTCCTCGTTGCCGGTCTCATAGTGCAGCTTGGCCGCCTGTTTCTGGTATTCGTAGGAGTTCGGTCCTTCGCAGTTGCCGGCCAGGCCATAGGCTTTCGCGGCATCGGCCTTGAAGCCGAGCTGCACGAGGTTCTTGGCCAGCAGCGCATAGGTCTTGGCGTCTTGCTGAATATCCATCAGCTGATTGAGCGTTGCCAAGGACTGTGTGTAGCGGCCCATCTGGTAATCCTTGGATGCCGCAGAGAACGAAACTTTGCTGTTCAAAACCCAACTCCGTGAAGGAAATGTTCTGGCGTCGACCGCCGAGGCACGGACAGGCCGTCCTCCGCAAAACGAGCGGATCGGTCCGATGGTGCTATCCCGGCGCCTGCCACCTTGGCATTCGAAGCTTGCTTGAAACCGGTGCGCTTGATGAACCTCTGTTTTCGCGGGGAAACGCCGACTTTTGCCTAGGAAAAACGCTTGGTTTTCAAGGGAATTAGAATGCAAAGGAATATATTCAGCAAGCATTAACTATGCCCTGCGAGGAGCCGGCTGGGGCCCTGTATTTTTAAGGAGTTGGCAAGCATTGGCTGCGAGATTGCCCTGGACATGACGGGTTTGGGCCAAACAAAAAAGGCGCCGAGTAGCATGAAGCTGGTCCGTCATCGCCGGTACTATAGTCCGGTATGTCCTCCTTTTTGTATCTAGTTTTCCAGGGGACAGACTTATGACAAGCATTAACACGAATACTTCCGCGCAGGCCGCTCTCCAGACGCTGCGCAGCGTCAACCAGAACCTCAACAGCACGCAGAACCACGTTTCGTCGGGTTACCGCGTTGAAAAGGCTTCTGACAACGCTGCTTACTGGTCGATCGCAACGACCATGCGCTCGGACAACAAGGCACTTTCCGCCGTTTCCGACGCTCTCGGCATGGGTGCTGCCAAGGTCGACACCGCCTACACGGCCATGGACAGCGCCATCGACGTCGTCGGCGACATCAAGGCGAAGCTCGTTGCCGCCACTGAAAACGGCGTCGACAAGGCCAAGGTCCAGGAAGAAATCAGCCAGCTGCAGGAGCAATTGAAGAGCATCGCTCAGTCGGCTTCCTTCAACGGCGAAAACTGGGTTGCCGGCGCTGACGGTACCAAGAGCGTCGTTTCCTCGTTCGTCCGCGACGGCTCCAACGCCGTTTCGGTTACCACGACCGATTATGTTCTCGACGACGGCTCCGCGGGCAACGTTCTGTTCGGCATGAGCGGCGGCTCGGTCGAAACCTCCACGGGTATCCTCGGCACTTCGAGTGGCGCGACCGGCTCGATCTATGCGATGGACATCACCAACTTCACCGCCGGCCAGATCCAGTCGGCTCTGACCAACGTTGAAGCGGCTCTGAAGTCCATGACCAGCGCCGGCGCCGCTCTCGGTTCGCTCTCCAAGCGCATCGACAACCAGGACGATTTCGTCAACGCTCTCAGCGACTCGATCGACTCCGGCATCGGCCGCCTCGTTGACGCCAACATGGAAGAAGAGTCCTCCAAGCTCAGCGCCCTGCAGACCCAGCAGCAGCTGGCGATCCAGTCGCTGTCGATCGCGAATTCCTCTTCGCAGAACATCCTGTCGCTCTTCCGCTAAGACCGGTCGGTACAAGGTTTCCAGGTTTCGCGGCCGGGTCATTCCCGGCCGCGAAATGTTTTAACATAAGGTTAACGAAAACCTTCCTAAGTATCAGATATTTTTACGCTATTTCCATTTTGAATTTAGCTTTCCTTAACCATCTTCGTGTTTTCTAGGCCCATCGAAACGGCGAGTTAACCTTAACGGATTGGTTAACAGGCATGATGCTGATCGCTGTGGGCCGGACCCAAAATCCGGAATGTCCCTTCTTAAAAATCTGCCAACAAGGGGCAAGCAAACTATGACGAGCATCAACACCAATAACGCTGCAATGGCAGCCCTCCAGACTCTCCGTGGCATCAACCAGGGTCTCCAGGAAACCCAGGCTCACGTTTCGTCCGGCTATCGCGTCGGCAAGGCTTCCGACAACGCTGCTTACTGGTCGATCGCAACGACCATGCGTTCGGACAACAAGGCACTTTCCGCCGTTTCCGACGCTCTCGGCCTCGGCGCCGCCAAGGTTGACACCGCTTACTCCGCCATGGACAGCGCCATCGACGTCGTCGGTGATATCAAGGCCAAGCTGGTTGCCGCCACTGAAAACGGCGTCGATAAGGCCAAGGTCCAGGAAGAAATCAGCCAGCTGCAGCAGCAGCTGATGAGCATCGCTCAGTCGGCTTCCTTCTCCGGTGAAAACTGGGTTGCCGGCGCTGACGGCACCAAGAACGTTGTTGCCTCGTTCGTCCGCGACGGCTCCAACGCCGTTTCGGTCGTGATGACCGACTATATTCTCGACGACAGCTCCACGGGCAACGTTCTGTTCGGCATGAGCGGCGGCTCGGTCGAAACCTCCACGGGCATCCTCGGCAGTTCGAATGGTGCGACCGGTTCTGTCTACGCAATGGACATCACCAACTTCACCCTCGGCGAAATCCAGTCGGCTCTGACCAACGTTGAAGCGGCTCTGAAGTCCATGACCAGCGCCGGCGCTCAGCTCGGTTCGATCTCCAAGCGCATCGAGCTGCAGGAGAATTTCGTGTCCGCTCTCAGCGACTCGATCGACTCCGGTGTTGGCCGTCTCGTGGATGCCAACATGGAAGAAGAGTCCTCCAAGCTCAGCGCCCTGCAGACCCAGCAGCAGCTGGCGGTCCAGTCGCTGTCGATTGCGAACTCCTCTTCGCAGACCATCCTCACGCTGTTCCGCGGCTAATAGCCCTCGGAAATATCGGCCCGCCGGTCTCCGGCGGGCATCTCGGAATCGAGCCGCGCTTCGATGGAGCGCGGCTTTTTTATTTCCGTTAACGGTTGATTAACCATAATGCTGTCTTCTGCGGTCAACGAGACGGCGGGTTAACCAAATTTAAGAACCGGTTAACAGGCATGAGGCTGGTCCCCGTTCCCGGTAGCTTTCCGGAATGTCCCTTTTTTCCATCTGCCAACAAGGGGCAATCATTTCATGACCAGCATTTTGACAAACGTCGCGGCGATGGCCGCTCTTCAGACACTCCGCGGAATCAACGACAGCCTTGAGACGACGCAGAACCACGTATCGTCGGGTTACCGCGTCGAAAAGGCAGCCGATAACGCCGCCTATTGGTCGATCGCAACGACCATGCGTTCGGACAACAAGGCACTTTCCGCCGTTTCCGACGCTCTCGGCCTCGGCGCCGCCAAGGTCGACACCGCTTACTCTGCCATGGACAGCGCCATCGACATCATCAGCGAAATCAAGGCGAAGATCGTTGCCGCGACCGAAAAGGGCGTCGACAAGACCAAGATTCAGGAAGAAATCGGCCAGCTGCAGCAGCAGCTCCTGAGCATCGCGCAATCGGCTTCCTTCTCCGGTGAAAACTGGGTTGCCGGCGCTGACGGCACCAAGAGCGTCGTTTCCACCTTCGTCCGCGACGGTAACGGCAACGTCTCGGTCAAGACAACGGACTACATTCTGAACTCGGCCTCCACGGGCAACGTCCTCTTCGGCATGACCTCGACTGGCACGATCGAGACGAGCTCCGGCATTCTCGGCACATCATCCGGTACGATCGGCTCGATCTACTCGATGGATATCAGCACGTTCGGCTCACCTGAGATCGCCATGGCCCTGACGTCAATCGAGGCCGGCCTGGATGCGATGACCAAGGCTGCATCGCAGCTCGGCTCGATTTCCACGCGCATCGATCTGCAGGAAAACTTCGTCAGCGCGCTCAGCGACTCGATCGACTCGGGCGTCGGCCGCCTCGTCGATGCCGACATGGAAGAGGAATCGAGCAAGCTGACGGCGCTGCAAACGCAGCAGCAGCTGGCCATCCAGTCGCTGTCGATCGCCAACTCCAGCGCTCAGAACATCCTCACGCTGTTCCGCAGCTAAATCTGGCGCTGAAGCTGGACCGAATCTTGCGCCATCGTCTGGCAGCAAACGCAAAGCCTCCCGGACCGCGCCCGAAATGGCGCGGTTCTTTCTTTTATATCAATGCCTTGGTCGGCATTGCGATCGCCGCGCCAGCCTCAGTGCTGCGCTCTTGCCCAACAGGTTGGTATCGAGTTAACTTCGCCTCGAGTTGATTTGCTTTTGCGACACGCCGGTAGAAATTCTGCCGGAGGCATGACGCCACTTCAGTCGCCGCCGGCAATCCGGCCTGCCCTTTCACCCCGATTCCGAGACCTGTCGATGACCGTTAAGATTACCAGCGCGGCCGCGGTGAATGCGCTTGCGGTGCTGCGCAGCATCAACAAAGAAGCCAACCAGACCCAACAGCAGGTGTCCTCGGGATATCGTATCGAGACGGCCGCCGACGATGCGTCCTACTGGTCGGTCGCGACCGTCATGCGTTCGGACAGCACCAATCTCGGAACGATCGGAGATGCGCTCGGTCTCGGCGCTGCCAAGGTGGATGCGACCTACACGGCGATGGACTCGGCGATCGATCTCATCGGCCAGATTCGCGCCAAGCTGGTTTCGGCAAGAGAACCAGGCGCCGACAAGGACAAGATCAACGCCGAGATCAGCGAATACAAGGAACAGTTGCAGACGGTCGTCGAATCGACGTCGTTTGCGGGTGAAAACTGGCTGTTGAACGGCGATGCCGCGGCGCCGCCGACATGGCAGGTGATCTCTGGTTTCGTGCGCGCTCCGACCGGCGAATATCAGGCTCAGACCATCGATTTCCCATCCTCGCAGACCATCCTCATCGACAAGAACAATGCGAGCGGCGGCCTGCTGACCAAGTCGGTCGATGCCAATGCGATCAATAACAGCGGCGCGACGTCGCGGAACTATTATCTGCTGAACGCCAACTCCACCACGCCGGCGACAGGTACGGAAATTGCGATTGGCAAGAACACGACCGATGCACAACTCACCGACATGCTTGACGTCACCGACGCGCTGCTTTCCTCGCTGACGACGTCGGCCGCGTCCATCGGCGTGATGAAGACGCGCATCGACGATCAGATCGACTATACCGCCGATCTGTCCGATTCGATCGACAAGAGCGTCGGTGCGCTCGTCGATACCGACATGGACGAGGCTTCGATCCGGCAGAAGGCGATCGAAACCCAGAAGCAGATGGCCGTCGAAGCGATCTCGATCCTCAACACGGCCGCAAGCAAGATCCTGATCCTGCTGGAATAGGGGCGGGCGCGATCACGGGTGGCGGCGGCGCCATTCATCCTCGCGCAAGTTTGACTTCCTAGTTTCCGGCATGAAGGCATCGTCCGAATCCGTGCCGGCGCAAGGTCAGGCCCTTGCCCGTTTCGAAGGGGATGCCGGCGCACAACGTCACTTTGAGCGGGGGCGGGCATGCTGCATGCCTCCCGAATGCTGGATGGTTTTTTATGAGCATTGCGCTTTCCCGGTATTTGAAGGATTTCGGTGAACCGGAATCGTCAGCGCCGATCCTCGACATGGATGATTTCGGCGGCGACGCTTTCCCCGAAATGCCGAGCGAACCGGCGATCGATATCGAGGCGGAGCGCCGCGAAGCCTATGCGGAAGGTCATGCCGCAGCGACCGCGGAATTGACTGACAAATACGAACTCGAGGCGCGGACGCTGGCGGAGGTCCATGCGCGTGAACTCGAGGAACTGAAGCTGCGTTACGAAGTCGAGGCGGCGGCGGTCATTGCATCCCGCATCCGCGATATTGCCGAAGAGGTCGCTCAGCTGGTCAGCGCCGGCGCTGCCGTCGCCATCGCGCCTGTAATGACCGAAGCGCTTGCCGCCAAGGCTGCCGAAAGCCTCGCCGCCCTGCTGCGCGACGCGATCCTCGAAGGCGCGGCCGGAGCGGTCGTCGTCAGGGGGCCGACCCGGCTTTTCGATATATTGAAGGCCGAGCTCGGCGAACATGCCGGGGCGGTTCGCCACATTGAGACCGACGATATCGATCTTGCCGTCGAAATCGGTGATTCCGTCATCGTCACCCGTATGTCCGCCTGGGCAGCCAGCTTGAAGAAAGTTCTCGAATGAGCGAAGGCGAAAACCACCACCACGGCAAGAACGAGATCATCATCGTCAAGAGGCATGGCGGCGGTGATCACGATGGCGCCCATGGCGGTGCGTGGAAAATTGCCTATGCCGACTTCATGACGGCGATGATGGCGTTCTTCCTGGTCATGTGGCTGGTCAATGCCGCCAACGAGGAGACCAAGGCCTCGGTCGCGACCTATTTCAATCCGATCAAACTCTCCGACGAAAAGCCGACAGAGAAGGGCCTGAAGAAGCCCGTCGACAACGCCGAGGGCGAGGAGAAGCAGGAGAAGTCGAAACAGAAGGAAGAAGATCCGAACGACGGCAAGGCTGCAGCCGATGGTGACGACCAGACATCGACATCAGGCGACCAAACCAATTATTCCGAGGCCGATTTCTTCGAAAATCCGTATTCGGTTCTGGCCGAAATCGCGCAGGAAGTCGGCCAGCAGGCCAATGTCAGCGCCAAGGGCGACGGCGGTGCCGCCGATTCCGGCCCCGCCACCGGCGCCGATGGCGGCGAGGCCTATCGTGATCCCTTCGATCCGGATTTTTGGACGAAACAGGTCGAGGTCACGACGGCCGGCAAGACGCTGCCGCCCGGCAAGAGCGACCAGCAGGCGGCCGAGAGCGAGACAACCGAGATCGCCAAGGTCGAGGATATGAAGCCTATACCGCTGACCACCGATCAGAAGGCCGCCAAGGAAACCAAAGAAACTAAGGAAACCAAGGGCGCGGTCGAAGCCAAGGACGGCAAGGCGCCGGCCGGCAAGTCGCCTGAGGACAAGAAGGCCGAAGCTCAGAAAGACGCCGATCATCAAAAGGATGCGGACAAGAGCGCCGCCGAGACCGAGCAGCAGCAGAAGGAAGCAGAGCAACTGCAGGCACAGATCGCCCAGCAGATCGGCGGCGTTGCCGGCAAGCTCGCCGAAGGTCTGACCGTGACGGCGTCCGAGGGCGGATTGCTGGTCAGCATCTCCGACCAGACCGACGATTCGATGTTCAATATCGGTTCTGCGGTTCCGCGCCAGGAGATGGTGCTCGCCATGGAAAAAATCGGGGCGATCCTGAAGGAGAGGGGTGGTGCGGTCGCCATCCGCGGCCACACGGACGGGCGCCAGTATAAGGGCACGCAGAACGAGAACTGGCGGCTTTCGATGGATCGCGCCCAGAGCGCCTACTACATGCTTGTGCGCGGCGGGCTCGACGAGAAGCGCATCTCGCAGGTCTCTGGCTTCGCCGACCGTCGGCTGAAGCTGCCGTCTGACCCGTTCAACGCGACCAACCGCCGGATCGAGATTCTGGTGCAGGCGGATCAAGGATAGTCCAATGGCGCGTCGGCAGCATCGCTACTTCGGATTTGTGGCTCTTGGCCTGGCGATGTTTTCGCCGGCCGCAGGCAACGCACAGGATCCGGATGATCTCGCGCCGTACAAGATGCTGCGGTCGCTGCAATTCGTGCAGGATTCCGTCGTCAGCGGCGATCATTCGGCCGGCGAGATGCAGCGCTTCATGCTGGGCACGATCGACGAGCGGTTGCGCACGGTCGATCCTTCGACGTTCGACGACGACCGCAATGTCGACGCAGCGCTGATCTACGCGATGAGCGGCGGCAATCCCCAGACACTCGAATATCTGATCGCCCACGACGTCAACGGCTATTTCGACAACCGCGTCACGGATGTGCTGCGCAAATATCTGAGCGGCAAGGGGCTGCTCGTCGCCAAGACGCTGGAGGAAACGGCCAGGGAATATCGCGACAAGAAGATCGGCCCCTATCTTGCGTTGATCGGCGGCAACGTGTTGATCGCGACCAAACCGACAGACGCGCTGGATCTCTACGACCAGGCGCGGCTTGCAGCACCCGGTACGATCGTCGAGGAGGCGGCATTGCGCCGCTCCGTTGCCATCTGCGTCGACAAGGGAATGCTCGACAAGGGAATGGCCTATTCGCAGCGTTATGTCAGACGCTTCCTGCATTCGCCCTATGCCAGCCAGTTCGCCGATCTTTTCGTCACGCTCGTCGTCGGCCACGATCACGACGTAAAACCGCAGGACGTCGTCGACATCCTCTCCTTCATGGACGCTCCGCGCCAGCGCGAGGTCTATCTGCGCATCGCCCGCGCCGCCGCGATATCAGGCAAGCCGGAGCTGGCGCGCATGGCGGTCGGACGTGTGCAGTCGCTTGGCGCCGGCACCGACAATGCCTTCGGCTCGCTCGCGGATTTCTATGGCGGCATGGCCGGCCTTCCCACAGAGGATATCGACCGGGCGGCGAAGAATGTCAGCGGCATCGACGGTAACACACTTTCGCCGCGGGATCAGGCACTGCAGGAGGCGGCGCGATCCGTTGCCGAGCAGATCCTGCGTGCTCCCG
The DNA here is from genome assembly GCF_002953715.1 of Rhizobium leguminosarum. Taxonomy (GTDB): domain Bacteria; phylum Pseudomonadota; class Alphaproteobacteria; order Rhizobiales; family Rhizobiaceae; genus Rhizobium; species Rhizobium leguminosarum_V. The sequence goes on from NZ_CP025012.1 coordinate 371,688, forward strand.
ACCCGGCAAGCCTGACGCAAGCCTCCAATCCTAACACTGATCATCAAGAAATCACTTCTGAAAAGGCTGTGGCAATAGCCACGCAATCGGGAGCGCCAGGCGCGCTTCCCGAGCCTGTTCCGGGAGGTGTGGCATCGACTGGCCAGGGCCAGGATACCGACCCCTCATTCAACGCATTTGTGACGACCAATCGATCCAAGCTCGACGAGATCGACGGTCTTCTGGCGCAGGAAGGCAACGAACAATGATGGATATGAGCGTCTCGGGCGGAGCCCCCGGTGCGGAGTCCGCCGCGATTGCGAAATCTGCGCGACCGGCCGGAAAAGACGATGCCGCCGGCCAAAAGAACGGCTTCTCCGATGCGCTGGCCAAGGCAAGCAACGGTACCGCCAATGACGAGGCCGACGACGCGCAGCCGGATCAGGGCGTGGTTGTCGATGCCGGCGCCGACAAAGTGGCGCAGACGATCCGCGGCCGCAGCGCAAAGCCATTGATCGATCTTAGCGACGCCGCGCTGAAGGCGCAGGCTGATGTTCAGCCGGAAACGATCGTCAGTGTCGAAAAGGCCGCAGCAAAACCAGCAAAGGCTGAAGTCAAAATGCCGGCCGGTCTCGCCTTGGGCAAGCTCGATCCGAAGGACCGTTCCGCAGATGAGGTCGCTCCGACCGCCAAGGGTGTCAAGCACGCCAAGGGCGACGCATTGGAAACCGATACGGACAAGACCAGCGATGACGATGACGGCGGCATTTCGGATGTTCTCGGCTTGCTGAAGCAGGAACCTGCCGACGGTGCAGTGACTTTGCCGGCGGCGGCAGCCGCGCATCACGTGTCCGCCAAGGCCGACGAGGCTGGAACCAGCGACAAGAAACTCGACGGTATCGACGCCAAGATGGGCGGCCATGCGTCCGACGCCCTGGCGGCGGTCAGCAGCAACATCGAGAGCGGCAAGGCGGATGACATCAAGGTTCCCGGAGCGGAGAATGCCGAAGCCACCGATGGCAAGACATTCAGGATCAGCCGCGCCGACGGCCGCGGCGTGTCGATGGATGTCCACATCGGCACCGATCAGGCCGGAGCGAAGGATGGCTCGAAGAAAGCCGATGTCGAAAACGTTTCGGTGCTCGAATCGCGCCGCTATATCGGCCTGATGCAGAATTCGAATTCCGCCGCCGTGACCGCTGCTCTCTCCGGCGATTCCGAATGGGCGCGCGCCATGGAGCCGAGCTCGGCGCTCTCCAACGCAGCCGAATGGACGAGCACCGGCAAGGTGGTCAATACGCTGAAGATCCAGATGAACCCGCTCGACCTCGGTCTGGTGACGGCGACCATGCGCCTGTCCGGCGACGCCCTGAACGTCGATCTCAAGGTCGAGACCGGGGCGGCTTACCGTCAAATGAAGGAAGATCACGGCAAGATTCTCGAAGCTCTGCGCAGCCAGGGTTACGCGGTCGAAAACGTCACCATCAGCATGGCGCCGGTCGAGCGTCCCGACGCCGGCAACCAGGCGGGCAGCCAGGCCTCCCAGCAGCAGTCGCTCCCTCAGCAGGGGCGGGGCGGCGAGGCGCGCGAGCGCCACAATCAGACGGCACAGCGGACGGACGGAGGCTTCAATGGCGCGGGTGAGACTGGTATTGAAGACGCTCGTGCTGGCAGCAGCAGCGGCACTGGCGGCGTTTACCTCTGAGGCATCAGCCTCTACCGGCGCCTGCGAGCGCGAGATCCAGTCGGCAGCGGCCAAATACGGTATCCCGGAAGGCATCCTCTATTCGGTCGGTCTGACGGAGACCGGCCGCAAGGGCTCGCTCTATCCCTATGCCATGAACGTCGAAGGCAAAGCGATCTTTCCGCCCTCGGAGCAGGACGCGATGAGGCAGTTCGATGTCGCCCGCAACAGCGGCGCGAAGCTCATCGACATCGGCTGCATGCAGATCAACCACTACTTTCACGGCGAGAATTTCCGCTCCGCCGAGGAGATGTTCGATCCGCATCGCAACGTGGAGTATGCTGCGAAATTCCTCCGCAACCTGCATGACCGTCATGAGACGTGGACAATGGCGGTAGCCAGATACCATGCCGGACCCAACAACAATCCGGCACAGAAGCAATATGTCTGCCGCGTCATCGCCAATCTGGTCGCCACCGGCTACGGCAAGTGGACTCCCAATGCGAGTAACTTTTGTCAAAATTGATTCAACCAAAGATGGAAGAGGCGTATTGTGACGAAACTGTGTCACAATATGGCAGGAATCCGGCATGAATCCCGTGCGCAAGCCATATTTAACCGACCGTTAACTTTTCCACGAAATTTTGGTGTGCGTAATCAGGCATACCCACTAGATATAGATCAAATCGCTACCCAGATCTTAATCAATTATTAGTTTCTGCCATTAACTTTAACGAGTTGTCGCCGATTCGTGCGATTCGTACCCATAGATCATCGAAGTGCCACACTGATTCGGAGGCGGACGAATGATCGTAGTGGTTGATGAGCGTGAGCTCGTGAAAGATGGATACACATCTCTGTTCGGGCGTGAGGGCATTCCCTCCACCGGCTTTGATCCAGCGGAATTCGGCGAGTGGGTACAGACCGCCGCCGATTCCGATATAGCTGCAGTCGAGGCCTTTCTGATCGGTCAGGGCCAGCGCAACTTCGAACTGCCCCGGGCGATCCGGGATCGGTCGATGGCGCCGGTGATTGCGGTCAGCGACCAGCACTCGCTCGAAAACACCCTTGCGCTGTTCGATTGCGGCGTCGACGACGTGGTGCGCAAACCGGTGCACCCCCGCGAGATCCTCGCAAGGGCGGCTGCGATCCGGCGCCGGCTGAAGGCGATCACCAATTACACCGAGATCGGCGGGATCCGCGTCTTCTCGGATGGCCGTGACCCCGAGATCAACGGCGAAGTCTTCGCGCTTCCCCGGCGCGAGCGCCGCATCCTCGAATATTTGATCGCCAATCGCGGTCGCCGGGTCACCAAGACCCAGATCTTCAACGCCATCTACGGCATCTTCGATGAAGAGGTCGAGGAGAACGTCGTCGAAAGCCACATCTCGAAGCTGCGCAAGAAGCTGCGCAAAAAGCTCGGCGTCGACCCGGTCGATTCCAAGCGCTTCCTTGGCTACTGCATTGATTGGGCCTGATTTTCTCGGCCGGGCGGCGGCGCCCGGCTGAACCTCAAAGTTGGCCTCGCAACTCGCCATGACAGACAGCTTCACGCAAGGCCCGACAAATACTCTCGTGCATAACAGGTAGAACGAGGTTTTCAGATGAGCATTTTCGGCAGCATGAAGACGGCAGTATCGGGGATGAACGCGCAGGCCAACCGCCTCAGCACCGTCGCCGACAACATCGCCAACGTTAACACCACCGGCTACAAGTCAGTCTCGACGAGCTTCTCGTCGCTGGTTCTGCCTTCCTCGGGCGGCAATTACAATTCCGGCGGCGTTCAGTCCTCGGTCCGCCAGTCTGTCTCCGACCAGGGCGATATTTCCTACACCACCTCGAGCACTGACCTTGCGATCTCGGGCGACGGCTTCTTCATCGTCCAGGGAGCGGATGGCACGCCGGTTCTGACCCGCGCCGGCGACTTCCAGAAAGACGACGAAGGTAACCTCGTCAACGCCGCCGGCTTCATGCTGATGGGCTACTCCTACGACTCCGGCTCTCCTGCTGTTGTCGTCAACGGCTTCGATGGCCTCGTTCCCGTCAATGTCAACCAGGAAGGGCTGACCGCCATCGCCTCGACATCCGGGGTCTTCAAGGGCAATCTCGATTCCGGCGCCAATGTCGTTGCGGCCGCTGCGACGCGGCCGAGCGCCAACCCCGCCACGCCGACAGCCGACACCAAGAAGTTCTCGATGGTCGCCTACGACACTCTCGGCAACAAGGTGATGTACGACTTCTACTTCACCAAGACATCGGTCGCGGCAGCGCCGCCGCCGGTACCTCCCGCCGTTAACAGCAGCTGGGAGGTTTCGATCTACCGCAACGCCGATGCGGCGGTAGGCGGCACGACTTCCTTCCCCTACACAACCGCCGGCGGCGATGTCGGCTTGGGAACGCTCAACTTCGACGCCAACGGCAAGATGGTCTCGGGCGGCGCCGTCAACATCGTCGATCCGGTGACCGGCCAGACGATCAACATGGATCTCACCGGCTTCACCCAACTTGGCGCCGATTTTGCCGGCACCGGTACGCCGAACGGCCAGGCCGCAAGCCCGGTCAAGGACGTCACGATCGATGGCGACGGCATCGTCTACGCCAAGTACGAGGATGGCACGAACAAGCCCCTCTACCGTATCCCACTCGCCAACGTCGCGAGCCCCGACAAGCTGACGCTGCAGAGCGGCAACGTCTACAGCGCCAACGGTCAGTCCGGCGTCACCGTTACCGGCTTCCCGCAGACCAACGGTCTCGGCACGATCAAGTCAGGCGCCCTCGAAGGCTCGAACGTCGACCTCGCCGGTGAACTGACCGAGATGATCGAATCGCAGCGCAGCTATACCGCCAATTCCAAGGTCTTCCAGACGGGGTCCGACATTATGGACGTCCTCGTCAACCTCAAGAGATAAGCAAGGTACCGGGTAAGCCATGTCGCTCACATCCGCACTTAATACCGCACAGAGCATATTCAACAATACCGGCACGCAAAGCAGTGTCGTATCGAACAATATCTCGAATGCGGGCAACAAAGATTACGTGCGCCGGCAGGCGATGCTTACCACGTCCTTGAATGGCGCGCAGGTCGTCAAGATAGACCGGGCGCAGGAAGATGCCCTGCTGCGCCAATATCTGAAGACATCCTCTCAGGACAGCGCCCAGCAGGCGTTGCTCGGCGGTCTCGAGGACCTGAAGTCGATCGTGGGTGGCAACGACTACGAAACGTCGCCATCTACCTATCTCGGCGTTTTCCAGCAGAAGCTTCAGGCCTTCCGCACGGCGCCGGGCAGCACCGTCGCCGCCCAGGGCGCCATCACCGCCGCCCAGGATGTCGCCAACTCGCTGAACAATGCCTCGCAATCCGTTCAGGACGTCCGCGCCACAGCCGACAAGCAGATCGCCACCGACGTCGATAAGCTGAATTCGCTTCTCAGCGACTTCGAGAAGGCCAACAATGCGGTGAAGACCGCCACGGCCTCGGGTGCGGATGCATCCGGCGCCCTTGACGAGCGAGAGAAGGCTCTCAAGCAGATTTCGCAGATCGTCGGCGTCAACGCAACGACGCGCGACAATAACGACATGGTGCTGAGCACGTCTGACGGGACGATCCTCTTCGAGACGGTCCCGCGCACCGTGACGTTCAAGTCTCAGGATATCTATACCGCCACCACTGTCGGCAATTCGGTCTATGTCGACGGTGTGGCACTTCCGCGTGGCAGCGGGTCGACGACGACGGCGCAGGGAAGCCTCCAGTCGCTTCTCCAGGTCCGCGACGAGATCGCCCCGAATTTCCAGAAGCAGCTCGACGAAGTCGCCCGCGGCCTGGTCTCGCTCTTCAAGGAGCAGAACACGGCAGCCGGCCCGGCCTATGTGCCCGGCCTCTTCACCTGGAGCGGCGGCACGGTCGATACCGGCGGCACCGCGGTTGCCGGCATGGCGTCGACCATCACCGTCAGCAGCCGCGTCATTACCTCGCAGGGCGGCGATCCGATGCGCCTGCGCGATGGCGGTGTCAACGCCAACGGCGTCGTCAACAATCCTACCCACCTCAGCGGCTATACGACGGACCTCGATCGTCTCTATACCGCCTTGGGCTCCGACATCGATTTCGATCCGGCGGCGGGACCGGCGGTCGGCTTCGACGCCACGACCGGCATCGATTCGAACGTCAGCATCATGGAATACGCCACGAATTCCCTCGGCTGGCTGGAGCAGTACCGCAGCAACGCCACGACGGCGGCGGAGAACACCTCGGCGGCGTTGTCGCGTTCCGACGAAGCCTATTCCAACGAGACCGGCGTCAACCTCGACGAGGAGCTGACGCTGCTCCTCGACATAGAGCAGTCCTACAAGGCGGCGACCAAGATCCTGAACGCCGTTGACGAAATGTTGAAGTCATTGCTGGATATTGCGAGTTAAGCCATGAAGAGCTCATTTATTTCAAGTTCGGCCATTCAGAACGCGATGCGGTTGACGATCCGTCAGGCGCAGAACCAGATGACGAAGGCGACGATGGAAGCGACGACGGGAGTCTATGCCGATATCGGTGTCTCGCTCGGCGGCAACGCCGCCAGGAGCGTGGACTTCAGCCGCGAGGTCGACAGGATAGACTCGATCAAATCAAGCAATTCGCTTGTCACCGCGCGCATGGAATCCTCGCAGCTCGGCCTTTCCAAGATGAAGGACGTCGGCGACGGCCTCGTTTCGAAGCTGACGGCGCTCCAGGGCAGCCACGATCCCGGCAGCATCACCGTCGCCATCCAGTCCGCCACCAGCGCCCTGTCCACCATGATGGACACGGCCAATACCATGGTGAACGGCGAATATCTGTTCTCGGGCATCAACACCGACGTGCAGCCGCTGACCGACAAGACGACCGCGACGAGCGCAGCCATTGTCACGCAGTTGAACACCTATGCAACGGGCCTCGGCAAGCCGGTCAGTGCTCTGACCGGCGCCGAAATGAGCACTTTCATCACCACGACGGTGGAGCCGATGTTCAACCAGGCCAACTGGACCAATGCGACGACCGGCTGGTCGCAGGCATCGAGCCAGAACATGACGAGCCGCATCAGCAACTCGGAAGTGATCGAATCCTCGACCAACGCCAATTCCGAGGGCATGCGTTACTTCGCGCTCGCCTCGGTGATGACCTCAGCGCTGTTGGGCCAGAACCTCAGCAGCGATGCGATGAGCACGGTGTCCAAGCAGGCGATCAGCTATACGACGAAGGCGACCAGTGGCCTCGTGACGCAGGCAAGCCAGCTCGGCCTTTCCCAGGAGCGCGTCAAGAAGTCCAACGACGCACTCGACGCCCAGTCGAACATCATCAAGAACAAGCTCGTCGATCTCCAGGGTGTCGATCCTTACGAAGCCTCGACCCTCGTCAAGACTTTGGAAACGCAGCTTGAAACCGCCTACACGATCGTCTCGAAGATCCAGCAGTTGAGTCTTGTAAACTACCTTTGATGAGCAAAGGCGCGCAATAAAGAAGGATGCATGAATGTATCAGTTCTCATATGCCGAAGTCATGCAGGACTCGGTGGCAGACGCGAAAGAGCGGGAATGGCAGGTTCTTGACCGATCCATAGACCTTCTGTCGTTGGCGCGCGAAAAGGAAAAGTACGGCCGCGAAGCCATTGAAGCCCTGTTTTATACACGCCGGGTGTGGATCAGCTTCATCGAGGATCTGAAACATCCCGACAACCAGCTGGAGATCGAGCTCAGGGCCAACCTCATCTCGATCGCGATCTGGATACTCAAGGAATGCGACAGGATCAGAAAACGTCAGTCTAATAACTACCAGGGCATCATCGACGTTACCACCATCATCAGGGATGGACTTAAATGAAAAGTACACTTCGCATTTCTCTGAAAGCCGGAGAAAGAATCTTCATCAACGGCGCCGTCCTGCGCGTCGACCGCAAGGTCGCGCTGGAATTCCTGAATGATGTGACGTTCCTTCTCGAAAACCACGTCCTCCAGCCGGAGGGCGCCACCACGCCCCTGCGCCAGCTCTATTTCATCGCGCAGATGATCCTCATCAATCCCGAGGGCAAGGACCATTCGACGGCGATGTTCCGCAAGTCGATTACCATGCTGCTCTCCTGCTTCAAGAACGAGGAGATCCTCGCCGAACTGAAGCGCATTGATGCGCTCGTCTCGACGGGCCGCGCCTTCGATGCGTTGAAGGCGATCCGTGGCCTCTACACGATCGAAGACAGTATCCTCAACAACCACGAAATGCCGCCGACAATGGTCGAGCAGATTCGCAGGGAGATTGCACCATGGCGGTAGATGCCACATCGAGCGTGAGCACGACGAGCACTTCGAGCTCGACGAACTCGGCCCAGCAGAAGGCGACGCTGAATTACGACAACTTCCTTCAGCTGCTCATCGCGCAGATGAAGAACCAGGATCCGACCGATCCGGTCGACGCCAGCGAGCAGATGTCGCAGCTGGCGAGCTTCTCGCAGGTCGAACAGACGATCCAGACCAACACCAAGCTGGACACGCTGCTCGCAAGCTCGAGCCTCACCCAGGCCAGCAGCTACGTCGGCAAATACATGGAAAGCGCCGACGGCAAGGTCAAAGGCACCATCGAATCCGTCAAGGTTTATTCCGACGGAATCATAGCGACGACCACGGATGGCGGTAATATACTCGTGCAGGCGGGAATCACTGTTGCCGACAAGGCTCCTAGCAGCGATACCTGATACGACAACGCCGTGCGCCTTAGCTGCGCCGATGCGTCGAGTAGTGATACCAACCAATGGCGGTCCGGCCGCAGCGGGGCTGCTTCAAGGCGATATGAGGTTGCCTTCGGATGAATGAAGCTGATGCATTGGATCTGTTCCAGGCGGCGATCTGGACCGTCCTGATTGCCGCGGGTCCCGCCGTCATCGTTGCGATGGCAGTGGGTCTCATCATTGCCTTGATCCAGGCGCTGACCCAGGTGCAGGAAGCGACGCTGACCTTCGTGCCGAAGATCGTCGCGGTGCTGATCACGGTCGGTGTCACCGCACCTTTCGCCGGCTCGCAGATCTCCATTTTCACCAATCTGGTCTTCTCGCGCATCCAGTCCGGCTTCTAGAGCAATTCCAGCAAAAGTGCACAGCGGCTTTGCCAGGCAAAGCGCGAAGCTTTTTGCCGGGGATTGCGTAGAAACAAAAGGTTAGAGCGGTTCGACGCTTCCATGAAAAGCTGAACCGCTCTGAGCCACCTTCGCGCAAGCTTCGCCATTTAACTCTCGATCCGAATTGGGCGGGCCGCATGTCCGCCTCCTCTCATGAAGAGACGGAATCGTCATGGCGCAACCACCTGCACTCCCCCTTCCAAAAGTCGCCCCGAGCCTGCGCGATGTCGGTTTTGCCCTTGGCATCATCGGCATCATCTGCATTCTCTTCCTGCCGATCCCGCCGTTCCTGATCGATATGGGACTGGCCTTCTCGATCGCCTTCTCGGTGCTGATCCTGATGGTCTCGCTGTGGATCCAGAAACCGCTCGATTTCTCGTCTTTCCCGACCATCCTGCTGATCGCGACGATGACCCGGCTGGCGCTGAACATCGCGACGACACGCGTCATCCTGTCCCACGGTAACGAAGGCCATGAAGCAGCGGGCGGCGTCATCGCCGGTTTCGCAAGCCTGGTGATGTCCGGCGACTTCGTCATCGGTCTGATCGTCTTCCTGATCCTCATCACCATCAACTTCATCGTCATCACCAAGGGCGCCACGCGTATCGCCGAAGTCGGCGCGCGTTTCACCCTGGATGCCATCCCCGGCAAGCAGATGTCGATCGACGCCGACCTCTCGGCCGGCATCATTGACGAAAAGGAAGCCCAGCGCCGGCGCAAGGAACTCGAGGAGGAAAGCTCCTTCTTCGGTGCGATGGACGGTGCGTCGAAGTTCGTGCGCGGCGATGCCGTCGCCGGCCTCATCATCACCTGCATCAACGTCTTCGGCGGCATCATCATCGGCTACTTCCGCCACGGCATGCCGATCGGCGAAGCGGCCGACGTCTTCGTCAAGCTCTCCGTCGGCGACGGCCTCGTCTCGCAGATGCCGGCCCTCATCGTTTCGCTCGCCGCCGGCCTCCTCGTCTCTCGCGGCGGCACCGTCGGCTCCACCGACCAGGCGGTCGTCAACCAGTTGAGCGGGTATCCCCGTGCGCTTTCCGTCTCGGCCGTGCTGATGTTCGTCCTGGCCCTGATGCCGGGCCTGCCGTTTGTCCCCTTCGTGGTCCTCGGCGGTCTTCTCGCCTTCGGTGCCTGGTTCATCCCGCGCCAGGTCGAAGCTGAAAACAAGCTTCGCCGCGAGCAGGAAGAAAAGAAGGTCGTCCAGAACAAGGAGCTGGAAAAGGATTCGGTCAAGTCGGTGCTGCGCACCTCGGAGATCGAGCTCGCACTCGGCAAGATGGTCTCGACGCGCCTGCTCGGCGCCCACCAGGAGCTCGCCTTCCGTGTCGGCAAGATGCGCAAGAAGTTCGCCACGCAATACGGTTTCGTCGTGCCCGAGATCAAGGTGACCGACGATATCGCCATCGCCGAGAAGTCCTATCAGATCCGCATCCACGGCACGACGGTCGCCTCCAACCTGCTGCGCGTCGGCGAAGTCCTCGTCGTGACCGGCGCCGGCCGCCGGCCGAGTATTCCCGGCGACGAAATCCGTGAACCCGCTTTCGGTATGCCTGCCGTCTCGATCCTCGAAAACTTCGCCGACGATCTGAAACGCGAGGGCTTCCAACCGATCGACAACGTCTCCGTCGTGCTGACCCATATGAGCGAGGTCATCCGCAACAACCTGCCGCAGCTTCTGTCCTACAAGGACGTGAAGGTGCTGATCGACCGGCTCGATCCCGAATACAAGAAGCTTGCCGACGAGATCTGCTCGTCGCACATGTCCTATTCGGGCCTGCAGGCGGTGCTCAAGCTGCTGCTTGCCGAACGCGTCTCGATCCGCAACCTGCACCTCATTCTCGAAGCGGTGGCCGAGCTCGCCCCGCATGTCAGGAAGACCGAGCAGATCGTCGAGCACGTCCGCATCCGCATGGCCCAGCAGCTCTGCGGCGACCTCGCCGACAACGGCGTGCTGCGTGTGCTGCGGCTGGGCAGCAAATGGGATCTCGCTTTCCACCAGGCGCTGAAGCGCGACGCCAAGGGCGAGGTGATCGAATTCGACATCGATCCGCGCAGCCTGGAAGAGTTCAGCGAGCAGGCCACCAAAGTTATCCGTGAGTTCATGGATCGCGGCCTGCCATTCGCCCTTGTCACGTCGCCGGAAACACGCTCCTATGTGCGCATGATCATCGAACGGCTGTTCGCCACGCTCCCGGTCCTGTCGCATGTCGAACTGGCCAAGGGCATCGAGATAAAGATTTTGGGCTCTATTTCATGATAACAGACCCGCAAGGGACCGTTCTCGCGCTGTTTCTGGTTTTCTGCCGGATCGGTGGCTGTGTGCTGGCTCTTCCGGGTTTTTCCTCGGCGCGCGTACCCGACCAGCTGCGCGTCTTCATCGCCGGCGCGCTCTCGATCGCCGTCATGCCGCTGCTCTGGGACACTGTCTACCCGGCCGTCCACACAAGTTCGGGAACCTATATCGGCCTGATCTTCAGCGAATCGCTGATCGGCGTGATGTACGGCATGCTGGCGAGGATCTACACGATCGGCATGCAGTTCGCCGCGACGATCATCGCGATGATGGTCGGCTACACCCAGCCGGGTTCGGCCGACATCCTCGAAGACACGCCGGAGACCAGCCTTTCCGGCTTCATTACCTTTGCCGGCATCATGATTCTCTTCATCATGGATTTCCATCACATCGTCTTCCGCGCGTTGATCGATTCCTACACGACCATGCCCTTCGGCGGCCTGATGCAGATGCGCGCGACGCTGATCTCCTTTACCGACACGCTGGAACAGACCACCTACATCATGCTGCGGCTGTCGAGCCCGTTTCTGATCTACGGCATGATCTTCAACGTCTCGATCGGCTTCATCAACAAGCTGGCGCCGCAGATCCCCGTTTACTTCATCTCCACGCCCTATCTGTTGATGGGCGGGCTCTTCCTGATCTATTTCTCGATTGCAGCGATGGTCAGCCAGTTCGGCCAGTCCTTCGGCTCGATCTATATCGGGCGGTGAGGCGATGATCGAAAAGAAGCGATCCCAGAAGCTCAAGCGACTGCTCTCGGTGCAGCGCCATATCGAACGAATGGCCGAGAACGACCTGGCCGAAACCAGCCGTCAGCGTGTCGAGGTCAATACGGCGATGGACGACGTCATCCTCGCGCTCGGCTCGATGGACCCCGTCCACCACGCCTTCTCGCAGAATTACGCCGACCGATTCGGCAGGCTCACCATCAAGGACCAGCAGCTGACCGGCATGCAGCAGGTCCACGAGATGCGGCTGGCCCGCGAGCGCGCCAAGGGCGACCGCTTTGAAGAGGGCATGCAGGAAGCCCTCGACGCCGAGCGCCGCGAGGCCGATGACAACGCCGTCTACGATGTCATCGATCAGCAATTCGCAACGCCAGCCTCCAGCAAGCTTCAAAAACCATAGTCGTTACGATCTTAAATTCAGAGGATTGTAACGTGGCTATTTCGCCCCCCAGTGATCTGGTCCTGGACGTTGTCAAAGCTGCCGACCCCATGGAGGTTCAGGCAGCCCAGGAAAAGTTGAAGGCAAATCGTGCGGCCTTTGCCGCAACGAGCCTCGCCGAGAATGGCAAGGGCTTCTCCAATACGGTCGACGTTCTCGACCATATCGGGCAGAAGAGCGGCCTCTCCAACATCCAGAACCGCACCAAGGCCGAGGAAGTTCCGGAAAGCTACCGGAAGTTCGAGGCCATGGTCCTGCAGAATTTCGTCAAGTCCATGCTGCCGAGCGAAAGCGAAGATGTCTACGGCAAGGGCGCGACCGGCGATATCTGGAAAGGCATGATGGCCGAACAGCTCGGCAACACCATGGCCAAGGGTGACGGCATCGGCATTGCCAAGCAGATGTACAGCGAGCAGCTGCGCCGGCAGGAAGGTAAGATCGTCAATGCCTCGACCGATGACGATGACCGCAACACCGCGCTCAGCATGATCGACGACTTCCAGCGCAAGACCTTTGGCACGCCGACCGCCGAAGCCAAGTCCGATAGAACAGGATGATTTTAGGCCCGTTGGCCTGAAATCTGAATCCTGTTCTCAATTAAAGAGTTAGAGCGTGATGTCGTCCGAAAACCGCGCACACTTTTCGGCATCATGCTCTCAGCGACGCATAACCGGGGGTACAATGGAAATAGTTTCGAACGAATACAGGATCAAATCCGTTCTCGGACGCCTCGAAATGATCATCGACAATGAGAACACCCGGATCGGCAACGATCCGCAGTTCGATCTCAAGGTCTCCAATGCGCATAAGAGCCGCTGCCTCTACGAGCTGTCGATGCTTTTCCGCGATACCGATCCGGCCGAGCTTGCCGCTGCCCATCTCGATCAGCTGCACGGCCTGAAGAAGAAACTGGTTCTCAATGCCCGTCGCGTCGAGGCGCATCTCGAAGCGGTTCGCGCCGTGGCCGACCTCCTGAAGAACGCAGTTCAGGATGCCGATGCCGACGGCACCTATTCCCAGGAACAATTCGCCGCGCGTGGAAACTGATGATCAAGCTCGTCCTCACCGGTGTCTGGGTTTGCGCCATCACCTTGGCATCGGTCTATTTCTCGGTGTACCTGGCGACCGCGCCGGCGCCGGCGGCAACGGATTCCAAGCAGAGCGCGCTGGAACTGGTGAAGGGCGAAACGATCACGGTACCGATCATCGGTAACGGTGCGATCACCGGTTACTTCCTCGGCCGCGTTTCGTTCATGATGAACAAGGACATGCTGAAAGGCGTGACGTTGCCGCTGAGCGAGATGACGACGGACGAGCTTTTCAGCCTGCTCGTCGGCAACAAGATGGTCGATATCGCCCATATCAAATCCTTCGATCCGAAGGCCTTCCGCGAGGAAATCAAGAAGGGCATGAACGAGCGTTTGGGTGGCGAATACGTCGCCGACGTGATGCTGGAGCAGCTCGACTATCTCTCCAAGGAAGAGGTCAAGGAAAGCTCCGCCGGTCAGCCAAAGAAGGTCGGCACACCCGTCAAGATCGTCGAGACTGTACCGGCCGGTGAAGCCCCGGCGCCAGCGGCCCACTAAGGACTATCATATCATTGATGACAAACGGCGCCCGAGGGCGCCGTTTGTCGTTGGGGCGCGTGGTTAATAAACCACTTATGCGAGCATGGAAATTCAAGGAATTTTCCTAAGGGTTGTTTGAAACCGTCCTGTTATATCAGGTGTCACAGCTTGGCATGCGCCGCTTATCCGGGATCGGAGCGACGCCGTCCCGGCGGGACGCGACCGGTCCTTTTGAGACCTCCGGTGCGGAAATATGGGCTTGTTTTCCGGGATGTCGGGCGCATGCAGCACCCTCGGCAGGAGGTAGGAATGAATCTGATTGCAAACTTCGCGGTGCTCGCATCGCGGCGGACGATCTTCGATCTGCCGGTCTGCGATCTCGGCTGGGACGACGCCCTCGTTTTCATCAACGAGCTGGCCTCCATCCCCGTCGGCCAGACCGTGGTTTGTTTCGTCAACGCCCACAACATGCTGACCACGCTGCGCGACGACGAATATTATCGGATCATGTCGCATAATCTGGTGCTGCCGGATGGCATCGGCCTCAACATCGCATCGCAGATCGCCCATGGTTCGCCGTTTCCGGCCAATCTGAACGGCACCGATTTCGTGCCGGCCTTCCTGACCTTCATGGAGGCCCCGCGCCGTATCGGCCTCATCGGCGGCAAGCGTTCGGTCGTCGAGGCGGCGGCGGAAAATTTCCGCAGACATACGCCCTGGCACGAATTCGTCGTCGTTTCCGACGGTTACTTCGACAAGGTCGATCCCACTGATGTCATCGAGGAGCTCGAGCGCCAGAGGGTCGATATCCTGATCGTCGGCATGGGAACGCCGCTGCAGGAGAAGTGGGTTCACGATCATATTCGCGCCGATCATGCGCGTCTGGTGCTGACGGTGGGCGCTCTCTTCGACTTCGTCTCCGGCGCCGTCCCACGCGCGCCGAGGACGGTGCGGATGATGCGCCTGGAATGGGCCTATCGCCTGCTGCAGGAGCCGGCGCGCCTGTGGCGCCGTTACGTCATCGGCATCCCTGTCTTCCTCTTCCATGTCCTGCGCTACCGCTTCCGCCGGCGCGAAAGGATCCTCAGCCATCCGGAAGAGCACGGCAGCGCGCTGCAGCCGCAGTCGGATCGCAAGAAGGCGAGCTGACCTACAGCGCCGCGCGTCTTTTGAGACGCGCAACGGACGCTGCAGCACTTTAAATTGCCGCATAATTCTGTCCTTAAATCGTTTCCGATTTGAGGAATTATGCTTAGTTCTTACCTGCTGCGGTTAACCATTTCTTTGCCATGAATATTTAAAGTGGCTTAATCATCTGCGTCCGTGCGGATGAGCGAACTCGGCCATCATGTGCATGAGATGTGGCGCAAATGTACGATATCAGGGCCAGAAACAGCTTCCAGGATCGCGCAGCCGCAGGGCCGCGTCCCCATGAAAATTCCTACGAGGCGCCCCGGTCGAGCCGGCCGGATATCGCGCCGCCCGAGGCCGAATTGCTGCGCGCCATCGGCCGGGTGCTGGAGGAGCAGCGCGCAAGAGCGGCGCGCACCGCACCGCTGGTCGATCGCATCGAAACCATCCTCGGCAACCGCCTCCGGGCCGCCAACGACGTCGGCCACCCGTTTCTTCAGGAGCCGGCGGGCGATGAAGAGCTGAGCGTTCCGGCCGACGAGCCGATGATCTCACCGGAACCGCTGGCCGCGATCCGTGAAGAACCCGCCGAGCCCCGGCCGGTGCCGCGCCGCCGCGTCGACGGCATTGGTCTTGCGACGATGGTCGCGGCCGCGACGATCATCGGGGCGGGCCTGCCGGCGCTGATGCCGGCATCGCCGGCCCTTTACCGCGCCGAAACGACGCTTTCCGTGAAGGCGGATCCCGCAAGCCGCGCTGCTTTCACCCAGGCTGCTGCGAAAGGGCTGCTGTCGGCGCGTACGGTTGCTTCGACGGTCGCCGCCTTGAAACTCGATCATGATCCCGAATTTGCCGGCGCCAGCGCCAATGCGCTCGGCGTCGCGCTCGATCTTCTGTCGGCGACCGGTGCTGCTGCCGATCCGGCCTCGCGCGCCGAGGCGACGCTGAAGCATGCGGTCGAGATTCTGCCCGATGCCGCGACAGGGACGATCCTCGTCAGGGTGACGACCGGCGACAGCGGCAAATCCATGCGCATCGCCGTAAGGCTTGCAGAAGCGCTTTCCGCAACAGACGGACCCGGCGGCAACGCCGAAACCGATGCCGCCTTGCGCAAAACCTATGACGAGGCGAAGACGGAGCTTGCCGCCTTCACGGAAAAGAGCGGCGAGGGCAATGTCAAGGTGGCGATCGATCTTCGCCGCCAGCTCGACCAGCTCGATGCCGATCTGAAAGCGGCCGACCAGAATATTCTTGCCGCCAAGGCGCAGACCGACCGGCTGAAGGCAGCAAAACTTGCCGAGGTGCTCGATGGTTCGTTGCCCTCCGATATGCTCTCGCCGGCGCTGCAGGACTGGCGCGACAAATATGCCGTCGCCAGGACAGCACTTGCGCAGCTTTCCGCCGAGCTTGGCCCGCGCCATCCGCGCCTATTGCAGCAGCAGGCCGAAACTGATGGTCTGAAGGAGAATATGGGCAAGGAGCTTGCCCGTCTTGCCCAGACCGCCAACCTCGCCGCCAAGGCCGCCGTCGATGCGCGCAAGGGCCTCAATGACCGCCGCAACACGCTGATCGCGCAGAGCCGGGACACCGGCGTCGATTTGTCACGTCTGACCGAGCTGCGCGAAAAAGCCAATGCCGCGCGCTCACGCCTCGACGAAGCAACGTCCGCGGCGGGAGCGGCCGCCGACGGTCGCATCGTTCTCCTGAAGCCGCCGCTGGCGACGGCGGTACCGGCAACGGATGGCCGGATCGGTCGCTCGCTAATGGGCGCAGCCGCGGGCCTTGCGGTCGGTCTTGCCGCGGCTTTCATGCTGCGCCTGCGTCGGCCCGTCGCCGATCCCGCAGGTGAGAAAATGCCGGTATCCCTGCCGCAGACCCCACTGCCGCCGACGTTGGCGCAGGACCCCGCCCCGGTCGACGAAATGGAGGTGCTGTGCTCCGAGATCTCCGGCCTGCGCGACCGGCTTCGTCTTCATGCGCTCGAAGCGCGGCAGCCGCGGCGTTAAACAAACATTTCCTTGCATTTTTGATATTGCATTGCCGCTTTCCGACAGGATAGGGCGTTAGCGGGCATTTGACGCTCGTCAACTATCCATAGATTGACGTGAAACAGGGCGGAGAGACGCGTGACGACAGTAATCGACGGCAAGAACGTAGCTGCATCGGTCATTCAGACAGTCAAGAGTGCGACGGCAGCGCTGGAAAAAAGCAGCGGCGTCACCACCGGCCTTGCGGTCGTCATCGTCGGCGACGATCCGGCAAGCCACGCCTACGTCGGCTCCAAGGGCCGCATGGCCAAGGAGTGCGGCTTCAAGTCCGTTCAGCACACGCTGCCGGCCGAAACGAAGCAGGAGGATCTGGCAGCTCTCGTCGCCACCCTCAACGCCGATCCGTCGATCCACGGCATTCTGGTGCAACTGCCCTTGCCGAAGCCGCTCGACAGCGAGGCGATCATCCAGTCGATCCTGCCGGAAAAGGATGTCGATGGCTTGAGCGTCGTCAATGCCGGCAAGCTCGCCACCGGCGACCTGAAGACCGGACTGGTCTCCTGCACCCCGGCCGGCGCCATGGTTTTCGTCCGCCGCACCCATGGCGAGGATCTCTCCGGCCTCAACGCCGTCGTCATCGGCCGCTCCAACCTGTTCGGCAAGCCGATGGCGCAATTGCTGCTCAACGCCAATGCGACGGTGACGATTGCGCATTCCAGGACCAAGAATCTCGCCGAGGTCTGCCGCAACGCCGATATCTTGGTGGCCGCCGTCGGCCGGCCGGAGATGGTCAGGGCCGATTGGGTGAAGCCCGGTGCGACGGTCATCGACGTCGGCATCAATCGGGTGCCAGCCCCTGAAAGAGGCGAGGGCAAGACCCGGCTCGTCGGCGACGTCGCCTTCGAAGAGGTCTCGGCGGTTGCCAGCACCATCACTCCAGTTCCCGGCGGCGTCGGGCCGATGACCATCGCCATGCTGATGGCGAACACCGTCATTGCCGCCCACCGTACCGCGGGGCAGACACCGCCGCAGTTTTGAACCAGGAAAGGCTCTATTCCTGGGGAACGGGACCGGTTGAGGCCCTGACGATCAGTTCGGTCTTCCAGAGCTCCTGGTCGGGGAAGGGGCCGGCCTGCTTCACCGTGCCGATCAGCCGCTGCGCGATGCGAACGCCCGCGGCGCGCAATGACGAGCGCGTCGTTGTCAGCGGCACGGAAAAGCTTTCCGGTTTCAGCAGCGGCAGCACGTCGTCATGGGCAATCAGCGAGATATCCTCGCCGAGCCGCAATCCGGCCTGGTTGACCGCGCGGATCGCGCCGAGCGCCAGCACCGTGCTGGAGCAGAGGATCGCCGTCGGCCGCTCCGGCAATTGCAGGAAGTGTTCCATTGCCAGCAGGCCTTGTTCGTCTGTCATCAGCGCGTGGCTCATGCAACCCTCATCGAGCGTGAGCCCGCGCTCGGCAAGGGCTGATATGACGCCGTTCCTCCTGCGAATGGAGAAATCGAGATGCATCGGTCCGTTCATCAGCGCAAAGCGCGTATGGCCGAGCTGCAGCAAGAGCCGCGTCGCATCGTAGAAGGCGCCTTCATTGTCGATGTCGAGATAGGGATAGTCCGGCTCCGAACCGAAGGAGCGGCCGTGCACGACATAGGGCATGGAGAGCGATTTCAGCATGGCGAGCCGCGGATCGTGGCCGCGCATATAGGCGACGAACAGGGCATCGACATTGCCGCTGATGGCAAGACGGCGCAGCGCCGCCACCTCGTCATCCGGGTCGGCCGGCATGATCACGAAGTGGAAGTCGTGGCGTACGGCCTCTTCGCCGAGCCCGGCCAGGAATTCGCCGAAATGCACGTCGGACTGGTGGCCGGGCGCCGTCGGCATGACGAGGCCGATCGAGCCTGCCTTGCCGGTCGCAAGCCGCTGCGCCGCCTTGTTCGGCCGGTACCCGGTTTCCTTGACAGCCTGGAGCACACGCTCCCGGGTCGCCTCGTTGACCTCGGGATAACCGTTCAGCGCTCGGCTCACCGTCGTCTGCGACAGCCCCAGCAATTCCGATAGCTGTTTGAGATTCACCTGCTATGCTTCCTCCCGGCCCGCCCGTCAGCCGTCTTGAAAAGGCTTGCCGCCTCCCAGTGGCATCCAAAGCGCTTTCAATTATGTATCATCTGGCGCGCTTGACTCAAGAAAAATCGTTCCATATTTCCCGATAGACGCTGCTGCGCTGCGATATCTAGCATGTCCACAGCGGGTTTTCGCGAATTGACTTGACTCCATTCCACCGAAAGTGAAATGAGTTGGCTGTCAAAGCGCTTTGAAATTTCTTTTGGAGGGAATTCGGCGCGGTTGGGATTGTGATGGGAGGTTGATCACATGAAAAAGTCATTTTTGATGGGCGTTGCCGTGGCAGCGCTTTTTGCCGGTACTGCGTCTGCAGCCGATCTGAAATTTGCCCCGGGACAGGATTCCAAGTTCAACTGGAAGAGCTATGACGAGTTCAAGGCTGCGCATGCCGATCTGAAGGGCCAGCCGCTGACGATCTTCGGGCCGTGGCGCGGCGAGGACGAGGCGTTCTTCCAGAGCGTTCTTGCCTATTTCACCGAAGCCACCGGCATCGATGTCAAATACTCCTCTTCCGAAAACTACGAACAGCAGATCGTCATCGATACGCAGGCAGGCTCGCCGCCGAATATCGCCGTTCTGCCGCAGCCGGGCCTCCTGGCCGATCTCGCCAGCAAGGGCTTCCTGACGCCGCTCGGCGACGACAACTCCAAGTGGATCAAGGACAATTACGGCGCCGGCGACAGCTGGGTCGGTTACGGCACCTACAAGGGCAAGGACGGCAAGGAAGCCTTCTACGCCTTCCCGTATAAGGCCGACGTGAAATCGCTGGTCTGGTATGTTCCGGAGAACTTCGAGGAAGCCGGCTACAAGATCCCGACGACCATGGAAGAACTGCATGCCCTGACCGACCAGATCGTCAAGGATGGCGGCGTTCCCTGGTGCATCGGTCTCGGTTCCGGCGGCGCCACCGGCTGGCCGGCGACCGACTGGGTCGAGGACATCATGCTGCGCATGCAGCCTCCGGAAGCCTATGACAAGTGGACGACCAACGAGCTGAAGTTCACCGATCCGGCCGTCGTTGCCGCGATCGACGAGTTCGGCAAGTTCGCCAAGAACGCGAAATACGTCGATGGCGGCGTCGCAGCCGTGGCCTCGACCGATTTCCGCGACAGCCCGAAGGGCCTCTTCGCGGTTCCGCCGAAGTGCTACATGCACCATCAGGCCTCGTTCATTCCGTCCTTCTTCCCTGAGGGCACGAAGCTCGGCCAGGATGCCGACTTCTTCTACATGCCGACCTTTGCGTCGCATCCCGAACTCGGCAAGCCGGTTCTCGGCGCCGGCACGCTCGTCTCGATCGCCAAGGACTCCAAGACGGCCCGCGCCTTCATCGACTTCCTGAAGACCCCGATCGCGCATGAGGTGTGGATGGCGCAGTCGAGCTTCCTGACGCCGTATAAGGGCGTCAGCACCGAGGCCTATGCCAACCCGCAGATGAAGAAGGAGGGCGAGATCCTGACTTCCGCCACCACCTTCCGCTTCGACGGTTCCGACCTGATGCCGGGCAAGATCGGCGCCGGCGCCTTCTGGACGGGCATGGTCGATTTCGTCGGCGGCAAGTCCGCTGAAGAGGCTGCTGGCGAAATCCAGAGCGCCTGGGACGGCATCAAGTAATCTTTCAAAATTATGCCGCCGGCTTGCCGGCGGCGTGGCTTGCATGACTGGCCGGGCTCGCAAAGAGCCCGGCCATCGCAGGATATATTGTGATTGGGCAATACAAAAAGATTGACGATGACCGGCGCTGATCCGTCAGCATAAAAACCGGTCGTGATAAGATCAGGGGAAGCAGGGGAGGGACGAAATGCTGTTGCAGATAGTGTCCGCTTTAAGCGTCGTGGTCGTCGCCGTTGTCGCGTGCTCGGCCTATTTCTATTTTTCGAACAAGATCCTGGATCTCGCTCTGCCGGTGAAGGATGGCGACATCCGCGCCGCATCGCGCAATCTCAACCGCCGTGCGCTCGTCCGGCCGTGGTTGTTCATCGGCCCGGCGCTCTTCCTGCTTATCGTCTATCTCGTCTATCCGGTCGTTGCGACCTTCATCCTTTCCTTCTACGACCGCGCCGGTCTGCAGTTCGTCGGCCTCGCCAATTACAAATGGGCGCTCGGCGACCGCGAATTCCGCCAGTCGATCTTCAACAACATCCTCTGGCTCGCCGTCGTGCCGGCCGCCTGCACCTTCTTCGGCCTCGTCATCGCCGTGATGACCGATCGCATCTGGTGGGGCAATATCGCCAAGAGCATCGTCTTCATGCCGATGGCGATCTCCTTCGTCGGCGCCTCGGTCATCTGGAAATTCATCTATGAATATCGCGGCGGCAACGACGTCCAGATCGGCCTGCTGAACGCCATCGTCCAGACTTTCGGCGGAACGCCCGAGGTGTGGATCTCCATTCCCTTCTGGAACAACTTCTTCCTGATGGTCATCCTGATCTGGATCCAGACCGGTTTTGCCATGGTCATCCTGTCGGCCGCTCTTCGCGGCATCCCAGAGGAGACGATCGAAGCCGCCGTCATCGACGGCGCCAATGGCTGGCAGATCTTCTGGCGCATCATGGTGCCGCAGGTCTGGGGTTCCATCGCCGTCGTCTGGACGACGATCACCATCCTCGTCCTCAAGGTCTTCGACATCGTGCTGACCATGACCAACGGCCAGTGGCAGACGATGGTGCTGGCGAACCTGATGTTCGACTGGATGTTCCGCGGCGGCGGCGATTCCGGCCGAAGTGCGGTCATCGCCATCATCATCATGCTCGCCGTCACGCCGATCATGGTCTGGAACGTGCGCCGCGCCAATCGCGAACTGAAGGGCCACTGAGATGACCGCTATCGGAAGCTACTTCAAGATTGGCCCCGCCCGCCTCTTCGTTCACGCAGCCGTTCTGCTGATCGTCATCGTCTGGCTGATCCCGACGCTCGGCATCTTCGTCAGCGCGCTGCGCGACAAGGACCAGATCGTCGTCTCCGGCTGGTGGACGGCCTTCGTCGGCTCGACTCAGACGGCCGCGGTCCGCCTCGGTACACCCGACCAGCAAAAGCAGGAAGGTGCGACCTACGTCATCTCGGGCAATGTGTTGGAAGGCCAGACCGGCCGGGCGGTGAAGGCCTTCGGCAACCGCATACAGCAGCCGGCCGCCTTCAAAGCCGGTGAGACCGCCGATCTCGGCGACGGTGAAACCCTGCAGATCAACAGCGACGGCAGTTATCGCTATGTGAAGAACGCCGCCTTCTCGCCCGACGAACGCCCGAAGCGCATCTATGCGTCCGTCTCCGCACCGCCGGAATTCACCATGCAGAACTATAATACGGTTCTGACCGGCGAGGGCATCGGCCAGTCCTTCATCAACTCGCTGACCGTGACGATCCCGGCGACGATCATCCCGATCCTGATTGCCGCTTTCGCCGCCTACGCCCTGAGCTGGATGGAGTTTCCCGGCCGCGGGCTGATGATTGCGCTCGTCGTCGGCCTGATCGTCGTGCCGCTGCAGATGTCGCTGATCCCGCTGTTGCGCCTCTATAACGAGGTCGGCAACCTGCTCGGCCAACCGTCGAAGACCTATCCCGGCATCTGGCTGGCTCACACCGCTTTCGGCATGCCGCTCGCCATCTATCTCTTGCGGGCCTATATCGCCGGCCTGCCGAAGGAGATCATCGAATCCGCCCGCGTCGACGGCGCAAGCGATTTCGAGATCTTCGTCCGCATCGTTTTACCTCTGTCCTTCCCGGCACTCGCCTCCTTCGCCATCTTCCAGTTCCTGTGGGTGTGGAACGACCTGCTCGTCGCCATGGTCTTCCTCGGCACCGACAAGGATCACATCGTGCTGACCGGCAGCCTGAACGCGCTGCTCGGCTCGCGCGGCGGCAATTGGGAGATTTTGACGGCGTCAGCCTTCGTCACCATCATCGTGCCGCTGCTCGTCTTCTTCGGGCTGCAGCGTTACCTGGTGCGCGGTCTGCTGGCGGGTTCGGTCAAGGGAGGCTGACCATTCCCGAACGTGACTTCAAACAGGATATTCCATGAACGTGGCTTCTCAATCGATCTCGACTCCCGACAAGGACTGGTGGCGCGGCGCAGTGATCTATCAGATCTACCCGCGCTCCTACCAGGATTCGAACGGCGACGGCATCGGCGATCTGAAGGGCATCACCGCTCGCCTGCCGCATGTGGCAAGCCTTGGCGTCGATGCGATCTGGATCTCGCCCTTCTTCACCTCGCCGATGCGCGATTTCGGTTATGACGTTTCCGACTACGAGAATGTCGATTCGATCTTCGGCACGCTGGTGGATTTCGACACGATGATCGCCGAGGCCCATCGCCTCGGCATCCGGGTGATGATCGACCTCGTCATCTCCCACAGCTCGGATCAGCATCCCTGGTTCGCGCAAAGCCGCTCGAGCAAGACCAACGCCAAGGCCGACTGGTATGTCTGGGCCGATGCCAAGCCGGATGGCTCGCCGCCGAACAACTGGCTGTCGATCTTCGGCGGTTCTGCATGGGCGTGGGATCCGACGCGCATGCAATATTACCTGCACAATTTCCTGACCTCGCAGCCGGACATGAACCTGCATAACCCTGAGGTGCAGGACCGTCTGCTGGATGTCGTGCGCTTCTGGCTCAATCGCGGCGTCGACGGCTTCCGCCTCGACACCATCAACTTCTATTTCCATGACACGCAACTGCGCGACAATCCGGCGCTTGCTCCCGAGCGCCGCAACGCCTCGACGGCACCGGCGGTCAATCCCTATAATTTTCAGGAGCATATCTACGACAAGAACCGGCCCGAGAATCTTGCCTTCCTGAAGCGCTTCCGCGCCGTTCTCGAGGAATTCCCGGCGATCGCCGCCGTCGGCGAAGTCGGCGACAGCCAGCGCGGCCTTGAAATCGTCGGCGAATACACCTCCGGCAACGACAAGATGCATATGTGCTATGCCTTCGAATTCCTGGCGCCCGATCCGCTGACGCCGGAGCGCGTCGAGGAGGTGATGCAGGATTTCGAAGCCGCCGCGCCCGATGGCTGGGCCTGCTGGGCCTTCTCCAATCACGACGTCATGCGCCATGTCAGCCGCTGGGGCGGGCTGGTCGCCGATCACGACGCCTTTGCCAAGCTTTATGCCTCGTTGCTGATGACCATGCGCGGCTCCGTCTGCCTCTATCAGGGCGAGGAGCTGGCGCTGACCGAGGCCGATCTCGCCTATCAGGATCTGCAGGACCCCTATGGCATCCAGTTCTGGCCGGAATTCAAGGGCCGCGACGGCTGCCGCACGCCGATGGTCTGGGACAGCCAGGTCGCCCAGGGCGGCTTCTCGACGGTCAAACCCTGGCTGCCGGTGCCGGTCGAGCACATCCTGCGTGCCGTCAGCGTCCAGCTGGGCGACGAGGCTTCCGTTCTGGAGCACTATCGCCGCTTCATCGCTTTCCGCAAGCTGCACCCGGCTTTTGCCAAGGGCGAGATCGAATTCGAGGAACAACAGGGCGATAGCCTGATCTTCACCCGTGAATACGGCAACGAGAAGCTGCTTTGCATCTTCAACATGAGCCCGGCCGAGGCCGCCGTCATTCTGCCTGCGGGAGAATGGCAGGCATTGACGGGCCACGGCTTTACCAGCAACAACTATGGCGACAAGATCGATATTCCGGCCTGGGGGGCGTATTTCGCCCGTCTTGCCTAAGGAACGCAGGCCTAAGGAAACACAGGCCCAGGGAACACAGGGAGAGAGAAATGACTGGACTGACGCTGAAGGATATTCGCAAATCCTACGGTTCCGTGGACGTTCTCCACGGTATCGACCTCGATATCAAGCAGGGCGAATTCATCGTCTTCGTCGGTCCGTCCGGCTGCGGCAAGTCCACGCTTCTGCGCATGATCGCCGGTCTCGAGGCGATCACCGGCGGTGAGATGTATATCGATGGCCATCTCGTCAATGACGTGCCGCCCTCCAAGCGCGGCATCGCCATGGTCTTCCAGTCCTATGCGCTCTACCCGCATATGACCGTGTTCGATAACATGGCTTTCGGCATGAAGATTGCCGGCGAAAGCAAGCAGGAAATCGATCGCCGCGTCAAAGCGGCGGCCGAGAGCCTGCAGCTGACCCAATATCTCGGTCGCCTGCCGAAGGCGCTTTCCGGCGGCCAGCGCCAGCGCGTGGCGATCGGCCGCGCCATCTGCCGCGATCCGAAGGTCTTCCTGTTCGACGAGCCGCTGTCCAACCTCGATGCCGCGCTGCGCGTCGCGACCCGCATCGAGATCGCCCGCCTGAACGAACAGATGGCCGATACGACGATGATCTACGTCACCCATGACCAGGTCGAGGCGATGACGCTGGCTGATCGCATCGTCGTTCTCTCCGCCGGCAATATCGAGCAGGTCGGCGCGCCGCTGGACCTCTACGAGCGCCCGGCAAACCTCTTCGTCGCGAAATTCATCGGCTCGCCGGCGATGAACATCATTCCGGCGACGGTCGCTGGGACCGGAAGCCAGACGACGGTGACGCTGACCGGCGGCATGTCGGTGACGCTGGATGTGGCCACCGACGCGTCGGAAACCGGCAAGCAGGCAAGCTTCGGCGTTCGGCCGGAGGATCTCCGGGTTGCCGATGGCGCCGACTACCTTTTCGAAGGGGAAGTGTCGATCGTCGAAGCGCTCGGCGAAGTGACGCTGCTTTATATCGAGGGCCTCGTTCCGGGCGAGCCGATCGTCGTCAAGCTGCCCGGCATCTATGATGTGAAGAAGGGCCAGAGGATGCGGTTTGCCGCCGACAGGCAGAAGTTGCATCTGTTTGACGCAACCGGCCATACCTACCGGAAGTGAGGCGGCCATTTTTGGGGTGATGGTCCCAAGAATTGTGCGGGACGGGCCGAATTCTCACTTTCTGTTAAAGATCGGCTGCTACCTTTTCCTCGTCAATTTATGAGGGGGATAAGCAGGTGGCCGCTTCCAATCCGTCACAGCCAAAATCTCATTTCCTGAGCAAGGAAGAATCCTTCATGTATGACCGCGAGGCGCGGTTCAAGATGGAGGACACCATGAACGCCGCGCGCATCGAATATACGGAAAAGGGCGTCATGCACGCGGCTTCGCGCCGCTGCGACATTGTTCGGATTTCGATGAGCAGCGCGACGCTCGCGATCCTGACCCAGTTCAGCCTGCCGAAGCAGTTCTATCTGGATATTCCGGATGCTCGCATCACCAAGGTCGGTTGCCTGCTGATGAAGGTCAACGCCAACAATACGATCGACGTCCGCTTCCTGCGCCTGCTGACGCAGAAGGAGCTGAACAAGATCTTCGTCTACAGCACCCATCCGGCGCACCGCGACTACGTTCTCGATATTCGAGCCTGAAGTCGCGCGTCCGCCAGGGCGCGGCACAATCACCGGATTGAAATCAAAAACCCGCGGGGGCTTCAGGCTCCCCGCGGATTTTTGTTTGCGAAACCACCCGCTTAGTGGTGGAAGAGCACGCTCGCACCCTGGTCCGAAGGTCCGACGGCGCGGCGGAACGGCGCGAAGAGTTCGCGGCCCATGCCGAATTCATTGTCGGAGAGATCGACGGTCACCGGCTCCCGCTCGGCCAAATCAGCCGCATCGACGAGCAGCTCGAGCGTGCCCTTGATTGCGTCCAGCCGAATGATGTCGCCCTCGCGGATGCGGGCGATCGGACCGCCGTCGACGGCTTCCGGCGTCACGTGGATCGCCGCCGGCACCTTGCCGGATGCGCCGGACATGCGCCCGTCGGTGAGCAGCGCCACGCGGAAACCGCGGTCCTGCAGCACGCCGAGCGGCGGCGTCAGCTTGTGCAGTTCCGGCATGCCGTTCGCCTTCGGGCCCTGGAAGCGCACGACGGCGATGAAATCGCGGTTGAGCTTGCCTTCCTTGAAAGCGTCCTGCAGCTCCTGCTGGCTGTGGAAGATCATTGCCGGCGCCTCGATGATGTGGCGCTCCGGCTTGACGGCGGAGATCTTGATGACCGCCTTGCCGAGATTGCCGCGCAGCATCTTCAGCCCGCCATTCGCCTGGAACGGCGTCTCGATGCTGGAGAGCACCTTGGGATCGACGCTTTTTTCCGGCGACGGCTCGCGCAGGACGGCACCGTTTTCGCCGAGACGGGCATCGACCGTATAGGCTTTGAGACCCTGGCCGAAGACGGTGCGCACGTCGTCATGCACCAGTCCGTGCTTCAAGAGTTCCTTGATGAGGAAACCCATGCCGCCCGCCGCCTGGAAATGGTTCACGTCGGCAAGCCCGTTCGGGTAGACGCGGGCAAGCAGCGGGACGATTTCCGAAAGCTCGGCAATGTCCTGCCAAGTGAGCTGGATGCCGGCTGCCCGCGCCATGGCGACGAGGTGCAGCGTATGATTGGTCGAGCCGCCGGTCGCATGCAGGCCGACGACGCCGTTGACGACAGACCGCTCGTCGATCATCTCGCCCGCCGGCGTGAATTCGTTGCCGAGCGCGGTGATCGCCAGCGCCCGCTTGGCGGCTTCGCGTGTCAGCGCTTCGCGCAACGGCGTGCCGGGATTGATGAAGGACGAGCCGGGCATGTGGAAGCCCATGATCTCCATCAGCATCTGGTTGGAATTGGCGGTGCCGTAGAAGGTGCAGGTGCCGGGGCCGTGATAGGATTTCGATTCCGCCTCCAGCAGTTCGGCGCGTCCGACCTTGCCCTCGGCGAAGAGTTGGCGCACGCGCGACTTTTCATCGTTCGGCAGGCCTGTGGTCATCGGACCGGCCGGAACGAAGATCGACGGCAGGTGCCCGAAGGACAGGGCAGCGATCACGAGGCCGGGCACGATCTTGTCGCAGACGCCGAGGAAGAGGGCGGCATCGAACATGTTGTGCGACAGGCCGACACCCGCCGACATGGCGATCAGATCGCGCGAGAAGAGCGAGAGCTCCATGCCCGGCTGCCCCTGGGTGACGCCGTCGCACATCGCCGGCACGCCGCCTGCCACCTGCGCCACGCCGCCCGCTTGGGCTGCCGCCTCGCGGATGATCGCCGGATAGGTCTCGAATGGCTGGTGGGCCGAGAGCATGTCGTTATAGGCGGTGATGATGCCGAGATTGGGGATGCGGTCGCCGGCGAGCGCATCCTTGTCGGCGGGGGAACAGACCGCAAAGCCGTGGGCAAGATTGGCGCAACCGAGCACCGAGCGCGCGACACCCTTGGAAGCGGCGGCGCGCAGGCGTTCCAGATAGCGCTCGCGGCTTGGCTTCGAGCGTTCGACGATGCGATCGGTGATCGCAGAAATGCGTGCGTGAGCGGACATGGAAAATCCCTGCCTTGTTCGTTGTCTCTATCTGTTTCGGCGGCTCTGGCCTGAATCTCAATCCGGATGACGGCTGATCAGGGAGCCCAGTAGATCTCGACCGGGGAAGTGGCCCGGCGCAGAACGGCGCGGATCGGCATTTCTGCCTCGTCACCGCTGCCTTCCGCCTTGGCGAGAACGTCTTTTTTGCCTTCGCCCTCAATATGGAGAACCAGGAGTGCGGCATCCTCAAGACTGGAGAAGGTGAAGGTCAGGCGCGGCTCGCCGGCTCCTTCCGCTTCCATGGTGATGATGCCGCGCGGCGTCGATGCATCGAGCGCTTTGGCAAGATTGCTGCCGCCGGGAAAAAACGAGGCCGTGTGGCCGTCACCGCCCATGCCGAGGATGACGGTGTCGAAGGGGGAGCTGATCGCCTTGGTCTTCTCGGTCGCGAGCGAGGCTGCCTCCTCCACCGAAGCCACATCCTGATAGAGCGGCAGGAAGTGTGCCGCCTTTGCCTTGTTCTGCAGCAGATTGGCGTCGACCAGCAAATGGTTCGAGCGCGCATTGTCGGCCGGCACGAAGCGTTCGTCGACAAGGGTGATCGTCACCTTGTCCCAGGCGATGTCGCGCGTCGAAAGCACCTGGAAGAAGGCCTTCGGCGTGGAGCCGCCGGAAACGGCGATGGACGCCGTTCCACGAGCGGCGATCGCCGCCGAAAGCGTATCCGCGACCTTGTCGGCGAGGCTGCCGGCGAGGTCTGCGGCGCTGGCGAAGGAATGCAGGGTCGATGCCATCGGTTTCGTCCTAGATCTCGTCATGCCAGGTACGGCCGTCGCGCTCGATCAGCGCAATGGCCTGGCTCGGGCCCCAGGTACCGGCCGTATAGCCCTGCACCTGCTGGCCGGTCGTTTCCCAACCCTTGAGGATCGGATCGACCCATCTCCATGCGGCTTCGACTTCGTCGCGGCGCATGAACAATGTCTGGTTGGAGCGGATCACGTCCATCAGCAGGCGCTCGTAGGCGTCGGGATTGCGGACGTTGAACGCCTGGGCGAAGCTCATGTCGAGCGAGACATTGCGCAGGCGCATGCCGCCCGGACCCGGATCCTTGATCATCAGCGACTGCTTGACGCCCTCATCCGGCTGCAGGCGAATGATCAGCTGGTTGGCGTTGATGCGTCCGGCCGCCTGGTCGAAGATTGCGTGCGGGATCGGCTTGAAGGTGATGACGATCTCGGACATGCGCCCCGTCAGGCGCTTGCCGGTTCTGATATAGAAGGGAACGCCCGCCCAGCGCCAGTTGTTGATCTCGGCCTTGATGGCAACGAAAGTCTCGGTATTCGACACGCCGCCTTCGAGCTCTTCGAGGTAGCCCTTGACCGGGCCGCTGCCCGATGCGCCGGCGCGATACTGGCCGCGAACCGTCGCCTGCTCGACGTTCGAAGCATTGAGCGGCTTCAGCGCGCGCAGCACCTTCAGCTTTTCGTCGCGAACGGCTTCCGAATCCATCGACGAGGGTACTTCCATCGCCGTCAGGCAGAGCAGCTGCAGGATATGGTTCTGCACCATGTCGCGCAGCGCGCCAGCCGTATCGTAATAGCCGGCGCGGCCTTCGAGGCCGACCGATTCAGCCACGGTGATCTGCACGTGATCGATGTAATTGGCGTTCCACAGCGGCTCATAGAGCGCGTTGGCAAAACGCAGCGCCATCAGGTTCTGCACCGTCTCCTTGCCGAGATAATGGTCGATGCGGAAGATCTGTTCTTCCTTGAAGGCACGGCCGATCGTGTCGTTGAGCTGCAGCGCCGAGGCGAGGTCGCGGCCGATCGGCTTCTCGACGACGATGCGGGTCGATTTGGTGATCAGCTTGTGGTCGTGGATCTTCTGCGAAATGTCGCCGAAGATGCCCGGAGCGACAGCAAGGTAGAAGGCGCGTACGCGATCCTTGCCTTCGTCGAGCAGCTTCTTCAGCTGATCCCAGCCGGCATCCGTGCGGGCGTCGACCGAGACGTAGTAGAGGCGGGCACAGAATTTCTCCACCTCCGCCTCGTCGTATTCACCCTTCTTCAGGTGCTCGTTCAGCGCGTCCTTGGCGAATTTGCGGTATTCCTCGTGCGTCAACGGGCTGCGCGAGGCGCCGATCACGCGGGTCGGTTCCGAAAACTGGCCTTCGATCTGGCGATGATACAGCGCGGGCAGAAGCTTGCGTTCTGCAAGGTCGCCGCTGCCGCCGAAGACGACATAATCAAAGGGCTCAACGGGAATGATTTGGCTGCTCATGAGCTTGTCTCTCAATCAGGCTGGTTGGCGGCCCTTTTAATCTAATCGATTTAAAAAAGCCAGTGTGCAGTGCAATGAATCTCTCAGGAACCGGTTTTAGAGCGAATTTCCGGAAGAGGAAATCCGCAATCGGACTAAAACTTGTCGCGAAGTGCAAACCACGACAAGGCGAGGAAAAGCAACGGTGCGCGCATGCGGGCTCCGCCGGGAAAGGCGGGAATATCGAGCGATGTGAACAGGTCGAGATCGCCGGATTTTCCAAGCACCGTTTCCGCATAGAGCTTGCCACAGTAGTTTGACAGCATGACGCCATGGCCGGAATAACCGCCGATCGAGATGACACCGGGCATGACCTCGCGCACGAAGGGCTGGCGCGGCAGGGTGATGCCGACGCTGCCACCCCAGGCATGGGTGATGTCAATGTTCTTCAGATCAGGATAAATCTCGGCGATCTGCCGGCGGATATGCTGCGAAATGTCCCGCGGATTGTCCGACGTATAGGCCTCACGTCCGCCGAACAGCAGGCGTCCGTCGCCGAATTTGCGGAAGTAGCGCACGACGAAGCGCGAATCGGCCACGGCCTCGCCTCCCGGCAGCACATCGGCATGCCCATCGAGCGGCGCGGTGGCGCCGATGAAGGAGCGGATCGGCATGACATGGCTTGCCGTCACCGGTTCGAGGCCGTCGATATAGCCGTCGCAGGCGATTAGCGCGCGCTCAGCGGTGATCGTTCCCCTTTCGGTTTCGATCGTCACTTTGCCGCCGCCCTGGCGGATCGCCGTTGCCTTGGTCATCTCGAAGATTTCAGCACCGGCATTGGCAGCGACCCGCGCCAGCCCCACCAGCAGCTTCAGCGGATGGATATGGCCGGTGCCGACATCGCGCACGCCGCAATGGAAACGCTTCGAGCCGAGCCTCTCCTGCGTTTCCTTCTCGTCCATGAAGCGCAGGTGCGGATAGTCGTAGCGGAAGGCGGCGATCTCGGCATTTTCGTAATAGGCGCGTTTGTAGCTCGCCTTATGTGCGACGTTCAGCTGGCCGGGCACATAGTCGATCTCGATCTGATGTTCGCGGGCGAAATCGATGAGATGGCTCTTGGCCGCCTCGGCAAGATCGAACAGCGCCTTCGAGCGTTCGTAGCCGATCTTCTCCTCGAGTTCTTCCGGCCACCATCGCTGGCCGGTGCCGAGTTGGCCGCCATTGCGCCCGGACGCCCCGTCGCCGAAGCGGCAGGCCTCGATCAGCACCACCGAAACGCCTGATTTGGCAAGATTATAGGCGGCCTGCAGGCCGGTATAACCGCCGCCGACGATGGCGACGTCGCATGTTCTCGAGCCGTCGAGAGCGGCATAAGTCGGCCGCTCCCCGACGGTTGCCTGATACCAGGACAGCCCGGGCGCGATCGGGCTCTGCCATGTCTCCTGCGATGCCATGATAATCCCTTACACGTTGAGCAGAAGGAATTCCCGCTCCCAGGGGCTGATCACCTGCATGAAGGTCTCGAACTCACCGCGCTTGACGCCGGCATAAAGGCCGATGAACTGCTTGCCGAACATCTCCTCGAAAGCGGGTTCGTCCTCGAGCAGCGCCACGGCCTCCAGCAGGCCGCGCGGCAGGTCGATCGAGCCCTCATTGGCCGAATCCTCGGTCGGCGCCGTCGGCTCGATCTCCTTCATGATGCCGAGCAGGCCGGAGGCGAGTGAGGCGGCGAGTGCGAGATAGGGGTTGGCGTCCGAGCTCGGCAGCCGGTTTTCCACGCGCCGCGCCTGTGGATCGGAAACCGGAACGCGGAAGGCCGTCGTCCGGTTGTCGTAGCCCCAGGCATTGTTGACGGGGCAGGACATATCGGGCTGCAGGCGCCGGTAGGAATTCACATAGGGCGCAAGCATCGCCATCGCACTCGGCACGAATTTCTGCATGCCGCCGATGAAATGGAAGAATTCTTTTGAAGCCGATCCGTCGGGATTGGAGAAGATGTTCTTGCCCGTCTCGATATTGACCACCGACTGATGGATATGCATCGCCGAACCCGGCTGACCCTGCATCGGCTTGGCCATGAATGTCGCGTAGATGTCGTGCTTCAGCGCCGCCTCGCGGATCGTCCGCTTGAACAGGAAAACCTGGTCGGCAAGTTCGATCGGATTGCCGTGGCGCAGGTTGATCTCGAGCTGCGCCGGTCCCTCTTCGTGGATCAGCGTATCGATCTCCAGCCCCTGCTTCTCCGAGAAATGATAGACGTCGTCGATCAGCTCGTCGAACTCATTGATGCCGGCGATCGAATAGCCCTGGCCGCCGAGGATCGAGCGGCCGGACCGGCCCTTGGGCGGGTGCAGCGGATAGTCGGGATCGTCGTTCTTGGCGACGAGATAGAATTCGATCTCAGGCGCCACGATCGGTTTCCAGCCGCGTTCGTGATAGAGGCTCATGATGCGCTTCAGCACGTTGCGCGGCGTATAGGGCACTTCGCCGCCGTCCGAATCGACGATATCGCAGATCACCTGCGCTGTCGGGTCTGTCTCCCAGGGCACGACCGAAAGCGTCGAAAGGTCGGGCATCAGCTTCAGGTCGCTGTCGCGCGGCTCGTAGCGGAAGCTCTCCGTCTCGTCGGGATATTCGCCCGATATCGTATGCCGGTAGATTGCCGAAGGCAGTGCCAGCGACGTGTTCGAGGTGAATTTCGAGCTCGGCATCATCTTGCCGCGCGCAACGCCGGCAAGGTCCGGCGTGATGCATTCGATGTCTTCGATGCCTCTGTCCCTCAGCCACCGCGCTGCTTCCTTCCAGTTCGCAACGCCACGCAGGGATCCGGGTTCCGGGGGAGTTTTCTTCGAGGCGGGTACGTTTCTGGCAGGTTTCAGCGTCGTCTTTTTTGGGGACATGACACACCGGTTTGTGTTGATCGTGGCACCATCATAACCAGACTTTGCCAATTGGCGAGGGGTTGAGAACGTTGACTTTCGCCCTTTGATGGAAAAAGAAGACGTGATTTTGATCGGGGAAACGGATTTGCAGCGCAAAAGCGACGTCATCGTCATCGGCGCCGGGGCGGCAGGCATGATGGCGGCCATTGGCGCGGGAAAACGCGGTCGCTCGGTCGTGGTCCTCGACCATGCCAGGGCGCCTGGCGAGAAGATCCGCATATCGGGCGGCGGCCGCTGCAACTTCACCAATATCCATGCCGGACCGAAGAATTTCCTCTCCGCCAACCCGCATTTCTGCAAATCGGCGCTCGCCCGTTTCACACCTGCCGACTTCATCGCCATGGTCGACCGCCATGGCATTGCCTGGCACGAAAAGACGCTCGGCCAGCTTTTCTGCGACGATAGCGCCAAAGATATCATCCGTATGCTGCTGGCCGAGATGCGGATAGTCGGTGCAGTGCTGCATCTCGCCACCGAGATATCAGGCGTCGAAAAGACCGAATCCGGCTTCCGGGTATCGACGAGCGAAGGTCACTGTGAAGCATCGTCGCTGATCGTCGCTGATCGTCGCCACCGGCGGCAAATCGATCCCGAAGATGGACGCCACCGGCTTTGCCTATCGCCTCGCCGAGCAGTTCGGCTTGGCCGTGCTCGAAACCCGACCCGGCCTCGTGCCGCTGACGCTCGATCCCGGCCTGCTCGAGAGCATCGCCCCGCTCGCCGGCATCGCCGCCCCGGCCGAAATTCGCCATGGCAGGACCGCCTTCCGCGAAGCGCTGCTCTTCACCCATCGCGGGCTGAGCGGCCCGGCCATCCTGCAGATTTCTTCCTATTGGCGCGAGGGTGACGAGATCGTGGTCGCCATCGAACCGGATATCGATATTGCGGCGCATTTGAAGACGGCAAAGCAGCTCAATGGCCGCCAGTCGCCGCAGACAGCCCTTGGCGACATCCTGCCGAAGCGGCTGGCACAGTTTCTCGTGGAGCGCGAGAAAATCTCCGGCAACTTGGCCGACCTGCCTGACAAGGCGCTGCTGCGTCTTGCCGCCGGCGTCCAGAACTGGGCGGTCAAACCGTCCGGCTCGGAAGGCTACCGCACCGCCGAAGTGACGCTCGGCGGCATCGACACGGCAGGGCTTGATTCCCGCAGCATGGAAACAAAAGCCGTGCCCGGCCTTTATTTCATCGGTGAATGCGTCGACGTCACCGGCTGGCTTGGCGGCTATAATTTCCAGTGGGCCTGGGCCTCCGGTTTTGCCGCCGGTGAATGGGCCTAATGCATGTCGCCCAAAAGTGCGCAGCGGTTTTGGGATAACGACTTCCATGAGGCCGAGGAGCACAGCGCTGATCAGAAAGCAAATACCTAAAGCGCGTCGCATGATTCCGATTCAACGCGACGTGCTTTAGAAAAGCCGATTCAAGACTTTTTAATAGAGGTGCGCCATCCTGTCTCAATTGGCGGTTTGTAAGGTCGTTCCTAAATTAAGCTTTACCGGCAAGCCGATTTGTTGGATTGTTGTTGTGTCAGAGAGAAGTGAGGTTTCGACCATGACCAGAAACACACGACGCGCCCGCGCCATCGCAATTGCTGAGGCAAAGCCGAACGCTCGAATGGTCGCCCTGCGTTATCTGATGCTTGCCGCCGGCGCCACCGCCGCCAGCATCGCGCTGCTGCTCTCGCACGTCATCTGACCCTGTCCGCAGACCTGGAACGAACGTTGCGACATGGCTATTGTCGCACCGCGGCGTCGCGGCCCATAATTTGCAACTATTTCACTGCCTTGGCTTAACCCGCCATAACCGCTTATCCGAAAATTAATATCTAATCTGACACAATTGCTCGCGAATATTTGGGCATCTCCAAGTTGTTTGGACATGAACTGGCAATGACTGCCGCCTGGCCTCCGGGTTCCCCAATGTAACTAAGAATAGCTCGATGTGCACCCGGCTGGCGCCATGTGGCTGCCTGCGGGAGGAGTGGTGTATGAAAGGCCCGGAACGCCATGTTGATTGACAAGATTCTTTCCCGTTTCAGGATCAAGACCAAGGTCCTGATCTTCGTTCTGCCTTTCGTCGTCACCATTTCGGCGGTGGGCCTGACGGGCCTCTACGCTTCGGGACTTCTGCAGGGCCGCATGGAAATATCCAACAGCGTGCTGCAGTCGCTCAGCGGCTTCAAGGATCTCTATGGTTCGATGGATGATTTCCTGCGCGTCACCAGCCCTGAGGCGCGCGACAAGCTGCTTGCGGATCTGAAGACCCAGCAAGGCGTGCTCGACCAGACGCTGAACCAGGTCGGTGATGAGGCCGCCGGTCGCGACAGCCTTGCGGAGGCATCGCGCCGCACCAAGGACATTTCGGGCGTCGTCGACAAGCTCTGGGCGCTGCACGAGCAGGAGCGGGCATTGCATGAGCAGATCGACGCTGCGCAGAAGAGCGTGATCAGCACCCGCTTTACCGTGTCCTACCAGGCCGAGGAATTGCAGAGCACCGTTCAGAGCGACGAGAGCGCCGCCACTAGCACCCTTCGCACGGCCGACCGCTTGCTGAAGGGCGGCGATTTTCTCGGCACCGTCGCCAGCGGCTTCAGCAAGCCGCAGACACCGCAGGACAAGATCGCCTTCATCAACGAACAGATGCCGGAGATCATCAAATCGCAGCGTCTGATCGCCATCTCGGTTCCGAGCAATCAGAAGAATGTCATCGACGCGCTGGCTGCGACCATCGACGGCATCAAGGCGATCGTCCAGACACCCAATCCGACCGACGAGACCGCCACCGAACTCGGCCGTCTCGTTTCGCGCTTCCGCCAGACCTCGACCTATACGCAGCTGACCGCCACGCAGAAAATGCGTGACGCGACCCAGGAATTCGCCGCGCTCGACGGCCGGATTGCCCAGGCCAACTCGGTCCTGCAGGATACGAGGCGTCTCGAAAATTCCGTCTATTCGCTGCAGATCGTTCTTTCCGACTTTCTCGCCGACTCCAGCAAGGAAAATCTCGTGCGTCTGCAGCAGCAGGCCGGCACGCTAGGCAAGGACATGCAGGTGCTGATCACCAGCGCCAAGGGCATGGGTTTTGCCGAAGGCATTTCAGGCGCGATCCAGCCGGCGCTCGACATCATCTCCGGCGGCGGCTCGAAGATCGTCGACACGATCGGCGAGCGCGTCACCGCCTATGCCGCGGCCCGCCAGGAGCTCGACCAGATCTGGAAAAAGCTGACCGATTTCGCCGAGCTGCAGAAGCAGACGGCCGGCGCCGAGCGCACCCAGGCAAACAGCATCTCCGTCATGACCACCGGTCTCGGCATCCTGCTGTCGATCCTCGGCGGCATTGCCCTGGTGCTGACGCTGCAGCGCCCGATCAGCCATATCACCGCCGCCATGCGCCGCATCGCCGAAGGGGCGCTGGATACCAGCATCTCCGGCGAGCAGCGCCACGATGAAATCGGCGACATGGCCCGCGCGCTCGGCATCTTCAAGGAAAACGCCATCTCGAAGATCCGCATCGAGGAGCAGAGCGACGAGGAACGCGCCGCCGCCGAACATGAGCGCCAGCGCAACGACGCCGAAAAGCGCGAGATGGATCGTCAGATCGAATTTGCGGTCAATGCGCTCGCCGCCGGCCTCGAACGCATGTCGCAGGGCGATATCTCGACGACGATCGAAACGCCCTTCATCGGCCGTCTTGAACAGCTGCGCCAGGATTTCAACGGTTCGATGATGCGCCTGCAGGCGACGATGAGCCAGATCCGCGACAATGTCGAGCTGATCCAGGGCAACGGCAACCAGATGGCCCAGTCGGCCGAGGACCTCTCCAAGCGCACCGAACAGCAGGCAGCCTCGCTCGAAGAAACCGCGGCTGCCGTCGATGAAATCACCGTCACGGTCCGTTCGTCGGCCGAACGCGCCAAGGATGCTGACCAGATCGTCCGCCAGGCCAAGCGCAGCGCCGACGATTCCGCCGTCGTCGTCAGCAATGCGATCGACGCGATGGGCCGCATCGAGGATGCCTCGCGCCAGATCGAGCAGATTATCGGCGTCATCGACGAGATCGCCTTCCAGACCAACCTCCTGGCGCTCAACGCCGGCATCGAGGCGGCGCGCGCTGGTGAAGCCGGCAAGGGCTTCGCGGTGGTCGCGATGGAGGTCCGCGAACTGGCCCAGCGCTCCGCCGCCGCGGCGCAGGAGATCAAGGGGCTGATCAACAAGTCGACCAACGAGGTCAGTTCCGGCTCGCAATTCGTGCAGGAGACCGGCACGGTGCTCGCCAAGATCAGCGCCCAGATCGTCACGATCAGCCAGCATGTCGAGATGATCGCCCGCGCCAGCCACGACCAGTCCAACGCGCTGCAGAGCGTCAACGCGACGGTCAACCAGATGGACCAGATGACCCAGCAGAACGCCGCCATGGTCGAGGAGACGACTGCCGCCAGCCGCGAACTGGCCGACGAGGCCGATTCGCTGCGCAGGCTCATCCAGCAGTTCAAGATCGACGGTGAAGCCACCGGTGCGCCGGTCTACCGCGCCGCCTGATCATCGATCGATCCGTCTTCATGCGAACGGCCCCGGACTTACCGGGGCCTTTTTTCTTTATTCCGCAAAACGGCGCCTCGATTGAGACGATTTGAACGATGGAAGAATAGCTCGAATGCCGGGCAGCCTATCACGCCGGGATAATCGGAAAACGCTTGGAAACGAGGCGATGAATATCTCCGACAGCCATGATTTGCGGAGAATCTTCCTTAACGCTTTTAGTCTAATTTAACCTTGGTTTATCTCCCGGGGGTCTCGATGCTGCGCCTTTTCTCTACGTCGATCGTACGCCAGATCGTTGCGATCACGCTGTTTCTGCTGGCGATCAGCACGGCCGCCATCGTCGGCGTGACCTATTACAATCTGAGCCATCAGGTCATGGACGGCGCCGTCTCCGACGCGAAGGACGCCGCCCGTGCGATGGCTGTCCTCTACGGCGCGGCTGATCAGGCTGCAAAGATCGAATTGAAAGACAATCAGCTCTCCGCCGTCACCGAAGACGCCATTCCGGCCCTTGCCGATCATTCGCTGGTTGACCGCACCGCGCAGTCGATCGCCGGTGTTGCGACCATCTTCCAAAAGCAGGGCGGCGACTACGTCCGCATATCCACAAACGTCAAGAAGGAGAACGGCGACCGCGCCGTCGGCACCAAGCTGGTCGCCGAGCACCCGGCCCAGCCGGTTCTCGCCAGGGGTGAAGCCTATTACGGACCGGCGGAGCTTTTCGGCCGCAAGTTCATGACCGGTTATTTCCCCATCAAGAACGCCTCGAGCGCCAATGTCGGCATTCTCTTCATCGGTATTCCGATGGAGCTCTATTACCAGCGCATGTATGAGCTGCAGATGCTGGTTCTCGGCGTCGGCGCCATCGTCATGCTGATCGTCGGCGTTCTCGCCTTCTATGCGATCCGCCTCTCGGTGAAGCCTTTGCAGGCGCTGACGACCAGCGTCCACTCGATTTCCGCGGGCGATCTCGAAGGAGCGATCCCCTGCATCGAAAAGAAGAACGAGTTCGGTGATATCGGCCGGGCTCTGGCGCTTTTCCGCGACAGCGCCCGCGCAAGGCGCGATCTGGAAACCCAGGCTGCCGAACAGCGCGCCTTGAGCGATGCCGAACGCGCCAGGAACGATGCCGACAAGCGCTCGCTCGACGGCCAGATCGATTTTGCCGTCAATCAGCTTGCCGCCGGCCTCGGGCGCCTGTCGCAAGGCGACGTCTCGCAGACGATCGGCACGCCTTTCGTCGGCCGGTTGGAGCAGTTGCGCGTCGATTTCAACGCTTCGCTTCTGCGGCTTCAGGATACGCTGTCCGGCATCCGCGACAGCGCCTCGAGCATCCAGCGCAACAGCGGCGCCGTCTCCGCCTCTGCCGGCGAACTTTCGAAGCGCACCGAGGCGCAGGCGGCGAGCCTTGAGGAGACCGCGGCCGCGGTGGAGGAGATCACTGTGACGGTTCGTTCTTCCGCCGAGCGTGCCCGGGAAGCCAACAATGTCGTGGCCGCGACCAAGAAGACCGCCGACAATTCCGGCGCCGTCGTCGGCGATGCCGTCTCCGCCATGGAGCGCATCGAGCAGGCCTCGCAGCGCATCGAGCAGATCATCGAGGTGATCGACGATATCGCCTTCCAGACCAATCTTCTGGCCCTGAATGCCGGCATCGAGGCGGCGCGGGCCGGCGAGGCGGGCAAGGGTTTTGCCGTCGTCGCCCAGGAAGTCCGCGAGCTCGCCCAGCGTTCGGCCGATGCGGCGCGCGAGATCAAGTCGCTGATCGAGACATCGAGCCGGGAAGTGACGGCAGGTTCCGAACTGGTCCAGAAGACCGGCAGCGTCCTTGCCTCGATCAGCCAGGAGATCATCGCAATCAGCGGCCATGTCGAGACCATCGCCACCGCCAGCCGCGATCAATCGGCCGCGCTGCAGGAAGTCAACGGCTCGGTCAACGCCATGGACCAGATGACCCAGAAGAACGCGTCGATGGTTGCCGAGACGACGCAGGCAAGCCGCCTGCTCGCCGGCGAGGCCGACACGCTGATGGCGCTGATCGAGCGGTTCCGCATCGTTGCAGACTCCGCACCGGCTCATCTCGGGGCAAGAAAAGTCGCCTGAACCGCGCAGCCGCAGCTGCCACGGGATTGCGCCGCGGCCTTGCGGCGCTTTCCCAGGTTAAGATCGAGCGACGTCAGCCAGGCGGCGAAGCCAATGAGGCTGCTGTTTCCGAACTCGGCGTAGAATCTATCCTCCTCCGCCCTGCAACCGCATCGCTTGGGAGAGTGCCGATAGCCGATGGTGCCCGCGATGGTGATCATGTCGATCATGACGATGTCCTTTCCTATGTAAGACATCACCTGATCTAGGCATCGAATTTCTCTTTATAAACGGGGAAAATCCCGCTATGTTTTTCATTAATGAAAAACGCGAATTGGGATTCCTATCAGCTCTTCCTGCAGGTCGCCCGGCTCGGCGGGTTGACGGGAGCAAGCACCGCAAGCGGGCTTAGTCCGGCGACCGTCGGCCGGCGCATGCTCGATCTCGAACAGGAGATCGGCCGTGCATTGTTTGTCCGCAGCCAGACTGGATACCGTCTGACCCCGGATGGTCAGGCGCTGCTCGATCACCTTCAGGAAATGGAAGCCGCCGCCCGCAAGGTCGAGGCGTGGCGGCAATCAGGCGAGGGCGGCACGACCGTCAGGATTGCCGCCGGCACCTGGGTCGCCTGGCTGCTGACGGAGAATTTCGCCGCAATCCGCATGCCGGGCGATGCCTTTGCCATTTCGCTCACCATCGGCGAGGCGCGGGCAAGCCTTGCCTATCGCGAGAGCGATATCGGTATTCGCGCCTTCGAGCCTGAGGAGGCCAATCTCGCCGCACGTCAGCTCGGAGAGGTGGCCTATGCCGTCTATATCAGACGCAACGCCGCCGAGACCGACGAGCGCTGGATTGCAGTCGCCGAGGAAGAGGCGATATCGGCCTATCTGCGCTGGCCGCACGCCCATGCCGCAACAGGGATCGTCGCCACGGTTAATCGGCCGCGTTCGCTGCCGGATCTGGTGCGCGCCGGCGCCGGCAAGACCGTGCTTCCCTGTTTCGTCGGCGATCTCCAACCCGAATTGCAGCGGCAGGGCGGCGAGTTACCGGAATTGCGCCACCGGCAATGGATCGTCATGAATGCCGAGGACCGCCATCGCCCGGAGATCCGCACGGTCGCCGACCGCATGACCAAGCTTATCAAAAGTTATGCCGATCTCTTCGCCGGAAAACGACCGAGTCGAGGCTGATGCATGTCGCCCAAAACTGTGCAGCGGCTTTGGGACCAGGAGATGCATCACTGGAGACGTAAAGCGCCGCGCGCCCGATAGGTCGCGCGGCGATTGAAGAAGCGGGCCGACTTCACCGGCCCGCCAACGGTCGGCTTTTCGTCAATGCCGGTTGGTGACGACGACCGGAATCAGCAGGTCGCCCCAGTGGCCGTCGCCGCCGTGATGACGGGCCGAGCGCACCAGTTCGACCGAGACACCGGCTTCGACGGCCTTCATGACCGACTGGTTCAACCGATGCAGGTCGTTGGCGAGCATGCGGATCGTCGTCTGCTGATCCTCGCTCATGCTGCTCGCCTGCTCCTCGGCCCGTTCCCTGACGCGTGTAATGGATGCCATGATCTTCTCCTCCTCTTCGAGTTATTCCGCAGCCGGTTTGAACTGCGCATGTTCGGTCGAGCCGTGCATCGCCGTGGTCGAAGACCGGCCGCCGGTGATGGCGAGCGACACGGCGTCGAAATAGCCGGTGCCGACCTCGCGCTGGTGTTTGGTGGCGGTATAGCCATTGGCCTCGGCGGCGAATTCCGCCTGCTGCAGCTCGGAATAGGCCGACATCTGCCGCTGCCGGTAGCCGCGCGCCAGTTCGTACATGCCGTAGTTCAGCTGGTGGAAGCCGGCGAGCGTGATGAACTGGAACTTGTAGCCCATCGCGCCGAGTTCGCGCTGGAACCGTGCAATCGTCGCCTCGTCGAGGTTCTTCTTCCAGTTGAAGGAAGGTGAGCAATTATAGGCGAGCAGCTTGCCGGGATGGACCTTGTGCACGCCTTCGGCAAAGCGCCGTGCCTGATCGAGGTCCGGCTTCGAGGTCTCGCACCAGATGAGATCGCAATGCGGCGCATAGGCGACGGCGCGCGCGATGCACGGCTCGATGCCGTTTCGCACCTGATAGAAACCTTCGACTGTGCGGCCGGCATCATAGTCGACGAAGGGCTGGTCGCGCTCGTCGATGTCCGACGTCAAGAGCTTTGCCGCTTCCGCGTCGGTGCGGGCGATGACCAGCGTCGCAACGCCCATGACGTCGGCGGCAAGTCGCGCGGCATCGAGATTGCGGATATGGGCGGCCGTCGGGATCAGCACTTTGCCGCCGAGATGGCCGCACTTCTTCTCCGAAGCGAGCTGGTCCTCGAAGTGAACGCCCGCAGCACCCGCCTCGATATAGGCCTTCATGATTTCGAAGGCGTTGAGCGGTCCGCCGAAGCCTGCTTCCGCATCGGCAACGATCGGCGCGAACCAGGTCTCGACGGAAAGTCCCTGGGCTTCCGCGGTCTCGATCTGATCGGCGCGCTGCAGTGTGCGGTTGATGCGTTTGGCCAGTTCCGGACCGGCATTGGCTGGATATAGAGACTGATCGGGATACATCGCCGATGCCGTATTGGCGTCGGCCGCCACCTGCCAGCCGGAGAGATAGATCGCCTTCAGCCCGGCGCGCACCATCTGCATGGCCTGGTTGCCGGAAAGTGCGCCGAGCGCATTGACGAAATCCTCCTGGTGAATGAGCCGCCACAACCGGTCCGCCCCCATTTCGGCCAGCGTATGGCGCAGTGCCACCGAGCCTCTGAGCCGCCGCACGTCATCGGCCGAGTACGGTCTCTCGATGCCGTCGAAGCGGCCTGCTGAAGCGTTTGGAACAAGCTTGTAAAAATCCGTCATGCTGCTCTCCTCACTAAAAAGCCCGACAAAGGTGCTGCATGACAAGATTGACAATATCAGCCGTTATGACCAGAAAAACCTTTGATTTCCTGCTCAGAAAGAGGTTAAGATGACGAGGATTGACAGAGCGGCGCTGTGAATTTGTAAAATTTTGTAAATACAGCGCTCCTTCCTTGTCAAAGGGTGTGACATGGCGGAACGAAAAATATTCGCAGGCCCGAAAGTCAGGCGCATCCGCAATGCGCTGGCGCTGACGCAGACCGCCATGGCCGAGGCGCTTGAAATATCGCCTTCCTACCTGAACCTGATCGAGCGCAACCAGCGGCCGCTGACGGTGCAGCTCCTTCTCAAGCTTGCAAGCGTCTATAGGGTCGATCTGGAGGAGTTGCGGGGGCAGACCGGCGGCAGTCTCGACCAGCTCAAGGAGATCTTTGCCGATCCGCTGCTGTCGGGCGAGTTGCCGGGTGATCAGGAACTGGTGGAGGTGGCCGAGGCAGCACCCAACGCCGCGAGCGGCATGATCAAGCTCTACCGCGCCTATCGTGAGCAGGCGGCAAGGCTGTCCGATCTGACGGTGCTGATGGCCGCCGAAGGGCATGCGCCGGTCGCCGCCGGCCGGTTGCCGCTGGATGAGGTGCGCGAGGCGCTGGAGCGCAGGTCCGGCTATTTCGGACGGATCGAGACGGCGGCGGAAGCCTTTGCCGCAACGCTCCCCTGGGGCGTCGATCTTGCCGCCGGGCTGAAGGATTGGCTGCGCTCCGAGCGGGGCATCGCGGTGCGAGTCCTGCCCGTCCATGTGATGCCGGACCTGCGCCGCCGTTTCGATCGCCATTCGATGCGGCTTTTCATCTCGGAGCGCCTGTCACAGGCCGACCGTGCGCATGAGATATCAATCGAGGCCGCGACTCTCGCTTTGCTGCCGGCAATCGATGCCGAGCTTGCCGATCTCTCGCTCTCCTCCGCCGAGGCGCGCCGCATCGCCCGTTTCGAGCTTGCCCGCATCGCCGCGCTGGCGCTCACAATGCCCTATGAAGCCTTTCTGTCGGCGGCCAGGGCAACGCGCTACGATATCGATATTCTGCGTGCGCGCTTCGGCGTCTCCTTCGGCCACGCCGCCGCGCGCCTTGCCATGCTGCAGCGCCCGGGCGCGGCCGCCATTCCCTTCTTCCTGATCGAGATCGATGCTGCGGGCCACCGGCTGCGCAGGGCAGGCGCCCAGGGTTTTCCGCAGGCCCGTTTCGGCGGCGGCTGTCCGAAGCTCAATATCCACGCCGCCTTCCTGCAACCGGGCCAGATCCTCGCCGAAACGGTCGTCATGCCGGACGGGGCATCCTTCCTGACGGTCGCCCGCACCTTGGAGGGACCGAGCGTCGAATTCGGCGAAAGGGTAAGGCGCACCGCGATCCTGATCGGCTGCGACGCCGCCCTTGGCGAGGGTGTGGTCTATGGGCAGGCGATGGCGCTCGATCCGGTCACGGTCGGTCCGGCCTGTCGCCTTTGCGAGCGGCGCGGCTGCCTTTCCCGGGCCGAGCCGCCGGTGACGAGACCGCTCGGGCTCGACGAGATGGTGGCGGGGCTCAGCGCCTTCGATTTCCAGTGATTGTGAAATCGTTGAGGGCGCAGGATTTTGCGCTTGTGGGCTGTGAAATTCCTTCTTAGTCTGCGTGGAAAA
Source organism: Rhizobium leguminosarum (assembly GCF_002953715.1). Lineage (GTDB taxonomy): Bacteria > Pseudomonadota > Alphaproteobacteria > Rhizobiales > Rhizobiaceae > Rhizobium > Rhizobium leguminosarum_V. The sequence goes on from NZ_CP025012.1 coordinate 416,373, forward strand.
CCAGAGGGAAAAGATGTCCGGGGGTGCGGAATCTTTGAACAAACAGGAGAAGTCATGAGGTCAACCATCCTATGCGTGACGGCCGCCGCCGTTACCGCACTCCTTGCTGCCGTGCCGGCCTTTGCGCAGGAGCGTGTGGTCAACGTCTACAACTGGTCGGATTATATCGACAGTTCCATTCTCGAGGATTTCACCAAGGAAACCGGCATCAAGGTCGTCTACGACACCTTCGATTCCAACGAGACGCTGGAAACCAAGCTCTTGGCCGGTGGTTCGGGGTATGACGTCGTCGTCCCCACGGTATCCTTCATGCAGCGCCAGATCGCCGCCGGCGTCTACCAGAAGCTCGACAAGTCGAAGCTGCCGAACCTGGTCAACATGTGGGATGTCATCATGAAGGGCGTGGCGTCCTTCGACCCCGGCAATGAATACAGCGTCGACTACATGTGGGGCACGACGGGCATCGGCTATAATGTCGACAAGGTCAAGGCTGCCCTCGGCACCGACGAGAAGCCCAATTGGGACGCGTTGTTCGATCCGGCGAAAGCGGCGAAACTCAAGGATTGCGGCATCTATATGCTGGATTCCCCAACCGACGTCGTGCCCTCGGTACTCGCCTATCTCGGGCTCAATCCGAACAGCACCGATCCCGCCGATCTCAAGAAGGCGCAGGAGGTTCTCACGGCCGTCCGTCCCTTCGTCCGCAAGTTCCATTCGTCCGAATATATCAGCGCGTTGGCGAACGGCGATATCTGCATCGCGCTCGGTTATTCCGGCGACATGTTCCAGGCCCGCGACCGTGCCGCGGAAGCCAATGCTGGCGTAAAGGTCGACTACTCGGTCCCGTCGCAGGGAGCCCAGATCTTCTTCGACGTCTTCGGCATTCCGAAGGATGCGCCGCATGTCGCCGAAGCCCATGAATTCATCAACTACATGATGAAGCCGGAAGTCATCGCCAAGGCCTCGAACTTCGTTTTCTACGCCAACGGCAACAAGGCGTCGCAGCAGTTCCTCGACAAGGAGGTCCTCGACGATACGGCGATCTACCCGACGCCGGAGGTAATGGCGAAACTCTTCACTGTTCCGCCGCTCGATCCGAAGACGCAGCGGATCGTGACGCGGCTATGGACCACCGTGGTCACCGGCCAATGATAGAATAACGGCCCGGACGGAAACGTCCGGGCCTTTTTTTGACGATCCCGGCCGGGTGAAACCGGGAGCAAAAGAATGTATTTTCGGGGAACAATATGAAGTCTCTAGGCAATATTCGCCGCTCTTTCGCACCTTGGACCGATCCGTCCGCCAAGCCCTTCATTTCAATCAAGAACGTCACCAAGCGTTTCGGTGATTTCACCGCCGTCGATAACCTGTCGCTCGACATCTATCACCGCGAGTTCTTCGCGCTGCTCGGCGCTTCCGGCTGCGGCAAGTCGACGCTTCTGCGCATGCTCGCCGGCTTCGAGCAGCCGACCTCGGGAGAAATCGTGCTCGACGGTACCGACATGGCCGGCACGCCGCCCTATCGGCGTCCCGTCAACATGATGTTCCAGTCCTATGCGCTTTTCCCGCACATGACGGTCGAGAAGAACATCGCTTTCGGCCTGAAACAGGACGGCATGGCGAAGGACGAGATGACTGACCGCGTCTTGCAGATGTTGAAGCTCGTCAAGCTGGAGCAATTTGCCTCCCGCAAGCCGAACCAGCTTTCCGGCGGCCAGCGCCAGCGCGTGGCGCTGGCCCGCTCGCTCGCCAAGCGCCCGAAGGTGCTGCTGCTCGACGAACCGCTCGGCGCGCTCGACAAGAAGCTGCGCGAGGAAACCCAGTTCGAGCTGATGGACCTGCAGCAGAATCTCGGCCTCACCTTCGTCGTGGTCACCCACGACCAGGAAGAGGCGATGACCATGGCCGACCGTATCGCCGTCATGAGCCACGGCAAGGTCGTGCAGGTGGCGACGCCGGCCGAAATCTACGAGGCGCCGAATTGCCGTTTCGTTGCGGATTTCATCGGCGACGTGAACATCTTCGATGGCAAGGTCGCCTCATCGGGCAACGGCACCGTCGAGATATCAGTCGATAGCGGCTTCAGCGTGCGTGTCGCCGCCGCCGAGACACCCTCGGCAGGCAGCGCCGTCGGCTTCGCCATCCGGCCGGAAAAGATGCGGGTCGGGCGCACGGCTCCCGCCAATGCGTCCGTCAACGCCGCCAAAGGCGAACTCTGGGATATCGCCTATCTCGGCGACATGACCGTCTTCCATGTGAAATTGCAAAGCGGCAACGTCGTCAAGGCCTCGTCCCTCAATGCGCAGCGCTCCGTCGACGACCCCTTCACCTACGATCAGGAAGTCTGGGTCTCCTTCGACGAGAATGCCGGCGTCCTGCTGAAGGATTGACATCATGGGCAAGTTCACGTCCGGCCTCTACAATCGCCTCGTCATCGTCATCCCTTACGCCTGGCTGCTGCTCTTCTTCCTGGCGCCTTTCTTCATCGTCTTCCGCATTTCGATGTCGACGACGGCGATCGCCATGCCGCCCTATGAGCCTGTCTTCTCCTTCGCCGACGGCTGGGCCGGCCTCTTAAGCAAGATCGGCGAATTCTCCTTCGACAATTACACCTACCTCACCGACGACCCGCTCTATTTCAACGCCTATGTGTCGAGCGTGGTGATCGCCGCGATCTCCACCTTCCTGACGCTGCTGATCGCCTATCCGATCGCCTACGGCATGGCGCAGGCGCCACGTGGCCTGCGGCCGACGCTGGTGATGCTCGTCATCCTGCCCTTCTGGACGAGCTTCCTGATCCGCGTCTACGCCTGGATCGCCATCCTCAAGCCGGAGGGGCTGTTCAACCAGCTGCTGCTGTCGCTGCACCTGATCGATACACCGCTGATCATCCTCAACACCAATACCGCCGTCTATATCGGCATCGTCTATTCCTATCTGCCCTTCATGGTGCTGCCGCTTTATTCGGCGCTGGAGAAGATGGACGGCACGCTGATCGAAGCCGCACAGGATCTCGGCTGCCCGCCGATCACCGCCTTCTGGCGCGTCACCTTCCCGCTGTCGATTCCCGGCGTGGTGGCCGGTTGCATGCTGGTCTTCATCCCGGCCGTCGGCGAATTCGTCATTCCCGATCTGCTCGGCGGGTCGCAGACGCTGATGATCGGCAAGACGCTGTGGAACGAGTTCAATTCCAATCGCGACTGGCCGGTCTCCTCGGCGGTGGCGACCATCCTGTTGCTGATCCTGGTCATCCCGATCGTCTTCTTCCAGAATGTCCAGGCCAAAGCCGAAGAGCGGGGGAAATAAACCATGCTGAAATGGACCCGCTTCAACATCGTCTCCGTCACGCTCGGCTTCGCCTTCCTCTATCTGCCGATCGTGCTTCTGGTGATTTTTTCCTTCAACGAATCCAAACTCGTGACCGTCTGGGGCGGCTTCTCGACGAAATGGTATGTCTCGTTGATGAGCAATCAGGCCTTGCTCGACGCTGCCTGGGTGACGCTGCGCGTCGGGCTGCTGTCGGCGACGTTGGCAACCATCCTCGGCACGATGGCGGCGCTGACATTGGTGCGCTACACGCGCTTTCGCGGCCGCATGCTGTTTTCTGGCATGGTCTATGCCCCGCTCGTCATGCCGGAGGTCATCACCGGCCTGTCATTGCTGCTGCTCTTCGTGGCGATCGGTCTCGACCGCGGCTTCTGGACGATCACGCTTGCGCATACGACGCTGACCATGTGCTTCGTCGCCGTCGTCGTGCAGTCGCGCCTGCTGAGTTTCGATCATTCGATCGAGGAAGCGGCCCAGGATCTCGGCGCGCCGCCGGTGCGTACTTTCTTCGAGATCACCCTGCCGATCATCGCGCCCGCCGTGCTCTCCGGCTGGATCCTGGCCTTCACCCTGTCGCTTGACGATCTGGTGATTGCGAGCTTCACCTCGGGGCCTGGCGCCACCACGCTGCCGATGAGGATCTACAGCCAGGTTCGCCTTGGCGTGACGCCCGAGATCAATGCGGTGTGCACGATCCTGATCGGCGTCGTCGCCTTCGGCGTCATCTGCGCCTCAATCATCACCAAGCGCCGCGAAACGCAGCGGCAGAGGGACGAGCGCGCCGCTGCGGCCGGTGCGTGAGGTCTAAAGCGCGTGCTCCTCGCGCTTTATGTCTCTATTTTACGCATGTCGTTATCGCAAAACCGCTGCACACTTTTGCGCGACATGCTTCATTGCGCGTGGGGTGTATTGCCGAATAGCGGAACCGGCGAGATCACCGGGTTCGGCCATGAACCGCCGACGAAGAACGGCAGAAGCGGCAGCTCTGCCGCCTTGGCCGGATCGGTTGCCTCCAGTGATCCCGATAGCGCCAGCCCGTTCGACTGATAGGTGATGACGCCCGAAAGTGTCAGCGTCTGTGTGGCGCCGGCGATATGGGCGTCGTGCATCTCGGCGGTGCCGTTGGCGAAATCCGCCTGAAGGTTCAACTGGTTGAAGGCGAAGGCGCCGCCTGCTGCCGCGCTCAGCGGAAAGAACGGCTTTTCGGCCGCCTGCGTCCGGAGTGCTGCGGCATCGACGCCCGGAATCGTACCTTCCCCCGTCCAGAAACGCAGCTTGCCGGTGACGTCGGCAAGGCCGGTCGTCCAGATCGCCTTCGGCGACTGCAGGTCGAGATCGAGTGATCCTGTCGCAAGCGGCAGCGGACCCTTCAGCTGCAGGCGCTCGGCAAGGGCTGCGAAGTCGGCATTGCGGATCGACAGCTGTAGCTTGCCGCCGCCATCGAAGTCGCGCTGCGTCGCTTCCAGATGCGCGGTCATCTCGCCGCCTTCGAACTGGCTGTCGCCAATATCGAATTTCGCTTCGCCGCCGGCAACGATCACGCTGGCGCCGACGTCGGAAAGTTCGAAGAGACCCATCTGCGCGCGCCGCGCCGAAAGCCTGACGTCGAGGTCGAGCGCCTGCAGCGGCCCGCCTATGCCGGCGGAGATTTCCTCCGCCTCGCCGGCGGCGAGCCTGAGCGCGAAGGCGTCGAGGAAGGGCTTGAGGTTCATCTGGTCGAAGGCGAGCGTGCCGCCGATCTTCGGGCGTTTGCCAGGTTGGGTGAAAAGGTCCATCACCCCCGTGGCACTCGCTTCGTTCAGCGACAGACTGAGATTGTTGAAGCGCAGCCCGTTGCCCGACGACATGATGTCGGATTCCAGCGAAGCGCTCTTCAACGTTGCGATGCCCGGGATCGATTTGCCCGACCACGTCAGCAGCGCCGGCACATCAGGAATGCTGGCGGTGATATTGCCGGAAAGGGCCGAAAGGCTGGCGATGCTGGCAATCCCCTGGAAGCGCGCCGTCAGCAGGTTTGATGTGAGCGACGTTCGTGCCTCGGCATTCCCGCCGGCAAAGGCGAGCAGCGGCTGGCGCGACGCGAAATCGACTTTCAGGTCCTCGCCGTTGATGCGGGCGATGACGACCGCCGAGATCGCGCCGGATAGCCTCGGCCAGGCGATATCTGCGGTGACGCTGTCGAAATGATAGGTCTTGGCGGACTTGATGTCGGTGACCACAAACGTGCCGTCCTCGACCGTCACTGCGCCGATCTCGGCATCGAGATCCGGAGCGAGCACCTCAGCTCCGTTTTCGGAGCGTACGCCGTTGATCGCGCGTGCGAGCAGGCCGGCATAACTCCAGTCGATCAGGCCTTTCTCGTCGCGCGTCAGCGCCAGGTTGGGGCGCACCAGATGGAATTCGTGGAAGCTTGTCCGGCCTCGCAACGCATCGATGAGGCTGAAATCGGCCGACAGGCTTTCAATGCTGCCGAGCATCTTGTCGCCGTTTTCGCGCGGCTGGCGGATGGTGATCTGGTTCAGTGTTATGCGCGGCGTCGGCCAGAATTCGAGAACCGGACTACCCTTGATCTCGGCATGGTAGCCCGTCCATTTCGACAGCGCGTCCTCGATGCCGGAGCGCACGAAGCCGGTCGAGATGAGATAGGGTGCGGCGACCCTGAGCGCCACGAAAAGCGCGAGCGCGATCAGCAGGAATACCGTCGACAGGCGGGCGAAGGCCGGAAGCCAGCGCGAAACGGGTCCGATCTTCCTGCGCCACCTGCGATGTCTTGACGTGCTCATGATCTCCGCCGGCAAATTCAGCCGGTCATCCCGTTATGCGCTGATTTCGCCGGATATAGGAAATATCAGGCATATGCAAATCCCCTACAGCGCCGCGCGTCTTTTCAGACGCGCAAAGGACGCTGTAGCACTTTCAATTAAATAGTTGGAGCATGATGTCGTCCGAAAACCGCTCACACTTTTCGGCATCATGCTCCAGGCGACGGATCGCGTCGGTTCCGCGCTTTATAATGCAATGCAGCATGATATAAGGACGGCATTGGGGAGGAGGATTGAATGCAGGATAACAGACCACTTTGGGTGCCCTCGCAGGATGCCATTGCAAAGAGCCCGATCCATGCCTTCATAAAACGCTGCAATGCCGATTTCGGGCTTTCTCTTTCTGGCTTTGAGGATCTGCATGCATGGTCGGTGGCCGAGCGGGAGAATTTCTGGTCGACCGTCTGGGATTTCTGCGGCGTGAAGGGAGAGCGCGGCGCAGAGGTGCTTGCCAATGGCGACCGCATGCTGGACGCCCGCTTCTTTCCCGATGCGACGCTGAACTTCGCCGAAAACCTTCTGTCTGGCCGTGGTGACGGTGATGCGATCATCTTCCGCGGCGAGGACAAGGCCGAGGACCGCTGGTCGTGGGACCGGCTGCGCGCGCTGGTCTCGAAGCTGCAGCAGGCCTTCTCAGCACTCGGCATCGGCAAGGGCGACCGCATCGCCGCCATGATGCCGAACATGCCGGAGACCGTCGCCGCCATGCTCGCCGCCGCCTCGATCGGCGCCATATGGTCGTCCTGTTCGCCTGATTTCGGTGAGCAGGGTGTGCTCGACCGTTTCGGCCAGATCGGCCCGAGGCTGTTCATCGCCTGCGATGCCTATTGGTATTCCGGCAAGCTGCAGGATGTCGGCGCCAAGGTCGCCACCGTCACAAAAAGTCTGGGTGTTCCCTCCGTCATTGTCCACTACGCCGGCGATGCGGAGGCAGTGGCGCGCAAGACGCCAGGGGCTTCAACGCTCGAGGCCTTTGTCGCGCCCTATGCGGCACGGGAAGTCGAGTTCACGCGGCTTGGCTTCGCGCATCCGCTCTACATCCTCTTTTCATCGGGCACCACGGGCGTGCCGAAATGCATCGTGCATTCGGCCGGCGGCACTCTGCTGCAGCATCTCAAGGAGCAGCGGCTGCATTGTGGCCTGGAGGCGGGCGAGAAGCTGTTCTACTTCACCACCTGCGGCTGGATGATGTGGAACTGGCTGGTCAGTGGCCTTGCCAGCGGCGCAACGCTCTGCCTGTTCGACGGCTCGCCCTTCGCACCCGACGGCAACGTGCTGTTCGACTATGCCGAGGCCGAAAAATTCGCCATCTTCGGCACTTCGGCGAAATATATCGATGCGGTGCGCAAGGGCGGGCTGACGCCGCGCGCAAGTCACGATCTGTCCAGCCTGCGGCTGATGACCTCCACCGGTTCGCCGCTGTCGCCGGAAGGGTTCACCTTCGTCTATGAGGGCATCAAGGAAGACGTGCAGCTCGCCTCGATCTCGGGCGGCACCGATATCGTCTCCTGCTTCGTGCTCGGCAATCCGCTGCAGCCGGTCTGGCGCGGCGAGATCCAGGGGGCTGGCCTCGGCCTTGCCGTCGATGTCTGGAACGATGATGGCAAACCGGTGCGCGGGGAGAAGGGTGAGCTCGTCTGCACCAAGGCCTTCCCCTCGATGCCGGTGATGTTCTGGAACGACCCCGATGGCGCCAAATATCGCGCCGCCTATTTCGACCGCTTCGACAATATCTGGTGCCATGGCGATTTCGCTGAATGGACGGAGCATGGCGGCCTGATCATCCACGGCCGTTCGGATGCGACGCTCAATCCCGGCGGCGTGCGCATCGGCACAGCGGAGATCTACAATCAGGTCGAGCAGATGGAGGAGGTGGCCGAGGCGCTCTGCATCGGCCAGGAGTGGGACGACGACGTGCGCGTCATCCTCTTTGTTCGCCTTGCCCCCGGTGTGGCGCTGACGGAGGATCTCGTCAAGGCGATCAAGACGCGTGTTCGCACCGGCGCCTCGCCGCGGCACGTGCCGGCGAAGATCATCGCGGTTGCCGATATTCCCCGCACCAAATCCGGCAAGATCGTCGAGCTTGCCGTGCGCGAGGTCGTTCACGGCCGGCCGGTGAAGAACCAGGAAGCGCTCGCCAATCCCGAGGCGCTGCGGCTCTTCGCCGGGCTAAACGAACTGAAGGACTGACAGCGATCGGAAACTACAAGCTTTCACCCTCTATCAATCTCCTGTCATGGAAACCTTTCGTTAAGAAAGGTTTGTCAAAGGTGAAGCCATCTTGGGGGTCGCACATGAACGAGGCGGCCTGGGGCTTTCTGGCCTCCGAAACATGACGTTGATCGACTGAGCTCTTGTTGAACAGCACTAAATTCTAGGCAGCCTCTGGCTGCCTTTTCTTTATGCGCTTACACCGCCGCGCGTCTTTTCAGACGCGCAAAGCGGTGCGTTAGCCGGCCAGCACGCGCTGCGACGGGAAGGTGATCTCGACGAGCGTGCCCTCGTTCGGCGTCGAATTGATCGAGAACGTTGCCCGGTTGGCATCCACCATCGCCTTGGTCAGCGGCAGGCCGAGCCCGGTGCCGTCGCCGCGATGGCGCGATTGGGTCGAGGAGACCTGCCGGAACGGCTTCATCGCCTGGTCGAGTTCGCTGCGCGTCATGCCGATGCCGGTATCGCGGACCCTGAGGACGACGCTGCCATTGGTCTCATAGGACGTGGAAACGACGATCTGCCCGCCTGATGGGGTGAAGCGGATGGCGTTCGACAGGATGTTCAGGGCGATCTGCTTGATCGAGCGTAGATCGGCCACGACATCGGGCACCGATTGCGACAGCGCCGTGCGGATGATGACGCGCTGTCCATTCGCCTGCGGCTGTATCAGCGCCACGGCCTCGGAAACCGCCTCGTTGAGACCGACGGCATCAAAATCGAGATCCATCTCGCCCGCTTCGATCTTCGAAATGTCGAGCAGGTCGTTGACGATGTCGAGCACGTGCCGGCCAGAGCGGCCGATGTCATTGGCATATTCGATATAACGCGGATGGCCGATCGGGCCGAAGCGCTCGCCCGCCATCATGTCGGAAAAGCCGATAATGGCGTTGAGCGGCGTGCGGATCTCGTGGCTGACACGGGCGAGGAAATCGGTCTTGTGGGCGTTGGCGGTTTCGGCCGCGCCCTTGGCATTGCGCAGCTCGTCCTCGGTGCGCTTCCACTGGGTGATATCGCGAATGACGGCGCAATAGCCGTTGGAGGAGGTGAGCTGGCCCATCGTCATGAACAGCGGCACGAAGCCTCCGGCGGCCTCGCGGCCGATCACTTCACGCCCATCGTTCAGCACACTCGCCACGCCATGGCCGGAGAGGCCGTTCAGATAGTCGATGACCGCTTTCTGGCTCTCATGGGCAAACAGCATGACGAAGGGTTTGCCGCGCGTCTCCTGCTCGTCGTAATTGAAAAGCGCGCTGGCCGACCGGTTCATCGAGCGGATGTCGCCGTCGGTGCCGATGACGACGACGCCGTCGGTCGCCGTTTCCAGGATCGAGCGCAATTCCTCCACTTCGACCTGAAGCTTGGCGACCTTCTCGACCATCCGCTCGGGACGGCCCTCGGACCGGTTTGCTTCGCCACGGCCATCTTCCTTGCCTTCCACCGGCATCAACGCCAGCATCAATGCGTTGGCGTCGTCCCAGCGCACCGATTGTAGACGCGCGGTCACCGGCGCCAGCGTATCATCGGCCTTGACAAGCATCATGGTGCCGGAGCCGACCGACTTTTCCTCGAGTTCGCGGCGCTGCAGCAGGGCTTCGATGCCGCCCACCTCGCGCAATGCCTCGAGCGTGCCGTAGCCCGTCAGCCGCATGAATTCCGGATTGGCATGGATCAGCGCATCGCCGATATGAATGAGCACGGCAACAGGCAGCTGGTCGACCGTGCCCACCGAAAGCCCGTCCGTCATCTTGACGCGCGGCGGGATGAAGCTTGTGAGAACCTCGATCTGGCTGACCGTCTCCTCAAGCCCTTCCGTCGCCTCGTCCTCGGCGATGATTGAAGGCTCTTCGGCGACGACGTCGTCTTCGCGCTCAGCCTCGACGGCATTCTCGAAGATCGCCTCCAGCGGCGCCGTTTCCTCGAGCGACGGTGTTTCCGCCTTCTCGACGGCGGGTATGTCGGCCTCGAACTCTTCGGGTCCGGAGGCTTTTTCGAAGCCGGCGGTTTCAGTGACGGCGGGTTCCATCGGCGCCGGGACGGCAGGCCCGTCCTTGTTGGCTCCGAAGGCTTCGAGGCGTTTGGCGATCTCGCGGAAATTGGCCTGTTCGGCGGCCGTCAGTCCGGCGCTGGCGTTGTGAAGCTGAACGATCCTGTCGGAGAAACGGCGATTGGGCGTTTCCGAAATGCGAAGCGCCGGCGGCTCTTGCGGAAGATCCGTTGCGGGCTCGGCGGCGGAAACGTCGCCGGCATCGGCGCTGCCTTCCGCTCTTTCTGCAGCACTTTCCTGGGCAGGTGTCTCGATCGCCGCCTGCTCGGTGGCAATCTCTTCCGGCGCTGGCTCCGTCTGCGGCGCCTGATCCTCAACCTCTTCCGTCAGGACGGGTTCGATCAGCGGCTCTTCAAGCGCTGTCTCCGCTTCGTGTACCACCTCGGCAATGGTTTCGGCAGGTGGGCCGAGGCTTGCTGCATCATGGCCAACGCCGTCCGGGCCAAGTGTCAGGCCGAGCGCCAGCGGATCTTCCTGGGCATCGGAAAGCCGGACGACGCCGAAGCCGCGGAACCCATCGAAGTCGCGGTTGCGGGTATAGGTCGGCAGCGCCGCCAGATCGACCGGAACGACGAGGCTGGTGCCTTCGACCGGCCAGAGGATCGTCTTGCCCGACCACGTGTCGCGGCGGGCGAGCGCCTCGGAAAGCTTGCCGTCAGGATCGAGATTGAAGAGGGCGGCGACATCGCCAAAGGCAGATCCGATGATGTCGGATGCATGCGGACCGACGGCCTCGGCAAATTCGTGGCTGACCTCGTTGAACCGGCCTTCGGCGTCGATCTTCCAGACGAAGCGCGTGGCGCGGCTGTTCGGCCTGAAGACGAAGCCGGGCTCAGCCGCAAGCTCAGGGGCAGGGGGCACGTCGGTGGCCACAGGCGTTGCGATGACGGGCTCTTCATGGACCGCTTCCGGCGTGTCTTCGATAGGCGTTTCGCCGGCTTCAACAGGCGGTTCGACCGCCTCGGCAACGGAGGTCAAATCGTCATCGATGACCGCGGCGGGCTCGTAGGCCTCAGCCGCGCTGCTATCGATCATGCCGTCGTCGCTCTCCGGCTCCGCATCCGCAGCAGGATACAGCCCATCATCAACCGTCTCGTCTGTGGATGCAGCTGTCTCGGCCGGCTGTTCGCTTTCGCCGGCTATTTCTTCGAGCGTCTCCTCGACCTCTTCGATCCCCGAGACCGCGTCGATGATCTCGGTGAAGCCTGTCGCGGCGACTGGCTCGTCATGAAGCGCTTCGGCCGGCGGTACGCTTTCTTCCTGTGCGGGCGCATCGACTGGGTCGAGCGCGGGCGCATCGATCGGGTCGAGATGGCCGACCGCAGTCTCCACGGCAAAGAGCAGATTGAGCGCCGGATCGTCGCTGAGCTTGCCGACGGCGGCCGGAAGATTGCCTCTGGCGGTGGCGACGGGACGCTTCACCAACCGGTCGGGATGTGCGCCCGCAAGGTTGATCAAGGTCTTTGCCGTCTGCTCGGAGATCCCGAGCGAGGCAAAACCCGGCGAAGCCGCGATGACCTCGCCATTGGCGCCGATCACCGCCATGTGCGTATCGGGATCATCAAGTCCCTGCAGCATCTGGGCCGCCGATGCGCCGGCCGCGAGTGGCTTTGCCGAGATCGGCACTGAAAACAGGATGGCCTTTTCGCCCTGGGAAAGCCGGATCAGTTCGGCGGCCGCTTGTACCTGCGCACGCTGAAAGCCCTTGGCAACGCGGATCATCAGGCTGCGGCTGTCGCCGATATCGGTGAGCTGGCGCGCCGCCGTTTCCAGTTGGCGGAAGGTTATGTCGGCGCGATCGACGCCCTGATCGAGCAGATCATAGACCGCTGAATGACCGAAAAGCTCCGCACCCGCACCGTTCGCCCAGAGCAGACGGGCGAGATCGGCCGAAAACAGCACCATGGCCTCGCCGCGTGAAAAGCGTTCCCGTACCCGTGCATGCACGGCGATATCGATGAACGGATATTGGACTGCGGGCATGTTCGAACCTTGTCGCTGTCGGCCTTCTTAAATTAACGGCTTATTAATAACTGCGGGGCGCATGCCGGTCCAGAAGAGGAGGGGGTTTTCGGCCGGAAAGGTTAACGTCTTGTGCACTGCACAATAATTGTTGCAATGCACAATGAAATGTCTTATATAAGCATCATCCAACAAACGCAGGCAGCGGCTGCCTCAACCCAAAGGATGCGACCCATGGCTACCATAAAGACCGACGACGTTTTTTCAATCGCTTCTTTCGACCCGTCCAAGTTCACGGAATCTTTCCGTGAATTCGCCGAAAAGGGCGCTCAGCAGTCGAAGGATGCCTATGCCAAGCTGAAGACCGCTGGCGAGGAAGCCGGCAAGACGCTCGAAGCCACCGTCCAGACGGCACAGGCCGGCTCGGTCGAGATCGGCCTGAAGGCGATCGACATCCTGCGCATCAATTCCGAGAACTCGCTGTCGCACTTCGAAGCGTTGCTCGGCGTCAAGTCGCCGGCCGAATTCTTCGAGCTGCAGACCTCGTTCATCCGCAAGCAGGCCGAACTCACCGTCGAGCAGGCGAAGTCGATCCAGGAAACCACCAAGCAGGTGGCTGAGAAGCTCGCAAAGCCCTCCAAGGACGCCGCCGAAAAGGCTATGGCTTCCTTCAAGGTTGCCTGATCGGTCCTTACCGATCGGAGATAAAAGGCTGGACCTCGCGTCCAGCCTTTTTGTATATTGATGAGGAATGGGACTTGAATTCCTCGCCAAGTCCTCGTATGTGACCCCCGTCGCGCCAAGCGCGATTTATGCGGTTGTAGCTCAGTTGGTTAGAGCGCAGGTTTGTGGCACCTGAGGTCGGAGGTTCGAGACCCCCCAACCGTACCATCTCCCCCTTGTCCATATCGAAGACATAGGTAACAGATCGTACCTAAGACACGGGTGACAACCTCGTGTCGAACGGGCCGTCGATCGCTCCCAAAGTTCTCCGTTCGACGGCACGCGCGCATCGCCGTCCAGGCGCTTGACTAGCAGCTCTCTGATTTTCCTGGCACCCAAATGCGGCTTCTTTTACGAGATGATCAACGCCTCGACCGGCTCAAGTAGTGGTTGGCGCAACGCACCGGCTGTCGCGACCGATCCGTCAGGGCCTCCAGGCCGTCATCTTTGTAGCAATTGAAGATTTGTAGCCGGTCGTGCCCGAGATGACGAATTCCATTCACGCAGCTGGTCAACCGCATGACAGCGAATCTCGCTTGATTATGTCGCTGCCAACTATTCTTTTAAGGATCTCCAAGTGCCCTTCGCAAACCGTCCGGACCAGTTCGAGCAGTAACGCGGTTTGTTCCGCGAGCCAGCCAAGCGCTTCCTCGCTGATTTCGAAATGTTTCGAATAGCGCGCCTTCACATACGCCTCGTTCAGTGTGTTGAACCAGGCGCGTTCCTTGTGTTGATCACGCGGAAAGGCTTCGGCTAGGCGGCGGTCTTGCTCCTCGGCGAGCGAGCGCAGAAACTTGATATTGTGGGAAGGTGGACCGTAGTTGGTAAGGGTCAGCAGGACACAGGAATAGGTCTGCTCCAATGCTTGATGGATGAGAAAGGCAGCTCGTTTTCTGTAGCGTCTGGTACGAGCATGTTCGGCCAGTTCGAAGAACTCTTTTGCGGCCTCTAGTCGGTCTTCAAAATGCTCCTTGGCCACCCGCAGCTGATCCACCGGCGAGTGCGGCATAGGTTCCGCAAGCGGCTCATCGTCCAGTTCGTAGAGAACGATGCCTTCCTTGCGAATGTCAGAGAAGAAATACTGCCCTTCCTTGAGGTAGGTATTCACTTCGCGTCTGGAATGCACGATAAAGCTCACCGGTGTTTCGATCGAAGCGTCGTGGATCAGCCGGTCGGCTGCCTTGTGCCAGTATTCGGCGAATTCGCAGAGCTTGCGGTTGTTGACGATGATCAAGAGATCAAAATCGGAGCGATACCCCTTCATCGTGAAAGGTTCATCGACCCATCCGCCCTTGGCGTAGGAGCCGAAGAGGAGAATCTTCAGGATCCTGCCGCGCTTCTTGAAATCGGCCGTGCCTTCCTTCAACGCGTCCTCGAATTCCTCGTGAAGGATTTCCAGGACGCGGCCGAGTTCTCGCTGCTTGCGAAGCGGCATATGTTCAAGCGACGATTTCATAAGCAATCGATAGGCGAAAGATCCAATATCGTCTACTGGCAATTTTAGCATCGCTCAACTCCTGTTTTGCCCTTATGTCCCATCCGGTTGCCACCCAGCGCTGGGGATTGATGAAACGCGTCAAGCGCTTAGGGACAAGGATCGTCTGATTCCGGCGTAGTCCGAACGCCGTGCCCTAGGGCGAACAAAGCGTGAAATAGGGCCTGGATTATACTATCTTGAATAAATCAGTTAAATCGCCTATTTGTCGCAGTTGATGGACCCGCGCGAAAACCGGAGACAAGCGCGGAGCGCGTCAGTCGTTCGGTTTGACTATTGTGAAAGAGCGGCGTCGCTCGGTGGTGCAACTGCTCCGAATATGCGAGGACAATCATGGCGATTATGTTCGTCAGAGCGCAGGTGATCAGCAGGGGCGCCGGGCGCAACATCGTCTCGGCCGCCGCCTATCGTCATCGCACTAGGATGATAGACGAACAGGCCGGCACGTCGTTCAGCTATCGGGGCGGGGCCTCCGAGCTGGTGCACGAGGAACTGGCCCTGCCGGATCAGATGCCGGATTGGCTGCGGTCGGCGGTCGAGGGGTGTTCCGTCGCCGGTGCCAGTGAAGCGCTGTGGAATGCTGTTGAAGCTTTCGAGAAACAGGCAAACGCGCGGCTGGCGCGCGAGCTGATCATCGCGCTGCCGGAAGAGCTGACGCGGGCCGAGAATATTGGCCTGGTGCGCGAGTTCGTCCGTGATAATTTCACGTCCGAGGCAATGGTCGCCGATTGGGTCTATCACGACAAGGACGGCAACCCACATATCCATCTGCTGACGACCGTGAGACCGCTGACGGAGGAGGGCTTCGGTCCGAAAAACGCTCCTGTTTTGGGAGAGAATGGCGAGCCATTGCGTTTTGTCACGCCCGGGCGGCCCACAGGTCGGATTGTCTATAAGTCCTGGGGCGGCGACAAGGAAACCTTGCAGGCCTGGAAGATCTCCTGGGCGGAGACGGCCAACCGGCATCTGGCGCTTGCCGGCCATGAGATCCGGCTCGACGGCCGTTCCTATGCCGAACAGGGCCTTGATGGCATCGCCCAAAGACATCTCGGTCCGGAGAAGGCAGCACTCTCCCGCAGGGGTGCCGAGATGTATTTTGCTCCGGCCGATCTTGCCCGTCGCCAGGAGATGGCCGACCGGCTGCTTGCAGATCCGGAGCTTCTGCTGAAGCAGTTGAGCAATGAACGCTCCACCTTCGATGAGCGCGATATCGCCAAGGCGCTGCATCGATACGTCGACGATCCCGCCGTCTTCGCCAATATCCGCGCGCGGCTGATGGCGTCGGACGATCTGGTCATGCTGAAGCCGCAGCAGCTCGATGCCGAAACGGGCAAGGCAGCGGAACCCGCCGTCTTCACCACGCGCGCGATCCTTCGCATCGAATATGACATGGCGCGGTCGGCGCAGGTGTTGTCGGAGCACAAGGGTTTTGCAGTTTCGTCACGGCATATCGCGGCCGCGATCAAGAACGTCGAAACCGGCGATCCCAAAAAGTCCTTTCGGCTCGATTCGGAGCAGGTGGATGCGGTCCGTCATGTCACCGGCGACAATGGCATTGCAGCCGTGGTCGGCCTTGCCGGCGCCGGCAAGTCGACACTGCTTGCCGCGGCACGCGTCGCCTGGGAGAGCGGTGGCCGCCGGGTGATA
Organism: Rhizobium leguminosarum; assembly: GCF_002953715.1. Classification (GTDB taxonomy): domain Bacteria; phylum Pseudomonadota; class Alphaproteobacteria; order Rhizobiales; family Rhizobiaceae; genus Rhizobium; species Rhizobium leguminosarum_V. The sequence goes on from NZ_CP025012.1 coordinate 432,607, forward strand.
GGTGCTGCCCTTGCGGGGAAGGCGGCTGAGGGACTGGAAGACAGCTCCGGCATCAGGTCGCGAACACTCGCCTCCTGGGAACTCATCTGGGCCAATGGACACGAGACGCTTCACCGCGGCGACGTGGTGGTTGTCGACGAGGCCGGCATGGTGTCGTCGCAGCAGATGGCCCGCGTGCTGAAGCTCGTGGAACAGGCGGGGGCGAAAGTCGTGCTGGTTGGCGATGCGATGCAACTGCAGCCGATCCAGGCGGGGGCGGCCTTTAGGGCGATCACCGAGCGGATCGGTTTTGCCGAACTTGCCGGCGTACGACGCCAGCGCCAGCAATGGGCGCGCGAGGCGTCGCGGCTTTTTGCGCGCGGCGAGATCGAGAAAGGTCTCGACGCCTATGCGCAGCAGGGCCATCTTGTCGAGGCGGAGACGCGAGACGAGATCATCCGGCGCATTGTTAGCGACTGGACGGATGCCCGTCGCACGCTCGTTCGGGAATCTGCCGAAGCCGCAAACACATCTCGCCTTCGCGGCGACGAGCTGCTTGTGCTCGCCCACACCAATGCGGACGTCAAACGCCTGAACGAGGCGCTGAGATCTGTGATGACAGGCGAGGGCGCGCTGGGTGAGAACCGTTCATTCCGCACCGAACGTGGTGGGCGGGAATTTGCCGCCGGCGACCGCATCATCTTCCTGGAGAATGCCCGTTTCCTCGAGCCACATGCTCCGCGCCTCGGTCCGCAATATGTGAAGAACGGCATGCTCGGGACGGTCGTTTCCACCGGCGACAAACGCGGTGATACCTTGCTTACGGTGCGTCTCGACAATGGCCGTGACGTCGTCATCAGTGAGGACAGCTACCGCAACGTCGATCACGGCTACGCCGCGACCATCCACAAATCACAAGGCGCCACTGTCGAGCGAACCTTCGTGTTTGCCACCGGCATGATGGACCAGCATCTGACCTATGTGTCGATGACCCGACATCGCGACCGCGCTGACCTCTATGCCGCGAAGGAAGACTTTGAAGCGAGGCCGGAATGGGGGAGGAAGCCGCGTGTCGATCATGCCGCCGGTGTCACCGGCGAGCTCGTGGAAACAGGACAAGCCAAGTTCCGGCCGAATGACGAGGATGCCGACGATAGCCCCTATGCCGATGTCAGAACAGATGACGGCACCCTCCATCGTCTATGGGGCGTCAGCCTGCCGAAGGCGCTCGAGGAAGGTGGCGTCTCAGAGGGCGATACCGTCACGCTGCGCAAGGACGGCGTCGAGCGGGTGACGATCAAGTTTGCGATCGTCGACGAGCAAACCGGCCAGAAGCGGTTCGAGGAAAGAGAGGTCGACCGCAACGTCTGGACCGCCAAGCGGATCGAAACCGCCGCAGAACGTCAGCAACGGATCGAGCGGGAAAGCCATCGACCGGATGTGTTCAAGCAACTCGTCGAACGCCTGTCGCGCTCCGGCGCTAAGACGACGACGCTCGATTTTGAGAGCGAGGTCGGTTATCGCCAGTATGCCGACGACTTCGCCCGGCGTCGTGGGCTCGATCATCTTTCTCAAACTGCGGCCGGGATGGAGGAGGGCGTCTCCCGGCGGTGGGCCGCGATTGCCGAGAAGCGCGAGCAGGTGGCTGACCTCTGGGAAAGGGCGAGCATTGCGCTCGGATTTGCGATCGAGCGGGAACGGCGGGTCGCCTACAGCGAGGAACGAACCGAAACGCAAACCGTCACAGGCGCGGACATTGCTGGCGGCCGATATCTGCTCCCACCCACCACAGTCTTCACCAGGAGCGTGGAGGAAGACGCGCGACTAGCTCAGCTTGCGTCTCCTGCCTGGAAGGAGCGGGAAGCGATCCTGCGGCCGCTATTGGAGAAGATCTATCGTGACCCGGATGCAGCACTTGTCGCCCTGAACGCCCTGGCGTCGGATGTGCGCATCGAACCGCGCAGGCTTGCCGACGATCTTGTTGTTGCGCCGGGTCGGCTCGGCCGCCTGCGTGGTTCCGATCTGATCGTCGACGGTCGAGCGGCACGCGACGAGCGCAGCGTCGCGACCGCGGCATTGCTGGAATTGGTGCCGCTCGCCCGCGCCCAGGCGACGGAGTTCCGCCGGAATGCCGAACGCTTCGATCTCCGTGAGCAACAGCGCCGCGCTCATATGTCATTGCCGATCCCGGCGGTCTCCAGAAACGCGATGGCACGTCTCGTCGAGATCGAGGCGGTGCGCAGGCAAGGGGGTGACGACGCCTACAAGACCGCCTTTGCGCTTGCCACAGAAGACCGCTCGCTAGTGCAGGAGATCAAGGCCGTCAGCGAGGCGCTCGCAGCCCGCTTCGGTTGGAGCGCCTTTACCTCGAAGGCCGATGCGGTTGCCGAACGCAACGTGATCGAGCGTATGCCGGAAGACCTCACGGATGAAAGACGCGGAGAGCTTGGGCGGCTGTTGGAAGCCGTGAGGCGCTTTACGGAGGAACAACAACTTGCCGAGAAGAGGGATCGTTCGAAGATCGTTGCCGGCGCAAGTGCCGATCTGGACAAGGAGAATGTCCCCATGCTTGCCGCAGTCACCGAGTTCAAGACGCCGATCGACGAGGAGGCGAGGTCTCGCGCCCTCACCACACCGCTGTATCGCCACCAGCGCGCAGCGCTGGCGGCGGTGGCTAGCACGATCTGGCGTGATCCGGCTGGCGCTATCGGCAAGATCGAAGAGCTGCTTCAGAAAGGTTTTGCTGGCGAGCGCATCGCCGCCGCGGTGACCAATGACCCCTCTGCCTACAGTGCATTGCGCGGTTCCGATCGCCTGATGGACCGGATGCTGGCTTCAGGGCGGGAGAGGAAAGAGGCTGTGCAGGCCGTGCCTGAAGCCGCCGCCCGCCTGCGCGCGCTCGGTTCGGCCTACGTCAATATGCTCGATGCCGAGCGCCAGGCTGTTGCCGAGGAGCGACGGCGCATGGCAATTGCCATTCCCGGCCTGTCGAAGGCGGCGGAAGAGGTGCTCATGCGGCTGACCGCTGAGGCGAAGAACAACGGTCGCAAGCTGAGCGCCCCCGTCCCTTCGCTCGATCCGGGCATTCGCCGGGAGTTCGCCGCAGTCAGCACCGCGCTCGATGAGCGCTTCGGCCGTAGTGCCATCATTCGCGGCGAAAAGGATCTCATCCACCGCGTGCCACGCGTGCAGCACAACGCCTTCGAAGCAATGCAGGAAAAGCTGAAGGTTCTGCAGCAGGCGGTCCGCAGGGAAAGCAGCGAGCAGATCATCTCGGAACGGCGTCAGCGGGCAGTCAGCCGTGGCATCGATATGAATGGCCTTTAAACAAAACAAGAGAGGCCATTTCTGTTGATCTGGATCCACAAAATGGATCAGTCTTGGATGGAGTGTTCCGGTTGCATTATCCTGGCTGGGAAACGAACGGAAGGCGAAGAAGGTATCGCAGCTCAGACGAGCAGAATGCGTGTATCCAGACGCGTAGGCGATGGGGCGTGCCGGCGAAAATGCCAAACGACTAATTCCAATTGGAGCCGGATGCCGCTGCTGGAAATGAAGTAGATCGTCGCCGACAAAATTACGGTTCCTATCGTTTCGATGGAACCCGCGCCGTTTCGGGCCGTTGTCGAGTTGACGGGAGAATATGCATGTCGAAAACCCTTCTCTACGGTGCGACGAAGATCGACGAGACCAACAGCGCTTATGCGCCGGTCGAAAGTCTCGCCCAGTTTCAGTGGAAGAACCGCGTCTTCGTTGTTTTCGCCGACAGGGATAATTCCCGCGCCGCCCGGCAGGAAAATCACCTGCTGGCCGATCGCTCAGCTCTCGATCAGCGTGACCTGGTGGTGCTGAAGATTTCCGGCGGCGGCGTTCGACCACTCTTCGGTGCGGCTGACGGCCTCGACGGCGTAGCGATCCGCCGCGATCTCGAGGCGCCGGAGGTCGGCGAATTCGCCGCTTTCCTTCTCGGCAAGGACGGCACCGTGAAGCTCAAGGCCAGCGAGCCGATTACCGATGGCGAGCTCTTCGCCATTATCGACAGCATGCCGATGCGCGCTGCCGAATCGCTGAAGCCGGACAAATAGCCCCGAACGTCGCGTAAACTGAAATCATGAAAGGGAGGCGGTCATGTCCGTGCCCAACGAACCCATTCCCGATCAGCCGCCGATGCCCGGGCCCGGCTGGAAGCCGGTGCCTCCGATCAAGGAACCGGAGCCGGACCGGCTGCCCGACGAAACGCCAGTTCCAAATCCCGACGAGAACGACGAACCGGCAAAACACACTTTCGAGACCTAAAGAAAGATGTGCCGTTCGGCGCTGACGAGTTCCTGCAGAAAATCGGCGACGCTCCTGACGCGCATGAGGTCGCGCGCCGTTTCGTGATAGGTCGTCCAGTAAGCGCGGCGGATCGAAACCTCCGGCAGGATGCGCTGGAGTTCCGGATATTGCCGGGCGATATAATCGTGCAGGATGCCGATTCCGGCGCCTGATCGTACCGCTTCCGTCTGCCCGATCGCCGTCGAAATTTCGAAGCTTGCATCCCAGCTCCGCATCACCTCGCCGGAGAAATTCAGCGAGGCGGTGAAGATCAGGTCTTCGACGTAACCGATGCGCGGATGCGCCTTCAGCGCGTCGATATCGGCTGGCGTGCCCTGGGAGGCGAGGTAGTCGCGTGAGGCATAGAGACCGAGCGTGTAGTCGGTGAGCTTGGAGGAGACGAGCCGGCCTTGTTCGGGCCGCTCCAGCGTGATGGCGATATCCGCCTCGCGCTGCGACAGCGAGAAAGAGCGCGGCACCGGTACGAGCTGGATCTTCAGCTCCGGATGGCGCTCGATCAGTCTGCCCATGCGCGGCGCAAGAAAGGAAACCCCGAACCCATCAGGCGCCCCGACGCGCACAGTCCCGGCAATTGCCGTATCAGTGTGGCCGAGGCTGGCCTGTGCTGCGAGCATTTCCGTTTCCATCCGCTCTGCGGATGCCAGGAACACTTCGCCTTCGGCCGTCAACTCGCAGCCATTCGTGCGACGGATGAAAAGCCGCGTCTTCAGCGCCTCTTCCAGCGAAGTCAGTCGACGTGAAAGTGTGGCGTGATTGAGCCCCAGCCGCTTCGAGGCGGCAAGGATCTGCCCGGTGCGGGCGACGGCGAGGAAAATACGAATATCGTCCCAGTTCATGGCTTGGCACGCATTGCGATCGGATCGACCTCGATAAGCGTCAACGATGTCACCATCTGCGCCGTCTGGTTCTTGTACTTAAGGAAGTGCGGTGTTCGCAGATGAGCCTCGTATGCTTCCTGGTCGGCATAGACTTCAAGGATACGGATCCGGTTTGGGTTGTCCCTGATGGAAACAGCACTCAGGGAAAGGACGCCATCTTCCAGCGCGATGGATGCTTCGATTTCTTCCGTGAGCAATGCGCGATAGGTTTCAAGCGTGTCCGGATCGATCTCCAGCTCCGCCATTCTGACCACGGGTTTCCGGCTCATCGGTTTGACCTCCCTTTGGGGTTTGACTTGTTGGCGTGCCGTACCAGGTTTGGAAGCAGCCGCAGCGCCTGATGCAACGATAGAGCTATAATTTACGCACAACGGTTGCTTATATCAGCGCATTGATTTGTGCAAATTGAAGTGCGATTGTCGGTCATCGAAAAACAGGAGGAACACCCCATGCGTGAGATCGGTCATTTCATCGGCGGCAAACATGTTGCCGGCACCAGCGGCCGCGTGAGCAACGTCTACAATCCGGCAACAGGCGAAGTACAGGCGACGGTCGCGCTCGCAAGCGTCGAGGAACTGCGCGCCGCCGTCGAAAACGCCAAGGCTGCGCAGCCGAAATGGGCTGCCACCAATCCGCAGCGCCGCGCCCGCGTGTTCTTCAAGTTCGTCGAACTCCTGAACAAGCACATGGACGAGCTTGCCGAAATCCTCTCCAAGGAGCACGGCAAGACGATCGAGGATGCCAAGGGCGACGTCATTCGCGGCCTCGAAGTCTGCGAATTCGTCTGCGGCATTCCCCATCTCGCCAAGGGCGAGTTCACCGAGGGCGCCGGGCCTGCGATCGACATGTATTCGATCCGCCAGCCGGTCGGCATCGGCGCCGGCATTACCCCCTTCAATTTCCCGGGCATGATCCCGATGTGGATGTTTGCGCCGGCGATCGCCTGCGGCAACGCCTTTATCCTCAAGCCCTCCGAGCGTGATCCCTCTCTGCCGATCCGCCTTGCCGAACTGATGATCGAGGCCGGTCTGCCCGCCGGCATCCTCAACGTCGTCAATGGCGACAAGGGTGCCGTCGACGCGATCCTCACCGATCCCGATATCGGCGCCGTCTCCTTCGTCGGCTCGACGCCGATCGCCCGCTACGTCTATGGCACCGCGGCGATGAACGGCAAGCGCGCCCAGTGCTTCGGCGGCGCCAAGAACCACATGATCATCATGCCGGATGCAGACCTGGATCAGGCCGTCAACGCCTTGATGGGCGCAGGCTACGGTTCGGCCGGCGAGCGCTGCATGGCGATCTCGGTTGCCGTTCCCGTCGGCGAGGAGACTGCCAACCGCCTCGTCGAGAAGCTGACGCCGAAGATCGAATCCCTGCGCATCGGCCCCTACACCGACGACAAGGCCGACATGGGCCCGCTCGTCACCAAGGAAGCCTATACCCGTGTTCGCGGCCTGATCGACCGCGGCATCGAGGAAGGTGCCAAGCTCGTCGTCGACGGGCGCGATTTCAAGCTCCAGGGTTATGAAGACGGCTATTTCGTTGGCGGTTGCCTGTTCGATCACGTCACGCCGGAGATGGATATCTACAAGACCGAGATCTTCGGACCTGTCCTCTCCGTCGTTCGCGCCAACGACTATGAGGAAGCGCTGTCGTTGCCGATGAAGCACGAATACGGCAACGGTGTCGCCATCTACACCCGCGACGGTGATGCCGCCCGCGATTTCGCCTCGCGCATCAATATCGGCATGATCGGCATCAACGTTCCGATCCCGGTTCCGCTCGCCTACCACTCCTTCGGCGGCTGGAAGGCTTCGAGCTTCGGCGACCTCAACCAGCACGGCACGGATTCGATCAAGTTCTGGACGAAGACCAAGACCGTCACCGCTCGTTGGCCCTCGGGCATCAAGAGCGGCGCCGAATTCGTCATGCCGACGATGAAGTGATCGTCACGACATTCCAATCTGAATTGTGTAATTCGGGGGCCTTTTGGCTCCCGAATTTTTCCTCGTCATGCTGATTGCCGGCGATATCGGTCCGGCGTCGAGGATGTCTTGAGACAAGGGCGCGGTCTGCCGCCATCTCCTATTCCGCAGTGCCGAGGTCAAACTGATGCGTAAGGCACGCCCGAACGCAAGCAGGCGATCCTCGATTACGTCGGGATACTGGAGCGGGATTGACGTCGCGGCAAATGGCCTCATAAGCTGAATGCGAATTTCATATTTTGGAATTGTTCAAAACTAGCAAACCGCCTATATAGGTCTGAACAGACGAGTCAGGAGAATGGCATGCGGTTGACGAAGCAGACGAACTATGCGGTTCGCATGTTGATGTATTGTGCTGCCAACGACGGGCATTTGAGCCGGATTCCGGAGATCGCCAGGGCCTATGGCGTTTCAGAGCTCTTTCTTTTCAAGATCCTTCAGCCGCTCAACAAGGCGGGTCTGGTCGAAACCGTGCGCGGTCGCAATGGCGGCGTGCGCTTGGGCAAGCCGGCCGCCGACATTAGTCTTTTCGACGTCGTTCGGGTGACGGAAGACAGCTTCGCCATGGCCGAATGCTTCGAGGATGACGGTGAGGTCGAATGCCCGCTGGTCGACAGTTGCGGTTTGAATTCGGCGCTGCGCAAGGCGCTCAACGCCTTCTTCGCGGTGCTGTCGGAATATTCCATCGACGACCTCGTCAAGGCGCGTCCGCAGATCAATTTCCTTCTCGGAATCACCGGCGAGCCGGCATATCGCAAACCCGCGATCGTTGCCCCCGCCGCCTGATTTGAAGATCAGAACATACTTCTGAACCGCGGTTGCCCCGGCAACCGCGGTTTTTGTTTTTGCAGCGTCTGGTTGGTCTCCGGCATACGGGGGAAATGCCGTCCGGCATGTCGCGATGGGCGCGTTTTTATACCAAATGCGACAAAATTTCGGTCATTTTTGTGCGAATATTTCCGAATGAGGCTGATTTTTGACGGAAAATTTCTAAAATTGTCCAAGTGGAAAAATTTTCTGCGTAGCCCGTTGCTTTCAGTAAATAAATATCGTTCCATCGAGCGTCGACCGAGATGCCAATCTACGGTCTCCAAACATCAAAAAAGAACAACCGGGAAACAATATTATGAAAAAGATCTCTGTCCTGCTGGCAGCGACGGCCCTGATTTCCGTCATGGCGACGTCGGCCTGGTCCAAGACCCTTGTTTATTGCTCCGAGGGCTCGCCGGAAGGCTTCGACCCGAGCCTCTATACGGCAGGCACGACCTTCGACGCGTCGTCGCGCACGGTCTATAGCCGCCTCGTCGAATTCAAGCACGGCGGCACCGAGATCGAGCCGGGCCTGGCTGACAGCTGGAGCGTTTCGGCCGACGGCACGGAATACACCTTCAAGCTTCATCCTGGCGTCAAGTACCAGACCACCGACTTCTTCACGCCGACGCGCGATTTCAACGCCGACGACGTCGTGTTCTCCTTCGAGCGCCAGCTGAAATCCGACAATCCGTGGAACAAGTATGTCGAGGGCGGCTCTTACGAATACGCCGCCGGCATGGGCTTTCCCGAGCTGATCAAGTCTGTCGAGAAGGTCGATGACCTCACCGTCAAGTTCACGCTCAACCACCCCGAAGCGCCGTTCCTCGCCGACCTCGCCATGGACTTCGCCTCGATCGTCTCCAAGGAATATGCCGACAAGCTTGCCGCCGACGGCAAGATGGCGCAGCTCAACCAGCAGCCGCTCGGCACTGGCCCGTTCACCTTCGTCGCCTACCAGCCGGATGCCGTCATCCGCTACAAGGCGAACGAAACCTATTTCAAGGGCAAGGAAAAGATCGACGATCTGGTTTTCGCCATTACCTCTGACGCTGCCGTGCGCGCCCAGAAGCTGAAGGCCGGCGAATGCCACCTGATCCCCTATCCGAATGCCGCCGATGTGCCGGAACTGAAGAAGGATGAAAATCTGACCGTTCTGGAACAGGCCGGCCTCAATGTCGGCTTCCTCGCCTACAACACCCAGATGGCCCCGTTCGACAAGCCGGAAGTTCGCCGCGCTCTGAACATGGCGATCAACAAGCAGGCGATCATCGACGCCGTCTTCCAGGGTGCCGCCGCCGTTGCCAAGAACCCGATCCCGCCGACGATGTGGTCCTATAACGACGCCGTTCAGGACGACAAGTATGATCCGGACGCTGCCAAGAAGGCTCTTGCCGATGCTGGCGTCAAGGATCTCAGCATGAAGATCTGGGCGATGCCGGTTTCGCGTCCCTACATGCTGAACGCGCGCCGCGCCGCCGAACTGATGCAGGCGGATTTCGCCAAGATCGGTGTCAAGGTCGAGATCGTCACCCATGAATGGGCCGAATATCTGAAGCTCTCCTCCGACGTGAAGCGCGACGGCGCCGTCATCCTCGGCTGGACCGGCGACAACGGCGACCCTGACAACTTCATGGATACGCTGCTCGGCTGCGATGCCGTCGGCGGCAACAACCGTGCTCAGTGGTGCAACAAGGAATATGACGACCTGATGACCAAGGCCAAGCTGACCGCCGATGTCGGCGAGCGCACCAAGGCGTATGAGCAGGCGCAGCTGATCTTCAAGAAGGAAGCCCCCTGGGCAACCATCGACCATTCGCTCGTCTTCGTTCCGATGAGCAAGAAGGTCTCGGGCTTCCAGATGGACCCGCTCGGCATTCACCGTTTCGACGGCGTCGACGTATCCGAATAACAAGAATAATGTAAGAATGCCCGGCGGAGCTGGGCGCAGCCGGCGGTCAGGGTCTCCTGACCGCCGGAAACTATTGGACACCTGCCATGTTGCGTTTTTTCATCGGCCGCTTTGCGGTGCTGATCCCGACATTCCTCGGCGTTTCCCTCATTGCCTTCTCGTTCATCCGCCTGCTCCCCGGCGATCCCGTCATGCTCCTGTCGGGGGAACGTGTCATGGCGCCGGAGCGGCACGCCCAGATCATGCATGATCTCGGTTTCGACCGGCCCATGTATGTGCAGTATTTCGATTATCTCGGAAAAGTGCTGCAAGGTGATCTCGGCACCTCGATCGTCACCAAGCGGCCCGTTCTCGGCGAATTCCTGACGCTGTTTCCGGCAACGCTAGAGCTTTCGCTCTGTGCCATCATCCTCGCCGTCTGTCTTGGCGTGCCCGCCGGCGTCTTTGCGGCCGTCAAGCGAGGCACGTGGTTCGATCAGAGCGTGATGGGTGTTGCCCTTATAGGTTATTCCATGCCGATCTTCTGGTGGGGCCTGCTGCTCATCATCTTCTTCTCCGGTTATCTCGGCTGGACGCCGGTTTCCGGCCGTATCTCGCTGATGTATTTCTTCAAGCCGGTCACCGGATTCATGCTCGTCGACAGCCTGCTGTCGGGCCAGAAGGGAGCGTTTTCCTCGGCCGTCAGCTACCTCATTCTGCCGACCATCGTGCTGGCAACCATTCCGCTCGCCGTCATTGCGCGCCAGACGCGTTCGGCGATGCTCGAGGTTCTGGGTGAGGATTATGTCCGCACGGCACGCTCAAAGGGCCTGAAGCCGCTGCGCGTGGTCGGCGTGCATGCGCTGCGCAATGCGATGATCCCTGTCATCACCACGATCGGTCTGCAGATCGGCGTTCTTCTTGCCGGCGCCATCCTCACCGAGACGATCTTCTCCTGGCCGGGTATCGGCAAATGGATGGTCGATTCGGTTTTCAAGCGCGATTACGCCGTGGTCCAGGGCGGTCTTCTGCTGATCGCCGGCGTCATCATGCTGGTCAATCTGATCGTTGATGTTCTCTACGGCTTCATCAATCCGCGCATTCGTCATTAGGAGCGGTCCATGAGCACGGTCACCGTCAAAACAGGCCAGCCATCCGCTCTTGCGGAGTTCTGGCATTATTTCTCCCGCAACAAGGGCGCCGTCATCGGCCTCGTGGTTTTCATCATCATTCTGGTCGTCGCAGTCCTCGCGCCGCTCTTTGCGCCGCATCAGCCGAACGAGCAGAACCGCGCGGTACTGCTGGCCGTGCCGTTCTGGATGGAGGGCGGCAGCGCCTCCTTCCCGCTCGGAACGGATGCCGTCGGCCGCGATATCCTTTCGCGCCTGATCTACGGCGCGCGGTTCTCGCTGTTCATCGGCGTCGTCGTCGTCACGCTTTCTGTCATTTCAGGCGTCCTGATCGGCCTCGTCGCCGGATTTTTCCGCGGCAAGATCGATACGGCGATCATGCGCCTGATGGATATCATCCTGGCCTTCCCGTCGCTGCTGCTCGCTCTGGTGCTGGTGGCCGTGCTCGGGCCAGGGCTTACCAATGCGATGATCGCGATTTCGCTGGTCAACCAGCCGCATTTCGTGCGGCTGACGCGCGCCTCGGTCATTTCAGAGCGTGAGAAGGAATATGTGATTGCCTCGCGTGTCGCCGGTGCCGGCACCTTCCGTTTGATGTTCAAGACAATCCTGCCGAACTGTCTGGGGCCACTGATCGTTCAGGCGACACTCGCCTTCTCGGCGGCGATTCTCGATGCCGCCGCCCTCGGCTTTCTCGGCATGGGCGCCCAGCCGCCGACACCCGAATGGGGGACGATGCTGGCCGAATCCCGTGAGTTCATTTCGCGCGCCTGGTGGGTGGTGACATTTCCGGGTCTTGCCATCCTCATCACCGTTCTCGCGATCAACCTGATGGGCGACGGCCTGCGCGATGCGCTCGATCCCAAACTGAAGAGGTCGTGATGCCACTCCTCGAGATTGAAAATCTGACTGTCGAATTCCAGACCTCTTCCGGTCTCTTCCGCGCCGTCGACGGCGTATCGCTTGTCTGCGACAAGGGCGAGATCCTGTCGGTCGTCGGCGAATCCGGCTCGGGTAAATCCGTTGCCATGCTTGCCCTCATGGGGCTTTTGCCCTGGACGGCGAAGATCACCGCCGACCGCATGCAGTTCGACGGCAAGGATCTGCGCGGCATCTCCGCCCGCCAGCGCCGCAGGATCGTCGGCAAGGATATGGCGATGATCTTCCAGGAGCCGATGTCGAGCCTCAATCCGTGCTTCACGGTCGGTTTCCAGCTCGGCGAGACCTTGCGCTTCCACATGGGCCTCAACCGCAGGGAACGCCGTGAACGCTCGATCGAGCTCCTCAACCTCGTCGGTATTCCGGCGCCGGAAGACCGCCTGTCGAATTTTCCGCATCAGATGTCGGGCGGCATGAGCCAGCGCGTCATGATCGCCATGGCGCTCGCCTGCAATCCGAAGCTGCTCATTGCCGACGAGCCGACGACTGCGCTCGATGTGACAATCCAGGCACAGATCCTCGATCTGCTCGTTCGCCTGCAGAAGGAGCATGGCATGGCGCTGGTGCTGATCACCCACGACATGGGTGTCGTCGCCGAAACCGCCGAGCGCGTGCAGGTGCAATATGCCGGCCAGAAGGTCGAGGAACAGCCGGTGAGGGCGCTGTTCCGCGATCCGCATCATCCCTATACCGCAGCCCTGCTCGCCGCCCTGCCGGAGCGCGCCAAAGTCGGCCAGCGCCTTCCCTCGATCGCCGGTGTCGTTCCCGGCCAGCATGGTCGCCCGACAGGCTGTCTCTTCGCGCCGCGCTGCGGCTTCGCCACGGTCGAATGCGATCGCGGCGTCGTCCGTCAGGGGCCGGAGCTGGGCTCCGCGCTCTGCAACTATCCTTTGAAGGACGGCAAGCCGCTCGGGCATCCCGGCGTCATTCCCGTTCAAACTGCAGGAGACTTCGTATGACGGGCGCTGTTCTCGAGGGCAGGGATCTCGCCCGCTTCTACACCGTCAACCGCGGCCTCTTCAAAGACGACGCCACCGTCAAGGCGCTGAACGGTGTCAGCTTCAGCCTCCATTCCGGCAAGACGCTCGCCGTCGTCGGCGAATCCGGCTGTGGCAAGTCGACGCTCGCCCGCTTGGTCACCATGATCGAGAATCCGACATCGGGGCAATTGCTGATCGACGGCAAGCCCGCCCATGTCGGCGATCGCAGCCTGCGCAGCCAGGTGCAGATCGTCTTCCAAAACCCCTACGGCTCGCTCAACCCGCGCCAGAAAGTCGGCTCGATCCTCGAAGAGCCGCTGAAGATCAACACCAATCTCGACGCCGCCGCCCGCCGCCGCAAGGTGGAGGAGATGATGGCCCGCGTCGGTCTGCGTCCAGAGCATTACGGCCGCTATCCCCATATGTTCTCGGGCGGCCAGCGCCAGCGCATCGCCATTGCCCGCGCCCTGATGCTGCGGCCGAAGGTACTGGTGCTCGACGAACCGGTTTCGGCGCTCGACCTTTCGATCCAGGCGCAGGTGCTGAACCTCCTGATGGACCTGCAGAAGGAGATGGGGCTTGCCTATCTCTTTATCTCCCACGGCCTGTCCGTCGTCCACCATATCGCCGACGAGGTGATGGTGATGTATCTCGGCCGTCCCGTGGAAACCGGTCCCGCCGCCGAGGTCTTCGCCAGGCCGCGCCATCCCTATACGGCAGCCTTGCTGTCGGCGACGCCGATCGCCGATCCCGATCGCGAAAAGACCCGCATTCGCCTGCAGGGCGAGCTGCCGTCGCCGTTGAAGCCGCCGTCGGGTTGCCACTTCAATCCGCGCTGCTGGAAGGCGCAGGACCATTGCCGCCAGGTTGCTCCCGAATTAACTGGGGAAGGCACACATCAATATGCCTGTCATTTCCCGCTCGATTAAGCGGGAAGGCAAGCTAAGGAGGGATCATGTCGGAGCAGATGAACAGACCCCATGCGATCATCGTCATGGGAGTCAGCGGTTGCGGCAAGTCCTCCGTCGGCGAAAAGCTCGCCGAAGCCCTGCACTTGGCCTTCGTCGAAGGTGATGCGCTGCATCCGGCCGCCAATGTCGAGAAGATGTCGAAGGGCATTCCGCTGACCGATGAGGATCGGATGCCCTGGCTCGACCGCATCGGCGAAGAGATGAAAGCCTCGCTGGAAAAGAGCGAGGGCATCATCGTCTCTTGCTCGGCGCTGAAGCGCATCTATCGCGACAGGCTGCGGGCTGCTGCCGGCGGTAATCTGTTCTTCGTCTATCTCGAAGGTTCCAGGGCACTGCTGATGAAGCGTATGGGCGAGCGCAAGGGACATTTCATGCCGGCCTCGCTGCTCGACAGTCAGCTGGCGACGCTTGAGGTGCCCACAGGCGAGCCGGGCGTCGTCACTGTCGATATCGACGACACGATCGAGGGCATCGCGGCAACGGCGCTGAAGAGCCTTGCAGCGCTCGGCGTCACGGGTTGAAACGCTGCGGCGAATAGGCCACGATATCGATGAACGGCGTCTCGCCGGTGATGAGTTCGGCAAGCACGCGGCCGGTCACCGGCCCGAGCGTCAGTCCGTGATGGGCATGGCCGAAGGCAAACCACAGGCCCTGATGGCGCGGCGCCTTGCCGATGATCGGCATCATGTCTGGCGTGCAGGGGCGCGCGCCCATCCAGGGTTCGGGATCGAGCCTGCCTCCGAGCGGGAAGATCGTGCGCGCCACGGCTTCGGCACGGTCGAGCTGGACCGGCGTCTTCGGGGCGTCGAGCGTTGCAAACTCCGCCCCTGTCGTCAGGCGGATGCCGCGGCGCATCGGCGCAAGGAGGTAGCCGCGTTCGGCATCCAATGTCCAGTTGTTGAGCACGGCACTGCCCTCGGCGGCATAGTGCATGTGATAGCCGCGCTTGACGCCGAGCGGGAAGGAGTAGCCGAGCCGGCGCGTCGCAACGGCCGCCCAGGGGCCGAGCGCCATCACAGCATCGTCGGCTTCGATCGGACCTTCCGCAGTCATGATTTTCCAGCCGGAGCCGAACGGACCGAGCGAGGCGGCGTCACCCGTGACGAACTTGCCACCGAGGCTTTCAAAATAGCGGCGATAGGCCGATGTCAGCGCATGCGGGTCGAGCACCGACCAGGGATCGCGCCAGTGGATACCGCCGGCGAAATCGCCGGTCATATGAGGTTCCATACGGGCGATATCGGCCGGAGTCAGGCTTTCATACTCCACGCCGAATTCATTCTGCCAAAGTGTTGCCTCCGCAAAAGCCCCGTCGCGCTTGGCTTCAGTGCGGAAAATCTTTATCCAGCCGTCCTTGCGGATCAGCGCTTCTGCCTGCGACGCCTCGATCAGATCCTTGTGTTCGACAACCGAATTTTCGATCAGCGGCGCATAGGCCCGGGTGATGATCGCGTGGCGGCGCGCATTGGAATTCCACCAGTAGCGAGCGAGAAAGGCGATCTGGCTCGGCAGTGTGCGCAGATGATAATGCGCGTCGATGCGGTTGTTCACAGCATAACGCAGCAAAAGCCCGAGCTGCTGGGGAAAGCCGTAAGGCGCGACACCTTCGCGCTGGATCAGGCCGGCATTGCCGAAGGAGGTTTCGTTGCCCGGATCCTTGCGGTCGATCAGCGTCACCTGCCGGCCGCGTCGCTGAAGATGGATGGCCGTAGAAACCCCGACGATGCCGGCGCCGAGCACGATTGCGTTCTTCGTCATTTCCGCTTGCATTCCGCTTTGTTTGTCGGGGTGAAAATGCCCGTGCCGATACCGCGACGCAAACGGAAAATCGCATTCATTTCAAAATCATTGCGCTTTTCAGTGCGGCATTTTCAGCCTTCACGCGGACATGGAGGATAAGCGCGTTGAGAAAGGAAAAGACGATCGCGTAAAGCGGCAGGCCGAAGGCGAGGGGAAGGGCGGCAATCTCGCCGACGACGATCGCATAGTTCGGATGGTGGAGGAAGCGATAGGGCCCGGATCTGACGAGCGGCGCGCCGGGCAGGATGATGATACGCGTCGTCCAGCGGCCTTTCAGCGTCGCCAACACCCAGAGCCGCAACGCCTGCAGCCCCATGAACACGAGAAACCAGAAGAGTGCGACCGGCCTGCCTGGTGCAGTGAGCCAGAGGCCGATGATCCAGCCGGCATGCAGCGCCACCATGACGGGATAATGCTCGGGCGCCACCTCTTTGGCGCCTCTGGCAAGAAGCGCCGCCGTGTTGCGCCGGGCAACTACAAGTTCTCCCAACCGCTGCAGCGTCACGAAGGCAAGGAGCGCGATCGACGGCCACATCATGCGACCCTCCTGAGCGTCACGCAGCTGGCTGAAAAGCCCGGCCCCATGGCGATCATCGCGGAGCGCTCCGGCAATCCGGCGCGGATCGCCCGCTCCAGCACGAAGAGGATGGTCGGCGAGGACATGTTGCCGTATTCGGCGAGCACTGCTCGTTCGTGATCAAGCGTGCCCGGGACCATCGAAAGCGCGCTCTCCATCGCGGCCAGCACCTTCGTGCCGCCGGGATGGCAGATGAAGCGGTCGATATCCTCCACCCTCAGCCCGTTTCGGGCCAGAATGGCCTTTACCGCCGGGCCGAGCTCCTTTTCGGCAAAGGGCGGCAGCGATTGCGCCAGCACGATGCCGAAGCCGCCGTCATCGATCTTCCAGCCCATGATATCGAGCGTGTCGGGAAAAAGATGCTCGCCGGTCGATTCCACTTCCGCCAGCCCGTCTTCACCTGATCGCAGCACGCAGGCGGCCGCGCCGTCGCCGAAAAGCGCTGTCGCGATGATGTTCGGCCGCGTCAGCTCGTCCAGCCGGAAAGCCAGCGTGCAAAGCTCGATCGAGACGAAAAGCACAACAGTGCCCGGCCGGCTTCGCGCCAGCCTTGAAGCGATCGCAAAGCCCGACACGCCGGCGGCACAGCCGAGCCCGAAGACCGGCACGCGTTCGATATCGGGTCTGAAACCCATCCGGCCGGCAAGCTGTGCATCGAGGCTCGGTGTCGTAAAACCGGTGGAGGAGACCGTCACGACGCAGTCGACATCGCCGGCCTCAAGCCCCGCCTGGCGAAGGGCCGAGCTGGCAGCCTCGACGAAAAGCCCGCCTGCCACCTCCGCAAAGGCCTGCATCCGGTCGTGCCAGCCATGCGGCTCGTCGAACCAGGCAAGCGGCCGCGCCGCATGGCGCTTGTCGATGCCGGCGCTATCGAAGACGCGGGCAAGATGGCGGAAATCCTCGAAGCGGTCGGCAAACAGCCGGGCCGAGGCTTCGACCGCCTGCTTTTGGAAAATGACATGTTCGGGTGTGGCAACGGCGAGGCTGACGAGTTTGACGGTATCGGTCACAGAATTCTCCTTGTCCCTCCGGCGGAACGAAAGAAAACACGCGGGCGCCCAATTTATTCAGCTCTGACGCTTCACGAAAGGGTGAAGAAAGAAATGCAAGCGGCAGCCGAATAAAGCTGGATGCAGCGGTGTTCTCTCGTCGCAACGTCACTTTCGAGGAGTTTCCCCATGACGATTATGACAGCCCGCATCGCTTCCATCATTCTCGGCGGCTGCCTTGCCGCTTCTGTTGTCTCCGGCCCGGTTTTTGCGATCGGCGATGACAGCAGCACGACGCCAGTCTGCAAGAAAGGCGAGATCTACGACCAGAAGACCAAGAAATGCGTCAAGCAGCAGAGCGCCAACGTCTCCGACGAGAACCGCGCCGATTATGCCTATTCTCTGGCCAAGGCCGGTCGTTATGAGGAGGCGCTTGCGGTGCTCGACACGGTCAAGGATCAGAACACCGCCGAAGTGCTGAACTATCGCGGCTATGCCACCCGCAAGCTCGGCCGCACCGACGAGGGCATCTCCTATTATCTGCAGTCGGTGAAGATGGATCCGCAATACGCCAAGGTCCGCGAATATCTCGGCGAAGCCTATGTCATCAAGGGTCAGCTCGATCTCGCCAAGGACCAGCTGAAGTCAATCAAGGCGATCTGCGGCACGGCTTGCGAGGAATATCAGGATCTGAACGCTGCAATCCTCGATCCCTCGAAGATCTGATCAGCAGGCCACGGGGCGGGAAAATGCAAGCACGAAAGGGACGTCAGAATGTCGGTCGCGCGCACCCATTTTCCTGCCTATAGTCGCGCGAGAATGGAATCGCCGGTTCATCCGGCGGTTTCGAGGAATGCAGGATTGGCGGAGGCGGCCATCGCGAGCGAAGCGGATATCAGGAGCGACCTGACGGAAAATCTGGCAAGGCTCTGGCGTTATGGTCTCGTTCTCTCGCATCAGCGCGATGTCGCCGACGACCTGGTGCAGGCGACCTGCCTTCGCGCGCTGGAGCGCGCCGATCAGTTCATCCCCGGCACCCGGCTCGACCGCTGGCTGTTTTCGATCCTGCATTCGATCTGGCTGAACGAGATCCGCTCTCGCCGGGTGCGCCAGGGCCAGGGTTTCGTCGATGCCGGGGAGACGTTGACCTTCGACGGTGCGCACGACACCGAAACGCATGTGATGGCGGGTCAGGTGCTGAGACAGGTGAATGCGCTGCCGGAGGCGCAGAGGACGGTGGTTTTTCTCGCCTATGTGGAAGGACTTTCCTATCGCGAGGTTGCAGGCATATTGGATATCCCGATCGGAACCGTGATGAGCCGGCTGGCGGCTGCCCGCGCCAAGCTCTCCGATGCCGGACCGGAAGGGGGACGGCAATGAACACGAAACACACCATTCCCTCCGACGAGGAACTGACCGCCTTCATCGACGGCGAGCTGACGGCCGAAGAGGCCGCGCGCATTGACGCCATTGTGAACGAAGACGAGAGCGTCGCCGAACGGCTGGAATTCCTGGCGCGCGCCAGCCTGCCCTTCGAGCAGGCCTTCGCCCCACTGCTGTCGGAAGCCCCGCGCGAGAAGCTGGAGACGATGCTTGCCGCCATCCCGGCGCAGCCGAGCGCAAGACCCACCTCCACGCCCGCATTCGCCAGCCGTCGCCGCTTCCTCGGCGCGCTCGCCGCCTCGCTCGTCGCTGGCATCGCGATCGACCGCGCCGTCATCGGCATCGGCAGAGGCTTCTCGGCAAAGGACGAAAACAGCGAATGGCGCGCCGTGGTCGCCGATTATATCTCGCTCTATACCCCGGAGACCCTGGCCGGCCCCGTCCCTGGCAGGGAGGACCAGGCCGCCCAGCTCGCCAGTCTTGACGAAAAGCTCGGCCTGTCACTCTCCCCCGAAGCCGTCTCGCTCTCGGGGATCGATTTCAAACGCGCCCTGCTGCTGCAATATGACGGTAAGGCGCTTGCTCAGGTCGCCTATCTCGACCCCGAGACCGGCCCGATGGCGCTCTGCATCGTCCGCTCCGATGCCGGTCCTAAAGCGCCGGATCTCGAAAGCCGCAAGGGCATGAACGTCGTCTACTGGTCGAACGGCACGCACGCCTTCATGCTGATCGGCCATGCCGCGGCGGACAGGATGACGGCAATTGCGGAAGGGGTGCGGGGGAAAGTGACATGACGATAAGTGCGACGAGATAGTCCACGTCCTGGAGTACGTGAGATGGCCTGCATACTGCGGCAGGCTTTTGGATGCCGATCCTATGAGCGCAGTTTAAAACCGCTGCAGCAGTTCTTCATCGTATCTTTCCAGGAAATCACTCTGGAACATTTCGTGCCTTTTAGCTAGACAGGTTTAGGCGCTGTTGCGCCCTGACCGGAAAGTGGTGTTTCAACTCGTCAGCACAAAGGCAATGTATCTTGAACCTTGAGTTAGCAATAGTCGCCGACGTGCGTCGAAAGATAAAGGCATTGGCATACCAAGTAATGGGGCCGGCTTTTGCGGCATTTGCCTCGGTGTTGGTGTTTTTTAATTACCTTTTTTTCTTAAAATGGTTTCCCCTCACTGAAGGAAGGTGGTGGGTATGCTTAATTATCATTGTAACATTTCCATTTGCTATCTTTTTCATCCAATATATCTTGCGTGCGCGGTTTTCGTTCGGTGCGCTTATATTGTTTTGCGCCGTTATTTTTGTAAACTTCTATGTAAGTAGAAATGAAAGTTATAATTCAACTTATTTATATGGTTTTTTACTTTTATCGGTGCCTTTTTTTGTTCTAGGGGCGGTAGCCGGACATTGGCCGAAGGCAATAATTCTCGTTTTATATGTCGCCGTCGGTTCGTTCAGCGTCGCCATCCTGGTTGGCTATTTCCACTACGGCAACCTTTGGGACGCACTAGGATTTCGCGACATACTTTACATCCCGCGAAAGGCGGGGCGTCCTCCTTTCCAAACTGACTACCAATTGGTTGCCTATGGCCTAGCTTTCGGCGCGATCGTGGCCTGGGCTGCGCTGTCAAAGAAGATGCCCGGATGGGCTCACCATCTATTTGGCGCTGTAATAGCGGTCGCACTGACGCAAATTGGTTCGCGTGGAGCATTGTTGCTCTTCGTCTTGTGCTACCTCCTCCTCCTGGCGAAAACGCAAACTATTCGAATGGCAATTTCTGTAGGTCTGTTGATCATCGCCTTGATGTATGTTGTCGCGGTGGAACTTCCTAATAGCGCGACCTTTGCGCGTGCTGAGTATACCGAAGAGTTTAGCGTCTTGGTGGGGAAGTGTGAGGAGGAAAAAGAAACCAACTGCGTGGGCCATCGTGGCCTGAGTTGGGGAAGGGGCACATTGTATACGTATGCAGTTTTGGGTTGGTTTGAAAGCCCGTCAACTGTACTTTTCGGCCATGGTTTCGGCAGCTACTCAATGAATCTCGCCGATGTATACCCGAACTGGATATTTAAGCCTGCCGATGGCGGCGTATATCCTCACAATATTGTTTTGGAGGCCGGTTACGAACTTGGAATTATTGGCGTAATATCGCTAGTGGCAGTGATTGGCCCTCCTCTTTTCCGCTTGTTACTCGCAAGTTGGAGGCAGGCGACTGCATTCGAGACCGCAGTCGCCGTTCTTTACATTATGGCCTGCGGCCTAGCCATGATTTCCGGCGCAATAGCATACGAATATCAGCTCTATTTTCTTCTGGGGACAGCCAGCGTGTCGGGGATTCCACAGGCACGCTTCCGTAAACCGAACGGGGCGCCAGAGGAAGAAGCAATATTACAAAGCCCAAACCACCTTACAGCAGGCCCGTAGGAAGCGAGCCATCCGCGAACCTCTGAGCCGTCAAACAGGACATTGTCAACGTGAATTGAGGATTTAGTCACGAAGACAAGGACCGCAGCAAACGCTAACGAAATTATCGGAATGAACCAGAGGGGCAACCTTCTTGCAAACTTGCCAATTTGCGGTAATTGCGCAGCTTCAACTTTTCGATGCGGGTGATGATTTATACGGGCACGCCTGTAAGAGCATATAGATGGAATTTCCAAGCGATGTTGTTACGCGGCTGGGTGACAGACTCGACTTCAGATCCCTCGCTACGGAACTCCGAGCCGCAGGTAAGAACATGAAATTGTTTCAGTGCTTTTCCTACTACCCCTCCTACAAATCAGCTCTTCATCTTCTGACGCGACCTTCCGACAGTTTTGAAATCCAAAAAAAGGCGTTTCTGGATGACAGGTTTGGGGCGGCCCATGTTCTGCTGCCCATCGATCGCAAGGACCCTGACGCATTCTTTACGAACTGGGACGATGAGAGGCTGCAGAGAGCCTGGGCGCGGCAAAACGGGATAAAGCCTGCAGCGACGCTGGAGAGTATCCTCCTCGCGCAGATCGAAGCTCATGGAACCGAAGTTTTCTATACGATTGATCCAGTCCGTCTGAATTCGACTTTTCTTAAGAAATTGCCGGGAACAGTCAAGAGAACCATAGCCTGGCGAGCAGCCCCGGGTGATGCCGGTATTTTTGCCAATTACGATCTCATCGTGGGAAATTTCCCGGCGATCCTGCAGCGGATGGCCAAGGAAGGATGCCGCACCGCAGAGTTTTTTCCGGGGCATGATCCGGTGATGGATGAATATGCGGCCAATCATGAGCGAAAGATCGACGTTCTCTTTGTTGGTGGTTATTCGCGCCATCACAAGCAACGCGCGCTCGTTCTCGAACAGGTAGCCCGTCTTGCCAAAGACAGGACAGTTGTCATGCATCTTGATCGCTCGAGGCTGACGGCGATCGCTGAATCCCCTGTCGGTCGTTTGCTCAATCTATCGGCACATCGTCGTCCCAAATCGCTTCGCGCCGTCTCCAGGCCGCCGATTTTCGGTCGCAAGCTATACGCGGCCCTTGGTGCCGCCAAGATTGTGCTCAACGGCGCCATCGATATCAGCGGCATGGAACGCGGAAACATGAGGTGTTTTGAAGCGCTTGGCTGCGGTTCGCTTCTGCTTTCCGACGCCGGGATTTATCCCAAGGGCATGCTGGACGGGGACACTTTAGTCACGTACAAAACCGCCACCGAAGCTGTCAACAGAATCGAAGATCTGTTGGGAAGCCATGAACATCGTCTGGCTATAGCCAGTCGCGGAAACGCGATGGTACGAGATGTTTACGCAAAAGAGCAGCAGTGGGCACAATTCCTGACCCTCGTTGGTTGACGGGTCAGGCTTCAGTAAGAGGCATTTAATGGTTATGCGTCCGATTCCGATTTCCCAGCCTGCAATTGGCGCGCGAGAAGAAGAACTCGTCCTTGAAGCGGTGCGATCCGGCTGGGTTTCTTCCATCGGTAAATATATCGATGCCTTTGAGGAGAGCTTTGCCAGATTCTGCGATGTGAAATACGCCATCGCCGTCAGCAATGGCACGACAGGCCTGCATCTTGCGCTCGAAACTCTGAATATCAAGGCAGGTGACGAAGTCGTCGTGCCGGATCTTACATTTGTCGCTACCGCCAATACGGTCGCTCAGACCGGTGCCGTTCCGGTACTGGTCGATATCGATCCGGAAACGCTCTGCCTCGATCCCGCCTCCGTTGCCGCCGCCATCACTGCGCGCACCAAGGCGATTATGCCTGTTCATCTTTATGGACATGCGGCTGATATGGATGCCCTGCAGGCGATAGCTGACGAGCATGGGCTGGCGATTATCGAGGATGCTGCGGAAGCCCACGGTGCTGAATACAAGGGTCGACGCGTCGGCGGTCTCGGCAACTGCGGCGTATTCAGTTTCTATGGAAACAAGATCATTACGACAGGCGAAGGTGGCATGATCACCACCAACGATCCGGAATTCTACCAACGGGCGCGAAACCTCCGCGACCATGCGATGAGCCCCGAACGCCGCTACTGGCACCACGAGCGCGGCTTCAATTACAGGATGACGAATCTGCAAGCAGCTCTGGGTGTGGCGCAGATGGAGCGCATCGATACATTCATCCAAAAGCGTATCGACATCATGAACTGGTATCGGAAGTCGATTCATACCGATGGTGAGGTGCGCCTCAATCGAGAGATGAACTGGTCTAGAAGCGTCTTTTGGATGGTGTGCCTGGAGGTGGACTGGTTTACCGAAAAGACCAGAAACGACTTCATGGCCGCAATGAAGGCGTGTGGCATCGATAGCCGGCCCTATTTTTGCACGCTTTCGTCAATGCCGATGTATGCGCGCGACCCGTTGGCGGTATCGAAGCGGAAGTCCGACAGCGGCCTCTGCCTTCCTTCCTTCTACGATTTGACTGAGGCGGAGGTTGTAGGTGTTGCGGACACAATCAATGATCTTCTCGAGGAAATGCGCCCACGATGAAGGATGCGCCCGCCGGTCTTCTGTTTCGGATATTTCGTAAGCTGACGATCTTCAAGATGCGGCCGCGTCTTCGAAGCTATCTTGCCTCAATGTCGGCCGATCATCCGTTGCGCGGCATTCCGACTCGGATCGTTGGCGATGCAGCAGCGGATCCGACTGAGTTTTTCACCCACTATGACGCTTTCGGATTCTGGCTGATGGATCGCCTGGCCAGATCCGGCAAGCGTCACCGCGTCCTGGATGTTGGTAGTCCGAAAACGCAAAATGCTATGGTCTCCGCATATCACGACATCACTGCCGTCGTGCTTGCCGATTGCTTCGACCGAATCAGCAATGTGAACTACGTAAGGCACGATATTTCGCGACCGCTGCCGTTTGCTGATGGTTCGTTCGATGTATTCTCGTCGACTGTCACACTCCCGCTGATCGGGCTTGGTCGATATGGAGATGATGTCGATGCCAACAGCCTTCCGAATTTTATCACGGAACTCGGACGGGTGATGACCGAAGACGCGGAACTCGTTATCAGCCTGACGACCGGACCCGATATCCTCAATTTTAACAACGGCTGGTTTCTCGAACTGCCAACGATCAAACGTGTTTTCAAGGGATGGGAGTTGGTGAATGCGGTGGTGGACGACTGGTCGTCGTCGCGGCCGGCAGTCGGTGGCAATCCCGCCGAGCGTTTCGTTTCGCCGGAGCGTGCATCGACAATCCGCAGATGCGATTACCGGGTCATCTTTTGTGTTTTCCGCCGCAACAATGTGGCCACTCAATGAAGCATCTTCTCCTCAAGCTGATTAGCATGCTGCAGAGACGAAGGCTGCGACGTGCTGCGAAGAACCTGTCGATTGATCCTTCGGCGCTTCTGCTGCGCAATTTCGGAGTCCGTTTTTTGGCGACTGCGGAAGACCGTATCTATGTGACCATCGGCAAGCAGAGCATGCTCAACGCCGGCATCATCTTCGAGGCCGGCACGGGGCAAGTGAAAATTGGCGAGCGCTGCTATATCGGCACAAACAGCACCATCATGTGCCGCAATGGTGTAACACTCGGCGACGACGTGGTGATAGCCTGGGACGTCACTATCTACGATCACGATTCCCACTCTCTGGACTGGCGGGATCGTGTGAACGCCGTTCGGCATTTTTACGAGACCTATGGTCAGCCCGATTGTTTCGACAAGATTGATTGGACCGGTGTAGGCTCTGCGCCGATTACTATCGGTGACAGGGTCTGGATCGGTTTCGACGCGGTAATTCTCAAGGGCGTCACCATCGGAGAAGGCGCCGTGATTGGTGCACGCAGCGTTGTCACGAAGGACGTAGAGCCCTATACAATCGTGGCGGGCAACCCCGCGCGCCCAATTCGTAAGATCGAAATTCCGCCCGACAACGCTGCCGTAGAATAGAGCTATCGTTGATGATTGAAAAAGACAGACAGTTTACCCACACGTGGGAAGAGGCGATCAACCTGCTGAGGGCTACACCCGAATATCAGGATCTGATCTACCAAGCCTATCTGACCAGCGATCTTGTCGAAAACGCGCGGCGGTTTGCCGGCAGCCAGGAATTCTCGGAGGTCCTGAAGCTCATCAAGACCAATCGACCGAACGCGCGGGCCGTTCTCGATTGCCCCGGCGGCAACGGCATTGCCACCTACGCATTTGCCAGCAATGGCTTTGACGTCACGACTGTGGAGCCTGATAGTTCAGCCTCGGTAGGACGAGGGGCGATTACGCACGTTTTGTCCGAAACCGGCAGTACGGCTAAGATTGTTGAAGCTTTCGGCGAAAATTTGCCGTTCACCGACAACAGCTTCGATATCGTCTACGTTCGTCAGGGGCTGCACCACGCTCATAACCTCGATGAGATGGTTTGCGAATATGCGCGTGTCCTGCGTCCTGGAGGGCTGTTGCTGGCTTGCCGCGAACACGTTGTGGACAATTACGAAAACAGTCTGCAGGACTTTCTGTCGAAGCAGATCGATCATCAATATTACGGCGGTGAGAACGCCTTCATGCTGGTGGATTATCGCAATGCCATCTTCAAATCAGGATTGCAGCTCAAGCAGGAAATCGAGCCCTATGATTCTCCCATCAATCTTCATCCGAACACTCCGGAGTTGTTGAGGAAGAAGATTGAAGAGTCGCCCCAAGGCATATTGTTGATGAAATTTCTGCCGCGCATGTGGGTTCATCGTCTGGGTCTGTGGCGTCTGCGGCGGGCGAAGTTGGCGGGGCGCCTTTACAGTTTTGTTGCGCACAAGCCCGTGAAATAACCAGATGTTGTATCGTTTACTGCCCCTGCTCGTGAAGTTGCGGACGGTCAGCCCGGGTCTCTACTATTTGGTCATCAGACTGGCGAAGCGCTTCATGGGCGCATCACTGGGCGTCTATCCACGCGTGATGGGAAATGAACTTGCGGCCGTCAAGGCCGTGCTGGAAAGCTCGCAGTGGAACATGGCCTATGGTCGGGGTCTTGCCCATGAGCGTTTGGAGCATGAATTTGCCGACTCCGTCGGTAGTAAATATGCCATTGCTGTGGCAAGCGGCGGCGTTGCCCTTCAGATGTCGATGCGCGCGCTCGGCCTTAAACCTGGAGACGAAACCGTAGTGCAGGTCGATACCTGCTCGGCAACAGCGCTGGCCGTGATGAACGCCGGCGTTACGCCGATATTTGCCGACGTCTCCGCCGAAACGTTCATGCTCGACTTCGACGATGTTCGCAGACGCATCGGCCCATCCAGCAAGGCGCTGATTGCGACCCATATGTGGGGCAATCCAGAAGATATGGCCGCTGCCCGTGCGCTCGCCAACGAGCGCGGCTTGAAGCTGATCGAAGACGCCTGTCTTGGCTTGGGCGCGGTTGTCGGCGGCAGACCGGCTGGTTCTTGGGGCGATGTGGGTGTCTTTTCCTTCGGTTGCATTAAGCCTATTCAGACGGGCGAAGGCGGCATGATCGTGACAAATGACGAGGGTCTTGCACGCGAACTGCGGTCCCTTCGTCATTGGGGCGATCGAGCGATCGAATTCGGTGTACGTGACACCACCACGCTTGCCTGGAACGGTCGCATGTCGGAACTCATTGCTGCGGTGGCGCGCGAACAATTGAAGGGCTATCCGAAGCATCTGGCTGAGCTGCGTAATGCAGTCGAGGATTTCAGGGGTGAGATAGCCAGCTATGCGGGCCTCTCTCTATGCCTGGGATCTGGAGATGCCATTGCATCCAGTGCCTTTACGCAGGTTGTACTGAAACTCGATGAAACACAGCTCGGTGCGAAAAAGGCGGATCTGCTCGCACGTTTTGCTGTGTCCGGTGTACCTGCCTGGCAGGCAAACTTCGAACTGATCAACAGCCTGACCTTCTTCAAGCAAGGCGGCTGGCGGGATTGGATATTGCGCGGAGATATCGAGCGTGTCGCCGATAATTATGCCTCGGCATTTCCGAACGCGGAAAAGCTCTACCAGAGCAACGGCTTTGGCTTCGGCAAACCCAATTTCCTGTCCTCGGGCAATTTCCGGAACATGATCAGCGTGTTGAATAGCGCCATCGAAAACGGACGCAAATCTTGAAGCTCGGTGTCATCACTCGTGCCACCGAGGATGCCGGGGGTACCTATCAATATACTCAGTCCACGCTGAAGGCGCTGCAGCGTGTCAGAGGTTGGGACATTACGCTGTATGGCAATCCTGACGACAAGATCCTTTCAGCGTTTGGCTTTCCCATCCAGCCCCTGGAAGCAACGCGGTGGCAGCTACTCCGGGATCTCATTACCCACGTCGCGGGAATCCGGCTTGCCGATTCGTTCAAAGGAGAGGATGCGGTATTTGCCCCAACATTCTTGCCGGTTCTGTTGCATACGCGCAAACCATTCATATTCTCCCTCCATGATTTGCAGGAGCGCTACTACCCGGAGAATTTCTCCTTTACGCAGCGTAACTGGAGGCATTGGATCTATCGGCACCTGTTGAAGAAAGCGGGCGCTGTGTTGTGCGAGTCTGATTACGTCAAGTCAGACATCGTGAAGTTCTATAACACCGAGGCTGACAGGATCTTTGTCGTTCCCGCGCCGCCGATCAATCTCGAACGCCCTGTCGAAACTGCGGATCAGCTTGCGAAGGTGCGTGAGCATTATCGACTGCCGGATCGCTTCGCTTTTTATCCGGCGCAATTCTGGCCGCACAAGAATCACCTGCGCCTGGTCAAAGCATTTGGCCGCGCTGTGGTGGCTGTTCCTGATCTCAAATTGGTGCTGACTGGCAAGAAACGTGATGACTATGAACTCGTGATGGCTTCTATAAAGACTGCGGGTTTGGAGAACAAAGTCATTCACGTCGGCTATGTCGAAACTGATGATCTCTTCGCGATCTATCGGCTTGCAACCATGCTTATCATGCCGTCGCTGTTTGAAAGCGTCAGCATTCCCGTCTACGAAGCGTTCCTCGCCGAAACGCCGGTCGCCGCCTCGGGAATACTTGCACTTCCGGAGCAGATCGGTGATGCGGGATTACTGTTTGATCCGATGTCGAGCGAGTCCATCGCCAAGGCGATGATTAGCTTGGCAGAAAATCCCGCCCTTTCGAGGGAGTTGGCCGCGAGGGGTAGGCAGAGGATGGCCTTGATGACGGCGGATGCCTATGCGAGCCAACTTGAAGCGGCCTTTGAGAGCTTGAAAATCAACCGGAGGCGGGTGTAGTGGCCGGCAGGCTAGCCCCCACTGGTTGCGCGCAGGGGAAGGCCTTGAACATGCATGCGGCCTTCTATAGAAGAATTTCGCGATATGACGGAGTATTCGAATGACGAAAAATGCCGATATTTTACAGCGGCTGCAGACGATTTTCAGAGATGAACTGGATCTTCCCAATCTGACAATTAATGCCGATGCTACACCTGAAACTGTTGATGGATGGGATAGTCTGGCAACGATCAGAATAATTGCTGCTGCCGAGCGCGAATTCGGCGTCATGTTCGAAGCAGCTCAGATCGAAGATGTCCATTCAGTGGCTGATATCATTTCAGTCATCGAGAGCTAGGACGGCATACAGTCGCGAAATTGGCCGGGTAGTATGAATAAACCTCTGATGAGATGGTTGCCGAACGCGACAGCTCCTGTTGTTGAGGAGGCGCGTAACGCTGCCGAGACGGTGGATATCGGTCAACTACTTCGTCTCTCTCACTATGAATGGGACGCCGCAGGCGCTCGGCGCCTTGGTCGTGCGATACGCAAGGCTGATGGCGCTAAGCTTGCTGACCTGGTTCCGGTCAAGCTTCTGATGTTTGCCAACGGCACAGCGGAGCATCTGGGCGATATCCTGACCGGCACCGGTCTGCGTCATGGTTTACTGATTTCGTCCCTTATCATCGAATATGAAAATCCGGTGGCTTTTTTAGCGCGCGAGCGCCAACGGGTTGATGATTTCGGCCCGGACGTTGTTGTCGTCAACTATGACTGCCACGCTTTTTCCAGCTCCACGGCGCTCGCCGATAAGGCCGCTGCCGAAAACTTGGTGGATCGTTCTGTGGCAAGAATACGTTCGATCCAGGAGATGCTGAGTGCCGAACTCGGTAAACCTGTAATTCTCCAAACAATTTCGCCAGATCCTGCTGAGAGCCGGATGCATGTCGATCGCGTACTGGTCGGATCGTATAAGGACGTGGTTCATCGCACGAATTCCGGGATAGCCGATCTTGCTGGTGCAACCGGCGGGTTGCTGCTGGATGTTGCCTCCCTGGCCGAAGATGTCGGCTTGGACAGTTGGCATTCGGCACGCTACCGGGCGATGGCAAAATATGGTTTCGCCCCTGACGTGTCTCCGCTCTACGCCGAGCATCTTTGCCGCTTGCTTGCAGTGCTGAGAGGCAAATCGAAACGCGTTCTTGTGCTTGACCTCGACAACACGCTCTGGGGCGGAATCGTCGGCGATGACGGGGTGGAGAACCTGGCGCTCGGTCCAGGCAGCCCAGTCGGTGAAGCCCATCTTGCGATACAGCTGATGGCGAAGTCGCTTCGCGAAAGAGGTGTGCTGATCTGCCTTTCTTCCAAGAATGATGAGGCTGTTGCCCTCAATGCGATCCGCTCGCATCCTGAGATGGCGCTGGCCGAAACCGATATCGCCATGTTCCAGATAAACTGGCAGGACAAGGCCGCTAATATCGAGGCCTTATCCAAGTCACTGAACCTCGGCCTCGACAGTTTCGTATTCGTTGACGACAACCCGGCCGAACGTGCGATTGTTCGTATGGCCTTTCCCCAGGTCAGTGTCCCGGAGTTGCCAAAGGACGTCACGGAATGGCTGCCGGTATTACAATCGGCACGGTTTTTCGAATCGGCGGGGCTCACCGCGGAAGACAAGCAGCGTGCAGGCTACTATCAGGCTGAGAGCCGTCGTGCCGCGCAGCTCAAGGACTTTGCCGGCCATGATGACTATTTGAAGTCGCTGGACATGGTTATGGACATCACGCCCTTCGATGCCACCGGGCGAAAGCGCATAAGTCAGCTGGTTTCCAAATCCAATCAGTTCAATCTGACGACGATACGATACTCAGAGGCGGAGGTTGCTCAGCTGGAAGCCGATCCTTCGATGTTGACGGCTCAGATAAGGTTGGTCGACAGCTTCGGCGACAATGGTATGATCTGTGTCGTGGTGGCGCGGGATGGTGAAGAGCATCTGGAAATCGCCGAATGGCTAATGTCCTGTCGCGTTCTCGGCCGACGAGTGGAAGAAGCAACGCTGGACTGGCTGGTTCGGCAGGCAAAATTGCGTGGAAAAGCGTTCGTGACCGGACGCTTTATCCCCACGGCGAAGAACATGATGGTCAAGAACCACTATGAACGCCTGGGCTTTTCTCTCGTTGATGAGGATAGCGCGGGCGCTACCACTTGGGTGCTTGAAGTTGCGGCCTATAGCGAATATGCACCCCCGATACTGATCAAAGACTCGATTTCGGAACAGAGATAGGAATAGGGATGTCTGAACGGAGCTCCGTGGTTGATGGTACAAACTATCCCAACCTCGACGCACTTCTTGCCCTGCAATACAGCGTGACGCCGCAACACAGACGCTATCTCGAAGCGCGCATGGGCGAGGCGAACGGGGATTTTGCGTTCCTCGAAACATTGTCAACGCAGATATTAGCGCTGGGCGGCGAGAGAATGCGCGAGATTTGCGCAAATTATGATTTCATCTGCAGCATCGTCCGCGAGGAGGAAATCTACTTCCGCCGCAATGGAAACTATCGCCTCACGACCTTCGAGGAAGCGAATCGGCTCGTCTATTCGGACAAAGCCTTCATGGGGCGTTACATGGACGGCCTCCTGCTGACACAGGTTTATTGGTCCAACCACTCGGCAAGTTACGCCTTTTACAAGAATGAATTCCTGGCCAAGGCTGTCGAAGGCTATGACTATCTGGAGATCGGTCCCGGTCACGGTCTGCTGCTCTATCAGGCGATATCGGACGATCGGAACGGCTCGGTCTCCGGTTGGGACGTGAGCAAGACAAGCATCGAACAGACGTTCGAGGCCCTTGAGACGCTCGGTTTGCATGGCAAGAAAGTCGATCTGGCTCTGCGCGATCTCTACGCTCCGCGCCAGGATGAGAAGCTCTTCGACTGCGTGACATTCTCCGAAGTCCTGGAACATCTGGAAAAGCCCCAGTTGGCGCTGGAAAGCTTGCTGCAGATTCTGAAACCGGGCGGCCGGCTGTATGTGAATGTCCCGATCAACAGCCCTGCACCGGATCATCTTTACCTTTTGCGTTCGCCTGATGAAGTTCTCGATGCCATTCGCACTGCCGGTTTCGAAATCGAGACTTCCGCTTTCTATCCTATGACCAACCACACGATGGCGCAGGCCTTGAAACATCGGTTGACCATTTCCGCATGCGTAATTGCACGACGGCCGGTGAAAGATTGATGCCTGCCGAATTGGCGCTTCAGTTCGATCATTGCGGGATAGTGGTTAGCGACATCGAGCAGGGTCTTTGGTCGCTCGCGAAGATTCTGCCGATCGTCGGCAAAACCGAGCGCTTCGATGACGCCGGGTTGGGGGTTTCGGTTCAGTTCTTGCAGGATGCCAGCGGCATGGTGTTCGAGCTGATAGCCCCTCTGGGGGATAAGTCTCCGGTAAAGAAGATCGCAGCGACGAAGGTTGGAGTCCTCAACCAAATCGCCTACAGGGTGCGAAGCTTGGAAGCAGGCGCTCATCATTTCCGGGCGCAACAGGCTCTGCCCGTTGGCACCGCTAAGCCGGCAATTGCCTTCGGCGGGGCTCTCGTGCAGTTCTTTTATCTGCCGGCCGGCTTGGTCGTCGAGTTGATCGAAGCTGAAACATTCAGTCATCATTTCAATGTGCTATGAGGAATAAGGCTTAGCTTCCTTCAAGGCACGCAATGCGGTTCCGATGCGATCCTCGGTATCTGGAAGAAATTGCCCGGAAAACCCGAAAATAGGCCTGAATCCCACAACCTCATATCCTCCTTCCCCTATGGCCCTGTTGTCCGGCAGATATCCGAACACGTCGCCGGAATAGCCCACAGGCCAGGCATCGTCACCGAAAATATTCCGGATCAATTGCCCATATGAATTGAAGGGCTCGGCGGATATGCAGACAAGGTTCAAGGCACCGGCTATTTGGAGGTGGTCGAAGGTAAGGTCGCCCTCGGCGCCGTCCCCTGCGATCGAGGAAAGCGCCAGTTTTGTTCTTGTATATGAGAGTTGAGTGATAGCCTCTCCGAAACGCACAGCCTTCAGAGAGTTCGTGAGCACGCTGGTCACGCCCGAGAGGAAGCGATCATAGGTGTTCTGGTCTGGCTCTCTGAAATAGGGCCCGGGAAAACCTGTGACCAGATCCATCGGTTTAGGGATTCGTCCCAAAAATCTCGGCCGAATGTCGCCGGTAAATCCTTGGCAGAACACCACGCTCGCCTTCTGGCCAAGAGTTTCGCGAAGGCCTTCTCTGGCCGCTCCGGGAAACGCCGATGATAGCGAGAGGGGATCGGCGGCAGAAACCGGATGACAAGCCCAGTTCCAGAGGACAGCAGGAGTGTCATTATCTTCTGTTGTTATCGCTAGAGCAGAAAGTCGGGTGTCGATCTGGCGTTTTAACGCCGGAGCGAGGCACATCTCCCTGCGAATGAATGGCCAGCGGCGAGCGATACGAAACCGGGGGCCTCTTCGAGAAATCGCGAACGCAGCGGCATTTTCGGAGGTGGCCGTTCCGACGGACTTGATCGCCGACGCTTCTTTCCTGAGCGTTTCGATCAACCGAACGGCGGCAGTCACCACCTCATCAATGTAACCGGCGGTAAATATACCGAGATTGTGCCGCTTGCGGTCTAACGACGGAGCGTAATGCGTATGACTGGCCAGCAGCAGTAATCTGGGTGTACCCGTCACGCGCGCAGCGATCTCGCCTTCCAGATCTCCGCAGAAGAGAGCATCTAACGACAGGATGATAACTTCGAGCTCGTGAGAGGCAAAGCGGACGCCATTAATTTCCAGCCGCCCGGAACTACTTGTAAAGGGAGAGGTACGATGCATGTAGCCCGCAAGCGGAATGGGTGTCGATGGCGTGATGTCGACATGGGCTGATGAGAACAGCAATTCGCTCGGCCTATTCATGCGCTGATTGCCTTCTGTCGCGTCCAAGTTCTATTTGTACATTGAGATGCCGCGGCGTCCCAGTTCCAGGCCGATCTCGATGGTTTCACGTACTGGCGCAGACCAAATACGGAGATTGGACACACGTCGTTCTTTGAAGATGTCCCGTGGAAAATGCCGGGCGAATTTTCCGGCATCGAAATGTCCGTGCCGATGAAGGAATGTATGTTGCCCTTCAGCCTTTCTGGTCAGACTCTTCCATCGATAGGTGGTACTGCCGTGAAATATTGCCGCGAAGAATGGCAGCTCGTGTCGAAGGATCGCCTCCACGGCGTGAAGCGGCGTCATGCTTGCCAAACGCGGTCCAACCCCCGCGACCACACACAACGCATCCAGTTCCATCAGCCGCTGATAAGGAGAAGCGGCATCCCACGCTGTCTCGGTGAGATGATGGTCACGCGTTAGATATTCCGCATTCGGCCCCAGGGCAATCACCGAAGACGAAAGATGGATGCTGCGTTTGACGCCCGGATATCGGCGAAAGACTTCGCAGATAAGGCCGGTGGAAACTGGCTCGAGTTCGACGACGAACAGCTTCTCAGGTTCGAAGTTCAATGGAATGGCCGGCATGACCAGAGTACCTTCCGGGCCTATCATTTCCAGCAGTAGGTCGATGATTGTCGAAGGCTTCTGATCGTAGTTGTAGAATTCGTTCCAGGAGGTCTGTAGCCAAACGGTGCGACCCTTGGACACCTGCAAGGCGGCGAAAGCCTCACGCAACGCTTCCGTCGAATATTTCTCGCGATAGAACCACTTTTCAAATGCCAACTTGCGCAGACGGATATGGGAACGGACGTCCTTCCGGCCTACGATTTTTCGCAGGATCGCAATTCCCGTTTGGCGCATTGAAAACATCAAGACCGCTCTCCTAAACGCGTGCGCATCAGAAAGAAAAGACCGGCAACGGCAGAACCCGCCGGGAGCGGCAGCCATAGAAGGCTTGCGAGGAAGAACTCGAGGAGATTACCGGGCGGCAACAGGCCGACCGCCAGCTCCGCGCTCGCAAGTGAGATCAGGAAGCCAGCCACGAAGGGGGCGATTATGACAAGCACATATTCCCCAACTTGAACGGCAAAAGCACGTTTCAACTCAAGCGCCAGCGGAATGCTGACGCACACGGCCTCAGATACGAATATGGCAGCGGCAATTCCCCGCGCCCCGAAAATACCGCCTGCCGTTACGCAAAGGATGACGAGGGCAATGAATTGCACCACCTTGCTGTAGCTAATTGAACGGGGACGTCCGGTCAGCATCAGCGAACCAAACGCGGTGATAGAGGGGAAGGCCAGTGCGACATTCCCGAGCATTAGCCCCGTCACCACCGGGTCCGCTCTATAGCCACCCATCGTCCAAAATCGAACCATCTCCTCCTGGAATATCAGGAAATAGGCAATCACCATGCCGGTGGCCGTGCCGACGGCGGCCATGCAGAGGAGAACTGAGTGCCTAGCACTCGCATGGTATCCGGCGGCCCACAGATGCCCAACCTCGGTGACAAAGGCATTTGTGATGAACGTGGCCACTTGACGGACAAAGCTGGCAATCACCCTCGTCAACGATAGCAGCACGACGCCGGTAGCCGAGATTCCGAGAAAGCCCATGACAATTGTCGGGACGCTGAGAAGCACGAGATCGGCCGAGACCGGAATGACGTAGGCGCGGGCCGCTTTTAATACATCGATCGGTCCAATAGTGCTTTGGAGCCAGATGATGCCTCGAAATTGCGACATATGCTTCCGGGTGAGCCATATACCTCCCGCGAGAAGGACAAGCTGTATGGCGAAGTATGCACCAGCGACCTCGGCAATGCCGCCGTCCAAAATCAGCGCAAGGCAAATTGCTGCCGTCGTTGCGATGATCTGGATTAGGCTCCAGGAAGCAAGTGGATTGATCGCGTTCTGGGCGCGCAGGATCGCTGACAAATATGATGACGCCACGGTCGTCAGGCCGCTGAACATCATGAAAATCAGAGCGAACGTCATCTCGACCGAGCTCGCGCCGCTAAGATTAAGCATACCCGGGATCGGCAGCAGAAGACATCCGAAGACGATGAACGCGCCAGCGATGGAGAGCGTCGTTGCATAGGCACGCGCGCTGTTGCCAAGCGTCGCGCTGACCTCGCCCTCGGGATCCTTTCCATCCCGAAGTGCATCATGCAGCTTGAGATATGTCAGCGAATGCAGACCAAGATCGACGACAATCAGCATCGTCGAAATCGACAGGATGATCAGCCAGGACCGATAAAGATCGTCCGACCAATGGGACAGGAACACCGGTACCAGCAGGATCTGCTGAATGACGGTAGTCGCCGCCACAGCCAACTGCATGAAAATTCGGTGCAGCAGCTGGGGATAGGTCAGTCTCATGAAGGTTCCGCTGCTCAATGCATACAAAGTCGTCGATGGCTTAGAAAAACTTTCTTATGGCACCGATCACGATATCCGCATCCGCAATGCTCATGTGCTCGCCGATCGGAAGGCTGAGCAGCGTCTCGTCGGATCTGTTGACGAAAAGGTCCTCCTCCGCCTGACCGTGCGACAGATAGGCGCCGAGCTTGGGAAGCGCAATGGGGTAGTGCACCCCGGTTTGGATGCCCACCTCGGAAAGGTGAGCCGCAAGAGCATCGCGGCGGCCAGTACGCACGACGAAGAGATGATAGACTTGATGTGCCCAATTTTTCCGAGAAGGCAGGATCAGTCCGTTTACGCCGGCCAGACCATCGAGGTAGCGATCGGCAATGGCTATGCGTTTTTTGATCCAGCCATCCAGATGCTTCAGCTTGGCGCTCAGGACGGCTGCCTGAAGACCGTCGAGACGGGAATTGCGTCCTTCGAACTGGTGATCGTATTTGGCGGTTCTGCCGTGATTGGCGATCATTCGCAGACGTTTGCCATAGGCTTCATCGTTGCAGACGATGGCCCCTGCATCGCCATAGGCCCCTAGATTCTTTCCGGGATAGAAGCTAAACGTCCCGACGTCGCCTATCGTCCCGACAGGTCGTTCCTTGTATCGAGCACCGTGCGCCTGGGCGCAATCTTCGATGATCCTGAGCCCATGTTCGCTGGCAATTTCTGCAAGTCCGTCCATGTCACAGGGATGACCGTAAAGGTGCACGGCCATGATAGCGGCCGTTTTCGGCGACAGCTTTGCACGCACGCTTTCCGGAGTGATCGTATAAGAGCCGCTGTCGACATCAGCGAAGACGACCTTGTGCCCCAGCCTTGATACGGCTTCGGAACTTGCGATGAAAGTATTGCCCGGCACGATGACTTCGCTGCCTGTCGGTAGGTCCATAGCCTCGATCGCAATTTCTATCGCATCCGTGCCGTTGCCGACGCCAATGCAGTAGTTCGCACCTGTCCAGGCCGCGAACTCTGTCTCGAAGGCCGCTACGTATTTTCCGCCGATAAATGCCGAATTGGCGATAACATCAGCAATCGCCGCATCGATGTCGTCTTTGATCGACAGATATTGTGCGTGCAGATCCAGGAACTTAACCATCAATATCCCTCATCTTTCGTGCGGGATTTCCCGCGTAGATGCCCGGCGTCGTAATGTCCTTGGTGACGACCGCGCCGGCACCGATGACGACCTTGTCGCAGATCGTAACAGGAAGAATGGTGGCATTACTTCCAATCGAGACGTCGTTTCCAATCGTCGTGGAGCGCCATAGCGATTTGTTGCCTCTGGCGGGGCCCCCGGTCGCAAAAGTATCGTTGACGAACATCACGCCATGCCCGACGAAGACGTCATCCCCGATTGTCACGAATTCGCAAATGAAGCTATGGGACTGGACGCGCGTCCGGTTGCCGATCCTGACATTCTTCTGGACTTCCACGAAAGGCCCGACGAAGACATCGTCGCCGAGAACACAATCATAAACGTTGGATGGCGCAATGATCGTCACGCGCTCTC
Source organism: Rhizobium leguminosarum (assembly GCF_002953715.1). Lineage (GTDB taxonomy): Bacteria > Pseudomonadota > Alphaproteobacteria > Rhizobiales > Rhizobiaceae > Rhizobium > Rhizobium leguminosarum_V. Next base: position 469,802 of record NZ_CP025012.1, read on the forward strand.
CGGCGATGACGTCCCGCACTGAAACTTCTTTTTTCGTGGTAGTCACTGGACCGTCTCGCCCAGGCGCGAGATATGCTCGGATGAGCCCAGTTTCACCTCGCGGCCGGTTGCGATGGACTCGTAGATTGCGCTGATCAATTCCAGGCTCTGCCGGCCGGCGCTGCCATCGACCAGTGGCGTCGATCCGCTCTGAATGACATCCACGACATGCTGGTAGTAGGCTGCATGTCCGAAACCATAAACGTTCGGTGGATTGACGGAATACTTCTCGCGGACATCGGCGTCACCATCGATCTCCTTGGCGAAATTCCAGATCTTCATCTCATTGACGGCGAAGCCGCCAATTTCCACGGTGCCACTTTCGCCAAGCATAGAGATGGATCCCTCGATGTCTTTTGGGCGGACAGCGGTCGTCGCCTCGATAAGCCCCAGCGCACCGCTTTTAAATTTCAGGATGACGATGGCCGTATCTTCCGTTTCGATATCGGCCAAAGCCGTCGTGGCCTTGGCGAACACGGTATCGACTGGCCCCATCATCCATTCGAGAAGATCAACATGGTGACTTGCCTGATTGGCAAGAACGCCGCCATCGAGTGCCCAGGTACCGCGCCAGCTTGCCTGGTCGTAATATTCCTGAGTGCGGCACCAACGTACACGAACAGTGCCCATCACCAGTTTGCCGAACCTGTCGGCTTCCAATGCTTCGCGAAGCTTGACGACGGGGACGTTGAAGCGGTTCTGCTTGACGACGAACAGGGTGACACCCGCATCGGCGCAGGCCTTGGTCATTGCGTCCGCATCGGACAAAGTCAAAGCCATCGGCTTTTCTACGACAATGTGCTTCTTGTATTGCGATAGAGCAATCACATGCTGGGCATGATAGCCGCTTTCCGTCAGAACCACTACGACATCAATGGCTTCTTTTGCCATCATCTCGTGCATATCCAGATACCACGGAACACCAAATCTTTGCCCGATCGTCTTCGCACTTTCTTCGATAGTATCGCAAACAGCGGCAAGCCGAGCACCGGTTATTTCACCATTGCCGAGCAGATCCGAATGTCGCTTGGCTATTCTACCGCATCCAACAAGTGCAAAATTAAGCACAATTCCCCCTGCGTTCTATAGACGCAAACGCCTCATTCAAACTTCGGACTCGCCTCGGTGCCGATCCGGCTTAGCACTAATGCATCGCCTTATGGCATACAAGCGTCAAGATCTGTCAGCTCGAAATACCCGCAGTTGTCCAAAACCGGTCATTGTTTGCCAAAAAGAGGAATGTCCTCAGAGAGTGGCGAGCGGCGACTTGAACCTGTCCAGCATAATCTGGACCAGGCCGTTGCCTGCATGGCTACTCAGCATCCGCATTCGGTTTGAAGCGCTGTCCCGAAAGGGAAAGGAGCCTCCCGCGTATCAGCTCCACCACTCGCAGCAGGTATCGGAAGTTGAGACAAAAAGGTTTGATCTTCTCGCCGTTTGTGGTGAGGCTCCTTAGAATCTCCGCCGATGACGTGCGGGTCGCCGTCAGGCCGTCAGTGCTGACGCCGCCGACGCGCATGATGGTTATCAGTTCGCTGACATAGCAACTGGTGAAACCACTGATCCTGAAAAGTCGGCGCACGAGATCGAAATCGCCGGCGATCTTATAACTGTGGTCAAAACCACCCACAGCCCGAACGCGAGACGTCCTGACATAAAAACTCGGATGCGGAGGCATCAGCCCCAATGTCATTCGCGATGGCTTGAACCATTCGCCGCTTATCAACCGCTTCGGTACGCCCTCGTCATCCACTTGCAGGACATTGCCCCATGCCGCGTCGGATTTTTCAAGCGCCGAAGCTAACAGCGCCAGAGAGTTGGAGGAAGCAAAATAGTCATCCGCGTTCAGGAAACCAATGAATTCGCCTTTGGCCAGCGCGGCGCCTTTGTTCATGGCATCATAGATCCCCTTGTCACGTTCACTGATGATCGCAGCAAACTTATTTTGATAGCGATCGACGATAGCCATCGTACCATCCCTCGAGCCGCCATCGATCAGGATATGCTCAAGCTCAACCCCCTCCTGCATTTGGACGGAGTGGATTGTATCCTCGATCGTCTTTTCGGCGTTGTAACTCACGGTAACGATGGAAAACTTCGGCATTAGCGCTTTCACAAGTCGATCGGCCACTTGCCACAGCAATTCGGCCAACTGCTTGCGCTGGTTCCGGCCGAGGCTACCGTTGGCCCGATGTTATAGTTGGCGTCTTTACGCCGTCATCAACTGCGACGCATTCTGCAAAAACCAGCCATAGATTTTGCGAATGCCATCGCGAAGGAAGATGCTCGGCGACCAGCCCATGTCTGAGAGCTTCTGCGCACTCATCAATTTGTGATAGGTGCCGTCCGGCTTCGAAAGGTCATGAACGATCTGTCCCTTAAAGCCAGTGATCTCGCAAATCAACTCGGCGAGCTCAAGAAAGGAACACTAATGCGTCGGCGCAATCATCCGCATGCAGGAATTTACGTCTCGGCTTGCCCGTTCGTCGCCGCAGCGTCGCCGACTGTCTTCGCATGGTGGACCTTGTGGATGAGCACAGGCATGACGTGGCTTGGCGCAAGATCGAAATTATCCCCCCGGCCATAAAGATTGGTTGGCATTGCGGAGATAAAGTCACGGCCATGCTGAGTGCGATAGGCCTGTCCGAGCTTGATCCGGCAATCTTTGCGATAGCATAAGCTTCGTTGGTCGTTTCGAGCGGCCCCGTAAGCAACGCGTCCTCTGGAATAGGACGCGGTACAATCTTCGGCTAGATGCAAGATGATCCAAGAAAAAGCAGCTTTTCAACGTCATTCCGATGCGCCGGAGCTGACGTCCTGGCACCCCTTGAGCCTGCAGACCCTACAACGTGCTTTGAATTGGCTGAGGCAGCCGTATTGGCTCGGCGCCGCTGAAAGCCAGATCCGAGACCTCACCTGTTGAGGAATAGCCGGAGACGAGTTCCGCCAACATCGCACGTGCCGCGACCATATCGCTCCGATCCAATACCGCATTGAGCGAGTTGAGCTTTTTCGAAAGCTCCGACCAGAAGAGGAAATCCTCGCGCGCCTTCATAATGCGCGGATGTTCGGTTGTTTCAGGGTTGTCGCCGATCAAAAGTTCTTCGTAGAGCTTCTCGCCGGGCCGAAGACCGGTAACGGACAGCTCGATATCGCCTTCGGGATTGTTCTCGTCGCGGACGGCCAGCCCGGAAAGCTCGACCATCTTGCGGGCGAGATCTGCGATGCGGACGGGCTCTCCCATGTCGAGCAGGAAAACATCTCCGCCCTCGGCCATCGCACCGGCCTGTATGACGAGTTGAGAAGCCTCCGAAATGGTCATGAAATAGCGGGTTATATCAGGATGGGTCAGGGTAACGGGGCCGCCTTCCTTGATCTGTTGCCTGAAAAGCGGCACGACGGATCCGGAGGAGCCGAGGACGTTTCCGAAACGGACCATGGAGAAATTCGTTCGCATTCTGTCGGTTGTAGGCTCCGCTGCGAGCGCCTGCAGAACCATCTCCGCCAGCCTCTTGCTGGCGCCCATCACATTTGTCGGACGCACGGCTTTGTCTGTGCTGATCAGCACGAAATTCGAGACGCCGCATTTATTCGCCGCGCGTGCCGCAACCAGCGTACCCATCACATTGTTCTTGATGCCTTCCACGGCATTGTGTTCGACAAGGGGAACATGCTTGTAAGCGGCGGCATGATAGAGCGTCTGAGGTCGCCAGCTCTGCATGATATGTTCCATGCGATCCTGATCCCGGACGGAACAGAGGATCGGGACGATCTGCAGATTTTCATGTCTGTACAGTTCGGCCAGCTTCCGCAATTCGGCGTCAATATTATAAAGCGCAAACTCGTTCTGATCGAGAAGGATCAGGCTGGAAGGCTCGTTGCGCAGAATCTGGCGGCATAACTCGCCGCCGATCGAGCCACCAGCACCCGTGACCATCACCACCTTGTTCCGCATCGCCTTGTCGAGCAACTCCTGCCGTGGCGCCACCGCTTCTCTTCCGAGCAGATCTTCGATCTCCAGCTCTCTGATGTCGGAGACGGCGATGCGTCCCTGAGCCAGGGCCGTGAGATCCGGCAACGTGCGAACATTGACCCTGGCTTTACGGATGTGTTCCAGGATTTCATTGCGACGCTGCCGCGATGCAGATGGAAGAGCAAGAAGCACGTTGTGCACGCCAAGGGCTCCCGCGAGCACTGGAAGATCCGAGGGGTCGTAGATCGGCAAACCACCCATGACGCCGCCTTTGAGACGCGGGTCATCATCAAGATAGCCGACGACATTGAGTTCGGCACTGTTGATCAAGGCACCGGCCAGTTGCCGCCCGGCCGTCCCTGCCCCATAGATCAGCACCTTGGCGAGTATATTGTTGTGAAGGATGCGCTGGTAGGCATCCCCGAGCCAGTAGCGGATGCTCAACCTCGACAGCCCGATCGCAATCAACAGCAGGAAGGGCTGGAGGATGCCGACGGTTCTCGGAACACCCGGCACGCTGAGGGCAGTAAATATCGTCATGAAGGCGACGCCGTAGATCGCAATGGCCTTCAGAACAGTAATGAAAGCAGCCATATTGGCATAACGGAAGATCGCCCGGTACATGCCCATGACGATGAAGATGGGAAGGGCCATGCACAACGAAACGACGACCGGCAGCCACTGCACACCGGTCAGCACCGTCCATTCGTTGAGGCGGAAACAATAGGCGAGCCAGATGGTCAGAACACAAAAGCTTGAATCCACCAGCAAAGCCAGAGCACGTTTGGCAACCCGCGGCATCGCCAGCAGAGGGGCGACGAGCGCTTGCAGCGGCATTAAGAACCATCCCGAGCGCGGCGTCTCAGTGGGCGTATTTTCGGGCATTGCTTACCAGCGTCTCGCAGATCAATAGACAACCACCTTCTTGTCGCTTTCTGCAACGAGCGCAACTGAAATAATCGGAAAGTAAGGTCTCCAACGCCGCTTATCTATCAGAAGTAGGCTATATAATGGCCATCTGCCCGTCCTCCCCATTACCTTGCCGCCGGGACGGCAGGTGATTTCCACGCTTCAGTCCCACTGCGCCTGACCCGCGTCAACCACAGAGCTCCATCATGCTCATGTCGGTGGATTGGGCTCAGTCATATGGGGGTTGCGCTCGTTCGGTCGTTTCCATAAACACATTCCGAGGATCGCATTGAGAGACGACGTAGAAAATGACAAAAACCGCACTTATCACTGGGGTGACTGGTCAGGATGGAGCCTATCTGGCCGAATTGCTTCTGAGCAAAGGCTATACGGTGCATGGTATCAAGCGGCGATCCTCGTCTTTTAACACTGGCCGTATCGAGCATATCTACCAGGATCCGCATGAAGCGCATCCGCGCTTCATTTTGCATTATGGAGATATGATCGATTCCACCAATCTCCTTCGGATCGTGCAGCAGACGCAGCCGGATGAAATCTACAATCTCGCCGCGCAAAGCCATGTCGGCGTGAGTTTCGAGACGCCGGAATATACGGCCGACGCAGATGGAATCGGCACCCTCAGGTTGCTCGAAGCGATCCGTATCCTGGGGCTCGAGGCAAAGACCCGGTTCTACCAGGCATCGACGTCGGAACTCTACGGTCTTGTGCAGGAAGTGCCGCAGAACGAGAAGACGCCCTTTTACCCGCGTTCTCCCTATGCCGCAGCCAAGCTCTATGCCTACTGGATCGTTGTGAATTATCGCGAGGCCTACGGCATGCATGCGTCGAACGGCATTCTTTTCAATCACGAAAGCCCGCTTCGCGGCGAAACCTTCGTCACGCGCAAGATCACGATGGCGGTGGCTGCCATCCATCTGGGGCGGCAGGATAAGCTTTTCCTCGGCAATCTCGACGCCAAGCGTGACTGGGGCCACGCGCGTGAATATGTCGAGGGCATGTGGCGCATGCTGCAGCAGGACAAGCCGGATGACTACATCTTGGCGACCGGTGAGACGACGAGTGTCCGCCAGTTTGTGGAGTGGGCTTTTGCCGACGTGGGCATTGCCTTGGAATGGAAGGGATCCGGCGTCGATGAAAAGGGCTATGACGCCGCGTCCGGTGCGTGCCTTGTGGAAATCGATCCTCGGTATTTCCGCCCGACGGAAGTCGATCTTCTGCTTGGCGACCCGACTAAGGCACGTCAGAAATTGGGCTGGCAGCACAAAACACCGGTTCGCGAACTCGCGGCCGAAATGGTGCGGGAGGATGTCAAGCACTGGAAGGCTCAAAACAGCCGGAAAGAGATCTGAGTGTACGAGCTGTCCAACAAGAAAATCTGGGTTGCCGGCCATCGCGGTATGGTCGGCAGTGCTCTTGTGCGCCGGCTTCAATCCGACGATTGCGACGTCATCACGGCCACGCGCCGGGAGGTCGATTTGACACGGCAGGAGGAGGTCGAGAAATTTGCTGAAGCAATCCGGCCTGACGCGATCATTCTCGCCGCTGCCAAGGTTGGCGGTATCCTCGCGAATGACAGCTATCCCGCAGAATTTATCTATGACAATCTGATTATCGAAGCGAACATCTTCGAAGCCGCCCACCGGGCGGGAGTGGACCGGCTGCTGTTCTTGGGTTCAAGCTGCATTTATCCCAAGCTCGCTCCGCAGCCGATTCCCGAAGAAGCTCTGTTGACCGGTCCGCTTGAGCCGACCAACGAATGGTACGCGATTGCCAAGATCGCCGGTATCAAACTCGCGGAAGCATATCGTAAGCAATATGGTCGGGATTACATTTCGGCCATGCCCACCAATCTATACGGCCCAGGCGATAATTTCGACCTGAATTCCAGTCATGTGCTGCCTGCGCTTATTGGCAAGGCGCATGCCGCGAAACTTCGCAACGACCCGCATATGGTGGTCTGGGGTACAGGGACCCCGCGCCGAGAATTCCTTCACGTCGACGACTGCGCCGACGCGTTGGTGTTTCTCCTCAAAACCTATTCGGGCTCGCAGCACGTCAATGTCGGCTCGGGTGCAGATCTCGAAATTATCGAATTAACGCGTTTGATATGCCGCGTTGTCGGTTACGAAGGTGAGATCATTCACGATCTTTCCAAGCCCGATGGCACGCCGCGAAAGTTGATGAGCAATCGGAAGCTGCAGGACATGGGCTGGAAACCGCGCATTTCGCTTGAGGATGGCATCAGAGCCACTTATGCTTGGTTCCTGGAATTCGAAAATGGAGCCGATCCAGCGGTCTGATACCAGGTCGGTTTTTGCTCTTTCCTCATCGATGTTCGCCGCATGGGAGCGTCGCCAGCCTCCAATCCGTCATCGTGTCCCGTGAATGGCGGCCAGATCCGCATGGCAGCCGGAGCGCGGGGTGACCAATGACCTTCGCTTTGTCACAACAGGCGGCGATGCCCCGCAGCTGCTCCAGGCGGTTAATTTTAGTTCCATTCGGTTTCGGTCCTTGTCTGCTCGAAAACCACGTTCTGGCGGTTGTCAAATCCGAAAATTGCATTGTCGCCTGAAGTTTCACTTCCCGTCAGCATGCAGCCGAACGGATAGTTCGCTCTGCAGCCTGCGAGGAAGAGCAACTGCATCATTGTTGGCGGCCGCAGGACAGCTCTCCCATTGCAGCGGGGGAACCCGATAGGGATAGCGTGGTGGGTATTGTAGGCAGGGTGAATATACGCATAATTTCCGCGGCTGGCGCTGCCAGAAAAGATCGCTCGAAACTCTTAGGGGGTTCCATGGAAGCAATCGTCGAGGACGCCCATGCTGGTGTCGTGTCGCCCGAACTCGTGGTCGACGCACTGTTTGCATGGCGGAAAACGCGGCGATCAGGGCGGCCAACGAGCTTGAGCTCTCTACTCATATCGGCGAGGGCAAAACGGCAGCATTGCTGGCGTCGGCAACAGGCGCCTCGGAGCGTCGGATGCGCATCCTGTGCGACTACCTCGTGGTCCACGGTTTCCCGACAAAGGAGAGCGGACAGTACCGGGTGACGCACGCCCTCGACCAAAATGTTCCTCGATCGCAATTCGCCAGCCTATATGGGCTCTGCCGTCGAGTTCGTCGCTGCACCCGAAATACTCGATAGTTTTCTGCGCGATCCGGCCGCCGTCGTGCGAAACGGCGGTTCGGCTGGGCTTGCAAACATTTCGGCAGACAACCCCGTCTGGTTGAAGTTTGCGCGCGGCATGGGCTCTTTTACCGGGCTCAGCGCCAAATACTGGCTGACGAATCTCCGGTTGGACTAGGCATCCCAAGAAGGTGTTGGACACCGCTGCAGGTCCAGGCTTTTTCGGGATCGAAATTGCGAAGGCCCTTCCATCGGCGGAGATCGTCGCCGTCGACTGGGCCATGCGGAAAATGCCGGCGTGTCTGACCGGTACCAGACAATTGCTGGCAGTGCTTTCGACGTGGACTGGGGCACGGGCTATGATCTTGTCCTGCTCCCTAATTTTCCGCACCACTTGGATTTGCCGACATGTGCCCTGAGGTGCTCCCGGATTTTGGGCCAGAGTTGGAATTTTCGGGGTTATGGCTCAGCTCGGCGGGGGTGCCGATGAGCCGTTCATAAGCGAAATCGGTACCTTGTTGCCGATCGCGCTATGTGGCCGGAACTCGTTATAGTCTCTACGCCAATCCTCCATCTTCGCACGCGCGTCGTCAAGGCTCACGAACCAATTGGCGTTCAGGCACTCGGCGCGGAACTTGCCGTTGAAACTCTCGATGTAGCTGTTGTCGGTCGGCTCGCAAATCAAAAAGGAACCCCGCCGAGACGGGGCAATATTGGTATAGATGCGAAAGCACCCATGAAATCGCTGAGGTCGACGTCCGTTGGACACAGAAGGCAATTGACGACGCCGCCGATCTGGAGGCGCACTCGCGGCAGCATTGATAAACTGGCTCGAAACAGAAAGTGTACTCGCTACTGATGGTGCTTAAGGATGGAGCGGAAGTCATCGGTAAAGCCGGCCGAGAACGTGCCTGTGATGTGATTATAATCGCGATAGGCAATCTCGCCGCCGATCACCACCGAGCATTGCTTCTCGTCGCAGAAGCGATCCGTGAAGTCGATGACATTTACGGCATTGCCGAACTTATGCGCTATCTGTGCATCGTCCGTCAGCCCATCTAAAGCAAGCGCTCTGGCCCGATGGCAATCATCGCTGTAACTCAGGCATGCGCGATAGTTCGGGTGCATTCGAGGGGTGTCGCGGATAAGCCAGACTTCGGATTGCGGCGTCAGCCTTTTGAGTAGCTGGATAAGTGCTGTCTCCCAGAGTTGCTGGGCACGTGATCGAGATGCCGGGAGAGAATTCTCTGCAATCCACCCATCATATCCGGAAGAGTTTGCCAGTATGATGATGTCGGGTGGCGCTGCTGCAACCTCCTCCAGCACCGATGCTCGCCATTGTTCGCATTCCTTATAGATGGCCGCTTTGGACGGATACCAGATCGACACCTCAAGTAAGGGGCACGATGTCTTGGTCCTTGAGATGAACTGCCATCTTTCTTCGTCGGCAGCCATTCGAACAGGATCAAACCATTGGGCGGCGTGGCTATCGCCGATCAGCATTATCCTCCCATTTTCATTGTTGCCGAAGGTACATGGCGGACTGGAAACGCCAGCTAGATTGACATGGCAATTGGTTGTGCTGGATCCCCCGTTATCAAGCCTTGCCGCTTCGATTAGTGCCGCGCGGGCAACGGTTTTCTCTGATTGTGGTATGTGCACGAGACCAACGGAGGCGATTGCAACCGCAGCAACTCCGATGCCGCCCAAACCGATTAGTTTCAAGTCACCTTGTAGATTGGCCTTTCGTGCGGGTTGCTCTAGGTCCAATCGACATTCAGGATTCACGTCAGACTTAATGTGTGATTCATAGGTCTCCGGATTGATTGATCTGGAGACCTCAGATGGCCAAGCGATATGAACTGACTGCCTCTCAATGGCGCCGTATCTGCGATCTTTTGCCGGGCAAGCCCGGAGATCCTGGCCGATGCGGGCAGGATAACCTTTTGTTTGTGAACGCGGTTTTGTGGGTGTTGCGGTCCGGAGCCCATTGGCATGACCTGCCTGAGCGCTACGGCAAGTACAAGACAGTCCACAAGCGCTTCACCCGGTGGGCCAAGGCGGGAGTCTGGGAGACGGTGTTCGATCATCTCGTCAAGGATCCCGACAACGACTATGTCGCCCTCGATTCTTCACTGGTGCGCGCCCACCAGCAGGCGGCCACCGGAAAGGGTGGCGGCCAAAAAGGGGGGACCAAGCTTTGGGGCGCTCCCGAGGAGGACTGACCACCAAGATCCACATGGCCACCGATGGCAGAGGGCGGCCACTCAGGATCATCCTCACTCCTGGCCAGCGCGGCGATGTCACCCAGGCCCCAGCCTTGCTCGAAGGACTAGAAGCCCGCCGCGTTCTCGCCGATAAAGCCTATGATTCTAATGCATTGCGACAAGTCATCAGCAATCTGGGTGCCGAAGCCGTCATCCCATGCAATCCGACGCGTAAGCACCTCATCCCATACGACTTCGACGCCTACAAAGCTCGAAACCTCATCGAGCGCTGCTTCAACAAGCTCAAACACTTCCGTCGCATCGCAACCCGTTACGACAGGCGCGCCGTCAACTTCCTAAGCTTCATCCACCTAGCCGCCGCCCTCGTCTGGATGCGATGAATGTCGATTCAGCCTAGCAGTTCGAACGTCAAGGCGGCTGGAATGATCGAACCTAGACCGGCTATCCACACAATGATGCGACTGTCTGGATACATTTCCGCGGCGATGGCAATGAACGGCCAATGCCAAAGATAGATGCTATAGGATCTGTCGCCCATCCATTGGCAAAAGGAATTTGAGAGAGCTTTGTTAAGCGGGCCTTCTTGGTTGAAGGCAATCGATATGATCAATACCGAGGCTCCTAGCGTTGGCCCCAACGCTATTACCCCCGGGTAGGCGAAATCAGAGGATATGAAAATCAAGCTTCCGGCGACGACGGAAAGGGCTGAAAGCTGCGCTACGGTCGAAGCTTTGGATGAAATCTGCGGCCTGAAATTCGCCGAAATCGCCCCTGATAGCGCGCCACAGCAAAGTTGCCAGATGCGGTTCTGAGTGAGGAAAAAAGCGTCCGGCTGGGAGCTTTGAAGGTCCGACAGTCCGCTGAAAAACGAGATTATCAGTGTGATCGTGATCAGCGACAGCGCTATTGGCAGCCTCAAGTTCCGCCTGACGAGAGTAGTCGAGAGAAGTAGAAGCGGCAGGAAGATGTAGAACTGCTCCTCTACGGACAGAGACCAAAAGTGCAGAACTGGACTCGGTAATTCGCCAATCTGCATGTAGTCGATGGCTCGATCGGCAAAATGAATGTTTGAGTGTACTAGCGCGGCCGCCCAGATGTCTTCCCCCACGTCGCCTAGTCGATAGTGCGGTAGAAAAAGGTATGAGGCTAAACCGGTGAAGAACAAGACCGCCAATGCATTCGGTAAGAGCCGCTTAATCCTGGCTGCAGTGAACCTAACCAGATTAATCTGGCCGGTCTTGTCGAGTTCAGCGAGCAGCTTCCTGCCTATCAGGTAGCCTGAGAGCACGAAGAAGATATCAACACCGAGGAAACCACCGGGCAGCAACAACGCGTCTAGATGGTAGATCAGCACTGAAAGAACAGCTATCGCCCTCAGGCCCTGGAGTTCTGGACTGTGAGGCATTTTATACGACGGTAGGGACGGCGACCTATTTTCCATTTGGCCTAATAGCACACGCTAGAACTCGAACGTGTCCGGCTTGTAAACCCGGCGAAACTCTGCGTCCCATGGATCGAAAAATTTCTCGCCTTTTGGAAGGGGCGGCTTGGTCGGCCGCTCGTCTTCGTCTCTGTTTTGGTCTTTCGAATCGTTCATAGTCACCTTCTACCGAGGTGAATCGGATGCGTCGACCGTCAGCGGAACACGTTTTGTGGACGTCGATAGATTGTGTGATTGGACGAGATGCCGGCTTGATCGAACCGATGGTCATCTACTGGTAATAAGGGCGCCGACGGCAGCACCAAGCGACGCACAGAAGGTAATGCCAATCACAGCGTCATCAAAAATCACGCTGCCGACGGCGGCGCCTATTCCAATTCCGATCGTTGCGCCCAGGGCCATGTGATTTCATCTGTAAAAAGACCGGTTGCCGGTCAGATGGCAGCACATTGCCTTAGTAGCGTGGCCAAATCAGGGTGCGCCCCCGCTGATCGGTAAGCGCTGTCACTCTGAAAATTGATCCTCCGCTGAATAGCTCAATGGCTGTTACGCTATCAATCATCGCATTCCATGTCGGCGATCGTCTGCCAACACCACAGCGTGCTCCGACAGTCGAAAAAGCTGTTCCTGCTTAGCTTTCGACTTCCCGATATAGAAATGTGGATATGCAATGAGCCGGGCATCTTAAAACAGCCGTTGGCACGGGTAGCGTGAGGGCCGCTTTCTCGGCTCCCTAAGAGCGGTCCTTTTTACGCAGGACGCCCGGTGTCGACGTTAGCGGCACCGGGCGTAGCCTACAGAGTTCCTGATGACTCGCAACATGTTGCATTTCATGTCGCGTGGATTTGCCGCTACCTATTGGAAATCGTTGGAGATCAACGGTAGCGTGTTGCAAAACGACGCGACAAGAACTGCCTCGATCGAACAATCAAGCGCATGCTAACTATTTGATAACGTTTGGAAAAACTTTGGCTGGGGAACCTGGATTCGAACCAAGATTAACGGAGTCAGAGTCCGTCGTTCTACCATTGAACTATTCCCCAGCATAAGCGAACCGGCGGACGGTCGGCTGGTGTGTGGCGCTTATAACCAAAAGCCGGGGGATTGCAAATAGCTGTTTTGAAAAAAATCGGTGCTGCCGCGGAAAGGTGAAACCGCTGCAAATCCCCTGTCCAAAAAAGAATTTGGCGATTTCGGCGGGCGCTGATATTCTTGCCGCAACGCAAAAATCGAATGAGCGCCTGCTGCATATCTCAAGACTTGCGCGGCGCGATGGAAAAACAACGTGGAAGACCCCGAAGGCGGCGCAAAGCTGCAATTTGACGGGGCGTCGGCGGCAGGGCGCAAGGACGGCAAGAAGTCCAGGCGCCGCAAGGGCAAACGTGGCGGGCAGTCCCGCAACGGTGCTCATCCCGCTTCGCATGAGCCTTCCGGCGGTGCCGGACAGCCTGCGCGCCCGATGGAAGATGCAGCCGGCAATCCGGCACGCAAGCGCAAGCGTCGTCGTCGTGGCGGCCATGGTGCTGTGCAGGACGGTTCACCTCAACCTCATATGATGGAACAGGCCGGAGCGGCAGATCCTGCCGCCCGCTCCGATGGCGATTCGGCGCCCAGCCGTCGCAACCGCCGCAAGCATCGCGGCAAGCGCGGTCTGCAGGGCCGGCCGCTGACACCGGCAAAACCATCAGGTGTCTCGCAACAGGAACGCCGCGCGGAAGAGACGGCGCTCGGTGGCGAACTGCGTGAAACACTGAATGGTGCGAGCGCCAACCGCAGGGGCCGCCAGGAAAGCCATCCCCATCCCGGGCATCAGGGGGATCGCCAGGCCGGCGAGCATGTGTGGCCGGAGGAGCTCTATGCTGCCCTCGATCTCGGCACCAACAATTGCCGTCTCCTCATTGCCCAGCCGACTCGTCCGGGACAATTTCGCGTCGTCGATGCTTTTTCCCGCATCGTACGCCTCGGCGAAGGCCTTGCGGCCAGCGGACGTCTGTCCGACGAGGCGATGGAGAGGGCGATCGAGGCGTTGAGGATCTGCGCCTCCAAGCTCAGGAACCGGGAGATCCGCCGCATGCGGCTGATCGCCACCGAAGCCTGCCGCCAGGCGGTCAATGGCGAGGAATTCCTCAGCCGGGTCGTTGCCGAAACCGGCCTCGCGCTGGAGATCATCGATCGCGAAACCGAAGCGCGGCTTGCCGTCTCCGGCTGCTCCTCGCTGGTCGGTCGCGAGACGCGCTCCGTCGTGCTCTTCGATATCGGTGGCGGCTCGTCGGAGATTGCCGTCATCCGCATCGGCGACAATCGCTTCAGCCGCCTCGCCAATCACATCACCCACTGGACCTCGCTGCCGGTCGGCGTCGTGACGCTATCGGAGCGCCATGGCGGGCACGACGTCACGCCGCAGGCCTTCGAAGGCATGGTGCGCGAAGTCGAAGGCATGCTTGGACGCTTCGATTGCCCGGAGATCGAGGTCGCCCAGACCGGCGACTTTCATCTGATCGGCACATCGGGCACGGTGACGACGCTTGCCGGCGTGCATCTCGACCTGCCGCGTTATGACCGGCGCAAGGTCGATGGCATCTGGCTGTCCGACGATGAGGTCTCCGCCATGCAGGCAAAGCTTCTCTCCTGGGATTTCGCAAGCCGCGCCGCCAATCCCTGCATCGGGCCTGACCGGGCCGATCTGGTGCTCGCCGGCTGCGCCATTCTCGAGGCGATCCGCCGCCGCTGGCCGAGCCCGCGCATGCGCGTCGCCGATCGTGGCTTGAGGGAAGGCCTGCTCACCGACATGATGGCCGATGACGGCGTGTGGCGGCGCAACCGCAACCGCCGCGGCCAGCGCGTGAGATCGTGAGATAAGGAATAGGCATGACCAAGGCACCGATCGCGGGAAACCGCACCGGCCGCAAGCTCGGCCAGCGCGTCAAGAACAAGAAGATGAAGGCCTCCTCCCGCCAATGGCTGGAGCGCCACATCAACGATCCCTATGTGCAGCGCGCCCAGCTCGAAGGTTATCGCGCCCGTGCCGCCTTTAAGCTGCTGGAGATCGACGAGAAACATCATATCCTGCGCGGCGCCAAGCGCATCATCGATCTCGGCGCTGCGCCGGGCAGCTGGTCGCAGATCGCAGCCAAGGTCACCGGCTCGACAGATGATGATATTCGCGTGGCTGCGATCGATTTCCTTGAAATGACCCAGCTGCCGGGGGTCAAGATCCTGCAGCTCGATTTCCTCGATCCGACCGCACCGGAAAAGCTGTTGGAGGCCGTCGGCGGCACGCCTGACCTCGTCATATCGGACATGGCGGCGCCCACCACCGGCCACCACCGCACCGACCATCTGCGCACCATGCATCTGTGCGAAGTCGCGGCCCATTTCGCCGTCGAAGTGCTCCAGGAAGGCGGGCACTTCCTTACCAAGACTTTTCAGGGCGGCACCGAGCGTGAGCTTCTCGCCATGCTGAAGCAGAACTTCCGCCAGGTCGTCCATGTCAAGCCGAACTCGTCGCGCGCCGAATCGGTCGAGATGTTCCTGCTGGCCAAGGGGTTCAAGGGGCGCAAAGCTGAAGGCGACGCTGAAGAAGCTTGATCTTCGGGCCGGTCCTGACGGATGATGGCAATCGACTGCATAGCTCCTTAAAACGGTATCGATTTAAGGATGAGATATGCAGCAATGGAAAGCGTTGCCGCGACCTTTGCGCATCTGAAAGGGCGCGCGGCGCTGTCAGGATTTGAACCGCCGATCCCATGCTTCTTTACGTCACGCTCGGAACCAACGACCTCTATCGCGCAGGGCATTTTTATGATGCCGTGTTGCCTGTGCTCGGCTATCGCCGCCAGCGTTCTTCCGAAGAGGAAATCGGTTATGCCGTCGAGGGCGATACGCGCTGCCGCTTCTGGGTGGTGACGCCCTTCAATCGCCGCCGGGCGACCGCAGGCAATGGCGCCATGATCGCGCTTGCAGCCGAAACGCGGGCGGATGTCGACGCCTTCCATGCGGCGGCGATCGCGGCAGGCGCCGTGGATGAAGGCAAGCCCGGCCTGCGCTCCTACCATGCCCATTTCTACGCCGCCTATGTACGTGATCTCGACGGCCACAAGCTCTCTGCCGTCTGCGAAAGCCCGGAGTAACGGCTGCCTCAAGCGCGTCGCATCTTTCAGATCGCTCCTCGCGCTTTAGGTCTTTGTTTCCACGCATGTCGTTCCCGCAAAACCGCTGCACACTTTTGCGCGACATGCTTTATTTCACCGCGTGCTGTTCGGCTTCAACAGTTGCTGCTGTCATCGTCTTCAAGCGGTGGCCGGAAACGAGCGCACCGGCATTGCGGTCCATCCGGATGAAGGGAATGGTCGCAATGACAGTCAGTCCGGCAATGATATAGAAGGCAAGGTGGAAATCGGCCACCTGCAACGCTTCGCCGCTGATATAGATCGAGCTCTCCAGGATCGCGGCGGCGACCGCAACGCCGAGCGCCAAGCTGACCTGCTGCATCACCGAGCTCATCGATGTCGCCTGGCTGGCTTCGGCATCATCGATGTCGGCGAAGGCAAGCGCATTGACCCCGGTGAACATGAAGGAGCGGGAGAAGCCGCCGAGCAGCAGCACGCCGATGATGACGAGGTGCGGCGTCGACGGCGTGAACAGGCCGGTGATAACGGTCACGGCAGTCGTGACGACGGCCGCACCGAGAAGCGTGGTGCGGAAGCCGGCGGCGGCGAAGACCCGCTTTGCCATGAACTTGGTGGTGATCGCCCCGATCGCGCCGGCAAAGGTGATGAGGCCGGATTGGAACGGCGTCAGCCCGAAGCCGAGCTGCAGCATCAACGGCGTCAGGAAGGGCATGGCGCCGACGCAAATGCGAAACAGCGTGCCGCCCAAGGTGGAGGCCCGAAACGTCGGGTTCTTGAACAGGTTGAGGTTGAGGATCGGTGCCGGGTGACGCTTGGCATGGCGCACGTAAAGGAAGCCGCAGGTGAGGCCGATCAAGGTGGCGGTGACGCCGATGATCGGGGGCAGGGCCGGCAGACTGACCACCGACAGGCCGAAGACGACGCCCGCAGCCGAAAGCGAGGTCAGCACGAAACCGGTGAAATCGAGCCGCGGCGGCGCCGTCGCTTCCACCTCCGGCAGGAAGATCGTCGCAAGCCAGATACCGATAATGCCGACCGGCACGTTGATCAGGAAGATCCAGTGCCAGCTGAAATAGGTGGTGATGAAGCCGCCGAGCGGCGGTCCTGTGAGCGGGCCGACAAGGGCCGGGATGGTGAGCAGCGCCATGGCCGAGACCAGATCGCTGCGCTTCGTGGTACGCACCAGCACGAGGCGGCCGACCGGCGTCATCATCGCGCCGCCCATGCCCTGCAGGAAGCGGGCGAACACGAATTCGACGAGGTTGGACGAGATGGCGCAGAAGATCGAGCCGATGACGAAGACGGAGATGGCAAGCCGGAAGATCTTCTTGGCGCCGAACCTGTCGGCCATCCAGCCGCTGACCGGGATGAACACCGCCAGCGCCACCATGTAGGAGGTCAGCGCCAGCTTCAGCGTGATCGGCCCGACATGCAAATCCGCCGCGATCGCCGGCAGCGCCGTCGCAATGACGGTCGAGTCCATCTGTTCCATGAAAAGGGCGACGGCAAGGATCAGCGGGACGATGCGATTCATAGGCGGGAGCCTTGATGGGGCAGCGGATTGGAGCTGGGAAGGCCCGTGCTGTTTAGTCCCAGCTGCGGGTTATGCCAATCCCCAAATCCGGGTCGACGACACGTTTGCTTCACGTCTGCGTGAGACGGCTTGCGCATCAACGTCGCGTGTCAAGATTGAGATATGTCGACTCCGCCGGGCAGGAAACCCGGCGGAACTGACATCGGGGGCCGTGCGGCGACGCACCGCACGTCATAAGGCATATGGCAATTTCATCGGGAATAAAGCGGCGCACCCTTTTTGCCGCAGGCCTTGGCCTGCTGGCGGCGCCGGCAATTTTTAAAGAGAGGGCCGAAGCGGCCGCAACTGGAGAAAACAATCATATGGATGGAACGCCTTTGCCCGAGATCAATCAATTCAAGCTCGGTTCCTATAAGTTCAGCGTCGTCCGCGACGGCACCAGCATTGTCGAAAAGCCCTATGAAACCTTCGGCACCAATCAGGATCCCGAAACGGTCAAGGCGTTGCTGACTGCAAACTTCCTGCCGGCCGACAAGTTCATGAATGGCTATACGCCGGCTCTCATCGATACCGGTTCGGATGTCATCCTCGTCGATACCGGCTTCGGCGCCAGCGGCCGCCCACGCGGCGCCGGTCAGCTGACCGAAGGCCTGAAGGCGGCGGGATATTCGGCCGACGACGTCACGCTGGTGGCGCTGACCCATCTGCACGGCGATCATATTGGCGGTCTGATGGAAGACGGCGCGGCTGCCTTCAAGAATGCCCGCTATGTTGTCGGCCAGGCCGAATATGATTTCTGGTCGGACAAGGCGCGTGAGGGCACGCCGGCCGAGGGCGGCCACAAGGCGGTGCTCGCCAATGTCGTGCCGTTCGCCGAAAAGACCACCTTCGTCAAGGAAGGTGATAGCGTCGCACCCGGCATAACGGCGATGCTGGCGGCCGGCCACTCACCGGGGCATATGGTGTTTCACGTCGAATCCGAGGGCAAGCGCCTTGTGCTGACCGGCGATACGGCCAACCATTATATCCTGTCGCTGCTGCGGCCGGATTGGGAGGTGCGCTTCGACATGGACAAGACGCAGGCGGCGGCCACGCGCCGCAAGGTCTTCGAGATGATTGCGAGCGAGAAGATCGCCTTCCTTGGCTACCACATGCCGTTCCCGGCGGTCGGCTTCGTCGAGCGGCAGGATGGCGGTTATCGCTTCGTGCCGAAGACCTATCAGTTCGACATCTGATCTGGAGCGGTTCAGCCTTTCACGGAAGCGCTGGACCGCTCTAGCTGTTTGTTTTTACCCAATTCCGAGCGGAAAAGCACTAAGCGCTTTTCCTGCAATGCTCTTGGCGCATGGCACCCATGACGAGCCTGGCGGGCATGCCGGGCTTTTTGCTATTTCCTTCCTGTCATAGACGTGTTACCAGCCCTCGCCAACTTCCAAGCAACCCATGCAGACCGCCGGGGCGGACGATTCGTTTCCGGACAGGGTCGCATTTTTATCAAATGAAGGAATTTGGCCATGGCACGCATCATTGAAACGGCAACTGGCGCAGACGCGCTTACCTTCGACGACGTGCTGCTGCAGCCAGGACATTCCGAGGTCATGCCCGGCCAGACGAATATCTACACCCGCATCGCCCGGGATTTCGAACTCAACATCCCGATCATCTCATCAGCCATGGATACCGTCACCGAGAGCCGCCTGGCGATCGCCATGGCCCAGGCCGGCGGCCTCGGGGTCATTCATCGCAATCTGACGCCGATCGAACAGGCCGAGCAGGTCCGGCAGGTGAAGAAGTTTGAAAGCGGCATGGTCGTCAATCCGGTGACGATCGGCCCGGATGAAACGCTTGCCGATGCGCTCGGGCTCATGAAATCCTACAGCATTTCCGGCATCCCTGTCGTCGAGAAGTCCGGCCGCCTCGTCGGGATCCTGACCAACCGCGACGTCCGCTTCGCTTCCGATCAGGAACAGAAGATCCATGAACTGATGACCAAGGACAATCTGGTCACCGTCAAGGAAAACGTCGATCAGCAGGAGGCCAAGCGCCTGCTGCATTCGCATCGCATCGAGAAGCTGCTGGTGGTCGATACCGAAGGCCGCTGCGTCGGCCTCATCACCGTCAAGGATATCGAGAAGTCGCAGTTGAACCCGAACGCTTCCAAGGATGCGCAGGGCAGGCTTCGCGCTGCCGCCGCCATCAGCGTCGGCGATGACGGCTTCGAGCGTGCCGAGCGACTGATCGAGGCCGGCGTCGACCTTCTGGTTGTTGATACCGCCCATGGCCACTCGCAGCGCGTCCTCGATGCCGTCAGCCGGGTCAAGAAGCTTTCGAACTCGGTGCGCATCATGGCCGGCAACGTCGCCACCTATGACGGCACCAGGGCGCTGATCGATGCCGGTGCCGATGCCGTCAAGGTGGGCATCGGCCCGGGTTCGATCTGCACGACGCGCATCGTCGCCGGCGTCGGCGTGCCGCAGCTCGCCGCCATCATGTCGGCGGTGCAGGCCGCGAATGATCAGGACGTGCCCGTCATCGCCGATGGCGGCATCAAGTTCTCCGGCGATCTTGCCAAGGCGATCGCCGCCGGCGCTTCCGCGGTCATGATCGGCTCGCTGCTTGCCGGCACCGATGAGAGCCCGGGCGAGGTCTATCTCTACCAGGGTCGCTCCTTCAAGGCCTATCGCGGCATGGGCTCCGTCGGCGCCATGGCCCGTGGTTCGGCCGACCGCTATTTCCAGGCGGAAGTGCGCGACACGCTGAAGCTCGTGCCGGAGGGCATCGAGGGCCAGGTTCCGTACAAGGGGCCGGTTTCGGGTGTTATCCACCAGCTCGCCGGCGGCCTCAAAGCGGCCATGGGTTATGTCGGCGGCAAGGACCTCAAGGATTTCCAGGACCGCGCCACGTTCGTGCGCATCTCCGGTGCCGGTCTTCGCGAAAGCCACGCGCATGACGTGACGATCACCCGCGAGAGCCCGAACTATCCGGGCGCCGGCCTCTGACCATGAAGGCGGGCAGCGGGATTCCTCTCTGGATCGTCGCGCTGCTCGCAGCCCTCTGTCTTGCAGTGCTCGCCTGGACGACCTTCGGCTTCGTCGTTCCGTTCAAGCACGAAACCGGCCAGGCGGTGCTCGACACCTATTTCGCCGGCTACGACGAGTCTGCGGTCTTCCACATGCAGAAGCTGCTCGATGAGAACGAGACGGCGACCAGATTGCTGCGCGCCATGTATTTCGGGCCGGAGCTGATCTTTCCGGCATTGCTGACGGCGCTGCTGTTCCTCGCCTTCCTCAAGCTCGGTTCCGGCGGCGCATGGTTCGGCCGATCGGCGCATCCGCTCGTTGGCAAGGCGGTCTACCTGCTGCCGTTCATCTACGGCATCGCCGACTACGGCGAAAACATCTCGAGCCTGATCGCCTTCGGCGACGGTGCGTCCGCAAGTCTTGCAACCCAGCTGCTGCCGTGGATGACACGGCTGAAATTCGCAAGCCTTGCCATCTGCTTGATCCTCATCGCCCGGCTTGCCATCGCCCGCTGGCTCTCGCCGCGCCAGGACTGAGGCGCCGGATTCCATCCAGCTCCATGTCGAAAAGCCGAGACACCTGCGCCGACGTGCCTTAGCGACGCAGGTGCCGATGGGGCGTTGCCCTATGCTGGTATCCAGCTCCCCTTTCGGCTAATGCTCGCGTCGAAAGCGGAAGCGGAAGCGGAAAGGAAACGGCCACACATGACCGGCTATCAAATCTTCTGGCCACTCCTCGCCCATGTGGCCCTGATCTATGGTCTTTATGCGCTTCTTGGGCTTCGGCGCGCAAAAATGATCCGCGCCGGCAGCATCGCAAAATCGGATTATCGCGAAAACCGTGACGAGCCGGCCGAAAGCCTTGTCGTCAAGAACTGCCTTGCCAACCAGTTCGAACTTCCTGTGCTCTTCTACGCCTGCTGCATTATTCTCTATGTCGCCGAGGCCGACAATATCGTCGCCCTCGGCCTCGCCTGGGCCTTCGTCGCCCTGCGTTACGCCCACGCCGCCATCCATGTCACCAGCAACGACCTGCGCTATCGCAGCCCGATCTTCGCTGCCGGTTACCTGGCCCTGGCCGCCATGTGGGTCTGGCTCGCCATTTGGATGGCGATGGGGTGAAGCGGCAGACGAGTTGGCCCATCAACCGTCATGCGGACCAGATCGCTTGGATCTGGTTGTGAGTCGATAAAACCGCAGCCTGAAATCGCGATTTCACACGCTTTTCCCGGCCGTTAAAATGCGAACGTTTCCATTTACGGCGGATGAAGACCTGCATGTCATATCGACCCGACGCGGTGGTTTGGCACATGCCTTCCGCCGCGAACAAAAAGAATGGGAACGACATGGGTGCGGAAAGCATGGATCGGATAGGCCTGCGCAGGAAGCCGAAGCAGGAGCGCAGCATCCAGAGGCTGGACCTCATTCTCGCCGCCGCCGCCAAGATCATCGCCGAAAAGGGCGTCAGCGCCATGCGGATGACGGAGCTCGCCGCCGCCGCCAAGGTGCCGATCGGCTCGGTTTACCAGTATTTCCCGGAGAAGGCGGCGATCGTCAAAGCCCTGTTCGACCAGCACGCCTCGGCGATCCAGGCGAAGATGGCGGCGATGTTCACCAACGTACAGTCACTCGACCAGGCGCTCGACGTCGTCTGCGCCACCATCGACTGGTATTACGATTCCTACCACAACGATCCCGTCTATCTCGGCGTCTGGATGGGAACAGAGACCGACCAGGATCTGTTGCAGCTGAATATCGAGCATAGCGGTCGCGTCGCCGGCATCTTCCATGACGCCGTGCGCCGGCTGGCTCCCGACCTTTGCGATGAAGAAATGTATGCGCGCACTTACCTATTCAGCCACCTGATCGGCGCCGTCATCCGGCTTGCCGCCGTGAGCGAGGAGGCCTTGGCGCGGCGTATGCTCGATGAGTGGAAGCGCGTCATCCGCGCCTCCCTTTTCACCACGACCGTGTCGCGCGCCGCCTGAGAACTCTTACCAGCTTGGGACCATATTGGCCGCCTTCAGCCGCGGATAAAGGCGCGCCTGGGCGGATTTGACGTCCGCCTCGAGGCTGTCGTCGACGACAGTAGGCGTGATATTGTCGAGGCAGGCGGTGATATGCGCCGTGATCGCGTTCATCAGTGAGAGCGAAACGCCCGGTCGCTTCATGATGCCGATCTGCACCGGCGGCAGCGCCGGAAAGCCGTCCGCCTGGCTCAACACTTTCATGCCCGTCCGCAGCGCCGATTCCGGCATCACCGAAACCGCCATGCCGGCAAGCACGGCAGCGGCAACGACGGTGCAGGACCAGCTGGTGAACAGGATCTGGTGCTCGCGTCCCACCGCATCGAGCGCCGAGCAGGCGAGCTGGCGCCACTGGCAGTCGCGCCGGCCGACGGCAAGCGGCACCGGCGCGTCGTCGCGGATCGGATGGTTGGCCGAGCCCACCCAGCAGAGCGGCTCGGTTCTCACCACATCGGACATGCGTTCGCGCGGATTGTGAGTAACGAGCGCAATGTCGAGCTCACCCTTGTGCATGCGTTCGGCAAGATCCACCGAGGGCTCACAGACGATATAAAGCTCGACATTCGGATGCGTCTTGGCGAAGCGGCCGATGATTTCGGGCATGTAGCGGTCGGCATAATCGTCCGGCGTGCCGATCCGCAGCGTCCCCTCCAGCCTGTTGTCGTCGAAAGCGGCGATCGCCTCGTTGTTGAGGCGGATGATGCGCCGGGCATAGTTGAGCAGCTTTTCGCCCTCGACCGTCAGCCGGTTGCCGCGCCCGTCCTTGATGAACAGCTGCTTGCCGATGCGTTCCTCGAGACGGCGCATCTGCATGGAGACGGCCGATTGGGTCTTGTAGACCCTGTCGGCGGCCTTGGTGAAGCTGCCGGAATCGACGATGGCGATGAAAGTCTGCAATTGGTCGAGATCAAGAGGCGCGGACATGTTGTCACCCATAAAGATAGCTGATGATAATCATTAGAAACATTCGTTGGACTGATCAATAGCTCTTTGGCATCTTCGGGATGCAAATCAAGCAAAGTGAAGGACAGACACCCTGCCTGTCCGAGCCCAATTCAGCCTTCCTCCTTCCCGTGCGACCTCGCGGGAGGGGTGGGTTGTTGCGCGCGTAAAAGAAAATCGAAAGAAAGGAGAGTCCCATGCGGATGACAGACAGAACAATAGAACTCGACTGCGGCAAGCTCACCCCGACGTTTTCCCAGCGTCTGGCAGCAGGCCTCGCACCGTTGACCTCCCTCTTTCGCGGGTTCCGCAATCGCATGGAGATCAACGCGCTGCACGATCTGAACGACACGCAGCTGAGGGATATCGGCCTTAGCAGGGCCGACCTGACCTCCGCGTTCCTGGCGTCGACCTTCTTCGAGGACCCGTCGGAACATCTGACGCGCTCGGCGCGCAATCACTGGCGCCTGTCGCTCTTCCGCTCCCACGAAGACTAGGAGCGTCGAGTTTCCCCGCAGGGTGATAGCCAATAGCCCTGCCGCTTAACCCGGTGATCGGCTTTCCCAAGCCATCTCCGGGTTTTTTTATGCCCCAGCGCATCGGCCCGAAAACCGGACTCGATTTTCGGAAAGCACGATGCGAGGATTGAAAGAGTTAGAGCAATTCCAGGAAAAGTGCGAAGCGGTTTTCCGTCCGGAATTACGTAAAAACAAAGGGTTAGAGCGGCTCTGCGCTTCCATGAAAAGGAGAGCCGCTCTAGAGCGTCCTTTATGCGCCCGAAAGGGCGCTCCAATGCGCCGCTTTCGGGGTTATTCGCTGGTCTCAGAGGAGGGCTTCGGCCGATAGGTTTCGAAGATCGCTTCCAGGTTCCTCTGGTAGTTCTTCTGCACTTCCAGTCCGCTGTCGAACATGGCGTTCAGCATCTCGGTATAGCTGTCGGCATTGACCTTTGCCTCTTCCTTCGGCGCCTCCGGCGTCTTGGTTTTAGTCTGGGCCGCCGGCTGCTGGCCAAGCCCGCCCATCATCTCCTGGAAGGCCTTGGCGAAGGGATTGTCGAGGAAGGGGTTCGGCTGAGATGACGCTTCCGGCTTCGGCACCGAAAACATCAGCTGCATCGCCTGCGTGAAGGGATTGTCGAAGATGCTGGGTTCCGGAGCCGTCTTCGGCTTCGGCGCAAAGCCGGTGCTTTCCAGCCATTTCTGGATGGTCTCGTTCATCGCGGTGTTGACGAAGGGGTTGACCGGCGAGGCCATTTGGCCGGTCGTCTGCTTGAAGAGCCCGCCCATCAGCGTATCGGCCAGCACCGGCAGCATCCGTTTGTAGATATCCTGGCCGATGCCGGTCATCTGTGCGGCCTGGGCGGCGACCGCACGCGAAACCTCCTTCGAGCCGAAGAGCTGGGCAAGGATATTGTTGCCGTCGGAAATACCCTCCGGCGTGAACGCCCGGTTCATATCCTCGAAATATCGCGCGTAATTGCCGGAGGAGACCGCCTGCATCAGCCCGACGAAATCATAGGGATTGCTGGTGCTGCGCTTCAGCCCGGCGGAAAAGGCCGGCATCAGCGCCGCCATTGCCTTCGTCGCCTGTTCCTGCGCGAGGTTGAACTGCCGGGCGACCGCCTCCATCGCCGCGCCGTTCTGCGCCTGCATCATCATGTCGAAGAGTGGCAGCATGGAAGTCCCTTTCCCCGGGTCGTGACGCGTTGTAACGCCACTATAACCGGAAATGGCAATGAGCAAACTGCTTTTTGCCATAAGAACTTAGGGAGGAATTTAGCGAGAGCATGCGGCCGAGGCTCCAGCGGCAGGTCGTTGGAGCAAGAGTGCGCCGTGCGTGCTTTCGGACACACAAAGGACGCTCTATCTCTTTCAATCCTCGCATCGTGCTAGGTCGCCGGCCTTCATTTCCGCTGCTCGGAAACAGCCGAAAATAGGGGCGTCAGAGCGATTCCGATAAAAGCGGAACCGCTTTGGGTCGGACTCAGTACTGATAGTCCTCGAAGACCGGTTCCACGGAGCCGTGCCAGCGGCCGTGATAGAGCGAAAGCAGATCCTCGGCGAGCGTCGCCTTCTTGGCGAGCACCTCGTCGAGCGGCGCCAGGAAGATCGTCTCGTCCTGGCCTTCCCGGTTGAGCTTGCCGCGCGCCTTGAGACCGGCCCGTGATATGCCGACCACTTCGCGCGCCATGTCGAAGAGCGGATGTCCGCGAAATTGCGCCTTCAACCCTTCGGCGGGAACGGCATTGCGCAGGGCGCTGATCTCGGCAAAGCTCCAATCCTTCGTCAGCTCGTCGGCGGCCTCGAGTGCCGCATCATCGTAGAGCAGGCCGACCCAGAAGGCCGGCAGCGCACAGATGCGGCGCCACGGGCCGCCGTCGGCGCCGCGCATTTCGAGGAAACGCTTCAGCCGCACGTCGGGGAAAAGTGTCGAAAGATGGTTCGTCCAGTCACCCATCGTCGGCGCCGGATCGGCGACCTCGCCCTTCAATGCGCCGTTCATGAACTGGCGGAAGGTGACATGGGTACAGTCGTGATAGCGGCCGTCACGGACGATGAAATACATCGGCGCGTCGAGCGCCCATTCGGCATAGTCGCGGAAGCCGAAGTCGTCGCGGAAGGTGAAGTCGAGCAGGCCGGCGCGCCGGTTGTCGACGTCGCGCCAGATATCGCCGCGCCAGGAGAGCAGCCCGTTCGGCTTGCCCTCGGTAAAGGGCGAGGATGCGAAGAGGGCGGTCGCCAGCGACTGCAGCTTCATCGAGACGCGCATTTTCTTGCGCATGTCGGCTTCCGAGGAGAAGTCGAGGTTCACCTGGATCGTGCAGGTGCGGTACATCATGTCGAGACCCTGGGTGCCGACCTTCGGCATATAGCGGGTCATGATCTCGTAGCGTGATTTCGGCATCTGCGGGGTTTCCGCATAGGTCCATTTCGGACTGCCGCCGATGCCGAGGAAGCGGATGCCCATCGGCTCGGCGATTTCGCGCAGCGTCGCCAGATGCTGGTTCGATTCCTTGCAGGTCTCGTGGATCGTCTCCAGCGGTGCACCGGAGAGTTCGAATTGGCCGCCGGGCTCGATCGAGATCGCGCCCATGCCATGCTGCTCGGCAAGGCCGATGATGTTGCCGCCGTCGGTGATCGGCTCCCAGCCGCTTTTTTTCTGCAGGCCGGTCAAAAGGGCCGAAATGCTGGCATCGCCGAAATAGGGAACCGGGCTGTTGTCGGCGCGGAAGAAAGCGAATTTCTCGTGTTCGGTGCCGATCCGGAAGCGCTCCCGCGGCTTGTTGCCCGCGGCGATATAATCGGTCAGATCCTGGACCGAAGAGAGCGGTGTCTGGTCGGTAGTGTCGCGGGCCATGCGGGATACCTGTATTCAAAAAGCGCCCAGGGGGCCGGGCAATTGGAAGGGTGATTAGGACCCAAGCCACCCATGTTGCAAGTGAAATTGTTTCAACGATGCATCAAAAAAATAACAGCGATTTCCATGTCAACCCGTTTTCGACCTTAGTTCCAGTCGCCGATCGCCGCCTGGACCACCGCCAAGGCCGCAACGGCTGCCGTATCGGCCCGCAGGATGCGTGGCCCGAGCGGAATGGCGGTGACGAAATCGAGGCTTCGAAGCCGCGCCCGCTCTTCTTCCGAAAAGCCGCCTTCCGGCCCGACGAGCAGAGCGAGATGTCTCTCCCTGATCGCTGAGAGCACCGGCAGCGGGTTTTGCCCGGCATCGCCCTCGTCGCAATAGATGATGCGGCGCTCGCTTGGCCAGCTGTCGAGCAGGTCGAGAAGTCTGACCGGCTCGGCGACATCGGGAATGCCGAGAATGCCGCATTGCTCCGCCGCCTCGACGACATTGGCACGCAGCTTGTCGAGATTGGTGATCTTGCCCTGGACGTGTTGGGTCATGACCGGCTGGAGCAGGCCGGCCCCCATTTCGACGGCTTTCTGCACGAGATAGTCCATGCGGCCGACCTTGAGCGGCGCAAAGAGATAATGCAGGTCGCAAGGCTGCGGCTGCGGCCGCGTCTGTTCGGTGGCCGTAAGCTGAATGCGTTTGCGCGTGGGGAAGGAGAGGGTAGCCTTCCACTCGCCGTCGCGGCCGTTGAAGAGCAGGATCGCCGCACCTTCCTCCATCCTCAGCACATTGGCGAGATAGTTGAACTGATCGGCATTCGCCTCCACGACGGCACCGCTGGAAAGCGGCGCTTCGACGAAAAGCCGTTGCATACGGAAATTGGCGCGCATTTAAAAAACTCGGGGTCTTGAAGCATGTCTCGCAAAACTGTGCAGCGGCTTTGCGACAAAGACATGCAGAAAAACAAAGACCTAAAGCGCGGCACGCGGATCTTCAAGATCGTGACGCGCTTTAGACGAAGAGCGCGAACATAACCCAATAAATCATTGCCGCAAGCGCTGCCGAAACCGGCACTGTGACGATCCAGGCGGCGATGATCGTCATGAAATGCGAACGGCGCACGAGATAGCGCCGCCGCGTCTCGTGGATATTCGGCTCCTCCGGCTCGTCGATATCAAAGCTCTCGGCCTTGCGCCTGATATAGGCGATGCGGCGCTTCGAATGGCGCGTGTACCATTCACGGAAGAATCCGACGCCGAAGACGGCGCCGACGGCGATATGTGTGGTGCTGACCGGCAGGCCGAGCCAGGAGGCGACGATGACGGTAAAGGCCGTCGACAGCGCGACGCAATAGGCCCGCATCGGATTGAGCTTGGTGATCTCCTCGCCGACCAGGCGAATGAGGCGCGGCCCGAAGAGCAGCAGGCCGACGGAGATGCCGAAGGCGCCAATCAGCATCACCCAGAGCGGCGGATGCCCGATGCCGTCGCCGCCGCCGATGCCGACAGAATGGACGATCGCCGACAGCGGCCCGACGGCGTTCGAAACGTCGTTTGCGCCATGCGCGAAGGACAGCAGCGCCGCAGAGCCGATGAGCGGCAGCCGAAACAGCGTCCGCAGCGAGCTATTGCGGTTTTCGAGATCCCGCGCTTGGGCGAGCACGAGCGGCCGGGCGGCAAGCCAGCTCACCAGCCCGATGCCGATCCCGATGAGGAGGACGGTCAGCGGCGGGAACCTGCCCGTGGGCGACAGCTGCAGCACCATATAGGCCATAAAGCCGCCGGCCATCACCGCGACCAGCACCGGCACCCAGCGTTGGGCCGCGGCGACCTTGTCATCGCGATAGATAATGAGGGTCTTGACGAGATAAAGCAGCCCGGCTGCAATCAGCCCGCCGATCAACGGCGAGGTGATCCAGCTCGAGGTGATCTCCAGCATCACCTGCCAGTTCACCGGCTCCGGCCCGACCGCTGAGATGCCGGCCCCGATCACCGCGCCGACGATTGCATGGGTGGTGGAAACCGGCGCGTTCATCCAGGTTGCGAGGTTGATCCAGAGGGCCGCCGCCATCAGCGCCGCCATCATAATCCAGCCAAGCAGCGCTGGCGGTACCTGAACGGCGTCGACGATGTTTGAGGAAATCGTCTTGACGACCTCGCCACCGGCGATCGTGGCGCCAAGAACTTCGAAAATCGCAGCGATGACCAATGCCTGGCCCATCGTCATGGCGCGCGCGCCGACGGCAGCACCAACATTGTTGGTCACGTCATTGGCGCCGATGTTCATCGCCATATAGCCGGCAAGGGCTGCCGCCGCCACGACGAGCATCGCTCCCGGCCGGTCGAACACATAGACGCCGGCAAAGAGCATGGCGAGACCGACGAAAATCAGCCCGAGACCGGGCGCCACCAGCCGCCGCAAAACATGCTTCGCGGCATCCTCGGCATGAGTGATCTTGTCGAGGTCCTTGTCGAGCGTGCGTTTCGTGAGGACTGCGGGACGTGGCGGCATTCTTTTTCCTGAGGATGACTCTGCTTCTACGCTGCTTTCCTAGCAGTGCAAGATGGCAGGATTCATTCCGCCGGAATTTGCTTTGCCGCTGCGACCGAAAGCCGGTCGGTCATCGTCCGCTTAAAGGCGAGCAAGAGGTGGCGGAGCTCCGGTTCACGCACGCGCCCGGCCGCATCGTCGAACGAGACCCATTCGATGCGGCGCTCGCCTTTTTCCTTGAAGTTCTTCGCCATGTCGGTGACTTCGAGTGCATAGACCTGGACTTTGCAGATCACCTGCACCCCGTCGCGCAGCACCTTCGAATAGCTGTAGGCGCCAAGCGTTTCCGTTTCGACTACGCCGCGGACACCGGCTTCCTCGAAGGCTTCCTGCATCGCGACCTCATGGGCGCATTTGCGCGTCATCGGCCAGCCTTTGGGAATGACCCAGCGGCCGGTGTCGCGGCTCGTCATCAACAGCACCTCGGCCTCGCCGCTCTTCTTCTTTACCCGATAGCACAGCGCCCCATATTGCTGCCGCGGCGGACGCCGGAACATCAGTTGCACATCAGAAGCCAGTCGGGCGAGAAGAGTCAATGGTCGGGTCACCTTCGCAGTCGTCGTTAGGAATCACTCATATACGTATATCACGGAAAGCTTACGCAATTCAAAAGGCGCAGCACGACTCGAAACGCGATTTGATCGCCGTTCATAGGGGAAATCGAGGTGTGACAGGTTCGGAAAATCCGTCACACCCTGTCTCGAATGCGTCACATTGCACAGCTGTACAATATGGCGTGATCTTGCCTTTCGTTCAATGGCGAGATCTAGTGATCCACTGTGATTTTGTGAATGTCGTCCTCATGCGTCTTCCACCGCTCAATGCCATCCGCGCCTTCGAGGCCGTCTGCCGTCATGGCAGCATTCTGAAGGCTGCCGAAGAGCTGAATGTGGTGCGCGGCGCGGTACGCCAGCAGATCGCCACGCTGGAGAATCACTTCGGCCGCAAGCTCTTCACGCGTGACGGCCGCAGGCTGGTCCCGACCCTGCAGGCCAGCGCTTTCGCCGAGGCTTCCAGTGCGGCTTTCGACATCCTGCAGCGCGCCGCTTCCGAGCTCGAAGGCACCGTGCCGAGCCGCATCCGTCTCGGCGTGCCCTCCGCCTTCGCGGTCTGGTGGCTGATGCCGCGTATGGCAGGCATGCAAGCGAGCCTCGGCGATACCGTCGACATCGTGCCGATGACCGTGGTCGAGCCGCTGCAGATGCACCCCGAATTGGACGCTGTGATCATGGGCGGCGAATATCGGCCGGCCGCAGGCATTGCCGCCCTGCGGTTCATGGCGGACGAGTTCGGCCCGGTCGCCACGCCTTCGCTTGCCGCGACACTATCGAGCGACCCGGCGACGATGGGCGCGCTGACGATGCTCGCCAGCCGCAGCGTTCCGAAGCTCTGGGACGAATGGTTTGCCGAAAGCGGCACGCCGCCGGTCGTCTTTTCCCGCGTCCAAGAATTCGAGGATCTGCTGCTGGCGCTGGGTGCTGCCCGCTCCGGGCTGGGCATGGCGCTTGCACCACGCGCCTCGATCGAGGACGATCTCAAGCGCGGGCATCTGGTCGCGCCCTACGGCTTCATCTCCCGGCCATCAGGCTACCGCCTCTGCTGCCGCACGCCGGATGCGAAACGGCCGGCCTTTGCGGCCTTGTCCGGTTGGCTGCTTCGTTGTGGGACGCCGGCCTGAAAGAGCAGATTTTCTGCACTCTCGCCAGAATTACTTCCATACTCGCAGCCCTGTTGCTCCGCTAAAAACGGCACCAACACTCACGTAGGAAAGAGATGATGGAAAAGAGCGCAACCCGCATCGACTGGATCGGTAACAGCTGCCGGCTGCTCAGGGCGACGGCCGCCGAATTCGAGCGGACGCTCCCCTTCGAGGGCCTGTCGATCGGCACTGGCATTCATCTGGAGCCGAAGACGGTGGCGCTGCTGATGACGCTTCGCGCCGGCGGCGCGCGTCTCGTCTGCACCGGAAATCTCAACAGCACCCAGCCTTCGACGGTCGAGTTCCTGCGTTCCCAAGGCATCACGGTCTTCGCGACGCAGACGACCGATCCCGCCGCTCACCATCAGAACCTCGAAGCGGTCATTGCCGAAAAGCCGGATCTGCTGCTCGACAATGGCGGCGATCTCTTCGCCATCGCGGCGGAGAAGCCTTACGCCAATCTCCGCGGCGGCACCGAGGAAACCACCTCTGGCCGCACCCGCCTGTTGCCGCTGGGCGCGCGCCTGAACCTGCCGATCCTCGTCATCAACGACAGCCCGATCAAGCAGTTCGCCGAAAACAGGCATGCCGTCGGCCAGAGCCTGTTCGAAAGCTACCTGCGCTTCACCAACCGCTCCACCAACGGCAAACGCGTGACGGTCTTCGGCTACGGCGCCTGCGGCAAGGGCACGGCCGCCTGTTTCCGCAATGCCTTTTCCACCGTCAGCGTCGTGGATATCGATCCGGTGACGACGCTCGAAGCTCATCTCGACGGTTTCGCCACACCGCTGCGCGACGCGGCGATCCGCTCGGCCGATATAATCCTCACCGTCACCGGTTTTGCCGGCATCGTGACGGCAGCCGACCTGCCGCTCATCAAGGACGGCGCGATCCTAATGAATGGCGGCCATTTCCCGCATGAGATCGATGTCGAAGCCTTCCATGGCCATTCCGATGTCGTCGGCATCGATCGCTACGAAGCCGACCATATCGAGACCTTCCATCTCCGCGACGGCCGCTCCTTCCATGTGCTCGGTGGCGGCCACATGGCCAATCTCGCCGGCCCGCGGCCGCTCGGCAATACGGTAGAGTCCATGGATCTCGGCTTCACCCTTCAGGCCCGCTGCCTGGAGCGCATCGCCAAAGGCGAGGCCGGCCCCCAATCCTGCATCGTGCCTGTGCCCGCGGATATCGATGCCATGGTGGCGAACGCCTACCTCGATCTGGCGCGTTAATTCCGCGGACGGATTAGATCAGTCGATCTCGACGACGAGCTTCCCGTCCGCCTGCCGGGTTTCGATCAGCCGATGCGCCTCATCTGTATCGGCAAGGGTGAAGCGGCGTGGGTCGAGCTTCGGCATCACCTTGCCGGCTTCGGCGAGCTTCGTCATCTCCCGCATGATCTCACAGTGATGGGCGCGTCCTTCGCCGGTCAGAAGCGGCAGCAGCGTGAAGACGCCGGAATAGGTGGCGGCCTTGAAGGAGAGCGGCGCCAGCGCATGGCTTCCCCAGCCAAGGCAGCTCACGACGTGGCCGAACTGGCCGACGGCTCGGAATGCCGTATCGAGCCCCTGGCCGCCAACCGTATCGTAGACCAGATCGAAACCCTTGCCGCCGGTGTGTCTTGCGACATAGGTTTCAACCGTTTCCACGTCACGATCGATCGGTGTTGCGCCAAGGCCGGCGAGATAGTCCGCTTTCGAAGCGCCGTCGACCACATACACCTCGGCTCCGGCAGCCTTGGCGATCTGCGCGACGATATGGCCGACACCGCCGCCGCCAATCACCAGAACCTTCTGGCCGGCCTTGACGCCGGCGCGGTCGACAAGCCCCTCCCAGGCGGTGATCGAGATCAGCGGCAGGGCGGCTGCCTCGCGCATCGACAGATTCCGCGGCTTTGGCGCCAGCAGCGCGGCGTCGACAGCTGCAAATTCGGCAAGCGATCCCTGAATACCGCCGACCCCGCCGGTCATGCCGTAGACTGCGTCGCCGCGGCGGAAACCGCTGACGCCAGTTCCGATCTCTTCGACAACGCCGGCCATATCGATACCGACAATGGCGGGAAGCGGATGGCGGGCATGGGCCGCATTGCCGGCCCGGATCTTGAGGTCGAGCGGATTGACGCCGCTTGCCATGATGCGCACCAGAACTTGGCCTTCGCCGGGCACCGGTTTTGCAATATCGGCGATGCGCAATGGCGAATTTGGCGCTTCAGCCAGCAGCGCTTTCATCGGTGATTCTACAGGCATGGAACTCTCCTTCGTTCGCGGTGCGGCGTCTGCAGGGACACCGCAATTGGCGTGGAAGAAAAATGGTTCATTGAAACGCGAATGAAAATGAAAGATAACGGCTGAAGTCCATGCATTTTTGTTTGGCGGATGCGAGCGATGGAATGGAGCGACCTCAAGCTGTTTCTGGCGATCGCGCGGTTTGGCACGCTGGGGGCAGCAGCCCGCAACCTCGGGCTGACGCAGCCGACGATGGGTAGGCGGCTGCGTGCCCTTGAAGCCTCTCTCGGCCAGACGCTTTTTCAGCGCACGACGGATGGATTCGTCCTGACGGACGAAGGGGCAGCCGTGTTCGCCGGCGCTGAACGCATCGAGGAGGAGGCGCTCGCCATGGAGCGCGTCCTTGTCGGCGGCAGCCGCCAGCTCGATGGTTTTCTCAGGCTGTCCTCATCCGATTGGTTCGGCGCACATGTGCTTTCGCCGGTGCTGGCGGAATTCTCGCAAGTCCATCCGAAGGTGGTGGTCGAATTGTTGACCGACAGCCGGCTTCTCAGCCTGTCGCGACGCGAAGCCGACCTCGTCTTCCGCATCCAGCCCTTCGCGGAAGCGGACGTCATATCGCGCAAGCTCATCCATATCGAATATGGCCTTTACATCAGCCGCGGCGCGCTGCACCCCGAAGCCGGCGACGGCGCGGGCACCCGCCTCGTCACCATGGACGAGGCTTTCGGCGATATGCCGGATGTCGGCTGGCTGCGGCGCCTGTTGCCGCGGGCCGACATCGTCATGCGCAGCAACAACCGCGATGTGCAGGCTGCGCTCTGCGCCAACGGAGCCGGGCTCGCCGTCCTGCCACGGCCGCTCGGCGATTCCCTTGCGGCCATCGAACTGGTCGATCTCGGTGAACCGCCACCCGGCCGCGACACCTGGGTCGGCTATCACCGCGACATGAAGCGCTTGGCGCGGCTGCGCGCCCTGCTGGATCTCGTCATCGAGAGGCTGGCGCGCTGAATCGGCGCTGCCATCAGCGCTCCCAATAGGGGACGGGGCCATAAAGCTCTGCCAGATAGTCGATGAACAGCCGCACCTTGGCCGGCAGGAACTGCCGGCTGGGATAAACGGCCGACAGCGCGACATTGTGCGAGCCTTCATAGGCCGGCAGCACCTGCAGCAGCCGGCCGGCCTTGAGCTCTTCGCCGATATCCCAGGTGGAGCGCAGCGCGATCCCGAGACCGCCGATGACCGCCTCGCGGATCACCTCGCTGGAATTGGTGATCAGCAAGCCTTCCGGCCTGAGACTCAGCGCTCCGTCCGGCCCGTTCAGCCGCCAGGTGTCGTTATTGTGGGCCGGCAGGCAGCGATGGTGTTTCAGCTCGTCGATGTGCTTCGGCTCGCCATGCACTGCAAGGTAGTCCGGCGAGGCGCAGAGCAGCCGGCGCACCGGCGCCAGACGGCGGGCGACGAGGCTCGAATCGGTGAGTTCGGCGATGCGGATCGCCAGATCGAAGCCGCCGCCGACGATGTCGCTGAATTCGTCGGTCAGCACCAGGTTGATCGCAAGCTCGGGATGCGCCTCCATGAAATCCTTCAGATGCGGCGCGATGTGCATGCGCCCGAAGGAGGTCGGCGCCGAGATCTTCAGCGTGCCGTGCATCTGCGCCGAGCGGCCGGAAATATAGAATTCTGCCTCCTCCAGTCCGGCGAGAATGCCGAGAACGCGGTCGTAGAAGCCCTGTCCGGCTTCCGTCAGCGAGATCTGCCGCGTCGTGCGCTGCAGAAGCCGGGTACCCAGCCGGTCTTCCAGCCGCTTGATCCGTTTGGAGACGACGGCCGGGGAAAAGCCGAGCGCGCGGCCGGCGAGCGACATGCTTCCCGTTGAAACGACCTTGGCAAAGATTTCGAGATCACCCAGATTGGTCATAAGGTTTTGTGACTTTTTCCCCTTTTGGCATAAGTGCTTAGCATTTGCGCCACTTTCGGGAAAGTGCTAAGCCGGTTTATCGGCGGCAGGGAGGTTCGCGGCCGGTTTCCGCTGCCATCTTCCCGCTGTCATTCCCCCTCGTCAGGGCCAGGGAGAACGCCATGTCCGACGCCATTTCGTTTCTCAGCCCCCGTGCCGACGTGCTGGCGCGCCGAGCCCAGATCGTTGCCGATCTGACCGATCTTCTGCCGCCGGAATGCCTGGTGCATGAGGCGCGCGAACTGGTGCCGTTCGAGACCGACGCCTTCGTATCCTACCGTCGCCTGCCGCTCGCCGTCGCCCTGCCGCGCACCACGGCTGAGGTTTCGGCCGTCATGCGTTACTGCAATCGCTACGGCATTCCCGTCGTGCCGCGCGGCGCCGGCACCTCGCTCTCCGGCGGCGCCATTCCGCAGGAGGATGCCGTCGTGCTCGGCCTGTCGAAGATGAACAGCATCCTCGAAATCGATCTGCCGAACCGCGTCGCCGTGGTTCAGGCCGGCGTCACCAATCTCAATATTTCCGAATCCGTCTCCGCGGACGGCTTTTTCTATGCGCCCGATCCGAGTTCGCAGCTCGCCTGCACCATCGGCGGCAATATCGGCATGAATTCAGGCGGCGCCCACTGTCTGAAATATGGCGTCACCACCAACAATCTGCTCGGCGTCAGGATGGTGCTGGTCGACGGCACCGTGATCGAGCTTGGCGGCAAGGCGCTGGATGCGGCAGGCTATGACCTGCTCGGCCTCGTCTGCGGCCACGAAGGCCAGCTCGGCATCGTCACCGAGGCGACGGTGCGGTTGATCGCCAAGCCGGAAGGCGCGCGCCCCGTGCTTTTCGGCTTCGAGAGCTCGGAAGAGGCCGGCGCCTGCGTTGCCGATGTCATTGCCGCCGGCATTATCCCGGTGGCGATCGAATTCATGGACAAGCCGGCAATCGAGATCTGTGAAGCCTTCGCCCATGCCGGATACCCCCTCGATGTCGGCGCGCTGTTGATCGTCGAGGTCGAAGGGTCGGAAGCGGAGATGGACGCCGCGCTGAAGGACATCGTCGAGATTGCCCGCCGGCACGCTGTGAAAACCGTGCGCGAGTGCCAGTCGGCGACAGAGGCGGCGCTGATCTGGAAGGGCCGCAAATCCGCCTTCGGCGCCACCGGCCGCATCGCCGACTATATCTGCATGGACGGCACCGTGCCGCTCAGTCAGCTCTCGCACGTGCTGAAAAGAACCGCCGAGATCGTCGATCATTACGGCTTGCGCGTCGCCAACGTCTTCCATGCCGGCGACGGCAACATGCACCCGCTGATCCTCTTCAACGCCAATGATCCCGAGGATGCCGCCCGTGCCGAGGCGGCCGGCAACGATATCCTTCGGCTCTGCGTCGATGCCGGCGGCTGCCTCACCGGCGAACATGGCGTCGGCATCGAGAAGCGCGACCTGATGCGCCACCAATATTCCGAGGTCGATCTCGCCCAGCAGATGGCAGCGCGTGCTGCCTTTGATCCCGGCTGGCTCCTCAATCCGTCGAAGGTCTTCCCGCTCGAGGGGCGCCCCGCCGCATGATCGATCTGATGCCGACGAGCGAGGAAGAGGCCGCAGCGATCGTCCGCGCCCATGCGCAGAGCGGCCGGCCGCTGGCGATCTGCGGCGGCGAGACCCGCTCGGGCTTCGGCAATGCCGTTGCCGCCGAGAACCGGCTGCGCTCGACCGGGCTTGCCGGCATCGTCGCCTATAATCCCGGCGAAATGGTCATGACCGTCCGATCGGGCACGCCGCTTGCCGAGGTCGAAGCGGCACTTTCGGAGAGCGGCCAGATGCTCGCCTTCGAGCCGATGGATCATCGCCCTGTGATGGGCACATCCGGCGAGCCGACCATCGGCGGCGTCTTTGCCGCCAATGTCTCCGGTCCGCGCCGGCTGA
The DNA here is from genome assembly GCF_002953715.1 of Rhizobium leguminosarum. GTDB lineage: Bacteria > Pseudomonadota > Alphaproteobacteria > Rhizobiales > Rhizobiaceae > Rhizobium > Rhizobium leguminosarum_V. Next base: position 506,898 of record NZ_CP025012.1, read on the forward strand.
TCGGGGGTGCCGCCCGCGACAGCCTACTCGGCGTGCGCTTCGTCAACGGCAAGGGCGAGATCATCAAGGCCGGCGGCCGGGTGATGAAGAATGTTACCGGCCTCGATCTCGTCAAGCTGATCGCCGGCTCGCATGGCACGCTGGGCTTCCTCACCGAAGTCACCTTCCGCGTGCCGCCGCGCCCGAAGACGGAGCGGACGGTGGTGCTATCAGGCCTCAACGACGCCGAGGCGGCAAACGCCATGGCGGCGGCGATGGCGCTGCCGGTCGAAGTCTCGGGTGCTGCCCATCTGCCCTTGACGGTGACGTGGAAATTCCTCGCCGGCAAATTGCCCGAGGGCGAGGCGACGGTTCTGCGCATCGAAGGCCTGCCGAGCTCGGTCGACGTGCGCATCGAAAAGCTTGCCGCGGCAATGTCGGGCCTCGCCACGGTCACGCGGCTGGAACAGCCGGAAAGCTCCAGGCTCTGGCAGGAAATTCGCGATGTGCTGCCCTATGCCGACGGCACCGCGCGGCCGGTCTGGCGCGTCTCGGTCGCCCCCGGCACCGGCCATCAGCTGGTCGCGGCCCTCCGCCTGGATGCCGGCGTCGACGCCTTCTACGACTGGCAGGGCGGCCTCGTCTGGATGCGCTTGGAGGCAGGCCCGGAAGCCGAGCTGGTCCGTCGCTACATCAAGGCGCTCGGCGGCGGCCACGCGACGCTGATCCGTGCATCTGCCGAGGCGAGGGCGGTCACATCTGCGTTCCACCCCGAACCCGAGGCGGTGGCGATGCTGTCGCGGCGGGTGAAGGAAAAATTCGATCCGGCCGGCATATTCAATCCGGGGAAGATGGGGTGAGGGACAAGATGGATCAGTGTCTGCGTATCTCCAGCAAAACCTCCAATACCCATGGGGGATCCCGCTAGATGCAAACCAACTTCACCCCGACCCAGCTCCTCGACCCTGATGTCGCCGAATCCGAGCAGATTCTGCGCAAATGTGTTCATTGCGGCTTCTGCACCGCCACCTGTCCCACCTATGTGACGCTCGGGAACGAGCTCGACAGCCCGCGCGGCCGCATCTACCTGATCAAGGACATGCTGGAAAACGGCCGGCCCGCCGATGCAGAGGTCGTCACCCATATCGACCGCTGTCTCTCCTGCCTTGCCTGCGTCACCACCTGTCCCTCCGGCGTCGATTACATGCATCTGGTCGATCACGCCCGCGCCCATATCGAAAAGACTTACAAACGCCCGTTCATGAACCGGCTGACGCGCGCCATCCTTGCCGCTGTGCTGCCCTATCCCGGCCGTTTCCGCCTGGCGCTCAATCTCGCCCGCCTCGGCCGGCCCTTCGCCGGTCTGATGCGGGGTGGCGCGCTGAAGCCCTTCGCCGCCATGCTGGCGCTTGCGCCGCGGCGGATCCCGGCCGCTTCGGACTTCGCAAAACCCGGCAGCTACCTGCCCGAGACGGAACGGCGCGGCCGGGTGGCGATCCTCTCCGGCTGCGCCCAGCCGGTGCTCGATCCCGGCATCAACGCGGCGGCGATCCGGCTGTTGACGCGGCTTGGCGTCGAGGTCGTGCTGCCGGAAGGGGAGGTCTGCTGCGGCTCGCTGGTGCATCACATGGGCCGCGCCGAACAGGCGCTCGAAAGTGCGCGCGCCAATGTCGATATCTGGATGCGCGAGATCGACGGGCAGGGCCTCGACGCGATCATCATCACCGCTTCGGGCTGCGGCACGACGATCAAGGATTACGGCCACATGCTGCGCCTCGATTCCGCCTATGCCGCAAAGGCGGCCAGGGTCTCGGCGCTGGCCAAGGACGTCACCGAATATCTGGCAACCCTCTACCTGCCGGCACACATGCCGAAGGGCATCACGGTCGCCTATCATTCCGCCTGTTCCATGCAGCACGGCCAGCGCATCACGCTGGCGCCGAAGCAATTGCTGAAAGCGGCGGGTTTTACGGTGCGCGATCCGGCCGAAGGCCACCTTTGCTGCGGCTCCGCCGGCACCTACAACATCATGCAGCCGGAGATATCGGCCACGCTGAAGGCGCGCAAGGTCAAGAACCTCGAGGCCACCAAGGCCGATATCATCGCCACCGGCAATATCGGCTGCATCACCCAGATCGCCACCGGTACCGGCATGCCAATCCTGCATACGGTCGAGCTTCTCGATTGGGCTTATGGCGGCGCTGTGCCGGAAAAATTAACAGGTTTGCCGTTAGGCTGAGACCTATGACAGCGCCGCGCATCTTTTCGAGAGCCGCAAAGGACGCCGTCTCGGGAGATTGAGCGATGTGGCGTGGAATGATTGTGCTTGCGGGACTGCTCGGTGCGGCAGACACTGCCCATGCTGACAGTCGTCTTTTCTGTTCCGCCGATGACAAGGAAGCGCGCTTCACGCTCGAAAGCGGTTTCGAAAGCGCTGCCGGCCACAAGCTCAACCATTTCCGCGGCGCGCTGATCGTCAAGGATCCGGCCCAAGAGGCCGTGTTCGGAAAGCGTGTTTTCGAATCACAGCACCTGACCAACCATTGGTCGCGTAACGGCGAACTGCTCATGGAAGTCTTCGACGGCGGCGAAGATGACACCAACGGCGCAACGCTGGATCTCGTGGTTGTCGCCGGCGAACGCGGCAAGCCGGCGGCAAATTTCAGCGGCAGCTATTCCCTGACGATCGAAGGCGGTGAAAAACCCTATGTCGTCGAGGGCAAGGTCAGCTGCGGCACCAAATAGAGCAATTTCAGGAAAAGTGCGAAGCGGTTTTGCCGGAAATTGCGTAACAATAAAAGGTTAGAGCGGTTCTGCGCTTCTATGCGCTGAACCGCTCTAACGCCACAGCCGAAATTTATTTACCAGTGGAACGATACGCCGACGTTGACGGCATTCGTGAAGATGTTGGTCTTCAGGTCCACGCCGCTGTCGATCGGAACGTCGATGCGCGAATAGGTGCCCTTGTATTCGACGAAGGTCGACCAGCGCTCGGTCACCTTGAAGTCGACGCCGGCCTGGGCCTGCAGCGTCACGCCGCCGAATTCATAGGCCCAGGTCTTACCCTCGGGGCGAATCACTTCGACATGCGGAATGTTCACGCCGATACCGGCGCCGAGATAGGGGGTCCAGCGGCGGGTCGGATCCTGGAAACGGTAGAGACCGTTCACCGTGATGAGGTTCAGGCCGTCGGTGAATTCGAAATGCGACCAGCCGGTCTTGGCCAGCGTATCGTCGTCGGCATAGACCTTGTCATGGGTATAATCGAGCGAGATACCCCAGTTCGGCTTGTTGAAGTTCTCAAGCCACCAGGTGACGCGGCCACCGTAATAAGGCGGGCTGCCGAAGGACTTGCCTTCCCAGCCAGCGGTGAAATGCGTGCCGTCGGAAAGATCGACGCCGCTGTGCGGCGCGGTCTGATAGCCGCCGTAGATGGAGAATTGCAGATCTTCCGCCGAAGCGGAAACTGCCGAACAGATTGTCAAAAACGCGATGCCCGCAAGCAGGGAAGCGGAGGAACGCAGCGCATATGTCATAGAATAGCCCCGATATAAATGTGTCGACTCTTAGGCAGGTCTGCCAGCTTTCGGCCGCAAAGTCTAAGCAAAACAAAAGGCGCGTCAAAATGCGCCTTTCATTTTTTTCGTAAGTGTTGCTCAGCCGCCGAACATCGTGCGCAGCACGTCGATGCCCCTGTCCTCGAACGCCACCTTGCCCTGCCTGTTGCCGGGGCCGATGACGATCACCTTGGTGCCGACGGGCGCGCGATCGTAGAGATGCGACACATCCTCGTTCATCATCCGGATGCAGCCGGAAGACATGTTGAGGCCGATCGTCCAGGGCTGATTGGTGCCGTGGATGCGGAAGATCGTGTCGCGGCCGCCCTGGTAGAGATACATGGCGCGGGCGCCGAGTGGATTGTCCTCGCCGCCTTCCTGGAAAGCAGGAATCATATGTCCCTTGGCGGCTTCGCGGCGGCGCATCTCGGCCGGCGGTGTCCAGCTCGGCCATTCGGCCTTGCGGCCGATCTTGACAACCCCCGACCAGCCGAAGCCGTCGCGGCCGACGCCGATGCCGTAGCGGGTGGCGCGATTGTTGCCCTCGACGAGGTAGAGATACTTGTTGTTGGTATCGATGATGACGGTGCCGGCGGCTTCCGTCGTTACCAGGCGCACTTTCTTGCGCTTGAACTGTGGCTTCACGTATTTCGGCATCTGCGCAACGCGCACGATCTGCGCCGGGCGCCGTGCATTGTCGGACGCGGAGCCCGCGGGTGCAGCAAAGGCGGATGTAGACATCAAGGACAGGACAAGTCCGGCAGCAGCCAGACCCGGCATTAGTTTGATCATGATCGATTCCCCTCAAGCAAATCCGCTCGAAGCTACATGAACTTCTGCCCGATTCAAGATCGGCGTGGCCGGATACAGCAATTTTGGAGAAGGGGAGCGGGCTGTTCTTGCGGCTCCTACTGCATAATTTATCCCCCAGAATCCAGTGCGGCCGGTCCCCCAGGGGGCGCAAGAGAGTTTCTTTCTTGCCGCAGAGTTATTCACGGCGCGGACGCGCCGTGGCTGGATTCCTATGACAAGCACAGGAATTGTCTCTCAAATCCATGCTTTAATGTTTGGGAAGCTGGGATCGAACCCCGGGATGGCCATCCCGGGGTTCGCGCGACGACGCGCCCGTACAGGTCAACAACCGACCTCATGAAGGGACTTTGCCGCTCCAGCTTCGTATCGCTTGCTGACTTGAATGGGATACCCGTGGGACACGCCCGCAGACAATTCGAAGCATGGAACTCGATTATGATGACAGAACCTGCCGAAATCCAGTGCGTCCTCGCCCTTGGACGTCTCCCGCAACACCGTCACCCTGTGCGACGGCCACAGCCGCTACACCCAGACCATCGCCAATAATGCCGATGCCCTTCGCACCGCCCTGCAGCCGTCCAAGGCACTGCCACGCTCGCCGTGTTCGGGGCCACCGGCGGCAATGAGGACATCCTGATCGGCGTGCTCTTGGAACTGGCCATTCCTGCCCACCGCGCCGATCCCGCCAAGGTCAAGGCCTATATCAAATCCTTCGGCAAGCGCGCCAAGAACGATCCGATCGATGCGCGATGGCTGTCACGTTATCGTCGCGACCGCGCCGCCACACTGCCCCGCTGGCAGCCGGTCGATCCCAACCAGCAGAAGCTCGTCTCGACCTCATCCGCCATGCGGGTGCAGGAGCAGAACCGCCTGAAGGCCCCGCGCAGCCGCCTGATCGCCGATTATATTCGCGATCATCTCGCCGAACTGGAGCGCCATATCGAAGCCCTCAATGCCGAGATCGATGCTCTGATCGGCGAAAGCAGCGATCTGGCACTGCGGGCTGAACAGCTGCGCTCGGTGCCGGGCATCGGCCCGGTCTTGGGGCCGCTGCTCCTAGCCGTCATGCCCGAACTCGGGACCCTCAACCGCCGCCAGGTGGCAAGCCTTGCCGGTGTCGCCCCGCATCCCAAAGACAGTTGGCACCGCAGCACCACCGGCGCACGGCGCCAGATCAGACCGGCGCTCTTCATCGCCGCACTTGCCGCCTGCCGCGGCGACAATCCCCTCGCTGTCGCCTACAAGGCCCTGCTCAAGGCCGCAAAAACTAAGCGCGTCGCTCTCACTGCCATCATGCGCAAGATCATCACTATCGCAAACGCCCGTGTAAGGGACGCCGTGCGACACCAAAATGAAATAATGCAGATCAACGCATAAACTGATTTGGTGAAGGAGGAGAGGTGAGCCGACCTATCCCTCCGCAACGTATCCATAGACGATCAGAACCCTAAACAACTTTCGTTGGGGCTTGCATTAACCGCAAGCCCCACCTCTGTGTTTATGTCGGTCACGACACAACTCTGCGCCGCTGGAATCCAGTCGCAGTTAGATCAATGCCTCATGCGACAGCGCAAAGGACGGCTCGAAGACGTCCTTCACGGCCAGCGTGAAATCGTGGCTGGTGACGTTGCCGGCCGCGTCATAGGCTTCGGCGGTGAAGGTCAGGCTGTGGTGGCTTTCGAAATCGATCGCCGCCTTCGTCTGGATCTTGTTGCCGACGAGCTTGAATATGCCGTCCGCATCATCCGTCAGCCGCCATTTTACCGTGCCGCCTTCCGGATCGCGTGCCGACAGAAGCCCGACCGAGGTGCCGATCGCGATATTCTCGGAGACCGAGCTGCGCGAGAAGGCGAGATTGGTCGGCGCTTTGTTGATCGGCACCTCGTTGACGTCGAGAACGTTGATCGTGATGTCCTTTTCCACGGTGACCTTGCCGTCCGAGACTGCCACCTTGATCGTGTGCGACTTGGCGGTCTCGTAGTCGAACGCCTTGGAGGTGACGATACGGTCGCCCTTCAGCCGGAAGTGATCGTTGGCGCCATCGAGCAGCGTATAGGTGAGCTTGTCACCGTCGGCGTCATGGGCGCTGAGGAGGCCGACCGTCGTCCAGATCGGGGTGTCCTCGGACAGGGCGGTTTTCGACAGCTGGATATTGGTCGGTGCGGCATTGCTGCTATCGGGCTTGAAGGCTCCCTTGGCAAAGTCATAGATGCCGTCGGCAAAGCGCGCGAATTCGACGTCTGTCAGCGTGTCCGTACCCTCCTGCGCGCTCGTCAGGATGTGATCGCCGTTGTTCAATGCGAAGGAAAAATTGGCGAAATTGCCGGAGAAGACCGCCGTGTCGGTGCCGGCGCCGCCGTTGATGGTGTCGTTTCCGGCGCCGCCGGTCAATTTGTCATTGCCGGCCTTGCCATTGATGATGTCGTTGCCGGCGCTGCCGTCGAAAATGTCGTTGCCGTCAGTGCCGGTAAATTCGTCGTTGCCGCTGCCGGTCTTGACGTCAATGCCGGAGACGTAGCCGATGATGGAAGCCCCGAGATTTCCCAGTTCGTCGGAAAGATCGAGGTGGGCGCTGTCCGTCAATGCCAGTGAGGGGTTAAAATTGTGGTCCGGATCAGTCGACCAGACGATCTTGTTAAAGCTTTCGAACTGCGCGCTCGAACCGGAAACCCAATTTCCCACCGTTTCGAGGACTTCGATGTTCTTGATCGTCAGGCCCCTTAGCTCAAGGGCTTGCAGACTATCAATCCCGGCGCCGCCATCGATTGTTCCGGCAGGCTGCGATGAGAATACCTGCAAGGCAATTGCATCGTCGCCGTCGCCCGCATTGATGTCGAAGACCTCAGGAATACGGCCGCCAGAATCACCATCGGAGATCGTATCGTTGCCCGCGCCGCCTCGGATGACGTCATTTCCGGCATTGCCGAATATGTGGTCGTTGCCATCGCCGCCATTCAGCGTGTCATTACCATCTCCGCCAACGATCTGATCGTTTCCGGCGCCGCCGTTCAGCGTGTCTGCGCCGTCACCGCCATTGATTCTGTCGTTGCCTGCGCCTGTCGTGATCGCATTGTCGCCGCTTGATCCCGTCACATTTGCGGAGACCAAACCCAGTTCGTCGGCAAGGTCTACCGTCCCTGAATCCGAGATGACCAGGGTGACCGCGACGAGAGGGTTGATTTCGGAGTCGCGGATGACATCGTAAGCTTCGAACTCGGCGCCAGTCTTGGTAATCGTGGCACCGTGCGTATCCAGGACATTCAAAGCCGGATTCGGCGGGGTTTCGATGCCAGGCGTGAAGGTTTGCGTGGCAAAACTGTAGAGACCGTCGGCAAAGCGCGCCAATTCAACGTCTGTCAGGGTGTCCGTGCCGTCCAGCGCGCTCGTCAGGATATGGTTGCCATTGCCGGTCGCGAAGGAATAGTTGGCGAAATTGCCGGAGAAGACCGCCGTGTCGATGCCGGCGCCGCCATTTATCACGTCGTTGCCGCCGCCGCCGGTCAGTCTGTCGTTGCCGGCCCTGCCATTGATGATGTCGTTGCCGCCACTGCCGTCGAAAATGTCGTTGCCGTCGCTGCCCGTAAACTCGTCGTCGCCGCCGCCGGTCTTGACGTCAACACCGGCATAGCCGGTAATGAACGCTCCGCGAATACCCAGTTCGTCTGAAAGATCCAGGTGGGCGCTGTCCGTCAACACCAATGAGGGGTTATAGTTGTAAGCCGGATTGTTCGACCAGACGATCTTGTCAAAGCTTTCGAACTGCGCGCTCGAACCGCTAACCGGATATCCCGTCGTTTCAAGGATTTCGACGTTCTTGATCGTCAGGCCACTAAGCGACAAGGCCTGCAGCGTGTCGATCCCGGCACCGCCATCGATTGTTCCGGTCACGAATGAAGCGGATACCTGCACGGTGATCGCATCGTCTCCGTCGCCCGCATCGATGTCCAAGACTTCCGGCACCCGGCCGCCGGGTCCGGGCAGAAAGCCGGAACCACCGTCGACGATTGTATCGTTGCCGGCGCCGCCGATCAATTTGTCGTTGCCGCCATTGCCATTGATGAAGTCATTGCCGGCGCCGCCATTCAGCGTGTCTACCCCGTCACCACCCAATAGCGTGTCGTTGCCTGCGCCCGTCGTGATCGTGCTGCCGCTGCTCGAGCCCGTCACCCTTGCGGAAACCGAGCCCAGTTCGTCGGCCAGGTCTGCCACGCCGGAATCCGAGACGGCGAGGGTGACGGCGGCGAGGGGAGTGGCGGCAGAGTGGCGGATGATGTCGTAAGCTTCGAACTCAGCGCCGGTCTTGGTGATCGTTGCGCCGTTCGTGTTCAGAATATTCAAGGCCATATTAAACTTTCCAAAAAGATGCGTTGTATTCTATGAAAATGAGAAATCCTCAGTAGAACTGTTCTTGCAGCTTCAACGGACGACAACCCCCTGGGGATCTATGCCAATCCCCGAATAAGTTTTCAATGCAAAATTGTGTCGTTTCATCGCTTTTTTAATGAAAAACTAAGGATTAAATACTAGGGAAACGAATTTAATTTGAGAACTCAAAGCCACACTCTGGTGTCGTAAATAGTATTATCTTTCATTTTCGGGTGACATTATCTCGCAAAAATTGTGTTTTAAGCGGGTTCTTCCGTAGTCTGCGCCGCGCGACCATTTGCGTCACTATCGCAGGTTGGTGTTGGCTTCGACTTGTTCGGACCTCGCACGAGCTTGATGAGGCCCGCCTCCGTCGGGGCAAATCCGCAGGCGTGGCAGAAGCCGGTCAGGTGCGGCTCGAAATCGACATGCAGCCATTCGGCGCCGCGCTCCCGCGCAACCCGCGTTGCTTCCTTGACCAGACGCGTTGCGATCCCCTGCCGCTACATGTCGGGATGGACCGATGTATCGAGGATGAAGGCGTGGATGCCGCCATCCCAGGCGACGTTGACGAAGCCGACGATCCGGTCGACCTGATGGGCGCCGATGTGGGCGAGGCTGCGGGACAGGATGGGGGTGAAATCCCGGCCTTGCCTGCTGTCCCAGGCGGCGAAAAAGAGCGCGTTCAGGTCCGCGGCGGAGGGGAAGGGGTCGATGCGCAGTTCCAGCATGGGCGGTTCCCATCCTTCAGCGGGCATGGAGGTCTTCCGGATCAACGGTGGGCGACGTTGCAGGCTCATTCCGTCACGGCGACGAGCCGGCCGTCGCTTCGCTCGAAGATCCTGTCGGAGAGAAAGTCGGCGCCGCGGTGCTTCGCGATGTCGATCAGCTGCCGGCCGTGATTAGCGCGGATGCCGCTTTTCGGTCGATCACGGCGACCTCGTCGCGCTGAAGCAGGGAGCAATGCGCCATCCGGGACATTCGGGCCCACCATCGCCCAGAATTCATCCGTCAGCACGATGGCCAGCGTCAGCGGCGGGTTATCGCCGATGCGGTAGGCGTTCATGTGATCGTCGACCCGTTCTTCCTTTTTCCCGCGGAATTTTCCCCTGCGCGGCCCGGCGGATGGAATCGACTTAAGGAAAAATTATGCAGCAATTTAAAGGATTACAGCGCCCTTTGCGGCTCTCGAAAAGACGCGCGGGGCTGAAAGTATTGCGCCGCCGTTAGATGACGATGACGCGGGTTCCCACATTGACGCGGTCGTAAAGGTCGACGACGTCTTCGTTACGCAGGCGGATGCAGCCGGAGGAGACGGCGCTGCCGATCGACCAGGGGGCGTTGGTGCCGTGAATGCGGTAAAGCGTCGAGCCGAGATACATGGCACGGGCGCCAAGTGGGTTTTCCGCCCCGCCGTCCATGCGTGCCGGCAGGTAATGGCCCTTGGCGGCTTCGCGGCTGATCATCTCGGAAGGCGGCGTCCAATCCGGCCATTCGGTCTTGCGGGTGATCTTGTGGGCGCCTGCCCATTCGAAGCCCGGCTTGCCGACGCCGACGCCGTAGCGGCGCGCCTTGCCGCCTTGCATGACCAGATAGAGGAAGCGGTTGTTGGTATCGATGACGATCGTGCCGGGCTTTTCCTGCGTGTCGTAGTCGACCATCTGTGGCAGGTATTGCGGTTCGATCGGATGACGGATCGACGGGATGCCGGGATTGATCGCCGAAACGGTCTGCGGTGACACCTGCGGCGCCCGGCGGATGATACGGCGCTGGAAAAGGCCGCGCTGCTGCGGCTGGATGACCGTCCGCTGGTAGACGACGGGACGAACCGTGCCACCGCCCAACTGGTTGATCCAGGGTGCGGTCAGATCGGGGCTGAGAACGACCGGCGGGCGGGTGGCGTAGCGGTCGTCTGCAAGGGCGGCCGTGGAGAAAATGCCGAAAAGGGCTGCGGCAAGAACAAGCTGTTTCATCATCGGACGAACTCTCTACAAATGACCGAAAATGCGCTGGCGGGACATGTCCGCCCGGGCGGAGATGTTCCGCCCGGGAAAGACGCTGCCACCCAATCCGCCAGCGAATGGTAAAGATCGATTCACGAAAAGCCGACCGATCGGATAAACTTTTCGTCAGGGTTACCGTTCGGTTTGGAAAGACGGTTTGCAAATGGTAAAGCCGGAATCATGAGCAGAGAACGAAGCGGATCCCCGCAGAATGAAGGATCATGAGCGCGACAGGCATCATCATCGGCGAGGACGGCAGGAGCCGCTGCCACTGGCACGCCAATCTGCCCGATTATCTCCGCTATCATGACGAGGAATGGGGCCGCCCTGTCACCGATGATATCCGCCTCTTCGAGAAGATCTGCCTCGAAGGCTTCCAGTCCGGCCTTTCCTGGCTGACCATCCTGCGCAAACGCCAGAATTTCCGCGCCGCCTTTTCCGGTTTCGATTTCGAAAAGGTCGCCCTCTTCGGCGAAGGGGATGTCGCTCGCTGCCTTGGCGATGCCGGCATCATCCGCCATCGCGGCAAGATCGTCTCGACCATCAACAATGCCATGCGCGCGATCGAACTCCGGGACGAATTCGGCTCGCTCGCTCATTATTTCTGGCGCTACGAGCCCGGCCATAACGAGAGACCGGTGGTGGTCGACCGCGAGCATATCGTCGCCAATCCGACGACGCCGACATCGGTGGTCATTTCGAAGGATCTGAAGAAACGCGGCTGGACCTTTGTCGGCCCGACTACAGTTTATGCTTTCATGCAGGCGATGGGTCTCGTCAACGATCATCTGGAAGGCTGCTTCTGCCGGCCCGAGGTCGAGGCGATGCGCACCGCTCTGGTTCGCCCATGAAAGATCATCCCGTGAGAACACTGATCGCCGCCGCGGCCCTTTTCCTCCTGACCGTCTCCGCCATGGCGCAGACGCCGCAGCTCGATCCCGGTGAGAAGCTGGAGAAGCTGCAATTCCCGGCCGTCACCATGCAGTTGAAGGGCTGGACGAAGTTCGGCAATGGCCATGTCTACACGTTGCCGGTGCGCGCCGGCCAGCACCTGAAAGTCAGCTTTTCGACGAAAAGCAAATTTGCCTTCCTGGCGATTTTCGACCTGTCGAAACCCGATGACGAGGCCTTCTTCGGCACCGACGAAGACGGCATGAGCTTCGAGACGACGATCAAGGAAAACGCCACCTGGCTGCTGCGCCCCTATTATTCCAAGGTCTCGCCGCGCCGCGGCCTCGGCGCTCCGTTCAGCATCCTGATCGAGCCGCTGGCGGCTGCCCCGCAGCAGCCGAAACCGGCCGCCGAGCCGGAGCGCCCGTCGCTGTTTCCGAAGGCGCCTGCCAAGCAATGAGGTAAGAGCTGCAAGCGCAGCTTATGAGAGGCGGTCGATCAGGTCGCGCAATTCGCCAAGGTGGTCGATCTTGCGGAAACGCGGCGCCTCTTTCGGCTCGTCCACATGTTCCAGCACCCAGGTGAGTTCATGCGGTACGAAGACGCCGTAGCTGCCGGCGGCGATCGCCGGCACGATGTCCGATTTCAGCGAATTACCGACCATCATCGCCCGCTCCGGCCCGTCGCCGACCTTGGCGAAGATGCGGCGATAGGTGACGGCCGTCTTGTCGGAGACGATCTCGACGGCATCGAAGAAGTCGCCGAGCCCGGATTGGGCAAGCTTGCGCTCCTGATCGAAGAGATCGCCCTTGGTGATCATCACAAGCAGGTATTTGCCGGCAAGCGCCTCCAGCGTGTCGCGCACATGCGGCATGGTTTCGACGGGATGAGAGAGGAGCTCGCGGCCGGTATCGAGGATCTTGGCGATCACGCCAGCCGGAATCTTGCCCTCGGTGATTTCGATCGCCGTCTCGATCATCGACAGCGTGAAACCCTTGATGCCGAAGCCGTAGTGGCGAAGGTTGCGCTTCTCGGCTTCCAGCAGCCGTTCGGAAATCTTCGGTCCTTCGGCGAAATCGGCAAGAAGCCCGGTGAAATGCGCTTCCGTCAGTCGGTAATATTGTTCGTTCTGCCAGAGTGTATCATCGGCATCGAAGCCGATCGTGGTCAATGGTCGCGTCGCCATATGCGCACCTCGAGAGCATGATGCCGAAAAGTGTGAGCGGTTTTCGGACGACATCATGCTCTTGCTAATAAAATTAGAACAGGATTCAGATTTTGGGCCGACCCGGCCTAAAATCATCCTGTTCTGGAAATATGGCCGGCAATCTATCGGATGCCTGTGTCGAGACAAGGGCATTCCGGCTTTACAGCGCTGCGCGTCGGCGTTGAAAAGCGCCGCCGCCGCACTACATGAAAATCGCCTCACCTTGCAGCCAGCCACGGCTGTGCCTGTCATATGCGGGCCAATAATCAAAAAATGAAGTTCAGCAGTTCGCAAGTCCCTCTTGCGGCAGACACAAAGGAATTTTTCCACCATGCGTTACAATCAACTCGGAAATACGGGACTTTTCGTCTCGGAAATCTGCCTGGGCACGATGACCTTCGGCGAAGCCAAACAGGGCAGTATGTGGGGCGCCATCGCCGACGTCGATCAGAATGCCGCCGACCGGATCGTCGAGCGCTCGCTTGCATCAGGCGTCAATTTCATCGACACGGCCGACGTCTATTCATCCGGCGAGTCCGAAAGGTTGCTCGGCCAGGCGCTGAAGAACCTCGACATCAAGCGCAAGGACGTCGTCATTGCCACCAAGGTCTACGGCGTCATGGGCGACAAGCCGAACGACCGCGGCGCCTCGCGCGGTCACATCATGGATTCGGTCGAGGCGAGCCTCGAGCGCCTGCAGACCGATCATATCGACCTCTATCAGATCCACGCGACCGATACGGTGACGCCGATCGAGGAGACGCTGCGCGCCTTCGACGATCTCGTTTCTCGTGGTCTCGTGCGCTATATCGGCGTCTCCAACTGGCAGGCTTGGCGCATTTCCAAGGCGCTCGGCCTCTCCGAACGCCGCGGCTTTGCCCGTTTTGAAACCGTGCAGGCCTATTACTCCATCGCCGGCCGCGATCTCGAACGTGACATCGTGCCGATGATGCAGGAAGAAAAGCTCGGCCTGATGGTCTGGTCGCCGCTCGCCGGCGGTCTGCTCTCGGGCAAGTATGGTCCAGGCGCCCCCGGCAACGGCGAAGGCCGCCGCGCTAGTTTCGATTTCCCGCCCGTCGACAAGGACAAGGCCTGGGCCTGCGTCGCCGTCATGCGCGAAGTCGCCGAAAAGCACGGCGTCAGCGTCGCCACCGTGGCGCTCGCCTATATCCTCGCCAAGCCCTTCGTCACCACAGTCATCATCGGCGCCAAGCGGGTCGATCAGCTCGACCAGAACCTTGCCGCCGTCAAGCTGAAGCTCGATGAAGACGATATGAGGAAGCTCGACGAGGTGAGCGCGCTTGCTCCGGAATATCCGGGCTGGATGCTGGCGCGACAGGGCGCCGGCCGCCGCCCGACCGATTTCGAGCCGAAGGACTGACCTCGCCAACATAGTCTTGGGGAACGCCTGACATTTCCGGCGTTCCCCTTTTCATCAACGATCGATTATTTGCCGTGGGCCTTGAGCCAGGCGTTCATCTCGGCGATCTCGGCTTCCTGCGCCTTGATGACGGCTTCGGCGAGCTTGCGGATATCGGGATCTTTTCCATATTGAAGCTCGATCCTGGCCATATCGATCGCGCCCTGATGGTGCGGGATCATGCCGCGGACGAAATCCGCATCGGCATTGCCGCTATACTCGATCATCATATCCTTGTGCATCTTGGCATTCGCCTCGCTGAAGGCGTGGCTTGCCGCATCGTGGTTGCCCATCGGCTTGCTCATATCCATCGGCTTGTCTTCGGCAAGGACCGGAGCGGCAATGATGGCGAGCATTGCGGTGAGGGCGATGATTTTCAGAGACATGAGAGTTCCTTCCTCTGTCTGACAATAGGTTTGCCGGGCGGCTGGGCCTCCCGATTGGCGTGGATAGTAGTGGTGTCAGAACAGTCGGGGAGGCGGCGGCTGCGGTGTCGGCTTGTCGTCATCGAGGGCGCGGGCAAGCGCCGGGGCGGGATAGCCGAAGATGGACTTTCCGCCGCCCATGACCGTCACCGCCGGTGGCAACAGAAGACAGGCGGCGCAAAGCGGCATATGCGCGGAATTACCGGTGGCGCACGGGTCTTTCAACGGATCGGCCTTATCAGCCGCCCCAGGCATATTCATGCCTGATATCTCATGGTGCATGCTGCCGGTTTCGACAGCGACGGGCGTATTCATCGACGCGCATGTCGGACAGCCTGCCCATGCGGACATGGCGCTGTAGACCAGCCAGCCGAGCAACATCGTGATGAGAGCGAGCGTGCGCATGCTGTTTTATAGGCGAAGGCCGGATAGAAGCCAAGCCGAACGACGGTCACATCCTGATCACCAGGCGGCAATGACCTTGTGCTCGATCCTATAATCCTTGCTCTCTTCGCCGAGCGGCGCCACCGGCCACGTCCAGGTAGCTTTTGCCGGCGGCGGCAAAACGCCATGCAGCAGGTCGGCCTCCTCATGCGTCCTCTCGTTGCGGTCGATGAGGGCATAGGCGATGTCGGTCACCAGGCAGCTGCGGCAGGAGAGCCCGGAAAGCCCGGTCAGATGTGCCGCGATCAACCTTTCCACCGTGTCTTCGGGCATTCGCCCGGCGTCAGCTTCATGGCGCCGTTTCACACCGCGACCGATCTGTGACAAGAGGTTGGCGGAAACCACCAGATCGAGATAGGGCACAGAACGCAGGAAGCCGAGCGGTTCGGGCTCGCGGCCGGCGGCGAGATCGTCGTAGCCGGAGAGATCGCGCTCGATCAGCCGGACATTGCGATAGCCTTTGGCCGACAGCCACAGGCGCACCGAGGCGAGATGAACGAGATCGACCAGAACGACGGTGTCGAAATCTCGCGCCAGCGCCCCGATCGGCACATCGCGCAACAGGCCGGAACCGAGCACGACGGCGGTCCGCTTCTGCCTGAGATCGGCGGCCGCGGCCAGGATCGCCTTCCGGCTCATCTCCTCATGTTCGGCCCAATCCCCGGCGCAGCGCCTGGCCCGCGACCAGAGATTGACGGAATAGCGGATGAACTTTCGATGCGGCTTGCCGGTCAGCGGCAAGGTCGCGGCATAGAGAAGCGCCTCGGTGATCATGAGCATATCCGCATTTCTGATGGCTGCCTCTTCGTTCAATCGATTCCGGTCTAAAGCAATTCCAGCAAAAGTGCGCAGCGGTTTTGCGTCCGGAATTCCGTGAAAACAGAGAGATAGAGCATTTCCGTGACCCGGAGAAAAACGGAAATGCTTTTGAGATCAAGACCCTTCGCCCTTGCCGCTCCCCGCCCAATCCGCTAGGAAACCGCCACTGTCACAGTCAGCGGAATTCCCGGAAATGAACGACAAGCAGAAGAAACCGCAAAAGCTCAAGGCCCGCCTGCCGCGCGGCTTCGTCGACCGGACGGCCGGCGATATCCGCGCCGTCAACGAGATGACGGCAAAGATCCGGGAAGTCTATGAGCATTATGGTTTCGATCCGCTCGAAACGCCGCTGTTCGAATATACCGATGCGCTCGGCAAGTTCCTGCCTGACAGCGACCGGCCGAACGAGGGCGTCTTCTCGCTGCAGGACGACGACGAGCAGTGGATGTCGCTGCGCTACGACCTGACGGCGCCGCTCGCCCGTCATGTCGCCGAGAATTTCAACGAGATCCAGCTGCCCTATCGCACCTATCGCGCCGGTTACGTCTTCCGCAACGAGAAGCCGGGCCCCGGCCGCTTCCGCCAGTTCATGCAGTTCGATGCCGATACCGTCGGTGCGCCGGGCGTGCAGGCCGATGCCGAAATGTGCATGATGATGGCCGATACGCTGGAAGCCCTCGGCATCAAGCGCGGCGACTATGTCATCCGCGTCAACAACCGCAAGGTCCTTGACGGCGTGCTCGAGGCAATCGGTCTCGGCGGCGACGACAAGGCCGGCCAGCGGCTGAACGTGCTGCGCGCCATCGACAAGCTCGACAAGTTCGGCCCGGAGGGCGTGGCATTGCTGCTCGGCTCCGGCCGCAAGGATGAATCCGGCGACTTCACCAAGGGCGCCGGGCTTAACCAGGAGCAGATCGACAAGGTGCTATTCTTCGTCGGCATCAAGGATTATGCCGAAAGCGCTCAACGCCTCGCCGAGCTGGTTGCGGGAACCTCCAGGGGTGGCGAGGGCGTCGAGGAGCTGAATTTCATCGCAGCACTCGTCACCAGCGCCGGCTATGGCCCTGACCGCATCAAGATCGATCCCTCCGTTGTCCGTGGTCTCGAATATTATACCGGGCCGGTCTATGAGGCCGAACTCACCTTTGACGTCACCAATGAAAAGGGCGAAAAAGTCGTCTTCGGTTCGGTCGGCGGCGGCGGTCGGTATGATGGCCTCGTCTCCCGCTTCATGGGCCAGCCGGTTCCGGCAACGGGCTTTTCGATCGGCGTCTCCAGGCTGATGGCGGCGCTGAAGAACCTCGGCAAGCTCGGCGCGAGTGAGGTCATCGAGCCGGTGCTGGTGACCGTCATGGACGGCGATGTCGAGGCGATGGGCCGTTATCAAAGGATGACCCAGGAGCTGCGTGCCGCCGGCATCCGCGCCGAAATGTTCCAGGGCAATTGGAAGAAGTTCGGCAACCAGCTGAAATATGCCGATCGCCGCGGCTGCCCCGTCGCCATCATCCAGGGCGGCGACGAGCGCGCCGAAGGCGTCGTGCAGATCAAGGATCTGATCGAAGGCAAGCGGCTCTCCGGCGAGATCGAAGACAATGCCAGCTGGCGCGAAGCGCGCGTGGCGCAGGAGACTGCGCCGGAAGCCGACCTCGTCGCCAAGGTGAAGGAAATCCTTGCCGCGCAGGCCGAGGATCGGAAAAGGGCAGGCGGCAATGTCTGAGGCATTTCCGATACGCTCTTTGCCTATCGTTCGGAGGCCCGAATGCCTCTGATCAACCTCCCCGAATTTGCCAACGACCTGCTTGCCGAATTCGACGCGCGCAACGCCGAGCGCATCGATACGCCTGTCATTCAGCCGGCCGAACCTTTCCTGGATATCGCCGGCGAAGATCTGCGCCGCCGCATCTTTATGACGGAGAGCGAAACCGGCGCCAGCCTCTGCCTGCGTCCCGAATTCACCATCCCCGTCTGTCTGCGCCACATCGAGACGGCGACCGGCACGCCGAAGCGTTATGCCTATCTCGGCGAGGTTTTCCGCCAGCGCCGCGACGGCGCCAACGAATTCTATCAGGCAGGCATCGAGGATCTCGGCGATATCGACCTGTCGAATGCCGACGCCCGCGCCATCGGCGATGCCACCGGCATTCTCGCCCGCCTGCTGCCGGGCCGGCGCTTAGCCGTGACATTGGGCGACCAGGCGGTGTTCGAGGCTGTCGTCCAGGCGCTCGGCCTGCCGCTCGGCTGGCAGAAGCGCCTGATCCACGCCTTCGGCAATATGACGCAGCTGGAAGCACTGCTTGCCAGCCTCGTCAGCCCGCAATTCGTCACCGGGCTGGACGACGATATTGCCAGGCTTGTCGCATCGGGCGACGAGCAGGCGCTGGTCGCCCATCTCGAGCGGGAGATGCAGAAGACCGGCTATTCGACGAATGCCGGCCGCTCGGCCCTGGAGATCGCCCGAAGGCTCAAGGAAAAGCTCATCCTGTCCGAAACGCGCCTCGACGATGCGGCCTTCCATGTGCTGGAAGAGTTCCTGTCGCTCGACGTGCCGCTTATCAATGCGTCCGCGGCCCTTTCCGGTTTCGCCGATGCTGCCGGCCTGAAACTCGGCAACGCGCTTGCCCGCTTCAATGGCCGCGTTGCAGCACTTTCCAATGCCGGCGTCGATCTTTCCTGCCTCGACTACCGCGCCGCCTTTGGGCGGCCGCTCGATTATTACACCGGCCTCGTCTTCGAGGTGACGGTGGAAGGCTCGACCGCGGTGCTCGCCGGCGGCGGCCGCTTCGACCGGCTCCTGACCTTCCTCGGTGCGACGGACCGCATCCCGGCCGTCGGCTTCTCCTTCTGGCTCGACCGCATCGAAACCGAAAGGGTAGCCGCATGACCATCACCATCGCGCTTCCCTCCAAGGGCCGGATGAAGGAGGACGCTTCGGCGATCTTCGAACGTGCCGGCATGACGATCTCGGCTGTTGGTAACGATCGCTCCTATCGCGGCCGCGTCGAAGGCTGGGATGATGTGGAAGTTGCCTTCCTTTCGGCTTCCGAAATCTCCCGTGAAATCGGCAACGGCACCGTCGATTTCGGTGTCACCGGCGAAGATCTGATGCGGGAAGGTTTTGCCGAAGTCGACAAGCGCGTCGAATTCTGCGCCCGCCTCGGCTTCGGCCATGCCGATGTCGTCGTTGCCGTGCCGGAGATCTGGCTCGATGTCGACACCATGGCTGATCTCGTCGATGTCGCCGCTGATTTCCGCGCCCGCCACTCCAGGCGCCTTGCCATCGCCACCAAATACTGGCGGCTGACCCAGCAGTTCTTTTCGAGCCAGCACGGCATCCAGCTTTATCGCATCGTCGAAAGCCTGGGCGCCACCGAGGGCGCTCCCGCGTCCGGCTCGGCCGATATCATCGTCGATATCACCTCCACCGGCTCGACGCTGCGCGCCAACCATCTGAAGGTGCTCCAGGACGGCGTCATCCTGCATTCTCAGGCCTGCCTCGTGCGCGCCCGCAAGGAAAGCCATGCCGGCGAACCCGCTGTGCAGGCCATCATCGAGGCGGTGCGCGCCGCCCTCTGATATCCCGGCCGCCAAGGCATAAGAAAACCCGCCGTCGGATGACGGCGGGTTTTTCTGTTTCTGGGAGGATGTCTGCTGGTGTCAGGCAGTTGCGTAAGCGCCGCGGCGGGCGTCGAGCGAGTAGGCGCCGGCACCGACGGTGGCGAGCAGTATGTACGCGCCGGCCAGCGTGATATTCTTCATGACCATGATCTGGTTGAGAATGTTCACGAGTTCCGTGCCACTCGCGTAGGGCAGGTGGAAGGCAATGCCCGTGAAGACACAGAAGGCGGCGAGCAGCCAGCCGGCAATGCGGACCTGGAAGCCTGTGAGAACCGCAAGGCCGGCCAGCAGTTCGAAAAGACCTGCGACATAGGCCAGCAGGGTTGCTGCCGGCAGGCCGGCACCGGCGATCATGCCCGCAGTACCGGCAGGATCGGTGAGCTTCATGAAGCCGGAAAGGATGAACATGAAAGACAGAAGAATACGGGCAATCAGGATGATGACGTTGTTCGACATGGACGTTGTCTCCGTTTCAAGGACTTAGGAGATCTTGGTGCCCCGGCACCGGTTCGACCTCGGATGCCTCTATGTCGCTCTTTTCTTGCGTTGTGGAAAGATAAACGAAAGGGGACACTTCGTTCACTAATATGGAACGATCTCCAAAGCGCGTCGCCTTCGACCGGATTCATGCGACGCGGTTGGATCTTTTGTTGTCATGCATGTCGTTGTCCCAAAACCGCTGCGCACTTTTGGGCGACATGCATTGGCCGTCCCCCGCTTGCCTTTGTGAAGCCTCGTCTCCTATGGTCGGCTGATAACATGGAGAATCCGATGGCAGATCTTTCCGCATTTCCGATCACGACGCGCTGGCCGGCTAGAAATTCCGATATCATCCAGCTCTATTCCCTGCAAACGCCGAATGGGGTGAAAGTCTCCGTCGCCCTCGAAGAGCTCGCTCTCGCCTATGAGCCGCATTATATTTCCTTCGCCGCCAACGAGCAGAAATCGCCGGAATTCGAATCTCTCAATCCGAACGGCCGCATTCCGGCGATCATCGATCCGAACGGTCCGGACGGGAAGCCGATCGGCCTTTTCGAATCCGGCGCCATCCTGCTCTATCTCGCCGAAAAAACCGGCAAGCTCATCCCTGCCGATGCCGCCGGCCGCTACGAAACCATCCAATGGGTGTTTTTCCAGATGGCGGGTATCGGCCCGATGTTCGGCCAGTTCGGGCATTTCCACAAATTCGCCGCCGACAAGGTCGCCAACAACACCTACCCGGTGGAACGTTATCGCGATGAATCCAAACGGCTGCTCGGCGTGCTCGATGACCGGCTGAAAGGTCGTCAGTGGATCATGGGCGATCAATACACGATCGCCGACATCACCACCTTCACCTGGGTTCGCGGCGCCGATATCTTTTATGGCGGCCGCGAGGTACTCGAATATGCGAAATTCCCTGCCGTCTCGGATTGGCTGGAGCGCTGCATCGCCCGTCCGGCAAGTGCCAGGGGCCTCAACATACCGGTCAAGCCGGAGTAACGGACGGATCGCTGGAAAGTAGAAAGGCCGCCCTCGAGGCGGCCTTTTATCTTGATGTCCGGCTTATCGCCGGCTTGATATCTGCTTTGTGCCTTCCAGCTTGAAGCGCGGAAAGACGAAGACGCCGACCATGCTGCCGCTGTATTTCTGCTCAAGCCCGTTCGACTCGCCCATGCAGAACAGCGGCTGGCGAAAGCCGTTCGGCATGACGATCGTCGTCGAAAAACAGAAGGAGGAGCAGAGCGTCGCCGCCTGCTCAAACAGCTCCAATATGTGGCTGCGCTCCTTGGCGTCGTAGCAGCGGATCAGGCTTAAGAGCCCGCATTCCTGTGCGGCAAGGCCGTGCAGCATCGCGCTCCATTCGCCGAGACGGAGCATCCCGCTCGAAAAATCTCCAGTCCAAGCTTCGGAAACGGAAAACTGCGCCAACATCTCATGATTTTGATTGGCGTCATCAAACGAGCCGGGCGTCAAAGGTACGGCTGCATTGGCTCTGGCGATCTTAAACAAGGCGTTCCCCCGTTCGGATGCGGCTCCCGCCGCACGCTCGGCAAACACAAAGAAACAGGATCACGCGGCAGCGGGCATGATGCTCGCGCTTCATCTGGCGATGATTGCCACAGCTATCTGGCCTCCGTAACCGGAGCCCTTCGAAGCCGAACGTTCACGCATCGCCTTCCGCGCTCCGGCCTCGTCTATTGGCGAAAAATTATCGCCGGGCGCGCTTTAATTGCAGCGCGGATTTATAGGGGCTTTTGGACAAACGGCAACGGCTTTTTAAGGGGTATTCGGATCGGCTTCATTTCCGGGGGTGCCTGCATCTTCGACCTATTTCGCCAGAATTGGCATGGGAGGATCATCTTTGCGAGCTTTGCAAACGTTTTCACTCTGCGTCAGGTCGGAAATCGTGCCGCAACGCCGTGATCTCTCGCATGTCGGTGGGCTGAGAAAGAGGCAGGCAGCGTAAGCCTGGGGCAAGCTTCGCGCCCGGGGCCTGCAATAGGGAACTGGGCGCACGTGTCATCGGCTATACCAATCACGCCCGCCGCGCATCGAATCACATTGGCCAAAAGAAAAGGGCGACCCGAGAGCCGCCCTTCCTGTTCCGGATGCCGGAATGGTAGTCAGTGATGGCTTTCGCCGATCACATCATGTCCATACCGCCCATTCCGCCCATTCCGCCCGGCATGCCGCCGCCAGCCGATTCTTTCTTCGGCAGTTCGGCGATCATGGCTTCGGTGGTGATCAGCAGCGATGCGACAGAAGCAGCGTTCTGCAGCGCCGTGCGAACGACCTTGAGCGGGTCGACGATACCCATGGCGATCATGTCGCCATATTCGGATGTCTGGGCGTTGTAGCCGTAGTTGTCTTCGTTCTTGTCGAGGACCTTGCCGACAACGATCGAGGCTTCGTCGCCTGCGTTTTCAGCGATCTGACGAACGAGCGACTGCAGGGCGCGGCGAACGATGTTGATGCCGGCTTCCTGGTCGTCGTTTGCACCCTTGACGGTGATCTTCGTGGAGGAGCGGAGCAGAGCGATACCGCCGCCGGGGACGATGCCTTCCTGAACGGCAGCGCGGGTCGCGTTGAGCGCGTCGTCGATGCGGTCCTTCTTTTCCTTCACTTCGACTTCCGTCGAGCCGCCGACGCGGATGACGGCAACGCCGCCAGCGAGCTTGGCAAGGCGTTCCTGCAGCTTCTCGCGGTCGTAGTCGGAGGTGGTTTCTTCGATCTGGGCCTTGATCTGGGCAACACGGCCTTCGATGTCGGTCTTGGCACCCGAACCGTCGACGATCGTGGTGTTTTCCTTGGAGATCGAAACCTTCTTGGCACGGCCGAGCATGTCGAGCGTGACGGATTCGAGCTTGATGCCGAGATCTTCAGAGATGACAGTGCCGCCGGTCAGGATGGCGATGTCTTCGAGCATGGCCTTGCGGCGGTCGCCGAAGCCGGGAGCCTTGACGGCAGCGATCTTCAGGCCGCCGCGCAGCTTGTTGACGACGAGCGTAGCGAGGGCTTCGCCTTCGACGTCTTCAGCGACGATGAGGAGCGGCTTGCCGGTCTGAACGACAGCTTCGAGAACCGGGAGCATCGACTGCAGGTTCGAGAGCTTCTTCTCGTGAAGGAGAATGAAGACGTCTTCGAGGTCTGCGATCATCTTTTCCGGGTTGGTCACGAAGTAGGGGCTGAGGTAGCCGCGGTCGAACTGCATGCCTTCGACGACTTCGAGTTCGGTTTCGGCGGTCTTGGCTTCTTCAACCGTGATGACGCCTTCGTTGCCGACCTTCTGCATGGCTTCAGCAATGTCGAGACCGACCTGCTTGTCGCCATTGGCCGAAATCGTGCCGACCTGTGCAACTTCTTCCGAGGTGGAGATCTTCTTGGCCTTGGCCTGGAGATCCTTCACGACGTCAGCAACAGCAAGATCGATGCCGCGCTTCAGGTCCATCGGGTTCATGCCGGCGGCAACGGCCTTGTTGCCTTCGCGAACGATCGCCTGGGCAAGAACGGTTGCAGTCGTGGTGCCGTCGCCGGCGATGTCGTTGGTCTTCGAAGCAACTTCGCGGACCATCTGGGCGCCCATGTTTTCGAACTTGTCTTCGAGTTCGATTTCCTTGGCGACCGAAACGCCGTCCTTGGTGATGCGCGGAGCGCCGAAGGACTTGTCGATGATGACGTTACGGCCCTTCGGACCGAGCGTTACCTTCACTGCATCGGCGAGAATGTCGACGCCACGCAGCATCTTTTCGCGCGCGGTGCGGCCAAACTTAATTTCTTTAGATGCCATATTCTTAACTCCTGAATTCGAGTTGTTCGGGCAAAGAGCCCGTCAGCCATTTCGGGAAAGCAGGTCGGCCGATCAGCCGATGATGCCCATAATGTCGGCTTCCTTCATGATCAGAAGGTCTTCGCCGTCGATCTTGACTTCGGTGCCGGACCACTTGCCGAACAGGATGCGGTCGCCAGCCTTGACGTCGAGTGCGACAACCTTGCCGGACTCATCGCGCGCGCCGGAGCCGACGGCGACGATTTCGCCTTCCTGCGGCTTTTCCTTGGCGGTATCGGGAATGATGATGCCACCCTTGGTCTTGGCTTCGGACTCAACGCGGCGAACAACGACGCGGTCGTGAAGGGGGCGGAAGTTGGTGCTTGCCATTGTCTAATCCCTCGATCGAATGACATTCGCGGACCGGAGTGGCCCACATGGATAGGTGTTAGCACTCCCTTGCGGTGAGTGCTAGCGACGAGCATTTAGGGATGGCTCCGAAAGGAGTCAATGAGAGCAATCACGAATTTTTGCGCCGGAATTGTGAAGAGGCTGGAGAATAGTCCAAGATTGCGGCCGAAACCCGGCGCAGCCGAACTCGTCCGCCTCGGGATGGGATCGTCAAGCTTTGCCTATCCACTTCGATCGCCGGTCGAAATCTTCGCATTGGCCGGCAGCAAAGAAAATGCCTTGCCATCGCCTTGCGCCTTTGCAATGTCACCGGTGGCTGAAGCAAATCGGGAAATCGGAATGGCGAAGCGGATAGAAAACTTCTCGGAGATAACAAGTCACTATGATGTGGTGCTCTGTGATGTCTGGGGCGTCGTTCACAACGGCGTCGATCCGTTCCCGAAGGCGGCAGCCGCCCTTGAAGCGGCACGTGAGAGTGGCGTCGCCGTCGTCCTCATCACCAATTCGCCGCGCCTTTCCTGGCAGGTGATCGAGCAGTTGCGCCAGATCGGCGTTCCCGACAGCGCCTATGACAGGATCGTCACCTCTGGCGACGTCACGCGCGGGTTGATCGCCGAAGGGCCGAAGACCGTCTTTCTGCTCGGCCCCGAGCGCGACAAGGCGCTTCTCGAAGGCATTGGCGTCGAGCGCCGGCCGGCGGGCGAAGCGCAATCGCTGGTCTGCACCGGCTTTTTCGACGACGAGACCGAGAAGCCGGAGGATTACACCGACATGCTTCTCGATTTCAAAGCCCGCAACGTGCCGATGATCTGCGCCAATCCCGACCTCGTCGTCGAGCGCGGCCATCGCATCATCCCCTGCGCCGGCGCCATGGCCGCCTATTACGAACAGCTTGGCGGCAAAACCCGCATCGCCGGCAAGCCACACCGGCCGATCTACGAGGCGACGCTTTCGGCTGCCCGCGAGCTTCGCGGCGATTTCCCCGTCGAGCGCGTGCTGGCGATCGGCGACGGCATGCCGACCGATGTGCGCGGCGCCTTGAATTATGGCCTCGACCTTCTTTACATCAGCGGCGGTATCCACGCCAAGGAATACACCCTCAACGGCGAAACCGACGAGGCGATCCTGAACGCCTATCTCGAACGGGAAAAAGCCGCGCCGAAGTGGTGGATGCCACGCCTTGCATGAAGAGAAGCCAGCCGATGACCGTCTTCCACCGCAATGAAACCCGGGAACCCCTACCCGCCCATCTGAAGGGCGGCGTCATTGCCATCGGCAATTTCGACGGCGTGCACCGTGGCCATCAATCGGTGCTGAGCCGCGCGCTCGAAATCTCCGAGGCGCGCGGTATCCCCGCTTTGGTGCTGACCTTCGAGCCGCATCCGCGTACGGTCTTTCGGCCGCAGGCGCCGGTCTTCCGGCTGACACCCGCGCCGCTGAAGGCCCGCATCCTGGAAACGCTGGGTTTCAGCGCCGTCATCGAGTATCCCTTCGACTACGAATTCTCGCAGCGCTCGGCTGATGATTTCATCCATTCGATCCTGAAGGATTGGCTCGGCGCCTCCGAAGTCGTCACCGGCTTCGATTTCCATTTCGGCCGCGGCCGCGAGGGCGGACCCGCCTTCCTGATGAATGCCGGCCATACCTACGGCTTCGGCGTTACCTTGATCGATGCCTTCCGCGACGAAAACGCCGATGTCGTCTCTTCAAGCCATATCCGCGCGCTCCTGAAGGAGGGCAGCGTCAGCGAAGTTGCCGGCATGCTGGGCTACCGCTACACGGTGGAAGCCGAGGTGATCGACGGCGAAAAGCTCGGCCGGCAGCTCGGTTTTCCCACAGCCAACATGCGCCTGCCGCCGGAGGTCGATCTTGCCGCCGGCATCTACGCCGTCCGCTTCCGCCGCCAGGACGGCACGCTCCACGATGCCGTTGCAAGCTACGGCCGCCGCCCGACGGTGACGGAAAACGGCGCACCGCTGCTCGAAACCTATCTTTTCGATTTCAGCGGCGATCTCTACGGCCAGCTCTGCTCAGTCTCCTTCTTCGGCTATATTAGACCCGAGCTGAAATTCGACGGTCTCGATCCGCTCGTCGCCCAGATCAAACGCGATGAGGAAGAGGCGAGGGCGCTGCTTGCCGGCGTTAAACCGCTCAGTGCGCTTGATGGGAAACTGTGCTTTTCCTGAGGTCGCCTTGAGTGCGGCTGTCGCTGGGACACCGGCGATTCCAGCCGATGATGCCGATCGCGGGCAGCGAATTCTTCTCTTCCTTTTCCCGGCAAAAACGCCTATGAACCGGCGCGATGACGAAATATCGGCTGGCAATGATGATGCGAATTATCGGCCCGGCCTTCCGCGCGCGCTAAGCGGCCGGAAGGTCCGGGTTTTTGGCGCTTGGAAACGAGCGCTTCCGCCACCAGCTCTTTCACGCCCGTTGCGCCCTTTCCGGGCCGCCAGAAACGATTGCCAGACATGACCGACACAGCCGAAAAGATCGACTATTCGAAGACCCTCTATTTGCCCGAGACTGATTTCCCGATGCGCGCCGGCCTGCCGCAGAAGGAGCCGGAACTCGTCAAGCGCTGGCAGGAGATGGGTCTCTACAAGAAACTGCGCGCTTCCGCCGCCGGCCGCGAGAAATTCGTCCTTCACGACGGCCCGCCCTATGCCAACGGCAACATCCATATCGGCCATGCGCTGAACAAGATCCTCAAGGACGTCATCAACCGTTCGTTCCAGATGCGCGGCTACGACGCCAATTACGTGCCCGGATGGGATTGCCACGGCCTGCCGATCGAATGGAAGATCGAAGAGAAGTACCGCGAGAAGGGCAAGAACAAGGACGAGGTCCCGGTCAACGAATTCCGCCGGGAATGCCGTGAATTTGCCGCCGGCTGGATCAAGGTCCAGGCAGAAGAGTTCAAGCGTCTCGGCATCGAGGGCGACTTCGACAATCCTTATACGACGATGAACTTCCACGCGGAGTCGCGCATCGCCGGCGAACTCTTGAAGATCGCCGCAAGCGGTCAGCTTTATCGCGGCTCCAAGCCGATCATGTGGTCGGTCGTCGAGCGCACCGCGCTGGCCGAAGCAGAAGTCGAATACCAGGACTATGAGAGCGACACGATCTGGGTGAAATTCCCCGTCGTCGAAGGTCCGGCTGCGCTCAAGGATGCGTTCGTAGTCATCTGGACGACCACGCCCTGGACGATCCCCGGCAACCGCGCGGTTTCTTTTTCTGCGCGTGTTTCCTACGGCCTCTATGAGGTGACGGCCGCCGAGAACGATTTTGGTCCGCGTCCTGGTGAAAAGTTGATCTTTGCCGATAAGCTGGCTGAGGAATCCTTCGCCAAAGCCAAGCTGCAGTACAAGCGCTTGAGCGATGTCTCTTCGGCTGACTTCGCAGCGATGACCTGTGCCCATCCCTTCAAGGGTCTCGACGGCGGCTATGAATTCCTTGTGCCGCTGCTCGATGGCGATCACGTCACCGATGATGCCGGTACCGGTTTCGTGCACACGGCTCCGAGCCACGGTCGCGAAGACTTTGATGCCTGGATGTCGGCTGTCCGCACGCTTGAGGCCCGCGGCATCGAGACCAAGATCCCGTTCCCGGTTGACGATGGCGGCTTCTACACATCAGACGCCCCCGGCTTCGAAGGCGCCCGCGTCATCGACGACAACGGTAAGAAGGGTGATGCCAACGACCGCGTCATCAGGGAACTGATCGCCCGCGGCGCACTCTTTGCCCGTGGTCGGCTGAAGCACCAATATCCGCATTCCTGGCGCTCGAAGAAGCCGGTCATCTTCCGCAACACGCCGCAATGGTTCGTCTATATGGACAAGACCCTTGCCGACGGTACGACGCTGCGTTCACGCGCGCTCAGTGCAATCGACGACACCCGCTTCGTGCCCGCCGCCGGCCAGAACCGCCTGCGCGCCATGATCGAAGGTCGCCCGGACTGGGTGCTCTCGCGCCAGCGCGCCTGGGGCGTGCCGATCGCCGTCTTTGCCGACGAGCAAGGCGAAGTCCTGGTCGATGAAGCCGTCAACGCCCGCATCCTCGAAGCCTTCGAACATGAGGGCGCCGACGCCTGGTTTGCCGAAGGCGCCAAGGAGCGCTTCCTCGGCAATGACCATGACCATTCCCGCTGGACGCAGGTCATGGATATTCTCGACGTCTGGTTCGACTCTGGCTCGACGCACACCTTCACGCTCGAAGACCGTCCGGATCTGAAGTGGCCGGCCGATCTTTATCTCGAGGGTTCCGACCAGCATCGCGGCTGGTTCCATTCGTCGCTGCTGGAATCGGCTGCCACCCGCGGCCGTGCGCCTTACGACGCCGTCCTCACCCATGGCTTCACCATGGACGAGAAGGGCGAGAAGATGTCCAAGTCGAAGGGCAACGTCACAGCGCCGCAGGAAGTGATGAAGGATGCCGGCGCCGATATCCTGCGCCTCTGGGTGATGACCTCGGATTATGCCGACGACCTGCGCGTCGGCAAGACGATCATCCAGACCAATGTCGACGCTTATCGCAAGCTGCGCAACACCATCCGCTGGATGCTCGGCACGCTCGCCCACGACAAGGGCGAGGAGATCGCGCTTGCCGACCTGCCAGAGCTGGAGCAGCTGATGCTGCACCGGCTTGCCGAGCTCGACGAACTGGTGCGCGAGAACTACGATGCCTTCGACTTCAAGAAGATCGCCCGCGCACTGATCGATTTCGCTAATGTCGAGCTTTCGGCCTTCTATTTCGATGTTCGCAAGGATGCGCTTTATTGCGATGCGCCGTCGAGCCTGCGCCGGCGCGCCAGCCTGCACGTCATCCGTCAGATCTTCGATTGCATGGTGACGTGGCTCGCCCCGATGCTGCCCTTCACCACCGAGGAGGCCTGGCTGTCGCGCAACCCGTCCGCCGTGTCCGTGCATCTTGAGCAGTTTGCTCCGGTTGCAAAGGAATGGCGCAACGATGCCTTGGCCGAGAAGTGGAAGAAGATCCGCGCCGTGCGTTCGGTTGTGACCGGCGCCCTGGAAATCGAGCGCAAGGACAAGCGCATCGGCTCCTCGCTGGAAGCGGCTCCCGTTGTTCATATCGCCGATCCGGAGTTGCTGAACGCGCTGGAAGGCCAGGATTTCACCGAGGTCTGCATCACCTCGGCAATCGAGATCAAGGCCGGCGAAGGACCGGCGGATGCTTTCCGCCTTGCCGAGGTGCCTCAGGTCAGCGTCGTGCCGAAGCTTGCAGAGGGTGAGAAATGCGCCCGCTCATGGCGCATCACCAGGGATGTCGGCTCCGATCCCGAACATCCCGATGTTTCGGCCCGCGACGCGGCTGCCCTTCGCGAGCTTGCCGCGCTCAAGTGAAGAATATTGCCGGATGAATTGCGCTTTCGCGGTTCATCCGGTAAAAGCTGCCTGAAAATGGCCGGATTTTTGCGTCAGGGGGACGGTTGTCCGGTTGGGCGAGGATTGCACCGGCAGGGCTGGAAGGGTTTTCATGTTAACAACGCATTGGTTCCGTATGGGCGCCTGCCTGTCTGTTGTAATGGCGGGATGCTCCCTGGTGTCCAGTTGCGCCAGCAGCCCGACCTACGGCACGGACAAGACCGCCATGGAACAGTTGACCGACGATCTCGGCCAGTCCGTGTCGTTGACCGGACCGGACCCGAAGAACAAGGGCGTCAAGTACACGCCGCGACCGACGCTGGTGCTGCCGGCACAGGCGCAGAAAGAGACCCTCGTCCCGCCGCAGCAGACGGTCGCCAACAAGGACAATCCGCAATGGCTTGAATCGCCGGAGGAGACCCGCGCCCGTCTCGTTTCGGAAGCCGACGAGAATTCGGACAATCCGAATTACCGCTCGCCGCTCGCAAGCTCTGCGATCGAAGGCGGCCGACGCACGACGGAAGCCCAGACCAAGGCTTATCGCGAAGCCCGTGCCCTGCAGAAGGGCTCCTATGTCGATCAGCGCCGCTATATATCTGATCCGCCGCCCGGCTACCGCACCGTCGACGATCCGGCAAAGCTCGATGATGTCGGCGAGCCCGAGCTCAAGAAGCAGAAGAAGCGTAAGAAGGATGCAGCTGTCGCCAACACCGGCAAGCAGTGGTGGAACCTCCTGCAATAGCTTTTTCGGCGCCGACAAGGATGACGGCGCCGCGCACCGGCGCTGGGGATTACGGCGCCTCTCTCCTTTGCGAAAAGAACTTTCGCAGCATATCGGCCGATTGGACCTCGTTGAAGCCGGAATAGACCTCCGGGGCGTGGTGGCAGGTCGACTGCCCATAGAATCGCACGCCATTGTCGACGGCGCCGCCCTTCGGGTCCTCGGCGCCGTAATAGAGCCTGCGGATACGCGCAAACGAGATGGCTGCTGCGCACATGGTGCAAGGCTCCAGCGTCACGTAGAGATCGGCGCCGGTAAGACGTTCCTGTCCGAGCGCTTCGCACGCAAGCCGGATCGCGGCGATTTCGGCGTGCGCGGTGACGTCTTTGAGCTCGCGCGTACGGTTTCCCGAGCGTGAAACGGCAATATCGTCGATAACGACGACGGCGCCGATCGGCACCTCACCGCGTTCTCCGGCCGCGCGCGCTTCTTCAAGCGCCATCTCCATGAAACGATTTGTCTTCACGATCGCAAGAATTTCCACTTAACCGCAGATGCGTGACCTGATAGACAGGCCCAAAAGGCAGGCAAACAACAAATGACACCCAAAGACAAGCCAAAACGCCCGGGCGCAAAGCCCCTTTCACGGGATATCAGGTCGAAAGGCGGCCCGAAGGCGGACGGCGAGAAGCCGGCAAAGCCTGCGGCCGCACGCGCGATCGCCGCCGAGACCGATGGCGAGGCCAAGGCCGAACGCATTTCCAAGGTGATGGCGCGCGCCGGCGTTGCCTCCCGCCGCGACATCGAACGTATGATCATGGAAGGTCGTGTGACGCTGAACGGCAGGGTGCTCGAAACCCCCGTCGTTAATGTCACGCTCGCCGATCGCATCGAAGTCGACGGCGTGCCGATCCGCGGCATCGAGCGCACCAGGCTGTGGCTCTATCACAAGCCCGCCGGCCTCGTGACCACCAATGCCGATCCGGAAGGCCGCTCGACCGTGTTCGACAACCTGCCGGAAGAGCTGCCGCGCGTCATGTCGATCGGCCGCCTCGACATCAACACCGAAGGCCTGCTGCTGCTGACCAATGACGGCGGTCTCGCCCGGGCGCTCGAGCTGCCGGCGACCGGCTGGCTGCGGCGCTACCGCGTCCGCGCCCATGGCGAGATCGATCAGGATGCGCTCGACAAGCTGAAGGACGGCATCGCCGTCGATGGTGTGCTCTATGGCTCGATCGAGGCGACGCTTGACCGCACGCAAGGCTCGAACGTCTGGATCACCATGGGCCTTCGCGAAGGCAAGAACCGCGAAATCAAGAACGTGCTCGGCGCGCTCGGCCTCGACGTCAATCGCCTGATCCGCATTTCCTATGGCCCGTTCCAGCTCGGCGACCTGCCGGAGGGCCATGTGATCGAAGTGCGCGGCCGGACACTGCGCGACCAGCTCGGCCCGCGCCTCATCGAGGAAGCCAAGGCGAATTTCGACGCGCCGATCTACAATGCGCCGGCCGTCGCTGCCGAGGAAGAGGCAGAGCCCGCAGCACCGGAAAAGCGCGAGCGTCCGCGCCGCGACGAGGACAAGCGCGAACGGGCGCTGAGCCGCCTCGACACCAAGCGCGACGACCGCCACGGTGGCGCGCGCAAAGAGGACGACCGCCGCGATGGCGGGCGCCGGGACGACGAAAGGCCAAAGCGCGCCCAGCCGCTCGGCCAGCGCCGCAGCGCCAATGTCTGGATGGCGCCGGGCGCCCGGCCACTCGGCGAAAAGGCTGCGGCGAAAGCCGCCAAGAATGCGCAGACCGCGCGCCGGCGCGGCGAGCAGGTGCCTGCAAAGAATGATCGCATCGAGGACCGCCCGCGCACACAGGTGAACCGCGTGCGCGAAGAGGATGGCGAGTGGATCCGCTCGAGCGAGCAGCCCCGTCACAAGGATGAGGGCGAGGGCTTCGGCCGCAAGCGCGGCTTTGGCGATCGCCCCGCCCGCGAAGATCGCGGTTTTGGCGACCGCCCGGCGCGCGGCGACCGGCCGTTCAGTGATCGTCCCTCACGTGGGGATCGGCCCTTCGGCGACAAACCGCGCGGTGATCGCAAGCCGCGTGCGGACGGTGACGAGCGTCCTCGTGCCGCCAGAACCTCCGCCGGTGAGGGCCGTTCGGAGCGTCCGCGCGGCGACCGGCCGTTCGGTGATCGTCCCCCGCGTGGGGATCGGCCCTTCGGCGACAAGCCGCGCGGTGATCGCAAACCGCGTACGGACGGTGACGAGCGTCCTCGTGCCGCCAGAGCCTCCGCCGGTGAGGGCCGTTCGGAGCGTCCGCGCGGCGACCGCCCCTTCGGTGATCGTCCTTCGCGTGGCGACCGGCCCTTCGGTGACAAGCCGCGTGGCGATCGCAGGCCGCGCGAGGACGGTGATGAGCGTCCGCGGGCAGCCAGAAGCTTTGCCGGCGAGGGGCGCTCCGAGCGTCCCCGCGGTGAAAGATCGTTCGGCGACAAGCCTGCGGGTGACAGGCCTTCTGGTGACAGGCCGCGTGGCAAGGGCTTTGCGGCCAAGCCCGGTGGGGCCAAGCCTGGTGGGGCCAAGAGTTTTTCCGGCAAGCCGAAAGGCGCCAAACCCGGCGGTGACAGGCCGGGCGGCGACAGGCCTGCGGGCGGGCCGTCCAGAGGTGGTGCTAAAGGAAAAGGAATGACGCGCGGTGCGGATCGTCGGCGGTGAGTTTCGCGGACGGCCTCTCGCCGTGCCAAAATCCAACGAGATCCGGCCGACTGCCGACCGGACGCGCGAGAGCCTGTTCAATATATTGAGTCATGCCTATCCGGAATGTGTCGATGGCACCCGGATCCTCGACCTTTTTGCCGGCACCGGCGCCGTCGGCCTCGAAGCCGTTTCACGCGGTTGTCGCCATGCGCTCTTCGTCGAAAACAGTGTCGAGGGCAGGGCGCTGCTCTGGGAGAACATCGATGCGCTCGGCCTGCATGGCCGCACGCGCATCCTGCGCCGGGATGCGACCGATCTCGGCAGCGTCGGCAATCTCGAACCCTTCGACATGCTCTTTGCCGACCCGCCCTATGGCAAGGGGCTCGGCGAGAAGGCGATGGCGGCGGCGGCCGAAGGCGGCTGGCTGCGGCCAGGCGCGATCGCGGTGCTCGAAGAACGCGCCGATGTTGTCGTTTCGGTCCATCCTTCCTATGTTTTCCTCGAAAGCCGCATCTTTGGCGATACGAGGGTGCATTTCTTCCGATATCAGCCGCAATAAGCGGGGGCGGGCGTGCAGCAGGCAGAGATCATCAGCCCGGAATTGCCTGCGATCAGCGATGTGCCAACGGTCGCGGTCGCTTTTGGCGGCGGCGGCGCGCGCGGGCTTTCCCATATCCATGTCATCGAGACGCTTGATGAACTCGGCATCCGCCCGGTGGCGGTATCAGGCTCGTCGATCGGTGCGATCATGGCGGCCGGCATGGCGGCCGGCATGTCCGGCGCCGAAATCCGCGAACATGCGCTGACGACCGTCGGCAACAAGACGGCGGTCGTCGCGCGCATCTGGGGGTTGAGGCCGGCGACGGTGCGCGATGCGGTGGCCAAGGGTATCCGCATCGGCCAGTTCAATCTGGAGCGGATCCTCAAGGCTTTCCTGCCGTCCGAACTGCCGGCCCGCTTCGAGGACCTGCTGGTCCCAATGAAGGTCATCACCACCGATTATTACGGGCAGTGCGAAGTCATCATTGAGCAGGGCGAACTGTTTCCCGCACTCGCCGCCTCGTCCGCTATTCCCGCCGTCTTCATGCCGGTGCGCCTGCGCGACCGCGTGATGATCGACGGCGGCATCAGCAATCCGGTGCCTTATGAATGCCTGATGGATCTTGCCGACATCGTCATCGGCATCGATGTCGTCGGCGCGCCGGAAGGCGACGGCACCCATATTCCGAACCGCATGGAAAGCATTTTCGGCTCCGGCCAGCTGATGATGCAGACGGCGATCTCGCTGAAGCTGAAGCTTCGCCCGCCGCATATCTTCCTGCGCCCGACGGTCGGCCGCACCGGCGTCATGGATTTCCTCAAGGCCCGTGAAGTGCTGGCCATGTCGGTCGGTGTCAAGGACGACCTGAAATTCGCCCTCGACCGCGAGATCGAAGCGCGGCTAAAGCGCTAAAGTGCATTGCACGGGAACCGTCGCATACTTCCGGGCGACATCCATGAGCGGTTCACTGAGCATCGCTTCGGCTATGAGCTCGGCATCATCATTGTCGATTTCGAAGAGACCAAAGCGCAATCGATAGCCCCAGCCTCCCCGATCGCTTGTGAAAGACAGCCGGCTGAGCAGCGGCCGGATCGGCGTTTCCACGGCCCGCCACCAGGTGACATCGCGCCTCCAGGGGTGGAAACCGGGGTGAACTTCCACCTGATATGCCGCCTTTTCCTCGACCACGCCAATTGCCGTGAACGCCTGCAGGCGATCCTTGCCGCCAAATGTTTCGGTTGGCGAATAATAGATCACCCGGTCACCAGGCGCGCTTCGCTTAAGCGGAGCGGCCTTGCCATGACAGACCTGCATGAACCCAGCTTCGCGTCCGATGCGGACATGGTTTGCTGATGCGACAGCGATCCAGCTGCGGGACATGTTTCAGTCCTCCGCAACGTTGTAGACACGCAGGCGATGCCCGTCGGAATCGACTGCAACAAAGGTACGGCCGAAATCGAGGTTGGTCGGCGGCAAGAGGATGGTCGCGCCCTTGAGTTGCCATTCGGCGTGAAGCGTATCGACCATATCAGCTGTCGCGACCTTGAAACCGACGTCGCAGCCGCCGCCCGTCGCAGCCGGCGCCGGCTCCACGCCCGCATTGCCCCAGAGTCCAAGGGCCAGACCCGAGGGCAGGATGAACATGGCGAAGGTCGGGCTGAACTCAACCGGATCCTGCCCGAGCAGTTGGCCATAAAAGCCGGCGCTTTTGGGCACGTCGGCTACGAAAAGTAGAATGCTGTTGCTGTCGATCATGGTGAGCCTCCTGTTTGGGGTCAGAAGGATCGTCTACAGAGACATGCTGACAGATTCTGGCAGTAGCCTTTGCCTCTGCCGCCGTTCAATCCGCCCAAGTTTGCCACTTTCGGAGTTGATTTATGCTTCCGCCGTCGCATCCGCGGTTCCGGCCAGCGGATCGTCCTCGAAGGGATCGGCAGCACGTTTCGGCTTGACCAGCGGTTCTGGGCGGACAGGGTGGGAAAACAGCATGTCGCGCCCGGCCTGCAGCCCTTCGGACACCTGCAGGACTAGGCGTGCCTCGTCGCGCTTGCGGATATCCTCGCCGATTTCATAGGCGTCGACCTCGGAAACGCCAAGCGCCTCCAGTGTTCGCCGTCCGAAGAGCAGGCCCGATTCCAGCGTTTCACGCAGCTCGTAGTCGACGCCCTTGTTGCGCAGTTCGATTGAATGGATGCGGTCGTAGGAACGCACGTAGAGCCGCGTCTGCGGATAGTCGGCCTGCACCAGCTCCACCACCTTGTCGGTGATCTCCTTCTTCTGCGTGCAGACGAGCACGATCTTCGCCCGGTCGATGCCGGCCGAGCGCAGCACGTCCTTGCGGGCGCCGTCGCCGAAATAGATGCGGAAGCCGAAGGAGGAGGCCTGGCGGATGCGGTCGGCCGAAAAATCGATGACGGTGACGCTGCGCCCGCCGGCAAGCAGGATCTGGGCGGCGATCTGGCCGAAACGCGAGAAACCGACCATCAGCACGTCGGCGCCTGCCCCCTCGAAATCCTCGTCCAGTTCCTCCTGCTCGTCGCCGCGCAGCAGCCGCTTCGAAAGGGCCGACCCGATCGGCGTCAGCGCCATGGACAGCGTGACGACCGCGACCAGCAGCGAGGCCGTGCTCGTCGACATCAGCCCCGCTGCACCCGCCGTGGTGAACAGCACGAAGCCGAATTCGCCGCCCTGCGGCAGCAGGAAGGCGATGCGGATTGCATCGTCATGCGGAGAGCCCGAGATCCGGCAGAGGCCATAGATGATGATCGCCTTGACGGCCATGACGATCGGCACGGCGACGATGACGAAGAGCGCGTTGTCGGCGAGAACGTCGAGTTCGAGCGACAGGCCGACGGCGATGAAGAAGATAGCGAGCAACACGCCGCGGAAGGGCTCGATATCCGCCTCCAGCTCGTGCCGGTAGGAGGATTCGGCAAGCATCACGCCGGATAGGAAGGCGCCCATCGCCATAGAAAGCCCGGCAAGTTGCATCAGGCTCGCCGATCCCATGACGACGAAGAGGGCAGCCGCGATCATTGCCTCGCGCGCGCCGGTCCGGGCGATGATCTGGAAGAGCGGCGTCAGCAGGTAGCGTCCCATGACGATCATCGCCGCAACCGCACCGACGGCCACAGTGAAATCCAACAGCGGCGCGTTGCTGCCCTTGTCGCCGCCGTCGAGGATGGTGATCAGCGCCAGCAGCGGCACGATCGCCAGGTCCTGGAACAGCAGCATCGAGAAGGAGCGTTGCCCGTATCTGGTGTTGACGTCGCCGTCGCCCTCGAGAATCTGCATGGCAAAGGCAGTCGAAGACAGCGCCAGGCCAAATCCGGCAACTATGCTGCCGCGCCAGTCGAGAGCCTGGGAAAACCAGGCAAGTCCGGTCAGCGCCAGCCCCGTCAGCACCACCTGCGCCGTGCCGAGGCCGAAGATGTCGCGCCGCATCTGCCAGAGGCGGGTGGGCTTCAGCTCCAGTCCGATGATGAAGAGCAGGAAGACGACGCCGAGCTCCGCGACGGCGAGGATCTGTTCACCATCGGTGATGCCGTGGAAGACCGGGCCGATAACGATGCCGGCGGCGAGGTAGCCGAGCACCGTGCCGAGCCCGAGTTTCTTGAAGATCGGAGCGGCGACCACGGCCCCGCCAAGCAGCAGGATCGTTTCGGAAAAAAGGGCATTGGGCGCTGACATGCTGACAATTTCTTTCAACGGCAGGGAGCAGGCAGGCAGCCCTGATAAAGAATCGGCGGCGGCGGCCTTGATGCTTGGGAGAGTGCACAATAAATGGAAGCCGAAGGAAAGGCCAAATCATGTCCTCTGAAATTGATTCCTCGACACTTCTTTCCCGCGCAAGTCAATTGATCGATCTGGCAAGGAAGGCAGGGGCTGATGCCGCCGATGCCGT
This sequence comes from Rhizobium leguminosarum, assembly GCF_002953715.1. GTDB lineage: Bacteria > Pseudomonadota > Alphaproteobacteria > Rhizobiales > Rhizobiaceae > Rhizobium > Rhizobium leguminosarum_V. Next base: position 544,338 of record NZ_CP025012.1, read on the forward strand.
CGTCGTCCGGTCGCGCTCGCAATCGGTCAGCGTGCGCCTCGGCAAGGTCGAGGGCACGGAATCCTCCGAAAGCGACGATTTTTCCCTGCGCGTCTTCATCGGCCAGCGCGTCGCCAGCGTTTCGGCCAATCCGGGCTTCGATCTCCAGGCGCTTGCCGAACGCGCCGTCGCCATGGCCAAGGTTTCCCCGGAAGACCCCTTCGCCTGCCTGGCGGACGAGGCGAACCTTTCGAGATCCTATCCCGACCTGCAATTGCTCGATACCACGGAGGTCTCCTCCGAGATGCTGCGCGAGGCGGGTCTTGCCGCTGAAGCGGCCGCGCTTGCGGTCAAGGGGGTTACCAATTCCTCCGGCGCCGGCGCCTCCGCCGGCATGGGCGGCCTCGTTCTTGCCACCTCGCACGGGTTCGAAGGCAGTTACATGGCCTCGCGTTTCGGCCATTCCGTCAGCGTCATCGCCGGCGAAGGCACCGGCATGGAGCGCGATTATGATTTCGACAGCCGCCTCTATTATGCCGAGCTCGACGACCCTTCTGAAATCGGCCGTCGCGCCGGCGAACGGGTGATCAAGCGCGTCAATCCGCGCCAGGTGCCGACCGGCAAGGACGTCACGGTGATCTTCGACCCGCGCGTCGCCCGCGGCTTCGTCGGCCATATCGCCGGTGCGATCAATGGTGCTTCCGTTGCCCGCAAGTCCAGTTTCCTGCGCGACAGAATGGGTCAGCAGGTGCTGAAGTCAGGCCTGTCGATCACCGACGATCCGCTGATCGTGCGCGGCCCTTCCTCGCGGCCCTTCGATGGCGAAGGCGTGTCCGGCGAGCGGCTGGTGATGATCGAGGATGGTATCTTGAAGCACTGGTTCCTCTCGACCTCGACCGCGCGCGAGTTGGGTCTGGAGACCAACGGCCGCGGCGTGCGCGGCGGCACCGCCGTCTCGCCTTCCTCCACCAACCTTGCCCTGGAACCCGGCGACATCTCGCCGGAGGATTTGATCCGCAGCGTCGGCAACGGTTTTTATGTCACCGAATTGATCGGCCACGGCGTCAACATGATCACCGGCGAATACAGCCGCGGCGCCACCGGCTTCTGGATCGAGAACGGCGAACTCACCTTCCCGGTCTCCGAGGTGACGATCGCCTCGAACCTCAAGGAGATGTTCATGCGCCTGACGCCGGCAAACGACATCGATCGCAAGTTCGGCGTCGCGGCCCCCACCTTCGCCATCGAAGGCATGACGCTCGCAGGGCGCTAGAGCATGTCCCGCAAAACTGTGCGCGGTTTTCGGACGACATCATGCTCTAGCGATAGTTCAGAAACGGATTGACGGGATGAGCGACAAGGAAAAGGCCGGCTGGCAGAGCGATCTCACGCTAATCGCCGATGCTGCGAGAGAGGCGGGCGCCGTCGCTTTCGGCTTCTTCAACCAGTCTCCCGAGGTCTGGTGGAAGAACGGGGACCGGTCTCCCGTCAGCGCTGCCGATTTCGCTGCAAACAAGACGCTCGAGACCATCCTGCGCAAGGCTCGGCCGGATTATGGCTGGCTGTCGGAGGAAACCGACGACGATGCCGACCGTCTCTCACGCGAGACACTGTTCATCATCGATCCGATCGACGGCACACGCGCCTTCCTCGGCGGGCAGAAGGTCTGGTGCGTCAGCGTCGCGGTGGTTCATCGCGGCCGGCCGGTGGCCGGCGTGCTCTATGCCCCGGCGCTCGAGGAGCTCTATGAGGCGGTTGAGGGCGGCGTGGCGCTGAAGAACGGCGTGCCCTTCACCGTTTCGGCCGCCGGACCGGAAGAGATGAGCCGCCTTGCGATCGGCGACGACCTGCTGAAGACCTTTCCGACGGAGTTCCGCGACCGGGTGACGCGCGAGACATACATTCCCTCGCTCGCCTATCGCATCACCATGGTGGCGGATGGTCGTCTCGAAGGCACCTTCGTCAAGGGCAATTCACATGATTGGGACCTTGCTGCCGCCGATCTGATCCTTGTCTGTGCCGGCGGCGGCCTCGTCGACATCGAAGGCCAGCCGATAGTCTACAACCGTGCCGAAGTCACCCACAAGGTCCTCTGCGCGGCCCCAACACCTCGCCTCGGCGAATTCCTCGCGGCCTTTGCGGGGCGACGAGACAGTTGACGTTTCCGTCAAAATCCCGCAGATGGGTGGCGGAGGAGAATAGGCAGAAAGAGAACAAAAAATGACTGAATCCGGTGACAAGAAGCAACTTTTGCATCTCGTTTTTGGCGGCGAACTGGAAAGCCTCGATGACGTCCAGTTCCGTGATCTGCAGGGTCTCGATATCGTCGGCATTTTCCCGGATTATGCCACGGCGCTGACGGCCTGGAAGGCGAAGGCGCAGCAGACGGTCGACAATGCGCACATGCGCTACTTCATCGTCCACATGCATCGTTTGCTCGATCCGCAGGAAAAGGCCACGGGCAACTGACCTGGCAAGTGTCGCCGGCCGGCCGCTCGTCGAGCGGGGCTTTGGTGCATCGGGCGCCCGTCGATCCGGATTGTTGGACGCATTCTGAACAAATTAATCGGCCATTGCGGCCGCAACGATAATTAGGGAATGGGTTTGATGTCGATCGGTTTTGATCGGAGGCTGGCGCAATGAGCTCCCGGATGGCGCGCTTCGGTCTGAACGCATACCGTCTGGCGGGAACCGTGGCCTCTCCTGTGGTCGGCCTCTATATCACCTACCGCACGGCCAAGGGCAAGGAAGACCGGGCCCGCCGCCTGGAACGTTTTGGCTATCCGAGCGCCAACCGGCCGCAGGGCCCGCTCCTCTGGTTTCATGCCGCAAGCGTCGGTGAAACCAATGCCGTCATTCCGTTGATCCGCGAAATCCGCCGCCGCGATATTCATGTCATCCTGACGACCGGCACCATCACCTCCGCCAAGCTCGCCGCCGAGCGCCTCGGCCAGGAAGCGATCCATCAATATGTGCCGCTCGACCTGAAGCCCTCCGTCAGCCGTTTCCTCGATTATTGGCAGCCCGATTGCGCCATCATCGCCGAATCCGAGATCTGGCCGGCAACGGTGTTGGAACTCGGCCACCGCCGTATTCCGCAGATCCTGATCAATGCCCGCATGTCGGACCGCTCCTTTGCCCGCTGGCGCCGCCGCCCGGCGATCGCCGAAGCCTTGTTCGAGAATCTTGCCCTCGTCATCGCCCAGTCGGATGTCGACGCCGAACGTTTCCGCGATCTCGGCGCTGTCCCTGTGATCACCTCGGGCAACCTGAAGGTCGATACCGACGCACCGCCTTATGACAGCGCTGTCTTCGCCCGCTATAAGAAACAGATCGGCGAGCGCAAGACCTGGGCGGCGATCTCGACCTTCGACGGCGAGGAGAATGCTGCCGCCATCGTTCACCGGGCGCTCAGGGAGCGCGATCGTCAATTGACGATCATCGTGCCGCGCCACCCCGAGCGCAGCGACGAGATCGAGGCGGCCCTGGTCAAGCAAGGGCTGAAGGTCGCGCGCCGCACCCGCGACGATATCTTGTCCGCCGACGTCGATATCTTCCTCGGCGATACGATCGGCGAAATGGGCCTCTATTTGAGACTGACGGAAATCGCCTTCGTCGGCCGCTCGCTCTTTGCCGAAGGCGGCCAGAATCCGCTGGAGCCCGCCATGCTCGGCTGCGCCATTCTGTCCGGCGGCCATGTGCAGAATTTCCGCGATGCCTATCAGAAGCTTGCCCGCAGCGGCAGCGCTCGCATGGTGCGCGATACCGAAATGCTGGCCAAGGGCGTGCATTACCTGCTGACCAACGACGAGGCCCGCCGCAATATGATCGAGGCCGGCATCACCGCCGTGCACGAAATGCGCGGCGCGCTGACTGCGACAGTGAAGGGGCTGGAACCCTATATCAATCCGCTGACGGTGAAGGCGCGGCTGCTGCCCAAGGCCGTGGCCCAGGTCTGAGGAGATATGATGTCGGTTGCAGCGCCTATCAAAGGCATTCTCTTCGACAAGGACGGCACGCTTCTCGACTATGACGAGAGCTGGCTGCCGGTCAACCGCGAGCTTGCCCGCATCGCAGCCCAGGGGGATGAGCTTCTCGCCAACCGGCTGCTTTCCGCCTGCGGCATGGATCCGGCGACCGGCCATATCGTTCCCGACAGCCTGCTTGCCGCCGGCAACACCCGCCAGATCGCCGAGGGTCTCGTTGCCGCGGGCTCGATGGTCGATGTCAGCGAACTGACGGTCCGCCTCGACGAGCTCTTTTCCAGCGCCGCCGAATTTTCCGTGCCGGTGACCGACCTTGCCGGTTTCTTCGCCCGGCTGCATCGGCGCGGCTTCAAGCTCGGTGTCGCCTCCAGTGACAATGAACGATCGATCCGCCAGACGGCGGAACGCTTCGGTTTTGCCAGCTACATCGATTACATCGCCGGCTACGACAGCGGTTTCGGCGTCAAGCCGGAGCCCGGCATGGTGCTCGGCTTCTGCGCCGCGACCGGTCTTTCGCCAGCCGAGGTCGCCATGGTCGGCGACAACAACCACGATCTGCATATGGGTCTGAATGCCGGGACGGGGCTGCGGATCGCGGTGCTGACCGGCACCGGTTCACGGGAGACGCTTGCCGCCGCAGCCGATCACGTGCTCGACGATATCACCGCCATCGAGACCCTGCTGCCGGACCTGCAGCCGGCCTGACCCCCGGCACTTAACCCCGAAAATCGGAATCGATTTTCGGGGTTAAGTGCCGGTTCAAAGTCATAGAGCGTCCTTGACGCGTCCCATCGGAGGCGCGGTGCTGTAAGGGCTTGCATTTTTTCAGGTTTTGGCTTCTCAATCCGGCCGGTCGAAAAGCAGGGGACTGGCTGTGGCTAAAGCAATTCCAGCAAAAGTGCACAGCGGTTTTGCCGGGAAAAGCGCGCAGCGACTTTCCCAAGGGATTGCGTGAGAACAAGCCGGGCAGGGGAGCGGGACGGCAAGATGATATCTGAAGCGCCACCGTTCTGGTGGAGGAAAGCCGATTGGCGGGCCTGGCTGCTGCTGCCGCTTTCTTTTCTCTATGGCCGTATCGCCGGCCACCGTATGGCCTATGCCCGCCGCGCCTCTGTTCCGGTTCCGGTCATCTGTGTCGGCAATTTCACCGTTGGTGGCGCCGGCAAGACGCCGACGGCGCTGACGATCGCCCGTGCCGCCAAGGCGAAGGGGCTGAAACCCGGCTTTCTCAGCAGGGGTTACGGCGGCTCGCTGGATGTGACGACGGTGGTCGACCCCGATCATCACCGGGCGGGCGCCGTCGGCGACGAGCCGTTGCTGCTTGCCCAGGAAGCGCTGACGGTGATTTCCCGCCGGCGCGTCGAGGGTGCCGCGCGTCTGGTGGCGGAGGGTGCCGATCTCATCATCATGGATGACGGTTTTCAAAGCGCCAGGCTGGCGATCGACTATGCCCTGCTCGTCATCGACGCGACCCGCGGCCTCGGCAACGGCCACATCGTGCCGGGCGGGCCGGTCCGCGCGCCGATCCGCCAGCAGCTGCGTTCTGCGACCGCCTTGCTCAAGGTCGGCGGCGGCAATGCCGCCGACAAGATCGTCCGCATGGCGGCGCGCGCGGCAAAGCCCTATTTCACCGCATCGCTGAAAGTGCGCGGCGACAATACGCTGGCCGGCACGAAGGTGCTCGCCTTCGCCGGCATCGCCGATCCCGCCAAATTCTTCCGCACGGTCGAATCCCGCGGCGCCGAAATCACCGTCGCCAAGTCCTTCGGCGATCACGAGCATCTGACCGAGGAGGAGATCGACGACATCCTGACGACTGCCGAGCGTCAAGGTCTCTTGATCGTTACCACCTCCAAGGATTTCGTCCGCCTCTCCGGCCATCCCGGCAAGGCGGCGCAGCTCGCCGAAAAGAGCCGGGTGATCGAGGTCGACATGGTATTCGAGGATCACCTCGCCCCCAGCCTCATCATCGACCGGGCGATCGTCGCCTGCCGCGAGCGGCGCCTGCGGGAGATCAAAACTGCGGCTAAGGCAGTTCCAGGAAAAGTGTGAAAAGGGTTTTCCCAGGCAAAGCGCGAAGCGGTTTTGCCGGGAATTGCGTAAAAAGCCAGAGCAGTTCTGCAATTCCACGAAAAGCTGAAAGGCTCTAGCGCCGCTGGTTCGGCAGCACGCCGGCGCGTTTGTCGGCATCGATGGCCGAGATCACGTCGGCATAGGGCTCCTGCCGGGCGACGCTCCAGTAGCGCAATTCGTCGAGCGGGATCTGTTTCCCCGTCATCGCGCAGACGACATAGGAGCCGGGCGAGAGAATCTGGAAATCGCCATCGAGATACCGGATCTTCGCTTCGCGGTTTCCGTGCCCTTCGAACAAATTCATGCGCTCCGTTCCCTGCCGTCTGTCATTAGAGCATGTCGCGCAAAAGTGTGCCGCGGTTTTGCGATCACGACATGCGGAACACCAAAGCCCTAAAGCGTGGCAAGCGAATCTGAAAGATCGCGACACGCTTTAGTCTGCCATACTCCCGCAAGGGCCGCTTTTCCAGCTTTTTTAGCTTCTGCCGAAAAGCCGCTCGATATCGCTGAGCTTCAATTCGATATAGGTCGGCCGGCCGTGATTGCACTGGCCGGAGCCGGGCGTCACTTCCATTTCTCTCAGCAGCGCGTTCATTTCCTCCGGTCGCAGCCGCCGTCCGGAGCGCACCGATCCGTGGCAGGCCATGGTCGCCGCCACATATTCGAGCTTGGCCGATAGGCCCGACGCCGTGTCCCATTCGGCAATCTCGTCGGCAAGCTGGCGGATCAGCCCATGCGCATCGACCTCGCCGAGCATTGCCGGCGTCTCGCGCACGGCGATCGCGCCGGGGCCGAAACGCTCGATCGCCAGGCCGAGTTCGGAAAGCTCGGCCGCATGCTGCATTAGCCGGTCGCAATCCTCTTCCGGAATATCGACGATCTCGGGGATGAGCAGCACCTGCGAGGCCAGCCGCTTGGAATGCAGCGCCTTGCGCATCGCTTCGAAGACCAGCCGCTCATGCGCGGCATGCTGGTCGACGATGACGAGCCCGTCCTCGGTCTGGGCGACGATATAGTTTGCGTGGATCTGCGCCCGCGCCGCGCCGAGCGGATACCGTGCGTTTGGTTCGGGTGCTGCCGGCTGCGGCGAAAACTGCGGCTCGGCCCGCGCCGTCGGCATCGAAAGTCCGTCGAAGGACGCCTGTGGCCGCTCGCCGAAACCCGTTGTCGGCTGATAGGGCCGGGAGGGCGACGTTTCGGCCGACCATCCGCCCTGCGGCCGCTGGCTATTCGGCTGGAAGCCGGGGCGGAAGGAGCGCAGCATGTCGCTCGCCCCGGTCGTTGCCGCCCTGCTGCCGTCGCGCGCCAAGGCCTCGCGGATGGCGCCGACGATCAGGCCGCGCACCAGGCCAGGATCGCGGAACCGCACGTCGGACTTTGCCGGATGCACGTTGACGTCGACGAGAGCGGGATCGAGCGTGATCGACAGCACCGCCACCGGATAGCGTCCGGATGGGATCGTCTCGGCATAGGCGCCGCGGATCGCCGAGAGGATCAGCTTGTCCTGCACCGGCCGGCCGTTGACGAAGGCGTATTGATGGGCGGAGTTGCCGCGATTGAAGGTCGGCACGCCTGCAAAGCCGGTCAGCGAGATCTCTTCGCGCTCGGCGTCGAGCGCAATGGCGTTGTCGCGGAATTCCTTGCCAAGCACCTGCGCCATGCGCGCCAGATGGTCGTCGCCGGTTGCCGGAAATTCCAGTGTCGTGCGGTCCGAGCCCGACAGCACGAAGCGTACCGCCGGAAAGGCGATCGCCATGCGCTTGACGATCTCGGTGATGGCGCCGGCCTCGGCCTTCTCCGTCTTCAGGAATTTGAGCCGGGCCGGTGTGGCAAAGAACAGGTCGCGCACTTCGACGATCGTCCCGGGATTGGCGGCAGCCGGGCGCATATGCGCGATCTTGCCGCCGGTCACGGCGATCTCGTGGCCGCCGGCGCTGTCGCGCCTGCGGCTTGCAATGCTGAGCCTTGCGACCGAGCCGATCGAGGGCAGCGCCTCACCACGGAAGCCGAGCGTGCGGATATCCTCGAGCGTCTCCGATATCTTCGAGGTGCAGTGGCGCCTGACCGCCAGTTCCAGATCGGCCGCGTCCATGCCCGAGCCGTTGTCGCTGACGCGCAGCAGCGCCTTGCCGCCGCCAGCCGTGGCGATTTCGATGCGCGTCGCGCCCGCGTCGAGTGCGTTTTCGATCAGTTCCTTGGCAGCGCTCGCCGGTCGTTCGATGACTTCGCCGGCGGCGATCTGGTTGATGAGCGTTTCGGAAAGCTGTCTGATGGCCATGGGCTATTTTCGGGGATTCGCGGGCCGGAGGGAAGGGGTTTCGATGCGCTTTCCCAAAGCGTGATCACGGCCGTCCGCGAATTTGGTGGTGCCTAGTGTTAAGCCGGTTTTAACATAAAAATGGCATTTCTAATCACATACTTCCGGAAGCTGTGAAATCGAACAGATGTGGGACGCAATGGAATGAGTGCCGGCTTCGAAAAGGCGGACACATCATCAGAAATCGATGGGTCTCCCGCCGAGGCCGATCTGCAGACGGCGCTTTTCGATGTGGTGTGCGACAGCCTTTCCGCAGCTTTCATCATCTACGACAAGAACGATCATCTGATCTTCGCAAGCCGCCAGACGCTCGAATTCTTTCCGCTGCCCGCCGAAATGCTGAAGCCGGGCACGCGGCTTCGCGATTTCCTCGGTGCGATGTACGACACCGGCATTCGCCAGCAGTATGATGTCAGGCAGGGCGGCTCGCTGAGCCGCGAGGACTGGCTGTCGCAGAAAATCGCCTCGCATTGGCGCGAGCGCTTCGACGCCGTCGAGCGCCACGGCGCCGACAGCTGGGTCCGCTTCGTCAAGCGCAGGCTGCCGGGTGGTTACGGCGTCACCATCATCTCCGACATTTCCGAAAACAAGAAGCGCGAAGAGCAATGGCGCTCGGATCTGGAGCGCGTGCAGCTGACCGAGGACATTCTCGACAATCTGCCGTTCCCGCTCTTCGTCAAGGACCGCAACCTCACCTATGTCGCGGTCAATCTCGCCTTCTGCGAGAAATATCAGACGAGCGCCGACGAGGTGCTCGGGCGCAAGAGCGGTGATCTTTTTTCAGAGGAGATCGCCAAGCGTTTCGAGGAGAGCGATCGCCACGTGCTGGAGACCGGCGAGATGTCCGTCTCCCGCCAGCGTCAGATCTCCCGCGACGGCACCGAGCGCGACATCGTCAGCCGCAAGCACCGCATCGGCAAGCCCGGCCGCTATTTCCTGGTATCGACCATGCAGGACCTGCCGCGCGACGGCGCCGATCTCGACGAGTTCGGCCAAGCGTCCGCGATCACCGCCTCCAGCAATCAAAGCTACCGCCGGGCCTATGTGCCGGTACCAACCGGCGTCGAGCGGCGCGAACCGGCGGCGATGGAAGCGATCGTTCCGGAGAATTTCTCCGGCCGCAAGGTCCTTGTCGTCACTGCCGACCTCGCAGCCGAGACCGCCGCGCTGCGGACGCTGACGAAATACGGCTTCGAATCCTGCTCGGTCCGCGGCGAGGACGAAGAGGAGCGGTTCCTGGAAATCGCCACCTCCTCCGGCATCTCGCTCGATCTCTTGATCATCGATAATCAGATGGGCATGCGCTGCCTCGAGCTTGCCGAGCAATACGGCATCCCGGCGCTCGTCATGGACGGTTTCCAGATCGCCAACGAGCTCACATTCCAGATCGCCCGGCATTTCAATCGCAACAGCCGCAGCGCCGCCGGTTCGGATACGGATTGGGAAATCAGCATTTCCGACGATGTGGTCGGCCTGCAGATTCTCGTGGCCGAAGACAACGATATCAACCAGATCGTCTTCTCGCAGATCCTGGAAGGCCTTGGCTACCGCCATATGTTGGCAGCGACTGGCGACGAGGCAGTGCGCCTCTGGGCCGAGCACCGGCCGCAGATCGTGTTGATGGATATTTCCCTGCCGGGTTTCAACGGCTTCGAGGCCGCCCGCCTCATCCGGCAGATGGAGGAAAACGGCGACGGCACCCGCACCCCGATCATCGGCGTGCTCACCCAGGCCTTCGAGCGCGACCGCGCCGAATGTGTCAAATCAGGCATGGACGACGTCATCATGAAACCCGTCAGCCCCGACATGCTTGAGACGGTGTTTCAGAAGTACCTAATGGACGAACCTATGCGGGCGCGAAACTAGCCGGCGATACCCGTCAACTCCCTAGATTTTGGGCGTTTCAGGCGGCAGAGGCCGCTGATTTCCTATCGAATTGTTAAGACATGCCGGTCATTCTTTTGCATGGCTGCGGGGGAAGCTCGGGTTTGCATGATGAAATCGGCGGAAATAGCTTTCTTGACCGTGGGTCAGAATGAGCTTCAGGCGATGGCCTATACCGATCCGCTGACCGGATTGGGCAACCGCAATCGCATGCGGGACAAGGTCTTGCAGATCTCTTCCGAGCGCGCCAGCGATCCGGCCCCCTTCACCATCGGCATCGTCAACCTCGACAGCTTCAAGCCGATCAACGATCTGTTCGGCTCGACGGCCGGCGATGAAATCCTCTGCCAGGTCGCCCATCGTCTCAGGGCCTGTATTCCTGATGGCGCGCTTGTGACCCGCCATGATGGCGACGAATTCGCCTTCGTGCTGCCGTTGATCTTCGAGCGGGCGAGTGCCGAGAAATTCGGCCAGATGATCCGCGAGGTGCTATCGGCTCCCTATGACCTCGGTGACCGCAACGTCCGTCTCTCCGCTTCCCTCGGCTTCTCCATCTATCCGTTCGCCGGAGAGGATTGCGAGGAACTGCTGAAGAGCGCCGAGACCGCCCTCTACCGTTCCAAGCGCCGCGGCCGCGGCCAGATCACCGTCTATTCGCGCGAGATCGCGCAGGAAATGAAGCGCGCCACGCAGCTGGAGCAGGCGCTCAGAAACGCCATCATCTCGGATGCGATCGACGTGCATTTCCAGCCGATCGTCTCGCTGTCCAACAATCAGGTCGTCGGCTTCGAGGCGCTCGCCCGCTGGAACGACCCCGATCTCGGCTTCGTCTCGCCCGGTGTCTTCGTGCCGCTCGCCGAAGAGCGCGGCTTCATCGATGCGCTGTCGGAGGCGTTGCTGCGTAAAGCCGCCGAAGCAGCACTTTCCTGGCCACGCGAACTCTTTCTGTCGTTCAATCTTTCCTCGGCCCAGCTGATGGATCCGGGCACGAGCAGCAGCGTCCTGTCGATCCTCGGCCGCGTCGGCTTCGATCCGCATCGCTTGGAACTGGAGATCACCGAGACCGCGGTGATGAGTTCGGCCGATACCGCTCATCGCATCATCGCCGATCTGCGCGCCGCCGGTGTACGCATCTCGCTCGACGATTTCGGCACCGGTCAGTCGAGCCTCGGGCGGCTACGCGACTTCATCTTCGACAAGATCAAGATCGACCGTGCCTTCGTCTCGCGCATCAATTCCGATCGCGCCTCCGAACACATCATCAAGGCGATCCTTACCATGTGCGAGGGCCTGGAGCTGGAAGTCGTAGCGGAAGGCATCGAGGATTATGCCGAGGCAGTGAAGTTGCGCACGCTCGGCTGCGGCATGGGCCAGGGCTATCATTTCGGCCGTCCGGCGGACGGTATCGCCACGCTGCGCTTCCTGCACGAGAACTATTACGATCCGACCGTGATGGAGCGTGTCAGCGCATAAAGCGATGGCGCCCCTGGGAGCGCCATCGCCTACGCTATACTACCGCGCACGGATTACTTAGGCGTGGTCGAGCCGGTCGCCGTGGTATCGGTACCGGTCGCAGCCGGAGCCTTTTCGGCCGCCAGCATTGCCAGCGTCTTGAACTCAGGTGCGGCCTTCAGCGATTCAGACGTTTCGCTGGTCGTCAGCTTGACGCTGCCGTCCTGGGTGTTCTGGGCGACGGTGATCTTTTCCATCGGCACGGCGACGTTCTTTTCGCCGATACCCAGGAAGCCGCCGACACCGATGATTGCAGCAACGAAGCCGCCGTCCTTCTTCAGGATCAGGTCGTTGACGCTGCCGATGCTTTCATTGTTGCCGTTATAGACCGACTGTCCGATATAGGTGTTGGCGCTGACCTGATCCGGAGACTGCTCCGTCAGATAGCCGGCCTGAGCCGTATCTGCCGTCGGTGCTGCGGCCGGAGCCTGTGCGGCATCGCCCGCGGGCTTGGTGACGTCAGGCGTCATCGGCTTCGGTGCTGCCGGATCGGCGGGAGCCGCCTGGGTCGGAGCGGCGGGGTCCGCAGGCTGCGGAGCCGTCTGCGAGAATGCTGCCGGTGCGAAAGCCGTGGCAAACAGGGCGCCAGCGGCAACGGTCGTCAAGAGTTTGCGTGTCATTTCGAACCTACCTTCTTTTTTTTCTAGTGATCGCTGACCCGGTAACACCTGTGTCTCAGGTCTCTTTACCGAGCCAGTTCGAAGGGAAAATGACTGGTGGAGTGATTGGTTCCGGTTGAAAACACGGAAAATTTCTCGATTTTCACGGAACATTTATCGATGAGTGGCCACCAAAACGAGAAAAAGCGCCCCGGTGAGGAGCGCCTTTGATCATCGCTGGCAAGCAAAAATCAGATCACATAGACGGGATCGAACACGCCTTTGACGTCGATGCCGAGTTCCAGCAGAGCGCCGGCACTGGGCTGCGCCGAACGGGCATTCTCATCCAGCCCTTCCCAGGCGGTCGTTACCGCCAGGCGGTCGGCATTGACGCCGATGAAGGCAGGGCAGGAGGGCTGGACGGCAGGAACCTTGTAGCGCGAGATGCGCAGGCCGTCCGGACTGTAGCGGTCGACGACGCCGGCGCCCCAGCGCGCATTCCACAGATAGCCGTCGGCATCGACCACCGAGCCGTCGATGTCGCCGGGGTCGTTCATGCTGTCGACGAGCACGATCGGTTCGCCCGAGGGCAAGCCGGTCAGCGGATCGACCATGACGCGCATCAGCCGGTTGATCCGGGAATCCGTATAATAGCCGATCGTGCCGTCAGGCGAGAAGCAGATCGAATTCGGGATGCTGATGCCGTTGAAGATCTTCGTCACCTTGCCGCTAGCGACGTGATAGATGGCGCCGGCCTGGTTTTCCGCCCGCTTGCTCATCGTGCCGATCCAGAGCGCACCGGACGGATGCGTGCGGCCGTCGTTCGAACGGTTTTCCGGCCTGTCGTTTTCGAGCGCGGCGTAGAAGGTGAGGTTGCCGCTTGCGACGTCGCGCACGAAAAGCCCTTCTTCGGTCGCGATCAGCTGCCGCCCGGCGTCGATGCGGGCAAGCACGCTCGCCATCACAGGCAGCGGATGCACCTTTTTTGCGCCCGTCGAAAGATTGAGTTCATGCAGTTCCTTGCCGAGGATGTTGAACCACCAGACGGTATTGCTGTCCGGATCATAGGTCGGGCCTTCACCGAGAACGGAATTGGTATTGCAAAGTGTTTTGCCTTCGAACTCATAAATATCAGTCATACGTTCACGCTCCCAATGGCTGCATCATAGGCGTAAATGGTCGCCTTGGCGCGCTCGGCAACCTCTGACACGGTCATTCCGGGTTTGTAGATGCTGGTGCCGAGGCCGAAAGCGAAGATGCCGGCCTTGGTATAATCGCCGAAATTCTTATCCGACACACCGCCGACGGCGGCAATCATCAGCTCCGGCGGCAGGATTGCCCGGATCGCCGTGATGCCGGAAGGGCCGAGCACGCTGGCCGGAAAAAATTTGAGACCGGTGGCCCCGGCCCGCGCCGCCGCCAGCGCCTCGGTCGGCGTGAAGACGCCCGGCATCGTCACCATGCCGTAGTCGCGCGCCCGGATGATCACCTCGGGCTCGACATTCGGGGTGACGAGCAGCTTGCCGCCGGCCGCATGCAGGCTGTCGACCGCCTCGACGGTCAGCACCGTGCCGGCGCCGATCAGCACTTCGACCGGCGCCATCTTCGCGGCGATCTCGATGGATTTGAACGGTTCCGGCGAGTTGAGCGGGATCTCGATCGCCGTCAGGCCATTTTCGATCAGAGCACCGACGACGCTTTCGGTCTCGTCAGGCCGGATGCCGCGAAGGATGGCGATCAGCGGGCGCTTCATGTCGGGGAAGGGGATACGGTTCATCGTGTCAGCTTTCTCAATTCGGCCAGATGGCTTCGGCGGCAGCCGAAAGCCCGCGGCGCACGGCGGCGTCGGCGTCGATGGCGGTGAAGGCAAGGGAGAGGGTTTTGAAGGCCTGTTCATAGAGCGCCTGCAGGCGCCCTGAGGCGACGAGGGTGATGTCGGTGCCGTTTGCCGCATCTTGCAGCGCGCCGGCGATTTCGAGGCCGATCAGCGTGCCGGAAAGCCGGGCTTGCGCCGCTGCGGCAGAAATCCCGTGCAGGAGCTGGCCCGAGCGGGCGGTAAACAGCAGGTTGGAGGCAAGGGCCGGGCGTGCGAAAGCGGCCGAGACGGCGGCCTCGAAGGCTGCCGCATCCGCCGGCTGCTCTTCCGCACCGGCAACGGCATGCGAAAGGATCGTGTGTTTGCTGATGACGTCGAAAAGCTCGCCGGTCATGAAGGTCGAAAAGCCGGAGACGTTGGCGTCCGTCACATGCACCCATTTCGAATGCGTGCCGGGCATGCAGACCGCCTGCGCCCCGGAGCTTGCGCGGCCGAGCGCGCCGAGAAGCTGGGTTTCTTCGCCGCGCATGACGTCCGGCGTCGCCATGTCCCGCTGGGCAAGGCCCGGCAGGATGCGGATGTCGCGGCTTTCGCCGGGCACGGAGACCGCCGCGGTCAGGATCGAGGCAAGCGGCGTCGGCACGTCGATATAACCGGCCTCGACCCAGCCCTGCCGTGCGCCGGCCATGCCGCAGATGATCACCGGCAGGTTTTCCGGCGCCTCGATGGCTGTGAGATGGCCGGCAAGCACGGCGGAAAAGCCGGTTTTTGCCGCGCTCGTCATGCCTTCGCCGCTACGGCGTTCGGCAAGGACGGTGCCGTCCCTGCCCATCAGCCACAGCCGAAAGCTGCTGGCGCCCCAGTCCACCGCGACATAAGCGGGATTTGCCATTACAGAACGCCTCCATCGACAATCAGGGACTGGGCGGTCATCGCCGCCGCACAGTCGGATGCAAGAAACAGGCAGGGACCGACGATCGCATCGGGTTTGAGCGCGACCTTCAGGCACTGGTCCTCGACCGAGCGCGCAATGCTCTCCTCGGTAAGCCAGTGCTGCATCTGCCGCTCGGTGACGACCATGCCGGGCAGGATGCAGTTGACCCGGATGTTCTCCGGCCCAAGCCTGCCCGCCAGGCTCTTCGTCAGCCCGACGACCGCTGCCTTGGCCGCCGCATAGGCGGGAAAGCCGCCCATGTTCAGCTTGAAGGCGATCGACGACATATTGATGATCGCCCCGCCGCCGGCCGTCCGCATCGACGGCACGACTGCCTGCGAGGTGAAGAACACATGCTTGAGGTTGACCGCCTGGTTGTTGTCCCAATAGGCCTCGGTCACCGCGTCGAATTCATGGCGGTCGTCCCAGGCGGCATTATTGACCAGCACGCGGATCGGCCCTGAGCTGGCAATGACGCTATCGACCGTAAGCCGGATCGCCTCGATGTCGCGCAGGTCGGCATGGTGAAAGGAGACCGGATGCAAGGTCTCCTGCGACAGCCTTTCGGCGAGCTCGCGGCCGGCGGCCTCGGCGATATCGATAAACGAGACCTTGGCGCCTTGGCGCGCGAAACTTTCGACGATCGCAGCACCGATGCCCGATCCGCCGCCGGTCACGAGCACGGCTCGGTCTTTGAACTCGGGAAATTGTGCTGCTGGCATCATGGTCACCGTCGCCTCCCGACCGTATCATTGTTCCATTATTTGGAACTTAATTTGACTATATGGAATTATCGAATTACAGTGCCCTTTCTGTCAAGGGTGGATGATGCAATGGATTCAAACGGCGGCGGCGCAGCACAGGCACGTGAGACCGGCACGCTCGGCAAACTGATGGTTCTGCTCGATCTTGTCACTCATGCGGATGCGCCGCTGCGTTTCACCGATATCCTGGCCCTTGCCGGCCAGCCGCGCGGCACACTGCATCGCCAGCTGAGCCATCTGGTGGAGGAGGGGTTGCTGGAGCTCGATGGCGACGGCCGCTATGCGCCCGGCCTGCGCCTGCTCGATTTTGCCGCGCGCAGCTGGGCGCGCAACGAATTCCGCCTGATCGCCGAGCCGCACCTCGCCGATCTGCAGCGGGCAACCGGCGAGACGGTGCATCTCGGCGTTCTCAGGGGCCAGTCGATCATCTATCTCGATAAGGTCGAAGGCCGCCAGCCGGTGCGCATGTATTCGCAGATCGGCAATGCTTCGCCTTGCTACTGCACCGGCGTCGGCAAGGCGGCCCTTTCGCTGCTGCCGGCCGAAAGCCTCGTCGATCTCGTCGCCAGCCTGAGCTTCACCAGCTTTACCGCCTCGACCCATATCTCGGCCGAAACGCTGCTTGCCGAAATCCGCGAGATTGCCGATCAGGGCTATGCCTTCGACCGCGAGGAGCATGAGGCCGGCATCTGCTGCGTCGCCGCACCCGTCTGGTCGGAGGATCGGACCTTTATGGGGGGCATTTCGATTACCGGTCCGGCCTATCGGTTGTCGATGGAACTTCTGCACCAATGGGCCGTTCCGGTTCAGCTGGCGGCTGGGAGGATCATGGAAGGCATGCGCGTCCGTCTCGGTCCGCGCCGCTGAGAGAAAAATTGCAATCGGCCCGCTGCTGGACGCGATCGCAGAGCATGCTTATGATGAGCGCGATATTGAGATTTGCCGACGAATCACCACAACTAGAACGGTCCGCGAAATCTACAACCAGTCACCGGCCGAACGCTCAACGCTGAAGCCGATTCCAACCAGCGATCGTCGTTCCCCGATGCAATCGAAACACCCATAGCGGGCAGGTTTCGCAAATGGTTTGCCGGCCGCTGTGCCGAAGATGAAGAAATGTGATGGCACCCTTGTCGCAAACATCCACGGAAGAAGACGATTATATCAAGGAAATAGCGGGCCTGAAGACCCAGTTCGATATTTTCCGTTTTATGAAACGGGTGACGGAAGCCTATCGCAGCCGGGCCTTCATGGTCCTCAACCTGCCGCCGATCACCTCCTTCGATCTTCAGGGCAGCACCGTCATTACCAGCTGGCCGGCCGAGCTTCTGGCTCTCTACGACCAGGAAGGCCTGATGGTGAACAGTCCGGTCCTCAGGCGCCTCAGAACATCCGCGCGGCCCTTCTTCTACGACATGACACGACAGAACTTGTCGCGGGACGACGGCAAATCCATTCTCGTTGCCTCCCTGTTCGAACGTTTCAAGATGATGCGCTGCGCCTATTTCCCGACGCATGAGCCCTCCGGCCTGCGCGGCGCCGTCTCTTTCGCCGGCGACCGCGAGCCCTTCAGCCCGGCAGAGATGCGGGAGCTGTGCTACATCGCCATCCACGTCTTCGACAGGCTCGCCGAGATCCGCAACCTCGATACGCGCATGACGGATACGCTGACCGACCGCGAGATCGATTGCCTCAATTGGACGGCGGCCGGCAAGACCAGTGCCGAAATCGCCGAAATCCTCACCCTGTCCGAGCACACGGTCAATCACTACCTCAACCGCGCTACCAAGAAGCTCGACACGGTCAACCGCACCCAGGCCGTCGCCAAGGCGCTACGCATTGGCTTGATCAAATAAGTTGCAAAAAACAACCGAATGCTTGGAGAGCCGCCCAGCGCATAGGCAAATCCCTCACGGTGGAGGGCTGTCACAAGCGCTTTTGCGCTGTTTTTCCTGATTTTCCATCTGGCACGCTTTCTGCATCTCTTCTGCGAGAGGTCCAGAGGGGACTTTGAGACCAGCGCCAGGAAATGGCGCGGCCGACACACCGCTGCCCGACGCCGATGCCGCTTTCTCCCGGCTCTTCGGTGTCGGCGGCGGTTGTTGCGTTTTGGCACCGCTTCTTTCGCAGCTGTTTGCGATTTCGTCTTCCCCGTTCATTTTTCGCTGGCCTTTTGCTCGGCTTGCTCTAGTTCGCCCCGGATTGCGCCGGTTCTCGGGGAGACCGTTGCGGCCATCAGGGCGAAAGCCCGGCGGACTTGATGGCCGCAACGGATTGCCAATTTTCCCGGCGCTCTTTTGGCCAGCGCTCTTCCTAGCAAGCCGGCAATCGATTTTCCTTCCGATGATTTTGTTTGGCGAAGGCTTCCGTCTCCACTATCTCTACTGCATGATTTCAGCCTTGATCGGAATCGATCAGGGCTGAAATCATGCAGCAATTCAAAGTGCTACAGCGTCCTTTGCGCGTCTTGAAAGACGCGCGGCGCCGTAGTCTGCAAGAAGAAGCAGTGAGGGTGGAATGACCGACGTCACCAAGGAACAGGTTCTCGAAACGCTGAAGACCGTGCGTGGACCAGATCTCGAGCACGATATCGTCGAGCTCGGCATGGTCTCCGACGTCTTCATCTCCGACGGCAAGGTTTATTTCTCCATCACCGTCCCGGCCGACCGCGCCAAGGAGCTGGAGCCGATGCGGCTCGCCGCCGAGCGCGTCATCAAGGAAATGCCGGGCGTCAAAGGCGCCCTCGTCACACTGACGGCGGACAAGAAGGCGGCCGCCGCCGCGCCGGCTGCCCGCCCTGCGCCGAACCCGCCGCACGGCCATGCCGGCCACGATCATGGGAGCCATGCCCACGCCCCTCAACAGCCGCCGCGCGCCGGCAAGATCGGTGTGCCCGGCATCGGCGCCATCATCGCCGTCGCCTCGGGCAAGGGTGGGGTTGGCAAGTCGACCACCGCCGTCAATCTCGCACTCGGCCTGCTCGCCAACGGTCTTCGTGTCGGCATTCTTGATGCCGATATCTATGGCCCCTCGATGCCGCGGTTGCTGAAGATATCCGGCCGCCCGACGCAGATCGATGGCCGCATCATCAATCCGATGGAGAATTATGGCCTCAAGGTCATGTCGATGGGCTTCCTTGTCGACGAAGAGACGGCGATGATCTGGCGCGGGCCGATGGTCCAGTCGGCGCTGCTGCAGATGCTGCGCGAAGTCGCCTGGGGCGAACTCGATGTGCTCGTCGTCGACATGCCGCCCGGCACTGGCGACGCGCAATTGACCATGGCCCAACAGGTGCCGCTTGCCGGCGCCGTCATCGTCTCGACGCCGCAGGATCTCGCTCTGATCGATGCCCGCAAGGGCCTCAACATGTTCCGCAAGGTCGAGGTGCCGGTGCTCGGCATCGTCGAGAACATGAGCTATTTCATCGCTCCTGATACCGGCACCCGCTACGACATCTTCGGCCATGGCGGCGCCCGCAGGGAGGCCGAGCGCATCGGCGTGCCCTTCCTCGGCGAAGTGCCGCTGACGATGAACATCCGCGAAACCTCCGACGCCGGCACGCCGCTCGTCGCCTCCGAGCCGAACGGCGTCGTCGCCGGCATCTATCGCGGCATCGCCGCCAAGGTCTGGGAGCAGGTCGCCGGCCAGTCCCAGCGCCCGGCACCGACGATCGTCTTCGAATAATGCATGTCGCCCGGAAGTGTGCAGCGGTTTCGGGATAACGGCCTGCATAAACAAAATGCATGTCGCCCGGAAGTGTGCAGCGGTTCCGGGATAACGGCCTGCATAAAACAAAATGCATGTCGCCCGGAAGTGTGCAGCGGTGCCGGGATAACGGCATGTATAAAACAAAATGAATGTCGCCCGGAAGCGTGCAGCGGTTAAAGCGCGTCGAGACGAGGTGCTTTAGCGAGCCGAATCGCCGCGGCGGATACCCCAAATTGTGGGGGAAACGTGGTGAAAAGCCGCGCTTCACGGAAGATGTCTTGATTATTTCACGGCTTTGCTTCATATGCCGCGGCGCCATGATGGCGTTTTGCTGCAGATGCTCAATGACGGTCGTCTTCGTTTCGAAGAGGCCGCCCGCCTGCAAGTTCGGAGTTGTCTTGTCGATCGAAGGATTGGGAACTGCGATGCGGTTGAGCACAGTGCGCATGCCGGCCTTTGAGGTTGGATGCAGCCGGAGAGACTACCGGTGATTACCGCCTACTGTTCCAATTGCAAGTCGGTCGAGATTCGCGATCTGTCGCATGCCGCATCCTTTCCCGAGGATGTCGTCTGGATCGACATGATCGAGCCGACCCGCGATGAGGAGCTCTATGTCGAGAAGATTCTCGGCATCGAGGTCCCGACTCGCGACGATCTCAAGGATATCGAGCCTTCCGCCCGCCTCTATGTCGAAAACGATGCCGTCTTCATGACCGCCTCGCTGCTCTGGAAGGCTGACACCGACGTGCCGACGCTGACCGATGTCGCCTTCATACTGGCCGGAAACCGCCTGGTCACCATTCGCTACGCCCATCCGAAATCCTTTGCGCTGTTCATTGCCGCCCTCCACCGGCTGCCGGAAAACTGGCGCAGTGGTGCCGCCCTTCTCGCCAAGCTCTTGGAGACGATCGTCGATCGCACCGCCGAGATCCTCGAAATCTCCGTCTCGCGCCTCGACATCTTGTCGACGCATGTCTTCGGCGATCGGGCAAGGAAGGTGCGCAAGCCCTCGAACTATCTCGAGGAGAAGCTGCGCGATATTGCCGGCCATCACAGGATGATCAGCAAGGTGCGCGACAGTCTCGGTTCGCTTGCCCGCCTGCTGACGTTCTTTCACACGATCCCGGCGATCCAGCAGGACCGCGAGGCGAAGGAGCTCTGCCGCACCGTCTCGCGCGATATCCAGTCGCTGTCGGAGCATGCTTCCTTCGTTGCCGCCAACATCACCTTCCTGCTCGATGCTTCGCTCGGCCTGATCAACATCGAGCAGAACTCGATCATCAAGATTTTCTCGATTGCCTCGGTGGTGTTCTTGCCGCCGACATTGGTCGCCTCCATCTATGGTATGAACTTTCAGATCATGCCGGAGCTGACCTGGGTCGCGGGTTATCCCTATTCGCTGGCCCTGATGGTGATATCCGCCGTCATCCCCTTCTTCTTTTTCCGCTGGAAAGGCTGGCTCTAAGGAGCCTGTTGCAACTTCATGTCCGAAGAGAGCCATCCGAACGAAAGCCATATGACGCCGCGAAAGCTGTTCTATCTCGCGCTGGGTTCCGTCGGTGTCGTCTACGGCGATATCGGTACCAGCCCGCTCTATGCCTTTCGCGAGGCGCTGAAGCCGGTGGCCCATGACGGCGTCACCCGTTTTGAAGTCATCAGCCTGATCTCGCTGATGATCTGGGCGCTGACGATCATCGTCACCATCAAATATGTGCTCTTCCTGCTGCGCGCCGACAACGACGGCGAGGGCGGCACGCTGTCGCTGCTTGCCCTGCTGATGAAGACCGCCAACGGCCATACCGCCATCCTGATGCTGCTCGGCCTGATGGGTGCGGCTCTCTTCCTCGGCGATGCGATGATCACGCCGGCTCTATCAGTGCTGTCGGCCGTCGAGGGCCTGAAGCTCGTCACACCCAGCCTCGCGGAATATATCGTGCCGATCTCGGTGGTGATCCTGGCGCTGCTCTTCGTCGTGCAATCGCGCGGCACCGGCGCCGTCGCGAAGTTCTTCGGCCCGATCACCGCCGTCTGGTTCCTCGTCATGGCCGCCGCCGGCATTTCCCATATCTCGGATGATTACGGCATCCTGGCCGCCTTCAACCCCTATTATGCCGTCAGCTTCCTGCTGCATGAAGGCTTCTACGGCGTCGTCGTGCTCGGCGCCGTCTTCCTGACGGTGACCGGCGCCGAGGCGCTCTACGCCGATCTCGGCCATTTCGGCCGCCGCCCGATCCAGTGGGCCTGGTTCCTGCTGGTTTTCCCGGCGCTGACGCTGAACTATCTCGGGCAGGGCGCCCTCGTTCTCGGCAATCCGGCGACGATGTCCGATCCCTTCTATCTAATGTATCCGAAATGGGCGCTGCTGCCGGTCGTCATCCTGGCGACCGCCGCGACGATCATCGCCAGCCAGGCTGTGATCACCGGCGCCTTCTCGATGGTGCGCCAGGGCATCAACCTCGGCTTCCTGCCGCGCATGGAAATCCTCTTTACTTCGGAAACCAATACCGGGCAGATCTTCGTGCCTTCGGTCAATGCCGTGCTATTTATCGGCGTCATCTTCCTGGTCTTGAGTTTCAAGACTTCGGACGCGCTGGCGACCGCCTATGGCATCTCCGTCACCGGCGCCATGGTCGTCACCTCGATCATGGCCTTCGAATTCGTCCGCGCCCGCTGGAACTGGTCGCTTCCCGTCGCGGTGATCGCGCTTGCACCGCTGGTCGTGCTCGAAATGATCTTCCTCGGCGCCAACCTTTTGAAGATCCACGACGGCGGCTATATCCCGATCATGATCGCCACCGCCTTTACCGTCGTCATGTGGACCTGGCGTCGCGGCACAGCGATCCTGATGGAAAAGACCCGCCACACCGATATTCCGCTCGCCTCCTTCGTCAGCTCGATCGAGCGCAAGAGCGAACATTCGCCGGCCCAGGTCCCGGGCACGGCGATCTTCCTGACCAGCGACCCGGAATCCGCCCCTGCCGCCTTGCTGCACAATCTCAAGCACAACCATGTGCTTCACGACCGCAACGTCATCCTGACGATCCGCACGATCAACAAGCCGCGCGTCCCAAGCCACGACCGCTACAGGGTCGAGCAGATTTCCGAGCGTTTCTCCCGCGTCGAGCTGCTGTTCGGCTTCATGGAATCGCAGAACGTCTCGCAGGCCCTGGCGACGTTGCGCAAGACAGGACTGAAGTTCGACATCATGTCGACCTCCTTCTATCTTGGCCGCCGCAAGCTGGTGCCGGACGCCAAGTCCGGCATGCCCTATTGGCAGGACCGGCTCTACATCGCCCTCGCCAACGCCGCCGCCAACCCCTCGGATTACTTCCGCCTGCCGGCCAACCGCGTGGTGGAACTGGGCTCGCACGTTATTATTTGATGAGAGGGGCAAAGACCCCGCCCCAAACCCCTCCCCACAAGGGGGAGGGGCTTAACCTGTTGCGCCGTCTGCCAGCTTTTCGACATTTCAGAATAAGCGAGGCGGTGCCGCGCTGAGCCCCTCCCCCTTGTGGGGAGGGTTGGGGAGGGGCCTTTCACAAGGCTGCGACACACCTCATCCCACGAAATTATCCACCACATTAGAATATCCAAGAATTCTCACGGTCACATTCCGGCACGGCCTGTTAACCGGACGTCAAGGTTAATGCGAGATTTTCAATGGAATGTTCCCGCGTTCCATGCCCGGAGTCCGTGTTGCGTCGAAAGAGCCCTTCCCGTAGCAAGCTGCGTCTCATTCCCGAGAATTGGGTGTCGCCCGTAATCTTCGGTCTTGCCGGCTGGCTGATTTTCCCGAGCGTCGCATCTCATGCCGATCTGGCCGCCATGCTCGCCGGCCTCGATCATGAGGGTGAGAACTGGCGCATGGTGCTGACCAATTCGCCGGCCGGCTCTATCCACCAGGCCGAACTCGCCTTCGCCGAGCCGATGGTGACGGGTTCGATCTCCGCCGGTGCCGGCATGGTGCTGCCCGATGGCCGCAAGGTCGCTTTTACCGCCAAGGACAAGGGCACTGCCAAGGATAGGGGCCACGAGGACACGCCGGACGAGGATCGCGTCAATCGCAGCACCAAGAAGGGCCGCGTCGTCGCCGTCGAGAAGATGCAGCCGCCGAAGGACTTTTCCGCCGGCTCGATCCTCGAGCGCACCAAGATGCTCTTCACCCCGAGCTTCGATCTCAAGGACAGGTCGGCCTTCGTCAAGCCGAAGATCCAGGGCAAGGAAATCCAGATCGCCACATCTTTCTATAAGACGCAGCCTGTTGTGACCGATAATGGCGTGCCGGCAATGCTCGCAAGCCTCGTCACCAGCAACAAGGCCGATGTGCTGGCCACGGCCTATGCACCGGCAGCACCTGACTATGCCCGCCAATCGCCCTTCGATTCGATCCTGGCCGAACAGGACAGCGGCCGCTTCGTTCCGCAGATCGGCCCGCGCGATCATGCCTGGGCCGCGAGTGTGCTGGCGCCGAGCGTCTTTTCCGCCCGCGAACAGCAGTGCCTTGCCTCCGGCATCTATTTCGAGGCGCGGGGAGAATCGGTGAAGGGCCAGGCGGCCGTCGCCCAGGTCATCCTCAACCGCGTCCGCAATCCTTCCTATCCCAAGACCATCTGCGGCGTCGTCTACCAGAACGAGGATTGGCGCAACCGCTGCCAGTTTTCCTTCGCCTGCGACAGCATCAAGGACAGAGTGAACTCGGAATATCACTGGCGAGTCGCCCGCGATGTGGCGATGGCCGTGACATCAGGCAAGATCTGGCTGCCGCAGGTGGGCTCGGCGACGCATTACCATGCCGTCTATGTCAGACCGAAATGGGCAAAGACCATGGAAAAGGTCGGCCGCATTGGTCTTCATGTCTTCTATCGCACCTATGGCGGCGGCTGGAGTTGAGATAAATCGCTGGGGCAAGCCGATTTCCGGCCCGGAAAAGCGGATTCTTTCCGTCGAATTTGCGCGATCGACCCAGAGTCGATTTATCTCTTTGATTTGATGGAATTATTTTCTCGCTGGACAGAAGCTGTCTACGCCTTGACTATGCTAATCCCTAAAACTATGTTGCGCGCGACTTCAGAACGGGCCGGAAGGGTCTCAACCTTCGCGTCCGGGGTCCGAATGACCGGGGTAGCGGGAGTGCGGGCGACGGACAGGCGAGGAGAGATCCATGGCGGACGACCGCGAGGAAAGTCTTGAAAAGCGCCGTGCGCAATTGGGAGCGAAACTCGCGACCAAGCGCGTCGAGACGGGAGAGGACGAGGCTAGGGAAGCCCGCGCCGAGGTAAGCCGCAAAGGTTATGCCCAGGCGATGAAGCTTTCCAGCGAGTTCATTTCCGCAATCGTCGTCGGTGCTCTGCTTGGCTATGTCCTCGACCGTTTTGTTGGCACGGCGCCTTGGGGTTTGATTGTTCTTCTGCTTCTCGGATTTTGTGCCGGCGTTCTGAACGTGTTGCGTTCTGCGGGGGTGGTGGCCCATCCCCTGGACGACAAGGACGACAAGAAATAAGGACCGGTTCCGGTCCAGTGCAATGACCCCGCGTCCTGCGGGCCAAAGAGAGAGAACAAGCGGTGTCTAACGATCCGACTCATCAGTTCCTGATCCAGAAGATTGTGCCGATCGAAATCGGCGGAATTGATTTTTCGTTCACCAATGCATCGCTTTTCATGGCCGCTTCGGCTGCCGTTGCCGTAGGCTTCCTCTATTTCGCGACCTCGAACCGCGCCATCGTGCCGGGCCGTTCGCAGTCGGTCGCGGAAATGTCCTATGAATTCATCGCCAACATGCTGAAGGAAGGCGCGGGCAAGCAGGGAATGAAGTTCTTCCCGCTGGTCTTTTCGCTCTTCACCTTCGTTCTGACGGCGAACCTGCTCGGTATGTTCCCGTATTTCTTCACCGTCACCAGCCAGATCATCGTCACTTTCGCGCTCGCGCTCTTGGTTATCGGCACGGTTCTCGTCTACGGTTTCTACAAGCACGGTTTCCACTTCCTGAAGGTCTTCGTGCCCTCGGGGGTGCCTGGCGCTCTGCTGCCGCTGGTCGTCTTGATCGAAATGATCTCCTTCCTCTCTCGTCCGATTTCACTCTCTGTTCGTCTTTTTGCGAACATGCTCGCCGGTCACATCACGCTGAAGGTGTTCGCAGGCTTCGTCGCCTCGCTCGGAGCCCTCGGTGCTGTCGGTGTCGGTGGCGCCGTTCTTCCCCTCATCATGACCGTCGCCCTGACCGGTCTCGAGTTCCTCGTCGCCTTCCTTCAGGCTTATGTCTTTGCGGTACTGACTTGCATGTACCTCAACGACGCAATCCATCCGGGCGGGCACTAAGGATAACGACATCGACGTCAAAGGGCGTCAGTCATTCGCCGCAACAACCATTTCAAAGGAGTTCAACATGGAAGCGGAAGCAGCAAAGTACATCGGTGCAGGCCTGGCTTGCTTTGGTATGGCCGGTACGGCTCTCGGCCTCGGCAATATTTTCGGCAGCTACCTCTCCGGCGCACTGCGCAATCCGTCTGCCGCTGACAGCCAGTTCGGCCGTCTGGTATTCGGCTTCGCCGTTACGGAAGCTCTGGGCATCTTCTCGCTGCTCGTCGCTCTCCTCCTCCTCTTCGCCGTCTGATATCGGCGAATAGATGGATCACGGCCTGCGACCGCAAGCCGTGATCCTTTGCATTTGCAGTCCACCTGGAGGTGAGCATGTTTTTTGTGACCCCGGCTTACGCTGAGGAAGCACCGGCGGCAGCGACGGGTACGGATGCGCACGCCGCTCCGGCCGCAGGCGAGGTCCATACCGAGACTGGTGTTGCCGAAGGCGAACACGCCCGCGGCCCTTTCCCGCCTTTCGATTCGACGACCTTCGCGTCCCAGCTGCTCTGGCTGGTGATCACGTTCGGCGTCTTCTATTTGCTCATGCAAAAGGTCATCGCGCCGCGCATCGGGGCCATCCTCGATCAGCGTCACACGCGCATCTCCCAGGATCTGGAAGAAGCAGGCCGCCTGAAGGCGGAAGCCGACGCCGCCGTCCAGACCTATGAAGGTGAACTGGCCGCTGCCCGCGCCAAATCCAACGCGATCGGCTCCGCCGCACGCGACGCCGCCAAGGCCAAGGCCGAAGAGGATCGTCGCGCTGTCGAGGCAAGCCTGTCGGAAAAGATCAAGGCTGCCGAGCTTCGCATCGGCGAGATCAAGGCCAAGGCCTTCGCCGACGTCGGCACCATTGCCGAGGAAACGGCGGCTGCCGTGGTCGATCAGCTGATCGGCGGCACCGTCGCCAAGGCCGATGTCGCCGCCGCCGTCGCGGCTGCCAAGAAGGAGGCTTGATCGATGGAATTCTTTGACGCGACTTTCTTCGCCTTTGTCGGCCTCGTCCTCTTCCTGGCGCTGGTCGTTTACCTGAAGGTTCCGGGCATGATGGCACGGTCGCTCGACGACCGCGCCGACCAGATCCGCAACGAATTGGCCGAAGCCAAGCGCCTGCGCGAAGAGGCCCAGCACCTGCTCGCCGAATACCAGCGCAAGCGCAAGGAAGCGGAAGCCGAAGCGGCCCACATCGTTGCCGCCGCCGAACGCGAAGCTGAAATGTTGACTGCCGAAGCGAAGAAGAAGACGGAAGAATTCGTCGCCAACCGCACGGCGCTCTCCGAGCAGAAGATCAAGCAGGCCGAGGTCGAGGCGATGAAGGCGGTGCGTTCCGCCGCTGTCGATCTCGCAATCGCGGCCGCTGAAACCGTGCTTGCCAAGCAGGCCGACGCCAAGGTCCAGTCCGAGCTCTTCGGCAATGCCGTCGGCCAGGTCAAGACGCGGCTGAACTGAGCGGTTTCGAAAAAGATTGAGAGGAAAGGCCGGGCATGTCCCGGCCTTTTCTTTTGTTGATTGCCCGGTCTCGTACCGAGGATCTGCTGCAGATAAACCGACTGCAGATATTCGGGCAAACCCACTGCGGTCCGGTGCTCTCACCCGGCGCCAGCCCCTCATCCGGCTGCCGCCACCTTCTCCCGGCAGGCGGGGAGAAGGGATATGCCGCGGGGCTTCTCGGTCCCCGGCCTACCTCTCGCAGGGCACGTCCCCTCGCCCCGTTTACGGGGAGAGGGTTAGGGCGAGGGGCTGCTTTCGGGGTGAAACCGGACAGCATTGGGACAAGCTCGGGCATATCCCGGACTTTTTGAATAATCTATTCGGAAAGCAGCTCGTCCGTCTCAGGACCATCCTCGGTCTTTCGCAACGGTCTGAAGCTCATCCGGTGCAGGGAACAGGGGCCGTGCCTCTCGATGCCGGCGCGGTGCTGCGCCGTGCCATAGCCCACATGTGCGGCAAAGCCGTAATCCGGAAATACATTATGCGCCCGTGCCATCATCCGGTCGCGCGTCACCTTGGCGACGATCGAGGCGGCGGCGATCGAGACCGAGCGGGCATCACCCTTGACCACCGCCTGTCCGGGGCAATCGAGGCCGGGCGGCACGTCGAGCCCGTCGGTCAGCACATAGCTTGCCGGAATGGCGAGGCTGCAGATTGCCCGGCGCATGGCGTCGAGGCTCGCCTTGCGAATGTCAGTCTCGTCGATGCGCGTCGAGCTGGAGGAGGCGATGGAGACGGTCGCAGTCGCCAGAATCTGCACGAACAATTCCTCGCGCCGTTGCGCCGAAAGCTGCTTGGAATCGTTGAGACCCTCAGGGATGCGCCGGGGATCGAGGATGACGGCAGCAGCAACGACGGGTCCCGCCAGCGGCCCGCGGCCCGCCTCGTCGGCGCCGGCGACCGGCCAGTGACCGGCCTTGCGGGCTTTGAGTTCCAGTCGAAAATCCGGCACGAGCGGAACCGTGTCGAAAAGCAGGGGAGAATCGGGTGGCGTGCGAGGTTTCATGCGGCTGAACCTCGCACGCCAACCCGATTTCCCGCAAGTCCCCGGATCAGGGCGGCGGCCGGGGACGCTCCGGCGGATGGTGGCGGTCAGGGCCATCCGCGGGAATTGCGCTCGGGACTCGAAAACAGGGCGGTTTTGTCGAGAAGCCGATGCGCAAGCTAGAAGCAATTCCAGGAAAAGTGTGGCGCGGTATTCCGTCCGGAATTGCGTAACAGGTTAGAGCTAGTTCCAGGAAAAGTGTGGCGCGGTTTTCCCCAGGCAAAGCGCGAAGCGATTTTGCTGGAATTGCGTAAAAACAAATATTAGAGCAGCGACAGCTGCACGCCGCTGCCATCGGGCGGCACGAACAGATCGTCGCGCAGCGGCATGCTGCGTCGCGTCAGGCCGAAACGCCGGGCTGCCATTTCAAAGCGCCGGGCGATCTGCCAGGCATAGGGACCGGCGCCCTTCATGCGCTTGCCGAATTCGGCATCATAATCCTTGCCGCCGCGCATCGAACGCACCAGCGACATCACATGCCGGTAACGATCAGGGTAATGCTGCAGCAGCCAGTCGCGAAACAGCGGGCTGACCTCGAGCGGCAGCCTGAGGATGACATAGCTCGCCTCGACGGCGCCAGCAGCCTTTGCCGATTCGAGGATGCGCTCCAGCTCGTGGTCGTTCAGCGCCGGGATGAGCGGAGCGGCCATCACAGCCGTCTGGATGCCCGCTTCAGCCAGGGTGTGGATCGTCTCCAGCCGCCGCGGCGGCGTGGCGGCACGCGGCTCCATCGTCCGGGCAAGCTTGCGATCCAGCGTGGTCACCGAGATGCCGACGCGCACCAGGTTCTTAGCTGCCATCTCCTGCAGAATGTCGAGATCACGCAGGATCATCGCCGACTTGGTGACGATCGATACCGGATGGTTCGCCTTGTTCAACACCTCGAGAATGCCGCGCATGATGCGCCATTCCTTCTCGATCGGCTGATAGGGATCGGTATTGGTGCCGATCGCGATCACCCGCACCTTGTAGCCGGGCTTGGCGAGTTCCCGCTCCAGGAGTTTTGCTGCATGGGGCTTGGCAAAAAGCTTCGTCTCGAAATCGAGCCCTGCAGAAAGCCCCATATAGGCGTGTGTCGGCCGGGCGAAACAATAGATGCAGCCGTGCTCGCAACCGCGATAGGGATTGATCGAGCGGTCGAAGGGAATGTCCGGCGATTCGTTGCGGGTGATTGCCGTGCGCGGCTTCTCGACCTGCACTTCGGTCTTGAAGGGCGGCAGCTCTTCCCACGTCTGCCAGCCATCGTCGACGGTCTCCCGCTGCAACGCCTCGAACCGACCTGTCGGGTTCAGTCCCGCCCCACGTCCACGCCGCCGATCGACCTCGACTCTCAGACCGGAGGAAACGATCATCGCATCGGCAATATCTGCCGTATTGGCAGGCGCGAATGCGGCCTGCCCTGCCAGGGACTGCTCTCTCATCGGATTCTCCCGTGGCGGAAAGCCATCGCTTCCGCCCGTTTTGCTGATTAAATTCCTATCCGCAAAACGAGAACAATGCAAGAACAAAATGAGGAAAACGGTGCTGGCAAAAATTTGTGCGGCGCATTATAAATGGTCAATGTTGACGGTTGTTCTCGAATGTCAGGATCAGGAATCTGAGCTGGCGCAGACCTTATCGGTATTGGTGGCAGGCGCGGTGGAGGGGCTGGTGAGCGATGTGGTCGTGCTCGATCACGGCTCGCGCGATGGCACCTCGCGGGTGGCCGATGCCGCCGGCTGCCGCTTCCATTCGCAATGGGATATCAAGGACATCGTCCGCTCCGCCCGCGGCGAATGGCTGCTCTTCGTCGAGCCGGGCGCGAGACCTCAGGCGGGCTGGATCGATGAGATTGCCGAATATGTGGCGCTGAACAAGCTGCCGGCGCGCTTCACCGCTTCGCGTGGCTATAGGCGCCCGTTCTTCCAGCGTGTCGGCCGAGCTGTGCCGCCGCTGGAACTTGGCTTTCTCCTGCCGAAGAAGCAGGCGCTCGCCATCGCCAAAAGCGGCATGCGGCTTACCGAATTCGTCAAGGGCCAGAAGCCGCGCAAGCTCGCGAGCGAACTCATTCCGTCCTGGGTTGCCCGCGCTGCGCGATAGGTATCGCAACCCTCTCCATGAGCAAAAGATGGCGCCCAATAGGATTTCGCGCTATAATTCAAACATGGCGCCGTCGAAGCGCCTCGCTTCGCAACGGAATGGCCATGGAATGCCGGTGAACGGCAGAACAGGTCAGCGAAAATCTCCTCTTCTGCCGGGTTCCCGGCGAAAGGAGGTGCGTCATGGCACGCGGTAGGATCTACGGCGTACGCAGTATGATCTACGGCCTCATAGCCGTCATATTGCCGACATTGGTGATCGCGCATCCGCATTCGGCAGCATCGCAGATGATGCGCAGTTGCGCAGGCCGACCCGAAATCGTCAATTTCCTGGACAAAAACTTCGCCGAAAAGCTCACGGCAGTCGGACTGATCAACGAGAACGCCATTCTTGAGGTCTATGCCGCCGAAAGCGGCACCTGGACCCTCATCGTCACAGATGTTCACGGCATAAGCTGCGTTCTGCTGTCGGGTGATAGCTGGGACACCATGCCCGTCCTGCCGGGCCTGGCCACATAGTGAATGCCCCTGGTGCGCCAGGGGCAACCATGCCCTACTTCGTTGCGCCGCGTTTCAGGTGCTCGTCCAGACGCGGCATGATCTCGACGAAATTGCACGGCGCGCTGCGATAGTCGAGCTGTCCTTTCAGAATGCCGTCCCAGGCATCCCGGCAGGCGCCGGGCGAGCCCGGCAGCACGAAGATGAAGGTGGAGTTGGCAACGCCCGCCGTGGCGCGCGACTGGATCGTCGCCGTGCCGATCTTCTCGTAGGAGATCCGGTGGAAGATGGCGGAAAAGCCGTCCATCCGCTTTTCGAACAAGGGCTCCAGCGCCTCGGGCGTCACATCGCGGCCGGTAAAGCCGGTGCCGCCGGTGGTGATGACGACGTCTATGTCTTTATTGTCAGTCCAGGCCTTTACCCGCGCGGCAATCTCCGCGCGATCATCGGGCACGATCCCCCGGTCGACCAGCCTGTGGCCCGCCTCAGTGATCCGCGCCGCCAGCGTGTCACCTGACTTGTCCGTCTCCGGCGTGCGCGTATCCGAGATCGTCAGAACCGCAATGCCGACCGCGATGAAGGGCCGCTTTTCGTCCAGACCTGCCATCATACGCCTCCCGAAACGGTTTCCGTCGCCTGGAAATACCAGTCGGGCCGCGCGCCGTGAAGAGCTGCCGCCGCATCTTCAGCGTCAGTCATGGTCGCAAAGATGCCGAAACAGGTGGCGCCGGAACCGGACATGCGGGTCAAAAGCGCGCCGTGAACCTGCAGCATCGCCGAGATCGCCGCAATCTCCGGCACGAGTTCGCGCGCCGGCGGCTCCAGGTCGTTGCGGGCAGCAGCAATCGCGGCCAGCCAGTCGACAGTCTGAGGCGGGCTCGGAGCCAGGCTGAGGGCCGGATTGTTCTTTGTCGCCAGCCGGCGGAAAACCTCGGGCGTCGAGACGCCCTTCAGCGGATTGGCGAGCACCATGGCAAAGGCCGGCAGCTCCGGCACGGGTTCGATCTTTTCGCCGATGCCGCGGGCAATCAGCGGCCGGCTCGCAAGGCACATCGGCACGTCGGCACCGAGCTTCAGGGCGAGAGCTGCGAGCGCCTCCTCGGGCAAGCTCGTGCCCCAGAGCCGCATCAGCCCACGCAGCGTCGCGGCCGCATCGGCCGAGCCGCCGCCGATGCCGGAGGCAACGGGCAGGTTCTTTTCCAAGTGGATGCGGACGGGGAAGGCGAGGGCGCCGATCGCCTCGCGCAGCAGATCGCGCGACTTCAGCACCAGGTTGGTGCCGGCATCGCCGGCAAGGACCTCGCCGAAACGGCCAGACAGGCTGAATACGTCGGTCGGCGACCGCATGAAGTCCAGCCGGTCGCCATGATCTGCGAAGGTCACCAGCATATCGAGTAGATGATAGCCATCCGGCCGCTGGCCCGTCACATGCAGGGCCAGGTTGATTTTCGCGCGAGCTTCCTCGGTGATGCTGGAGCACGATGCCGAAAAGTCTGAGCGGTTCTCGGACGACATCATGCTCTATTTCTTTGATCTCGAACCGGCCAAGCCCCCTTCAGGGCCCTCTTCAGGCAAACGTCCCGCCCGTCAGGATTTCTTGTCGACCGGCGGCGGGATAACGGGTGCCGGATCCGGCTGTTTCTTGTCGGCCGCCTTGGCATCGTCGCTGGCGGGAGGCAGGCCGTTGGCGACCTTGTCCTTGATCCTCGGAATTTCGGCGGCTTCAGGCTCGGAGCTGAGCGCGCGGTTCCACTGGTAGACGGCCTCGAGCTTGCGCCCGACGCGCCAGTAGGCATCGCCGAGATGGTCGTTGATCGTTGCGTCGCCGGCCTTGATCTGTGCGGCCCGCTCCAACTCGTCGACGGCATCGTCGAAGCGGTTGAGGCGGAAATAAGCCCAGCCGAGCGAATCGATGATGTAGCCGTCGTCAGGGCGAAGATCGACGGCCTTCTTGATCATGCCGAGACCTTCGTCGAGGTTCCGGTTCATGTCGATCCAGGAATAACCGAGATAGTTCAGCACCTGCGGCTGGTCGGGATTGAGCTCCAGCGCCTTGCGGAAGTTCGGTTCCGCCTGGTCCCACTTCTTCAGCCGCTCATAGGCGATGCCGCGCTGGAAGAAGACGCTCCAGTTGGCGCGGCCGGGAATGGGGCCGATCGCTTCGACGGCCTTGTCGTAATTGGCGGCCATCGCCTCGTAGTCCTTGGCGTCGGAGAGCACGCTGCCATAGGCGAGGTAACTGCGGATGTCCTTCGGGTCGGAGGCGATCAGCGCCTGCAGGTGCTTGCGCGCCTCATCCACCTTGCCGCCCTGGGCAAGGGCAAGGCCGAGCTGCAGCTCGGAGATGCGCCGCATCGGCGAATTCTCCGGCACCTTCTTGTAGAGCGCGATGGCGCGGTCCATCTGGTTCTGTTTCTCGGCAATGCCGCCGAGCAGCACCAAAGTATCGGCGCTGTTCGGATCGAGCGCATTGGCCGTCTGCAGGTAAAGCGAGACGATATCCTCGGCGCCGTCGCGGTTCAGCGCGCCGCCGACGGAGAAGAGCACACCGGCAGCGCCTTCTTCGGCCGTCTTGACCTGCTGTTCCTGCTTCTCGTTCTTTTCGACGCTGTCGCGCAGCGCGTTCAACGGCGCATAGTTCGGCAGCAGGTTGTCGCCGACGGAAACGGCGTCGAGCGCCTTCTGCTTGTTGCCCTGTGTTGCTTCGAGGCGAGCAAGCGCCATCACGGCGCGCATGAAGGTATCGGGCGCCGTCGCTCCGCCTTCCTTGTCGAGCACGGCATCGTTCAGATGCTGGCGGGCGGATTTCACGTCGCCGATGGCGATGGCGATCGCGCCGGCATTGTAATTCTGGAAGATGCGGAACCAGTCCGGCCCCTTCATCTTCTCGACCATGGTGAGCGCTTCCTTGCCGCGGCCGGCGCCGACGCGGGCCCAGGCGAGCAGCAGGTCGTTCATCATCCGGTCGAGATCGTTCGGCCCCTTATATTTCAGGATGGACTCGGCGGTCTTGTAGTCGTCACGGCGCACGGCATCCATGCCGCGCACGATCGTGGTGATGCGCTCGACGGAAGGATCGCCCTTGAGGTCGTTGGCGTATTTGACGCCGTCCTTGATGTCGCCATTGAGCAGCAGCGAGATCATCAGCCGCTGGCGAATCTCGGGATTGCCGGGCTCGATCTGCAGCGCCTTCTTGTAGAGCTCGATCGCCGTTTCGTAGTCATGATCGACATCGGCGGTGCGCGCCGCGAGGAAGGCGCCGGAGAAAGTGGTCACGCTATCGGCATCAAAGTGAGCGGCCGTGCCGGCATCGTCTGCCTTGGCCGCATCCTCGGCGTTCACGCCGCCGACACCGCCCAGCGAAAGGACAGCTGCAAGCGCTGCGCTCGTAAGAAGACGGATGGCAAGTCTCTGCCGCATTAGGAAACCTTTCTTCGACAGCGTCCCGGACAATGGTGCCGGTCGCAAAACAAGTTGCGATCACTGATTCATAACAGGATGGCTTTTTTGAAGCGGTGCTGCAAGAAAATCAGCCTGCGATCAAGGACGTTTGATCAATTGACGCGCTCGATGCAGAAGTCGATCACTTCCATCAAGGCGGATTTCCAGACCGTATCCGGAAGGGGCGCAAGCGCGTCCCGTGCGATCGTCCCGTAATGGATCGCGCGGCCGATCGTGTCGCTGAGCGTGCCATATTTGGTGATCAGCCCCAGCGCTTTTTCGAGGTTTGCGTCGGTGCTGTTGCCGGCTTCGATCGCATCGCGCCAGAAGGCGCGCTCGTCCTCGGTGCCGCGGCGATAGGCGAGAATGACCGGCAGGGTGATCTTGCCTTCGCGGAAATCATCACCGACATTCTTGCCGAGATCGGCCGCCTTGCCGCCATAGTCGAGCGCGTCGTCGACGAGCTGGAAGGCCAGCCCCAGATTCATGCCGTAGGATTTCAGCGCATTGCGGCCGGAGCGGCCGGCCTCTGCGACGATCGGCCCGACTTCGGCGGCAGCGGCAAAGAGAGCCGCGGTCTTGGCGCGGATGACGGAGAGATAATCGTCCTCGGTCGTCTCCATGTTCTTGGCGACCGAAAGCTGCAGCACTTCGCCTTCGGCGATCACGCAGGCGGCGGAAGACAAGACGTCGAGCGCATCGAGCGAACCGACATCGACCATCATGCGGAAGGCCTGGCCGAGCAGGAAGTCGCCGACCAGCACGCTTGCCTGGTTGCCCCAGATCATCCGCGCCGTCGGCTTGCTGCGGCGCAGATCGCTTTCGTCGACGACGTCGTCATGCAGCAGCGTCGCCGTGTGCATGAACTCGACCGATGTGGCGAGCTTGACGTGGTTTTCGCCCCTGTAGTCGAACAGTGAGGCGGAAGCCAGCGTCAGCATCGGCCGCAGCCGCTTGCCGCCGGACGAGATCAAATGGTTCGCCACTTCGGGGATCATCTGCACATCGGAGCCGGCCTTGGACAGAATGAGCTGGTTTACTCGCTCCATGTCCGCCCTGGTGAGATCGACCAATGGCTTGATGGATGCCAGTTTGTTTTTGCTTTCTTCAAGCGGTATGACCACGCCCAACGACCCGGACTCCTGTTCATTCTTTGCACCTGACAATAGAAAGGGGCGATGGACGCGGCAAGGGGTGAATTGTCGCGCTGAGCGAAATTGGAAGGAAAACGACGGCAAATGCATGAGCTTATCCGCGCCAACGACCCCGTTCTGCTCTCTTATGCCGAGAGTTTGATGAAGGATGCGGGAATTCACTGCTTCATCGCCGACCAGGGCATGAGCGTGCTGGAAGGCTCGCTCGGCATGCTGTCGCGCCGCTTGCTGGTGGATGAGGAGATGGCCGATCAGGCGCGCCGCATCCTCACCGATGCCGGTCTCGGCGGCGAGTTGCGCGAGCGGAAGTGAGCTCCGATGACCGGGGAACCCATTGACACCATCGATGCCTTTCATCGCGGCGCCTTCCATGTGGTGCAGCCGAAGGGCAGGGGCCATCGCTCCGGCATGGATGCGATGCTGCTTGCGGCTCTGGTTGCCGACGATCGCCCGGTCAGGGTTGCCGATCTCGGCGCCGGCGCCGGTGCTGCCGGCCTTGCCGTCGCCTCGCGGCTTGCCGATACGCAGGTTGTGCTCTTCGAGCGCTCGGCCGAGATGGCCGATTATGCCCGCCGCAGCATCCTCTTGCCCGACAATGCCCATGTCGCGGGCCGCGTCAGCGTCGTCGAGGCCGATGTGACGCTGACCGCCAAGGCGCGCAACGATGCCGGGCTCACCGATGAAAGCTTCCACCACGTCATCATGAACCCGCCCTTTAACGACGCCGGCGACCGGCGCACGCCGGATGCGCTGAAGGCCGAAGCCCATGCGATGACCGACGGCCTGTTCGAAAGCTGGATCCGCACCGCCGGCGCCATCATGATCCCAGGCGGGCAATTGTCGCTGATCGCCAGGCCCCAGTCGATCGCCGAGATCGTTGCCGCATGTGGCCGGCGCTTCGGCGGCATCGAGATCACCGCTATCCACCCGCGTCCGGGTGAAAACGCCGTCCGTATCCTGGTGACTACTATCAAGGGATCGCGGGCGCGGCTGTCGCTGCGCGCCCCTCTGATCATGCACGAAGAGGGGAGCCACAAGTTCTCCCCTCTCGTCGATGACTTCAACAATGGCCGGGCGGCCTATATGAGGCTTTAGGGTCTCCCGCAATTCCGGACGGAAAACCGCTTCACACTTTTCCTGGAATTGCTTCAGCCGGTGACGAAGTCGAAGAGCAGCTTGACGTTCAGCCCGGCGATGACGACCGCGATCAGATAGGCGATGCCGCTCAGCCAGCGGGGCGCCACCAGTTCGCCCATCTTGGCCTTGCTGGCAGTGAACATGACAAGCGGGAAGACGGCGAAGGAAAGCTGCAGGCTGAGCACCACCTGTGTCAGGATCAGCAGCTGCGCCGTGCCCTGATCGCCGTACCAGATGGTGACGATCGCCGCAGGCACGATGGCGATGGCGCGGGTGATCAGCCGGCGTACCCACGGCTTCAGCCGGATCTTCAGGAAGCCTTCCATGACGATCTGGCCGGCAAGCGTTGCCGTCACCGTCGAGTTGAGGCCGCAGCAGAGAAGCGCGATGCCGAAGAGCGTCGGCGCGATGGCCAGGCCGAGCAGCGGCGATAGCAGTGAATGGGCCTCGCCGAGTTCGACGACGTCGGTCTTGCCATGCGCATTGAAAGCGGCCGCCGCAAGGATCAGGATCGAGGCGTTGATCAGAAGCGCGAAACACAGCGCGACCGTGGAATCGATCGTCGCAAAGGTCAGCGCCTCCTTCTTCTCGGGAATGGTATGGCCGTAGGCCCGCGTCTGCACGATGCCGGAGTGAAGGTAGAGATTGTGCGGCATGACGGTCGCGCCGAGAATGCCGAGCGCCAGATAGAGCATCTCGGGATTGGTGACGATCTCGGTGGTCGGGAAGAAGCCGGTGAGGACGGCGCCCCATTGCGGGTCGGCAAGCAGGATCTGCACGCCGAAGCAGACAGCGATGACGCCGAGCAGCGCGATGATGAAGGCTTCCACCCAGCGGAAACCGAGCTTCTGCAGGAAGAGGATCACGAAGACGTCGAGCGCGGTGATCAGCACGCCGAGTTCGAGCGGGATGCCCATCAACAGGTTGAGGCCGATCGCCGTGCCGATCACCTCGGCGATATCGGTGGCGATGATGGCGATTTCCGCAAGGGCCCAGAGCGGCACCGAGACATATCTCGGAAAAGCGTCGCGGCAGGCCTGCGCAAGATCGCGCCCGGAAGCGATCGCCAGACGCGCACAGAGCGCTTGCAGCACGATCGCCATCAGGTTGGAAAGCAGCGCGACGGTGAGCAGCGCATAGCCGAATTTCGAGCCGCCGGCGAGCGATGTCGCCCAGTTGCCCGGGTCCATGTAACCGACGGCGACCATGTAGCCCGGCCCGGCGAAAGCTGCTGCCCTTCGCCATGTCGAGCTGTGACGCCCGGTTCCGACGGTGCGGTAGACATCGGAGAGCGATCCCTCTCCGCGTTCATGCCGCCAGCCGCTCTTTGCATTCGGATTGAGGACGTCCATGCGATTTCCACCTGTTTTATCGTCAGGGCACTATGACGAATTAGAATGATAATGCAAGTCATTCGCAACAACAAAATCAAACCTGATGTTTTCAGGACCGCGGCCATTGCGTTTGCCGTTCCAGCGCATACATGGATGCCGATCGCAAACTGCGATCCTGCGACCCGAAGCGAAGGATGGGAAATGGCTGGATTCTTGAGAAAACTGATGCCGAAACGGTTCCGCAAGGACGGCATCACCATCCCGGTCGTCCGGCTGCAGGGGGCGATCATCAGCGGCGGCGGCCAGTTCCGGCCGACCCTCAATCTCGCCAATGTCTCTCCGGTTCTGGAAAAGGCCTTCGCCATGAAGGACGCGCCGGCGGTCGCCATCTCCATCAATTCGCCGGGCGGCTCGCCCGTCCAGTCGCGCCTGATCTTCACCCGCATTCGCGAGCTCGCCCGCGAGAAGCAGAAAAAGGTTCTGGTCTTCGTCGAGGACGTCGCCGCCTCCGGCGGTTACATGATCGCGCTTGCCGGCGACGAGATCATTGCCGATGCCACCTCCATCGTCGGCTCGATCGGCGTCGTCTCCGGCGGTTTCGGCTTTCCCGAACTCTTGAAGAAGATCGGCGTCGAACGCCGCGTCTATACGGCGGGCGAAAACAAGGTGATCCTCGATCCTTTCCAGCCGGAAAAGGAAAAGGATATCGAGTATCTGAAGAGCCTGCAGCTCGAAATCCACCAGGTCTTCATCTCAATGGTGCGCGAGCGTCGCGCCGGCAAGCTGAGGGATGATGCGACGGTCTTTTCCGGCCTGTTCTGGAGCGGCACGCGCGGCCTGGAGCTCGGCCTCATCGATGGCCTCGGCGACATGCGCCAAGAACTGAAAAGGCGCTACGGCCAGAAGACCAAGCTGGAGCTTGTCACCGCCGGCCGTGGCCTGTTCGGCCGCCGTATTCCCGGTGTGTCGCCGGTCTCGCTCGAAGGTGCTGCATCCGGTCTCGCAACGGGGCTTGTCGAAGCGGCGGAAGAGAGAGCATTGTGGAGTCGTTTCGGGCTTTGAAGGGAGCAAGAGAGGGGCATGCCGCAGTTAATTACCATTCTGATCCTGGTCTTCTCAGCCTGGTGGCTTTACCGACGCTTCGTCTCCGATGCCCGCAAGCTCGCCGAAAAGTCGCGCCGCGCTGAAAAAGAGCGCCAGACCGGCGCGATCGGCACGCTGGTCAAGGACCCGGCGACGGGCGAATACCGGCTGAAGCGCGAGGGCGAATAAGAGGCGTCGCCATCGCCTCTCACTCAGCGCTTGTCCCTCATCCGGCTGCCGCCATCGACCGGGGTCGAGCCACGGGTCTCGACCCGTCCTTCGGACTCCCGCCTGCGGGGCGAAGGGGATATGCCGCGACCTCTCCCTTCCCACTCACCTCTCGCATGGCACGTCCCCTAGCCCCGTTTACGGGGAGAGGGTTAGGGTGAGGGGCTGCGGAATTCCTCTTCCATATCGGCATTCGACGCCTCTTCGCCGCCGCAAAAGTCTTGACCCCCGCCGCCCTCCATGGCACCTGTCGCGCCGATAAATCCCAAGCAATCGGTGCCGTTCGATGTCAGCTATCCCAGACCATATGAACCCGAAGCGCTCCTTCCAGGCGCTGATCCTGAACCTGCATAACTACTGGGCGGACAAGGGTTGCGCGGTGCTGCAGCCTTACGACATGGAAGTCGGCGCCGGCACCTTCCATCCGGCCACCACGCTGCGCGCCCTCGGCCCCAAGCCGTGGAAGGCGGCTTACGTCCAGCCGTCGCGTCGCCCGTCCGACGGCCGCTATGGCGAGAACCCGAACCGGCTGCAGCATTATTACCAATACCAGGTCATCCTCAAGCCGAACCCGCCGAACCTGCAGGAGCTTTATCTCGGCTCGCTGGCGGCGATCGGCCTCGATCCGCTGCTGCATGATATCCGTTTCGTCGAGGACGACTGGGAAAGCCCGACACTCGGCGCCTGGGGCCTCGGCTGGGAATGCTGGTGCGATGGCATGGAAGTCTCGCAGTTCACCTATTTTCAGCAGGTCTGCGGCATCGAATGCTCGCCCGTCGCCGGCGAACTCACCTATGGTCTCGAACGCCTCGC
Source organism: Rhizobium leguminosarum (assembly GCF_002953715.1). Lineage (GTDB taxonomy): Bacteria > Pseudomonadota > Alphaproteobacteria > Rhizobiales > Rhizobiaceae > Rhizobium > Rhizobium leguminosarum_V. The sequence continues at coordinate 584,566 of NZ_CP025012.1, forward strand.
CATGTATGTCCAGGGCGTCGACAATGTGTACGATCTGAACTTCAACGGCCGCGACGGCGACGAGAAGATCAGCTATGGCGATGTCTTCCTGCAGGCCGAGCAGGAATATTCGCGCCATAATTTCGAATTCGCCAATACCGAGATGCTGCATCGCCATTTCGTCGATGCTGAAAAGGAATGCCGGGCGCTGCTCGATGCCGGCGCGCCCGGCGACAACGCCAACCAGCGCCTGCACAAATGCGTCTTCCCGGCCTACGACCAGTGCATCAAGGCAAGCCATGTCTTCAACCTGCTCGACGCCCGCGGCGTCATCTCGGTCACCGAGCGCCAGAGCTATATCCTGCGCGTGCGCACGCTCGCAAAGGCCTGTGGCGAAGCCTTCCTGCTGACCGATGCCGGCGGCGTCAACCTGGCCAAAGAGGCGGCGTAAAAGCCGTCTCGAAAAATTCCGTCGCTTCTGGAGCTAGGCTTCTTTTGTATTGCGTGAACCGCCCCCACATTGTCTTATTGGGTGTTGCGGTCAGGTATAGCTTCGGTATCTCTTTTGAAGAGCGATATTCTTTATTTTAAAATCTCATTTGAAAATTGCGCAGGCAGGATGCCGCGAATTTTCTCATGGCTGTTGTCATGTGCAATTCTTGTCTTGCTGACCTCGTGCAGCGATTTTGACAAGGAGTTCGCCGTTCAGTCGGCAAAAACTACGATCGAAATTTCTACCGACGGCACTGCTTTGGTGTCGGAAAGTTTTGATATCCTGGTCAAGAAGGCGGAAAACTACGGCGGCGTTTACGTTGATATCCCTCAACGTTTCAAGGATGCGTCAGGCGGGGTTCACTGGCGAGATTTCGGTCTGGTCGCAGCCCGGCGTGACGGATCCGACGAATATTATTTCAAAGAAAACAACGTGCCGGGCTATTCGATCTATATCGGCAAGGAGCACTGCAAACGCTGCCCTGCTGATCTGTTCACCGGCGTCACAAAGATCCAGATCGCTTACCGGCTCGGCCGTCTGGTCCGTCAGGAAGGCGATCACCAGGTTCTTTTCCTGCCGGCCTATATGGGCCGTGTCCATGACCAGGGCGCCAGAAAAACGCTTACTCTAAGGGTGCCGCCCGGCGGTGCGGTGCGCCCTTCGCGCGATGATCCGGCGACCTATGAGACCATACAGAGGGCACCGGATGAGTTTGTGGTGTCTATCGCGGCAGGCAAGGGGGATCGGGTTCTGCCGGATATCGAGATCGAATATCCCGGAGGAACTTTTCTGGGCGGAACGAGCGATAGGCGGATGCGGTGGTGGCTTTCGGATCACTTTCTCCCATTCCTAAGCATTTTAGGGCCGCTGATCGTCGGTCTGGTTGTTATCCTCAAATTTCGACCTTCGTGGCTTTTGCCTGCACCATTGATAGTTGTCGACATCAAAATGACGGAGAGCATATCCCCGGCTCTGGCTGCCTATCTGTTCCTGAACTGGAAGGCAGACGCGGCAAAAGCGGCCTTCATGGCGTCTGTCTGCCATCTCGCAGTGAAGCGAACGCTTCGCGTTTCCAGCCTGGATGAAAATGCGGAGGCCTCGGACTTATTGGCAAAGCACGAGCGCAGGAAGGGCAAGGCGGGTCGCGCCAAATGGTATGGCCTTCCGGCTGCGACGCGTTTGGTGTTCGGGCGAATTGGGAAGGAGCGGCCTGTCGGTGATCGGCGCAGAGTTAAAAATGCCCGGCCTGATGTGAGAGATGAACTACACAGAACAGTTACTGAGGAATATCAGAAGGTCAGAGGCACAGATCGGTGGAGCTTGGCGGCTGTAGTCTCAATTCTGGCTCTTGGTGTTGCCGTCGCTTTTTTCTCGGGCCTCCTGCTCTTTTCGGCCTCCATCTGCGGTATCTTATTGATATCTCTTATTTTCGCGATAGCGTTTCTGCATCCAGAACGGCTGTCTGTCCACACCAACTTTAGGCAGACGGTCAGTCTTTATGTGACGCTCCCGGCGCTAATGATTCTCGCGCTTTGCTATATTGGTATGACTAAGGTTATCAGCGAACAGCAGCCATATCTGGCGGCGATTTTGTTGGACATTATCGGCATTGTCATTGTTCTGGCAATGCTGCGCATGCCAACGCCGAAGCAGCGGCAGATTCACAGTAACATGCTCATCTTGAACCGTTATTTCCGCGGTGAGATCGATGGCCCGGCAATGTCGGTCGAATGCTACGAGCATTATCTCCCTTTCGCAGTCGCGCTTGACGTCGAACAACGCTGGACCGAACGCTTCAATCTCTGGCGAGCGAGCGAAAAGATGGATGCCTATGCTCCTGATTGGCTGATAGTCTCTCAGACGGACGGTATTATCAAAGTCTCATCGAAATCGGCCGAAGAATGACTGCGCCAAGATGACTTTGTTATGCCGAACCACTAACGTGCGATCATCAAATCGGGGGAGCTCATCTGCATGTATGTGATACTCGCTATTATCGTTGTCATCGCGCTCTATCTCATCTTCGTCTACAACGGCCTGGTTCGCGCGCGTCAGATGGCGGAAGAGGCCTGGTCGGGCATCGACGTCCAGCTCAAGCGCCGCGCCGACCTGATCCCGAACCTGATCGAGACGGTCAAGGGTTATGCCGCTCATGAAAAGTCGACGCTGGAAGAGGTGGTTGAGCTCCGCAACAAGGCGCAGGCCGTGCCATCAGGCGATGTGGCCGGCAGGGCGCAGGCGGAAGGTCTGCTCGGCCAGGCGCTCGGCCGCGTCATCGCGCTTGCCGAGGCCTATCCGGATCTCAAGGCCAATCAGAACTTTGCCGAGCTGCAGGCCTCGCTGGAAACGATGGAAGGCGAACTGCAGATGGCGCGGCGTTATTACAACGGTGCGGCCCGCGACCTGAACGTCAAGGTCGAAAGCTTCCCGTCCAATCTCGTCGCCGGCCAGTTCGGCTTTGCCAAGCGGGAATATTTCGAAATCACCAACGAAGCCGACCGCGCCGTCCCCACCGTGAAATTCTGACGATCCGGCATTTTGCCTTTGCCAGAAAGCGATTAAGAGCAAGGGCAGATTGCGGCCGGTAATGGTCGCCTTATGGACGGAAGAACAGCATGACACGCACAGCCAAACTCACGATCATCCCGCCGGGCAAGCCGCTTTCGGGCCGCGCCATGCCGCCGGGCTCCAAGTCGATCACCAATCGCGCCCTGCTGCTCGCGGGCCTTGCGAAGGGCACCAGCCGACTGACCGGGGCGCTGAAGAGCGACGATACGCGGTATATGGCCGAAGCGCTGCGTGCCATGGGGGTTTCGATCGACGAGCCTGACGATACCACCTTCGTCGTTACCGGCAGCGGCAGGCTGCTGCCGCCGAAGGCACCACTCTTTCTCGGCAATGCCGGCACGGCGACACGCTTCCTCACGGCGGCTGCGGCTCTGGTCGACGGCACCGTCATCGTCGATGGCGACGAACATATGCGCAAGCGCCCGATCGGCCCGTTGGTCGAGGCGATGCGCACGCTCGGCATCGACGTGAGTGCCGAGACCGGTTGCCCGCCGGTCACCGTCAAGGGCACCGGCCGCTTCCAGGCCGACCGCATCCGCATCGATGGCGGCCTGTCCAGCCAGTATGTCTCCGCGCTGCTGATGATGGCGGCCGGCGGCGACCGGCCGGTCGACATCGAACTCGTCGGTGAGGATATCGGCGCGCTCGGCTATATCGATCTGACCACGGCGGCGATGAAGGCTTTCGGCGCCAAGGTCGAGAAGACCAGCCCGGTCACCTGGCGCGTCGAGCCGACCGGCTACCGCGCTGCCGACTTCATCGTCGAGCCCGATGCTTCGGCTGCGACCTATCTCTGGGCCGCCGAGGTCCTCACCGGCGGCACGATCGATCTCGGTGTTCCCTCCGATACCTTCTCGCAGCCGGATGCGCGCGCCTATGACATCATCGCCAAATTCCCGCATCTGCCGGCAGAGATCGACGGCTCGCAGATGCAGGATGCCGTTCCGACCCTTGCCGTGCTTGCCGCCTTCAACCAGACGCCGGTTCGCTTCGTCGGCATCGCCAATCTGCGCGTCAAGGAATGCGATCGCATCCGGGCGCTCTCGACCGGCCTCAACCGCATTGTTTCAGGCCTTGCCCGCGAAGAAGGCGACGATCTGATCGTGCAGTCCGATCCCGCACTTGCGGGCAGGCATCTGCCGGCGGAGATCGACAGCTTCGCCGATCATCGCATCGCCATGAGTTTCGCGCTCGCCGGGCTGAAGATCGACGGCATCACCATTCTCGATCCCGATTGCGTCGGCAAGACCTTCCCCGCCTATTGGCGGACGCTGGCAGCACTCGGCGTGACCTATCAGGACAACGATTGACGAAACGCAGCCGAGGCTGCCGGCGGGGAGACAGGGATGGGGCGTCGGTTTTTCGGATTTTGCTTTGCACTGCTGTTGATGCTCGCCGCCCCGGTGGCCTTTGCCGCCGAGGTGATCGACAGTTTCGCCTCCGACATTACGCTCGAAAAAACCGGTGCGATGGCGGTGACGGAAACGATCACCGTCAATGCCGAAGGCAATCAGATCAACCACGGCATCTTCCGTGATTTCCCGCTCTATTTCACCGATGCCGCGGGCCGCCGCCGCAGCGTCGATTTCGATATGGTGTCGGTCCAGCGCGATGGCGATAACGAGCCCTGGCACACCGAATCGATATCAGGCGGCATCCGCATCTATGCCGGTTCTGCCGATGTGACCGTGACGCCGGGCCGTCATCGATACGTCTTCACCTACAGGACCAATCGCCAGATCCGCTATTTCGACGATCACGACGAACTCTATTGGAACGTCACCGGCAATGGCTGGATCTTCCCGATCCGCTCGGCCACCGCAACGGTGAAGCTGCCGCCCGGCGTCGGCGCGACGGAGACGGCCTTCTTCACCGGCCCTCAGGGCGCGACGGAAAAGAATGCCCGCGTCAGCGAGAGCGGCGCTGGCCTGGTCTTTTCCACCATTGCGCCGCTCGATGCCCACGAGGGCCTCACCTTCGCGATCCGCATGCCGAAGGGTTCGATCGATCCGCCGAGCGCGGATATGGAAAGCGCCTGGTGGCTGAAGGACAACCGCAATTATTTCATCGGCTTCGGCGGCCTGATCCTCGTTTTCGCCTATTACACGCGCTCCTGGCTGAAGGTCGGCCGCGATCCCGCCCGTGGCGTCGTCGTGCCACGCTGGGACGCGCCTGATGGTATCTCGCCGGCGCTGGTCAACTATATCGACAATAAGGGCTTCTCCGGAGAGGGCTGGACGGCGCTGTCTGCCACTGCGCTCAATCTTGCCGTCCGCGGCTACGTCAAGCTCGAAGACCTGAAGAATTCGATCGTCATCCAAGGCACCGGCAAGCCGCTCGGCAAGGAGAAATTCCAGGCCGGCGAAATCGAACTGCTGAAGGTTGCCGGCGGTGCCGGCTCGACGCTTACGATCGACAAGGCCAATGGCGAGCGGGTGAAGTCCGTCGGCCAGGCCTTCCGCTCGGCGATCGAGAAGGAGCATCGCGGCAAATATTACAATTCCAACCTGGCCTATACCGTAGGCGGCATCGCGCTCAGCGCAGCCGCCCTGGTGATCCTGTTCGTTTTCGGTTCGCTGGCGCCCGATACCATCGCGCTGATGCTGATCCCGATCGCCATCTCGGTCTTCGTTGCAGTGTTCGCCGCCGGCCTCGTCAGGTCGCTACATCGCGGCAAATCACTGTTCGGCAAGATCATCGCCATCATCGCCGCCGCCGTCGGCGTCTTCGTCGGCATCGGCATTCTGGCGACCATGGTCCTGGCGCTTGCCTCCTCGCTAGTGGAACTGCACGAAACGCCGATGCTCTTTGCCGTCGGCGGCATCGCGCTTTTGAACATCCTCTATTTCTTCATCATGGGCGCGCCGACCCCGCTCGGCGCCAAGATGATGGATGGCATAGACGGTCTGCGCCAGTATCTGACGCTTGCCGAGAAGGACCGGATGAACACGGCAGGCGCGCCGGAAATGTCGCCGCGGCATTTCGAGACGCTGCTGCCCTATGCGGTGGCGCTCGGCGTCGAAAAGCCTTGGTCGCGCACTTTCGAAACCTGGCTTGCGGCCGCCGCCGCCGGCGCGGCTGCTGCCTATGCGCCCGCCTGGTATGCCGGCAATTTCAACAGCGGCAGCTTTTCCGATCGTATCGGCGGCTTTTCCTCGTCCATGGCCTCGACCATCGCGTCGACGATTCCCGCGCCGCCGCCGTCGAGCTCATCCTCTGGTTTTTCCGGCGGCGGCTCGTCGGGCGGCGGTGGCGGAGGCGGGGGAGGCGGGGGCTGGTAAGCTTTCCCGCTTGACCTTTCGGCCCTTGGCCCTTAACCGCCAGACAGAAAAGGAAAGGGTCGCGCATGAAGGTTCTGTTGATCGGATCGGGCGGACGCGAGCATGCGCTCGCCTGGAAGCTGGCGCAATCGCCGTTGATGACGGAATTCTACGCCGCACCCGGCAATCCCGGCATTGCCGAACACGCCGTCCTCGTGCCGGTTGATATCGAGGATCACGAAGCGGTCGCGGCCTTCTGCAAGGACAAGGCGATCGATTTCGTCGTCGTCGGCCCGGAGGCGCCGCTGGTTGCCGGCCTCGCTGACCGGCTGCGCGCCGATGGCCTGGCGGTCTTCGGTCCCTCCGCTGCCGCAGCCCAGCTCGAGGGCTCCAAAGGCTTCACCAAGGATATTTGCGCCCGCTACGACATCCCGACAGGCGCCTACCAGCGCTTCAACAATGGACCGAAGGCCAAAGCCTATATCCGCGCCGAGGGTGTGCCGATCGTCGTCAAGGCCGATGGTCTTGCCGCCGGCAAGGGCGTGACGGTTGCGATGACGCTGGACGAGGCGCTGGCGGCGGTCGACGACTGCTTCGAAGGCGCCTTTGGCGCTGCCGGCGCCGAAGTCGTCGTCGAAGCCTATCTCGATGGCGAGGAAGCGAGCTTCTTCTGCCTCTGCGATGGCAAACATGCGCTGCCGCTCGCAACCGCCCAGGATCACAAGCGGGTGGGCGAGGGCGATACCGGCGTCAATACCGGTGGCATGGGCGCCTATTCGCCGGCGCCTGTCATGACCGCCGAAATGGTCGAGCGGACGATGAAGGAGATCATCGAACCGACGATGCGCGGCATGGCCGAAAGCGGTCATCCCTTCTCTGGCGTCTTTTTCGCCGGGCTGATGATCACCAAGAAGGGGCCGGAGCTGATCGAATACAATGTCCGTTTCGGCGACCCCGAATGCCAGGTGATGATGATGCGGTTGAAGAGCGATCTGCTGCCGCTGCTGCTCGCCACCGCCAACGGCACGCTCGATCAGGTCAAGGCCGAATGGAACGACGATCCGGCGCTGACGGTGGTCATGGCCTCCAAGGGTTATCCCGGTGCCTACGAGAAGAATACGCCGATCCTCTCCCTGCCTGATGCAGGCGAGGGCGAGAAGGTGTTTCATGCCGGCACGGCTCTGAAGGACGGCACACTGGTTGCGACTGGCGGCCGCGTGCTGAACGTCACCGCGTCAGGCGGCACGGTCGCCGAGGCCAAGAACCGCGCCTACGCGCTGCTCGACAGGGTGAGATGGGAAAACGGCTTCTGCCGGCGCGACATCGGCTGGCGGGCGATCGAGCGCGAAACCGGCTCGGAATGAGTATAAACCCGCCCGTTCTTTAAATTTTTACCCTTTCCCCTGACGGGATGGAAACAAAGCTGCGCTATACCGCTCCCAAGATGAGACGGAGTGGCATTGATGCGTCAGATTTTCCTCGGTGCGGCAATCCTGTTAATGGCAGGCTCTGCGATGGCGTCCTCGATAGAGGTGGTCGGCAAAACTGCGCCGCGCACTGAAGGCAGCATCGTCACCGAAACCTGCGCCGATTGCCCGCCGCTCCAGGCCGAACTGACCAAGAAGGACTATACGGTGCCGGAGCTGAAGCCCGGCGTCCTCCAGGCGAGTGAAATCCGCGATGTCGGCGGCGAAAAGAAGATTTACCGCACCGAAGGCTGGATGGGCGGCTCGCCGGTCGTCTTCGTCAGCAAGGCGACGCCTGAATCCATGATTGCCGCCGCGCCGCCGGCAGCGCCGGTAGACGGTATCGACATGAATGCAACCACCGCGGCCGTCATTGGCGGCGACGCCAGGCCCGTTGCGGCAGGTATGGCGGAACAACCGGCAGCAATTAACGTTTCCGAATTCAAGCTGCGTTTCTAAAACATAAAGTTCCCTGCCCCTGGCCTGATCAAGGTTTCGATCGCTTGGGGTTCCACCACCGGTGGACTGAATGCACCCTCGATGAGCAGCGGGGGTGCATTCCTGTTTTGATGCGCCGGGCACGCTGAGAATTCGAAAAGAAATGATATTCGACCGCCGGATGAAAATCCGGCGGTTTTGCTTTGTAAGCACCCCCGGATTTTTAGGGAAATGCGCGTCGCGAATGATAAAATTAAAGCTTTTTTATAGGATGGGCATCAATTGTTGCTTACCCGGTCGCAGCATGTTTATTTTAGCAGCGGTAGACGCGTCGTCTTGTTTGGCGCGCTCGCACAGGCGGTAGAAAACCGCACCGGAATGCAGCTACCCATTCCCGTTGCGAGGCGTCATGAAAAATTTGAAGATATCAAAGCAGCTCATATTGCTGGTCGTCGGCCTGATGATCGCCTTTGCGATCGCCACTTCCCTGCAGATCCGCTCCTCGGTCGATGCGATCTACAAGGAGCGCTATGACATGCTCCGCGCCGAGGTTCAGTCGGCGGTCTCGGTTCTCAAAATCTACCAGGCAAAGGTGACTGCCGGCGAAATGACGCTGGAAGACGCCCAGAAGCAGGCCTACGCCACGGTCAATGCGATGAAATACGACCCCGATGGCTATTTCTTCGGCTATAGCTACGACATCCAGATGATGTTCCATTATGATGCCGCGAAAGTCGGTCAGGTCAACAAGGGCCAGCCGGACAGCAAAGGCAAGCTCTATCGCGAAGAGCTGGTCAAGCTCGGGCAGCAGGGCGGCGGTCTCGTCGAATATTATTCCACAGCCAAACCGGGCCAGCCCGCTGGCGATTTTCGTAAGACGGCCTATGCACAGGCCTTCGATCCCTGGAAGGTCGTCGTCGTCACCGGCGTCTACATGGACGATCTCGATGCTCAGATAAACAGCACGATCCTGACCGCGCTCTCCGGCAGCATCGTCCTGTTCTTCCTTGCCATGACAGCCGCCTACGTCGTCATCCGCGGCATATCGGGACCTCTCAACAACGTCCATGCCGCCCTGCAGTCGGTCGCCGAAGAGGATGTTTCGATCACCATTCCGCATACCGGCATGAACAACGAAGTCGGCATGATGGCGAAGGCGACGCAGTCACTGCAGGAAAAGATCAGGGAGCGTCATGCGATGTCGGATCGCGAGGCGGCCCAGCAGCTGGCGCTGGAAAGCGAGCGCGAAAACAATCTGCGCCAGCAGCAGGATGAGGCAACGCTGCAGGCGCGCGTGGTGACGACCATCGGCCAGGCGCTGGAGATGATTGCCCGCGGCGACCTCACCGTGCGCTGCGCCGATCTCGGCCAGAAGTATGCCGCCCTTCGCGACAACTTCAACGATGCGCTGTCGCATCTCGAAGCCGCCATGGCCAAGGTCAGCGCCAAGGGCACCGATATCGGCACCAGCAAGGAAGAGATCCGCCGCGCTTCCAACGAGCTGTCGCAGCGCACCGAACGCCAGGCCGCCAGCCTCGAAGAAACCTCGGCGGCGCTCGATGAACTCACCGTCGCCGTCCGTCAGACGGCCGATGGCGCCCATGAGGCGAGCAAACGTGTCCACGCGGTTAGCACCGAGGCAACCCACAGCGATGCGATCGTCACCCAGGCAATCGAGGCGATGAGCGGCATCGAGAAATCGTCGTCGGAGATTACCAAGATCATCGGCGTCATCGACGAGATCGCCTTCCAGACCAACCTCTTGGCGCTGAATGCCGGCGTCGAGGCAGCCCGTGCCGGTGAATCCGGCAAGGGGTTTGCGGTCGTTGCCCAGGAAGTCCGTGAACTTGCCCAGCGTTCCGCCGCTGCGGCCAAGGAGATTAAGGACCAGATCGCCCGCTCCTCCAGCCAGGTGGATCATGGCGTCCGTCTGGTCGGCGAGGCTGGCGAGGCGCTGAAGCGCATCTCCGACCAGATCAAGGCCGCCAACGAGATCGTCGCCAAGATCGCCCACAGCGCCTCTGAGCAGGATACGACGCTGCGTTCGATCTCCTCGTCGATGAACCAGCTCGACGCCGCCACCCAGCAGAACGCTGCCATGGCCGAAGAGACCACGGCATCGGCCGAGACGCTCGCCACCGATACCGACGAACTGATCGACCTCATTCGCGGCTTCCGAGTCAGTGGCGAAAGCGCTGCCCCGGCCATGCATCAAGGTCGCCGTGCCGCCTAAACGGCGCGGGGACAATAAGAAATTTTATCACGAAATTCTTAGCGGCCGTCGGTTCTCCGGCGGCCGTGCCTTTTTAGGCTCATTGCGCGATACGGTCGATCAGCCGCTCGATCTCGTGATCGGAAAACACTTCGACACCGGCCGCTTTCAGCGCCGCCGCCGTCACGCCGGCGCCGGCCTGCTTGCGGCCGGAAAAGGTGCCGTCATAGATGAAACCGGATCCGCAGGACGGGCTGCCGTCGATGAGCAGCGCATAGCGGCAGTCGGCCCGCCTTGCGAGCGCCACGGCATTTTCTGCCGCCAGCAGGAACTCTTCCGTTAGGTCGGCGCCCGTCAGCTCGACAACCCGCGCCGTGCCGGCCAGCACATCCTCGCCGGTCGCAGCATTTCCAATCTCGGCCGGAGGGCGCGGCACCTTCATGCCCGCCGACATCTCCGGACAGATCGTCACCAGCCTACCCTCGGCCCGCCATGTCTCGATCACAGGATGAAGCAACGGCTTCGCCCGCCCGTCATAGCGGACGGCGTGCCCCATGAGACAGGCGCTGACGAGAATCTTGCTCTGCATGTCTCTTGAATAACGCCACGGCGGCGGCAATGCCAGACCGCCGATGGCGGTCGAATATCACCCCGAAATCTTCGAGAAATCCGCAACCGTCCCCGTCGCCTCGCGGATCAGCCGCAGCAGGGCGAGACGGTTGGCGCGGATGGCGGCGTCCTCGTCGTTGACGAGCACGTCTTCGAAGAAGCGGTCGACCGGGCCGCGCAGCTTGGAGAGCGCTTCCATTGCCGAGCGGAAGTCTTCCCCGGCGACGGCGTTCGACGCATCCTTCGAGGCACTGGAGATTGCGGCGAACAATTCCTTCTCGGCATCGAGCTTCAGAAGCGCTTGCGAAACGCTGTCGGCGATCACGGTGCCCTTCTTTTCCTCGGCGGCGAGCAGCTGTGTCGCCCGCTTGGTGCCGGCGAGCAGGTTCTTGCCGTCCTCCGAGGTGATGAAGGCCGTCAGCGCTTCGACGCGGCGCGCCACCATCAACAGGTCGTCGGCATCTGAAGTCAGCACGGCGTCGATGAGATCGTGGCGGGCGCCCTGGTCGCGCAGATAGACCTTGAGGCGGTCGTGGAAGAAGGAGAGCAGGTCGCTATCCCTGGTCGTTGCCAGCAGCGGCAGGCGGATCCTTCGCTCCAAGAGGATCCTGACGACACCGAGCGCTGCCCGCCGCAGCGCAAACGGATCCTTCGACCCTGTCGGCTTTTCATCGATCGCCCAGAAGCCGATCAACGTATCGAGCTTGTCGGCAAGGGCGATGGTGATCGCCACTTTGTCCTCCGGCACGCGGTCCGACGGACCCTGCGGCTTGTAGTGATCCTCGATCGCTGCGGCAACGGAGGCGTCCTCACCCTGCAGCACCGCATATTTGCGGCCCATCAAGCCCTGCAGCTCCGGGAATTCGCCGACGGCTTCGGTGCGCAGATCGGCCTTGGCGAGTACGGCGGCGCGATCGACGAGGGCCGCATCCGCACCAGTTATCTTCGCCAATTCCTTGGCCAGTGCGCGGATGCGGGCGACGCGCGCGCCCTGTGTGCCGAGTTTGGCATGGAAGGTCACGTCAAGCGCATCGAGCTTGGCCATGCGCTGGTCGAGCGGCTTCTTGATGTCGAGGCCGAACTTTGCCGCCGACGCCGTCAGCGTCTCGAGATCCGGCAGATTGCCCTGGTCGCGCTTCCAGAAATGCAGCGCATCCGAAAGCCGGGCCCGCACCACCTTGCCGTTGCCGTGGACGATTTCCTTGCCGCCGTCTTTCGCCTGGATATTGGAGACGAGGATGAACTTGTTCGACAGCGTTTCGCCACCCTGCGGCCGCGTCACGAAACACTTTTGGTTGGTCTTGATCGTCAGCCGGATGATTTCGGAGGGGATCGAGAGATAATCCTCCTCGAAACTGCCCATCAGCACCTGCGGCCATTCGACAAGGCCGGAGACTTCCTCCAGCAGGCCTTCGTCTTCCACCAGCTCCAGCCCGTTGGCAAAGGCGATGTCGCGGGCGTCGTGCAGGATGATGTCCTTGCGCCGCTCGGCATCGAGGATGACCTTCGCCTTTTCCAAGTTCGCCGCATAATCGTCGAAGCGCCGCACGGTGATCGCCTCCGGCGCATGGAAGCGGTGGCCATAGGTGATGTTGGACGCGGTGATGCCGTCGATCTCGAAGGGGATGACGGTTGTCTCTTCATGCTCCGGGCCGAAAGTGCAGACGATCGACTGCAACGGCCGCACCCAGCGCAGCGCACCGGGCTTGGACGAGGCCTTGCCCCAGCGCATCGATTTCGGCCAGGGAAAATCGCGGATGATGCCGGGCATGATATCGCTGACGATCTCTTCCGTCGCGCGGCCGGGCTTGGAGATGACCGCGACGTAGAAATCGCCCTTCTTCGGATCGCTCACCACCTGCGCCTCGGAGATCGAGGACAATCCTGCGCCGCGCAGAAAACCTTCGATCGCCTTCTCGTTGGCGTCGGTGCGCGGTCCCTTGCGTTCCTCGCGCACATCGGCCGAGCGCGCCGTCAGGCCGTGGATGTCGAGCGCAAGCCGCCGCGGCGTCCAGTATTCGCGCGCGCCCTCGTAGGACAGGCCCGCTTCGACAAGCGCATCGGTGACGAGCTTCTTCAGGTCGCCGGCAGCCTTACGCTGCATGCGGGCCGGAATCTCTTCGGAGCGGAGTTCGAGAAGAAGGTTTGGCATGTCGAATTTCCTTGCCTCCCGCGACAGGGGAGGGATGGCATGGGCGCCGGGTCAAAACGTTGCTTCTGCTAGCAAAGAATGGCGCATCTGCACAACCGCAAAATCGCCGCCTTTCCGGCATGCTTATCCTGTGGATCGGCGCTCGGCCGTAAACTCCAACATTGCCTTGCCGCTTTTCGCCGCTATGGTCCCGCCACCTCTGACGAAACAGGAAATCCCATGGCCGCAGACCTCCGTTTTCTCGCAGCCCGCATCTCCGCCGAAATCAACGCCCGGCCCGAACAGGCCAAAGCCGCCATCGAGCTGCTCGACGAGGGCGCCACCGTGCCCTTCATCGCCCGCTACCGCAAGGAAGTGACGGGCGGGCTGGATGATACGCAGCTGCGCAATCTCGCCGAGCGGCTGGTCTATCTGCGCGAGCTCGAAGCCCGGCGCGACGCGATCGTCGAATCGATTACCGGCCAGGGCAAGATGACCGACGAGCTGATGACCAAGGTCGCCGGCGCCGAAACCAAGGCCGAGCTTGAAGATCTCTATCTGCCCTACAAGCCGAAGCGCCGCACGCGGGCCGAAATCGCCCGTGAACGCGGCCTCGGTCCGCTCGCCGAGACGATCCTTGCCGACCGCGCCAGGGAACCGGCGGTCTTGGCCGAAGGCTTCCTCACAGCTGATGTGCCCGATGTGAAGACGGCGCTCGAAGGCGCGCGCGACATCATCGCCGAAGGCATTGCCGAAAATGCCGACCTGCTCGGCAAGTTGCGCGCCCATATGCGCCAGGCCTCGCTGCTGAAGGCGAAAGTCGTCGACGGCAAGCAGGCGACCGGCGAGAAGTTTTCGGATTATTTCGACCATTCCGAACGCTGGGCGACCGCCCCCGGCCACCGCGCGCTCGCCATGCTGCGCGGCTGGAACGAGGAGGTGCTGACGCTGACGATCGAGGCCGACGCCGAGACGACCTCTCCGAACAAGCCGGTCGAACGCATGATCGTGGCGGCTTACGAGATCGGTACGAGCCGTCCCGGCGACCGCTGGCTGACGGAGGTCGCAAGCTGGACCTGGCGCGTCAAGCTTTCCATGTCGCTCTCGCTCGACCTGATGCGGGAACTACGCGAAAGGGCCGAAGAAGAAGCGATCCATGTCTTCGCCCGCAATCTCAAGGACCTGCTTTTGGCCGCACCCGCCGGCTCGCGCGCGACGATGGGTCTCGATCCCGGCATCCGCACCGGCGTCAAGGTCGCCGTCGTCGACGGCACCGGCAAGGTGGTGGCGACATCGACCGTCTATCCCTTCCAGCCGAGGAATGACGTGCGCGGCGCCCAGGTCGAGCTCGCATCGCTGGTCCGCAAGCATAATGTCGAGCTGATCTCGATCGGCAATGGCACCGGCAGCCGCGAAACCGAAAAGCTGGTGGCCGACATGCTGGCCGAGCTGCCGGCGCCGAAGCCGACCAAGGTCATCGTGTCGGAAGCCGGCGCCTCGGTCTATTCCGCCTCGGCGACCGCAGCGGCAGAATTCCCTGATCTCGACGTGTCGCTGCGCGGCGCCGTCTCCATCGCGCGGCGCCTGCAGGATCCACTCGCCGAACTCGTCAAGATCGAGCCGAAGTCGATCGGCGTCGGCCAGTATCAGCACGACGTCGACCAGCAGAAGCTGTCGCGTTCGCTCGATGCGGTGGTGGAAGATGCGGTGAATGCCGTCGGTGTCGATCTCAACACCGCGTCTGCGCCGCTGCTGTCGCGCGTCTCCGGCCTCGGCCCGTCGATCGCCGACGCCATCGTCCGCCACCGCGACAGCGAAGGCCGTTTCGAGACGCGAAAGGATCTGCTGAAGGTCGCCCGCCTCGGCGGCCGCACTTTCGAGCAATGCGCCGGCTTCCTGCGCATTCCCAACGGCAAGGAGCCGCTCGATTCCTCCTCGGTGCATCCGGAGGCTTACGGCGTTGCCAAGAAGATCGTCGCCGCCTGTGGCCGCGATCTGCGCGCGCTGATGGGCGACAGCGCGGTGTTGAAATCGGTTGATCCGCGCCAGTTCATCGACGAGAAATTCGGTCTGCCGACGGTCAAAGACATCATCGCGGAGCTGGAAAAGCCCGGCCGCGACCCGCGTCCGAGCTTCAAGACCGCGACCTTTGCCGAGGGCGTCAACGAAATTTCCGACCTCAAGCCCGGTATGGTGCTGGAAGGCACGGTGACCAATGTCGCCGCCTTCGGCGCCTTCGTCGATATCGGCGTGCACCAGGATGGTCTGGTGCATGTCTCCCAGCTTGCCGATCGCTTCGTCAAGGATCCCCACGAGGTCGTCAAGGCGGGCGATGTCGTCAAGGTGCGGGTTGTCGAAGTCGATGCCAAGCGCAAGCGCATCGGTCTTTCCATGCGACGCGATGACGGCTCATCAGCGCCGCCGCCGCGTGGTGATTCTCGCCCAAGCCAAGGGTCGCGGCCGCAGAACGAGCGCCGGCCCGCGGCTCAGAAACCGGAAAGCCAAGGCGCATTCGGCGCGGCACTTGCCGAAGCCATGAAGCGAAAATAAGGGTTTAGCTGGCGTTTCGGCAAAAATGCAACAGTTTGGCAGCGTTCTGTAAAGAGTGCTAAATCCAGCGCTTGTATGGCGAAAGAGAGCCACTAAGTTGATGTGACCATCCTGTCACATTTGCGAGGCGTCCATGGCGTCGGCATTCTTATCGATCGTCCAGCAAATCGTCCGCAAGGGTTCGTTGAAACTTACCCTTGCCAATGGCGAAACCCATACTATCGGCGACGGCACGGGTGAAACCGTTGTCGCCCGCCTTGCCGATCAGGAGGCCGAGGACGCCATCCGGCGCGACCCGACCATGAAGCTCGGCGAAATGTACATGCAAGGCCGGTTCATTCTCGAACAGGGCAACATTTACGATTTCCTGTCGCTGGTGAAACAGAACACCACCAACGAAATCTTCGATTTCAAGATGGCGGCACTGCTCCTCGGCCGCATTGCCTGGCAACAGCTGAAGAGCCGCGTGCCGGTCAATCGCAACAAGCACAATGTCGCCCATCATTACGACCTGTCTGCCAAGCTCTTCGATCTTTTCCTCGACGAGGACTGGCAATATTCCTGCGCCTATTTCGAGCCGCCGGGAATTGGTCTCGACGAGGCGCAGCTCGCCAAGAAGCGCCATATCGCCGCCAAGCTTCTGCTCGAGCCGAACCAGCGTATCCTGGAGATCGGCTCCGGCTGGGGCGGCATGGGCATGTACCTGACGGAGGCGACCGACGGGGCCGATTTCACCGGCATCACGCTGAGCGAGGAACAGCTCAAGGTCTCGCGTGCGCGCGCCGAAAAGCGCGGCCTTGCCGACCGTGTGCGTTTCGAACTGCAGGACTACCGCACCATGACGGGCAGGAAGTTCGACCGCATCGTCTCGGTCGGCATGTTCGAACATGTCGGTATCGGCAATTACGGCAATTTCTTCCGCAAGGTATCGGACCTGCTCGATGACGACGGCGTCATGGTGCTGCATTCGATCGGCCGTCCGAAGCCGAGCTTCGGCACCAATGCCTTCATCGAGAAGTACATCTTCCCGGGCGGCTACATCCCTTCCGTCGGCGAGGTCGTGCCGCCGCTTGAGAAGGCCGGGCTGCTGGTCAAGGATATCGAAATCCTGCCGATGCATTATGCCTATACGCTGCGCCATTGGCGCGAGCGTTTCGTGGCGCGCAAGGCCGAAGCGGTGGCGCTTTACGACGAGCAATTCTTCCGCATGTGGGAATTTTATCTGGCCGGTTCCGAGGTGGGCTTCCGCTGGGACGAACTCTTCATCTTGCAGATCCAGGTCGCCAAGAACCAGTTCGCCGTTCCCGACAATCGCAATTACATCGCCCGCAACGAAGCCAAGCTGAAGGAATTCGAGGCGAGGCGCGCACCGTTGGAAAAGGTGACGTTCTGATCCCGCGGAAGTGCCGCTTCCGCTCGCGGTTTTGCCGAGGAGCCGGTTCTCATGAAAGGACGTGCCGATGAGCAATGCGTTTCCCGAGATCTACCTGGTCCGCCACGGTGAAACCGAATGGAGCCTGTCCGGGCGCCATACCGGACGCAGCGATATTCCCTTGACGGCGAATGGCGAGGCCGCCGCCCGCCAACTCGCCGACCGGCTGGCGGGACTTACCTTCTCCGCCGTCTGGTCGAGCCCGTCCGAGCGCGCCCGCAAGACCTGCGCGCTTGCCGGATTCGGATCGGGCGCGGTGATCAAGGACGATCTCGCCGAATGGGACTATGGCGCTTATGAAGGCATCACCACCAAGGCGATCCTTGCGGACCGCCCCGGTTGGCAGCTCTTTCGCGATGGTTGCCCGAATGGCGAGTTCGCCGCCGATGTCGGCGCCC
Source organism: Rhizobium leguminosarum (assembly GCF_002953715.1). Classification (GTDB taxonomy): domain Bacteria; phylum Pseudomonadota; class Alphaproteobacteria; order Rhizobiales; family Rhizobiaceae; genus Rhizobium; species Rhizobium leguminosarum_V. Next base: position 602,102 of record NZ_CP025012.1, read on the forward strand.
GCGCAGACGCCGTCATCCATGCGCTTCGCGAAACGGCCGGCACCATTCTGATCTTCTCGAGTTCGCATTTCCTGCGCGTCCTCGCCGCCCGCTGGCTCGGCCTGCCGGCGGAAGACGGCTCCCGTTTCGTGCTCGATACGGCCAGCATCAGCGTGCTCGGCTACGAGCACGATCTGACCGAACCGGTCATCCGCCGCTGGAACCAGCGTTAGCGCGGGCATCCGTCATTTTTGCCTGTGTCATCTCGCTGCCGTGGTTAACATTGGGGTAACGAGATCAGGATAAATGTAGCAAACGCCGCCCTCCGCGGCTTTGTTTTTGCGTTTTCTGGAGTGCGGACGTGTCTCATCGATCAGTCGTATCGATCTCTTTGGCTATTGCCCTTTTATCTGCTGGCTCAGTGGCCGCCCAGGAAAGCGGCCAGCACTTCTGGTCCGGCGACTGGTATCTGAGCGTCGGCGTTGCCGGCTTTTCCGCCCCGAAATTCGAGGGCTCGTCGCATAATGAATTCAAGTTCAGCCCGCTGATCTCGGTCGGCCGCCAAGGCGCCGGGCCGCGTTTTTCCTCGCGCAACGACAATCCCTCCTTCGCTCTCATCGACAAGGGCGCCTTCCGGGCCGGCATCGTCGGCAAATTCGTGCCGTCGCGCGATGACGGCGACAGCAGCGATCTGAAGGGCTTGAAGAAGGTCAAATGGGGGGCGGAAGCCGGCGCTTTCCTAGAAGTCTACCCCACAGATTTCCTTCGCGCCCGCGCCGAAGTCCGCCAGGGCCTCCGCTCGCATGACGGTATCGTCGCCGATCTCGCGGTCGATGCCTTCACCGATATCGCGCCCGACCTGCAACTGTCGGGCGGCCCGCGCGCGACATTCGCCACCAGCGGCTACTACGACGCCTATTACGGCGTTAACGCCAAGCAGGCGGCGGCAAGCGGCCTTGATCCCTATAAGCCCGCATCGGGCATCCAGTCCTATGGCGCCGGCACGGCGCTGACCTGGAAGGCGACGGAAAACCTCTCGGCCAGTTCCTTCCTCGAATATAAGCGGCTGGCAGGCCCTGCCGCCGACAGCAGCCTCGTGCGCGACCGCGGCTCGAAGAACCAGGTCCTGATCGGTGTCTCGGCGACCTATAAGTTCAATTTCTCGCTGCAGTGATTGACCGCGCCGCGGGTCCTTTCAGACGAGTGGCGCTGTAACCATATGAATTGCAAAATAATTTCATCCCTGGATCGATTCTGATCTAAGGAATGATGCAAGTGGCAGTGCAATGATCGCTTCTTGACCGGATCGGCGGCCCGCCGCTAGATGAGCTTCATGCACGATACTGGCGATTTCAACGAGCGCGTCTCCGACGCACCTTCCGACAACTGGGTCTACCGGATCCTGCCGCCATGGCTTTGGCCCTATGCGCAGCTCGCGCGCTGGGATCGCCCGATTGGCTGGCAGCTCTTGATGTGGCCGTGCTTCTGGTCGGCGACCCTTGCCGCCAATGCGGCGATCGGTGAGGGGATCTATTCCGGCAGCCTGCTGGTATCTCACCTGTTCCTCTATTTCGTCGGCGCGGTCGCCATGCGCGGCGCCGGCTGCACCTATAACGATCTCGTCGACCACGAGATCGATATGGAAGTGGCGCGCACGCGGTCGCGTCCGCTCCCCTCCGGCCGCGTCACCCGCCGTCGGGCAAAAATCTTCATCGGCTTGCAGGCGTTGGTCGGGCTCTTCGTGCTGCTGCAGTTCAACTGGCTCAACGTTTTCCTCGGCGTGCTCTCACTCGGGATCGTGGCGTTTTATCCCTTTGCCAAACGTTTCACCGACTGGCCGCAATTCTACCTGGGGCTTGCCTTTTCCTGGGGCGCGCTGATGGGTTGGGCCGGCATTTTCGGCGGCCTCTCCTTTGCAGCCATCCTGCTCTACGCCGCCTCCGTCGCCTGGACGATCGGTTACGACACGATCTATGCGCATCAGGATAAGGAGGATGACGAGCTGATCGGCGTCCGCTCCACTGCGCGCCTGTTCGGCGACAGGACGCGGCAATGGCTGATCGGCCTTTATGGGCTGACGCTGGTGCTGATGTTTATTGCTTTCGCTCTGGCCGGCGCCAATCTCATCGCGTTTCTGGGTCTGCTCGGTGCGGCCGGCATGTTCGCCTGGCAGATCGTCCGGCTCGATATCAACGATGCCGACCAGTGCCTGGCGCTCTTCAAATCGAACAACCGCGTCGGCCTGATCATCTTCTTCGGCCTCTTCATCTCGCTGCTGTTTGCCATTCCCTGATTGGGACGACGAATGAAACGATAAACCCGGCGCGGGCGCCGGGTTTCAAAATGGTTCCGAAGCGACGTCGCCGAATGGAACTGTCGCGTTTTTGTTCAGTTGCGGGCGATGATTTCCTTACCTTCGATCTTCATCGCAACGCCCAGCCGGCCGGTGGTACGGCGCACGAGGAAGCGCGGACGGCGATTGGCGAAGTAGGAATGACGGCGGCGAGGCTTGAGATCGCTGGTGCGCAAGGCGCCAATATGGTCTTCGAGCGGCCGGGCGACGCCGTCGGCCTCGACCATCAGCATCGGAATGCGGAAGGCTTCGGACCAGCTGCGCCAGTCGGCGGCGATGTCGCTGAGATCATGGGCGACGAGCAGCGGAATGCAGAGCTCCGGATCGGCGTGATGGAGTTCGAGGGTTACGGTGACATCGCCGTCGCCATGGTCGATGGCGCGGGCGGCGACGCCCTTGAAAACGCGCTTCGGCAGCGCAATCGAGAGCGGCAGGCCGCTGGAGGGGAGGACCTTGCGCAGGACCGCACCGCGTTCGTCTATGGTGATATTGACGTCATCCGAACAATCGTGGATGGCGTAGCTGACCTGCTGGGGAAAGCGGGACGGATCGAGGCGTAACGTCGTGCCAGCCCAAGCGGGCTTCATAACGGGATTGTTCATTTCATTCTACCCTTGTCTTACCTGAGAGCCGATTTCCGGTCTTCTCCTTGGGACTTTTCGTCCTCTATGGCCGACAATAGGCAGCCGCCGTTCCGTACAGCTTAAAAATTGCGGTTAAGAAAACTTTGCCTCCTCTGATGGTTATCAAAACCGAATCCGGCAGGGTTTCCGGAAGGTGAACGGTGTGGTGTGCTGAAGTGATGCATCCGGAGGTAAGCCTCAGGTAAGCTTTCCATGGCAAAATGTGCTCACCAGCATTTCGTCGTTCTTTTAGAGATTTTGCCGAAAAGGGCGCTTTTCATGATCACGGCTTCCCTCGCTTACACGATCCTGTCGCGAGATATGACGTCCAGCCTCAACAAGGTTGCGTCGCAGGCGACGGTCAAGAAGGATGCCCAGTACTACGCCGACCATATCAACAAGGTCACATCGGTCGACGACTTCCTCGGCGACTACAAGCTCTACAGCTATGCGATGAAGGCCTATGGCCTCGAAGACATGACCTACGCCAAGGCCTTCATGAAGAAGGTGCTCGAGAGCGATCTCACCGATCCCAACAGCTACGCCAACAAGCTGTCCGATACGCGCTACCGCGAGTTCGCCTCCGCCTTCAATTTCAACGAGCCGGCCAAGGACGTGCAGACGGACGCGCAGGAGGACGACCTTATCGGCCTCTACAAGCAGTCCTTCATCGATGCCGACAAGGCCGCGACTGCCGAGAGCACCTATTACAGCAACAATATCGATAGCGTGCAGACCGTCGACGATCTGGTCAACAACACCCGGCTGCGTACCTATGTGCTGAAGACCTTCAAGATCGATCCGACCTATGCGTCGAAGGATTTTCTGCGGCAGGTGCTGACGAGCGATCTCAGCGACCCCACGAGCGTCGTCAACACGCAGGGCGGCGACAAGTACAAGGCGCTTGCCGCCCAGTTCAGCTTCAACGCGGATGGCACGGTCACCGGCACGGCGCAGACCGCAGCGCAGAAGGCCTCGGTCATCGAGTCCTACACCCTGAATTCCCAGTCCGTCATCATCGACAATTCGGTCGGTTCGGATGTCTACTACGTCGGCCAGACGGCGGCGGACTACAACAAGGCCTATTACACTGCGAAGATCGGCACGATCACCAATGTCGACGATCTGGTCGCCGACAAGCGCCTGGTCTCCTACATCACGACGGCCTACAGCATGGGCGCCGACTTCACCGCGGCAGCGCTGCGCGCGGTGCTGACCGATCCCGGTTATGCCCAGCTGATGGGCTTTACCAATGTCTACAATGCTTTCAACTTCAAGGCTGACGGGTCGACCTCCAGCACGGCGCGCGTCCAGTCGGTCGACCAGGCAAACAGCCTGCAGGCGGCGGCATCGAGCACGAACAACTACTATACCGTCACCTCGCAATCGAGCAGCATCACCAATGTCGACGACCTGCTCGCCGACAACGTGCTGGCGCGCTACATCAAGGATGCCTACGGTCTCGGCACGAGCTTCAGCAATGCCGACCTGAAGAACATCCTGACGGATTCGGCCTATGCCGCGGCCCAGGGCCACGCCGATCTCAACGCTGACTTCAACTTCCAGGCTGACGGCTCGATCAACGGTTCCGCGATCCAGACTGCGGCGCAGCGGAAATCGACCACCGACAAGTCGGCGGCGAATGCAGCGCATTTCAACAGCATGATCGGCAATGTCACCAATGTCGATGACATCATGTCGGATGCTGTTGCGGTCAGCTATATCAGAAACAGCATGCAGATTTCCGACAGCGTCTCCGATGCGACGTTGAGGACTTTCCTCGTCGACCGCACGGCTGCCAGCGCCCAGGGCTACAGCGACGTTCACGATCTCTTCAATTTCAAATCGGATGGTTCGGTCGCGACCCTTTACGCCTCGCAGACGGCCACACAAAGTGCCAGCACTGCCAGCAAGGCCGACAATGCGGCAGTCTACTACCAGTCGACCATCGCGGGCATCTCCAACGTCGATCAGTTGCTGACGGACCAGAAGCTGAACAATTTCGTGCGCAACGCCTACGGCATCCCGTCGACGGTCAGCGACGTCGCTCTTCGCAGTATCCTGACCGATCAGAGCGGCACCGGCACCTATGCCGACGTTGCCGCCGCCTTCAACTTCAAGGCGGACGGCACGCTTGAGGACGGTATGGCGGCGCAGACGGCCAGCCAGATCAGCAGCACGAAATTTGCCGCCACGGCGCGCACAGACGATTATTCCGCCCGGATGGCGGCGATCGGCAATGTCGATGATCTGCTTGCCGATGACACCATCACCAATTTCCTGAAGAGCACCTACAATCTGCCGTTCGACATCTCGAATGCCGATCTGAAAAGCATCCTGACCGATGCGACGGCCGCTGCCGCAGCCGGCCACGCCGATCTCAATGCCGACTTCAACTTCGCCGCCGACGGATCGCTTCCAGTGGTGAGCTCGGTCCAGACGGCCGATCAGGCACAGACCACCAACGACAATTATGCGGCGCGTTATGACGACGAACGCGACGAGGCGATCGACGAGGTCGCATCCAACTACCAGAAGCTTATGGCCGACAGCAGCAGCCTGCTGAATTTCTCCGACGTCAAGAGCGTCAATGATTTCCTGCGCAGCAATTCGGCCGCCGATTTCAGCAAGGGCAATGACAATCTGCCGGATCTCTACCATGTGGCGCTGCAGGCCTTCGGTCTGACCGACCAGGACGTCCCGCGCTCGATGATGCGCAAGATCCTGACGAGCGATGCCTATGATCCGGATGGCTATATTGCCTCGCTCAAGGATGAACGCATCACCAACCTTGCCCGCGCCTTCAACTTCGGCCCCGACGGCAAGGCGGCATCACCCTTCCAGGCGCTTCCCGACGCGACCCTAGCCAAATACGCCACCGACTATAAGTCGCATATCACCATGCTGATGAAGGACGGTCCGGTGAAGGACAAGGCATCGAAGGATGCGACGGCTGAGGTCGATTACTTCGCCAAGGGCATGGCAAAGGTGAAGTCGCTCGACGATTTCCTGGATGACAGCCGCCTGACCGACCTGGTGCTGAAGGCGAACAACCTTGACCCGAAGGATTACGACAAGGCGACGCTGAAGAAGATCTTCACCTCCGATCCCGACGACAAGAAGAGCTACCTCAACACCAAGGCCGATGCGCGTTTCCAGGATATCGTTGCCGCCTTCAACTTCGACAAGGACGGCAATCTGACCCGCGCCAAGATCGGCACGATCCAGAACAAGGCGGCCGAGGACCACACCCAGGAGCTTTACGTCCAACAGACGATGGAAGCCCAGCAAGGCGAAAGCAACGACGGCGTCCGCCTGGCGCTCTATTTCGCCCGCAAAGCCCCGAGCATCACCTCGATCTATTCGATCCTCGGCGACAAGGCGCTCTATCAGGTCATCACCACAGCCTACAACCTGCCGTCGCAGATATCGGGCATGGACGTCACCAAGCAGCGCGATCTCCTCAGCCGCTTCGTCAAGCTCGAGGATCTCCAGGATCCGAAGAAGGTCGACAAGCTGCTGCGCCGGTTCACCGCGATGTACGACGTCCAGAACGCTACCCAGCAGTCACCGGCGCTGATGATCCTGACCGGCGGCGGCACGCAGCAGTCCTAAGGCAATTCCAGCAAAGCGCGCAGCGGTTGGCGCGGGTGGCTGCCCCTCACCCTAACCCTCTCCCCGTAAACGGGGCGAGGGGACGTGCCCTGCGAGAGGTGTACGGGGAACGGAGACGTTGCGGCATGGTCCCTTCGCCCCGTTTACGGGGAGAAGGTGGCGGCAGCCGGATGAGGGGCAAACGTCGGCGATCTCCCTGATCGCTCAGCCTCCAGGATCGAGGCTGACAACCTTTCCCGGATTCATGATATTGGCGGGATCGAAGGCGCGCTTGATGCGGCGCATCAGCTCGATTTCGATGGTTGGGCGGATCGCCGCGAGTTCATCGCGCTTCAGCTGGCCGATGCCGTGCTCGGCCGAGATCGAGCCGCCATGCGCCAGCACCAGCCCATGCACGATGTGGTTCATTTCGCGCCAGCGAGCGATGAAGGCGGCCTTGTCGGCACCGACCGGCTGGGAAATATTGTAGTGAATATTGCCGTCGCCCATATGGCCGAAGGCGCAGATGCGGGCGCCCGGCATCGCCGCCATGACAGCTTCTTCGGCCTCGGCCATGAAATGCGGGATCTTCGATACCGGCACGGAAACATCGTGTTTGATCGACCCGCCTTCCGGCTTCTGCGCATCCGACATGCTCTCGCGCATATGCCAGATCGCCTTCTGCTGTGCCACGGATGCGGCGATCGCGGCATCAAGCACCAGCCCGGCCTCGAAGCCCTGTTCCAGCACGCCATTCATCATCCGCACCGCCGTCTCGGCCGAATCCGAGGTCGAAATGTCGATCAGCACATACCAGGGATAGGCCGCGTCCAGCGGATCGCGCACGCCGTCGATGTGGCGGGTGGTGATTTCGACACCGAAACGCGGCATCAGCTCGAAACCGGTGAGCGAGGCGCCGCAGAGGCTGGAGGCGAGGTTGAAGAGGGCAAGGGCATCCGTCACCGAACTCAGGCCGGCAAAGGCCACCTGATGGCCGAGCGGCTGGGGAAAGAGTTTCAGCACCGCGCCGGTGATGATGCCGAGCGTGCCCTCCGCGCCGATGAAGAGATCGCGCAGGTCATAGCCGGTATTGTCCTTCTTCAGGCGGCGTAAGCCGTCCCAGATCTCGCCGGTCGGCAGCACCACTTCGAGGCCGAGGCAGAGCTGGCGCATATTGCCATAGGCAAGCACCGCCGTGCCGCCGGCATTGGTGGAAAGATTGCCGCCGATGCGGCAGGAGCCCTCCGAGCCGAGCGACAGCGGAAACAGCCGCCCATGCGCCTCGGCCGCCTTCTGCACCTCGGCCAGGATCGCGCCGCCATCGGCCACCAGCACGTTCGCCACCGGATCGACATCACGGATCTTGTTCATCCGCTCGAGCGACAGGATGATATCGGACTTGCCCTGACGCGGCGTCTGGCCGCCGACGAGACCGGTATTGCCGGTCTGCGGCACGATCGCCGTTCCGGTCTCCGTCGCAAGCTTCATGATATCAGAGACTTCTTCGACCGAGCCGGGTTTCAAGAGGAGAGGGGAGTTGCCGTGATAGAGCCCGCGGTTTTCGATCAGATGCGGCGCAAGCTCGGCCTCGCTGCGCAGCGCGTACCTGTCGCCGACGATCGCCGTAAAGCGGTTGAGGAGCTCTGTTGAAATGCTGGAATTGCTCATTCGGGCTCGGTCCTCCATGGTCATGCGCGGTCTTTTCAGTCGCGGGGTGCAGCTGCCCGCTGCAGCCGGTCGTTGATCGCCTCGCCCAGCCCCTCCTCGGGAATCGGCGAAAAGGCGATGCTCTGGGCGCCGCTGGCATCGGCCCGCTTCATGTAGTCGAAAAGATTGGCCGCCGCCTCTGCCAGATCGCCGCGCGGGCTGAGATCAAGCACGATCCGCGCACTGTTTGCGCCGGCGACCGCAGCGCTGCCGAAGGCGATCAGCGCCTCACCGGGTTCTACCGCCGTCGCATTGAGGCGCACGGAAGCACCCGGCGCATAATGCGAGACGAGCATGCCTGGCGCCTCGATTGCTGCCGATGCCGTTTTCGCCCGCAGCAGCGGCTGGCCTGCGACACGCTCGATCTCGCGCGCCGCCAGTCCACCCGGCCGAAGCAGCCGCAGCCGGCCGCCCTCGGCCTTGACGATCGTCGATTCGACGCCGACGGCGCTGGGGCCTGCATCGAGGATCAACGGGATCCTGGCCCCGAAATCGGCTTCGACATGGGCGGCACTCGTGGCGCTTACCCCGCCTGACGTATTGGCGCTGGGGGCTGCAAGCGGCCGTCCGAAGGCACCGATCAACGCGCCTGCGAAACCCTTCGGCACACGGATGCCGACGCTGTCGAGCCCGGCGGTCGCCAGCGAATGGATCGAGCTCTGAGGCTTCAGCGGCAGCACGAGGGTCAGCGGGCCGGGCCAGAAGGCTCTGGCGAGCGCCCGTGAGACCGGGTCGAATTCGGCATGCTCTTCGGCCATTGCGAGGTCGGCCATATGGCAGATCAGCGGGTTGAAGCGCGGCCGTCCCTTTGTCTCGTAGATGCGGGTGATGGCTGCAGGATTGGTGGCGTCGGCTGCCAGGCCGTAGACGGTCTCGGTCGGGATGGCGATGGCAAAGCCGTCGGCAAGAGCGGCTGAGGCCGCCTCCAGCGCTGCCTGCCTGTCTGCCGTGATATCGATCGTGCGTGCCATATCCTGCCCGGTATTTGCTACTCGCCCTTTGAGCGTCTGAAAAGACGCGCGGCGCTGTAATCCCGGCAGTCATTAGGCTTTCCGCCGCCCGCGATCAATCTCTTTAGAGTTGGCGGATGATTTCGCGCAGCTGTTCGTTGCGGGCGCCGAGCAAGAGGATGTTGCGGATCGCAGCCTGCGGATCATGGGTGCGGAAGAGCAGGCCGTTGCCGCGCACCGACCGGTCGATGGTCATCTTTTCGGCGGAGTTCTCGCCGGGTTTAATCGCGACGGCGAAATACATGCGGGAATAACCGACATCGATGCGCTCGAAGAAATTATCGTTCTCGCCGATGTCGGAATAGAAATTGGAGATATAGAAGGCCCAGCTGACCTCTTCGTAGTGGGCGAATTTCGTCCGCGCGGCGGTGACGTGGCAATAGCCGAGATGCGGGCTGTCCTCCAGCGTCCGGTGGAAGATCATCTTCGGAAACTGGATCGAGTGGTGAAAGCCGTTGATGTGCTGATGCGTCTTTTCGCCGGCGACCTGCAGCTTGCGGCCGGTCTTTGCCGCAACCTCATCATGGCTGAAATAGCGTTTTTCCTCGGCCAGCCAGTGCCGCCGCTCGCGGGGGATGCGACCAGTGCGCAAAAATTCGGAATGCGCGGCAATCAGCTGCGGCTCTTGCAGTTTACTTGCTTCTTTCGCGTCGAAATAACGGAGTTTGGCCATGGTTCGCGTTCTTCGGTCGGTCTGAATCAGCAGCAGGATAGGACCGTATGCTTAAGGCGATGTTAAAAAATCGCCATGGCAGCCCGGCCGGCTGAAAGGCAAACACCGACAGATGTCGCAAACGCGACTGACATCGATGTCAGGCAGCCGACGTCTTTGCGCAACGGGTCTTTACGCCATGTCGCAATTGACGATAATTGCCGGGAGAGTCGGGTGATGTCATCGACCGGGATGGGCCGCTTGTGGCTTGCCGCATCCTGTCGTCAATTTCGAAGCCGATGTCGCATTACAACCAAGCGGCAGCCATGCTCGGTGATTAAATGGCGCCATGAACAATTCTCCCGAAGGAGAAGGAAGCGGGCGCGCTTCCGCCGGCCTTCCCACGCGAGGGTGGCAACCGGGTGCACGAGGACATGAAGATGGATATTCGCAGCAACGTTTTGCGTCAGCTCAAGAGCCGCCGTGAGGGCTTCAGCCTCGAACAGCCGTTCTATATCGACGAGGATTATTTCCAGCTCGACATGGAGATGATCTATTATCGCGACTGGCTGTTCATCGGCCATGATTGCGAGCTGCCGAAGCCGGGTGCCTATTTCACCGTCCAGATCGGCAGCTATCCCGTCGTCATCGTCCGCGGCCGCGACAATGTCATCCGCGCCTTCCACAACAGCTGCCGCCATCGCGGCTCGCGCGTCTGCACCAAGGAGCACGGCTCCTCCGTGCGTCTCGTCTGTCCCTATCATCAGTGGACCTATGATCTCGAAGGCAAGCTCGCTTTTGCCCGCCACATGGGCGATGATTTCGATAAGACCGGCTTCAACCTGAAGCCCGTCCATTGCGAGGTCGTCGCAGGCTATGTGTTCATCTGCCTTGCCAACACCGCCCCGGATTTCCAGCCGGTGCGCGACAAGATCGAACCCTATGTCGCGCCGCACCGGATCAGCGAGAGCAAGGTCGCCTTCCAGAGCACGATCATCGAGAAGGGCAACTGGAAGCTTGTCTGGGAAAACAACCGCGAGTGCTATCACTGCGCCGCCAATCACCCCGAGCTCTGCCGCACCTATCCCGAAGCCCCGAGCGTCACCGGCACGGATGGCGGCGCCGACGATCCCGAGATCGCCGGCCATTGGGCGCGCTGCGAGGCTGCCGGCCTGCCGAGCAAGTTCCAGATTTCGCCGGACGGTCAGTTCCGCACTGCCCGCATGCCGCTGATCGAGGATGCCGAGAGCTACACCATGTCGGGCAAACGCGCCGTCACGCGCCAGCTCTCCGACGATATTTCGATCAGCCATATCGGCGCCATGCTGCTCTTCCACTACCCGACGACGTGGAACCATCTGCTCGGTGACCACGCCATCTCCTTCCGCGTGCTGCCGCTCAGCGCCAATGAGACGGCGGTGACGACCAAGTGGCTCGTCCACAAGGATGCCGTCGAAGGCGTGGATTACAATCTCGAGGAACTGACCCACGTCTGGACCGAGACCAACGATCAGGATCGCCGCATCGTCGAGGAAAACGCCTTCGGCATTCACTCGCCCGCCTATGAGCCCGGCCCCTATTCCGCCTTGCACGAGGGCGGTGTCATGCAGTTCCTCGAATGGTATTCGAACTTCATGGTGAACCGTCTGCAGGGTGACCAGGCGAAGTTCTCGGTCGTTGCCTGATCTCGCTAAAGCATGTCGCGCAAAAGTGTGCAGCGGTTTTGCGACAACGACATGCGGGAAACTAGGACCTAAAGCGTGGCAGCGAATCTGAAAGATCGCGACGCGCTTTAGCCGCACCGGTTAATGTCCGGTTCAGTTCAGCTGATCTAAAAGGGAGAGCAGCCGGCCCCTGCTGCTTTCGGAACCATTCAGGCGCGAAAGCGTTGCTGGGCAGGCGGTGATCGCTGTTGAATGGGAGAGAAGCAATGATCGGGCTGAGAAACAAGATCGCGACCGCAGTGCTGGCTGCTGCCGTGGTGCTGACGGGCTTTGTGCCGTTGCAGGCAATGCAGATGCCTACCGGCCCTCAGGTGGAAAAGTCCTCCGCAGTCGAGAACGTCCAGTACCGCCGCTATTATCGCCCCGGCTATCGTCCGGGCGCCTATTACCGGCCTGGCTATCGTCCCGGCGCCTACTACCGGCCCGGCTATTACGGCGGCTATCGCGGATATTCCTATTACCGCCCGGGCTATCGCCGTTATAACGGCTACTGGTATCCGCTCGCCGCCTTCGGCGCCGGTGCGATCATCGGCGGCGCCATTGTCGCGCAGCCGCGTTACGTCGAGCCTGCGCCCCGCATGGGTTCGAGCCACGTCGCCTGGTGCGCCAACCGCTACCGGTCCTATCGCGCCTACGACAACACCTTCCAGCCCTATAACGGCCCACGCCAGCAGTGCTATTCGCCGTATTGATGAGGCATAGGAAGCGCGACGCGTTTCCTATCGGTCTGTGTCAATGCTGTGTAATGCGGTAGGCGCAACGCCGCGCCATCCGCTGCGTGGGCAGCGAATTGGCTGGAACGTTACCCCACCCTCCGTCATCCTCGGCCTTGAGCCGAGGATCCATGCCCGTTGCTGATGGAGGCCACGTGGATCCTCGGGTCAGGCCCGAGGATGACGAAGGGTGGGGCAAACTCTGTGGCAAGTACCGCGACGTTTGATGGATAGGAGCGAACCTAAGCCTACCCCCCGACAGTCACGTCGAACCTTGCCCTCAAAGAATATCCACGCGCCTCAACAGCCACCAGGCAAAGGCGATGGAGGCGACGATGAGGGCGACGGCGTATTCGGTGCCGTAGTCGCCGACGGCGAAGGGCAGGTTTGCCGTGTTCATGCCGAAGAAGCCCGTCACCAGCGTCGGCGGCAGCAGGAAGGCCGTCATGATCGACAGCAGATAGAGGTGGCGGTTGGTTTCGGAGGATTGTTTCGAATCGATTTCTTCGTGCAGCAGCCGTGCCCGGTCCTGCAGCGCATAGATATCGTGGTCGACCGTTTCCAGCCGGCTCGTCAGCCGCCGCGCCACATCGTCGAAGCCGAAGGGCATCTCGTCGTCGTCGGCCGCCGCCGCCCGGCGCATCAGCGCCAGCACGGTGCGCAGGTGCCGATGCAGCCTGACCACGGTGCGCCGGACCGGCGCCAGGCGCCGGCGCTCGTCGCGCTGCGCGCTGTCGTAGACGATATCCTCGATCTGGTTCAGTTCTTCGGTGAGTTCGATGACGATCGCGATCAGCGTGCGCTGGAACTCGATCACCAGCAGTTCGAAGAGATCGACCGGCCGGGAGAATTTGCCCGGGTTTTTCTCGATCAGCGCCCGCGCCCGTTCGACGCTGCGCAGCGGCTGCAGCCTCGTGGTGATGAGGAAGCGGTCGGACATGGCGAAATGCAGCCAGCCGAGATTGTTGGTATCCTGGGCAAAATCGCGCTGGCAATCGACGAGCGTCCCATAGAGCATCTGCTCGTCGACGATGATGGCCGCATGCGTGTCGCGCGTCGTCAGCGCCGATTTCGCGTCCTCCGTCAGCCCGTCCAGCGTATCGAGCAAGGCCGGCACGCGGGCGTCGACAAGATTGAGGTGCAGCCAGTAAAAACAGTTGTCGGCGGTCAGTTCCGCCACCGTCGCACTATTGTTCAGTCGCACCGCGGTCTTTTCTTCGGGCGAGAAACGATAGGCCCAGACGAAACCGGGTATGTTGACGGGCAATGTATCCATTGTTCGCCGGTCCTTTGCGAAGGCGATGTCTTCCCTTAGAGATTGTTCATGACGTCCATTTGTCCAAAGGTGCAAGAGCAAAGCACCATGTCAGGCGATTTATCGCATGGCGGCTGAGGAAATCGAAATTGACGTTTACGTAAAAATCAATTAGCCCTTGCCTCGGAGGGGCTTGCCCAAGTGCAGGCCGGTCTGCGGAGGAAAAACCATGTACAAGGCGCCCGTCGAGGAAATCGCGTTCACGTTGAAGCACGTAGCGGGCATGGGCGAGGCGATTTCAAACGGGCTGCTCGGCGATCTCGGCGAAGATCTGGTCGATGCGATCCTCGCCGAAGCGGGACGTTTTGCCACAGAGGAAGTGGCGCCTCTCGCCGAAATCGGCGACCGCCAGGGCGCCCGGCTGATCGATGGCGAGGTTAGGCTGCCGGATGGCTGGCGCGATCTCTATCGCCATTGGATCGCCGGCGGCTGGAACGGCCTGACGGCGCCGGAGGCCTTCGGCGGCCAGGCCTTGCCGCATATGCTGAATGTCGCAGCACTCGAAATGTGGAATTCCGGTTCCATGGCCTTCGCGCTGGCTCCGACGCTGACGATGGGGGCCATCGAGGCGGTCAGCACGCATGGCAGTGCTGCGCTGAAAGACAAATATCTGGAAAAGATGGTCTCCGGCGAATGGACCGGCACCATGAACCTGACGGAGCCGCATGCCGGCTCCGATCTCGGCGTGCTCAAGGCCCGCGCCGAACGCCGCGACGATGGCAGCTACCGCCTCTTCGGCCAGAAGATCTTCATCACCTGGGGCGAGCATGACGCGGCCGACAATATCATCCATCTCGTGCTTGCCCGCCTGCCGGATGCGCCGGCCGGCACCCGCGGCATCTCGCTGTTTCTGGTGCCGAAATTCCTGGTGAACGACGACGGATCGCTTGGGCCCCGCAACGATCTCTTCTGCCACTCGCTGGAGCACAAGCTCGGCATCCATGGCTCGCCGACCTGCACGATGATCTACGGTGACGGCAGGTTTGGCGACGAAAAGGGCGCTGTGGGATGGCTGGTCGGGGAGGAGAACAAAGGGCTTTCCTGCATGTTCACGATGATGAACAATGCCCGCCTTGCCGTCGGCATGCAGGGCGTGGCGATCGCGGAGGCCGCCACCCAGAAGGCTGTCGCCTATGCCAGGGAACGCACCCAAGGCAGGGCGCCGGGCGCAAGCGGCGCCGGCATGAGCCCGATCGTCGAACATCCCGACGTCGCCCGCATGCTCATCACCATGAAGGCGCTGACCCAAGGCGCGCGCGCCATCTCCTATGCCTGCGCCCACGCGATCGACATGTCGCACCGGGCAGGTGACACCAGTCGCCACTGGCAGGAGCGCGCCGCTTTGCTGACGCCGATCGCCAAATCCTTTTCGACCGATGCCGGCGTCGACGTCGCCTCGCTCGGCATTCAGGTGCATGGCGGCATGGGCTTCATCGAGGAGACGGGTGCGGCGCGTTATCTCCGCGATGCCCGCATCGCCCCGATTTATGAGGGCACCAATGGTATCCAGGCGATCGACCTCGTCACCCGCAAGCTGCCGCTCTCCGGCGGTGATCAGGTGAAGGGTTTCATTGCCGAGCTCAGAGAGATCGCCGATGGCGTCCGCCGCTCCAATCTCGATGGTTTCGGCGAAACCGCTGTCAGGCTGGACGCTGCGATCGCCGATCTCGAGCAGGCGACCGCCTGGCTGATCAAGGTGCTTGCCGAGAACAGGACCGCCGAGGCGCTCTCGGGTGCGACGCCCTATCAGCGCCTGTTCGGCCTCGTGCTCACCGGCTGTTACCTTGCCAAGGGTGGTCTCGCCGAGAGCAGCGATGGCGCGGCTGAAAACCGTATCGCGCTCTGCCGCTTCACCGCTGAAAACCTGCTCGCCGAAACCGCAGCCCTTCGCGACCGGGTCGTCAATGGCGCGGCAAGCCTTGCCGCCGCCCGCATCCTGCTTGCCTGAGGAGACCTTATGACCGATCACATCATCGTCGAGCAGCCTTCCGCCTATCCCGGCGTCCAGTCGATTCGCTTCAACCGACCGGAAAAGAAGAACGCCATCACCCGCGCCATGTACCGGACGATGGCCGATGCGCTGAATGCGGCCAACACAAGCCCCGACATCCGCGCCACCGCTTTCCTCGGCACCGAGGGCTGCTTCTCGGCCGGCAACGACCTGAACGATTTTCTGGCTGCCGCAATGGGCGGCCGTGGCCTGGAGCAGGAGATCCTCGATTTCCTCTATGCGCTGGTGAATGCCGAAAAACCCGTCGTCTCCGGCGTCGACGGTCTGGCGGTCGGCATCGGCACGACGATCCATCTCCATTGCGATCTGACCATCGCCTCCAGCCGCAGCCAGTTCCGCACACCCTTCGTCGATCTGGCGCTGGTGCCGGAGGCAGGTTCCAGCCTCGTCGCACCGCGGCTGATGGGACATCAGCGCGCCTTCGCCATGCTGGCCGCCGGCGAAGCATTTTCGGCCGAGGAGGCAAGGGAAGCCGGCCTGGTCTGGAAGGTCGTCGAGCCAGGCGAGGTCGATTCACTGACGCTTGGCCTCGCCGCAAAGCTCGCTGCCAAGCCGCCGGAGGCGCTGCGCATCGCCCGCGACCTCATTCGTGGCGATCGTAGTGAGATCATCGCCCGCATCGACGAGGAGGCCCGCTATTTTTCCGCGCGGCTGAAAAGCGCCGAGGCCCGGGCCGCCTTCGAAGCCTTCATGCGCCGCTGAGTGCCGATCTCGGGCGTTTCCGAAGTATCTTTGGCAAGCAGGCGAACACCAACACCAGTCCGGGAGCAAGCGGATGCCGATCAGGCCGCCGGCACATTGAATACCTCGCCCGCCCGGAGCGGCCGGAACCGTTCCGGGGGAATACCATGCTCGCTCATGGCGTCTTGCAACGCTCTTGCCGGCGCGTCGACCGCTTCATTTGTCAGTTGGAACGTGGCGAAGTGATGCCCGGCCACATAGGCCGCATTTGCCAACTTCATCCCCATCACCGCCTCCTGCGGATTCTGGTGCTGCCCCTTCATGAACCAGCGCGGCTCATATGCGCCGAAGGGTAAAATGGCCAAACGAAAGCCGCCATGCTTCTGCTGTGCCGCTTTGTAATTGATGCCGTCGTGAAAGCCCGTATCTCCGACGTGATAAATTTTTCCGGCTGGAGTCGACAAAACGAACGACGCCCAGAGTGCCATCCGGCGATCGGCGGTTCCGCGAGCGGACCAGTGGTGTGCAGGCTCCGTATCAATGCTTATTCCGGCGTGCGAAATGCGCTCGCCCCAGTCCATCGATGTCGTCTGCAAATCGGGCGCGGCACGGCGAATGATCGTGTCATTGCCGAGTGGCGTCACGACAAGCGGCCGATGCTTCGCACCCAACCGCCTGAGCGTTGCGATATCGAGATGATCATAATGATTGTGCGACACCAGCACGAGATCAATCGGCGGCAAATCATCGAACGCGATGCCCGGTTGGACGACGCGCTTGGGTCCAGCAAAAGCGAAGGGGCTCACGCGTTCCGACCAGACCGGGTCGGTGAGGATATTGAGCCCAGCGACCTGCACGAGCATTGTTGCATGACCAACCATGGTCACCCTTAGATCCTCGCCGTCTACGCGTGGGTCCGGCTTGGCCGCCGGGTATGGACTTGGGACCGACTGCGGCCAGCGCTCACGGCCACCGCCGAATTGCCACCGCAGCAGATCGCGGAAACCAAGGGGCTCAATACCTTCGGGATTGAAGAAATGCGTGCCGTCGAAGTGATCGGACACTGGGCCGTTATAGTAGGGGTTGCGCCTTTTGGTCTTTCCGACAGGCACGCCTATTTCTCCAGCGTCGCCACCACCTCGACATGCGAGGTCCAGAGGAACTGGTCGATCGGCGTCACTTGCGTGATCCGGTAGCCGCCCTCGACGAGGATCGCGAGATCCCGCGCCAGCGTCAGCGGATTGCAGCTGACGGCCACGATCTTCTTGACCGCCGAACGGGCAAGCTCCTGGCACTGGAACTCGGCACCGGCGCGCGGCGGATCGAAGACGACGACGTCATAGGGCTTGAACTCCTGCGTCATCAGGGGACGGCGAAAGAGATCGCGCTTTTCGACGGTGACCGGCTTCAGCCCTTGCGTGTTGCGGGCGGCATGATCGAGTGCGGCGAGCGCCTTTGCTTCGGCTTCGACGGCGTGCACGCGGCCGATCCGCGCCAGCCGCAGTGAAAACGTGCCGGAGCCGGCAAAGAGATCGGCGATCCGTTTCGCCTTGCCTGCATGGGCAATGACCAGTTCCGCCATCGCCTCTTCCGCCGGCTTGGTCGCCTGGGTGAAACCGCCCGGCGGCGGTGAAACCTGGATGCCGCCGAATTCGACCATCGGCTTCGACGGCTCGACGAGGATTTCGCCGTTCAGCGAAACACGGGCGATGCCGCGCAGGCCAAGCGCGGTCTCGATTGCCTTGCGCCGCTGCGGGTCGGAGAGTTTCTTCACGTCGTCGACGGAGACGTCGAGGCCGGAAAGCGTTTCGAGCACCGCGACGCGGAAAGGTTCGGCGCTGGTCGCGAGCGAAGCCGCAATCGCCCTGATCGCCGGCAGCCGGGCGATGATCCCTGCCGACGAGATCGGACATTCCTCGATGGCGACGATATGGTGGCTTTCGGCCTGGTTGAATCCAACAAGCATGTCCTTCTCGGTCTTGCGTGCCGCAAACACCACGCGCCGCCGTTCGCCCGGCCGGGCCTGAACGATCTCGCCGACCTCTGGTGTCAGTCCCTTGGATTTCAGCGCGTCGATGACCAGCTGGCGCTTGAAGGCGCCGTAGGGTGCATCTACCATATGCTGCAGCGTGCAGCCGCCGCAGGTGCCGTTGACGCCATCCGGGCCGAAATGCCGGCAGGGCGGCTCCTGCCGGTCGGGCGAGGGCGTCGTGATCGACATGATCGTGCCCTGGCTCTTGACCCGGGCAATCGCCACGGTTTCGCCGGGCAGGGAAAAGGGTACATAAACAGGTCCGCCGGCGCTGCTGGCGATGCCGTCGCCCTGGGCGCCGAGCTTCTCGATCGTGACGGTTTCGGTGCTCACGGTTTCAATCCTGCCAGAAGGAATTCCTGATTGCCGTCGCCGCCGGAAATCGGGGAGGGGATGAGGCCGAGGCTTTTCCAGCCCATGTCCTCGACGAACCAGCGCTTGAGTTCCGCAGCGACGGCGGGAGCGGACGAGGGATCCTTCAGCATCCCGCCCTTGCCGATCGCCTCGCGCCCGGCCTCGAACTGCGGCTTGACCAGCAGCACGGCGACGGCGCCCGGTTCGGCGATCTCAAGAGCCGGCGCGAGCGCCAGCTTCAGCGTGATGAAGGAGACGTCGGAAACGATGAAGGTCGCGGGATGGCCGATATCCTCTGCCGTCAGGTTGCGGGCGTTGAGGCCTTCTTTGTTCGTCACCCTCGGATCGCCTGATATGCGCGGATGCATCTGCCCATGGCCGACATCGATCGCGGTGACATGCGCAGCACCGCGCTGCAGCAGCACCTCAGTGAAGCCGCCGGTGGAGGCACCGACATCGAGACAGTGATGGCCGGCAGGATCGAGCCGGAAATGGTCGAGGGCAGCGGCGAGCTTCAGTGCGGCGCGCGAGACATAGTCCTGCGCCGGATCGTCGATCTCGATTGCCGCGTCGGCGCCGAACAACGCGCCGGCCTTCGTGACCACCTGGCCGCCGATCCTGACGGTGCCGCGCTGCACGGCGTCGCGGGCGCGTGAACGGCTGGCAAAGAGGCCGAGAGAGACGAGAAGCTGGTCGAGGCGTTGGGTGTTTTGATCTGACATCGGCTGTGCATGACCGGCAAAGCCGCCGGTTGCAAGCATTTTGTTCCCAAGACCGTCATTGACCCTCAAAAGCTTTCGGCGATAATCCTGCCGCGGCGATCGCGGGGCGGGCCGCAGACACGGGGGTGTTCCATGCTGAAGCTCTTCACTCTGATTGTCGCGGCAGTCATCGCATCGCCCGCGCTCGCGAACGACACAATGGCCGAAGTCAAGACCGGCGGGCTGATCTTTGCCCAATCCGATGATGTCAGCATGGCGGAAGAGGATCTCTTCATCTCCGCTTCGGAAGTGCGTGTCGACTACATCTTCGAGAATAGCTCCGACAAGGATGTCGAAAGCCTGGTCGCCTTTCCGATGCCTGACATCACTGGTCAGGTCGACAACAATTCCGCCATCTCCGATTATGACAGCGACAATTTCCTGCATTTCTCCACCGTGCAGGATGGCAGGCCGATCACCGCCAAGCTGCAGCAACGCGTCGTCTCGCTCGGCATCGACGTGACCGAGGAGTTTGCCAAGCTGGGCATTCCCGTCCTGCCTTATAGCCAGAAGACGACCGAGGCGCTTGCCAAGCTTCCCGAAACCGTCCGCAAGGACTGGATCGCCCGTGGCCTCGTCTATCCCATGGCTGCCGGCGATGCCAAGGTCGATCTCGTGCCGCTCTGGACGCTGCGCTCGACCTATTGGTGGCGCACCACCTTTCCGGCGAAGAAGAAGATCAGCGTCGAGCATCGCTACAAGCCCGCCGTCGGCGGCACCGTCGCCATCAGCTTTCTCGAAGGTGGCGAGCCGAAGGGGGAGCGTTTCGAGGAATATTCCCGCAAATATTGCCTCGACGGAGATTTCGTCAGGGTTGCCCAGCAGCGTGCTCGGGAAGCCGAGGCGGGAGGCGCCAACTATACCGAAAGCTGGATCTCCTATGTGCTGTCGACCGGCGCCAACTGGGCGGGGCCGATCAAGCGCTTCCAGCTGACGATCGACAAGGGCAAGCCCGGCAGCCTCATCAGCTTCTGCGGCAGCAACGTTCAGAAGATCGGTCCGACGACCTTCCGGATGACATCGGAGGATTTCGATCCCACTAAGGATTTCGACATCCTGATCCTCAATCCTCCGGAAACGGCACAATAATCCGCAGGCTCGGCCGCTGTTGCGGTGCACAAATTTAAACAAATTTAAAGCCTGCCCATATAGGTTCAGCGTGATTGCAGCGGTTCATCTGAACTGCTCGGCGCCATGAAGGCGCAAGCGTTTCCACGCCGATCATGTTCTCAGGTTCAAACATCCCGGCGGTTGCGTCTCGTGCGACCTGCCTCTCGCCGCGTCGACTGTCGTCAGGAGAAATCACCGATGTCCGCCAAAAACATATCCTTGAACGGTAAACTTGCGGCCACGTTCGCAGCCCTCATTCTCATTTTCGTCGCCATTTCCGCTTTTGTTTATTCCAAGGCGACGGCGTCCGCGGCTGCTTCTGCCGAGCAGGAAAAGTCCGAGCTGCTCGTCAACCAGATCGACGATGCGCTGCAGGCGATGCTCGAGCAGGCGGTCAACCTGCGTGGCTTCATCCTCTTCCGCAGCGACAGCACCTATGGCGATGTCTTCGCCAACCGCGAGCGCATGCTGAAGGCGATTGCCGCCGCCAGGCAGACGGCAGCGGGCGAGCCGCAGCTGGTCGAGATGATCGACGGCATGCAGAAAGCCGCCGACCTCTATTTCCATGAACTTGCCGAGCCGCAGACCAAGGCGCGCAAGGAAACCGACATGCCGATCGAAGAGGTCGTCAAGATCGGCGTCAACGCTACCAAGGGCCAGCTCGACGGGTTCCGCCAGGCCTCGGCCAAGATCAAGGCCACCGCGCGTGAAAAGTCGAACGCGCTTGCCGAGATCCGCGCCGATGCCAACAGCGATCTGAAGACGACGCTGCTTGCCGGCGGCATCCTCGCCTCGCTTGCCGCTGCCGTTCTCGCCTGGCTGATGTCGCGCACCATCGTCCGTCCGGTCGTCGGCATGACTGCGGCCATGGATCGCCTTGCCGGCGGTCAGAACGACATCGAAGTCCCGGCTGTCGAGCGCGGCGACGAAATCGGCCGCATGGCCCAGTCGGTCCTGGTCTTCAAGCAGGCGGCAATCGAGAAGCTGCGCCTTGCCGGCGAGACCGACCGCATGCGCGACGACGCCGAGCGCCAGCGCCGGGCAGGCGACGAGCAGAAGGCGCGCGAGGAAGGCGAGATCCGCTATGCCATCGATGCCTTGGCGGGCGGCCTTGCCGAGCTTGCCAATGGCGATATGGCCGGTCGTATCCAGACGCCGTTCGCCGCCCAATATGACAGCCTGCGCAATGACTTCAACCATGCCGTCGAAAAGCTGCAGGCGGCACTGCAATCGGTCGGCCGCAACGCCTCGGCGATCAATGCCGGCGCCGGCGAAATCCGCTCGGCCGCCGACGATCTTGCCCACCGCACCGAGCAGCAGGCTGCCGCCGTCGAAGAGACGGCCGCAGCGCTCGAAGAAGTGACGACGACCGTCCGCGACAGCGCCAAGCGCGCCGAGGATGTCGGCAATCTGGTCGAGCGCGCCCGCCTCGGCGCCGAGAAATCAGGTGAAGTCGTCCGCAAGGCCGTCTCCGCCATGCAGCAGATCGAGAAGTCGTCGGGAGAAATCTCCAACATCATCGGCGTCATCGATGACATCGCCTTCCAGACCAACCTTTTGGCTCTGAACGCAGGTGTCGAAGCTGCCCGCGCCGGCGATGCCGGCAAGGGTTTTGCCGTCGTCGCCCAGGAAGTGCGCGAGCTCGCCCAGCGCTCGGCCAAGGCGGCCAAGGAGATCAAGGCGCTGATCACCACATCCGGCGAACAGGTCGTTGCCGGCGTCGGCCTCGTCGGCGAAACCGGCAAGGCGCTGGAGGTCATCGTCTCCGAGGTGCAGGAGATCAACCACCACGTCAGCGCCATCGTCACCGCCACCCGCGAACAGTCGATCGGCCTGCAGGAGATCAACACCGCCGTCAACAACATGGACCAGGGCACGCAGCAGAACGCGGCCATGGTCGAGGAGCAGACCGCGGCCAGCCATGCGCTCGCCCAGGAGGCAAACGCCCTCGACGAGCTGCTGCGCCAGTTCAAGCTCGGCCAGGCGGCCCCGGCCCCGCGTGCGGCCGTCGCCGGCACCAGCTCCCGCCCGGTCGCCTCTCCGGCCCACGCCCTGACCCGCACCGTCGCCAAGGCCTTCGGCGGAAGACAGGCAGCTGCTGCGGCGACCGTTCAGGAAGAGTGGACGGAGTTCTGAGAGCGCGCCCTTGTTAGGGACGTTAAATGAAGAGGGCGGTGCAGTGATGCGCCGCCTTTTTTGTTGAGAGGACCTGCATAGGTGGGAGCAAGAGGCTGCCCCTCACCCTAACCCTCTCCCCGTAAACGGGGCGAGGGGACTTGCCCTGCGAGAGGTTGGTGGGGAACAGAGTGGTCGCGGCATATTCCCTTCGCCCCGCTTACGGGGGTCCGAAGGACGGGCCGAGACCCGTGGCTCGACCCCGGCTGGTGCCTGCAGGCGGATGAGGGGCCATCACACGGCACACCCTCGCAAATCACCTATCCCGCAACCCCAACCGCAACCCCGCGCCCCAGCGCCTTGAACACCGTCGAGACGATGCCGGCGCGGTCGAGGCCGGCGTGGGCGTTCATGGCTTCGGGCTTGGCCTGTTCCATCCAGATGTCGGGCATGACGAGCGAGCGCAGCTTCAGACCGTTGTCGAGCAGGCCTTCGGTGGCGAGGAAATGCATCACATGGCTGCCGAAGCCGCCGATTGCGCCTTCCTCGACGGTGATTACCATCTCGTGGTGGCGGGCAAGCTGGCGGATCAGGTCGTGGTCGAGCGGCTTGGCGAAGCGCGCATCGGCAACCGTCGTCGAAAGCCCCGCGGCGTCGAGATCCTCGGCTGCAAGCAGACAATCGGCAAGCCGGGTGCCGAAGGAGAGCAGCGCCACCTTGGTGCCTTCCTTGACGATGCGGCCCTTGCCGATCTGCAGGATTTCGCCGCGCGCCGGCATGTCGACGCCGACACCTTCGCCGCGCGGATAGCGGAACGAGATCGGCCCGCCATCATAGGCGACAGCCGTGCGCACCATGTGCTTGAGTTCGGCCTCGTCGGCCGCTGCCATCACCACGAAGCCGGGCAGGGTGGTGAGGAAGGTGGTGTCGAAGGAGCCGGCATGCGTCGGCCCGTCGGCGCCGACGAAGCCGGCACGGTCGATCGGGAAACGCACCGGCAGTCCCTGGATCGCCACGTCATGCACGACCTGGTCGTAGGCGCGCTGCAGGAAGGTGGAATAGAGGGCGGCGAAAGGCTTGTAGCCTTCTGCCGCAAGGCCGGCGGCGAAGGTGACAGCATGCTGTTCGGCAATACCAACGTCGAAACAGCGCGACGGAAAGGCTTCGGCGAGTTTGTCGAGGCCGGTGCCGTTCGGCATGGCGGCGGTGATGCCGACGATCTTGTCGTCAAGGGCGGCTTCCTGCACCAGCGCTTCGGCAAAGACGCTCGTATAGCTCGGCGCATTCGGCTTCACCCTTGCCTGGGCGCCGGTGATGACGTCGAACTTGTTGACGCCGTGATATTTGTCGGCTGCGGCTTCCGCCGGCGGATAGCCCTTGCCCTTCTGGGTGACGACATGGATCAGCACCGGCCCGCGCCCATTGTCGCGCACGTTGCGCAACACGGGCAGCAGGTGGTCGAAGGAATGCCCGTCGATCGGGCCGATATGATAGAAGCCCATCTCCTCGAACATCGTGCCGCCGGTGACGTAGCCGCGCGCATGCTCGACGGCGCGGGTGATCGCCCGGTCGATGTTCTTGCCGAGATAGGCCGTCAGCTTCTTGCCGAGATCGCGGAAGCCCATATAGGTGCGTCCCGAGGCGAGGCGGGCGAGATAGGCGCTCATTGCGCCCGTCGGCGGCGCGATCGACATGTCGTTATCGTTGAGGATGACGATGAGGCGCGCATCGAGGGCGCCGGCATTGTTCAGCGCTTCATAGGCCATGCCGGCCGACATCGCTCCGTCGCCGATGACGGCGATGACGCGGCGGTCTGATTTGTCGAGGTCGGCGGCAATCGCCATGCCGAGGCCGGCTGAGATCGAGGTCGAGGAATGCGCCGCACCGAAGGGATCATATTCGCTCTCCGCCCGGCGGGTGAAGCCGGACAGCCCGTCTTCCTGGCGCAGCGTCCGGATGCGATCACGCCGGCCGGTGAGAATCTTGTGCGGATAACATTGATGGCCGACATCGAAGATCAGCCGGTCGCTCGGTGTGTCGAAGACGCTGTGGATGGCGATCGTCAATTCGACGACGCCGAGACCGGCGCCGAGATGGCCGCCGGTGCGCGACACTGCATCGATCATTTCGTCCCGGACTTCGCGGGCAAGCTGCGGTAGGTCGCGATCCTCGAGCTTGCGCAGGTCGGCGGGATAGATGACCTGGTCGAGCAGGGGGGTCTTCGGCAGTTGTGTCACGGGCGGGCGCTCTTTCTTGCTTTTCCTTGTTCCGCTTTATTCGATTAGATTGCGGCAAAACAAGTGCATTTCAGGAACCGAAGGTTTTCACCTTAGAGCATGATGCCGAAAAGTGTGAGCGGTTTTCGGATAACATCATGCTCCCACTATTAAAGCATGGTGCCGAAAAGTGTGAGCGGTTTTCGGCGGATATCACCCTCTATTTCTTCAGTTTAGCCTTCCGGCAAAGGCACGAATTCCTCTTCGTCGCCGGGAACGATATCGAAGCGGCCGCTGCGCCATTCCTCCTTGGCCTG
The DNA here is from genome assembly GCF_002953715.1 of Rhizobium leguminosarum. GTDB lineage: Bacteria > Pseudomonadota > Alphaproteobacteria > Rhizobiales > Rhizobiaceae > Rhizobium > Rhizobium leguminosarum_V. Next base: position 627,369 of record NZ_CP025012.1, read on the forward strand.
TTCGATCCGCTCCTTCGAGGAGGAGACGAAATTCCACCAGATATAACGTTTCGAATTGAGCGCCGCTCCTCCAAAGAGCATCAGGTGACAGCCATCGCGGCCGGCTTCCAGCGTGATCGCATCGCCCGGGCGGAAGACCAGCAGCTGGTCGGCGGCGAAGCGGTCGCCTGATATGACGACTTCGCCCGAGAGCACATAAACGGCGCGCTCTTCGTGGCCCGCGCCGAAGGGAAATTTGGCGCCCGCCTGCAGGTCGAGATCGACATAGAGCGTGTCGGAGAAAACACCGACCGGCGATGTCATGCCTTCGAACGAGCCGATGACCACGCGCCCGCGCACACCTGCCGTCTCGATCAGCGGCATGGCGGACTTTTCCGTATGGGCGAAGGAGGGATCGATCTCCTCCTTGTCGTCGGGCAGCGCCAGCCAGGTCTGCAGCCCCGACATCAGCAGCGGATGGCCGCGCAGATTGTCGGGCGTGCGCTCGGAATGCACGATGCCGCGGCCAGCCGTCATCAGGTTGATATCGCCGGGACGGATGACCTTTTCGGTGCCGAGGCTGTCGCGATGGCGGATCTCGCCGTCGAACAGATAGGTGACCGTCGACAGTCCGATATGCGGATGCGGCTTGACGTCGAGCGCCTCGTCCGGCTTCAGGATCGCCGGACCCATGCGGTCGAAGAAGATGAACGGCCCGACCAGCCGCCGCTGCCGGCTGGGCAGCGCGCGGCGCACCTGGAAACCGCCGATATCGCTGGTGCGCGGGATGATCAGGTTCTCGATGGCGTCGCAGGCGAAGGCATCGCCGGGCAGTGGGTCTTTACCGGGAAAGAAGGACATTGGGATCTCCGATCGCTACAGTGCCGAGCGTCATCGCCCACAGATAGCGCCTGGAGCGCCGCGCGTCCAATCGGACGCGCAAAGGACGCTCCAGCACTTGAAAGAGCGCCGCGCGTCCAATCGGACGCGCAAAGGACGCTCCAGCACTTGAAAGAGCGCCGCGCGTCCAATCGGATGCGCAAAGGACGCTGCAGCACTTGAAGCGCGCCGCCCGAATGACTCAGATTGCGGTAAAACCGTTGTCGACGAAGAGGTGGGCGCCGTTGACGAAGCTCGATTCGTCGCTGGCGAGATAAAGGGCGGCCCGCGCCACATCTTCGGGTTCGCCGATCCGCCCCTGCTGGGCGGCAATGGCGGCATCCGAAACATCGACGCCGAGCGCCTGCAGGTCGGCCACCTCGCGCAGACCGTGCGGCGTGCGGATGAAGCCCGGGCAGACGGCGTTGCAGCGGATGTTGCGATCGCGGAATTCGACCGCGATGGCGCGGGCAAACATATGCACGGCACCCTTGGTCGTGTCGTAAAGCACTTCCATCGGCGTGGCGGCGACCGCCGAGATCGACGAGGTGCAGACGATCGATCCGCCGCCGCTCGCAATCATCTTCGGCAGCACCGCCTTGGTCATCAGGAACATCGAGCGCACGTTGACGGCATGCAGCCAGTCCCATTCCTCAACGGTCGTTTCCAGGAAAGGTTTGATGACGATCGTGCCGGCGTGATTGAAGAGCACGGTGACTGCGCCGTAGCGTTCCTCGACACCGGCGACGGCGGCATTGACCGCGGTTTCGTCCGAGACATCGGCCGTCCAGCAATCGGCCTCGCCGCCGGCATCACGGATGTGCTTCACGGTCTCGGCGGCTGCATCGCCATTGCGGTCGATGATCGCAACACGCGCACCTTCCGCCGCAAAAAGCTTCGAAGCGGCGCCGCCCATGCCGGTGGCGCCGCCCGAGATAATGGCGACCTTGCCCTTCAATCTATCCGACATTTCCTTGTCCCCTCATCGTTTTGGATGGGGATCATAGATCGGTCTGAAGCCGATAGCCAAGCGCCTTCAAAAGGGAGTTTGCTGCGCCTCAGGCGCCGTCCAGCGGCTCGACGCCCTGCGGCTTGCCGGCGCGGTCGAGCCTGATCTTCTCGATGCGGTTCTCGGCGGCCGAAAGCAGGGTTTCGCAATGTTTCTTCAGCGCTTCGCCGCGCTCATAGATCTCGATCGATTCATCCAGCGCCACATCGCCGCGTTCCAGCCGGGCGACGATGCTTTCGAGTTCGGCAACCGCCTTTTCGAAGGAAAGGCCGGACACCTCCGGCTTGGCGCTGTCAGTCATTCTCAACCCTTCATCATTCTCAGAATGTGCATGCCCGCCGATTCGGCGAGTCCCTCGAGATCATAACCGCCTTCGAGCAGGCTGACGACCCGGTTCTTCGCGTGCCGGTCCGCGAGTTCGAGCACGCGCCCGGTCGCCCAGTCGAAATCCTCGCCGGTCAGATTGATCTGCGCCAGCGGATCGCGGTGATGTGCGTCGAAGCCGGCGGAGATGATGATGAGGTCCGGCCGGAAATCGTCCAGCGCGGGCAGCACACGCGATTTGAACGCCTCGCGGAAGTGGTCGCTGCCGACATTCGGCGAAAGCGGCGCATTGACGATGGTGTTGTGCGTGCCCTTCTCGTCCTTGGCGCCGGTGCCGGGATAAAGCGGCATCTGGTGCGTCGAGCAGAACAGCACCGAGGCATCGTCCCAGAAGATATCCTGGGTGCCGTTGCCGTGGTGCACGTCCCAGTCGACGATGGCGATGCGCTCGGCGCCATGCGTTTTCTGCGCATGCCGGGCGGCGATCGCCGCATTGTTGAAGAAGCAGAAACCCATCGCCGTCATCTTCTCGGCATGGTGCCCTGGCGGGCGGGCAGCGACGAAGACATTGTCGGCCCGGCCGGTAAAGACGTCGTCCACCGCCGCCATCGCCCCGCCAATGCCGGTCAGCGCCGCCTGCAGGCTTTTGCTGCTTGCATAGGTATCGGCTTCGATCTGGTTGATCTCCCCCTCTTCCTCAGGGATCTCCCGCATGACGGCGATGAGATGTTCTTCGGGATGGGCAAGCAGCACCGCATCCTCGTTCGCCTGCGGCGCCTGCCGGCGCTCCAGCCGCTCGAAATTCGGATGTTCCAGCGCGACATTGATGGCGCGGATCCTGTCCGATCGCTCCGGATGGCCGGCGGGCGTCACATGTTCCAGGAAGATCGGGTGTTCATAAAGACGGGTGCTCATGAAGACACTCTATCGGTCGCTTATGTCATGTGCCACAGCAGATGGGGCATCGCCTGACGATTTCAACAAGCGCTCTTGCCGCGCCTTGCGACGGCTCGCCTATCACTACTGTCTCATTTGCGCCGTTTCCGTCGAGCAGCTCCATTGCAACGGCGCCGCATCCTTTCATGTGCGTGGAGGACACTGTAACACTTTGAACTATTGCGTAATTTTATCCTTAAGCCGGTTCCGATATAAGCTATTATGAAGTAGTGTTGCTATGGGAACTCTGTAAGGCAGATCTGTTGATGAGTCAGTCGAAACGTCCTGATGTGGCGGAAATACGTGTGCCGTTTCGCGATGTCGATATGACCGGCCAGATGTTTCTGGCCTCCTATATTTCCTATGCCGAGTCCGTCCTAGCGAGCTTCTGGTCCTCACGGCCCGATATCGATGACGAACCCGTCTATAGCCCCAGCAAAGTTTCCTGCATGCTCCACCGCCCGCTGCACTATGACGAGCCGGCAACCTTCACCGCCACCGTCGACAAGATCGGCATGCATTCCATCGGCTTCCTCGTTTCGATCGACACCGGGGAGGAGCGTGCCGCCGAGGTCGAGATCATCTGGCAGGCCCGCACCCGCGAGGACCAGTCGCCGGCCTCGCTGCCGGAGGAAACGCGCGACTGGCTTTATCGGTTTTTGGATTAGGGGATTGCCAGGAAAAGTGCAAAGCAGCTTCCTGGGGAATTGCGTGAGAACAAAAGGCTAGGTGTTCGGTCCATGTAGGGCGAAGGTGGCCATTGTGTTGATTGGTTCGTGCCGACATGTCCGCATATTAGCTCCGATAGCCCTGTGCTTTTCCTATGAAGTTTGCGGCATTTTCCTGAGGTAAGTCTTCCGCGATGCAAGTTTAAATGGCAAAGATTGGCCCGGTGAGCAAATATATTCCACTAAACATCGGGATCGCCATTCGGGCTAGCGCCAGCGACCTCCATTCCTTCCGTTGGAAGACCGGCAAACGCGTTGAAGCAGACTTTTTTATCGATGACCCCAGACATTTGCTGAGGGTCTCATTTGATGGTCCGTGTATCGTCCGATTGATTGATGAAATGCCACTGAGCACTGAACACGAGCACAGTGCCGACGAAGGCTTGGTTCGCGATCACTTCGCATATCAAGTGGAGGAAGCTGCCTTCAATAAGTCGCAGTCTGAAATCTGGAAAATGGCAGTTGGTGTATACGGCCCGACGTCTCACTTCCGCTTCGTAACTGGCTGGACGTGCATGGATGTCGTGACACCAGCCACGCCCGAATTTGAGATAGTCCCCCGAGCCATTGCACAAGAAGCCTAACCTGCTTCGGGTCGGGTTTTGTGCAATCAGGCAAGTCTAAATTCAGGGGGCGTGATGCTGCTTGCATCAATGTAAAATGATGCACGTCATGACATCCTGATTGCCTTCGATCAAATTGTGGAGTTTTCGACGAAAGGCGAGCGCAAGGGGCAGTGGGACACGGATGACGTGGTGACGTTCATGTACGGAAAATACAACGGCGCACTCCTTCTGGCGCTGCGGGATTTCTGGAAGGCACTTCGTTCAGCTTGGCCCGACAAATAAAAACCTCCCATATCTCCGCATCGTGGAGATGAACCTCCAAACTGAGAACCTGTTTCTGCCGGCGACGAGCCGAGAAGGTCCGGGCAGGTCAGAAGTCAAGAATCGTACAGCGACTCTATCCGCCGTCACGGACGGCAAACCAAAGCGACCCGGCTTCGACAGCTTCTTCCGCATTCGCCTCGCCCTCACAGGCCCAGGCGACTATTCCGTCGGGACGGACGAGCAGTGCAGTCAATCCCAGTAGGCCCTTCACGTCGCCCTGGACCGGATCACCCAACGGCGCGCGATGGCCCGGAGCCCAAACCTGGCTACGCGATGACCGGCTCCGAAACGCTCTTTCTTGAACTCCACTCCTCTTTGGTCTGCGTCTTGATGTCGAACTGGTCGCGCGTCCTTGTGTAGGTATGGCCGCCCATTCGTCCGACGGCGTCCATCAGTTGCTGGTCGATATGCAGGTTCGTCGGATTGACCGCATCGCTTCTGACATAGACGCCGAGGACTTCGCCGAGGATGATTTCGCGGGCGGGGCCGACCTGCAGGGTCGTGTGGCGGCGGCATTCGAGTGCTGCGGGGGCTGCGAGGATGCGTGGGCTTCTGACCATCTGTCCCGGCGCCGTTGCCAGGCCGGCTTCGGAGAGTTCGTCGACCTCGGGCCCGAACTTGATGGCGCAGACCTCCATCTGGTCGACAAGGGCGTCATCGCAGATATGGACCGTAAACTCGCCGGTTTCGCGGATGTTGCGGGCGGTATCCTTGAAACGCATGTCGGCATAATTCTCGACGCCGATGGCGACGATCGCCGGGTCGTGGGTCAGGACGTTGAAGAAGCTGAACGGGCCGGCATTCGGCAGGCCTTCCTTGCTCACCGTCGTCACCAGCGCGATGGGGCGCGGGATGACCGTGCCGATGAGGATTTTGTAACGCTCGCGCTCGGTCAGCTTGGCGAAATCGAAATGCGTGTGTTGTTTATGATTGCTCATGTCAGGACTCGGCAGCAACGCGGTGGGTTTCAAGCGGGGTATGGCGGCTGAGGTTCTCGAAACCGTCCTTGGTCACGACATACATGTCGCCGATATTGCAGCCGGCCGACAGCGGTTCCAGCCACTGCGTATGCAGCACGAAGACCATGCCCTCCTCCATCCTGTCGTAGTTATGCGAGGAGATGTTGAAGCTGTTCTGGCCGCCGGCCATGCCGACCGAATGGCCGAGGTTCGGATTGTGCGGTCCGTGCGTTGCCGGATAGACGTGCATGAGCTTGCGGCCCTGCGCCTCCCAGTCGATGTCCTTCACATACTGATGGGGGATCAGGCGTGCGCCGCCATCCGGCATCGGCGACCAGTTATAGGGCATGGTGCGCGCTTCCGGTGACGAAAGCATGCCACGCTCGATCATCGGTTCGAAGGCGGCGTTATTGACGTCGCGCATCAATGCGCCGGGCCTGATGAGCTTTTCGGCCCGCTTGACGCCTTCGGTGCAGGCGGCAAGCACATCCTCCTGGCGGCTGGTGATGTCGCCGATCGCGATCATCCGGGCGGTCTGGGCGGTATAGCCGCGATAGGTGACGTTGGAGATATAGAGGTTGATGAGGTCGCCGGGCCGGACGATGTGGCCATAGGGCTTGCCGCAATGCGTGCCGAATTCGTTGATGCCGATCTGGTAGCCGTCGCCGGTTTCGCCGCCGAGCGCCATCTGCGCATAGGTGAAGGCGGCCAGGATTTCATGGTCGGTGACGCCTGACTTCGCCACATGATAGGCGGCCTGCGTGCCGATGCTGATCAGCTGGGCGGCGGCGCGGAACATCTCGATCTCGGGCAGTGAGCGGACCTTCTGCATGCGATCGAGAATGGCGTTGTCAGCGACGAACTTGCTCTTTGGCATCAACTCGTCGAGCGCAGACCAGAAGGTCAGCGACGTACGATCGCCGATCCTGCCGATCTGGGCCTTGGCAAGACCGAGACTGGCGAGAACCTCGGCGCATTTCTCAGCGGTCTTGAGGACGGAATCGCCGGGACGGTCGGCATATTCGCGGCCGATCGGGCCGATCTGCCAGATTTCGTCGACGAGTACGGGCTCGCCGCCCGGCGGGAGCAGGACGGATTGGGTGAAGAAGGACAGAAGCACCATCGCTTTGTCGGCATCGGTCGGAATGATCAGCACGCCTTCGCGCATCCAGTCGCAGATATAGCGAAGATAGGCGTTCGAAGCGTGGAACCAGCCGACGCTGCCGGCGTGAACGATCAGCGCGTCATGACCGGCCTCGACCGCCTGACGGCGAATTCTGCGAAGGCGATCCTCGAACTCTTCGACAGGAAGCGGCAAGGGCGCGGAGAAGTCGAAATCCGGTTGGAAATCGGCCAGCAGCGATCCCATCCCGCCGCCTGCGTTTGTCGCGCGCATGTTCATGAATGTGTTCCTTCCAAGTTCAGGCATAGGTCAATGACGGATTGTTCAGGCCTGCCGGGGCGGCGCGAGCACGCGCCGGGCAACCAGCAGTCCGACCAGCGTCACGGCGATCAGAATTCCGGAGATTGCCGCGACGCGCACATCGAGCGATTCCTCGATCAGCGCGAACATGCGCAGCGGCAGGACCGTCGTTCGGGCGTCGGCGAGGAAAAGCGATACCGACACATTGTCGAGCGACTGGATGAAGACGAGGAATGCGCCGGCCAGAATGCCGGGCATCAATAGCGGCAAGGTGACGCGCCGCAGGGTCATGAACCAGCTCGCGCCCATCGTCGTCGATGCCTCGGCAAGCGAGGGATTGAGGCCCTGGGCGACGACGGAGGCGGCGCGGTACATCAGCGGCCCGAAGACCACGACATGGCCTGATACGGTCAGCCAGAGCGACGGCTTGAAGCCGATGAAGTTGGCGACGATCAAGGCGGCAAGGCCGTAGACGAGGCTCGGCAGGACGAGCGGGGCGAGAAGCAGCGGCTCGATGGTGCCGGCGGTGCTGCGATTCATGCGCGTCATGCCGATGGTTGCCGGAACCGCAAAGATCAGCGATCCGAGGACGGCAAGGCCGGCAATCTTCAGCGAGTTCCAGGCGGCGATATGTTCGGTTGCCGAGCGAACGGGATCGAGCAGCGCCGCGTACCACCTGAGCGAAAAGCCCTGCGGCGGATATTTCAATGTCTGCCCCGAGGTGAACGACATCGTCAGCGCTATCACGATGGGTGCGACGAGATAGATGACGCAGAGCCCGCCGAAACCGTAGACGAATGCCTTGTAGAGCATGACGGGAATGGGATTCTCGCGACGATCACGCATGACCGACCAACCTCCTGTGACGGGACATCATGGTAAGGGCGACCAGCAGGCAGCCGGTGGACAGCAGCAGGACGACGGCGATGGCCGAGGCCAGCGGCCAGTCGAACAGAGTACCGACCTCGCGGTAGATCAGCTGCGGAACATAGACGTTGCGCGCGCCGCCGATGACGGCCTGGGTAACGAAGGAACTGCTGGTGCTGGCAAAGACCAGGATCCAGCCCGCCAGCAGGCCCGGCAGCATCAGCGGCAAAAGCACGGTGACAAAGATGCGCCAGGGACCGGCGCCGGAAACCTGGGCCGCTTCCGTCAGTTGCACCGGCGTGCGCGACAGGATCGCGATCAGCGGCAGGATGATCAGCGGCAGATCGATCTGGCACATGGCCATGACCAGGCCGAGTTCGGTAAACAGCAGGCTGGTCGGCATTCCCGTCAGGCCGAGCCCGACCAGCGCTTCGCTGATCGGCCCCTGGCGCCCGAGGATGACGATCCAGGCGAAGGTGCGCACGACATTGCTGGTCAGCATCGGAATAAGCGTCAGGAAGATCAGAACCTGCCGCAGGTTTCGGCCGCCGTGCCAGTAGAGGAGTGCGATCGGCACGCCAAGCAAGGTCGTGCCGATGACGGTTTCGAGCCCGAGCCTTGCGGTATTGACGAGGACGCGGAAATTGAACGCGTCGCCGAAGAAGCGGGCATAATGGTCGAGGGTCGCTCCGCCGGGACCGGCGAAGCTGAAACCGACGAGGACGGCGAGCGGCGTCGCGAAGAACGCCACGGAAAGCAACAGCATCGGTAGGACGTATGGGAAGCCGCTCGCCTTCATCACATCACCTCAACCGGCAACCAGCGCGTCGAACTGGCGAATCCAGTCGTCGCGGTTCTTGTTGATCGCGACCCAGTCCGGATAGACCATGGTCTTGATCTGGTCGCGGGTGACATAGGCTTCGATGCCGGGTGTCAGCGCCACGTCCTTGTTGGTCGGGAACATCTCGGTCGGCGGCTCCTTGAGCTGGTCCTGGGCGGCCTTGGAGATCGCGGCATCCATATAGGCATAGGCCGCGTCGAGATTGGCCGAGCCCTTGGTCAGGTGGATGTTGACGGGGGCTGCCGGCGAGCCGGTCTCCGGATGGACGAACTCGGCGTTGAGGCCGAGGCTCTTCAGGTGGGCGACATTGCCGGTCGAGCACATGAAGACGGCGATTTCGCCCTGCTGGAACAGCGTCATCTGATGGTTGGTGCTGTCGACCACGCCCTTCAGATGCTCCGGATGATCCTTGAACAGCTTGAAGACGGCGTCCATGTCGTTCGGGCCGGAGCCGAAGATCTTGGCGATCTCGGTATAGGCCATGACGGCGGTGTTCGAGGCAAAGCCGGTCCAGGAAACCTTGCCGCTATAGGCCGGGTTTTCAAAGAGATCGCGATAACCCTTCGGCTTCGGAACGAGATCGGGATTGTAGGCAATGCCGTTGACTTCGATGGTCACGGTCGGGCCGTATTCGCCCTGGAAGGACGGATCGAGCATGCCCCAGTTCTTGAGCTTGCTCGGATCGATCTTCTGGATGAGATCCTTCTCGATGGCGACGGCCATCTGGCCGGGCGACATCAGCAGCGTGTCATAGGGCGGGTTGCCGGGGCTTGCCATGATCTTGGCAAGCTGGTCCTGCGCCATCGCCGGGGCAATGGTCAGGTCATAGCCTGCATCCTTGACCATCGGCGTCAGCACTGTGCGGTAGGCATCCTCCCAACTGCCTGGGAAAGTGGCGGCAACGGCTCCGCCGCCGGCAGCGCGGGCGGAAAGCGGAAGCATGGCCGATGCGGCGACACCGGCCGCCAGGAAACCGAACCCACGACGGGTAATCTGAAAGTCCTTCATCACGTTCACCTCTGTTGATCTGTTTCTTCACTCATGATTTCCGGTTCGGCCGGAAAGGTGTGACACCTTGCGGTGTCGATCTCGGCAAATAGCGGCGTTCCCGGTTCGGGAATGAATGTGGTGGGGCCTCTGACCTCGGAAGCGCGCAGGCCCGTGCCGTCTTCGAGGGCAAGGTCATGGACGAGGGATGGGCCGAGCGGCACGGAAACCGTCATGCGAACGGGCAGGGCGCTCTCGCTCGGCTGTGTCGACAGGCGAACTTCCTCCGGCCGGAAGGTGATCGTGACCTTCGAGCCGAGGGTGAAGTTCAGCCGGCGCGGCAGGAGCAGGGTCCGGTCATTCGCAAGGCCGATCAGCGTGCTCTCGGCATCGAGCCGCAGCACCGTTCCATTGAGCAGGTTTGCCTGGCCGATGAAGGTGTTGACGAAGAGCGTCTTCGGGCGGTCATAGACGGTCATCGGCGTGTCGATCTGCTCGACATTGCCCTTGTTCATCAGCACCAGGCGGTTTGCGAGGCTCTGGGCTTCCTCCTGGTCGTGCGTGACGATCAGCGTCGTGATGCCGAGCGTCTTCTGCAGGTGCAGCAGCTCCACCTGCAGATCGAAACGCAAGGCGCGGTCGAGCGCGCCGAAGGGTTCGTCGAGCAGAAGAAGGGACGGGCGCCCGGCAATGGCACGCGCAACGGCGACGCGCTGCTGTTGCCCGCCGGAGAGTTCGCGCGGCAGGCGATTGCCATAATCCTTGAGCCTGACGAGAGACAGCATCTCCTCGACGCGCGCCTTGCGCTGAGCGCGAGGAAGCTTCTGGCAGGCCAGCGGATAGGCGATGTTTTCTGCGACCGTCAGATGCGGAAACAAAGCATAGTTTTGAAAGACCATGCCGACGCCGCGCGAGCGGGCCGAGACATCGGCCAAATCTCTCTCTCCGAGCACAATCTTGCCCGCCTTCGGCTGGATCAGCCCGGCGATGGCGCGCAGTACGGTCGACTTGCCGCAGCCGCTCGGCCCGAGCAGGGCAACGATCTCGCCGGCCTCGATATCGAAAGCCACGTCGCTGATGGCGTTCTGGCCACCGTAACTGTGGGTGAGGCCCTGAACGCTGAGCCGCTTGCGTTCAGCCATATTCGGTATGCCTTGCATAGGGCCTCCCTGGTTCTGGGTCGAGGTCACGGATTGCTGCGCTGTCTCCGGCACAAGACGGAGATGCGGTCCGGCGAGAAATTTTGCGTCGAGCTTGTTCATGAGAAACGAATTGCAAGCGGCATGCCAGTTTTGCCGATTGTCTTTGTCGTTAATGCCAAGCCAATGAAAATTAAGCAATATTTTCGACTTATAAAGTTTCGAAAGTTTATAATAATACATATTCGATTTGAAATTCGCATTTAGTTTTTGTATAAATTTTCGCCAGCGTCGTATATTAAATGGGCATCAGATAGAAACAGCCACGGCCCCTGAGCGGGCGATCAAGCGCCGAAAAGCGCGGGATTTGGCATCTGAAGAGGTGTTTTTGGGTCTTGTGAGCGAATGAGGCGGTCAAAAGTGATGCGGCAGGGCAGGGGAGAGTAAAAATTGTGCACCATATGTTCGAAACTTCATGCGAATTATATTGCGAAACTCTGTCCGAAATGTCGTCATTAACAAAAAACCTATTAATATCAGGTGATTATTGACGCGCCACTGCAGGTGGCACGGCGATTGCATGGATGATCCCGAGAATTCACCGACACAAAAATGAAAGGGGATCACATGATGCGCATTCAGAAAATCTTGAAGGCCGGGGTTGCCGGAGCGATGGTCTCTTTGATCGCGGCCTCTGCTTATGCCGCCGGAGGTGCCGCTGAGAAGATGACGCCTGATGCCGATGTCGCCAAGCTCCCCGGCGTCGTCCTCACGCAGAAACTGGCCGACGGGCTGCCGCCCTCCATCAAGTCATCGGGCGTATTGAAGGTCGCGACCGACCTGACGCCACCGATCAGCTTTCACGGCGAGGATGGCAAGCTGATCGGCATCGATGCCGATATCGCTGCCGCACTCGGCGTCATCCTGGGTGTCGATGTTGAGATGACCGATGTCGGGGCGGGTGCGGCGATCGTGCCCTCCATATTGGCAAAGCGCTTCGACATCTCGATCTCGGGAATCAACGACGATCCGGAGCTGGAAAAGCAGGTCGACGTCATCGACTACATGTATGACGCAACGACGATCATGACGATCAAGGACAATCCTCTCGCCATCAAGGGCATGGAGGATCTGTGCGGCAAGAAGGTCGCCGTTCCCGTCGGCACCTTCCAGGCGAAGATGGTCGAGGCGGCATCGGCGAAATGTGCGACCCCGGTCAATATCATGTCGATCCCGAAAATGCCGGATGTGCTTCAGGCCGTCCGCACGGGGCGGGCTGACGCCACGGTCAATGGTTACGCCACCAGCGTCTACACGACCGAACACCAGACCGGAAACGGCAAGGGCCTGCAGGCGCTGCCGGATATCCGCCTTGCCGTCGGTTATCTCGGCATGCTGACGGCCAAGGACAATCCGCAGCTGCGCGACAGCGTCGTCGCCGCCTTGCAGCAGATGGTGGACTCCGGCGCCTACGAGACCATCATGAAGAAGTGGAGCCTCGGACCGCTGGCCGTGAAGACCGTCAAGGTCAACGATGCCGCCAGCATGCCTGCGGATTGACGCCGATGGCCCTGTTTCAAGCGTCACCCATATCGCTCTCCCTTGCGCCATCGGTCGGAAGACCGATGCGTTGGGGGCAGATCGCAACCGGTGCCATCGCGATTTCAGCGCTGGCCTTCTTTGCGCTCGTCGTCGGGCAGAGCCAGAGCATCCAGTGGTCGGAGATCCCCCACTATCTGGTAGATCCTTCAATCCTGCGCGGCGTCCTGCTGACGCTTGAATTGACGGCAGGCGCCATGGTGTTCGGCATTGTGCTCGGATGCCTGCTGGCGTTGATGGCGACGAGCCATAACCTGGTTCTCAAAGCCATCGCGGCTGGTTTCGTCTGGTGGTTTCGCGGCGTGCCGCTCATCGTCCAGATCTTCTTCTGGTTCAACATCGCCCTCTTCATCCCGCAGGTCGGGATGGGAACCTTCACCATTTCGATCAACGATCTGGTGACGCCGGCCCTGGCCGGCTTTCTCGCACTCGGACTGCACGAAGCCGCGAACATGTCGGAGATCATCCGCGGCGGCCTGGTCGCGGTCGACCGCGGCCAGCGCGAGGCGGCCACGGCGCTCGGGCTGAAAAAGACCCAGACTTTTTTCACCGTCATCATGCCCCAGGCCACGCGTATCATCGTGCCGCCGACGGGGAACCAGGCCATCGGCATGCTGAAGGCCAGTTCCATCGTCTCGGTCATCGGCATGCAGGATCTGCTGACGCAGGCGCAGGCAATCTACGCCCGGAACTTCCTCGTCATCGAACTGCTGTTCGTCGCCTCGATCTGGTACCTCGCCATCACGAGTGTCGCATCCATAGGCCAGCACTATCTCGAAAAGAGTCTCGTTCCGAAAGGCCGGACAGCAGAGAAGCCTCGCGCTCCCGGACGGGCGTGATCGCGGATCCATCGACGTGAATTGAGATCAACAACGAAGGGGTCGCCAGTGCAGCGCGCCCCATCAGGAAACAGCAGAGGAGCATGACATGAAATTGGGAATCGACAGCATAAAGCTGCCTGAGGCGAAGAAGCGTGGTCCGCTGGCAAGCCTTGATCACGTCAAGGAACTTGGGCTCGCAGGCATTTTCTTCAGTACGGCGCTGGACATGAGCCCCGATCTCGACAGCGGCCTGCTGCACGAGATCAGGGCGAAGGCTGACGATCTTGGCCTCTATCTCGAAAGCGGCATCGGCAAGATCAATCCCTATTGCAGCGCCGAGGAACCGGCGCTGCGGGCAGCCGGCGGCGGCGATATCATTGCCGGTTTCACGCGCATGATCGAGGCAAGTGCCGCAATCGGCTGCCATGAGCTCTGGGTTGCTCCGGGCAATTTCAAGAGCGAATATCGTGGCCGGCTGGCCAATGACCGCTTCCGCACCGATGTGACCTGGGAAGAGCAGTTGCTCGGGATCGAAAAGGTCCTCCGCAAGCTCGCTCCCGTCGCCCGTGCCAATGGCGCGCACATGAACATCGAAACCCATGACGAGATCACCTCCTTCGAGATCCTGCGATTGATCGAGAAGGTCGGCGCCGATTGCGTCGGCGTCGTCTTCGACACGGCCAACGGACTGCAGCGGGGCGAGCATCCGGTCTTCGCCGCCAAGCGCCTGGCTCCCCATATCCGCCAGACCCATATCAAGGATGCCTATGTCGGGCGCGCTCCGGGTGGTCTCGATTTCCAGACCAGACCCGTTGGCGGCGGCATCGTCGATTTTGCTGCGATCCTCCCCATTCTTGCGGACGCCAACCCGACGCTGAACCTGTCGCTGGAAGTCGCCCAGTCTGTCGCCGACAAGCCTCGCAAAGCCAATCCGCGCCAATGCATCGAGATCGACGATCCTATCTGGCGCGCCGGCCACCCGGACCTGACGGCGGATGAGCTTGCGGCCTATATGGCGATGGTGGATGCCTATGAGAAACGGGTCGCCTCAGGTGAATTTCCGGACTGGGTAGCCTATGAAAGCAGCCAATACGGCTACCCGACCTACGAAAATCAGTCTTACGGCTTTAACGAGGCGATCGGCTTCATCAGGCAATCGGCCCGTCACATCGAGGCGGTTTGCACCGAAAAGGGTATTGCCCTGTCCGCACCGGTGAAGAAGCAGAAAGCGGCCTGAGTCCCAAGGCGGTGTCGGTGTTTTCGCCGGTACCGTCGATCGAAATACATGTGCCGAGATGATCTACGCAAGAATATTCTTATGGAAATAATTATCGGGCACGGATATTTGGTGAGCGATCGAATCCACGCCGGGCCGCCAGAGGCAATTTGGAGACTGCAATGAGAAAGATGCGCCGTCAGAGTCCCAAAGCGATGACAGCGACTAATGGGTCGGTGGAGAGCGCCGATACCCATGACGATGTTTCGGAACGTATCCGCGCCACGCTTGCCGCCGCCATCGGCGAGGGTGCGCTCAAGCCCGGTACCAAAATCCTGGAGGAGGCGATCGCCGAGCATTTCGGTGTCAGCCGAACCGTCGTGCGCGGGGCACTCGGTGTGCTTGAGAGCGACCACCTGCTGGAACGCAAGAGAAATCGCGGCACCTTCGTCGCCGAGCCGAGCGTCGAGCAAGCAAAGAGCCTTTTCGAGGCGCGTCGGAAGATAGAGAGGCTGCTTTTGGAACTCGTCATCGCCCGGGTCACGCCGGAGCAGCTGGATGCGTTGCAAAAGCTGACGGACGAAGAAGAGCACATCCACCACCACGGCGACGAAAAGTCGAAGACGGTTCTGTCCGGCAAGTTCCACATTGTGCTCGCCGAAATGGCCGGCAACCCGGTGCTGACGGAAGTGCTCGCCAAGATCGTCGCCCGGCTTTCCCTCGTCATGTCGCTCTATGAGGAAGACCGCAAGGACGACTGCGGTGCGGACCATCATCGCATGATCGTAGCCGCCTTGAAGGCGAAAGACCTCGCCAAGGCGCAACAGCTGATGGACCACCACCTCGCCGACATCGAGGGTCGTGTGCGCCTGACCGAAGGGCAGGGCGACCGGCACACATTCCTGGCCGTGCTGGAGAGTTTTTCCTGATGGAGACCCGCGCGTATCGCTGATGCTTGCTTCCGGGCTTGAATCAACCAGAGTCCGGCGACGCTATCTGCTGTCCCGAACAGCAAACCAACGCGATCCGGCTTCGATCGCGTCTTCAAGATTCGCCTCACCCTCACAGGCCCAGGCGACAATTCCATCGGGGCGGACGAGCAGGGCGGTCAGTCCCAGCCGGTCCTTCACGTCACCCTCGACATATTTGACCCGGTCGCCCCAACGGCGTGCGATCGACCGGAGTGCTGCGCGATGGTCGAAGTCGATCAGCAAACCCCTGCCGTCGGCGAGCAGGGCGGCGAGCCTGGTGCCATCAGTCCATTCGAAGTCGGGGGCGCTGCCGCCGGCCAGTGTGTGGCCGCCGCCGAGATCATAGCGCATCGACGCATTCCAGACCCGATCGGCGAAATAGGTGGCGCCGTCGCGGGTGGCGATGAGATCGCGGATGATGGCTTCCATCGCCCGGGCGTGGGGGCCAGGCCGCATGATCGAGACCTGCGCCCGCGACCAGGCGAGAACCCGTTCACCGATCGGATGCCGTTCGGTGAAATAGCTGTCGAGCAATCCGTCCGGCGCATCGCCCCGGATGGTCGCGGCGAGCTTCCAGCCGAGATTCATGGCGTCGCCAAGCCCGAGATTGAGCCCTTGCCCGCCGAGCGGCGAATGAATATGGGCCGCATCACCGGCAAGCAGCACCCGGCCCCTCCGATATTCCGTCGCCTGCTGGGCGCGATCGGTCCAGCTCGTGGCGACGTGCAGCGCGGTCAGCGTGACATCGGTCTGCGATATCCGCCGCAGCACGGCTTGCACATGCGCAAGCGTGATCGGGCCGGCGCGGTGAGATGCGCCGCCATCAAACTCCACCATGCCGAAATGGCCGGGCTGCGTCTGGAAATACATGCCGGTCGGCGTCAGCTGTCGGCCGAGCTTCAATTTTTCCGGGTCGGCCAGATCAACCTGCACGGAATAGCCGGTAAATTCGGGATCGGTTCCGACGAAGGAAAAGCCGCCAGCTTTGCGCACCATGCTGCGGCCACCGTCACAGCCGACCAGCCAGCGGCCCTCAAAGCTCTGATCTCCAGCTTGGATCGTGACCCAATCGGCTGATTGTGCGAAAGCTTCGAGGCGCACACCCCGTCTGACCTCGACGCCGATCGCCTGCGCGCGGTCGGCAAGGGCGGTCTCGATCCGCTCCATTTCGGCCGCCATATTGCTGTCGGCCGGGCTCGGTAGTCGATAGGCCCATTTTGAGCTATCGATCCGGTCATAATCGAAGGGGATGCCGGCGAAGTGTCCGGCCTGCCTGCGCACTTGTCCCGCCGGCTTCGCCTCCCGCCTGGCCGCTGTAAGCGCATCGAGCAGGCCGCGCCGGTAGAATGCTTCAATGGTCGGCAGCGTCAGGCCGCGCATGCCGAAGGGCAGTTTTTTCAAGGCCAAGTGCGGGTTTTCCGCTTGCTCCAGCACCCGCACGGAAACCCCGGCAAGGCGGAGCTCGCAGGCCAGCAACAAGCCGACCGGCCCGGCGCCTGCAATCACGACATCGAAGAGAAAAGAAGACGGGTGGCGATTATTCATGAACGGCTCCTTATGGTCGTTCGACCGGAGCAGTTCGTCGTTCTGACAACCACACGGACGAACGGTGGGCGCTTTCAGCGTCCGACGTTCGTCGCGGGGTCTCATGCCTGGGGCAGGGGACAGAGCTTCCGTTTCCAGAAGGACTTGGGCTTACCAAACCAAGTCTGCCTTTTCCGACGTCGGCACCATAGCGGCATGCTGTTTGGTCCGCAACGGCTCCGTGACAAAGCGGAAGCACCATGCCCGGTCAACGAGCGTGCTTGTTCGAAACGGCCGTTGATGCTAGGAAAATCGCATGGACAACACCGTGATCAGCACTTTCGTGATGATGATGCCGCGCTCATAGCGTGGCGGGTTTCGTGCGTCCAGAATGCACCAGCGACCGCCCTCGAGGCGGTCTTTTCATGGGTCGATCCGTCTCGCGGGCAATAACAGCCTTCGAAAGGAAACGCCGATGAACAAGATCTACATCACCACCTCGATCCCCTATGTGAATGCCGCGCCGCATGTGGGCTTTGCCCTCGAACTGGTCCAGGCCGACGCCTATGCCCGCCATTCCCGGCTTCTCGGCGACGACGTCAGGTTCCAGTGCGGAACCGACGACAATAGCCTGAAGAATGTCCGGTCGGCGGAAGCCGCGGGACAACAGGTGAGGGACTTCGTCAATGCCAACGCCGACCGGTTCGAGCGCCTTGGCGGCCTGCTCGACATCTCCAATGAGGAATTCGTCCGCACCTCCCGCGATCCAAGGCATATCGCCTGCGTCCATGCCTTGTGGAGGGCATGCGCCGGAAATGGCGACCTCTATCGCAAGGCCTATGAGGGCCTTTATTGCGTCGGTTGCGAGCAATTCTACGAGCCGTCGGAACTCGATGACGGGCGCTGCCCGGAACACGGCATTGCCCTTGAGACCATCCGTGAGGAGAACTGGTTCTTCCGTCTCTCCCGATACGGCGACCGGCTGCTTGAGTTCATTGAGACCGGCGAGATTCGGATCGTCCCAGCCCATCGGCGCAACGAGGTCCTTGCCCTGCTGCGGCGTGGCCTGAGCGACATCAGCGTGTCGCGCAGTGCCGAGCGGGCGCGAGGCTGGGGTGTGCCTGTCCCCGATGGGGATGAGGTCGTCTATGTCTGGTTCGATGCCTTGGCGAACTACCTCACAGGTCTCAGCCACGGGTCCGATGAAACCCTCTTGCCGCGCTATTGGAACGGCGGCCAACGCATCCATGTCGTCGGCAAGGGTATTTCCAAATTCCACGCCATCTACTGGCCGGCCATCCTTTCGTCCGCAGGCCTGCCGCCGCCATCGTCGATCCTGGTGCACGGCTACGTCACGGTGGATGGCAAGAAGATCGGCAAGTCGGCCGGCAACGGCATCGATCCGGAAGGCATCATCCAATCCTACGAAACACCGGACGCACTGCGATATTACCTGCTCCGGCATATACGCTCGGGTGACGATGGCGATTTCTCGGCCGAGCGTCTGGAAGCCGCCTGGTCGGGAGAGTTGGCAGGGCAGCTTGGAAATCTCGCCAACCGGGTGCTTGCCCTCCTGTCTACTTCGTTCGACGGCATCGTCCCGCCGGTGCCAGACAGCGCGTTTGTGGAGGCTGTCGCCCGCCTTCCGGGCAAGGTGGCCCAGGCTTTCGATGCCTACGAGCTTCATGTCGGCCTCGCCGATATTTTCGCGTTTATCGGCGAGGCGAACAGGCGGTTTGCACAACGTGCACCATGGGCGGATGCGAAAGCCCTGCTTGCCGATCTCGCGCCGGAGGATCGGAAGGCGACCGCCGCTCGTCTCGGCGCCTCCCTGGCCGAGCAGGTCTACGGCCTGGCGATCATTGCTCGCTGCCTCCTGCCGTTCCTGCCAAGCTCGGCCGCAAAGCTGCATTCCAGGCTGGGAATACCGTCGCCTCGGCTCTATCGGGACCCCTTGATCGTGACGGGCGTCAAAGCCGCCCCGCAAGCCGTCCTCTTTCCGCAAAGAGCGGCGGCTTGAAGGGGAACCAGCCCGAGATCCACTGCGCTGCAACTTAGGCAGCGCAGAGTTTTGACGTGATCCAGACTGTCATGAAAGTTTCATATTCAGGCTATTTCCGGGAGCGGGAAAATAATCTACTATTTTAGTCAGGAAAAGAGATTTCCTGAAACAACGAAAGGATACTGATTGGAGACATTTCTTGTGGTTGCCGTGCTCGTTGGGGGTTTCGCACTGATCTTTGCGCTGATCGCCAGGGCAGAAAGAGGCGCCACCACCCAGACCACCGCAAACACCAAGCGCAGGTGGGGCAATTCGGGAGGCTCCGGCGATGGAGGTGGAGGCTGGTTCGACGCCTCAGGCGACGGCGGCTGTGATGGCGGTGGCGGAGATGGAGGAGGAGACTAAATCAAACTGAAATCGATAGAATGCCCGACCGCCTCAAGGCGGTTTTTTGTTGCCCGGATTCCGGGCCGTGCCGAGATGGCGACCGGCTTCGGCGCCAGGCGCGCACCGACAGCAAGGGATAGCCGCTCACGCCGGCCGGCTGTGTGGCCCTATCAATCCAAGGGCATCACAAAGGTGAAGCGCGTTTCCTTGTCATCGGAACTGACCGTGATCGTCCCACCATGGGCGCGGGCGATTTCCGAAGCGATGTGCAGACCGAGCCCCAACCCTCTTTGACTTGTGCCGGCTTCGCCTCTGAAGAAGGGCTGAAAAAGCCCTGTCATCGCATCGCTGGAGATCGGAGCGCCGCCATTGGCGATCCAAAGCCCCAGTCTTCCGTCGACGGTTGCCGCAGATAGCCGCACCGGTTCGTCCGGCGTCCCATGGGTCAGGGCATTTCCCAAGAGATTGGACACCAGCTGGCCAATCCGGCTGCTGTCGCAATTTATAGGGCCGTCCAATTCGATGCTCACCTCAATTCTGCGGTCGAGGTGACTATAGCGGAGTTCTTCGATGACCTGCCGCAGGATCGGCTCGAGCTCCTCCGCTCGCCTGTCGAGCACGATGCCGCCACCCAATCGTGCGCGCGCGAAGTCGAGGACGTTGTCGATCAGGCCAGACATGCGAACGACGCTGCCCTGCATTAAATCGAGAACTTTGGTCGAGCGATCGGTCTGCTCTTCCTTTCGCAACATACGCGCCGCAGCGGCAATCGAGGCAAGCGGATTGCGCAGGTCATGGCCAAGGATGGCGATGAACTGCTCCCGCAACTCGGCGGTTTGCTGTTCGAAGTCGAGCTGGGATTTGATGGTGGCGCCGGCAGCGTCCGCGGCTGCGCGCGCTTCGACCAGCTCCCGTTCATAACGGCGACGCTCGGCAGCCTGGAACATCGTCACGCGGGTGAAAAGCAAAGCACCGTCTTCTGCACGTCTTTCCATGGCATTGGCGAGCACAGGCAGTTTTCTGCCGTCCGCCGCGACAAGATCGAGGGCAACCTCGTTGAAAAACCCCTGCATGCGCAGCAGAGGCGCAAAATGGGTTTCGTAGAATATACGGCCAGAGGTGTTGAGGAGGTCGTGAAGTCGTTTGCCGAGGAGTTGCTCGGCAGGGGTGCCGATCCAGGTGGAGAGCGTTCGGTTCACCTTGACGATGCGCCCGTCCGGTTGCAGCGAAAGATAGCCGCAAGGCGCGTTTTCGTACAAGTCCTCAAGGTCTTCCGCCGGCATAACGATCTGCGTGTCGCCACCAGTCATCGGACGAACCGCCGGATTGCAGATATGACCTCGTCGGGAGCGCTGAGGTTAGGGCAGTGGCCACTCGCATTCAGCACGACCAATTGACTGTTTGGGACCTGCCGATGGACGAATTCGCCGACCTCTTCGGAGGCGATGATATCATCACGGCATTGAAGGATCAGCGTTCTGGCGGTGACTTCAGGAAGGTCGCTGCGATTGTCCGAGGTGAATGTCACCCGTGCAAACGCCTTGGCGATTTCCGGATCGGTGCGGCAGAAACTATTTGTCAGCTCGTCGCTAAGTTCTGGTCGATCGGGGTTGCCCATGATGGCGGGCGCCATGGCGGCAGACCACCCCAAGTGATTGTCGTCCAACGATGTCAGGAGTTCGTCTATCTCAGCGGCGCTGAAGCCGCCGATATAATCGTTGTCGTTGATATAGCGCGGCGACGGCCCGACGAGGATCAGGCTTTCAAACAGTTCCGGTGCCTGCAGCGAGGCGATGACGCCGATCATCGCGCTGACGGAGTGCCCGACGAAGACCGTTTGCGTCAGGCCAAGTTCGCGGCAAATTTCCACCAGGTCATCCGCATAACCGGACAATGACGAATATTTCCCGGCATCATAAGCCGCAAGATCGGATCGTCCCGCGCCAACATGATCGAACAGCACCGTCTTGAAGTCGCCTTCAAAAGCCGGAGCCACGAAGCGCCACATATTCTGGTCGCACCCAAATCCATGCGAAAAGATCATCGCACGCTGGCCATCGCCCCCGACTTGAACATGATTTCGATCGATGACGGTCATCTCGTCCTCTTCCCTGCTTTCATAGCATGTTCAGGCTGTCTTGGATTGAGGAAAGATCATTCAGGCGCCAGCACTTTCCGGAGCCTGAAGAAGAACCGCCGAGGGTCGCCGCGCACGCACATCATTCCGGCAATCTCGTCATCGTCAATCCTTCGGAAGTAATCCACGATCGGCTGTTTGTCGTAGATCATCGCAGCCGTTTCGATGCCGTCGAGAGACTGAAGCCGCAACGAAGCGGTCGTGCCTCTCGCTCGAAGCAGCTTCTGCAGGTATGAGAACCAGCTGCGCGCGACGAATGTCCGGCCAAAGGGCGCCATCTTGATCGCCAGCCTAACGGGTAAGAAACTTGGCTCGAGCGCCACGAGTCGGCCCGGTCTCCACGTGAAGAGCAGGGCGTCCGCCCGCATGTCGGAATGGAAGCGCTTGCCAAACCAGTTGAGATTCTCGAGCACGCCGTCCAGTGGATGATCCGACGGAATGCCGACGCCGCTCCAAAGGCCGACCATGTCCTTCAGCTGGACAGGATCCAGCGAGCGGAACCAGGCAGCCATCTCCTCCTGCCGGCCGCTTCGCATGGGTTCTCCTTCAGGGATGTTCATTGCGGGAAAATGAAAAGAAGGTTTGGAAGTTCCCGCTCATGCGGACGGGGTTGAACGCCTGGTGAGGCTTTCGCATAGGTTCTATGTCTTTAAGCGCAACGGCCCCCGAAGGGGCCGTTGGGGTATTCACCAGACAAGACCGGCCTATGCGTCAGGCGCGCGACGGCAGCAGGGGATAGCCGACCATGACGGCGCGGCCAAGCAGGGCTGCGACGAAAGCCTTGATCACATCGCCGGGAATGAAGGCCATCGAGCCGACGAAGGCTTTCGTGAAGCCGAGGCCGGCGACGGTGGCGAGATAGGTGATGCCGAAGGCGTAGAGCACGACGATGCCGCCGGCCATGGCGGTGAGGAAGAAGCTCACCGTCTGCACCAGAGCGGATTGCTGATGGTTGACCAGCCTTTCGCTGAGATAGCCGGTGACGAAGGCGGCAAAGATCCAGCCGATCAGGAAGCCGGCCGTTGGTGACGCGAAGATGGCAAGGCCGCCGCGGCCGCCGGAAAGCACCGGCAGGCCGATGGCGACCAGAACCAGCACGATCAGCACGGCAATCGCGCCGCGCCGGGCGCCGAGCACGACGCCGGCCATCATGACGCCGAGGGATTGGGCGGTGATCGGTACCGGAATGAAGCCGAGCGAGATTGGCGGCAACAGGCCGAGCGCCACGATGATCGCGGCAAAGAGGGCGGTAAGAACGAGGTCGCGAGTGCTCATCATGAATTCCGTGTTTATCAATCGTTAACTCACATGCCGCCGAATGCCGCGCGCGTCAATCGCCGCAGCGATATTATCCGCATCCTTGAGCGTCAGGATGATCAGCGGCGCAAGCAGCGTCGTCGGCCGGACCTTCAGCCCGCGTGCCTTATGCGCCTCGCGGATCGCCTGATAACGCCCGACGATCTCCGGCACGAAACGCAGCACCAGCCCGAGCGCCAGGCCGATATCGTCGGCCTGCACCCAGCCGGTGCGTTCGAGCGGGCGGGCAAGCGCCGTCACCTCGTCGATGAACTCGGTGATCGACGTCGTCGCCGTCACGGTGGCGGCAAGAAGCATCAATGCCGTCAGCCGCAGCAGCGGCACGAGCGCCTCCTGCCAGGGATTGAAGATGAGGTTGAAAAGCGCCACGACTGCGATTGTCAGGAAGATCGGCCGCAGCCGCCTCAGCCCATCGGCAAACGGCAGGCCGACCATCCGATAGAGAGCAGCCGTCAGCAGTACGGCGATCGAAAGCAGGATGAGGTTGTCGCTGATGAACAGGAGGACGCCGAAGGCCGTCAGCGACAACAGCTTTACACGCGGCGAAAGCCGGTGCATCACGCTGTTGCCTTCGACATAGAGCGATTGCATCAGGCGGCGATCTCCTTGTAGCGGGCGATCGCTTCGGCAGCCGGCGCATCCGCGGCAAGCCGCCCTTCATGAAACAGCAGCACCCGCTCGAAGCCGGCGATCAGCTCCAGATCATGCGTGATGATGATGGCGCTTTCCGGGAGCCCGGCGATAATCCCTTCGACCAACGCCCGGTTCTTGAGGTCGAGCTGGTTGGTCGGTTCGTCGAGGATCAGAATGCCCGGCCCCGTCGCCAGCACCGAGCAGAGGGCCGCCACCTGCAGCTCGCCGCCGGAAAGCTCGTGCGCGCGCCGATCGGCCAGCGCCTCAGCGCCGAAGCGGGCCAGCACGCCCTCGACCTTCGCCTCGATCTCCGCCTTGGTGAAGCCGCGCCGTTTCAGCCCGAAGGCAATGTCGTCTTTGACGATCGGCAGGATGATCTGGTTCTGCGGCGACTGGAAGATGAAGCCGACATCGGCCACAGCAGTCTTCTCGTCGCTGGTGTCGCGGCCGTTGACGGTGACGCGGCCGACCGATGGCTTGGTCAATCCGTTGATCAGCCGCGCGAACGTGGTCTTGCCCGAGCCGTTCAGCCCGATGACGCCGATGCGTTTTCCACTGATGCTAAGCGTCAGCGGTTGCAGCGCCACCCGTGCCCCGAAACTGACCCCGGCGCCTTCGAAACGAATATCCAAACCCATCCCTCGCATCCTCGCGAACCCGCTGCAGACGTTTTGCGGCGTGGTACGTCTTCGACGCCTTGCCCCGTGAGATCGCCGCCTGCCCCTCATCCGCCTGCCGGCACCTTCTCCCCGCTCGCGGGGAGAAGGGGATATGCCGCACCGGCTTCCTTTACCCTCGACGTTGCGTTTGGCACGTCCCCTCGCCCCGCAGGCGGGGAGAGGGCTAGGGTGAGGGGTAGCCATCGGCGCCAACCTGACAGCAGTGCTTCTATACGGGGAACCCGTGATGATGAAAGAGCAATCTCGCTGTCGATATTGGGAGGATATCGGGTGGCTAGGAAGATTTTCCGGATTATGATGGGGTCATGACGAATCTGCTTTCCAATTCCGACGCCCGCCGTGTCTTTCTGGCCAAGCAGGGCCTCAGCGCCCCGCCGAACCGCGCCTTGACCAAGACCGGCCTGCTGCAGCTCATCCATGATCTGGGTTTCGTCCAGGTGGACAGCATCCAGACGGTGGAGCGGGCGCATCATCAGATCCTGTTTTCGCGCAACCAGACCTACAGGCGCGAGCATCTGACCGCGCTGCTCGAAAAGGACGGTGCGCTGTTCGAACACTGGACACATGACGCCTCGATCCTGCCGAGCGCCTTCTTCGTCTATTGGAAACACAAGTTCCGTCATCAGGAGAAGGTGATCGTCGAGCGCTGGCGCAAATTGCGCGGCGAGGGCTTCGAGGCGGCCTTCGCGGAGACCTATGAGCGCGTTGAGCGCGACGGCGCGATCCTGGCGCGCGACATCAAGGCCGATGGACACGTTTCCGGCGGCTGGTGGAACTGGCATCCGAACAAGACGGCGCTCGAATATTTCTGGCACACCGGCAAGTTCGCCATCGCCGGCCGCTCGAATTTCCAGAAGATCTATGACCTGGCGGAACGCGTCATCCCGGCCGAGTTCCGCGAGCCGGAGGTGAGCCGCGAGGAATTCGTCGACTGGGCCTGCCGCAGCGCGCTCACCCGGCTCGGCTTTGCCACCCATGGCGAGATATCGGCCTTCTGGAACCTGGTCTCGCCCGATGAGGCCAAGGCCTGGGTATCAGCCCATCGCGACGAACTGATCGAAGTGCTGATCGAACCGGCGCTCGGCGGCAAGGCGCGCCCATCCTGGGCTTTTGCCGATTTCCTCTCGACGCTCGACACTTACCCCGGCGCGCCGCCGCGCATCCGCGTGCTCAGCCCCTTCGACCCGATGATCCGCGACCGCAACCGCACCGAACGCCTCTTCGGCTTCTTCTACCGCATCGAGATCTTCGTGCCCGAACCGAAGCGCGAATACGGTTACTACGTCTTCCCGCTGCTCGAAGGCGACCGACTGATCGGCCGCATCGACATGAAGGCGGACCGGAAAAAGTCGACGCTCGATGTCAAGCGGCTGTGGCTGGAGCCCGGCGTCAAGCCGTCGGCCGGGCGGCTGGAGCGGCTGGAAGCGGAGTTGGAGCGGCTCGCGCGGTTTGCGGGTGTGGAGAAGGTCGTGTTTCTGGAGGGGTGGAGAGGATGATTTTCCTCTAGCACACCTCGGTCCAAATCCGAGTCATTTCCTGCCGTTCGGTCTTTTCCACGCTGCGAGATCTCTTCATCTCACCAAGTGCCAAATACTCAGCAGTAGTTATCAATATCCCCCGCCCTAAGCCATGGCGGAGCTGGAGAACATTGACCAAGATCCTCGCCTAAATCAAGCTTCGACGTTTCCATGATTTTTCGGACAACATGACTGCGCAAGGCGACACTATTGCATACTCTGGTTGCGGCGCTTGCGATCAATCTCGAACAATGTAAGATAATCAAATCCAAGGAGAAAAAATTGCAAAGCAGACGTTTATCAAATGCGTGTATTATATTAGTATATCCAATATTGTTTATTGCATTGTTCGTGTATAACTATTTCAATCAATATTATTTAGTATTAAATGGTAATTTTTTCGGAGACGGTGTTTGTTATAATGATATTAATATGCACCTCATCAGGCATATCACGGCAATATTATCGTTTTGTATTGCCTACGTATGTATTTTCCTTTTGGTGAGGAATCGGTTTTCCGTGAGCGTGGCTGTTTCAGCGCTGGTTGCTTTTGCATGCTCCATCGTTCTTTCTGGGCAGATTATAAGTAATTTTGTTTGCCCAGAATAATATCTCCGGGTCTTAAAAATTGCGTATGAATATCGCCTGGCGGCAGCCGCTGAGCTCCTTCAGCAGATCTCCGTCGTGCTGATCTTGATGCCGAAACCTTCGAGGCCGACATAGTGGCGCTCGCGACTGGTGAGCAGCTTGATCGAGCTGACCCCGAGATCCCTGAGGATCTGTGCGCCGAGGCCGATTTCCAGCCATTCGCTGTCGCGCGTCTGGGCTTCGGCATGGGCTTCGCGGCCCTGGTTGCGGGCCTTGCGGCCGTTGTCGTGATGTCCAACGCCGACCGAGCCTTCGCGCAGATAGACGATGACGCCGCGGCCTTGCTCGGCAATCTTCTGCATGTAGAAATCGACCGGGCTGTTCTTGCCGAAGAGATCCTCGGCGACATTCTCGGGATGCAGGCGGACCGGGATGTCGACGCCGTCGCGGATATCGCCGAAGACGACGGCGAGGTGCTGCATCGGATCCCAGGGCAGGGAATAGGTATGGGCCTTGGCCTTGCCGAACGGCGTCTCGATGTCGAAGCTGGTGCCGAGTTCGATCAGCGTTTCCTTGCGCTGGCGATAGGCGATGAGATCGGCGACGGAAACCAGCTTCAGCCCGTGCTGTCCGGCAAAATCGACCACCTGCGGTCCGCGCGTGACTGTGCCGTCATCGTTGACGAGTTCGGAGATGACGCCGATTAGCGGCAGGCCGGCGAGCTTGCAGAGGTCGACGGCGGCTTCCGTATGGCCGGAGCGCATCAGCACGCCGCCTTCGCGGGAAACCAGCGGAAAGATATGGCCGGGACGGACGAAATCGGAAGCGCCGACATTTGGATTGGCGAGGTTGCGCACCGTCAGCGTCCGGTCGTCTGCCGAGATGCCGGTCGACGTGCCGTGCTTGAAATCGACCGAGACGGTGAAGGCCGTCGTATGGGCCGAATCGTTTTCCGCCACCATGGCGTTGAGGTTGAGGCGCTTGGCCTCTTCCTTCGGCATCGGTGCGCAGACGATGCCGGAGGTATGGCGCACGATGAAGGCCATCTTCTCCGGTGTGCAATGCACGGCGGCGACGATGAGGTCGCCTTCGTTCTCACGGTCATTATCGTCCATGACGACGACGATCTCGCCGGCCTCGAAGGCCCGGATGGCGTCGACGACGCGCTTCTGGTCATAAGACATGGGCGAGCGCTCCTATTTCAGACGGCCGGTCTGGCCGCGGTCGCGAAGATAATGGTCGGCGACGGCGCAGGCGACCATCGCCTCGCCGATCGGCACGGCGCGGATGCCGACGCAGGGGTCGTGCCGGCCCTTGGTGCGGATATCGACATTCTTGCCCTCCGCATCGATCGACTGGCGTTCGGTCAGGATCGAGGAGGTTGGCTTGACGGCGAAACGCGCCACCACCGGCTGCCCGGTGGAGATGCCGCCGAGAATACCGCCGGCATTGTTGGAAAGGAAGATCGGCGTGCCGTCATTGCCCATGCGCATCTCGTCGGCATTGTCTTCGCCTGAGGTTTCGGCGGCGGCAAAACCATTGCCGATCTCGACACCCTTGACGGCGTTGATCGACATCAGCAGCGAGGCGATATCCTGGTCGAGCTTGGCATAGATCGGCGCGCCGAGGCCGGCCGGCACACCTTCGGCAATCACTTCGATGACGGCGCCGATCGAGGAGCCGTTCTTGCGGATGCCGTCGAGATATTCCTCCCAGACCGGCACGATCGCGGCATCGGGCGAGAAGAACGGGTTCTGATCGACCTGATCCCAATCCCAGTTGCGGCGGTCGATCTTGTGTTTGCCGATCTGCACCAGCGCTCCGCGCACGGTGACGCCTGGCACGACAAGACGGGCGATGCCGCCGGCGGCAACCCGCGCAGCGGTTTCGCGCGCCGAGGAGCGGCCGCCGCCGCGATAGTCGCGAATGCCGTATTTGAGGTCATAGGTATAGTCGGCATGGCCGGGGCGGTATTGTTTCGCGATCTCGCCGTAGTCCTTGGAGCGCTGGTCGGTGTTTTCGATCAGCATGGAGATCGGCGTGCCGGTGGTCGTCATCGTCTCGCCGTCGGCGTCCAGCATGACGCCGGACAGCACCTTCACCAGATCGTCCTCGCGCCGCTGCGTCACGAAGCGGGATTGGCCGGGTTTGCGCTTGTCGAGCCAGACCTGCAGGTCCTCGAGCTTGAAGCTGAGCCCCGGGGGGCAGCCGTCGACGACGCAGCCGAGCGCCGGACCATGGCTTTCGCCCCAGGTGGTTACGCGGAAAAGGTGACCGAATGTATTGTGCGACATGTGTTCCCACGGTGGCGCGCCAAAGCCGGTCGCTGCCGGCCGCGCCATTGCTTGAAAAGGCGCGACACTCATAGGCCAAAAAACCGCCGAGGCAAAAGCCTTTCTTTGCGCCAAACCGCCAGCCCGGGAAATGCTGTTTCCGTCTTTGCCGGAGATGGGCGGCGCATCCTGCCACCACTCTCTTTGCGCAGGCAGGCAGAGGTCAGGACGGGGCTGATCGACAGGCCGCGATCAGGACGCCAGCCGCCACCCCGTTCCGGTGGCTTCGTTGGTGAAATCGTCGAAGGAGAGCGGCCGCGAGAAGGCATAGCCTTGCAGGATATCGCAGCCGAGATCGCGCAGCAGTGCGGCATGTGCTGCCGTCTCCACGCCTTCGGCCACCGTCTCGACGCCGAGCGAGCGGGCGATCTCGATGATCGAGCTGACCAGTGCGCGCTCCTGCGAGGCATTGACGATCGGCTGCACCAGCTGGCGATCGATCTTCAGCCGCTTGGGCTTCAGCTTCAACAGGCTGACGATCGAGGTATGGCCGGTGCCGAAATCGTCAATCTCGATATCGATGCCGAGCGCCTTGATGCGCTCGAGATTCTGCGAGACGACGTCCTCGCTCTCGTCGAGGAAGATCGATTCCACCAGTTCGAAGGAGAGCTCGCCCGGACGGATATGCAGGTCGGCGAGCGATTCCAGCAGGCTGCCGTCATGCAGCCGTCGGGCCGAAACATTGACCGAGACCTTCGGCACCACAATGCCGCGCGCCATCCAGCGCATCTTGTCGCGCAGCGCCGTTTCCAGCACGATCCGGTCGAGCATCTGCACGACGTTGATCTCGTCGGCGATGCGCAGGAACTTGTCGGGGGCGAGCCACCCCTTGGAGGGGTGCTTCCAGCGCACCAGCGCCTCGACACCGGTCAGTTCCATCGTCCGGGCCGAAAATTGCGGCTGATACCAGGCGGTGAATTCGCCATTGTCGATGCCGGCGAGGATCTCGTCGGCGGTGCGCTTGGTGTTGACGATATCGGCCTGGAGATTGTGATTGAAGAATTCGAAGCGGTTACGGCCCATGCTCTTGGCGCGATAGAGCGCGATATCGGCATTGATCAGCACCTTGCGCGCATCGACATGGATGCCGTTGGCGAGCGCAATGCCGATCGACACGCCGCAGCGGCAGGAAAAGCCCTGGAAATCGATCGGCTGGCGCATCTCCTCGATGATCCGCGTCGAAAGCTGCGCCATCTCCTTGTCGCCGACGTCGAGCGCCAGGATGACGAATTCGTCGCCGCCGATGCGCGCGACGATGTCGCTGCCGCGGACGTTCTTGGCGAGCACTTTCGAGGCGTGCACCAGCATTGCATCGCCGGCGGCATGGCCGAGCGTGTCGTTGATGTCCTTGAAGCGGTCGAGGTCGATGTGCAGGATCGAGAATTTCTGCCGCTGCTGGCGGCCGTCATGGGTGAGATTTTCGAGGGCGATGTCGAGCTTGCGGCGGTTGGCGAGTGCGGTCAGCGGATCGTGCAGCGAATTGTGCTCGATCCTGTTCTTGACAAGCTCGAGCTCGATATTCTTGGCGACCGCCTCGTCCTTGGCAGCCTTCAGCCGGATCGTCATCAGCACGTCTTCGGTGGCATCGAAGGCGATGCCCATGATCTTCATCTCGCCGGTCCCCGTCTGGTGGACCTTGCCGACCGAGCGAACATAGCGCACCGAGCCGTCGTCGACGATCACGCGGCAGACGAGGGCGTGCGTATCGCCGTTGTGCTTGAAGTGACGCGCGCTTTCGAGCGCCAGGCTCCGGTCCTCGGGATGGATGCGGCTAAGCCAGATCTCCTCGGTCATGAAGCCGTTGCGCGGCGCAAGCCCATAGAGCTCGTGCATCCGCTCGTTCCAGATCGAACCGCCGAGGCCGGGCCGCGCTTCCCATATGCCGCACTGATAGGAATTGAGCGCCAGGTCGAGGCGGCTGGAAAGCTCGGCGAGCTGCCCCTCGCGGCTCGAGAGCTCTTCAAGCGCCAGCTCCAGCTCGGCATTCTTGACCTCGCTCATATCCTTGGCCTTGCGCAGCGTGTCGGTGGTCACCGCATCGGCGGTCACGTCCCAGACGATGCCGATCGTCTTGCTGACGCCGCCGGCATCCGTATAGAAGGCGCCGACCGAGCGCAGATGGCGGATGCCGCCGTCGCCAAGCAGGATGCGGTACTGCGCCGTGCAGGCAGCGCCGGCAATGCTGCAGCTGAAGAAATGCACTTCGGCGGTTTCACGATCCTCGGGCAGGATCGCCGCCAGCCACTCGTCGAGCGCCCGGCTTCCTTCTTTCGCTGCTTTGCCGTGCAGGGCTGCGGCACGCGCGTCCCAGAGCAGGCTGCTCGAATGATCCTCCAGCTCCCAGATGCCGATATTGGAGGATTCCAGCGCCAGATTGAGCCGCTGCGACAGTTCCAGCAATTTTGCCTCGCGCCTCTCCAGCGCGGTAATATTGCGGTTGCGCTCGCCGAGCAGAAGTGTCGCGAAGAAGATCGGCACGATGATGATGAAGCCGGCGGCAAGGATGATCAGACGCAGCTCGGTGCGGTTTTCAGGTATCGCATTCCAGCCGCTGTTCGGGACTGCGGAAAGCTCCCACTTGCCGCCGGCAAAGCCGATCTTCTGGCGCATCGGATCCTTGCCGTCGATATCGGACGAACCGAAGAACGGCGCCGGCAGAGCAGCATTGGTCGCGGCCGCCGCGCCGATATCGCGGATGGCGATCGAAAGATGGTCGAGATGCGCATAGCGTTCCCGGTTCTCGCGGTCGCGTGCCGGCATCAGCCCGGTCGCCTGGTAAAACATCGTCTGGTCGATCGCGACCTCGACTGCCCCCCAGAGCCGCCGCTCACCGTTCTCCCTGACGAAAACCGGGAAGAAGATGGCAAAGGCGTCGCGGCCATCAATGCTGATCGGGCCGTAGAAGCGCGCCGACTGGTCGCCGGCCGCGCTGGTCATCGCCCGGCGGAAGAAGAGGGTTTCGCGCACGTCGCGGCCGATCCGCTCATTGCTGGATTGCGGCGGGTGGATGTCGCGGATGATGAAATCAGGGGCGACGGCGATATGAATGAAAGACGGGTTCTGGATCAGAAGCCAATTGATCTGGCGCTCCATCTCCTCTCCGTTTGCCGCGCTGAGGGAGATCAGGTTCGTCAGGTCGCGCACGACGCTGAGGTCCAAATTGATCTCGGCCATGACCCGGGCGCGGATCAGGTTCGTCTCGTTTTCGGTGCGGATATGAAGTTCGCGCACATGAGACGCAGTATTGGCCCGGTCGAGCCCGAAGCCGACCATGATGACGACGAGGGCGACAAGCGACGAAACCAGAAACGAAACGCGAGTATTCTTCAACACGCGCCGCAACTGCTTGCTGTCGCTGAGCCTGGATAGCAAAATGAAACTCCCCTGTTGGCGAGCAACTGTAGGACGCGCGGGTTAATTTACGATTGCCCGCCGGCGATGCCGAAAAATCGTGTGAAGGGAAAAACCGCGGGTTAACGCGGCATCTTGATTATATTTAAAATCCTATTCATCAATTGGGCGGGAAAAGCCATTCTTACGGGCAATTTTCGCCATATTCAGGAGCTTATCTGTGGCCAGTCATGTTCTCGTGCAGCGTCTTAGAAGGATTGTCGCCATGCGTTTCGTCGTCGCCACGCTTTTGGCAACAGCAAGCTTCCTGTCACCGATGAGCGGTTTTGCCGAGAGCGCCGATGTCGAGGCGACGATCAAGAAGGTCGACACGGCCAACCTCGTGCTGACGCTCGATGACGGCAAAACCTATCAGGCGCCCGAGGAATTCAATTTCGACGGCCTCGAAGCCGGCGTAAAGGTGATCGTCTTCTATACCGAGGTCGACGGCAAGCGCGTCATCAACGATCTCGACATCGTCAAATAGGCGGTTCTCTGGAGAATGATCGGGTGAGGTACGCGCAGATGGCTGCCCCTCACCCTAACCCTCTCCCCGCTCGGGGGGCGAGGGGACGTGCCCTACGAGAGGTTGACGGGGAACGGAGAGGTCGCGACATGTCCCTTCGCCCCGTTTACGGGGGTCCGAAGGACGGGTCGAGACCCGTGGCTCGACCCCGGTCGGTGGCGGCAGCCGGATGAGGGGCTGGTGTCGGCAATCTCATTGGCCGGCAACGCGATCGTGTCCCAATCCGACCTAGCGCCCTGCAATACCTACAGCCAGGCGATCGTCCGCTCCGTGGTTTCGATCCGGATGATCCGGTCCTGCGGGATCGCGCCTTCCGCAGCGGTGCTTTTCGGCAGGTCGGCGATCGTCTGGAAAAGCGTGCGGATGACGCCGCCATGTGTCACGCAAACCGTCGGACGATCGACGGAGTTCAGCCATGAGCCGGTGCGCCAGGAGAGGATTTCATAGCTTTCCGCATCATCGCCGGGCGGGATGAAATCCCATTTCGCGGCATTGCGTTCCGCCACCCGCTCGCGCTGCGTCGCCTTCAGCTCCTTGAGCGTCGAGCCCTCCCAGTCGCCGAAGGAAATTTCCACCAGCCTCGGATCGGTGCGATAGGCAAGCGGCGGCAGGCCCATGGCGCTGCGCATGATCTCCATGGTCGCGCGTGTGCGCCCGAGCGGGCTTGCGACAAAATCGAATTGGTCGATCGTATCGCCGAGAATCCCGGCAAGCGCCACGCCGTTCTGCCGGGCCTGTTCCAGGCCCGTGGCATTCATCGGGATATCTTTCTGACCCTGCAGGCGGCGCTCGGCATTCCAGGCGGTCTGGCCGTGTCTGATCACGTAGATAAGCACGGTCTCAGCTCCGCTCGAAATGCTCTAGTCCTTGATGACGGAAATGTCGGGCGCGTCGACCGCCTTCATGCCGATGACATGATAGCCGCTGTCGGCATGGTGCACTTCGCCGGTGACGGAGCGCGACAGGTCCGACAGGAGATAGAGGCCGACATCGCCGACTTCCTCGATGGTGACGGTACGGCGCAGCGGCGCGTTATATTCGTTCCACTTCAGAATGTAGCGGAAATCGCCGATGCCGGAGGCGGCAAGCGTCTTGATCGGTCCGGCCGAGACGGCGTTGACGCGGATGTTCTGCGGTCCGAGGTCGACGGCGAGATACTTGACGCTCGCTTCGAGCGCGGCCTTGGCCACACCCATGACGTTATAGTTCGGCATCACCTTTTCGGCGCCGTAATAGGTCAGCGTCAGCATGGCGCCGCCATCCGTCATCAGCTTCTCGGCGCGGCGTGCGACCGAAGTGAAGGAATAGACGGAGATCTGCATCGTCTTGGCGAAGTTGTCGGCCGAGGTGTCGACGTAGCGGCCGGTCAGCTCGTCCTTGTCGGAAAAGCCGATCGCATGCACGAGGAAATCGATCTTGCCCCACAGCTTCTCGACGTTCGCGAAAACCTCATCGATGGTGGCTTCGTCGGCGACGTCACAGTGGCCGACGAGCGTCGCGCCGATTTCGGCAGCGAGCGGCTCGACACGCTTCTTCAGCGCATCGCCCTGATAGGTAAACGCAACTTCTCCGCCCTGCGCATGAATGGCCTTGGCAATACCCCACGCAATCGAACGATTGTTGGCGACACCCATGATGACGCCGCGTTTGCCTGCCATGAGGCCGGATGCTTGAGCCATATTTCGCTCCCTAGGATTCTGATCGATCCTGCCTATGGCATAGGCCGTTAATCGGTTCAAGCTTGGCCGGGATCATCAACTGTTAGGGATCGTAATAAAGGGTGCGAATGTCATAAAAATTTCATAGGAACAGGCCTTCGCGCATGCTCCGCATGAGATCGGTGATTTTATCGTCGGGTTTTTCCCACAAGATAATGCGCAATTCGACGACGAGATCGCCTCTGCCGCCCTCTTCGCGAGGCAATCCCTGGCCGGGAATTCTAATCGTCTTGTCCGAGCCGGACCATGCCGGGATCGTCACATTCAGCGGCCCGCTCGGTCCCTCGATGCGCGCCTCGGTGCCGAGTACAGCATTTTCGATGCTGAGCGGCAGCACGGCGTGCAGATCGAAACCGTCGACCGAAAAACGCGGATCGGGCGCAATGCGAATGTTGATGACGGCGTCGCCGCGCTGCATGCCCGGCAGTTTGAATCCCTGTCCCTTGAGCCTGATCTCGTGACCGTCGGTCGTGCCTGCCGGCAATGCGAAGCCGATTTCGCGGCCCTCCGGCAGTGCCGCGGTGATCCAGCCGCTCTTCAACACGTCGTCGATCGTCACCGTCGCCGTCGTCACCTCATCCGGTGCTTTCTCGAGGCCGGTATCCTTGGCGCCGGTGAAACGGCGCACCAGGTTTGTCAGGATGCTGAGCGGCAGCGACAGGTTGGCGGCGGCATTTGCCCCAGCTTCGCCGGCTTCCTCGTCGCCCTTGGTATCGGCCTCGGCGGCATCGCCATCCATGCGCCTGCCGGCGTCGCCCTGGGTGTTTTGTGTCTGCTGATTTTGGGCCTGCTGATATTGCGTCTGCTGGGCGCGACCCTGCGCCTGGCCGCCGGCCGCCGCGCGGGCTTGGGCGCCGAAAATGCGATCCACCATCTCGTCGGCAGCTTCAGCAGAACCTGCCTGTTGCCTCGAGCCGTCGGCGGCAGCCTTCTGGGCGGCGCGCGCCAATTCTTCCATCACGCGCTCGGCATTGGCCTGCGCCGCCTTGGCGCGCACGGCCGCCTCGCGGGCGGCCTGGCGCTGCTGCATGATCGTCTGTTCGTGCTTCTTGGCTTCGGCCATCCGCAGGGCATTGTCGAACAGGCTGCGTTTGCGCGGATCCTTCAGCGTTTCATAGGCGCGGCCGATCTCGGCGAACCGGGCCGTCGCTGTCGGATCATCCTGATTGTGGTCGGGATGGGCTGATTTGGCCATGTTGCGCCAAGCCGCCTTGATCTCGTCTACTGCCGCGTCGCGCTTGACGCCCAGAATTTTATAAGGATCGCGCATGTCAAAACCGCCGGTGTTGTGATGCGGCAAGCCTCGTCCTTGCCCGGCATCCCCGTCCAATAAAACGTCTGTGGCGTCACCCGCCACGAAGGCAGGAAGAACCACTCTCAACGCCGATCCTGCGGCGGAGTTGCTAATCACTTGTTATTTCTGTGCAGAGATGTGGGGTGTTTCGCGGCGAATGGTTAGCTCTTTGCTAAGCATTCGGCAGAAAGCGGTCGCGCGTTAACTTGTTGGCGACGGCGCCCAGCGTCTTTTCGAACGCGCAAAGGGACGCTGTAATATTTTGAACTACCTTAGAGCCTTTCCTGGTCAGATTGAAGCATTCTGTTGGCTCAAACGGAGTCGGATGGTCGACCGGCCGGCGCGCGTCGTAGCCAAGCTCTACGGGCCAAGCCGGCCGGTCGATCAGCCGGCCCGTTTCAGCCAACCTTCCCGCAGATTTGCCTGGCAAATCTGCAAGCCTTAGAATCGCCGGGCGCACCTATCGTTTCGCCATGGCGAAGCGGTGCGGCCGGTGGGCCGGGCATCTTTCCGCCAGGATCAAAGGCGATCGGCTCGGACGTACCTTGGGGTATGCCCTTCGCCAATCGCCTTTGCCCTGACGAAAACCTGCTCCGGCAGAAGGCTTCAATCTAACCCGGAAAGGCTCTAGGAGGATCAGCTCTCGGGCTGGAAGCTCAGAAGCTGCCAGTTGCCGCCGCCGACGAGGCAGGTCTTGCCGTAGAATTTGGCGATGCCGACATAGGAATGCCGGGTCGTGCGGAACTGGCGGCAGACCTGGCCGGACTCGTTATTCTCGACGATCGTATCGATGACGCCGGCACTTCCCGTCGATGCATTTGCCCAGGGAAGCGGCTGGCCCTCGAGCCTTTGCACATCGGCCGAGGTCACGGCATTACGCACAGTCATCTCGTCGGAAAGCGTGTCGGTGCTCGGCGGCGTCTGCGGCACGGTGCCGGTTGCCACCGACCGGTCGACCTTGGCGTCACTCAAGAAATCCATACCGCCGCCGACGCAGCCAGAGAGCGACAACATCGCGGTGCCGATGACGAAGAACGCGCGGCTGCGTCGCCGCAGGCCCCTTGTATGGCGAGATGACTTTGTTATGACTTCCACCCTGCATCCTGTCCAGTTATCAAAAGCTGGGCGAGTTTTGAATAATCCGGGGCATTTGAACCAATATGTCGGCAAACGAGTTAACAAGCGGTGACTTTACCGAAAGTGGCGAACCCTTCAAGCTCTTTGCCGAATGGCTGAAAGAAGCCGAGGCGTCGGAGCCCAATGACCCGAATGCGGTGGCGCTGGCAACGGTCGATGAGGATGGTCTTCCCAATGTCCGCATGGTTCTCCTGAAGGGATTCGACGACGGCGGTTTCGTGTTCTACACCAATTTCGAGAGCCAGAAAGGCCGCGAAATTCTTGGCCAGAAAAAGGCTGCCATGTGCTTTCACTGGAAAAGCCTGCGCCGCCAGGTGAGGCTGCGCGGCCCCGTCGAGATCGTCACCGATGCCGAAGCGGACGACTATTTCAAGACACGTGCGCGCGGCAGCCGCATCGGCGCCTGGGCCTCTAAACAATCCCGTCCGCTCGAAAGCCGATTCGCGCTGGAAAAGGCGGTGGCCGAATATACCGCCCGCTATGCCATCGGCGAGATTCCGCGCCCCGCCCACTGGTCGGGCTTCCGCATCCGGCCGACCTCGATCGAATTCTGGAAAGATCAGAAATTCCGCCTGCACGACCGGGTCGAATTCCGCCGGCCATCACCGGAAGGTGAATGGGACAAGGTGCGGATGTATCCGTAACGGGCCTATCGGCCCATCAGCTTCAGCGGTATGCCGGAGGCAAGCGCCGAGACGTAGCGTCGCTTCTGGTAGAAGCCGTTGAGCGAAATGCGCGGGAGATAGCCGGTCAGCTGCGCTGCCGGCCGCCCGGGTTGCGTGGTGACCGCGAGGGTAAAGCCGAGATTGCGGGCGATGCGCGCCTCGCGGGCGGTCGCAGCCGCCGGCGTGCCATAGGGATAGGCGATCGTCTCGGGACGGACACCGGTCACCGCTTCGAGATAATCCGCCGAAGCCTGCATTTCTATTCGTGCTTCGGCTTCCGGCAGCCGGGCCAGTGCGCGATGGCTGATCGTATGGGCGCCGAGCGCTGCGAGCGGATGTGCCGCAAGCCATTGCAATTCGCCGGGTCCCATTACCAGTTCGCGGACGATATCCGTCGGCTCGATGCCGTTTTCCCGCGCCAGCAGATCGATGGCGGCGACGGCGCGTGCCTCGTCGGAGCGATGGATATAGGCGGCAAAGCGCTCGAAGGCATGCCATTGCTGCTGTGGGCTGTCGAGCACCAGGCGCTCCATGCCGTGGCCGAAATCGAAACGGATTTCCGGCACCTGGCGTAAGAGGATCGCCAGCGTCTCCCACCAGATGCTGTGGGAGCCCTCGGCAAAACCCTTGGCGACGAACACCGTGAACGGCGCTTGATGCCGCTCGAATACCGGCAGCGCATGCTCCAGATTGTTGCTGTATCCGTCGTCGAGCGTGAAGGCAGCAAACGGCACTCCGCCCTCGGGCTCCGCCAGCAGCACCGGCACCTGATCGAGTGGCACGAAACGATAGCCCTCCCGCCGCAGCCGCCGCAGCGCCGCATCGAGAAAACGCGGGGTGATTTCGAGATGCGCATTCGGCTCGAAGGCCTCTGGCACGTGCGGGCGGACATGATGCAGCGTGAAGACGACGCCGCGCCCGCGCGCTTCGCGCATCAGCCCGGCCGAGGCAAGCAGCCAGGAAACCTCGAGCCCGGCGCCGATCGCTGCGCGTTTTGCCAGTCGCTTGAATTGTCCCGTCATGCGGCGCCCGTCCCTTGCCCTTTGCGGGAAACTAGCAAGTGCGACTTAAGCCTTGCTGAATCCCTGTTCGGAACAGGTCTTTGATTTCCTGTTAACCAAGGCAATGAAAAGACTAGAAAAATGATAGGCGTTGCCTCAAAGTCGCGCCAAACTTGCGGCTTCTGTCACATTACGGCACAAATGCCGGTCTGACCGAGAGTCCGCATCAAGGGCTGCGCATCAGGGGCCAGCGTGTGAGGGGCCAGCATATGAGGGGAAAGTGCATGAGAAAGCTTTTGGCGGCTGTTTTGACCGTAACGCTTGCCGTTTCGGCGCCTGTTGCGGCCCTTGCCGGAAATGCTTCGCTGATCCTCGATGCGCGGACCGGCAAGGTTCTCGCCGCCGAAAATGCCGATACGCTGAACCATCCGGCCTCGCTGACGAAGATGATGACGCTCTATCTCACCTTCGAGGCGTTGAAGCGCGGCACGATCGCCTGGGACACTCCGATCACGATTTCGAAATACGCCGCCGCACGGCCGCCGACCAAGCTTGGCGTCAAGGCGGGCGGCACGATCACCGTGCGCGAGGCGGTCTATGGCATGATCGTCAAATCCGCCAATGATGCCGCCTCCGCCATGGGCGAGAAGCTCGCCGGCTCGGAAAGCGGTTTTGCCCGGGTGATGACGGCCAAAGCCCGCCAGCTCGGCATGAGCCGCACCGTCTTCGTCAACGCATCCGGCCTGCCGGACGGCCGCCAGGTCACCACGGCGCGTGACATGTCGACGCTCGCCGTCGCATTGATGAAGAATTATCCGAACGAATACCGGCTGTTTTCAACGGCAAGCTTCAATTTCCGTGGCCGAACCGTGCGCGGCCACAACAATCTCATGTACCGCTATCAAGGCATGGACGGCATCAAGACGGGTTATACCAACGCTTCCGGCTTCAACCTCGTCAGCGCGGTCAGGGATGGTAACCGCCGCGTGGTCGGCGTCGTGCTCGGCGGCCGCACCGCCCGCAGCCGCGACGCCAAGATGGCTGGTTTGCTCGACCGCTATCTCGGCCGTGCCTCGTCTTCCGGCGGCGCAAAGCTGGTGGCGAGCGTCGGCGCGAAAGAAACTGTCGAAGTCGCGTCCGCCGCTGACGCTTCCGATGTTCCGGTGCCGCTCAACGCACCGCGCCAGGCTGATGATCTCGCAGCCAAGAGCCTGGCTTATGCCGATGACGCCGTCGTCCCGCTGGATCGTCCGGTCGCGATGGACGAGATCCTGAACGCCGGCAAGACGCCAAAGACATCAGCAGAGAAGGCCAATGGCGACTGGCAGATCCAGATCTCGGCCGCTCCCAGCGCCGATGCGGCGCGTGCGCTTCTCGCCCAGGCGAAGTCGGAAGCCGGCGCGCCGCTCGTTTCCGCTTCGCCCTATACCGAGGCGGTCGGGCAGGGGGCCAACAAGATCTATCGTGCGCGCTTCGTCGGTTTTGCCAGCAAGGATGCCGCCGTCTCGGCCTGCGATGCGCTGAAGCAGCGCTCCTATGACTGCATGCTGCTGCCGGATCGCGGCTGATCGCCGCCCGGCACTCTGGGCAATCCCGTTCTGGACAATTGTCGGGAATCAGCGTCTCCTCCATAAACAAAAGGAGAACCTTCATGCTGCGCCGTCTCGCCGATCAGTTCGAAACCTCATCCGCGGCCTATGCCGCAGCCAATGGCATCGAGCGGGACCCCGACTGGTTTCTCTTGAAGCTGCAGGAGGAGGTGGGTGAACTCACCCAGGCCTGGAACCGCCTGACCGGCCGCGGGCGCCGCAGGGACCGGACGCCGGAAGAACTCGACCGCGATCTCGCCGACGAAACCGCCGACCTGCTCGGCCACATCCTGCTCTTTGCCCGCCGCAACGATATCGATCTCGCCGCCGCCATCGAGCGGAAGTGGCGGTTCCAGCCGGCGCTGACGTCGAAGGGCTGATGCGATACTGCACAATGGTTTAGGCAAGGCCCTCCGTCTTCGGAAAATCCGGCTGCATCTCCGGCGTTGCGGAGCGGAAGGCGTCGAGCGGCACGCACCGCTGCTCGACTGCAAGCAGCAGAGGATAGGGTGAGAGATCGTGGCCGAGACGGCGGGCATTGCTCATCTGCGGGATGAGATGCAGATCGGCCCAGCCCGGACGATCGCCGAAACAGAAGGGCGACGGGCTCTGACGCTGCGCAAGCGTCTGTTCGAGCGCTGCAAAGCCGAGGCCCAGCCAATGCTGCAGCCAGCGCTTCACCTCCGCCTCGCCGCCGCCGAGGTCGTCCCGCAGGAGATGCCGGACACGCTGGACCGTCAAAGCGTGCATCTCCGAAGCGATATGGGCGGCAAAACCTCTCGCCTGGGCGCGCAGCCCGGGATCTTCGGGCAGGAGGCTCGGAATGGGGTAGGTCTCTTCGATATATGCGAGGATGGCTGACGATTGCGGCACG
The DNA here is from genome assembly GCF_002953715.1 of Rhizobium leguminosarum. Lineage (GTDB taxonomy): Bacteria > Pseudomonadota > Alphaproteobacteria > Rhizobiales > Rhizobiaceae > Rhizobium > Rhizobium leguminosarum_V. The sequence continues at coordinate 668,249 of NZ_CP025012.1, forward strand.
ATATGGCCGCCGATATCGAGTGCGGGCAGCAGCCCCTGCGGATTGAGCCGGCGATATTCGCCCGGCTCCAGCGAGCTCACGGAAACGTAGTGATAGGGGATACCCTTGAGGTTGAGCGCGATCCGCACCCGTTCACCCGCCGAATTCTGCCATCGCGAAATCAGCCGCATCCCGATCTTCCCAAAGCTGGAGTCAGCCGACCTTATAGTGGTAGAATTTGCTGTCCACCGCCATCAGCGGGAAGGAGCGGGGCAGGGCGCTCTTGGCGATCTCGGTAAAGCCGTTCTTCTCGTAGAAGCGATGCGCGGCGACGAACTTGTCGGTTGTGCCGAGGAAGATATCGGTGAGGCCAACATCCCTGGCGTGGGCAAACAGGCGATCGAGGAGCCGCGCCGCCACGCCATGCTCGTGGCCGCGAACCTCAGCTGAGACGAACATCTTGCGCAGCGCCGCATGGTTGTTGCCGATATCCTTGAGCCCGACCGTGCCGACGATGGCGCCATCCTTGACGGCGACCCAGAACTGCCCCTTGCCGGACTGATAGAAATCCGGGATGACCCGGAGATCCGGCTGCGCATCCACGGTGATATCGATGCCGAATTCCTCGCGCTGGATCGGCAGGATCACCGAAAGCACGGCATCGGCGTCATCGGCGGTGAAGGTTCTGATTTCGACGTCCGCCATGACCGATCCTTTTGCCTCAGGTCTGCGTGCCGCCGACCGTCACCTGATCCATGCGCAGATGCGGCTGGCCGACGCCGACGGGAACCCATTGGCCGGCCTTGCCGCAATTGCCGATGCCGGTATCGAGCTTCATGTCGTTGCCGATCATCGACACCCGCTTCATCGCATCCGGCCCGTTGCCGATCAGCATCGCGCCCTTGATCGGCGCACCGACCTTGCCGTTTTCGATCAGATAGGCCTCGGTGCAGCCGAAGACGAACTTGCCGGAGGTGATATCAACCTGGCCGCCGCCGAAGGAGACGGCATAGATGCCCTTCTTCACCGAGGCGATGATTTCCTCAGGCGTCTTGTCGCCGCCGAGCATGTAGGTGTTGGTCATGCGCGGCATCGGCACATGGGAATAGCCCTGGCGGCGGCCGTTGCCGGTCGGCGCCATGCCCATCAGCCGGGCATTCTGCCGATCCTGCATATAGCCGACGAGCTTGCCGTTTTCGATCAGCACGTTGTAGGCAGACGGGGTGCCCTCGTCGTCGATGGTGATCGAGCCGCGGCGATTGTCGATCGTGCCGTCATCGACGACGGTGACGCCGGGAGCGGCGACCATCTGGCCGAGGAGGCCTGAAAAGGCCGAGGTTTTCTTGCGGTTGAAATCGCCTTCCAGCCCGTGGCCAACAGCCTCGTGCAGCATCACGCCCGGCCAACCCGAACCGAGAACGACGTCCATCGTGCCTGCCGGCGCATCGATCGCCTCGAGGTTGACGAGCGCCTGGCGCAGCGCCTCGTCGGCGCCGTATTGCCAGCTGCCCTCGGCGATGAAATCACCGAAGCCGATGCGCCCGCCGCTGCCATAGGAGCCGCTCTCCTGCCGCTCGCCTTCGCCGACCATCACCGAGATGTTGATGCGCGTCATCGGCCTGATGTCGCGGACGCGGTGTCCGTCGGCGCGCAGGATGTCGACGACCTGCCAGCTTGCGGCGACCGAGGCCGTCACCTGGCGCACCTTGTCATCCTTGCCCCTGAGATAGGCATCGATGTCCTGCAGGACCTTGACCTTCTCCTCGAAGCTCGGCTGGCCGATCGGGTTCTCGTCGCTGTAGAATTTCTTGTTGGTGCCTTGCGGTGCTGCCGCGTAGGAGCCGGAATAGCCGCGTGTCACCGCGCCGACCGCATCGGCCGCACGCTTCAGCGCCGCCACCGAGAGATCGCCGGCATGGGCATAGCCGACCGCTTCGCCGGCAACGGCGCGCAGGCCGAAACCCTGTTCGGTGTTGAAGCTGCCGCCCTTCAGCCGGCCATTGTCGAAGGTCAGCGCTTCTGCCTGCGCATGCTCGATGAACAGTTCGCCGTCATCGGCGCCCGAAAGCGCCTCAGCCACGTGCTTGCGCATCGTCGCTTCATCGGCATCGAAAAGCGTCAGGAGATCGGTGGTCATGGTATGGCTCCAATGGGCATGCGTTCAGGAGTGCACTTACTCCCTAGATAGGGCTCCACATAATAAGGAGTGAAGCCCCGCCGTCGAATTATTCTTTTTTAATGGGATGTGAGCGTTTCCACCGCCTTGTGCTGCGTGGCGGCGCGGCTTTTTTGCATAATCACTTTGAGAGCTGATTTGTTCGAATGCCGAGAAAATATCCGCCCCTCACCCTAACCCGGACGTGCCTTGCGCTAGGTGAGTGGGGAACGGAGAGGTTGCGGCATATCCCCTTCGCCCCGCGAGCGGGGGTCCGAAGGACGGGTCGAGACCCGTGGCTCGACCCCGGTCGGTGGCGGCAGCCGGATGAGGGGCGGACCCCACGGCAGCCCGCATCACGGCAGGGCGTCGAAACCTTCGGCGAAGCCCTTGAGGTCGACGGGGATGCCGATGCCTTCTTCCGGGGTCTGGAAGACGATGAATGTTGCCTGGGCACCGCTGCGGAAGGTCTTGAGCAACTCGTCCTCGAGCACGACTTCGGCGTAGCAGCCATCGGCGAAGCAGCGGACGAAATAGGCGCGGCCGATATCCTTGCCGTCGACATTCAGCCCGAGGCCGTTCGGCAGCAGCACGCCGAGCGGCGCCAGCACGCGCAGAATCTTCGACTTGCGGTCGGCCGTCTTCAGCACGACGACGGAAAGCCCGACCTCCGGCCGATCCTCGGCGATGACGTTTTGCATCAGCGCGCATTGTTCGGTCGCAGCCCCGGCCGGCTTGTCGCAGACGACAGACCATGCGCCATGATTGGACTTTACCGTGCCGGGCGCCGGCGGCTGCGTCTGGCCGGGTGTCACCTGTTCGACATTCGGTTTGGTGGCGCTCGGCTGTTGCGGCGCCGGAGCAGGGGTCGGCGCCGGCGCCGAAGCGGGGGGCTTGGCCTGTGACGGCGTGGGTTGCTGCTGTGCGAAAACGGGCGTCGTCGCTGCGGCCGCGATGCTGGCAGTCAGGAGAAGCGACTGCGCGAGGGAACGGAAACCCATGGAAACCTCTGGATATCGAATCATTGCGGCTATTGTTGAAGCTGCCCACCAAAAATGAAAAGCCCCACCCCGTGAAAACCGGGGGACTGCGGCGGAAATTGGACCTTTGCGAAATAATGTGTCGCGCGCGGATTGGCCGGAAAGCCGATTTTTCATATGCTGATGAAAAACTTGGGATGTTTTGCCGTTCTGACCTGCCTATGCTTTGAGCAAAAATGCCGCATAGACAATTGCTCTGACCTGTTGCGGCAAATGCCAAACTGTGGTTTGAAGCGCTGAAGATGGCAAGGATTCTGCGTTCTATTTTGCAGGTCAAGCGCTCGAGGGAGATAATAAGGTGATGAAGAAGGCTTATGCAGCCCTGACCACGCTGGTCTGTCTGCTTTTTGCTTCCGGCACATATGCCGACCAGCCCATGCCGTGGCAGGCAACGCTGCAGCCGGCGGCAACGCCGATCATGCGGGAGATCCATTGGTTCGAACAATATACCCTGTGGTTTATCGTTCCGATCACGCTTTTCGTTCTGGCCCTGCTCATCGTCGTCTGTTTCAAGTTCCGCGCCAGCGCGAACCCGGTTCCCTCGAAGACGAGCCACAACACGCTGATCGAGATTGCCTGGACCGTGGGGCCGGTCCTGGTGCTTCTTCTTCTCGCCATTCCTTCGTTCAACCTGCTGACGGCGCAGCTGACGCTGCCTGAAAACCCCGACGTCACGATCAAGGCGACCGCCACCCAGTGGCAGTGGAACTACGAATATGAAGGTTCGGGCGAAAGCCCGCTGGCTTTCGATTCCTACCTGCTGAAGGATACGGACCGCGCGGCCGCCGGCAAGGAAGACAAGTCGATCTATCCCAGACTTCTGGCCGTCGATAACGAGCTGGTCCTGCCGGTCAACAAGACGGTCCGCGTTCTCGTGACCTCTGCGCCGACCGACGTCATCCACGCCTTCGCCATGCCGTCCTTCGGCGTCAAGATCGATGCCGTGCCGGGCCGCCTGAACGAGACCTGGTTCAGGGCCGAGCGCGAAGGCCTGTTCTACGGCCAGTGTTCCGAGCTCTGCGGCAAGGACCATGCGTTCATGCCGATCGCCATCCGCGTCGTCTCCGAGGACAAGTACAAGCAGTGGCTGACCGCAGCCGCCAGCGACCTGCCCGGCGCCTACAAGACACTCATGGCTGCAACCGATGGTCCCGCAAAGACCGTCAACGTCGCCGAAGCACAGTAATTAAGGGGATCGGGACAATGGCTGGACCTTCCGCTCACGACGATCATTCTCATGATCACGCCCACCATGACCACGCGCATGACGATCACCATGATCACGCGCACAAGCCGAGCTTTGCCAATCGCTGGCTGTTCTCGACCAACCACAAGGACATCGGCACGCTCTATCTGATCTTCGCGATCATTGCCGGCATCATCGGTGGCGCGCTGTCGGTTGCCATGCGCATGGAGCTGCAGGAACCGGGCATCCAGATCTTCCACGGCTTGGCCTCGATGGTCTACGGCTATGAGGGCGATGCCGCGATCGACGGCGCCAAGCAGATGTTCAACATGTTCACGACAGCGCACGCGCTGATCATGATCTTCTTCATGGTCATGCCGGCGATGATCGGCGGTTTCGCCAACTGGATGGTGCCGATCATGATCGGCGCGCCTGATATGGCTTTCCCGCGTCTGAACAACATCTCCTTCTGGCTGATCGTTCCCGCCTTCGCGCTGCTGCTGCTGTCGATGTTCGTCGAAGGCCCGGCAGGCGCTTATGGCACGGGTGGCGGCTGGACGATGTATCCGCCGCTGGCAACGACCGGCACGCCTGGACCGGCGGTCGATCTTGCGATCTTCGCCCTCCACATTGCCGGCGCCTCGTCGATCCTCGGTGCGATCAACTTCATCACCACGATCCTCAACATGCGCGCTCCCGGCATGACGCTGCACAAGATGCCGCTGTTTGCCTGGTCCGTGCTGATCACCGCCTTCCTGCTGCTGCTGTCGCTGCCGGTTCTGGCAGGCGGCATCACCATGCTGCTCACCGACCGCAACTTCGGTACCTCCTTCTTCTCTCCGGAAGGCGGCGGCGACCCGATCCTTTACCAGCACCTGTTCTGGTTCTTCGGTCACCCCGAGGTCTACATCCTCATCCTGCCGGGCTTCGGCATGGTCAGCCACATCATCTCGACCTTCTCGAAGAAGCCGATCTTCGGCTACCTCGGCATGGCCTACGCCATGGTCGCGATCGGCGCCGTCGGCTTCGTTGTCTGGGCCCACCACATGTACACGGTTGGCCTGTCGCTCGACGCACAGCGCTACTTCGTCTTCGCGACGATGGTCATCGCCGTTCCGACGGGTGTGAAGATCTTCTCCTGGATCGCGACGATGTGGGGCGGCTCGATCTCGTTCCGCACGCCGATGCTCTGGGCGATCGGCTTCATCTTCCTGTTCACGGTCGGTGGCGTCACCGGCGTCCAGCTCGCCAATGCCGGTCTCGACCGCTCGCTGCATGACACCTATTACGTCGTGGCCCACTTCCACTACGTTCTGTCGCTCGGCGCCGTCTTCGCGATCTTCGCCGGCTGGTACTACTGGTTCCCGAAGATGACCGGCTACATGTACAACGAGTTGGTCGGCAAGCTGCATTTCTGGATCATGTTCATCGGCGTCAACCTGGTGTTCTTCCCGCAGCACTTCCTCGGCCTCGCCGGCATGCCGCGCCGCTACATCGATTATCCGGATGCCTTTGCCGGCTGGAACTATGTTTCCTCGATCGGTTCCTACATCTCGGCCTTCGGTGTGCTGATCTTCCTCTACGGCGTCTTCGAAGCCTTCGCCAAGAAGCGCGTCGCCGGCGACAATCCGTGGGGTGAGGGTGCAACGACGCTCGAATGGCAGCTGCCTTCGCCGCCGCCCTATCACCAGTGGGAACAGCTTCCGCGCATTAAGTAATTTGCGCGGACATCAGGACGCCGCTTTCGATACGGCGTCCTGATGGTAAGACATTCAGGACAGAATGATGACGGTCATCGACAATCACGAGGTGCTTGCAAAGGACGGCGAATTGTCGGAAGCGAGTGCGCGCGATTATTTCGAATTGTTGAAGCCACGGGTGATGTCGCTCGTGGTCTTCACTGCCTTTGCCGGTCTCGTGCTGGCGCCGGGCCACATCCATCCCGTCCTCGGCCTGATCGCCATTCTCTGTATCGCCGTCGGCGCCGGAGCCTCCGGCGCGCTGAACATGTGGTATGACGCCGATATCGACGCGATCATGAGCCGCACCGCCAACCGTCCGATCCCGGCCGGCCGCATCGCGCCTTCCGAGGCGCTCGCCTTCGGCCTGGTGCTGTCAGGCTTCTCGGTGGTGATCCTCGGCCTGGCCGTCAACTGGCTCTCGGCCGGCATCCTCGCCTTCACCATCTTCTTCTATGCCGTGGTCTACACCATGTGGCTGAAGCGCTCGACGCCGCAGAACATCGTCATCGGCGGCGCTGCCGGCGCCTTCCCGCCGATGATCGGCTGGGCTTGCGTGACCAACAGCGTGACGATCGAGAGCACCGTTCTCTTCCTCATCATCTTCCTGTGGACGCCGGCGCATTTCTGGGCGCTTGCCCTCTTCAAGATGCGCGATTACGAGGCCGTCGGCGTGCCGATGCTGCCGAACGTCGCCGGCGAACGGGTGACCAAGCATCAGATCGTCGCCTATGCGGTGCTGACCGCCGTCTGTGCGGTGTTGCCGTCCTTCCTCGGTTTCGCGAGCCTCGGTTATGGCCTTGTCGCGGCCGCCCTCGGCGCGATCTTCATATACTGTTCCATCGCCGTCTGGCGCATGCCCGACGGCGATGTGAAGATGATCCCGGCGAAGAAGCTCTTCGGCTTCTCGATCTTCTATCTCTTCGCCGTGTTCTCCGCCTTGATGATCGACCGGCTGGCCTCGCTGCTGGTCTCGCATACGGGAGGTTGGTTCTGATGGAATTGGTCAAGCTCACGGAAAAGCAGCTCAAGTCGCGCCGCAACCGCAACGTCGCGCTGGGGCTGGTGCTGGCCGGCCTCGTCGTTCTCTTCTACGTGATGGCAATCGTGAAGATCGGCGGGGGAACGGCGGGATGAGCGAAAACGCCGATACACCGAAAAAGCCCGGCCGCAACAACGGCGCCGTCGTGATGATGTGCCTGAGCTTCGTCTTCGGCATGGGCGCGATGAGCTATGCCGCCGTGCCGCTTTATCGCATCTTCTGCCAGGTGACCGGCTATAACGGCACGACGCAGCGCGTCGACCAGATGTCGAGCGTGGTGCTCGATCGCACGATGCGCGTCACCTTCGACGCCAATGTCGCGCCCGGCCTGCAATGGGAATTCAAGCCGGTCCAGCGCGAGGTCAATCCGAAGATCGGCGAGACCATCCAGGTCAATTTCACCGCCGAGAATCGTTCGAACGAAACCCAGCGCGGCCAGGCGGTTTTCAACGTCACGCCGGGCGAAGCGGGCGTCTATTTCAACAAGGTGCAATGTTTCTGCTTTACGGAAACGGACCTGAAGCCCGGCGAGAAGCTCGACATGCCGGTCGTGTTCTACATCGATCCTGAAATCGTCAAGGCCGTGGAATCCAGGGATATCCACACGGTCACGCTGTCATATACGTTCTACCCGAAAGAGGGTCCGAAGCCGGTGGCTTCGAATGAGGGTGGAGCGGAGAAGATTGAAAAGAAACTTTGATCAAGGCTCGTTTCCGGCTATGCCGGGAGCGGAGTGAAGGAAGACATCCGGGGATAACGACATGGCCGATGCTCACCAGAAGAATCACGACTATCACATCATCGATCCGAGCCCGTGGCCGATTCTCGCCTCGCTCGGCGCCTTCATCATGGCGATCGGCGGCGTCTGCTACATGCGTTATCTCAACGGCGGCTCGTTCAAGGTCGCCGGCGCGGAGCTCGCCAATCCCTGGCTCTTCTACATCGGCTTCGCGCTGGTGCTCTACGTCATGTACGGCTGGTGGGCCGATACGGTGAAGGAAGCCCATGAGGGCGCCCACACCCGCGTCGTCTCGCTGCACCTGCGCTACGGCATGATCATGTTCATCGCTTCGGAAGTGATGTTCTTCGTCGCCTGGTTCTGGGCCTATTTCGACGCCAGCCTCTATCCGAACGAAGCGATCCAGGCCTCGCGGCTGCTCTATACCGGCGGCACCTGGCCGCCGAAGGGCATCGAGGTCCTCGATCCCTGGCACCTGCCGATCTACAACACCGTCATCCTGCTCCTGTCGGGCACGACGGTGACCTGGGCGCACCATGCGCTGCTGCACAACGACCGCAAGGGCCTGATCCAGGGCCTGACGCTGACGGTGGTGCTCGGCGTGTTGTTCTCTTCCGTCCAGGCCTATGAATATGCTCATGCGCCCTTCGCCTTCAAGAATTCGATCTACGGCGCGACCTTTTTCATGGCGACCGGCTTCCACGGTTTCCACGTCCTCGTCGGCACGATCTTCCTGGGTGTCTGCCTGATCCGTGCGCTGCGCGGCGACTTCACCCCGAAGCAGCATTTCGGCTTCGAGGCGGCAGCCTGGTACTGGCACTTCGTCGACGTCGTCTGGCTGTTCCTGTTCTTCTGCATCTACGTCTGGGGCGGCTGGGGCGCACCCCTCGCGGCCGGCTGATCGGAACCATAGTCAAGCAAAAGGCGGGCCTCGTGCCCGCCTTTTTTGTTGGCAAATCTCGTCCTTTACCCGGCCCGTGCCACGGCGGTTCAGTTCGCGCTCGTGGCTGCCCCTCACCCTAACCCTCTCCCCGTAAAAAACGGGGAGAGGGGACGTGCCAAACGCAGCGCCGAGATTGAGGGAAGCCGGTGCGGCATAGTCCCTTCGCCCCGCGAGCGGGGGTCCGAAGGACGGTGCCGGCAGCCGGATGAGGGGCTGGCAGCGGCAATCTCCTGGCTGAGGTTAGGACCCCTTCGAGCTAGCTCTTTTCGGCTCAGCGCGCCCCGGCGATCCGTTCGAAGGCCGATGGCTCGGGAATGCCGAGATCCAGCTGATGGCGGATCGCCTCGGCGCATTCGAGCGGTGTCAGCACTGAGGTATCGACCTCCATGTCGTAGATGCCGGGACGATGAACCTCGTCCTGCCAGCGCTGCACCGGTTCCGGGACTGGCACGTCGTCGGTGGCGCTGAGATAAAGCGTCTCGCGCCCTTCTTGGACAATGTCGCGCCGCTGCATGATCGTCTCGATCGGACAGCGCACGCCGACGAACAGCACGGGGAAGTCTTCCAGGCGCCGGGCGCAATCGCCGAGGATGCCGAGCGGCTGCGAATAGCTGTCATGGTGGCCGAGATCGGCGATGACATTGAGGCCCAGGCTGGCATGGATGGCGATCGATTCGTAGAGCGCCGCATAAAAGAACGGCACCAGTTCCTCCAGGTCCGGCCGTTCGCCGCCCGGCCGCAGTCCGATGCCCGGCAGGTAGCGCTTCGGTGTCATGGCATTGTAGCCGTCGACGCCGAGGTTGAGCCACGGCCCCTCGAAGTGTTCCTGTACTGCGCGCGCGATGCTTGATTTGCCGCTCCGCGGCGCGCCGTTCAGGATAATGATCTGCACGGAATGGTTATCTCTAGTCATCAGTCTTCTTCTTCTGTTTGGCGCGAATCATTACAGCGCCGCGCGACTTTTCAGACGCGGCAAGGACGCTGTAACACTTTGAATTGCTGTATAGTTCCTCACATCGATTCCGATGTGAAGAACTATCAGCGGGACGAAAAAGCGCAGGCATTTCCATTCGGGATGCGAATACTTTATGGGAGAGTTAAGGCAGCATCGAAAAAGCCGCGGCCGCCAGGCTGTCGGAAGGAATGGCCGGAAGGAATGGAATGAACGAGGACAGCGCCCATTTTCCCCCCGTCGATCCGGTGAAAACCGGCATCAAGGGCTGCTGCCCGCGCTGCGGCCAGGGCAAGCTGTTCGACGGCCTGCTCGGCGTAAAGCCGCGCTGCGCCGCCTGCGGCCTCGATTATTCCTTTGCCGATTCCGGTGACGGCCCCGCCGTCTTCGTCATCCTCATCGTCGGCTTCATCGTCATCGGCATGGTGCTGTGGCTGCAGGTCAATTACGGGCCGCCGATCTGGGTGCACATCCTGCTCTTCGCTCCGCTGACAATCGTCCTGTCGCTGCTGACGCTGCGCTGGTTCAAGGGCATCCTGATTGCCATGCAATACCGTCATAATGCCCGCGAAGGACGCCTGAGTGACTGAAATAGTGCATGTAACGCCGCGCCGCCGGCTGCCTGTCTTCACCGGCATCCTGGTGCTGATCGCCCTTGCCATCCTGATTTCGCTCGGCACCTGGCAGGTGGAGCGCCTGCACTGGAAGGAGGGCCTGATCGCCGATATAGCCGCGCGGCAGGCAGCAAGCCCCGTGCCGCTGGCCGACATCGAGGCGATGGCGGCTGCAGACCTCGACATCGAATACCGCAAGGTCACGGCCAGCGGCCGCTATATCAACAACAAGGAGCGGCACTTCTTCGCCACCTGGCGCGGCCAGACCGGCTATTACATCTATACCCCGCTGGAGCTTGCCGACGGGCGCAGTCTCTTCGTCAATCGCGGTTTCGTTCCCTTTGACAACAAGGAGCCGGAAATGCGCATGCAGGGCCAGTTGACGGATCAGCAGACCGTCACCGGCCTGGCGCGCGAAAAGCTTCCCGGCAAGCCTTCCTGGGTGGTGCCCGACAACGACGTCGCCAAGAACATCTTCTACTGGAAGGATCTCGACGTCATGGCCTCCAGCGTCGGGCTGGAGAAAGCGAGCGTCATCCCCTTTTTCGTCGATGCCGATTCCACCCCCAATCCGGCCGGCCTGCCGATCGGCGGCGTCACCCAAGTGGATCTGCCGAACGACCATCTGCAATATGCTTTCACCTGGTACGGACTGGCCGCCGTGCTTATCGTCGTGGTGGCGATCTCCTGGTTCCGCAAGGGCGCCAAGACACCTCAGCAATAGTATCACTTCAATTCCTGGCCATATTGGGCTAGAGGTCCCTAAATCTCTCAACCCGGAACAGACATGAATATTGCGGCGAAACCTCCTTTGACGATCAGGCTCTGCGGCCCGCGCGGCTTCTGCGCCGGTGTCGACCGTGCGATCCAGATCGTCGTGCTGGCGCTGAAATCCTATGGCGCCCCGGTCTATGTGCGCCACGAGATCGTCCACAATCGGTATGTCGTCGAGGGGCTGGAGGCCAAGGGCGCCGTCTTCGTCGAGGAGCTGGACGAAATCCCGGCCGAACACCGCGCCCAGCCGGTGGTCTTCTCCGCCCATGGCGTGCCGAAATCGGTGCCGGAGGATGCAGCAAGCCGCAACCTCTTCTATCTCGACGCCACCTGCCCGTTGGTCTCCAAGGTCCACAAGCAGGCGATGCGCCACAATCGCCTCGGCCGCCATGTCGTCCTTATCGGCCATGCCGGCCACCCCGAGGTGATCGGCACGATGGGCCAACTGCCGGAGGGGTCCGTCTCGCTGATCGAGACGATCGAGGATGCCGACGCCTATGTCCCCGTTGATCCCGATAATCTCGGCTATGTCACCCAGACGACGCTGTCGGTTGACGACACGGCCGGCGTCATCACCCGCCTGCACGAGCGCTTCCCGAACCTGACGGCGCCGGCAGCGGACTCGATCTGTTATGCGACGACCAACCGGCAGGAAGTGGTGAAGCAGGCAGCTCCCGGCTGTGATCTCTTCATCATTGTCGGCGCGCCGAACTCTTCCAATTCCAAGCGCCTCGTTGAAGTGGCGCTCAGGGCAGGGGCGAAGAAATCCATCCTCGTGCAGCGCGCCGCCGAGCTCGACTGGGACGAGATCGGCGCGATTTCGACGCTCGGCCTCTCCGCCGGCGCCTCCGCACCCGAAGTCATCGTCAACGAGATCATCGAGGCTTTCCGCGCCCGCTTCGACGCCCGCGTCGAACTGGCCGAAACGGTGCAGGAAACCGAAAATTTCCTCGTCAACCGCGAACTGCGTAGCATCGAGCTGACGGCGGCCGACATGGCTTTCGTCAACGGCTAGATCGGCCTTTCGGCCTGGCGTCCACTCCGGCAAATCCAATATCAACAAGGCATGAAGGGCGAGACCTCACTTGGCAGTCTATACCGATATCGCCGAAGACGATCTGAAGTGGTTCCTGACGGAATATGACGCAGGCACGCTGCTCTCCTACAAGGGGATCGCCGAAGGCGTCGAAAACTCCAACTTCCTGCTTCACACCTCCAAGGATCCGCTGATTCTGACGCTCTATGAGAAGCGCGTGGAAAAGAGCGACCTGCCTTTCTTCCTCGGCCTGATGCAGCATCTTGCCGCCCGCGGTCTGTCCTGCCCGCTGCCGCTGCCGCGCCGGGATGGCGCGCTGCTCGGCTCACTCTCCGGCCGTCCGGCGGCGCTGATCTCCTTCCTCGAAGGCATGTGGCTGAGAAAGCCGGAAGCAAAGCACTGCCGCGAAGTCGGCAGGGCGCTCGCCGAGATGCATGTGGCCGGCGATGGTTTCGAGTTGAAGCGGGCGAATGCACTGTCGATCGACGGCTGGCGGGGGCTCTGGGAGAAATCCGAGGCGCGCGCCGGCGAGGTCGAGCCCGGCCTGCAGACCGAGATCCGCAACGAACTCGATTTCCTCTCCACTGCCTGGCCGAGTGGCCTGCCGGCCGGCGTCATCCACGCCGACCTCTTCCCCGACAACGTCTTCTTCCTCGGCGACCAGCTCTCCGGCCTGATCGATTTCTATTTCGCCTGCAACGACCTGCTCGCCTATGACGTCTCGATCTGCCTGAATGCCTGGTGCTTCGAGAAGGACGGCGCCTACAACATCACCAAGGGCACGGCGATGCTCGAGGGTTACCAGAGCGTCCGGCCGTTGAGCGACGCCGAAATCGCTGCCTTGCCGGTACTGTCGCGCGGATCCGCGCTGCGCTTCTTCCTGACCCGGCTCTATGACTGGCTGACGACGCCGGAAGGCGCCATGGTCACCAAGAAGGACCCGCTCGAATATCTCCGCAAGCTGCGCTTCCACCGCCAGATCAAATCGCCCGCCGAATATGGATTGAGCCTATGAAACACGTCGATATCTTCACCGACGGCGCATGCTCCGGCAATCCCGGCCCCGGCGGCTGGGGCGCGGTGCTGCGTTATGGCGCTGTCGAAAAGGAGCTTTGCGGCGGCGAGGCGGACACGACGAACAATCGCATGGAACTGCTGGCGGCGATCTCGGCGCTGTCGGCCTTGAAGAGCCCTTGCGAGGTCGATCTCTATACCGACAGCGCCTATGTCAAGGACGGCATCTCCAAGTGGATATTCGGCTGGAAGAAGAACGGCTGGAAAACCGCGGACAAGAAGCCGGTGAAGAATGCCGAGCTCTGGCAGGCGCTGGAGGCGGCCCGTGACCGCCATAAGGTGACGCTGCACTGGGTCAAGGGCCACGCCGGCCATCCGGAAAACGAACGCGCCGACGAACTCGCCCGCAGGGGCATGGAGCCGTTCAAGAAGGGCAAGGCGGTTTCGTTTTAAGTCAGTTCGCATTTTACCCGAGTTCGAAAGCCTGCCGAAATTTCCATCGGATATAGTATGGATCCGACACAGGGGTTGGCTGATGACGCTTGGTGGCCTTTTCGGGCGCATTGCCCTTCAGATGTTTTTCGGCTTTGTGCTCGTTCTTTTCGCCGGGGGAGGCTTGTACTGGATACTCGCCTTCTTTCTCGCGGTGCCGGCCATCGGATTGTCACTCGTTATCTTTGCACCTGTGGAGTATCTTTCAGCAAGGTTGGGTGTCCGTTGGCTTGCCTGGATCGCCATACCCTTCGTGGGCGCGCTATGCCCGCGGCTCGTCGCGCTTGTCGACTCGAATCCGAACTTTGCCGCTGGCGTTCACGACCTCTCATATCTCTCCACCATGGCAGGCGTCTTTTGGACCCTATCTTCTGTGATAGTCGCATATCTTCAACTTCCGATCGTGCCCGACAAACGGCTTTTTGATTAGTTCGAGCTGAAAACGCGATTGCGTGCCGGCGCATGGATCGCTGTGATGCGGTCAAAGCTAGCCGATCTTGCATTGACTCTTTCACCGCGCCGACGCGCGGTGGCTGGATTCCTGTGACGAGCACAGGAATGAGGGTGGAGATATTGTGACGCCTCACGATAGCGACAGCTTTCCAGCTCCTCAAGCCGCCTGTTGCTGCGGTGCCGTCGCGGCGCCCTGGATCAGCCGGTGCAGATATTCGAGCTTTGCCACGACAGTCGAGGACAGCACGAAGGGGTAGGAGTCCGGCTGTCCCATGCTGCGCTGGATGGCGTTGATCGCCAGGCTGAGCGGCACCCAGGCGCTGACCAGCTGTTCGGCGCTTCTTGCCCGGTAAGGGATGAAATCCACCTCGCCGGCGATTTCCTCATGGCCGCGCGGATCGATGGCGATGCCGAAGGCACGCGCCGTTTCGAGCGTATCGACGATATGGAGGTAATGCGCGAAGCATTCGGCGAAATCCTCCCAGGGGTGCGACGCCGCATAGGCGCTGATGAAATTGTCCTGCCATCCCGAGGGCGCGCCGCCGGCATAATGGTTCTGGAGGGCTGTCGCATAGTCCTGCCGTTCGTCGCCGAAGACGGCGCGGAAATCGGCAAGGCCGCCCCGATCGCGCACCAGCTTGTTCCAGATGAAATGGCCGGCCTCGTGGCGGAAATGGCCAAGCAGCGTGCGATAGGGTTCGTTCATCGAGCTGCGCGCCTGTTCGCGCGTCGCATCGTCGGCCTCTGCGGCGCGGATGGTGATCAGGCCTTCCTCATGGCCGGTCATGGCCGGCACGATATAACCGTTGCTCTCTATCGAATCCTCGAGGAAATCGAAGACCAGGCCGCCCTGCGGGTCTTGCGCCCGATCGGGATGCGGCAGCTTCCAGCGCAGCAGCGAATAAAACAGATGGCGCTGGGCCTGGCTGATGCGCCGCCAGCGATCGATACCGTCCTGGGTATCGGTGTTCGGAACCAGCCGGTTATGGCGGCAGGCAACGCAGAATTCGCTCTCGCCGTCACCGTCCACCAGCCAGTTGCAGATGTCGAGGCTGGCATTGGCGCAGAAGCGGACGTCGCGATCGGGATTGGAAACGAGCTGCCAGAGTGTCTCGTCGCGCGGCTCCAGCGCATGCATCGCCAGATCGCCGGGCAGGAAGCCAAGGCGATGATTGCAGCGCACGCATCGACGGTTGTCGAAGTGGACGACCTGATCGCAGTTATCGCAGGCAAAAAGCTTCATCGTATCTATCTCTGCAGAGCATGAGGGTGACGGATTAAAAATGCCTGCCGCGCGAGGGCGCAGCAGGCATGGTGATAAAGGATGAGCGTCGACTGCGCATTCCTTAAATCGGAAGCACAGCGTCCTTTGCGCGTCTTAGTGCTGTCGCTCAGAGCCGATCGACGGCGCCCTTGAGCTTGTCCTTGACCTTGCCGGTTGCGACCTGTCCCTTGCCCTTGGCTTCCTGGACGGCGCCCTTGGCCTGCATCTCGCGATCGTCCGTCGCCTTGCCGACGGCCTTTTTGGTCTTGCCGGCAATTTCGTTTGCCTTACCGGAAATCTTGTCGCTGGTGCTACCCATGTGTGATGTCTCCTTGGTCGGCATGGGCCTTTTGTCCATGCTTGCCGAAATGAAACGTCACTCTTGGCTATTCGTTCCCGCTGCCGTCAGGCCAGCTTTCAGGCATGGCCGGCTTCGGCCGAAAGCATCGCAGCGGTTACGCCCATGCCAGCGAGCGCCCGCTCGTATTTGTCGTCGAGGCTGCGGTCGAAGATCAACTCCTCGTTGGCCGGGCAGGTGAGCCAGCCATTGTTGACGACCTCGCTTTCGAGCTGGCCGGCCGACCAGGAGGAATAGCCGAGCAGCATCGTCGCCCGCGTCGGCCCATTTCCCTTGGAGATGGCGCGCACGATATCGAGCGTCGCCGTCAGGCAGATGTCGTCGCTGACGGGAATGCTGGAGTCGCTGGAATAATCGTCCGAATGCAGCACGAAACCACGGCCGCTTTCCACCGGGCCGCCGGTCTGGATCGGGAATTCGCGCGCCCGCTTTGGCAGCACGATCGAATCTTCCTGCTTGATCATGTCGAGATGCAGCAGCACATCGGTGAAGGTGAGGCTCTGTGGCCGGTTGATGACGAAGCCCATGGCGCCGGCATCCGAATGCGCGCAGATGTAAATCACGGTGCGCGCAAAATTGCGGTCTTCCATGCCCGGCATGGCGATGAGGAACTGGCCATCGAAGAAGCCACGTTCCCGTCTGTTCTTCAGGGTCAATAAGGACATCGTTCCTCCTGCTGCTAGACCGCACCAAGGCCTCGACAAAAGAAACATGGGCCAATGTCACACATCAATCAACTGAAAATGAAGATTTAAATCGCCGCGACTTCTGGCGGCCAAACACCACATTCGGTAAACCTTTGTTCCATGATGATTATTTCCTCAGGCCCGCGCAGGCTTTTAATGGCGGTTGTGTCGGTGGCCGCAGCCCTTGTGCCATTTTATTCCGCCCATGCGGAAATGAGCGCCTGGGCGGACAACGAGGGCGGGCGCATGCGCCTCGTGGCGCTCGCACCCGATGCCGCCGGCAAAATCCGCGCCGCCCTTCAGATCGAGCCGAAATCCGGCTGGATCACCTATTGGAAAGAGCCCGGCGGCAATGGCATTCCGCCCCAGATCACCATCGCGGCGGAGAGTGGCGTCACGCTCGATGCCATCGCCTATCCCGTTCCCAAGCATTTTTTCAACGGGACGATCGAGGATATCGCCTATGACGCGCCGGTGACGCTGCCGCTGTCGCTGACGGCGGCCGGCAAAGGCCCGGTTGCGATCGACGCTGCCGCCTTCATCGGCATCTGCAAGGATATCTGCATTCCTTTCCAGGCGAATTTTCAGCTGAAGCTTGGCCCCGCCATCCAGTCGCACCCGCAAGAGGAGGCGATCCTTCAGGCCGCCGATGCGAGCCTGCCGAAGCCGCCATCGCAGGATTTCGACGTAATCGCGCATGCGATGTCGCCCGATAGAAAGACGCTGTCGTTGACGCTGGCTTTGCCGGGTGAGGGGCCGGGCGAGGGGCCGAGCGAAGGGAAGGCCGCGCCGGATATCATCGTCACCGGCCCGAGCGGCCATGCCTTCACCAAGCAGATCGGCGGCAAGCGCGACGGCGCCACCTTCAAGGTCGATGTCGCTATCGGCAAACTGCCTAAGAATTACGACATATCCGGCAAGCGCTGGGGCGTGCTGGTCATCGACGGCGAAAGGGCCATGGAGACCACTCTTGCCTTTCAATGATGGGCTCCTATAGTCGCCGCAGATCCCCTGCGGCGCCCGCCGCCGCCAAGCCGGAATTCCCAAAGCCAGAACTCAAGGAGAAAACCATGACCATCGCGATCGGCGACAAGCTTCCTGCCGCCACCTTCAAGGAAAAGACGGCTGACGGCCCGGTCGAAATCACCACCGATCAGCTCTTCGCCGGCAAGCGCGTCGTGCTCTTTGCCGTGCCGGGCGCGTTTACGCCCACCTGCTCGCTGAACCACCTGCCGGGTTATCTCGAAAACCGCGACACCATCCTTGGCAAGGGCGTCGACGACATCGCCGTCGTCGCCGTCAACGACTGGCACGTGATGGGCGCCTGGGCGCAATCATCCGGCGGCATGGGCAAGATCCACTTCCTCGCCGATTGGGATGCCGGCTTCACCAAGGCCGTCGGCCTCGACGCCGACCTCTCCGCCGGCGGCCTCGGCCTCCGCTCCAAGCGTTATTCGATGCTGGTGGAAGACGGCGTGGTGAAAGCCCTCAACGTCGAGGAAAGCCCCGGCCAGGCAACCGTCTCGGGCGCTGCCGCGATGCTGGAACAGCTCTGAGCGTTCGAACAAGATCTGCCCCTCACCCTAACCCTCTCCCCGTAAACGGGGCGAGGGGACGTGCCCTGCGAGGGGCCGGTGGGGAACAGAGAGGTCGCGGCATTGTCCCTTCTCCCCGCAGGCGGGGGTCCGAAGGACGGGTCGAGACCCGTGGCTCGCCCCTGGTTGGTGGCGGCAGTCGGATGAGGAGCGGGGCCCAACGGTGTCGATACAGCCAGGCGCGTCGGCACCCTCTATCTCGGTCAGGCAGTGACCATCTCCATCGTGTCACGCCATGTGAAATGCGACGTGCGCTTCGAGATCAGCCACCGACCATCCTGGCGCACATACTCGTCATTATAATAAACGCCGTTGGTATTTCTGATCTTTTTGCCATCGACTGTGTTGACGAGGACAACCAGGCAATAGTGCACTGCCGTTGCGCGGTCTCCGTCAATTTCGGCGGTATGCTGACCATTGATATGGTAGGCCGTCTCGAAATTGGCCATGAAGCCGGTAAAGGTCTCCTGAATCTCCTTGCGGCCTTTGAGCGACGCAAAAAGCTGTCCTTCGAAGTAGGTGTCGACGACGGCGTCTTCGGCAAAGAGCAGGGACTGAGTGGCCAAATCTTTCTGGTCGGCGAGATTGGCGAAAGTGTCGACGAGTGCTTTGAGGGCGACCTTGTCTTCGAGGGTCTGGATGCGCTGTTCCAGAGTATTGTTCTGCATGGAAATCTCCTTGAGTTGGAACGGATTGGCGGATCGCGCTTCAGGCGACGTCGACCGACTCGTCGGCGACTGGGACGATGATCGAGACGGGGCGGCGCTGCCGGACGATCAGGGCAAGGACGAGAACAAGCGCGAGCGCCATCATCGCGGCCGAGCCCGTCAACGCCATCGTCACGCGATGGGCGAGAAGTTGGATGCCTTCCAGGCCGCTCGTGCCGAAAGCCGTGACGGCGACCAGGATCGCAAGACCAAGGGAATTGCCGAGCTGGTGGGCGACGTTGACCACACCTGAGGCGGCGCCGGCATCGGCCCCGGAGACGCCTGATATGCCCGAGGCTGTCAGGGGGCTCAGGACGAAACCCTGGCCCCAGCCGATCAGGACCATCGGCAAGGCAATGTCACTCAGATAGTCCACATTGGTGGAGACACGGCTGAGCCAGGTCATTCCGATAAGGGTCAGGACAAAACCCGTGGCAAGCAGGCGGGCGTTGCCGAACCGCTTCGTCAGCTGCGGCACGGCCATTGCCGATGCAAAGTTCACGAGTGTCGCGGGCAGGAAAGCCAATCCGGTGGCGGCAGCGCTGTATCCAAGAACACTCTGCAAGAACTGCGTCGTGAAGAAAAAGAAGCCGATCATTCCGCCGAGGAAGAGCATTCGCGAGGAATAGGCCCCGACGCGTTCGCGACTGGCGAAGAGACGCAGGGGCATGATCGGTTGCCGAGCACTCCGTTCGATGGCAACAAAGACCACCAGCAGCAATAGGGAGGCCGCGATAAGGCCGATGGTCAGGCTATCATGCCAGCCATGGGTCGCCGAACGGATCAGGCTGTAGACAAGCGCCACCATGCCGATCGTCGAGGTCAGGCCTCCGGCAATATCGAGCCGCCCCGACTGCCGTGGCGTCTCCGGAACGAAGCGGATGGCGGCGAGGATCATGCCGAAGCCAATCGGCAGATTGATGAAAAAGCCCACACGCCACGACAGCCACTCGGCCAATACACCGCCGAGCACGAGGCCGACGCTGGCTGCAATGCCGGCGACGGCGCTGTAATAGGAAACTGCGCGGGTGCGCTCACCCCCTTCGGCGAAGGTCGTCTGCAGCAAGGCCAGTGTGGCCGGCGCAAGAATAGCGCCGCCAATCCCCTGGACGGCACGCGCGCCGATCATCCAGGCCGGCGTCTCGGCAAGACCGATGGCGAGCGAAGACGCGGTGAAGAGAGCGAGGCCGATGGTGAGCATGCGCTTGCGGCCGAGAATGTCGCCCGCTCTTGCCCCCAGAAGCAGGAAGCCTCCGAAGGTGAGGGTATAGGCGCTCTGCACCCAGGCGAGCTCAGGATCGGAAAAGCCAAGTTCACGATGAATGCTCGGAAGCCCCGTCAGCACGATCGACGTGTCGAGCACGAGCATCACGTAGCTGGTGAGGATGATGGTCAGGATCGCGGTCTTGTTGACCGCGTGCGATAAAGGGTTTGCCTCTCGGCTGGAGGGCCGGCTGGCCTGTGGGGGTGATCTCATGGCGCTCTCCGGAACCGTCATTGCGGCGATTGCCGCGGATGTCCCGAGAGATAGCACCCGGCTATTCTGCCGATTAGATTGCTATTCCTGCATGCGCTTTTGAGGAATTCTCATCAATGATCGGAACGTGATGTTCGGTATCGCAGCGCGTCGACCAGCACGCTGAAGGCCGGAGACATCTGGCGGCGGCTCGGATAGTAGAGGAAGTAACCATCGAACAGCGGGTTCCAGTCGTCGAGAACGGTGACAAGCCGCCCGCTCTCGATTTCATCTCGTGCATGATCCTCGAACAGGTAGGCAAGTCCGACGCCCCCGAGCGCCGCTCTCATCACCATCTGCGTGTTGTTGAAAGCCAACGGGCCATCGACACGGACACGAACCTCGCGGCCGTCCTTTTCGAACTCCCAAACCAGATAGCCTCCATAGGTCGGCAGTCTGAGATTGATGCAGGCATGGGCAGTCAGGTCCTGCGGCGTCGACGGTTTTGGGTGGCGCGCGAAATAGTCTGGCGAACCAACGACCACCATTCTCATCTCAGGTCCGATCCGCACGGCGATCATATCGCCGTTCAGCTGTTCGCCGAGCCGAATTCCCGCATCGTAGCGCTCCGCGACAATATCGGTGAGCGCCCCGTCCACCGTGATTTCAAACTTGATATCCGGATATTCCGGAAGAAGTCGCTCTATCGCCGGCCAGAGGATCGATGTCGTCGGATGCTCGCCGGCGGTGATCCGAACCGTGCCTGCGGGTTTGTCGCGCAGTTCTGTGAGAGCCGCCAGTGCGGTATCAATGCCGTCGAAGTGCGGCTCGATCGAGTGCAGCAACCGCTCCCCGGCATCGGTCACGGAGACGCGCCGGGTCGTTCTCGTCAGCAACCGAACGCCGAGCCGCTCTTCGAGCAGCCGCATCGAATGGCTGAGCGCCGAAGGCGAGACGCCAAGCTTTGCCGCTGCTCTCGTGAAGCTCTGTTCTCGCGCAACTGCCAGGAAGACAGTGAGGTCGTTGATGCTGTCTCGGGACATTTTTGAATTCTGCTCAATACCGAATGCGGATTTTGCAGCCTAATCGTCTTTTCGCCCATGGGCTAGATGATGGGGGCAGGCAGTGGCCCAAGCACATCTCGACCAGAAAGGCTGTTCTCGATGAACCACGCAGCATCAGGAAGCGCCGAGGAGGAGATCATTGCCCTGTCGCTGGACAAATTCCGTTGGAAGACATCCGGCCGTATCGATCTGGTCGAGGCGCTTTTCGACGACGATCTGCACTTCGTCCACATCACCGGGCATGTGTCTTCGAAGCGAGAATGGATCGAAGAGCTGCGATCGGGCCGCTTTGTCTACAACCGCATCGAGCCGTGGGGCGCTTCGGTTGCGGTCGAGGGCGATCGAGCCACACTCCGAGGCAAGGCCGTTTTCACGGTGACCATGGGGGGACACCGAGGACAGTATCGTCTGGCTTTCACCGAAGTCTATGTCCGTAAACCCGCCGGGTGGAGGCTCGTGGAGCTTCTCACCTCGACCTACTGAGGGAAATCAGCATGACCAACATCCTTATACTCGGCGCCAACGGGCAGTTGGCGCGCAACACGACGCGGATGCTCCTCGACAGGACGGACGCCAATCTCACCCTTTATCTGCGCCGGGCGAGCCGCCTCGCCAACCCGGCACCTGAAAGAGTGAGAATCGTTGACGGCGACGTTCTCGACAGCGACGCACTCCGGTTGGCGATGGCAAAGCAGGACGTCGTCTATGCCAACCTGTCCGGAGATATGGCTCGCCAAGCACAGTCGATCATCGACGCCATGCATGCGGCGGGGCTGAAGCGGCTGATCTTCATCAGTTCGATGGGCATCTACGGCGAAGTCCCAGGCGAGAAATATCGCAGTGTCCTCGATCCATATCGAGATTCTGCCGCACTGATCGAGCAGTCGGACCTCGACTATACCATCCTGCGGCCGGGTTGGTTCACGCACGACGCTGAGATCAGCTATCAGCTCACCAGAAAGGGCGAGCTCTTCAAGGGACACGACGTCTCGCTAAACAGCCTGTCGGACCTGATCGTGAAGCTCGCCTTCGATCCCGCATTGCATGCTCGCCAGAGCCTTGGCGTCAGCAACGGCTGAACCCGCATTCTGGTATTCATGTTGTCGCTCCCGAGGAAACACTTCAGTCCTTCATCGGCTCGCCGAGCGTATGCATCAGGCGGTTCGCCCAGCCGAAGATCGCCGACGAGAGGACGAGATCGAGAGCCTCCAACTCGTCGAGCCCGACGTCCGCCAGCGCCTGCGCGTCGGCCGCGACCGCCTCGGGCGGCGTGGTCGACAGTCGGGCCGAAAAGTTGAAGATTGCCTGGAGATGCTCGTCGAGCGTCGCTTCGAGACCATCGGCGAGCACGGCTTCGATGACATCAGTGCGTTTTGTCAGGTTGTTGAACCGGGATGCATGGACGGCGGCGCAGTAGACGCAGCGGTTGACGACGGAGGCGGCGACGGCACCGAGTTCGCGCTCGCTGGCCGCCAGTCCGTCCTTGCCGTACATGATCAGGTTGAACAGCGGCGAGCGGACCGCGAGCGTTTCGGGATCGTGCGCCAGGGTCAGCACATAGGGCGAGATGCCCTTGTTCGACGGCGTCGTCTGCATTGCTGCATGCTGCTCGTCGGTGGCGGTCGCGAAATCGACCGGAACGACATAGGGCTGCCAGCGCGGCACCGTGGTGGTGAAGGTGTGGACGACCTCGCTCATCGCATTTCTCCCAGCAGCTTCAGGCCGGCGAGAACCCGCACCTGGTAATTGACGAAAGCCGCAAGCTCCGCGAGCCGGACGATGTCAGCATCGGTTACGCCGACCTGACGCAATGCCTCCACATGGCCGCGCGTGGCATCGCGCGGCGCGACCGTGAGCCGGTCGGCATGACGAACGATCTCGGCGGTGCGCGGATCCGACACGTTCGTGCCCGGCTCGGCGAGCAAGGCTGTCGCCGGTTCGTCGGCGCGGCCAACGAGCGTATCGTAGTGGCTTGCCAGCGCCGGGCTGCGGTTGTGCCGCGCCATGCGGGCGGCGAGTGCTGCCCTCAGGCCGTGCGACAATCCGCCGGGATCGCGTGGCAGAAGCACTGCGTCGTGGGCCGCTTCACTGAGGCGCAGGATCTCGGCGCGTTTGCCCATGGCTTCCGCGAGCGCGGAACCCGGCCTCACAGAGGCAAGAGTTTCGATGAGTGTCAAAACAAGCTCCTCAATACATCGCGGACATAAGCTCTAGGTAGGCCGGACCTCTCATTATGTCAAACTGGAATGCTAAACAGATATTGATGTGAATTTTTTATCTACTGCCAGTCGTCAAATGAGAATTGTCATGCTTTACTGACATGAAGGAGAGTGTTTGATGTCCATTATGCATTCTAACTCTTTCGATATCCGGCAACTTGAAGCCTTCGCAGCGGTGATGTCGGCCGGCAGTGTGACCGGGGCGGCAAGGCTGCTCGGCCGATCGCAGCCGGCGGTCACGCGTCTCATCCAGGATCTGGAGGCCGATATCGGCTATGCCCTGCTTCATCGAAGCGGCCCGCGCATCAGCCCGACCGCGCGCGGTCTGCTCTTTCACGCCGAGGTGGAACGCCATCTTGCCAGCCTCGCCCACATCCGCGAGCGGGCGAACGCCATCGGTCTCGATGAACCGCCGTCGCTGACGATCGCCGCCACCCCGTCGCTTGCTGCCGGCGTTCTGCCCCAGGCGATCTCGGCCGTCGCGCCGGACCTGATACCGCGTCATCTCCATGTGCAGGCGCTGGCGGCCGAGAACGTCGTGCAGGCCGTGCTCGCCCGCTCAGCGGACTGCGGGATCTCAAGCCTGCCGCTGGAACATCCCGGCCTCGACGTGCACTGGATTGCCGAAGCGCCGTGTGTCGTCGCTCTTGCCGCGAACGATCCGCTGGCCAATGATGAGATGGTGCGTCTCTCCGATCTTGCCGAGCGCCGCATCATCACGCTCGCCAACCCCTACCGCCTGCGGCACCGTATCGACGAGGCCCTGGAACGGGCGGGGGTGGCGCCGCAACGGATGATCGACGTCAACGCCTCGCTGACGGCCCTGACGATGGTCCGGGCCGGATTGGGCGTCGCCATCGTCGAGCCGGCGACGGTCTGCGGCGTTCCGCTCGAGGGGATCGTGATGCGCGTCCTCGACCACACCATCCCCTTCCTGTTCGGCGCCATCTCGCCTGCCGCGATGCCGCTGACCCCGACGGTCGCCGCCGTGATCGATGCGGCGCGCGCCGTGGCGCTCGCGATGCCCGGTTGCCGGCTGCATGACGCAGGCGGCGTCGAAGCCTTGGCCGACACCGTCTACGGCGGCAGCCCGATCACCGAGGAAGTGCCGTCATGAGCGACCTCTCGACCTTTCCGAACAATCTCGAAGCGCTCGAGGCACGCCTGCGCCAGGACCTTGCCTGGCTGGAGCTGCCGGCCAAGTCCTGGGTTCCGCCCCGCGTCGTCGATGGCGAAGGGGTCGTCGACGTCGTGATCATCGGTGCGGGCATGGCCGGGCTCGTGGCCTCCGCCATGCTGAAGCGGCTCGGCGTCGCCAATCATATCGTTCTCGACAAGGCGCCTGCCGGAAGCGAGGGTCCCTGGGTCACCTTTGCCAGGATGCGAACCCTACGCTCTCCCAAGCAACTGACCGGGCCGGCAATGGGCCTGCCGGCGCTGACCTTCCGCGCCTATTACGAGGCGCGTCATGGCCGCGATGCCTGGACCGCGCTCGACAGGGCGCCGCGTGAGACATGGATGGACTACCTGGTCTGGTACCGGCGCGTGCTTGACCTGCCGGTGCGCAATGGGGTCGCGGTCGATGCCATTCGTCCGCGCGCCGACGGCCTGCTCGATGTCGTCTACCGTCACGATGGCCGGTCCGAAACGACGATCGCGCGCCACGTGGTGCTGGCAACCGGCCGCGACGGCCTCGGCGGTCCCTTCGTACCGTCGATCGCCCACGGCATCGAGCGCAAGTTCTGGGCTCATACCGCCGACCCTATCGATTTCGCCGCATTGCGCGGCAAGCGGGTCGGCGTCGTCGGAGCCGGCGCCTCGGCGATGGACAACGCCGCCACCGCCCTCGAGGCAGGTGCTGCCCGGCTTGACCTGTTCGTGCGCAGGACCGACCTGCCACGGATCAACAAGTTCACCGGCATCGGCAGCCAGGGCGTGGTGCACGGCTTCGCCGGTCTGCCGGATGACTGGAAGTGGCGCTTTCTCGATTATGCCATGCGCGCGCAGACGCCGCCTCCGCGCCCGAGCGTCTTGCGTGTCAGCGCATTCCCGCAGGCCCATCTTCATCTCGGAAGCCCGATCGATCGATTGCAGCAGCAAGGCGTCCATATCGCTGTGACGACGCCGAAAAGCAGCTATCCCGTCGATTTCCTGATCTTCGGCACCGGCTTCAAGGTCGACCTGACGAACCGGCCGGAACTCGCCGCCGTCGCATCGCATATCCGCCTCTGGCGCGACCGCTTTCCTGTGCCCGCGGACATGCGAAACGACGAGCTTGAAACCTCGCCCGATCTCGGCGACGCGTTCGAATTCCTCGAGGCCGAGCCCGGCGCTTGCCCGGCGCTGGCCCGTATCCACTGCTTCAACTTCCCCGCCACGCTCAGCCACGGCAAGCTCACGGGCGACATTCCCGCGATCAGCGAAGGCGCCGACCGGCTCGCCCGCGGGATCGTCAGGGCGCTCTTCGTCGCCGACCGCGAGCGTCATTTCGCCGATCTGCAGGCCTTCGACACGCCCGAATTGCTCGGAGACGAGTGGGCCGACGACGAGACCGCGACGTTTTCCGATCTATCTGCCGAAAGGACACCGACCCGAAATGCTTGAGATCAAAAACCTAAAGCTGTCCTACGGAAACACGCAGGTCCTCAACGGCGTCGATCTCTCGGTGAACCGCGGCGACGTGGTGTCGATCATCGGCCCCAGCGGTACCGGCAAGACGACGTTGCTGAAGTGCATCAACTATCTGGCCAGGCCGGCCTCCGGCACGATCGCCTTCGATCAGGTCAGGATGGACTACCGGAAGCCGGACAACACGGCGGTCCAGGCGATCCGGCTGCGGACGGCGATGGTCTTCCAGCAGTTCAACGTCTTCAAGAACATGACCGTCATTCAGAATGTGATGGATCCGCTTGTGGTCGTGCAGCGCAAGTCGAAGGACGAGGCGCGTTCGATCGCTTTGCAGGAGCTTGAGCGAGTCGGCCTTTCGAACAAGATCGACAGCTACCCGTCCCAGCTTTCCGGCGGCCAGCTGCAGCGGACCGGCATTGCGCGTGCGCTAGCCGTCAAGCCGGATGTCATGCTCTTCGACGAACCGACGTCGTCGCTCGACCCCGAACTGGTCGGCGAGGTTTTGAAGGTGATCAGGGACGTCACGTCATCCGGCATCACCTCGCTCCTCGTCACCCACGAGATGCAGTTCGCAAAGAACATCTCGAACCGCATCGTCTTCATGGATCGGGGCGTCGTCGCCGCTCAAGGCAGCCCTGCCGAGATCTTCGACACGCCCTCCAACCCGCGCCTTGCCCAGTTCCTGAGTTCCGAACACTCCATCCAGTAAAGAAAGGATGCCTGACATGTCTTCCATCAAGTCGACTTCCCGCCGCACCTTCGGCCTCGCTGTAGCCGGCGTTGCCTTTGCCCTCGCAACCGCGGGCCTATCGCATGCCGAGGACGTGCGCACCGTCAAGATCGCGACGGCTGCCGAATCCAAGCCGCTCTCCTGGGGTGCCATCGGCGTCGAGCCGCAGGGTTACGAGCCCGACGTCCTGAAAGCGATCAACGCCAAGCTACCGCAGTACAAATTCGTGATGGAGGGTGCTGCCGACATCGCTCAGGAGACCGGCCTTGCCACCGGCAAGTACGACATCGCGACCGGCGGCTACTACCGGGCGCCTGCTCGCGAAAAGCAGTTCCTCATTCCGGAGAGCCCGATCGGCGCCAGCCTGATCAAGATCTACAGCCGCAAGGACAGCGGCATCAACGAGATGAAGGATCTCGTCGGCAAGAAGATCGTGCCCGTGACGGCCGGCGGCGGCATCTACAAGTTCGCCACTGCCTGGCAGGAAAAGAACCCCGACTTTAAAATCGAGATCACCGCGTCCAGCGCCGGCATTCCCTATCCGGATCGCCTGAAGGAAGTCGAGAACGGCAAATACGACGCGCTGGTTCTGCCGTCGAACCTCGGCGAGCAGACGGTCATCGACCAGCAGAAGCTGGACGTCAAGGCGAGCGAGCCGGTCGCGATCAACAACACCTTCGTCCTGATCCATCGCTCCGAGGAGAACAAGGCGCTCTCCGAAGACATCGACAAGGCTCTGAAGGAGCTGAAGGCCGACGGCACGCTCGCCAAGCTCTCGCAGAAATGGTTCGGCGAGGACATCACCACCTACATGAAGTAACGCCGGCCAACGATCGGCGATCAGGCCAAGACTGAAACAAGGAGTGTTCCGAAGTGGACCTATCCATCATGATCCCTGAGCTGCTCAAGGCGCTGCCGCTGACGCTTGCGATCACGTTCACGGCCATGATCGCCGGCTTCCTGCTGGCCCTGATTGCGACGACGTTCCGGGTGCGCAGGATACCGGTTCTCAGCCAACTGGCCGACCTCTACGTCTCCTATGCCCGGAGCGTCCCCGTCGTGCTCCAACTGTTCGTCGCCTTCTACGGGCTGCCGCTGGTCGTCGCCTTGTTCGAGGTCGAGGACTTCGTGTCCCCGAACGTCGCGGCGATCGTCGGCCTCAGCCTCTACCATGGAGGCTATCTTTCCGAGGTTCTGCGGCCAGCCTACCTCGCCGTAGAACGCGGCCAGCACGACGCCGCCGACAGTCTCGGATACACCTTCCTTCAGAAGATCCTTCGGGTCGTCGGACCCCAGGCGGTGCACATCGCCCTGCCAGGCTACGGCAACTCGATCATCTACCTCATCCACAACGTCGCACTCGTGATGTACATCGGCGCCGCTGATGTCATGGCGACCGCCCATCTCGTCATGGAGCGCGACTACAACCAGTACCAGTTCGAGACCTACCTTGTGCTGGCGGTGATCTATTCGCTGCTATGCCTCGTGGCATGGATCGTCGTGCGCTTTTTCGAAACGCGAAACGCAAAGTTCGCGCCCAATACCGCACCGGCCAAGGCCACGATGATGGCAAGCGTCTGATCGAATAGGAGGTCATCACATGTTCGATTCCGAAGTCCTTCTTCCCGATCTCTGGGATATCCTCGGCGCGGTCCCGGTGACGCTCGCCATGGCGCTTGGAATCTTCGTCTTCTCCACGATCGTCGGCAGCCTTTTCGCGATGGTGGAATATCGGCGGGTCCCGGTGCTTCGGGAACTGGTCATCGCCTACAAGGTCGTCTTCAAGGGCGTTCCGATGGTGATCGTGATCTTCCTCGCCTATTACGGCCTGCCGCCGACGCTGCAGTTCCTGACCTCGCTCGTCGGCATCGACTATAACGGTCACTCGACGCCGAACTGGATCACGCTCATCGTCGCCCTGACCGCCTGCGTCGCAGCCTTCCAGGCGGAGGTCGTGAAGGGCGCACTCAACTCCTTCGACAACGGTCAGGCCGATGCGGCCTATTCCCTGGGCTACAAGCGCAGCCAGGTGTTCCGCCGGGTGATGCTGCCTCAGGTCATCGTCGCGGCCATCCCGGATCTTGCCAACTCCATCATGGTGATCATGAAGGCGCTGTCGCTGGGATTTGCAATCGAGGTCGTCGACATCTTCGCGCAGTCGCAGCTGACCGCGGCACTGAACTTCTACTACCTCGAAGCCTTCCTGATCGCAGTCGTCATCTACATGGTGATCGCCTATATCGTCACCTACGCCGCCGACCGGATGGAACGGGCTCTGAGGGTATGGGCCTAGGGGCACTTCGCCCTTCCTCGGAGCACGATGCACGGGATCAGGATTTCCACAGTCGTTTCGGCATGTAGCGGCCATCGCTTTCGAGGTGATGCGGGTTGGCTGATGTCCAACAGCGAGCGATCTCGGGCGTGCGTTTAGGCGGTGCCAACCGATGCAAATGAGAACCCCGACTGAACTGCGCCACAAAAGACTATGCCGATGATCGCCGCCTGCGGGCCGGCGGGGAGTTTGGGAGAAACGCGCCCCAAACCTCCGTCATCCCAGGCCCTGAGCCTGGGATCCATGCCCGGTGCCAATGGAGGCGAGAGTGGATCCTCGGGTCAAGCCCGAGGAAGACGGAGGGTGGGGTGGCTTCTGGAGCAAGGACAGCGGAGCGCTGCAACTACGAGCATCCTGACAGGTAAAGGGCGGCCATTCGGTCGCCCTTTTCAATTGTGTGAATAACTGCCAAGTCCCGCCTCAATCTCGCCGCAATTGTTATAACATAACCGTAATGTTATTACATTGTAGGATGCGCCATGCCCCCGAGCCCCGATCGCCCCTCCGTCAGCCTGCTGGGACAGTCGGCTTTTTCAAGGGTGATCGGCATGGCGCTGGTCATTACCGTGCTTTGGCTGGCGATCCACTGGGCGGTTCTCTTGCCATGACGCCGCTGATCCGTCTCGAGAATCTGACCGTCGCTTATAACCGGCACCCTGCCGTCCATCATGTCTCAGGCGCCTTCGCCTCGGGCAGCCTGACGGCGATTGCCGGGCCGAACGGGGCGGGCAAGTCGACGCTGCTGAAGGCGATCATGGGCGAGCTTCGTCCCGCCGAAGGCAGGGTCGAGCACCGGCTGGGACGGGCGGAATTCGGTTATCTCCCGCAGGCGGCCGAGATCGACCGGCGCTTCCCGATCTCGGTCATCGACACCGTCATGCTCGGCGCCTGGAAGAAGACGGGCGCCTTCGGCCGCATCGCGGCCAGTGAGGTGAAGAGGGCAGGCGAGGCGCTCTCGGCCGTCGGCCTCGAAGGCTTCGGCCGCCGCCATGTCGGGTCGCTGTCGGCCGGCCAGTTTCAGCGTGTGCTCTTTGCCCGCCTGCTGCTGCAGGATGCCGGCATCATCCTGCTCGACGAGCCGTTTACGGCAATCGATGCCCGCACCACCAGGGACCTCATCGATATCGTCACCCGCTGGCATGGCGAGGGCCGCACGGTGATCGCCGTGCTGCACGATTTCGAGCTCGTCCGCGCCCATTTCCCGCAAACCCTGCTGCTCGCCCGCGAGCTTGTCGGCTGGGGTGCGACCGCAGACGTCATGTCATCCGTCAATCTCCTGAAAGCGCGCGCCATGGCCGAGCGCTGGGATGAGGATGCGAATGCCTGCGCACCTGAAGAGGCGCCGGCGGCATGACGGCTTACGATCTCTTCCTGGCACCCTTTGCCGATTACGGTTTCATGCGCCGGGCGCTCGTCGCCTGCCTCTGCCTCGGGCTCGGCTCCGGACCGATCGGCGTCTTCTTGATGCTGCGGCGCATGAGCCTGATGGGCGACGCGATGAGCCATGCCGTGCTGCCGGGGGCGGCCATCGGTTACCTCGTCGCCGGTTCGCTGTCGTTGACGGCGATGGGCCTTGGCGGCCTCATTGCCGGCCTGTCGGTGGCACTGCTTTCCGGCGCCGTCAGCCGGATGACCGTGCTGCAGGAGGATGCGAGCTTTGCCAGCTTCTATCTCGCGTCGCTGGCGCTCGGCGTGTTGATCGTCTCGCTGCGCGGCTCGAACATCGATCTGTTGCATGTGCTCTTCGGCACCATCCTGGCGATCGATGCACCGGCCCTTTATCTGATCGGCGCGATCACTTCGCTGACCCTCGTCATCCTCGCCTTCATCTACCGGCCGCTGGTGGCCGAATGTTTCGATCCGGGGTTCCTGCGCGCCGTCGGCGGGCGCGGGCCGGTCTATCACGTCCTCTTCCTGCTGCTCGTGGTGCTGAACCTCGTCGCCAGCTTCCAGGCGCTCGGCACGCTGATGGCGGTCGGCCTGATGATGCTGCCGGCAGCCATCGCCCAGCTCTGGTCGCGCAGTCTGCCTGTCATGATGGCGATAGCAGCAGTCAGTGCCGCCGCCTCCGGCTATCTCGGCCTGATCGCCTCCTACCATCTCGAACTCGCCTCCGGCCCGACGATCATCATGACGGCGGCGATCCTCTACGGCTTTTCTATTCTTTTCGCGCCCTCCGGCCTGGCCCGGCGCTTCTTTCCCCGCCCGCATTTGAAGGGCTGATCCCAAGGAGACTTCGATGACATCGCACAGACTGCTTCTCTCCGCAGCAATCCCCGCTTTGATGACGCTGTCGGCCATGCCCGCCTCCGCCGAAACGCTGAAGGTTGTGGCCTCCTTCACCGTGCTTGCCGATGTCGTCAAACAGGTCGGCGGCGAACACGTCAAGGTGACGAGCCTCGTCGGGCCGAATGGCGATCCCCACGAATTCGAGCCGTCGCCGGCCGACGCGAAGAATTTGAACACCGCTCAAGTGACCTTCGTCAGCGGCGAGGGGCTGGAAGGCTGGATGGACCGGCTGATCACCGCCTCGGGCTATAAGGGCAAGCCGGTCACCGTTTCCGAAGGCATCAACACCCGCACCATGGAAGAGGACGGCGAAAAAATCACCGATCCGCATGTCTGGAACAGCCCCGTCAACGTCAAGATCTGGGTCGCCAATATCGAAAAGGCGCTGTCATCGGCCGATCCCACGGACGCCGCCGCCTTCAAGGCCAATGCCGAGAAGTACACCAGGACGCTGGATGAATTGAACGCCTACGCTCATGCGAAATTCGACAAGGTAGCCGACGATCGCCGCAAGGTGCTGACCAGCCATGACGCCTTCGGTTATTTCGGCCGCGAATATAATGTCAGCTTCCTGGCGCCGTTTGGTCTGTCCACCGAAAGCGAGGCATCGGCCGCCGACGTCGCCAAGCTGATCGAGCAGATCAAGGGCGAGCATGTGAAGGCCTATTTCTTCGAGAATTCCAACGACCCGCGCCTGGTCAAGCAGGTCGCCAAGGCAACGGGTGCCGAGCCCGGCGGCGAGCTCTACGTCGAATCCCTGTCCGACGCCAAGGGGCCGGCGCCGACCTATGAGAAGATGTTCAAGTACAATGTCGACCAGCTCGCCGCCGCCATGGCGAAATCGAGCTGAGGATCGAGGGGGCTGCGGGGTTTGACCCCGCAGTCTTCACAAATTGAGGTCGAAGACCAGGATGCCGGCAAGGCCTCCATCGGTCGACGAGACGATGCGCTCGCCCACAGTCACGTGCTCGGGATGGATGAGATAGGCATCCCGGGCCTCGGCGCTTTCAAAGGTCACGGCAAAACCGTCGACAAAGCCGCCATGCAGCCCCTCGGGCGAAACATTTGGCCCGTATTTGATATCCAATATGCCGGGAATGACCTGTTTCAGGGCGACGATTGCCGCAAACAGCGACTGCTTTTCGTCGTTCGTCACCGCGGTCTTCAGCCGCAGGAATACGCAGTGCAGGATCATCCGTGGTCCTCCCGATTTTCTTTGGCCGATTTTCTTTGGCCCGATTTTCTTTGGGTGGAGAATAGCGGCGAAAGCCGGGAGAGCAATGAGATTTATTTTCACGCAGGCGTTGCGGCGCGAGCCGGGGCTCGGGCAGATTACATCTGGTCGGTCTTAACCAGGGGCCGCTTGTAGATCTTCTGGACGAGATCGCTCGCCAACGCGCGGGCTTCGTCTTTCTCAGCCGCCGTCATCGGCCGGCAGGTGTTCCGGGTGTTTGAACTGTCGAGCACTGTCGTGGAGCCGGAATTGGCGATGACGAGATGCCAGCTGCAGGAGGCGACCTTGTCGATGGCGACGGCACCATGGCAGCCGGTGGACAAGCAGAAGGCAACGGTCACCTGCGCCCCGTGATCGCCTTTATAGGCCAGCTCGACGGCTTTCTTAATATCCTGGACCCATCGCTCGCATTGCGCCTGTTTTGGCCCCGGCTCGCAGCTCTTGGTGACGGGAGTGAGGTCGCCGGCCTGAAGCGGCGATACGCAAAAAACACCCATCGAGAGGGCGAGCAGAAACTTGAGCATGGGATTTTCCTTTTGCAAGGAATGAGAGGCGCACATCGCAGGCGGTTGGTCAATGGCCCTCGATGGAAGGGAAGGGTAGCCTGACAGACGTTCGCGTACCATCGGGAAAACCCGAAATTGTGTCGCCAATGCTACGGGCCTTTTCCCGCAACTCAGACTGGTCGGATCGCGCCGCGAGCGCACATTAACTAAACAACCAGATAAATTATCCGCCAACCCAGGAGACTTAAGCAAAGTCCAGCAAGAGCGCCCACAGGCACGAACATGAGAACGCCGAGTATCCCTGCGATTTCATAGCCTAACCATGCACCAAGGAGCAGCCCCACGATGCTCAGCAAGGTTGTTATCGTCTCGTGCAGTTTGACCATGAATTGAACGTAGACACGGAAATGGCCATGTTCAATGGCGGCAATGGGCCAAAGGTGGCCTTTCCAACCCAATGCCGGCAAAACCGACGAGACCAGCCGCTCCGCTCACGCCCGTTTCGTCAGCGGAAAGCGGTCGCGCAGCAGCCGCAGCACCGATTCCGAAGGGATCGGCGGCCCGAAAAGGTAGCTCTGCCCGTAGCTGCAGCCCATCTTGGCGAGCTCGATCGCATCTTCGTTGGATTCGATCCCCTCCGCCACCACCTTCATCTCAAGCTCTCGCGCCATCGCGATCACCGATTTGAGCACGGTCGCCTTCTTGTCGCTGCTGTCGCGCACCAGCGCCTTGTCGAGCTTGATCATGTCGAAGGGGAAGCGGGTGAGATAGGCGAGCGACGAATATCCGGTGCCGAAATCGTCGAGCGCCAGCCCGATGCCGGCTTCCTTCAGCTTCTGCAGCACAAGGCGGGCCTGTTCCGGATTTTCCATCACCATGGATTCCGTCAGTTCGAGCTTGAGGCGCGAGGGGTTGCAATGCGTCTTGGCGAGAACCGAACGCACGTCGTCATAGAGCTCGTTGTTGAGCAGCTGCACGCTCGACAGGTTGATCGAGACGAAGATCGGCAGTTCGCCGGTCTGGTGCTGCCAGCTCATCAGATCGTTGGTCGCCTGTTCCAGCGCGAACATGCCGAGCGGGCCGATAAGATCGGAGGCCTCGGCGATCGGAATGAATTCGGACGGCTGGATATTGCCGCGCTTGGGATGTTCCCAGCGCATCAATGCCTCGAAGCCGGCGATCTCGACATCCTCCAGCCTTGCGATCGGCTGGTAGACCATCGACAATTCCTTGCGTTCGATGGCGCGGCGCAGATCCGTTTCGAGCTGCAGCCGGTCGGTGCCGAAGTCGCGGAAGGCCGGCTGGAATGGCTCGACACGGTTGCCGCCGGCCCGTTTTGCCCGGTACATCGCAAGCTCGGCGTCGCTGAGCAGGCCGGTGGCGCTCTCCTGCCGGTCGACCCAGGAGGCAAGGCCGACCGAGGCCGTCAGGATGATCTCGCGATTGGCGAAGTTGATCGGCACCATGATTGCCTTGCTGATCGCATCGGCAAAATCGGCGACCTTGGCCGGATTATGCTCGGAAACCAGGATAAGGCCGAACTGGTCGCCGGCAAGCCGCGCCAGCGTGTCCTGCGGTTTCAAGAGCCGGCGGAGCCGCCGCGTCAGCGCGATGAGGATGTTGTCGCCGGCGGCAACGCCGAGCGAATCATTGACCAGCTTGTAGCGGTCGATGTCGATCACCATCACCGTCGGGCGCAGCGTATCGCCACCCGGCGCCAGCGCCAGCACCGACTGAAGCCGGTCGAGGAAGACCTGCCGGTTCGGCAGGCCGGTCAGATTGTCGTGCAGCGCATCATGCAGCAGCCGCTCGACGGAATTCTTCTGCTCGGTCACGTCGACGATCGTGCCGACGCAGCGGATGATTTCGCCGTTCGAGCCGAGCACCGGCCGGGCGCGGATCAAGAGCCAGTGGAAATGCCCGTCCTCGGCGCGGATGCGGAACTCGTGGTTCAACCGCCCGCGGCGATGTTCGAGCAGCACGTCGAGCGTGGCGCGGAAGCGGTCGCGGTCGTCGGGGTGCAGCCGCGGCAGCCAGTTGCGCGCCGCGCCATGCATGGCGCCGGGCGACATGCCGAGCTTTGTCGAGACGTCGGGAATGGTGACGACGCGGTCGCGCGCCACGTCCCAATCCCAGACCATGTCGCCGGAGCCGGTGAGCGCCAGCGATTGCCGCTCGAGATCGGAAAACAGCCCCTGCTGGAAGGCGCCGCCGGCAAACGCATGCTGCATGACGGTGAAGCCGATCAAAAGCACGATGAGCACCAGGCCGCCGCCGAGCGCGGGCTGGATGATGTCGTTGTCGAGCCGTCCGGTGACCGTCAGCCACGCCCCGAACAGCCAGACGAGGATCAACGCCCAGGCCGGCACCAGCAGGATGGCGCGGTCATAGCGGTTGAAGCCGAGATAGATGATCAAAAGCAGCCCCATCGTCGCCGTCAGCGCGAAGGAAAGCCTGGCGATGCCGGCGGCAATCGACGGATCGTAGATCGCCACGCCAAAGAGCAGGGCAAGGCCGAGCACCCAGGCAAGCGTGGCGTAACCCAGATGCGCATGCCAGCGGTTGAGGTTGAGATAGGTGAAGAGGAAGATGACGAAACTCGACGCCAGCGCCACCTCCGCGCAGGCGCGCCATATTCGCTGGTCGGCCGAGGCGACGCTGATCAGCTTGCCGAGAAAACCGAAATCGACGCAGATATAGCCGAGCACCGCCCAGGCAAGGGCCGCCGTTGCTGGCAGCATCGAGGTGCCCTTGACGACGAAAAGGATGGTCAGGAACACGGCGAGCAGGCCGGCAATGCCGAGCACGATGCCGCGATAGAGCGTGAAGGCGTTGATCGTGTCCTTGTAGGCGTCCGGTTCCCAGAGATAGATCTGCGGCAGTTCCGGCGACGACAGTTCGGCGACGAAGGTGATGACGGCGCCGGGGTTCAGCGTGATGCGGAAGACGTCGGCCTCGTCGCTCGGCTGCCGGTCGAGCGCGAAGCCTTCGCTGGGCGTAATCGCGCTGATGCGCTGCGAGCCGAGATCCGGCCAGAACAGCTTGGAATTGACCAGACGGAAATGCGGCGCGACGATGACGCGCTCGAGCTGTTCTTCCGAAACGTTGGCGAGCGCAAACACTGCCCAGTCGCCCTGATGGTTCTCCGAGCTTGCCCTGACCTCGATGCGGCGGCGGATGCCGTCGGCGCCGGCCGCCGTCGAAACCTGGAAGGCCTCGCCCTGGTTGGCGTAGATCTCGGTCGTCGCGGTCAGGTCGAGCGCGGTATCGTCACGGGAAATTTTTACAGGTTCGGCCGCCTGGGCAACACCCGCCACGAAGGCGAAGGCCGCCAGGAAAAGGGCTGCGATCACCGCGATCACTCGTCCGGACGGTGACTTGGGCAGCATGCGGTCTCTTGTCATCGGCTGTCGGTTTTCCTGCCTTTATCCGTATCGGTGGCGAGACGTGAAAACATCACATGGTCATGCCACTGACCGTTGATCTTTAAATATCCGCGCAGATAGCCTTCCTGTTGAAACCCGGCTTTTTCAAGCAGACGAATGCTGCGCGCGTTATCTGGAATACAGGCTGCTTCGATACGGTGCAACTCAAGCCCGGCGAAGATGTAAGGAATAACCAATTGAAGGGCGGCGAACATATGCCCCTGGCCGGCATGGCGTTCGCCCATCCAGTAGCCGATCATGCAGCTTTGTGCCGCACCCCTTCTGATGTAGCCGATGGTGACGCCGCCGACGAGCGTCATGTCGCCTTTCAGGAAAATGAACAGCGGCACCGCCTGGCCCGAGGCATATTCCTGCTTGCCGCGGATGACGCGGGCGCGGTAGGCGCCCTCCGTCAGCTCGTCGCGCCGCCAGGTCGGCTCCCAGGGTTCCAGGAACTTGCGGCTTTCGGCGCGCAGCCGGTGCCACTGGTTGAAATCCTGATAGCGCGGCAGGCGCAGGAGATATCTGTCGTTCTCCAGCTCCACCGCTTCCGGCTGCCGCGACAGGAACCGAAAAACCGATTTTGGCATCGATCACTCCCGGCAAGACAGACGTCGGCTCAGCGGCTTGCCTGCAGCGTCTTCGACGCCGGGACCGAAAGCGAGGCGGTGATGTCTTCCATCGGTGCGAGCCGTTCCAGCGGACCGATCGCCGAAAGCGTCGGCACCGTGTCATAGAACAGCCGGCCGGCGAGGTCGGTCAGCCGCTCGATGGTGATGCCCTCCAGCCGCTCCATCATCTCCGGATTGGAGATCGGCCGGCCGTAGAGCATCATCTGCCTGGCGATCTGGCCGGCGCGGGCCGCCGGGCTTTCCGCACCCATCAACAGCTGGGCGCGGATCTGGGCGCGGGCGCGCTCGATTTCCTTCTGGTGGATCGCATCGGCGGATTTGTGCAGCTCGTCGATGATGACGGGTACCAGCTCCGGCAGGTTTTCGCCGCCGGTCGCGGCATGAATGCCGAAGATGCCGGTGTCGGAAAAGCCCCAGTGGAAGGCATAGACGGAATAACAGAGGCCGCGGAACTCGCGCACTTCCTGGAAGAGCCTGGAAGACATGCCGCCGCCAAGGATATTGGCGAGGATCTGCGAGCAGTAGAAATCGCGGGCGTGGTAAGGCTTGCCTTCGAAGCCGAGCAGGATCTGCGCGTCCATCAGGTCGCGCGGTTCTCGCACGCTGCCGCCGATATAACGCGCCGGTTCCATGACGGGCGGCGCGGAAGGAGCCGTCGGCAGGCTCGCGAAACGATCCTCGACCATGCGCAGGAATTCTTCATGCTCGACGGCGCCGGTGGCGACCACGAACATGCGGTCGGTCGTGTAGTTGCGGCTGAGATAGCCACGGATCTGCTGCGGGGTGAAGGAGACGACGGTCTCCGGCGTGCCGAGGATCGCCCGGCCGAGCGTCTGGTCGCGATAGGCGACCTCGGAGAACCGGTCGAACACCACGTCGTCGGGCGTGTCGTTGGCGGCGTTGATCTCCTGCAGGATCACCTGCTTCTCGCGCTCCAGCTCCTCTTCCTCGAAGGCCGACTCCGTCAGGATGTCGGCGAGGATGTCGACGGCGAGCGGCACGTAGTCCTTGAGCACGCGGGCATAATAGGAGGTCGTCTCGGTCGAGGTCGCGGCATTGACTTCGCCGCCGACATCCTCGATCTCCTCGGCAATCTGGCGGGCCGTGCGGCGCGCCGTGCCCTTGAAGGCCATGTGTTCGAGCAGATGAGCGATGCCGTGCTCGTTATCCGTCTCGTTACGCGATCCCGATTTGATCCAGACTCCGAGCGCAACGCTTTCAAGATGCGGCATGGTCTCTGTGACTACTGTCAGCCCGGATTTCAGCCGGGTGCACTCAACTGTCATTGGCTATCTTTCTGCGCCTGCTGTCGTCTCGCCGCGGGCATGCTTGCCGATAAAAGTCTCAACGGCTTTCAGCTCCGGTTTGATGATCTGGAAACGCTCCTCCCTGTGCATCAGATCAGCAAGCCACGTCGGAAGCGCCGGGTCAATACCGCAGGCGGATTTTACGGCGGCGGGGAATTTCGCCGGATGCGCGGTCGAAAGCGTCACCATCGGCGTATTCGGCTTTTCTTTCTTCTGCGCGACGAAGACGCCGATCGCCGAATGCGGATCGAGCAGATAGCCGGTCTCGGCATGGGTCTGGCGGATCGTTTCGGCCACCTGTTTCTCGCTGGCGCGCCCGGCGCGGAAGTCGCGGCGGATCGCCTTCAGCGCTTGCGCACCGATCTCGAAGCCGTTGGATTGCTTGAGGCTTTCCATCGCCGCGCGCACCTTCGAGGCGTCGCGGTCATAGGCTTCGAACAGCAGCCGTTCGAAGTTCGAGGAGATCTGGATGTCCATCGACGGCGAACTCGTCGCCTTGACCGCCTTCATGTCGTAGCGGCCGGTCTTCAGCGCCCGCGCCAGAATGTCGTTCTCGTTGGTGGCGATCACCAGCCGGTCGATCGGCAGGCCCATGCGCTTGGCGCAGTAGCCGGCGAAAATATCGCCGAAATTGCCTGTGGGCACCGTGAACGAGATCTTCCGGTCCGGTCCGCCGAGTGCGACCGCCGCCGTGAAATAATAGACGATCTGGGCCATGATGCGCGCCCAGTTGATCGAGTTGACCCCGGACAGCCGGACCCTGTCGCGGAAAGCCACGTCGTTGAACATCGCCTTCACCAGGTTCTGGCAATCGTCGAAATTGCCCTCGACGGCAAGCGCATGCACATTTGGCGACGACGAGGTGGTCATCTGCCGCTGCTGCACCGGCGAGACCTTGCCGTGCGGGAAGAGGATGAAGATGTCGGTGCGCTCGCGGCCGGCGAAGGCATCGATCGCCGCCCCGCCGGTGTCGCCCGAGGTGGCGCCGACGATCGTCGCCCGCTCGCCGCGCTTCTCGAGCGCATAGTCCATCAGCCGGGCGAGCAGCTGCATCGCCACGTCCTTGAAGGCGAGCGTCGTGCCGTGGAACAGCTCCATGACGAAGCTGTTCGGCCCGGTCTGGACGAGCGGCGCGATCGCCGGGTGGCGGAAGGTGCCATAGGCCTCGTCGATCATCGCCCGGAAGGTGTCGTCGGGGATCTCGCCATTGGTGAAGGGCGACAGGATGGTGAAGGCGATCTCCTGATAGGTCTTGCCCCTAAGCGCCCGGATCTCCTTCTTGGAAAAGCTCGGCCATTTGGAGGGAACGTAGAGCCCGCCGTCGCGCGCCAGCCCCGTCAAGAGGGCGTCGCAAAAGCCGAGGGAAGGGGCCTCGCCGCGGGTCGAGATATAGTCCACGTTCGTCATCCTTGATCTATCGCTGGAGGAAATCCGGCCGGGCGTCGCCATGGCCGCTCTGCCGGAAATCTGGGCCGGAAATCGAAAACGGGCCGCCCTGCCGGCAGGGCTTTGCTTGTATGCTTTTGAAGTTGCCCGCATTCGGCGTCGAAAAGTGCATCAAAACGGCGCTTACCCAATCGATTTTTGTTTGCGCCGCTGATATAGACCATCGCAAACCGTCATGAAAGGCCTCGCGAAAAAGACATGGGGCCTCCAAGAAACGCTTGTACAAGGGATGGAATATGGTGCTCGGCAAGGTCTCGCGTCTCATCGTCTCCGCATCTTTTCTTGCCCTGCTTACCGGTTGCAACTCGCTCGGCATAGGCGGTGACAGCAAGTCGTCGGCGCCGCCGGCCCAGCCGAACGGCACCGCCCAGATCATGCCGCTGGCGCCCGCCAACCCCTCCTCGAACAATCCCTCGATCGGCACCGGCACGACGGCGCAGGGCACGGTCGCCCCCGTCGTCCAGGGCGCCTGCCCGCAGATCTTCATGCGTGACCAGGACGCGATCTTCCGCACTTATGCCAAGGGCAAGAAGGATGATCCGCAGCAGATCGTCTACCAGGCCTCCTTCGGCGATTACACCCGCCAGTGCACGCTGAGCGACACGAACCTGACGATGACGGTCGTCGCCCAGCTGCGCCTGATCACCGGCCCGGCCGGCGCGCCAGGCCCGCTGACGCTGCCGATCCGCATCTCCGTCGTCGACGGCGAGACCGTGCTCTATTCCGAAGTCACCAAGTTCCCGACCGAAATCCCGGCGGGTGCGCCGGGCACGCAGGTCATCTTCCGCAAGGACGGCATCAAGATGCCGGTCGGCTCCGGCGCCCTGGTGCGCGTCAATATCGGCTTCGACACCCAGCCGGCAAAGACCAAGAAGAGCAGCTAACACGGATACCGTTGGGATGATGCCGAAGGCGACGTGCGAGGCCGCTTAGTGAATGATTGGCGCCTCGGCCGAACAGTGAAATCGCGCTTGCGCGGCAGCGATAATAATCTGCAAATCTTCAGTGAATTCGTCAAATTCAATAGCAAATGGGTCTGCCAGGATTTGCCTGAGGCCTAAAATCTCGATCAGGCTAAATCGAGCAGATAAGCGATCCTGATCGTTCTCAGTCATCATGATTTCCAGCAACTTGCAACCGATCGCATTATCATGGAGTTTTTCGAGATACACATCGGCAAGATGTATCGCCGTCATTCGGCTATTTTGCCATCCAATATCCTCGTCGGACATGATCAGGGCGCGCAACAGATCTTTGTAGGCATCGATAAGGCCCATATATCGGCATAATATTTTGAGCGCCAATTCTCCGTAGACATCACGTTCCTCGCCAAAGAGATATGGTTCGACCAAC
Source organism: Rhizobium leguminosarum (assembly GCF_002953715.1). Classification (GTDB taxonomy): domain Bacteria; phylum Pseudomonadota; class Alphaproteobacteria; order Rhizobiales; family Rhizobiaceae; genus Rhizobium; species Rhizobium leguminosarum_V. Next base: position 709,638 of record NZ_CP025012.1, read on the forward strand.
CGTGCATCAGTCGGCTCACCGCATAGCCCGACGACATACAGTGCGGCGCTAATATTTCCCTTCGCAGCAGAAAGGATTTCTCTGGCGTATTCGATCTCACGGGTAGTCACTTCTCCCGGCTTTACTCCCTGCGCGCGGTTGCGGATGTCAGCAATATCCATAAACCTCTCCGCTATTGATTTGGTTACGGCTCTTTCGAGCGCCGTCCCGAGAAGTTCGCTTGATTCAGGTCATGAACTCATGAACCACTCGACGGATTCCGTACAATCAGCGCGGCGGTAATTCGCCCCTGCCGAAAACATATCCGAAAGCGCTGGCCTCTTCGAAAGTGGTGCCTGTTAAATCCGCACTATCGAAGATGGCAGCATCGATTGCCGATCCGAAAAATGTTGCCGATGCTAGATTCGCTCGCGAGAAGTCGGACGCTTTGACGTTGCAATGGGAGAAGTCTGCGCACTCCAGGTTGGCCTCCCTAAAGCTTGCAAAAAAGTGATTTCCAGAAAAAACGGCGCCACGAAGATCAGAATGGCTGAAATCGTAAGTGCCGTCGTCACGGTCCAAGTCCCGAAAAATGCGTTCTCCAGTCGCATAACGCGCAAGGATTTTTTCCGATTTGATGTCGCGGTTCATATCAACAAGTAAAACAGTAAATGTCCTTCGCAGGTCAACAGGTCAGAACATTCAGACACAGTACGAGACCTGGTTGCCTTCAATCGATATGATCTGGCTGACTTTGAATGGCACCTTCTGGTTTTTAGGAAATGCTCTCTGCATAGCCCGCGACCGCGGCCTCAAAACCTAAAGCGTTCAGAGAACATTGTCCCAGGCCGCCAGTGCGGCGACGACGCCTGGCAGGTCGCTCATGCGGGAGATCGCCGTTTCGGCGCCGGCATCCGTCAGCTTGTCGGCATGGGCGGGATAGGTGTGCGAGGCGCCGGTAAAGCCGATGACGCGCATGCCGGCGGCGCGCGCCGCATGCACGCCGTGCACGGAATCCTCGACCACGACAACCTTGTCAGGCGAAACACCCATCTGGCTTGCGCCATGCAGGAAGATGTCGGGCTTCGGCTTGGCGCGGTCGGGGCCAAGGTCCTTGGCGGAAAAGATGTTCGGCGCAAACAGCGGCTTCAGGCCCACCTTGGTCAGCATCATCTCGAGCCGCTTGGTGCTCGAATTCGAGCAGATGCAGCGCTTGATCGGCAGCCTGGAGACGGCGAATTCGACGCCCGGAATGGCCTCGACGTCCTGCGCCAGCCTGAGGTCGAGCATATGCTCCGACTTGTCCAGCAGCGAGGCCGAAAACGGGATGCTCGCCTCACGCTCGATCTGCAGCAGGATGTTGCGCCATGTCATGCCGGCGAAGCGCTCGCCCATTTCTTCGACGCCGATCGGATATCCGGCCTCTGTCAGAAGCGCGGATTCGACTTCCGCCGCGATGATTTCCGAATCGACGAGAACGCCGTCGCAATCGAAGATGATGAGGTCGAAGCCGTCCATATGTTCACGCCTTGCTGAAAGTCTGGGCCTTGTCCGGGAATGCTGCGGCTTTACACGATGCCCGGCCAAAGCTCAACCTGATCTCAAGCATGGCTGCGATGCGGCAGACGACCGGCTCCGGCATTGCTGCCGGATCGGTCGTGTCGGGTTGGCGTAGGAATGAACAATGGCGAGCAGATACCAGCCGTCAGGCCGCCAGCTGCCCACCCCGGCGTCCGGCTGCAGATTGCGTCGAAGCCGTCGGCCGAAGCCTGAACCGGGAAACCAGTTCACGCAGCTTTGCCGCTTCCTGTGCAAGCTGGCCGGATGCCGCGGTGGATTGCTCCACCATCGCCGCGTTCTGCTGGGTCACCTGGTCCATGGAATTGACGGCGGTGTTGACTTCGGCAAGGCCGGTCGACTGCTCTCTGGCCGATACGGCGATTGCATCCATGTGCTGATTGATGCGGGCAATCTGCTCGCTGATCGCCTTCAGAACCTGGCTGGTGTCGAGAACCAGTTTGACGCCGCTATCTACTTCCACCGACGATTTCTGGATGTGGCCTTTGATTTCCTTTGCCGCCTGAGCCGATCTCTGGGCGAGCTCGCGGACTTCCTGGGCTACCACCGCAAAACCCTTGCCTGCGTCTCCGGCGCGTGCCGCTTCGACGCCGGCGTTCAGCGCCAGCAGATTGGTCTGGAAGGCGATCTCGTCGATCACGCCGATAATGCTGGAAATCTGCTGGGACGAAGCCTCGATGCGGCGCATGGCTTCTTCGGCATGCGACACGACTTCCGAAGACTTGGCGGCATTGCGGTTTGCATCGGTCGCTTCAGTGCGTGCCTCATCGGTCCGCTTGCTCGAGTTCGAGACATTGGCGGTGATCTGATCGAGCGCTGCGGCGGTTTCTTCGAGAGAGGCTGCCTGCTGTTCGGTTCGTTTCGACAGATCGCCGGCCCCGGAGGCGATTTCCCTGGTGCCTTCGTCGATCGCGGCAATGGCGGTCGCAATCGCGCTGAGCGTCTGATCGAGCTGCCTGATCGACATGTTGAAATCATGCCGGAGGCCCTCGAAATCGGGCGCAAACGGCTCGTCGATCTGGAACGCGAGATCGCCGGATGCAAGCCGCTTCAAGCCTGCGGCGAGCCCCGATGTCGCCGCCCGCAGCCGTTCGGCTGCATCTTCGTCGGCCTGCTTGCGCGCCGTGACCCGCTCGGCTTCGCCCTGCAATCGGGCTGCCTCGGCGTCTTGCTCGAGTTGCTTATTGGCAATCGCCGCCTGGCGGAAGATTTCGACGGCCGATGCCATCGATCCGATTTCATCGGTGCGGCCGATCCCGGTGCAGGCAATGGCCGTGTCACCGCCGGCAAGCTTTTGCATGTCATTGGAAAGCGAAAGGATCGGCTTGGTGACGGTCTTGCGGGTCAGGAAATAGAGGCCGAGCGCAAACAGCGCGGCCGCAGCCAGAAGTGCCTTCAGAACAATATCGACCGAAGCTTTTATCTCGGCGCTATGCTTGGAAATATCGTCCGACGCCGCCGTGATCTGGTCCCCGGTCTGTTCCATGGCCGTTTCCAGCGTCGAGAACTGCGCCATGAATTCCGGTAATGCCTTCAACGCCGCGGTGGGATCCTTGCCGGCGAGATCGACCATCGCAGTGGCGCTTTCCATATAGGCAAGGAGGGGACGTTCGACGCCGGTAAGGATCGTTTTGGTCTTTTCGTCGGAGGCAAGCGCCTTGTTGGCGTCGATCATCTCGCGGAAAGACGCCTCGTGCTCCACCAGATCTGCCTTCACCGCGTCAGCGGCGATGCCTGCTGCCGGGTTGGATGCCAGCATCGACGCGAGCACGTCCGCGCGCAGCGCGTCATGCATCATGTCGGCCTGCATGTGATTGCGCAGAATTTGCGCTGACTGGCTGACATCGGCGCTGTTTGCAGAAAGGATGGAGGCGGACCAGATACCGACGCCTGTGGCGCCGCCCGCCAACCCGAAAATCGCAATGCTCGCGATGATGATCTTATGCTGGATCGATGCCATGACAGGGTTCTCACGTTAATTCAGAACGTGAGAGTAGCCGAACATGCTTAATTATTTTCTCAGCACCATGTGGCTTAGCGGCGCAAAAACAACAGGTTGTGGTTGATATTTCATTCTCGACAAATGGTTGAGATCTTTGCGCGCCGAGCGGATGCGTCGGTGCCGCACCTCACGGCGCCGAAGATGCAATAGGGGTGGGGCTCGTCCATGTTTGCGATGCACGAGCCCCATCCGACTATTCTTCCGGCAGGATGATCTTCCGATTGGTTGTGTTCTTCACCGGCTTTTCGCCAGGGACATGCGACATGGTGCGAGTCGTGCTTTCCAGCGTGCTGCCGTCGGTGCTGGTCTTGGTGCGGGACTTGCTGAACGTTCCCTTGTCCACCGCCTGAGCCTTGGTCTGCGCCTTAAGCTTATCGCCATTGTCGTTGATATGAGTCTTGCTTTGCGCGTTGCCGTCGGTGGTGGCGGCACTTCCGCCCGATCCGATCGAAGATGTCGTGCCACCGTCGGTTCGACAGTTGCCTGCGGTTCCGACCGAGCTGGCAGACGTTCCTCCGGCCGAAGCGCTCCCGCCTGTTTCGACCGTTCCGGCCGCATTGCACTCTTCGGCAAGAACGGCTGGGCTCGACGCGAGCAGCGCGATCGAGGCGGCTGCGATAAGGTTGATGTGTTTCATTGCCATCTCCTATTTCTTCGGCTTGGTGATGGAGCAGGTTCCATCCGACCGTTTCGTAATCACGGTGCCGTCAGGCCGGGTGACGCTCGCGGTCGAATAACTGTCCACGCTTCCCGATCCGGCAGATGAACCGGCTGAGGCGGACGACGAAGAGGAACCGGTCGATCCGCCGCCGGTCGTGGTCGATGAGGAAACATGTCCGTTGCCAGCCGTCACGGTGGTGGACATATCCCCCGCCTGGGACCGGACGACGGTGCATGTCGTTCCGTCATCGAGCTTGATCTCCTCGGACATTGCCTGTCCGACGATCAGGGCGAGTGAAGCCCCCAGTGCGATTGTGGAAAAGTTTGCCATTGGTTTATCTCCGAGGGCTTGGCCGACGCCATCAAGGCGCCGGCCGACATCGTCAGCAGCCTTTGGTGCCGGCGGCGTCCTTCTTGACCTGTCCGGGTGCACAGCCCTTCTTGCCCTTGCTGTCGTGAGAGCTTCCCGCAGCACTGCTGCCGGTGCCGACAGTGCTGCCGGTCTTGTCTCCGTCGGCGGACGAGGCACCCGTTCCGACGCTCGAGGCGGAATTCGCATCGCCCGAACCTGCGGCAGAGCCGCCGGTACCGACCGTGCTGCTCGAGGTGCCGCCGCCGGCTGATGAGCCGCCGGTGCCGACCGTCGAGGACGAGCCGGATTTGCAATTGGTCGCGCCAGCAGGGCAGTCGCCCCCGGCAGAGCTGCCACCAGTACCGATCGTGCTGCTCGCAGTTCCGCCGCCGGCCGACGAACCGCCAGTGCCAACGGTGCTTGACGATTGTGCGAAACCGGAAACAGCCGTGCCAGCCAAAAGGGCGGCCGCCAAGGCCAGATGTGTTGCCTTCATCATGGTGTATTCCTCCGTTTGTTGTTGCCTGCTTTCGCATCCGGAGCGGATGGATAGCTGGGTGACAAACTTCGGTTTCGACCCACTGTTCCTGCCTTAGGCACTCAGTCGGATGGCCTTCGGACCTTGGTCTGGCTTGGTCGCCATCGCTTACGATCGAGCGTGATGAGACGGTTTCATGTCCGCGCTCTAGGTTGGAACCAGTATTCCGAGCTTCACCGAGATCGATCAAATCCGCGTCATGCCAGACTAACCGCAGCCCGGGGACTACCTTTGGCAAACTCATGCACTAGATGGCGATCGAGGAGGACGCCACCGCCGCTCTTGGGAGGAGAACAAGCGGCATGCCTAGAGAATGGATGAAGAGGAAGACTGCATGACGATCGAGGACATCATCGAAACCCTGGAAAAGACTGACATGCCCGACAGCCGGATCGACGCCTTCATCACCTGTGCCTTTCTGTTGAAGCAATTCCGGCCGGCCGAGCCCAACGATTTCGACGGTCCTAACGATTATCTGCCGAGCAGTATCAAGTCAGAGCACGGCTTCCTGATGGCGCGGCCCTTCACACACGACGTCAATCACGCCATCGATCTGTGCCGGGAAGTCCGGCCGGATGCGGTTTGGCACCTTGCCCGCAGCCGCCAGACAGCGGACGAGTCGCTCTACGGCGCGCAGCTGCGCGAGATCCGGGAGGACGAAAATGTCGTCGGTGAAGCCGAGAGCAATCACGCGGCGCTGGCCCTTACGCTTGCGGCACTGCGGGCGCATGTGCGGCAGGAAGATGAAAAGAGGGCAGGTGCGTGAGCGCTCGGGAAGCTGGGGCGGCGCGCGCGTAAGCGGCGTGAACGGGCAAGATCCGCGGGCAAGGGGACGGCTCCAAAAAGGGTTCACATCGCAATCTCACTTTTGATCACTTGTCGCGGAATGGTTGAACGAATGGGGCGCGACATTGCATCTGCTTCGCATGCGATCTCGGGGGACATGCGCCGTTGGAATGAGATCGAGATCGTGGCGGCTGTCACAGCCAAAGGCCTATGCTCGAATTCGCGCTTCAATGTATGGCGCAATCCATCGCCGGCGGCACTTTTGACTGTCGCCTGGCGGTTTGCTTGAACTGAGCGGACGCCCAAGGACCGAACTCATCTTGCGAGCTGGGTCGATCTTTCGGGACCTTACAACTTGCCTGAAATTGGCAAGGAATGTTCAAGCTTTAGGAGCATTTAGTAGAGCCGGCAGGTTGTCATCCTTCTGCGCCTCACCTACCGTATTGTTCCGTAAACGATTCCGGGGACGATCATGAGCCGCAATATGCTGGGAGGTGCCATCAACAAGATGGCCGCCACGTCTCTGACTCTGCGAGGTCTGTTGATCGGTGCCTTGGGGGCGGCGCTGGTGGCACTCTCCGCAGGAGCGGCATCGGCCCAAGTCGCTCTTTGGACCGGCGCGTCAAGCAGTGACTGGACGAACGGCAGCAACTGGTCGACCGGGACCGCTCCGGTGGCAGGTCAAACTGTCAACATCGGCGGAGCGGGTGCAACGCGGCCGGATACAGTCCTCGGGATAGGCGGGCCAAGCGTCGTTTCGATAGGCGCCATAAACGTGGGCCAAGTCGCCGGTGTGTCTGGCGCACTCACGATCCAGAACGGCAGCCGTTTGACCAGCACAAGCATCGCCCGGCTTGCGATCGTAGCCGGAAGCTCCGGGACCGTCACAGTCACCGGCTCAGGATCGCAATGGAACATACCCGCTGGAACTTTTTATGTCGGCTTTCAAGGCACAGGCACGCTCAACATTGAAAATGGCGGGCAAGTCACCACGGGATCCAATACAATCTTGGGCGGCGGTGCCGCGTCGTCGGGCACGCTCAACATCGGCAGCGGCGGCACCTTGCAGACGCTATCCCTCCGGGGCGGCCCCGGCGCGAGCCAGGCCAATTTCGACGACGGCATTCTGCGCGCGTCGGCCGCCAACGCGACTTTCATCAACGGATTTTCCGGCACCGAACTCAACCTGCTCTCCGGCGGGCTGACGATCGACACCGCAGGCTTTGCCGTAGGAACCGACGCAACGTCTGGCTTTTCAGGCGTCGGTGGCCTGACCGTCACCGGTGGCGGTGTCTTCAGCCTCCTGGCTAGCAGCATCTATACCGGCGAGACGCAGATCGACTTCGGCAGCAGCCTCACGCTATCCGGCGCCGGCGCCATCGCCAATTCCAGCCGGGTTGTCGCGGATGGCATCTTCAACGTTTCGGCCGCCACGACGCCGACCATCCAGAGCCTGGCGGGCAGCGGTAGCGTGCTGCTCGGCGCCCAAACTCTGACGATCACCAATGCCAACGACACCTTCGGCGGCGTCATCGGCGGCACGGGCGGACTGACCGTCTCTGGTGGCAATCAGGCGCTATCGGGCGTCAACACCTATACCGGCGCGACGGCTGTGAGCGGTGGCCGGCTTGCCGTCAATGGTTCGATCACCAGCCCGGTCACGACATCGGGCACCGGCATTCTCGGCGGCATCGGCACGATCTTCGGCGATGTGACCAATGCCGGCGTGGTGGCACCCGGCAATTCGATCGGCACGCTGACGATCGCAGGCAACTATACCGGCAGTGGCGGCGTCCTCGAGATCGAAACAATCCTCGGCGGCGATGCCTCTCCATCCGACCGTCTGGTGGTGACGGGCAATACAGCGGGCACGACTGATGTCACGGTCACCAATCTCGGTGGTGGCGGGGCGCAGACGGTCGAAGGCATCAAGATCATCGATGTCGGCGGCATATCCGCAGGCAACTTCTCGCTGCTCGGCGACTATGTGTTCGAGGGTGATCAGGCCGTGGTCGGCGGCGCATATGCCTATCGCCTCTACCAGGGCGGCGTCAGCACGCCTGCCGATGGCGACTGGTATCTCCGATCGACCGAGCTCGATGCCGCAGGCGTCGCGATCGGACCGATCTATGCGCCCGGTGTGCCGGTCTACGAGGCCTATGCCGGCGTGCTGCAAAGCCTCAACCAGTTCGGCACGCTACGCCAGCGCACCGGGGGCTGGATGCTCGACGGTGATCGATCCGAAGACCAGGACGGCAACACCGCAGCCACCGGGATCCAGACCCGCATCGGCGGTGTCCGTTCGCACTTCGAGCCGGAAAGCTCGACCACCGGCACCGACTATGAGGTCAGCAGTTGGACGCTGCAGGCGGGTGTCGACGGAATGCTGCGCGAAAGCGAGGCCGGTGCTCTGATCGGCGGGATCAACTTTCATATGAACACCGCTTCGGCCGACATCTCCTCGCGCTTCGGCAAGGGCGACATCGACACAACGGGTTATGGCTTCGACGGCACCTTGACCTGGTACGGCAAGAGCGGCTTTTACATCGACACGCAGGCTGCCGTCACCTGGTATGACAGCGATCTCAAATCGTCGACACTTCAAACTTCGCTTGCCGACGGCAATGACGGCCTCGGTTATGGGTTCAGCGTCGAAGCCGGACAGAAGATCGCTCTGACTAGCCAGTGGTCGCTGACGCCGCAGGCGCAACTCGCCTATTCCTCGGTGCGCTTCGACAGCTTCACCGATGCCTTTGGCGCCGATGTATCGCTCGATGATGGTGACAGCCTGACCGGTCGCCTCGGCATTTCGGCCGATTTTGACAGCGATTGGAAGGATGCCTCCGGAAAGACCAGCCACTCGACGGTCTACGGCATCGCCAATCTCTATTATGACTTCCTCGACGGCTCGGAAGTCGATGTCTCTGGGACCAGCGTCGTCAGCGAAAACCAAGCCCTCTGGGGCGGTCTTGGCCTGGGCGGTTCACTCAGTTGGGCCGATGAGCGTTATGCAGCCCACGGCGAAGCCTTTGCCAGCACCAGCCTCAAGGACTTCGGCGACAGCAACACCATCGGCGCAAAGATCGGATTCAGCGTGAAATGGTAGCGATCAGCCCTCGACCGGAAAAAGCCTCAGGAACTGCCGGTCGCCTTCCGGGGAAAACAGGATCGAGCGGCTCTCGGCCGTGCGCCGCGCCCAGCCTTTGTCGAGGAAGCTTGAAAGCAGGGCCTTGCCGAGGCTGCCGGCGAGGTGGGCGCGTCTTTCGCTCCAATCGAGGCAGGAGCGGCAGAGCGGGCGGCGCGACGATCTGAGGTCGCCGACATCGATGCCGATGCGTTTGAGATCGCCTTCGCCCTTTTCCGTCAGCGCCAGGCCGTCGCCGACTGCGTCGATCGAGCCGGAGGCAATCAGGCTGTCGAGCATGCGCACGCCGTAATCGCCGGCAAGGTGATCGTAGCAAATGCGCGCCTTGCGCAGCGCCGGCTCCTTCGGTCCCGGCTGGTGGCGCAGATGGCCGCGTCCGGCGGCAAAGCCCATCATGCTTTCGATCAGCCGGGCGACGGCCTCGTCAGCCAGCGTGAAATAACGGTGGCGGCCCTGCTTGCGCTGGGCAAGCAGCCCGCCGGCCTCAAGCTTGGCAAGATGCGTGCTCGCCGTCTGCACGGTGATGCCGCCGACGCCGGCAAGCTCGGTCGCCGTCAGCGCCCGGCCGCCGGTCAGTGCCGCCAGCATGTTGGCGCGGGCGGGATCGCCGATCAGCGCGCCGATCTGCGCAATGTCTGGACCTTCCTTCATACTTCGATCGTAACCGAAGCATCGCCGTCAGGCAATGTGCGAAAACGGGTGAGCAGCCAAAGGAGAAACTATATGATCACCTGCTTCATCCGCTATCAGATCGACCCCTTCAAGAAGGAGGCGTTTGCCGAATATGCCCGCAACTGGGGCCAGGCGATTCCGAAGAATGGCGCCGACCTGATCGGCTATTACGGTCCGCATGAGGGCTCGGCAACGACGGCCTACGGCGTCTACAATATCGAAAGCCTTGCCGCCTACGAAGCCTATCGCGCACGGCTGGCTTCCGACCCGCTCGGCCGCGAGAATTACGAATTTGCCAGACGCGAAGGCTTCATCCTGAAGGAGGATCGCATCTTCCTCAAAAATGTCTCCGCTCCTCACGCCAAGCTGGTGCTGTCATGATCGCCGTCATCTTCGAAGTCGTGCCCTATATGGGCGAACGCCACAAATATCTGGATCTCGCCGGCGAGCTGCGCGCCGAGCTCGAAAAGATCGACGGCTTCATTTCGATCGAGCGTTTCGAGAGCCTGACGACCCGCGGCAAGCTGCTGTCGCTCTCGTTTTTCCGCGACGAGGCGGCGGTCAAGGAATGGCGTAATCTCGAGGCGCACCGGGCAGCCCAGCAGGCCGGACGCGGCGGCATCTTCGCCGATTATCGCCTGCGGATTGCCAGTGTCGTTCGCGATTACGGCATGTTCGAACGCGACGAGGCGCCGGCCGACAGCCGCAGCGTCCACGATGCGGCGTGACGCATGGCGTCCAATCCACGCTGTCCACGGGCGCCCTGAAAGCTGCTTGTTGATCTTGAAAATATGGAGAAGAACCTAACACCCTTCGTTGGCATTCTCGCGGTCACGCAACTGGCGCAACCGGTTTGAACTATGGGCGTGACAACGAATTTATTTCATCTATCAAATTGAAGGAAATGCTATCTACGGTCTAAATCTCAAACTGGACGGGAAATCCAAATCGTGTGGGCTTCAAGGATAATCAAATTTACTTGGGCCGCCATATTTTCTTTTATTTTCATTGTCTTAGCGCTCCTGATAATTTCGACGATTATCATGTTCATCCAGAATCCTGATCGCATTGGAGTTACATTCCCAGAACGGGCAATCTCGGATGCTGCGCGCTTGACCCACCGCAGTCAAAACGAAATCGATGGAGAATGCAGCATAAAGGGCAGCTATTTTGAGAAGAGCGTTAGCTGCGAGATGACAAGAACTCAGGATGGTAAAATAACAGACACTATATTGTTGGAATATACGCTGATGTTTGACTCGATAACGAGTATTGCCGATACCCGGGAAAATCTTGAATAGAAAGATGGCTGACGCCGTCGAACCTCAATTCAGCCGCGACGGGCTCAGGCCATCTCACCCCGGTTGCCCGACTGCCAGCCGAATAAATTCCCGAAATCGGCCACCGCTTCAGGCTTTGGTAACTAAGTTGCGTAACCATAACGGACAGTTAAGCGTAGAGCGTATGAGTGAGTATCAGAATGGCATCAGTTTTTCCGCTTGCCGACCTCAAGGCTTCCGTCAAGTCGGATTCCCGGCCGGGCTCTTGGGTCGACACGATCATCAAGGGCGATTGCGTCAGCGCCCTTGAAGCCTTGCCCAGCCACTCCGTCGATATCATCTTTGCCGATCCGCCGTATAATCTCCAGCTCGGCGGAACGCTGCATCGTCCCGACCAGTCGCTGGTCGATGCAGTCGACGACGAATGGGATCAGTTCGCCTCCTTCGAGGCCTATGACGCCTTTACCCGCGCCTGGCTGCTGGCCTGCCGGCGTGTGCTGAAGCCGACCGGCTCGATCTGGGTGATCGGCTCCTATCACAATATCTTCCGCGTCGGCGCCACGCTGCAGGATCTGAATTTCTGGATCCTCAACGATATCATCTGGCGCAAGACCAACCCGATGCCGAATTTCAAGGGCCGCCGTTTCCAGAACGCCCATGAGACGATGATCTGGGCAAGCCCCAGCGCCAAGGCCAAGGGCTATACCTTCAATTACGATGCGCTGAAGGCCGCCAATGACGACGTGCAGATGCGCTCCGACTGGCTCTTTCCGATCTGCAACGGCAGCGAGCGGCTGAAGGGCGAGGACGGCAAGAAGGCCCATCCGACGCAGAAGCCGGAAGCGCTGCTCGCCCGCGTCATCATGGCCTCGACCAAGCCTGGCGATATCGTTCTCGATCCCTTCTTCGGCTCGGGAACGACGGGCGCCGTCGCCAAGCGTCTCGGCCGTCACTTCGTCGGCATCGAGCGCGAACAGGATTATATCGATGCGGCCTCGGCCCGCATCGCCGCCGTCGAGCCGCTCGGCAAGGCGGAACTGACCGTCATGACCGGCAAGAAGGCCGAAGTCCGCGTCGCCTTCAACGTGCTTGTTGAAAGCGGCCTGATCAAGCCCGGCCAAGTGCTGACCGACGCCAAGCGCCGCTATAGCGCCATCGTCCGCGCCGACGGCACGGTCGCTTCAGGCGGCGAGGCCGGCTCTATTCATCGTCTCGGCGCCAAGGTGCAGGGGCTCGATGCATGCAACGGATGGACCTTCTGGCATTTCGAAGACGGGCAGTCCCTGCGCCCGATCGACGATCTCAGGTCCGTCATCCGCAGTGATCTGGCAAAGGCGGAGTGAGCAGCGCCTCTAACGGATCGAAACGACCTTCTTCCGATTTCCCTCCAGTTGCGGAAGAAGACCAAAGCGCCCGGGGTCAAACCCCGGGCGTCCTCTTTTTGTTTTTGCGCAATTCCGGACGCAAAACCGCTCTACACTTTTGCTGGAATTGCTCCAGTCAGAAGTCCTGATAATCGGTGACGTCGACCCGCGTGACGCGCCCTTCCGCATTGAAGGTGATCGTCTCCTCACCCTCGCGGATCAGCGGCTTGCCTGATTTGCTGTGGGTGGCGCGCACCGACCAGACCGATCGGCCGGAGAGCGGCGTCAACGTTTCCACCAGCGAATTTTCCGCCGTCTGATCGGGATAGTCGTCGAAATAACGCCGGAAGGCAGCCATGATCTCGGCGCGGCCGGTGAGATCGCCGACGCCGTTCGAGACATAGGTCGCGTCCTCGGCGAAATAGGCCTCGATGACGGGAAAATCGAGGGCGTTGATGGCGGCGTGAAAGCGTTCGATCTCTTCTGCGGGGTCGAATGCCATGGATCTCAGACCTTCAATCCGTAAGCGGCGAGATCGCTGCGCAGCTTCTCAGGCCCCGAAAACAGCACCGCATTCCAGCCATAGGCCTTGGCGCCTTCGACATTGACCGGCGCGTCGTCGATGAAGATCGTCGCAGCGGGATCGAGGCCGAAACTTTTCGTATGCGTCTCGTAGATCGCGACATCGGGCTTGATCAGGCCGACATCGCCGGAAACGGTGACGCCGCGTGGTCGGTTGAGGAAGGGGAAGCGCGCCTGCGCCTCGCGGAAGGTGTCGGAGGCGAAGTTGGTGAGCATCGTCACATCACGCCCCTCGGCAATCAGCCCCTCCATGATCGCGACGCTGTCGTCATAGGCGTGCGGCACCATCTCGTGCCAATATTTGCGGAAGGCGCGGATCTGTTCTTCACGCGCCGGGTGCTGTTCGATCAGCAGCGCTTCGGCTTCCGCCCATGTCCGGCCGCGGTCCTGCTCGATGTTCCAGTCATGGGTGCAGACATTGGCGAAGAACCAGTTGCGCTCCGTTTCATCAGGGATGAGGCGGCTGAAGGGAAGATGCGGATCGTAATGAATAAGGACTTTGCCAATGTCGAAAACGATATGTCTTATGTCGGTGGTCATGGTCATCCCTTGGATGTTTTAAACGCGAGAGGAATAGCCGCTGCGATCGCTTTTTTCATGATGGTCGGCAAGGCCTGGGCTTCAAGATTTGTAACCGGCTCCCACCATCCGTCATTCGTGCCGTCATCCATGGCGACCTTGGCAGCGATTGCCGTACGCCAGATCGAAAGCCTGAGCTCGAAATGGGTGAAGACGTGGATGACGGTGCCAGAGGCCTGCCATGCCGCATGGAAGGGGGCGGCGCTCGCCGAGGTCTCGCCGTCGATGCGCGCCGTCCACGCCGTCGTCGGCACCTCGGTCATGCCGCCGAGCAGGCCGCTGTCGACGCGCCGCCGCAGCAGGATCTCGCCATCACCGGTTACCGCGATGAAGGCCGCGCCATATCTGACCGGCTTCTCCTTCTTTGCCGCCTTGACCGGAAAGAGCTCGGGATCGGAAAATTTGAGCGCCTCGCAGGCACCCCGGAACGGACAGAGCGAACAGGCCGGCCGCTTCGGTGTGCAGATCGTCGCCCCGAGATCCATCATCGCCTGGGCGAAATCGCCGGGCCGATCGGCAGGCGTCAACAGCGCCACCTTCTGCTTCATCGCGGGCTTGGCGGCTGGAAGCGGCGTGGCGATCGCATAAAGCCTGGAGATCACCCGCTCGACATTGCCGTCCATGACAGCCGCCTGCCGGTTGAAGGCGATGGCTGCGACGGCGGCGGCCGTATAATCGCCGATGCCGGGGAGCGACTTGAGACCCTCTTCGGTGTCGGGAAAGACGCCGCCATGCTCGTTCGCCACCGCTTCGGCGCATTTCTTCAGGTTGCGGGCCCGCGCGTAGTAGCCAAGCCCTGCCCAGGCGGCCATCACCGCGTCGTTTTCAGCTGCGGCAAGATCGGTCACCTCGGGCCAGCGCTTGAGAAACCGTTCGAAATAGGGTTTGACCGCCTGCACCGTCGTCTGCTGCAGCATCACCTCGGACAACCAGACGCGATAGGGATCGGCCTTGACGCCGCGGGCCGCCATGCCGGGCGCCACACGCCAGGGCAGGTCGCGGTGGTGGCGATCGTACCAGTCGAGCAGGGGCTTTGCTGAGGGCGTGTCGAGTGTGGTGATCGTCATGATTTGCCGCGATAGGGGGAAGTGCCTATACTTGGCGAAGCAATGCCGCGCGATCAAGTCGCCAATACGAATTGGCATGCGAATTGGCGGCGTCGCTGAAGGGTTTCGATGAGTTATCCACGCAAAGGTGCAAAGCAGATCTCCGAGCTGGCGAACGGGCTGATCGATCCGGTTCTTGCCCGGCGCGCCGGCATCAGCACGGCTCTGCTCGGCTCGTGGAGCGAAATCGCCGGCGAGGATTTCGCCGATTGCACCCGACCGGAGAAGATCGCCTGGGCCCGCGGCGGCAATGAGGTCGGCGGCTTCCGCCCCGGCGTGCTGACCATTGCCTGCGAAGGCGCGCGTGCACTCTTCCTCACCCATGCCCAGGGCGAACTCATCCAGCGCATCAACAGCTTCTTCGGCTTTGCCGCCGTCCACCAGATCCGCATCGTCCAGAAGCCGGTCTCACAACCCATCCGCCGCTCCCGCACCCCGCCGCCGCTGAAAGGCGAAGCCGCCCGCAAGCTCGAAGGCATGATGGAGGGCATCGAGAACGACAAGCTGCGCCAGGCAATCCAGCGCTTGGGCACCGCGGTGATGGGCAAGCGGGGGAATCAACGCTGATCAGCAAAACGCCCTATCTCCGCATGCTCAGTTTTTTGATCCCGCTTCGATAAGCTCGCGCGTAACAGCGAATTCCATCCTGCCCGAGATCGAGCTATAAGGCTCGCACTGCGTGATCGCATCAGCGATCAACGGGGCTGCCGTTTTTTCCCATTCGGATGGTGGTGTGCGGAAGTTGACGGATAAAAAGTCGGCAGATCCGTCTTTGATGACCGCCACAATCAGGAAGTTATAAGCACTCGGCGCGTCCGCGGGCAGCTTTAGACATCTAAGCATCTGATTGAAAACAATATTGCCGCCGTCTTCAGAGGCGTGCGCGCTCGTGACGTTCATGGCCAATGCGACCGAGGCAATAAGCACATAATAGAGAAAAGCCTTCGTCAAAGAATGCATTAAAATATACCTCTGAATAGCCGTCTGCTATACTTCTATAGCAGACGGGAGAAAAGTCATGCTGGTCTTGCAATTGCCCCCTGATATCGAAGCGCGGCTGATTGAGCTTTCCAAGCGTACGGGCCGCAGCAAGAGCTTCTATGTTCGTCAAGCCATCCTCGCGCATCTCGACGATCTGGAAGATGTCTATCTTGCCGAAAGGCGCCTCGAAGAACTTCGCCGCGACGAGGGCGATACCGTGCCGCTGGCCGAGCTGACGGCGCGTTACGGGTTGGACGACTGAGTTTCATCGACCAGCCGATACGGGCTGGCAGCCCCCGCGATACCTACCGGCAGAATTCGCAGACGGACCAATCTCGCAATTTTTGGTCTAGTCGTCTTCCCGCGGTCACAATTCTTTGAAGGAAGTTGGCGAACCGTGCCTTGTGAGTGGCCGCAAGCCGTTATATCGCACAGTCACGCCGTCAATCTCATTAGTTATGGGGAATCCATGCAGATGTCCGAAATGCAACTGACGAAACGCCGCCTGCTCAGCGGTATCGCCATCGCCGCAGCTGCCGTGGCGCTTGTCGCCTGCAACGACAGCAAGGACGCTGCCGATGCTTCGTCCTCCGGCAAGACCATGGCCGACGGCACCAATGTTGACACCATGCAGACGGCGGCCACAGCGGCAACCGAAATGCCGGAGTCCGACGGCGATGTCGACATGGCAGAAGTGCTGAAGCCCGGCACGCTGCCGGAGATGGCGCTCGGGAAGGCTGACGCCCCGGTCAAGATCGTCGAATATATGTCGATGACCTGCCCGCATTGCGCTCATTTCCACAACACCACCTTCGACACGATCAAGCAGAAATATGTCGACAGCGGCAAGGTGCAGTTCATCATCCGCGAATTCCCCTTCGACCCGCGCGCCGCCGCAGCCTTCATGCTCGCCCGCTGCAGCGCCTCCAATCCGGAGCAGTTGAGCACGCCGGAACAGTATTTCCCGATGGTTTCCATGCTCTTCAAGCAGCAGCAGATCTGGGCCGCCGCCGATGATGGCCGCGCCGCACTGCTGCAGATGTCGAAGCTTGCCGGATTTACTGAGGATAGCTTCACGAAATGCTTGACGAACCAGAAGCTTCTGGATGAAGTGAATGCCACGCGGGAAAGAGGTTCCAAGGATTTTGGCGTCAATGCCACCCCGACTTTCCTGATCAATGGCAAGCGCTACTCTGGAGACATGCCGGTTGAAACCTTGTCGAAGCTCATCGACAGCCTGCTCTGAACCGGATCGTTTCGATAGAACGGGCGCCGGCGAAAGCCGTGCGCCCGTTTTTTTGTGGCTGCGTGACAAGCCCGTCCCGCGCTGCGGAGCGGCTGCATGAAGTTCAACAAGCTGCGCCTGGTCGGCTTCAAATCCTTCGTCGAGCCGACGGAATTCATCATCGAGCGGGGACTGACCGGCGTCGTCGGCCCGAACGGCTGCGGCAAGTCGAACCTCGTCGAAGCGCTGCGCTGGGTGATGGGCGAGAATTCCTACAAGAACATGCGTGCCTCCGGCATGGACGACGTGATCTTCTCGGGCTCGGGAAACCGCCCGGCGCGCAACACCGCCGAAGTGGCGCTCTATCTCGACAATGGCGAGCGCACCGCGCCTGCCGCCTTCAACGACAGCGACGAGATCCAGGTCACCCGCCGCATCGAGCGTGAACAGGGCTCGCTCTATCGCATCAACGGCAAGGAAAGCCGCGCCAAGGACGTGCAGCTGCTGTTTGCCGACGCCTCCACCGGCGCGCGTTCGCCCTCGATGGTCGGGCAGGGGCGTATCGGCGAGCTGATCCAGGCCAAGCCGCAGGCCCGCCGCCAGCTGCTCGAAGAGGCGGCCGGCATATCCGGCCTGCATTCCCGCCGCCACGAGGCCGAACTGCGGCTGCGCGCCGCCGAAGGCAATCTCGAGCGTCTCGACGACGTCACCTCGCAGCTCGAAAGCCAGATCGAGAGCCTGAAGCGCCAGGCCCGCCAGGCAAACCGCTTCAAGACGCTGTCTGCCGATATCCGCGCCCGCGAAGCGATGCTTTTACATATCCGCTGGGTGCAGGCCAAGGAAGCCGAGGCCGAGGCCGACAGCGCGCTGAACCAGGCGACCTCCGTCGTTGCCGAAAAGGCGCAGATGCAGATGGAGGCGGCGAAGAACCAGGGCATCGCCAGTCTGAAACTGCCGGAACTGCGCGAGGGCGAGGCGCGTGCCGCTGCCGCCCTGCAGCGCCTGCAGATCGCCAGAAGCCAGCTGGAGGAAGATGCCGGCCGCATCCTGCGCCGCCGCGACGAGCTGACCCGCCGTCTCGCCCAGCTTGCGGAGGATATCAGCCGCGAGGAGCGGCTGGTGGCCGACAATGCCGTCATCCTGGCGAGGCTCGATGCCGAAGAGGCGGAGATTTTAGAAATCCTCGCCGATTCCGGCCGCTATGCCGAGGAAACCCGCGAGGCCTTTGAGGAGGCGGCGGCAAAACTTGCCGACAGCGAGCGCATCTTCACCCAGCTGACAGCCGAGCGCGCCGAGGCCGCTGCCGGCCGCAACCAGCTGGAACGCGCCATCCGTGATCTCACGGACCGCCGGATGCGCCTCGAACGCCAGATGGATGAGGCAAACCAGGAACTGTCAGCCGTCGGCGAGAAGATCGCCGGCCTGCCCGATCCCGACGAAAAACGCGCCATCGTCGAGGCCGGCGAGATCGCCGTCGCCGACGCGGAAGCCGCCGTTCAGGTGGTCGACCAGGCACTTGCGAGCGCCCGCCAGACCGAGGCGCTGTCGCGCGCGCCGGTCGATCAGGCCCGTTCGAGCCTGAATGCGCTGGAGACCGAGGCGCGCACCATTTCCCGCATGCTGGCCGCTGGTGCCGCGGCTGGGAAGTTTCCGCCGGTTGCCGACGAGCTGAAGGTCGATCGCGGTTTTGAGACCGCACTCGGTGCTGCCCTCGGCGACGATCTGGAATCGCCGCTCGATGCCGAGGCGCCGGCCCATTGGTCGGACAATGGTGATGGCGCCGCCGATCCGGCATTGCCATCAGGTGTTGCGCCGCTGCTGACCCATGTTCGCGCCCCCGCCGCACTCACCCGCCGCCTGCGCCAGATCGGCCTTGTCGCGGAAGGGGAGGCGCAGTCGCTGATGGCGGCGCTGAAGCCCGGCCAGCGGCTGGTGACCAAAGAGGGCGCGGTCTATCGCTGGGATGGCCACGTCACCGGTGCCGATGCCCCGAGTGCGGCGGCGCTCCGCCTTGCCCAGAAGAACCGCCTGGCCGAGCTCGAAAGCGAAGCAGCCCTTGCCCGCGACGTGCTTGCCGAAGCCGAAGAGCGGCAGGCAGCCGCCGCCGAAGCAATCCGCGCTGAGGAGCGCCGGCTTGCCGAGGCCCGCGACATGAGCCGCCTGTCGGCGCGTCATCTCGCCGAAGCGCGCGATGCGCTTGCCGCCGCCGAGCGTGCCTCCGGCGATCTCATTCGCCGCCGCGATGTCGTCAGCGAGGCCGCCAGCCAGCTGCGCGCGCAGCTGGAGGAGATCGCCGTCCAGGAAGAGAATGCCCGCATCGAGCTGGAAGACGCGCCCGATCTGACTGCGATCGACGAGCGGCTGCGGTTCCAGCAGGCGGAAGTTGCGACCGATCGCGGCGCGCTGGCCGAAAGCCGCGCACGCCACGAAAGCCTGGCGAGGGAAAACGAAGCCCGCCAGCGCCGCATCATGGCGATCGGCCAGGAGCGCGACACCTGGCGCCAGCGGGCGGCAAGCGCCGAAGATCATGTCGCGACGCTGCGCGAACGCGAGGAAGAGGCGCGCGAAGAGGCAGCCGAGCTCGAACTGGCGCCGGACGAATTCGACGATAAGCGCCGCGCCCTGCTCAGCGAATTGCAAAAGGCCGAGGAGGCGCGCCGCCAGGCCAGCGATCTTCTGGCCGAGGCCGAACGCATCCAGCGCGAGGCCGACCAAAAGGCGACGACGGCACTGTCGGAACTTGCCGAACGCCGTGAACGCCGCGGCCGTGCCGAGGAGCGTCTCGTCTCCGCCCGCGAGAAGCGGCAGGAAAGCGAAGGCCGCATCCGCGAGGTCCTGAACGTCGCGCCGCACGAGGCGCTGCAGCTGACCGGGCGCCCGACCATGCAGGCGCTTCCCGATCCGCGCGAAGTTGAGCGCGAGCTGGAGCGCCTGAGGATCGAGCGCGAGCGGCTCGGCGCCGTCAACCTGCGCGCCGACGAGGAACAGAAGGAGCTGAGCGAGAAGCTCGAAGCGCTGATCAAGGAACGCGACGACGTCATCGATGCGATCCGCAAGCTGCGCGGCGCCATCCAGAGCCTCAACCGCGAGGGCCGCGAACGGCTGATCGCCGCCTTCGACATCGTCAACGCCCAGTTCCAGCGGCTGTTCACCCATCTTTTCGGCGGCGGCACCGCCGAGCTGCAGCTGATCGAATCCGACGATCCGCTCGAAGCCGGCCTCGAAATCCTCGCCCGTCCGCCCGGCAAGAAGCCGCAGACCATGACGCTGCTCTCCGGCGGCGAACAGGCGCTGACGGCAATGGCGCTGATCTTTGCCGTCTTCCTCACCAATCCGGCGCCGATCTGCGTGCTCGACGAAGTGGACGCGCCGCTCGACGACCATAATGTCGAGCGCTACTGCAATCTGATGGACGAAATGGCGGCCTCCACCGAAACCCGCTTCGTCATCATCACCCACAATCCGATCACCATGGCCCGCATGAACCGCCTCTTCGGCGTCACCATGGCCGAACAGGGCGTCTCCCAACTCGTCTCCGTCGACCTGCAAATGGCCGAGCGCCTGCGCGAGATTGCCTGAGGTTTTCGACGAACGCGTTTTCTGCGTCGGGGAAGGGCTGGCTGTCACTGGACATCCCGGCCCAGGGGATTGGCGAGAGCAGCCCCTCATCCGCCTGCCGGCACCAGCCGGGGTCGAGCCACGGGTCTCGACCCGTCCTTCGGACCCCCGTAAACGGGGCGAAGGGACATGCCGCGCGCTCTCCGTTCCCACCTCGCTCTCGCAAGGCACGTCCCCTCGCCCCGCGAGCGGGGAGAGGGTTAGGGTGAGGGGCAAGCCGTTAGCTCCAACCGGACAGCAGTGGGCTTGACCCGAGCATCCATGGAGCCGCCGAGCGCAGGCGCAATTTCAGCAAAGGTGCGGCGCGGTTTTGCGTCCATAAATTGCGTAAAATCAAGGGCCGAGCAATAAACACCAAAAAAGGTCGGCTCTCTTGTCGCTTGTACCCCATTTGGGTGATGCTCTTTTCGCTGACTTGCATTAGAAGTTGTTTCAACGCAACCTAATTACTCCGCTGGAAAGCGGGCGACCAAAGGTTGCGCATTGTCGAATTTGCGTGCGGTTTTCCGGGCGAGGGCAAGAACCGGAAACCGAGAGCAAATCTTGGGAAGTAGCGATCTATTTTCTCAGGAATTGCGTATGACGAGGTCAGAGCGGTTCTGTTTTACAAAAAGCTGAGCCGTTCCTGGGTTGAGGGACCCCCCGTCCGGTTTTCCTGGCCGGACGGAAACAAGGCTTTGCGGGACATTGTTGCAGTCCCGCAAAGCTTTTTTTGTGCCTTGTTTTCTGTTTGGGCGCCTTTCAACCGTTTCGATGCCGGCCGCGGCCAAGATTTATTGTGCAGCGCAACATTCTGCCGCATTTGTCGATTTTCATTTCAACACCAACGGATTAAGCTGATCCCGATTTGGTGTTGGGGGGAAGATGACCAAGTGGGTCTATAGGTTCGGCGACGGGCAGGCTGAGGGCCGGGCGCGCGATCACGAGATTCTGGGCGGCAAGGGCGCCAATCTGGCGGAAATGTGCGCCCTGGGATTGCCGGTGCCGCCGGGACTGACGATCGTCAGCGACGCCTGCAACACCTATTACAAGAATGGCCGCCATATCGAGGATGCGGTGAAGGCTGAGGTGCGCGCCGGCATATCGGCGATCGAGGCGGTCACCGGCCGTCACTTCGGTTCCGTCAGCCAGCCGCTGCTGCTCTCGGTGCGCTCCGGCGCCCGCGTCTCGATGCCCGGGATGATGGATACGGTGCTCAATCTCGGCCTCAACGACGAGACGGTGCAGGCGCTGGGCCACGATGCCGGCGACGCGCGTTTTGCCTGGGACAGCTATCGCCGTTTCATCCAGATGTATGCCGATGTCGTCATGGGTCTCGGCAACGACGCCTTCGAGGAGATCCTGGAAGACGAAAAGGCCAAGCTCGGCCATGAATTCGATACCGAACTCAGCGCCTCGGAATGGCAGCATATCGTCTCGCTCTACAAGAAGCTGATCGAGGAGGAGCTGGAGCAGGAATTCCCGCAGGATCCCGAAGTTCAGCTCTGGGGCGCGGTCGGCGCCGTCTTTTCCAGCTGGATGAGCGCGCGCGCCGTCACCTACCGCCAGCTCCACAATATTCCGGAAGGCTGGGGCACGGCGATCAACATCCAGGCGATGGTCTTCGGCAATCTCGGCAATGCGTCTGCCACCGGCGTTGCCTTCACCCGCAACCCCTCGACCGGCGAAAGCGCGCTTTACGGCGAATTCCTGGTCAATGCCCAGGGCGAGGATGTGGTGGCCGGCATCCGCACGCCGCAAAGCATCACCGAGGAGGGGCGGATTTCCTCCGGCTCCGAAAAGCCCTCGATGGAAAAGCTGATGCCGGAGGCGTTTCGCGAGCTCTGCCGCATCTGCACCGAGCTCGAGATCCATTACCGCGACATGCAGGATATCGAATTCACCATCGAGCGCGGCAGGCTGTGGATGCTGCAGACCCGTTCAGGCAAGCGCTCGACCCGGGCGGCAATGAAGATCGCCGTCGACATGGTCGACGAGGGAGTGATCACCGAAGACGAGGCGGTGCTGCGCATCGAGCCTTCGAGCCTCGACCAGCTCTTGCATCCGACAATCGATCCGCGCGTCACCCGCCAGGTGATCGGCACCGGGCTGCCGGCTTCGCCGGGCGCTGCCACCGGCGCCATCGTCTTCACGGCGGAAGAGGCCGTCGAGGCGGAATCCGAAGGCCGCAAGGTCATCCTGCTCAGGGTTGAGACCAGCCCCGAGGATATTCACGGCATGCATGCCGCCGAAGGCATCCTCACCACCCGCGGCGGCATGACCAGCCATGCGGCGGTCGTTGCCCGCGGCATGGGCATCCCCTGCGTTGTCGGCGCCGGCACCATGCGCATCGATCAACGCAACGAGCGGCTGCTCGGCGTCGGCGTCACCCTCAAGAAGGGCGATATCATCACCATCGACGGCTCGGCCGGCCAGGTGCTGAAGGGCGAGGTGCCGATGATCCAGCCGGCGCTGTCGGGCGATTTCGGCCGCATCATGGGCTGGGCCGACCGCGCCCGGCGCATGACGGTGCGCACCAATGCCGATACGCCGGCCGATGCGCTCGCCGCCCGCTCCTTCGGCGCCGAAGGCATCGGCCTTTGCCGCACCGAACACATGTTCTTCGAGGGTGAGCGCATCCATGTCATGCGCGAGATGATCCTGGCCGTCGATGAAAAGGGCAGGCGGGTGGCGCTCGACAAGCTGCTGCCGATGCAGCGGCTGGATTTCACCGGCCTCTTCACCGTCATGCACGGCCTGCCGGTGACGATCCGCCTGCTCGATCCGCCGCTGCACGAATTCCTACCGAAGACCGATGACGAGGTGGCCGAGGTCGCCTTCGCCATGGGCATGGAGGCATCCGTGCTTCGCCAGCGCGTCGATGCGCTGCACGAGTTCAATCCGATGCTCGGCCATCGCGGCTGCCGGCTGGCGATCTCCTATCCCGAAATCGTCGAGATGCAGGCCCGCGCCATCTTCGAAGCGGCGATTGCCGCGGCCCAGGAGACCGGGGCTGCCGTCGTGCCGGAGATCATGGTGCCGCTCGTCGGCCTCCGCTCCGAGCTCGATTACGTCAAGGCGCGCATCGATGACGTCGCCGGCGACGTGATGAGCGAGGCCGGCATGAAGATCGATTATCTCGTCGGCACGATGATCGAGCTGCCGCGCGCAGCCCTTCGCGCCCATGTGATTGCCGAAGTCGCCGAATTCTTCTCCTTCGGCACCAACGACCTGACGCAGACCACCTTCGGCATCTCGCGCGACGACGCCTCGGCCTTCATCCCTACTTATCAGCGCAAGGGCATCATCGAGCACGATCCCTTCATCTCGCTCGATTTCGACGGTGTCGGCGAATTGATCAGCATCGCCGCCGAACGCGGCAGGCGGACCCGCAACGACATGAAGCTCGGCATCTGCGGCGAACATGGCGGCGACCCGGCCTCGATCCGATTCTGCGAGACGATCGGCCTCGATTATGTCTCGTGTTCGCCGTTCCGCGTGCCGATCGCGAGGTTGGCGGCGGCGCAGGCGGTGATTTCAGGTCTGGAAGAGATCCGCCGGGGTCCGAAAGACCTGCGGGGAAGCTTGTAAGATATTCGGTGGAGTCTGGGGCAGGGTGCTCGAGGGCTCAGTGATGCCGCCGCCAGCGATCGCGGTAGATATAAGGCCCGTTCAGCTCCCAGGCCATGTTGTTCATCATCTCAGCGCTTTGCGCCCGCGATTCGGCGCGCCGGTCGAGATCGATGCGCTGCAGGCAGGTGGCAAAACCATCCGTGCCGCGCCGGAAGCCGTAGCTCAGGCACCGCTGCTCATCCGCCGCCCGCCGCTCCTCCGGCGTCATCGTCTGGCAGGCGGAAAGCCCGGCGACGATCGTGGCCATGACGGTGATGAGAAGACGAATGCGCATTGGTGTGTTCCTTGGAATGCATTTTCCCCGAGGAAAGGCCATTCGGGCGAGGGCGTCAAGCCGTCCTTGGCCTGGGAGATCGCTGAGGCCAGCCCCTCATCCGGCTGCCGCCACCTTCTCCCCGCTCGCGGGGCGAAGGGACCATGCCGCGACCTCTCCGTTCCCCTTCCACCTCTCGCGTGGCACGTCCCCTCGCCCCGTTTACGGGGAGAGGGTTAGGGTGAGGGGCAGCCATCGGCACGAACTAACAGCAGCGGTGACGCTCTACGCCGCCCCCGCCGGATCCCCGATCGGCAGCAGCGCCGGATTGAGCGGCGGATCCTGCGGGTTCTTCGTATCGGCCGGATCTTGCGCTGGTGTCAGCGGCGGTTTTTGCTGGATGGGGTCGGGAATGCCGGGGGTCGGCGTTGGGCCGCGCGGCGTATCGGCATTGGGTGTCGGGATCGGGTCTCTGTTGGGCATGATCGCCTCCTTTTCGAAAAAGGAACGGCAGCCTCGGCACTTGGTTCCACTTTCGCCGGCCAACCTTTCTATGCATGAGGGGCATTCCTATGTATGAGGCCTTGTATGAGGAAAGCATGGCCGCTCCCTGAGAGGCCGGAAGCAGTGGAACGAGCATGGCCCTTCGCGATCGATTTTCGAAAAAACTGAGCTGTCCGCAATGCGGCAATGAGGGCTTTGCCGAAGCCTCGGAAGTTGATGATCCCAAGCGCAAGCACCCGGATTTCAAGGTCGATCAGCTGCCGCGCGGCTTTGGCGTGCAGCGGCCTTCCAACCACCAAGAAAACTTCGTCATCAAATGCGAATGCGGGCGCAAGTTCCCGTTCCGCAGTGTTGCGGAAGCCGCGGCCGAGCGCCGCTGACATCATGATCTAGAACTAGATCCGCTCCAGCAATTCGATGAAGGCATCGGCGAAACGCACCAGGGGCGCGGTCTCTTCATCCGGTGCCTGCATGCGGATCTCGGTGCCGTGACCGTCGAGCAGCGCCAGCACGACGCGCATGTCCTGGCCGTCGTCCGGAATGCGCAGCACGGCAATGCGCCGGCAATCCTGGACGAGGCCTCCGGCCGGAAGGTCGAACAGCAGTTCGCCGCCGGAGCGTGCCGCCGCCTGGCGCACTGCCTCGCAGAAGCCGGCATCGCCGCCGGCATAACCTTCGAGCGAAAGTTCGAGCTCGAGCAGCTCCATCGGCAGCATCGGCTCGGACTGATGGTCGATCCCGCCAAGCGCAGACGCCTGCGGCCTTGCTGCAATCTCGGGTGAAATCATCCCGTCTCTCCTCTACATCTGGAGATAAAACCCCGGCAGAATGACCTTTTTTTGACATATCAGCAAGGGCTTATGAAGCAACCGCCGGTTCGTCATGGCCTTCGCCGTGGATTCCAACGCATTGCTTCAGACAATAGTTTCAATTTAGCCGAATCTTGCCCCAGATCCGGATGATTTTAGGCCGGGCCGGCCTAAAATCTGAATCCGGATCTAAATCAAAGAATAGAGCATGATGTCGTCCGAAAACCGCTTCACACTTTTCGGCATCATGCTCTAAACAGGGTTGAGGCGATTTGCGTGGTCGAACGCGCGGGCGCTGACGAGCAACCGGTAAGTTTGATGGCCATCCGCTTCGACCGTCCCGTTTCCAACGCCGCCCGCTTTTCGCGGCTGCTCGGGGCGTTTTCCCTGGTGCTGGCGCTGGCGGTGATGATCGCCCACCGCTTCGGCGGCCTAGCCACACCCTATCTGGTGCTGCTGCTGATTGCCGCCGCCGGCGGCGCGCTGCTTTCCGCCATGCTCGCCGCAGTCGGGCTGCGCAGCCTCTGGATGACCGGGGCCGATGGCGGGCTGGCGGCGCTGGCGGCGCTGATTTACGCCGCCTTTCCGCTGGGGCTTGGCGCCTATGCCACCGAGAAGTATCTGACGCTGCCTGATATCTACGACATATCAACCGATCCGGTCTCGGTGCCGGACTGGCTATCGCCGCCGCACTCCGACCAGATCTGGCTGAAGCGCAACGTTGATGTGACGCCGGAGGATCGTGAAAAGCAGCTCGCCGCCTATCCCGAACTTACCGGCCGGCGCTATGAGGGCGCGCTCGACCGCGTGCTCGAAGCGGTGCGCAAGGTCGCCAAGATGAGCGGCATTACCATCACCAAGAGCAGTGGCGACACCG
Source organism: Rhizobium leguminosarum (assembly GCF_002953715.1). GTDB lineage: Bacteria > Pseudomonadota > Alphaproteobacteria > Rhizobiales > Rhizobiaceae > Rhizobium > Rhizobium leguminosarum_V. The sequence continues at coordinate 736,140 of NZ_CP025012.1, forward strand.
AGCCCGGCCGCGATCCCGAGGATAAGCCGGTCAAGCCGCCGCCGGCGAGCGATGATGCGGTGGCCGATGCGCCCGATATCGTCCCCGTGCCGACGCCGCGCCCCTATGACGACGATGTCGCCAAGCTGATCCGCGGCGCCAACGGCGTGACGCTGCAGGGCACCACCCGCACGCTGATCCTCGGCCTGCGCTTCGATATCATCATTCGCCTCCGCGAAGAGGCCGAGACCACCTTCGTCGACATCCGAGTCGCCTCCCGCTACGGCCAACACGACCTCGGCTTCAGCGCCGAAATCGCCGGCGATTATCTGAAGGCGCTGGATGCCGAACTCTTGGGGATTGCGGGTGGGTGAGCCGCGGTGCCGCCAACGGCGGCAGCAATCGATCCAGTGAATCGATTGCAGTGGGTGAGCCGCGATGGCGCAACGCGCCAGCAATCGATCCAGTGAATCGATTGTAGCGGCGAACGCCCTGAGCCCAAGCGAAGGGCCGGGAGAGGGTGCGGCAAACTCGGCGCACTTACACCGCATCAAAGGAGGAGAGGGGGCTGCTGTGGGAAGCGAGGTCCGCGGCCGAGGAGACCGCCGAGACCAGCCCCTCATCCGGCTGCCGGCACCTTCTCCCCGTAAACGGGGCGAAGGGGAATCGCCGCAACCTCTCCGTTCCTCGCCCATCTCTCGTTTGGCACGTCCCCTCTCCCCGTTTTTACGGGGAGAGGGTTAGGGTGAGGGGCAGGCATCCGCGCAAACCGAACAGCGCATTTGCCATCCGCGCGAAGGCAGAGACCCACTCACTCCACCACCAACCACCCCGTATACCGCACCACCAACCCCGTCAGCCGCCCACCAATCTCCACGTGGAAGTGGAACCGCCCATCGCGCTCCTCCTCATACGTATCGCCACCCGGCGCCAGAAACATCGGCAGCGGAATCCCGAAAAACCGCCAGCTGCGCACCACGAGCCGCAGCTTCTCCCCATCCGGCACCAGCGCCATCAGCACCCGGAACGGCCCGAAGACCTCGGCGAGCAGATGCCGGTCGCGGCCCTTTCCCTCGGCCTGCCAGCTGCGGAAGACCGTGCCGCCGAAATCACGCGTCCAGATCTCCTTGTCGCCATCGGCAACGAAACGCACCGTCACCGGCACATCCTCGCCCGCCTTGGGAAAGCCGATCACCCCAGCGACGATTCTCGCCAGCAGCCCGCCGCCGCGCTCGATCCGCGCCCGGCCGGAGGCGACGCGCGCGCCGCCGGCATGCAGAGCGGCGAGGGCGGGCGGCAGCCGCTCCCAGGCGCTGCCGAGAATCCTGCGGTAGAGAGGCAGGGGTGCTTCCTCGCACTCCATCCGGATGCCGGATGTGATCGAAAACCGCCGGAAGGCCGCTTCGAAATCCGCAAGCTGCAATTCCCCCGCCGCCGGCCGCGCGCCATTCTCCGGCCGCGTGCCGGTCAGCAGCCGGCGCACCAGCGCGTCCACGCCGATGATGGGAATGAACGGCCCGTCATCACCTTCGGCAATCAGATGCCAGCCGCAGGACAGCCGCTGTCCCGCGTGATCGAGGCCGCCCACACGAACGAACATGCCGCCGCGATGTTCGCCGATCGCGAAAGCGTGGCTGGCGCGCTGCAGCAGCCGCGCAAACGGCAGCAGCGACGGCAGGAGCGTTAGGCGGACGAGCCTGGCCGCAAGGCTGAGCAAGTGCTGCAGCGGCTGCGGCTCCGTGCCGACACCGGTGAAGCTGGATTTGAGATCGGCAAGGTGCTGCGGCAGCAGTGCCAGATCCGGCGCATCCACCAGCAGGAATTTTCGGCTGCGCAGCGGCGCCACACCCGGCGGCGCCACTGTCACCCGCATCGCATCAATCAGCCCGCGCCCGGAGGCCGGCCGCCCATCGCGCAGCACCGTGACTTGTCTGCCGGCATAGGTGGCGATCGCTCTCACGACATTGAGCCCGATGCGCACATGCGCCGACGGGGCAATGCCGGCCGAGACCGTTTCGATCCGGGAGAAATGCGGCGCCATCGCATCGAGCGCTGCGAAGGAGAGGGCGGGAAGGCTGCTGAGCCCTGACAGCGCGAAGGTGCCCTGGGCCCTGGCCGCAGCATCGAGCCCACCGATGCCGGCGACGAAGCCGGTGCTGTCGGCGATATCGGCATAATCGATGTCGAGGCCGATGCAGGCCTCGACCACCTTATAGGCATCCTTCCCGAAGGTCTGGAACGGCCCCGAGGCATCGACGACGAGATGAGGCCTCAGCCGCGTCAGCTGTTCGGTGAGATCGCCGTCTCGGTCGAAGCTGACTGCCTGCACCATCGCGCCGAGATTGTTGCTTCCCAGGCCCTCGGCTCCATCTTTCGGCGTCCGGAGATCTGCAACGAAATCGTCAGCCTTTTCAAGCGAGCGCCCGGCAACCAGCAGCCTGAGCCGCGGTTCATCGCCAAGCAGCCGGGCAAGCCGCCCGCCGAAAGTGCCGTAGCCACCGATGATGAGCAGCGAAAACCGGTCGTCGCTCATGTGATGAAGCGGCTTCGCTGCTCGGGCGTCGGCACCATGCAGCTTTGCCGCCCGGCAATCTTCAGCCGGTTGCGGGCGATGAATTCATAGAGCGCATTGGCCGCCCGCCGCGGCAGCAGCCGGAACAGCTTGATCAGCGAATAGGGAAAGCCGAGGCCCGCCACCATGCGGATCGAGCCGTCGGATTTGAAGAAGGCGCGGCCGTTTTCGATCAGGATATTGGTCTCGTAGTCGCGCGCGTGCAGCCCGTAATGCCGGTAGAGCGCTTCGCCGAGCGGCGTCTGCGCCGCGAGGAAACGGTATCGCTGCCGCTTGTCATGTTTCAGCGCGAATTTCACCCAGCCGGAGCAGAACACGCATTCGCCATCGAAGATGATCAGCGGCCGGTCATCGGTAAAGGCGGGCACATCGGGGTCGTTGCGATAGCTGTAATCGGCTTGCGGCGTCATCGTCATGTCCCCATCCTCATGACCTTGGCGCCGGCCGGTAGGTGGCGGCAAGCGTTGGCGGCCCATCCGCCGCAATCTCGCCGCGCTCCAAAAGATCCTCGATATGGGCGAGCACGGAAAGGGCGGCCGCCCCGTGCAGCTTCGGATCGGTATCGCGATAGATCACCTTGACCATCTCGGTTATCCGCTCATCGCCCGCCCGGACACGCGCCAGCACCGCCTGCTCGCGCCTGAGGCGATGCGCCTTCAGCGCCTTGAGGAAGCTCGAGGGTTCCGTCACCGGCCCGCCATGGCCGGGAAGCAGCAGCCGGTCGTCGCGTTCAATCAGCCGGTCGAGCGAGGCCATGTAATCCGCCATCGAACCATCCGGCGGCGCGACGATCGAGGTCGACCAGGCCATGACGTGATCGCCCGAGAATAGGATGTCACGGCCCGCAAGCGCGAAGGCGGCATGATTGGCCGTATGCCCCGGCGTCAGCACCGCCGTCAGCGCCCAGCCATCGCCCGATAGGGTCTGACCGTCACCGAGCGCAATATCGGGCACGAATGATAGATCCGAGCTTTCGGAGAAGGGATTGATCTCGCCCTCGCGCAGCGGCCGCGCCGGCCGGTGCGGCCCTTGCCCCACCGTCACCGCCCCTGTTGCCGCCTGCAGGCGCTTGGCCAGCGGCGAGTGGTCGCGATGCGTGTGGCTGACGAAGATATGCGTCACCGCGCGCCCGGCAAGAGCTGCCATCAGCGCTTGATAATGCGCCTCGTCCTCCGGCCCGGGATCGATGACCGCGACGGAGGAAGAGCCGACGATATAGCTGTTGGTGCCGAAAAAGGTGAAAGGCCCGGGATTGTTCACTGTAACCCGCTCGACACCTGAAACAACCGGCACGGCCTGCCCATAGGCCGGCTCGAAAGCGAGGTCGAATGCGGGACTGTCCATGAAGGAATGATCTCGGGCCAATGACGTCGCCACTTCCTAGCACGACGACGGGTGCTGCGCAGCGCATAAATCTGCGCCGGGTTAAACTTAGTCATTGTGACAGGCGAAGAGCTTTGCTAATCAGGCGTCGATTTGAGCAGGCGGTTTCCGCTCAAGCTCTGGTGGGGCGTCGCCAAGCGGTAAGGCAACGGTTTTTGGTACCGTCATCCCTGGTTCGAATCCAGGCGCCCCAGCCAAGCATTTCCGGGGTCCGTTCTGGACACATAGGTTACGGTTTATTCCTGAGACATAGGTAACACTTTTGGACCGAAAGGGTTCGGCAAAGGTTCAAGCCTGCATGTCTCATCATCGAAGTATCCCAGATCGTAATCCATAAAGCTTGTAAGCCAGATATGGTCTTCGACCTGTTTGATGCCGACGGCCTGACCGGCGAAGACCAGACTGAGATTGATCTTCTTCCGCTTGTAGCAGATGCGTCCGCATGTTGTGACGGTGACTGTCTGGTCGTGGAGCGGGTAGTCGAGATCGGGTAGGCCGCGGTAGGCGCGCGGTGAAGCGTCGTAGCATTCTGCCGGGCAGGCCATGTTGAGCGCCTGGTGGGGCCGCTCGGTGTTGAACTCCTCGACGAAGTCGTCGAAGCGGGCTTGCTGCTGCAGGAAATTGTCTCCGGCCGGCTTGGTTGTCTCAAGTTTCAGTGTCAGATGCATGCGCTCGTGGCGGCCGTTCTGCTGCGGATGGCCGGGCTTGATGCGCTCGATGTCGATACCGAGCCTGAGCCACCAGACGGCGAGCCGCGACAGATTGAACAGTCCGTTGGGGCTGGCGAAAGGCACTCCGTTGTCGGTTCTGATCGCCTTGGGCAGGCCGAACTCCTTGAAGACGCGTTCGAAAACGGTAAAGGCGTAGACTTCCTTGGTCGTGTGCAACGCTTCGCAGGCCAAAAGATAGCGGCTGGCGAAGTCGGTGATCGTCAATGGGTAGCAATAGCGCTTATCGGCAAGCATGAACTCGCCTTTGTAATCGGCGCACCACAGGTCGTTGGGCAGCCCTGGATTGGAGAGGGCTGTTCCTTCAGCCCTGTTGCGCCGCCGCCTACCGTGCTTGACCAGGCCGTTGCGGTCGAGGACGGCATGCACGGTTGAGATCGCCGGTGTGTGAACATCCGGATATAGCCGCGCCAGCCGCTCCCTGATCTTTGGTGCGCCCCAGTTGGGCTTGTCCTGCTTGGTCCGCACAATCAGCTTCTCGATTTGGAAAGGAAGCTGATTGGCGTGCCGGTAAGGCCGTCGCGATCGATCTGTCAGTCCTTCCAGACCGCTGTCGTTATAGCGGCTGATGATCTTGTGACCGGTCTTGCGGGAGATGCCGAATTCGCGGCACAGCGCCGCTATCTTCTCGCCATCCAGAACCCGCGCAACGAATTTGAGACGCTCGTCCATGCGGTTGCACTCCTGCCAAGGCACCTTCGCTCTCCTCGCAAAGGCAAAAAGTGTAACCCATGTCTCCGGTATGAACTGTCACCCCTCTCTCGGGAAGGACATCACGCTTTTATTCCTAATCTTTGCGCCTTTATGAGGCGGCGCTGTTGTCGCCTATGGTAACATTCTATAGATAACCATAGGATTGTATTTATATCTTTATTGTTATATAGATATAATTATAATTATATAGATATCTATGCGAGGCCTTCATGGCGCGACCAAAACCAGAAAGCGCTCTGCGCTTCCCGCTTTCAACAATTTTTGGGACCGAAGCGAATGTGCGGGTGATGCGGGAATTATCGCTTCACGGCGGGCAATTGAGTGTTGGCAATCTCATAAGCCGAACCAAGATATCCCGCCCTCCCATACTCGCCTCGTTGGCAACCCTCACAAGTTTTCAAATCGTTACAGAGATTGGAACCGGATATGCCCGTCTTTTTAGTCTCAATCGAGGCTCACCATTCTCTATCCCGGTGCAAGCCCTGTTCGAGACGGAGGAAAGCCGTTTTGCCGATATCCTTGCCGCAGTGAAAGAATGCGCCTCCCTCTTCGGGGACAAAGTTGTGGCGGCATGGGTATTTGGGAGCGTAGCGAGGGGGGAAGACAACGCCTCAAGCGATTTGGATGTGGCGTTCATAACTGATGCGCCAGACATCGAAACGATACAAAACGGAAGCATCGATTTTCTAGCAGCCAAAGGAAAAGAGTTATCCTTTGCGCCATCGATCAACACCCTGTCTATCACTGACCTGAAACGATTGCGCCAAAGCGACGATCCCTTGTGGAAAGCGTTTCTAAACGAAGGACTGGTAGTTCTTGGACCTCGTCCTGAATCAATAACGATGTGAAGATTACGTTGACCAGAAGTGGCCCTTCGAAACCCTCCGACGCTCGCCATGGTGCAAATCGCTTGATAATCGCCAGGGGATTTCTGGAATCGGCTAAATTGCAAATCAGCAGTGCTCAAGCAGGAACACTCGGAAATCCGATTGCTGCGACTGTGGTCAACGCGGCAATCGCCTATACGGATGCACTCACGGCAACCTTCGCGAATAAGATCAATCAAAACGATCATGCAGCGGTCATCAAGACTTTGCGAGACGCATTGGGAAATCGACTGCCAAAATCTCAGGAGACCAGGCTAACTCGCATTCTCGGCAACAAAGACTTAGCCCAATACGGCGGCCGTTTCATGCTGCTATCCGATGCGGAATCTCTATTCGAGCAGTTGAAGGAATACGCAGAGTGGGTGGAAAACGAGATGACCCGCCGCTGACCTGACCTCTATGCCAGTCGCCGCGGCGCGCTATGATGAGCATGCGGTGAAACAGTGCTCGAAACATCGAGCTCATTCGCTATCGTCCATTCTGCGAAGATGTCCTGCGTGGTCCTTCTCATCTTCCGAATCGGGTTTGACACTACGGCATCACGCCGTGCTACTGAAGACGCATCGGGAAGTTGAATAACCGCGAGGTGGGAGCATGCCCGTCAAAAAGGTAGTGGCCGGTAGGCCTGCGAGTGTGGCCTAATGTTTCGTGTTGATAGAACCGAAAATAGAATCGCGCGCCTTGCGCAAAGACGTTTCGGTGAGCTTGCATTGCGCGAGCGGGATCATCTGCAGGAATGGCTTGTGCACCAGCCAGATGCACTTGGCGAAGAGCTGCTCATCATCCAGAAAGAGTTTGACGGGTTCGACGAGACGCGTGAGCGGCTGGACCTTCTTGCGCTCGACAAGGCGGGCAACCTCGTCGTCATCGAGAACAAGCTTGATGACTCAGGCCGCGACGTGACTTGGCAGGCACTGAAATACACCGCCTATGTGTCGGGGCTCAACAAGCAACAGATTGTCGAGATCTACCAGCAGTATCTCGACCGTTATTGCGGGGGTGGCTCGGCGGTCGAACGCATCTGCGAATTCATCGAGGTGGAAGAGCTTCAAGAGACGGTGCTGAATCCGGGCAACGGGCAGCGCATGATGTTCATCGCTGCCAATTTTCGGCGCGAGGTGACGGCAACAGTGCTGTGGCTACTCAGTCGTGGCATTCGTGCCCAGTGCTTTCGCGTCGTGCCCTACAGCTTCGGCGACGAGTTATTCATTGACCTGCAGCAGATCATCCCAACGCCGGAGGCTGCCGATTACATGATCGGCATCTCTTCGAAGGAGGTGGAGGAGACAAATGCGCAGGGTGTACAGGCGCGTCGGCATCAGTTGCGGCTTCGGTTCTGGGCTCGTGCGTTGGAGCGATTACGCGCGGATGGCATTACCCTCTTTGCCAATGTTAATCCTAGTCGTGATCATTGGCTCAATGCTGGCTCTGGCGTAAGAGGGTGTCCTTTTACGATGGCTTTTGCCCGCGGCGAAGTTCGCGTCGAAGTCAACCTTGCGCGCCCTGATCGTGACGAGAACAAGTGGCTTTTCGATCGGCTCGAAGCTGACAGGTCTGCAATCGAGGCTAGATTCGGTGGGGAGATGAGCTGGTCTCGGCTCGACGAGAGGAAACAGAGCCGGATTTCCTATTCCCATCCATTCGATGGCTTCGAGGCCGACAACTGGCCGGAAATGCTCAATTGGTTGTCGGAGCACATACGCAAGCTGGAAGGGGCGTTCCGACAGCCACTAGCGCAATATGCGCGTTCTATTCCCAGTGTTGATGAAACAGCAGAAGAGCTGGCGCGAGTGAGCGAATCCCTTGACCCATCGACGTAGACGCGGCATCAAGGCCACAGCCAAGTGACGATGAGGACGCCCGCGCCGACCTGACGGCGGAGAGGCGGCAGCGTGGGCCGAGTGCAATGCACTCGAAATGCGGAACGCCCGTTCAATCGACCTTGGGTTCTTAACTGCCATCCGCAAACAGCTGGACGCCAGTCAACTCCGCCAGCCTCCCCACCAACGCATCCTGAAACCCAACATCAGTCATCTCCGCCGCCGCCTCCCGCTGCTGCCGATGATACCAATACCCGCCGCTGACCTTGGCGGCTCCCGTATCGCTGGCCGCAAGCCATGTCTGGGTGAGGTGCCCCATTTCGAGGTCATCGGGCGCGCCGGCGCCGCCCATCTTTGTCGGCACCCAGCCGGGCTCCACCGCATTGCTGAGAACATTGGGCCAATGGCGGGCGACAGCGGCGGCGAGGGTCGCGATATAGAGCTTGCTTTCCGAGTAGGCCTGGCTGGCGTTCCACGGCCGCTTCTTCCAGTCGATATCGTCAAGGGCGCTGCTGCCGCTGCGGTGCATGCCGCTGGTGAGATAGACCAGGCGATCGGGGCGCGTGATCCAGGCGGTGAGCAGATAGGGGGCAAGCACATTCACCGCCAGCGTCTTGGCGTGGCCTTCCGGCGTTTCGCCGCGGCTCCTCTCGAGGTAGATGCCGGCATTGTGGATGACGGCGTCCATGCGGCCGATGGCGTTGACCTGCTCGGCAATCGATCGCGTTTCCGTGGTGCTGGCGAGATCGCCGATGACAAGCCCAAGCGTCGCAGCTGAAATCTCTGAGATGGCGGAGGCGCGCTCCCGGGAGCGGGCATGCAGCACGACGTCATGGCCCTCCTTCATCAGAGTGCGGGCGGCGGCAAGGCCGAGGCCATCGGAGGAACCGGTGATGAAAATACGGCTCATGGGGTGTCCTTTCGCGGCGGCGTGGAGGGCGTCAGTCAAGCAGCTTTCATTGGGTTGCTCAACGGAGGAGTTGGGAGATGGGTTCCCGTGCTCCCAGGTGAGGATCCATGGGAATTTACCGATCGGGATATTTCGGGATGTGGAGCAGGGTTGAGCCTTATGAATTTTCCCGCTCGGTAATATGGATGGTGGCGCTTCGCAGGTCTGTCCTCCCAGCGTGAGGATTTACGGCTGGCCCTCCGTGCGGATGCCTGCCCCTCACCCTAACCCTCTCCCCGTAAAAAAACGGGGAGAGGGGACGTGCCAAACGGAGGGTAGAGATGGAGGAAGCCGGCGCGGCATGTCCCTTCGCTCCGTTTACGGGGGTCCGAAGGACGGGTCGAGACGTGTGGCTCGACCCTGGCAGTGGCGGCAGCCGGATGAGGGGCTGGTCTCGCCGATCTCCTGAGCCCGGACCAAAATACTACCCCCCATCACCCCCGCCGCCGCTCCGCCCCCGCCGCAATCGTCTGCACCAGCTCATCCACCTCCCGCGCCAGCCGCTCCAGCGGCAAGCCGACGAAGCGGCCTTCGAGGCTGATGCTGACGACGCCATGCACCGCGCCGAAGAGGGTGCGGGCGCGGATGGCGCGGTCTTCGGGGGGCATGTCGGGTTGCAGTTCGGCCAGCGGTTCGGCGATCACATCCATCAGGAAGAGGTGCTCGTTAAGATGCCATTGCGGCGTTGGGCTCGATTCCGGCGGGAAGTGCTCGAACAGCGCCTTCCAGAGGTTCCGGTGCTCGACGGCGAAGCTCAAGTAACCCTGCGCCAGGTTGCGCAGCCGGTCGGTCGGCGGCCGGTCCTTGGCTTTATCAAGGGTGAGCCTCGCCTCCAGCGCCTTCAGCGTCGCGGAGTTGACGTGGATGACGAGCTCGGCGAGGTCTGAAAAGACCGTGTAGAGGCCGCCAAGCGCGCAGCCGGCATCCTGGGTGATGTCGCGGGCCCTGAGATTTGCCAGCCCGTCTCTGGCGATCCGCTCGCGTGCCGCCTCGATCAGCCGGGCCTTCAGGTCTTCGCGTTTTTCTTCTCGCCTACCGGCCATTCACCATTCCACTTCGATTGTTTGAACGTCGTTCAAAATTTATCTTGAACGACGTTCATGATTCTGGCATAACACCTATCGTGAACAACGTTCATAAACCGGAGGAAGGAAATGTTCAAACTGATTTCCATTTTGTTGCGGGGCAGGGCGCATGATGCCGAGCAGGCTTTGGCCGACTGCCACGCCGTGCCGCTGCTTTCCCAGCAGATCCGCGATGCCGCCCAATCGATCCAGTCGGCCCGCCGCAGTGTCGCGGTCGCCATCGCCCAGAACGAACAGGAGAAGGGGCAGCACGCAACGATCGTTGCCCGCATCGCCGATCTCGAAGTTCGCGCTTCCGCGGCACTCACCAAGGGCAATGAGGGCCTGGCTCGCGAGGCGGCCGAGGCGATCGCCTATCTCGAAGCCGAGCGCGATGCGTCCGAGAAGGCGCAGAGCCAGTTCACCAGCGCGATCGACAAGCTGAAGGGCATCGTCCGCGCCTCCGAGGCTCGGCTGCAGGAGCTGCAGCGCGGCGAGCGGCTGGCGCGTGCCACGCAGGAGGCGCAGAAGCTTGATGTTGTCGTCGCCGGTCCTGGTTTTGCGACGCTCGACGATGCCGAGGAGACCCTGGCGCGGCTTCGCCTGCGCCAGAGCCAGAATGAACTGACGGCCGCAGCCCTGAAGGACATGGAAGGCGCCATCCGCCCCGCCGGCATCATCGAGAAGCTTGCCAATGCCGGCTTCGGCGCGCCGCTGCGCTCATCCGCCGATGATGTACTGGCGCGGCTGAAGAGCCGCATCACGCCTGCTGCCTGAAATCGCATCCATCCAACCATAGGGATTAAGACAATGAACGACAGTTTCCAGAAACATTCCGCAAGCTGGGTCAGCTTCTCCTACATCTCCTTCGGCTCGGCCGCCTTCATGCTGGCGCTTGGCCTCTACATGATGCCGCTCGATCTCTGGGGCAAAGGCTATCTCGCCATGGGCATTCTGATGCTGGTGCAGACCACGGTGAATATCACCAAGACGCTGCGCGACAATGCCGAATCCGAGAAGCTGATCCGCAAGGTCGAGGATGCCCGCACCGAGAAACTCCTGGTCAAGTTCAATCGTAACGATGAAGATTGATCTTGGTTAACCACAGCGCAGAGTTGTTACCGCATTCAACTTTTGCGTAACAACTCTGTGGCCTTCTCTGCCAGTCGAAAGAGGGACGAGCCCGTGCAACACAATCTGATGACCTCCAGGAAATTCGCGCCGCTGTTCTGGACCCAGTTCCTGACGGCCTTCAACGACAATTTCCTCAAGAACACGCTGGTGTTCCTCATTCTCTTCAAGATGTCGGCCAGTGAAGGTGCCGCCCTGGTGACGCTTGCCGGCGTCATCCTCATCGTGCCCTTCCTGCTGCTCTCGGCGCTCGGCGGCGAACTGGCCGACAAGCACGACAAGGCGAAAATCGCCGAGCTGCTGAAACGCTGCGAGATCGCGGTCGCCGCCCTTGCCGTGGTCGGTCTGGCCTTCTCTTCCATCTTCGTGCTGATGGCGGCGCTGTTCGGCTTCGGCATCGTCTCAGCACTTTTCGGGCCGATCAAATACGGCATCCTGCCCGATCATCTCGAGCGCCGTGATCTGCCGAAGGCCAATGCCTGGATCGAGGGCGGCACCTTCATCGCCATCCTCGCCGGCACGATCATCGCCGCATTCGCCTTCTCCGGCGGCGACAATGTGCTGATCTTCGGCACGATGATGATGGGGCTTTCGGTGCTCTGCTGGCTGGCCAGCCGGATGATCCCGCCCACCGGCTCCAAGGCGCCGGATCTGGAAATCGATCGCAATGTCATCCGCTCCAGCTACACCCTCGTCATGGAAATCCGCGCCGATAAACGCCTGTGGCGTTCGGCGCTGATGAACTGCTGGTTCTGGCTGGTCGGCGCCTTCGTCCTCTCCATCCTGCCGACCATGGTGACCGAGCTGCTCGGCGGCTCCGAGCTCGTCGTGCCGGCCTATCTCACCGTCTTTGCCATCGCCGTTGCCGTCGGCTCGGCGATTGCCGCCTGGATGTCCTCCGGCCGCATCGTGCTGCTGCCGGCCCCTGTCGGCACGGCGCTGCTCGGCCTCTTCAGCCTCGATCTCGCCTGGAACCTCTGGGGCTTGGCTTCGGTGAGCCATGCAACGACGATCGCCACCTTCTTTGCCGGTCAGAATACCATCCGCGTCGCCATCGATCTCGCCGGCATGGCGATAGCAGGCGCCTTCATCGCCGTGCCGACCTTCGCCGCCCTGCAGACCTGGGCGCATGAGGACCGCCGCGCCCGCGTCATCGGCGCCGCCAATGTGCTGTCGGCGCTGTTCATCACCGTCGGCCTCGGCCTGGTTGCCGCCGTCCAGGCGCTCGGCGCCTCCATTCCTGAGATCCTGATCGGCCTCGGCATCATCAATTTCGCCGTCGCCTGGCTGATGCTGAAGACGCTGCCGACCAATCCCTTCCGCGATTTCATCTCGATCATGTTCCGCGCCTTCATGCGCCTCGAGGTCGAAGGTCTCGAAAATATCAAGAAGGCCGGCCGCGCGCCGATCATTGCGCTCAACCATGTCAGCCTGCTCGATGGTGCGCTGGCGCTTGCCATCACCGAGGAAGAGCCCACCTTTGCCGTCGATTACAAGATCGCCCAGGCCTGGTGGGTGCGGCCCTTCCTGAAGATGTGCAAATTCCTGCCGCTTGACCCGACAAAGCCGATGGCGACGCGTTCGCTGATCAAGGTGGTGCAGGAGGGCAACCCGATCGGCATTTTCCCCGAGGGCCGCCTGACGGTGACCGGCACGTTGATGAAGGTCTATGATGGCGCCGCCATGGTCGCCGACAAGACAGGCTCGATGGTCGTGCCGGTGAAGTTCGACGGGCTGGAGAAGAGCTATCTCTCCTATCTCGACAACGGCAAGATCCGCCGCCGGCTGTTCCCCAAGGTCAAGGTCACCATTCTCGAGCCGGTAAAACTGGAAGTGCCGCCGGAGCTGAAAGGCCGCAAGCGCCGCACGGCGGCAGGTGCCGCCCTCTATCAGGTGATGTCGAACCTGCTGTTCCAGACCGCCGATACCTCGTCGACCGTTCTGGACCGCGTCATCCAGGCCGGCCATGAATTCGGCATGGGCAAGCTTGCCGTCGAAGATCCGGTCACCGGCCGGCTGACCTATGGCAAGCTCCTGACCGGGGCTGCCGTGCTCGGCGCCAAATTCCGCGCCCGCTTCCCGGAGCAGAACCTCGGCGTCATGCTGCCGAATGCCAATGGCGCCGCCGCCACGCTTCTCGGCGTGATGAGCGCGGGCAAGGTGCCGGCGATGCTGAACTTCACCGCTGGTGCCGCCAATATCCTTTCCGCCTGCAAGGCCGCCGAAGTCAAACATGTGCTGACCTCGCGCGCCTTCGTCACCCAGGCGAAGCTCGGCGCTGTCATCGAGGAGATGGAAAAGCAGGTGAAGATCGTCTGGCTCGATGATCGCAGGGCCGAAATCTCACTCAAGGACAAGATCCTTGGGCTTCTCCGCAAGGCGCGGCCGCTGGTGAAGCGCCAGCCGGATGATCCGGCCGTCATCCTCTTCACCTCGGGCTCCGAGGGCACGCCGAAGGGCGTGGTGCTGACCCACCGCAATATCCTCTCCAATGCCGCCCAGGCCGCCGCCCGCATCGATTTCCACAGCGGCGACAAGGTGTTCAACATCCTGCCGGTGTTCCATTCCTTCGGGCTGACGGCCGGCACCGTGCTGCCGCTGATCTCGGGCGTGCCGGTCTATTTCTATCCGTCGCCGCTGCATTACCGCATCGTGCCGGAGCTGATCTATGTCTCCAACGCCACGATCATCTTCGGCACCGATACCTTCCTCAACGGTTACAGCAGGACGGCGCATCCCTACGACTTCCGCTCGATCCGCTATATCTTCTCCGGCGCCGAGCCGGTGAAGGCCTCGACCCGCCAGACCTATATGGAAAAATTCGGCCTGCGCATCTTGGAAGGCTACGGCGTCACCGAGACTGCGCCGGTCATTTCGATCAACACGCCGATGTACAACAAGTCGGGCACGGTCGGCAAAATCCTGCCGGGCATGGAATGGAAGCTCGAACCGGTGCCCGGCATCGATGAGGGCGGCCGGCTGCATGTGCGCGGCGCCAATGTCATGGCGGGTTACCTCCGCGCCGAAAAGCCGGGCGTGCTCGAGCCGCTCGTCGACGGCTGGCACGATACCGGCGACATCGTCACCATCGACGAGGACGGCTTCGTCAAGATCCGCGGCCGCGCCAAACGCTTCGCCAAGATCGCCGGCGAAATGATCTCGCTCGCCGCCGTTGAGACGCTGGCCGCCGAACTCTGGCCGGGCGCGCTGTCGGTCGTCTCCTCGCTGCCCGACGCCAAGAAGGGCGAGCGCCTGGTGCTGCTCACCGACGCCCCCACCGCCACCCGCGCCGAATTCCTCGCCTTCGCCAAATCCAGGGGCGCCATGGACATGATGGTGCCGGCCGAGGTCACTATCGGCAAGGTGCCGGTACTCGGCTCCGGCAAGGTCGATTTCGTCGCGGCGCGCAAGCTGGCGGAAGCTGCGGTGCAGGGGGAGCAGGCGGCGTAATCATCGGCGCCTATGAGATCGCGAACTGCCCCTCATCCGGCTGCCACCACCTTCTCCCCGCAGGCGGGGAGAAGGGACATGCCGCGCCGGCTTTCCCCAACCTCGACGCCGCGTTTGGCACGTCCCCTCGCCCCGTTTACGGGGAGAGGGCTAGGGTGAGGGGCAGCGCCCGGCACAAACCGGACAGCATCGGCCCCGCATCTCAGACAAACCGTCCGTTACTTCTGTTCCGGCGCCAAAAACTCTGCGCAATAGGACGGACCGTCGACGCCGGGGATGTCGGCGACGGTGCGGATGTCGCGGATGGTGTAGTCGGAGCTGGTGGTGATTTCGGCCTGGCAGCGCAGATAGGCGGTGCGGGCGGACGCGATCTGCTTGCCGCGCTTGCCGTCGGCGCCTTCGGCATATTTCGCCGGAATGCGCACGGTCTTGTAGCCGCCGCGCCAGGTATAGACGGTGGTCGAGCCTTGCTCGCTGTCGCTGATCGGCGGCCCATAGGCGGCAAAGAAGATGCCGGCCGATTTGCCGACCCAGCGGGCCTCGATCGGATTGCCGGCGGAAGGTATGGTCGTGCATCCGGCAAGCGCAATTGCAAGCCCGGCCGCGGTCATGGTGCGGAAATTCATCGTGTCGTCCCTGATCTCAAGCGCATGGTTGCGAAGCCACCCTCGCGAGCGGTTTCGCCTGTCCCGTCTGCCCTTTAGCGCGGAACCTGGCAAAAGAAAATTGCTCCTTTGAGACTTCCGTTCGATTTGCGAGAGGTGTGGCTTTTTGCTGCAGCCGCTGACCTCCCGACCTGTCACAACCCCGTCAAAAAATCCGCCGGCTTTTTGGAATTTGGTGCTTGTGCAACCAGATAGGCTGTTCTATAGAAGCGCCGCTGGTCACGGAGTGTAGCGCAGTCTGGTAGCGCACCACGTTCGGGACGTGGGGGTCGAGTGTTCGAATCACTCCACTCCGACCAGCTAGAAACCCCGCTCCGGCGGGGTTTTTCGTTTGTGTCGCTGCTATGTCGATTTTTGCCGGGCAATGATTACGGCAACGATTGATCATCTCTTGCGACCAACTCTCCCCGTAGTGAACGCCGCGCCAACGTTGGCTTGGTGATCCGGGTGGTGATGGCCATAGGTCTTCTCCGGCGTCTCCAGGGAATTCAAGCAGGCTTTTTGGTCGGCGCCGGCCGGGTAGGGGCCATCGAATGGAACCAACCGCGGCCAGCGCCGTTATATGCGAGGGAGTCCCACCATGAGCAACGCCTGGCAGGCGCAAACGAGATGGTGATGGTCCTCCCGGGAGAACGCACATGGATCTCACAACCCTTCTCATCATCGTTGTGATACTTCTTTTGCTAGGCGGCGGCGGCTGGTACGGCCGGGGACGCTGGTATTAAACGACGGTCGACGTGGCACGCATCACTGGGTTGACGAGCGCTCCGGCTAACTGAGCGCGGCGGGACGGCGCCAATGCGGTTCGGTTGCGATACGGCAATGAGTGGCAACGATTGGGCGGAACAGAACGTGTTTTAGCGTCACGTTCGAACGCGAAAAAGCCCGGCAATGCAGGGCTTTTGAGATTATTATCGTTGTTTGGGACGTGGGAAGCGAGTGTTCGATCACTCCACTCCGACCAGTCTGACCCCTTGCACAATAAGGGGTTTCACTCCCGAACCGACTTCCCCTGGTGGTGATTTGCGGAATACGATTGCCAGTTGCCGCTATTCTGGCCATCCAAGCGTGTTATACCAACCGTAATGCTTCATAATTGGCGTAACGGTCGGCATGATGACCGTCAGCACAAAAAATAAAATGGCAATCGTGACTAGCTGATTGAGCAGTCTCTCAATTTTCTGTTGCCCAGCAATCAGTTGTCTCAGTAATTCGTCGGACATTCAGTTCGCTCCCTGTCTCTAATTAAATCCAATGCCCATCATTGTTCGTGAACGTCAATTACCTCGCGCCGGTCATTGCGAGCGGCGGGAAATGCCGCAGGTTTTCCGTGATGACGGTGAGGTCATAGGCTCGTGCGGTCGCCGCGATGATGAGATCGCCCAGGCCAGGATGGCGGCCCTGGCTTTCGGCTTCGTCTTTGAGGGCGCCGACGATGCGTGCGACAACGGTATCCATCGGCAATATCCGATCGCCGAAACTCTCGGTGATGACGTCCAGCCATGCTGAAAGGCGCTTTGCCCGCTCGATCCCGCCGCGACGGTGAAGGCTCCGCATTCCCTTCTCGATCTCCGCGACTGATAGAGCCGACAGAAACAGGCTATCGGCTTCGCCCTGCTCATGAAACCATGCCCGCACCGGATCGGACGGCGGCGCCTTGCCCGGCGCGAACTTCGAAATGATGTTCGTATCGAGAAGGTAGGCGGTCACAGATCGATATCCCGCATTTTCGAAGGGTTCCGCTCCAGCTCGCCCCCGCCGGGAAACGTCAACAGGAAATCCCCGAAATTCGGCCGCGGCTTCTTCAAAGCCCTTTTCGCCGCCTCGGCCGCTTCGACGGACACAAGCACGGCAGC
This sequence comes from Rhizobium leguminosarum, assembly GCF_002953715.1. Classification (GTDB taxonomy): domain Bacteria; phylum Pseudomonadota; class Alphaproteobacteria; order Rhizobiales; family Rhizobiaceae; genus Rhizobium; species Rhizobium leguminosarum_V. The sequence continues at coordinate 753,338 of NZ_CP025012.1, forward strand.
GGGCTTTCCGTGCCGCGTGATCGTCACGAATTCCCCGCTTGCCGCTTCATCGACCAGACCGGCGAAACCGGCCTTTGCCTCTGCGACGCTGATCGTCGACATTGCGGCCTCCTGTCTTAAATGACCATATATGGTCAAATTAGACATGGACGCCGACGGAATCAAGAGGGGAAATTTCCAAGGGTGCAGCGGCGCTTTAGAATCAACCGACCGAAAACCCATCCTTCCTCTCGGTTATAATTTTTCTGCAGGAAAGTTATAACCGAGGCGCGGCTGGCGGAAGCTAGGTGCATCGGCATCGCACGAACCAAGTTCGGGCAGATCCCAGGTTTTGAGCTGTGTCTCCATCCAGCTGCCCCAAGCGCAATTTGCGCTTCAAACGAGCGCCACTCTGGATTTCGGAATCATCTATGCTAGCATCGATGCCTGCGTGACTGGCGATGAAGGTGGATACCACCGGGGAGCGTGGGAATTTGGCCGCTCGCCTGGGCATCTGGATCATTTTTGAGAAGGTGCCCCATGTCGTCCCACATCGAAAGTGAACGGCTTTCGAATTCTCTAGCCGAACTTGATCAACTCACGAATTGGGAACGCCGGCCGCGCGGCGATATGCGGGTCGATTTGGAGCCGATGCGCGATCTCGCTCGTCGGCTTGGCGATCCCCAGAACAGCTTCCGTATCGTCCATGTGGCCGGCACCAAGGGCAAAGGCTCGACTTGCGCCCTGATCGAAGCGGGTCTTGCGCGGGCGGGGTTCGCTGTCGGGCGATATGCCTCGCCGCATGTCATGCACATCACCGAGCGGGTTAGCATTCACGGCCGTCCGGTCGGCGAGGAGCGCCTGGCGGACGCGCTCGGGGCAGCGCTCTCGGCGTTCAAAGACGCAAGGCGGGAGGCGACGGACGGGCAGAGAGCGACCTGGTTCGATATTCTGACGGTTTCGGCCTTGCTGATCTTCAGCTTGGAAGGGGTAGAATGGGCCGTTCTCGAAACCGGTCTTGGAGGGCGATGGGACTCGACCAATATCGTTCAAAGCGATGTCGCGGTTATCACCAATATCGATCTTGAGCACACCGAAATCCTCGGCAAAACCCGCGCAGCCATTGCCTTCGAAAAGGCAGGAATCATAAAGCGCGGCGCGGCGGTCGTCACACTCCTGCCGGAGGCGGACGAGGCGGGTGCTGTCGTATCCGCCCGTGCAGAAGAACTCGGCTGTGCCGTGCGACGCCCCACCGTGCCGGCCGGTGCAACGATCGAGCAGCGGAATGTTGCCCTGGCGGGAGCGGTTCTGGATGAACTCGGGAAAATGGGCGTGATGACAAAGGGCGCCAGCGCGATGTCTGAGCCTCTAGAGCAATTCCAGCAAAAGTGCGCAGCGGTTTTGCGTCCGGAATTGCGTGAAAACAAAGAGATAGAGCATTTCCGTGATTCGGAGAAAACGGAAATGCTCTGGGAGAACAACTCCTCGATCCCTCAACGATCGAAGCTGCCCGCCTGCCGGGACGGCTCGAAAAACTCGCCGTCGACACCAGCCACGGCGAGAATGCCAAGGTCAATGTGGTGCTGGACGGAGCGCATGTTCCCTTCAACCTTGCTGCGGTTCTGAGTGACCTCCGGCAGGAAGAAAAATACCGCGCTCCCTGCATTGCCGTCATGTCAATCGCGGACGACAAGGACGCAGCTGGCTTGCTGTCGACGATGACGCACCACGATATATCGATCATCTTCACCACCGTGGGCGCCAGATCGCTTTCGCCGGAACAGTTGAAGACGATTGCAGACACCCTCGGGCTGCTGAGCATCGTCATGCTGGACCCGCTTGAGGCCTATCAAGAAGCACTGGCGGGCGCCACGGAATCGGGCGCATGGGTTCTCGTGACAGGATCGCTCTATCTCGTCGGCATCATCCGTTCGACATGAGCGGGTGTGAATGACTCCGACCGGAACGCGGTGGAGAAGAAGCCGCGGCCGATGGAACGTGCGGCGCTGTGCTGCGGTCTCAGCCGCCGACTGTGATTTCACCATCCGCAACACGTTTAACGAATATCTTCAAACCGTCATGCCTCAGTTTCTTCCAACCGCCGTCGGAAACCATTGATTTCGCCAGATCGGCAAACCCCTTGGTGAGGTAGGGCACCTGCGATGCCGGTCGTTTGCCGAGCGCTTGAATCAAGCAGTCAGTTCTTGGCGGGGACGAGAACGTGTTTCCTGAACGTTGCATGCCGATCTCCACATGATCTGTGCCGTCTGGAAATCTGATCGTCCCATAGCCGCACTTGGCCGCCGCATTCACTTCGGCCTTGGAGAGCTTGTCTTGCAGAACAAATGACAGCTGGCTGAAAGTCTTGTCGGTGTAGTCGAACTGACCCAGTATGATGAAGTCCAGTTCGTTCTGCCCCTTCTTGGCGCCTTTGATCTTGCCAAAGAAGTCGGAATTCACCTTGGTGTCTTTGCCTGTCGTCAGGGCGAGCATTTCGCCCAGCTTGATATAGGTCCTCGGTTTTGACGAAACGTTTTCGGTACCAGCCGCGGCGTTGCCTGAAGGCAGGCTGGCGGTCTCCGGCTTGGCATAGGCGTCAGCGAAGGCTTGCAGTGTCGTGAGGTTGAGCGCTTGGGGAAGCGAACCGCTCTCGAACTTGCGGCAGGAGAGCGCGGCTTGCCGGGTTGCCTTGTCAGGCTTGCCCTCGACATTCCCCGGCTTGCAGCCCAAATGAGCCAGTTGCTGCTGCAACCTCTTGAGCAAAACGGCTTGTTCGGCGGAATAGTCGCTGACACCGCGGGTCACACTGACATTGCGGACATCGATGCCGATACCATCCGGCTGCACCACGTCAAACTGGGACGTATGATGGTCATAGTTCTTCCAGTCATTGCCCCAACCCATCATCACCGGGCCGAGAATGAAGTTGAATGATTTTGGGTCGCGGTTTGATTGCGGCTCGCACTCGTTCGATTCCCAGCAATGCGGAGCCTGGTTGCTTGCTTCGCCTTCGGCGGCATAGATCACCTTGTTGTCGCAGCTTGCCGTAACCCATCCGCTCTCATCGTTTGCCCATCGGATTTTCAGCGAGAATGTCGCCCATTTGCCGAAGTCTTCCGGTTTTTGGCACTGGCGGGCGAGAAAGTTCACGCCGTTGCGCGTGTCGGCTTTCAGCATGTAGATGAAATTGTGGATTGCCGGTCCTTCCCAGGACGCGAAACGCAAATGGCTGTCCCAGCCATCGGGATAAAAGCCATTTGCGGAGTTGTTGCGCCAGCCCTTGTAGGCAAAAGTCGGATCGAGCCGGAAATCAAACTTGTATTCGACGCTTTCGCCAGCCTTCATGTCTCGCGTATAGCGGATCGTTGAGCGGACGTTGCCATTGCGACAATCATTTTCGCCGCGTCCATCTCCATAGTCGACATGGGAACACTGACGGTCGAATATCTCAAACCGGGTCACGCCGTCCTTGACCTCCGGTCTGACCGATCCGTTGAACTTGTGGCGCTCAAAACCTTTGGGAAGCGGATCGGCAGTCGCTGCAGCGTGGGTCGCAAAAACCATAAGCACGCCAACCGCCAATCCAACTATGTGATTTTTCAGCATAGCCCCATCTCCAAATTGGACTCCAACCATATCACGATCTCTCTTGGAGGGTCGGGCTTAGATCAGGTTCAGATCGGTGCGGATGCAAGGTAGCGACGACACCCAAGTCCAACACGGAATTCTGGACGAGCAAGTTCGAGAAGACCGTATCAGCTGATCGCCACATCATGGCCGAGATCGAAAGGTTGGGTTGGCGGGGATGCCGCAGGGCCGGCGGTCGAGGCTATGTGCTCGGAGCCCCGGCGCTCAACAGCGCCCGCACCAGTGCCGCCTGGCTGCGTACGCCGGTTTTGTCGAAAATGCGCTGTAGCTGGGTGCGCAACGTGTTGACACTGACCCCGAGCAGATCGGCGGCGGCGGCGAGATCGTGGCCATCGACGATCAGGCGAGCAAGCCGGGTCTGCGCCGGCGAGAGGCCGAAGACCTCCCGCGCGCTCGCGATCCGGCGCACCAGCGTCTCGGCGTCGTCGAAGGAGACCAGCGTCTTGCCGTCCTCGAGCAGAACCCAGCAGTGGAGCGGAATCCCCGTTGCGTCTTCGCCGAGCGCCACCGCCCAGGCCTGCTTCGGCGCGATGTTCAGCGGTCTCTGGCTCTGCAGCTCGCGGAACGCCATGCGCACCGCCTCGCGCAGCGCAGGGTCGCGTTCGCGCTGCCGGGCACGTAGGCGGCCGGCGGCGGCGGCGAGCCCGGGATGGTCATGCATCCGCTCCCGCGCCAGCCGGTTCGTCCAGAGGATTTTCGCGTCTGCGTCGACCTCGATCAGCGGGCAGTTCGCCTCCTCGACGCTGCTCTCCATCATCACCATGCAGCCGATCTTCCAGGCGCCGTCGATCCGGTGGAGGATCCGCAGCTGGCGCTTGCGATCCTCGCCGGTGTCGCTGCCGATCTGATCGAAGGTCATCCAGGCCATGTTGCCGTCGACGACGATGTTGACCTTTTCCCAGCGGACGCGCTCCGAAAAGGCGTGTTTCTCCGGGAATCGCTCGACGATCTTCTTGATCCGCGCGGCGATCGGGTCCCAGCCTTCGTCCACCCGGACGCCCAGCGAGGCGAAATATTCCATCCGCCGGGTCTGCGGCGACTGCATCCAGTGGCTCGCCAGCGCATCGCGCTGCAGCCAGGCCTCGGTTTCGGCGCGGATCACTGCCATAATAGCCGCCCGGTCAGCCTCGCTGTCGTCCATCGCGCGGTCCCCTACAACGGATCGCAGCATAGCATGATCGGTCTGTCGGAGCATGACGGCACCTCATGCGTTGATGACGCCGGCCAGAAGCAGCGTCACGCCGGCGGTTGTTGCGATCAGCCCGAGCAGCCGGAGGCTCAGGCGCGGCAGGGTGATCTGATTTCGGTAGTATCGGTCCTCGGCCGCGGCGCCCATCTGCGTCGGGCGGCGGCGGTTTGGCATATGCGCGGCGACCAGACTCTGAAGGTCCATTGTTTTGCCTCCTGGTTCGGGCTTCATCTGCTGCATTCTCGCACGCATCCGAGCCCTGCTCTGTCATGCAGGCGGAGGACATCGGGCTCGGCGCCCGGCTGGCGAACAAAGAATCATCTCAACCGGAACGAGTCCGGCGGTGATTCGTTGAGTCGCGTATTTCCAGCGTGAGGGGGATGCATCATGAGCAGGCGACGAAGGTTCAAGCCGGTGAAGATCACTATCAATGGCAAGGTGAGGACGGTCTATAATGTCGTTCAGGCCGGCAACACATTGCTGAATGACTGGCCCGAGCAGACGCCGGCGGCCAAGGCCGCCGAACGGCTTGTGCTCGACGTGTTCAACGATGCCGCCGGGCCGGAGCAGGTGCGCCGCGCATTCATTACCGCGGCGAAGGCGAGCGACATCAAGTTCAGCTCCTGAGCGGCGGTGTTGGCAAAAGCCATGGCTCACTTCCATGACACATGCTCCTGGTTTCGCAGATCCCGGGTTTTGAACTGCGTCTCCATCCAGGCGGCCGAGATGATCGCCGCGAGGAAGCCGAAGGTGAGGCAGGCGATTGCCTGGATCCGCCACGAGACGAAGGTGACCGGCGACGGGGTGACGGGCTTTTCCGCGCATTCGCCGGGTGGGCAGGCGCAGCCGGAAAAGGCTCTGATGAGGCAATCGCTCATGCTGCACCGCCTTTCACCGTGTCGATGGCGGCGAGGATCTTCTGGTGAAGCGGGCAGCCGTGATCGGCGCTGCCATCGAAAAAGCGTTCGGCCTCTACCAGCGCCGTCAGCAGATCGGGCGCCCCGGCGATGACACGGGCCTTGGCGCGGGTCTTTTCGGTTGCTCCGGCCCGTCGGTCGGCAGGAAGGCTGTCGGTCGATGGCTCTGGTGTGGGACTGGCGGCAGACATCTCCGTTCCCCTCAGGCGTAAAGCTGATCGGTATCGGTGATGCCCATGATCTCGCGGGCATAGCGGTAATGCTCCTCGACGCTTGCGGCAGCGCCGCGCAGCCAGGACGGGCCGCGGATCGAATGTTCGGGGCGGTGCAGGAACGCAAAGCCGAGGGCGCCCATGCGCTGGGCTTCGTTCGCCATATAGGCGCGGCAGTCGCCCATCGTGCGCGCCGCATTCCAGCGGGCATCCCGCCTGCTCTCCTCGGTCTCGATATTGCGGATGTGCTGCATCGCCTGTCCTCTCACGCCTCTGATCGGCTTGTGAGAGAAAGGTATATATCATACCCGATTACGTCAACCGTAAAAGGTATAAAAAATACCCCATAGATTGACGAGGTACGAATCATAGGTCTATGTCTGAAGCCAGTGATTGGGCGACCGGGTGCAACTCCCGAGCTGACGAAGCCCAGCGGCGCGGGAAGCGAAAGTCCTTAAGTGCGCTGTCAGAAAATCAGGACGAGGGCGAAGCGAATGGCCCCTCTGGCACGTGTCCCATCCCGGCTCCGGCCTTCAGGACTTGGCCAATGCTCTCCCGGCTTCATGGGCTTTGCTCATGGGGTAGGGGGAAGCTTTGGCCGGAACCCTCCCTCACCAGCCTTCAGGAACCTTCTCCTCCTAAGCTGAAGAGAGAGGAGTGAGAACTGAAGTTGGAGTATGAAGCTACGAGAAAAAGGAGGCGGTCGCACAAAATCGAAATCACCGACGAGGTGATCGAAGCAGGTCTGGGATCACCGAATTTTTAAGGGTCCATGGGAGGAGAAGCTGCCGAAGGACATGTTCCCCGCGGCCATCCGTTCCATCCTCGTGGCGGTGACGAGTGGTGCGCGAACGGCATCCGGCGCTTCCGCAATTTTTGGTTTCAGAGGATGAATCCTCCCGATACCCCTCGTGATCCCGGCTGGGGATCGGCGAGCTTCGGAGCGAAATCCTACAGGCCGTACATCTCTCGCGCGGCGCTATGCGCCAGGAGCAATACCGCTGCCGTGACGATATAGAACCAGGTTCGGCCGGTGCGTGAGGAAGGGAGTGTCATCTTGTTTTCCCTATCGAAATATCATCGATTCGCGGCGTTGTTTCCGAGCCTTGCGCTCTCATCCCTACATCTCGATGATCGATCGGCGGACGCGGCCGACGATGGTGACGGCGCCCTGGAATTCCGGTGGCGGCACGTCCTCGTAGGAGGCCGGCTGGAAGGGCGGGTCGTCGTTCGGGCGATAGCGCTTGTAGGTCGCAGCCCCCGTCTCGTCGGCAACGACATAAAGCGCGTTCGGCGCCAGGCGCTTGTCGCGCAGATTGACGAAGATGATCGAGCCCGGCGGCGAGATCTTGTTCATCGAATTGCCCTCGACCTCGAGCGCGATCCATTCGCCATCGGGCAGATCGAGTGCGGCGACCGTCGGGAATTCCGAGAAGTCTGTGATCGGCGCCTGCTCGCTCAGCTGCCCGGCGCTGACCCAGGAGATCTTCGGCACATCGGCGACGGAGACCGGTAGCTCATCCGGATCGAGCGCGTTGCCGGTGCCGAACTGCAGCCAGTTGAGATTGACCTTGAAAGCGCGGGCATACTTCTTCGCGTCAGCTATGCCGAAGCCGTTGCGGCCGGATTCATGCGCCTTGTAGACATTCGCATTCCAGCCGAACCGATCGACGATCGCCTTCGGCCCGGCAAAGCCCGCATTCTTTCGGGCCATGACGAGGCGCTTTGCGCGTTCTTCGCGTTCAAATTGTTCCTGATCTTTCAACATGATATAAAAAATACCCTAAATTAAGGTACATGTCATGCCCTAATGTGCTTGACATATAGGGTATTAATTGTACCCTAATCGCCATGACAAACACCGACATCATCAACAACGGTTCAGTCTTTCTGACTGGGGAGACCATGGCATGAGGTTCACCATTTCCTCGGAAGAGCGGCTCGCCATGGACGTCATGCCGACCGGCGTCGTCATTCACCGGCCGCAAGGGCCAAGGGGAGGGCGGATGTCTGCGATATCAGTTCGCAATGAGGATATCCCCTTCCTCGCCAAGGCCCTGCAGCAGGTGCTGAACGCCAACCGCGAAGTGGAGTCGCTATGACCATCTCCACCGCAACACCCGCCGGCGAGTTCCAGCGCCGCGGCGGCCGCTACACCGGCTGCCTGATGTGCAGCAAGGCGCTGTCGATTGCCGAGGTGATCGAGCGCCACTGCGAGAATTGCGACCAGCCGACGCGCCCGGAAGAAATCAGCGAGACGATGATCCCGCCCGGCGCTCTGCCGATCACCAACCCCGATAGCCCAGCCCCTCCCTGACGGCTATCGGTGGCTGGCGTCGCCGCCCTCCCTCGGCGACGCCAGCTCCCGGGCGCGCAGATGTCGCGCCCGAGACCCAGGCGGCGGCCTGGCAGACGACCGGAGCCTTTGCCCCCAGAGCCGGCGCTCCGGTCGTCATCCGTGAAAAATCAAGGACGTTGGCAGCACCCGCTTCGGCGGCAACGGCGGACCGCGTTCGAAATCGGAAAGAAGGATCAAGCGATGAGCTTCCAGCTCAAGGCCGCCCGGGCGCAGCAAGGCACTGATGTGAACGCGCTCGAGCTCTTCCGCTCCGGCCGGGACTATATCGAAATCGCGGCCCTCCTCGGCACGTCGGTGCCGTCGGTGGAAATCGAGATCCACACACTTCGAAGCGCCGAGAAGGGCGACACCGCCCATGAGGACCATGCCGGCGCAGAGATCCGCCGGTTTCCCCGCCGCACCGCGAGGCCCGGCGCCCCCGTCAATTTTGCCGGCGGGCGACGGAGGCTGCGGGTTTGAAGAGGCCATCTCAACCGGGAAAGGAACATCGCATGGGCAAGGACACAACGAGCCAGGAGATCATGGAAATCCTCCGCCCGGTGCTGGGGGAGGAGCTCGCGGCAGCGATTATCGAGCACCGCAAGCGCACGCTGAAGAAGCCGCTGACGGCTTATGCCGCCAGGATGCAGGCCAGGGAATATCTGCTGACCGGCGACCCGGTCGGCGCCGCCGAGATGCAGATCTTCCGCGGCTGGCAGGCGATCAAATGCGACTGGTACCTCAAAGAGAAGGCGAGGGAGGCCGGGTCGATCAACACGAGAAGGACGACAGTCGATGCCGCAAGAGATTTCCTCTCCGGTGAAGATCATAGCTGGGATGCTTTCGGGTTTCCCGGCATCCGCAGGCACTGATCCCGACATGCAGATCCGCGCCTATCTCGTTGCGATCGAAGGCATCCCGCTGGAGGCGGTCTGGCAGGCCGCCAAACTCTTCATCTCCGGAAAGGTCAGGGATCATAACCGTGCCTTTGCCCCGAGCTCAGCCAGTTTTGCCGAGCAATGCCGCAATCAGCAGGCGGCAATCGAGGCGGAGAGGCGCCCGCGCATGGAGGCCGAGCCCGAGACGCCGCAGCCGAAGGTGGCGGCCTACAAGATGCAGCTGCTGCGCGACGCCGCCAATGGCAGCCGCAACGCCAAGCGGGAGCTGGCGAAAATGTTCCCCGACAACCCGATCATTGCAAGGGCCGCACGATACGAGGAGGCACTGAGATGACCATCACCTTTTGGACGGAAGACAAGATCGTCAAGGCGGAAAAGCTCTGGAAGGAAGGGCTGTCGGCGAGAGAAATCGCCAACCTGTTCGGCTCGAAGAAGAACACCGTCATCAACATGGCGCACCGCAACCGCGACAGGTTCCCCTCCAGGCAGGACACCTGGCACCCGCAGCCGAAGGCGGGCCCGCCGGTCCAGCCGATCCGCCACCCCGACCGCGTCACGCGTGTGACCATGTCAGGCGCGCATGTGACGATGCCGCGCGTGCCGTGCATCGATGGGCCTGCAGAGCCATGAGCACCGTCACCCCACGCGAAACCGAAGTGATCCGCTGGATGGCGGCGGGCAAGACGGCCGCCGAGATCGGCACCATTCTCGGCATCTCCCACATCACGGTGAATACGCACATCGCCAACGCCAAGATGAAGCTCGGCGTCTTCAAGGAAACGGCGCTGCTCGCCGCGGCACTCAGAAACGGCATCATTCGATAGAAGGACGATCAGCATGGGCGGCAAAGCCACCAAGGTGAAGACAGGGCGGGCAAACAAGGGCGCCGGCCGGCCGCGCAAGGAAAATGTCGAGCGTTTTCCCTGCGGCAAGATCAAGCCCTTCGAAACCGAGAAGGACAATATCAGCGTGGCAATCGCCGCCCGCCGCCGCATCCACGGCTTCGGCCGGACGGTTGCCGACGAGACGGTCAAAAGCCCCTTTGCCGGCTACACCCTCGGCCGCATGTTCCTCGACGGCCTGATCACCGCCGAGCAGCGCCAGGCCGGCGACGACTATGCCGAGGCGATCGCCCGCTACCACAAGACCACAGGCATCCCGGCCCCGAGCCCGAGAGCGCAATCGCTCTTTACCGTCAAAGGCCATGAAGGCGAAGTGACAGAAACCTTCGCCGACCGCGCCCGCAAAGCCAGCAACCGCATGATGGCGCTACAGGGCATCCTGCTGCGCTGCCCGGATGGACCGCAGGTCAGGAGCACGGTCTATAACGTCACGGTGATGGATTACGACCATCTGCGCCAGATGCCGCCGCAGCAATTGCTGTGGCTGCGGAGGGGATTGACGGCGTTGCGGGGGGCGAGGAGCGGTTGATGGGGTGGGGCAAGGCTCAGTCTGGCATCCAGGGCTGCGATCTATCTCCAACCTCATCCTGAGGTGCCCCGAAGGACGAGGTTGGCCGCCCCGCCTCTCGCGCCGGTTGGCCGCGAAGCCAGTCCGAAAGATAGGTGGATTTTCACAGTTGTTGGCGGTGTATTTGCCGCAGAGCTCACCCCACCCTCCGTCTTCCTCGGGCTTGACCCGAGGATCCATGCCGGCCTCAATCAGCAAGGCCATGGATCCCAGGCTCAAGGCCTGGGATGACGGAGGGTGGGGCGTATGTTTTCGCCAGAATCCGTGCCAATCGAGCCGAACACCTACGCCGGATCTATGCAGATCGCGTACTCATGGGTGGATGCTTCGGCAGGATAAGTCCGGTATTAGGTAGCAAATGCCACCAGCGGCCGCTTCCGGCCCGGAGCCGTCATAAAGTCTTTGGTGGTGGTCTTACCACGGCATCGATGAACGGTGCGTTCTGGGCTAGGTATTCCTCGATGCCGCTCTCGTTTGTCGACTCCAACTCTAGCTTCAGGCTTTGATATCCGCGCCGCAATTCGTCATCCTTCGCGGCCATCCGGGCCTGCGTTTTTCCGAGTGCCTCGGTGATCTCCCCGTTGGCCTTGCCGGCAGCGCTTAGGCTCGGAATATCGGCTCGCGCGGCGTAAGGGGGGCCAATGTCATGATTGCCCGGCAGCTTCCAGAATGAGCGTGGTGATCTCATTCGGATGTGAAATGAGCGACAGATGGCTGGATTTGAGTTCGATGGCTTTAGCGCCCATGCGTCTGGCCATGAAACGCTGCAGGTCTGGATTTATCGTTCCATCTTGTGTCGAAACGGCGTAGTAGCTTGGCTTGGAACGCCAAGCAGCGTTTGAGGTTTTGCCGGTGAGCAACGTCTTTTGGAATGGTTGTTGAACGGCATAGAGAACCCTCGCCCTGGCCTCGGGAAGGTCGCCCCCGAAATCGCGCAGGAACGCTTCCTCCGTCAGCCGTCCTTCGTCGCCGTCGAAGACAATGCCCGCGGTTGCGGGTGGTGTCGGGTAGGTTTTTGCCAAAGCTGCATAGTCCTCACCTGCATCCGGTGCTCGGGCAGCGACATAAACCAGTGAAGAGACGTTCGGATGTACGCCTGCTTCGGTGAGGATCATCCCCGAAAAGGAGTGGCCGACAAAGACAGTCGGACCGTCCTGCCGGTCGAGGACGCGCCGGGCGGCCGCCACGGCATCGGGCAGCGTAGTGAGCGGGTTCTGGACCGCCGTGCAGTTTAGGCCCTTCGCTTGCAGCAGGGCGATAACCTCGGTCCAGCATGATCCGTCGGCGAAAAGTCCATGCACGAGAACGACATTGCGCGCCTTTGGAGGCGTATGGGTGGCGGCCAGGCCGGCATGTGTCGCAACAAGTGACGTGGCAGCACCGACGAGCAAAGTTTTCGAAAATGTGCGTCTGTTCATCATCATGATCGAATCTCCATCGTTTGCGAAGCGGTAGGATTATTTGAACTCGGTCCGGACCGGCATCTCAGATTGACATGCCGCCGGAGACCTCGATGCGTTGGGCATTGACCCAGCGGTTGTCCTCAGAGAGCAGCGAGGCAATCATCGGACCGATATCGTCGGGCAGGCCGGCGCGGCCCAGCGCCGTCATTTCGGCGACACGCTGGTTCAGATCCGGATTGTCGCGGACCATACCGCCGCTAAAGTCGGTCTGGATGGCGCCGGGCGCGACGACGTTGACGGCGATGCGACGCGGTCCCAGCTCCTTTGCCATGTACCGGGTCAGCACCTCGACCGCTCCCTTCATCGCACCGTAAGCAGCGCTGCCAGGAACGATGATGCGAGTCAGGCCGCTCGACAGGTTGACGATCCGGCCGCCATCATTGATCAGCGGCAAGAGCTTCTGCGTCAAAAAGAAAACACCCTTGAAGTGCACATTGTAAAGCATGTCCAGTTCATCTTCCGTAGTCGCCTCGATGCTGTTGTGGTGCGAGGTTCCGGCATTGTTGACGAGGTAGTCGAAGCGCTCGGCGGCGCCCAGATCGGCAAGCGCCTGCTTTACGGCGTCGACGAAAGGGTCGAAACCGTGGGCGTCGCCGGTGTCGAGCTTGAGGGCAATGGCTTTGGCGCCGGCTTCAGCAACCAGGGCCACGACCTTTTCGGCTTCCGCCCTGCTGGAATTGTAGGTGAGGATCGAGTCGACACCACGTCTGGCGAGGTTGAGCACGGTGTTGCGGCCCAGCCCGCGGCTGCCGCCGGTGACGATTGCGATTTTGCGTTCGGAATTCTGTGTCATCGCCGTTCTCCTTTGTTGATGACGGTGAACATAAGAGGGCGAAGCACGGGCGAACATGCCGGAACCGGCTTCATTCTTGCCTGATCCTGCCTCCAGCGTTAATTTGGAATTCCAGATTTGCGGGGGATCCGATTGAGCACTCTTTCGATGTTGCATGATGCCGTCGTCGCCGCGTTTGCGGCTCATGGAAACGGGAGCCCCTATTTCACCGCGATCGACGGACTGGCCTTGCTCCGATCCTTCTCCGAGCGGCATCCGAACCACCTGATCCACCGGCCAGCGCTCTGCATCGTGGTGCAGGGCGCGAAATGGACGACGTTCGGCGAACGGAGGCTCCATTATCGCACCAGCCAGGCCATGGTGGTCAGCGTCGAGATGCCGGGTGCAAGCCAGGTGGTGCACGGCGCGCCGGATGCGCCCTATCTCAGCGCCGTCATCGAACTCGACCAGGCGATCCTGCGCGAAGTCTATGAAAGCATGGAGGCACCGCCCACTCCGGCCTCCGACGAGCATGCCGCCGCCTTCGTTATGGAGCTCAACGAGGCGATCCTCGGCTGCGCCGCGCGCGCCGTCAGCCTGCTTGGCGAGCCGCAGGCAATCCCGCTGCTCTATCCCGGCGTCAAGCGCGAACTCTGCTACCGCCTGCTGGCCGGGCCACATGGCGGTGTCTTCGCCCGCATGGTCGTCGGCGCGGAGCGAAACCGGCGTCTGGTCGAAGCGATCCACGCATTGCGGGGCAATTTCGACAAACAGGTGCGCGTCGATGATCTTGCCGCGCTCGCCGGCCTGAGCCCGACAGCGTTCCATCGTCAGTTCAAGGCAATGACCGCGATGACACCGGTGCAGTTTCAAAAGCAGATCCGCCTGATGGAGGCGCGCCGGCTGATGCTGTCGCGCGAAATGTCGGCGGAAACGGTCGCCTTTGAGGTGGGCTATGCCAGCCCCTCACAGTTCAGCCGGGAATATGCCCGGCTGTTCGGGGCTCCGCCACGCCGAGACATCGGAAAGCTTCTGTCGGCCTGACTGTTTCAGCGTGCACGCTGAAACTACGCATGACCGCTGTTGGCGGCGCAAAGCGGTCACCGCGCACGATCACCGGCTGGTGGCATTTGCTGCATAATTCCGGATAAGTCCTTGCCATGGATGAGTTTCTATTCCCTCCCAGGTTCAAGACGCTACCCCGACAACACCCGCCGGCAGACTTTGGTCGACGTCTGATGAACCCTTTTCGTTGCCGCTCCATGGGAGTATTTTGCTCTCAAACTGTCTCAACTTGGCGTTGGAGAGTGCAGTGTTTGTGGACGGCCGTCGCACGTTTCTGCTCTTTTTGGCCGTCGCATCGTGTCAGGTGACGTTCGCGCCACGATTGGGTGCGGCAGACGACACCGTTACAATCGACAGCGGAATGCTGAAGGGTGAGAGGTCGGGCACGGTCGTCAGCTTCAAAGGCATACCTTATGCGGCACCGCCGGTCGGTGATTTGAGATGGCGCAATCCCAGACCGATGAAGCCATGGAGCGGGACCAGGGATGCCCGCAATTTCGGTCCGTCCTGCATGCAGACCGACGACCTGCCGAAGTCAGAGGATTGTTTGACGCTCAATGTCTGGACACCCTCCAAGCGCTCTAAAACACCCCTTCCGGTGATGGTTTGGATTTACGGCGGCGCTCTTGTCCATGGAAACACCCCTCAGTATCCCGGTGGCCAGCTGGCCTCCCGCAGAGTCGTGTTCGTCAGCATGAACTACCGTGTAGGCCGATTGGGATACTTTGCCCATCCGGCGCTGATGAAGGAATCCCCTGACGAGCCGGTCGGCAATTATGGTTACATGGACCAGCTTGCAGCCTTGAAATGGGTCCAGCAAAATATCGAAGCCTTCGGCGGCGATCCGAAGAAAGTGACGATATTCGGAGAGTCGGCAGGTGGCGGCTCGGTGATGGCGCACATGATATCGCCGTTGTCACGGGGGCTTTTCCGCGGCGCCATTCTGCAGTCACCGGGTCTCCCCACCGCGCGTGCGCAGAGTACGCCTTTGTCACCTTTGAAAGAGGCGGAGAAAACCGCGTTGGACTATGCGGCTTCTCTGGGAATCAATGGGAGCGATGCCGACGCTCTCACCGCCCTTCGGGCGCTGCCTGCGGAAAACCTGACCGAAGGTGCATCGGCACATGACGTGCTGGAGGGAATGTCGACGGGCGAGCCGGTCCTCGGCATCTCAGGCGCGATTATCGACGGACGGTTTTTGCTCGAAACGCCGGAAGCGGCTTTTGCGGCAGGCCGGCAGGCGCCGGTCCCCGTCATCGTCGGGACAAATAATCGAGATCTCGGTCTCGGTGAGGCCGCGACGAAAGACGATCTCTTCGCGCTGTTCGGGAAGCATGCAGCCGAAGCCCGCACCCTCTATGATCCGACCGGCCAACAGACGCTCGATGAGCTGAAGCAGCAGGTTCTGGCCGACAAAACGCTTGTTGAACCATCTCGCCACCTCGCTGACGAGATGATCCGCGCTGGTCAGCCGACGTGGTGGTATCGTTTCTCCTATGTCGCCGAGGCTCTCCGCAACGATCCGGCATGGAAAGGCACTCTGCACGGCTTCGAAATTCCGTATACGCTCAACGTTCCAGACGCACTGGTGAAAGACAAGGTGACACCTGCCGACTGGGCCATGGCCACATTGGCGAGTGCTTACTGGGTCCAATTTGCAACGAGCGGTGACCCCAATGGCGGCTCACGGCCAAAATGGCCTCACCACGACCCCTTCGTCCACAGGGTCATCGACTTCACCAATCACGGCGTGACGTTCGGAACAGATCCGCTGAAGCTGAGGCTCGACCTCTGGCAAAGCTATTGGGAGGAAGAGGAGTGACGGGGTCGGCGCCTATCGCTTAGCCCCCGGCCATCCGCAGGACTGCAGCCCCGGCCGGAACAGGAAGGCCCTCGTCATCCACGTCCTCAAGCTTTCACCGCCGAGAAGAACAGAAACCGCGGCTTGGTCGTCAGGCTCTGATAGGCCTGACGCTCATGCGGGTGGGCGCTCGCATGGTCTTCCATCCAGACGACCTCAAGCATCCCCTCATCAAGCACACCACGGCTGGCCAATTCGGTCTCGCATGTTCTCACGAGCGAGTTGGTCCGGACCCGCCGACTACGCAGACTGAGAATACCCCCTGGCGCCGTGGCGTTTCATCTAAGGGCGGTGATGGCTGGATGGGTTTGCCGATCGTAAAGCGCCAACTCCTCGGCGGTTGGCGGCTCGAGCAGCTTCGACCACCTCAGCAGGTCCGCCCGCGAGATGTCGAACGTGCCGACTGGAAGCTCGGCGTTTCGTCGGGAGACCCGGTCCCAAAGCTCATCAAAGGGAACGTCGAGGAAGCAGAGGACGATGCGGGCACCAGCTGCGCGAGCTTCCTTGCGGCAGGTGTCGCGTTCTTCCCGTGACCACACTCCCCAATCCACGACAACGTTGCACTGAAGCCTGATGGCACGCAGGGCGATCTGCCATTGCAGGCTCTCGACTCTCCCTCGGCACGGACCAGTTTCGGCTTCTGGAGTGGAGATGCCGGGGTAAAGCTTGTGCATCCAGTCGTCTCCGGTCAGACGGAGGGCGGATGCTTCATGTTCGATGATCTTGGCGAGCGACGTCTTCCCCGAGCCGGGAAGACCGCAAGTGAGGTAGAGCGTGGGCATTGGAAAATCTCTGATTTTGGCTTGGTAAGGGGAAGTGGCCCCGCGGTGTCGTGCAGGACTGCGCTTCGCTCAAGGCCGCAAGGCGCGGCCAATCAGAGGTGTGTTGCCATAGTCTATCTTCTAGGACCGCTCTGCTCGGGGGTCAAGACGGAGCGCATGGGTGAGCTCACAGGTGAGGTCGTCTAACCCACTGGCTGCTTTGTGGTATCTCCAGTCGACCTCATTGACTCCCGCCCGAATTGACTCCCGCCCGAATTCTGGCACCGTTGTCGCGCCATTCAGCGGGGGCAGCGAATGTCATCATCTCACTACACGCATGGATCGAGCGAGGCAGAACAACAGCGGTTGACCGCACTGAACAGGCGGCTCAACGAGCGGTGTATCGATGCCGCGCAACTCGCCGCCGGTGAACGCGTCGTCGACTTCGGAGCCGGCCTTGGTCAGTACTCGCGGATGATGGCACGGGTCACCGGCGTCCCGGTGCTCGGGCTAGAGCGAAGTCCCAAACAGATCGCCGAGGCGTTGCGCCAAGCGGCGGCCGACGACGAGACCGCAATGATCGAGATGAGGCAGGGCGACGTCCTCGATCCGCCCCTTCGCGACGACGAGCTAGGTCAGTTCGACGTCGCTCACGCTCGCTTCGTCCTTGAGCACATACCCGACCCGCTGCAGGTCGTCCGCAACATGGCGCGCGCGGTGCGGCCGGGTGGCCGTGTGATCCTGTCCGATGACGACTACGACGGTCTGCGGCTATGGCCAGAACCCCCAGGGTTCTCGTCGCTCTGGAACGCTTATCAGCGCACCTATGACAGGCATTGCAACGACCCTATCGTCGGGCGTCGGCTCGTGCAATTGCTTCACCAGGCGGACCTACGTCCTCGCCGTAACACGCTTGTCTTCTTCGGCGGTTGCGCGGGTGATCCCGATTTCGAGGATGTGGTTCGTAACATTGCGAGCATCGTCGTCGAAGCGATCGACGACATCGTGGCGACCGGGCTTTCACGAGACGCGGTCACGGCAGGTCTCGACACCTTGATCGAGTGGAGCAAGGCGCCAGATTCGGCGGTGTGGTTCGGCATGTCATGGGCGGAAGGGATTCGGCCCCTCTGACGTCGGCAGCCCGCAGATCACGGCAGGGCTCCCGGCCCTTCGTTGGACGGCTCTTCAGCCTCCGCGCCTGGACGATCATCCGCAGGGCGACGCCAATGCGTGGTGTCAGGCCCCACTGAGGGTGATTACAGCCGTCTGGAAGGCTTCACGAGGCTGAGAATTTCACCATGACACCGCGCTGCCGAAAGTAGGCCTCCATCCGCTTCCTGCCAGAACGGTTATTCTGCACGAGCCTGGCCGGGTCGAATACGGCCTCTTTCAAACCCGCCCGCGTCAACGCTGCCTTGAGGGCCGCGATATGCACGTCGATGTCGGCGTTGTCCGCCTGGAGCGACTCATAAATGCGGTTTGTTGCATCTGCTACGGTCGGTTCGCTCACGATTACACTCCTGTTGTCGTCTGGCTGGCCTGACCGTATTGGGGTGAAACCTGTTCAGGTCAATGGGTAACAATGGATTGGCACATTTCCTCCGCTTTCGAAGATGAACCACCAGAAGCAGCCCTGCCGCCCGGTTTGCGGTCGAAACGTCACGGCCATCCGGAAGCTTCTCGACGACGGGTCATCCGGCAGAGGGGGCATACGGACTAAACCTTGAATCTACTCCGTCGAGATCTCATCTTCAGAAGAGCATTCCTAATCGCTTTCAAGCGAGGCACACTGCAACAGCCGGTACTGATTCCGTCCTGCGTGCGACCGATGCAAATCGCTTCTCGAACTCTACGAGGTAGGTGTTGACGCAGTTTTTCGAAACAACTCAGGGCATCATGCTAGTCGGAGCGATGATTGGGGCTGGCTGTTTCGCCGCCGGCACGATCATACCGAGCGCACTGCGGTGGACGAGTGCTGAACGCGCGCGGAACCCAAAAGCCAAAGCGCGCAGCGCGGCGATGCTGACAGCTCTGGCATTAGACGATTTTGTCGGCGCCGCATACGCTGCCGTTCACGATACGCCTGAGTTCAACCCAGTCAACGAAGGCGAATTCGTCTTCCACACCGCGGATCCGGTTCTTGTCCTTCCACGGGCTGAAGATTTGAGCCTCCTGGGCGACGAGCTCTTCCATGAGGCTTTATGGTTATCGAACCGGGTGACGAACCTTGGGAACGCGTTGGATAACCTTGATCTCTCCGGCCCAGACTTCGACAGCTTTTTCGAGCGGCGCCAGGAGGGTTATGCGGTGATCGCGGCGAAGGCGATGGACCTCATCGAGCGACTGCTTGCCGATTTTGATCTCAGTCTTCCGGAAAAACCTGACTACTACAGGCAGCGCGATGGATTTGCCGCGGTCGTACAAGCTGCTGGCGAACGCAGCAACGGCAGCAAGAAGACCGTAGCGAGGGTTCAGACCCCTGGTTCCAATGTCACTCATCTCTTTCCGAAGACAGGTGAAGAGTAAACGGTGTTCCCAGGCCACGTCTTCGAAGCCTGAGGGCACGCAGGGCGATCTGCCATTGCAGGCTCTCGACCCTCCCACGGCACGGACCGGTTTCGGCTTCTGGAGTCGAGATGCCGGGGTAAAGCTTGTGCATCCAGTCGTCTCCGGTCAGACGGAGGGCAGATGCTTCATGTTCGATGATCTTGGCAAGCGACGTCTTCCCCGAACCGGGAAGACCGCAAGTGAGGTAGAGCGTGGGCATTGGAAAATCTCTGATTTTGGCTTGGCAGGTGGAAGTGGCCCGCGGTGTCGTGCAGGACTGCGCTTCGCTCAAGGCCGCAAGGCGCCCTCCAACCTAGAAAAACCAACCAAATTCGGCGGCGAGAACGTCGTTTGATGAGTGGGAACCGCCGTCCGCGGGCGTCGATTTAATAATCCACGCCTAAACACAGGCGATCAGCTTGACAGAAAATTAGCGGTTCGCACATACCTGCAGGCCCTGTTCTAATAGGGATATTGACGGATCCACCGTGAAATTGACGTTGCTGCAAGTTTTGAGGACATTGTGGGCGCAGGGGAGCAAGTGCCAAACACATGTCGTTCTCAAGGGACATAAGGAAGCAAGACTGTGATTTACGAGCTCAGAATTTACGACTGCCTGCCCGGCCGATTGCCCGCGCTGCTCAACCGCTTTGCCGAACATACGCTGGCAATATGGGACAAGCACGGCATCAAGCAGGCGGGTTTCTTCACCACAATCGTGGGCGAAAGCAGCCAGCGTCTCACCTATCTCATCGCCTGGGAATCGCTAGCCGATCGCGAGGTGAAATGGAAAGCTTTCACCACTGATCCTGCATGGCTTAAGGCCCGCGACGAGTCAGAGCGCGACGGCCAAATCCTCTCCAATATCTCTAGCCAGCTGTTGTCACCGACCGCCTTTTCGGCAGTAAAGTAAGACACCACCGATCCCCGCTTGCCGCCAGTCGGAATTCCACCCGATCTGGCCACAAAGATCGGAACACCTCGCCCGATAGAGTCAGGAGACTCCAGCACCCGTCGTCATGTTTTCACCGCCGAGAAGAACAGGAACCGCGGCTTGGTCGTCAGGCTCTGATAGGCCTGCGGAAAAAGCGTGCGGGCTTGAGGGTCGGGCTGGGGCTCGCTGACGATGTCGATCTGAAATCCGGCTGACTTCAGCGCGTCGAACATGGCATGCAGCGGCCGATGCCAGAAGCGCATGGCGATATCCTTTCCGCCGCGCTGCCAGGTTTCATCGAAGCTGTAGGTCTCGAAATAATTGTCGCGGCCGGTCGAGGCGTGATCCATGAAGGGATGGTGGGTGGAAAGAACCAGGCGACCGCCTTCGGGCAGCAGCCGGTTGAATTCCAGAAGGGGCCTCGACCAGTCGGGCAGATAATGCATGACAAGCGAGGCAAGGATCAGATCGAAAGCCTTGTCCGTAAACGGCAATGCTTCGTTGAGATCAGCCGATAGCAGCCGCGCGCGCCCTTGCAGGCGACGTTGCGCGATATCAAGCATGCCGGCACTGGCGTCGATCCCGGTCACGACAGCCCCGCGCTCGATCAGCGCTGCCGCATGCGCCCCGCCGCCGCATCCGGCATCGAGCACGGAAAGCCCGGCGACATCGCCAACCAGGGCAAGAATGGCCGGCCGCTCGTAATAGGCATTCCAGGCATTGACCTCGTTATCGGCATCATAAGCCGCTGCGAACGCATCATAATCATTCTCGGCCAAGATTTTTCCCTTTCCGAAGACTGTTCGAGGATGCCTGTGCCTCAGAGGTGTGCTCGATCGACCTGCAAATAGGCCGAGATCGCTTCGGCCGTAAGCAGGGAAGCGCGATGAACGGCCTCGCTTGGAGGTCCGAGCGCCATAGAATCGGAAATGATGTCATCGAGATAGGCAGCAACCGTTTCGCATGTCGCGCCCTGCAGGATCATGGTGGCGGCCTGAAGGAGATAGGTGTCGTATTCATCGGCTGCGTCGTCTCGCCAGGCTGAATCATCGAGCTGACGAATTCCGATAGGGTCCCAATGATCCCACCCAATTTTGCGGAGGGCGTCGATGTCGATCTTGATGTGTTCACTCATGTCGCAACTTTTCTTGAAAAACGATGCCGACACAACTGGGCGGAACACGATCGATGATGATAGTTATCTGGCAGGGATTGGTGATGGCGACCTTGAAGCGCAATCGAGACGATCCGGCTGTCCATCAATTTAACGATCGCGTCGGCAGAGAAGTTCTCAGCCGTCGATCATGTCCGGATGCGTCGCTGTCCTTGCTCCAAAGCTCACTCCCCGCTCCGTCCTCCTCGGGCTTGACCCGAGGATCCACTCTCGCCTCCGTCAGCCGTGGGCATGGATTCCAGGCTCAGGGCCTGGAATGACGGAGGTTGGGGCTGTCTTAGCCGGATCCCCAGGACTCCGTTGCCAGGGGTCATCCGGCGCGGCACGCAGTGGGTCGCTGTCGTCATCGAAGGCTCGCTGGTTGTCGGTTTCGATCGCGGGAAGGGAGGCGTCCACTGCGTGCCGCAGGAGAGCTGGTAGCGCGGCATTCTCACGCGCACTTTGCCGGGATCATACCAATCCGTAAGAATGCAGCCCCGGCCGTTCGACCGCCGCACTTTACCAAAATGTATAGTTCCAGCGAGGTCCCCGTGAGGTTTGGAGCGCAGGCTTGGCGCCATCATTGCCAAGTCGAGGTCAGCTTTCTCATGAACATGCGCGCCGCACCTGCCGCCTTAATGCCAGCCCTTCATCCGGTCAGCCTGCGGGTGAACACCTACCTGATCAATCTCGACCGTGCGCCATTGCGCAGGTTTCGAATGGAGCGCCTGCTGGCAAGCTTCGGCCTTGCCTTCGAGCGCGTGGCGGCGGTCGATGGGGCAGGGCTGAGCCTGCCGCATCCGGGCTTCGACGAAGCATCCTATCTCCGCCAGCACGGCCGCCGGCCGAACCCTTTCGAGATCGGCTGTTATCTGAGCCACGTCGAATGCGCCAAGCGGTTCCTCGGCAGCCATGCCGAGTTCGCGCTCATTCTGGAAGACGATCTCGATTTCGACGACGATCTGGCCGAGCTGATCGATGCCGCCCTCGAGCACCGCGCGCGCTGGGACATCCTGCGGCTGTCCACAGTCAATTCCGGGCGAAAGCACAAGGTGGAGCCGCTGACCGCGTCACGCTCGCTCGCCATCGCGCTCACCCGTGAGAAGGGGTCCGGCGCCTATCTGATCAACCGCAAGGCGGCAGGCTGGATTGCCGATGTGCTTGTCCCCATGCGCCTGCCCTATGATCTCGCCTTCGATCTGGAGTTCGATGATGGGCTGAGCGCCTGCTTCGTCGATCCGCTGCCGGTCAGCCAAAGGGCCGATCCCTGCTCGCAGATCCAGGCAGGGCTTTCGACCTACCGGCTGGGCCGCCGCCGGCCGTGGAGCGTGCTGCCGTATCGCGCCGCTGCCGAGCTGCGCCGCTTTGCCGCCCGCTTCAGCCGGCTCGCGGCATGGCGGATGAGAAGTTAGGACCTGCCGCCGAGATCAGCGGGAAGCCGATCGAAACGATGAGGCCGGGATGATTGTCCGCCATGGTGATTTCAGCCGCGTGCAGGTCGGCGATCGCCTTGACGAGGCTGAGTCCGAGCCCGCTTCCCGGCGTCGCGCGGCTCTTGTCGAGCCGGTAGAGACGTCGGAAGACCTTGTCCCTTTCGCCGGCGGGAATGCCGGGGCCGCTATCGGCGACCGAGACGATGGCGCGGCCGCCCTGGCGGCGGAGCGAAACGGTGATGTCGGTTCCGGCCGGGCAGTGGTTGATCGCGTTCTCCACCAGGTTGGCGATCATCTGCGTCAAGAGATCACGGTCGCCCCGGATGAGTGCGGGACAGCGCTCCGTGATATCAAGCGCCATCAGCGCGTCTTCCGCGACATCGACATAGACCTCGGAAATCACGGCAAGCACGGCCTCGATATCGGTTGCCTGGAAGCGCTCCTTGCGGGCGCCGGCCTCGATCTGGGAAATGCGCAGCAGCGCCTCGAAGGTGGCGTTGATCCGGTCGCTCTCGTGTCTTGCTTCGTCAAGCAGCGCCGAAACATCCGCCTGCTGGTCGTTGCCGGCCACCGCGGCATCCAGCGTCAGGCGCAGCCTGTTCAGCGGCGTCTTCAGATCATGGGCGATATCGGCGCTCACCTGCCGCATGCTCTCGACCAATCTCTGCAGCCGCTCCAGCGCCGCGTTGATCTGGATCGCCACCGTATCGAGATCGTCGCCGTTTCCGGTGATGGCAATGCGGGCGTCGAGCGCGCCGTGGGAGACGTCGTTCATGGTGAGGGCGACCCGGTCGAGCCGCGCCTGGGCGCGAACGGCGAGAAAGACGCCGCCGCCGATCGCGGTCGCGACGACGATCGCGGCGGCCCATTCGAAGCTGACCAGCACGATCCGCAGCATCTCGTCGACATCGTTGAAGTTTTCCGCCACCACCAGGCTGTAGGGGCCGATGGTCGAGACCTGCATCCGGTAGCGTTCATGCCCCTTCAGCCCGACATCCCTGGAGGTGACGGTATAGACGCCGTTCGGGATGCGGGGTGCGGCGAAATTGCCGGCAAGCTTGCGCCCGCCGGCGTCCGTCAGCGAATAGAGCCCGTCGGAGGTCGACTGGAAGCTCGCATAATTGTTCAGCGTATTGACCAGATCCTCGGTGTCATTGGGCTCGTAGGTCGAGACAACAAGCGAATTCATCTCGCCCAGCGACTGGTCGAGATCACGCGCAAGGCCGAGGCGCAGCATGTGGTAGATGATCGCGCCGCTCAGGATGAAGGCGACGACGAAGAGCACGCCGAAGGTGACGGCAAGCCGGAACGGCGTGCTCCGGCGCAGGCTAGAGCATGATGCCGAAAAGTGTGCGCGGTTTTCGGACGACATCATGCTCTTACTCTTTAAATTGCGAACAGGATTTGAGATTTTCCTGTTCTAGCGAGGCGCATGCAGGCTGTATCCGGTGTTGCGGACCGTGTGCAGAAGCTGGATCTGGAACGGCTTGTCGACTTTGGTCCTGAGGCGGCTGATATGGGTCTCGACGACGCTGGTCTTCGGATCGAAGTGGAAATCCCAGACCCGCTCCAGCAGCATCGTCTTGGTGATGACCCGGCCTTCGCCGCGCATCAGCACCTCGAGCAGGGTGAACTCGCGCGGCTGCAGCTCGATCACCTGGCCGGCGCGGCGGGCCTCCCGCCGGATCAGATCGAGCTCGAGATCGGCAACCTTCAGCACCGTCCTCTGCTCCTGCACCGGCGGCCGCCGGCCAAGCGCATTGACGCGCGCCATCAGCTCGGAGAAGGCAAAGGGCTTGACGAGATAATCGTCGCCGCCTGCCTCCAGCCCTTCGACCCGATCGTCGACGCCGCCGACCGATGTCAGGAACAGCGCCGACGTGCCGACCTTGGCAGCCCTCAGTGAACGCACGATCGCCAGCCCATCGAGGCCCGGCAGCATGCGATCGACGACGATGACGTCATAGGCCTCGCGCTGCGCCTGAAACAGCCCGTCGCGGCCGTCGCCGAACACGTCGCAGACATGCCCGGCCTCGGAGAAGCCCTTGGCGATATAATCGGACGTCTTCGTATCGTCCTCGATAAGCAGGATTCGCATCAGCCCGATCGTTCCCGGATGCCTGCGGATAGATCTAGCCGACGGGACGGCGTGGCCACAACTTACGGATTGGTAAGGTGATGGGTGGGGGAGCGGCTTTCCGCCGCAACCCGGCGCCAGGAGTTTCCCGCCGTTCCTTGGAAAGAAGTGATACGTTAGAGCCTGACTAGAAATGGCGTGCGGTATTTCACGTTCGTATCGATCTCCTTGTAAGGCAGCGGATGTGAGCGACGAATATCCGGGCCACGGCGCTTTCGATGGTGGCTATCGAGGAGAGACATCTTGATTGACCCTGCTTGCACGATTGCTACGCCCCTCTCCAGCATCCGCGACCCAAACGCATGACCAAAGCGCGCGCCGTGCCCATGCCTGGCAACAGCGTGCTTGCGCCGCTTTACGCGGGCGCGGACCTTTTAGACGCCTTTGCAATTCGACTGCCGGCGGGGGCAAGCGATGATCTGGAGGTGCTGGCACGCGCCGGCTTCGAGCGACCGGCGGGGTGGATTCGTGCGCTCACTCGTATCCGCGATGTGGTGATGGCGACAGTCGGCGTCAAATCGTCGCGCGCCATCGGTCTTGCCGCAGCGGGGCGTGGGCCGGTTATCGGCTACTTCCCGCTGCTGTCAAAGAGCGCGACGGAGTTGGTCGTGGGCGAGGATGACTCGCATCTCGACTTCCGCGTCACGATCCAACTTCGCACCGATGCAGCAAATGGGCGCGAGCTGGTCGTGGGTACGGTGGTGCATTGCCATAATCGACTGGGGCGTATCTATCTTACGATGATAGCACCGTTTCATCGCGCGATTGCGCGGGCGAATTTAGAACAGGCAGCAAGAGCAATGAAGATTTAAGCATGCTTTGGCGGTCGCGACTGGCTGCAGTCGGCCATTAGCGGTCCGTGGCGCATCCCGCAAGATTGTTGCAAGATAAAGCAGCGTAGATTTGTGATGTCGCACAACGCGATACGGGTTTGGTGAGATGGGTAAACTTTGGCAGCGGATCACATATTACCGTCATCGCAGCGAGCTCCGGGCACTCGCTTTGGCGAAGTGGGCGCCTTGCTTGGCTATGCTTCCGATCGGATTTATCGTCTGTTTCTGGTGGGTGGTTGCTCCGTCGCTGGTTCTTTTCCCGATTATTCTACTGCTCGAGAACCTCGGCCAGCTCCGCGAAATAATCTTGGCTCTCTTTTCAATCCCGGCTCTTGTGGTGCTAGGGTTCGCCTTACCATGGTTCTCTGGCTGGTACGATATTGGAACCAGTCTGATGTTTGGTCGCTTCACGGCCGCGAGCGCCAAGGAGAAAGCCTTGACGGAATCAATCCATGCCTACAGGACGAGGGCCATTTGACCCCGCAGTGAGAGCTTTCACAAACTCCATCGCAAGGGCCTCTTCTGGAGAGCGCTGCATTCCGATCTTGTGTCCCGATGCAGCTAGATGCGGACTACCCGTGAGGCCAACCCGCCCCGGCTGTCTCGACCTCGACGGACAAGAGCTGGCCAGTTCCGCCCATCTGGTCCATCTTGTCCATCCCGAACCATCTGGCGGCAGTTATGTATAGGGTGGTTCGATCAGGTCCACCCAGCATGCAGGCGAATGCGCCGCGATCGAGCTTCACTTCATCGAGGAGCGCGCCGCCTTCACGAACCCTGCGGCAGTAAGCATTGGGTACGTCGGCGTACCAGATCGCGCCTTCAGCGTCGAAGCATATGCCATCGGGCGGCCCGGGAAGATCGGCCCAAACTCTTCGATGGGAGAGTTGCCCGTCGGCGGCGACATCAAACGATGTCAGCCGTTTCGCCCAGCTTTCGGCGCAAACCAGTGTGCGCCCGTCCGGAGAGAGAGCCATTCCGTTCGGAAACTGAAAGCCTTCCGCTTGTGTTTCGACCGTTCCGTCTGGATGTATCAGCAGGATTGCGGGGCCGTTGACGTAGATGCGGCCTTGCGGATCGATCACGATCTCGTTCCAGCCATTCGCTCCCAACTCGGCGAACTCTTCCAGTCCGGAGCCGTTGAACCGCAGCAAATGCGATGCCCTGAACGCGACGACGTACATGTCGCCCTGTGGTCCGAAGTCGAATGACAGGGGCGGGGCTTTCGCGGTTGTCGCCACTCTGACAGTTCCGTGCTCGCTCAAGGCGAGGATTTCGCCGCTTGTCCAATCCGCGAACCACAGCTCGCCGTCATGCCATCGTGGGCATTCGACCAGCCCCCGGTCTTCCAGCCGAACCTTTGCCCTGTTCATTTCTGCCTCCTGTCGTTTTGCGCCTTGGCTCGTCGAATGGAGCCACATTGTAAAGACGAACAAGCAAAGCCAATGCCGACACGTGTCTGGCGAAAAGGGCAATCACGGCCGTATCTCCCGTACCAGCGGCGTCGAAGCACCCGTTTGCATTTCGATCGCATCGAAATGCCTCGAACCGAGGACGCTCCGACAGAGGAGGGCTTGGCGACAACTTACGGATTCGTAAGGTGCTGGGTGGGGAGCGGCTTCCGACGCAACCGGACGCCAGGAGTTTCCAGCCGTTCTTTGGTAAGGAGTGATGCGTTAGGTTTCTCTCGTCTCGGCAGGCCTAGATGACAAGGAGAGGAAGATTGGCGAACATTCCTAATAGTATGAAATCAGAACTCGCAGCCTGGAATGATGGTCGAGGGATCAGCCTCCGGGACTGGACCGCCAACAGCGGAAATTTCTCACTTGCCGTAGGCTATTCAGAGATATTCTGGCCGCGCTTCGTAGCGTTTGAAAAGTATGTTCTCGTTGATGGTTTCAATATTGAGGGTTTGCGATCGTTCGAACAAAATCCTGAGGCAACGCGCCAGTCTGTCGAATGGGTAATGAACCATTTTCACATCGCCGACATTCAGCACTCGGCATGCACGGATATGGCGGGCGACAAGCTGGCGATCCTGGGCGAACGGCTGCGCGAAATCTACATGGCCAAGCTTGGGTGGCAATTTCCTGATCGGACATTCGTTGTAGAGTTTGTTCAGCCGGAACGGGCAGATGACTTCCCAGATTATCAGATGAGCTTTTTCCAAACATGATTTCTGCTGTTGAAGTTGGCTTGCGCTAGATCCAACCATGAGCAGCGGGCAGGCAAATCATGAAGATGGTTGTCCACGCATCCCCAAGTCCCACACCATATATGGGCCCTCGACGCAGTCACTCCCAACCGTTATCGAAGCTCTATTAAATGCTGCGGGGAAGATATGAGCGACCATTTCATTTGTTCGATATGTGGCATCCAACATGACGGATTGATCACCGATCGGGCCTACAAACTTCCCGATGATGTTTGGAGCATCCCTGAGGCCGAGAGGTCGGAAAAGGCACGGTTCGATAGCGATCTTTGCCAGTTCGGCGAACGATTCTTCATGCGATGTATTCTACTCGTGCCATTTACCAATCACCCTGGTGCGTTCGGCTGGGGTGTCTGGGCCGAGGTCGACTGGCCTACTTTCAAGCGATATCTGGAACTATACAAAGTGGACGGTTCATCAGAGCCTGCACATGGAGGTCTCCTAGCGAACGAAATTCCCGGTTATCCGCGAACCTTGGGCTCAGAAATTGAAGTTAATTTTGGAAACGCCTCTGAGCGACCTACCATCCGCCTTACTCCCGAAGATGATAGCCAACTCGCGGAGGAGCAGCGCCGAGGAATGAACCATGCTCGGCACCATGAGATTTTGGATCTGATCGAGGCTGCGAACTGACGCCACGCGATGACCGCTAATAGCGTAAAGTTACCGTCCCCGTCATGGCTGCAGTTTCGACACTGCATAAAGCATCTTGGTCAAGGTGCGAGCGGGACACCGCTCTCGTTGCAACCGAGGCCGGCGTAGAAATTTCTCGCAGTCAGAGAGGCGGGAACCTGCAAAGCCTTTATGCCGTTGGCAAAAGCAGCCGCTTCAACGGTCTGCATAAGGCGTCTTCCGATGCCGCGCCCCTGAGCCGTCGGAGATAAGAAAACCGTCCGCACCGTATTCCCGTCAAGGCTTGCCGTTCCCACGGGTTTGCCGTTCTGAAGGGCGATCCAGGCGATCCGGCTGTCCATCAATTTCAGGATCGCATCGGCAGAGAAATTACCGATGACCCTCTCTATGACGCTGGCGGAATAATCCGCAGAATTGCTGATGCGGATCGTATTTGTCACGAGCTCGCTTATCAAAGGGGCGTCACTGCCAATGGCGCGCCCGGATTTCAATCTCGTCGATCATAAAAGGCACGCGGGATCGATATCCCAAAGCCTCGTGTGAGTGAAGCGTGTCACCATGCTTCACCCCGCCTCTCTCGCTGGCGAGGGGACACAAGACCGGCAACCTCCTCCTCGTGCGTCATCCGTCTTGGCGGGTGAAATTTTCGCGCTACCTCTGCACACGGCAAAGGAGGAAGACGATGAAGATGCGTAAGTTCACGATCGCCGATGCGTCGTTGGAGCGTTCCCCCGGGCAGGAGGCAGACATCTCCGTCGGCAATCTGGTCGACGAGCGGCACGGAGGGCCGATCACCATCGGTTATGGACGTTACGCACCCGGCCAGAGCCTGACCGAGACGATGGCGGTTGATGACGTCATGATCGTTCTGGAAGGCCGGCTTTCGGTCTCGACCGACGGGGGAACGGTCACCGCCGGCCCCGGCGAGATTGTCTATATGCCCAAAGGTGAAACAGTGACCATCCGCTCGCACGAGGAGGGCGCGCTCACCGCCTATGTCACCTATCCGCATTGGCGGCCGGCGCACGCGTAAGACCCCGCCTCCAGCCCCTCGACCCGATCGTCGACGCCGCCGACCGATGTCAGGAACAGCGCCGATGTGCCGACCTTGGCAGCCCTCAGTGAACGCACGATCGCCAGGCCATCGAGACCCGGCAGCATGCGATCGACGACGATCACGTCATAGGCCTCGCGCTGCGCCTGAAACAGCCCATCGCGTCCGTCGCCGAACACGTCGCAGACATGCCCGGCCTCGGAAAAGCCCTTGGCGATATAATCGGATGTTTTCCGGTCGTCCTCGATAAGCAGGATTCGCATCAGCCCGATCGTTCCCGGATGCCTGGGGCAGCAATCTAGCCGATAGGGCCTTAGTCACAACTTACGGATTTGTAAGGTGATTGGCATCCCCGACAAGCTCCCATAGATCGACCTTCTCGGCGCGCCCCTTGAGCTGCACCAGGCCAAGCGGGCGAAGGTCGAAGCGATCGGCGACCGCCTCGTATATGGCGGCGCTCACCAGGATCGAGGTGTTGAAGTCCTTGTTCAGCCCTTCCAGCCGTGAGGCGACATTGATCGTATCGCCCATGGCTGTGTACTGCTGTCGCGAAATCGCGCCGAAGCTGCCGACGACCGCCGGGCCGGTGTGCAATCCAAATCGCGTGATGAGCGCGGGATGGCCATTCCGACGGTTGGCTTCATTCAGGTCGTCGACCGCCGCTTTCATGGCCAGCGCGCATCGGCAGCCGTTTTCGGCATGTCTGGCATCGGCAACAGGGGCGTTCCACATGACGAAAATGGAGTCGCCGAGATATTGGACGACAGTCCCGCCATTGCGCTCGGCGATGGTGTTCAAGAGTTCGAAATAGGCCGACAGTGTATCCACAACGTCTTCGGGCGAATGCTGCTCGGATATGGTGGTGAAGTCGCGGATGTCGGTGAAGAGTACGGTCACATCCTGCCGCTGCGCCTTGACGGCGGTTCTTGCCTTGGGATCGATGATCCGCCTGACGACTTCACGCGGAACATAGAGGGCAAACTGGCCGATGGCATGGCGGCTTGCCGCCAGCGCGCTCGCCAGCGTGTTGATCTCCGATATCCAGGAGTGGGAGACGCCTTTTTCGCCGACGTCGAGATCGCCGATCCTGCGCGCCTCGTCGGCGAGGCGATAGAGGGAGCGGCTGACCATGCGCGACAGCATCACCGAGGCAGCGACACCCGCAATCACGAAGGCGCTGGCAATCAGGAGATTGTGCATCAGCAGCCGATTGGCCTCAGCCACCAGATCTTCCAGGGGCACGATGATTGCGGCGACGCTTCCCTTGAACAGACCAGAGACGGCGACGGGGGCGATCTGCAGGATCTGCCGTTCGCCATCGAGATCGATCCGCACAACGCCGCCATTTGCAAAGGCCGGATCCCGCCTGAGCCTCGCCACCGTTTCGAGGCTCGTGTCGTAACTGTCCGTCGTCGTATCGACGGCAACGGCGCCATCGGCATTTTTCGACCATATGCCGAGAAGCCTGTTCATGATTGCCGGGTCGGAATGGGCGATCAGATCATCGGCATTATCGATGATGTAGGCGCGCGCCCGCGGCGAAATCTCCTGCGCATCCAGCAGGCGGCTGACAGTCATCAGGTGGATGTTGATGCCGACGACAACCTGATCGTCGTCTCTCATCGGCGCTGCGATCGTCAGCGTTGGAAGCTGCAGCGTTCCCGCTACATACGGTCCGACGGATACTTCCTCGCCGTGCCGGATGACGGATTGGTACCAGGGGCGTTGCCGCGGATCGAATGATGCATAGTCGACGTCACGCTCGGCGATCGGCCTTGCCTGGAGGTCGAGGAAGCGAAACGTCGATATGACGTTCGGGCCCTGTCTGCGTGCTATCGTGCGGATCGCGAAAGCCGTGCCATCGGGTGCTGCGAGGATCCGGCGGACATCCTGCCTTTGCGTGTTGATGACCTGCAGATACGAGCCGTCAGGATAGCCGGTGTAGACGCTCGTCGCGTTGGGGACGTTTCGTAGAATCTCCAGAAAGAATTGCTGTTTCGCCGTGATATCCTGGGGAGGCGGGGAGACGAGCAGCGGCAGGGTCGATGCCAGTGCCACCGCCTCGGTGCCGCCCTGCAGCGTATTGCGGTACCCCTCGATCAGCCGCAGGCTCATCTCGCGCATCTGCTGCACGCCCGCACTGACCGCAGCATCGCTTCCTTGCCTGAACGCCAGCCAGATGATCGGCGTCGACGTGCAAAGCAGCGACGCGACGACCAGGACGCCGAGATGCAGTCTGAGGGGTTTCGACCAGTGCACGAGATTTTCCTCGAAATGCGGACACGTCTCAGCACACGAAGCATAGTCAACGATGGCAGCTAACCGCTTTTTGAAAACTTACACAAGGTGGTGATATCGGTCACACCGCCGCTGCGCGTTTCGGCAGAACAAGATCGCCGACCGTGTAGGTATGGAACTCGCTTTTGGAGACCGCATCGAGCTTCCGGAATTTCTCGACGAAGACCGGATCGGAGAAGAACTCGTCGACGTTTCCGGCGCCCTGGATCGCCTCGACGTTGACGACCGTCTGGCCGTCGGTGCTTTTTGCCAGGCTGCTCCACAGAAAGCCTTCTTTCCGATCGGCGACGTAGTGCACGACATCCTGGATGATGTCGAAGGCTTCCTGCTGCTTACCCGGATGGACGTGGATGACGTTGACAATGAAGGTCGTTGGCGCGGGCGCGCCCGCAAAGGCGGCAATGAGGTTCGTTTCCATGACTGTCTCCATCTGAAGCTCGGGCCATTGCGGCCGCGGCGACATCTGGATATTGGGATTGAGATAGCGGATAAATGGGCGCCTATTCGCAACACACCGGATGAAAATTCCGCAATAGGATGATCATTGGACAAGCTCGGCACGCTCGGCATCTTCATTCAGGTGGCAGAAGTTGGAAGCTTCGTGGCAGCCGGCCAACGCCTCGGCCTTTCAGGCTCGGCCGTCGGCAAGGCGATCGCCCGGCTCGAAGACGAGCTGCATGTCCGGCTGTTCAATCGCTCGACCCGCAGCATGGCCCTGACGGAAGAAGGCAGGTTCTTTTTGGAGGCGTGCTGGCGCATTCAATCGGAATACGAGTCCGCTCAGTCAAGGCTGTCGAACGCGCAGCTCGTTCCGCGCGGGCAGCTGCGCGTGAGCCTTCCGGTGGCCGGCATGCTCCTGATGCCGACCATTTCCGCCTTCATGCAAACCTATCCGGAGATCAACCTCGATCTCGACTTTTCCGATCGCCTGGTCGACGTCATCGAAGAAGGATTTGACGCGGTCATCCGCACGGGCGAGGTGAGGGACACCCGGCTGATGAGCCGAAAACTTGGGACCTTCAGGCACAGGATCGTTGCCGCACCGGATTACCTGATGGCCCATGGCCACCCGAAAGTACCGGAAGACCTTCTGGAGCATCGTTGTCTTCACCATCGTTTCGCCAATTCCGGCAAGCTCGAACCGTGGTCGCTGGTTCGCAATGGAGATGAGGTCAAACTTGACCTGCCTGTGACGACGGTCGCGAGCACCTTGGAACCGCTCATCTACCTCGCGGAACGATCTTTCGGGATCACCTGCCTTCCCGCATTCGCCGTCGCCTCCGAGGTCGCAGAAGGCAAACTGGTTTCACTGCTGGATGATCATCTGGCGGACACCGGAACGTTTCGGGTCCTCTGGCCGACAAACAGATACCTTTCCCCCAAGGTTCGGGTCTTCGTCGACTATATGGCCACCAATCTATTCGCCGGATGATCGCTCCGATGAGTGTGATTTCAGGGGTTGCCGTTGTGTTATATTTTTCTTGAGAAGCGTTAACAAGGTTCCGCTGGATTGCCTGGTGTGACGGCGATATGCGCGACCCGAATGGCCGTGTTACGATCCATTCTTGATCGAGGGAGGATGGCAAGCCATGGAAGCCGCAGAACTACGATATAATTGGGCTGATCCCGACGTCTACGAGACATTCATAGGGCGCTGGAGCGAACATCTGGCAAGCCCATTTCTCACACGTGCCAATATTGCTCCGGGCAGTCGCGTGCTCGATGTGGCATGTGGGACAGGTGTGTTGTCGAAAGCACTGGCCGAGGCGGGAGCGCATGTGATCGGTGTTGACGCATCGGAGGGATACCTGGAAGGAGCCCGCCGTCGACGATCCCACCCCAATATCGCCTATGAACACGGCGATGTCCGGCACATGCGGTTCGACACTAACTTTTTCGATGCGGCCGCTTCCACGCTGGCCCTGGACGTTATCCCGGAAATTGAACAGGTGGTTGCCGAGATGAAGCGCGTGACCCGTCCAGGTGGCGTCGTCGCGTCCGCCGTTACTCAGTTCTTGGGCGGCATGCCCGCCTTCGATCTCGTCATCAACACCGGCGCCGTGCTTGAGACCGACTTCGCCAGGCTGAGATCCATGCGGGCGGGGCGCCAGCTCTTCTGGCCTGATGGTCAGGCGACGTTGTGGCGGAAGATCGGCCTCGTCGACGTGACGGAGATTCCCGTTGTCGTGGATTGCGAGTATGCGTCCTTCGCGGATTATTGGGCTACGTTCACCGACGGCCCAGGCAGCATCACAAGCATATTGATGGCACTTTCGGACGACGCCCGCGGTTCGATCGAACAGCATGTTTGTGCGGGGTATCTGGTTGGCTTGCCCGATGGACCCCGGTCATTTCCCATGATGTTCCGTGTGGTGCGTGGCTTGGTCCCAGCCTAATTCTGGAGAGCATGCAATGGGCCTGCGAGGGCCCGGTCTGGGCCGTTCTCAGACCGTAACCCCGGGGGTTGATCATCAGCTGTCGTTCCTCGGCAGCCAAAAAGCTGCCAGGCCGCTAACGGCCCCGAAGCGGACTTTTTTCGCTATCGAAGCATAAGGCTGCTTTGCGCCCCGCTCCCGCCGGAAAGGCCGGTGGAGTCACCTCCCAAGGGCAGACGTTTCCCGACCCGCGCTACTCGCCTATGCTGGAAAGCAATTCGTCGAGCTGCTCCAACTGCTCCGGCAATGCGACCGCCGAGCCCTGTAGTGCTTCCTCAAGCGCCTCCTTGGACGGATAGACCTCGTGGAAAGTCACTAGTGTCCTCCCGCCTTGGTCCTCGAAGGTCACGGTCGTGATCGCGCCCTCTTCGCCCTCGTCGTTGGTCCAGACGATGCGCTCGTTCGGCACCACCTCGAGATACTTGCCATAGAAGGCCATGGTGTCCGAACCGCCGGCGCCGAATTCCAGCCGATATTTGCCGCCGGTACGGACGTCCATATCGCACGATACGAGCGAAACGCCGGATGCCGATTTTGGCATCCACCAGCGCTGGAACAGCTCGGGCTGGCTCCACGCCCTGTAAACCGTGCTCGGCGGCGCATTGAATGTCCGCGTTACGACGAGTTCGCGATCCCCTCTGCGCTCGACTGAGGTGCGGTTCTCAGCACCACCTGCACTGTCAACTTGCTGGCTCATCACGTCCCTCCCGGTTCAATTCGCTGATGATGTCGTCCAATGCTTCGAAGCGGGCCTCGAACAGCTTGCGATGCGCCTCGATCCATTCGGCCTCCGCCTTGAGGCCGCGTTTCCCAAGCTTGCAGGTTCTCACCCGTCCGACCTTCTGCGTGACGACGAGCCCCGCCCGCTCGAGAACCTGGACGTGCTTCTTCATGCCGGTCAGCGTCATCTGGAACTTATCCGCGAGACTGGTGATCGACGCGTCCTCTCGCCCAAGCTGATCGATGATCCCGCGGCGGGTCGCATCGGACAGCGCCGCAAACGAGAGATCGAGGGGAGGGCTTACATACTGAACCATATAGTTCAGTGTTTACCCCACTCGCGCAGGAAGCGCAAGCGTCCCGAACTTTCCATGCCGTGGGCCCGCGCCGTGCAGGACACGAATGTTCGTATTCCTCAAGGCATTTCCTCGCCCTTATGCCATGATCCCAACTGCAATCGCGCCGCTTAAAAAGGCGGAGCTTTGCAGCAAAGTTGAATGTTGCGCAGCAGGTTCGTAACGGTGCATGATTCTTGCGGCGGTATCACGCTAAGGAAATTCTGGCCTAAATACGGAGCTAAAGAGATGAAGAACCAGGGCCAGAGTGAGCTGTCTGGTATCGGTGAAATCCGAGCCCAGCTCGGCGGCTGGCCCATATCGACGGCAGGCATGTCGTCTACCTCTCGCGGCCTGCACTTTGATGTGAGAGACGGGAGCCACGGCGTCGAACTGGTTGTGCCTGGGTGTGATCATCATGCAGTGTTGGTGGCGCTGGGATCATCAAGGCAATTCCGTTTTCAAACGCACATAGCGTCCCGCGAGGTATCTTGCAGAGCAGGGGATCTGATTGTTGTCCCGGCCGGTAGCCCAGCACGGCTTGGGGGCGCTATCCCGCCTATGCTTCGGATCGGCATCGACCCGGAGCAACTCAGCGATGGCTCCCGGTTGCGTGAGCCCCTCCGCGGCAGGGATGATCAGACGGGTTCTATCCTTCACGCCAACGATTTGTTTGCACTGTACATCGGCGGCGCGATCCTCGAGGAGATGCGCAAGCCGGATTTTGAATGGCGGATGCCTCTGTTGCGTCACCTTGCGGAAGCGCTAACCGTGCATTTCGTTACAACGTATGGTGTTTACACAGTCTCCGATCACACCGGCGAAATCAGCGACAGGGAAGCCATCCGACGGGTAATCGAGCATCTTGGGCGGACAACACACGACTTTCCTGACCTCGCCTCGCTCGCGAAGCGAACCGGTCTCAGCCGCTTTCACTTCATCCGGGTTTTTAAAGCAGAGATTGGCATGACGCCTGCGCGATACGTGGAGCAATGCAGAATTGAACAAGCGAAGTCATTGATCGAGACAGCCGAAATATCGTTGGCCGATATTGCCGACAAGCTTGGGTTTGTCGATCAAAGCCACCTGACCCGACGTTTCAAAAAGGTCGTAGGTAGCACCCCTGCTGCATATGCACGCGCACAGGGCCGCCGGCATTTGTCAGAGTTATAACAATAATATACAAAGTAATCAATAAACTACCATATACGCGAGGTAACTTCGATACTCATCAAGCGAAAAAGCAGATTTTTCGTCTCATTGTCCTAATTTAAGCAATAACATCCCATATGCAGCAATAAAATGCCATGACCTAATCTCCAAGGTAGTTCATATGTATTGCCAGCAGACGACATCAAGGCAGGAGATATAAACGTGAATATTAGAAACGTTATTCTTGTGCACGGATATTTCCTCGATGGTAATTCTTGGAATAAAGTTATACCGTTACTGTCGGAGCGAAGCATTGATGCAATCGCTGTTCAGATTTCATTGACCTCGTTCTCTGAGGACGTGGCGATTGTTCATCGCGCCATTGAAATGCAGGACGGTCCGGTTATCCTCGTGGGGCAGTCTTATGGTGGCGCGGTCATTACCGAGGCGGGCAACCATGCCCGAGTTGCCGGCCTCGTCTACATCGCCGGCGCTGCGCCAGACAGTGGCCAGTCCGTCGACGACTGGTGGAGCGGTTATGCGACTGCGGCTGTTGTGAATGAACTGAGGCCCTGGGGCGACGCGCATGTTACGCTCACCCGCGAAGGGGTGCGCAAATACCTGGGCCAGGATCTTCCGACCGCAGAAGCCGATATTGTCTACGCCACTCAGGGACCGCTTGGAACACGCAGTAAATTAGAGAAGATCTCAAAAAGCGCGTGGCACACCAAGCCTTCTTGGTACATGGTCACAACGCTCGACCACACGATGCCGCCCGCGGTACAGCAGGATTCAGCCGAACGTATGGGTGCCGAGATCATGGTTGTTCAGGCAAGCCACTTGCCTATGCTTTCACAACCGAAAGTCGTTGCCGAGTTCATCGCCAACGCCGCCGCGTCTTTTGACTGATAATTCGGTCCCAAGCCGAAGCATCATTCGAAACAACATATTCCGGAACGACCTCGCCACAGCGGCGAAACGACGACCCATTCCTGAGCGGCCCATTCCTGAGCGGCCCATTCCTGAGCGGCCCATTCCTGAGCGGAGTGTGTCTGTTCGACCAAGTTCGACCCGGCGCACATCGCCTGGTCACAAAAGCTTCGAAAGAAGCCGTTGGCTCGCTTGCCCCCCAACGGAATTATTTACCCAATCCAAGAAGGAACAGGATCATGTCTACATCACCGAAACCCACCATCGTTTTTTGCCACGGCATTTGGGCCGATGGCTCATGCTTCAGCAAAGTCATCCCTGCATTGCAGGCGGACGGGCACGAAGTCATCGCCGTCCAGTACGGCCTGGACTCCTACGAGGAGGACGTGGCGACGGTTAAGCGGACGCTCAATCGTGTCGGCAGCCCCGTCATCCTCGTCGGGCATTCCTACGGCGGCGCAACGATCACGGCCGCCGGCATCGACGAGCGTGTCGTTGGTCTGGTTTACATCGCCGCGGTCGCCCCGGATGTCGGCGAGACCGTGCAGGATCAGCTCGCCAAGTATCCGTCGGACATCTTCAACCATGTCGAGGCAGCGGACGGCCGGGCCTGGATGCTGCCGAGCGGAACCAAGTTCTTCGCTGGAGACCTCTCGGAGGAAGAGCAGAAGCTTGTATGGGCCACGCACTATGCGCCGGTCGCCGATCTGTTCAACCAGCAAAAGCTCAGTGCCGGCGAGATCGCGTGGAAGTCCAAGCCAAGCTGGTATGTCTTGGCGACGCAGGACCACACGGTGCACCCCGATCTCCAGCGCTGGGTTTCCAAGCGTATGAACGCGACGGTGACCGAGGTGGAAAGCAGCCACGTGCCGATGCTCTCTCAACCCGACGTGGTCATCGATGTCATCCGCAAGGCAGCGGCGGCCGTCCAGCGTCGCTGATATATCGTGGAAATGCATAGGAAGAGACCGTCATGAGGCGGTCTTTTCTGTTATTGGCAGATGCACCTATAAGCGCGTCCGCCAACTGTTCGCCGTGCGAGGGGGATCAGGGAAGGGGTGCGGGGGAGGCGTGGAGCTCGCAATGGGCCTTCAACCCTCCTTGCGACGTGCAAGGAGGGTTGAAACTCAAGGCCGGTTAGGCGGTCCGCCGATACCGGTCGCGCTCTTGCGCGATCTGCTCGGGGGCGTATGGATCGAGCGAAGCCATATGCGACGACGTTAGCGCACAAACGGGTCCAGAGTGCCCCCTCAAAGGGCGGCAGGTGGCACCACCCACCAACCCCAGAGTGTCAGATCATGCTCGACATGCCGAGCGCGCTGAGCAGGTCGTTCTGAATTGGGCTTACCGCGTCGTTCAGCCGCTGGACACCGAGGTCCATGCCCTCAGGCATGACGACCGTGCGCAATGGACGCCGTTCCGTGGCCTCGACCAGCCGTGCGATGGCATCGGCAACCATTTGGGGTCGAGGTGGATTGGCCGAATCGTGGGCGTGGCTGGAGCTGTCTTTGATTTGGCCCGGGATCGCCGCGACCTCGCCATATGATGCCAGCACGCTTTCGTCGGACGGCTCCGGACTGGACGAAAGAAGGTTGCTCGGGAATGGCCCTGGCTCGACGATGACAGAGTCGATTCCGAAGCTCTTCAGCTCGTACCGATAGGCTTCGGCAAGCGCTTCGAGCGCGAACTTGCTCGCGGAATAGGTGCCGAAGAACGGAAAGACCACCCGACCCATCAGCGATGTCACATGAACGAGGAGTCCGCTGCCGGCGGCACGCATATGCGGCAGAACGGCGCGGTCGGCCCGCACGGCGCCGAAGAAGTTGACCGCAAATAGCCGTTCGACGTCCGCGACAGTGTAGGCTTCCGTGACCCCGACGGGCATTATTCCGGCATTGTTGATCAGGGCATCGATCTTTCCGTGCTGCTTAACGACCTGGTCGATCGTCGAATTGACCGACGCCTCGTCGGCAACGTCCATTTCAAGGACCTGCAGCACATGCCCTTTAGCTTTCACCGCGTCGATAAGATCGCTCCGCACTTGGGCATTTCGTCCTTCGACGTCCCGCATGGTCGCAACCACCGTATGGCCCCGCCTTGCAAGCTCCAATACCGTGAGTTTTCCAAAACCACTGCTCGCGCCGGTCACAACAACGACTTTTCCGCTCATCTTAAGTCCTTCTCTGAAATCTAAGGGGCGTCGCACCATATAGACAGACCTGTATGTACTTGCAATCCTAAAATTGACAGAATAGTCTGTCTATATGCGGGCGAAGAATCTGAGGTGATGGAAGATGCAAACGCGCAGCGTGCTTGAGTTTGTGGATGTGGAGGGACAACCGCTTAACGCCCTCGCCCCGCGAGAACGTATATTAAAGACGGCATCGGACCTGTTTTACCGGTTCAGCATCCACTCTGTCGGGATCGACCGCATCATTGCCGAAAGCGGCGTGGCCAAGATGACGTTCTACAAACACTTTCCATCGAAGGCCAGCCTGATCGCCACCTATTTGCGTTACAAAAGTGACATCTGGTTTCAGATGCTCGTGACCTCCACTGAAAGAACCGGACTATCGCCGCTGGAGCGCGTCCTCGCTATTTTTGACGCGTTGGAGGAACCGTTCCGTTCGCCTTCTTTCCGCGGCTGCCCATTCGTAAAGGGGTTAGCCGAGTTCGGACCGGAGGCCAACTCCCCAGACGTACAGGCGACCATCGGCGCGTATTTTAGGGGCTTACATGAATTTGTTGCGTCACTCATCGAGCCATTGGCATTCAGCAAACCCGAAAGAGCCGTGCTCCAGATCCTGTCGCTCTTCCAAGGCGCGATCGTGATCGCACAATCGACGCGCGATCCTGCTATAGTGGACGCAAACCGCGATGCAGCCAGAGTGTTGCTGGAAGATGGCTTGATCTCGTCGTCCGAACCCCGAGTTCGTAAGGTGGTGCGGTAGACGACCCGGCGCCAGCGTCGCTCGAGGTCGCGGCCTCCTTGTGATCAGGCGATGCACAACGGACAGCCACCGAAATGGTTTTCATCGCTTACGCCGGATCTTGCGGCACCGCGGCACGCGCGTCACGTCGCATGAACGCCCAGTCGATTAGTTCCGCCATGGATGGACCGAGTGCGATCCCCATCTCACTCAGTGCATATTCGACCCTTGGCGGGACCTGTGGATAGACGGTTCTTGTCACGATACCGTCCTTCTCCAACTCCTTGAGTTGCTGGATCAGCATCTTCTGATTCACGCCCTCGACGCGCTTTTCGAGCTCCGAAAATCTTAGCGGACCCTTTGCGGCGAAAAGCTGGCAGATGATGACGATCTTCCACTTCCCTTCAAGAGCCCGCAGAGCATCCCGAGTTGCCGCCGCCCATACCATTCGCTGCTTCGGGTCGTCGCAGCGCCAGTCTCGTTCAACTGCCATACTTACCTCTAGGCGGGTTACCCACTTTTTGGTCGGTTCTTGCCGTACCAGGTAGTTAAACCTATTCTTCGGAGCACAACAAGTCACGCCTCCGTTGGGGTGCGTTGAATGCAATATTCACAGCAGGGAAATGGTATGAACATCGGAATTATCGGCGCAGGGAACATTGGGGCAACGCTGGCACGCAAGCTCGCGGCGGCAGGTCACGAGGTCAAACTTGCCAACTCAAAGGACCCGGAATCTATCCGCGACCTCGCTGCGGACGTTCGTGCGACGGCAACGACCAAGCAAGATGCCGTGACGGGGGTGGATATTGTGATCCTTTCCATCCCGTTTTCGGCTCATCGCGATCTTGCCAATTTGTTCGAAAATGTTCCCGAGAACGTCGTTGTCGTAGACACGTCCAATTACTACCCGTTCCGTGACGGAACGATCACCGACGTCGATGATGGCAAACCGGAAGCGGTCTGGGTCACCGAGCAGATCAGGCGACCGATCATAAAAGCCTGGAATGCGGTGCTTTCTGCGACTCTCGCGGAAAAAGGCGTAGACAAGTCGCAACCCGGCCGCATCGCCCTTCCGGTAGCTGGTGATGACCTCGAAAAGAAGTTGCTTGTCATGCAACTGGTAGAGGCGACGGGCTTCGACGCCCTCGATGCCGGGAGCCTTGAGACCTCATGGCGACAACAGCCAGGCACCCCTGCCTATTGCACGGAACTGACTGCTGACGAACTGCAAGCGGCGCTCGAAAAAGCTGACCAAACCCGCTCGGCGGGTAACCGCGAGGCCCTAATCAAGGTCTTCATGGAAAAAGGCGGCAGCCTTACTCACAATGAGATTGTAGCCCAAAACCGCGCCGGGACCGCGTGAGCGATAAGGAGACATCATGCGTGAGATCAACGCTTCAACCCTCCTTGCGACGTGCAAGGAGGGTTGAACTCAAGGCCGGTTAGATCGTCCGCCGATAGCGGTCGCGCTCCTGCGCGATCTGCTCGGGGGCGTATGGATCGAGCGTCTCGTCGAACCGGGTCCATCCCTGCTCGTTATAGGCACGCCGGCGTTCGATCGGGTCGACCCAGTTTGAACCCTGGAGAATAGCCTGCGCCTCGGGCGCGCGGGTGTCGTCGACCTTGGCGGTGACCAAGCTGCCGCCACGGCGGACACCTTCGGCATAGAGGTGGGCATCATCTTCCGAGACGCCGGAGTCGGTGAGGGCGCCGATCAGGCCACCAGCCGCACCGCCAGCGACGGCGCCGGCGACAGCCCCGGCCGCAGTCGCGGCCAGCCAGCCTGCGGCAACCACCGGCCCGACACCGGGGATGGCCATCAGGCCCAGTCCGGTGAGCAGGCCGCCGGCGCCACCGACGGCAGCGCCAATGCCGGCGCCGGTCGCGGCATCCTCGCCAACGTCAGAGTCGCGATCGATGCGGCCAGCCTTGTTGGAGACGATACTGATGTCGCTTGAGGGAATGCCTGCCGCTTCCAATTTGCTGACGGCGGAGCGAGCGTCCGAATAGTCGTCGAAAAGTCCGGTTACAGTTCTCATCATGCTTCTCCTTGGGTTACTTGGCGACGATGTTGCCTTGATAATCGAGGGCGATGGCGACGGCTTTGCCGTCCTTCATGCCGGAGGCCATCCAGATCCCCTTGTCATCGAGCTTGAGATCCTTGACGTCGGTGTAGCCCGCTTCCGCAATGCGATCCTTCGCCTGAGCTTCGGTAAAGCTATTGGCGCCCTCAACGGGCGCGGCCGGATTTTTGGTATCTGGAGTTGCAACCGCAGGTGTATTTCCATCCTTGGATGGAGCGGGTGTGGTTTGGGCAAAGGCTGCAATGGCAGACGCGCCGAGAATTGCCGCCGCGAAGACGATCTTCTTCATAGGTGTTTTCTCCATTTGCGGATCAGATGACGATCCATGCGCTCAAAACACGCAGGAGAGATCTTTGTTCCCAGAGATTATGCAATTGATTTTTATAAATATATGGCAGGGCGGCACGCTGCGGCTCATTCTCTGCGGCGCCGGGGCAATGTAAGCAGGCAGTAACGGTGTGGGGTAACCGACGATCCACGAGCGCCTTGAGGAAACCTCTCGGTGTGAGGTCGGTCCTCTAACTCCTAAAGTTGTGCTGCTGTCAAATATCCCAGGGGGTGGAGGCGCGGGGCCACTTTCCTGCCGGCACTTCTTGCGGTAACGGATGCGGCCCCGGCAATGTCAGTGACTTCACGGAATACGGGCGATGACCTTTATCTCGAAGTCGAAGCCGGCGAGCCAGTTGACGCCGAGCGCAGTCCAGTTCGGGTAGGGTGGTTTGCTGAAAATCTCCTGCTTGACGGCCATGATCGTTCCGAACTGGTTTTCAGGATCGGTGTGGAAGCTGGTGACATCGACAATATCATCCCACGTGCAGCCGGCGGCGCTCAGCGTGGCCTTCAGGTTTTCAAAGGCGAGCCGCACTTGCTGCTCGAAATCGGGTTCGGGTGTTCCGTCCGGACGGCTGCCGACCTGTCCGGAGACAAACAGCAGATCGCCGGACCGGATCGCGGCGGAGTAGCCATGCTCTTCGTAAAGGGCGTGCCGGTTGGCAGGAAAGATTGCTTCGCGTTGGGTCATTCTGATCTCTCTTCATTGTTGACAACGACCGATGAGCGCGGCGTAACGCTTCACAGCTCGCGCCCAATTTGGTATACGGTTCGTATGTGAAATATGCGGCATGCAGAGCGTATGTCAAGTCCAGATACGCTTCGTATATGAAATTGAGGAATGGAATGGCGAAGAAGCGCAGCGAAACGATGCAGGAAAACCGCGTCAAATTGATCGCGGCGGCGCGAAAGGCATTTGCGGAAAAGGGGTACTCCGCAGCCTCCATGGACGAGCTGACGGCCGATGTCGGACTGACAAGGGGCGCGCTTTACCACAACTTCCAAGACAAGCGCGGGCTGCTGGCGGCGGTTGTCGATCAGATCGACACGGAGATGGCGGTGCGCGCTCAGGAGATCGGCGCGCGCGCGGGGGCCGATTGGCAGGGCCTGCTCGCCGAGGGGGCGGCCTATATCGAGATGGCGCTCAATCCGGAAGTCCAGCGCATCGTCCTGCTCGACGGACCTGCGGTGTTGGGGGATCCCTCGCAGTGGCCGAGCCAGAACAATTGTCTGCAGGTGACCAAGAGCACGGTGGAGCGCTTGATCGCCCAAGGCATCCTCAAGCCGCTTGACCCGGAGGCGGCGGCCCGGTTGCTGAGCGGCGCGGCTCTCAATGCTGCGCTTTGGATCGCCGCCAGCGAAGATCCGCAGAGCGTGCTGCCAAAGGCGGTCGAGGCTTTTCATGCCTTGGCGGCAGGTCTGCTGGTGGAGCGTTTGTGAGGGCCAAAGTCGAGCGAAGGGACGTTCACCGCAGTAACGGCGAAGGTGGGTCCTTCTCGTTACTCGCTCTTCGAAGCGAGAGAAGGGAAGCGGCACGGGCTCGATCGGTGGTCGTCGGTTTACCTTCGCCACTGGATGATGATGGAGGAATGGTCTGCTTTCGGCCGATTGTGTTGAAAAACTCCGATGTTGCCTACATCGCAAAACGCTGATTCACTTCGAATATCTGAAGTGGAGCGAAGCAGATGCTGGGACCGAGGCAAGTCGATCAG
Source organism: Rhizobium leguminosarum (assembly GCF_002953715.1). Lineage (GTDB taxonomy): Bacteria > Pseudomonadota > Alphaproteobacteria > Rhizobiales > Rhizobiaceae > Rhizobium > Rhizobium leguminosarum_V. The sequence goes on from NZ_CP025012.1 coordinate 797,774, forward strand.
GCGATGTTGTTTTATGAGTTTTCACTCGAAGGTCACATCCCCGCAGATCATATGCTTCGTTCGATCGACCGCTTCGTTGATCTGTCGGCAGTACGGGGAGAGCTGGCGGGTTTTTACAGTCACACGGGTCGGCCATCGGTCGATCCGGAGCTTATGATCCGCATGCTGCTCGTCGGCTATTGCTTTGGTATACGTTCGGAACGTCGGTTGTGCGAAGAGGTCCATCTGAACTTGGCATATCGCTGGTTCTGTCGTCTCGGTCTTGATGGCCGGGTACCGGATCATTCGACCTTTTCGAAGAACCGTCACGGGCGCTTCAGGGAGTGCGATCTCTTTCGACGTGTGTTCGGGATGGTTGTGTCTCGCTGCATGGAAGAAGGGTTCGTTGGCGGGGAAGGCTTTGCCGTGGATGGCAGTCTTATCAAGGCAGATGCCAATCGCCAGAGCGGTATCGAAGGGACCACCTGGACGGTGCCGGAGAAGGCCAATCGTGCCGTCAAGGAATACGTGGCAGCCTTGGATGACGCGGCGTTCGGGTCAGCAACCGCAGTCACACCGAAGTTCATCTCTCCTGCCGATCCTGCGGCACGTTGGACTGCCGCCAACGGCGGGGCAGCCTTCTTTGCCTATACCGCCAACTACATGATCGATCTCGACCACGCGATCATCGTCGATATCGAGACGACAACCGCCATTCGCCAAGCAGAGGTTACAGCCGCCAAGCGTATGATTGAGCGCACCAGAACGGAGTTTGACCTTTATCCGGCCCGGCTCGCCGCTGACAGCGGATATGGATCGGCAGAAATGCTCGGTTGGCTGGTGCACGAGCAAGGCATCGAGCCGCACATTCCGGTCTTCGATAAGTCGGGCAGAACAGATGGCACATTCTCGCGAAAAGACTTCACGTGGGATCGGCAGAATGACATCTACCGCTGTCCTGCAGACAAGGTGTTGACCACCAGCGGCACCGTCGTCAACGACAACCAGTTCCTGTATCGCGCCAGCAAACGCGACTGCGAGGTCTGCGAACTCAAAGCGAGATGCTGCCCGAAGGAACCGGCACGAAAGGTTCCGCGATCAATCCATGAGGGCGCGCGGGACATGGCACGCGATATCGCCAAAACGGACGCCTATGCGACGTCGAGGCGGCAGAGGAAGAAGATCGAGATGCTGTTTGCCCATCTCAAGCGCATTCTCAAACTGGATCGATTGCGATTAAGAGGGCCGAATGGCGCAAGGGATGAATTCCATCTCGCAGCCACCGCCCAAAACCTCAGAAAGCTCGCTAAACTGATCCCGATGCCGGAGCCCAAGCCAGCTTAAAGGCGGCAAACCCTCGCAAAACCTGGCTGACCATCTATCGTCTCAAGGCGCAGGCCCAAACCGCGCCGACTTTTTCAACGAAATCGGCCCGAAGCGGACTTTTTTCGTTGTCGAAGGACAAGGCTGCTTTGCGCCGTCATAATGGTCATCGAGCCACCCACCCGTCGCTGTTGCTGCAAAGCGGACATGACGCATGTGACAACGCGGGTCGCAGTTGCGCCAAAAGCCGCCATTCCGCCCCATGCGGGTGATTAGATCACGAATTCCTCCTCGTACGTCTGTGGCTCGGGAACGACAGTAACCTCCACCGGAACGATCCAATTGGCCGCGTAGCTCTCGCAGTCGGAACGCTGGAGGTCGGGCTGCACGCACCCCGCCCCATCGATCGCGCGACATCGCAGTATATATCGCCCCACTTCTTCAGGGGTCCACATGTACTCCCACAAGCGCCATGCAAAGGGACGTTCTGTTTCGAGGAGCCTTCCCTCGCGCCAGCCCCTGCCATCTCCGGTGCAGACCTGCACCTGCCGGATAACAGCCTCTCCGCTCCAGGCGGCTCCGAAAATCCGATACGGTTGGCCGGCGATGAGACGCGCCCCCTGCACGGGACGCGCGATCTGCGCTTTGACCTCCATCTCCGCGAGGGGGACCAGCCTGGGTTCCCCGAGGCTGCGCTCCCAACGGAAATAGTCGCGCGCCTGCCAGTAGCCAAGGAACGGTTGTTCCACAACCGTGATATCAGTGATCCACTTGACCCAAGCCATGCCGAACCAGCCACCCACGACCGCGCGTAGCGGGTAGCCGTGATCGCGCGTCAACGGCTCCTCGTTCATCGAATAGGCAAGGATCGTGCTGTCAGCGATGGCCTTCTCAAGCGGTAAACTGCGCGCAAAAGCGATGGGGCCGGGAGAAGCCGTTTTCTTGTTCGCGTCGACGACGCCGCTGTCTGCGCCTACGAGCAGAACCTCACGTGCGGTTCGCTTGACGCCCGCCATTTCTAAAATCTCGCGCAGAAGAACACCTGTCCACGCAGCATTGCCGACGGCTCCGTTCTGCCACTGCAACCCCTCCTTCGGCGGCACATAGTAGACGCGGCCGTTCCCTGCGCACTCGACGACGGCGGTGAAAGTCGTGCTCCGCATCGCCTTGATGCTGTCGAGGTCAAGTTCGATCGGCCGCTCCACCGCCCCGCCAACGCGCAATCTCCAGTCTCGCGCATCGAGGTCCGGCGACGGGAAATGGTTTCGCACGAAGAACAGCTCGGTTGGGATCAGCCAATCGGAGAGCGACGCAAACGGAAACTCGATATTCTCAGGGGATTTCTGTCGAACTATTAGACTGGGTTGCTCTGGTGTCGGCATCGTCCTCGTCTCCCCTTCCAAGAGCACAACGTTGGCACTCGGTCGCGCGAATTCCGGTTCGATCACACCGCCCCTCGCAGTGCGTCTGTCGCGTTCCGCCTTCGGGCCGGCATTCTAGAGCAATTCCAGGAAAAGTGCGAAGCGGTTTTCCCAGGCAAAGCGCGAAGCGGTTTTGCCGGGAATTGCGTAAAAACAAAAGGATAGAGCGGTTCTGCGCTTCCGTTAAAAGCTGAACCGCTCTAGCATATACCGCACGTTCCTCGGATCGACCTCGAACGGCAGCAAAGGGCCCGGATGCTGCTATGGGCCTACGTCTCTTTCGCGCCCGCTTGTCGTTCAGGCACTACCGCTGGAGAAGACCAGCAACATATTGTTGGTCGGCATCTCGATCGTCTCGCGGAGATTAAGTCCAGCGGCCTCACCCACTTGTTCAAGATCAGCGGTATCACGCACCCCCCAGGATGGGTTGCGCTCCTTTAGAGCCGCGTCGAAAGCAGCGTTCGAGGGGGCGTTGTGTGCCCCGTCGCGCATGAATGGGCCGTAGAGAAGAAGAAGCCCACCAGCGTGAAGCAAACGGCCGGCTCCTGCGAACAATCCTAAGCTTGCCGCCCACGGCGCGATATGGATCATATTGATCGACACGATGGCGTCAAAATGCCCCGTTTGTTCGACGCCCCATTGTCCTGAGCACACCTCAATATCCCGCGGTGCCAGCACATTCTTCAGCCCTGCAAATTTGATCCAGCTAGACGTGCTGGTGCGGGCGTCGGCATCCGGATCGCTCGGCTGCCAGGTGAGGTTGGGCATTGCTCCCGCAAAACACACGGCGTGCTCGCCGGTCCCGCATCCAATCTCCAGCACGGCGCCACGTGTTGGAAGGACACGTTTTAGGACCGCGACGATCGGCGCCGAATTTCGCGCAACGGAAGGTGAGAACATGCGCTGGTCGGCGCTTATGTCGCGCTGTTCCAGCGCAACAGGCGAACGGTCCTTCTTCTCTGGGGGCATTGGCCTTGAATCCCCTTTGGGCGATGTTTCCCACCTTATAGCTGAAATGATGGGACAGAAACCAAGGATTTCGGACTTACGAAGGGGGTCGCCGGCGCGTGCGTTCGGCCGAGGGCGACCGAACGTCCACTTCGCGTCAGAAACAGACTTGCGAATCGCATAAGTGTGTGCTTATGTGTGTGCATGATCGAGAATGACATTTTCCGAGCCTTGGCTGACCCTACCCGCCGCGCGATCTTCGAGAAGCTGGCGGCGGGCGGCATGAACGCCAGTGCCCTGCGTGAGGGCATGGAGATCAGCCAGCCGGCAATGTCGCAACACCTCTCGGTTTTGCGGAGCGCAAAGCTCGTGAGGGAAGAACGGCAGGGGCGTTTCGTGAATTACGAAGTCGATCCGGAGGGTCTGGCTCTCATCGCACAATGGTTGGCGAAATATCGCGCCTACTGGCCTGCCCGCATCGAAGCTCTCAAGGTCTTGCTGAAGGATATGGACCAATGAACGATGGAAAGGCCAAGGAGCAGAAAGACGGCATCGAACTGGAATTCGATCTGGATGAACCGCCGCAAAAGGTCTGGCGTGCCATCAGCATTCCGGAATTTCGGGAAAACTGGTTGCCGAAAGACGCTTTGGCCGATCCCGCCCCGGTCACCATCACACCTGGCGAGGAAGTCCGTTATAACATGCGCGACGACGCTCCACCTTTCCTTGAAAGCACGGTGACGTTCACGATCGTCCCGAACGCGACCGGCGGCACCCGCCTGCGCATTATCCACGAGCTAACCGACGCGAGGCTTGACCGGATGGCCAAAACGGCCGCGAACAGCAACAGTCCGACCCTCATGCTCGCCGCCTGACGCGGCAAGCTCTCCCCTTTAATTTCCGGAAGATTGGAGTTCGCCGATGCGCGAAGCGATGCAACTCGTCCCTATGGTCATAGAACAATCCAGCAGAGGGGAGCGGTCTTTTGACATTTACTCCCGCCTTCTGCGCGAACGCATCATCTTCCTCAACGGCGAGGTCAACGATAGCGTTTCCGCTCTGGTCTGCGCGCAGTTGCTGTTCCTTGAGGCCGAGAATCCAAAGAAGCCGATCAATCTTTACATCAATTCTCCGGGCGGCGTCGTGACCAGCGGCCTCGCCATGTACGACACCATGCGCTTTATCCGCGCGCCCGTTCATACGCTTTGCATGGGGACAGCCCGTTCTATGGGATCGTTCCTGCTGATGGCAGGCGAGGCCGGCGGAAGAGCTGCTTTGCCCAATGCCAGTATCCTCATTCACCAGCCATCCGGTGGCTTCCAAGGGCAGGCTTCCGACATGATGATTCATGCCGAAGAAATTCTGAAGACCAAGCAGCGCATGACGCGGCTCTACGCGGAGCATTGCGGACGCTCCTATGAAGACTTTGAGCGCGGGATGGATCGCGACCGCTTCATGACGGCGGAAGAAGCATTGGAATGGGGTCTTATCGACCGTATTCTAACGGTTCGGGAGGACACGGACAGCCTATAGCCTGTCGCGAAACTTCAACTTTTGCGACAGAGCTTTGCGGCGAGAATGCTCGAACGCTTTCAGGAAAGACCTGTAAACGCTCACCCTGTTTGGCGGCTTTCCGATCACGCTATCTGGCGCATAAGGAAGGGCTGAAATGGGGTGGCAACCAGACGGTCGGCTTTGGCGCGCCAAGTCGTTAAAGCCGAGTGGAAGGGCAACGCCGGCCTATAGTGGCTTTCGGAAGAACACGACGCGCTGCGTCTCCTCAAATCCTAAAGCGGTATGGAGCGCATGGCTGGCTGAATTCTCAAGCGGCGCGTCAGAGCCAAACTCAACACACCCAAGCGACTTCCCCCAATCGGCAACGGCATTGCAAAGCAATCGTGCGATACCCTTTCGCCTGTCAACGGGCCGGATATAAATCCCTTCGAGGAAGAGAACGGGCGAGCTGCTGCATCCATTCACATAATCATGTCGCAAAGTGGCCTCAGCAAACCCGACAGCGTCATTCGCAGCATTTCGAGCGATGAACGCGACGGCTTCTCCACTTTCTGAAAGAAACGCCCGGCTCAACTCCGCCCGATGATCTTCGAGCGAGTGATGCGGCCACAGCGCAACGCGAAGCTCCGCCCACGATTCAACATCCTTTATGGTCCCAATCTCGATAATCGATTCCATGGTGTGGTTCTCTTTTGTCGCGAAATTCCCGATGAAAGCGACACATGTTTTCCTGACTTTTGCACCCTCGCAGAGTAGACGGTTTTGCGATGCCGGCAATGTCCGCCATTGGCGCGAAGCGGCCGGCCTCACTCGTAACACCGCAAACTCCTCGCCGCGAGGCCGTGTCGTCGCCGCTGATATCGTCTTGGAAGAACTGAGCTTTGTGCGCTCAATCCGCCTCTAATGGAAATGCCGGGTCTTCACCGTAAGCGGTGTTTCGGTCCCACGTTGCCCTGCTCGCCCTGAGCTGTGATCGACTCTCCCAGGACGCGCAACGGGAGTTTCTCCATGGAGACTAATGGGCGACCGCCGCAGCGTTGCTGGCCGGAATTTGCAAAACCTGCGCCGGCCCCGGATCGGACAGGCACTATCGGTCAGATTCCAGTTCTGCGGCGCAAAACGATCGTGTATCGTTCCAGTGCTGAAAGGGAGACGTCGATTGGGCAAGCTCGACAGCAGGGTGGACGCCGTCTTCGCAGATATGGACGTGCCACAGCACCCCGGCGCGGCGTTGCTCGTCATCGACCGTGACGAGATTGTCTACAGCAAGTGTTATGGCCTCGCTGATCTTGAGACCTTGCGGCCGATTACAACCGACACCTCGTTTTATCTGGCCTCGATCTCCAAGCAGTTCACCGCAATGGCGGCCATGTTGCTGGCTGAGCAGGGGAGATTGAGCTTCGACGACCGCCTGTCTGTCTATTTCCCGCAGCTTCCCTCATGGAGTGCGGAAATTTCGCTTCGCCATTTGCTGCACCACACTGCCGGTCTGCCCGATTATTTTCAGCTATTCAGCTCCAGTGCGACGGTCTCCAAATGGACCCGTGACATGACGGACGTTACCAACGCGGCCGTACTCGACCGGCTCGTGACGGCTGAACCAGATTTCGCTACGGGGGCAAAGCACGCCTACAGCAACACGGGTTACGTGATACTCTCGATGATCGTCGCGATGGTCTCCGGTCAGTCCTTTGCCGACTTCCTGAAAGCCAATGTTTTCGATCCGCTTGGCATGGAGCATACCGTCGTCTTTGACGCCTCCCGTCCCGCGCGCTACAAGCTGGCTCATGGCTATTGGGATGAAAACGCTCGGTTCGAGCGCTGGGATTATCCCCTGCTGACAACGGGCGACGGCGGCATCTTCTCGACGCTCGACGATTTGTTCCTTTGGGACCGAGCTTTGAATACCGAACGCCTCGTCTCGAAAGCTACAATGGATGAAGCCTTCACCTCCGGTGCAACTCATGACGGGGAGACTGTAGGCTACGGCTTCGGCTGGATCACGGATGTCTCGTCATATTTGACGGAAGCCGAACCCGAACAACTACTCACACTTGGCGGGGCTGGTCTGCGCTATGTCGCTCATGGTGGAAACTTGGTTGCCTACAACAACTATGTCGTCCGCTTCCTCGATACTCGGCGCACAATCATCGTGATGACCAATCACCGTGGCGTTCCAGGTCCACGCATCCGAGCGCATCAGGTCGGGCAAATCCTCTTCAGCGAATGAGGACTTGCATATCGCCTCTAGAGGTGAAGGCGAGACAGTTTCACCCACGCAAAGAGTCCAGGCAGGGCGGAACCGTTGCTGCGGCTATCGGTTAATCCGTCGAGGTCGTGGCGTGCCAATCGGACGTGACGGAGATGGTGAACGCACCGGTTTTTCCGATTTCTCGGTGCGGGCGGAAACGCCAGGAGAGCACCTTACCCGTTCGCCGCGACCTCATCCCGCAGAACAGGATTTCGCGATGATCGAACCCGCCAACCAGGGCCACACATCGATCACTGTCTCCTACGCGCGGAAGCCGCCGCCTGCCCATTAAAGGCGGTGGAACACGCGAGCGACGATGCTCCGTGTGGATCGATCAGAGGAGGAGAAGGTCATGAGCAAAAACAATTGGAAGGCCGGGCTTCGCGCGAAGCTGGAGCATCTCGTCGACGACTGCGTTGTGGCCGGGGCCAGGCAGCAGGACGTCTTCGATACGATTATCACGGAGATCGGCAATTTGCGCGCAGCCCTTGAGCGCGATCCCGACCCTGCGGAGGACGACACTGCCGTCATAGAGGAGCCTGCGAACGATTGGCCCGCGGCCGACAAGTGACCTGAATCAGATCGAGAGGGGCACGTGACCTCCTGGGGACGGGGGCTTGTGGAACCAACTGACGCCGCGGAAGGTTATAGTCCTGTCGCTTGGCAATCGGTTTAGCTCGACCTGCGAGACGTGATTGCCCGCGCCGGCCGCTCATCATTCACAAGGGGGAATTGCTATGGAAAGTGCAGGTATCGGCTGGATCGCCGCAATCATCATCGGCGGCATTGCCGGCTGGCTCGCCGAAATGCTTATGAAGAGCAACATGGGCGTGCTGATGAACATCATTCTCGGTATTGTCGGCGCCATCGTCGCCAACTTTATCCTCTCGCTCTTCGGCGTCGTCCTTGGCGGATGGCTGGGTTATCTGATCGCGGGCTTTATCGGAGCCTGCATCCTCATCGCTATTGCGAGAATGGTCAGACGAACGGCCTGATCAAACAGGAGGCGGCTTCGCAAACCGGCCGCCTTCATCACGTTTTCGGGTTGCGCTCACGCGTGGTCGTCCGGCGTTCACGGATTGACCCAGCGGGAGGAAGTCAGCGTGCCCAGTTTGTCGTAGGCAAAGACTGCGCGTCGGTTGTCGGCGTGGCGCAGCTGGAACCAGTCCAGCGTCTCGGCCCGGAATATCAGCACCCCGAAGAAGGCCCGTCCATCGGCGTCTCCGACCGCTGCCTCGCTTACCGGCCGCTTGCCGATCTCGTCGCCGGGCGGCCCGCCCATGTAGGTGCTGCGCGTCGATCGCGGCAGCAGGCTCCAGGCTTCAGTCGCGCACTCGCTTGCCGGTCCATTGAGTTCGGCCGATCCCTGAAGGCGAAGCTGCACTTTCGGCTGCGGCCCATAGCCGAGGATGGTGACCAAGGGATTGGCCGATATTTCCTGCCATTTCGGGCTTCTGACATCCGTATGGATTTCCAGGACGCGCCGCGCCACATCCACGCGCCGCAGCACGACCATGCGGGCCTGCGGCCGGCCGCCGGCATCGACCGAACAGAGGTTCAGATAGCGGAAGGCCGACTGCGGATCGGCGGCAGCACCTTCCAGCTCGGCCCAGGCCGATGCATCGACCTCAGCGAGGTTCACTGTGTCGCCTCCGCCTCAGCCTTCTTGATCTCGCCGGCCTTGACGTTCCAGTTGAAGCACATCGCTGTTCTCCTTGGCGTTGAAGCGATCCTGTCAGACGGACCGGGTAAGGCCGCCGTCGATCTTGAGGCTCTGGCCGGTGATATAACCCGCCCCATCGGAAACGAGGAAGGAAATCGTCGCGGCCACTTCGGCGCTGGTGCCGTAGCGCTTCATCGGCACGCTGTCGCGGCGCTCCTCCGTCGGCGGCAGGCTGTCGATCCAGCCCGGCAACACATTGTTGATGCGGATGCCGTCGCCCGCATAGGTATCGGCGTAAATCTTGGTGTAGGCGGCGAGCCCGGCGCGGAAGACCGCCGAGGTCGGGAACATCGCCGACGGTTCAGCCACCCAGGCGGTGGAGATATTGACGATTGCGCCCGACTTCTGCGCCTGCATGATCGGCGTGACCAGCCGAACCGAACGGATGACGTTCATCAGATAGACGTCGAGGCCGGTATGCCACTGTTCGTCGGTGATCTCGGTGATCGGCGCACGGGGACCGTGACCTGCGCTGTTGACGAGAGCGTCGATCCGACCCCACTTATCCATGCATGCGTCGACCAGGCGCTTCAGGTCGTCGTTGGACTGGTTCGAGCCGGTGACGCCGATGCCGCCCAGTTCGTTGGCAAGCGCCTCGCCCTTGCCTGACGAGGACAGGATGGCGATCTTGAAGCCATCGGCCGCCAGCCGCTTGGCGGCTTCCGCACCCATGCCGCTGCCGCCAGCCGTAATGATCGCTACCTTTTCTACTGTCATCGTCGCTATCCCTATTCGATTTTGCACCCATTGCCGGGCTCTAATCCTTCGAATACCATGGGCTTCAAGCGAGAGCGAACCAGTTTTCGTGAAATATCCCAGTAGAAAAACTATCGGATGTCCATGTCCATCGGTAATCTTCCGTCCCTCAACGGCCTCAAGGCCTTCGACGTGGCGGCGCGTCATCTGAACTTCCGGCTCGCGGCCGAAGAGCTCGGCGTCACCCAGGGAGCCGTCGCCCAGCACGTGCGAGGGCTTGAGGCGGAACTCGGAGTGACATTGTTCGAGCGCCTGCCGAAGTCATTGGCGCTGACGGGCGAGGGGCGAAGCTATGTCGCCGACGTCAGGCGCGCCTTCGAACTGCTTTCAAACGCGACGGCGAACCTGAAGCCTCAGCCGGTCAAACTGGTGGTCAGCACGACACCGACCTTCGCCTCGAGGTGGCTGATCCCGCGTCTTCCGGATTTCACCTCGAGGCATCCCGATCTCGATCTCCACATCCTGGCGACCGACCGCATTTCCAGCTTCCAGCTCGACGGCGTCGATCTTGCCGTGCGATATGGCAGCCCTCCCTTCGGTCCCGGCCTCGCCGCCGAACTGCTGTTCGAGCAGGAGATCATCGCCATCTGCAATCCAAATCTCGTCGCCGAGGGAGCCGAGCCTGAGAACGCGGAAGAACTCTCGAATTACACGCTGCTTCACGATGCCCATAATTCCTGGCCCGAATATATCGATCGCTTCCTCGGCGGCGGCGATCCCACGCTGTTTCGGGGCATCAGCTTCTCACAGACATCGCACGCGATCGAAGCTGCAATCGCCGGGCAGGGCATCGCTACGGCAACCCGCGCTTTCGTCTCGACCGACATCGAGGCGGGCAGGCTGAGGCAAGTCTTCGACGGCGCCCTCAGGGCGAGGTCGCACTTCTATCTGGTGAAGCCGCGATATCGGAAGTCTGAAGCAGTCGAAAAGCTTCAGGACTGGCTGCGGTCAAAGGTGGAGAGCTGACGGTCGGACAGCCATCGCTCAAGGAATGGACCAACTGCGGCAGGTTTGCGCCAATTGCGGCCTGAGGTTGTATTTTGAGATGAAATGATTAAATAAGCGGATAGCCGAAGGAGGATACAGGTGGCGCTATTAAGGTACGTTTCAATCTTTGCAGCGGCCTATTTTCTGATGGCGCTCATAAGCACGGTGATTTTTGGAGAACCGCGGTGGGGAGGTTGCTTCATACTTCTGCTGTTCGCCGAGTTTTCGCGTCTCTTTACGGTGTGGTTCAACTTCGCTTTGCGCGGAAAATAGCACCGACGTTATGGCAGCTTTGGGCCGACAGGTGAGGATGCTCGTCAGGATCGCGTCCAATTGCGGACGGTCACTGCCGGTCCACCGCTTCACCTCGTGCACAACGCAGCATTGCGAGCCACTGAAAGTAACCTGCGACGATGATGAGCGAGAGTGCCAATCCTAGTGCAATCCATAGCAATAACATTGGTGTTGGATCAGTCCCAAATGAAGGCATGCTCCATAGAACCCAAAGCGGTCGGACTATGCAGTAGACAATGTAAACTGCAAATAACTTGGACAAGTAGCTCCAAAACCGACGGTCGAATGTCTCGATGTCAAACCCATAGGTTATGACGGCGGCAACGCCAAAAAACTGCATTACGCCGCCGACTAGCATCTCAACAGTGGGCTCGTCGGTATAGAGAAGATAGATGCAATCTAAGAGGTAGAGAGAAAGCGCCCCTGCAAATAGCTTCCACAGCATGATGTGTCCCGAGGTTTGCCGATTATTGAGGTGGTGTCGCCCTGTAATATCAATTTTTCCGAGCATTCAACCGCGAACTTTGAAGTGTGGTAAACGCAATCGCAAAGGTCGCATTACGGCCATGAACGTCTGCTTCGGGCCAACAGAGGCCGGTGGCCCCCACGTGCTGATATCCCCGACAAGCTCCCGACCTTCTCGGGCGTCTCTTGACCTGCACCAGGAGTGGGCGAAGGTCGAAGCGATCGCCGACTGCGCCGGCGCACCGCCCGCTGTGGGCACTGTCTTCGTTCACCTCTGGGGCTGCTACTCCGATCCTCCGGCTGCCGAGCAGATCTGAGTTCAAAACAGGCGGTCGACGCATCGCTCGGACTCCCACTGCCTGAGGAAATTCGCTTCCCGGGCAATCCAGCCGACCGTCTCGCTTCCCCATTCCTGTGCCCGGCTTGCATACTCGCCCATCAGCCAGATGTGGCGAACGATTACAAACCGATGGGCGGCTTCGAAGTCGTCCGGCGTGATCGGCCGGACGGCCCGATAGGCATCGACGAAGGCGTCCCACATGGCGGTCGACCTTCGCCCGAAGGATATTTGCGCCCACAAAAACACCGACAAGTCGTAGGCGAGGTATCCCGGACCGCCGTCATCGAAGTCGAAAAATACGGCTTCGCCGGCATCGTTGATCCGCGCATTGAAGCCGTGGCAGTCGCCATGGCAATAAGTCCAGCTCAAATTGGCGAAGGCTTCAATCGCCTTTGCCGTCCGCGCCGCGATGTTTTCAAGATCGCTGCGGACCTCGGCGTCGTCCACGACGCCGCTGTCGCCTATGCGGGCGAGCGGGAGATGCAGCAAGTGTTCGAGGTCAAGCCGATAGAGCGCTCCCTCCGGCTGGAATGTCTCGGCGGCGTTGTGCAGCAAAGCAAGGGTCTTGCCGTTGGCCCGTGCATCGCCGGCATCCGTCGCATCCGGCTTGCGGCCGTCGATCGCCCGGAAAAGCACTGCCTGGCGCACGCCCTCCGGCGCCTGTCCCTCAACGAACAAGCTGCCATCGCGTGTCGGGATGGGTGCTGCGACCGGAACACCCGATTGCGAGAGATGCGCCAGGAAAGCTGTTTCGGTCCTGACGTCGGCTGGACCACGCGCGCGGCGATGGGAAAGCCGGAACACATAACGCTCGCCCTTGCTCCCGAGGGCCAGATACACATCATTCAAGCCGCGTTGCAGCATCCGGCAGGAAACCGGCCCTGCTGACGGATAGTGCTGATCGATGAACTGTTCGATAGCCGCAACCTGTGGGGTCGAATAAAGCGGATCGAAGTCGAGCATGGGCGCTGTACCATCGGGCTTTGCTGGAAGGCTGCTTCCGCGGTGAGAAGACCATAGAGGCGGGCGTGGCGCACGCCTGTACCATTGCAATAAGCTGCTGATTGAATAAGGTGAAGCACGCTATTTATAAAACTATGAGATGAAAAACAAAATGCTGGGTTCGCGATTTTTTCGCGCACAGGCGAACCTCCGTCGGCAGCGGCCATTGGGGGCTATGCTGCTCTATCTCTTTGTTTTCACGCAATTCCGGACGGAAAACCGCTTCGCACTTTTCCTGGAATTCCTCTAAGGGCGATTAGTCCGTCTTCGGTTGCACGGGAAGCTGGCCGTAAGCCGTCAGGATGGCCTTGATCAGGCCCGGGAAGCGTTCGTCCAGCTCGGTGCAGCGCGTTTGATTGCGCATCTCCACACCCTGGCGCTCGCTCAGGATCAGCCCGGACTCGCGCAGCACCTTGAAATGGTTGGACAGCGATGACTTTGGAATGACGCGGTCGCCGAGATCGGCAAGCGCGGAGCACGTCCCGCCACTGCTGGCGCCGGCAAGCTTTGCATAAATGGCAACGCGCTCCGGATCGGACAGCGCATAGAGGATCGCCTCGGGCTTGATGTCCTCCAGGGCTGGGTGAAAGAGCGGTCTCATGAATTTTATATAGCGTCCCTTGACATCGAGATCAACAGTTCCGAATTTCTGAACTATGGAACAAGCCTGCCAATCCCGGCGGCTATCCAGATCTGAAGGAACGAGAAATGGCTAAGCTCACAGGAAAGGTCGCTGTCGTAACGGGCGCCTCCAAAGGCATTGGCGCTGCGATTGCCAAGGCGTTCGCGGCGGAAGGTGCGCAAGTGGTGGTCAACTACGCTTCGAGCAAGGCGGGAGCGGACGCCGTGGTCGAGGCGATCGGCGCGGCCGGTGGCAGAGCCATCGCGGTGCAGGGCGATGTTTCGAAGGCCGGTGAGGCACAGGGACTGGTCGATGCTGCGGTCAGGGAGTTCGGCAAGCTCGACGTGCTGGTCAACAACTCGGGCGTCTATGAATTCGCGCCGATCGGTGAGGTGACCGAGGAACAGTATCGTCGCATGTTCGACGTGAATGTTCTCGGCGTTCTCTTGACCAGCCAGGCAGCGGTCAAGCATCTCGGCGAGGGCGGTAGCATCATCAACGTCTCCTCGGTGGTCACCAGCCTAGGGCTGCCGGCCTCGGCCGTCTATACCGGGACGAAGGGAGCCGTCGAGGGCATCAACAGCGTGCTCGCCAAGGAACTCGGCACGCGCAAGATCCGCGTCAACGCCATTCTGCCGGGCATGGTCGAGACTGAGGGCACGCACTCGGCCGGCGTCATCGGCTCGGATTTGCAGCAGACCATGGTTGCCCAGACGCCGCTCGGCCGCATCGGCCAGCCGGACGATATCGCCGACATTGCCGTCTTCCTCGCTTCCGACGATGCCCGCTGGCTGACCGGCGAACGACTGGTTGCCAGCGGCGGTTTCCGCTAGCGCAGGATGGTTTAAGGCCGGGTCGGCCTCAAACCTGAATCTTGTTCTGAATTAAACTGCTAAAGCGCGTCGCGCTCTTTCAGATCGCTCCTCGCGCTTTAGGTCTTTATTTTACGCATGTCGTTATCGCAAAACCGCTGCACACTTTTCCGCGACATGCTCTAGCTGTGGCGATGGTGTGCGTGCGCCAAGCCGCAATGCGGGCTGGCTCGGCGTCTTGGAGATTGGCCCGCCGCAGACGGCTAAGCCACCGTCGGGTGTTCAATCGCTTGACGCATCTCCTGGACATGCCGCGCCGGCGGCGCGCCAAATTGCCGAAGATATTCGCGGCTGAATTGGGAGGCGCTCTCGTATCCGACCGCGAACGCCGCATCCGACGCGCTATGGCCGCCCGCTAGCAACAGTTGGCGGGCTTCCTGCAATCTGAGCTGCTTTTGATACTGAAGAGGACTGAAGCCAGTGATCGCCAGGAAATGGCGATGCAAGCTTGCGCGGCTCATCCCGCTGGCATCGCAAAGGGCTTCGATGCGAAGCTGCGCGTCGGGGTTGTCCCTAATCCACGCGATGGCGCGCCGGACGCGGGCCAAGGCGCCTTCAGGCCGTGCGATCTGACGCAGCAATCGCCCCTGTGGGCCCTGCAGCAACCGGTAGAGTAGCTCGCGCTCGATCATCGGGCTGAGAATGGGAATATCCGCCGGATTATCGAGCAACGACAGCAACCGGAGCAAGGTATCGCGAAGCGGAGCGATCATTGGATTGACCGCGACGCCCATGCCTTTCTGATCGCTCTCTCGTACGGAGGGCATGGTCGCAGCCAGCTCTGCCAACAGCCCCGGCTCCAGGACGAGTGAGACCGCGACATAGGGGCGACCCTTGCCGGCATCCAGGATCTGCCCAGTCAGCGGTAGGTCGAGAGCGCTGATGAAATACTGCGCGCTGTCGTAACTCAGAAGGGTGTCGCCGATTGCAACGCGCTTAGACCCTTGCAGAATGAAGCAGATCATCGAGCGATAAAGGCAAGGCACCTTGCCCGTGGTGTCTTGTCCTACGAACATGTCGAGGCGGGGGATCAGTGTGTCCGTCGAGCCCGTCGCGGCATGACGCAACACAATGTCCAGATGCGGCGCGAGATCGTCTGTCATTTCTCCAGTGTGCCACGGCCCCGCGAAAAAGCAAAGGTTTTGAGACAATCAGGCAAGAGGTTGAGCCGATCGGGCGTGTTCCCAACCCGGCGTTTGCCTATCTTGGATCCAACAAAAGCGCCTGAGGGCGCCACATCCGAGAAAGGCAGCCATGACCCACCCTATCGCACTTATCACCGGCGCAAGCCGCGGCCTTGGCCGCAACATGGCCCTTCACCTGGCCAGGCGGGGGGTCCATATTATCGGCACCTACCGCAATGGTTTGACCGAGGCCAACGCCTTGCGTCAGGAAATAGAAGCGCTGGGCGGCAAGGCGTCGATGCTGGCGCTCGATGTAACCGACACGGCGAGCTTCCCGGCATTCGTTGGCGCCGTCACCGAGACGCTCAGGTCGGACTTCCACCGAGATCGTTTCGACTATCTTGTCAATAATGCCGGCAACGGCCTGTTCTCGAACTTTGTCGATGCGACCGAGGAGCAGTTTGCTTCCCTGGTTTCTACCCATCTACAGGGGCCGATTTTCCTGACCCAGAAGCTTCTGCCGCTGATCGCGGATGGCGGGCGCATCCTGAACGTCTCGTCCGGCTTCGTGCGCTTCACCTTGCCGGGATACAGCCTCTACGCAGCAATGAAGGCGGCGGTCGAGGTGCTTTCACGTTATCTGGCTGTGGAGTTGGGTGAACGCAGGATTCGCGTCAACGCCATCGCGCCGGGCGCCATTGCAACCGATTTTGGTGGCGGCGCAGTGCGCGATAATGAGGGCGTGAACGCATACGTGGCGCAGGGCATCGCGCTGGGCCGCGTCGGCCTGCCGGACGATGTGGGCGGCGCCGTCGCTGCGATCCTGTCCAACGACATGGCTTGGGCCAATGGCACTACGTTCGACATCTCGGGAGGACAATTGCTTTAGACCAGGCAAGTGCTCCCCAGATTGTGGTTATCGAGAGGCCATCATGACGACCAGCAAGCTCACCCTCATCAGCCATCCGCTTTGCCCGTTCGTTCAGCGTGCGGCGATCGTCCTTTTGGAGAAGGGCGTGTCGTTCGACAGGATCGACGTCGATCTCGCTGACAAACCGGACTGGTTCCTGGCGCTTTCTCCGACAGGCAAGGTGCCCTTGCTGAAGGTGGAGCGGGCGGATGACAGGGACGCAATCCTGTTCGAAAGCATGGTGATCTGCGAATATCTCGAAGAGACGCAGGGCGGCGGCAAGCTCTACTCCGAGGATGCGCTGTCGCGCGCACAGCAGCGCGCGTGGATCGAATATGGCACGGCGACCCTCGCCGAAGCCTGGCAATTCCTAAACGCCAAGGATCGTGCGACCGCAGACGCCAAGCGGGCAGCGTTCCGAAACCGGCTAGAGAGGCTCGAGGATGTGCTTGACCAGGGGCCCTACTTCTCTGGATCGACGTTCAGCATGGTCGATGCGGTGTTCGCGCCTCTGTTCCGGTATTTCGACCTCATCAACCCGACCGTGACGCAGATGATATTTCAGGGTCTCCCACGCGTATCGCTATGGCGTGAGGCTTTGGCATTACGAGAGAGCGTCGTCGCGGCCGTGGGGCGGGACTACGGTCGCCGTTTCAAGCAACATCTGGCCGAGCAACAAGCGATCTTGGCCGATTGATTCCCCCCAAGCCCGCTTTCGCTCTCTCGGTGTCTTGACCCGGCGGCGCTCCGAAGAGACGCTTGTACTCACGGCTGAACTGCGAGGCGCTTTCATAGCCGACCGCAAACCCCACCTCGGCTGCACTCACCTGGTTCGCGATCATGCGACGGCGGGCCTCGTGGAGCCGGATATATTTCTGATACTGAAGCGGGCTGACGGCGGCAACGGCTTTAAAGCGGTCGTAAAAGACGGATACGCTCATGCCCGCGAGCGCAGCGACCGCCTTGAAATTGAGGCGCTCGGTGTAGTGGTCGCGGATCCAAGCCATGGCCTTTCGGATGTGCAACAGGCGCGAGTCAGATCCGGCAATCTGACGGAGCAGGCCGCCGTGCGGTCCCATCAGCAGCCGAAACATGAGCTCGTGCTCCAGAGACTGAGCCATGACCGGGATTTCGGTTGGGCGATCGAGTAGTTCCAGTAGTCTTCCCCAAGCGCCCAGAAGCGACGCGCTCGCGGTGCTAACGCCGTATCCCGATTCAATCGGCAACTCTGGTATCGCTGCCATTTCAAGCACGAGATCCGACAGCAGGGCTGGGTCCAAAAACAGACCGATTGCGAGAAACGGTTGATCCTCTGACGCCTCACAGATCTGACCCAACGCAGCGATCTCAGCGGCGACGATCATGCTTTGACCAGGGCCGTACTCAAACATCTTGTCGCCGATAAACATGCGCTGAGTTCCCTGGATCACCAGGGACGCCGCAGGATCGTAGATCAGCGGGTCGATCTCGGTTGTATGGTCGAGGGTGTAAGCGAACAGTCTCGGCAGTTGAGGACTCTGACGGCCAGCGTGGCGCACCGCCATGGCGCGGATTTTGTCGAGTTCGCTCATCAAGGCATCTTAACTCGATTGCCCAGAATTATCAATCATTCCGGAAAATCAGGCAATGGTGGCGGAAGATCTGGCATCGTGGCGTCGCGATTCAAAGCCTATCTTCAGGCTCAACACCGAGGCCATGAGGCTTCTAAATCACCTACGAGGAACTGCCATGCCCAACCCAATCGAAACTGTTTCGGCTTTTTGCGCCACGTTCGTTGAAGACGGCGGAAGGCCAGCCGTCCGTCGCTGGTTCACACCCAACACGCGCTGGGTCAACGAAGGCGTTTCAGTCACGAACGGCGTCGAAGAGGCTATCGCCATGATCGACGGACTGGAGACGTCGATGGGCATCTCGACGGTCCATATCGACATGCTCGCGATTGCCGCCGACGGATCTCGCGTTCTCACCGAAAGGCTCGACCGGTTCGAGCGTGCCGACGGCAGCGAAATCGGACGCGTGATGATCATGGGCATTTTCGAGATCGAAGGTGACAAGATTGTCGAGTGGCGGGACTATTTCGACGTTACAGCCGTCCAGAAGTTCTCTGCCGTCTGAGACGCCTGCTTGTGAACGATGGGGCTGATCGCGGAGATTATTGTCTCCGCGATCAGCACAACGCGCCCAATTAAACTCTCGACGAAAGGCCGTAATCCTGCCCGCGGAGATGGGTCATTGTTCCAAAGATCGACGAAACCTCCGCTACGCTGGTCGTCTCCGCTGATGTCAAATCTTCTGCATTGAGAAATGGAGGCTGTTCAATGTGGCATGCGCTCATAGCCCTGGTCGTTGTTATGTTTTCCACGGTTGCCTGGTCGCCGATCATGTCCGGATGCGTCGCTGTCCTTGCTCCAAGCTCACCCCACGCTCCGTCCTCCTCGGGCTTGACCCGAGGATCCACACTCTCGCCTCCACCGGCGGCGAAGCGCGTCGCGATCTTTCAGATTCGCTTGTCGCTTTAGGCCTTTGTTTTTACGCATGTCGTTATCGCAAAACCGCTGCACACTTTTGCGCGACATGCTTTAGTAGGGCGAGACGCACGCCCGTCGCCGACCGTAGTAGGGCTGGAACGTGTTGTCGTAAGCCCTGTAAGACCGGTAGCGCGCATAGCACCAGCTCGTATGTCCGTTGCCGCCACTATAGACCTGGCGGTAATAGCGCGGCGCGTAGTAGCGCGGACGGTAAAGAGTCGACCCGTAGTAGCGCGGAGCACCGTAATAGGTGGATCCGTAATAGCCCCGGTCGTAGTAGCCCCGATTGTAGTACCCTTGACCGTAGTAGCCTTGACCGTAGTACCCTTGACCGTAATACGGCTGCGCCAGCATTCCGCCGATGATTGCGCCGGCCGCGAGCCCGCCGAGTCCCCAGGCCCAGCCGTTGTTGTGACCACCGTGTCCATGCCCGTAGTAGCCGCCATGGCCGTGGCCGCCGCCGTGATGTCTGTACTGGACCGGCTGCGCCTGTGCGCCTTCGATCTTCGGCACGGCAATGGTGGGAAACGCCATGGCCGGCGGGACGCTCGTCAGCGCCGTCACCAGCGACAGGGTAACGATTGCTAACCTATTCATTGGCTCATCTTTCCTTCTACAGCACCGCGCGTCGAAGTCGGCGCGCAAGGACGTTTCAGTCCTCTAGGTAAACTGATCGATTTTACTCTAAAATTGACTTTGATTCGAGGAATTATGCATGAGCAGGGCAGCTTTCTTCGAAGGAGGGGCCCGGCGAAAGCACGCCCCACCCTCCGTCATCTCATCTGAGCCGGTGGGCGCTCCATGAATCATGCGGCGCGGGGTCATCCATGACGCCGGCAAAGCGCGGTCATCACCGGCCGATATAGGCGGCCAATTCGTCGGCCGTCCCATTGGGGAAGGCCTGCTTGAGAAAGTCCAGGAACGCCGACACGCGCGCGCTGAGCAGCCGCCTGGAGGGGTAGAGCGTCCAGAGGGCGATCTCGGGGCCGTCGATATCCCCCCAATTGACCAGAGTGCCGTCAGCCAGGTCGTGGCTCACCAGCGAAATGGGAAGACGTCCTGCACCGACGCCGGCGCGTACCGCATCGCGGACCATGATGAGCGTCGCCAAGGTGAGCACAGGTTCGATCCTGATCGTCGACCGGCCGCCTTCTGTCTTCACCTGCCATGTTTGGGCTTCGCCAGCGCCGCGCGCAACGCCGGGAGCGGCAAGTCCACCGGTCGGGCGGGGAAGCTCGGGGCTTGCCACCACCACCAGCCGGTCGCGGAGAAACGCCCGTCCGACCAGGCTTTCGTCGGGATCCGGATTGACCCGGATGACCAGATCGTAGCCTTCCTCGATCATATCGACAGGCCGGTCCTCACTCGTCACCTCAAGCCTCACCTCCGGATATTGGAGGGCAAAGCCCGCAGCGATCCTGCCCATCGCGGTCTGGGAAAAATGCAACGGTGCGCTGATCCGCAATCTTCCCTTGGGCTTTTGACCGCCCGAGGCAATTGCCGACGCCGTCTCGTCCAGTTCGGCGAGCAACGCCCCTGTCCGCTCGAACAGCGCCCGTCCTTCCTCGGTGAGCTTCAGGTTACGCGCACCCCGTTCAAACAGCCGCAGAGCGAGGCTGCTTTCCAGCTCGGCAACACGCCGCGACAGGGTTGCCTTCGGCCGGCCCGTCGCCCTTGCCGCTTTGCCGAAGCCACCATGGCGGGCAACGAGATTGAAATCGGCAAGCGCAAGAAGATCCATGAGTGTTCCACCAGCGAGACGGCGTGTCCAAAATTGCCGTCTATCGGACTACCAGTGAACCACACATATTTGACGTGTCAAGCAACCCAACACGGAGAAAGACCATGACCATTCTCGTTACCGGCGCCACAGGCAATGTCGGCCGCCAAGTCGTCGAGCACCTCGTCAAGCGTGGCGCCGATGTCCGCGCTCTTGTCCGCGACCCGTCGAAAGCCGAATTCCCGGCTGGCGTCAGCGTCGTGCAGGGCGACTTCCTCGACGTCGATGCCCTGCGCAACGCCATGTCCGGCGTGCCGACCCTGTTCCTGCTCAACGCCGTGGTGCCGGACGAATTCACCCAGGCCTTGATTGCGCTGAACGTCGCCCGATCGGCCGGCATCGAGCGGATCGTCTACCTCTCGGTGATCCACGCCGACCTCTATGTGAACGTGCCGCATTTCGCCGGAAAGTTCGGGGTCGAGCGGATGATCGAGCAGATGGGCTTCAAGGCGACCATCCTGCGCCCGGCCTACTTCATCCAGAACGATCTGACGGTCAAAGACGTCATCACCGGCTACGGCGCCTACCCGATGCCGGTCGGGCCCAAAGGTCTCGCCATGATCGACGTGCGTGATATCGCCGAGATCGCCGCCCTTGAGCTGCTGCGCCGCGAACAGGCTGCAGAGCCGCTGGCGCTCGAGCGGATCAACCTCGTCGGTCCGCAGACACTGACCGGAGCCGATATCGCCGCCATCTGGTCAGACGTGCTCGCCCGCCCGATCCACTACGGCGGCGATAATACCGAGGGCTTCGAGCAGAATCTCAAGCAGTTCATGCCTGCCTGGATGGCCTACGACATGCGGCTGATGGGCGAGCGCTTCCTGACTGACGGGATGCTGCCTGAGGCCGGCGACGTCGAGCGTCTGACAAAGCTGCTCGGACGCCCGCTGCGCTCCTATCGCGCCTTCGCCTCCGAAACCGTTGCCTCCGCCTGAGGCAGCAACAGCGATCTCAAAAGGATTGTCACCATGATTTATTCCACAGCCACAGTTCCGGTGAACCCGGAAGGCGAAACCCTTTTGACGCGCGCCGAGGCCTGGCAAGGTCTCGAACGCAAGGCACGCGACGCCCGGCTCTTTCTTCCCGCCGGTCTCTGCACCCGTTGCGATGTCGTCGAGGAAAGCCCGACCCACTTCGTGCGCGAGGCGACGATTGCCGGGCAGGATCTGCGCGAGATCATCACCCTCGAACAGCAAAGCAAGGTCACCTTCTTTCAGGCGGCGGGGCCACGCGAGGGAGCGATCATCAACGAACTCTTCGAGGATGAAGAAGGTCAGCTGCAGCTGCGCTTCTACTGCTATCTCGGCCTGCGCGGCAAACAGCCGAACGGCCCGGAAGAGCAGGCCGAGCAGGCGCAATTCGATGGCGAAACGGGCTACAGGGCCGCCCTGCTGTCGACGCTGAAGCGGACCCGCGAGCTGCTGGCAGAGGGAAAGCTCTAAGCCACGACGGGGCGGCTGGGCCTTGATAGATCCGGCCGACCGGCCGCTGCGTGGAAATGCTGGAGACGCTGAAATAAGGTAGAGGTCACATCCATTCCCCTGGCAATAAGGAGAGGCAGCAGGGCGTCGGATTTCCACCGGCGCCCTTGGCTTTATCACAAGGAATGTTGATCAAGCGGCCTTTGCCGCCGTCACGGCGGCGAGCAGAATGCCGGCGGTCTCCACCGATGAACCGGGGTTCTGCCCGGTGATCAGCAGGCCGTCCTGGACGGCATAGGACGACCAGTCATCGCCGCTGGAATAGATGCCGCCGTTCTCCTTCAACATGTCCTCGACGAGGAACGGCACCACCTGGGTCAGACCGACGCCGTCTTCTTCGGAGTTCTTGAAGCCGGTGACTTGTCTGCCCTGAACCAACGGCGTGCCGTCGGCAGCCTTGACGTGGCGCAGCACACCCGGTGCGTGGCAGACGAAGGCGACGGGCTTGCCGGCCTGATAGAGCGATTGGATGAGAGCGATCGAATTCTTGTCTTCCGCCAGATCCCACAGCGGGCCATGGCCGCCCGGATAAAAGACGGCATCGTATTCGTCATGGGAGACCGAAGCGAGCTTTACGGTCGAGGCGAGCACGGCCCGGGCATCCGGGTCGGCATGGAAGCGACGGGTCTGGTCGGTCTGGAAGCCGGGTTCGTCGCTCTTCGGGTCAAGCGGCGGCTGTCCGCCCTTGGGCGATGCGACGGTGATATCGGCGCCGGCTTCGAGGAAGGCATAATAGGGGGCGGCGAACTCTTCGAGCCAGAAGCCGGTCTTCCGGCCGGTGTCGCCCAGTTGGTCGTGCGAGGTGAGAACCATGAGGATTTTCATCTGGAGATCCTTTCGAGACAGATGTCATCGGTTGCTTTCTATGAGGGGATCATGCCTCGGCCATTCTCATTCCTGAAATTTATTTCTTTGATTTCAGTTATGCGTTCGGCAATATATCTGGATGAAGTATGACCTCAACCTTCTCCCTGTCTTCGTGGCGCTCATGGAAGAGCGCAATGTCACGCGCGCAGCCGAACAACTGGGCATGACGCAGCCAGCCGTCTCCAACGCCTTGAACCGCCTTCGCGAGACGCTGCGTGATCCGCTGTTCATCCGCGAGCGCTATGGCATGAAGCCGACTGAAATGGCGCAGGCACTTGCTCCAGTGATCCGCGGGGCCTTGGCGAGCCTGGATGATGTCATTCTCGGTCAGCAGGCGTTCGATCCGGCGCAAGCGACACGGCAGTTCACCATCGCCCCGAACAGCTACGTCGAGTTCGTCCTGATGCCGGTGATCGTGGCGCGGCTGCGCGAATGCGCTCCCGGGATCAGGCTTCGCCTGACGCCCTTCGGCAATGATCTGGCCGAGACCGGCGCGATCTCAGGGGCGACGGAAATGGTGCTCGGCCGGATCGTCGAGCCGCCTGATAACATGGTCGTGCAGCATCTCATGGATGATGGACTGGCCTGTGTCGTGCGTAGAGATCATCCCGAGATCGCCGAAAGCATCTCAGAGGAACAGTATCAACGGATGCGGCATGTGAACGTGCTTCCACCCGGCCGGATGCGCGTCGGCCTGTTCCAGATGCTGCAGCAGGCCGGTCTCAGGCGCGACGTCTCGGTCTCCGTCACCCATTTCCTGGCCGTCCCGGAAATGGTGGCCGTCACCGACTACTGCGCGACACTGCCCCGGCTGATCTGTCAGCGCCTTGCCCGCGACCCGCGTCTCAAAGTCCTGCCCGCGCCGGTCGATCTCGGCAGCTTCCCGGTCGAGCTGGCATGGCATGTCCGCTATCGAAACGATCCCGCCCATCGGTGGTTGCGGTCATTGATATCAGAAGTGGCAAAGGATGTTTCCGACGCTCCGGTGGCAGAAGCGATGGCTGGAAACTGAAAACGCGTGTTCGAGACCTCTGCGAGGCCTTCATGGGCGAAACTGCGGGGCAAAAATCGGTGTTGATGACACCCGATTATGTTGGGATACGTCGCTGTTCCCACTGCAGACGCCACCCCGCGCTCCGTCATCCTCGGGCTTGACCCGAGGATCCACTCTGGCCTCCTCGATCAGCAGCGGGCATGGATCCCAGGCTCAGGTGTACGGCCTTGATACATAGCTGACAGATGTTCGGAGACATGCCTGACACTTCCGGAATGATTTTTCGGGAGGTCGGCATGGTTTGCCGGTCGCTGCCGAACCTCAGGGCATCGGCGGCATCTTTTCGAAGTTCGCCACGTCCGGGTCGAGCCGCTCCCGGGCATTGCCTCCCACTACGACCGGGAAACCGCTCCCGTCCGTGACGGGATTTAGGGCCGGTTTCCTTTCAGCGCTTCCACAAAACGGATGACGTCACCGACCATTCTGTCGTTCAAGATATCGTTGTGACCCGCACCGTCATAGATCAACATCCGCTTGGGCTCGGGTGCGATGCGGTACAACGCCTGCCCTGAAGAAAGCGGGATGCTATCGTCAAGCCGGCCGTGGAGGAACAACTTCGGTTGTCTTACTTTGCCTATGTTGAGGTCCGAGCGAAAGGGATCCTTGAGAAGAACCTCGACCGGGAGGAACGGATAATGCGTCTGCGCAACCGACAGTACCGACAGGTACGGAGACACAAGAATGACGCCCGTGGCCGGCCTCTTCGCGGCGGTATTCACGGCGACGCCAGTGCCAAGTGACCGGCCCAGCACAATGATCTCGCTTCCGCCGTGTGCCGAAAGCCAGTCGAACGCGGCGATCCCGTCTGTCAGCAGGCCCTGCTCGCTGGGTGAGCCGGTCGATCCGGGATAGCCGCGATAGGAAATCGCCAGCAATCCAATCCTCCGCGGGGTCAGCGCCTGGGCGAGAAACGCGTAATTGTCGAGGCGGTCACCGTTTCCGAAAAAGAGGAGCACGCAGGGCTTGTCGCTGTCGCCCTGGCTGTACAGTCCCTGAAGCATCTCTCCGTCGGGCGTCTTGATGTGGACCGTCTCGCCCCAACTCGCGTGCTCCGGAACAGGTGTGGCGCCGGCTCCGGGGTAAAGCAGGGCTCGCTGAGACAGATAGATCAGACCCACGAGCGCCACGTAGGCGACGACCGCCATCAGCGGCAAGATCAGCAAGTACCTTGTAGCGCTCACGACAGACTGTACCCGCCGGTTTGGCAATGACCAGAACGCTATGCGGCAACCGCGGCCCGTTGCGGCGTGGTGTGCTCAGCGCAGCGGCAATATAGGCACAAAGCGTTCCTATGGAGAAGAGGCTCGAGAAACGACGATCGTGCTCGACGAAACCTCGGCGTTCCTGCCTGCAAAAGGGTCCTTCGCCCGTGCCCTCTTAGGCTGGGAAAGGGTTTCGCCATGCATCCAGTTTTTCAAGCCGTCCGTACCACGCTTGGATATGCCGAAACTCGGCGAGTGGAATCCCGGCGGCGGTTGCAAAAGGAAGTGCAGCGGCCAGTGCGAAGTCTGCCACGGTCAGTGTCTCCCCGACGGCGACGCTGTTGTTGGCCAAATGATCGTCGAGCACGCGAGCATGGAGCCGAAAACTCGTCTTCGCATCGTCGATCACGGCGACGTCAGGCTGTCCGCCGAACAACGGCTTGATCAAGGTTTCAAACCACAGCGTTGCCCCGTGCCGGGTGAAATGACTGGCATCCCAACTCAACCAGCGCAGCACGTCGATCTGCCGGTGGTCATGCGGCCAGAAATCCGATGCGACACTGTCAGACAGCCTGCACATGATGGCGTTCGCTTCCCATAAAGTTCCCGCATCATCCTGCAGCACCGGGACTTTCCCGTTCGGGTTAAGCGCCAGGAATTCTGCGGTGCGCTGTTCTCCGCTTGCCAGGTCAACCCTGACGAACTCGACATCGGCTTTGAGAAAACGAGCGGCGGCGCAGGCCTTCCGGGGATTGAGCGTCTCGCAATAATAGAGCTTCATCGCCGCCTTAGGCATGATCCGGCCCTTCGGATTCAGTCCCGAGAAAGACGCTCAACCGCTCGAGACTTTGCGACCAGCCGGCTTCATGACCCTCAAGTGACGATGCGCTATCAAATCCACTCTGCCGAAACGTCATTTCCGTGCCTCCGTCGCTGTCCCTGAACGTGATGGTGACGACCGTTTCCGGGCTGTTTTCGCCGCTTGCGAGCTCCCAGGCATGTGTGAAGACAAGCCTGTGCGGTGGCTCGACCTCCAGATATTTTCCGCCGACCCAATGCTCTTCTCCATTTGGCGCGATCAGACAGGCGCGGTGTCTGCCGCCGGGCCAGGCTTCAAGTCGGTCGCCCACCGCCTTGAAACCGTGAGGGCCGCACCATTGCGCCAACGCTTTCGGGTCGGTCCATGCCCTGAAAACGAGATCGCATGGGGCATCAAACCGTCGGACAAGAACCACGTCGCGGGTGTTGTCGGTATCGGTCTCTGGATTAGTCATTGTCGTATCCTTGTACCTTGGACAGATAGTCATCGAGACGATCAAAGCTTTGATCCCAGAAGCGTCTGTAATCGGCGACCCAATCAGCAACCGTCTTCAACGCAGCCGGCTCGAGCACGCGGGGACGCGAATTCGCTTCACGGCCGGAGCGGATCAATCCGGCCTGTTCCAGGACCTTGAGATGCTTCGATATGGCAGGCTGAGACAACTCGAAGGGATCGGCGAGTTCGGCCACCGTCGCCTTGCCGTTCGCAAGCCGCCCAAGAATTGCTCGCCTCGTGGGATCGGCGAGTGCGGAGAAAATCGCATCGAGCTTGTCGTCCATACATCACCATCTAGCTATATAACCATATGGATATATGCTACGCAGCGTAATGTCAAAAGCAATTTTGCATGGGCGAACTCACGGGGCAAAAATCGGTGTTGATGACACCCGATTATGTTGGGATACGTCGCTGTTCCCACTGCAGACGCCACCCCGCGCTCCGTCATCCTCGGGCTTGACCCGAGGATCCACTCTGGCCTCCTCGATCAGCAGCGGGCATGGATCCCAGGCTCAGGGCCTGGGATGACGGAGGGTAGGGGCGGGTTGCACACGCCTGTCGGTGAAAGCGGCCGATCGTGCTCAAGATGAGATCGCGGCAACAGCAATCAAGGTGACAAAGACGCTGAGCGGCGCAAGGTGCGCATGGTCGCGGTGGCGGAGAACAGTGAAAACCGCAGCCGCGATGATGACTGCCGCAAGCGCCACGCCGACAATGCGGCTGACGGGGAGCGCAATCAGGACGGCGCTCGATATCTCCAGTCCACCCGTCACGATCCCCCACCAGCGCGGATAGCCCCACCGGGCGAAATCGCTTCGCGTCCCCGACGTGCCGATGGCGTTGACGAGGCCTGCGCTTGAGAAGGCGACAACCAGGAACCAGATTGAAAGAACGTGAACCATTTCAGTCAGCCCCGATCATCATGGGGATGGCGACCAGGACCATGACCACCGCCGTCAGGCCGTGAATGGCGAAGGCGCTTTTGGTGGAGCCTTTCGCTGCGAGGATGAGCAGCATGTCGCCCGCAGGGATCATCGCTTCGATCAAAAGCACGATGCCGACCTCGCGTTCTGCACCCCACATCATGAACGCCAGCACGAGCAATCCCGCGACGATATCGCGAACCCCCTTGAGGCGGAGCCACCAAGCGACGTTTGGGCCATCTTCGGGAAGCGGCAGGCCAAAGCTGCGCATCATGGTCGTTGGGCTGGCAATATAGCCGGTGCCGATTGCGATAATAGCGAGGGCGAGCAGCAAGCCGGCCCCGTTGGCAAACCAAAGCATGAGACAATCCTTCTATCGTGGATACAAAAACTAGCACTGCTAGGTAAAATGCGTTAGCATTGCTAGTTAGTCAAGCATTGGTATAATCTTTGATGTGCTGGGCCTGCAGGGGAATGGAGATTGAGCAATGGGGATCGCAGAGCGAAAAAGTCGGGAAAGGGCAGGGCGCGAAGAGCGCATTGTCGCGGCAGCCCGTGCCGTCGCGGAGAGCGAAGGATGGGATGCCGTGACGATCCGACGCCTGGCCAAGGAGATCGAATACAGCCAGCCAATCCTCTATTCGCATTTCGCGAGCAGGGACGCCATCGTTGCCGCGGTTGCAGTCGAGGGCTTCAAGGAGCTCGCAACCGTTCTTCGGGAAGCGGCAGGCGGGGCGAAGGGGCAACGGGAGTCCCTCATGGACGTTGCCATGGCCTATTTTGCCTTCGCACTCAGCCGCCCGGCACTCTACGAGGCCATGTTTATCCTGCCTACCCAACTGCAGTTCGCCGAGGCGGACACGAGATCGGAACTTCGAGCCGGTTTCGACGCCATTGCAGCAGCCGTGTCGCCGTTCTCGCGCCATGTGGAGATCGTGACCGAGACCTTCTGGGCAGCCCTGCATGGGCTTGCCGAGCTCGAACGTTCAGGCCGCATTCGGCCCGGCATGCGTGACAAACGCATCGCGCTTGTTGTTCAGGCGATCGTGGATGCGGGAAGCAACGCGGCTATGCGGGGCTGATGACATTCCGTTGGTTGGCATCGGCTACCGGGTGGACCGCGCATCTTCAACGGAGAGCTGTCGCCGATCATATCCGCATGCGTCGCTGTCCTTGCTCCGGACGCCACCCGACGCTCCGTCCTCCTCGGGCTTGACCCGAGGATCCACGCTCGCCGCCATCAGCTGCGGGCATGGATTCCAGGCTCAAGGCCTGGAATGACGGAGGGTGGGGCGGCGTTTCGCCAGGTCCCGCTGCAGCGGGTATTGGCTGCAGACCGCGCATCTTTAACGTACCGCTGTTGATCATGTCCGGATGCGTCGCTATCCTTGCTCCAAGGCTCACTCCACGCTCCGTCTTCCTCGGGCTTGACCCGAGAATCCACACTTGCCTCCATCAACAGCCGGCATGGATCCCAGGCTCACGCCCGCTTCCGCCGCATCTGCGTGACGCTCCGCCAGACGGCCGAGACCAGGAAATAGAAGGCGCCGAGGCCGGCATAGCCGGCGATGTTGGCAATGGAGGGTGGTTCCGGCATTTGCGCCTGGGCGATGAAGAACGCGCCGGCCACCGCGGATTGGCCGCCGCTGAGGATCATCGCCCACTGGCCGCCATTGGTCTTCCAGCGCCGGACAGCGGTTCCAAGCTGCAGCAGGCCGGAAAAGATCGCCCAGAGGCCAAAGACGCCGAGAACCCAGTTCATGCTCATCGTCAGCGCGACGATCACCGCAGCTGTCGTCACCGCGCTGACGGCGACGTTGATCGCCTGGCTGCGGTTGTTTGCCAGGCCGCCGTTCCGCGCTGCGTCGACCAGATTGGCGGCGGCATCCCAGGCCGGGTAGAGGATCAGCAAGGCGGCCGCGACGGCAAGCGACTGCTGGCCGACCGTCAAGGCGGTTGCGACCCAGATTGCGGAAAAGGCTGCGCGGGTGAAGTAATAGCGCGTCAGCCACTGTTCCCTGTCGTCAGACGCGGCGGTATTTGGATAATCGGTCATCATGATCTCTTTCCTGAATGTGATGGTGTTGGTCTGATAGGGGCGGCTCACCGTCATCTGCGGCGTCGTCCGTCATCGAGATTGCTTTCATGGGCTGCCGATCAGGCGGCATTCCCTGGTAAATCGCCGGTCGAACCGGGGGCGGCCCGGCCGACCGGCGACGACGTGGTCACATGGGCGGGACCACGCCATTTTTCCCGACAAGCACCTGATGGGCGAGGGGCCCCGAGGCAGCCTTTTCGGCGGGGATGAAGACGACGGCGCCGGGAACGAGATCGTCATTGATGGCCGGAGCGATGGTGACGACGGGCGTGCCGTCCGGAATGGCGATCTTCTTTTCCTTGCCGTGATAGGAGACGGTGACGGTGCGGCCATCGACGCCCTTGACGGCGTCGGCCACGGTCGCATTGGTCATGCTGCTGTTGGGCTTGAGGTCCCAACCATAGCTGCCTTCACCCGCACCTTTCATCGCCGGCGGGAAGATCAGCACCTCAAGCGCGCCGTCGCCGCCGCCTGCACTCGGCAGCGATGCGATGCCGACGAAGTCGCCCGGCTTGATGTCGGTGACCGCAGCATTTGCAACGCTCGCCAGTTCCCAGCCGTCGGCAAGCGTCACATCGACGGTCTCTCCCTCGCGGGTCCTCACCTTGAGAGCGGAGCCGCTGTAGCTGACGATGCTGCCCCTGATATGGATCTGCTCGGGTTTCTGGTCTTCGGCATGGACAGGCGCCGCTGGAAGGGCCGCCGACGCGATAGCGGTGAGCCCCAGCACGAGGGCGGAGAGAATGGTCTTGATCATGTCGTTCTTCCTACTAGTTGGTAGTTTAATTGAACGTCGTTGTCACTCCGGGCTTGTGTCGCCGGGAGCTTTATCGCGCGGCGGTCGGAGACAGCCGCTCCAGGGTGGGGGCCAGAATGGTGGCGAAGACCTCCGGGGTGCCGTAGGCACGGGCTGAAAGCATGGCGCCGTGGACGGAGGCCATGAAGGCTTCGGCCTCGACGCGCGGTTCGCTCGACAGTTTCAAACTCCCGTCCTGAGCGCCTCTCTCCATCACCGAAGTCAGCCATGTCGACGCAAAGCGGAAGAAAGCCTTGACCTCGGCTGCGACCTCTGGCGGCAGCGCCGGCAGTTCGCTCGCCAGCAGGGCGCACACGCAAAAAGGCCGGCTGGCGTCCTCGATGCACTGGGCCCAATGGCCCGCATAGGTTTTAAGGAGCGCCAGCGGATCCTGCACCTGCTGCTCCAGGCCGGCGATACCCGCCTCTGCATCTTCGCGATATCGCACGACAAGCGTGCGCACCAGATCGGTCTTGCTCGGAAAGTGGTGATGGATGCTGGCCTTGCGGATGCCGACGACGGCAGCGATATCGGCATAGCTGAAGCCGTTATAGCCTCCGGTCATGATCAGCGCGCGGGCGGAGGCCAGGATTTCGTCGGAGGTCGTCAAAAGATTGCTCATGGCTTTTTCTACCTTCCAGTAGGAAGGCTGTCAAGCGCAAAGCAGATTTTCTGCCGTCAGCGGTGGTGGAGACGGTGACAGACTCACCTTGACTCTGGTGAAAGCGATGGCGGCGTCGGTTGTAGCGACCGGCCTTGACTCGCCTCGAACACCCAGAACATAATCAGAACATCTAATATGCGGAATGGAGTTCTGGATGTGCGGTCGCGTCTATATCAAGACATCGCTTGAGGAACTGGTGCGCAATTTCGCCTTCGCAGAGCGAGGCGCGATCGATGCGCTGGGGAACCGATTTCCACGCTATAACGGCGCGCCGACGCTGGATTATCCGATCATCATTCGCGACATGGTCCGCGAGCCTGACGTCATGGGGCCGGTGTTCGCCTCGGCGCGCTGGGGTCTGATGCCGGCATGGATGAAGCCGGGTGGCCGGCCGCCGCCGATCAATGCGCGCTGCGAGGGCATTGCCACCAACGGCCTATTCCGCTCGGCCTACAGGTCGCGCCGCTGCCTGGTGCCGATCAACGGCTTCTTCGAGTGGAAGGATATCTTCGGCACGGGCAAGAACAAGCAGCCCTATGCGATCGCCATGGCTGACGGCGCGCCCTTTGCGCTCGCCGGCATCTGGGAGATTTGGCGCAGCCCGGAAGGCGTAGACATCAGAAACTTCGCAATCGTGACCTGTGAGCCGAATGCGATGATGGCGCAGATCCATGACCGGATGCCGGTCATCCTGCATCGTGAGGATTATGAACGCTGGCTATCGCCGGAACCCGATCCGGCCGACCTGATGAAGCCGTTCCCGGCGGAGCTGATGACCATGTGGCCGATCGGCCGCAATGTGGGTTCGCCGAAGAACGACACGGCTGACATTATCGATCCGATCGACCCCGATCCGGAACCGACGCTGATCTGAATTCACTGGCTCGGGCGGGAGCCATCCATCAACCATGCGGTCAAAGAGATACCTCGCGAGAGGACGGGACGACGCATGCCAGAACAAATCACTTGGAAATCGTGGGAACATGTCAGCGGCCGGGAAATCAAATACAAATGGCGGCACGCCTGGAAGGAGAAACCCGGCGACGATTACGTCGCTTTTGACGGCGATATCCAGATCGGAAGGATATTCCGGTCCCAGGCAGGCGGAGGGATCGATAATCTATGGTTCTGGATCGTGGCGACAGACGGCAGCCATCGATTGGATTGGCCGTCGGCCGGATACGAAGACAGTGCCTATATCGCCTCGAGGCGGCTGGAAATGATCTATGAGAGCATCAGGAGCGGGAAACCAAGGACGGCGCACCCATGAGCAACGAAGGCCATTCGAGTGCGCCGGGCGCCAATGTGATCGTTGAGCATTATTGCGAGCACCGGCTTGCCGACGGCACACGCTGCAAAGAATGGGGAGGCTGGGGAAACAGCCCATCCCCGGCCGTGCCAACGCGCTGGTGGTGCTTCGAGCATTTCCCGCACAAGACATTTGAACAGGGACAGGCGCTGAGGCTGACGCCGAGAACGGCGTTCTCACCTTGATGCGCGGCGGTGAGCAGGCAGGCGGGATGCCGGCTTCGCCCATCGCGACATGAGGGTCTCACGCGCCCGACGGTGCAACGGCCCGCAACGCGGTCCTGACGATCGCATCGCCGAACTCCGGCGAGACCGGGCGATGGCCGACCAGCAGCCGGAAGAACACCGGTCCGTAGATCATGTCGAGCAGCGCCTCCATATCAGGCGGCGGAACGATCTCTCCCCGAGCCAGAGCCTCCTCCAGGATGACACGACCCGCGTTGCGGCTTGACAGGATCACCTGATTGCGGAAGGCCTTGGTGAATTCGCTTTCCGGGTCGGCGGCCGCAAGTGCCATCGTGATCTGCCGTCCGCGCGTGCTCGCAAAGGCAGTCACCAGTCCGCTCATCTGCGCGCCGAGAGCCGCCTGCGCCGTGCCCCCTCCAACCTCCGCTTCCGGTAGCCGGTTGACCAGGAGAGCGGCCATCGCCAGTTCCTGCGCGTTGGCCCAGGAGCGATAGATCGTCGGCTTGCCGACACCAGAGCGCGCCGCCACGGCTTCGATCGTCATGCGGCCAAAACCTTCGGCCATCAGGATTTCATGGGCGGCCTCCAAGGCACGCCTCTGCGCGGCAGCGCTTGGCGGCCGCCCTCGTTTCTTCGGTGTCGCATTACTCTCTTGACTCATATATTTACGATACGTAACGTTAATGAAGAACCCAGTCAAGGAGGATCATCCATGCCGAGTTTTGCCCGAAAAGTGAGCGCCTACTTCATCGTCAAGGATGCGGCACGGGCCATCGACTTCTACAAGCAGGCTTTCGGCGCCACGGAAGTCTTCCGCATGACCGATCCTTCGGACGGGCGGATCGGCCATGCCGAGCTGCGTTTCGGAGAGACGCTGATGATGCTGGCAGACGAATATCCGGACTTCGGCGCCCTGTCTCCCGATACCGTCGGAGGCTCGCCGGTGACCTTCCACATGGACACGGTGTCGACCGACGAAGCACTGGCGCAGGCGCTGTCGGCCGGGGCGACGATGTTGCGCCCGGCGACCGACCAGAGTTTTGGCGAGCGGGTGGCGCAGGTGCTTGATCCCTTCGGTCATCGCTGGATGTTGTCGCAAACCATCGAGCAGGTCACGCCTGAGGAGATGCAACGCCGCTGGAACGAGGACATGTCGGCGTGAGTGCCGCAGCGACGAGATCAGGCTCGGGACGCATCGATCAGAGCCAGAAAATGACGGTTGTGGTGATACAGATCGCCGACTCGAATCTGATTTGCAGCCCCTTGGAAATCCCTCCGATTCAAGACAAGATCAACCCGGCCTAGTGTCTGGGGAATCCTGATGGAAAACCACGAGCCGTTTTTACGCGAGGCGATTGCGCTCTCGAAATCCGCGGTGGAAAACGGCGACGAACCGTTTGGCTCTGTGCTGGTGAAGGACGGCGAAGTCATCCTGCGCGCCGAAAACAGCGTCTTCACCGGCCACGATATGACCAACCACGCCGAGATGAACCTGGTTAAACTGGCGGCGCAGCACTACGACACTGCTTTTCTCGCCGGCTGCACGCTCTACACCAGCACGGAACCCTGCGCGATGTGCGCCGGGGCGATTTACTGGTCGGGCATCGGGCGCATGGTATTTGCATGCTCCGAAACGCGGCTTGGCGAGATCGCCGGGATCGGGTTGAACGTGCCGAGCCGGGCGGTGTTGCAAACCGGCGCCCGCAACGTCACTGTGGTTGGCCCGACGAACCTCGAAGACGAAGCCGCCGAAGTCCATCAGCAATTCTGGCCGAAGCATCTGGGCAAGGCTTAGAGCGCCGTGCGTCCTTTGGGACGCACAAAGGACGCTCTAACACCTTCAATCCTCGCATCGGCTCACATCAATAGGTCCCGGGCCTAGAACAGGATGATTTTAGGCCCGTTTGGCCTGAAATCTGAATCCTGTTCTACATTAAAGAGTTAGAGCATGATGTCGTCCGAAAACCGCTCACACTTTTCGGCATCATGCTCTAGCTGGTTATCCGAGGTGCGCTGACGATCTTCCGGAACAAGGCCTCCATGGCCTCTTCAATGCCGTCGGTGGGACTGACCGCGAAATAGAAGCCTGGGGTTGCACATTCTTCCATTTTCGCGGCGATTTTGGTCTCGAAAGGCTTTACCCAGTCATTGTAGAAGTCGTTGTCGGGCAGGGGCAGATAGGTCGTATAAAGGACGGCGACTTTGATGCCGCGATCTTTGAGCTTCTGGCAATTGCTCGTGTCGATCGGTTCGATGCATCGTCCGCCGTTTACTCCTTTCGGGCTGGTGCAGCCGGCCGGCTTATAGCTATCCCCAACACCGTCGGCGACAAAAAATACGATCTTCTGGCGATCGGCATTGCTGGTGCCCATGCCGGCGTTGCCCTTGATTTCGGTATCGATCCCTTTCAGCGCTTCGTCAAAGCTCGTCTGCTGGTCGTTGAAGTAGTTCTGAGATGGAATGCTCATAAGATTTATCATGTCGGTCGCGACTGCCACGGCGCCAAGATCATAGTCCAGGTCGGAGACCTTGAAGAGCTTCGCGGCCTTGGCGTCCTGGGCAGTCTTGCCGAACGTATAGGCAGCGACCCGGAATTGGCTTGCCATGGACTGCGTGTCCTTTGCCTTGGCCATCAAGGCTTTGACGGCAGCGGCGACCACGTCGATACGGATCGTCACGCCATTATTGCGTGCGACATTGTAGTAGCTATTCTTATCCTCGACGCCCTTTTCAGAAACGATGTGGCATGCGAATGCGCAGTTTTTATCTTTGCCTTTATCGTGGCCGTTTGCTGTCGCTTTTTTCATGGCGGTGATGTCATCAGGGGTGGCCCCAACGCCCATCGATGGCGTGTTATCCAGCAGCATGAAGAAATCCATGTAGGACGGGGTCTCATACCGGGCGGTTGCCGTCCCGGAAACGGTGATTTGATGAAATCCCATCACCTGCATGAAGGTCGTGGGCATCGTCGCGTTAAAGGATACGGTCGAGCTGAGAATACCGGCCTTTTTTTGAACGCTGATGTCGACGGTGACGGGCACGTCGCCCTGTTTTTTGGACGTCTGCGAAAAGAAGATCTTCTGGGCTTCGGATTTTCCAAGCGTCAGCGATCCATCGCCGGACATCGTGTTTGCTTGCGTTGCCGCATCTGACTTAGGTGTAATGGATCCCACCGCTGCCGCGTCCGCAGCAACATAGAGTTCGGTGCGAAGCGACAGGGCGCTGCCAAAATCAATGGCTGTACCTGCAGCCCCGAGCAGGGGGACGACGAGCAGCGCCGTCATGATTCCGAAGTTGCCGGATCGGTCAAGAATGAAACGACGCAACATACAAAGGCTGCCTTCCCGGTATCCGTGCTGGTGATTGTGTCACAATCAAATTGCTACAATGGCGTTCAATAACAGCGGAACTTAAACCAAAGGCAAAAACGTATGGTTGTATTTTCACTAAATCGCTGAAGAACTCGCGGTCGCAATCATCCGCGCCATCGAAGCCCACAGTAGCCATCTGCATATTCGCCATTGATAGACGAGCGCTCTTGGCGCGCGGGATTTCCACGCTACCTCTGCACGCGGCAATGGAGGAAGACGATGAAAGTCCGTAAGTTCACGGTGACCGACGTGGCGTTGGAGCGTTCCCCCGGGCAGCAGGCAGACATCTTCGTCGGCAATCTGGTTGACGAGCGGCAGGGAGGGCCGGTCACCATCGGCTATGGACGCTACGCGCCCGGCCAGAGCCTCACCGAGACGATTGATGTCGACGACGTCATGATCGTTCTGGAAGGCCGGCTATCGGTCTCGACAGATTTGGGGACAGTCATCGCCGGGCCCGGCGAGATCGTCTACATGCCCAAGGGCGAAGCGGTGACCATCCGCTCGCACGAGGAGGGCGCGCTCACCGCCTATGTCACCTATCCCCATTGGCGCCCGGCGCACGACTAGAGCGCCGTGCGTCCTTTCGGACGCACTAAGGACGCTCTAACACTTTCAATCCTCGCATCGTACTTTCCGAAAATCGATTCCGATTTTCGGGCCGATGCTAGGCCGCGGTCTGCGGCTCAGCGCTTGTATTCGGGCTCGCTGCGATCAAGCGCGCGCTTCACGGACTCCAGATGGAGCCGGGCCGACTCCGGGTCTCCCTCGCGCATTTGCCGATACGCCGCTTCGGCGATCTCAGGCGCGACGGCAAGGACTTCGCGTCCGGTCGACAGGGCGAGCGTCTGCACTTCGCAGGCGCGCTCGAGGTAATAGAGGTCGTCCCAGGCCTCGGCGATATTGGGTGCGCAGACCATCACGCCGTGGTGCTTCATGAAGACGATGTCGGCATCGCCGATTGCGGCAGCGATCCGATCGCCCTCGCGCGCGTCGAGCGCCAGGCCGTTATAGTTGCGGTCGACGGCCGTGCGTCCATAGAATTTCAAGGCGGTCTGCCCGGCAAAGATGAGGGGATCGCCCTCCGTCATCGAAAGGGCGGTGGCATAAGGCATATGGGTGTGGAACGCCGCCTTGGCGCGCGGGACGTTCTTGTGAATCCTGGCGTGGATGTAAAAAGCGGTGGCCTCGGGCTGCCCGCTGCCCGACACGACGTTGCCGTGAAAATCGCAGATCAACAGCATCGAGGCCGTCAGTTCGGCGAAAGCGTAGCCGTACGGGTTGACGATGAACAGGTCGTCATAGCCGGGAACGACGGCCGAGAAGTGGTTGCAGATCCCTTCCTCCATGCCGAGCCTTGCCGCCATCCGGAAGCAGGCGGCAAGATCGACGCGGGCCTGCCAGATGTCGTCCGTATCAAGTTTCGGCTGGTTGGGGCCGCCGGCGGGCGAGGGGGCTGTATTGAGGGAGTGCGCCATGGGTTCGTTTCAGATTGGTGTCGAAGGAGAGGGTGGCTGCGTTCTGGATTACGCCCGGATCAGCCTCGCATCAAGCCGGCTGGAGACAAACATGGTTCGGTTCATTTGCATATTTTGGGTGAATACGCTGCTCGGCGGCTGTGCCTTTCCGTAACTGCGAGCCATGAGTTATCGGGGCGGGTATGGATCCCAGGCTCAAGGCCATTGCTGTCCGGTTCGCGCCAATGGCTGCCCCTCACCCTAACCCTCTCCCCGTAAACGGGTAGAGGGGACATGCCAAACGCAGCGTGGAGGTTGAGGGAGCCGGTGCGGCATATCCCCTTCTCCCCGCATGCGGGGGTCCGGCGGACGGGTCGAGACACGTGGCTCGACCCAGGCAGAGGTGCCGGCAGGCGGATGAGGGGCCGGTGTCGGCAATCTCCTGAGCCGGGATCGCCTGGCATTGAACCTCCTGCTCGGTCTCAAACGCCGTGAAACGTCAGAAGCCGAGTAGAATCAACGCCATGCACCTCGTCCGCATCTATTAACCGGATGGCCGTGGCTCAGGGTCTGGGATAACGGAGGTTGGGGACGTGTTTTTGCATTTTTATGCACCGTTCTCTGGCGATTGCACTGGAAGGTAGTCCATAGGAATGAGGTGGCTATGCAGACCAGGGCCATCGGGTTGCCCCGGATCATAGAAGACGCCGTTATCGGCGTCATAGAGGATGAAGTGGTCTCCTTCGACATGGACTATCGCTACGCCGAAAACATCGCTCCAGCTCTCTGCCTTGCGTAATCCGCCAGTTTGCCAGCCCAGCGCGGTCAGGACGCCGCGCAGTTCTTTCCACGTTGTGTAGTGATTGGTCTGAACGCCCCAATCGATCATGCCGGCAATCTGGTCGTAGGGTTTGCCCGTCAGCATCTGCAAGACGAAAACGCCGCAGCCATCATCCCTTGGACATTGCGTAACAAATTTGAAGCGGACCTTATCGGCTGCGGGTTGTATCAATGTTCAGTTCCTGCGGTTAGGTTTCAGACGCCGCGCCGTACTCCTCGAGAAGAACGCTACGCGCCCAGAGCCTCACAGTCGAAAAATCGTTAGCTTAGCAGCCAGTCGTATTCCCGATCGACAGCAGATGAGCCATTGCATCGGTAATCGCGTGGTTGTCATAGGGTTTCGAGAAGAACCGGCTTCCCGTGGGGAGATTGCTCTCTTCGAGGATTGCTTCGCCGGATGCAACAATCAACCTGACAGGCGGCCACCGATCCCTGATGTAATGGGATAGCTTGATGCCGTCCATCGTGCCAGGCATCTGAACATCGGTGAAGACCAGATCGATGTCGTTTCGCGACTCAAGGATGCGAATTGCCTCATCCGCATCGCACGCCTCAAGCGCTTCGTAGCCCGCAGATACCACCAGATCGACGGCACCCATCCGAATGATCGTGCTGTCTTCGACGACCAGGACGATCGCCTTGCCATTTTTCATCACTCACTCGGTCAAATTGGAGTGTGAACCTCGCGGGCTCCGATAGTGTAGCGCTTGAGAAGCCAATCGGTTCCTATGCGGCCGTAGAAATGTCGGTTCGCAAACCGGCGCTTTCCCAGTGGCGGATTGTGACGGCGGTGCCGGGACCCGCATCGCTCAACTGAATTTCGCCATTCAGGCTCTTTGCGAGCGCCTCCACAATGCCGGTCCCCAGTCCCGCCTTTAGTGCATCGCTACCCGCAGGCATGCCGATGCCGTTGTCAGTAACGGAGAGAGTCCAGTCCTTGCCGGATGAGTGATAGTCGATGACGATTGCGCCCGGTCGTTCATCGGGAAAGGCGTGCTTGAGGGCGTTGATCACAAGCTCGGTCACGACAAGCCCCAAGCGAACGGAAACGTCCGCTGCCACGGCGCTATCGTCGACCGCCACCTGAATCGAAAGCCTGTCTGGGTCAGCGATCATCGACGCGCCGAGGCTTTGGCAAAGCTGAGTGAAATAGTGACGGAGTTCAACCTTGTCGCCGTGGGACATAGAGAGTTGGCGTTGGAGGGCCGCAATCGACATGACCCGGTGATGGGCGTTGTGGAGATGCCCGCGCGCTTCCTCCGACTGGACCCGCCGGGCGCTCTGCATGAGAACGCTGGCAATGATCTGGAGGCTGTTGGCGACCCTGTGCTGGACCTCCTGCAGCAGGATGGCATTATCGCGAACGAGATCATCTTTCAGCCGAGCCTCGGCGCGCACATCGGTCACGTCGGTGATGGCCAGAAGCAGGCGAATATGGTCGATGTCGCCGTCATCGAGTGTCCGTGCATTGACGACCAAATGCCGTGTTTTCTCGTTTGGCCGTTGAAAGTCGATTTCGTAGGCCTCGATGGTCGCACTTCCCAAGGCGGTGGCCTTCAGCAGTGACGCAAGCTTGGGCATCGCCCATTCACCGTTTCCAATTTCGTTGAGGCTTTGGCCGCAAATCGTCTTGGGGTCGATGTCGAAGGCCCGGCAGAAGGATGCGCTCGCTGCGATGACCTTCTGGTCGTCGGACAGGAAAAGCAGCGGTTCATTGGACGATACCACCACGGCAAGAGTGCTCGCCGCTTCGAAATGCACTGTGGGAATCTTTTGCATGGAGAGGCCCTCATGGGCCGGAGACTCGCGGAGCAAGTCATCACTCGGCAACAATGCCAACCGGCCGGAGGCTCAACTGGACAAAGAGACTATAACACGCGTGACGCGTAATACTTTCATACTAAATATCGCGGGCTGCCATACCGTGCGATGGGCCGATTGCTGCGAGCGTCAGAATATCTGTGGCGAGCGCAGGGCGAGAAAATCGATGAAGGTGCGGACTTTGGCGGAAAGGTATTTCCGGCTCGGGTAGACGGCATGAAGTGTGTTGCTGATGCCGAGCGTGTCGGCGAGCACCACTTCCAGCCGGCCCGCTTTCAGATCCTCCTCCACCAGCCATTCCGGCAGGAACACCAGGCCCATTCCCCGCAAAGCCGCCAGGTGCAGCAGCGTCTCGTTGGCACTCAGCAGCACATTGCGGAAGGTGACCTTATGCCGGTCGTTTTGGCGGCCCAACAGCAGGCTTTCGCTGATATTGATGCCATTATAGCGAAGCAGCGCGTGGCCGTTCAGCTCGGCGATGCTCTGGGGTCGCCCGG
Source organism: Rhizobium leguminosarum (assembly GCF_002953715.1). Classification (GTDB taxonomy): domain Bacteria; phylum Pseudomonadota; class Alphaproteobacteria; order Rhizobiales; family Rhizobiaceae; genus Rhizobium; species Rhizobium leguminosarum_V. Next base: position 838,497 of record NZ_CP025012.1, read on the forward strand.
CGCGCCTGAGATAATCCGGCGATGCCATCAGGCGGAATTCTATCTTCGCCAATGGGCGCGCCACCAGACCCGGATCGAGCCGCTCGGACGACATGGCCCGCAGTGCAAGGTCAAAGCCTTCCTCGACCAGATTGGCGATCCGGCCGCTCAGATCCATATCCAGGCTGACGTCAGGATAACGCTGGTTGTATTCGGCCAGAATATCGACAAAGCCTGAACTGGCCGCCCACACCGGAGCACTGAATTTCAGCGTTCCGCGCGGCGCGACCGTGACATTGCCGATCGACGCTTCCAGTTCGTCGAGCCCTTCGAGCATTTGCCTGGTCTGGTTGAAATAAAGCGCGCCGGCTTCGGTGAGCGTGACACTCCGGCTGGTCCGGTTCAAGAGCCGGCTGCCCAGGCGCGTCTCGAGATGCATCACGTGTTTGCTCACCATCGCCGGCGACAGGTTCAAACGGCCCGCTGCCGCGGTGAAGCTCTTGAGCTCCGCGACCAAGCAAAACACCCGCAGGCTCATCATCGTATCCATGATCATCAACCTAGAGGAAATGATGCATGTTGGCAAAGCCGATTGATCAATCCAGGGAAAACCAGGACAGTCGCTGACAAGACCGGCGGAGTGAGGCGATCGACCCGCCGGACGTCCAGCCGCAGCGGCGGTGCCGAAAGGGAATGGCGACGTGAAGACATCGAGACTGCCCACCTATTTCCTCAGCCATGGCGGCGGCCCCTGGCCCTATATGACCGGTGGTTTTCGCAGCAATTTCGACAAGCTCGAGCAATCCCTGATCGAGATGCGGGCCGAACTTCAGGATCTGCCCAAGGCGGTGCTGGTCGTTTCGGCCACTGGGAGGAGAGGGGCTTTGCCGTCTCTTCGGGCAGCAACCCGGGAATGGTCTACGACTACAGCGGCTTCCCCGACTATCTCTATCAGATCAAATATGGCGCGCCGGGCTCCCCCGAGCTTGCGCGTCACGTGCAGGATCTGCTGCATTCCGCCGGCATCGACGCCAGGCCCGACCCCACTCGCGGCTTCGATCACGGCACGTTCAGCCTGATGAAGCCGCTCTATCCGAACGAAGACATCCCTGTGGTCCAGCTGTCGCTGGATGCCGGTTACGATCCGGCGTTGCATCTCAAGGTCGGCCGGGCGCTCGCACCGCTGCGCGACGAAGGCGTGCTGATCATCGGCAGCGGCCTCAGCTATCACAACCTGTCGGCCATACAGGGCACGGCCGGACATGGCCCCTCCCGTCTTTTTGACGCCTGGCTGCAGGAGACGCTGATCCGGTCGCCGTTCGAGAAGCGCACCGAGCGGCTTGTCGAATGGGAGAAGGCGCCCGCTGCGCGTGCAGCGCATCCGCGTGAAGACCACCTGATCCCCTTGATGGTGGCGGTGGGTGCGGCCGAGGACGAACCGGGCACTGTTACCTATCACCAGAAAGATTTCGCCGGCGGCCTGACCGCATCGAGCTTCCGCTTCGGCGATGTTCCCCCGGCACCTCAATCAAAAGGAGATGCGCCATGACCAACGCACCGTTCAAGCCGATCGTCTATCTCAAGGAAAACTGCCCCTTCTGCCTCAAGGTTCGCCTGTTCCTTCTGGAATCGGGACTGGCCTCGGACGTTGAAACCCGCGACTTCGTCCCCGACAGCGAGCACGAGAAGAAGATCCGAGCCGAGCTTCAGCCACATCTCGACAAGGTGAGCTTTCCCTCCGCGCAGCTTGAGCCCGGCCGATACGTCACGGAATCCGACGACATCGTTGCGTTCTTTGCAGCCAAGGCAGGCCGCGATCCGGCCGGCATGACGGTCTACCGGAACTATGTCGACGGCGTCTTCGCCATGTCGATGAAGCTCTGGAAAGAAAACCAGGAACTGAAGAAGGCGGCATCCGCCGCCTGATCTCTCCCACAACCCACATTGGAAAGTCTCGATGACCGATACCAGCAAATGGACGCCATACGTCCTCGCAATCCTGCGCATCATCACCGCGCTTCTCTTCCTCGAACACGCGACCATGAAATTCCTGCAATTTCCGGGTCCGATTCAGGGCGTGCCCTATCCGCTTCCGACCATCATGATCATCGCCGGCGCCATCGAGGTGATCACCTCGGCTCTGATGCTGGTCGGCTTTCAAACGCGCATCGCCGCTTTCATCGCCTCGGGCGAAATGGCGGCCGCCTATTTCATGGGCCACATGCCCTATGGCTTCTGGCCGGCGCTGAACATGGGTGAAGTCGCCATCCTGTTCTGCTTCATCTTCCTCTACATCGCCTTTGCCGGTGGCGGGGCATGGACGCTCGACACCGCGCGTCGTCCGGCCACGGCTTAAACGGCAGGAACCGGCCTGTACCGGGCTGCCAGCCGGCAGCCTGGTCTCGCGCCCAAACGCGACGACAAAATCTGGAGACCACAATGAAAGCGGCCCTTCTCAAATCCTACGGCGATGTCGATCAGTTCGAAATCGGCGATATCCCGACGCCGAAGCCCGGACCGGGCGAGATCCTGATCAAGATCGAAGCATCCGCCGTCAATCCATTCGATCTCATTCTCCGCCGGGGTTTCATGGCCAAGTTCATTCCGCTTCCGCTGCCGGCCGTGCTCGGGGGCGACGCTGCCGGCACCATCTCGGCACTCGGCGACGGCGTCACCAGTTTTGCGGTCGGTGACCGGGTTGTCGCCGATTTCGCGGCAAACGGCAAAGGCGCCCATGCCGAATATGGTGTGCTTCCCGCCACATCGGTCGCCAAGCTGCCGGCCGGCCTGGGCTTCGAAGAGGGTGCATCGCTGGTCAAGGCCGGGTTGACCGGGCGCCAGACCGTCGAGGCGCTTGGCGTCAAGGCCGGCGACCGGGTTCTGGTCTCCGGCGGCCTCGGGACCGTCGGCCGTTCGGCCATCCAATATCTCAAGCAGATCGGCGCCCAGCCGGTGGCCGGTGTCCGTCCCGAGCGGCTGAACGAAGGCCGGGAGTTGGCCGGCGAAGCCCTCGACATCACGCTCCCCACCGCAAGCCCGGGCTTTGCCTATGCGATCAGCACGGCCGGCCCGGTGGCCGGCAATCTCATCGGCCATGTCAGTGATGGCGGCACGGTCGCCAGCATCGTTCCGGTGCCGGAAGGCGCCAATGCCGGAGACCGTGTCACCATCCATGAACTCTTCCACCGCACCGATGCGGCGACGCTCGACGCCGTGCTGGATGCCGCCGTGCGCGGGCTGCTGGTCATCCCGATTTCCCATACCTTCACTCTGGAGGAGATCGGTGCGGCGCAGACTGCGGTCGCAGCCGGAGCCCCGGGTAAGGTCGTGCTCAAGCATTGAGGGATCAAGACCAGGGCCGGAGCGTGGTGCAGATCTCTTGATCAGGCACCATTCTCCGGCGGGTGCAGTGAAAGGTTGCTCACAGCAAAACATCCGTCTTGACACTCTTCGCTATCAGAACATAATAAGAACATCGGCGCGGCGGCCGCCATCTGAAAACCGAAGATGTGGAGAGCGGATATGCGTGAGCAGCCGATCGGCGAAGCCGTGGAAGACGATGCGTGGCCTGCAAGTGATGTGATGTGGCCGCCGGAGAAGGAGATTGAGGTCTCCGAGGCGCATGCAAGCCTGGTCAAGGCCGTGGCGGGGAGCCGAGGCGTGAGATTTTTCACGGCCTTCATCATCGACATCCCCAGCGATACCTATCTTGGCGATGTCCAGATGGCGATCGACGAGGCCGCCGGCGAGGCCTGCGGCATCCTGCTGACGAAACATGTCACCGGCCGCGACGCCACAACCGGCGAGCCGGTTCTGACCGAGGAAGCCACGCGACCGTTCAAGTTTCCCTGCAGCGAGGGCGTCGCGAAAGCCATAGCGAGCTTCTGCGACAAACTAAAAATGGCGGGCATCCTCCCTTGAGTGCCACCATGGAAGCCGAAACATCGTCACCGCCGGTCGAAAATGAGCTTGCCGAGGTGGTCGCCTATCACAATGGCGATATGCGGGCCGCATAGGCACGCTGCTGGAGGACGTCCGACATTTGCGCCGGCCGTTGATATTAGCAGAAGGCGCCATGGGCGGCGGCATGACCCGCGGCTGGCGGCCGAGCTACAATCGGGACTAAAATACCCGAAATGAACAACGACAAAAAGCTGCGGGGCTGGACGCTCAGCCGACGGCTGCTCACCTATGGCAGGTCGGCATCGAGGATCTTGGATCCGGCGATGGGATGACAACTGCGGCGCGACGCGGCCGCTGGCCGTCGCATTTCCTCATTCGGCTTTTGCCGGTACCGAAGCAGGTCGGTCGGCTCCGTCATCGATCCAGGCCAGCGTCTCCGTCAATATTTCCTTGGACAGGGCGGGATCGACCATGACGCGAGCGAGGATCGTTGCCCCGACCATCGCCGACCAGCTGGCGATTGCCCGGCGTCGGCGGTCGGCGTCCGGCCCTTCGACCTTCTCGCTCATCCAGTCGATCTGCGCCCGCACACCCTCCGTCACCGCCGCACGGGCCTCAGGCGTTTGGCGCAGCGTGTCGGCGGCAAGTCCCGAAATCGGGCAGCCACCGGCCCTGTTGTCGCGATGGCGCGGCGACAGGTACTCTTCCATGTAGGCGCCGAGCGGGAGTGACGCGCCATTGCGCTGGCCAAGCGCATGCGCGAGCGCCTGGACGATCAGGTCGTCCTTCGAGCTGAAATGACCGTAGAAGCTGCCATGCGTCAGGCCCGCGGCCTTCATCACCTCGGCAACGCCGACGGCCTCGAATCCTTTCTCCCGAAACAGCCGGCTTGCGACTTCCAGGATCCTTTGGCGGTTTTCGGCCATCTGCTCACGGCTGATTTTCATGTTGAGATTTCTCCCTCTCTACCATTGACTTTTTTATGATAGCCATCACTTTAAATCAGTAATTAGGATCGTCATCATAATTATATAACGCTCATTCGAAAGAGAACAAGACAATGACTGACACTCCCACCGTCCTCATCACCGGCGCCTCCTCGGGTATTGGAGCGACCTATGCAGACCGTTTCGCCCGTCGTGGGCACAATCTCGTACTGGTCGCGCGCAATAAGGCAAGGCTGGAGGCTCTCTCGACGCGACTTCGCGAGGAAACCGGCGTAACGATCGACATCCTGCAGGCCGATGTCACCAAATCCGATGAGCTTGCGGCGGTGGAAAGCCGTCTGCGCGACGATCATCGGATCGGAATTCTCGTCAACAATGCCGGCACGAGCCTCGAAGGCACGTTCGTCAATCAGCCCGTCAATGATATCGCCCAGCTGATCGCGCTCAACGCGACGGCGGTTGCCCGCCTTTCCAGCGCCGTTGCGCCACGCTTCGTCGAAGCGGGCTCGGGCGCCATCGTCAACGTCTCCTCGGTCGTCGGGCTCGTCCCGGAATTCGGAATGACGGTCTACGGCGCCACCAAGGCCTTCGTGACCTTTCTTTCCCAGGGGCTCAGCCTCGAACTCGGTCCCAAAGGCGTCTACGTCCAGGCGGTCCTGCCGGCGGCGACGCGGACGGAGATCTGGGAGCTTTCCGGCATCGACGTCAACACGCTCTCCGGCGTGATGGAAGTGGGCGAACTGGTGGACGCCGCCCTGGCAGGCTTCGACAAGCGCGAGCCCGTCACCATCCCGCCGCTGCACGATGCCGCCCAATGGGACGCCTATCAGTCCGCGCGCCAGGCGATGATCCCGGGCTTTTCGCAGGCTGAGCCGGCAGAGCGCTATCGCGCCGCCTCGTAGCGCTTCCCGCGGGAACGCGCCGTCACCAGCACAGGCTGTGTCTTAAGGCCGGCCTATGCCGAGTTCCGGCGCGAAACTCCGAGACATGACAGAGACCCCCGAAATTCTGAAAGAAACGAAATGACTGACAACGCAGTTTTTGAACCCTACACACTCGGCGCCCTGACGCTGGCGAACCGCATCGTGATGGCGCCCTTGACCCGTAACAGAGCCGGCGCCGGCTTCGTGCCGGGCGATATCGCCGCGACATATTATGCCCAGCGGGCGACAGCCGGCCTGATCATCTCGGAAGGCGCGCAGATTTCGCAGGAAGGGCAGGGCTACCAGGATACACCGGGAATTTATACGCAAGCCCAGATCGACGGCTGGCGGAAAGTCACCGACGCGGTGCATGCCAAAGGCGGACACATCTTCCTGCAGCTCTGGCATGTCGGTCGTATTTCGCATGTCGATCTGCAGCCGAACGCGCAGGCGCCGGTCGCGCCATCGGCCATCAAGGCCGAGACCAAGGTCTTCGTGAACAATGCCTTCGTCGACGTCTCCGAACCTCGCGCGCTCAAACTGGATGAGATCCAGGCCATCATCGCCGATTTCCGTCGCGCCGCCGCCAACGCGATTGCCGCGGGCTTCGATGGCGTCGAAGTCCATGGCGCCAACGGTTATCTGCTGGAACAGTTTGCCAAAGACGGCTCCAACACCCGCACCGACGCCTATGGCGGCTCGATCGAACATCGCGCCCGGATGATATTGGAAGTCGCTGCCGCCGTGGCTGCCGAGGTCGGCGCAGAGCGGACGGGAGTGCGGATTTCGCCGGTCAACAGCGTCACCTCGAGCGATCCGCAGGCGCAATTCAACTATATCGCCGAGAAGCTTGGCCAGATGGGGATTGCCTATCTCCATGTCGTCGAAGCTGGGCGCGGCGGGCCTAATGACGCTGTTGCCTTTGACTACGCGGAGCTCAGGGCCAAGTTCGCAAACACCTACATTGCCAATAACGGCTACGACCTCGACCGCGCAACGTTGCGATTGACGGAGGGCGCGGCGGATCTCTTCTCGTTCGGCCGGCCATTCATCGCCAATCCTGATCTCGTCGAGAGACTGAAGACCGCTGCTCCGCTGGCGGAGGTGAACCCGGCGACCATCTATGGCGGCGGCGCCCAACGCTATACCGACTATCCCTCCATCGCCGCATGACGCGCGCGTGATGCACCGGCGCCGTGCTGCTGCACGGCGCCTTTTCACCATGCCGAATGGCGGAGGCGGCGGGGCTACGAACGCCCTTGCCTCAGCTTTCATCAGGACGGACTGCGCAGACCGAGGCGAATTTTTGCATTACCAGCTGACACCGTCCGCCAGCTTTGGATGTTCAGACGCCGGATCATGTTCATTGGTTGGACTATCGCCCGTATTGGATCGACCTCGCCGAGCCGATCGAGTGTCTTGCCGGAAACTTAACTCTCCTGGCATCGCCTGCATCATCAGCTTGAGCGGGCGCTCGAAATCGCCCGCGCGCAGCAGCCGCTCTTCTGAGTTTCGAGCGGCCGCGAACCGGCATCACATCGGCGGCATCGTCTCGAATTTCGGCGCCGCCGGATCGACCAGGTCCCAGGCGAGGCCGCGCAGCGTGTAGGTCACCATCTGCGGCTGGTATCGGTTGGGATCGTCGAGGCTGGCGGCGTGAATGGTGAAGAGATCGGGCATGGCAGAGAAGGTCAGATAGACCGGCGAGCCGCAGGCGGGGCAGAAGCCGCGCGTCTTGACGTTGCCGCTGTCTGCGACCATGTCCCAATGCGTCGCTTGACCCTTGAGCTTCACCGCCTGCCGGCTCGGGAAGGTCAGGTAGGATCCGTGCCCGGTGCCGCTGGTCGCCTGGCAATCGCGGCACTGGCAGTCGTTCATCGCAATCGGCTCGGCCGAGATTTCATAGTGGATCGCACCGCAGGCGCATCCGCCGGTGTAAGGCTTGCTCATATCTCTCTCCTGATGAAGCGCTGCCGAATAAAACGTTGCGTCGGCAAGCGCGATGTCGGTCGCCTCAGTCCGTCTCGTCGACGATGGCGCCGATGTTCTTCACGACCTTCTTCCAGCCTTCGCCCATCTTCTGGAAGGCCGTTTCATTCCTAGGCAGGACGAAGCCGGAATGGATGAGGCGAAGCCGCGTGCCGGCTTCGACCTCGGACAGAATGAAGGTGACCACGGTGTTGAGCGGGGAGCCGTAGCCGGCGTTTCCCTCATGCCCGCCTTTCCAGGCATAGGAGAGACGCTCGTTCGGCTTCACTTCCAGCACCTGGCAGTGAATGGTGCCGTCCCAGGCGCCAGCCGGCGTCGTCTGGTAGGAGAAGCGCTTGCCTTCCACCGGCTCGAAGCCCGCCGGCATCATCAGCCAGCGGCCCATCAGATTGGCCGTGGTCAGCGTTTTCCAGATCGTCTCCGGCCGATGCGGGAAAATCTCGTCGACCACGATCTCTTGCGTGTCGGGCTTCAATGCGGCGTCGCTCATGGATCGATTTCCTTCAGCAATGTTCTGAGATTGGCAAAGCGGTCGCGCCAGAAGACGCCGTAATGGCTCATCCAGTCGACAAGCGGCTCCAGGCCTTCCGGCTCGGCGCGGTAATAGACCTTCCGCCCTTCGGGGCGCTCGGCGACCAGGCCCGCCTGTTTCAGCGCCTTGAGGTGCTGAGAGATGGCGCCCTGCGTGACGCTGCTTGCCCGCGTCAGTTCGACGACGGTGATCTCGTCGGAATTGACGATCTGCTCGAAGACGGCCCGCCGCGTGGGATCGGCAAGGGCGCGCATGACGGTGGTGATGGAGGCGGCTTCGGTCATGGGGGAATAAATAGCGGATACTAATTGATGAGTCAATACTAATTGTTGTGGTGGGTGATTGGTCGATAGTCATTCCGCGGCGGCGCGTTCGCACAATTCTCGCCGTACGTCGCTGTATTTTCCGCAGAGTTCGCCCCTTGCTCCGTCTTCCCAGGGCTTGACCCGAGGATCCACGTCGGCCTCCATCAGCCACCGGCATGGATCCCAGGCTCGAGGCCTGGGATGACGGAGGTTGGGGGTGCGTTTCCGCCAAACTCGCCGCCGGCGCGGAACCCTGCGCAAGCCAATGCAACGATTGAACCCGCGTGCCTCATGCCTCGGCAATGGTTTACCTAGGACCCTTCGTTACCGGTGTCCGTGATATTGGCATCATACGGCTCTACGGAGTTCCCGCTCGGTTGCGGGAGCCATGATTTTCGGTCGGACAGTGACGGGGAGGTGCCGACCCAGATCGCGAGGCCGATCAGTAGCGCGCCGCTCAAGACGCCGATGACAGAGTAGATCCAGATCATCCGCTCGCTCCTCTTGCGAGCACCCACCATAACACCGGGCGCCTTGTTTCAACAATATCAGCGCTCAAGCGGACAAACCTCGGACTTTAGTTCGAGAGGTGCGTTTGAAGGAATGTGCGAACGCTGCGGATGGACTTTCCGGCGGCGTCCGGATTGTATTTTTCGATATGACCAAACACCCTCCTTCCCACCTTAAACTCCGGGGCATCGAAATCGTGGTAGGTGCCCTTGTAGATGTTGAGCTCGATGGGCGGGCTATTGTCACTGAGACGGGCAAGCCTCTTCCGGCATCGGTCGGCCGGGCTCCAATTGTCTCGTTCGCCAGTTAAAATCAAGATCGGCACCGTCGCATCGCCCTGAGTTGCCGCGCAGAGGGGATAGTAGGCAACCGCTGCGTTGAATTTGCGGTCCATCAGCTGTTCGTTGCCTTCGATTTTTGTCCCCTCCAGCGTCGCGGTGCCGCCCGTTGAAAAGCCCATCAAGGCAACGCGCCTGATATCGACTAAGCTTTGTTTCGATAAAAAATTCAAAGCCCCATAGGCGTCGAAGACGCGATCGGGGAGATGGTTTTGACACGGGTCCTTGATGTTGCGGGTGGTGAAGCTATCGACGACCAGCACGACGTAACCCCATGCGACCAGCCGTTTCGGCCAAAGCTCCTTGACGCTCAAACGCAGACCCTCGCATCCATGCAGGACGACGACCGCCGGGAAGGGGCCATCACCCTGGGGGCGGGATAGATATCCGAGCAACGGCGTGCCCTGCGGTTGAGAAAGAATTTCTCCCTGTTCTCTCGCCTTGCTTATTCGAAATGGGCTTAGCTTGACAGGCGCGCTTTCGAAGTGAACCAGCTCGTCGGCACCAGCCGGGTTTCCAGCGAACGTGACGCTGAGAAAAGCGGCAAGGCAAAGAAAAAGTCTCGTGGTTTTCACTGAGCTTCTCCACCGTTGGATCAACAGCCCGCCAATTATACGCCGGACCTGAAGGCGCGCAAAGCGGGCGAGGGGTTTTACCGCCGATTGGGTCGGGTTGGGTGGATTTCAAATTAACCGCATGTTGCGGTTAGAAGCCCTTGATCACCCCCTGGCCGGCTTCAGTGCCGGACGGCACTCGCATCATGTTCGAATATCAGTCTGGTCAATGGACGTCGAGAAACACCTATGGCCGCATCGACGATGGCGACGGGACGGCCGACTATAAGGTGCAGGAGATATTCGCCACCAACGTCCAGGACAATGCCGCGCTGCTGGCCCACGGCATGAACCTCGATACCACGTCGTATGTCCACCCGACGCTGCAAGGGATCTTGCGATTTGTCGGCCGATTGCCGCAATCCGAAAAGCTGAAATTTTACCCCTAGGCTGAATCGACATTCATCGCATCCAGACGAGGGCGGCGGCTAGGTGGATGAAGCTTAGGAAGTTGACGGCGCGCCTGTCGTAACGGGTTGCGATGCGACGGAAGTGTTTGAGCTTGTTGAAGCAGCGCTCGATGAGGTTTCGAGCTTTGTAGGCGTCGAAGTCGTATGGGATGAGGTGCTTACGCGTCGGATTGCATGGGATGACGGCTTCGGCACCCAGATTGCTGATGACTTGTCGCAATGCATTAGAATCATAGGCTTTATCGGCGAGAACGCGGCGGGCTTCTAGTCCTTCGAGCAAGGCTGGGGCCTGGGTGACATCGCCGCGCTGGCCAGGAGTGAGGATGATCCTGAGTGGCCGCCCTCTGCCATCGGTGGCCATGTGGATCTTGGTGGTCAGTCCTCCTCGGGAGCGCCCCAAAGCTTGGTCCCCCCTTTTTGGCCGCCACCCTTTCCGGTGGCCGCCTGCTGGTGGGCGCGCACCAGTGAAGAATCGAGGGCGACATAGTCGTTGTCGGGATCCTTGACGAGATGATCGAACACCGTCTCCCAGACTCCCGCCTTGGCCCACCGGGTGAAGCGCTTGTGGACTGTCTTGTACTTGCCGTAGCGCTCAGGCAGGTCATGCCAATGGGCTCCGGACCGCAACACCCACAAAACCGCGTTCACAAACAAAAGGTTATCCTGCCCGCATCGGCCAGGATCTCCGGGCTTGCCCGGCAAAAGATCGCAGATACGGCGCCATTGAGAGGCAGTCAGTTCATATCGCTTGGCCATCTGAGGTCTCCAGATCAATCAATCCGGAGACCTATGAATCACACATTAAGTCTGACGTGAATCCTGAATGTCGATTGGACCTAGAGCGGTTCAGCTTTTAACGGAAGCGCAGGACCGCTCTAGCCTTTTGTTTTTACGCAGTTCTCGGCAAAACCGCTTCGCGCTTTGCCTGGGAAAACCGCTTCGCACTTTTCCTGGAATTGCTCTAGTCGAGCGCGGATACAGATGACATCGAATGACGATATTCTCCGCGCTCTCGGGCGCGTCGAGGGAAGGCTGACCGGCATCGAGGACAACGTCGCGCTTCTGCGCAAGGAGGTCAGCGACGAAAAGGCCAATGCCCATGATAGCCGTGCCGTGATCCACAAGCGGCTCGACGAGCAGGCCAGGCAGAAAGCCCATGGCTGTCAGCGGCGGCGCGGATGCGCAGATCCGCGAGGAAATCAAAAGCCTCAAGGAGACCGTCGAGAAGAACCAGGAGGCGGTCGGGCCGGCGCTTGAAGAGTGGAAGCGGATGAAAACGATCGGCTACGGGATATCGGGGCTTATCGCCTTTGCCGGCCTGACGATTGGCGGGATGATCGCCTATGCGAGCGACGGCGCAGTGGCGGCGCTTCGGCATTGGTTGAAGATCAATTGATCTGGCGGCGCCGGTCATCGGGCCGCCGGTCTTGGGTGTGGCGTGCGCAGATGCATCTCGTGCTCTACAGATAGCCTACTATTGCGGTGGCGATGGCGCTGTTTCGTTTTATGAAAATGGAACCCATTGGTGATCCTTTTCCGCGCCGCCCGCCGTGGCGCCCGGCAGACCGATACTCTTGCTCGCCCCAAAACCGAAGCAAACCAAACTCCTAAATTCTAGACGTCGCTAACGAACAAAACGGCGGCCTGTTGGTTTTCCTCTCAGGAGGAAATGGTCATGAAGAGCATGAGCAATCGCCAAGTTCGCATTCCCGGCCCGCGAGAGCACGATGTCGCCGAACATTGCCGCAAGTTTGGGATCGGCCCGGCAGAGGAGAAGAAGCTGAAAAAACTTCTCGGGTCTCGGGCGCCGCTCCATGAAATCCAGGCCAATGCTTCGCCGCGGCAGCCAAGGTGGCGGTAGGTGGGGAAGGGGTCGCGGAAGACGTCGCACGTGATGACTACACGCTACATTACGGCGATGATTCAAAGATTGACCGAAACAGAGCAGCGCCGTGAACGCTCGCGAAAGAGGTGCTTTTGCCGGGTTTTGACATGATCGATCTTGTTTGAGACGTGGGCCGAATCTTCGGTCTGCTCCACTCGGATCCGCTGAAAGCCCCGCTCCGGCGGGGTTTTTCGTTGGCGTTGTGATGTGCCTGTCGGTTTTCGCCCGGCGGGAGCTTATCGGTGTGACGGTCGCAACGTGCCCGGGCAGGTTGTCGATGATCCCCAGGCGGAATTTCCGGGATCGTGGCGTCGTATCTCTGACGCGGAACTTCCGACAATATCAGGGGTTTTGCCGGCGGATCGCGTGGCAGGTCTCGTCTCCTGTACCACTGCTACCCCTGCAGTTGCTGCGCGGTCCACTCATGCAAATATGATGATAAGGCGCTTTGCTCCCGGCTGTCGTCAGCGGGCAAAGTCATTTGTCGTTTGTCGACGTTGGAAGTTCACACGCTCCAAGACGCGGCGATCCGCGTCGGCGCCAGCATCTGCGATGGATCAAGAAGGCACAGCTGCGCGCCAGGAAAGCCTGTCAATGCTGCAGTTGCCGCGAGAGCATGAGGATGTAATCGTCGGCGATATCGGCAACCACCATGGCGGCTTCCGCGGCCGTGTACCCCTTGCCGATGGCGTCGCTGACGATTTTCATCACAGCCGGTTCAAGCGCTTCCCGGCAGTCGGACAGACTTTCGACATGCGGGCATTTTGGACGAAATTCCAAGACGTTGTTCATGGCATACCCTCCATTCGATCTAGCTCGGGCCCTATGACGGCAAGCCAGTCTCTCCAGGGAAAGGCGGGCCACGGTTCCGGCGAGCTGCTTCAGGAACCAGAAGTGTTGTCGTTGAAGCTACGATGGCATAGGGCCGGATGTATTCAAGCGCATGCTGATATTAAGGTAAGCCAGTAGGGTTAATTCGTCCGCTGATGTTGCATCGTGGCATCGCAAGCAGATGCAAAGCCAGCCACGGCTAATGCATGTCGCCCAAAACTGTGCGCGGTTTTGGGATAATGACATGCATCAAATGAAGCCCTTAGAGTTTAGCGCCTGCGAGGCTATTTTCTGCCCTGGAACAGGATGATTTTAGGCCGGGTCGGCCCAAAATCTGAATCCTGTTCTCAATTAAAGAGTTAGAGCATGATGTCGTCCGAAAACCGCTCACACTTTTCGGCATCATGCTCTAGACGCTGATACGGCGGCCGGCCTTATCAGCCTCTTTGCGATTGGCGCCGTGCTTCTCAATGATGTCCCTGGCATCCTCGTTGGAAATGCGATGTTTCTTGGCGAAATAGATGACTTCGTAGGGCGCCTCAGTCACGGCCTCTTTGGCGGGTTGGATCTTTTTCGGCTTGTCATTGGACATGATTTTTCCTTTCATGGAAATGTTGAGCTGGACGTGCCAACGCCGTCTCCGGACCGAAGATCGGAGACCCGGCGCTCTCAAGTCGGCATCAATCGAAGAATGGGCTTCGTGCCGTCTTATCGATGAGCTCGGGCCGTCATGTGTTTTTCCCAGATCTGCGTCGCCTGCGCTGCCGTGCCGGTCTTGTGGAATCGCAGGAGGTGCAGTCCTTCCGCCCGTCGTTTTTCGTTGAAGGCGCTGTTTTCGTAGTCGGTGCCTTCGACAATGCTCTCGCTTTGAAGAACGGCCTTCAATTCCTGCACATAGTGCCCGGTGATGTTGAAAAGCGCTTCATTCTCAGGTGTGTCTGTCATCGTTTTCCCTATGGGTGGTCGCGTGGCATTCAACGCGGTGCCGGTTCGGCAGGCCACGTTGGTAAGATGCATCAAGCAATCCGCGCCCCTATGGGAAAGGCTGGTATCGGACAGCGTTTAGCTGGGGTGTCTGTCTGGAGTTCCATATATCATGCAGCAGCGCCGCCTTGCGAATCAAGGATCAAGGCGCGGCCAGTCTGAACGCCCGCATGTTAAACCACTTGCCTCCCCGATACCATCTCAATCGAGATGCCGAAGAATATGGAGGGAGCAGGGCTATCTTCGCTTTCCGAGTTTAAGGCAAACGCTCCGGGTTCCCACCAGAACGGTTGCTTCTGCAGCAGAGACCAGGCGTGGATGCGTTCGTCATGCCGGGCCGGCGTATCGGTCAGCTCATCATAGGTGCCCTGAACAAGCACGCTCTTCCACGTTCGGTTTTCACCGAATTCTTCAACCTGAACGCAGGCGGGTGAATGGGCCCGCAACAGATCAATCTTCAGGCCCGGCATGGAAAATATGAAAAGCCGGCCTGTTTCATAGGCATACTGAATGGGAACGATATAGGGGTATTTTTCGCCCAGGCATGCCAGATGGCCACGGGTGTGGCCTGCCAGAAAGGCGAGGCAGTCTTGTTCACCCATTTCTCGCAGTTGCATCGCATTATCCAATTCCGTCAGCGTTTCAGCCCTTCGTTTGATAGGCAGCCAAGCGTCTTGGGCTCGCCGCAACAGTCTTGCAGCGCCTACCAGAACACATCGTTGAGAATGATATAGACGATAAAGGCCAGACAGATGGCTGGTGTCGATTTCACCAGAAAGTCGATATACCTGAACCTGCCGATATGCTGGGCCAGGCGTTTCCACGAATGGCTGTGTACCGTGGAAGACATCATGCCCTCCTTTGGTTGGGGCCGGATAACTCTGATTACCCCGGGAAGCAGCGCCCGTTCACAAGCTGCCACTACACCAAATATGGGCGCCAATCATCTGCGCTACAAGGCGTGGCGGATTGCCGGTCCGGCAAAGAGATCCCGCTGCTGTGCACGATCGCAAGGGGCGGCGCGGAGGGGGCAGGATTGCGGGGCACGTCCATGCAGGGTTGCGCTTCTACCTCAACCATCGTTTCGATCAGTTTCAGCCGATCGAGTTTACGCCGTTGATCGTCGTAGAGCCTGCTGAGCAGTGCATAGGCCGATCCGGAGGGTCTGCCTTTGCGCAATAGTTTCCTGATCAGCATTTCCTGATCGGCAACGCGGTGCGCCGCCTTCACGATATGGCGACGCGCCAGCTTCAGGTCTTTCGGGCGGTATCGTGTGGAAACCATATGCTTTCTCCCCCTGTCATCCGGCAGTAGCCGGATGGTGGCCGTTTCAGTTCACCGGCCTTGCGACTTCTCGCGATCAGCGAAAATCTGCAGCCGTGAGCGTGAAGTTGTTTCCGCGTCGATGCTGATAGACTCTCGACGCAGCCTCCTGAATGGAAGAACGCGCCGCATCAAAGGCGTTGAGAAATGCGGCTTCGGAAGAATTCCGGGTGATCGCGCTGCCGAGCGCTGCTTCTTCGACCAGAAACCTGACCTCGAACATGCCGTCATAGCCGGTGAAGCGGACACCTTTTCTCGCTTCGTCGAAGCTGCGGCTTCTGTTGGGAAAGATAAGTGCCATTGCGGTTGTCCTTGGAAGTGGGCGGGAGGCGCTCTGCGGACCTCGGACCCGGCGATAATTCTAGATGCACTAGGAAACGAGGCGCTCGATGCCAGATGGTTGGCAATCAGCCTGCCGTCATGCCCGACTGTCGGCAGGTCTTAATGGATCGTCTGCACGATGACCCGGTCATCAAGCAATGCCTGCGATGTCTTGATCAAGCGCACCGTACCAGTGATGATCTCGTCGGAATAGACCGGGTCCGCACGCGAAATTTCGTCCGTCATATCGCGGAGGACTTTGTTTATCTCAAGCAGAGGCGGCACAAGGTCCAGCAATCCGTCGGCGGCCAGCCCGTGAGCCAGGCCTGCGATCACCTCTCTGAGGTGATCTATGAGCGCACGTCTTTCCGAAACCGCCAGTGCCGACGGCTTTGTGAGGGTCGCTTCACCGTTGAACTGCATGATGCGTATCCTCCTCTCTTTAAAATGGGTTCCGCCACGCCATTATCAATGGCTGCCGCCGAATGAGGTTGCGGTCAGATGGCAAAGAGCGCAAACTGAACTATCGGCGGGCACGATACGGGCACCGCTGCTTGGGGCGCGCCAGTAAACCCTGGCGCCAGCGAACCCTAGCCCCAACGAAGGAGGACGCCATGTCTTCCACATCAGATCAATTTTTCGATATCCACAATTTGAGAATGCTGGACCGTATCCTCCGAAAGGCCGGCTTTCGCGGCGGCGAAACCTACGCGACCGATGATGGCGAGATCAGCGCCACAAGTTTCCTCATTCATTGTTTCCAGATGGGGATCGTCGATGAGGCCGCGTTGAAATCGGCTCTGAAAATGTATCTCGCGACACAGTTGAGTTCAGGCCCGCTTCCACAGGCACTGGAAGACGGCTCCTTTGCCAGATGGCAGGATGACGGTGGCGCCCCGGTGAAAGCCTATCGGATCGCGCGGTATACGGCGTCTGGGCGTGCGGACGCACCGCTGCGGCCGCCAGCTTACCGCTTTCCCAAAACCAGGCTGCCTGAACGAGTGTCCGAGATCCCGTGAACAGGCCCTGCTGCGACGTCGCCGGCAACGCCCGATCGATCGTCACGATGACATGACGAACAAGGAAGAAGACATGTCTGGGATTCACGCCGATCAAAAGGACCGGGCCAGGAAACGCGAGATCATCGCCCCCGTGCGGAAAAGCGCGACGTCAAGCTCGACCGCCGACGATCTGATAACGCAGGCGCGTCAAGCGCGGTCACCGGAGCAGGGGATCGATAACGCTGATAAGCAAGCCTATGGTCTGGCGCGTCCACACAAAGGTCCGTTCGACAACGCGACGGCATTCAGCGCTTCCACCTACGACCATGATCTCCCGACGCGGCAACAATTGGAGGCTGCGCAACGCAGCCAATCCGACGCGATAAAGCGGCAAGAAGCAAACCGCCAAAAGGGCAAATCCCGTCTGCGCGCAAAGACAACGAAGCTGAAATCTTCCTGAGCAGGAAATAGAGGGGCGGGCGGCGCCCTATAGATTTCTTGCCGACAGACCGGTTCGAAGAGCCCGCCTCAGGCGGGCTTTTCCTGTTTGCGGCAAAAGCTCGGGCGACCGTCAGGCCGCCCCAAACGGCACGGCGACAAAGGTTTTGTTGCCGTCGCGTTCAACGAGCAGCAGCACCGACTTGCGGCCGGCCTTGCCGGCATCGGCGATCGCGGTCTTGACGTCGCGGGTGTTGTGGACCGGTCTGTCGTTCACCGAGACGATGACATCGCCGGACTGAATTCCGGCGGCCGCGGCTGACTTGTCCGGGTTGACACTGGCGACCACCGCACCGTTGACGGAGCGCGGCAGGTTGAGCTGCTGGCGCACGTCGGGTGTCAGGTCGGCAAGGCCGATGCCGAGGCTCGGCTGGCCGCTGCTCTCGTCCTTGCTGGCGGGATTTTCGGCCGCGGCCTGTTTCTGGCCTTCCTCATTGGTGCCGACGGTGACGTTGAGATCGATCGTCTTGCCGTCGCGCCAGACGCTGAGGGCTTCCTTGGCGCCCGGCGAAAGGTCGGCGACCAGGCGCGACAGGTCCTTCGGCGTCTTGACACTCTCGCCGCCGACTGAAGTGACGATATCGCCCGGCTTCAGGCCGGCATGGGCGGCCGGCGTATCGGCGGTGACGGCGGCAACCAGCGCGCCGCCTGTTTTATCAAGGCCGACGGCATCGGCGACATCCTTGGTGACCGGCTGGATCTGCACGCCGAGATAGCCGTGATCGATCGAGCCGTCCTTCTGCAGCTTGGCGACGATCGCCTTGGCCTCGTCGGAGGGAATGGCGAAACCGACGCCGACACTGCCGCCGTTCGGCGAATAGATGGCGGTGTTGATGCCGACGACATTGCCGCTGCGGTCGACGAGCGGGCCGCCGGAATTGCCATGGTTGATCGGCGCGTCGATCTGGATGAAATCGTCATAGGGCCCGCTGTGCAGGTCGCGGCCGCGCGCCGAAACGATGCCGGCGGTTACCGTGGTGCCGATGCCGAAGGGGTTGCCGATCGCCAGGATCTGGTCGCCGAGCTTCAGCCTGTCGGAATCGCCCCAGGCAATGGTCTGCAGCGGCTTGCCCGCCTCTATCTTCACCACGGCGACATCGGATTTCGGGTCGGTGCCGATCAGCTTGGCCGGCAGCTCCGTGCCGTCATCCAGCGTCACCTTGATGTCGACGGCATTGTCGATGACATGGTTGTTGGTGACGATCACCCCGTCGGGGCTGATGATGAAGCCGGAGCCGAGCGCCATTGCCTGCTGCGAAGGCCGGTTTTTCGGCGCCTGGCGCGGCAGCGGAATGCCCTGGTCCTCGAAGAATTGGCGGAACTGCTCGTCCATCGGCGACTCCTGCTGGTCGGCGCTGACATCGGTCGCCTTCATCGTCGTGGTGATGGTGACGACGGCAGGCTTGTCGGCATCGACGATGGACGCGAAGGAGCCGCTCGGCGCGAGAACGCCGCCGGCATCGGATGGCGCGGCAAAGGCGCTGGACGAATTGATCGTAAAGGGCAGGCATGCCGCGCCGGCGATGATGGCGGCCCCGACAAGCGCTGCGGTGCGATGTTTGCGTAAGATGTGTGACATGGTGGTGATCCCTTGGGCGGTGGTCCCTTGCGAGAGCGTTGGCTTTGGATGGCGTCGTGGTTCCATGTCCTGGGACCTGGCGTCGGATGGCTTTTGGCGGCAATTCCTCTGGGAAACGCGCAGCCGTCGAGGGGCGGCGACCGGGGGGAGAGAAGAATTGGCGCTCGGGATTCATATGATCCCATCGAGCGGATTTACAAATTAAAGTTTGATCATGTTTATATTGCCGATTTGTAAGTTATGACGGGAATTTAATCTTCGCTGCCCATGCGCTCCGGCCGGCTGCCCCGCTGCAGAACTTCCGGCCCGGTTTTGCCTCGCTTGGCGTCCGCTGCGATGTTTTCATTCGAAAATAAATGGACTTATTCCCGAAGGCGGTGATCCGATCGCCGCAGGCGCCCGTAATTTGCCGACAGACGATCCTGCTGCTCTTTCTGGAAATTGTATTCCCGGATCCTGTTGCGAATATAAAATGTTAGTAGACTCTAAATTATTTCTTCTTCAGAAAGTAAAGACCGCGATTCGAGGGCAAGCGAGTCTCGCGGGCGAGATATAACGGGGCGGTGAGGACGGCAGTGGAGCGGGGGCGGAAGGCCAGGCGCGGTGCGCATGTGAAGTTGAGCGATGTGGCAAAGAGGGTGGGGGTCAGCCCCATCACCATTTCGCGCGCGCTTCGCAATCCTGAAATCGTCTCGGAAGATCTGCGCCAGACCATTCTGCGCACGGTAGACGAGATGGGTTATATCCCCAATCTCGCCGCCCGGGCGTTGGCTGGCCGCCACAACGGCAGCGTCGGCGTCATCACGCCCGCTTTGCACCAGCACGGCTTCGCCGGCCTGATGATCGGCATTGAGGATCGCTTGCGCGCCACCGAATTCGGCGTGCAGTATTCGAACACGCTCCACCATGCCGACGGCGAGGCCGGCCAACTGAAATCCTTCCTGATGCAGAAGCCGGCCGGCGTCATCATTGCCGGTGCCGAATCCTATCATGATCTTCTGCCGTTGATCGAGAATGCCGCCTGTCCGATCGCCCATATCACCGATCTCAGCCAGGAGCCGGAAAGGATGGTCGTCGGCCTTGATCATCATGCGGCAGGCGCCGAACCCACCCGCTTCCTGCTGTCGAGGGGCTATCAGAGGATCGGCTTCATCGGCCGCGGCACGGATATTCGCTCGCGTCGCCGGAAGGAAGGCTATGAGGCCGCGATGCGGGAAGCTGGCCGTTTCGATCCCGATCTCGCCATTGGCGGAGATGAGGGAAGCAGCACCGGCCTCGGCAGGGAATTGTTTGCCCGCCTGTTGCAGCGCGTGCCGGATATTGATGCCGTCTTTGCCCAAAGCGACGATCTGGCGCTCGGCGTGCTCATCGAAAGCGCCGTGCGCGGCATCCGCGTGCCGGAGGATGTCGGCATCTGCGGCTTCAACGATCTGGAATTTTCGGCCTTCACCGAGCCATCGCTGACGACGGTGCACATACCGCGCTACGATATCGGCTACCGCGTCGCCGACATGTTGCTGCGCGCCGTCCGCGACGAACCGCCCGGCGAAGACAAGATCGATTGCGGCTTCTCCATCATCCCGCGCGGCTCGACGCGCTAGCGCGTCTTGACGCGGCAATCTGGTACGATCTGCCAGCTTTGTGTCTGCCGATATCAGCCCAGTGTTCCTGCAAATCGTTCCGGCCACCGCTCACGTTGAAACACCTCCGTCAGGAAGTCGATGAACACCCTTGTCTTGGAGGGCAGCAGGGTACGGTTTGCATAATAGATCGAAATCGGGCCTGCATCGGCATACCATGCCGGGATCAATCGGATCAGCTCGCCGCTCTCCAGATAACCAAGAGCATCCGCCTTGGCGATCATCGCGACACCAAGGCCGAGCAGCGCGGCGGATCGCATTGCCGCGGGATCGTTGACGACGATCGTCTCTTTCAAGGCCGCAGGCTGCTCATCTCCAGCAAGATTGCGCATCTGCCGCTGGTGAATTCGACCCGTTCGCATCGAGCGCATGACGATACCGTCGAGTTCGCGCAAGCCGGACGGATCATGAGGCGGAACCCGATCGCCCATATATCCCGGTGATGCCACGGGGATAATATGAGCGGGCGCCAATGGCCTGGCGATGATGCCAGGCGTCAATTCGAACCCTCCGCCGATCGCCGCATCATACCCTTCGGCGATCAGATCGACCTGTCTGTTCTCGAACATCCATTCCGGCCGGATCATCGGATATCGCCGCATGAACTCCGGCAATAGCGGAAGGATGTAGCCGATGCCGAGTGTCGGGCTCATGCTGAGTTTCAGCACGCCGGATGGTTCGGACTCTTCGTTCGATGCCTCGGAGATCGCTCCCTGAAGGCTGTCCAGATGGTCACGGATTGAAAGCAGAAAGCGCTCGCCTGCTTCCGTGAGCGTCAGACTTCGGGTGCTTCGTTGAAACAGCCGGAGCTTCAGGTTGCCTTCAAGGGCTGCGACATTGCGGCTGACCGCCGCCGGCGTCAGGCCGAGCCGCCGTGCCGCCGAGGAGAAGCTCCCAAGCTCGGCGCTGCGCACGAAGGATTCCAGGTTTGCAAGCGTTTCCATATCATGACTTTCAATGAATGCTTGAAATTGATAACAGGCAATTCCGTCTAATCACAGGGGAATAACGAGGCGATATTCGCTCCATCGAAACCAAACAATGGAGTTATCGCAATGACCATCGGTATCATTGGCGCCGGCAAGATCGGCTCCGCCTTCGCCCGGGCCCTTGCCCGCAACGGCATCGCTGCCACGATCTCAAACAGTCGCGGCCCTGACACATTGCAGGAGTTGACCGAGGAGCTGTCGCCGCACATTACGGCGGGGACGATCGAACAGGCGGCGAAAGCCGACCTCGTCCTTGTCGCCGTCCCTTGGTCGAATCTTCCCAAGGCATTGGCGGGTCTTCCCGACTGGGCGGGTCGCATCGTGATCGACGCCAACAATCCGATCGAAGGACCACTGTTCAAGCCGGCCGAGCTGAATGGCCGCCTGTCGACGGAGGTCTTCGCGAGCCTGGTGCCCGGCGCTCGCGTCGTCAAGGCATTCAACCATCTTCTGGCGCATCTGGTTTCAGCCGATCCCGGCGCCGAGGGCGGCAGCCGCGTGCTCTTCTATTCCGGCGACGATGCCCAATCGAAGGCCGAAGTGGGAGCGCTGATCTCCAAACTGGGCTTTGCCGGCATCGATCTCGGGCCAATTTCGATTGGCGGCAAGCTCGCGCAATTCCCCGGCGGACCGTTGCCTGTCCTCAACCTCGTCAAATTCGGATGAACAGCGATCGGCCGGATCGATCCGGCCGATCTGCTTGACTAGGCACAGCCCAGATTATTCCCTATATGGAATGAATGACAATCACTGTGCTGAAAAATGGATAACACCGGACTGTCTCTCGACAGAATGCGCACCTTTGTCCGCGTCGCCGAACGCGGCAACCTGTCGATGGTCGCCAGAGAGCTGGGTGTCGGTCAGTCCACCGTGACGCGGCACCTCAATGAACTTGAGGAGGCTGTCGGCGTACCGCTTCTCAGCCGAACCACGCGTCGCGTCACCCTCACGCACGAAGGTAGCCGCTATTATACCAACTGCCTTCAGATATTACGCCTGGTCGAACAGGCTGCCGAAGAAGCGAGAGATGCCCGTCAGGCCCCGGCCGGCGCTGTTCGGCTTTCTTGTACGGCAGCGCTCGGCGTGATGCACATCACGCGCCTGATCTTTGATTTCCAGGACAGGCATCCGGACATCCGGGTCGACCTCAACCTGACGGACGAGCGGATCGACCTGGTTCGCGAAGGCGTCGACGTCGCACTCCGTCTTGGGCCTCTCGCTGACAGCGCGATGAAACTTCATGCGCTCGGAGAGAGCCATCGGCTGCTGGTGGGCGCGCCGGCCTATTTGTCCGTCCATGGACGGCCGCAACACCCAGCCGATCTGTCACGCTGCGAAACCATCGTGATGTCCAATGTGGCCGGCAGCGATCAGCTCGTTCTTTCCTCTCCCGATGGCACAAGCCTGATGATCCCGGTCAGTGGGAAATTGCGCGTCGACCACGGGCTCGCGGCGCGCGAAGCCTTTGCCGCCGGGCGCGGCATTGGACCTGCACATCTCTGGTTGGTCCACGATCTTCTGGATGACGGCCAGCTCGATGTCGTGCTTGGCGACTATCGTCCTTTACCGGTTCCGGTGAGCTTGCTGATCGTTCCAGAGCGTGCCGGTATTGCCCGCGTTCGGCTTCTCGTCGACTTTCTTGTCGCCGAGATTTCCAAATTACCGGGAATCCGGCCGTCATAATTTAGAGTCCGAAGGACCGCTTATCGCCACGCCACCCCGTCGTTCGCAGATATTGCTCCCAGTTGAGCGTGTCGGGGTTCAGGCGACGGCTCCATTCAAGATCGTGCTCCTTGCCGAAATAGCCATAGTCGACAGCATATTCGACCATCCCCAGAATCTCTCGAACGAGAAGTTCGTTGGCGGCAAACTCTGGAAAATAGTGCAGCAGGCCATCCCGGGTGAAAGCGTTTCGATAAGCGGCCTTGCGCCCGGTCACGCGCTGAAAGGTTTCGACCATTTCGCGCGGAGAAATGATGTCGCCAACGATCGGCAGCGTTTTGCCGTTGTAACGCTCGGGATTTGAGAAAATTTCGAGCACGACCGGCCCGGTCGCCGTCAGCGGATCGACAAACGGTGCTCGGAAATCTTCAGGAAGATAGACCGGCAAGAGGAGCGTATCGCCCTCCATGCGCGGCACATAATATTCGAGAAGATTGGTGTAGAAGAACGCCAGCATGACGAAGGAATGAGAAATAGGCAGGCCGCGAATATGGTCGGCAACGCGCGCCTTGTCGGTAAAATGCGGCGCATACTTCGTCCCGCCGGTGATCTTGTCGACATTCTCGAGCGTGCTGAAAACAATATGCCCGACGCCGGCCTCCACGGCGGCATCCGCCAGTTGCCGCCCGAGAGGAGCCTCGATTGTCTCCGGCGGGGCGATCGGCGGCGTCAGCAGAAATGCGCCATCGGCGCCTTTGAAGGCAGCAACGAGGTCTTTCTGAAGGCCAAGTTCGAGAGGGACGGTTACGATTTCAGCGCCGCGTTTCTCCAGATGCAAAGCTTCAGGCGAATCCTTTTTCCGGGTGAAAGCTCGCACCCGGAAACGTTGGCTCTCAAGAAGGGCCGCGGCGACGCTGCGCCCCTGTTTGCTCGTTGCACCGGCAATCGCGATCAGTGGCTTTTCATCTGCAGACATAGAGCTTTAAACCTTTCCCTGTCATTGACGCCGACTGCGGTGCCAGGCGTCATTTTGCGGGAGAGCGGTCGGCCTGTGCCGAGAGCTCACCTCGATGGCGAGCACCCTATCGCAACGGGTTCTATGGCTGTAGATATCTGAAATACATAACATAATGCCATTTTTCGGATAAATGGCTGCCAGCCAGGCGCGCATACAAGTCGGTTCGCCATCCCGGATCAGAACGCCGAAACTCGCGCCCGGATGGTCGGAAGCGCCGAAAGCCATCCCCGGGACACCGCCGATATTCAGGATCGCGACGGCGCAAGTGTCGTTCTTGAAGCCATTTCTCAAACGTTGGCCTTGGCTCAGAGCTGCATTGCAAAGATCGCAAAGTTCACCCTGCAGATCGTCAAATAAACCGATGAGGTCAAGGTTTTCGAAGTGCTGCCCAGTCGCCGCAAGATGTTATATTTATTGAATTCTTTTCAATTCAGACTCTTAGCCTGCCTGTCAGATGTATTAATCATTGTTAAGTACTATTGAATGTGGTTAATATTATGTTAACCTTAAACAGATCCGAGGGCGATCAGCGCTTTCAAGGCGGAAATCCGAAAACATGAAGCTTTCGCAGATAATATCGCCAGTTATACATGACTATAGGTTGAGAAGCGGTTCTCGCCTAAATCAAACAATACTCTGCATGGTATTTGCAGCGATTGTTCCAGTGGCGTCAGCAGCGGAGGAGTTACCTGCGCCCAAGGAAGCGGTCTCGGTTGTGACATCTGGTGAGACTTCGGTCCGGCAGCCTCAATTGTTGCGTGACGTTCTTCGCTCAGGCGATAAATTGAATCTCGCATTTTACGAAAGTTTGGCCTCCGTCGAAGATCGCTGGACTGGCTCACGGGGCACGGTTCCCTGGAACTTTTACCAGCGGCCCGAGCTCACGGGCGAATACGTCGTTGAAGCGGATGGAACGATTTCGCTTCCGCTTTTGGGGCGCTTCCCGGTTCGAGGGCTTCCTCCGGCGGATGTGGAGGCGATAATTCTTCCTTCGTACGAAAGTTTGGTCGGCAGAAAGGGGTTCGTGACTATCGTCAAGATTGAGCACCAGCCTGTTTATATTACCGGCCCGGTTCGTAATCCTGGCTCGTTTCGATATGTTGACGGCATGACTGTTCTGCATGCCGTTGCGCAAGCGGGTGGCATGGCGGCGAAGAGTATTGAGCCATGGCAGAGTGTGGAAATTACACGCCAGATCGAGCGGTTGAAGGCTGAGTTGGCAGATCTGAAGCGGCTTGCGTCGCGAACCGAGGTGCTCAGGGCGAAGCGCGATTCCGTGCAAATTGCCAGCATTGGCACACCTATTCTTGGTCCCGATCCCGATGCCCAACGGTTGCTGGATGATGAGACATGGCAGCGCCAATTGGTAACGACGAGCAAGGATGCGCAGAGCAGTGCTTACGCACAATCTGTTGTCAATGCTCAGGCCGATCTCGATCTGCGTCAGGCACGCGTCGGCAATTATGATGCTACTATACGGGTCCGTCAGGATCGGCTGGCAAGTATCGAGAAGTTGGCCAAAAACAAACTTGTCACCAGCATTGAGTTGACCCGGGCACAAAGCGAACTGACCGAGTCGGAAGATCGAAAGCAGCAAGCCGTCATCGATGTCGAGAGCGCAAAGCAACGGCTGGCGGCAGCAAAACAGGACGTTGAGCGCGATCGTATCGAACGCAAGATCGAGATCGAAAAGTCGGCAGCTGATGCCGAAAAAGGCCTATCCACTGCGTTGAAGACGACCGAGAGCGATCTTGAAATCTTCCGGTCGATGGTATCATCGAATGATAGCGCCGGTGTTGAATTTGAAATCGTTCGGCCTGGACCGAATGGTGTCATCGTCGAACCTGCGACCGAAGAAACGGTCTTACAGCCTGGCGATCTGATCAAAGTGCATTGAGACTTAGCCACATACTCTTCCAGGAGAGTCTAATCCTCCTCTCGGCCGAACAGCTCAGGGGCATCGTCGATTTGCGATTTGTCACGCGGTCCAAACGCCAAGGAGAGCTTATGTCTGCAATCGAAGCTTTAGAATCCTCGCATTCCTCGATGCCGGTTCCCTCGCATTCCTCGATGCCGGTTCAAGGTCCGATGTTCAATTTGCCAAGGACCTCACTCGTCATTCCAACCTTGAACGAAGCGGAAAACATCAAGCTGCTCTTGCCCCGCATACCGACCTGGGTGCATGAAATCATCATCGTCGATGGGCGATCGACAGACGGAACGCCGGATATAGCGCGAAGCATGCGCGATGATGTCAAGATCGTACTTCAGCCTAAGAAGGGCAAAGGCATCGCATTGCGGACGGGCTTCGAAGCCGCAACTGGTGATATGATCGTGATGCTTGATGCTGACGGGTCGATGGATCCCTACGAAATCATACTGTTCGTCGCAGCTCTTGTTGCAGGTGCGGATTTCGTCAAGGGTTCGCGCTTTATGCAGGGTGGCGGCACCAGCGACATGACGGTCATCCGCCGTTTCGGCAATCTGGGCCTGACCCTCCTGGTCCGGATGCTCTATGGCAGCTCTTTTAGCGATCTGTGCTACGGCTACATGGGCTTTTGGAGACGGCATGTTCCCTTGCTGCGTGCCGATTGCGACGGCTTCGAAATTGAGACGCTGATCAATTTGCGAGCCCTGAAGAACAAGCTCAAAATCATGGAAGTCGCGAGCTTTGAATCGGAGCGTATCTACGGCGTCAGCAATCTGCGTGCCCTCCCGGACGGCTGGCGCGTGCTGAAGACGATCTTCCGAGAACGCGTCAGTACGCCGACGGGCGTCCAAGTCCTCGAGCAGGGCATTTCCTGAGGTCTGGATTAACTGGCGAGGCCGCATGATGCGCATTTTGATGCTCAGCGCGAGATACCTGCCTTTTGCCGGAGGGACGGAAACCCATGTAAGCGAGGTCGCAATCCGGCTCGTGCGCAAGGGGCATACGGTGACGGTATTGACCGGCAATCCCGACGGCCTTCTTCCGGCAGCGGAAACCCGAGACGGTGTGCAGATTGTCAGGCTGAAGACGTTTCCCCGTGGGCGGGATTGGTGCTTCGCCCCCGGCGTTTTCAGGGCGGTCGCCGAAGGTGATTGGGACCTGATGCATGTTCAAGGCTACCACACCTTCCTGGCACCGCTGGGAATGGCCGCCGCATCGCGCAAGGGGCTTCCTTTCGTGGTCACCTTTCACAGCGGTGGCCATTCGTCACGATTTCGGTCCTCGATCCGGCACTTTCAACATAGAATGCTTGCGCCTCTGGCTGCCAGGGCAGCGCAACTCATTGGCGTGTCGCGATTCGAAGCGGATCTATTCAGCCAGAATATGGCAATCGCGAGAGACCGGTTTATCGTTATCCCCAATGGCGCGCGCCTGCCGGAAACGTCAGGGTGGCGACCGGCTTCAGCTCCCGACAGGCCGCTGATTGTCTCGCTCGGCAGGCTGGAGCACTATAAAGGTCATCATCGGGCGCTTGCTGCATTTAGTGTGCTGGCAACAAAATTCCCTGATATGCGCCTTCGGATCCTAGGAGAGGGGCCCTATGAGGCGAAGCTGCGTCAGCAGGTGGCCGAACTCGGGCTCGGCAACCGTGTCGAGATCGGGGCAATTCCGCCGACCGACCGGTCCGCAATGGCCGATCTTTTGTCTTCGGCCGCTCTTGTCGTGCTCCTCAGCGATTATGAAGCTCATCCCGTGGCGGTTATGGAGGCGCTTTCGGTCAAGGCTCCCGTACTGACCACCGACACATCCGGCTTTCGGGAGCTGGCTGAGGAGGGCCTCGTGCGATCCGTTCCGCTCAACGCTTCGCCAGACTTCACCGCGCGTGAAATGCTGGCCGCTATGGACGCGGGGCCGATCTCAATCGAGACGAGGTTGCCGGACTGGGACGATTGCACGGACCGGCTGTTGATGGTGTACAGACGCGTCCTTTCGCATCCGCAGCCTGAACTGCGAACCGGTCCAGCACTGCTTGGAGATTTGAAGCACGATGACCGTTGTTAAGGGGCGGGCTTCTCCAGGCGGGCAGAAGGCCTACCAGGACGGAGCTTATCGTCATGGCTATCCAGGAAGGGTTTCCATTCCACGCGTCGATCTGTGGCTCGCCGCATTTCTCGGCCTGCGCAGGCAGGACAGCGCGGTCGGGGGCGTTGCCGATCCTTCGTCGCTGGGGATGTCGCCGGTCTTTGCCTTCCTGTGCAGCTGGGCCCTTGTTGTGGCCGCTCTTGCTGCAAATGCCAGTCGGCTGGGAGAGAGCTGGGCGGTTCCCACGTTCTATTGCGCCATCGCCGCGATCTTTCTCCCCGCGGCAGCGCGAATCATCCATCCGGGAGCCAGCCGCCTGGAGCGCTTGGCGCTCATAGTGATCGTCACCTCAGCCCTCTTCGTGGTACGCGTCATCCGCGCGCCCGTCGCCTTCATAGACCATGACGAATTCCTGCACTGGGCGACGGTGAACGACATTCTGGGGGCAGGGCGACTGTTCCTGCCCAATCCGCTTTTGCCGGTCAGCCCCCTCTATCCCGGGCTAGAGCTCATAACGTCCGCCTTGGTCAGCCTGTCCGGACTCTCCGTTTTCGCGGCAGGCCTCATCGTGTTGGCGGCGGCACGGATGATGCTGATGCTCACGCTATTCCTGCTCTTCGAGAAGATCACGGGCTCGGCACGGATCGCCTCCATCGCCTGCCTGATCTACATGGGCTCGTCTACGTTTTTGCTGTTCGACGTCCACTATTCCTATGAAAGCCTGGCGATCCCCATGCTTGCGGCGGTGCTGTTGGCTTCGGAAAGCCGACGCATGGAGCGAGGCGACACGGCAGGCTGGCCGACGGTCGTCGCCACCATAGTCCTGATCGTGGCGCTCGCGGTTACTCATCATCTCACCTCCTATTTTTGCGCGGCCCTTTTGTGCGGCACGGCGGTGATGGAATGCCTGAGACAGGGCGCGTCCGCTATGCAGAGGCGGCAGGCGATCCTGCTGGCCTCGATCGGCGTGATTGCTCCGGTCGCCTGGTCAAAGATCGTCGGGAACCCCACCGGCAGCTACATCCTTCCCGTACTGGCAGGCGGCATACACGAGGTAGCGCAACTCGTATCGAGTTCGACCTCGACGCGTAAGCTTTTCGTGTCGGACACGGGAGCCTTGGCGCCTGCTTGGCAACGTTACCTGACGATGGCGGGCGTCGCGCTGATCTGCCTGGGACTTCTCACCGGCTTTCTCCGCTCGCTCGTTTTCAATGGGCAGCACCAGAATGCGAGTATCCTCTGGCCGCCGACCAGATGGCGCCTGTGGCGGTCAAGCCTTCTCCAGATCCTCGTTTTGGTGACGCTGGCCTATCCCCTCAGTATCATCTTCCGCCTGACACGCAGTGGATGGGAGATCGGCAACCGCATCGGCTCGCTATCCTTCCTCGGCGTCGCAATTGTCGTCGCGGTGGCCGTCGCGGCGTTCTGGCACGGCACGTCGCGTGGCTGGCTGCGCGCAACGGCGCTTGCCGCCGCCGCAACGACGGTGCTGGTTGCTGGCGTCATCAGCTCCGAGGGACCACGTATCCTGGTTCCGGCCGGCTATGAAGTGTCGGCCGACTCCTCGTCGATAGAACCGATGGGGATCAGCGCCGCAAGGTGGACCAGGGAATGGCTGGGCGGCGACCAGCATTTCGCAACCGACCGGATCAATCGCCTGCTCCTGTCTACCTACGGCCGGCAAAAGGTCTCGACCACGCTTGAGAGTGGGCAGGATACAGGCATGGCCATCACCGCAGCCGATCTCGGCCCGATGGAACGCAAGCTGCTGATCGACTCGGGCGTCGGTTTCGTCATGGTCGACCTGCGCATGACCACCGGCCTGCCCGGCGTCGGCGTCTATTTCGACGGCGGCGCGCAGGACCGAAACCACATGGTCCCCCTCCAGTCGTCGTCGCTGCTCAAGTTCAACTCCGAGCCCGATGTCGACCGCACCTTCGACAACGGCTTCATGGTCATTTTCGACGTCGGGCGGCTCGGGAAAACACGGCAGCCCGCCGTCCCTGGCAAGCGGACCGGAGAGCCGGTGCAATCCTTGGGACGAACAGACGGAGATTTGCGATGATCGATAGCCGTATCGACGCTTTCATGTGCGTCCATTCGCGGGACATCGAATATTTACTCGAAGCGTCCCTTCGCTCCTACCAGCGGCATTTCCCCGACAAGGGAAACCTGACCATGGTCACCGACAACCCGACTGCTTTAAGAGCCTTCCTCGACGCTAAGGGTCTCGTGCCTGGCGCTGCCGTCACCGGCGACAACGACTGGCTTTCGGCCAGCGAACTGGAGCTTCCCGGCTGGTTTCGGCAGCAGATCATCAAGCTGCGCGCCTTCGAATTCTGCCGGGCCGAGCATTTCTGTAATCTCGGTGCGGATACACTGCTGCTGCGGCCCATCGCGACGACCGATCTGATCGACCGGCGCGAACCGGTTCTCTATTATTCCAGCCACAGACTTCCCGATCTGCACTACCGTTTCGAGAAGCGACGGTTGCGCAATGTCGCAAAGATCCTCGGCGTCGAGCCGACCCGCTCTTTTCGCTACGTCGATTTCATCAACGATTTCTTCTGCTTCAAGCGCGAATGGCTCATCGCGCTGAATGACTACATCGCGTCGAAATACGGCTCAAACCCCTACGTCGAGCTGCTCAAGGGTCTCAGCGCCTCAAAAGACCAGACACGGTTCGGAGAATGGACACTCTATTCCGTCTTTCTGCTCGATGTGATGCACCGGTCGCCGACGATGCGCGATGCGCGCGGGGCCTATCTGACGCAGATCCATAGCCGTCTCGGCCTCACTCTGAGCCGGCTGGACAGCAAGATCGTTCATCTCGTCCAGAAATCCTTCGACCCGAACGTGATCCGGCAGAAGCTCATGAAAGTGAACCCGGGCGCCGCTCAGATCATCGGCGCGACGGCATGGGCGGATGCAGGAGCTCGCCCCCGATGATGGCCCGCCGTGTCTTTCTGGGAGTCATTCCGCTGTGGGTTCTTGCCGCCGCGTTGGCCGTAACGTGGCTGCCCGAAACCTTTTCGACCTGGGAGAAGGCGGTCCGTCTGGCGCTCTGCGCGCCGCTGATACTGTATCTCCCGGGCCGCATGCTGGTGGACACCCTGCGCATAGAGGGCGATATGGTCACCAGGGGGACGCTCTCGGTGTTCCTGAGCTTCGCGGCCTGCATTTTTTTGGGGCTTCTGCTGCATGTCGTCGGGCATCTCGATGCGCGAGGCTGGGTCTACGCGCTGGGTCTGACGACTATCGCCGTTCGGTGGCTGAATGTCGTTTTGCAGCTCGCAAGGCCGGTTCCAGCCATTCCGTGGGCTTGGCCCGGCCGCCGTTTTGGGGCCTTCGCAGCTTCCATGATCTTGGCGACGAGTTCCGTCCTCGTGGCGCGCCCGGTCGCGCTTGAACGCAAGCCGTTTCATTTCACCGAGCTTTGGATGGTGCCCAAATGGAACTGGACGAACAATGTGGTAACGGTCGGCGTGCGTAATTCGGAAGACGCCAAGACGCTTTACAGTCTTGACCTTGTTCTGGGCGGCACGCTGATTGGAAAGATGCCGACCTTCGAACTGGCGCCTTCCTCCAGCCAAACCTTCGAATTCTCCGTACCGACAAAAACGCGCCCCCCCGCACGGCTGGAAGCCTGGCTCTACAAGGACGGCGACAGGGGAATGATCTACCGCAAGGTCTGGATGACCATCGACACGCTCCAGTCCCCGGCACCGACCGGATTAACCCTTCAGTCCGCTCCGGAGACGAAAAATGGATAATTTCCAGCACCCCGTGCCCGGCAAGCTCACGACGGCAATCGTCATCTGCTGCTATTCCGACAAGCGCTGGGACATTCTCAACAAAGCAATCGAGGCGGCAGCGCGCCAGGTCCCGGCCGCGGACGAGATCGTCGTCATCGTCGATCACAATCCGGCACTCGCGCTGCGTCTGCGCGCCAAGCACTTCGAAACCCCGGTCAGGATCGTCGAGAATATTCATCCGCCCGGCCTCTCCGGTGCCCGCAACACCGGGATTTCTGTCAGCCGCGGCGAGGTCATCCTGTTTCTCGACGACGACGCCGTGTCGGATCAAGATTTGCTGGCGACCTTGGTGCGGCAACTGGAGGATCCCTCGGTGCTGGGCGCCGTGTCCGCTATCCGCCCGTTGTGGGAAACAGACCGTCCGTCCTGGTTTCCCGACGAATTCCTGTGGACCCTCGGCTGCACCTATCGCGGCCTTCATCCGGGGCCGGTGCGCAACCTCATCGGCGCGTCCATGTGCATCCGCCGCGACGTCTTCGATCACACGGGCGGCTTCGATTCCGGCTTGGGCCGAACGGCCAAGGCCTTGCCGCTCGGATGCGAGGAAACCGAACTCTGCATCCGTGCAACCAAGGCCTTGCCGCATGGCCGTTTCGTCTTCGAGCCATCGAGCGGCAGCGATCACGCCATACCCGCCGATCGCGCGACGTGGAAATATTTCCTGCATCGATGCTGGGCCGAAGGGCTTTCAAAGGCCAGCCTATCGTTGATCACAGGCTCCGGCGAGGCGCTGGCGTCGGAAAAGACCTATATGACGAGGACGTTGCCCCAAGGGGTTATGCGGGGATTCGCTGATGTGTTGCTTGGCCAGCCGAGCGGCCTTCTTCGCGCCGTCGCGCTGGGCGCCGGCCTGGCGGCCACTGCGGCCGGCTTCGCTCTCGGCCGGACCCGCGCTGCCCTTACGCGACCGTTCACCTCCGTTCCTGCTCGCGCTCTCGAACCGGTGGAATAGGCATGATGACCCTCAGCGCCGCCAGGACTAAGGTCCGCAGCCTCCTGATGAATCAGGCGGTTTTGCTCCTCAATGCAGGCATGCTGGGGCTTGGAACGTTGATGACGGCCATTCTCGGCTTCGTCTACTGGTGGTTCGCGGCGCGCTCCTTCTCGGCCGAAGCTGTTGGGCTCGCCGCGGCCGCCATATCGTTGATGAATCTCCTCGCGAATCTCGGTGAAGTCGGTCTCGGGCCCTTCCTGATGGGCGAGATAGGCCGTCAGAAAAGAGCGGGCCCCTTTCTGACGGGCGCCCTCCTGGCCTCGTTCAGCGCCTCCATCGTCGTGGGGCTGATCTATCTTGTTATCGCAGCCTGTACATCGACGCAGCTTGGCTCCATCGTCGGTTCCTCCGCGACCGATCTCTTCTTCGTCGCTGGTTGCGCTCTGACGGCCGTGACCCTCGTGCTCGACCAAGCCCTGGTTGGCCTTCTGCGCAGCGGCCTTCAACTGGCCCGGAATGTCGTCTTCGCCGCCAGCAAGCTTCTTCTACTGATCGCTCTCGGCCTGACACTTGGCCGGGCGACCAGCGGACTGGCGATCTTCGCCACGTGGTTTAGCGGGCAGCTTGTCTCGCTGGTCGTCGTGGCCGGGCTTCTTGTTTATGTCGGCAGGCGCGTTTTCCACCGGCCGGAGATCCGCGCCTTCCGCCCGGTGCTCGGACAGGTTTTCGGCCATCATACGCTCAGCATGGCTGTTCAGGCGCCGGCGCTGCTGCTGCCCTTCGTCGTCACCGTGATGCTGTCCGCTGAGATCAACGCCGCCTTCTATGCCGCCTGGACGGTGCTGAACGTCGCGCTTCTAGTCCCTGCGTCACTCGCCTCGGTGTTGTTTGCCATCGCTATGCGGGAGCCGGAGCTATTTCCTGCGCGCTTGCGCCTGTCGCTCGGCTTGTCGATGCTGGTCTGCGCGGCGACCGCCTTGGCGTTCCTCTTCCTGTCGCGCTTCATGCTCTGGATATTCAATCCCGCCTATGCCGTGATTGCAGGAAATGGGCTCCAGTTTCTGGGCGTTGCCGCTTTCGGAATGGCGTTGAAGTATCATTATCTGGCGGTTCAACGTGTCCGACGGCGCCTGGGTTTTGCTACGCTCGTTCTGACCGGCGGTGCGGTGCTGGAGATCGCGGCCGCCGTCGGTGGTGCGCAATTCGGGATCGCCGGCACAGCCAACTTCTGGGTCATTGCTGTTTCGCTGGAAGGCCTGCTTCTGTGCCCGGCATTGTATTGGGCCACACGGCACACTGCGACGCAGTCCACCATCGCGCCATCAGCGGCTGCCGGTGCCTCGACATACGGCAATTCCCTCGACGAGACAGACCAAATCGGAATTGCGTCACGGGCTTGAAAGGGAGTTTCTTCGCATGAGACGTATTCACCATTTCCGGAGTTTCGCTATCGGCGCTGTGGCGCTGGCGCTTTTTTGGTCTGCTCAAGTCGGATCTGCGGACGCGCAGTCATCTGCGCAGCAATCTTTCGTCACGACGAAAGAGGGGGGCTTCCTGCTAGACGGCAAGCCATTTCGCGTGGCCGGCGTAAACAACCATTATCTGACATTTGGCTCGTCAGGCGAAGTCACCCGCGTGTTGGACGATGCCACGGCAATGGGTGCCAATGTGGTGCGCACCTTCCTGCAACCGGTTATAGGGTCGCTGGACGGCCAGGTGCCAACGATCTGGAATTCAAAAAGCACAGCCGATTCCAGCAATCTGGGGACCAAGGGCATCTATATGATGAGTTGGGATCCGATAACCAACAAGATGGTTCCCAACGACGGACCTGACGGCCTGCAAAAGGTCGATTACCTCATCGCGGAAGCGGCGAAGCGCAAGCTCAAGCTGATCCTCGCATTCGTCGATTTCTGGGCCTACACGGGCGGTGCCCAGCAGATGAACGCCTGGTATGGGAGTTCGGACAAATACACTTTTTTTGCCGCTGATCCGCGAACCCGACGCGATTACAAGGCATGGGTTCGGCATGTTCTGTCGCGCGTCAACACGATTACCGGTGTGCGCTATTCCGATGACCCCACCATATTTGCCTGGGATCTGGCCAACGAACCTGACATCCATCCCAAACCGCTCCTTCATGAGTGGGTGTCGGAAATGTCAGCCTATGTCAAATCCCTGGCACCGAAACAGCTGGTAACGACGGGCCATGGGAACATGGATCAGAAGCTGGCGGATATGAACATTCCGAGCGTCGATTTCGGCACGTGGCATGGCTACCCATCCTACGTCAAAATGAGCCATTCCGATTTCGATGCCCGCATTCGCGAATACTGCGCGATCGGACGAAATATCGGAAAACCGGTGATCCTGGAGGAGTTTGGAATTCCGCGGTCCGATGCCGATCAGGCAAACGCCTATGGAACGTGGCTGAACACGATCGCCACCTCGGATTGCGGAGGCTGGGTGGTCTGGCGGCTCACCAGCACCCAGGACTCGGGCCTCTATCCCCAGGACGACTACGACAAATTCGACATCCATAACGATGGAAGCCCTGCCTGGCAGGCTCTGCGCGACGCCGCCCTCAAGCTTCAATAATCAGGGCCACCGGAGCCATTCCGCCGTTCAGCATTAAAGCATGTCGCGCAAAACTGTGCCGCGGTTTTGCGACAACGGCATGCGTAAAAACAAAGAGCTAAAGCGCGAGGAGCGAATCTGAAAGATCGCGACGCGCTTTAGTCGTCTTGAGCGATGGATCGGTTATGGCACCGGGTGTTGCCGTTCGATTTGATGGCTGCCAACAACATGTGGCATATCGCTTGAAGGCGGAAACCGATTTCAAGACGAAAACACGCGTGACACGACGATCGGAAGCGCTCCCGCGAACCGGGATGGTCGCGCGAACGAACAAGCGATAGCGATCTCAACACGCCAGAATATTGACCTAAATGCTTCCATATTTTCTTGCGATCTAAAACTGGGTCTCTAGTTTCGCCAAATATTCGCGGTATATCCAGGATATCGGGGACAAACTGGAGATTTTCGAAGGTCAGCAGTTGGTAATATGAATAATGCGGACGGCTCGCTCCCAGAAGCGGTATCGTATATTGACTCATCATCGGGCTATCCCGATTCGAAAGAGGGATTCCGGCAGTGAACTCTTCACGTTTTCTCCAATCAATCGTTGAAGCCGAATCCCATGATACACGCTTGAATTTCGCCCGCGCCGCGATTTTTCAGCTTTATAGTGCTTGCCTGCCAACCGGTTCTGCGCCGGCTCAGTTTTCCGTCGAACTCACTCTATCTGAAGAAGCGGTGACTCTTGTCGTGCGGCCGTTCGTCAATAAGGTCGAAGCACTTGGCGGGCTTGTTAAATCCCTGTTTTCGACAAACGCGGAGACCGTACTGCGAGCCCTGCCATGCAGGGTGGAGGATAAGGTTGGATCCGGCATTGGATTGATACTTTTCGTGGACGATGAGCCGATGATTACCATCGGATCTCTCGCAGATGATAGCGGACTGTTTCTTCGCCAGATCGAGCCGGCATCCAGGAATACGTCCGGGGTTGCCACAATCGGTGCGGTGGTAGGCCAACGACTTGCCAGTGTGGTTCCTATTCCGACTGGATCTCTCGATCTTCGTAAGCCGAAATAACTGTAGCTTGGCAGTGAATCGAGGTCTGCCTCGCGTTGTGTGGTGACCAAGTCGGCTGAGCTGCAACATGCGTGCCCTGAGCGGGTGCGGTTCAGCTCTAAGCCTCGCCTTCATCCAGGCCGCAATGATTAAACTCATGACGAGAAGGCCGGCCCGCTACCCGCTGTCTTGAACGGACTCTGGCCAATCAAGGGATCAGCAGGATACTACCCGCCGAGCGTCCGGATTCCATCTCTTCATGCGCCTTGGCAACATCGGCCAAGCGATATTCGGCACCGATCTGCGAAACGATCCCTGTTTCCATCGCCCCGACTGCGGCGAGAGCCGCCTCGCGATATTGTCCGACGTCAGCGCACCAGGCCATGATGCTCGGATGGCAGAGCGCCTTGCCCGGGCGAAGTTCCTCGACAGGCACCGGTGGAATAGCACCGGCGGCCTGACCGATGGTGACAGCCATGCCGAATGGGCGGACAGAACGTATGGTTTTGAGAAGTGTATCGCCGCCGATCCCGTCATAGGCGACGTCGACGCCAAGTCCGTTCGTCAGCCGTTTCACGTCCGCGATGATATCGGCGCTTCGTCCGACAATAAGGTGATCGGCCCCATAAGATGCGGCGAGTGCGGCCTTTTCGGAAGAGCCGACCGTCCCGATCACGGTGGCATCGAGCGACCTGGCCCAACGAACGAGGATGCTCCCCAGCCCGCCCGCGGCCGCATGGATCAGAACCTGAGTGCCTGCGCGCACATCATAGGTCTTTTTCAACAGCATGTAGGCGGTCATGCCCTTGAGCAGCGAACTCGCTGCCGTTCTTGCTGAAACGGCATCCGGAAGTTTGATCGCCCGTTCAGCGGCAATATTCCTCGTGGAGCGATAGGCGCCAACCGGAGGCCCGGCATAGGCAACGCGGTCACCTTTTTGGAACATGGAGACGCCAGGACCGACATCGTCGACGATGCCCGCCGCCTCGGCACCGATCACCGCGGGGTAGGAAGGCATGGGGTAGACGCCCTTTCGGTGATAGACGTCGAGAAAGTTGGTGCCGATCGCCTGATGACGGATTGTTATCTCGCCATCACCGGGAGGTTCACAACCGCGATGCTCGACGTGGAACTTGGTGATGTCACCAGGGGCGTTCAGCCATATGATTTGGTCAGTCATCTCTCGTGCTCCTACATGGGCACAAATTAACCGATGGCATGATGTGTGAAAATTCCCTATTGCTTCACAATGATTGGGAGAGAATTCACAAAGATCGACTGGGACGACCTTCGGCATTTCCTGGCGCTCGCGCAGTCGGGAACGTTGCTCGGTGCCGCAAAGCAGCTCGGCGTCGAACACGCCACGATCAGTCGGCGCATTTCGTCGCTTGAAGCCAGTTTGGGGCGTAAACTCATAGACCGCCGCGGACGGCGCATCATGTTGACCTTGGACGGAGAGCAGGTTGCCAAGCACGCAGCTCTTGTCGCGGCGCAAACTGCGGCAATCGAGCAGCTTGGTCGCAGCAGCGCAACGGAATTGCGTGGCCATGTGAGGATCAGCGCGCCTCCCGCTCTCTCAAGTGTGCTCCTGGCAAAGCCGATCGCGGCCGTCAGGCGAGACCATCCCGGTGTTCAGATCACGCTCGTCGGAGAAAAGCGCCTCGCGTCCCTGAACAGACGAGAGGCGGATATCGCCGTGCGAATGTCGCGTCCAGAGGACGGGGATTACGCCATCGTAAAACTCGGTGAGACAAGCTTCCATCTCTACGCATCAAAGACCTATCTCGAAACGGTTCCACCGTCGGACTGGACCTTCATCGGTTACGACGAAACCATGAACGCCTCGCCGCAACAACTGCGGCTGATGGAACTGGCCGCCGGCCGGCCGATCGCTGTGAGGTCGTCCGTTCTGGAGTTTCAGGCCGCAACTGCAAGCCTTGGCGCAGGTGTCGTCATGCTGCCCGATTTCGCCGTCCTGGAGTCCGCTGGTCTCCAGCGCATTGAGACCGAACGGCCTTTGACAAGAGAGGTCTGGCTGGTTGTCCATTCGGATATCAAGGACGTCCCCTCCGTCCGCGTCGTCGTCGATGCGCTGAAGAGCGCTGTCGGCAAGTAGTGCGTTCAGGTTGGGAGCATGTGGGCGAAAAGGAGAATGAGCTTCTTTTCGAACGATCACTCTGAGTTTTGCGCGACTATCTGCCGAGACGGCTCGATCCGGAGGCAACGGTGTTGTCAGCGATCGATGGTCTGCGCGAAAGGGTCGTCTAGCAGGCAACGAAAGAGCTTCCGCTGCCGATGATCCAAAGTCCGCTTCAGGCCGAAAGCCCGCGTCGATTCATTCCACTTGGCGGATTGGATGGCTTTGAAAGTGCTCTACCGTTTCGTCAAGCTGCACCCACTTATGTTTCGATTGTTCGAAGACTGACATGGCAGGTGGCGCGAAGGCCGGGTCGGCAAGGGAACCGACCGCCACCCCGATCCAGGACGGCGCAGTGTCGGCCTTCCAATAGACGGTCGAGCCGCATGTTGGGCAAAAATGCATTCGGACCTTGCGACCGCTCTCGGCAGTGCGAATGAATTCTGTAGACGTTCCAGATATTTCGACGCAGCCAATCGAGTAGAAAGCATTTGCGCTGAACGGCGCACCCGTTCTGCGCTGGCAAGCCAGACAGTGACACAGCGCAGTCATTTGTGGCGGCTCGCTGAGCATCAGTCTCAGAGCGCCGCAGGCGCATTGGGCATTGGTCATGGAAACTCCTCCCGCTTGTACGGTGAAATTGCGTTGAATTGGGGGGGGGAAGCGCAGGCCCGAACCGCAAATGGTTAGGGTGGGCGATGCGAAGGGGCTGAGACCTGATACAATTCAGGCTCACAGAAGCTCAAATGTAGATCGCGGAATGCCGAAGTCTAGAGGAAAGGCCATCTGGCCGCGTCAGGCCGGAAGCGGATGCGGCGCCCTCATTGCACGGTCTCAGGTTCTGATCGGTTCTTTGCGGCAAGCTGGATTTCAAATTCCACTGGTGATCTATAGCCAATGGCGGAGTGCAGTCGCTCGCGAGCAAGCGGTAAACAGTGAATCGATGAGCATCTCGAACGATGCTTCAATCCACTGAGCACCACCCGGGCGGGGGGGCGTCGAGCGAGTTTTTCGTTGTTAATGTACGACTTGGGAAGCTACCGACATCAATTCCTCGGAATTCGGTGCCTTGAATGTCTGGAGCCCAGCCTCCAGAACCTCAGTGAAGCTCCAGCGTACGATGCCCTCCCGGTCGATTAGGAACTGACCAACAAGCTGCCCGTGGTCGGCAGTGATCATCTGCTGATCTGCTTCGGTAATCTGATATCCTTCCTTCTCGTTGAGAAACTCGTCCATTGCCATCACGCCCATGGGCTCGGGCAACTCGCCCGGAAGATCGATCCGTATCGCCATGACCGTGTCGATCCCGACCTCGCGTAAGCCGAAGGCTTGGTGCGAAGCCCGTACCGGGTCGGAAGCAGCAAGAAGATCGGGTATCGGATGGTAACGGAAATAGAGCCGCGCGCGTTCGACCGGGGTGTTCACCACCGCCAGGGATTGGACGCCTTTCTCACGCAGCATCGGGTTGAGATATGCCATGGCCGCGACATGGCGCCGGCAGAACGGACAATGCAGGCCTCGAAACAAACCGATCAACAATGGGCTGCGGCCGCGAAAATCATCAAGTGCGATCTTCCCCTCGCGAGAGATCGCATCAAACACAAGGTTCGGGACCCGGTCGCCCGGTTGTAGTGGATGGTCGACATAGCGCGTGGACATGGACAACCTCCTCGCTCGGGGATCAGTCGAGAAAAGGCAGTGCTTCGAGGTCGAGATTGAGCGTTGCAGGGCCTGACCTCTCGTCTTACCGCACCGCCAGGATCCGATCTAAGAATGGCCCCACATTGGCCCGCGGGCAAGCGGTAAACAGCGAATCGTGAATGGAAAAAGCCCGTTTTCTGCAAACTCTGATTTTTTTAGCGGCCGTAGAGGCCGACACGGAAAATTGCGCTGGGGGACCAGCCAATTTTGCGTTCAAGCGGTGTGGGGCCGCGTAGCGGAGGTTAAGCCCGGATTTTCGACTTTTTCAACACTATCGGCGGGAAGGAAGCGGACACGAAGCCCCTATCGCAAAGTCTCAGGTTCTGATCGGTTCTTTGCCGCTCGACAGGGAATAGCCCTGCAGCCAGCGGCTTGGGCTGCGGTGAGGGGCCAGTCTTGCTGGCCCCTTATCCCTTATCCCTTATCGCTTATCCCTTGTCAGATATCGCTTGCAGCGCTCGACCAGAGGTCGGCCGCTTCGGCGGCCGTCATGCGCCGCACCTCGGCCTCGTGACTGCGGCTGGCGAAGAGTTCGCTCGCCATGATCTGCTCGGCAAGGTCAGCCGGAAGCGAGAGGATGACGCGGGCTTCGCCATTGTGCAGGCCGCCGAGTTCGGTGCGCTTGCCGGTCACCATGCCGCCGGCGACCGTGTTGTTGGTCTCCGGATCGATCAGGATGAAGGAGCCGGACAGCCGGTTCTGCTCATAGGGGTCGAAGATCGCCGCTTCGTCGAAGATGAGCCGGACTTTGCCGATGGCATTCATGTAGAGCCGTTGGGCGGCGTTCCAGGTGCCGGTCTTCAGTTCCAGCTGGCTGAGCGGCTGCACCTGCACGCGCTGGCGGCGGCTGCCGCTCTTCAGCCAGTAGCGTTTGCCGGGCTCGATACCCTCAGGCTGCAGCGCCACGATCTGCGCGTCGAAGGCAAGGCCGACCTGCGGTTGGGCGTCGATTGAGACGATCATATCGCCGCGCGCCACATCGACCTGGCGGTCGAGCACCAGCGTGATCGCGTCGCCGGCAACGGCCGCGTTGCGGACGAGATCGAAGGTGACGATCTTGGAGACATTGGCGACCATGCCCGACGGCAGGATCATGACGCTGTCGCCGGGCTTGACCGAACCGCCGGCAACCGTGCCCTGATAGCCGCGGAAGCTTTCGCCGGGACGCGAGACGCGCTGGACCGAAAGGCGGAAGCCGACCGTCTGCGACGAGCGCACGGTGGCAAGCTCGAGCGTCTCCACCAGCGACGGGCCGTTGTACCAGGGCATGGCGGCCTGGCCGGAATAGACGACGTTTTCGCCCTTCAGCGCCGACATCGGAATGGCGGTGATCTGCTTGACGCCGAGCGACAGGGCAAATTCCCGGAAATCATGGCTGATCTTGTCGAAGCCGGCGCGGTCGTAGCCCGTCAGGTCGATCTTGTTGACGGCAAGCACGAATTGCTTGATCCCGAGCAGCGAGGCGATCGTTGCGTGACGGCGCGTCTGCTCGAGAATGCCGAAGCGCGCATCGACCAGCAGGATGGCGAGATCGGCGGTCGAGGCGCCGGTCGCCATGTTGCGGGTATATTGCTCATGGCCGGGCGTGTCGGCGACGATGAAGGAGCGCTTGTCGGTCGAGAAATAGCGATAGGCGACATCGATGGTGATGCCCTGTTCGCGCTCGGCCTGCAGGCCGTCGAGCAGCAGCGCGAAGTCAGGCAGTCCGAGATCGTTCTGCTTGCCGGTGGAATCGCGCTGCAGGGTGGCGGCCTGGTCTTCCTTGACCGCCTTGGTGTCCCAGAGCAGGCGGCCGATCAAGGTCGACTTGCCGTCATCGACGCTGCCGCAGGTGATGAGGCGCAGCGGCCTGGTATCGCGCAGGGCCTTGAGCGGCTCGGCGGCGGGCAGGCTGACGACGGTGGCGGCCGAGACGGCGGTTTGGGCTGCGGTCATCTCAGAAATATCCTTCACGCTTCTTCTTTTCCATGGAGCCGGACTGGTCGCGATCGATGGCGCGGCCCTGGCGTTCGGACACCGTTGCAATTTCGAGTTCGGCAATCACCTCTTCGAGGGTGGTGGCCTGTGAGCGGATGGCGCCGGTCAGCGGGAAGTCGCCGAGGGTGCGGAAGCGGATCATGCCTTCCTGGCGGACTTCGCCGGGCAGCAGTTCCAGGCGCGGATCCTCGGCCAGGGTCATCATGCCGTCACGCTCCACGAAGGGCCGCTTCTTGGCGTAATAGAGCGGCACCAACGGAATGTCTTCGGCCTGGATGTAGCGCCAGATATCGACCTCCGTCCAGTTCGACAGCGGGAAGGCGCGCACGCTCTCGCCCTTGCGGATCATGCCGTTATAGATGTTCCAGAGTTCCGGCCGCTGGTTGCGCGGATCCCAGCGATGGTCGGGCGTGCGGAAGGAATAGATGCGCTCCTTGGCGCGGCTGGCTTCCTCGTCGCGCCGCGCACCGCCGAAAGCGGCATCGAACTGGCCGGCATCGAGCGCTTGACGCAGGCCTTCGGTCTTCATGATGTCGGTGAAGGCGGCCGATCCATGCGTAAACGGCGTGATGTTTTCGGCTTTGCCGCGCGGATTGATGTGCTCGATCAGATCGAGATCATACTTCTTCGCGGTCTCGTCGCGGAAGGCGATCATCTCGGAAAACTTCCAGCCGGTGTTCACATGCAGCAGCGGGAAGGGCACGCGGCCGGGATAGAAGGCCTTGCGCGCCAGATGCAGCAGCACCGAGGAGTCCTTGCCGATCGAATAGAGCATGACCGGACGCTCGAATTCGGCCGCAACCTCGCGGAAGATGTGGATGGATTCGTTTTCCAGCGCTTTCAGATGCGGGTCGAGCGGCGCCTTGGCGCTCTGCGGATTGCTGAGTTCCGTATCCGGACGGCTATCGGGCATGTTTTACTCCAGGCTATCGGTCGTTTACGGCTCGCCGCAAAACAATTCCTTGATGTTGACTTCCCCGGGAATGTTGGCTTTCCCAGGGAATGTTGACTTTCCCAAGGCTGCGGCGGTCGCCGCGCCCTGATTGGGAAAGCCGTGGGGTGATTTACTGTGCGGCGATCGCTGCGGCCTCTTCGGCGACATGCAGGCCGCATTCGCGCGTTTCGTCCTGCTCCCACCACCAGCGGCCGGCGCGTTCCGGCTCACCGGGCTTGATCGCCCGGGTGCAGGGCTCGCAGCCGATCGAGGGATAGCCGCGAGCGTGCAGCGGGTTGACCGGCACGCTATTTGCGGAAACGAAAGCCTTGATCGCCTCGATGTCCCAATCGGCGAGCGGATTGACCTTCAGCAGGTGGCGTTCGGCGTCGTATTCGGCAAAGGGGGTTTCGGCCCGATTGTTCGATTGGCCGCGGCGCAGACCGGTGATCCAGATCGCAGCACCTTCGAGGGCACGGGCAAGCGGCTTCAGCTTGCGCACGCCGCAACAGGCATGGCGGGCTTCGACGCTCTCGTAGAAGCCGTTGAGGCCGTATTGCGCCGCATAGGCGTCGATATCGGCCTTCTCGGGTTCGTAACGATGAATGCGGAGGTCGTACTGGCTTTCGGTCTCTTCGATCAGTGCCAGTGTTTCCGCAAACAGCCGGCCGGTCTGCAGCGTGGCGATATCGATCGGCAGGCGGTGCGTGCCGATCTCGGCGGTGATCACCTGGTCCTCGATGCCGAGTGACGTCGTGAACACCACGCGGCCGCCAAGGCCGGAGACCAGCGACAGACGTCCGGCAAGATCAAGGCCCGCCAGTCTGTCGTTCAGCGCCTCGGCTTCCGCAATCGGCCCTTCTTCCGCAATCGTATTGATAGCAGTCATGAGAATCCTGTCCTTTGTTGACTGGAGTATCGCAGTTCAGGCAGGGATCGGACAGAAAAAGGGATTTCGAAAGCTGCGGCCGGAAGAGCAAATATCTCTCCGAAGCTGCCGCGATGCAGAAAAGCAGCCGCCTGCGGACAAAAATCCACATCGGCAGCTCGAATGTCTATAGAAATAGTAGAGTTACACGCAGCCTGTCAATCCGAAATCTGAAGTGATGCCGAAAATGGTGCAGAAGGCGCGGTTTTGGCATAGATTAAGAGAGCTTGGCCGAGAGCAAAAAACAAGGCCAAAACGCTTGTCTCTCAAGGCTTTCTCCGGCGCGTTCAAATTCCGTTCATGCTGGTTGTGCCATAGAGGTGAAAGTACTTCCGTAGCAGTGCGGAGATTCGCACTGCCTGTGTGTGTCGATGGTCAAAAATGATTACGCAAAAGGCGAAATATGCGCTGCGGGCGCTCACGGTCTTGGCTGATGCCGATGCCGACGAACCGGTGATGATTTCCGATATCGCGGCGCAGCAGAAGATCCCGAAGAAGTTCCTCGAACAGATCCTGCTCGACCTGAAACATCACGGCGTCGTCGCCAG
This sequence comes from Rhizobium leguminosarum, assembly GCF_002953715.1. GTDB lineage: Bacteria > Pseudomonadota > Alphaproteobacteria > Rhizobiales > Rhizobiaceae > Rhizobium > Rhizobium leguminosarum_V. The sequence continues at coordinate 883,297 of NZ_CP025012.1, forward strand.
CCGCCGCGGCAAGCAGGGCGGTTACCTCCTGTTGAAACCCGCCCACACCATTACCTTCGGCGAGATCCTGCGCATCATCGACGGCCCGATCGCCCCGCTGCCGTGCCTCTCGATCACCGCCTACCGCCGATGCGACGATTGCGACGGCGAACAGAACTGCCAGATCCGCCACGTCTTCGCCAAGGTGGCGGACGCCACCCGCAAGGTGCTGTTCTCGACGACCATCGCCGATGCCGTCGCGCCAACGCACACCGCCGAAGTCACCCGTCTGCTGGCCTGAGCATCAGGGTGAACTGACGCCCGCATCTTTCTTCAAGATTTGGTGAAATCCCTTTTCTTCCAGCCTTGGTGCTCCACCTGCCTGCCCAAACGGCTACAGCGCCGCGCGTCTTTAGACGCGCAAAGGACGCTGTAACACTTTGAATTGCTGCATACTTCCTCAAATCGCCTCCGATTTGAGGAAGTATGCAGTGGGGAGGATATCATGTCTATAATTTCAGCACAGCGGCTAGAGCAATTCCAGCAAAAGTGCATAGCGGTTTTGCGTCCGGAATTGCGTGAAAACAAAGAGATAGGGCATTTCCGTGGTTCGAAGAAAAACGGAAATACTCTAGCGGCTGCGGCCATGCTTTCCGTGGTTTTTGCCACCGGCGCAATTGCCCATCACGGCTGGTCGTGGGCCGAGGCGGACCAGATCGAGCTTGCCGGCACCATCGAGAAGATCTCCATGGGCGGGCCGCATCCGACCCTCAATGTCGCGACCGCTAATGATGGCGTCTGGCTGGTCGAGCTCGGCAATCCGCGCCAGACGGAACGCTCCGGCTTCGTCGAAGGTGTGGCCAAGCCCGGCGACCAGGTGGTCGCCCTTGGAAACCGTTCGCAGGATCCAAAGGAGAAGCGGATGAAGGCGGTGCGCCTCACCATCGGCGAGAAGCGCTACGATATCTATCCCGACCGCATCAAGACGAACTGACCTCTGGGCGAACTGAGCTGTGATCGACATTCTCGAATGGCTGTCGGCAACGACACCTGCGGTCGCGCTCCGGCGCTCCGGAACACTTTACATGTTCGTCAACGCGGCCCATATCCTGGCGATCGGCCTTCTCATCGGCGCTATCCTGCCGCTTGATCTCAGGCTCGCCGGCTTCTTCCGCAAGCTGCCTATTGAAGTCGTTGCCCCGTTTCTCTCCCGCTCCGCCGGCGTCGGCCTTGCCGCGGCTATTCTAACCGGCTTCTGCCTCTTCAGCGTCCGGGCGGTCGAATATGCCGCCAATCCCGCCTTCCTCGCCAAGCTCGGGCTGATTGCCTTCGGATTACTCAACGTGCTGGTGGTGCATACCGGGCAGGGTTGGCGAACGGCAACCACCGTCGGCATTCTTCGCCCTGCCATAAGAGTTTCGGCGGCTCTGTCGGCGGCGACATGGATCGCCGCACTTGTGGCGGGACGCTGGATCGGATTTCTCTGATGTGATCGCTCCCGATTTTCTCAACCGCGGCGCATATGAATTGCGCCAGGTGGAGGGGAGTTGAATATAACACGATGATCCATCATATTGCATTGCAATTGCAACGCATGAGGAACGTCATGAAAACGGCATCTCTCCCGTCCCTTCGCGTGGATCCTGAATTGCGCGCTGCCGCCGAAAGCGTTCTCAAAGAAGGCGAGAGCTTGTCGTCGCTGATAGAGGACTCTCTTCGCCGCCAGATCGATTATAGAAAGACCCAAGCGGAGTTCATCGCGCGGGGTCTGGCTGGCTTGGCGGACGCAGAGCGGACCGGTGTGTTTTACACAACGGACGACATTCAGGAGTTGATGCGCAAAAAGCTTGAAAAGGCGAAAGCCCGCAAAGCTGCACAGCAGAAATGACCTTCGGGCTAAAGTATACTCAGACCTTCTATGAAGATCTGGACCGGCTCGCCGATTTTCTGATCGAACGTGATCCGGATTTGGCGGAACGTGCCATCAACGCCATCCAAAAAGCTCTGATGATACTTCAGGATTTCCCGCTAATGGCCAGACGCGCCTCTGCGGATGATCCTTTGCTGCGCGAGCTCGTCGTACCATTCGGTTCTGCCGGATATGTCATTCTTTTCAAAGTGATGAGCGAAACGAGCGTCATTGTCCTCGCCGTCCGTCACCAGCGCGAAGAAGATTACCACTGACTATCTGTCGCTGACGGCCGCGCGCGGGTTGACCCAGGGTACCTGGTTCGAGCGCGCCAGCGGCTGTTTGCCGAGGATATGGTCGGCCGCCTTCTCTCCGGTCATGATCGAGGGTCCGTTCAGATTGCCGTAGGTGACGTGCGGGAAGATCGAGCTGTCGGCGACACGCAGGCCATCGACGCCGATCACCCGCGTTTGCGGATCGACCACGGCCATCGGGTCGTCCTTGGCGCCCATGCGGCAGGTGCCGCAAGGGTGATAGGCACTTTCCAGATGCTCGCGCAGGAAGGCGTCGATCTCTTCGTCGCTTTGCACGCCTTCGCCCGGCTGGATCTCCGGCCCGCGATAGTCGTTGAAGGCGCTCTGCCCGAAGATCTCGCGGGTGAGGCGCACGCAGTGGCGGAACTTCTCCCAATCCTCGGCATGGCTCATATAGTTGAAGCGCAGCACCGGATCGGCCTTGGGGTCGGCGGAGCGTAAGCTCACGCTGCCGCGCGATTTCGACAGGTTGTAGCCGACATGAACCTGGAAACCGTGGCTTTTCGCCGCCGCCTTGCCGTCATAGCTGATTGCCACCGGCAGGAAATGATACTGGATGTCGGGTTGCTTCAGCCCCGGCGCGGAGCGCAGGAAGGCACAGGCCTCGAACTGGTTGGAGGCGCCGAGCCCGCCGCGCGAGAGCAGCCATTGTGCGCCGGCCACCCCCTGCCAGAACCACGGCAGCCAGGAATAGAGCGACACCGGCTTGGTGCTCACCTGCTGAAAGTAGAATTCCATATGGTCCTGCAGATTGGCGCCGACGCCCGGCCTGTCGGCCTTCACTGCAATGCCCATGTCCTGCAGATGAGCGCCGGGACCGATGCCCGACAGCATCAAGAGCTTCGGCGAATTGAAGGAGGAGGCCGAGACGATCACCTCGCGGTTCGCCTTCACCACCTCTGTTCTGCCGTTGCGGTCGATCTCGACGCCTGTGGCACGTCCGTCCTCGATCACGATCTTCTGCGCAAAGCCGTAGACGATCCTGACATTGTCCCGCTTCAGCGCCGGTTTCAGATAGGCATTGGCAGCAGACCAGCGGCGGCCGCCGAAGATGGTCTGCTCCATCAGACCGAAGCCTTCCTGCTTGCTGCCGTTATAATCCTCCGTCGTCTCGAAGCCCGCCTGTTTGCCGGCGTCGACGAAGGCGCGGAAGAGCGGATTGGTGAAGCCGCCGCGCTGGACATGCAGCGGCCCATCGGTGCCGCGCCAGCCCTCTTCGCCGCCATGCGAATGTTCCATCCGCTTGAAATAGGGAAGCACGTCGGCATAGGCCCAGCCGCTGGCGCCGAGCTCCTCCCAGCGGTTGAAGTCCTCGGCATGGCCGCGCACATAGACCATGCCATTGATCGAGGAGGAGCCGCCGATCACCTTGCCGCGCGGCGCGGTGATGCGCCGGTTGTTGAGGTTTGCCTCGGGCTCGGACAGATAACCCCAGTTATATCTCTTCATGCTCATCGGCCAGGCAAGCGCTGCCGGCATCTGGATGAACGGCCCAAAATCGCTGCCGCCCGCCTCGATGACGATGACACTGTTCTTGCCGTCTTCCGACAGACGGTAGGCGAGGGCGGAGCCGGCGGAGCCCGAGCCGATGATGACGAAATCTGCTTGCATCTACTTGTTTCCCTCGAGCAGCCATCATCCGGCTGCTTCTTGTTTTTCCCAGAACCTGCCCCTCATCCGCCTGCCGGCACCTTCTCCCCGTAAACGGGGCGAAGGGACATGCCGCACCAGCTTCCCCCAACCTCGACGCTGCGTTTGGCACGTCCCCTCTCCCCGCGAGCGGGGGTCCGGAGGACGGGTCGAGACGAGTGGCTCGACCCCGTTAGGGTGAGGGGCAAAGGCAAGGGCAGATGTGTTTCAATTCAATAAGGCGCCACCACCGGCCCCATGCCGACATAGACCGTCTTCAGCTCGGAATAATGCTCCAGCGCGGCCAGCGAATTCTCGCGGCCGAAGCCGGATTGTTTCGAGCCGCCGAAGGGGATTTCCACTGGGCAGAGATTATAGGTGTTGATCCACAGCGTGCCCGCCTCCAGCCGGTCGACGACGCGGTGGGCGCGGGTGAGGTCGGCGGTAAAGACGCCGCCGGAAAGGCCGAATTCGCTGGCATTGGCCCGCGTAATCACCTCGTCCTCGGCGTCGAAATCGAGCACTGACATGACCGGCCCGAAGATCTCCTCGCGGGCGATGCTCATGTCGTCGGTGACATCTGCAAACACCGTCGGCTGCACATAATAACCTTCGCCGGAGACGTTGTTCGGAATGCCGCCGCCGGCAATGAGTGTTGCGCCCTCGGCCTTGCCCTTCTCGATGTAGGAGATCACTTTCTCGCGCTGCGCCCAGGAGACCATCGGCCCCACCTGCGTCGCCTCGTCCATCGGATCGCCGATCAGCATCGCCTCGGTGCGGACCTTCAGCCGCTTCAGGAATTCGGCCTTAATAGCCTTCTGCACGAAGACGCGCGTGCCGTTCGAGCAGACTTGGCCGGTCGAATAGAAATTGCCGAGCATCGCGCCCCCGACCGCCGAATCGAGATCGGCATCGTCGAAAACAATCAGCGGCGACTTGCCGCCGAGCTCCATCGTCACGTGCTTGAGGTTGCCGGCGGCAGCCGCCGCCACCCTGCGCCCGGTCGGCACCGAGCCGGTCAGCGACACCTTGGCGACATCGGGATGGTTGACGAGCAGCGGCCCGGTGTCGCGGTCGCCCTGGATCACATTGAAGAGCCCCTTCGGCAGTCCCGCCTCGTGCAGGATCTCGGCGATCTTCAGCGCCCCGAGCGGCGTGTTCTCGGACGGTTTGAACACCATGGCATTGCCGCAGACAAGCGCCGGGGCAGCTTTCCAGCAGGCGATCTGCTGCGGATAGTTCCAGGCGCCGATGCCGACGCAGACGCCGAGCGGCACCCGCTTGGTATAGGCGAAATCCTGGCCGAGCGGGATCTGCGAACCGTTGAGACCGGCCGGCGCAATGCCGCCGAAGAATTCGAAGGCATCCGCACCCGAGGTCGGGTCAGCGACAACAGTCTCCTGGATCGGCTTGCCGGTATCGAGCGTCTCGAGTTCGGAGAGCGCCCGGTTTCTCTCGCGCATGATGTCGGCTGCCCGTTTCAGGATGCGCCCGCGCGCCATCGGGCTCATCGCCGCCCATTCCGGCTGGGCGCGTTTGGCCGCGGCGATCGCCCGTTCGACGATCGCGGGCGTTGCGGCATGCAGCCGGGCGATCACCTCGCCGGTCGCCGGATAGAGGCTCTCGATGACGGTGCCGTCGGTATCCTCGACATATTCGCCGTCGATGAAGTGCGAGGCTTTCGGCTGGGCTTTCATGTCATTTGTCCTTGGGTGGTTCGATGTGGTCGTCCCTTCTCGCTCCGGGGAGAGGGGGAGGCGGTGGCCAAAAGCGCATTCAGATAATCTTCCGTCAGCGCGATCGAAGCTTCAATGCCGATCGGCGCGGATTTCAGACTTTGCCTGATATAGAGCCCGTCGATCATCGCCGCAGCGCCTTCGGCGATGCGTTCTGCGGCGTCAGCTGGCAACAGCGCCTTGAGGTCGGCCAGCAGATTGGAGCGCAGCCGCCGCGCATAGATCACCAGGAAGCGCCGCGTCTCTTCCGAGCGCTGCGCTTCGGCGTAAAAGGCAAGCCAGGCGGCGATCGTCTCCGGCGCGAACTGGTCGGCGTGGAAGCTGACGCGGATGACGGCCGAAAGCCGCGCGCGCGGCGTACTGGCGGCCGCAAGCGCCGTCACCGTATCGTTGCGCAATTGTCTTAGAAGCGAGCGGATCGTCTCGATCAGCAATTGCTCCTTGCTGCCGAAATAATGATGAGCCAGGGCTGGCGACACGCCGGCCTGCCGGGCGATGTCGGACATGGTGACGGCAAGCGAGCCGTGATCGCCGATCACCCGCAGCGCCGCATCGACAAGCGCCTTGCGGCGCACCGGCTCCATTCCGACCTTCGGCAACAAACCACTCCTATGAAATCAGCGGCAGGTTATTTTTGATTGACTGATCAATCAATAAAAATCTTTCTCGATTTGCTCGAACGCAGATCTTTCCCTGCCGAATTGCTGCAACATATTCTCAACCTGTCAGGAGGTGCACCATGGCCGATGTCTTCGAGGGGACGCCGACATCTTCGCTGCAGTCGAAATGGATCTGGTTTGCCGGTCTCGGCGTGCTGCTGCTCGTCTGCGGTTTGATCGCGCTCGGCAATCTGATGCTCGCCACCGTCGTCTCGGTCTATTACGTCGGCATGCTGATGCTGGCCGGCGGCGTGATCTATCTCGTCCATGCCTTCCAGGTGCGCGGCTGGGATCATGTGCTGTTCTGGATACTGAGCGGCCTGCTCTATGTGCTTGCCGGCATCTGCGCCTTCATCAATCCGATCCTGACCTCGGCGGCGCTGACGCTGTTTCTCTCACTCGCACTCGTCGTCGCCGGTGTCTTCCGCACCTGGGTCGGCATGCGCATGAAGCCCACCAAGGGCTGGCGTTGGATCGTCGCAAGCGGCGTGATCACCGCCCTTGCCGGTTTCGTCATCGCGCTCGGCTGGCCGGTGAACAGTCTGTGGATCCTCGGCCTGTTCCTGGCCGCCGATCTCATCGTCCAGGGCTCGACGATGATTGCCTTCGGCCTCGGCATCCGCAGTTGAAACTGATGCCGCTGACCGTTCTTTTTTGACAAGACCCGTTCTTTTTTGACAAGACTAGGACAGGGGATTAGACTTAACGGGTTACAGACCGGTCTCGAGTAAGCGAACGGTCTGAGTGCGAATGCACCAAGGCACCGGCGAGATCGCCGAGAATGCTGAAAATGGTCATGCGTCCCCCAGAGGCAGGGTTCTGCCTGATCAGCAAAGGGAGGAAGTTCATGCCGATGGTCACCGTTTCCATCTCTCCGCAACAGGCAGCGGGCATCCGCGCCGCCGTCGATAATGGCGGCTATGCCTCGAGCAGTGAGGTTGTCCGCGAGGCGCTGCGCCTCTGGGATACCACCCGCAAGCTCAATGAGTTCCGGGACGATATTCTTGACGACGACGCTCCATCCGGCGGCAGATGCGTCGCCGACATGTTCGCCGATCACGAGGCGGAGCGCCGTCGCTCCGCCTGAGCAAGTGTTTGATTGCATTGGAAAAGTTGAATAAACGCGAAACGCGTAGGATGCCTTTGCGCGTTTCATAAAACTTTCACACTGGCGAAAGAGTTCATTGATCCTTCTGCGGCATGTTCCGGACGAAAAAGAACAAGTCACAGTGGAGATCGGCCCACAATGAAGACCAGCATATCCTTGGCTGCCACCGTCGCGCCGGATGTCCTGCGCCGCTACGCCAGCGATCAGATCGTCACCCTTGCCAAACTCGTCGTCGAGAATGCCTTCCAGCCGATCGTCGAGGCCGGCACCGGCACGGTTTTCGGCTACGAATCCCTGATGCGCGGCCAGGAACGCATCGGCTATGATACGCCCCTCGAAATCCTCGACGAGGCTCACCAGGCCGGCCAGCTGCTGCAGCTCGAACAGATGGTCGCCAGCCGCGCGCTTGCCAAATTCGCGACGCTATCGAATTTCTCCACCTCGACGCTGTTCCTCAATCTCGATGTCCGGCTGATCCCGCATGGCGAGCACCTGGTCGAGAGCCTGCTGCAGCATCTGCGCAAGGCTAATATTCCGCCGTCCTCCGTCTGTTTCGAATTCTCCGAGCGGTTCGACAATACCAGCGTGCCGGAATTTTCCGGCCTCGTTTCCAGGCTGCGCAAGGCCGGTTTCAAGCTGGCGATCGACGATTTCGGCGTCGGTCATGGCGAGATGAAGCTGCTCTGCGATTATGCCGTCGATTATCTCAAGATCGACCGCCATTTCGTCGCCGAGATCGACCGCAGCCCCCGCAAGCGCCATCTCTTGAAGAGCATCGTCAACATCGCCCATGTGCTCGGCACGCGCGTCATCGCCGAAGGCATCGAGACCGAGGCCGAATTCATCGCCTGCCGCGAATATGGCGTCGACCTCGTTCAGGGCTGGTTTATCTCCCGTCCGACGACGCATATGTCTGAGCTGGCGCCGTCCTTCCCGCATCTGCAGGAGCTCGGCAAGAGCAAGCGGGGCAGCCAGTCACTCGACGAAATCCTCATCCGCAAGCAGATCGAGCTGCTGCCGACGGTCTATGAGAATGACGGCATCGACAGCGTCTTCGAACTCTTCCGCCGCAATCCACGCCAGGCTTTCTTTCCCGTCCTCAACGCCAATGACGAGCCACGCGGCATCATCCACGAGCATCACCTCAAGGAATATATCTACCAGCCCTTCGGCCGCGATCTCCTGAAGAACAAGATGTACGAGCGCAGCATCTCGCATTTCGTCGAGATGGCGCCGATCGTCGGCCTCGACAGCGACGCCGAGCATCTGATGGCGATCTTCGCCAATATGGAAGGCAGCAACTGCCTGATCCTGACCGACAATATGCGTTATGCCGGGGTCGTCTCCGCCGCATCGCTGATCAAGGTCATCAACGAGAAGCAGCTGAAGACCGCGCAGGACCAGAACCCGCTGACCGGCCTGCCGGGCAATCGCGCCATCCGCGATTTCATGCGTCAGTCCGGCCGTGACGGCGATGAGCTCCGCCACTTCTGCTATTGCGACTTCGACAATTTCAAGCCGTTCAACGATGCCTATGGCTTCCATCTCGGCGACCACGCGATCTCGCTGTTTGCCGCGCTGATGCGCCGTTATTTCTTCGCCGAACGCCATTTCCTCGGCCATGTCGGCGGCGACGATTTCTTCATCGGCATCGTCGGCTGGACCAAGGAGGAACTGACGGAGATCCTCGACCGGCTGATCAGCGATTTCCACGACGACGTGCGGGATCTCTATTCCGACGAGCACCGCGCCGCCGGCCGCATCCTCGGTCACGACCGCACCGGCGCCGAAGCTTTGTTCCCGCTGATGCGCTGCTCGATCGGCGTCATCGAACTGCCGGAGGGCCTCGTCATCGACGATATCAACCGCGTCAGCGCCGAAATTGCCATCATCAAGTCGGCTGCCAAGGACAGCGAGGAAGGCCTGGTCTTCCACCTGCTGGGCGAGGCGAATTGACGCCTCTGCCACATCAAGCCTTCCCAAGCCTGCGGGGCTGATTTATTTCCTGTGTCCAGCGAATAGAGCAATTCCCAGCAAAAGTGCGAAGCGGTTTTGCGTCCGGGATTGCGTCAAAGCAAAAAGGTAGAGCGGTTCTCAACCGCTCTAGGGAGGAGCCGGGTCATGCCATTGCCTCAGGAAATGCGTTTCGTCGATCTGCCGTCGTTCGGCGGGCCGGAGGTGATGAGGATCGGCAGGCGGCCGCTTCCTGTGCCCGGCGACGGAGAGGTCCTGGTGCGGGCCGAGGCGATCGGCGTCAACCGCCCCGATATTGCCCAGCGCCAGGGCAGCTATCCCCCGCCCAAGGATGCGAGCCCGATCCTCGGCCTGGAATTGTCGGGCGAAATTGTCGCCGTCGGCCCGGGCGTCAGCGGCTATGGCGTCGGCGACAAGGTCTGCGGGCTCGCCAATGGCGGCGCCTATGCCGAATATTGCCTGCTGCCGGCAGGCCAGATTCTGCCCTTCCCTAGGGGTTATGACGCGGTGAAGGCGGCCGCTTTGCCTGAAACCTTCTTCACCGTCTGGGCCAATCTCTTCCAGATGGCCGGGCTGACGGAAGGCGAGACGGTGCTGATCCATGGCGGTTCCAGCGGCATCGGCACGACGGCGATCCAACTCGCTCGCGCCTTCGGCGCCGAGGTCTACGCGACGGCGGGCTCGAAGGAGAAATGCGAGGCCTGCGAAAAGCTTGGCGCCAAACGCGCGATCAACTACAGGACCGAGGATTTCGCCGAGGTGATCAAGGCCGAGACCGGCCAGGGCGTCGATATCATCCTCGACATGATCGGCGCCGCCTATTTCGAGCGCAACATCGCCTCGCTGGCCAGGGACGGCTGCCTGTCGCTAATCGCCTTCCTCGGCGGCGCTGTCGCCGAAAAGGTCAATCTCTCGCCGATCATGGTCAAGCGCCTGACGGTTACCGGCTCGACCATGCGGCCGCGCACGGCGGAAGAAAAACGCGCCATCCGCGACGATCTGCTCTCGGAGGTCTGGCCGCTGCTCGAAGCCGGCACCGTCGCCCCCGTCATCCACAAGGTCTTTGCCTTCGAAGAGGTCGTCGAAGCCCACCGGCTGCTGGAAGACGGCAACCATATCGGCAAGGTCATGCTGCGCGTCGGCTAGAGCAATTCCAGCAAAAGTGCGCAGCGGTTTTGTGTCCGGAATTGCGTGAGAACAAAGAGCAATTCCAGCAAAAGTGCGCAGCGGTTTTGCCAGGCAAAGCGCGAAGTGCTTTTGCCGGGAATTGCGCGAGAGCAAAGAGATAGGGCGCTCTTAGCGCGTCCTATCGGACGCGCGGCGCGGTAGTGTCAGCGACACGCCGACGGCGAGAACACCGGGCAGCGCCATCAGCAGATAGAGCCAGTGCGCCGCCGAAAGCGCGCCTGATATGCCGCAGGGATGAACGAGGCCGGCGCCATTGGCGATGACGCCGGCAAAGGCAGCCCCGAACGCCGCGCCGAGCGAACTCATCGTCGGGATCGCGGCAGAAGCCTTGTCCTTCTCGTTGTCGGCGACGAGCCTCAAAACCATGGCGACGAGATGCGCCCAGCCGAGACCGATACCGAAGCCCATCATGAACATGCCGATCGCCGCCGGCACGATGAGGAGCATATGCCCCTCGGGATTGTCCTTGGCGAGGAAGACGGCGAGGCAAGCGGTCGCCGCCGCCTCGATGAGGGCGCCAATGACGATTGCCGCGTACGCCCGCCTGCCGGTCAGCGAGCCGCTGAGGAAGGCCGCAAACGTCCATCCGAGGGCAACCAGCGCCACCAGATAACCCGATGCGAGTGGAGCCACCCCATGCAGGGTCTGCAGGAAATAGGGAATGAAGACGTCGCTGACGAGAACGACGGTCATGGCGAGCATCGCCAGGTAGACCCGGGAAATCGGCTGGGAAAGGCTGACGGCGCCAGAGGGCAGCAGGCGGTTCGGGCTTCTGCCCTCGATGAAGATCATGCCGGCGACCGCGACGACCGAAGAGGCGATCAGCGCGACCTTCGTGGCTGTCGTCTCGATCGCGCCGGCCGTGCTGACCATCAGGACGGCGGCAAGCAGCAGCCCGATCTGGGCAATCGGCGTCTTTACCTGCTCGCGGTCGTCCTCGACCTCTGGCAACAGCCGCGGCGCCAGGAAGGCCATCAGCAGGCCGAGCGGCACGAGCACGATGAATGCGTAGCGCCAGGCGTGGCCGGATGAAAAGAAGCCGCCGAACGTCGGCCCGATGACGGTCGCCACCCCCCAGATCGCGGCATAGAGCGTCGAGGCCTTCGGCCATAGCGGCTCGGGATAGACGAAGCGGATGAAGGCATAGCCGAGGGCGGCAAGCGCCCCAGTTCCCAGACCCTGCACCGCGCGTCCGATCAACACCACCGGCATCGACGGTGCGGCTGCGGCAATCAGGCTGCCGACGCCGAAGACCAGTGCCGCGATCACGTAGACGGATCGAAGTCCGATGCCGCGCGGCCGCATGGCGACGAAGATCGAGCCGAGCACGGCAGCGGCGACAAACAGGCTGGTGACCCAGGAAAACAGCGCGAGGCCGCCGATATCGCGCACGATCGAAGGCGCGATCGTCGCCATGATGTAACTCTCCACCGCATAAAGCGTCACGCCACCGGCCAGCATCAATGTTGCCGGCAGGAGCTCCGGCAGGAAGAGGCGGAAGATGGAGTTGGCGCTGGGGATGGCTGCTGTCTGGTCGATATTCGACATGGGAGGACCCCGAGATTTTTGCTGGCGAAGGATTATTTTCCAAGTTATAAATTGGAAAATTACACGCCGTTTCGAATTAAACAAGACTTGACTTGGAAAATATGCGCCAGTCCCCAGCCAACCGGATCCTGATTCTGATAAAAACCGACGGCCCGCAGCTCGCCGCAGCGATCGGCGATGCGCTAGGCATATCGGGCGAGGCTGCCCGCCAGCAACTGTCGAAGATGGCGGAGGAGGGGCTGGTGGAACCGGTCACTGTTGCCGCCGCGGGCCGTGGCCGGCCGCGCCAGCTCTGGCACCTCACAACGAGCGGCAACCGCCAATTTCCCGACGGCCATGCCGAGCTGACGGCAAACCTCCTCGGTACGCTCGTCGAACAGCTCGGCCCCGCAGCCCTCGATACCGTCATCTCCGCCCGTGAGGCCGAGACGCTGCAGCGCTATCGGCAGGAACTCGGCAAGGCGCATGACCTTGCCGCGCGCGTCGAAGGCCTTGCCGGCATCCGCACCCGCGAGGGCTATATGGCCGATCACTGGCAGGAGGCGGACGGCGCCTTCATGCTGGTCGAAAACCATTGCCCGATCTGCGCCGCCGCCACCGCCTGTGCCGGCTTCTGCCGCTCCGAACTCGAAACCTTCCGCGCCGTCCTTTGTGCTAAGGTCGAGCGCAGCGAACACATCCTCGCCGGCGCCCGCCGCTGCGCCTATCGCATCACGCCGCGTTGACGGATATCGCTCGCAAGCGGCTCGCACTTCACGCCGGTTGCCGCGCCTGCCGCCAGCTGCTTTCGAGATAGAGCAGCACTCCGATCGATGCGAGACCGGCGGCCGCGCCGACGAAGGCGGTGCCGGAATAATCGCTGATCGCGGTGCCGAAGGCGAAGAGCCCGGCGCTAATGCCGGTGCCGATGAAAGTGTTCAGCGAAATCAGCGAGGTTCCGAGCCCCGGTCGGTCGGCGATCAGGTCCTGCAGATAGGTGATCGGCACGCTGAGGATCGCTGCCGCCCCGCAGGCATTGACGAGGAGCAGTGCATAGATGTGCCAGGGCGCGGAAGCAAAACCAAGCAGCAGCAGATAGACGCAATAGATCAGCGCGCCGAAGGCGAGCACATGCACGGTCCGGAAGCGGCGCTGCGCAAAGCCCCACATCATCATGAACGGCATCTCGAGCAAGGCCGTCAATCCGGCGATGAAGCCGACATCGACCACGCTTCCGCCGGCCGCATGGGTGATGATCAGCGGCAGGAGCATGCTGTTCAGCCGCTGCAGCCCGAACAGCATCGCCATGACGATAACGCGTGAAAGCACATAGGGCATGAAGATCCGCTTCAGCGATGCCAAGAAGCCGGGCTGATCGGGGGACGGACCGGCAGTGCCGTTTCCGGGCGCGAAGAAGAAATACAGGCAGAAGCAGGTGCAGCTTGCCAATGCCGCGATCCCATAGGCCGGCGTCATCGACGGCGAACTGACGAGATAGAGGCCGATCAACCCCGGCGCCAGCGCCCATGAGCCGGAAAAGAGCGCCCGCACCGTTGCGGTGATCGCCGCCCCCTGGCCGCGGTCCATCTGGTTGGTCCTGGCGCGCAGGCTGGCAAACAGCAGCGAATAGGTGGAATTGCTCATCGGCACCAGCAACAGCGTCGAGAAGATGAAGACCACGGGGCTATGAAAGATCGCGATCGACCCGAAGCCGAGCATGCCGGCGACGCAAAGCCCCAGCACCAGCGGCCGGCGCTCTTTCAGCCTGTCCGACCAGATGCCGAGCGTCAGGCTTGTCGTGACGTTGACGATCGCCGAGAAGAACACCAGCGCCGAATAGGCGCCATTGCTCAAGCCGAGTTCGTTGATCCCGATGATCGACTGGTAGGGCGCGGTCGAAGCATAGGTGAAGGCGAGCGCGACGAGGGTCACCGTCGGAATTCGGATCCTGTTGTCGCGAAGGATCAAGGAAAAGGTGGATGGCATGGGGCGGTTCCTGATGCACCACTCTTAGCTGCATCGGACTTATCAGAGAAACGATAGTTTTAGATTGCTTCGGTCAATTTATGTGATGAATGTTTGGACGATGTGATCGCGGTCCGAGCCCACGGCGAGGCTGAGCGCCTAGCTCAGAATTTCGCGACCAAACTTGAGAGCCAGAAGTCGATTTGCCCGAAGGGAAGCACATTTCCCAAAAATCCGACCAGAGCTGACGTGCTGACGATCAGCGCTAGCCCCAGAAGTGTTCCAAGGATTATTCCAACGCTCGCCTTTGCCGGCCGGCGTGCCAGCCAAGACGCAAGACCCAGGGAGACAATTGTGAAAAATGCCAACAATATGGACTCGGTCATAGGCATGCCCGCTTGCAAAACAATTCCTTGGAATGTGAATCGGGCTGCACGATAGCGTCTCGATGCGTCCACATGGTGGAGGTTGGGGAGCGCGGCCGGCGGGAGGGCGCACTTCCGCTCCCATTCCATCTGAGGTTGCTGTACTGGCCACAAAGCTCACCCCACCCTCCGTCATCCTCGGGCTTGACCCGAGGATCTACGCCGGCCTTCCACCGGCAGCGGGCATGGGTCCTCGGCTCAAGGCCGAGGATGACGGAATATGCGGTGACGTCCAGCCACCGATAGAGCCGGTGCACTATCAGCAGGCACCCGCGCAGCCGCAAAACGTCAACCCCGTTGGCTTTCCCCGCGTGACGCGTTATGGACTGCGCAACCCCGCCAGCATCCGGACAAAAGCTCATGACCAATCCCGTCACCGTCGAAGTTTCCCGCGGCCTGCTCGTCGAAAGTCGCCATCGCGGCGCGGTGGCTGTGGTCGATGGCGATGGCAAGCTTGTCTTCTCGCTGGGCAACATCGAGGCCGCGGTCTTTCCGCGCTCGTCCTGCAAGGCGATGCAGGCGCTGCCGCTGGTCGAGAGTGGTGCTGCCGATGCCTATGGCTTCGGTGACAAGGAATTGGCGCTGGCCTGCGCCTCGCATAATGGCGAGGACGAGCATGTCGCGCTAGCCCATTCCATGCTGTCGCGTGCCGGTCGCGATGCGCAAGCGCTGGAATGCGGCGCTCACTGGTCGATGAGCCAGAAGATCCTGATCCAGCAGGCTCGCACGCTCGATGCGCCGACTGCGCTGCACAACAATTGCTCGGGAAAACATGCCGGTTTCATCTGCGCTTGCTGCCATCAGGACCTCGATCCGAAGGGCTATGTCGGCTATCAGCACCCGCTGCAGGTCGAGATCCGCGCGGCGATAGAAAGCCTGACCGGCGCTGTGCTTGGCGCGGACAGCTGCGGCACCGACGGCTGCTCGATCCCGACCTATGCCGTGCCGCTGCGCAGCCTTGCCCACGGTTTTGCCAAAATGGCGACCGGCACCGGCCTCGAACCCCTGCGCGCCAAGGCATCCCGCCGACTGATCGAGGCCTGCATGGCCGAGCCCTTCTATGTCGCCGGCTCCGGCCGCGCCTGCACGGCGCTGATGCAGATCGCCCCCGGCCGCATCTTCGTCAAGACCGGCGCCGAGGGCGTCTTCTGTGCCGCGATTCCGGAAAAGGGCATCGCCATCGCACTCAAATGCGAGGATGGCACGACCCGCGCCGCGGAAGCCATGGTGGCGGCGACGCTCGCCCGTTTCTTCGAGACGGAAGACGAGGTGCATGCGGGCCTGATGGCCTATGCCGCAACGCCGATGCGCAATTGGAACGGCATCCATGTCGGTGATGTCAGGGTCACTTCCGCCTTGGCCGGATGAGTCGAGCTTTCGTACATAAGTTATTAGAAAAATAAGAATTACCTAATATAAGGGGGTACGTCCTGCGATCGCGGATGCACCCTTTCGCGGCGACGTGAGCACAGTCCTGGAAGCCGTGAGGGCAGGGCATGTTTGCAGGCCGCTATCTCTGGTGGATGCTGATGGGGATCGGCATCTTCATGTTCGCCGCGTTGAGCCTCGATTATATCACCTGGCTCACGATCCAGCTGTCCGGCTGCGGCGATATGGCCGGGGCCTGCGAGCCGGCCCTCCGGCTGATATCGGGCGTGCTCAAACCCGCCTGCATCTGGACCGCGATCGGCGTGCTCTTCATGGCAACGCTGCTGCGTCTTCACGCTCTCTCGCTCATCTGGTTCTGGGGGCCGATCGTCGCCATCTGGTTCGTCGCTTCCACGCCGATCCTGCTCTTCCTGGCGGCGGATGCGGCGGCGCTGGCGCAACCCGCCACCCTGGCGGCGCTGCCCGTCGCCTTCCTGTTTCTGGCGGCTTTCGCAGCCTATCTCATGTTTGCCCTCGAGGATGGCGACAGGCTGCCGCTTGCAGCCTCGGCGCCGTTACGCCTCACACTCCGCCTGACGGCGGTCTACGGCGCGCTTTCTGGCGCAGCCTTCATGCCGGAACTGTCGCGGATCGCCGGGACCCTGCTCGACATGCCGGCACTTTCCGTCATCATCGCGCTGGCGCAGCCATATCTGCAGACGGTGCTCACCCTTGGAACCGGCAGCATGGCGCCGGCCTATGCCGTGCTGGCGGCCTTCATCGCGGCCCTTGCCGCAAGCCTCCTGCCACATGCTGCCGCACCGCAGCCCTCCCGCAGCGCCATCATGCTGCGGCGATCGCGCCGTTGAGATCGCGATAGGGTTTCAGCTGTTCGGCCGTCATCTCCATGGGCACGATCAGCCCCGCCACCTCGGAAATGCCAAGCACCGGGCAGGGCGAGACGAGGTCGAACTTCTCCTCGGTCAGCAGCACATGCGTTTCGGCAGAGCAGCGGGCGATGTGCCGCTTGATCGCCGCTTCCTCGAAATCGCCGGTGGAAAGCCCGTGCACCGGATGCGCCGCCGTCACCCCGAGGAAGAAGAGATCGGGGCGAAGCTGCGAGATCGCCGCCATCGCCGCTGCCCCCGTCGCCACCATCGAATGTTTGTAGAGCCGTCCGCCGGCGAGGATCACCTCGGCTGTCGGGTGGTATTCGAGTTCGGCGGCAATCGTCGGGCTGTGGGTCGCAACCGTCAGCGGCATGTCGCGCGGCAAGTGCCTGGCGATCTCCGCCGTCGTCGTGCCGCCGTCGAGGAAGATCATCTGACCGGGCTTCACCATCGCCGCCGCCGCCGCCCCCAGCCGTGCCTTGATCTGCGACGACACGCTGCGCCGGGCGGTAAAATCCGGCAGGTCAGGCGCCAGCGGCATCGCCCCGCCATGCACCCGCTTCAACAGCCCCTCCGCCGCCATTTCCCGGAGGTCACGCCGGATCGTGTCCTCCGAAAGCGCGAAATCCTCGGCGACGCGTTTGGCGATCACCTGGCCGTCACGGCGCAGGATGTCGAGAATGAGGGCCTTGCGTTGGGTTGTCAGCATCGTCTCTCTGCACGAAATTAAACATAATAGCCCGATATTGCACGAAGTGACTCGACATTCAAGAAATATCGTGCATTTTCACGAAATCCCGTGCATGAGGCCGGGAAAATGCTCACGCATAAAGCGGAGCGAAGGAGTGGATCATGTTGATTTTGATTGCCGGGCCCTATCGGTCCGGAACCGGCGACGACCCGGAAAAGATGGCCGCCAACCTGAAGCGGCTGGAAGCGCCCTCGCACGCGCTGTTTCAGGCCGGCCATGTGCCGATGATCGGCGAATGGGTAGCCCTGCCGATCTGGCATGCCGCCGGCGGCCGGTCGGTCGGCGACGCGCTCTACGAAGAGATCTTCCACCCGGTCGCCGGCCGGCTGCTGCAGCTCTGCGAAGGCGTGCTGCGCCTGCCGGGCGATTCCAAGGGAGCGGACAACGACGTCCGCATCGCCCGGGAACGCGGCATCCCGGTCTGGCACCGCCTGGAAGACGTGCCGGGCTGCGGCTGAATGTGCGTGTTTTCTCTCCGGAGGGAGAAGGGGCATCTATCGTATCCGGCTGCGTTGGCTGACAAGGCGAGTTGAAGTGCAAGATCTGCCCCTCACCCTAACCCTCTCCCCGTAAAAACGGGGCGAGGGGACGTGGCAAACGCAGCGTCGAGGTCGGGGAAAGCCGGTGCGGCATGTCCCTTCTCCCCGTAAGCGGGGAGAAGGTGGCGGCAGCCGGATGAGGGGCGCGGCGCGGCACACCGATCATGCTCTCACACTCGCACGCACCCACCCTTGTCCCGATGGAGAAGCAAAACCCAATCCCACCAGTTCCAGCCCGCCCACCGCTACGCTATAACCCTTGCCGAAAGGGAGTCGAGAACCATGCTGACATTGTACTACGCGCCCGGAACCTGCGCGCTCGCAAGCCTTATTGCCCTGGAAGAATCCGGCCTGGCCTTCGAGGTCAAGAAGATCAGCCTCCGCGATGGCGAACAGCGTTCGCCGGACTATTTGAAGATCAACCCGAAGGGCCGGGTGCCGGCACTGGTCACCGATTACGGCGTGCTGACGGAAACGCCGGCGATCTTGGCCTATATCGCCCAGAGCGCGCCGGCCGCCAAGCTGGCGCCGCTTGACGATCCTTTCGAATTTGCCAGGCTCCAGTCCTTCAACAGCTATATCTGCTCGACCGTGCATGTGAACCATGCCCATCGCCCGCGCGGCTCCCGCTGGGCCGACGAGCCGGCGGCAATCGAGGCGATGAAGGCCAAGGTGCCTGAGAATATGGCCGATTGTTTCACGCTGATCGAGCAGACGATGTTCGAAGGCCCATGGGTGATGGGTGAGACCTATTCGCTCGCCGATCCCTATCTCTTCGTCATGACCGACTGGCTGCCGTCGGACGGCGTCGATCCCGCCCGCTTCGAAAGGGCGAGCGATCACCACGCCCGCATGCTGCAGCGCCCCGCCGTCCAGCGGGCGCTGGCCTATTACCGGGCCTGATCCTTAAATCCGGCGGCAAGCTTCTTCGGCGCCCGGAACAGCCAGGCGCCGATCAGCCGCAACCGCAATTCCTCGTCGCCGATCACGGCGGCGCGCACCGGCAGATGCGGCCAGCCGACATAATGATCGGTTTGAAAATAGACGTCGGGCGCCATCTCCAGTAGGTGATCCTTGTCGTCGATCGAAATCGAGATCACGATCGTCTCGGCGTTCTTCACCGCGACAAAACTCTTGCCGCCGACCTTCAGCGCCGGATTGCCGTAGGAGGTGCTCTCCTCGACATCAGGCAGGCCGGCTTCCGCCGCCAGCCGTTTTAGGCGTTGGAAGATCGCATCGACGTCGTCCGCCATTGCTCCGCCCTTTCGGTTGGGGCGAACCTACCATATCTTCACGCGCATTTCGCCAGCGGCGGTTTGGCCTCTGTGGGAAAGCCGGCCGGCATCCCGAGCGGCAGATCGGCGATTTCGCGCATCGACATGCGCTCGACCTCGGGATGCCGGAGCGGATCATCCTTCCAGCTGGGGATAATTTCTGTGCTTTCCACGGGAAGGGCAGGTCTCAAGAAAAACTTCAGCAACGACATGGCAGGCCTCGCTTTCTTCAGTGGCGGAGAAGGATGATCGCAAAGTGGCGTCCGCCTGCTGAGCTATCTTATCCGCCTCACGCACTGTGTTTGAATGGATTGCCTATGCTTGCAATGTCGGCCTCAACAGGCAGATTTTCAATTGAGATTAATGCGGCGGCGCTATAGAAAAACTATATGAAGAACTTGAATATGGTCCATCTCAACGGCCTGCGCGCGCTGGAGGCCGTCGGTCGTCTCGGCTCGCTCCAGGCCGCCGCCGACGAACTCGGCGTCTCGGTTGGCGCCGTCAGCCAGCAGGTCATCAAGGCCGAAGCCCAGCTTGGTCAGGTGATCTTCGAGCGCACCGCCAGGGGCATGATCGCCACCGAAGCCGGCCGGCCGGTGCTCCTGGCGCTCGACGAGGGTTTTGCTCGTCTTTCGGCAGCGGTGTCGATCGCGAGCCGCAAGGACGATACGATCCTGACGATCTCGGTGGCGCCGGTTTTCGCCGCCCGCTGGCTGGTCTACCGGCTCGATCGTTTCGCCGAGCGTCATCCCGACATCAAGCTGCGGCTGGACGCGACGACCAATCTCGTCAATCCGGCCCTTTGCGACGTCGATATCGGCATCCGCGTCGGCAGCGGCAAATGGCCGGATGTGAAGGCTGAACTGCTGTTGGCACAGGAGGTCTTTCCCGTCTGTTCCCCTGATATGGCCGCGACATTGAAAGAGCCCGCCGATATCCTCCAACTGCCTGCCATCATCGATGGCCATGCCATGTTCACCTGGGAGGTCTGGATGCGCGAGGTCGGACTATCAGGTGCCACGCTTTCGACCCGTCACGTCTTCAACGACGCTTCGCTCTGCCTCGATGCGGCGATCGCGGGCCAGGGCGTCATGCTCGCCTGGCAGACCCTTGCCGCCTTTGCGATTGCCGAAGGCCGGCTCGCCGCCCCTTTCGGCATACGCGCGCCGACCGGTTTCGGCCATTACTTCGTCACCGCTGAAGGCCCGCGCGAGCCGAAGAAGGTGAAGGATTTCAAGGCCTGGATCCGTGAGGAAATGGCCGGCACGCTCACGCTCTTCAAGTAGCCCTCAAACCTCGATCGGCTCCCTACCGCGGGTCGCCTGCATCGCCTTGTAAGCCGGGCGGGACTGGCAGCGCTCGATCCAGGCTTTGATATTCGGATGCGCATCGAACAGCGCCTCTTCGGTCTGGGCGTAGCGCAACACCTCGGCGATGTTGAGATCGGCGACGGTAAAGCGGTCACCAACGACCCATTGCCGGCCGGCAAGGTGGCCTTCGAGGACCGCCAGTGGCCTGCGTAGCGAGCGGCAGGCAACCGCGATCGTCTGTTGGCCGCCTTCGCTGTTTTCGAGCCCGTTATCATAGGTGAGTACGATCTTCACCGTGTGCGGCTCGACCTCCGCAGCCGCCCAGACCGTCCACATCGTCAGCAATCCGTCTTCCTCGACGGTTTGGCCGGAAAGCGGTCCGCCATGTTTACGGGCGAGGTAAAGATTGATCGCCAGTGACTCGTGCATGACGAGGTCGCCGTCCCGAATGCTGGGGATCTGCGCCATCGGGTTGACGGCAATGAATTCCGGCGAATGCGTGTTGAGCGGCGCATCCTCAGATAGCGGATCTGCCAGCCGCCTTGCCTGCAGCACCGGCACCGAGCGGAATTCGACCCCAAGCTCTTCCGCCATCCAATAGACGCGTGAGGCGCGCGACCGATAGACCCCGTAGATTGTCAGCATGTCCATATCCCCTCGATGTGTCCGAGAGACCGTAAATGCCGGATCGGCGTGGGAAAAGTCCTTGTGGCTGATGGGATGATGAAAGCTTTTGATGGCCTTCAGGAGACGCGGTTTCTCTCGACGGTCAGCTGTGGATAGGGCGAGCCGCCGCCCGCCATCTCGCCGGAGACCTTCTTCTCCCACTGGAAGCCGAGCACCGCCCCTTCGGCGGTCTCATGGAAGACGTTGTCGGTGATGACGGCAGTCCCGGCGCCATCGGCGACCGAAACCGCGCATCCCACCGGCGCCTTACGCACCACGTTGCCTGTCACAACGACGTTGCGCAGATACGGACCCCAGCCGATCTGCAGACCCCAGCGCGGCGCTCCCTCGATCACATTGCCTGAAATCAGCGTGTCGGCCTCTGCCGCGATGCCGATGCCGAAACCGACCTCGTGCTGGTAGGGACCTTTCAGCGTCAGGTTGCGCACGACATTGCCGGTGACGCTTGCCAGCCTGCCGCCCTCGTCGAAATTGGCGATCGAAATGCCGTTTGCCGCCCCGTCGATCATATTGGCGGAAACGACGGCGCCCTCGAAGGCGAATTCGACATAGATCGCCGTCTCGCCGGATCGCCGGCACTGGTTGCTGCTGATCTGGATGTCCGAGGCCGAATTGGCGCGGATCGCCGTAAACGCGCAATCGGAGATCTGGTTATTCACAACCATCACCCCGTCGGCACGGAAGATATTGATGCCGTTACCGTTTTCGCCGGTGCCGCCGTCATTGGCGCGGATGTTGGAGATGCGGTTGCCGGATACAACCGTGCCGTCCTCCGCCTTTTTCCAGCGGTGCACGAGGATGCCGCCATTGCCGCAATCCGAGACCGTGTTGCCGGTGACCGTAAGGTTAGCCGATTCCACCGCGTAAAGCCCGGATTGGGCGGCCCCCGATATGCGGCTGCGCTCGATCCGCCCGCCACAGCGCTCCAGCTGCAGGCCGTGCTTGCGGCTGCCGCCGATCTCGCAATTGTCGATCAGCACCTCGTCGACGCCGGTAAATTGCAACAGCCCGCCGGCATAGTCGCCAAGCCTGCGGTCGCCGCCGTCGATGACGAGATTGGAAAGCTCGATCCGCCGCACGTTCTCGGCCGAAAACAGGTGGCCGTCGCCGGTATAGACGATCCGTGAGGCGCCGGGCACGCCTGATATGCGCGTATTGTCGGGCAAGGTGAGGTTGGAGACCCGGTAGGTACCGGGCGGCAGGAACACCGGCACGTTCTCGCGCGCCGCCTGTTTGATCATCTGCTCAAGGTTGCGGGTCTTGCTGTCGCCGCTTTCGGGAATGGCGCGATATTCCGCCGCGTCGATCGCTCCGCGCAGATCGGGCTGACCGGCTGCCGTCCGCGGCGAAGCGAGGGCGCGTGACGTCCCTCCTGCAATGGCCGAGGCAGCGAGGAATAAAAGCATGTCGCGGCGTGAAGGCATCCGGGGATCACTTGTCATAGCGCGCCCGTAGCACGAAACGTGCCAAGCCCGCATGTATTCTTTTGGCACAAGCTTGGCAAAGGCGGGCAAAATTGCAGTTGTGGCCGAGCGCGACGGCAGGATATCGCCGCTTATATTGTCGTCTTGTTCACCCTTTCATTTAAGCAAGCCGAAGGAAATGAGGACTACTTTTAAGGGAATTTCTTTGATGACGGGTACGGGATACGGCCTTCGGCCGCAGGGGGAATGGCGTCATGCGCGAATTGGGTGCCAGGCGATGGGAATCAACCGATGCCCTGACGGCCGAAACGCGGCGTATCGTCGCCGCGACGGAGGCAATGATGGCATCGACCGCCCACCACCTTTCCGAGGGCATCGAGAACCTGCGCCTCAAGGAAATCGTCCACGAGCTTCCGGATTTTCTCTACGTCAAGGATCGTGACAGCCGCTTCGTTTTTGCCAATGCCGTCACCGCCAGCAGCCTTGGCCTGGAGAGCGCTGCGCTGATCACCGGCAAGCGCGATTTCGACCTGTTCGATTTCGAGACGGCGCTCCACCATTTCGATATTGAGCAGCAGATCATGACGACGGGCGAAGCCCGCATCGACATGGAGGAATCCTACGTCTTTCCGGGCAGCAGAAGACCGATATGCCGGCTGACCTCGAAGATACCGCTGCGCAACGATCGCGGCGAAATCGTCGGTCTGATCGGTGTTTCCCGTGATATCACCGAACGCAAGCGCCAGGAGGATCTGCATCGCGGCCAGGCGAGCCTGCTCGAAATGATTGCCCGCAACGAGCCGTTGCCGATGATCCTCGAGGCACTCGTGCTGATGATCGAGGCGCAACTGACCGGGATCGACGGATCGGTGCTGCTGCTCGACAGCGAGGGCACCAGGCTCTATCACGGCGCCTCTCCCAATCTGCCGGGCGGCTACAGCCGCCTCATCGATGGTGTCACGATCGGTCCCAAGGTCGGCTCCTGCGGCACCGCCGCCTGGCGCGGTCAGACCGTGATCGTCGAGGATGTGATGAGCGATCCGCTCTGGGAGGATTTTCGCGCCTTGATCGCCCCGTTCGGCTTCCGCTCCTGCTGGTCGACGCCGATTGCCACATCGCAGAACAATGTGCTCGGCACGTTCGCGCTCTATTCCAGGGAAGTCCGCCGTCCCACCGAGCACGAGATGACGCTGGTGGCGCTCGCCACCCATATCGCCGGCATCGCCATCGAGCGCAAGCGTGTCGACGACCGCATTCATTTCATGGCCCATCATGACGATCTGACGGGCCTGCCCAACCGCGCCTTCCTGAAGGAACGGCTGGCGAGTATCCTCGACCAGGCCCGGCGCAACAACCGCAAGGTGACCGTCGCCTATATCGATCTCGACAATTTCAAGGACATCAATGACGGCCGCGGCCACGCCGCCGGCGACGAGGTGCTGAAGGAGATCGCCGCCCGCATGGCCAATAGTGTCAGGGCGTCCGATATGGTGGTGCGTCTCGGCGGCGACGAATTCCTTGTGGTGCTCGTCCACCAGTCGAGCCACGATGCCGGCATCACGCGCCGCCTTCGCGAGCTGCAGAAGGCGATCAACCGGCCGATCCGCGGCGCCGACGGCGAGATCACCGTCACTTCGAGCATCGGCGTTGCCGCCTTCCCCTTCGATGGCGCAACCTCGGAAGAGCTTCTCGCCAATGCCGACCGCGCCATGTACCGCGCCAAGGAACTCGGCCGCAACACATTGCAACATCACGAGGGCGGCAGCACGCCGGTCGGAATGCCGCTCGGCGAGCATGAGGAATTGCATCAGGCGATCACTGGCGACCAGTTGTTCCTGCAATACCAGCCGCAGGTCGATGTCGCCACCGGCCGTATCACCGGGCTCGAGGCGCTGGTCCGCTGGAACCATCCGGCCAAGGGCAGGGTGCCGCCGGTCAATTTCATTCCGCTCGCCGAAGAGACCGGCCTGATCGTCCCCCTCGGTCTCTGGGTGCTGAACGAGGCCTGCCGCCAGGCGCGCAACTGGCAGGATATGGGTCTGACGCCGCTGACGATCGCCGTCAATGTCTCCGCCAAGCAGTTCGCCGACCCGGATTTCGCAACCCATGTCACCGAAGCGCTGGAGCGCCACCGCCTGCAGTCGCGTTGGCTGGAGCTGGAGGTCACCGAAAGCGTGGTGATGCACGATGCCGAACGCGCGCTCGCCATGATGGAAACGCTGCGGGCGTTGGGTGTTCGCCTGTCGATCGACGATTTCGGCTCCGGCTATTCCAGCCTGGCGGCACTGAAGACCTTTCCCTTCGACCGCCTGAAGATGGACCGTTCGCTGGTCGAGGCCCTGCCGGGCGACAAGACCGCCGTCGCCATCGCCTCGGCTGTCATCTCGCTGGCGCAGACGCTGAAGCTTTCGGTTCTCGCCGAAGGTGTCGAAACCGACGCTCAGATGGATTTCCTGCGCCAGGCGCGCTGCGAGCAGGCGCAAGGCTACCGCTTCTCGAAACCCGTCTCCCCGGAGGAGATCCCGGCATTGCTGCGGGCGCGAAGCCTCTAGCGCATGTCGCCCAAAAGTGTGCAGCGGTTTTGGGAGAACGACATGCACAAAAGGAAACATTGAAAGACGCCGCATCGATCAGGTCGATGCGGCGTCTTTCAAGCTCTATTTCGCAAGCTTGCCGATCGCCTCGATCTCGTTCGTCCATATGCCCGCTGCATAGTTTGGCGGCAGCCGCGCCAGTTGCGAGGGGTCGTCGATGCCGGTGGAAAAATCGTTGCCGCGATAGGGGCCGAGCACGAAGACCTCGGTCCCGGCATCGGCCATCCGGTTGAGAAAACGATCGGGCCAGCCCCAGAGCCACGGGGCGATATTGATCGGCACCAGCATCATCGCATGTCTGCATTCGTCCGGCAGCAGGCCGGTCCAGCCATAGCCGATATAGCCGAACAGGCAGCCCTTCAGGCTCTTGCGCGAGGCGGTCTTGATATCGGGTGCCATACGGCGCAGCACGTCGATCGGCTCGTCACCGCCATAGACGATGATCTCGGCCCGTCTTTCCTCAGAAAGTCCGTTGAGCACGGCGGCGAGCTTCTTGACGTTGATGAGGAAGCGCCGATCCGGAAAGGTCGACAGCACCTCGGCAAGGGTCGGCATCATGCCGACGCCCCGGCCGCGAAAGGGAAAGGTCTTGCCGCCATCGGCGGTGTAGCCATAGCCGATGTCGAGCCTCTTCATGTCAGCCATCGAATGCTCGCGGGTGACGCCATGCCCGTCGGTGCGGCAGTCGAGCGTCCAGTCGTGAAAAACCGCAAACTGCCCGTCCGTCGTCGGATGTATGTCGATCTCGACGATATCGGCGCCCGCCGCAAAACCTGCCTGCATCGACGGAATAGTGTTTTCGAGATAATCGTGTTTCGGCGGCAGCATGCGGCTCGCCGTGCAGGTGTCGTTCTTGAGATCGGTTTCGTCGAAGCGCTGGGCGATGCCGCGATGGGCGAGCAGCACCGGTTTTCCCGGCCGATGTTCGGCAAGCAGGCTGGTATTGTTGAGGTAGATGCTCGCCGCGGCGACGGCGATTGCCGCCGCGCAATAGAAAAACTTCCTGCCCAACGCCGATCCTCCTGGTTGCATTACAAGGGCTAGAAAGCGATTCTGGTTGTTCTTGGGCTGTTTTCCGGCTTTTCTATGCCATCGGTCTATTCGCCGGACGGGAGCCTCATCGCTATGGAACCACAAGACGACGAGCTCATCCATTTCGAAACGAATGGTGCAGCTCCGTTGCCGCCGGCAGCAGTCGAAGGGCATGTCGCGCGCGACGGTGCCCGCATCTGGTATGCGTCCTACGGCGCAGGTCCCCCCGTCATTCTGCTGCATGGCGGCCTTGGTCACAGCGGCAACTGGGGCTATCAGGTCCCGGCACTGTTGCGCCGCGGCCGCCGCGTCGTGCTGATCGACAGCCGCGGCCATGGACGAAGCACCCGCGATGCCCGTCCCTATAGTTATGAGCTGATGGCCTTCGACGTGCTCGCCGTCATGGACGCACTGCATCTCGACAAGGCGGCCGTCGTCGGCTGGAGCGACGGCGCCTGCATCGCCCTGATTCTTGCCATGGCGGCGCCCTCACGTGTCGAGGGGGTCTTCTTTTTCGCCTGCAACATGGATCCGAGCGGCACGCTGGAATTTGTTCCGAGCCCGGTCATCGACCGATGCTTCAGCCGGCACGCCAAGGACTATGCCGCATTGTCCACCACGCCGGATGATTTCGGCCCATTCGTCGAGGCGGTCAGCCTGATGATGCGAACGGAGCCGAATTATCAGGCCGCCGACTTGGGGCTGATCCGCGTGCCGGTCGCAATCGTCCTCGGCGAGCACGACGAATTCATCAAGCCCGACCATGCCGAATACCTTGCCCGCAGCATTCCGAACGCTGAGATGACCTATCTCACCGGCGTCAGCCATTTCGCGCCGCTGCAGCGGCCGGGTGAGTTTAATGTCGCTGTGGTCAACTTCCTCGACGGGATAGGGTCATGACATTGCAGTCGTTGAGCCGCACTCCATTCCATAGTCCGTTCTTCCCGCCCTCTGGCCTCGCGTCCATTTCCCGCTATCTCTCGTTTCATGAGACCTGATGCGCTGCTTTATCCTGCCCCGGAGGGGCTCTATTGCCCCGAGGGCGGCTTTTATGTCGATCCGGTGCGGCCGGTCGAGCAGGCGCTCGTCACCCATGGCCATTCGGATCATGCTCGTCCGGGCCATGTGAACGTGCTTGCCACCCGCCAGACGCTCGAAATCATGCGCCTGCGTTACGGCGACGGTTTCTGCGCCAACGAGCAGGCCGCAGCCTTCGGCGAGGAACTGCTGGTCAACGGCGTCAAGGTGAGCTTTCATCCGGCCGGCCATGTGCTCGGCTCCGCTCAGATCGCCATCGAAAAGAACGGCACCCGCATCGTCGTCTCCGGCGACTACAAGCGCCGACCGGACCCGACCTGCGCCGCCTATGTGCCGGTTGCCTGCGATGTCTTCATCACCGAGGCGACCTTCGGCCTGCCGGTCTTCCATCATCCCGATCCGATGGAGGAGATAGCCAAGCTGCTGGCGTCGCTCAGGCAATTTCCCGAGCGCACCCATCTCGTCGGCGCCTATGCGCTCGGCAAGGCCCAGCGCGTCATCCGGCTGCTGCGCGATGCCGGTTATGCCGAACCGATCTATATCCACGGCGCCATGGAAAAACTCTGCGACTATTATATCGAGCAGGGCATCGATCTCGGCGAGCTGCTGCCGGCGACGATCGAAAGCCGCGACAAGTCCGCCTTCAAGGGTGCGGTCGTCATCGGTCCGTCATCGGCCTTCGCCGACCGCTGGGCCCGGCGCTTCAACGAGCCGCTGCCGGCCTTCGCCTCCGGCTGGATGATGGTGCGCCAGCGCGCCAAACAGCTCGGCGTCGAACTGCCGCTCGTCATCTCCGATCATTGCGACTGGCCGGAACTGACCGAAACCATCCGGGAACTGCACCCGGCCGAGGTCTGGGTGACGCATGGCCGCGAGGAGGCCTTGGTGCGCTGGTGCCAATTGCAGGGCATCATGGCGAAACCGCTGCATCTGGTGGGTTATGAGGATGAGGGGGATTGAGGATGGAGTTTGTCGCTGAAAACCCCTCCCCAACCCCTCCCCACAAGGGGGAGGGGCTAAGCCGTTGCACCGCCTCGCAAACCAACAAGCCGGCCACATGCTCTGCGCTGGACGATGAATGCGGCGAGGGCCGCGCATTAAGTCCCTCCCCCTTGTGGGGAGGGGTTGGGGAGGGGTCTTTTTCATATGCCATTGGGGAGGGGCCTTTCTCCCGAGTCGGGAGGCGCCTATGAAAGCCTTCGCCGACCTCCTCGACCGCCTGGTGCTCACACCCAGCCGCAACGGCAAGCTGAAGCTGCTGACCGACTATTTCCGCGACACGCCCGACCCTGACCGCGGCTACGGCCTAGCCGCCATCGCCGGCACGCTGGAGGTGCGCAACGTCAAGCCCGCCATGCTGCGCGAGCTGGTGCTGGAGCGCATGGACGAGGTGCTGTTCCGCTATTCCTACGATTATGTCGGCGATCTCGCCGAGACCATCTCGCTCGTCTGGGACAATGAGAGGGATATCGACCGTTCGGCGCTTGCCCAGCCGCGTCTCGGCGAGGTCGTCAGCGGCATGAATGCGCTCGGCCGTACAGAGGTGCGCAGCTTCGTCCGTGACCTGCTCGATCGGCTGGATTCGTCCGGCCGTTTCGCCTTCATCAAGCTGGCCACCGGCGCCATGCGCATTGGCGTTTCCGCCCGCCTTGCCAAGCAGGCGCTCGCCGATCTCGGCAACAGGGACGTCACCGAGATCGAAACCCTCTGGCACGGCCTGCAGCCGCCCTATGAAACATTGTTCGAATGGCTGGCGAATGGCGGTGAAAAACCGGTGCTGGCGACACCGGCGATCTTCCACTCCGTCATGCTCGCCAATGCGGTGGAGGAGGGCGATCTTACCGACCTTGATCCGGCCGACTACGCCGCCGAATGGAAATGGGACGGCATCCGCGTCCAGCTCTCCCGCTCCGGCGACAGGCGCAAGATCTATTCCCGCTCCGGCGACGACATATCAGGCGCCTTTCCCGATATTCTCGACGCGATCAGTTTTTCCGGCGTCGTCGACGGCGAATTGCTGGTCGGCGGCACCGCCCGCTCCAACAGCCCGACCCGAACCTTCTCCGACCTGCAGCAGCGCCTGAACCGCAAGACGGTGACGGCGAAGATGCTCGGCGACTATCCCGCCTTCATCCGCACCTATGACCTGCTCTTCGATGATGATGAGGATGCTCGCGGCCGCACCTATGTCGATCGCCGCGACCGGCTGACCGAGATCATCGACCGCGCCCCCCATGACCGTTTCGACCTCTCGCCGCTCGTGCCGTTCTCCTCGTGGGAAGAGCTCGACGCCCTGCGCGCCGCGCCGCCCGATCCGGTCATCGAAGGCGTGATGATCAAGCGCCGCGACAGCGTTTACCAGGCCGGCCGCATGAAGGGCCCCTGGTTCAAGTGGAAGCGCAACCCCTATAATGTCGATGCGGTGCTGATGTATGCCCAGCGCGGCCACGGCAAGCGCTCGAGCTACTATTCCGATTTCACCTTCGGCGTCTGGGCCGATGACGAGGACGGCGAACAGCTGGTGCCCGTCGGCAAGGCCTATTTCGGCTTCACCGATGCCGAGCTCGAGGTGCTCGACAAATTCGTGCGCAACAATACCACCGAGCGTTTCGGACCGGTGCGGGCGGTGCGCGCCGACAAGGATTTCGGCTTCGTCGTCGAAGTGGCCTTCGAGGGCATCAACCGCTCGACCCGGCACAAATCGGGGGTTGCCATGCGTTTCCCTCGCATCGCCCGCCTTCGCCCCGACAAGCCCTCCTACGAGGCCGACCGGCTGCGCACGCTGATCGCCCTGATCGACGCCAAGCCGGGGTGATGCCCTGCGCAACAATGACGCAGGGCAATATTTTCAACAGCATGTGTATTGGCGGCAACGATCTTCCGGTGCAGATTTTCCAGAGCATGATGCCGAAAAGTGTAAACGGTTTTCGGACGACATCATGCTCTAACTGTTTAATTTGGAATGGCCGGGGAAATGATGGGTGCCGCGTTATGAGCTCGCATGAACGAAATTCCTTTTTCCGCCAACGCCGTGCCGTGCTGGCGGGTCTTGCCGGCGCATTTGTCCTGCCGCGCATGGCGGCCGCGTTCGATGTCCCGGACGAGCCGCGCCTTGCCAAGCACGACTATGCCAAGGTCCGCCACCAATTCCGCACCAAACTGTTACAGAAGGGCCCGGCGCCCGACAAATACGAACCGCTGAATGCGCCTGCCGATGCCGACAAGATCTTCTACCGCTCCGGCTACGGCGAGCTGGAACTGGCGGCCTGGGTCTCCAAATACAAGCGCGAGCGCGCCACCAAGCCGGCCGTGCTCTTCCTGCACGGCGGCAATGCGATGGGCATCGGCCACTGGCAGCTGATGAAGCCCTATATGGATGCCGGTTATGTCGTGATGATGCCGTCGCTGCGCGGCGAAAACGGCCAGATGGGCAATTTCTCCGGTTTTTACGACGAGGTCGACGACGTGCTCGCCGCCACCGAGCGCCTGGCGCATCTGCCGGGTGTCGATCCCGAACGGCTGTTCATCGCCGGCCACAGCATCGGCGGCACGCTGACCATGCTGACGGCGATGACCACCCGCAAATTCCGCGCCGCCGCGCCGATTTCGGGCAACCCCGATGCCTTCCGCTTCTTCAACCGCTACCCGCAGGATATCCGTTTCGACGACAGCAATGCGCATGAATTCGAGGTGCGTTCGGCCCTGTGTTACGCCCACAGCTTCAAATGTCCGGTCCGCGTCGTTCACGGCACGGAGGAGCCGCATTTTAACGACCGCGCCGATCTGCTTGCCCGCCGCGCTCGCGGCGCCGGTGTTCAGATCGAGACGGAAACCGTCGCCGGCAACCACACCTCGGCGCTGCCGACCGAGATCGAACAGAGCATCCGCTTTTTCCACGGGGTGGCGGCCTGAGTTTTGCGGCCGCTTCAAATAAAGGGCGATCGGCCCTATATTGCTGGAATGACCACGAATGCAGAGAGCATGATTGTGCCGAACGACTTCCCCGAGCTGAAATCGCTCGTCTGGAATCGCGACCCCGCGCGCGCCATGCCTGCCTGCGAGGCCTTCGCGCTTTATGAACGAAACTGGCGTTTCGTCGATACTGGTAGGCTGACTGAGCGGGAGGTACAACTGATCCGCGATCTGGCTGCCACTTATGGCAACGGAGTCCTGCTCGTTTCCTGATTTTCCGTTTCTTTATCCGTTGTTTTGAGTGCAATTCCCGCAAAGTGCTGAGCGGTTTTGCGTTCGGAATTGCGTAAAAACAAAAGATTAGAGCGGTTCTGCGCTTCCGTGAAACGTTGAACCGCTCTAGGCTTGGCGGAAATCGGGTAGCCATCATGGAATTCAAACGTCCGGAACATCGTACCATCGCTGCAGCCCTTCGGCTGATGGAGGCCGATTTTCTTCTGGCCAACAAGTGTTGGTTTGGGGGCGGAACCGCCATTGTCATGCATCTCGACGAATACCGGCTGTCGCTTGATGTCGATTTTCTCTGTGCGGATGGCGAGGGATATCGCGTCTTGCGTATGACGGCCGTCGAAACCGGAGTAGGGGCCTTTTTCGAAAGGCCGGTCGCCGCGCTCAGGGACTTCAGGACAGACCAATATGGCATCCGCACGGCCCTTACCCTCGAAGGGCAGCCGATTCGCTTTGAAATCGTGCGTGAGGCCCGGATTGCTCTTGAAGGTACTCTCGATCCACGGCTGAGCGTTCCCATGCTTTCGTTGCCTGATATGTTCGCCGAAAAACTGCTCGCCAATGCTGACCGCTGCCAGGACAAGGCCGTTGCTTATCGTGATGCTATCGATCTCGGTATGCTTCTCACTCGCTACGTGGAAATTCCAGCCGTCGCCGTTCTCAAGGCGACGGAAGCTTATGGGCAGGACATTGAGCGCAAGATCGTTTGGGTCCTCGCCAGACTTGAGGACGAGACCGAATTGAGAGATGCCGCAAGCGTTCTGCAGATGGACGGCGACCTTGCAGTGCGGGCGATCGCCGCGCTTCGCGGCGAAGCTCGGCGGCTCTGGTCGTCTTAGCGCCTGCCTTTCCCACCCCAACGCCAGCCTCGCGCCAGCCGCGGATGCCATCGTTCCGGCAGATATTGCTGTCTGCCGATCGTTGATAAGGGTGGTTCCATGAATTTTCTGCGCCGGGTCTTCCCGATTGCCGGGCTCGTGATTGCGGTTGCGTCGCTGAGCGGCTGCAACATTCTCATCCCCGATGTCGCCGCCGATTCGCCCGCCCGCTTCGTCCAGGAGACCTCGCCGGTCTTCTATCAGCCGCCCGGCGTCGATCCGCGCCGGGTGCGGCCGATCCCCGATCAGCCGGTGCCGCAGACGCGCGAACTCTACAAGACCCAGTTCCACCAGACCTATGGCCTGCCGGTCACCAATCCGGTGCATATGGCGATGTATGGTGAGCTTCGCGACGAAGATTTCACCCTGCCGGCGATCCCGGTCAGCCGCGTGCAGCCGCAGTTCCTGCGTCAGGAAGTCGACTATCAGACGACCGAGCGTCCCGGCACCGTGGTCATCGATACCAAGGCGCGTTTTCTCTATTTCGTCGAGGGCAACGGCAAGGCGATGCGCTACGGCGTCGGCCTCGGCCGCGACGGTTACGCCTGGTCCGGCCGCGGTGTCATTCAGTGGAAGCAGAAATGGCCGCGTTGGACGCCGTCGGTCGAAATGGTCTCGCGCCAGCCTGAGGTTCGCCCGTTTGGGGCGGAGAATGGCGGCATGAATCCGGGGCTGATGAACCCGCTCGGCGCGCGCGCTATGTATATCTTCAAGGACGGGCAGGATACGCTCTACCGCGTCCACGGCACGCCCGACTGGCAGTCGATCGGCAAGGCCACCTCGTCGGGCTGTGTGCGCATGCTGAACCAGGACGTCATCGATCTCTACGACCGCGTTCCTGCCAAGGCCGAGATCGTTGTGATGTAGCGCTGCAACAGCGGGGCCCATTCGTCCGCTCCGGGCCGGACACGTCTGCGTGAAGCTATGGTTTATTTGGCGCAAGCCGATAGATCTTCTTATGTCGTTATCCCAAGATTCCCGCATCAAAGGAAATCAGTCCCGCGTCATGAGCTTCGATAGACACCTTTCCCGCCGCAGCTTTCTTTCCTTTTCGGCATTGACCGCAGCCTCCGCGCTTACCGGCTGCGCCTCCTCAGCCAACACGGTGACATCAGGCGATACAACGATCATCTACCGTTCGCCCATGCGCCTGTTCCAATCGATGGGAACGTCGAGCGTGCCGAGTGGGGCCGAGCTTGCCGTCATGTATGGCCCCGTCGAAGACGGCGGCTTCCTCATTCCCGCCGTTCCCTACGAACAGATCGATCCGCGCTATTATCGCCAGCGCGTCGTCGATCCCACCGGCCAGCCCCCCGGCACCATCGTCGTCGATACGCCGTCGCGCTTCCTCTATCTCGTCCAGGGCGACGGCATGGCGATGCGTTACGGCGTCGGCATCGGCCGCGAGGGTTTCGCCTGGCAGGGGTCGGGTGTCATCCAGTGGCGTCAGAAATGGCCGCGCTGGAAGCCGCCGAACGAGATGGTCGCCCGCCAGCCCGAACTCGTCAAATATTCGATCGAGAACGGCGGCATGGAGCCGGGTCTGAAAAACCCGCTCGGCGCCCGCGCGCTCTACATCTTCTCGAATGGTGAGGACACGCTTTATCGCCTGCACGGCAATCCCGACTGGCGCTCGATCGGCAAGGCCGTCTCATCGGGCTGCGTGCGGCTGCTGAACCAGGATATCATCGATCTCTACGATCGCGTTCCGACCAAGGCGCCGATCGTCGTCTGGCAGTAATTTTCACCCAGGCGGCCGCGATCCGGCCGCCTCGGATCGGTCCCTTTCCCCAGGCAAGCACCTGCTTTGCCCCCGGGCAAACAGTTGCTTTGCCCCGGGCAAACCGGTGCTTTGCCCCTGGAAAAGGGCCTCATTTTGCGCCCGCAAGAGAATTATTTTCCGAAATACCATTGCTTAATTCGGTAAATATCCTACATGGTGCGTATCGAATTGCTTGCGACCTTTGTCCACGCGCTTGAGCGCACCGTCAGATATCCTCTCAACATCGATACGGCTTGTCGGATATCTCTCCGCAGGCGAACACAAACGGTTGAAAAGGAGATCGTTATGAATTCAGGCGTCGTCAAGTGGTTCAATGGCACCAAGGGTTTTGGCTTCATTCAGCCCGATGATGGTTCTACGGACGTTTTTGTCCATATTTCAGCGGTTGAACGCGCCGGCATGCGCGAACTCGTTGAAGGTCAGAAGATCCGCTACGATCTCGTCCGTGACAAGAAGTCCGGCAAGAATTCGGCTGATAATCTTCAGGCCGCATGATTTGTCATTCGCCTCTGCTGACCATGAATATGGCAGCGGGCTGGCCATGTGCTGGCAGCAAGCTGACCACGGATGTACTGGCAGCGAGCTGACCGCGGGTGGCAGTGAGCTGACCATACGGGCAGCGGGCTGAGTGACTGGAAGAGGTCGGGTCCGAGCCCGGCCTTTTTGCTTTGATCGCAGCCGAAGAGTCGAAGGGACGCTGAAATGGGCAGACCAAACTATAAAGTCGGCGACATGATCGTGCTGAAGTCCGGCCTCACCCGCACGGCGAAAGCCGACAAGCGGTGCCGGATCTCCAGCATCCTGCCCAACGACCATGGGCATGTGCAATATCGCGTCCAGTTCGACGCAGAGAACTTCGAACGCCGCATCACTGAGGCCGACATCGATACCGGGGAATCGCCATCCAGGGTTTCCCCCCAAGCGGCGGCCAAGTCCGACGGCGCCGAACCCTGGCTGAAGTTTTCGAGCATCAAAATCGGGAAGTAGTCCCGCGTTTTTTATTATGGACAGTGCGGCCTCGCCGCCGCGACAGGAAGGATATCGTTTTGCAGGTACTCGTCAGGGATAACAATGTCGATCAGGCGCTCCGCGTGCTCAAGAAAAAGATGCAGCGGGAAGGCCTGTTCCGGGAAATGAAGGCGCGCAGCGCCTTTGAAAAGCCGTCCGAGAAGCGCGCCCGCGAAAAGGCCGAGGCCATTCGCCGCCAGCGCAAGCTTGCCCGCAAGAAGCTGCAGCGCGAAGGTCTGCTGCCGGCACCGAAGAAAGTTCTTCGCACCCGCTGATCCCAAACGTGGAATCACGGTCCGGCTGTGGCATCACGGCTCAAACGTGGAATCACGGTCCAGCTGTGGAATCATGGTTTCAGCCGTGAGATCACGGCTTTCAGCCGCGGAGTCATGGCTTGCAGCGCCGCGCGTCTTTTCAGACGCGCAAAGGATGCTGTAACACTTTGAATTTTTGCATAATTCCTTGAGCCGATTCCGATTTAAGGAATTATGCAGTAGCGCCGCCATCACCTGGGAAAGGGGCACATGACCGCCACCAAGGGAGAATTCTTCAATCCCGCCAAGCTCTCGTCTCGCGACAAGGCGGAAGCGACCGATCACACGGCGCGCGCCATCATCGCCGCCGAGGCATCGGCCCGTGACAAGAAGACGGAGAAGCTGAAGGCGCTGCGTTTGCAGCAGGAGGCCGATGCTGAACCGAAGGCGGCGCCTGTCAAGAAGCGCCGGTCGGCGGCTAAACCGCAGCCCTGATCTCTCGGCGCGCACACTGAGGGGCTACCGGGTGGATGCGTTCAGCCACCGTCCGTGCCGGCCCGCCCGAGGTTGCCCCGCAGCCGATGCAGCATGTCGCGCATCTCGGCCATTTCCTTGAGCGTGCAGCCTGCGGCTTGTCCGATCGCCGTCATGATCGTATCGATCTCCCCCTTCATGGCCTCACCTCTAGGGGTGAGCGACACGATCACCTGCCGTTCGTCGCGCAGGTCGCGGATGCGCTTGATCAGCCCGCTCTGTTCCAGCCGTTTCAACAGCGGCGACAGCGTGCCGGAATCGAGATCCAGTTGCTCGCCGATCGTCTTGACCGGCAACTCGCCGCGTTCCCACAGCACCAGCATCACCAGATATTGCGGATAGGTCAGGCCGACCTTGTCGAGGATCGGCTTGTAGGCGCGGGTGAAAGCATGCGCCGTCGCATAGACCGCGAAGCACAGCTGTTTTTCCAGCCGCTTCTCCTCTTGCGGTATCTCCATCGTCTTCGTCGTGTGCGCTTTCATATCCATCATCCCCAGAGCATTTCCGTTTTTCTTCGAGTAACGAAAATGCTCTATCCCTTTGTTTTCACGCAATTCCGGGCGCAAAACCGCTGCGCACTTTTGCTGGAATTGCTCTGGAGCATGATGCCGAAAAGTGTCGGCGGTTTTCGGCCGACATCATGCTCTAACTCTTTAATTTAGAACAGGATTCAGATTTTAGGCCGGCCCGGCTGAAATCATCCTGTTCTAAGGCCCGATTGTCCTCCTTTCGAATTCGAAATGCAATTTGCAAAATTCACTTGCGTACAATTTAATTGTTCGATACTAAAAATCCAACCCGATCGAAGGGCCAACCAAAGGAGATCGTCATGCCTATTCTCTATACGACCAAAGCCTCTGCCACCGGCGGCCGCGCAGGCCGCGCCGTTTCTGAAAACGGCGTTCTGGACGTGACGCTGACCGTCCCCAAGGAACTCGGCGGCGACGGCGCGACCGGCACCAATCCCGAACAGCTCTTCGCTGCCGGCTACTCCGCCTGCTTCCTCGGTGCATTGAAATTTGTCGCGGGCCAGCAGAAGGTCAAGATTCCGGAAGATACGACGGTCTCCGCCAAGGTCGGCATCGGCCCGCGTGAAGATGGCGGCGGCTTCGGCATCGAAGTGGCGCTGACGGTTGACATTCCGGGTCTCGACCGCGAAACGGCTGAAAAGCTCGCAGCCGCAGCCCATATCGTCTGCCCCTACAGCCACGCCATGCGCACCTCGACCGAGGTTCCGGTCACGGTCGCCTGATCGATTTTAAAAAGTTGGTAGCCGTATCGGCTGCCGCCATCTGCCGTCCGGGTAGGGTACTATCCGGCCGGCTTCGGCGTCTCTGCCATCATTCATGACAGCGCCTGCAGATCCTGCCGCAGCCTTGCGACGCTGCCATCCGGCAGCTTTCCGTCGATCATCGCATGCGTGCTTTCCCAGATCGGCAGCGCTCTCGCCAATACCGCCTTGCCCTCAGTGGTGAGGCTCAGCAGCCGGCCGCGCCTGTCCCTCGGGTTCTCCATCACTTTCACCCAGCCCTTGCGCTGCAGCGGCTTCAGCGCCGCCGTCAGCGTCGTCTGGTCCATGGCGAGCAGGGCGGCGACCGGCCCCATTGGCGGTGGCTCCGGCCGGTTCAGCGACATCATCAGTGAAAACTGCCCATTGGTCAGCCCGGCCGGCCTCAGCGCGTCGTCGAACAGCCGGGCAAGCGCGCGCGCTGCCCGCTGCACATGCAGGCAGAGGCAGGTGTCGCGCACCATCAGCGTCGTGGAAAAGGGAATCTCGATCGAATTTGACATGCTCCATTTCTATTGATATCAATGTATTTAGTCAAGGAGAAGGAGATGAGCCGGCTTCACCGGCAAGCGCCGGAGGAGGGCGCACTCCATGCAGAATGACGTTGTTTCCCGCGAAGAGTGTCTCGAGGCCCGCCGTGCCCTGCTGGCAAAGGAGAAGGAGGCGACGCGGCTGCGCGACAGCGTCAACGCCGCCCGTCTGGCGCTGCCCTGGGTAAAGGTCGACAAGGATTATCTCTTCGAATCGCCCGAGGGCAGGAAGTCGCTCGCCGATCTCTTCGACGGCCGCAGCCAGCTTCTGATCTATCATTTCATGCTCGGCCCGGATTGGGATGCCGGCTGCACCGGCTGCTCCTTCCTGTCGGATCATGTGGATGGCGCCCTGCCGCATCTGAACCATCACGACGTCACCTGGGTCGCCGTTTCGCGCGCGCCGCTTGACAAGATCGCCGCCTATAAACAGCGCATGGGCTGGAAATTTCCCTGGGTCTCCTCCTTCGGCAGCGATTTTAATTTCGATTATCACGTTTCTTTCAGTCCGGAGGATCTTGCCAAAGACAAGGTCTTCTACAATTTCACGCCTATGCAGCCGGCTGATGCCAATGACGAACTGCCGGGCCTCAGCGCTTTCTACCGCAACGACAAGGGCGAGATCTTCCATACCTATTCGAGTTATGCCCGCGGGCCGGAAGAACTGATCGGCACCCTGATGATCCTCGACCGCGCGCCGAAGGGCCGTAACGAGGACAGCACGATGAATTTCGTGCGCCGCCACGACGAATACCAGGAGGCCCCGAAGGCGCCATCCTGCTGTCACTGACATAGGGCACCATCACTCAAGGGAGAAGAGATGATGAAGACCGCTGAAGTGCTGAAGGAACATTCCTTCCTGGAAAGATTGATCGGCGACTGGACCGTCACCGCACCCGACATGAGTGGCGGCGAGCCCTGGACCGAGACCGTCCGCTCGCTGCACGGCATCTGGTTCGTCGCCGAAGGGACCGGCCGCATGCCTGATGGTAAGGAGGCCACCAGCATCCTGACGCTCGGCTACAACGCCGCAAAGGGCAAGTATGTCGGCAGCTGGATCGGCAGCATGATGGACTATATGTGGGTCTATGAGGGCGAGCTCGACGCGTCAGGCAATGTGCTGGACCTTTATACGACAGGGCCTGCCTTCGACGGCGAGGGCCTTGCCGATTACCGCGAGCAGATCATCTTCGTCGATGCCGATCACCGCACCTTCGTCTCCAGCGCCAAGCAGCCGGATGGCTCCTGGAAGCAGTTCATGGAAGCGCATTACACCCGCAGGATCTGACAATCACGGCGCTCACCCTCGAAAGAGAGGCCTTGCAAAGAGGCCTCCGAAGAGGAGCGTCGAAAAAGGGAGAGCATGATGTCTGAGACGCATGGAAAGTTCATCTGGTGCGAGTTGATGACCCCCGACACATCGGCTGCGGCGAAATTCTATAGCTCCGTCGTCGGCTGGACCACCTCCGAAATGAAAATGGAGGGCATGCCCACCTATACGATCTTCGAGGCGAACGGCATCGGCGTCGCCGGCCTGATGGAATTTCCGGCCGAACTCGAAGGCAAGGGCATTCCGCCGAACTGGACGGGTTATGTCGATGTCGATGACGTCGACCAGTCGGCCAAGGATTTCGCCGCCAATGGTGGTTCGGTCCGCCGTCCGCCGGAAGACATATCGACCATCGGCCGCTTCGCCGTCGTCGCCGATCCGCATGGCGCGGTGCTCTGCATCATGACGCCGGCGCCGATGGAGAAGCCCATGCCGGAACTGGCCTTCGACGCACCCGGCAATATTGGCTGGCGCGAACTCTATGCCGGCAATGGCGAACAGGCGCTGGCCTTTTATTCCAAGCTGTTCGGCTGGACGAAGGACAGTGAATTCGACATGGGCCCGATGGGCGTCTACTATCTTTTCGCCCATAATGGCAGGCAGACCGGCGGCATGATGACCAAGCCGGAAAACATGCCGATGACTTTCTGGTGCTATTATTTCATCGTGCCGACCCTCGACGCCGCGATCGAACGTGTCACCTCAGGCGGCGGCAAGGTGGTCCACGGCCCGATGGAAGTCCCCGGCGGCAGCTGGATCATCCAGGCCACCGACCCGCAAGGCGCCTTCTTCTGCCTGGTCGCACCGAAGCGGTAGGTTTTGACGCGGCAAAGTGCGGCCGGCCCCTCATCCGGCTGCCGGCGCCAACCGGGGTCGAGCCACGGGTCTCGACCCGTCCTTCGGACCCCCGCTCGCGGGGCGAAGGGGATATGCCGCAACCTCTCCGTTCCCCACCCACCTCTCGCAGGGCACGTCCCCTCTCCCCGCGAGCGGGGAGAGGGTTAGGGTGAGGGGCAGCGCCCCACGCCAGATCCCCACGCCAGATCCCCACCATCCATCACCCTCCAACCGAAGCAAAGAACCCTTCCGGGCTTTCCACCTCCACCAGCCGCTTCTTCTCGATCAGCCAGAACCGGTTTCCCACCGCCCGCACGAAACTGCGGTCATGCGAGACCAGCAGGCAGCTCGCCTCGTGCGCCATCAACTCGCTCTCCAGCGCCTCCTGTCCCTCGATGTCGAGATGGTTGGTCGGCTCGTCGAGGAGGTAGAAGTTCGGCTCCGTCAATCTCAGCACCAGCATGCCGAGCCGCGCTTTCTGGCCGCCGGACAGCTGGCCGATCGGTTTTGCCTGCATGTCGATCGTCATGCCGGCGCCCGCCAGCAAGGCGCGGGCCCGCTGGTCGCCGACATCGAAGCGGCGGATGATCGTGCCGATCGGCGTG
The DNA here is from genome assembly GCF_002953715.1 of Rhizobium leguminosarum. GTDB lineage: Bacteria > Pseudomonadota > Alphaproteobacteria > Rhizobiales > Rhizobiaceae > Rhizobium > Rhizobium leguminosarum_V. The sequence goes on from NZ_CP025012.1 coordinate 923,864, forward strand.
TCGGTGTCGGCAAGATCGGCAAGCGCCTGGTCGCCATAGCCGAGCACGAGCGACGGCGTCGCCTTGATGCTGTCGCGCACCGTCTCCGGTCTTTCGATCGCCTGTTTCAACATCGACACCAGCCGTGACTTGCCGGCGCCGTTGAGGCCGAGGAGCACAATGCGGTCGCCCTGGCAGATGAACTGCCGGCCGGTCTTGAACAGCAGCGTTCCATCCGGCGTCGTCACCGCCGCATCCTCCACCGTCACCAGCACCTTGGCATGGGTACCGCGGTTGGCAAGCCGGATGGCGCCGGCCGAGCGCTCCAGATGCGCCGGTTTTGCCGCATCCTCCAGCTTATCCGCCCGCTGCTTGAGCTGCTTCGTCTTGACGACGAGCAGGTCGCTGCCGGAGTTGATGCCGATATTGTTGAGCTTCGCAGCCTGCTTGCGCAATTGCTCCGCCACCTTCATGTCGCGCTCGTAGCGCCGGGCTTCGGAAGCGTCGGCCTCATCGAGGGCGGCGCGTGCCCTGGTATAGGGCAGGGCGAAGACCGGCGATTGCTCCGGCCGCAGAAACAGCGTCCGGTTGGTCGTCGCATCGAGGAAGGCGCGGTCGTGGCTGGACAGGATAACCGGCACGTCGCGCGGCAGCGCGTTCAGCCAGCCCTCCAGCTGCGCGATCTTTTCGAGGTCGAGATGGTTGGTCGGCTCGTCGAGCAGAAGCACATCGGGCTCGCTGACCCAGGTGCGGGCAAGCATGGCAAGCCGCTGCCATCCGCCGCTCAACTGCTTCAGCGGCCGGCCGCGCATGACCTCCGGCACGTCGAGCGATTCCAGCACCACGTCGACGCGCCAGCTTTCGCTTTCGGCCTGATCGGCCGGCAGCGCCTGCAGCACCGCATCGTAGAACGGCGTGTCGAAAAGGGCAGGTGGCACATTCTGCGCGACATGGCCGACGGTCAGTCCGCGCGCCTTGGTGATCTCGCCCTCGCTCGGCTCCAGCGCGCCGGTGATGCAGGCAAGCAGCGTCGATTTCCCCCGCCCGTTGGCGGCGACGAGGCCGATGCGATCACCGGCATTGACGACGAGATTGAGCTTGGAAAACAAAGGATTGCCCAGCGTCACGCCGAGATTGCGGATATTGATGAGTGTCATGATCGTTCTCTGGTCTTGACCGGGTGGTCGGCACGATCCGGGGCGTTCAGCCATCACGGGATTGCGCGGTTCGAGCCCGGGAAATGAGAGGAATGCGCGCTGTCAGCTGCGGCGTCGCATTGGCCACGAAGGGCAGACCAGGAAGAGATGTCGAGAAACGGTCTCTGGTCAGCCCTGCAAACGCATTTGCAGGGCGTTGACGGGACCACGCTGGCGATTAAACCGAAAATAATATTGCATTGCGTGATCCTCCTTTCTCAAAAGCTTGCGCGATCCAAATAACATTGCCCGCAAAAAGAGGCAAGGGAGCCGGACGTGCGCCGATTTCCAGCCACAAACCGTGCATAGAGGATTCGGGGCCGACCGGGAGAACAAGACGCATGCTCATTGCCCATTTGCCGGCAGGCTACATTCTGGCGAGCGCCGCGCGGCAGCGATCCGCTGCGCCCCGCATCATGACTGCGGCATTGGTCGGTAGCGTGCTTCCGGATTTCGACATGGTCTATTTTTTTCTGACCGGCGGCAAGGTCCATCATCACGACTATGTCTCCCACTGGCCGCTGTTCTGGCTTGCTCTCGCCGTCGTGGCTCTGCCGGCCGTCGGACGGCCGGCGCCGCGCTGGTTTCCCGCGGCCGCCGTCTTTTTCGCGGCCGTCATGCTCCACATGATCATGGATACGGTCGCAGCGCCGATGCTCTGGCTGGCACCATTTGATTGGTCCAAATTGGAGCTGACGACGGTGCCGGCGACCTACAGCAACTGGGTGGTCAGTTTCCTGCTGCACTGGACCTTCGGTCTGGAACTCCTGATCTGCGCGACGGCGTTGATCGTTGCCGTTCGCCGCAACCGTCGCGTTCAAAGCGCAGAACGAGCGTGACGCGGAATTATCCGGCCGAGTCGCCAGCAGCCAGCTCCAGCCGCCGCGTTATGCCGATACTCCTAAGGAAGGTCTCGTCGTGGCTGACGACGATGAGCGCGCCGTCGTAAGCGCGCAGTCCGGCCTCGACCGCGGCGATCGAGTCGATGTCGAGATGGTTGGTCGGCTCGTCGAGGATCAACAGCGGCGGCGGTGCCGAGCCGAGCACGCAGGCAAGGCCCGCCCGCAGCAATTGCCCGCCGCTCAGCGTCGATACGGTCTGCAGCGCAGCATCGGCCCTGAACATGAAGCGGGCAAGGGCCGCCCGGCAGGTATTTTCATCGGAAAGCGGATTGATCCGGCGGAAATTGTCGCGGATCGAGGCCGACGGATCGAGCAGGCTGACCTTCTGATCGAGCATCGAGAAGGCAGTCATGACGCTGACCGTGCCGACCCAGGGTTTCAACTCGCCGGTGACGAGCGCCAGCAAGGTGGTCTTGCCCGAGCCGTTGCGGCCGGTGACGGCGATGCGCTCCGGTCCCGCCACATCGAAGGAGAGATCGCGGATGACGGGATCACCCGGCTGGTAGCCTGATGTCACGCCATCCATCCTCAGCACGATCTTGCTGGCGGGCAGCGCGGTCGGCGACAAGGTTACCGACAAGGGCTGGAGGATCTCGATCTTCTCGCGCGCTGCCCTTGCCTCTTCCAGGGCCTGGGCGCGCCGGCGTTCAGCGAGACGGGCATTGTCGCCACCCGTCGTTTCGCTCCGCTCCTTCATGCCGCCGAGCATGATGCGCGGTATGCCGCCCTTGGCGGCCATCTTCCGCCCGGTGCTGTCCCTCTGCGCCTGACGCTCCACCGTCGCCTGCGCCTTTCTCGCAACCTCGGCCATGCGTTTTTCGGCTTCAGTGAGATCATGCTGTGCCGTCGCGAGCTCGAGCGCCTTGCGTTCGCGATAATGGCTCCAGTTGCCGCCGTAGCGCGTGGCAGCGAGCGAGGTCAGTTCGACGATCGCGTCGACACTTTCGAGCAGTTCCCGGTCATGGCTGACGATGATGGCGCCGGCCCGCCAACCTGACATCAGCGCCATCACCGCCTCGCGGCCTTCGCGATCGAGATTGTTGGTCGGTTCGTCGAGCAGCAGGAAATCCGGTTCGGTAAAGATCAGCGCCGCCAGCCCGGCCCGTGTGCGCTGCCCGCCGGAGAGTGCCGCAAGCGGCGTCTCCGGTGACGCGTCGAGCCCGGTCCGAGTGAGCGCTGCGGCAATGCGCGCCTCCAGCATCCAGTCCGCCGATGCAAGCTCGTCGGCCGTTGCCCCGCCGGCTTCGGCGCGGCGAAGAATAGCGAGCGCATCGGTCACGCCGAAGAGACCGGCAATCGTTTCGTCAGATGCTATCTGAACGCTCTGCCGCAGCACGCCGAGGCTGCCGCTGACGGATACGGTGCCCGAATGAGGATGGAGCTCACCTGAGGCAAGCTTCAGCAGCGTCGTCTTGCCGACGCCGTTGCGCCCGACGAGACCGGTCCGTTCCGCCCCGAAGCTCAGGTCGAGATTGGAAAAAAGCGGCCGCCCGTCAGGCGCGGACCACGAAACTTGGGAGAGGGTGATGGATGCAGGCATGGATATGGATTTCCCGGTTGGCAAGGCGAACTGGCGTTGCGATCGGGTTGAAATCCATTGCGGCACACATCCTGTTGAATTGGTCGATGGCAGATAATTTAGGGAATAAAGGCTGAAGGTTCAAGAAGGAGAACGATCTTGCATTCTTCGGGGAAGGCCGTGGGAAGTTGCCCCTCACCCTAACCGTCTCCCCGTAAACGGGGCGAGGGGACGTGCCCTACGAGAGGTGAGCGAGGAAAGGAGAGGTTGCGGCTATTCCCCCTTCGCCCCGCGAGCGGGGGTCCGAAGGACGGGTCGAGACACGTGGCTCGACCCCGGTCGGTGCCGGCAGGCGGATGAGGGGCTTACGGCAGTCCGCAGGCTTACCGCTTCAAGCTCCCCAATATCCCACGCACCAGCGCCCGGCCGACTTGGGTCGCAACCGTGCGCGCCACGCTTTTCATCGCCGCTTCCACCACCGTTTCGCGCTGATAGCCGGAAGTCCGGCCGCGCGATTGGCCGCGGCCCTGATTGTCGTCGTCATTGCCGCCGCCGAAGCCCGGCAGGTTCCAGCCGGAGGTCGTGTTGCCCTGTTGCTGGGGTGCTTCTTCCTGGGCCCGCTTGGCGGCCTCGGCATCGGCCGCCTTCTTCGCCCGTGCGGCCAGCAGTTCGAAGGCGGATTCGCGGTCGATATCCTCGTCATAGATGCCGAGAACCGGGCTCCTATCCATGATCTGCCGGCGCTCGTCATCCGTCACCGGGCCGACGCGGCCGGATGGCGGGCGGATCAGCGTGCGCTCGACGATCGAAGGTGCGCCCTTGGCCTCCAGCGTTGAGACCAATGCCTCGCCGGTGCCGAGATTGGTGATGACCGTGGCGCAATCGAAGGCCGGATTCGCACGGAATGTATCGGCCGCCGTCCTCACCGCCTTCTGTTCGCGCGGCGAATAGGCGCGAAGCGCATGCTGTGCCCGGTTGCCGAGCTGGGCGAGCACCGTTTCCGGCACGTCGAGCGGGTTCTGCGTCACGAAATAAACACCGACACCCTTGGAACGAATCAACCGCACCACCTGCTCGACGCGTTCGGTCAGCACCTTCGGTGCGTCGTTGAAGAGCAGGTGCGCCTCGTCAAAGAAGAAGACGAGCTTCGGCTTGTCGGGGTCGCCCACCTCGGGCAATTCCTCGAAGAGCTCGGAGAGCAGCCAGAGCAGGAAAGTGGCGTAAAGCCGCGGGTTCATCATCAGCTTGTCGGCGGCAAGCACCGAGATCTGGCCGTAGCCGTTGTTGCTGGTGCGCATGATGTCGGAAATCTTCAACGCCGGTTCGCCGAAGAAGTGCTCCGCACCCTGCTGTTCGAGAACGAGCAGCGCCCGCTGGATCGAGCCGACCGAGGCCTTGGAGATCAGGCCGTACTGGTTGGAAAGTTGGCTGGCGTTCTCGCCCATATAGTTGAGCAGCGAGCTGAAATCCTTGAGGTCGAGCAGCGGCAGCCCGCCCTGGTCGGCGATCTTGAAGGCAATGTTGATGACGCCTTCCTGCGGTTCGGAGGCATCCATCAGGCGGGCGAGCAGCAGCGGTCCCATCTCGGCGATGGTGGTGCGCACCCGGTGGCCCTTCTCGCCGAACAGATCCCAGAAGATCACCGGAAACTGGTCGAATTCGTAGTCGGTGAAGCCGATCTGTTCGGCGCGCTTCGTCAGGAAATCCTTAGGCTCGCCCTTGGCGGCGATGCCGGAAAGGTCGCCCTTGATATCGGCCGCAAACACCGGAACGCCGGCCCGGGAGAAGCCTTCGGCCAGCACCTGCAGCGTTACCGTTTTGCCGGTGCCGGTAGCGCCGGTGACGAGGCCGTGGCGATTGCCGAATTTCAGGTCGAGATATTCCGGCTTGTTGATACTGTCATCGGGATTGCGGCTCGCGCCGATGAAAATCTTGCCTTCCTCGATCATCCGGAATGCTCCCTTGGGGCTCTGCCGCCATTTATGAGAAGGCTTGCTTCCACAGCCTTCATCGAACCATCGTTTCCCTGTTATAAGCAGGCAAGCGCATGCGGACAACTGTTTGCATTAAAAGCAAAACCGGACAAAGTGCCGCCCGGGAAGGGCCGGCTTGAGTTGCTGTGGAATTTCGATTAACGTTGACGTTAACGTCAAAAAACAGGAGGCTGACGATGAATGAAATAGTGACCCAGATCGCCGATCGCGTGGGTATTGCGCCTGATTTGGCCGAAAAGGCGCTCGGCATGATGCTTGGCTTCCTGCAGCGCGAAGCCGCCGATGGCCCGGTTGCCAAGATGATCGAAGCGATCCCCGGCGGCGCCGATCTCGTCGCCCAGTTCAATGGCGCAGGTGCCGGCGGCGGCGGTCTGCTCGGCGGGCTGATGAGCTCGCTCGGCGGCGGCGGCATCATGGGGCTTGGCCAGCAACTGATGGGCGAAGGCCTCGGCATGGGCGAGATCACCTCGCTTGCCAAGGAAACCATCGCCATCGCCAAGCAATATGCCGGCGAGGAAGTCGTCGACGAGGTCGTCGCTTCCGTCCCGGGCCTCAGCCAGTTCGTCTGAGACGAGAGAATCAGGAGCTCCGCCTCAGTGCGGGGCTCATTGTTCTTGCGCCGGAAGCACTGGCTGAAGACCAAGCGCTGTCCCCTGGCTGCCCATTGGATGGAAGGAGAGCAGATGGCCATCTGGCGTCCGTCGCAGCAGATCAGGGTGAAGGTGATCGGCCTCGCCTGGCGCAATGACCGGCTGCTCGCCGCCGAAGTGGAGGATGACAGCGGTCGCATCAAGGGCGTTCGCCCGCTTGGTGGCGCCATTGAATTCGGCGAGAGCCGCGAAGAGGCCCTGCACCGCGAATTCCAGGAGGAGCTCGAAACGGCGATCCGCATCGTCGGTCCCTGGCATCTGCTTGAAAACATCTACGAGCATCACGGCGCGACCGGTCACGAATACATCTTCGCCGCTGATATCGAACTGGCCGATGCATCGCTCTATGAGCGCGATGAAATCCACTATTCCGAACTCGACGAGACGGCGGCGACGGCGCGCTGGTTCGGCCGCGACAGGCTGCGCGACGCCGGCATCGATCTCTATCCGACAGGTCTCGACAGACTGCTGTCGCGCTGGCGCGATTGAGCCAGAAAGCGCGCACTTTGAGGCGGCTTAGGCCGATCGCCAAACTTTGATCGTCTGCGGCCTGATCCATGGGAACAATGAGCTGGCATCGCCTGTTGCTAGAGCAATTCCAGCAAAACTGTGCAGCGGTTTTGCGTCCGGAATTGCGTGAAACAAAAACGATCGCTGAAACCAGAAGGAATAGCATCATGCGCAGGTTTATTGCAGCAACGTCGATCGCTCTCCTCAGCCTCTCCGCCCCGGTTCTTGCCCAGTCGAATATGGGCATGGATGCCAGCGGCCGGATCGACGGCACGCCGCCGCTCGGCACCGCGCCGGGAGCCGAAACGCAAAGCGGGCTGATAATCCCGCTCGACTCGATCGAAACCGGCAGCATCGACAATGGACCAGTAAGCGGTCCGGTCGACTGGGCGCGCTGCCCGCCGCGCAAGGCGCGCGGAGCGCTTGCCACCGAAGGCGGCAAGAGCGGCGCCTCCGTCAGCCCCGCATGCCGTGATAACGGAAACCAGTAACACCAGGGGAGGGCGCTATTTGCCGTCCTTCTTGTCGTGATGCAGGATGACGCCGAGTTCATGCCATCGACGCCCGTCGCGCTCGATGAGTAGATCGGCTGAGGCCGGTCCCATGCTGCCCGGCGCGTAAGCGTCAGGCTCGCTCTCATCCCTAGCCCAGATATCGAGGAAGGGCTGCACCGCCGCCCATCCGGCCTCGATGCCGTCGGCGCGCTGGAACAGCGTCTGGTCGCCGATGAAGAGATCGTAGAGCAGCGATTCATAGCCGGTCGTCTTGGCGATATCGAATTTGTCGGCATAGCGGAAATCGAGAGAGACCGGCACGGTATCGACGGAAAGCCCCGGCGACTTGATCGAGATTTCCATGCTCATGCCCTCGTCCGGCTGTACCTGGATCACCAGCCGGTTCGGTGGCAGGCGGCGCTTGACGTCGGTCTCGCGAAACTGCGCGAACGGCACCGGCTGGAAGGTGATAACGATTTCGGTGTCGCGCGCCGTCAGCGCCTTGCCCGTCCTGAGATAGAAGGGCACGCCGGCCCAGCGCCAGGTATCGGCATAGAGCTTCAGTGCCACGAAGGTCTCGGTCCTGCTGTCGGGCGAGACGTCCTTGGTGTCGCGATAGGCTGGAAGCTCAGCACCATTGAGCGGGCCTGCGCCATAGGCGCCGCGCACGCCATGCGTTTTGGCCTCTTCCGGCGTATAGACGCGCAGCGCCTTCAGCACCTTGCTCTTCTCGTTGCGGATTGCCTCGGCATCGAAACTGTTCGGCGGCTCCATGGCGATCATCGCCAGCAGCTGGAAAAGATGGTTCGGCACCATGTCGCGCAGCGCACCGGTTGCATCGTAGAATTTGCCGCGGCTGCCGACATCGACGATCTCGGCGGCGGTGATCTGCACATGGTCGATGTAGCGGCTGTTCCACAAGGACTCGATCATCATGTTGGCGAAACGCGCCGTCATCAGGTTCTGCACCGTCTCCTTGCCGAGGAAATGGTCGAGCCGGTAGACTTGGCCTTCCCCGACCTGGGCGAGAATCCGCGCATTGAGCGCCTGCGCCGAGGCGAGATCGGTGCCGAACGGCTTCTCGATCGCGACGCGGCGGAAGACGCCTTCGCTTTCATCGGTCAGCCCATGCGCGGCAAGCTTCTCGACAATCGTGCCGAAGAAGGATGGCGGCACCGCGAGATAAAAGGCGGCATTGGCATTCGGCCCCAGCCGCTTGCCGATCTCGACGAAAATATCGTCCTTGGTGAAATCCCCGGACGTATAGGAAATGCGCCGGCGCAGGCTCTCCCAGGCTTCGTCCTTCACCGTCGGCTCTTCGCCGCTCAGATGGCTGAGGAATTGGTCGAGCCGCCCGCGCAGGAATTCGTCGTCACCCGGCTCGATGCCGATGCCGAGAATGTGGAGATCCTCGCCCACCAGGCGGCTGCGCGTCAGATTGATGATCGCCGGCACCAGCAGGCGGCGCGTCAGGTCCCCCGTGGCGCCGAAGATGACGAGGGTGACCGGCGGGGTAGGGGCAGCGTCCATGTGTCATCTCCTTGGAATTTGCGGCCGACTATACTGCGCGCTGGTTTTGCCGCAACATATGCAGGCGAGGGATAACAGGCATTTGACATCCTCTGGCGCTCGCGGTCGCCCCTCATCTGCCTGCCGGCACCAACCGGGGTCGAGCCACGGGTCTCGACCCCGGCAAGGTTAGGGTGAGGGGCAAGCCACACGGTAGGTTAGGGTGAGGGCTGCCATCGGCGCGAACCGGACATGCCGGCAGCGGCCGCCTTTACCCCTTCACCGCCACCATGAAGATCCTCGGAAACCTGAGCAGCACCCGTCCATCCGACATCTTGGGATAGGCCTTTTCCAACCGCTCCAGGTAATCCGCCAGGAACGCCTCACGATGCTCTTCGCCGGCATGGGCAAGATAGGGCATCAGCCCGGTTCCCTTCACCCATTCGACGATACCAGCCGCATCCGCCATCGGGTGATTGTAGACGGTGTGCCAGATATCGACATGCGCGGCTTTGGCGATCAGCCGGCTGTAATAGGTGGATGGCGGCGGCAGCGACCTGCGGCGCACGCTCTTCGCCTCGAAGGCGGATTTCCACGGTCCGGCATGCGCCGTCTCCTCCATCGCCAGATGTGAGGGTTCGCCGAGATTATCGGGCATCTGCACCGCAAGCACGCCGCCTTCGGAAAGCCCGTCCATCAGCCGGTCGAAGATATCGAGATGATCGGGCAGCCATTGGAAGACGGCATTGGCAAACAAGAGGTCGGCGGGTTGGTCCGGCTGCCAGCGGGTGAGATCGGCCTCGACGAAGGCAGTGCCCGGAAGCCGCTTGCGCGCCGCCTCCAGCATGTTCATGTCGCTGTCGACGCCCGAGACGCCCTGCGCCCCGTAGCGCTCGATGATCAGCTCGGTCGAATTGCCCGGGCCACAGCCGAGATCGATGGCATGACGAAGGTTTTGCAGCGGCACCTGTGCCAACAGGTCACGCGCCGGTCGCGTGCGCTCATCCTCGAATTTCACATATTGGTTGGCGGACCATGCCATGGCGTTCACTCCTGCTGTCAGGCCACATCGTCCATGTGGTGGATGCGGATCTTGTCGATGTTGCGGCCGTCGAGATTGACGACCTCATCGGCGAAGTCGCCAGCGACGAGGGGACGCGCCGATCTTCACTCAGCCGACACAAGTATTTTGTCCACGCGCCTCCCGTCGAGATCGACGACTTCGAAGCGCCATCCATCTCTCGTGAAGCTCTCGCCCAATTCCGGCAGATGTTTCAACTCTTCCAACACCAGGCCGGCGACCGTCTGATATTCCAAGTCGCCATCGAGCCTGAGGCTTAAGAATTCAGCGAACTCGTCAATTGGCGTCCAGCCCGACACCAGATAAGAGCCGTCGTCTCGCCGAGCGATGGCCTGTTCATCGACAGGCCCCTCCTGGAGAGCCCCCATGATTGCTTCCAAAATGTCACCTGACGAAACAACCCCCTCGAAGTGGCCGTACTCGTCGAAAACCAGCACCATGTGAACGGGCGATTTCCTGATGGCTTCAATCACATTGATGGCAGTTGAAAGGTCTGAAACCACCGGGACGTCTTGCGTCAGAGCCGCAATGTCGGCACTGCCGTGTTCGGACATCGCGTCGTAGAAGTCCTTGACCGGAAGGATGCCGATCACCTCGTCCGAACTGCCTTTTCGAACGGGCAACCGCGACCGCTTCGTCCTGTGCAACTGGGTCCGAATTTCATCAAGGCTGTCGTCGATATCAATAATTTCGACGTCCCGCCGGGGCGTCATAAGCGCTCGGGCAGTGCGATCCGCCAGCCGCATGACACCTGATATCATCGCGGACTCTTCGCTTTCGATCACTCCAGCCGACTGCGCCTCGGCCAGAACAGTTTTGATTTCTGCGTCAGAGACATTTTCGCCAGCTTTTCCTGTTTGGCCCAAGAGCTTGAGCACAAGATTTCCGGAGGCGTTCAGAAGCCACACGAGTGGCAGCGCAATTTTTGAAAGGACCGCCATAGCGGGTGCGACCTTGGCCGCAACCGCTTCGGGTTCCCGCAATGCGATCTGCTTTGGAACAAGTTCGCCGACGATCAACGAAAGATATGTGATTGCCACGACGACTGAACCTACGCCAATGGCATCAGCGGCCGTCGATGATATTCCCTGGGCTTCTAGCCATCCGCTCAGGCGGCCGCCGAGCGTGGCGCCTGAGAAAGCGCCGGATAGAACGCCGACCAGCGTGATTCCGATCTGCACCGTAGAGAGAAAACGACCGGGGTTTTCGGCAAGTTTGATCGCTTGAGCTGCACCCTTGCTTCCATTGTCGGAGAGGACCTTTAGGCGAGCTGTCCGAGAATAAACAACGGCCAGTTCCGACATGGCGAGCACACCATTCAGGATGGTGAGGAACGCCACAATTCCAATTTCCAGAAACACAGGGACCCTATTCGTTGAGGTTGTAGTGCCGCATTCGTCAGGCGAAGCGGCGAGGCATTCGAAGGGACGCTCTATATACGCATCGCCTGTCGTCTCTCCATCATCGTGTTGACATCAAGGTTCCATCAGACCGCTCCTCTGAAGTGAGCGCGGCCGCCCGTCATCGGCAATGGTCTGGGAAGCGGCCCTCTCTGCGGGAGCATTGATATGCCTGAGGCGAGGCGGAGGTCATCGCACCGTCTACAATGGTCGCCTGCTTCCTCGGCCGGGAGATCCCGGTTGGAAGGGGCGGAGCTTGTACTGGATGGGTCGCTGTCAGGCATGTCGCAATTTTGACGGTGAAACAGTGCCGACGCAAGAGGCGCCGGGCAAAAATCCTTATAGCGTCTTGATGTGACAGTTTCGCCAACGGCAGCAGCGCCGCATTTGCGCGTCTTAAAAGAGGCGCTGCGGGCTGCCTTGCCATAAGTAAAAGTGGCGCAATACACCGTAAATTAACAGCCGCTCCGTATTTTCTCTAAATTGCGAACGATTTCCGCGACGTGCAGCCACGTCCTGAAATCAGTTCTCGGTCTGGGGAAGCCGGGACGGAATAGATCGGTGCGCGATCGACGACCTGCCCGCTTGAGGAGGTTAAGCGCATGCAGTTCAAATCGGCTACCGGGCGCAACATTTTTTCCGTGGCGGCCTGCGGTGTCATCGCCACCATCGCGGCATCGGGCGTCCTTTTCTACATCGCCTACAACGATATGCGCAAATCGAGCCTCGATCAGATGCTCCAGATCGCTGCCACCAACGCGCTCAACGTCGAGAAATCCATGAGCGTGGCGCTCGGTATCGTCAATGCGTTGGAAACGTCGCTGTCGACGATGAAGGACGGCGGAAACGCCAATCGTGCTGCCGCCGACGACCTGCTGAAGAACATGCTGCAGGATAATCCGATGGCGCTCGGTGTTTGGACCGGCTGGGAACCGAATGCCTTCGACGGCAAGGACAAGGATTTTGTCGGCAAGGAAGGCCACGACACGACCGGCCGCTACGTGCCCTACTGGGTCCGCAGTGGCGACAAGATCCAGCACACGCCGCTGGTCGATTATGGCGCGTCGGGCGCCGGCGATTACTACCAGCTGCCCTTTACTCAGAAAAAGACCGTGGTCATCGAACCTTATGTTTACGCGGTCGACGGCAAGGACGTGCTGATGACCTCGGTCGCCAAGCCGATCATGGTCGATGGCAAGGCGCTCGGCGTCGCCGGCATGGACATTTCGCTCGACGACGCCAACAAGGCGATCTCGGCAGTCCACCCGATGGAGACCGGCTATCTCAGCCTGGTGACGGGCGCCGGCAGCATCATCAGCCATCCTTCCGCAGAACTCGCAGGCAAGAATATCAAGGACGGCGGTGATCTCACCGCCGGCTGGGATCAGTTGATCGCCAAGCCCGGCGTCGCGCAGGAGATCGCAGGCCCGGACGGCCAGACCTATTTCTCGGTCGCCTATCCGGTAAAGCTGACGAATGACCTCAACTGGTACGCCATCGTCTCGGTGCCGAAATCCACCGTCTTTGCCCAACTGAATAACATGGCCTGGAGCGCCGTTGCGATCACCGCCATCGCTGCCCTCTTGCTCGGTTTTTCAGGCTGGCTCATTGCCCGCAAATTCATCCGCCGCATAGAGGGCGTGATCGCCGAGACCGATCGCATCGCCCATGGCCAGCTCGACGTGCAATTGAACGACAAGAATGCCAAGGACGAAATCGGCGATCTCTCACGCTCCCTCGCCATCCTGCTGGAAAGCAATCGCCAGAAGATCAAGCTGGAAACGGATGCAGAAACCTCCCGGTCCCGCGAAGAGATCGAACGACAGGAACGTTCCGTCCTCCATGCCGCCCGTGAGGATTCGATCAAGTTTGCGGTGAGCGAACTCGGCAACGGACTGGCCAGCCTTTCCAACGGAGATATGACCGTCCGGTTGGAAAAGCCATTCACCGACTCCCTTGACGAAATCCGCGTCGATTTCAATGCGTCTGTCGAAAAGCTCCAGGCGGCCCTGATTTCCTTCTCCGAAAACGCTGCCGTCATTCAGGCCGGTTCGGAGGAAATCCGCTCCGGCGCCGACGATCTCGCCCGCCGCACCGAACAGCAGGCCGCTTCCGTCGAGGAGACCGCCGCCGCGCTCGAGCAGATCACCACCTCGGTCAAGGACTCCACCCTTCGCGCCGAAGAAGCGGGAACGCTCGTCAGCCGCACCAAGGATGGTGCAGAAAAGTCCGGAGAGATCGTGCGCAATGCCGTCGATGCCATGACCGGCATCGAGCAATCCTCGCAGTCGATCTCCAACATCATCGGCGTGATCGACGATATCGCCTTCCAGACCAATCTGCTGGCCCTCAATGCAGGCGTTGAGGCAGCACGTGCAGGGGAGGCCGGCAAGGGCTTCGCCGTCGTCGCACAGGAAGTGCGTGAACTCGCACAGCGCTCGGCCACCGCCGCCAAGGAGATCAAGGCGCTGATCACCTCGTCCGGCGCCCAGGTCAAGCGCGGCGTCGATCTCGTCGGCCAGACCGGCAAGGCGCTGCAGGCGATCGTTGCCGAAGTCCAGCAGATCAACAGCAATGTCCAGGCGGTCGTCCAGGCTGCCCGTGAACAGTCGACGGGTCTCCTGGAGATCAACACCGCGGTCAACCAGATGGACCAGTCGACCCAGAAGAACGCCGCGATGGTCGAGGAATCGAATGCCGCCTCGCACACGCTGGTGACGGAGGTGTCTGCCCTTTCGGAGCGTCTGGCACAGTTCAATCTCGGCCAGGTTGCAAAGGCGGCCCCCGCCGCCCGGACGACTGCCAAGCCGCTGGCCCGCCCGGTCGCGGCGACGCTTGCGGCGCGCAGACAGGTTCCCGCCTCGGCCGCCGACCATGCCAGGCCCGCTCCCTCGCCGGCGCGCGCACTCGGCGGCAAGCTCGCAGCCGCCTTCGGCACCTCAGCCGCACCGGCTTCGAGCGAGGGCAACTGGGAAGAGTTCTAGAAGCATGTCGCGTAAAACTGTCAGCGGTTTTGCGGCGCGAGACGCTGTCAGATTTTACGAGGCGCTCGGAGGACCGTCGTCGAGGCCGGTGGTGAAAACCCGGTGCTGACAAAGGAATTGCGAACCAGGCCTCAATGGTGAAGTATTGCGCTGACCGCGAGCTGCCCTGACGTTCTCGTGGAGCCTCTCCAAAAACGACGAGGTCACGATGCTTATTATCTTTGGCGGTCTGCCTGGCAGTGGAAAGACGACGATTGCTCGCGCTTTGGCTGAGCGGTTGAATGCAGTCCATGTGCGCGTCGATACCATCGAGCAAGCAATCCGTGCCTCCGGAATTGCCGATGATGCCGGGCCTGCAGGCTATATCGTGGCTTACGGAATTGCCGGAGACAATCTGACCCTCGGCAGGACTGTTATCGCCGACTCCGTCAACCCGCTTCGGATAACCAGGTCAGCGTGGCTTTCGGTCGCGCAAGCGGCCGGGGTGGTGGCGGCGGAGGTCGAGGTGGTTTGCTCGGACAAAGCCGAGCACCGCAACCGTGTTGAAACGCGCCTCACTGACGTCGAAGGTCTCGTGAAGCCGACATGGCAAGAGACTTCCGAACGAGCCTATGACGAATGGCACGATGCGATCGTCATCGATACGGCTTCGAAAACGGTCGACGTCGCTTTGGAGGAACTGGTGAGCCGATTGAAATCGCTGGCGATGCGATGACTACGAAACAACGTCCTGGTTGAGCTTTCTACTGAGTTCCGTAAAATCCTACCGTCGGGTAGACTGTCGTCCTGTCGCCAGTTCTGCCCGGCAAGCCTCACCAAAATCGAGGAGAAAGTTCATCGCGCCGGAACGGGCAAGATCCCGGATTTCAGAGAGCGAGCGATTGGGCGTCAAATAGGTCTCGACGATCCTTACCATGGCCAGCTCGGCTGCATCCACGACCGGACGGGATGAGATCAGACGCATCTGGGCGACCAGTGCATAAAGCAGCACGAGGTCGGAAACGTCGTCCTTCTGGTGGCTTAGTGCGTCACCGTAAAGCCGCGTGGCTTCCGCGATGAAATCCGAAAACAGCTTTTCGCGTTTGGCAGCCTCGGCCTCGCGTTGTTTTTCCTTCACCTGTGATCGATGCGTCATCCACGTGCTGACAAACGAGGTTAGGCTGCCAATCGCGATGCCGGCGAGGCCCATCAGGGCGGAGATGTATGCGTCCATGAGAATTCTCCACTCGGAACGAACGCGGCGTGACTAGGAAAATGAGGAGACCGCTCACTGACACGCTCCGTACCCGGCGGAAGCGTCATCGGTACTTTTACCCCGCAAGCGGAGGACCTACCCATACGCCTTCTGGTACCGCGGGGATGCTGTTGACCAACCCGTCGAGCATTCCTTGCAGGACGTTCGCGGTCAGCTCCTTTGTCTTGTCGCCGGGGCCGACGAGTCGGTCCGCCAGCAGCAAAGTCAGACCGTGCATTTGGGACCAAAAAACGAGAATCGCCCCATCGATCGTGCGCGTATTGGCCTCGGTATCTGCAATTGGGCGCCCGAGAGCGCCGTCGGAAATCGCCTCAACGACAAGGGCTTTCATGTTGTAGGCCGCAGTTCTTTCGATCGCGGGACGCCCATCGTCCTGACCGGCAAGGTAGCCGCCGAACATCAATCGGTAGAGCGCCGGATTGTTGACGCCGCCGCAGACATATGCGCTCGCCATGGCTGCCAGCCGCTCGCGCGGACTGTCGAGTTCCCTGGTCGCTTCGGCCATCCGCTTCGCCAGCAGTTCGAACCCAACCGCCGAGACGGCTCCCAGCAATTCGCGCTTATCGGTGAAGTGTTTGTACGGGGCGTTGTGACTGACGCCCGCCCGACGTGCGAGCTCACGAAGCGAAAACTCTGTGCTTTGAGACTCGCTGAGGACGTCGAGTGCGGCCTCTACGATCGTCCTATGCAGGTCGCCATGGTGGTACGGGCGCTGGTCTTTCGTGGATATGTCTTGGGTCATGCCGTCCATTTAGATTGTTAAGTTGCTCATGTCAACATTCTGTCGAGATATGTTGACATTGTCCACTCTAGCACTTAAGTGGGCGATGTCAACATATCTGCGGCCGATCTGGAACGGCAGCGGGATCAATAACCGAGGTAAACTGCATGGCCGCTCAACATCCCGTCAAAAACAAGACGCACCGCATAGCGGAGCGTCCGCCATTCGAGCGTATCGCGCTGTTGTTGCAAGGCGGAGGGGCGCTCGGTTCATATCAGGCCGGCGTCTATCAGGCACTGGCCGAAGCCGGTCTGCATCCTGACTGGGTCGCCGGCATCTCCATCGGTGCCATCAACAGCGCTCTGATCGCCGGCAATCCACCTGAAAGGCGGGTGGAGGCGCTCCGGAGCTTTTGGGAAACGGTAACCGCCCCGGCTTACGGGTTTCCCACTCTGTTTTCGGCGATGCTGGGGGCGATGGGGCTCGAGGGTGATTTCGCGCGTGGCCTGCTCAATCAGGCACACGCCTTCGCCACCCTCATGGACGGCGCCACGGGCTTCTTCACGCCCCGTCCGGTGCCACCTTTCTTTTCATCCGCCGGCAGCATCGAGGCGGAAAGCTTCTACGACGTCGCACCGCTGAAGGCGACGCTGGAACGGCTGGTGGACTTTGACCGCATCAACACAGGGGCCATGCGTTTCAGCGTCGGCGCCGTCAACGTGCGCACCGGCAACTTCGAGTATTTCGACACCACGACCCACAACATCCGCCCCGAACATATCATGGCGAGCGGCTCCCTGCCGCCTGGCTTCCCCGCGACGAGGATCGACGGCGAGTGTTACTGGGACGGCGGCCTCATATCGAACACGCCGCTGCAATGGGTCCTCGATAACTCGCCGCGCCAGGACACGCTGGCCTTTCAGGTCGACCTCTGGAGCGCAAGTGGCGAGTTCCCGCGTGACCTCCTCGGAATCGAACTGCGGCAGAAGGATATCCGCTTCTCGAGCCGCACGCGCGCGGCGACCGACCATTTCAAGACGCAGCAGCGGCTGCGCCGCGCACTCGGCCATCTGGTCGAACTCGTCCCGCAGGACGCGCTGCTGCAAGCCGATCCGGAGATCAAGCTTCTCGTCGATCAGGCCGACGAGAAGGTCTACAACATCGTCCAGCTCATATATCGCGCCAAAAAATACGAAGCGAGCTCCAAGGATTACGAGTTCTCTCGCCTGACGATGGAGGAGCACTGGGCCTCCGGCTACAACGACGCCCTTCGAACATTGCGTCACCCCGAGGTGCTGCAGCGGCCCGGCACGCCGGACGGCGTCGCCATTTTCGACTTCGATTGAGTTTTCACCAAAGAGCAGAGCACGACCATGAAGATCGCCGCAGTCCGCGAAAATGCCTTCGCGATGCCGCTCAACAACCCGGCCTTTCCGAGGCCACCCTACAAGTTCTACAACCGCGAATTTGTCGTCATCAACTACCGGACCGATCCGGAGGCTCTTCGCGCCGTCGTGCCGGAGCCGCTGGAAGTGATCGGCGACACTGTCGCCTATGAATTCATCCGCATGCCGGATTCGACCGGCTTCGGCGACTATACGGAAACCGGGCAGGTCATTCCGGTGCGTTTCACGACGAGATCGGGCAAGGTGCAGGAAGGCAGCTACGTGCATGCCATGTATCTTGACGACAACTCTCCGATCGCCGGCGGCCGCGAGATCTGGGGCTTTCCGAAGAAGCTGGCAACGCCGAAGTTGTCGCACGAGCAGGAGACGCTCGTCGGGACGCTCCACTACGGCTCGGTTATGTGCGTGACGGCGACCATGGGCTACAAGCATCGCGAGCTGCCGCTGGAGCCGCTGGCAAAGGCCATGGCGAAGCCCGCCTTCGTGCTGAAGGTCATCCCGCACGTCGACGGTTCGCCCCGGATTTGCGAACTCGTGCGCTACTATCTCGAGGATGTGACGTTGAAGGGCGCATGGGTCGGGCCGGCAGCCCTGCAATTGTTCGAACACGCGATGTGCGACGTCGCGCGTCTACCCGTGCGCGAGGTCACCTCGGCCAGCCACTACATCGCCGACCTGACCCTCGGCCTCGGCGAGGTCGTATTCGACTACCTCCAAAACGACTGATCTCCCGCAACTGAAAGGAATTATCCATGTCTCGATTTGATGGAAGAGTAGCGATTATCACCGGAGCCGCGAGCGGCATCGGCAAGGAAATCGCGCTTCGCTTCGCAGCCGAAGGCGGCATTCCCGTGATCGCCGACCTCAATCTCGACGCCGCGACCGCAACGGCCGCCGAGATCAAGAGCAAGGGCGGCGATGCCTTCGCCGTGGCGATGAACGTCGCCGACGAAGAGCAGGTGGAAAAGGCCGTCGGCGAGGTGGTCGCCAGGTTCGGCAAGATCGACGTGCTGGTCAGCAACGCCGGCATCCAGATCGTTAAGCCGCTGGTCGACTTTCCCTTTGCGGATTGGAGAAAGCTGCTTTCGATCCATCTCGACGGCGCCTTTCTGACCACTCGCGCCTGCCTCAAGCACATGTATGCCGCCAATTACGGTCGGGTGATCTACATGGGTTCCGTGCACTCCAAGGAAGCCTCGAAGCTGAAGGGCCCCTATGTCACGGCCAAGCATGGCCTGATCGGACTGGCCAAGGTGCTGGCAAAGGAGGGAGCCGAGCACAACGTCACGGCCAACGTGGTCTGCCCCGGCTTCGTGCGCACGCCGCTCGTCGACAAACAGATCCCCGAACAGGCGCGGGAGCTCGGCATCAGCGAGGAGCAGGTGGTCAAGACGGTGATGCTCAAGGACACGGTCGACGGCGAGTTTACCAGCACCGATGACGTGGCCGACGCTGTTCTCTATTTCGCGGCGGCCAGGTCCAATGCCGTGACGGGTCAGTCGCTGGTCGTGAGCCACGGCTGGTTCATGCAGTAGGATCGATTGGACGACGCGCTTTGCGCGGCCGTGCGACAGGAACGCTCCAGCACCCGGACCAACTCTACCTCGCGACGAGCCACAGTGGGCTCGCGCTATCTCGTTCTTGAGTATCAAAGGAAATGAACATGGAAGTCTCTAATGGTTTGCGGCGGGCCCTCTTGAAGGCCTGGCGACTGTCTGTCGCCACCAGTCCGTCTGTTGACGGCGCAAGCGTGCGTCGCGTGACCGCGATACTGCGGCATGCCGTCCAAACTGCCACGCTCGGCATGTTCGTAGGATTTGCTGCGCTGCCGACAGCTCGAGCGGATGAGCCGACCCCGTCGGTAAAACCGGCGATCAGCGATGAGGCCGCGACCGCCGTTTCGCAGATGGGAAAGACGCTCCTTGCCAAGGACCTGACGATCACGGCGAGAACGATCAGCATTTACTTGGATCAGTCAGGACAACCGCTGCACATCTTCCATACGATGAAAATCACCGTGCGCCGTCCCGACCGGATTGCCGTCGAGTTTACCGGCGATGACGGCAAGCACGATCTGTTCTACGACGGCAAGGCGGCATCGGTCTTCTTTCCCGACACCAAGAAATACGCAACGATCCCGGCATCGGGCGACATACCATCTGCGCTCAACGAGGTGGCAACCAAGCTGGACGTCGATTTTCCGCTCGGCGCCCTTTTTGCAGACTTTCCAGACAAGGTCCTGTTGGGCGATGCCTTGGCCGCCTGGCAAGTGGGAACGGCTACCGTCGACGGCGTCGAGTGCCGGCATCTGTTTTTCTCTCAGAAGTCCGGCATCGATCTGGAATTGTGGGTCGAGAAGAATGCCGCGGCGACGCCGCATCGTCTGGTCGTCACCTACCAGTTGCTGCAGGGGCAACCAAGCTTCGTCGCCGAATTCGCGAGTTGGAAGATCCAACCCCCTCTGTCCGACTCCGAATTCACCTTTGAACCTCCCGCCGATGTGAAAAAGATCGACCCGACACCAGCCGTCGCATCGGGAACGAAAGGAAGCAAGTGATGAATTATCTGAAGCGCACCTGCTTTGCTTTTCTCGCTTTCACGGCCATTACATCGGACGCGGCCTTCGGTCAGTTTGCACCGCCCCCTGGCGGTCCGCCGCCCCTGCCGTCTGGAGGGCCACCCCATTTCCCGTCGGGAGGGCCGGGCGGGTTCCCACGTCCGCAGATAGGCCGCACCCCGCGTCCGCCGATGGCGAGCCACGGTCGGCCGCCGATGCGCGTGCAGAACCGTCCACCGGTGAACCCTCGTACTCGTGTGCCAAATGTCGGTGGCGCCAAGGGGCGATTGGCGGAAGGGCCCGGCCGCGGACGGGGCAACCTGTCCGGAAATATCCGCAACACGCTGAACTCGGGCGGTAACATCAACGGCAACCGCACCTTCATGAACTCCGGGGGCAATATCGTCGCAAAGGACTCAGGCAACCTCACTGTCAACAATTCCGGCGATCTCAAGGTCTCTGGCAACGGCAACGGATACTTTGGCCGTGGATATTATGGTCGTGGGGACCGCGGCGTTGGAGACTATGGTCACGGAGGGTATGGCCGTGGAGACTATGGCCGCTCTGACGGTGGAGACTATGGGCGTGGATACTATCGCCGCGAAGCCTACGTCCTGGGCGGGTATGCGGCAGGCGTCGCCGTCGGTGCTTCGGCCGCCTCGAGCACAGGCGGAACGACGTATTCTTCCAGTGGAGATCAGTCCGGATCTACTACGAGTTCCTCTGGCGCAGCGTCCTCGAGTTCGTCCCACAGCAGCGCTCCGGGTTCTGCTAACGCGGCGTCGTCGGGTTCGTCTCACGGGAGCTCTTCAGGTTCGTCACACGCCAGCTCTTCTGGCTCTTCTGGCGAGGTATATGCGAGCTCTTCCGATCAGAGCCGCTCCGACCGGCCCGTTGGCAGCGGAGAGGGCGGGTCGAACCAGAGCGGCGGCAATGGCAGGTCCCAGTCCGTCAATCCGCTGATTGCCGGCCTGTTTGAGAGCCTGCCACCGGAGGGCACGGCATGGTCATCGGAAGATGCGGTCGGTTGGCTTCAGGCTGCGGCCGCCAATCTACGGATCGTCTATAGGATCCAGGGAAACATCACGGTCACGGGCGAAGTTCCGCCGTCGGATGACAATCGCGTTCCTAGCGGAAATTAGATTCAGCTCAGCATGGGGAAGAGGTTTAGGCCGGACGTCGCACGACATCCGGCCTTTGCCAGCATAGAAAACTGCACAGCTCCGTCCGCTCTGAGGCACCTCGCCAAATCAGGCCATTCGTTCCGAACGCCGCAGAAGCCCGTTCATCACGAGGTTAATGTGCGCCTTCATAAGCGCCCTGCCGTCGATCGGCTTTCGATCGGCAAGCATGAGATGCCAGACGGCAACCTGAAAAATCGAACTCGCGAGCACGTCAGGCGTATC
Organism: Rhizobium leguminosarum; assembly: GCF_002953715.1. Classification (GTDB taxonomy): domain Bacteria; phylum Pseudomonadota; class Alphaproteobacteria; order Rhizobiales; family Rhizobiaceae; genus Rhizobium; species Rhizobium leguminosarum_V. The sequence goes on from NZ_CP025012.1 coordinate 945,427, forward strand.
GGCCGCCGTATCATGTCTCAACTCTCCCGATTCCACGCCTTCGTCGACCAGGGCCGTGAGGGCTGCAAGCGTCGGTGCGATGAATAGCTCATGACGGCAATCGACCATTTCGGGAAGACGAGTTCCTTCGGCGACGGACAAGCGCAGGAGTTCTCTCGTCTTTCGGTCGTTGGCCGTGTTTTCATAAGCGATAAGCAGTAGGTCGCGGATCCTATCGGCGCAGGATCCTCGAAGGCTGCCGATGGCGGTCGACAGGTCTGCGGACGACGTCGACGCGTGGCGAAACATCTCCTGGAAAAGAACGTCCTTGGTCGGGAAATAGAGGTAGACCGTTCCCTTTGTTATCCGCAGTCGGGTTGCGACGTCTTCAACTCGCGTTGCCGCATAACCTTTTGCCGCGAACTCCTCGAATGCGGCCTCCAGTATTTCATGGGGACGCCGCGCCTTCCGTTCCGCCCGCGATGTTTTTTTAACAACTCGTTCCATCATCCAATTGGAATTATTTGGCTGTCCGGCGGCTAACCGCATCTGCTTCACCCATGCCTATGTTGCGCGTGTCAACATTTTCTGATGAAGATGTTGACATCGTCTACTTTAGCTATTAAGTGGGCGTTGTCAACATCGGGCGATGGCCTGTTAGGAGCAAAAAATGCAGTCCTTTCGATTGCTGGGAATTGGTCTCGCCTGCGCAGTCCTGGCTGCCTGCGAAGAGAAAGCTGAAGTTGCGCCGCCGCCGCAGCAGGTCCGCGTCGTCGCGGCAGCCGAGGCTCAGTATCAGCCGGGTGCGGAAATCACCGGCGAGGTGAAGGCGAGGGTCCAGACCGAACTCTCCTTTCGCGTCAGCGGCCGGGTTCTTGAGAGAAGGGTCGACGTCGGGTCGCATGTCCACGCCGGCGACGTCCTCGCCCGGCTCAACGACACGGAACAGCAGGCCGACGTCAGCGTCGCCCGTGCCGCGCTGGCGTCGGCGCAGGCCGTCGTTGCGCAGAAGACGCTCGCCTTCGACCGGGCGAAATCACTCCTGCAGTCGCAGGCCGTTCCGAGGGCGGTCTTTGATGATGCCCAGAAGGAGCTGCTGAGCGCACAGGCTTCGCTCGAGGCCGCCGAGGCCGCGCTCGCGACGGCAGAGGACGCTCTGTCCTACACCGAGCTGAAGGCCGCCGCGGACGGCATCATCACGGCGCGCAGCATTGAAGCCGGGCAGGTGGTGTCAGCAGCGCAGTCGGCCTTCACGCTCGCCCATGACGGGCCACGAGACGCAGTGTTCGACGTCTTCGAGGCGTTCTTTCTGGATGGCCGACCGCTGAACGATGTCGAGGTCGCACCGGTCTCCGACCTTGCGAGCGACGTCCACGCCAGCATTCGCGAGGTCTCTCCCGTCATAGACGCGAAGGCAGGCACGATCCGGATCAAGGTGGGGCTGCAGGACGGCGCGCCATGGCCACTCGGAACGCCTGTCGTGGGCAAGCTGCGCACCTCGCCGCGCGACGGAATCGTGCTGCCCTATACCGCGATCGCATCAGCCGGGGGCGAACCTGCCGTGTGGCTCGTCAACACTCAAAACCAATCCGTTTCGCTCCGTAAGATCTCGGTCGACCGATATCGCCAAAGCGATTTCGTCGTCACCGGCGGCGTCGCCGCACAAGACCTGATCGTCACCGAAGGCGGAAAGTTCCTCAAGGAAGGCCAGGCCGTCGCCTGGGAAGGCAAGTGAGATGACCCTCAATCGCATATATACCTCTCTCCCGCTTCTTCTGTCAGTGTCGCTGCTTGCAGGCTGCGATCAGAGCTCCGTCGCAGGGGAGGAGACAGCTCCCCGCCCTGTCAAAGTCGTCATGGCCGCGGCCGAACAGGACAAAATCGTAAGTTTGCCCGGCGTGGTGCGAGCCCGCATCGAGACCGACCTGGCGTTTCGGACGCTGGGGCGAATGGTCTCTCGCAAGGTCGATGTCGGTGACCTTGTGCACAAGGGCGATGTCCTGGCGGAAATCGATCCGCTCACTCTGCAGCTCGCGGTCACGAGCGCGGAGGCCGAACTCCGCAACGCCCAGGCGCAGTTGGAGAACGCAGCGACGACGGAAACCCGCAAGCGAAGGCTCGTTCAGAGCAATGCGGCGAGCGTTGCCGATCACGATCTTGCCGAACAGCAACTCAAATCGGCTACCGCCAATGCTGCGAAAGCGACGGCGAGCCTTGCGAAGGCGCGCGAGCAGCTGGGCTACGCCGAGCTGAAAGCTGAGTTCGATGGCGTCGTGACCGCCACGTCCGCAGAAATGGGCGAGACCGTTTCTGCCGGCCAACCGGTCTTGAAACTGGCACGCCTCGAGCAGCGCGACGTGGTCGTCGACGTGCCGGAAGCGCAGTTCCGTCGCGTTCGCCTGGATGACCGCTTCAACGTCGCCCTCCAGCTCGACAGCAGGATCCAGGCGACTGGCGTGGTCCGCGAGATCGCACCGCAGGCCGATCCCAATACCCGCACCTATCGGCTGAAGATCGGGATCGATCAGGCGCCGGACATCTTCCGCCTTGGCGCCGTGGTCACTGCGACGCCGCTTGTCGGAGAAAGGAAGGAGGCGATCACGCTGCCGCTCTCCGCCATCCGCCATAAAGACGGTACCAGCCAGGTATGGGTGGTAGATCGCTCGACAGCCACAGTCGCTCCGAGAGCGGTTGAACTGGAAGGTCCGGCGTCCGCCCCCCGCTCTGTCCTGGTTCAAGCGGGCCTGCGGGAAGGGGAAGAGATCGTCATCGCCGGAGTCGATGAACTCACCGATGGACAGAAAGTGCAACTCGGACAGGAGCCACGCCCGTGAACAAATTCAACCTTTCTGACTGGGCGCTCGAGCATCGTTCTCTCGTCTGGTACTTCATGATCATGTTCGCGGTGGCCGGCGCCTTTGCCTATCTCGGGCTCGGCCGCGAGGAGGATCCGTCCTTCACGATCAAGACGATGGTGATCCAGGCCCAGTGGCCGGGCGCTTCTGCCCAGGAGGTGACGCAGCAGGTTACCGATCGCATCGAAAAGAAGCTCCAGGAACTCGACAAACTGGAACATACCCGCAGCATTACGACTGCCGGTCAAACGATCGTCTTCGTCGATTTGCTGCCGGATACGAACGCGCGGGATGTAAAGCCCACCTGGTCGCGCGTCCGCAACTTGATTGACGATATCAAGCACGAATTCCCCCAAGGCGTGGTCGGACCCTTCTTCGATGACCAGTTCGGCGACGTCTATGGCAACATCTTTGCCTTCACGGCAGACGGCCTCAGTCAGCGAGAACTGCGCGATTTCGCAGAGGATGCCCGAACACAGATCCTCAACATCCCCGACGTCGGCAAGGTCGACATCGTCGGCGCGCAGGACGAGGTGATCTACCTCGAGTTCTCCACCCGCAAGATCGCCGCCCTCGGCATCGACCGCTCCGCCATCATTGCGACGCTGCAGGCGCAGAACGCCGTCACCCAGTCCGGCTTTGTCGAAACGGGGCCGGAGCGGGTCGCTTTGCGGGTCGGCGGGCGTTTCATCTCTGAAGACACCTTGCGGGGGATCAATCTTCGAGTAAACGACCGGTTCTTCCCGCTGACCGACGTCGCCACGATCACCCGTGGCTACGTCGACCCGCCGACGTCGCTCTTCCGCTTCAACGGAAAGCCCGCCATCGGGCTCGCGATCGGCATGAAGACGGGCGGCAATGTGCTTGCCTTCGGCGAAGCGCTTGACAAGACGATGAGCAAAATCACCCAGGAGCTTCCGGTCGGCGTCTCCGTCGAACAGGTATCCGACCAACCGAAGGTGGTTGAGGAGGCAGTCGGCGGCTTTACGAAAGCCCTGTTCGAGGCAGTCGCGATCGTGCTCGCGATCAGCTTCATCAGTCTGGGGATGAGGGCCGGCCTGGTGGTGGCAATCGCGATCCCGCTCGTTCTCGCCATCACGTTCATGGTCATGTTCTACACCGGCATATCGCTGCAGCGCATCTCGCTTGGAGCGCTGATCATCGCGCTCGGCCTCCTCGTCGACGACGCCATGATCGCCGTCGAGATGATGGTTGCACGGCTGGAAGTGGGCGACAGTCTCACGAAGGCCGCCACCTACGTCTACACATCGACTGCGTTTCCCATGTTGACCGGCACTCTGGTTACGGTCGCGGGCTTCATCCCCGTCGCTTTCAACAAGAGCAACGCAGGCGAGTTCACCTTCACGCTCTTTGTCGTCATCGCGGTTTCGCTCGTCGTTTCATGGGTGGTCGCGGTCGTGTTCACGCCCCTGATCGGGGTGACCATTTTACCAAAGACAATGAAGAAGCACGCTGAGCATAAGGGTCGGTTTGCGAAGGCGTTTTCGAACCTGCTGCAATTCTGCCTGCGCTGGCGCTGGATGACGATCGTCGCAACGGTCCTTCTCTTCGCTGGATCAATCGTTGGCCTGTCGATGGTGCAACAGCAATTTTTCCCGAGCTCTGACCGTCCGGAACTGATCGTCGACTGGAACCTGCCGCAGAACAGTTCGATCGCCGAAACGAGCCGCCAGATGGCCCAGTTCGAGCATGAGATGCTGGCTGGCAACCCTGGCATCGAGCATTGGTCGACATATGTTGGCAGGGGTGCGCCGCGCTTCGTTCTTTCCTTCGACGTGCAGCCGGCTGACGTTTCTTTCGGCCAGACGGTCATTGTCACCAAGGGACTGGACGTCAGGGACAAGCTGAAGCAGCAGATGGAAACCTACCTTCAGAAGACGTTTCCGGGAACGGACGCTTACGTGAAGCTTCTGGACATCGGGCCTCCGGTTGGCAAGCCGATCCAGTACCGTGTGTCAGGCGAAAATCTGCAGACGGTGCGCGACCTGGCACAGAAGCTGGGCTCGATTGTCGGCACTTATCCTTCCCTCAGGAACATTGCCTTCGACTGGAACGAGCCGGCCCGTGTCGTCAAGATAGACGTACTGCAGGACAAGGCCAGACAGCTCGGCGTCTCGTCCCAGGACATCGCAATGGCACTCAACACTGTCGTACAAGGAAATGCCGTAACGCAGGTCCGGGACGACATCTATCTGGTCGATGTCATCGGCCGTGCCGCGGAAAAGGAGCGCGGCTCGATCGACACCCTGCTTGACCTGCAACTGCAGAGCAGCAGCGGTCAATCCGTGCCGCTGTCATCGGTCGCAACCTTCCACTACGAGCTCGAACAGCCGACAATCTGGCGCCGCGACAGAATTCCGACCATCACGATCAAGGCCGGGATCGGCGATGCGACGCAGCCGGCGACCGTTGTGAAGGCACTCTCCGACAAGGTTTCGGCTTTCGAAAAGACGATGCCGGCCGGGTATTCGGTCAAGATCGGCGGCGCGGTCGAGGAAAGCGCCAAGTCGCAAGGTCCGATCGCGAAGGTGGCGCCGGCTATGTTCGTCATCATGGCGACGCTGCTGATGATCCAGCTTCAGAGCTTCCACAGGCTGTTCCTGGTCTTCTCGGTAGCTCCGCTCGCCCTTATCGGCGTCGTCGTGGCACTGCTCGCCAGCAATTCGCCGCTTGGGTTCGTCGCACTCCTGGGTGTGCTCGCGCTGGTCGGAATCCTCATCCGCAACTCCGTGATCCTGATCGTGCAGATCGAGGAGCTGCGCGCAGAGGGAATGTCGGCATGGAAGGCGGTGGTGGAGGCGACCGAACACCGCATGCGGCCGATCATGCTCACTGCCGCGGCCGCGACTCTGGCCCTGATCCCGATCTCGCATGAGATTTTCTGGGGTCCGATGGCTTACGCGATGATGGGTGGGATCGTCGTCGGAACGGCGCTGACGCTTCTCTTCCTGCCGGCGCTCTACGTCGCCTGGTTCCGGATTCCTCGCGAAGCCGAGCAGCACTGAGATGACCATATCCCTCTCACTCCCTGGGCGCATTGCCCAGGGTCTCACCGGCTTTGGATTTGGGTTCGGCAAGGCGATCGCTGCCCGCGTGGGCCGAGCCGTCTCGGTCTTTGTGGCCCTGTCACTCGTTACATCGGGTTGCGCCAACCGGGTGCAGGATGTCCTGCAGCCTCTCGCCGTGGCCCCGGCCGGCACGAGCCGGGTCACCATGCTCGTCGCCACGACACGCAAGCCTTCGGAGGATCCCGGCAAACTCTTTTCCGGCGACCGCGGGACGGCGATTTCCCTTAACAGCGTCGACGTATCCATCCCGCCCGATCGGAACCGCAAGATCGGAGAGGTGCAGTGGCCGTCCCGCATGCCGCCCAACCCGCAAAGGGAGTTTGCGGTCACGCAGGTTGCCAAGGTGCAATCCGAGGGCCAAGCGTTCGACTGGTACCGGAAGAATCGAAACACCAAGCATCAGGTCATCATTTTCGTGCATGGCTTCAACAACACCTATGCCGATGCCGTCTTCCGCTTCGCGCAGATCGTCCATGACTCGGGAACCGACGCCGCACCGATCCTCTTCACCTGGCCATCAAGGGGCCGTGTCTTCGATTACCTCTACGACAAGGAGAGCGCCAACTATTCGCGTCGCGCTCTGGAGGATCTGATCCTCCAGGCTGTGAACAGTCCCGACGTCTCCGATGTGACGATCCTCGCCCATTCCATGGGCGGCTGGCTTGCGGCCGAGGCGCTGCGAGGCGTCGCCATGCGCGAGAAATCAATCCCGACGAAGGTGAAGAACGTCGTTCTCGCATCGCCGGACATCGACATCGACGTGTTCCGTCGCCAGTTCACCGAGATGGGGCCGAAGCGGCCGCACTTTGTGATCCTGACATCGACACGTGACAAGGCGCTGGAGATGTCGAGCTGGCTATCGGGTGGCGTCAGCCGCGTCGGCGGGTCCGATCTCAGACCCTATGCGCCTCTTCTCGACCAACTCGGCGTTTCCGTTATCGACACCAGCGCCATCGCGACGAATGATCCGCTCGGCCACAATGCCTTCGCCGACAGTCCTGAGATCGTGCGCCTGCTCGGGCGGCGGCTGGCAGGGCAGAGCCTCGAGGGCGGAAAGGCAAGCGTTGCCGATCAGATCGGGATGACGGCTGCCAATTTCGCCGGCTCGGCAGCGCGCGTAGCCGTTGCGGCGCCAGTCGCGGTCATCAGCCCGGAGGCGCGAGAAATCCTGAAGCGGGAGCTCTCCTCGAATGGGGGAAAGATGGTGGATGGTCAAATTGCGTACTGATCGTCAGCCGCCTCGATCAGACCCGTCCAGCATGCGGACTAGATAGGATTGGCAAATGGAAGTTGGCACGACTGTAAGAAACCAGCCACGAGCTGACTACATCTCATCGATCGTCGAAGCCGGCACGGCAGCGTGCCGGCTGTACGGGCCCACGAAAACAAACGTCGTCGATATCGCTCGACTGCTGGGGAAGTCGCCGGCAAGTGTGTACAAAATCTTCCCCTCCAAGGCGGCGATTTGGGATGCCATTGCCGGGAATTTTTTCGAAACTGACCTCCGCTTCACGCCGTCTGCCGACGGCGAGCTCACCAGTGCGGCGAGCCGCCTGAAAGAAACCGCGCTCGGACAACACCGCCTGATGCTGCAGGCACGTCACGGCGACAGCCAGATGTTCGACCTCGTTGTTCTCGCCGCAGACGGCAGTTGGCCATCATTCAGAGACCATCTGAAGCGACTTGAGGCGTATGTGAGGGAGCTCGTTTGCGCCGGCATCGCGACTGAAGAGTTCGTTCCGAGGAATGTTGACGCGGCCGCATCCTGCTTTTGCGCCTCAATCATCTCCCTATGGGACCCAAGAATTATTGGCGCCCTGCCTTCGAGTCACTGTCAGCTATCAGCTCATGAACTCGTTTCCTTTGTAGTTGCAGCTCTCCGGCCAAGCTCCCCAGGCGAGGAGAGCATGGCCGCGAAATGACGCCCCCATATGCGGCCGCTAGGCCGCGAGGATGGTGATCCCGTACGAATTGGCGGCCGCAGTCATGCGAGCGATGGTTTCCGCCGAAGGGCTGGCCTTCGGTGGCTCGGTCGTGCCTTCCGCTTCGATAAACTCGGCCATCTCATGATCGACGACCGCGGAAAAGACCACGGGGACGGTTCCGCGGTTGGAATAGCCGTGCACCATGAAGGGCGGGATCGTGACGATGTCGCCGGCGCTGGCTTCGATCTCTTCGGGGCCGCTATCGCTCAGGCGCCAGATCGTCAAGCGTCCCTCGATGATGCGGAACACTTCCGGGCTCGCATGCGCATGTTTCGGCGTCCGGCTGCCTGATGGCACGGTGACGTCGAAGATATTGAGCCAGGTTCCGCTGATTCTAAGCCGCCGCTCGACGCGGTCACCGAGGACGAAAAACCGCTTTGCCTCGTTGCTCGCAGGCATTTTCACAAATGAGTTGGACATCATGTCTCTTTCTTTTTCTTACAGGGCTTCTTCTTATGGGTTTTTTCTTGCGGGCGCAGCCGTTAGACCTTTGCGCTGCCTTTGACAACCCACCCTGTTGTTGGGGGTAACATCGCCGAACGCGCTTCAAAGAAGCGCCCTACGTCAGCCGAAGCGATGAACAAACGGCTCCGTTGCCAGGGGTTCAACGCCGCTCGCGCGCCACTGCGTCACGAGACTGTCGGGGCCGATATCGGTACTTCGGGGCGTTTCCGCAAGGTCCGCCAATGCCGCATCAGCTATGCGGAAATGACTGAGGCCGGAGAGTTCGAAAGGCTCGGCGCCTGTAATACCGCCGACACAGAAGGGGCGCATAGAACGCGGCGGCCGTTCTTGGAGCCGTCCTTCCACGCCGTCCCGGCATTCACATTGATGGAGCGTATCCATGTCCTCTCTTCCCGTCGTCGGCGCCGCCATGACGCTCGATGAAGTCGAACTTCACCGTGACTGGCTGTTCGAAAAGTCCCGCGATCTCGAATTGCAAAGCTTCGTCGATGCCGAGATTCTGAACGGCGACTGGGCGCCGCTCGCCGCCCGCGCCAGAAGGCTTCTCGACGGTCATGGCGGCCGCCTCGGCATTCACGGCCCGTTCTGGGGCTTTACCATCGCCTCGGAAGATCCCGATATCCGCGCCATCGTCACCCGGCGCCTGCTGCAGGGCCTTGATGTTTGCGCTGCCATCGGCGCGACGCATATGGTGATCCACAGCCCTTATACGTCCTGGTCCTACAACAACCTCGACGACAATGCCGGCGCCCGCGAAGCCTTGGTCGAGCGCACGCACATGACCCTGCGAGACGCCGTCCGGCGCGCCGAGGATATCGGCTGCACCATGGTGATCGAGAACATCGAGGACAAGGATCCGCATATTCGCGTGGCGCTTGCCGAGAGCTTCAACTCACCCGCCGTCACCGTCTCGATCGATACCGGCCACGCCCATTATGCCCATGGCTATACCGGTGCTCCGCCGGTCGATTATTACGTCAAGGCCGCCGGCAACCGCCTGCAGCATGTCCACCTGCAGGATGCCGACGGATATGCCGATCGCCATTGGAGCCTCGGCGAAGGCTCGATCCACTGGCACGCCGTCTTTAGGGCCCTTGCCAAACTCGAAAGCAATCCGCGCCTCATCATCGAGATCAAGGACAAGTCGAAGATCCCGGCCTCTGCTGCCTATCTCGCCTCGATCGGTCTGGCTGAATAACGCTGTTGTTTATCCTCTGGGCACTTGGGCTGGCTCCCTCTTCTCCACAGCGGGGAGAAGGTGGCCCGAAGGGTCGGATGAGGGGGCCACACGGCACGCCATTTATTGCCCTTTGCTTGCGCTCAGCGCACGCGCTCCTATCGTCGCGCACCCCCTCATCTGCCTGCCGGCATCTTCTCCCCGCTGGGGAGAAGCGGACTTGTGGCAACGTCTTGCCGTCTCTCTTTAGCCTGGAGCAAGGATATGTCGGGCGACAATGCCGTATGCTCCCTCCTGTCCCCTCACGAAAACCGGGTGATCACGCTGATCCCCGTGGCCTCAGCCTTGTCGAGCGCAATCAGCGCCGGCACGGCCTCCTCGAGGCTGATCCGCCGTCCGATCAGCTTCTGCGGCGCGATCTTGCCGGCCGAAAGCATCGACAGCATGGCATCGTAACGCCAGGCCTGCATGCCGTGGCTGCCGTAGATTTCCAGCTCGTGGCCGATCACCTGCGCCATTGGAATCTGCGGCGTCGCCTGTTCACCGAGCATCAGCCCCACCTGCACATGCCGCCCGCGCCGGCGCAGGTTCTTGATCGAGTTGAAGCAGGTGACGGGATGGCCGAGCGCGTCGATCGAGACATGCGCGCCGCCCTTGGTGATCTCGCACACCGCTTCCGCCACGTCGGCGACGCCTGATGCATTGACCGTCGCCACCGCCCCGCACTCCCGCGCAAAGGCGAGCTTCTCTTCGGAGATGTCGATGCCGATCGCATTCGCTCCAAGCGCCGTGGCGATCATGATTGCCGACAGGCCGACGCCGCCGCAGCCATGCACGGCGATCCATTCGCCGGGCCCGGTGCGGGCCTGGTCGGCAACGGCGCGAAACGAGGTGGCGAAGCGGCAGCCGAGGCTTGCCGCCGTCGCATCGTCGATCGTGTCGGGCAGGTGCACCAGATTGGTATCGGCATAATCGATCGCCACATATTCGGCGAACGACCCCCAATGGGTGAAGCCCGGCTGGAACTGGTTCGGGCAGACCTGCTGGTTGCCGGAATGGCATTCGCTGCAATGGCCGCAGCCGGAAACGAAGGGCACGGTCACCCGGTCGCCCACCTTGAAACGCATCACGCCGCGGCCGGTGGCGACGATCCGCCCGGCAAGCTCGTGTCCCGGCACATGCGGCAGGCGGATATCGGGGTCGTGGCCCATCCAGCCGTGCCAGTCGCTGCGGCAGAGCCCGCTGGCCCCGACCGATATGACGACACCGTCCTCTGTCGGTGTCGGATCGGCAACGGTGCGGATTTCGGGCGCCTGTTCGAAGGCTTCGTAGAACATGGCTTTCATCGGCGTCTTCCCTTGCTGCTTATCCGCTGTTGCGCCCATCATCGCATGCGGCAGGCAGCCATTCCAACATTCCATTCCATCATTTTTGCTGATGCACCCATCGATGAAGCTGCCGTTGCTGCGCACGAATATTGCGGCCTGGCGCCATTCCCCGGCATTTTCTTGCTTCCGTGTTTCCGCTCGGGATTTGTCCTTGACCCGGCTTGCCGCGGCGGTTTTTCCTTCTCCGGCTTCAGGAGGAAACCATCATGGCCGTCGATACATCACCCCGTTCAACCACCTGGACTCATGTCGATGGAGAATGGCTCCCCGGCAATCCACCGCTGATCGGGCCGACGTCGCATGCCATGTGGCTGGGCTCTACGGTCTTCGACGGCGCCCGCTGGTTCGATGGCATCGCGCCGGATCTCGACCTGCATTGCCAGCGCATCAACCGCTCGGCGCTCGCCATGGGCCTGAAGCCGGTGAAATCAGCCGAGGAGATCGTAGCGCTCGCCTGGGAAGGTGTTGCGAAATTCGATGGCGCGACGGCGATCTATATCAAGCCGATGTATTGGGGCGAACACGGTTCGCCCGGCAGCGTCGTCGCCGTCGACGGGGAATCGACCCGCTTCGCGCTCTGCCTGTTCGAGGCGCCGATGGGCGGCCATGGCGGCACCAGCCTCACCGTCTCGCCCTATCGCCGCCCGTCGCCGGAAACGGCGATGACCGAGGCGAAGACCGGCTCGCTCTATCCAAACAGCGGCCGCATGATCGCCGAAGCGCGCAGCCGCGGTTTCGACAATGCGCTGGTGCGCGACCTGAACGGCAACATCGTCGAGACCGCTTCCTCGAACGTCTTCATGGTCAAGGACGGCGTGGTGATGACGCCGGCCGCCAACCGCACCTTCCTCGCCGGCATCACTCGCGCCCGCGTCATCGGCCTGCTGCGCCAGGCCGGTTTCGACGTCGTGGAAGCGGCACTCGCTGTCGAGGATTTCATGCAAGCCGACGAGATCTTCACCACCGGCAACTATTCCAAGGTCGTCAGCGTCACCCGCCTCGACGACCACAATCTCCAGGAAGGCCCGTTCACCCGCAAGGCGCTGGAACTCTACATGGATTGGGCCTACGGCCGCAGCGAAAGCGAGGAGTGAGGAGAGGTCCCGCGAAGCGGGAGCAATCGATCCAGTGAATCGATTGCAACGACGAACGCCCGAAGCGCAAGCGCAGGGCTGCAGCGGTTCGGCGGATCGGAGCCCAGCCCGCCCCTCATCCGCCTGCCTGCACCTTCTCCCCGCTTGCGGGGCGAAGGGGGATAGCCGCAGCCTCTCAGTTCACGCAAGGGTCGTCAAAAGTACTCATCTCGCCTGTAGAAATTGCCGTAGAGGTGCGTCAGCACCGAATTGGCTGCCAATTTTTCTTCATCGCTGTCGCCATAAACCAGTTTGGGCGGATCGCTTTCGCTAAAGATGAGAGCGACAAAATGATTGTAGCCCGCGCCGGCGATCCCTGTCGAAACGTCGCGCCCCTCGATGATCGTACCGTTCTGTGCAGAGCCACTCGCGGCTGCCGCCGCTTCGAAACGCGATTTATTGAAAATGACGTACCATAGCCAAGGATCGAACAAAGGCACGGTGATCATCGTCCCAAAACAAACCGGAACAATGATGATAGCAATAAGACGACTCACCATTCCACGGATACGACGACGAAATAACGCGACTAATGCGCCGATAAACCAAACGAACAGTATGCCCGCGACCGAGAGAAAGAGCAGCGGCCCTCCCAATAGATCGAAGAGTCCTCGTAGCCCATTGGCCGAATCAAGCGGCCAAAATTCCAAGGCGCGATGGTAAGCTGCACACGCGGTGCCAAGAAAAGCGGCGATGACCATTCGCCGAACATTCCAAATGTCTATGGGCACAGCCGACACACCATCCTGTTGTTTTTCATAGTCGAATGGTGTCCAGCGAAGTCGAGGCATTTTTGGGGCCGAACGGCATTGCTGCCGAATTCCGCTGTGTTGCAGTGAAGGGTGACCTCCAATGTAAAATTGCCCCTCACGTCATCCACTTCCGATGCTCCGCAAATCTCTCCGCCAGGAGATCGATGAACAGCCGCACCTTCGTCGGCAGATGGCTGCGGTTGGGATAGACCGCGTTGATGTTGAACTCGATCGGCCGGTAGTCCGGCATGATCTTCACCAGCCGCCCTTCGGCGATGTCGTCGAACACCACGAAACTCGGCGCCAGGAAGATGCCCCGCCCGGTCAGCGTCAAGAAGCGCAGCATCTCGGCGCTGTTGGAAACGACGTTGCCGCTGATCTTGACGCTCTCCATTTTGCCGTCGCCATCCTCGAAGCGCCATTCGTCGCCATAGGGGTAATAGGCATATTGTAGGCAGTTGTGGTCGGCGACCTCGGCCGGCGTCTTCGGCATCGGATGGCTCTCGAAATAGGCCGGCGAGCAGACGAGCATATGGCGCCAGGGCGTCAGCTTGCGGGCGACGAGCGACGAATCCGGCGGCGGTACGGTGCGCATCACCAGGTCGTAGCCATCCTCGATCATGTCGACCGTCCGCTCGCCGACGCTGAAATCGAGTGAGATCGACGGATAGAGCTCCATATATTCGCTGACGACAGGCAAGAGGAAACGCACGATGGCGCTGCTGGTATAGACCTTCAGCGTGCCGCGCGGCGTCGAACTCAGCGCGCCTGCCGTCCGGTCCGCCTCTTCCAGCTCGGCGAGGATCTGCAAAGAGCGCTCATAGTAATATTTGCCGGTTTCCGTCAGGCTGACCTTGCGCGTCGTGCGGTTAAGCAGCCGCACGCCGAGCCGGTCCTCCAGCGACTGCACGTGATTGCCGACCATAGTGACGGACATGTTGAGCCGACGCGCGGCGGCGGAAAAACCACCGCATTCCACCACCCGGCCAAAGACTGTGAGGCTTGTCAGCCGATCCATATTGCCCTCGGATTATCCGCTGAGAGTTGATGATCCTTCCCGATTTAAGCAGATTATCAAAATGAATGTCAGGGTGCATTTTCCGTCTCATCGAACATGGCCTCTCACAGAGGAGGCCAACGGTGAAGGAGAATTACGATGGTCGAGTTACCCCGCGTTTTCGAAAGTGACAGGCAGGCCGAGCAGATCCTGGCCGAGGAAGCCGCCAGGGCGCCTGCCGCCGAGGCGCCCCCCATGCATGTCTCCGAAGCGCCGGTCGCCGGAGCCCCGGTTGCGGAAGCGCCCAAAAAGTCCGGCCGCCGTATCGTCAAGCGCGCCGTCCTTGCCGCCGCGCTGCTTGCCGGCGTCGCTTTCGCAGGCGATTTCGGCTACCGCTACTGGACGGTCGGCCGCTTCATCGAATCCACCGACGATGCCTATGTGAAGGCCGATTACACCACTGTCGCCCCGAAGGTCGCCGGCTATATCAGCCAGGTGCTGGTCAACGACAATGACGCGGTCAAGGCCGGCCAGGTTCTCGCCCGCATCGACGACCGCGACTTCCAGGCCGCACTGTCGCAGGCCAGAGCCGATGTGAAGGCAGCCGAGGCCGCCATCACCAATATCGATGCCCAGATCTCCCTGCAGCAATCGGTGATCGAGCAGGCGAGGGCGACAATCGAGGCCTCGCAGGCATCGCTGGATTTTGCCGTATCCGATGCCGCCCGCTCGGCCCGCCTGATCACCAACGGCGCCGGCACCCAGTCTCGCGCCGAGCAGACCCAGTCGGCCCGTGACCAGGCCGCTGCCGCCGTCGAGCGTGACCGGGCAGCCCTCGTCACGGCTCAGAATAAGGTGCCGGTGCTGCAGACCGAGCGCGAACAGACGGTTGCCCAGCGTGACCGTGCGGCCGCCGCCGTCCAGCAGGCAGAGCTCAACCTCTCCTATACTGATATCGTCGCCGCCGTCGACGGCACGGTCGGCGCCCGGTCTATCCGGGTCGGCCAGTATGTCACCTCGGGCACGCAGCTGATGGCGGTCGTTCCGCTGCATGCGGTCTATGTCGTCGCCAATTTCAAGGAAACGCAGTTGACCTATATCAGCCCCGGCCAGCCGGTCGAGATCAAGGTCGACAGCTTTCCCGATATCTCGATCAAGGGTCATGTCGACAGCGTTTCGCCGGCAAGCGGGTTGGAATTCTCGCTGCTGCCACCGGACAATGCCACCGGCAATTTCACCAAGATTGTCCAGCGCATCCCGGTCAAGATCGTCATCGACGACGAGGCGCTGAGCGGCCTGTTGCGCTCGGGCATGTCGGTCGAGCCGGAAATCGATACCAAGGCTGCCCAGACCCAAGCTGCCGAGACCAAGCCTGCCCAAGCCCCTGGAACAGCCGGGGAGGGATAATCCAGCCACGCTGGATGATCCTTCCCTTCTTCGCCCAATTATCCCGATCATTCCCGAATGATCCCGATCATTCCCCGAATGATCACCCGAACCCCGTCATGAGAAAGTTTCCCGCGAGAGCTGGAAGGAGATAAGCCATGGCCACTCTTCAGATCGCAGCCAACAGCAATGCGCTGGCGCCCCCCGCCGTTGCAGCGCCCGCGACACCTGCGGCGATGAGCCCACTTCGCATGTGGGCAGCCGTTGTCGGCTCGACGCTCGGTGCCTTCATGGCCGTCCTCAACATCCAGATCGTCAATGCCTCGCTTGCCGATATCCAGGGCGCGATCGGCGCCGGCACCGATGACGGCGGCTGGATTTCGACCTCCTATCTGATCGCCGAGATCGTCGTCATTCCGCTCAGCGCCTGGCTGGCGCGGGTCTTCTCGCTCCGCAATTACCTGCTCACCAACGCCATCCTCTTCCTCATCTTCTCCGTTGCCTGCGCCTTCGCGGCCAATCTGCAGCAGATGATCATCCTGCGCGCCATTCAGGGCTTTTCCGGCGGCGTGCTGATCCCGATGGCCTTCACCATCATCATCACCCTGCTGCCCAAGGCCAAGCAGCCGATCGGCCTCGCGCTCTTTGCCCTGTCTGCCACCTTCGCGCCGGCGATCGGCCCGACGATCGGCGGTTATCTCACCGAGAACTGGGGCTGGGAACATATCTTCTATGTCAACCTGGTACCCGGCGCGCTGATGGTCGGCCTGCTCTGGGCCTCGCTCGACCGCGCGCCGATGAACCTGAAGCTGCTCGCCAAGGGTGACTGGCCAGGCATCATCACCATGGCAATCGGCCTCGCCGCCCTGCAGACCGTGCTGGAAGAGGGCAACAAGGAAGATTGGTTCGGCTCCGATTTCATCCTCCGCCTGTCCGTTATCGCCGCCGTCTCGCTGACGCTGTTCCTGATCATCGAGCTGAAGACCGCCAATCCGCTGCTGAACCTGCGCCTGCTCGTGCGCCGCAACTTCGGCTTCGGCATCGTCGCCAATTTCCTGCTCGGTATCGCGCTTTACGGCTCGGTCTTCGTGCTGCCGATCTATCTGACCCGCATCCAGGGCTATAATTCCGAGCAGATCGGCATGGTTCTCGCATGGACCGGCATCCCGCAGCTGCTGCTGATCCCGCTGGTGCCGCAGCTGATGAAGCGTTTCGACGTTCGCCTGCTGATCGTCGTCGGCTTTGCCCTCTTCGCCGCCTCGAACTTCATGAACGTGCACATGACCGGCGATTATGCGAGCGACCAGCTGTTCTGGCCGAACATCGTCCGCGCGATCGGTCAGGCGCTCGTCTTCACCCCGCTTTCGGCGATCGCTACCGCCGGCATCGAGCAGGAGAATGCCGGTTCGGCTTCGGCACTCTTCAACATGATGCGCAATCTCGGCGGCGCCGTCGGCATCGCCTCGCTGCAGACCTTCCTGTCGAAGCGCGAGCAGTTCCACTCGAACATCCTGACCAACTCAGTCTCGGTCTTCGAGGAAGCCACCCGCGATCGCATCGCCAGGCTCACCGGCTACTTCATGAGCCACGGCGTCAGCGATCAGGCGCTCGCCGGCCACAAAGCCGTCGTCGTCATCGCGCTCAAAATACGCAAGCAGGCCAATATCATGGCCTTCAGCGACACCTTCTTCCTGCTCGGTGTCGCCCTCGTCGTCGCCCTGCTTGCAAGCCTGCTTCTGAAAAAACCCGGTCAACTCTCTGGCGGCGGCGCCCACTAGCGCCCTGCCTCCCTTAAGGAGGAGAAAGCCATGACGTCAGCGATCTATGCTCCCGATGCCGACAGGCTCCAAACGAAGACCGCCGGCCCTGCCGTCAGCGCGGCTGCGCTGCTCTCCATCATCGAATGGCTCTCCGGCGATGAATGCCACGCGCTCGATGAAGCGGGCCTCGTCTCCGGCCTCGGTCGCCGGCTTCAGGCGCTCGGCCTGCCGGTCGACCGGTTGACGCTGCATCTGATGACACTGCATCCCGAGTTCATCGGCCGCACCATCGCCTGGGCGCCGGGTGAACCGGTCGAGATCCACGATCGGGAACACGGCGCCCGCGTCGCCATATCAAATACGCCGCTGCGCAAGGTCATGGAAACCCGCGAGCCGCTGGTCGTCGATACCGGCGAAAGCGTGCATGGCCGCTGGCAACATATCGATGTCTTTGCAGATCGCGGCCTGATGCAGCTCGTCATCGCGCCGCTCTGCAATGTCGATGGCCCGGTCAGCGCCGCCGTCTTCGGCACGAAGCGGCCGGGCGGCTTCACCGTCTCCGAGCGTCAGGTGATCGAGCGCATCCTGCCGGCGCTGCGCAACACCAGCGAGTTGCGCATTCTGCGCCAGGTCGAGCTCAGCCTGCTCGATACCTATATCGGCCCATTGACGGCAAGCCGCATCCTAGCCGGGCGCATCCGCCGCGACGAGATCGAATCGATGGAGGCGGCACTGCTGCTTTGCGATCTGCGCGGCTTTACCGAGCTGTCGAACCGGCTGCCCGGCAGCACCGTGCTCGGGCTGCTGAACGCCTATTTCGACAGGATCGTGCCGGCCATCACCCGCGAGGGCGGCGAGGTGCTGAAGTTCATGGGCGACGCCGTGCTCGCCTTCTTCCCGGGTTATGATGCCGCCCATTCCTGCGGCGCCGCCCTGGCATCGGCCCGCGCCATCCTCGATGAGATCGACCATTTCCAGTACGAGGGCATCGGAGTCAAAGCCGGCATCGCCCTGCATTACGGCGAGGTCAGCTATGGCAATGTCGGCTCCGGCCGCCGCCTCGATTTCACCCTGATCGGCGGCGACGTCAATCTGGTCAGCCGCATCCAGACCGCCTGCAGCGAACTCGGAGAGGCCTTGCTGATGTCGGCGCCGTTTCGCGACGAGGCCGGGGCAGGGGATGTGGTGTCGGTCGGGGCGCACAGGCTGAAGGGTTTTGCCGATCCGGTCGAGCTGTTTACGATCGTGCGGTAGATACCAAGCCGCTCACTTGCATAAAACGCATGGCAGGTTTGCCCGAAACGGCTTCGTCTTCCCCCATCTTTTCGCCATAGTGGCGCCGAAATTCCGTAAGCGGGGAGGAAGAGGCTTATGACTGTGCTGTTCGACGAACAAGGCGAGATCATCCGCGAACTGGGTGTCGCCGCTGACATCGACCCTGAGCGCGAGATCGAACGGCGAACCGCTTTCCTCAAGGATTATCTCGTCGCCTCGGGCATGCGCGGCTACGTCCTCGGCATCAGCGGTGGCGTCGATTCGCTGACGGCGGCGCTGCTGGCCCAGAAGGCGGTGCGCGAGCTGCGTGACAGCGGCCATGCGGCCGAATTCATTGCCGTGCGCCTTCCCTATGGTGTCCAGGCGGACGAGGCGGATGCGGGAAGGGCGCTGGAAACGATCGGCGCCGACCGCGCGATGGTGGTCAACATCAAGGCGCCGGCGGATGCGATGCTCGCGGCCGCGCTAAACGGCGGTCTCGCCTTTGCCGATGCCGGCCGGCAGGATTTCATCCTTGGCAATATCAAGGCCCGCCAGCGGATGATCGCCCAGTTCGCTCTGGCCGGGGCGCTCGGCGGCCTCGTCATCGGCACCGATCATGCGGCCGAGGCGGTCATGGGCTTCTTCACCAAGTTCGGCGATGGCGCCGCCGATATCCTGCCGCTCGCCGGCCTCAACAAGCGCCGGGTCCGCCTGCTGGCAAAGCGGCTCGGCGCCCCGGACGAGCTGGTGTTCAAGGTGCCGACAGCCGATCTCGAGGACCAGCGGCCGCTGCGCCCCGACGAAGAAGCCTATGGCGTCAGCTATGATGAGATCGACGATTTCCTCGAAGGCAAGCCGGTCGGCGAGATCGCCCGCCGCCGCATCCTCGCCGCCTATCGGGCGACCGGCCACAAGCGTGCCCTGCCGGTCGCCGTCAACGCCCTCTGATGCCCATCCGTGTCACGGGTGCGGGCGGCCTGGCGTTTACGGCCTGACCGGCGAGCCGGTCCGTCCTGACGAGGCGAGATAGGCGTGCGGCGCGAAATAGACGCCGTCGGCATCGAAGGCCTCGAGGTCTTCGGCCTGCAGCGCCTCGCGCACCTTCGGTCGTGCCGCCACCCGGGCCATGAAGGCGTGCAGCGCCGGCCATTGGTTGAGATCGATGTCGGTCCAGGGCGACCAGTTCAGGCAGACGAAGAGATAGGCATCCGCCACCGTAAACGCATCGCCGGTGAGATAGGGTCCGGCAAGACGGCCGTTCAGCCAGGCGAGCCGCTTCGAGATCAGCGCGCGGACCTCGCCATGAACGCTGGAATAAATCGGATTGAAGAGCAACACCATCGGCTTGTGCAGCTCGGCGGTGATGAAGTTCAGATAGGACTGCACCTCGTTGCGGCGGATGTTGCCGACCTCAGGCAATAGGGCTGCCCCTTCCGGCACGCTGTCGGCGAGGAACTGCACGATCGCCGGCCCCTCGGTCAGCACCTTGCCATCGTCGAGCATCAGTGCCGGCACATAGCCGTTGCCGTTGATGGCGAGGTAATCCTCGCCGCTGCTCGTCCTGTGGGTTTGCCGGTCGACCTGGACGAGCTCGATATCGAGCCCCAGCTCCCGGCAGATGATGTGCGGCGAAAGCGAACAGGCTGCGGCGTGCATATAGAGTTTCACTGCGGTTTCCTCTCCTTGCAGAGGCGGTCGATGCCGCCCGCCGATAGTGTTGAACATTTGTACTGTTTCGCATAAAATAATTCTCGTCAAGAATTTAATGCGAAACGGTACAAAATATGAAGGGCGAGAAGAAGCGCGGCCGCCCGAGGGCCTTCGACGCCAAGGCGGCGCTCGGCAAGGCGCGGGATGTCTTCTGGGACAGGGGTTTTGCCGCCGCCTCGCTCGACAATCTGAGCGCTGCGACCAACCTCAACCGCCCGAGCCTCTACGGCGCCTTCGGCGACAAGGAGGATCTCTACCTCGATACGCTGGAGAGGTATCGGCAGGACGGCATGGATGTGCTGACTGAGGCGCTCGACCCGTCACTGCCGCTTCGCGACAATATCGCCCGCGTCTATGCCGGTGCGCTGG
Source organism: Rhizobium leguminosarum (assembly GCF_002953715.1). Taxonomy (GTDB): domain Bacteria; phylum Pseudomonadota; class Alphaproteobacteria; order Rhizobiales; family Rhizobiaceae; genus Rhizobium; species Rhizobium leguminosarum_V. The sequence continues at coordinate 965,729 of NZ_CP025012.1, forward strand.
CGATCTATCTACACGGTGAAACCGCCGCCCGCGGCTGTCTGCTGATCGGCACGGCATCGGCCGAGGCGGTCCAGCATGAGCGGGTCCGCGAGGTGCTCGGCCGCAGCCTCAACGATTTCGACGACGAGATCGAAAAGCGCATGCGCCTTGCCGTGGAAAGGGGGGAGCTTCCCCGAAGCGCCGATCCTGAGATGCTTGCAAGGCTCGCCTCCGCCGTCATGCATTCACTCGCCGTCCGCGCCCGCGCCGGCGACAGCCGCGAGACGCTGGAAGCGATCGCCCGGTCGGGCGTCGAGCTGATCTGCGGGAGCGCCCCCTAGAACAGGATGATTTTAGCCGGGTCGGCCTAAAATCTGAATCCTGTTCTAAATTATATAGTTAGAGCATGATGTCGGCCGAAAACCGCTCACACTTTTCGGCATCATGCTCTAGCTCGATGTCTGCCTATCCCTCGGCCGTACCACCCAGGCATAGGCCGCACCGGCGACAAGCAGCACGGAGGTGCCGAGGAACACCGCCCGCATGCCGATATGCCCGCCGACGAAACCGCCAAGGATGGGGCCGGCCACCTGGCCGACATATTGCGAGGAGATGGAAAGCCCGAGAATGCTGCCGGCCGCACTGTCCGGCACGCTGTGGCGGATGACCGCGGCGATGCAGGGCAGCAGCCCGCCGAGTGCTGCGCCCATCAGGAAACGCAGGATGATCAGCTGCCAGGAGCTGGTGACGAAGGCCTGCGGGATCAGCAGCAGCCCGGCGACGGCGAGCGCGCCTGAAATAACCGGCCAATGGCCGATCCTGTCGGCAAGCTTGCCGAGCCATGAGGCCGAGAGAATACTGCCGAGGGCGGCGGCCGACATGACGATGCCCGATATCATCGTCACCTGGGCTTCGACGGGCACGAGCTGCGCGACATAGACGGTGATGATCGGCTCGATCGACATATTGGCGAACATCAAGAGCATGCCCGTCGCCAGCATGGCGATGACGGGCCGCTTGTCGGCAATGGATTTCCAGCCGCCGCTGGCCTTGGCCGCCTGCTTGCGGGCCGGCGATTTCTCTTCCTTGATCAGCAAGGCTGTGGCGAGAAAGGCGAGGAAGATCATGCCGCCGGCGGCGAGAAACGTGCCGCGGATGCCGATGATCGGCGGCAACGCCCCGCCGATCAGCGGCCCGACGAGATTGCCGGCCATGATGCCGGAGGAGAGCACGCCGAGCGCCCAGGCCGAACGGTCCTTTGGCGTCTGCGTCGCCACCAGCACCATCGAGCCGGAGGCATAACCGCCGGCAAGCCCGACGAAGAGGCGCAGCGCCACCAGCTGCCAGACATTGCCGGCCATGCCCATCAGCGAGATCGCCAGCGTCATACCGAGGCTGGCGCGCACCAGCATCAGCTTGCGGCCGTAGATATCGCCGAGCCGCCCCCAGAGCGGCGCGACGAGAGCCGCAGCGAAGAAGGTGGCGCCATAGGCGATGCCCGACCATTGCACGATGTCAGCATGGTCGCTGACGCCGAGTTCCTCGACATAGAGCGGCAGGAAGGGAAGCAGCAGCGTCATCGCCACGATCGTGGTGAAGGAGCCGATCAACGAGATGGTGAGGTTGCGCTTCCAGTGGATCGAGCCCGGCCTGGCGCTGGCGGCGTCCAATTGCGTATCGGTCATTCTCTCGGCCCCGGCATTGATGGTGCGGCGCGGTTCCGCCGCCCTGATGGAACGATGTGCCCATTGCCGCGGCGAGGAATTCGGCGCGGGTGAAACTGTCCTGAGATCGAGCTTTTCGAGGTCGAACGCATGGGCCGTAGTGGTGCACGCGCTCGTCGTTCCAGGGCGGGCACGCGCTGATATAACCGCGCTATGGCCCATCCTTCAAGACGGCGCTTTCGCATCGGTGGCCTGTCTTTGGAAATGAGAGCCGCAATCTGGACCATTTCGGGCAAAAGTGCTACAACATGACCGATTGTATTATGCAATCGGTTAATCCGAGGAGATTGCCATGAGCGACATGCGCACATCCCGAGAGCAGACCGTCCGTCATCTCTACGCCGCCTATCTCGACGACCGCAAGGATATCGTCGGCGCCATGTTGACGGAGGATTTCACCTTCTCCAGTCCGCGTGACGACCACATCGACCGGGCGACCTATTTCGAGCGCTGCTGGCCGAAGGAGCCGGTCTTCCGCGGCTTTGACATCGAATTCCTGGCGATCGACGGCGACGAGGCGGTCATCCGCTACCGCGCCGAAAAACGGGACGGCGGCAGCTTCCGCAACATAGAGAGCTTTCGCTTCCGCGGCGACAAGATCGCCTCCGTGGATGTTTATTTCGGCCGGAATCTGTAACCTCCGGCCGATGCGTGCATCGGCCACGCCGGCGCCTACAGGAGCCGCATTGCCGAAGTGCCGATGATGATCATCGAGACCGCCACCATCAGCGGCCGCACCGGCAGCCGTTTGACGAGGATCGCGCCGAAGGGGGCAGCGATGACGCCGCCGATGATCAGGCCGATCGCCGAATTGAGTTCCGACCAGCCGAGCGTCAGCATGAAGGTCAGGGAAATCGTCAGCGTCACCGCGAATTCGGTGAAATTGGTCGAGCCGATCACCCGTTTCAGGTCATGGCCGCGGCTGACGAGCGAACTGGTGACGATCGGTCCCCATCCGCCGCCGCCGATCGCATCGAGCACGCCGCCGCAAAACCCGACCGGCGGCACGATCCAGTCACGGACATCCCGCTTCGGCGGTGGCCGAAAGGCCTTGTAGAGGATCACCAGTCCGATCGCGATCAGATAGGCCGACACGAAGGGCGCGATCACCTTGCCGTCGATATTGGCGAGCAGATAGGCGCCGATCGCGCCGCCGATCATGCCGGCCGGTGCAAGCCGCGCCACCAGGCGCCAGTCGACGTTGCGATGATAGGCGTGCGAAAGGCCCGACGCGGCGGTCGTGAACACTTCCGCCACATGCGTCATGGCGCTGGCATTGGCCGCCGGCACCCCGAAGGCGAGAAGGCTCGTCGTCGACAGCACGCCGAAGGCCATGCCGAGCGCACCGTCGACGATCTGCGCGCAGAAACCCACGACGATGAAGAAGAAGAAATCCGATGTCATGCAGTCCCCTCAGACGAACGGTAGCATCAGAATAAGCGACGCGGGGAAAAATTTCCCGGTCTCAGGCGGCAAGTCCGTGCTGCTTCAGACGGACGATCTTGAAGAAGCCGTTCGGAAAGACCGGCAGGATATCGGCAGGCGCGAAATCACCGCGACGCTCGGCCCAGGTGATGATGCGGTGGATGCGGAAGGCGGAGGACCAGCCGATGTGACGCACCAGCGGCGCCACCGCCGTCTCGATTGCGCCCTGCAGACCGGCACCGTCGCCAAGCTTGCTGGCAAGGATGATCTCGCCGCCCGGCCTGAGCACCCTCGCACATTCGTCAAGCGCCCGTTCGGGCTCGGGGATCAGCGTGATGACGAAGGGCAGGCAGACCGCATCGAAAGACTGGTCGGCAAAGGTGAGCGCATGGGCATCCATCACATCAAGCGCCTGCACATGCTGCAGCTTCTCGCGCTTCGCCTTTTCACGCGCCCGCGCGATCATGTGTTCGGAAATGTCGATGCCGGTGACCCGGCAGTGACGCGGGTAATGCCCGAGCGTCAGGCCGGTGCCGACGCCGATCTCCAGGATATCGGTGCCGGCTGCGGCTGCGAGTGCAGCAAGCTTGCGGTGGCCATCGCGCAGGATGCCGCGATAGACGCGGTCATAGACCGGTGCCCAACGCTGATAGATTTTTTGCTGATCTTCCGCCCTGCTGCGAAGCTCTGACATCCCGGCACCTCCCCAGAGCAAATCCAGGAAAAGTGGAAAGCGGTTTTCCCAGGAATTGCATAAAACAAAAAGATTTGAACGTTCTGCGCTTCCATGGAAAAGCTGAACCGCTCTAAGCCCAGCCTCTCAACTCCCAAGGGTAGGTTCCGGTTCCCCGCGAAATGTGACGCAAGGCACAGATCCACACCGGCGGGCACTTGCTGGTAGCCCCGCTGCAGCCTATTTTGCCGGCATCAGCCCAAGCTGTTTGGCGTCCAGCTCGCTGCCGATCTCGACGGTGTTCTTTTGCTTGTCGTAGACGCAGATCTGGGCGATCAACCCCTTGGCGCCCTTCGGCTTGCCTGTCACCAGGGCAAGCCCGTAATGCGAACTGCCGAAGGGATCGACCGTCGCGCTCGGCTTCTCGATCGTCACCGCTGCCTTCTTGCATTTGGCCTCGACCTCGGCGGCGAGCTGCTTCCAGGCGTCATCGGAGGAGGCATGCGCCGCGCCTGCCAGGCAAAGCAGTACGGCGGCAGTGAGAGGCTGGATTATATTCCTGTTCATATCGGGTCTCCGTTGATCTCCATAACAGGCAAAGCGGTTTTCTGCGCGGGCATTCCCATTGATTTGCTCAAGCGATTTCTACGCGCAACTCCAACCCTGCAACTGAGGCAAATTTTCCTCCGGCCGGTCGTTTTTTGATAATTCGCCGGTTGCCTCTCCCCCTTTCCCCTCCTATGTTCCGCCTCACCTGCCGAGACGCAATCTGTTGCCAAGAGGAGATCTGACATGGCTTTCGAATTGCCTGAACTTCCCTATGATTACGAAGCGCTTGCTCCCTTCATGTCGAAGGAGACGCTGGAGTTCCACCACGACAAGCACCATAAGGCCTATGTCGACAACGGCAACAAGCTCGCTGCCGAAGCTGGTCTTTCGGACCTCTCGCTCGAAGACGTCGTCAAGAAGTCCTTCGGCACCAATGCCGGCCTCTTCAACAACGCGGCCCAGCACTACAACCACATCCATTTCTGGAAGTGGATGAAGAAGGGCGGCGGCGGCAACAAGCTGCCGGGCAAGCTCGAAGCGGCCTTTACCTCGGATCTCGGCGGCTATGACAAGTTCAAGGCCGATTTCGCCAATGCCGGCGCCACCCAGTTCGGCTCCGGCTGGGCCTGGGTTTCCGTCAAGAACGGCAAGCTCGAAATCTCCAAGACCCCGAACGGCGAAAACCCGCTGGTTCACGGCGCCACCCCGATCCTCGGCGTCGACGTCTGGGAACACTCCTATTACATCGACTATCGCAACGCCCGCCCGAAATATCTCGAAGCCTTCGTCGATAGCCTGATCAACTGGGACTATGTCCTGGAACGCTACGAAGAAGCCACGAAGTAAGCGGTACCAGACCAGCCGCCATGGCGGCGATGTCGTCCGCCTCTTCGAATTTGACACCCGGCGCCTCAAACGCCGGGTGTTTCGTTTTCACACGAAGCCGTCACATCCCTGTCACCAGCCGCTCCTAATCACGCCCCATGTCTTCCTCTGCTTCTACCTTGTTCCGCTTCGGCGTCATCGCCGACCCGCAATATGCGGCGATCGCGCCGCATGTGGCGATGGATCGCTATTACGCCAACAGCCTCGCCAAGGTCGCCGCGGCGATCGAGGTGTTCAACGGCTGGGAATTGAGCTTCGTCATGACGCTCGGCGATGTCATCGACCGCAGCTTTTCAAGCTTCGACGATATCCTGCCGGTCTATGAGAAGCTCAGGCACGAGGCGCTCTTCCTGCTCGGCAACCACGATTTCTCGGTCTCTGCAGGACACTTGTCCGAAGTCGCCGCGCGCCTCGGCATGCCATCGCCCTATTATAGCTTCTTGCGCCACGGCTGGCGCTTTATCGTGCTTGACGGCAATGAGGTCAGCATCTTCGCGCCGCCCGAAGGCCATCATCATCGTGAGCTTGCCGCTGAGATGCTGGCAGAGCTGCAGGTCAAGGGTGCCAGGAATGCCCATCGCTGGAATGCCGCGCTGAGCGACGAACAATTCGCCTGGCTTGGCGATGAAATCGCAAAAGCGGCTGCGGCCGGCGAGAAGGTGATCGTCATGAATCACTATCCCATTCATCCACCCAGTGAGCACGGCATGTGGGACAGCGAGCGCATCGTCGAGCTGCTTGCCTCCAGCAACAATGTCGTCGCCTATCTCAACGGCCACGACCACGTCGGCAATTACGGCATGGCCGGCGCCTGCCACTTCGTCAATTTCAAGGGCGTGGTCGACACCGAGACGGAAAACGCCTTCGCCCTCGTCGAGGTCCATCCCGACCGCATCGAAATCCGCGGCTTCGGCCGCGAGGTGAGCCGCACGCTGGCTTATTAGGCCGTGAACCCATAAATATTATGGGTCTCTGCTGGGGCTGTTAATGGCTACCAAATTCAGAACATCGCGAAATTCCTCGCTGAATGCTCGATTTGTCAACGCTTGACCGTGGCGAGAAAGGATTGTGGTTGACGTTCCGGGGTCGATCGCCTCGGCATGAAAACTTCCGTCGCCCCAAAATGTAATCCGGGCCAGGATTTCGCTGCTTTCAAAGTCCACCTTCGCAGCTGGGTTCAGCGTAGGAGGACAAATTTCAAAATTGACGCTCAAGCTGGCGGACCGAGCCTTTTCAGCCAGGTCCTTTACCCATGCAACGAACTTATCAAGAAGGGCGATCTCAGACATCCTGCGGACATAAATCATATTTCTAAACTGTCCAAACATGTTTCGGAGGCGCGAGCATGATCCGACATGATCGTACGAACTTTGAATGGCGGACCATCGACCCACTCCTGCCGAACAAGCCATGAGGCGTCCCGCGCGTTGATGATCGACGGGTTTTGAACGGCATTTTCTGGAAGCTGCGATCTGGAGCGCCTTGGCGTGATCTACCTCAGCGATACGGCCCCCACACCTAGAGTAATTCCAGCAAAAGGGTGCGGCGGTTTTCACAGGAATTGCGCAAAACAAATGGATAGAGCATCAGGCAGGTACAGCCTTCTCCGTCCACCCACTAGTCCAAAGCTCCCGCAGCCGGTCGCCGTCGCCCTTGAAGAAATCCTCGCTCGTTGCGCAGCGCTCCACCCGGTCGCTGCGGAAATTGCGGATCGCCTGGCGTAGTTCGCACCAGGCGACGATATTGGCGGTCTGCGAATAATAGATCAGCGCGACGGGCCGGATCGTCCGCTCGCTAGCGCGGCCGAGTTCGTCGCGGTAGCCGAGCATCAGCTTGCGTTCGTCACGGATCGCGCGGCGCACGATCGCCAGGTCGAAGCCCGCTGGCTGCGCGATCGAGCCCCAGGCGTAAAGCGCCTTGTTGTCCATTGCCTGGCGCAGCGGCGCGGGCACGGCGCCTGCAATCTTCTGGTTGACCCGGCGCGCGGCCTGTTTCAGCTCCTCGTCCGCCGTCCGTTCGAGCAACGCCAGCGACAGCACGATCGCCTCCATCTCCTCGATCGAAAACATCAGCGGCGGCAGGTCAAAACCCGGCCGCATGATGTAGCCGATGCCGCGCCCGCCCTCGATTGGCACCCGCATCGCCTGAAGGGCGGCGATGTCGCGATAGATCGAGCGCACGGTCACCTCGAGCGTCTCGGCCATGACAGCTGCTGTCATCGGCTTTCTTGCCAGCCTGAGGATCTGAATGATCTCGAAAAGCCGCGAGGCCTTGCGCATTTACCTCTCCCATCCGCCACACTCCTGACAATACACTGTCAGTTGGGTTCCCGTATAGAGCCGCCTATCGGATTGAAATCAATCAGGGTCTTTCAAAATGGCCCGCAGAACCCAAGGCGGTAACTGACATGAACTACCATGAAAACCTCTGGCTCTTCTTCACCCTTCTGTTCGGCATCATTATCGTGCCTGGTATGGACATGCTCTTCGTGCTCGCCAATTCGCTGACCGGCGGCGTCAAGCGCGGGCTGGCGGCGACCGGCGGCATCATGGCCGGCGGCGCCGTGCATTCGGCCTATGGCGCGGCCGGCGTCGGCGTGCTCGTCACCATGCTGCCGCAGCTTTTCAACGTGCTGCTCTTTGCCGGCGTTGCCTACATGATCTGGATCGGCATTTCGCTGATCCGCAGTTCGATCACCGTCGAGGCGGTTGGGCCGGGAACGGCGCACTCCGGCTGGCGCGCTTTTCGCCAGGGCGCCGTCACCTGTCTCGTCAATCCGAAGGCCTATATCTTCATGTTTGCCGTCTACCCGCAGTTCCTCAGACCGGAATATGGCCCGATCTGGATGCAGGGGCTGATCATGGGCGTCATGACTGTCGTCACCCAGTTTGCGATCTACGGCACGCTGGCGATGACGGCCGGCCGCAGCCGCGACCTGCTCGTCGCAAACCCCGACGTCACGGCCTTTGTCGGCCGCTTCGCCGGAATGCTGCTGGTTGTCGTCTCCGCCTTCAGCCTCTGGCAGGGGTGGAAAAGCGCTTGAGCGCCAGTGCATGTCGCCCGGAAGTTTGCAGCGGTTCCGGGATAACGACATGCATGAAAGCAGAGAACGGCCTATCACATTGTTTTTATGATGCTCCGGCAAAACGTGACTGCCAGGGCGCATGGATTTTGTCATGCTCCCGGTGCAGATTGGCCTCCGGCCACTTGGCCGAGGAGAAATGGAGAGGAATATGAATTGGAAAGCAGTAGCTGCCGCCGCAGCGATGGCCGGCATAGCCTTAGGTTCGGTGACCGCCGCCGACGGTACTCATGATTCGCGCATTGCGCTGATGAAGCAGATCGGCGGTTCGGCCGGCGCCCTGGCAGCCATCGCCAAGGGCACCAAGCCCTATGACGCCGAGGCGGTGAAGGCGGCGCTGACGACCATCGCCGCAACGGCCAAGGTCTTCCCCGACCAGTTCAAGCCGGGCACGGAGACGGGCGACGAAGAGGCGAGCCCGAAGATCTGGGAAAACATGGATGACTTCAAGGCGCGCGCCGCCAAGCTCTCCACCGACGCCGAAACCGCGCTGGCTCAGCTTCCGGCCGATGCCGCCGCCGTCGGCGCCACGGTCAACACGCTCGGCGCCAATTGCGGCGGCTGTCACAAGGCCTATCGCATCAAGGATTGATAGGCCGGTTGATCTGGAACTTGATACGCGACCCGCGCCGGCCTTGCCGCCGGCGCGGATCACCTTATTCTCCGCCCGTGCGGGCTGGTCGCAGAACCGCTCCGCGCAGGAAAATCTCGGTAAAGGGGAGGCGGAGCATGGTCCGCAGGTTCATCCGGTTACTGCTCTGTCTGATCGGCGTCGCCGTGCTTGGCGGCGGCGCCTTCTATCTCGTCACCGCACCCGATCCGCTGCCGGAGAGCCATTGGGCCGGTCTCGGCGCGCCGGACCTGGCGAACGGTCGGATGGTTTTCTGGGCGGGCGGCTGTGTCAGCTGTCATGCAGCACCGGGTTCCGAAGGCGATGCAAAGCTGACGCTTGCAGGCGGCCTGGCGCTGAAGAGCCCTTTCGGCACCTTCCACGTGCCGAACATCTCACCCGATGAAAAGGCCGGCATCGGCACCTGGACGCTTGCCCAGTTCGGCAACGCGATGAAGCGCGGCGTCGGCCCGGGTGGCGAGCACCTCTATCCGTCCTTTCCCTATGGCTCCTATGCCCGCATGAGCGACAAGGACGTCAACGATCTCTATGCCTTCCTGAAAACCCTGCCGAAGAGCGCAAACGTCGCGCCGCCGCATGAGCTGCCGTTCCCCTTCAACATCCGGCTTGCGCTCGGCGGCTGGAAATTTCTCTATTTCAGCGATCAGCCGCGCGTCGCTCTGGCAAAGAGTGACGACAAGATCAAGCGCGGGCAATATCTCGTCGAAGGCCCCGGCCATTGCGGCGAATGCCATACGCCGCGTGATGCGCTCGGCGGCTTCCAGGCCGATATGTGGCTCGCCGGCGCCCCCAATCCGGAAGGCAAGGGCCGCATACCGGATATCACCCCGGCCTCCAAGAGCATCGGCGGCTGGAGCGAGGCCGATATCGCCAGCTACCTCGAAACCGGCTTCACCCCCGATTTCGATTCCGTCGGCGGCTCTATGGTCGATGTGCAGCAGAACATCGCCCATCTGCCGGCCGCCGACCGCGAGGCGATCGCCGCCTATCTGAAGGCGGTGCCGGGCCATTAGAGTGCGGTTCTGCTTGGCACCTTCGCAAGGTCCCACGCCTGTTTATAGGGAGGTGGGACCTGGCATCAGATCATAGGGATGGCGCCAGCCGGGCATATTGCTGATACGATCTTTCCAGGCTGCGATAGCCGGGAAGGCGCTGTGATCTATCCCGGTTTCCTCCGGCATGAAGACGTAGCCCGCCAGAGAGAGGTCTGCGATCGTCAGCCGGTCGCCGACCATGAAGGCCCGGTGCGCCAGATGTTCGTCAACAATGGCATAGGCAGCTTTGGCCCTCAGTCTCAAAAACTCGACGACCGGCGTCTCGCCGCTCTTCTGGAGGCCATACATGAACCTCAGCGTCGCGTAGTAGCTCGTGAATTTATGGTTGTCGAAAAGAATCCAACGCATGATGTCACGCCGTTCTTCGGCTGTCTGCGCCCCAAAGTGGCCTGTCACCTCTGACAAGTAGTCCAGGATGATCCCCGATTGGCTGATCTTCGTTTGCCCATGTTCGAGCACAGGCGCCTCACCCTGTTCGTTTATGGTTTTTCGCCATTGTTCGGTTCGCGTTTCGCCGCCCAGATAATCAACGAAAATGCTTTCCCACTCGATGCCGGCAAGCGCAAAGAACAGCGCGACCTTGTAAGCATTCCCCGAGAGAGCGAAACAATGGAGTTTGAAATCAGGCATAAAAGCTCCTTAGGCAATTCGAAAAAGCATGTCGGGCAAAACTGTGCAGCCGTTTTGATGCGTCGAGCTTCGGCTCTTGCGAAAGCCGAAGCTTCGAGCCAGTCACCCTAAGCGATCGACTGCATATAGCGCATGCCGGTCACCGGACGCGGGGTGAAATCCAGTTGTTCGTAGAAGCGGTGCGCCAGCACGTTTCCGGTGGCGGCGCTGACGGAGAGGTAGCCACAGCCGGCATTGCGGGCGGTCTCGCGCGCCCGGTCGACGAGCAACTGGCCGGTGCCGTGGCCGCGATGGCCGTCGCGCACGAAGAGGTGGTGCAGGTCCATGCCGCGCTTGCCTTCCTGCGCCCTGTAGAGCGGCACGAGAATGGCGTAGCCGATCAGCTCTCCGCCGGTCTCGGCGACAAGCGCATGGATCCAGGGCAGCGGGCCGAAGAGGTCGCGCTCCAGCTGCTCCGCCGTTGTAGCAGCCGCATCGCCGTGATGAGCGGCAAGCAGGGCGATCATCTCGTTGAGTTCGGGCAGGTCGCGCGGCTTGGCGGTGCGGATCGTCACCACCGATGGGCGCATCAGTGAAATTTCGCTGTCTTCGATTTCGGTCATGGTCTTCGCGTCCTTTGATATTCTGCCGTCAGGACGCTGCCGATACAACAAAGCCGCCTGACGGCGGCTTGTTGACAATATGATCTTGTCCAGCCGCCCTTTACAGGTACAGCCAAAAATACGAGCGGCTCTGGTGCGCGTTTTTGATCATGGATCATAGATCGTCGGAAATGCGGGCTTTGTCAATGGCGGATCGGAGCCCATCACGGGCATTGAGCTCTGGCCTTACTCTTGATAGTATACCCCCCTATATTATATGAGAGCTCACCATGTCCCACACCGCTCTGCAGAAAAAGAAGCTCGTCGCCCGCATCAGCCGCTTGAAGGGGCAGATGGAGGCGGTTGAGCGCGCGCTCGAGGCCGAGCGCCCTTGCGGCGAGATCCTGCAACTGCTCGCCTCCGTTCGCGGCGCGCTGACCGGGCTGACCGGCGAGGTGCTCGACGATCACCTGCGTGAGCATGTGCTGAATGCCGCCGACGATGCCGCCAGGGCGGAAGCGGTCGAGGAAATATCGGAAGTCTTGAGAACCTATATGCGCTAGAGCAATTCCAGGAAAAGTGTGAAGCGGTTCGAGAATTGCGTAAAAACAAAAGCTTAGAGCGACGAAGGAGCCTGTCATGAGTGCCGGAATCGAGAAGGCTGGAATTGATGCCTTGGAACACGATCACGTCTTCCTCGGCCCTGATCATGCGCGCAACGAGCGGCGCATCTGGCTGGTGATTGCGCTGACGGCGGTAATGATGGTGGCGGAGATCGCCGCCGGCACCGTCTACGGCTCGATGGCGCTCGTCGCCGATGGCTGGCACATGTCGACCCATGCCAGTGCTCTGCTGATTTCCGCACTCGCCTATCTCTTCGCCCGCCGGCAGGCGCGCAATCCGCGTTTCACCTTCGGCACCGGCAAGCTCGGCGATCTCGCCGGCTTCGCCAGCGCCATCATCCTCGCCCTGATCGCCCTGCTGATGGCCTGGGAAAGCCTGCTGCGCCTTTCCAATCCCGTGCCGATCGGTTTTGCCCAGGCGATCGCCGTGGCGGTCATCGGCCTTGCCGTCAATCTGGCCAGCGCCTGGCTGCTGGCCGGCGGCCATGTCGCGCATGGCGATCATGCGCATCACGGACATGGCCATCACGGGCATGGCCACCACGCGCATCACAGTCATGGCGACCACGCCCACCACAGTCATGCGCATCACGGCCATGGTGACCATGCCCATCAGGCAAAGACCGGTGACAACAATATCCGCGCGGCCTATCTGCATGTCATCGCCGATGCCCTGACCTCCGTGCTCGCCATCGCCGCGCTGACGCTCGGCAGCCTCTATGGCTGGCTCTGGCTCGATCCCCTGATGGGCATCGTCGGCGGGTTGGTGATCGCCAATTGGTCCTGGAGCCTGATGAAATCTTCCGGCGGCGTCCTGCTCGATGTCATTTCCGAAGGCGAGACGCTGCCGGCCGAGATCCGCGGCGCCATCGAGACGGAGGACGACCGGATCACCGATCTGCATGTCTGGCAGGTCGGCCCCGGCCATCATGCCGCAATCGTTGCCGTCCTTACCTCGAAGCCGCGCGATCCGGCTTTCTACAAGGGCAGGCTCTCGGCGCTGGAGGAATTGTCGCATGTAACCGTCGAGGTGACGCGCGCGGCGTGATCGGCGCGGCCGGACGACAAAGTGGCTCGACGGACGATTAACATCGCCGTGGGGACGAGATGCCGCCGCAATCTCGCCTTAGCTCTGTCCTCCTGATTTGCCGGAGGATTTCATGGATCTCAGTCTGACCCGCCGCATGCTGATAGGCTCGGCATTGTGCCTGTCTGCGATGGGCTTGCCCGCGCTGGCGATTCCCGCCAATGCTGAGGAGGGGGCCGAGGAGGGCGCCAAGGAGAGTGCCGAGGAGGGCGACGACAACATCGACCGCCGCCTTGCTGCGCTGGAAAAACGCACCGGCGGCCGCCTCGGCGTCTCGGTGCTCGACACCCAGACGAGCATCTCTTTCGGCTATCGCGGCAGCGAGGCCTTTCCGATGTGCAGTACCTTCAAGGCGCTGGCCGCCGCTTTCGTGCTTGCCCGTGCTGACAAGGGTGAGGAGAACCTCGATCGGCGGGTGACCTACGGCAAGGACAAGCTCGTCGATTATTCGCCGCTCAGCGAGAAACATGCCGGCACCGATGGCATGACCATTGCCGAACTCTGCGAGGCGGCGGTGACCGTCAGCGACAACACGGCCGGCAATCTGCTGCTCGAAAGTTTTGGCGGGCCTGCTGGCCTGACCGACTGGCTGCGCTCGATCGGTGACGGCACGACCCGTCTCGACCGCACCGAACCGACGCTGAACGAGGGCCGGAAGGGCGATCCGCGCGACACGACGACCCCCGATGCGATGCTCGACACGCTCGGCAATCTGACGCTCGGCTCGGTCCTCGCCGAAGCCTCCTGCGACAGGCTGATAGCCTGGCTGGTGGCAAGCACGACCGGCAAGGAACGGCTGCGCGCCGGCCTGCCGGCGGATTGGAAGGTCGGCGACAAGACCGGCACCGGGCCGAATGGCTCTCTCGGCGATATCGCAGTGATCTGGCCACCGGATCGCGGTCCGATCGTCGCAGCCGTTTATATCAGCGAGGCGACCGTGCCGGCGAAGGAGCTCAACCCGGTCTTTGCCGAAGTCGGCCGCATGATCGTCGAGATGGTGTGAAGCACGAAAATGCGGCGGAGAGGGCTCCCGCCGCATGCTGGATTAGATCTGCCTGTGGCTCAAGCAGCCGGAACGTCGTCTGCCGTCTCGGTGCCGTCATCCTCGATACCGGCCATCTCGCGCTTGATCTGCTCGGCGATTTCCTTCTCGATCGCGGCCCGCTGATCTGCCGGCATGGCGGCCAGATCGGCCTCGGTCAGATCGTGCTGCTCGAGATAGCGGGCGCGGATATATTCCGCCGGCGTCATGTTGCCCCATTTGGAGAACTCATCGACCAGGGAGTCATGCGCCGCACTCGCCGCCGCTTCGTCGTCGGAAGGCGGATTGATATAGGGGCCTTCGCTGCTTTGAAGCGCCCACATGGTATTGGCGATCGAAGGCGGCGTGCTGCTGGGCTCGAGACCGGGCGCGGTATTGCGCGCAGTGCTGTCGAAATCCGTCGTTTGCTGATGCTTGGATTTGGTCGACTGATCGAAAAGACCGCCGACCCCGTAATAGTTGCGAATATTACTGCTGATTTCCATAAAAACTCTCCCCGAAAACCGAGGAGAGAATGGCGTTGCAACCATGCCTAGAGCTTGCGCCGGCGCCCTCTCTTGAGGAGAAGGGCTCTCGCATCAAGGCAGTGTATAGGCGATCACGTAGTCGCCGGGCTTCGTGCCGACCGAGCCGTGGCCGCCGGCGACCATGACGACATATTGCTTGTTGTCATCAGTCATGTAGGTCATTGGCGTCGCCTGGCCACCGGCGGGAAGCCGTCCCTGCCAGAGCTCCCGCCCACTCGTCACATCGTAGGCGCGCAAATAGTTGTCGACCGCGGCACCGAGGAAAGCGACGCCACCCTTGGTCAGCATCGGCCCGCCGATGCCGGGTACGCCCACCTTGAAGGGCAGGGGTAGCGGCGTCATGTCGTGCACAGTGCCGTTCTTGTGCATATAGGCGATCTTGCCGGTGCGCAGGTCGACGCCGGCGACATAACCCCATGGCGGCGCCTGGCAGGGGATCTTGAGCAGCCCGAGGAACGGACCCATGAAGACGCCGTAGGGCGCGCCGTCATTGCGGTTGAGCCCCTGTTCGCTGCCCTTCTCATCCTGGCCTCTCGGCGGAATGTCGGCCGCCGGCACCAGGCGTGAGGTGAAGGCGAGATAGGTCGGCATGCCGAACATGATCTGCCGCTCCGGATCCACCGCCACGCTGCCCCAGTTGAAGGTGCCGAAATTGCCGGGATAGACGATTGTTCCCTGCAGCGAGGGCGGCGTGTAACGGCCCTCATAGCGGTAGCGGTGGAAATCGATGCGGCAGGCGAGCTGATCAAACAGCGACACGCCCCACATATCCTTTTCCTGCAGCGGTTCGGGCGAGAAGGTGAGGTCAGAGATCGGCTGCGTCGGCGAGGTATGATCGCCTGAGACCGCTCCATCAGGCGCCGGGATTTCCTTGACAGGGATGATCGGCTCGCCGCTGCGCCGGTCGAGCACGTAGATATCGCCCTGCTTGGTCGAGCCGACGAGGGCGGGAACGACGGTGCCGTCCTGCTTCGTCAGGTCGATGAGCGCCGGTTGGGCTGGGACGTCCATGTCCCAGAGATCGTGATGCACCGCCTGGCGCACCCAGCGCAGCTGGCCGGTGGCGATGTCGAGTGCGACGATCGAGGAAGAAAACTTCTCGACATTGGCGCTGCGGTTGATGCCGAGCTGGTCAGGCACCTGGTTGCCGAGCGGGAGGTAGACCATGCCGAGCGTCTCGTCGACGCTGAAGACCGACCAGCTGTTCGGCGAGTTGGTGGTGTAGGTCTGGTCGGCTGCGATCGGCGTCGTGACATCGGGATTGCCGGAATCCCAATTCCAGATCAGTGCGCCGGTATTGATGTCGAAGGCGCGGATGACGCCGGATTGCTCCTGCGTCGAATAATTGTCGTTCACCGCTCCGCCGATGATGATCTTGCCCGCCACGGCCACCGGCGGCGAGGTGGAATAATAGTAGCCGGCGGGATTGTAGCGCATGCCGGTTTCGAGATGCAGGACGCCCTGGTCGGCAAAGCCGGTGCAGATCTTCCCGTCCGCCGCATCGAGCGCGATCAGCCGGGCATCGGATGTCGGCAGGTAGACGCGCTCGGCGCAGGGTTGGCCGGCGGCAACGGTTGGATCGGCATAATAGGTGACGCCGCGGCAGGTCTGATGCTGCCGGTCGGGGTTCATGCCTGAGTTGGCGTCGTATTTCCATTTCTCCTTGCCGGTCTTGGCGTCGAGCGCGATCGCCCAGTTATGCGGCGTGCAGAGATAGAGCGTGTCCTTCACCTTCAGCGGTGTCACCTGATAGGTCGTCTCGCCGACATCGTCCGGCCGCTTGACGTCGCCGGTCTGGTATCGCCACGCTTCCTTGAGAGTGGAGACGTTCTGAGCAGTGATCTGGTCGAGCGGCGAATAGCGCTGGCCGAAGGGCGTGCGGCCGTATTGATGCCATTCGCCATCCGGCACGCTGCCGCCGAAGGCGGGATTGGCGGCAACCGTATCCTTGGGCAGCTCGCCGGCAAGATCGTGCGGGTCAGTCGTCATCGAATAAAGGGCGACGCAGATGGCGAGGACCACAGGCACGGCAAGCGGCCAGGGGTTGGCGGCGTAGGTGATGCCCGTCGGGCTGCGCAGCCCGAGCGGCCGGCGGATCCATGGCGTCAGCAGCCAGAGCCCGAGCAGGATGATCATGCCGCCGCGCGGGCCGAGCTGCCACCAGTCGAAGCCGACCTCCCAGATCGCCCAGGCGAGTGCCGCCACGACGAGCACCGCATAGACCCAGAGCGCCACCGCCTTGCGCATCAGAAGCAGCCCGGCGGTAATCAGGAACATCAGCCCGGCGAACAGATAGAAGACGCTGCCGCCGAGTGTGACGAGCCAGAGCCCGCCACCGCCGAGTGCCAGCCCGATGATGATGAAGAAGATGGAGGTGACGATGATCGCCATAAGGCTGTCTCCCGCTGAGGTTAGCCGGGGTGAAGGATCGGGCGGAAAAGCCCCGCCGATCAGGCAGATAGCGCGAAGGAGATGCCTTTCAACGGCCACAATTGCCGCAGGGTGCCGATGCACCGAACCGGGCGTCGGGCCGGATGGAAGCGGATCGCAGTGGCACAAATGCTCCACCGAAACGGGCAAGACCGCCCGTCACGTTCCGCAGAAGGTCGCAAGCACTCGTTCGTCAGGCTTCGGCGGTTCCCTATAGGCGGCAAAGCCCGGCTGGTCCTCATAGGGTTTCGAAAGCACGCTCAGCAGCGCCTCGAACAGCGAGAAATCCCCGTCCTCGACGGCAGCCTTGATCGCCTGTTCGACCCGGTGATTGCGCGGAATGAAGGCCGGATTGACGCTGCGCATGGCAATGGCGCGCTCGGTGGCCGTCTGCGGATCGCGGGACAGCCTCTCGCGCCACTGCGTGAGCCAGGGGCCGCAGGCGTCCGCTTCGCGGAAACTTGCCGCAAATGCGGGCTCTACAGCATCATCGCCGGCAAGATCCGACAGCCGCCGGAAGGTCAGGGTGAAATCGGCGCCCTGCGCCTGCATCAGCGACAGCAGCGCCTGCACCACTTCGAGATCGCCGTCCTCTTCGCCGGCAAGGCCGATCTTTTCGCGCATGCCGGCCAGCCAATGCGCCTGGAAGCGTTCGCCGTAACTCTTGATCACCACATTGGCCTTGTCGACCGCGCTGTCGGGGTCGGCGTCGATCAGCGGCAGCAGCGTTTCGCCAAGCCTTGCGAGGTTCCATTGGCCGATGCCGGGCTGGTTGGCATAGGCGTAACGGCCATGCTGGTCGATCGACGAAAAAACGGTCGCCGGATCATAGGCATCCATGAAAGCGCAGGGGCCGAAATCGATCGTCTCGCCGGAGACGGTCATATTGTCCGTGTTCATCACGCCATGGATGAAGCCGACATGCAGCCAGCGGGCAATCAGCGCCGCCTGGCGTTCGGAGACCGCTTCGAAGAGCGAGAGATACGGGTTCTCGGCCTCTTTCAATGCGGGATAGTGCCGGTCGATCACATAGTCGGCCAGAGCCCGCACACCGTCGGTGTCGCCCCTGGCCGCGAAGTACTGGAACGTGCCGACGCGGATATGGCTGGCCGCGACGCGGGTGAAGACCGCGCCTGGCAGCACCTCTTCGCGATAGACCGGCTCGCCTGTCGTCACCGCCGCCAGCGCCCGTGTGGCGGGAATGCCGAGCGCAAACATCGCCTCGCTGATGATATATTCGCGCAATACCGGCCCGATTGCCGCCCGCCCATCGCCGCGGCGCGAAAAAGGCGTCGGTCCGGCGCCCTTCAGCTGGATATCGTAGCGCTTGCCGCTGCGGTCGATGACCTCGCCGAGAAGGATCGCCCGACCATCACCGAGCTGCGGCGAGAAGCCGCCGAACTGATGCCCGGCATAGGCCATTGCCAGCGGCTCGGCCCCTTCGGGAACGAGGTTGCCGGAAAAGATCGCCGCACCGTCGCGGCGCAAGGCCTCGACGTCGAGCCCGAGCTCGGCAGCGAGCGGCTCGTTGAGCTTGATCAGCCAGGGCTCCGCCACCGCAGTCGGCGCTTGCGCCGCAAAGAAGTGCTGGGGCAAACCGACATAGCTGTTGTCGAACGGAAAGGCCGCACCGGGCCGGTTTTTCTGCAGGGCGGAGGTCATGGTTCATAGGTAGGGCTAGGATGCATGCCGCGCAAGCCGGGCGATGAAGTCCTTCACGAAGAACAGATCCATGCAAGGAATCGTGATCTGCCTTTACCTCTCGTCAAAGCAGCTTTGCCATAAACGACATAGCGCCGCCATGATCGCGGGCGTATAGCAAATCGTCTCCCCTTGGCTTTGCGCCATGTCATCCCCCGCGGCCTTGCTGCCTTGTGTGCTCCGCCGCGCCACCGCGAGTGATCCCGGACGATGTCGGATCAGATTTACCAGGCGCCGATGGTTCGGCGCGCCACGCCCAATTTCCGGGTGATCGCGATGATTGTCGCGAGTGCGATGCTGATGGAAAACATCGACGCGACCGTGCTTGCGACCGCGCTGCCCACCATGGCGCGCGATTTCGGCGTCGGCGCCCCGGCCATGTCGATCGCCCTGACCTCCTATCTCCTGAGCCTTGCGATCTTCATTCCTGCAAGCGGCCGGATGGCCGACAGTTTCGGCTCTCGCACCGTTTTTCGCTCGGCGATCGCCGTCTTCGTCGTCGGCTCCATCCTCTGCGCTCTCGCGCCGACGCTGTCATTCCTGGTGCTGGCGCGGCTGCTTCAGGGCATCGGCGGCGCGATGATGATGCCGGTCGGGCGCCTGGTGCTGATGCGCAGCGTCGACCGCAAGGATATGGTCAGCGCCATGTCCTGGCTGCTCGTACCGGCGCTGATCGGCCCGATCGTCGGCCCGCCGCTTGGCGGCTTCATCGTCACCTATCTCGACTGGCGCTGGATCTTTTATATCAATGTGCCGATCGGCATCATCGGCATGATCTTCGTCTCGATCTACATCGACGAGGTCAAGGGCAAGGCAAGCGGTCCGTTCGATACGATCGGTTTCGTCCTTTCCGGCATCTCGCTCGGTTCGTTGCTCTTCGGTTTCGAAATGTCGAGCCATGAGGGGGAGGCTGCGTTTTCGATCTTCCTGATCGCGCTTGGCCTGCTCTTCGGCATCGCCTATCTCAGACATGCCCGCAAGCACCCGTCGCCGATCATGGATTTCTCGCTGATGAAGGTGCCGAGCTTCGGCACGTCTGTGATCGCCGGTTCGCTGACGCGCATCACCCAGGGGGCGCAGCCCTTCCTGTTGCCGCTGCTCTTCCAGATCGGCTTCGGCCTGTCTGCCGCCGCTGCCGGCCAGATTATCATCGCGACCGCGCTTGGCGCTCTCGCCATGAAGCCGATGGCGAAGTTTGTCTTCCGCCGGCTGGGCTTCCGCAGGAGCCTCATCCTCAACGGTATCCTCGGTACGATCGGCTATGGCCTCTGCGCCGCCTTCCGGCCGGACTGGCCGATGCCGCTGATCTTTATCGTCCTGGTGCTCAGCGCCTTCTTCCTGTCGTTCCAGTTCACGGCCTATAATACCATTGCCTATGACGAGATCAGCAAGGAGCGGATGAGCTCGGCCACGAGCTTCTACACCACCTTCCAGCAACTGATGCTGTCGCTCGGCATCTGCATCGGCGCCTTGGCGCTGCACGGCTCCATGGCCTTCAATGGCGCCGAAACGCCGGCCCTTGGCGATTTCTCGGCGGCCTTCGTCGTCGTCACGATCATCTCGATCACCGCAACCTTCTGGAACCTGCGCTTCTCGCCGACTGCCGGCGAGGAGATCACCGGCTACAAGGCCAAACGGACGAAAGGCGCCGTCGCCAAAGGCTGACGCCGCCTTTCCCTTCGTCAGCAGCCGCCTAGGCCCTCGCACCGGTCCGCCTCGAGCCCGTAGGTCATCGGGCCGGGCAAGCCCCCGAAGGCGAGATCACTATCCCGCAGCGCCACCTCCACGGCGGCCTCGGGCTCGGTGCGCCTCTGCCGTCCCGTGATCACAAGCCACAGATCGTGCCAGCGGCGCTCACGCATCATCGTGCCCCCAATCGTCATTCTCTCCTCCCTCTCAGGTCGTTACGCCGCCTGCGGCAGGCATGCCTCGCAGATCGCCGCGACATGGCGGTGGTCGGTGCCGCAGCAGCCGCCAAGCACGCGCACCGCAGGCATGCGGTCGATGAGCTTGCGGTAGCGGCGGCCGAGATCTTCGGGATCGCCCGCATCCAGCGTTTCGCTATTGTCCAACTGCTCATGGCTCATGGTCGAGGCATTGGCGCGGATGCCGGAAATGCGCTTCACCCAGGCGCTTCCGAGATCGAGTGCTGTTTCGAAATGCGTCGGATGGGCACAGTTGATCATGTAATAGGCCGGCGCTCCGCCGGTCGCCGCATCCGTCGTCTCGATGGCGTCCTGAATGCTGCGGCCGGTCACCAGCCGGCCATCCGTCTCCAGCGTGAAGGAGATGGCCGAGGGTATGCCGAGCGACTGTGCCGCCCGCGCCACGCCGATCGCCTCGTCGATGTTGGTCAGCGTGAAGGCGCTCACCATGTCGGCTTCCGTGCCGGCAAAAGTCCCGATCTGAAGGGCGTGGTAGTCTTCCGCTTCGGCCGCATCCATGAAGCCTGCCTTGTAGCCGTCGCCGCGCGGGCCGATCGCGCCACTGATGACGATCGGCTGCTCCGGCCGCTCATAGGCGCTGCGCAAGCCGATCAGCAGGTCGATGGCCTCCTCGTTGACCGCCTTCAGGGCTTCGCTGGTATAGCCGAGCTTCTGCCCCCAGTCCGGATTAGCCCGCCATGTGGCGGTGTCGAGCACGAAGCCCGTTCCGTGCCGTCGTGCAATATCGAGATAACGGCGATAGTAATTCCGCATGCGCTGCCGCCCCTCTTCGGAAGACAGCAATATGAAGGCGGCGAAATGCGGAAGCTCGATCCCTTCCTGGAAGATCATCGTCGTTTCCATGCCGCCATCGGTAATGAAGGTGCCGCCTTTGAGCTGCGGCAAACCATTTCTGTACTTTGCCATTGTTGAAACCTCTCCCTCGCGGCACCCGATTGGCTGCCGTCGATGAATGATGTTCTGGCGCTTAATCGGCTGCCAAACTAGGCGACTTGAGGTATACTCCAGGCGGTTTTGGTTTTTGCCGATTGATATCAATCGCTTGCTTCAGCCGAAGCCGTCGGGGGCGCAAGCAAGCCTGAATGAGCGGCGCTGAAAACTGTACCGGCGGTACAGGAGGGGACATGCGAAAGGGCGAGGAAACGCGAACCCGCATCCTCGATGTGGCCGAAGCGGCAGTCTTGCAGAAGGGTTTCGGCGGCACCTCCATCGAGGAGCTGATCGCCGAGACCGGCATCACCAAGAGCGGCTTCTTCTATCATTTCAGGGACAAGAACGAGCTCGCCAAGGCGCTGCTCAATCGCTACATCGAAAATGACGAGCGCATCTACGACGAGATCTTCAACCGCGCGCGCGAGCTGACCGGCGATCCGCTGCAGTCCTTCCTGATCGGCCTGAAGCTGCTTTCCGAATTGCTCTCGGACCTGCCGAACGGCCATCCGGGCTGCCTTGTGGCGGGCATCTGCTACTACGAGCGGCTGTTCGACCGGGAGATACAGGAGATCAACCGGAATGCGGTGCTTGCCTGGCGGCGGCGCTTTGGCCGCATGATCCGGGATATCGTGGCCGTCTATCCGCTACGCGAACCCGTCGACGTTGACCAGCTTGCCGACATGGTGTCCTCCGTCCTGGAAGGCGGCATCGTTTTGTCGAAGACGCTGAAGGAGCCGAACACGCTGGCCGAACAGGTGCTGATGCTCCGCACCTTCGTGAAGATGCTCTTCCTGCCGGTGGCGGAGATGCCGAAGGCGTCGAGCGGGTCAGCCTTTCATGGAGGCGCAGAGCCGCACTAGCTTTTTGGGCGTCAGTCCTTGCCTTCCATCGCCGCGGCCATTTCCGCGAGCTTTCGCACGGTGTTGAGATTGCGCGACGTTCCAGTCTTCAGTGCCGGCAGCTTCAGCTTCGAGCGGCCGGAGCCGTTGGGGTAATGCACGTAGATTTCCCGGCCGGCGAGTTTCGCCTCCTCGCCGTCGGGCGTAACCATCGTCGCCAGCGCATCGCCGGGCGCCTTTTCGGGCAGGAAGTAGACGAGCAGGAAGTTCGGCTTGGCATCGGGAAAGGGTGCGTTGGCAACGATTCCGTCGAGTTCCTTGCGGCCGCGCACCATCACCCCCGGCCGCTTGCCCATCGTCTTGCCGAGCGCCTCGTCGAGCCGCTCCTCCACCGTCTTTTCCGCCTCATCCGAGCGGAAAAGCACGTTGCCGCTCTGGATGTAGGTCTTCACGTCGGAAAAGCCGAGGCCTTCGCAGACCGCCTTCAGCTCGGCCATCGGCAAAGAGCCGGTGCCGCCGACGTTCACCGCGCGAAGCAATGCTACAAAGACCGTCATCGGCTCCTCCGAATCCTTTACATCTTGCCGGCAACCTTGATCGCAAACGCATACTCAAAGGCGATCTCTTCCAGCCGTTGGAAGCGGCCCGAGGCGCCGCCATGGCCGGCGTCCATGTTGGTCTTGAGCAGGATCGGCGCGTTCCCCGTCGTCTTGTCGCGCAGCTTCGCCACCCATTTGGCCGGCTCCCAATAGGTGACGCGCGGGTCGGTCAGGCCGCCGAGCGCCAGGACCGGCGGGTAGGCTTTTGCGCCGACATTGTCATAGGGCGAGTAGGATGCGATCTGCTCGTATTCTTGCCTGCTGTCGATCGGGTTGCCCCATTCCGGCCATTCCGGCGGGGTGAGCGGCAAAGTGTCGTCGAGCATGGTGTTGAGCACGTCGACGAAGGGAACGGCGGCGATGAGGCCGGCGAACTTCTCCGGCGCCATGTTGGCAACCGCACCCATCAGCATGCCGCCGGCTGATCCGCCCTCGGCGATGATCTTCGCGTAAGAGGTGAAGTTCTGTTGATTCAGATAATCGGCCGCCGCGACGAAGTCCTTGAAGGTGTTCGTCTTCTTGTCCATCTTGCCGTCTTCGTACCAGGAAAATCCCTTGTCCTTTCCGCCGCGGATATGGGCGATGGCATAGACGAAGCCGCGATCGGCGAGCGACAGGCAATTGGTGTTGAAGCCGGCTGGAATGGTGATGCCGTAGGCGCCATAGCCGTAGAGTAGGCAGGGCGCGCTGCCGTCGAGTGGGGTATCCCTGCGATAGAGCAGGGTGACCGGCACCTTTTCGCCATCCCACGCCGGGGCAAAGACGCGGCGGGTGACGTAGTCGTCGGGATTGTGGCCGGACGGCACCTCCTGCGTCTTCAACAGCGTGCGCTCGCGCGTCACCATGTTGTAATCATAGAGCTGAGACGGTGTCGTCATCGAGGAATAGGAGAAGCGGATGATATCCGTGTCATATTCCGCCGCGCCCTGCAGCCCCAGTGAATAGGCTTCCTCGGCAAAGGCGATCGCATGTTCCTCTCCGGTCGCCCGATCGCGGATCATGATCTGCGGCAGCCCGTCCTTGCGCTCCAGCCACAGGAGATGGCGGGCATAGGCCATGTGGCTGATAATAAGCGTGCCGGGCTTGTGGGCGACCACTTCGCGCCAGTTTTCCTTCACCGGATTGTCGACCGGCGCTTCCATGATCTTGAAATCCTTGGCGCCGCCGTCATTGGTGAGGATGTAGAAGACGTCGCCGCCCTCGGTCAGCGAATATTCGATACCCTCTTCGCGCGCCGCCACCAGCTTCGGCTCGGCTTTGAGGTCCTTGGTCGACAGCAGCCGGTATTCGCTGGTCTCGTGGTCGTGAATGTCGACATAGATGAAATCGTCGAGCAGCGAGCCGCCGACACCCATGAAGAAGCCGGCATCCGCTTCCTCATAGACCAGTCGGTCTTCCGACTGCGGCTGGCCGAGAATATGGTGGAACACCTTCGACGGCCGGTGGTTTTCGTCGAGCGCCGAATAGAAGAAGCTCTTGCCGTCGGGCGCCCAGACGCCGCCGCCGCCGGTATTCTCGATCCGGTCCTCGAGGTCTTGCCCGGTCTGGAGGTCGCGTACCTTCAGCGTGAAGAATTCCGAACCCTTGTCGTCATAGCCCCAGATGCCGCGGCTGTGGTCGCTCGAATGGTCGAGACCGGCGAGACGGAAATAGGCCTTGCCGGCCGCCTCCTTGTCGCCGTCGAGCAGCACCGTGCGGATCGCCTCGTCGGCGACGTTGCCGTCGCGGGCGATGCGGAAATAACGCGGCTGTTCGCCGCCGGTGACATAGAAGGTGCCGTAGGCATAGGCACCGTCCTTCATCGGCACCGAGCTGTCGTCTTCCTTGATGCGTCCGCGCATTTCGGCAAACAGCACCTTCTGCAGCGGCTTGGTGTCCTCCATCGCCGCGTTCATATAGGTGTTTTCGGCTTCGAGATGGCGGCGGATCTCAGGATCGAGGATCGACGGATCCTTGAACATCGCCTGCCAGTTGTCGGCGCGCAGCCAGGCATAGTCGTCCGTGCGGGTAATGCCGTGGCGCGTATCGGAGATGGGCTTCTTCGGTGCGGCAGGCGGTGTCGGCAGGCTCTTGAAAACGGACAAGGAATGGCTCCGGGTCGGAATGTCGGGTTGGCAAGAGATAGAGGTGCGCCGCCGCCGGATCAAGCGGCAAGGGTGCGGCAAGGGCGCAGATGACCTTCCACAGACAAGGAGGACGCTCTGCCGGTCTTGCCTTGATGTCACCACAATATTTAAGAAAGTCCGCTATCTCAGTGAATTTGCACGTGCCAAGCTCCCGGCAAGCTGTCGGCGGTAGGGTAAGAATTGCAGAACAGTAAGGGATTCTCTCCGCAATGCCGAAACGTCTGATCCTGTTTGTATCCCTCGCAAGCCTTGCAGCCCCCGCCTTTGCCGTCGATCCCGCCATCAAGAAGCAGCTGGAAAAACTCGATCCCTCGACCCGCCTGGAACAGAGTTGCGACACCGAGGCGATGAGCCGCATCAACAAGGACAGCACCGGCTTCAAGCCCGACAAGGTGATCGCCTACACCTTCAAGGACCCGATCCCCGGCGACAATTCGCTGGACGCGCCGGGTGCTGTCTTCCGCAGCAAGGGCGACTGGTACCATCTCTCCTACAATTGCATCACCGGTCCGCAGCATATCAACGTGCGCGAGCTCAATTACGAGATCGGCGAGAAGGTGCCGCGCGAGAAGTGGGACAAGTATTATCTCTATGATTGATGCTGCCCTGTCCGTCCAAGCGGCTGCGGTGACATCCGGCCGCATGGCGCCGGGGGAGAGCCGCCGCTAAAATCGGCAGCTCGAATCATAGAAATCCATCGTATGAACCGCATCCTGCTCGCTTTGGCGTTCCTTCTCGTCAGTATCTCCGCTGCATTCGCAGACGAAATCCCGTCAGCGCTGCCCGCTCCGGCAGTTGTTAGTCCGGCCCCGAAGGCGCCGGCACCAAAACTCGTCGAGCCGCATCTGCATATCGCCCGCTCCAATATCGCCGGCCATGCCCGCGTTGCGCTGACCTTCGATGCCTGCATGGGGCAGGCGGACGAGCGCATCCTTTCGACCTTGGTGCGTGAACGCATCCCGGCAACGATCTTCGTCACCGCCCGCTGGCTGAAGCGCAATCCCGCTGCGGTCGCCATGTTCCTGCAGAATCCCGATCTCTTCGAACTCGAAAATCATGGCCAGAACCATATTCCGGCCGTCGACACGCCGACGCTGATCTATGGCATCGCGTCTGCCGGCTCGCCGCAGGCGGTGCGGCAGGAGGTCGAAGGCGGCGCTGCTGCCATGCTCGCGGCCGGCATCCCGGCGCCGCACTGGTTCCGCGGCTCGACCGCCAAATATGACCTTTCCGCCATCGGCGAGATCCGCGCCATGGGCTATCGCATTGCCGGTTATTCCGTAAACGGCGACGGCGGCTCGCTGCTCGGGGCTGTTATCACCGAAAAGCGCATCGCCTCGGCCAAGGATGGCGATGTCGTCATTTCCCACGTCAACCAGCCGACCCATGCGGCCGGCGAGGGGGTGGCGAAGGCGCTGGTCGATCTCAAGGCCAAGGGCACGGAGTTCGTTCGCCTCGAGGATGTCGAGGACACCGGCGACGACAAGACGACGGAGTAGGGTTTCGGATCTCTTCGCTTGCTCACCCCTGGAAAACGAATAATGCTGTTCTTGTTTGTTCGGTTGGGGGACGTAGGGGAGCGCATGTCTGGTGCGATTTGGAATGTCGAAGGCGAAATTCAGAATGAGCTTCATCCCTCCGAAATTGTTGTCTGGACAGGGCGGCCAAGTGCCTGGGGAACTTTCGTTTCTAACTGTCCTGAATTAATTATCGGCGCAATTGGTATGATTTGCGGTTGCTCTGGCTTTCTGCCGGCTGATAACGCGCTTGCCATCTTCGAAAAGGCGGATGGAATAATGGGCGTCATATTCCCCGGAGTCTTTTTGCTCGCCGGTGTCGCTGCCATCGGGGGCGCTGTTTTCGAAATGATTGCTACGAGTCGAACCGCTTACGCCGCCACTGATCGCAGGCTTCTCGTCATTCGAAATCTGATCAGGCGCCGAGCAACGACGATAGCACCGACAGCCATCAACGTTGTGGAGGTTCGGGAAAAATGGGACCGCTCGGGAACCCTCACTTTCCGGCGGGAGAAAGACGGGGATAGCGTCAAAAAATTCGCCTTTATCGGCATCCCAAACGTTCGCGAAGTGGCTAAGCATGTTGAAGAATTGCGAATGAGCGCAAGAAAACAAACCAGCTAGACGACTGAAATATCAGCGCCTTTGGCTTTCGGTCTCGCTTCTATACACTCCCGAATGAAAACGCGCCAAACCCGGCCCATCCCTGTCGACCGCAAAACCCTCGAACCAATCTCGTTGCATGCCGGCGAGCATGGCGCCGATCATCTGCGCGGCGAGATAGGAAAAGGTGATGCCATTGCCGCCGTAGCCATAGGCTGCGAACACATGCGGCGTCTCCGGCACCGGGCCGATCAGCGGCAAACCGTCGGTCGTCTCGCCGAAGGTGCCGCACCAGGCATGGGCGACGCGTGTATCCGCCTTCGGCCACAGCCGCTTCATCTTCTCCTGGATTGCGATGATCTTCGCCGGCAGCTTCCGATCTCGTACCTCGGCATCGTTCGTCTCGTCATCCTCGCCGCCGGCGACGATGCGATTGTCCGGCGTCGTACGCATGTAGAGATAGGGGTGGCTGTCCTCCCAGATCAGCGCCCTGTCGCGCCAGAAATTCGCCGGATCCTGCGCCACGGTGGCGAGCGCCCAGCTCGAACTCGACCGGTGCAGTTTCGGCATGTCGAGGCCCGGCATCGAATAGCCGGTCGCAAGCACGACATGCCGCGCCTCGATGACGTGGCCTCCATCCGTCTCCGCCATGACGTGATCGCCTTCGCTGTGAAGTGCAGCCACGGAAGCGCGCATCAGCCGCGCGCCGCGCCGGACGGCCATCTCCAGCAGCGCCCAGGTCAGAAGCAGCGGATCGCACTCCGCCGAACCCGGCGAATAGATCGCACCATCGCGGTCGAGCTCGAATTGTGTGAAGAGATCGGGATGTTCGAGATAGACGCCGGGCAGACCCGCCCGGCGACGAAGCTGGCGCTCCTCCAGCAGGTCGCGCGCGCCTTCGCGATTGGAGGCGAGATAGAGCGTGTTGCGCGGCCGGAAACCGCAGGCGATCCCGTTTGCGGCGATCAGTTTGGAAAGGCCGGCGACTGCGGCACCACTGCGGCGGTAGATGCCGGCCGCGCGCTCGAAGCCGTAATAATCCTCGAGCTCGGTCAGCGTGCTGTCGATTTCCCATTGCAGCATCGCCGTGCTCGCCGCGGTGCTGCCGAAACCGGGCTCCTCCCGGTCGATGACAACAACGGAAAAACCCCGAGCCGTCAAATGTTCGGCAACCAATGCGCCAGTAATGCCGCCGCCGATCACGGCGACGTCGGTGGAAAAGCTCTGCTCGACCGGCCGCCATGCGGGCCGTATGCCACTTTTCCCCCAGAGAGAACGGCCGCTGACCATCTGGTCGTGATCGGATTCGGTAAGGTCGAGATCAGCTGCCACGAAGGTTTCCCCGGTTGACTATTTCGGCAATTGCGGCTGCGGTTTTTCCTCGATCAGCAATTCGTCGATGATTGTCATGACGATCAGCGAAAGCGGCAGCGCCAGCATCGCGCCGACGGCACCCCACATCCATGTCCAGAACAGGATGGCGAGGAAGACGACGAAGGGATTGATTTCCAGCCGCCGTCCCATCACCGCGGGGAAGATCAGGTTCTCCATCAGGAGATGCACGGTGAAGAAGGCTGCGGCTGGCATCAGTCCGATGAGGAGGCCATCATGGGTCAGGATGCCGGCGACCGCGACGGCAAGCGTCATCAGCGTGATGCCGAGATAGGGGATGAAGCTCGACAGGAAGGCGAAGAAGCCCCAGAGCACCGGGGCCGACAGCCCGCCGGCATAGGCGATGACAGTCATGACCACGCCGAGCCCGACATAGATCAGCGAGGCCGTGGCGAAATAGAAGCCGAGCACCTGCTCGACGGCATTGATGACACGGATTGCCGCCAGGCGCTGCGTGCGGGTGCGGAAGGTCATGATGATCGTCTTGCGCAGGTTGACCCGGCCAGCGAGGAAGAACAGCAGCGCCGCAAAGAAGATCATTCCCTGCACCAGCGCCGGCGTCAGGCTACTCGTCACCACGTGCAGCACGTTGCCGGTGTTTTCGAGCAGCGCACCGATCGACATCGACCCGCTTTCGAATGTCGCCGGCGTGATATGCAGCCATTTGATGCGCTCCAGATAAGGCATGACGCGGTTGATGGTTCGCTCGGCGAAGGCCGGGCCCTCATTGGCAAGCGTCATCAGCGGGTCGGCAAGCGAGTTGATCAGCAGGAAGATCACCAGTGCCACGCCGCTCGACAGCATGAAGGCGTTGGCAAGCCGCGGCACCCCCATCTTGCCGAGCTTTTCTGCTGCCATGCCGAGGATCATGCCGACGACGACGGCAAGCGTGATCGGGATGAGGATCAGCGACATCAGGTAGACAGCGGCAAGAAAGAGAATGCCGAAGATGCCGATGATCGCCCACGCCATGCTGACGTCGAGCCCATCCTTTTCCAGACGGTGCAGCGGCGGCGGCGGCAGTTCTTCCGCAGCTTCCTTCAGCGACTGTGCCCAGGCGCTGGTGTGGCGTTCGCCGATCGCGATCTTCTTTGCTTGTTTGCGGATGCCATTGGCGATGCCCATGCGGTGAGGTCCCCGAAGCCCCATTGCTTCCTCACGGAAACGCGCCGATAGGGTTCCGGTTCCCTGAGGGAACGACCGTCTGTTAAGGCGCGCCCGGCATGTCTTTGCGCCGATGGCATTGCCCGCATGGCGTCAGCGTCTTCAACCGCTATGGCTGACCCGCAGCAGCCTGGAAATTACGCCGAAAGCGTCAGGCCGATGCCCCAGGGATCCCTGAGGAATACGCCGCCGTCGCGCTTCTCGCTTTTGATCTCCAGCCCATCGAGCTTGGAGACCGCCGCATCCAGCGCCGCCTTGTCGTTGAAACGGATCTTGTAGTCCGAAAGCCCGGTCATATTGCTGGCGCGCGCCGTCGCGCCGCGGCTGTTCCAGATATTGGCGCCGAGATGGTGATGATAGCCGCCGCTCGCAAAGAAGCTCGCGCCGGGATAACGCGCCATCAGCTTGAGGCCGAGGACGTCCCGGTAAAAGGCGTCGGCCTGCGGGATGTCGCCGACCTGCAGATGCAAGTGACCGATCGCCGTTCCCACAGCCATGCCGTCCCAGCGCTCATCAGGCGCGCTGTTATAGAGCGCCTGCAGGTCAAGGCGAAGCGTCGCCATCTCCACCATGCCATCCTGGTGGAATTTCCATTGTTCGTGCGGCCTGTCGGCATAGATCTCGATGCCGTTGCCTTCCGGATCGGAAAGATAGATCGCCTCGCTGACGAGATGGTCAGAGGCGCCGTCGAGCGCCACGTTGTTCTGTGCCGCATGGCGCAGCCAGCGTGCGAGCTCCGTCCGGTTCGGCATCAGGAAGGCGGTGTGGAAAAGGCCGGCGGCATTGCGCGGCGCGATGGTCGCATCCTTTGCGGTCGTCAGCGTCAGCAAAGGGAGATCGCCGACACCCAGCACCTCGCCGCTCGCCGTCTTTTCGATGACCTTCAGGCCGAGCATCGATTGATAGAAACCGGAAACGAGGCCGAGGTCAGTGACGACGAGATGCGACTGGTCGATATAGGCGGGCCGCGTCAGCGCATAGGAAGTTTCGGTCGTCATGGATTGTTCTCCTGCCTCTGAATTGGCCTGTAAGAGAGAAGGCGTACCGGCGGTGGCGGCAAACATGCCGCCTGTGGCAAGCCCAAGAAAGTTTCGCCGGTTCATTCGCCTCTGATCTCCCTGGGCTGCCGTACTTGATCCCTATATGGCGCATTCCGATTGTTCACAGAAGATCCGTTTTTGAGGATGAAGCGTTGAGCAGGTGTTGACGATGACTTGTGTCCACTTGATCGCGATCAATGCGTCCATATCTTCTTTAGAGGAAACTTATACATCGCAGTCATGGAGGGAAGCCATGTACAGAAAGATCATCGTAGCGATCGCGCTCGGCGGCATCGACAAGGGAGAAAGGATCCTCCGCAAGGCGGCGTCCCTGCTCGATGCAGGCGGCGAGATCATCGCGCTCAACGTCGTCGAGGACGTGCCGAGCTATGTCGCGATCGAACTGCCGGCCAATATGGTCGAGGACGCCATGAAGGATGGCCGCGAGAAGCTGGAAACGCTGATCGCCGCAGCCGGCGTCACGGCAACCGTCGAGATCGCCAACGGCCCGCCGGCCAAAGCCATCATCTCGACCGCCGAAAGCCACGGCGCTGACCTGATTATCGTCGCCTCGCACGTTCCCGACTTTTCCAACTACTTCATCGGCGCCACCGCCGACCGGGTCGTGCGCCATGCCAAATGCTCGGTGCTGGTCGACCGGCAGAAGATTTGATTTTTGCGCAATTGCGGCCTGTCACGAAGATTTACCGCCCGTGCGCTTTGCCGCAGTTGCGCGCCCGCCGGTTCGATGCGACGATTGCAATCGGGGTATGAAACGGATTGCGCGCATGGCCGAGTTCAACGGCATTCGCTGGGCTTACGACAGATATGAATTGATCGCCGATGGTATCGTCCACGGTGTCGGTCTCGTGCTGGCTCTGATCGGGGCCACCGTGCTGATCTTCTACGCCACGGTCTGGAGTTCCTACGGCGCGCTCGCCGCCGCCTGGATCTATAGCGTCGGGCTGGTGCTGACGCTTGCCATTTCCTTTTCCTACAACGCCTGGCCGGTCTCGCGCACGAAATGGTATCTGCGCCGCTTCGATCATTCGGCGATCTTCCTGCTGATCGCCGCCACCTACACGCCCTTCCTCGAACGCGGCGCCGACGACCCGCTGCTCCTGTTCATGCTGGTCGCGATCTGGTTGTTCGCCGCCGTCGGCATTATCCTGAAATGCGTCTTCCCCGGGCGTTACGACCGGCTTGCCATCCTGCTTTATCTCGCCATGGGCTGGAGCGGCGTGCTGGTGGCCGGGCCTGTCGCCGCGCGCATTCCCTCGGCCTCGATGCTGCTGATCGTCATCGGCGGCGTCATCTATTCTCTCGGCGTCATCTTCCATGTCTGGGAGAAGCTGCGCTTTCAGAACGCCATCTGGCATGGTTTCGTCGTCACCGCCGCGGCCGTGCATTATTCGGCCGTCTTCACCTGTTTCAGCCTGTCGGCGCCGGGCCTGTGAACGACTGATGTGCCCGAAGTCGTCCGTCTTCGGCATCCGCCGTTTACATCTTTCGAGGCGGGGCGTATGCCCGCCTTCGCAAACAATATGAACCCGAGCACCATGACAGACGCAGTCCTCCTCCGCGACGCCACCGAAGCCGATCTTTCCGCCATCCGCGATATCTACAATCATGCCGTCGAGCACACGACAGCGATCTGGAATGACACGCTGGTCGATCTCGAAAATCGGTTGGAATGGTTCAGGGCGCGCAAGGCGCGCGGCTTTCCCGTCATCGTCGCCGAAATGTCGGGCAAGGTCGCAGGCTACGCTTCCTATGGCGACTGGCGGGCCTTCGACGGCTACCGGCACACGGTCGAGCATTCCGTCTATGTCGACAAGGATTGCCGCGGTGCCGGCATCGGCGAGCGGCTGATGCGGGAATTGGTCGCGCGTGCTGCCGCCGGCAACATCCATGTGATGATCGCCGGTATCGAGGCGGAGAACACGGCCTCGGTCAGGCTGCACGAAAAGCTCGGTTTCCGCATCGCCGGCAGATTTTCCGAGGTCGGCACCAAATTCGGCCGCTGGCTGGACCTGACCTGCATGGAACTTCGCCTGCCCGGCAAGGCGGGTTGATCCGCCTGCCCGGCAAGGCGGGTTGATCCGCCTGCCCGGCAAGGTGGATTGATCCACCTGCCCGGCAAAGCCCCAGAGTGATCAGGCAAAGCCCCAAACTCATTGGGCAAAGCCCCAAACTCATCAGCAAAGCCATTGTGAACGGCGAGGGCCATCTTTTTATTGTAGTCTGAGCTGTGTAAGAATGTGGAAGCAGGCTGCTTCGCGGAAGGCGGCCTGAAAGCGTCATGTAAGCGTCATGGGGGTGAATAGTTCAATGGCAATGCAAAGATCGTCGCTGGGTCTCCTTGCCCTCGTCCTTCTGGCATTTGCGCCGGTTGTCCCACAGGCGGCCGATTGCGGCAGCCTGGCCTCGCCGAAGCTCGACTGGCAGGAATGCACCAAGAAGAACCTGATGTTGCAAGGCAGTGATCTCGAAGGCGCCAATCTCGTCGGAACCGATTTCTCGCTGACCGATCTCGCTGGCGCCAACTTCAAATCCGCCAATCTGGAGAAGGCGACGCTGGTGCGCGCCTCGCTCGAGGGCGCCCACGCTGAAGGCGCCAACTTCGCCAAGATCGAGGCCTATCGCTCCAGCTTCGCCAATATCGCCGCCGATGGCGCTTCCTTTGCCGGCGCCGAGCTGCAGCGCGCCAATTTCGCCGGCGCCCGGCTTGCCGGCGCAAGCTTCGAAAAGGCCGAGCTCGGCCGCGCCGATTTCGACAAGGCGGTACTGACGGGGGCGAAATTCTCTTTCGCCAATCTCTCCCGTGCCGATCTCTCCGGCGCGACCTTCGAAACCACGCCGATGTTTGATCGCGCCTTCATGTTCCTGACCCGCATCGAAGGCCTTGACCTCTCGGCCGCAGCCGGGCTCGAACAGGCCCAGATCGATCTTGCCTGCGGCGATGCCTCGACCAAGCTGCCGACAGGCCTCTCCGCCCCGACGACCTGGCCCTGCCCAGCCGATCACGAGTAACCAGGCGGGTTTGAACCGCTCTATGTGCGGTCCGTGATGTAGAGGTAGAACTCCATCATGCCGCCATCGGGGCTTCCTGTTTTGGCGAATGTCTCCCGCCGCCGATGCACCCGCTCCGCAACGCGCTGCGAGGGAATATTGTCGGGCCTGACGATGGAGACGATGCGCGCAAGTCCAAGGGTTTGAAGCGCGTGGTCGCGGCAGGCGGCGGCCGCCTCGATCGCATAGCCCTTGCCCCAATGGTCGCGCCACAGATGATAGCCGATCTCGGGTTCCAGCCCCGCGGAGGTTTCCTGCAGCGTGATGCCGCAATCGCCCAGCAATGTGCCGCTCTGCCGGTCCGTCACCGCCCAGAGGCCAAAACCCTGACTGGTATAACTGTCGAAGGCGAGCCTCTGAAACCAGCGCGCGGTTTCGTCGAAACTCTTTATCCCTGGGTAATAACGCATGGACTCGGCATCGCCGAAAATACGGTGAAGAAACGGCAGGTCGGCAGGCGTGATCTCCCGCAGCGTCAGCCGCTCGGTCTTCAGGATATCTCGCGCCATCGGCCTTCTCCTGGGATCGCCGATCCGTCGATAGCGTCAACGACGGAGAAAGTCAGCGGCCCATCACATCGGTATGGGCCGCTTGCCGATTGCGGGGCTGCGCGCCTACTTCCCGGGCTCGAACACCATGGAGTGGCCGTTGATGCAGTAGCGCAGGCCGGTCGGCGGCGGGCCGTCGGGAAAGACGTGGCCGAGATGGGCTTCGCAGCTGCCGCAGCGGATTTCGGTGCGCACCATGCCAAAGGCCGTGTCGCGATGCTCCGTCACGGCTTCGGGCGACACTGCTTCGAAATAGCTCGGCCAGCCGCAGCCTGCATCGAATTTCGTGTCGGAGCGGAAAAGCGGCGCATTACAGCCGACGCAGCGGTAAAGCCCTGTCTCGAAGGAGTCCCAGTAGGGGCCGGTAAAGGCGCGTTCGGTGCCGTGCTGGCGCGTGATGCGGTATTGCTCGGGGGTGAGCTGCTCTTTCCATTCGTCATCGGTCTTGTGGATCTTGGCGGTGGTCGCAGTTTCGGACATGAGGTGCTCCTTTCGCCGAGGGGCGGTTCCGTTTGCGCAAAATGTGGTGCGCCGCGTTCACTTCATCAAGTCTCCAGCGCCGCGCCATGAGATTGGCGGCATACCGCAATTGGAGGAAGACGCTTGCTTTTACATCCGTTAGGGGTTTTCTGTTAGGGTTAATGTTACGTGCATTGGAGAATCACTGGTGTTTGAGGCAGCAATCGTCCTGCTCTACGGCCTGGTGGCCGTGGCCGCCATGGCGGTCACGCTGTTGGAAGGCTGGGCCAACCATGACGGCTTTACGCTCCATCGTCTCGCCGGGCTCTTCGCCTGCCTGCTCTGGCCGCTGACGCTTGTGGTCTTCATCCTGCACGGTTGCATCGCCCGGCTGCTGTCGCGTATTTCCCGATCGATGGCCTGATCGACGTCGAACATCGCCATGCAGTGCGGCCTGCGACCGAAATCACTTGAGACGCTCCCCCGTTTCGCCTAAGCCAGAAGACAGGCCGGTTTTCTCCGGTTTTTTCCGTCTGTTGCTCTTGCAACAGACTGTTGCCTTTACAGCGCCGCGCGCCGTGTCGGACGTGCAAAGGACTGTAACATTTTGAATTATGCAGTAGAGGAGGGGACATGGCCGATGTCACGGCTCTGACATTTCTGGCCCTGTGTCTGCCGCTCGTCGGCGCTCTTGCCGCCCCCTTCGTCATCCGCATCTTCGGCGCAAACGGTGCCTGGCTCCTGGCGATCGCTCCCTTGCTCGCCTTCCTGCATTTTCTGCGTTTCATTCCCAATATCGCGCGCGGCGAGGTCGTCACCGGCGGCTATTCCTGGGTGCCGAGCTTTCATCTCTCCTTTTCCTGGTTCCTCGACGGCCTGTCGCTGGCTTTCGCGCTGCTGATCACCGGCATCGGCACCCTGATCGTGCTGTATGCCGGCGGCTACCTCAAAGGACACAAGGATCAGGGCCGCTTCTTCTCCTTCATCTTCCTCTTCATGGGCGCGATGCTCGGCGTCGTCGTTTCCGACAGTTTCCTGATGCTCTTCATTTTCTGGGAGCTGACGTCGATCACTTCCTTCCTGCTGATCGGCTTCGATCACGAGCGTGCGGCGGCTCGCCGCGCCGCCCTGCAGGCGCTTGTTGTGACCGGCGGGGGAGGGCTTTGCCTGTTGGCCGGTCTGCTGCTGCTCTGGAATATCTCAGGCGTCACTGAGATGTCGCGGCTCATGGGAACGGGCGATGTCGTGCGCGAAAGCCCGTTCTATCTCGCAGCCCTCCTTCTGGTCCTGGGCGGCGCTTTCACCAAGTCGGCGCAATTTCCCTTCCATTTCTGGCTGCCGAACGCCATGGAGGCGCCGACGCCGGTTTCCGCCTACCTGCATTCGGCGACGATGGTGAAGGCGGGTGTCTATCTGCTGATGCGGCTCAATCCCGTCATGGGGGCAACGCCTGCCTGGGAAATCCTACTGCCCTTCTTCGGCGGGCTGACGCTGGTGGTCGGCACCGCGCTGGCCATCCGCCAGACCGACCTGAAGCTCAAGCTTGCCTATACCACCGTCTCCTCGCTCGGCCTGCTTGTCATGCTGATCGGCTTCGGTTCTGACCATGCGGTGGAGGCGGCGGCGCTCTATCTGGTGGCGCATTCCCTCTTCAAGGGCGCTCTCTTCATGGTCGCCGGCATCATCGATCACGAGACCGGCACGCGCGATATTACCAAGCTGCGTGGCCTGATGCAGGCGATGCCGCTCACCTGGATGATCGCACTTGCGGCGGCCTTCTCGATGGCCGGCCTGCCGCCCTTCTTCGGTTTCCTCGCCAAGGAGGAGATCTATACGGCACTCATCGGCGGCGATGTCCGCGCACTCACCTTTACCGCCATAACCGTCTTCGGCAATGCGCTGATGTTCGCCGTCGCCTTCGCCGTGGCGCTGAAACCCTTCCTCGGCCAGCCGGCGGAGACGCCGAAACCTCCGCACGAAGCCCCCCTGCTGCTTTGGCTCGGCCCGGCCGTTCTCGCCGTCCTCGGCCTGCTCGCGGCGATCTTTTCGACCTTCACCCATATCGTCCTGTCCTCGCCGATCGCCTCCGCCATCCGCCAGACACCCGTCGAAATCGATATTTCGCTGACGCCGCATATCGGCCTGCCCTTGGCGCTCTCCGCCCTGACCGTGCTGCTCGGCATCGGCGTCTACTGGCAGCTCGCGCGCGCCCGTTTCCTGATGGCCGTCTTCCTGCGCGCGGCCGGACCTGGGCCGGACCATGGCTTTGATGTCGCACTATCGGGCCTTGTCCGCTTTTCCGGCCGCCTCATGCGTGTGCTCCAGCCGGGGCGACTGGAGATCTATGTCACCTGCACCTTCCTTTGCGTCGCCGCCATCCTCATCGTCCCGCTCGTTGTCTATGGCGAACTGCCGCGCCTTCCGGCCTGGCCGGCCGGTGTCAGGCTCCATGAATGGGCGGTCTTCCTGATCGCCGCCTTCGGCCTTGCCGCCGTGCTCGTCGCCCGCGACCGGCTGACGGCGATCGTCTCGCTCGGCATCCAGGGCTTCGCCGTCGCCATCATCTTCCTGCTGTTCGGCGCGCCGGATCTGTCCTTCACCCAGTTCATGGTCGAAACCCTTTCGGTGGTGATCCTTGCCCTGGTCATGACCAGGCTCCGTCTCTCGCCCGCCGATCGGCGGCCACTCGGCCGCAAGCTCTTCGACGGTGCGCTGGCGCTCGCCTGCGGCCTCGGCTTCACGCTTTTGCTGATGCGGGCGACCGAGGCGCCGTTCAACGACGCGCTGACGGTCTTCTTCAACGCCTATTCCAAATCGATCGCCCACGGCGCCAATGTCGTCAACGTCATCATCGTCGATTTCCGCGGCACCGACACGCTCGGCGAAATCGCCGTCGTCGCGGTCACCGGCCTTGCCATCCTAGCGCTGATCCGCATCCGCGCCGGCAGCGAGCGCAAGCTTGCCGCCAATGATCCCGCGGCGGAGGGCTGATCGCGTGAACACCCTTATCTTCCGCACGGTCGCCCCGTTCCTCACCGCGCTGATGCTGCTTTTTTCCGTCTTCGTGCTGCTGCGCGGCCATAACGAGCCGGGCGGCGGCTTCATCGGCGGGCTGATCGCTGCCTCGGGACTGGCGATCTACGGCATTGCCCGCGGCGTTGGCGCCGTTCGCCGGGCGCTGTTTTTCCATCCGCTGTCGATTGCCGGCTTCGGCTTGCTCCTGTCGACGGCGGCCGGTCTTCTCTCTATCCTGTTTGCCGTTCCCTTCATGACCGGCCTCTGGATCTATCCGAAGCTTTTCGGCGCTGAGGTGCCGCTGTCCAGCGTCATGCTCTTCGATGTCGGCGTCTATCTTGTCGTGCTCGGCGCCATCACCTCGATCGCACTGGCGCTCGAAGAAAAGGAGGTGGAATGATGGAGCCGCTTCTCGCGATCCTCGTCGGCCTGTTCTTTGCTGCCGCCATCTATCTGATGCTGTCGAAATTCTCGATCCGCATCATGCTTGGCATCGCCATCCTCGGCAACGCCGTCAACCTCCTGCTCTTTACATCAGGCCGGCTGACGCGCGAGGTGCCGCCGATCATCCCGGCGGGTCTCGACAGCTTGCCCGCGGGCACGGCCAACCCGCTGCCGCAGGCCCTCATCCTGACGGCGATCGTCATCTCCTTCTCCTTCCTTGCCTTCCTGCTGGTGCTGACCTACCGCGCCTATCAGGACCTCGGCACCGACAACACCAGCGACATGCGCGCCGCCGAGCCCGACGACCGGCCGCTGCCGCCTTTGGGGTATTGAGCCGGATGGTTGCGCGGATGTTGACCCCACGGCGAGTGCTTTCTTCCGTTAGAGGAGGCGCCATCTGATGGCCGCCCCCACCTCCACCGTCGATCTCTCCGCCGCCCTGATCAGCGCCCCGGTGCCGATCGGACATTGGCTCGCCATCCTGCCGGTCGCCCATTGCATCACACTCGGCGCCGTCCTCTTGATGCTGCGCGGCTATCCCCGCCTGCAGGCCTGGCTTGCCATCCCTGGCCTTGCGGCGCTGGCGTTGATCGATGCGGCGCTGCTGGCCAAGGTCGCGGCCGAGGGGCCACTGACCATGGTCATGGGCCGCTGGCTGCCGCCCTTCGGCATCGCCTTCACCGTCGATCTCTTCGGTGCGCTGATGGCCTTCACCGCAGCTCTTGCCGCGCTCGCCGGCGGCATCTATGCGCTGGCTGATATTGGCGAAAGCGGCCGGCGATACGGTTTCTTCCCGCTGCTCATGCTGCTGATGGCCGGTGTCACCGGCGCCTTTCTCACCGGCGATATCTTCAATCTCTATGTCTGGTTCGAGGTGCTGCTGATCTCCTCCTTCGGGTTGATCATCCTTGGTTCCGAACGTGAGCAGATCGACGGCGCGCTGAAATATGCGGTGCTCAATCTGATCGCCACGACCCTGTTCCTGGTCGGCGTCGGCATCCTCTATGCCGCCTTCGGCACGCTCAACATGGCCGATATCGCGGCACGGGCGAGGGATTTGCGCGGTACGGCGCCGCTGATGACGCTGGCAAGCCTCTTCCTGCTCGCCTTCGGCATGAAGGCGGCGGCCTTCCCGGTCAATTTCTGGCTGCCCGCCGCCTACCATACGCCGCGTATCACCGTCTCGGCGCTGTTTGCCGGCCTGCTGACCAAGGTTGGCATCTACGCGCTGATCCGGGTGATGGTCATGCTGCTGCCGGTGGAACGCCAGGAGTTGAGCCTGGTGATCGCGCTTGCCGCCGCCGCGACCATTCTCGTCGGCGCTCTCGGCGCGCTTGCCGAAAACGATATTCGCAGGCTGCTCGGCTATGTCGTCATATCGGGTATCGGCAACATGCTCGCCGGCGTTGCCCTCGGCGGCCTTGGCGGCATCAGCGGCGCGGTCTTCTATGCGCTCCATTCCATGGTGCTGATGACGGCGCTTTATCTTGCCGCCGGCGAGATCGCCCGGCGCGGCGGCGGCTTTTCACTGTCGGCCCTCGGCGGGCTCTACCGGCAAAGCGGCGGCTTCACCGCACTCTCCCTCGTGCTCTTCCTTGCCGCCTGTGGCCTACCGCCCTTTTCCGGCTTCTGGCCTAAGGTCATTCTCGTCAAGGCCTCGCTCGATCTCGGCGCCTGGTGGCTGGCGGCCTCGATCCTCGTCGGCGGTTTTCTGACGACGATCGCCTTCGGCCGTCTCTTCCTGTTTGCCTATTGGCGCCCGGCGCCGATGGCCCTGACGCCGATAGTCCTGATGTCGTCTGGGGCCCGGTGGCGCACGGGCCTGCCGCTCGCTGCGCTGACAGCGCTGGTCGTCGGCTTCGGCATCTTGCCGGAACAGCTGCTGGCGCTGTCGCAATCGGCCGCTGCCGGCCTTGCCGATCCCCAGGCCTATCTTCATTCGGTCTTCCCGGAAGGAGGCGCGCCGTGATCTTCTTCCTCTTCAACCTGCTGCTTGCCATTGCCTGGCTCACTGTTACTGGCAGCGCCTCGCTGCACAATCTCGTCCTTGGCGTCCTGCTCGGGGCCTTGGCGCTGGTCATCATCCGTGAATCTTTCCGCGGCAAGGGGTATCATATCCCTCGCGTCCGCCCGGTGCTCTCGCTCGTCGCTCTGTTCCTCAAGGAATTGTCGCTGTCGGCCTGGAAGGTCACGGTCACCGTCCTCTCGCCCGATATGAAGCTGAAACCCGGCATCTTCGCCTTCCCTTTGACGGTGACGAGCGATTTCGAGATCACTTTGCTGGCAAACCTCATCACGCTGACACCCGGCACGCTTTCGGTCGACGTCTCCACAGATCGCCGCACGCTCTATGTCCACGCGCTCGATTGTTCCGATCCCGAGGCGAGCAAGCGCGATATCGCCAACGGTTTCGAACGCAAGATCATGGAGGCCTTCCGGTGATCACACCTGCCACCATCGTCGCGGTCGCATCCTCGGCCGCACTGATCATCCTCGGCCTCGCGCTGATTCTCACCGTCTGGCGCGTCGTTGCCGGCCCGACATTGCCGGACCGAATCCTCGCCCTCGACATGCTGACCGGCATCGCCATCGGTTTCATCGCCGTTATCGCGGTCAAGACCGGCTTTTCGCTCTATATCGATATCGCCATCTCGCTCGGCCTGGTCGGTTTCCTGGCGACTGTCGCCTTCGCCCGATTCGTGCTGTCGCGCGGCAACATCAAATCGAGGCCGTCCGCACCTGCGGCAAACGGCAACACGCAAAAGCGGGCAGGGGGCAAGAAGCGTTGATCGATTATATCGCGGCTGCCATCACCGCCCTGCTGCTCCTCATCGGTGCGCTTTTTGCGCTTGCAGCGGCGATCGGCCTGGTCAGGCTGCCCGATCTCTACACCCGCATGCACTCGGCCTCGAAGGCGGGGACTGTCGGCTCCGGCCTGTTGCTCCTCGCCGCCGGGCTCTATTCGCAAGATCCGGCGATTCTCGCCCGCGCCATCGCCGGCTTTATCTTTTTCTTGCTGACGGCGCCGGTGTCTGCCCATCTGCTTGCCAGAGCTGCCCATCGTTCGGGATATGATCTCGATGCGCTCTCGGTTCGTGACGATATCAGGGATCGCTGAGCCTATGCTGTTCGGCAACTTTACCAGATTTATGCAAAACTTATGCACAGGAAGCTGTGAGTAAAGCTTGCCGAAGAGCCCCTCAATTCTTCATCTGTCATTTTTTCTCAAGAAAAACGACAAATAATAATTGGCGTTTCGACCAAACGATGGTATTTGAAAATGCAAGTAGAGTTCTGATTGTGAATTACAATCGTACTGCTTCCAAGTCCCTCAGTTTTGATTTTTAATGTCTAAACTGAGGCCATCGCCTGGAGCATGACGTAGTGGTTTCCGGTCAGGCAGTATAAGAACAGGTTACGCTCTTCGGAATCTAGGGGTGGATTTCGCGTTTTTCGAAACAGAAGGTCGATTCCTGCGCTTTTGCTGTTCGCTTCTACGAGGTGGGTCTTTGGCGTGTCAGTCAAAGGCCGTTTGAGCATGCTAACAGGAGAAAAAATATGACGGATATAGCGACCGGCAATGCGCCGGAGCTGCTTGTGGAACTGACAGCCGACATTGTCGCGGCCTATGTCAGCAACCATGTTGTACCGGTCAGCGACCTGGCCAATCTGATTTCCGACGTGCATTCGGCACTGAGCAACACGTCCGTACCGCAGCCTGCTGCGGCGATCGTCGAAAAGCAGAAGCCTGCAGTTTCTGTCCGCAAGTCCGTACAGGACGAGCAGATCACGTGTTTGGAATGCGGCGGCAACTTCAAGTCACTCAAGCGTCACCTGATGACGCATCACAGCCTCTCGCCGGAAGAATACCGCGAGAAGTGGGACCTGCCGACCGATTACCCGATGGTAGCGCCCGCTTATGCCGAAGCGCGTTCGCGCCTGGCAAAGGAGATGGGCCTCGGGCAGCGCCGCAAGCGCGGCCGCGGCTGAGCTTTTTCGAAAGCATCGACGACAAAAAGCCGGGTCTTGTGCCCGGCTTTTTTACGTGCCTTTTCAAGGCGAGGAAAATAATCTTGATGGAGCCATTCCCGGAACGTGCGAAGCGGTTTTCCTAGAGCGGTTCTGCTTTTAACGGAAGCGCAGAACCGCTCTAGCCTTTTGTTTTTACGCAATTCCGGACGGAAAACCGCTTCGCACTTTTGCCGGGAATCGGCTAAAATGAAAGGTTGGAGCGGCCCTGCGCTTCAATCAAAAGCTGAACCGCGCTGGTATTCAGGCCTTCGCAGATGATTCGGACAGGCGCCAAGATAGTGTGAGCGACCCTGTCTTATGCTTTGCCGACAGGCTTAGAATGTATTCCTATACTATCAGCAAGTGTTAATGTATTCGATGTGCCAAAGGCAGGCGCTGCCGGAATCGATCGGCTGGGGCTCTGAAAGCCGATCAGCCATCATTGCGGTCAAGCCGCGGCGCGAACTCTTGCCTCTTCGCGGATCCTGTTCACCATCGAGCGCAGTCCGTTCGAGCGCTGCGACGAGAGGTTCTCCACCAGGCCGATCTTCGAGAATATCTCGAAGGCATCGAGCCCGGCGATCTCGGATGCGGCCTTGCCGGAATAGGTGGCAAGCACGATGGCGACGAGGCCGCGCACGATATGGGCGTCGGAATCACCCTCGAAGCTCATGACCGGGTTGTCGGGATCGCCTGTCGTATGCGTCACCAGCCAGACCTGGCTGGCGCAGCCCATCACCTTGTTCTCGGAGGTACGCTTCTCCTCGGCCAAGTCGGGCAGTGCCTTGCCGAGTTCGATGACATAGCGGTAACGGTCTTCCCAATCGTCCAGGAAAGCGAAGTCGTCGATGATCTGGTCGAGGGATGCCATGGAGAAGCCTTTCACTATTGAAGCAGTTCCAGCAAAAGTGCGCAGCGGTTTTGCGTCCGGAATGCGTCAGGAAATGCTCTAAGACTGCATATAGGTGAAAGACCGGCAGATTTGAACCGCTAAAGCAATTCCAGGAAAAGTGTGAAGCGGTTTTCCCAGGCAAAGCGCGCAGCGGTTTTGCCGGGAATTGCGTAAACTAACATAGAAAAACGCCGTGAGGGATGGGCATCCTCACGGCGCAGCAACATGCTGAATTAAACAGGGCAGGCACGTCAGGCATGGGGCATCTCCGCGTCATGCGGACCACCGATGCAAGCTATAAAACCGAAAGCTATTGCGGACGAATGCCCGCGAAAAATTTCGTTAGATCGCCGGCTTTGGCGTCGGCAGCGGAATAGCACCTGTTACCACCGTCTCGGCTGCGGCATCATCGTCGACCGGCGGACGGTAAGGCATCGGCTGGTTGAGCGCAGCCTTTGCCTCGCGCACCTTTTCCTGGATGGCAGGCGGGGTGAGGGAAGGCATGTTGAGCGCAACCGGCATCTGCGGTTCGGCAAGCCTTGCAGTCGCCGGCGCCTCGTCCTTGAACTGGCTGTCGAGAAGTTCGTAAGCAACACGGGCACCTTCACGGGCCCGGTAGCCGAGCGCGGTGAGGGTCTCGGTGCCCTTGGCGCAGACTTCGGGCTTCTCCGAGCACATGCCGGTCAAATAGTCATAAGCGCCGCTTGCCGCCGTGAACGCATCGGAAAGCTGCAATTGCGGGCCGTTGGCGAGCTTGTCGGAACTCTCCGTGCTGAAGACGGAAAGAAGCACGAGCACGAGGCCAAACCAGAAGGATCCTTTGATCAGAAACCACATTGTCGTCGCCCATCCTGTTTTCCCCGTCCGGTTCTTGTCGCCGAATCAGGCCGGTTGTCCGGTGTGTTTTCACCCTACCGCCAAGTTGCGAATGCCGCTTTTCG
The DNA here is from genome assembly GCF_002953715.1 of Rhizobium leguminosarum. Classification (GTDB taxonomy): domain Bacteria; phylum Pseudomonadota; class Alphaproteobacteria; order Rhizobiales; family Rhizobiaceae; genus Rhizobium; species Rhizobium leguminosarum_V. The sequence continues at coordinate 1,009,894 of NZ_CP025012.1, forward strand.
AAACTCACGCGCATTTGCGGCAAATTTAGTTCAAATTTTAGCGAACGGCATTTGAGCCGCATTTTAGTCGAATGCGAGCGATCGCCGTTAAGCATCAGGGCAGCACCTGCTTGCAATTGCAGGACTTTTGCCGGCTCGCCTTGCCACAGGAGTTAACGCAATGCTGAAATATGAGGAATATCCGTCGCTTACCCCCTATTAACCACAAAAGGCAAAGAGCCTTCCAGATGCTTCAAAACGGGAATTTCGGCCGTTTCAGCCTGTGAACAGCGCTTTTGCCTTATCCTTTCTTTAAGTCGCCAAGGCCTATTGTCCGGATCAATCGACAGCCTTTCGGGCGGGTATTGCGTGCGTGTATTGAGTAACATTGGCGGCTGGATGACGGCCCTCGTAGACCGGGCAGCGACAAGCTGGCTCTCCCGGACGGGCGGCGGTGAAGCCGTGCGCCAACGCGAGCTCGCAATCCTGCGCCGCCTCGTACTCTTCTCGTCGGCCGCTCTTATTGCCGCGCCTATCGGCCTTTCGGCGGTCACCAGTCCGGCCGTCGCCTTGCCGGCGGGTGTCGCCATGGTTTGCGCCGCCTTTCTCTTTTCCGCCGTCGGCAGCATCGCGCTCGCCCGTCAGGGCTCCTCCGCCGGTATCGCCACGCAGTCGGCCGAGGATTTCTTCCTTGCCGCCACCCCGGGCCTCGTCTTCTTCCTCGACCCGCACGGTAGTGTGGCGACCGTCGGCGGTCGCGACCGGCGCGATTTCCTCGCCTGGATGCGCGATCCCAAGGGCAGGGGCTTCCTCGAGCAGGTGCATGTCTCCGACCGCATCCTTTTCCTGCAGGCGCTTGATGACCTGCGCCGGGGCGAGGATGCTCAGAGCGTCGATCTGCGTATCGACCGGCCCTCGGTCTCGCGCGATCAACGCCAGTTCGCCTATCTCAGAATGGACATGACGGCCCGGCGCGATGCCGACGGCGAACTTGCCGCCATCATTGCCCAGCTGCGCGACGTCTCCGTCGAGCAGCAGCTGCGTGACGAAGCCCAGAACCGCGCGGCGGATGCCGAATCGGCAAACGACGCCAAGTCGCGCTTCCTCGCCGCCGTCAGCCATGAGCTGCGCACGCCGCTGAACGCCATTCTCGGTTTTTCCGATATCCTGATCGGCGAATATTTCGGCAAGTTTGAAAACGACCGTCAGCGCGAATATGTCGGCCTGGTCCGCGAATCCGGCGCGCATTTGCTGTCCGTCGTCAACACCATGCTCGATATGAGCAAGATCGAAGCCGGTCGCTACGAGCTGATCCTCGAAGCCTTCGACATATCAAGCTCCGTCAAATCCTGCGAATCGATGCTGGCCTTGCAGGCCAAGACCAAGGGTCTCACCCTGACGAGCCGTATCCAGCGCGGCCTCGGCGAGGTTGTCGCCGATCAGCGGGCCATCCAGCAGATCCTCATCAACCTCGTCGGCAATGCCATAAAGTTCACCGAGGCCGGCGGCGTAGTCTCGATCGATGCGGCAGCGCGCGACGGCATCCTCAAGCTGACGGTCAGCGATACCGGCATCGGCATCCCGGCCGACAAGCTGGCGCTGCTCGGCCAGCCCTTCGTGCAGATCCAGAACGATTATACCCGCCGCTTCGAAGGCTCCGGCCTCGGTCTCTCCCTGGTCAAGGGGCTGGTGGCGCTGCATGGCGGGTATTTCGCCATCGCCAGCCAGCCGGGCGAAGGCACGATCATCACCATCGAGATCGCGATGGACGGCTCGGGTGCCCAGCACGCCGAAGACGCCGGTCATGGCGCGACTGTCGAGTTTCCGCCGCGGCTGAAGGGCGCGGTCAACACAGGCGCAGAAGTGGAAGAGGGGCGTTTCGATGGCCGCGCGCAAGCGAAAATCGCCTAAGGGAAAAAGGGGACGGCAGCAGCCGGGCCTTCTGATGTCAGGCGCTGCCGCCCTCGGCGGGCTCGGCCTGCAAGGCGCCTCCGTGCTCGGCGGGCTCGGCCTGCAGGGCGCCTCGGTGCTCGGCGGCGTCATCGGCCGCAATCCGTCGGTCGCCGGCGGCACGATCACCTTCGCCGTCATCTTCTCCTTCGTCGCCGCCAATGCGCTCTGGTATCAGCCGGGCCTGCATCCGCATCCGATCTTCCGCACCCGCGATTCGCAGTCTCCGATCGTGCTCGGCGCCCGCCGTCCAGCCGAGGAGCAGCAGGGCGACGTCACCACCTTCCGGATTGAGCGGCCGCAGGATACCGCCACCACCAACGCGACACCGGCGCCTGCCGCACCCGGCCAGCAGCCGAGCCAGCTCGTCATGGACATCCAGCAGCAGCTGGTGCGCCGCGGCCTCTATAACGGCATACCCGACGGCATCATTGGCCCCCGCACCAGTGCGGCCATCCTCTTCTTCGAAGAGACCGTCGGCATGACCCAGACCGGCGATCCGACGCCGGAGGTATTGGCGGCGCTGAAGACCGATGCCGCCGGCCCTTCGACCGTGCCCGCCGAAAAGCCGCCCGAAGATGTAAGCTCGAAGGCAGCGGCGGAAGACCCGGTGGCAGCGGCGATCCGCAGCGCTGAAAAGACGGTCAAAACGGCTCCATCAGCGGCAAAGCAGGTTCCATCAAGCGAAATCACCAATGTCGACCTGGTATTGAAGATCCAGAAGGGTCTTTCCAACATGGCCTATGCCAATGTCGGCGTCGACGGCGTCGCCGGCGAGCAGACCCGCGCGGCCATCCGCCATTTTCAGAAGCACTACAACCTGCCCGAAGACGGCGAGCCGAACCAGGCGGTGCTGAAGAAACTCAAGGAAATCGGCGCGATCTAGGTTCGGCGCCTCGCAAAACGGCGCCAGGTCAGTCATGGCAAGGCTTTCCTGCACCGCATCCCGGATGCATCGAGACTGCCGCACGTGGCAAGCGTCCCTCGGGCCAATCGCAGCGTCTCACCTGAAGCAATGTCAGACCCGAAGGGGCCTTTAGGTATTTTTCTGCCGAGCTAAGCTTGTTGAGCGTCGCGGTCGAACGGTCATTTCTATTCGCCTCGAAGCTCCAACCGGACGACTGAAGATGAGTAGGGCCGCTATCCCGATTGCGGACCCGACAGCTGACGCCGGCCGCCCAAGCGCGCTGAGAGTCGATATACACGGAACTATTGTAACAACGGCCCGTTGTGCCCCTCAGAATGTGCAAGCTGTGCCAATCTGGCACGATGGCGTGAAGAATAGAGGGATTTTCCCGTTTTCTTCCTATGGCCAACGAAAAGGCAGACGAGCTTCCTACCCATCTGGTTTGCTTGCAACTCACCGACTTCCCGACCATATCAAAAACGCGAGAGGAAATGGCGATGAAACGTCGACCGGCTTCGTCAAGCCGAGTGCAACGTAAGCGCAGGGAGGAATTTGACGACGGGCCGCGGCTTGGCCTGGGCAACAGACAAAACAAGGCTATCAGATTTCTCGACCAATATTATCCAGAACCGCAGCCGACTTCCGTGATCCCGGGGGTATCGGATATAACCATGGAGGAGCTGATAGCGCGAGGCGTTGTCGCCGAGGTTCAAGCTCCCGATGGGAAAGAACGTGTTTTCATTCTCGCTGTGCGCGGGGAAGATGAAGTTCGCCGACTCAAACTTCAGGAGACATCGCTTCGAAACGGCATCGGCAAACGATGACCAGTCGCCGCATCACAAGCGTAACCAGTGTGGACAAAATCCTCCTTCCGAAACAACGTCTAGGTGCGACTCTGTACCATTTCGTACAAAAGTTGTTGTGCAATGCAGCTTTTAAGCGCAATCTTATATACGACGTCAGCCACGTAAGGGCGCTGACGTTTGGAAGATCGTCGTGCTTTCGCCCCGGAGAGCACGATGACCAACCAAAATATAAGCACCTTCAAGAACCATTTGTTGTGTGCCCTTGCCCCTGAAGATCGGCGCCTGCTTGCCCCCAGTCTGGAGAGAATGCAGCTCAACCTTCGTCAGTCGCTCGAAAAGGCGCATCAGCCGATCAACTTCGTCTATTTTTTCGAGGAGGGTCTTGGTTCGGTGGTGGCAAGCAAAGAGGGCGGTTCAACCGTCGAGGTCGGCCTTTTCGGCCGGGATGGCATGACTGGCACGTCGCTGGTCCAGGGCGATACAGAAAGCCCGTTCGACTGCTTCGTCCAGATGGGCGGCTCGGCGCTTCGTATTTCTGCCGACAATTTTCAAGAAGCGATGTCTCAGAGCGCCGCGTTAACAGAACTTTTGATGCATTATGCCCGTACGCTCGGTATCCAAAGCACCTACACCGCTCTTGCAAACGGTCAGATCAAACTGGAAGAGCGGCTGGCGCGATGGATCCTCATGGTTCACGACCGCGTCAATGGCGACAGCTTCTATGTGACCCATGAATTTCTTGCAATGATGCTTGGCGTGCGTAGGCCGGGTGTGACAGTGGCCCTGCAAATTCTCGAAACAAAGCACTTAATCAAATCGCAACGCGGGGAAATTCTCGTGCAGGATCGCACTGGGCTGATGCACCTCTGCCAAGGCACCTATGGCCCGGCTGAGATAGAATACGAACGGCTGACCGGCATCCCTCTTGGTAAATCGAAGCCGGTTCCGAATGATGCCGCGCCGTTGATACGGCCTGCCTGATCGACAATTGAACGCATTTGACGTCGGCAACCTTTAAGGATGATGCGTGACCTCACTTTACAATCACCATGTAGACGAGACCGCTTCGACAGTGCTCCTGAACGCCTTCCAGGAGGCCTGCGCCCGGCATGACATCTCGCCCGATAGCGAAGACGGCTCGGATCTCTTAACCGTTCTTTTGTATGCCTTTCAAAAGGGGACGACGACTAAGGATGCGCTGGTCGGCCTCGCGTTAAATCTCATTGGCAAGTGAAAGGGAAAATCCCGCCCGTCTCGTCCCGGTCGGTAGATCACCTTTTGAGACGATGCGCGGCGCGATCGGAGGCATCCCGATCAGATCGGTGCAGATTGAGAATCCGGATCGCGTCCATTCTGGCGATGGCGTGTTTCTGCACAAAATAGTCAAGTTCATAAGCATCGGACACTTTTTTCCGATCCTGTGCCGGTTTGATCACGGTGACAGTCATTCATTTTCTCCTCGTATACCAAATCAGTTGATTCAACTTATCAGGGGCGGGACTCGACCGGTGTAATGGTACGGAATGAGACAATGTCATGGAGGGAGAGCTGCAATTCACCTTCCGCAGACAGGCGTCGACTCTGAGCGCGTCTTCGATGGTCAACATTCCAGCCAATGCGCCACATGTCTTCCAAAATACGTCCGGAAAAACGGTGCGCAGGCGACGGGCCATCTTTAATCCACTTCCTCACGAAATGCGGGCGGCGGCATTGAGAGCATGACGCTGCTGAGCTGATCTGGCCTAAAATCATCCGGATCTGGCGCCGCTACGATGCCGCCTTGAGCAGCCTGTAATGCGTCGTCATCGCCTGGCCCTCGACATCCACCACCTCTTCGATCGGCCCGGCCTCGCGGGCCATCGCCACGCGATAGCGCCTGGGCGCCATACCCGTCATCCGCTTGAAGGCGTTGCTGAAGGCGCTTTCGGATGTGTAGCCGAGCGAAAGCGCCAGCGTCGAAACCGGCATGCTGCCCTCCCGCAGCTCGCGTTCGGCAAGGCGCATGCGCCAGCCGATCAGATAGGTGAGCGGCGCAACCCCCGCCACGGTCTTGAACCGCAGTGCAAAGCTCGTGCGCGACATGCCGGCCGCCTTTGCCAGTTCGCCAAGCTGCCAGGACCGGCCGGGATCGCCATGCATCAGCCGCAGCGCCGGCGCAATGCGATCGTCGCCGAAGGCGCGGAGCCACCCGACCGTCAATGGCGCCGAGCTCATGATGTGCGCCCTCAGCACCTGCACGAACATCAACTGCGCAAGCTGGGTCGAGGCGAGCAGGGCGCCTGGCCGCTTTGCCGCCATCTCCCGCACCAACTGGTCGAGCAGCCAGCGCAGCACGCCGGCTTCGGCAAGGGCGGCGCGCACATGAATGATCGGCGGCAACACGTCGGACAGCAGCTCCATGCCCTGCGGCCCGAGCGCGATGTGGCCGCCGAGATAATGGAAATCCTCGCCAACGCCATGGCGCGCCATGCCGTCGACCTTCTCCTTGAAGGCGCCGACCGCATCGGCGGGCGCAACGGCAAGGTCGCTCGCCAGGATGAAGGAATGCCGGCCGTTCAGAAGCGCAACGTCGCCCGCCTCGAGCAGAATGGGTTCGCTGCCATTGTCGAGGCAAAGCCAGCAGCGCCCTTTGGCGACCGCGCTGATCTTGATCCGGTTCGGCCGGGGGAAGCGCAGCGCCCAGGCGCCGCCGGCGATCAGCCCGCCCGACACAAGGCAGCGCGCATCGAGCAGATTGAGCATTTCGGAGAGCGGGTCACTGATCATTTTTGAACGATGAAGCAGGAAATCGGGATTTGCAAGCATTCAGAATCCCGTTTCCCGGGCGTACATAAGGCCATCTTGCAACAACGGAGGGCATGCCATGTCCACCCCACAAGCTCCCATCGGTTCCGCCTTCGGTGCGGCATCAACCGCCGCCGACGTCATTGCCGGGCACGATCTTTCAGGCAAGGTCGCGATCGTCACCGGCGGTTATTCCGGTCTTGGCCTCGAGACGGCTCGTGTGCTCGCCGGCGCCGGCGCCAGGGTTGTCGTTCCCGCCCGCAATCTCGAAAAAGCCAAGGCGGCCGTGGAAAGCATTCCCGGCCTTACGGTGGAAAAGCTCGACCTGATGGACCCCGGCTCGATCGACGACTTCGCCGACCGCTTCCTCGGCAGCGGCGAGCCCCTGCATCTGCTCATCAACAATGCTGCCGTCATGGCGAACCCGCTGACGCGTGACGCCCGCGGTTACGAATCGCAGTTCTCCACCAATCATCTCGGCCATTTCCAGCTCACTGCCCGCCTCTGGCCGGCGCTGGTGAAGGCCGAGGGGGCGCGCGTCGTCGCCGTCTCCTCGCGCGGTCACGTCTTCGCCGGCGTCGATTTCGACGATCCGAATTTCGAGAACCGCGAATACGCGCCCTATCTCGCCTACGGCCAGTCGAAGACGGCAAATGCTCTCTTTGCGATCTCATTGGACGCTTTGGGTGCGAAGCACGGTGTCAGGGCCTTCTCGCTGCATCCCGGCGGTATCGTCACCACCAATCTGGTCCGCCATCAGTCGAGCGACTTCCTCAAGGCGAGCGGTTATGTCGACGAGCATGGCAAGCCGGTCATCGATCCGGAAAACAACAAGAAGACGATTGAGCAGGGGGCGTCGACCATCGTCTGGTGCGCCGTCAGCGAGAAGCTTGAGGGTCTCGGCGGCGTCTACTGCGAGAACTGCGATATCGCCGCCGCTGTCCCCGGCGATTCGACCGAGATGCTCGGTGTCCGTCCTTGGGCAACCGATCCGGAATTTGCCGAACGCCTCTGGCAGCTGAGCGAGCGGCTGACGGGCTTCATCGCCAGCTGATCGGGCGCCACACGGCCGGCCCACAGTCACGGAGTCCGATTTCCCTACAACCTAAGTCTAAGGTGCAGCGGCTGTTTGCAACTTGTTAACCATGTTGCCTGAAGCTTTTCTGATTGGGGCGGGGGAGCGTCGGTCATGCATGCGCTGAAGGCGATAGACGATCTGGCCGGAGAACCGGCGGTCGAAGTGGGGGCGGCCCCAGACCCCGAGGCGCTGCACCACATTTTGCTGCGCCTTGCCGAAGAAGCCTCCACCCTTGGCATTGATCTCGTCGATATCGCCGGCGCCATCCAGGACATGGCGGGAATGTCGGCCCGGCATGCCTCCGCCTTCGATCATGTCACCCGCACCGCGCTGTCGATTGCCGAGACCAACCGCTCGGTCGCCATGTCGCTGCGCGAGACCGACCGCACGGCGGCCGAGGCCCGCCACATGTTGAAGGAATCGGCCGATCGCCTGACCGGCTCCGTCGCCGAGATCGGCCACATGGTCCAGTCCTCCAACGAGATCGGCACTGAGATCGCCGGCTTCTCCAAGTCGCTTGCCGATGTCGACAATATCGCCGAGGAGATCAGCACCATCGCCCGCCAGACCAACCTGCTGGCGCTGAATGCCGCGATCGAAGCGGCGCGCGCCGGCGATGCGGGCAAGGGTTTTGCGGTCGTCGCCGCCGAGGTCCGCGCGCTTTCGCTGCAGACCTCGAAGGCGACCGGCTCCATCCAGCAGACGCTGGACGAACTGCGTGTGAAGATCGACCGGCTGTCGGCCGTCGGCAGCGATGCGCGCGACAGTGCGGCCGGCGTGCGTGACAAGTCGGAGGCGATGCGCGGCGCCTTCGAAAGCATGGAACATGTCATCACCCGCATCCTCGACAGTTCGACTGTCATGGCCAACACCACCGAGGCGGTCGACCAGCAATGCGCCGGCTTCGTCGAGAAACTCGGCGAGATGTCGGCCGAGGTCGTCGGCTCGAATGTCAGGCTGCAGCAGGCGGCAAAACGCGTCGACAGCGTCGTCGGCCTCTCGGAAACCCTGATCCAGCTGACGGCGAGCGCCGGCGTCAAGACCGCCGACAGTCGTTGGATCGAGGAAGCGCAATCGGTGGCAAGACAGATTTCCGGCGCCTTCGAACGCGCCGTCGCTGAGGGCCAGATCGGGCTCGATGCTCTCTTCGACCGACGCTATCGGCCGATAGCAGGCTCCGATCCGGCACAGGTGATGGCAGCCTTCACCGAGCTCACCGACCGCCTGCTGCCACCGATCCAGGAACCCGTCACCGCCCTGGACGAGCGCATCGCCTTCTGCGCGGCGATCGACGAGAATGGCTATCTGCCGACCCACAACCGAAAATTCTCGCAAGCCCAGCGGCCTGGCGACACCGTGTGGAACACTGCCAATTGCCGCAATCGTCGCATCTTTGCCGATCGCGTCGGTCTTGCCGCCGGCCGCAGCACCGCGCCTTTCCTCGTCCAGACTTACAGGCGCGACATGGGCGGTGGCAATTTCGTGATGATGAAGGATATCTCCGCTCCGATCACGGTGCGCGGACGGCATTGGGGCGGATTGCGGCTGGCAATCAAGGTCTGACTCCGGGGTCAAAATCTGACCCCGCATTGCCGCCGCCCACAGGCCGGGGCTAGCGCATCGCAATCCTTCAGATTCGCTCCTCGCCCTCTAAGTCTTTATTTTTCAGCATGCCGTTATCGCAAAACCGCTACACACTTTTGCGCGACATGCTTTATACCGCACCAATGAGATTACGCGCCGACATCTTCGTTTCAGCCCTCCTGCGCCGCGTCTTTGCCAGCGGCGATTTCGCCGCCGTCGAGAAGAAGGGTGCGGAGGAGGCGGGTGCGATCTTCATCCGCCAGCATTTCCGCAGCGGCCTGGAAACGCTCTATGCGCCGGCGCCGCAGACCGCCTTCGACGAGGGTCAGGCCGGTGACCGCCTGTTCGAGATCCGCCTGTCGCGCAGCGAACCGGAAGCGGTGCGTGCGATGCTGGAGCGCGAACGCAAATTCGACCCCGATCTCTGGATCGTCGAGCTGGAGGCGGAGGAACTGGGGGACATGATCCCGCTTGCCAAGGGCGGCTGACGGCCAGGCGCGTCAGCTCCTCGCCATTTCGAACAGCTCACCAGGCGGTGAGGTTAGTCATTCCAGCTCAGCGAGACCGCCGCCCCATGACGCGCATGTCGCGCTGCGGCGGCGCCTGGCGGATGAAGCGATAGTCGGGCGTTGCCGCCGGCGCAGGCGTATCGGCCGCTTCCGGCTTATAGGTGTAGCGATCCGCACGCCGCCAGGCTTCGACGCGTTCGTGGCATTCTTCCGGGTCGAGCGCATCGAGCACCATCCAGCCGCGCGTGACGTTGTGCTGCTGTTCGGCAAGGTGCGGATAGAGCCTTTCGAGCACGAAGACGGCGTCGAGAAAGCCCATGCCGAGGCTGGTCAGCGTCGTGGCGAGCTGCTGGCCGGAAAGATCGAGCATGATGCGCTCGGCAAGCCAGCGGCTGGCGGAAAGCGCATCGGCAAGCGCGGTTGCGAAATGCGTCGCCTCGCGAGAGCGGGCGAAGCGCACCAGCAGCGCCTCCTGAATGTCTGTGAGCGTGCGCAGACCGAGCCGGTCCTCGTCGGCCCGGCCGAGATGACCGGCAAGCCCGAGGATGCGCTCGCGCAATGCCTCTTCATTGGCAACCCGCTGTTCCTCCAGCGCATCTGCCTCGTTGGTTTCGGCAGGCGCTGGTGAAAGCGGGACCGCCGGCGATTCCATGATCGGTGCCGACGCGCCCGCGGAGCGCGGCTGGCTCTGGCGCAGCGCCACCAGCGCATCAATGACCTTCGGCGAGAGTGAATCGCGGCTGACGATCGCCTTGACATGCGCTGCACCCTGCATGCGCGCGATGGTGATCAGCGTATCGTCGGCGACTGCCTTTGAGGCGGCAAGAAAAGGGGCCGCGATCTCGATCGGCTGGTTGCCGATAAACAGCGCCACGGCCGCCGGCATGTTTTCGCATTGGGACAGTGCCGCGACCGCCTGGCGCTTGGCCTCGTCGGAGGAGGCCTGGAACAGCGGCATGAAAAGTTCGGCAAATTGGCGCAGTTCGGACCGTGTCGGATGAGACAGGTTCTCGAAACTGCTGACAGTCGCCATTAACACCACGTCCTTTTTCCTGACGGCCAAGGGGCCTTCTAGGTCTCGAAACCGGTCACGCACAAAAACACCCCGAAAACGCAAAATAAGGGGACCAAGAGCCGATATGCGCTGGCGGAACGCATGTCAGGCCATACGGTTATGAACAAATCCTACACCGGTACGGTTAATGCATGCTGAAGATTTTATTAAAAAGCAACAGAAATATACACGCATAGCGTGTGACGACATGGTTAGCCGGCAATATAAAAATGCGTGATTTGAAGGGGCGCTGTGACGGTTGCTCGTCGCCGCTGCGATGGTGAAAAAGTTCAGGCGATCCGATGATCGCGCAGCGCGTGCAGCAGCTTTTCGCGGCTGTCGTAACCGGCCTGATAAAGGTCGAGGGCTGCAGATGCCGCGAACTGCGCCTCGACGCTTTTGATGTCGATGCGCCGTTCCGAGCACCAGGCATCGAGCGCACTGCGCAGCACGTCGAGATCGTCAGGCGAGAAGGATGAATTCACCAGCAAAGACACCGCTTACCCTCCGCATTCCGGCAAGAGCGTGGAAAATCCCCGATCGATCGGTGCCCGGAAACGTCTGATCGATATGGGCGAACATACGCGCATCTGAGCGCCTCGCAATTAAATATTTTCATGACGCATTTTTGCAACACCGCCCCTTTCCCGCCAGGGAAATTGCCGCGCCAATGTCAACTATATGAATTGTTTCTAATTTTATGCGCCGATGCCAGGCCGGGCCATTGCGCGGGCGCGGTGAAACCAAATCAACTCTTCGAGCGTTAAAGGAGAAGTCAAGTGAACTGTGTTTGGCATCCGCCGAACATTAGTAAACTGTTAACTGTCATGTGGCTCAATTCGGATAGGAACGACGCGATTTGAGTAGTTGGATCGTTGAAACTCCGCGTCACGGTATTTCAATCAAGTGCCGTGGGAAAGGCGCGAATGCCCTCGGTCCGGTCATTCCGGCACTGCAGGACGCGCCGGCCCGCACATTGGCGGGCAGGGTGAAATCCATCGCAAGTTCATCCGTCTCGGGCAGTGCATGGAGACGAGAATGGCAATAGTAGTTGCATTGGCGGATCGGCGGCCGCGGGCGCCGCGTCGCCTGGACAAAGAGCCCCGCGAAGCCAAGATCCTCTGGTTCACCGGCGTCCGCTACGAGCGGTTGGCCGAGAGCCCGAAACATCGTCCGGCGCCCGCGCCGCGCGTCAATAAGAAGTAACCGCTTGTTCAACCTCAGCGAGCGGTGAATTGCTCGCAGCCGGCTTCCGTCAGGAAGTTGCGCGCGGCCTCATCGAAGCTCGCCTGCGGCGCCAGCGTCCGCAGCACGGCATAACCATCCGGCCGTGCCATTTCCACCAGGATCGCCTGCTGCAGCTCCTGCGGCAGGTTTTTGCGCAGGTCGGTCAGCTGGATCGGACTGCCGGCCAGCACATCGAGCGCACCGCCGACCGACGTCCTGTCGTTCATGCTGAACACCTCGTTGGAGGCGCTGTCGTAGATGGCGATCGACCAGAAGGGCACATTGCCCTTGGCGGTGAAATGCACCGGCGCATCCTCGACATCGAAGGAGCAGACGGCGGTGCGCACGAAGGGGTCGCCATTGGCAAGCCCGGCTTCGTCATACTGGTTGCCGAGCAGGTAGAAATTATTGAGGTCGCCCTCTGCCTCCACGCGGGTTGCCGCATCCTTGCCGGTGAAATGCGGCAGCGACAGGATGATGATGAGATGCAGCAGGGCTGCGCCGAAAAGACCGGTCAGGACGGCGAAGAATATCCTAAGCATTGCCGCATCCGGTCTTGGTGAGTTTCGGCATGGCGAGGTCGATCACGCCGGAACTGCCGGCGGTCGGTGTGTCGAACAGTGTCAGCACCAGCCGGAAAGTGCCCGCCTGTGGCAAGGCCAGCCAGTTGCCCGGCTGCGCCGCGGCGGAGATCTCGATCGAGAAACTGCTGTCTTGCTGGCGCAGCACCGTCCAGGAATTGAGCGCTGCGGGATGCCCGGTCGTCACCGCTGCCGGATTGCCGCCATTGTCGGCGGTAAACAGGGTCCAGAGCCGGGCAGGCGGTGTCTGCCCGCTGATGCGGTAGCGGCAGCCGGCATTCAGCCGCGCACCGTCGTCGTCGACGCTCGCCGTGAAGGTCAGCCCCTCGGCGCTGCCATAGAGCAGCTTGCCGGCGCGCGCCCGGTGCGACTTGGCATAGGGATCGGCCTCGACCGTCTGCAATGCCGGAAAGGCCTCCCAGGCGCCGAGCTTGATCGCCCCGAAACCCTGTGTCGCATCCAGCGCATAAAGCGAAATCATGATCCCGCCGCCGAAGGCGACGATCAGCGTGATCGCGATAAAGAGGGGGAATCGAAACACGTCAAGACCTTGGAAACCATATCGGATGAAAGGGTTACCACTGATTCTGGCAGGGTGGAATGCCGGGCAGTGACATGAGCGCTGATTGATCCACGTTATGCAAAGTGCGGCAACGGGGCTGTCCGGTTTGCGCGAATGGCTGCCCCTCACCCTAACCCTCTCCCCGTAAACGGGGCGAGGGGACGTGCCCTACGAGAGGTGTGCGGGGAACGGAGAGGTGGCAACATGGTCCCTTCGCCCCGTTTACGGGGGTCCGAAGGACGGGTCGAGACCTGTGGCTCGACCCCGGCTGGTGGCGGCAGCCGGATGAGGGGCAGTCCGGCAATCCCCTGGGCGCTACTCCGCGCTCGCCACCTTCGCCGGCGCGAGCGGGGCGGCATCCTTCAGCTTCTCGCCGAGCTTCTTGAGGATGTCAGTCGATTGAACCGAGAGCATGCGCGGCCGGATAAGCTGCGGCAATCCGTCCTGCGGCTTGGCGGCGGCGGTCTTGGCGAGATCCTTTTCCGAGGGCAGGGGGTTTTCGATGCCGGGGATGGCCCGCAGCGTGACACCTTGATGGGCGTAGTCCATGGCGCGCTTGAAGGTCATCGCCGGCAGCGAGCCGCCGGTCATCTCGTTGGTCGAGGTATAGTCGTCATTGCCGAACCAGACGGCGCAGGTGTAATTGCCGGTGAAGCCGACGAACCAGGCGTCGCGATAGGCCTGGGTCGTACCGGTCTTGCCGGCTGTCACGATGCCGTTGTCGAGGGCTGCCTTGCGCGCCGTGCCCACATAGGGAACGCGCGATAACATCTGGTTCATATAGGCATCGGCCTTTTCGGAGAGCACGCGTTTCGGCGCCGGCTCGTCGCGGTCGAAATCGTAGAGCACGTCACCATCGTAATCGAGGATCTGGGTGATGCCGTGGCGACGCGACTGGTAGCCGCCGGCCGGGAAGGTGGCGTAGGCCGTCGCCTGGTCGAGCACCGTCACCTCGGAGGTGCCGATCGGGATGGTGACGTCGTCGCGGATCGGCGTTTCGACGCCGAGGTTCTTCGCCATTGCCCGGATCGGCTGAATGCCGAGCTTTTCCTTGGCGAGCCGCACCGGCACGGTGTTGATCGACTGGGCGATCGCGGTCTCGAGCGTGATGCGGCCGGCATAGCGGTTCGCATAATTATGCGGGCTCCAATTGCCCCAGGAGATCGGCGCGTCGACGATCGTCGTCTGCGGCGTCATCCCGCTCTCCATCGCCACCGAATAAGTGTAGACCTTGAAGGAGGAGCCCGGCTGGCGTAGCGCCCTGGTGGCGCGGTTGAACTGGCTCTCGCCATAATCCCGGCCGCCGACCATGGCGCGCACCGCACCACCGTTCTCGATCATCACCATCGCGCCCTGCTTGGCGTGATAGGCCTCGCCATATTCGCGCAATGACGTCTCGACCGAATCCTCGGCCGCCTGCTGGATGCCCATGTCGATCGTCGTGCGCACGATCAGTGAATGCTGGTGGAAACGCGGTGAAAGCCGCTGCACCTCGTCGAAAGCCCAGTCGAGGAAGAAATCGGGCGATTCCACCTCGTTGCGGTCGACGACGGTGGCCGGATTGCGCCTGGCGGCGATGACCTGGCCCTCGGTCATCAACCCGCTTTGGACCAGATTGGTCAGCACTTCGTTGGCGCGGGCACGCGCCGCCGGCAGGTTGACATGCGGCGCATATTTGGCCGGCGCCTTGAACAGGCCGGCAAGCATGGCGGATTCGGCAAGGTTCACATCGGTGATGTTCTTGCCGAAATAAAACTGTGCCGCTGCCGCTGCGCCGAAGGTGCCGCCGCCCATATAGGCGCGGTCGAGATAGGTGGAGAGGATTTCCTTCTTGGAAAGATTCGCCTCGAGCCACAATGCCAGGAACGCCTCGGTGACCTTGCGGTCGATCGAGCGTTCATTGGACAGGAACAGGTTCTTGGCGAGCTGCTGGGTCAGCGTCGAGCCGCCTTGGACGACTTCGCCGGCGCGTGCATTCTCGCTCATGGCGCGGAAGAGGCCGATGAAATCGATGCCGAAATGGTCGAAGAAGCGCCGGTCCTCGGTGGCGATCACCGATTTGATCAGCGAATCCGGCAGCTCGTCGATCGGCACGGAATTCTGGTGGATGACGCCGCGATGGCCGATGACGTTGCCGTAGCGGTCGGTGAAGGTGACGGCGAAATCGCCGCGGTTGCGCCAGTCCTCCTTGGTCGCCTCGAAGGCGGGCTGGGCCAGCAGCAGCATCAGCACCGAGCCGGCCGCCCCGAGCGTCAGCCCTTCGCCGGCAAGTTCGAAGACCATGCGTTTCCAGCCGCGCACGCGGAAGTGGCGGAAGAAGATGGTGATGTCTTCCCAGATCTCGGCGGCGCGGAAGCCGGCGTTCCAGACGGTCGAATCGATCCAGGAATCGATGCGCAGCAGAATGTGACGGCTCTTCGCCGGCCGCTTTTCCGCCGCCTCATTCGCCGCTTTTCCGGGCCTGTTTTCTGGCCCGTTTTCTGGCCCATTTCCTGGGTTGTCCGGATCCTGCACGTCCTGTATTCCCGCCTGATCGCGCTTCGGTCATCTCCGACGAAAGCGCGAGGCCCGCATATGGCCGCAAATCTCTCCGATACCAGGAGAGAATTCTCCGAGTACCAGGAGTATACTGAAGGATTGATTGATTTTGCGGCCGATAACAAGAGAGATGCATAAGGGTCACGCGAATTTGCGGCCGCTGTTGCATGAAACGACGATGAACGATCTGCCCTTCTGGAAGAGCAAGACGCTGGCCGAAATGACCGTCACCGAGTGGGAAAGCCTCTGCGACGGCTGCGGCCTCTGTTGTCTCAACAAGATCGAGGAATGGGATAGCGGCGATATCTATTTCACCTCGGTCAGCTGCAAGCTGCTCGACGGCGAAAGCTGTCGCTGCTCCAGCTATGAGAACCGCTGGGATTTCGTGCCGGACTGCGTGCAACTGACCAAGGAGAACGTGCCCGATATCGCCTGGCTGCCGCCCACCTGTGGCTACCGGCTGGTCAATGAAGGCCGCGATCTCTACTGGTGGCACCCGCTCGTCTCCGGTGACCCGGAGACTGTCCATGCCGCCGGCATTTCCGCGCGAGGTCGCGCGATCAACGAAAATGAGATCGATCTCGACGATCTCGAGGACTATGTCGTCGACTGGCCGCTGACCGTGGGTGAGGAAAAGGACGAAGAGGAAGCCTAGAACAGGATGATTTTAGGCCGGGTCGGCCTACGGCATCATGCTCTAGGCGGGCTCAGGACTTTATTGCCGCGAGGAAGCGCCGAAGCTCCGTCTCTACATAGGTATCCACCGGCCCTTCGGCGCCAAAACCCCACCAGAGCAGCGAACCCTGCCATTGCGACAGCATCAGCCGGGCGATCGTCTCCGGTGCCTTCGTCGATCCGAAGCATTGCGCGATCGCCGCCGTCAGCACTATTCCCCAGGCAGCACCGCGGGCGCGCAATACCGGATCGCGGAAATCCTCGCGAAGCACCAGCAGTCCTTCGCCATAGGCGGCGGCATCGTCCCCGTAGTCCTGCGACAGGCCGACGAGCAGCGCGATGGCGCCCTCCGGGGTTTTCGGCACGGTCTCGGCAAGCCGTGCCGTTTCCGCATCGAGCCTGTCCCAGGCGTAAAGCAGCGCAGCGCGTAGCATCGCCGCCTTCGTTGCGAAACGCTGCACCAGCGTCGAGCCGGAAAGGCCGCTCGCTTTCGCCACCGCCGCAAAAGTCGCCGCTTCCGGCCCCTCGGCGTGGATCAGCGCCAGCACCATGGCGAGAAGCTGTTCATCGGAAACTGTGCGGCGACGCGGCATGAAATTCCTCTTGCATTCATCTCGAATGTAAACGATCATTCGTTTATATACAAGGGGTGCGCCGGCTGAACTGGGCGCACTCCGTTCTAGCGTGGAGGATGGAGAAGTGACAGCGAACTTGAGGGAGAAAGTGGCCTTGGTGGCAGGTGCCACGCGCGGCGCCGGCCGAGGCATCGCGGTGGAACTCGGCGCCGCCGGCGCCACCGTTTACGTGACGGGGCGCACGACGCGCGCTCAGCAATCCGAATATATGAGACCGGAGACGATCGAGGAGACGGCCGAGTTGGTGACATCAGCCGGCGGCAGGGGCATTGCCGCGCAAGTGGACCATCTCGTCGAGGAACAGGTCGAGGCGCTGGTCGCCCGCATCCGCGGCGAAGCCGGCCGGCTCGATATTCTCGTCAACGACATCTGGGGCGGCGAGAAACTGTTCGAATGGGACAAGGCCGTCTGGGAGCATTCGCTGGACAAGGGCCTGCGCATGCTGCGGCTCGGCATCGAGACGCATCTGATTACCGCCCACTACGCCTTGCCGCTGATGATCGAGCGGCCCGGCGGGCTGCTGGTGGAGATGACCGACGGCACGGCCGAATACAATGCCACCCATTATCGGCTGTCGCCCTTTTACGACCTCGTCAAAACGGGTGTCACCCGGATGGCCTGGGCGCATGCGCAAGATTTGGCGAAACACGGCGCCACCGCCGTTTCGATCACACCCGGTTGGCTGCGCTCCGAAATGATGCTGGATGCTTACGGCGTCAGCGAGGAGAACTGGCGCGAGGCGACGAAGATACAGCCGCATTTCGCTATTTCCGAAACCCCGTATTTCGTCGGCCGCGCCGTTGCCGCTATCGCTGCCGATCCCGACCGCGCCCGCTGGAACGGACAATCGCTATCGAGCGGCGCGATCGCCAAGACCTATGGCTTCGATGATATCGACGGTTCGCGGCCGGATTGCTGGCGCTACATGGTGGAAGTGCAGGAGCCTGGCAAACCGGCTGACGTAACGGGTTATCGCTAGAGGAGCATGATTTTAGGCCGGATCGGCCTAAAATCTGAATTGGAGCATGTCGTCCGAACCGCTCTCGAGCCCGTTACCGGGCGGCGGCGAGGCGCGCTGCATCGCGAAACGAGACCAGTCGCTTCGTCTGCTCGTCCCACAGCACCAGCTTGACGCAACGAAGGCTTTCCATGAGCGTGATGCGGCCCATATCGGCAAGCTCAGGATGGTCTCGCAGCACCTCCGGCAGCCGGTAGTAGGGCACCCGGCTCGACAGATGATGCACGTGGTGGATGCCGATATTGCCGGTGATCCAGCGCAGCACTGGCGGCAGGTCGTAATGCGAGGCACCATGGAGGGCCGCATGCTGGAACTGCCAGTCCGGCTTCTTCGACCAATGGGTCTCCTCGAATTGATGCTGCACATAGAACAACCAGACGCCGGCAGCACCTGCCAGAAGAACGGTCGGCAGATGCACCAGTAAAAACGGGACGATCCCGACCGCCCAGATCAGCAGCGCGGCGACCAGTGCGATGGCAAGATTGGTCGCCATGGTCGAAACCCAGGGCAGGGCGCCGGAGCGCATCATGCCGAAAGGCAGGCGCTGCTTGAAGAGGAACAGCCATGCCGGTCCGATCCCGAACATCACGATCGGGTGCCGGTAGAGCCGGTAGCCAAGCCGGCCCCAGCGCGACAGCGCGTTGTATTCGGCGATAGTCAGCGTTTCGATGTCGCCAACGCCGCGTTCGTCCAGGTTTCCAGCCGAGGCGTGGTGTTCCGCATGCGCCCGGCGCCAATAGTCGTAGGGGGTCAGCGTCAGGATGCCGATCGTGCGTCCAACCCAGTCGTCGACGCGGCGATGGGCGAAAAACGAGCCGTGGCCGCAATCATGCTGGATCATGAACAGCCGGAGCAGGAAGGCGGCGGCGGGAAGGACGAGGATCAAGCCGGGCCAGAAGCTGTAATGAACCGCTGCCCAGGCGGCAGCCCAGAACAGCGCGAAAGGGATGACGGTGACGACAAGCTCGAAAGCGCTGCGTCCGGCTCGTGGCTGGCGATATCCGGCAAGGATCTTCAACCAGCGTTTTTCAGCGAAAAGCTCCGCATTCGCCCGGGATCGCTCAGGGGTTTCGTTCTCCGGGTTTTCGTCAGACTCGCCCAAAGGGGCCACTTGGGTTTCCTCGCACTCGCTGCGGCGCGCAGATTCGATCACAGAGTGACGCCGTGAAAGGCCGCGATGGCCGAAAGGCCGAGTGCAATCACCACGGCCGAGCGAATGAGGAAGAGCGGATAGTCGAAGTGGTACATTGTATGAAGAGTGGGCATGGTTGCAGCAATTCCTTTTTCGAGAACATGTCAATGGGTGATGATGTCACGCCGGCGCGCCGACAGGACACGCTATCACTTGCGCTGTTATGCGCAGCGAGGGCGAGAGCGGCGACTCGATAAGAGGTTCTATTTCTTTGGAGCACTGCCCTGCGGCGCGGTTTTGGTCGCCGTCTTCATCTGGTTGGCGAATGTGCTTTCCACCTTCGCTTCCTGCTTGTCCTTCTTCGGCTTCCGGACCTCGCGATTGCTTCTTACCTGTCCTTTTGCCATGGATAAAATCTCCCTTTAGATCGAAATTGAAAGCCGCAGCCTGCGTGGTATTCGCCCCGTTTGTCGGTCGCGATCGGAGATCGCGGGATCGTCATGAGGGGCAACCCGACAACACCGGGCCGCAGGGATGGAATGAAAATGATGCCTGCTGAAACCGCATCGCTGTCTGGAGGCGGATGACCGGAGAGGTCACCGAAAGCCAAACCCGACGTTGAGACGGGACGTCACCATGCTTTCGCGATCGGGAAAATGGCGGGGGCCGGAAATCCGGTCACCGCAAATGCCGCATCGGCCAAATCAGCGAGCCCTTGTTATAGAGTAAAATTGAGGTGCCATTAAGGCCGTCGCCGCAGGAAAGCCATATTTCCACAGGGCATAACACATGCCGCGCAAAATTATGCAGCGGTTTTGCGACAACGGCAAAAACAAAGACCTGAAGCGCGAGGAGCGAGCCTGAAAGATTGCGACCACCTTAGTCATTCACGGGAAACAGGCGGATCAGCTTCGTTCTTTCCATCTCCGCCAGGCCTGATGTCGACATGATGCCGCGGGCCAAACAGAGTTCTATGTCCCGTCCGATATCGAGCGGTACCAGCATACCGCCGGCCTTGAGCAGGCGGTCTGTCATCGACAAAAGCAGATCCACTTTCGCCTGGCAGCCATCGATTTCCAGGAGCGCCACCCGGCGCTCCTTGTCGATGTCTGCAAGATCCCTAGCCTGTTGCCGTTGTTGGTAAGCCCCGAATTGCACCCATCCGAAATAACCGGCCGTTGCGACGCAGATACAGAGCAAGAGGGTTTTTCGCACGATAATCCTTCGGAGCCGGGAGGCTCGCTTGCCGGAGGATTTCCTGGTTTCTCCGAGTGACGGAAATGCTCTATCTTATTGTTTTTGCGCTATCCGGAGGCAAAACCGCTGCGCACTTTTGCTGGAACTGCTCTAGCCGACAGCGCGTCTTTCGCGGGGCAATCCCTGTATCGCATATCGGTTAAAGACGGGGGTTACCGGTTTCGGCGGCGTCTTCAGCTTGCCGAAATGGTGTTCGAGCGCTTGTGAGAGCATGGCCGGCGAGGTGACGCCCTCTTCGAACAGCCTGATCAACAGTATGGCCGCGACGTTGAAGACACGTTCGTTGCCGATCAGGATTTTGGCGTCGTAGCCGGCGTCGTCGAGCACGCCCTGCAGCATGTCGAGATCGGACGAAGTCAGATGCGGCTTTTCGAAAGTGGAAGACATCGGTCCTCCTTTCATCGGGGCAAGGGTATAAAAACCCTCAGTCGGCAGCGCCCGTACACTGGCTGCCGAAGTTGCGACCATGCGCCTTTCACCCAGGCAACGCAACGGGATTCTTGCAGCAGATATCGCTGCGGTTCATGAGCAGCCCGCACCGGTCAGGGTGCGGGCCGAAGACGGTCATTCCGCCGCCTGATAGATGGGCCTCCGGGCGGCCGATGTCCGCGGACCGGCGGCTGCAAGCAGGGTGATCGCCACCGCAAGCAGCGCCACGAAGGCGATGCCGGCGACATAGGGGTCCCAGCCGAAATGCGGTGCGGCGCCGAAGACTGCCGAGGCGGCCGCCAGCACGATGCCACCACCGATCTGGAAGGAGGCGAAAAGCAGTCCGGAGGCGAGCCCTGACTTGTCGTCCTCCACGTCGGAAAGAGCCGCGACCTGCACCGAGGGGTAGGTCATGGCATAGCCGAGGCCGAGCGGGATCTGCGAAAACAGCACGAGCAGGATCGGGTCGACATGTCCGAGTGCGGTCACCCAGAAGATATAGCTGAACGCCTGCAGGCCGACACCCGCCGTCATCAGCCCGGTGGCGCCGCGATTTTGCGCGAGCGTCGCAAAACGTGGCGCCAGGAACATCACGAAGACGCCGCCGAGCGCAAAGCAGAAGCCGGTCGTGAAGGCCGACCAGCCGATGACGTTCTGATAATAGAGCGTCGCCAGGAACTGGAAGCCGACATAGGCGCCCTGGAAGAGGGCGGCGATCGCATTGGCATGCCGGAGCTTGGCCCGGCGGAACATGCCGAGCGGTACCATCGGGTCGGCATGCCGCGCTTCGACCACGAGGAAGAGCAGTATCAGCACCAGCGATGCCAGCAGCGAACCCCAGGTCGGGAAGGCCTGCCAGCCGGCGGCTGCGGCATTGGTGATGCCGAAGACGAAGAGCAGCAGCCCTGGCGTGATCGTCAGCGCGCCGGCCCAGTCGAAGCTCGGCCGCGGTCCCGTCCTTTTGGGGTCGGCCGGCAGCGCCAGCGGTGCCAGAAAGAGCGTCAGGATGGCGACGGGCGCGCCCATGACAAGCGTCGCCCGCCAGCTGAAGATCGTCGCGGCACCGCCGAGCACCATGCCGAGCACGAAGCCGGTGGCGCCGGTCGAGGCGAAGACCCCAAGCGCCTTTGCCCGTGCGCTTCCCTCGCCGAAGACGGAGAGCAGCAGCGCAAGGGCTGCAGGCGCGGTGAAGGCGGCCGCAATGCCCTTGATCAAACGGGCGGCGATCAGCGTCGGCCCGCTATCGACGAAGCCGCCGGCGATGCTGGCGCCGGCAAAGATCGCCAGCGACCAGAGGAAGACGCGGCGATGGCCGAAGACGTCGGCGACGCGGCCGCCGAGCAGTAGGAAGCCGCCATAACCGAGCACATAGGCGCTGACGGCCCATTGCAGCGATGTCGCCTCCATGCCGAGTTCGGCCTGGATGGCAGGCAAGGCAACGCCGATGGTGGAGACGTCCATGGCGTCGAGGAAATTGGCGGTGCAGAGCAGCAGCAATGCCAGCCCCGCCCCGCTTCGCGATTTGGAAAGAGTCATCGAAATCGTTCCTTCTTTGCTGCCGCCTCATCGGGGGAGGTTGCCGGGCGGCAGGGAACGAGAAAATGTACAGCTTCCTTTCCTATTGCAAATTGATAGTAGCCATGCCAGGTATTACTGACGATGATGAATGATGCCACGCTTCGCAAGATCGACCTCAATCTCCTGCTGGCCTTTTCGGTGCTGATGCAGGAGCGCAATGTCAGTCGCGCCGCCGAGCGCCTGCTGCTCGGCCAGCCGGGCCTGTCGGCTGCTTTGCGGCGCCTGCGCGAAGCGCTGGACGACGAGTTGTTCGTGCGTGTCGGCCGCGGCCTGCAGCCAACGCCGCGCGCCCTTTCCATCGCCCCGGCGATCGAGGATGCCCTGTCGGGCATCGAGCGTGCCATCCGCCCGCAGGCCGAATTCGACCCGGCAAGCTGGCAGGGCGAGTTCCGCATCGGCATGTGTGACAATCTTGAATCGGCCTTCTTCGGCCCGCTTGCCGCCCGTCTTCTCCAGCTTTCACCCGGCGCCCGGCTGATCGGCATCGCTTCCGAAAAGCGCGATGCCGCACGCCGGCTGGATGAAGGCGTCTTCGATTTCAGCGTCGCGATGCACGACGAGCCCGCCTCCTGGCACATTCGCGCGCCGCTGTTCGACCAAGTCTCGATCTGCATCTACGATGAGGCTCAGCTCGGGCTGAAGGCGCCGTTGAGCCTCAAGGATTTCGCCAATGTCGCGCATGTCACCGTCTCGTTCGAAGGCAACACCTCGACCGGTATCGACATGGCGCTGAACCGCACCGGCGATGTGAGACAGGTGGTGGCGACCGTGCCGCGCTTTTCCGCTCTGCCGATGGTGCTGAAGGCGATGCCCGCCATTGCCATCGTGCCGGAATCGATCGGTCGCTGCATGGCGCAGTTACATGGGTTGATGCTTTGCGAGCCGCCGCTTTCGCTGCCGGCCGATCCCGTGACGATGCTTTATCGCCGAGTCGACCAGGCGGACGGCCGGGCGCGCTGGTTCCGTCGCCTGTTCATCGATGTAGCCAATAAAGCGCTTGAAGCTTCCGGTTGCTGCGTATCCATTCCGAGAGCCGCTGCCTGACGGTCCGTTACAACTCGCCTTTGTGGAAATAAGCTTCGAGGCGATAGCCGTCCGGGTCGATGATGAAGGCGGCGTAATAGAAGCGCCCGTAATCCGGCCGGATACCCGGTTCACCATTATCCGTGCCGCCGGATGCAACGGCCGCCGCGTGAAAGGCATCGACCGCGGCCTCGTTCGGCGCGACGAAGCAGAAATGCAGTCCGGATCGCATGTCGGCAACAACAGGCTGTTCGACCTGCATTACCCAAAGGCCGACCCCTTCCGGGCCGTAGCCGATCATGTTGTCGGAATTGGACAGACGCTCATATCCGAGCGGCGCCAGCGCCGCATCGTAGAAACGGCGGGCTCTTTCGAGGTCTTTTACGCCGATGGAAATGTGATCGAACATTGGACTGCCAACTCCCTCTCTTCCGCTAACCCCGAAGGATTGCCCACACCCAAGATGGCTCGACGCCAACATCTTTCAACCGCTGTTCTAAAGCATGTCGTGCAAAAATGTGTGGGACAGGCAGTCCTGCGACTGCAGTCGCCTGTGGCAAAGCTGAGGCCGGGCATTGCCGCATCCGCCCAGATCTCGTTCTAAACAGCGCCCTCAGCGACACTTTGCATCTGCTGCAGGTTCGTCACCTCATAGGTCCAGACTCGAAACGCCTTCAGCACATGCGGTCCGAAGGAATTGATGAGCGGTATGTCGGCGGCGTCGCGCCCGCGTGCGACGATGATACGACCGATCCGCGGCGTGTTGTTGCGCGGATCGAATGCATGCCATGCACCGTCAAGGAAGACCTCGATCCAGGCGCTGAAGTCCATCGGATCGACGACGGGAATACCGATGTCGCCGAGATGGCCATTGATATATCGGGCAGGAATGTTGAGGCAACGGCATAACGCCACCGCGAGATGCGCAAAGTCGCGACAGACGCCGACGCGTTCGTGGAACGCCTCGAAGGCTGTCCGCGTCGATCGCGCCTGCATGTAGTCGAATTGGATATGGCCGTGAACGAAGTCGCAGATCGCCTGAACGCGGCCCCAGCCGGGTGAGACGGTGCCGAACATATCCCAGGCAATCTGGCTGAGACGATCCGTCTCGCAATAGCGGCTGCCCATCAGGTAGACGAGGCAATCATCCGGCAACTCTGAAACCGGGAGTTCCCTGGCGCCTGGCAGCGACCTGTCCGGTTTGCCGTCGTCTTCGATCGTCGCATCGCCCCATATGGTCAGATCGCCCGCTGGTGCAACCAGCCGAAGACAGCGGTTGCCGAAGAGGTCGCGATAAGTCGAAGTGGGAACATCGGGCGTGGTGAATACCGTTTCCGGAATTCTGATATCGGCCGCACGATCCTCATGCACCGACAACAGACATACCAATGCGGTCGGCTGTGGGCAGGTCAGCGTGATTTCATAGCCATAACGGATCAACATGGAGCGTTCTCGCGCGTCCGGATCCGTCTAGCGGAAGTCCGCCGCAGTTAGAGTATAGAAGGCGCGGCGGCGGTAGGAATAGGCTTTGTGCGCCACGTCCTGAATGGAGTTGCGCAGGGCGTCGAAAGACAAAAGCCATTTCGTTTCCGAAGGCTCGGTTCTTTGCAATGCGGCGTCGGATTTCGCCAGCGCGCCAACCTCGATGAAGAACAACACCTGGAACATGCCGTCATGGCCGACGAAGCGCACAGCATTTCTCGCCGCATCGAAGCTACGGCTTTGGTTTAGAAAAGCTAGCGCCATGGTTGGACCGGCGGGCTCTTGCGAGCGCTCCGAGTGGCGCCCGACAGCCTCAGCCATTCCTTCCGGTATCCTAAGTTCAGGAGATTGAAGGACATCATGTCTTTCCCGGCCTCCGAACGGCTCTTACCGATCATGGCATGGTCGGCGTGCACGGGAAGGCTTGCAGAAACACGATAGACGGTCCACGAACGGGCGGCTTCGATCCGGCGGTCGTGTTCGATCTCCATGGAGTAGCGACCGGGCGCTTCCCATGTGTGGACGGCAAAGGCATTCCGTCTTCGTTCGGCTTCGTCTCCGTGGCTGTTCACGATGTCAACCTTTCGTCATTCGGGCCGCGGCCTTGGCCAAACGTCCTCTCGATCAGTGTTGCGCCGCTGCCGGCGGGCGATAGGTTTACCAGTTCCAGGCTATCTTCCGTCGCGACCCGCTCATGGCGTTCATCGTCACTGCGGATGCGGTATTGCAGCACATTTCCTCTCAGAGGCAGTGTGGCGGTAATGCGGTATGTGTCGGGAAGCTTGGAAGGAACGACCAGGAACCCATCCTTCACCCGGACAGTCTGCCCCACTTTGAAGATATGTGTTGCTGCCTCGCGCCGGACTGAGCGTCCATTGCGTTGCGGGATGCGCGTAGCGGTCATGACGGTTTGTGGTCCTTTTCGAGCACGGTTTCGAGATCTGACAGGTGGATAGGCATCATCTGCTGCGTCGAACTCTGCGCGGCGATCGCCGGTAGGTGGATGAAGGCGCCGACCCGTCGCCAGGCCAGTCTGGAAACGCTTTCGATCAATTCCTCGTCATAATCGACACGGTATTCTCCTGCTGGCTGCGCCCCGTCGAAACCGGGCAGGCGGAATGGGGATGAAAAGCGGACGACTGTTTGTGTGGTGCGACTTGTCACGGCTGAGGCCTCCGCAGGAATACACCGATGCGTTTCCTGTATCGTTGAGATCCGAACCGGACGAACTCGAGGCTGCCGGTACATCCGCGGTCAGCGCCAAGCTCATTCCGGATCGGAACAGGCGAACTCAACGCCGGAACGACGTCATGGATCGCTGTCGAGAATTCAGTGGTGATGGCGGGTCGTAGGTCTCTGACACCGCGAAGCCAAGTCGGCTAAATCGACGAGACCTATCATTGCGCCTCGATTGAGCTTAAATCAAGATAAATTCTGATTTATCTATGAAAAACGCCAAATTAACTCTTCGTTTACGAAAATAAAATGGAGCGCAATGGCGTAAAAAATTCTATTTATTTCCTGATTATTACAAAATATCCGGTCGGATTGATTTCCTGAATATCTAAAAAAACTTCCTCCGCGAATAATATTTCTTGGCACTCCTATCAATCGAGTGCCACGAGTGCTATTTATGAGTTGCAGCCGCCATACGCGCCGGCAGCAGAAAGACCTCTATGAAATTCCGTTCACTTCACGACCGCGTCGTCATTCGACGTGCGGAAGGCGATGTCAAATCCAAGGGCGGGATCATCATTCCAGACACCGCCAAGGAGAAGCCGCAGCAAGGCGAAGTGGTCGCAGTCGGCCCGGGCCTGCGCGACAAAAGCGGCAATCTGGTCCCGCTTGATGTCGAGGTCGGTGATCTCATTCTGTTTGGAAAATGGTCGGGGACAGAGGTCACGATCGATGGCGAAACCCTTCTGATCATGAAGGAGACCGACATCATGGGCATCGTCGAAAAGACCGAAGCGGCTGCTGACAAAGCCGCCTGAGCGTCGAATTTGTGACCAGCATCTCAAGACCGAACTGGGAAGAAATATCATGTCTGCCAAGGAAATCAGGTTCTCCACCGACGCGCGCGACCGCCTGCTGCGCGGCGTCGAATTGCTCAACAACGCCGTCAAGGTGACGCTTGGCCCGAAGGGGCGCAACGTTGTCATCGATAAGGCCTATGGCGCGCCGCGCATCACCAAGGACGGCGTTAGCGTCGCCAAGGAGATCGAACTCGCGGACAAGTTCGAGAACATGGGCGCGCAAATGGTGCGCGAGGTGGCTTCGAAGACCAATGATCTTGCCGGCGACGGCACGACGACGGCAACCGTGCTCGCCGCCTCCATTTTTCGCGAAGGCGCAAAGCTCGTCGCTGCCGGCATGAACCCGATGGATCTCCGGCGCGGCATCGATCTCGCCGTTATCGCCGTCGTCAAGGAAATCAAGGCGCGGGCGATGAAGGTCAAGTCATCAGGCGAGATCGCCCAGGTCGGCACCATTGCCGCCAATGGCGACGCCGCCATCGGCGAGATGATCGCCAAGGCGATGGACAAGGTCGGCAATGAGGGCGTCATAACAGTCGAAGAGGCGCGAACCGCCGAGACCGAACTCGACGTTGTCGAGGGTATGCAGTTCGACCGCGGCTATCTCTCCCCCTATTTCGTCACCAATGCCGAGAAGATGCGCGTGGAACTGGAGGATCCCTATATCCTCGTTCACGAGAAGAAACTCGGCAGCCTGCAGGCGATGCTGCCGATCCTGGAAGCCGTCGTACAGACCGGCAAGCCGCTGCTCCTCATCTCCGAGGACGTCGAAGGCGAGGCGCTGGCGACGCTTGTCGTCAACAAGCTGCGCGGCGGCCTGAAGGTCGCAGCCGTCAAGGCGCCAGGTTTCGGTGATCGCCGCAAGGCCATGCTGGAAGACATTGCCGTGCTTACATCAGGCCAGATGATTTCCGAGGATCTCGGCATCAAGCTCGACAACGTCACGCTCGATATGCTCGGCCACGCCAAGCGCGTGCTGATCGACAAGGAATCCACCACGATCATCGACGGCGCCGGCGACAAAGCGGCCATCCAGGCGCGTATCCAGCAGATCAAGGCGCAGATCGAGGAGACCACCTCCGATTACGATAAGGAAAAGCTGCAGGAACGCCTGGCGAAACTCGCCGGCGGCGTCGCAGTCATCCGCGTCGGCGGCGCCACCGAGACGGAAGTCAAGGAAAAGAAGGACCGCATCGACGACGCGCTGAACGCCACCCGTGCGGCGGTCGAAGAAGGCATCGTGCCCGGCGGCGGCGTGGCATTGTTGCGCGCCAAGTCGGCGCTTACGGGACTGACGGGGGAGAACGCCGACGTGACGGCGGGCATCTCGATCGTGCTCAGGGCGCTCGAAGCCCCGATCCGGCAGATCGCCGACAATGCCGGGTTCGAGGGCTCCATCGTCGTCGGAAAACTCGTGGGCAGCAATAATCACAATCAGGGCTTCGACGCACAGACGGAGACCTATGTCGATATGATCGAGGCCGGCATCGTCGATCCCGCCAAGGTCGTGCGCACCGCTCTGCAGGACGCCGGTTCGATTGCGGCGCTTCTGATCACCGCCGAGGTGATGATCGCCGACATTCCCGCAAGAGACTCCGCCCCTGCAGCCGGAAATGGCGGCATGGGCGATATGGGATACTGAGAACAGCTTGAACCGTTCCGGCGTCGCCGGACGGCGCAACCCGAACAATAGACAGGGAGAATTCCAATGTCCGTGCAGAGCAGCAGCAAGACATCGATCACCCAGCGTTTCGACAGTTACCAGCCATCCAAGACGCTTCTCGTCTGGGCTTGCGTCGTCACGGCGATCGCCACGATGATTATCGGCTTCAGCTGGGGAGGTTGGGTAACAGGCGGCACGTCAACCAAAGCGGCAGTCGCCGCCGGCGACGTTGCCCGCGGAGAGCTGGCGTCTGCCATTTGCGTCGAGCGGTTCAATGCGGCGCCGGATGCGAGCGCTAAACTGATCGAGTTCAAGGCGATTACCGAAGGCTACAAGCAGCGTCAGTTCGTCGAGGCCGGCGGTTGGGCGACCATGCCTGGGCAGACCTCACCCGACAGCCGAAGTGTCCAGGCCTGCGCCACCGCGCTTGCCGTCTGACAGCATTTTCTAGAGCGCTCCGATATGTGTGCGGAGCGCTTCCACTCTCAAAGCAGGAAATGACCAATGATCCGTTTTGTGAAAAAGAGCGACCCGCAGCCACCCGCAGACGATGCCGGCGACAACCGCTTCCAGAAAATCCGAGAAGCAGCTGCCGACGAGCATAAGAAAGCCGCCAACGACAGCACGCGTCGCCGCCCGCCGCAGGCAACGGAAGATGACGACCCGCTTATCTGAGTGTGGACTGATGTCCTAGAACATGCCTGCAGCGCAACAAGTGCGAAGCCGGCATAGGGTGCGATTTGAGGAAAGGGCCGCACCGGGGCTCTTGAAGACCTAGCGATAATCCAGCCAGACCCCGCCGGCATCGGCGGACCGCACGCAGTTTTCTACCCAGCGCACTCCTTCCAGTCCGGCATCGACATCGGGAAAGACCAGCTCTTCGATCCCCGCAGGAGCGAGGCCGCGCTCTCTGTTGATGGCAAAGCCGAAGCGGCGATAGAGGTTCGCCCAGGCTTCGAAGAGACCTTCCGGGTGACCGCCGCCGATCCGGTCGTCGATCCTGGCCTCGGGATAGAGATAGTCCATGCCGCGCTCGAGAATGCGGGCAGGTTCGCCCTGGATCTCGTAAGACAGCTGGTTCGGCCGCTCGTCCCACCACTCGATGCTGGCCTTCGAGCCGACGATGCGGATCTTCTGACCGTGCATGGAGCCGGCGTTGACGGCGCTCGACCAAATGGTGGCGACCGCGCCATTGTCATATTCCATCAGGGTCACCGCATTGTCCTCGAGCGGCGCGCGGCTTTTGACGAAGCTCTGGCGGGTGCAGAGCAGACGCCTGATCGTCAGGTGCGGCAGGATGACCTTGGCGATATAAAGCGGGTGGGTCCCGACATCGCCGAGCACATAGCTGGGGCCCGCGAATTTCGGATCGACGCGCCAGCGCGTCGAGGGGTTCTGCTCCTCCACCGCAGCGCTATGGAAGCCATGGGCGAATTGCAGGTTGACGATGCGGATCTCGCCGAGATCGCCATTCCTGACCATGGCGCGCGCCTGCTCGATCATCTGATGGCCGGCATAGCCATAGGTCACGCCGACGATCCGGCCGCGCGCCTGGGACAGCGTCTTCAACTCCTCAGCCTCGGCGGTCGTGAAGCAGAGCGGCTTTTCGCAGATCACATGCAGATCATGTTCGAGTGCTGCCTTGCAGATCGCAAAATGGGTGTTGTTGGGTGTTGCGATCGACACGGCTTCGATGCCGTCGGCCCGCCCGGCCTCAGTCGCAAACATCGTCGCATAGTCCCGGTAGCTCCTGGCTTCGTCGAGCCCGAGATCGAGGCCGAAGGCGCGGCCGCGTTCGGGATCGACATCGAAGGCACCCGCCGCAAGGGCAAAGACGTCGTCGCGATGCGCTGCCGAGCGATGAATATAGCCGATCTGGCTGCCTTTGCCGCCGCCGACCATGCCCCAACGGATCGGCTTTTGCCTGTTATTCGTCATCATCTTTTCCCTAAAAACCAACCGACCGGAGGTAATCGCGGCTTTGCTTCACATCTTCGAGGCTGCCGGCGACATTCCTCGGATCACGCTCCTGTTCGACGGTGATGAAGCCGTGATAGCCGATCTCCTCGAGAGCTCGTTTGACGGCGGGATAATCGATGACGCCGCGGCCGATCGGGCACATGACGCCCTGTCCGCAGGCATCGAAGAAGCGGATCTTCTCGCCAAGCACACGGTCGAAGACGGTCTGGTCGATGTCCTTGAAGTGGACGTAGTCGAGCCTGTCGGCATAGCGGCGAAGCATCTCCACGGGATCCATGCCGGCATAATAGCTATGGCCGGTGTCGAGGCAGAAGCCGGCGACCTCCTGCGGAATGTCACCTGCCACCCGCTCGATCTCATCAGCAAATTCGATATAGCCACCCGCATGCGGGTGGATGACGGCGCGCACGCCGTATTTGCGCTGAGCGAGTTCGGCAATCGCCGTGATATTGGCGATCATCCCGGCCCAAGCCTTGTCGTCGAGACGCGGCGCACGATCGGAATGGCCGGCGGCATAGTCCCGTTCGTCGTGCCCCCAGTCCATGACCGTGAGATAGGGTGTCCTGAACCGCTGGCCTGCCACCTGTTCCGGCTGCGGCAGCCTGGTGATGACGGCGCAGATTTCGTCCGTCTGCCGCAGCAATGTCTCCCGATTTTCAGGAGAGACGAGATCGTCGAAGATCGTGCCGGCGACGATGAAGAGATTGCGCTCGGTGAGCGCCTTTGCGACGAGCGCATCATCGAGCGGCACGTAGCCGTACGGCCCGAGTTCGAGGCCGCCATAGCCGGCTGCTGCCGCCTCGTCGAAGACGCGTTCCCAGGCGGGAAGGTTTGGATTGTTGACGTCGTCCACGCCCCAGCAGCAGGGGGCTGTCGTAATCGTGATGGTCACGGTTTCATTCCTGATAGTGGGTGCCGGGGCGGATATTGACGATCAGCCAAGTTTCCCGGGCCAGTATTTGTCGACATATTTCTGGATTTCAGAGCGCATGAAGCGGCCGGAATCGTCGGCGCGCTCCTCCCAGCCGAAGACGCAGGCGGTGATGATGCCGTCGAACCCGACCGCGGCGAGCGAGGAGAAGAAGACATCCCAATTGATCTCGCCCTGGTACATATCCATGTGCTGATGGATGGTGACCTTCGCGCCCGGCGGATTGATGATGTAGCGCAGCCCCGATGACGCCTTGTGATTATAGGTATCGGCCACATGCACATGGGCAATCAGCGGGCCGGCATCGCGGATCATCCGCGCCATATCGTCGCCGAAATAGAAGGTATGCGGCGCGCAGTAGAGGAATTTGACGTTCTTCGAGCCGATGGTCTTCAGCATGTCGATCGCAGGATGCAGCGTTTCGCACCAGTCTTCCGGATGCGGTTCCATGTTGAGCGTGACGCCCTCGCGCTCGAACACCGGAACGAGCTCTTCTATCGAGCGCCACCAGGCAGCCTCGCTGTGCTCGTGGGTATGCATGCCGCCGCAGCAGCTGGCGCGGTGGCTGCGATCCGGCGACGGCCCGCGGCCGAATTCCGAGTTCATCGTATCGCAGCCCATTTCGGCGGCGATCGCGATTGCTTCCTTCCAGTAGCGCACCGCGGCCTGCCGCTCGTCCTCATGCGGGCTCGCCCAGCGATACATCGGCAGGATCGAGGCGAGCTGGACGCCGTGATCCTTCAGGGCCGCCTTGAATTCCGCGATGCGTTCCTTGTGTGCCCGCGGGCGCACCCACCAGGGCAGAAAATCGTCGCGCGGTGAAAGCTCGATATGCTCATAGCCGAGCTCCGCCGCCTTGCGGCAGAGGTCGCGCAGGTTGAGGTGACGGTGCATATGCGGGTCGAGTGCGATCTTCATCTGGCTCCTCCGTCATCCCCGGCCGCTTCGTGCCGGCGGATGATCCTTGATCTCGTTCGTTTTGGACCGTCCGGTGCTCCTCCCGGATTGCTGGCACGATACTGCTGCGGGGCCTGCACGCTCCAATGCTTCCTTGATCAAATTTGATCATTGACCTCACAGCGTGTCGATGCTCTGCTGTCTCAGCTTTGGGAGTGAGTGAGCCCTGATGAAGGTGACTTTGAAGGATGTCGCGAGGCAAGCCGGCGTTGGCACCGCGACCGTCGAGCGCGTCCTTAACGGCCGCGGCGGCGTGCGGCCGGAGACGGTGGAGAAAGTCTTCCTGGCGGCAAGACGGCTTGAATACCGGCAAAGCCTGCCGGTCGCCCATCGCGGCCTGATCCGGATAGAGGTGATCCTTGTTAGACCGGAGACCAGCTTCTATTCGCGTCTGAACCGGGCGTTCGAGCGCATCGCCGCCTCGCTCGGCGACAGCATCACCGTTCACCGCACCTTCGTCCGCGAGAACGAGCCGGCGCAATTCGCCCGCTACATCGCCAATCCGACGGCGCGCCGGTCGGCGCTGATCGTGGTTGCGCCCGACCATGCCGATGTCGTCACCAGTGTGCGCAAGGCCGCCGGTCTCGGCATTCCCGTCGTTCAGATCATGACCCGTCCGGCCCCGGAGCTCCCCTATGTCGGCATCGACAACTATGCCGCCGGACGCACCGCAGCTCACTACATGTCGGGCATGCTGGCGCAGCGCCCCGGTTCGTTCGTCGCTCTCTGCCACAGCGGCGCCTATGAGAACCATAAGGAGCGGATCCGCGGCTTCTCCAGCTATCTCTCGGAGAAGGGTTCAAACGACCATCGTTTCATCGAGGTCATGTTCGACCTCGATGACGAGCACAATGCCATGGAGTTGCTGCAAGCGGCACTCCGGCGGGAGCCCGGCATCATCGGGGTCTATAGTGCAGGCGGCGACAACAAGGGTGTTGCCAGGGTGCTCGAGGCAAACAAGGCTAGGCGGCCGTTCTGGGTCGGTCACGAATTGACGGAGCAGACGCAGGACTATCTCAGTCGTGGCATCATGTCGATCGTGCTCGACCAGGCGCCGGAGGTGCAGGCAAGACGTTCGATAGACCTTGCCCTGAACAGGCTCGGTCTCATTGAGGTGGAGGTCAGCGCCGAGCCGGTGCGCTTCCTGACAATCACACCCGAAAATCTTTGAGGCGGGATAAGGGTGCCCGGACAATCCGCTCGAATGAGCGCCAGCGGCTTTCACGATGCTGGCGCGGCCTTACTGCAACTGCGGCTTTCTGAGAAAGCTGTTGCGGTCGGCGGATTTGATGCGCAGCCAGGCTTCCCGGCCGTTCCTGAGGATCCGCATGGGGATTTCGGCGCCGGCTGGGCCGCTGCTCCAGAGCTTGCGGTAGAAATCGGCCAGGCCATCGACCTCTTCGTCGCGGATCTCCGAAATGATATCGCCCTGACGCAGGCCAGCCTGGGCGGCCGGACCGCCTTCGGCCACGCTCATGACCACCACGCCGCCATTGCTCTCGGCGGAGAAGGCGCCGAGCCAGGGCCGCGGCGGCTTGTTGACCTGGCCGCGGTTCAAGAGATCGTCAAGGATCGGCGGCAAAAGGTCGATCGGCACCACCATGTTGATATCGGCAACCTCGTCGCCATCGCTCATCTGCAGGCGAAGCGAACCGATGCCGAGAAGCTTGCCGTCCGAACCGATCAGCGCCGCACCGCCCCATGACGGATGGGCTGGTGCTGTGAAAATCGCCTCGTCCAGCAGATATTCCCAATAGCCGGCAAATTCCTGACGGGCGACGATATTTGCCTCGACGAATTCTCCGATGCCATCGGCAAGCACGACTGGATCGCCCGGCTTGGCCGTGGCCGCGTCGCCGAGATCCACCGCCGGGGCATTCAGTGGCCCAAGCGCCTGCACCAGGCCGAAGCCGCTTTCCTGATCATAGGCAAGCGCATGCGCGGGAACCACGCGCCCGTCATGGGTTGTCAACCAGACCTCTTCGGCCTCGGTGATGAGATAACCGATGGTCAGCACCAGCCCATTGTCGCGAATAACCACGCCGCTGCCTTCCCGAACGGTGCCCAGCGTCTCCGCTGTGAAGGCATCTTCCGGGATGGAGGAACGGACGGCCACGACAGACCGCAAAATCGGATCGATATTCATGCTTTCATCCCGATGGGCGCCGACGCGAAAGGCCGAAAGCCGGCGCATTCTTCCTTGAATAGGTAAGAGAATGGACGGCAGGTGCAAGACCGTATCGGAGGGAATTTCGGCAGGCCAACGCGCGGCCTCCCTCCGATGCCTGCACCAATCAAGGTATCACTGAGCGCCGAGACTATCTCGCATGGCACCGGCGGGCGGCTGAGCGCGACCATATTGCCGCGGCGAGCATCCCATCACTCTCTTGAAAGCGGTGCTGAATGCGCTTTCGGATTCATAACCGAGCGACAGGGCGACACCGGCAATTGCTTCGGCTGAGTTTGACAATCGGTCACCTGCGAGAAGCATGCGCCAGCGCGTCAGATAATCCATCGGCGCAAGCCCGACCTTTTCCTTGAAGTGGAGAGCAAAACTGGAACGGGACATCGAGGCACGTTCAGCCAGTGACTGCAACGTCCACTTGCGGGCTGGATCGGCATGCAGGGCACCGATAGCCGCACCGATTCGCCGGTCGGTAAGCGCGAAAAGCCAGCCGACGCCGCGCGCATTCGGAGATGCGATATGGAGGCGCAACACCTGCATGAGCATGACATGAGCAAAATGCTCCGCCATCAGAAAGCCACCCGGCTGCTGGTCGCGCAATTCGCGCGTCATCCGATCGAGGCACCAGCGCAGCACGGCGGCGTGATCGGAATCCCTCTTCACATGGACGATCGGCGGCAGGATTCCGAGAAGGATGTCCGAATTTCCTCCCGAAAAGGAAAAACGGCTGCCGATCAGGAAGAAATCGCCGCCGCCATTGCAAGTCGCAATGCCGTCGCGGGCGATGGAATAGATCGCGTCGGACGGGATCGCTTCGAGAGCCGGATCGCTGGCGAGACGAAAGGCTCGGCGGCTCGTCAGCAGAAAGCAGTCGCTTTCCTCCAGGCGGACAGCTTCTGGGACGCCATCGACGCTCAGCCAGCAGGCGCCTGAAATCACCGCGTTGAACTTGATGCCATCAGGGGGCGGAAAATCGATCGCCCAAGCGCCGCCAGCGTCAAGCCCCGCGGAAACATAGCTGCGCGGTTTGAGCAATGCGAGAACATCGGATAACGGGTCCATGTAAAAATCCGGACGATGGCGAAGGGATGCCGGACTTTAGCGCATGGATCGTCTGGAGGCCACGCCTTATTCTCGCGACCGTCATCCCGAGCGACGGCAACGTCGCAGAACAAAGGTAATTATCATGAGTGACAAACAAGTCCCCATCCGCTCCGGATTTGGAGCCCACACGACGGCCGACGAGGTTCTGGCCGGTCTCGATCTTTCCGGCAAGCGCGCCATCGTCACCGGCGGCCATTCCGGCCTCGGGCTCGAGACCACGCGTGCTCTGGCGGGCGCCGGCGCCAAGGTGACCATCGGCGCAAGGAGCATCGAGGCAGCGCGCAGCGCGGTCGCCGGTATCGATGGCGTAGAGATTGATCGGCTCGACCTTTCCGACCTCGAAAGCGTTCGTGTCTTTGCCGAGCGGTTCGTCGCGTCTGGCCGCAGCATCGACATCCTGATCAACAGCGCCGGCATCATGGCCTGCCCGGAAACGCGTGTCGGCGACGGATGGGAGGCACAGTTCGCGACCAATCATCTCGGCCATTTCGCCTTGGTCAACCGCCTTTGGCCGGCGATCTCGCCCGGCGCTCGCATCGTTTCGGTTTCCTCCGGTGGCCATCACAACTCGGCCATACGATGGGAGGATGTGCAATTCGAGACCGGTTACGACAAATGGCGGGCCTACGGTCAGTCGAAGACCGCCAACGCACTTTTCGCCGTGCATCTGGACAGGCTCGGGCGCGACACCGGCGTCCGCGCCTTCTCGCTGCACCCGGGCAAGATTTTTACCCCCTTGCAGCGCCATCTCGCAAAGGAGGAAATGGTCAGTGCCGGCTGGATCGATGCAGACGGCAATCCGATTGATCCGACATTCAAGACACCAGCCCAGGGGGCAGCGACGCAGGTTTGGGCGGCGACCTCGCCGCAACTCGAAGGCATGGGAGGCCTCTATTGCGAGGACTGCGATATCGCCATCCGCGCAACGGTTGGAGAACCCGGCGGCGTCAGCGACCATGCCGCCGATCCCGAGGCGGCAGCACGCCTGTGGATCTTGTCGGCAAGGCTGACCGGCATTGACGCTTTCGCGGCGTACGCCTGAAGCCATAGCTCGCGGCAAACCGTCGTCAATGCGCGATGAAGACGCTGCTGATTGTCTTGCCGTCTTCGCGCCTCACCCGGGACTTCTCGGGTGAAAGCCCGATCGGCAAGCCGAGCGGATCGTCAACACGTCATTGGCGCACACGCTGCCGAAATCGGCCTGCGACAGCGCGGTCGCCGTGCCAGATTGTATTTGCGCAAACAGCAGTCAAATCCGGCGACAATCCGTCATTAAAACGTATCAAGGCGTGCGCAAAAGCTGCGGCATCCGGTCCTGCGTCGTTCTTCGGACTTGGCGCGCGACATTTTTCGTGACAGCGGCATTGTGCAACAATATACCGTCAATCTCATCAGGAATCAGACCGACTCGGATCACGATATGAAAGACTGGCATCCCGATCTCAGCCGCAGCAGCAGCCCCCGTTATATGGCGATCGCCGATGTGATCGAATTGGATCTGCGCAGCGGGCATCTGGTGGTTGGGGACCGGCTGCCGCCGCAACGCGAACTCGCCAAGCGGCTGAATGTCGATTTCACGACGGTGGCGAGAGGGTATGTCGAGGCGCAGAAGCGCGGGCTTGTGGATTCACATGTCGGCCGAGGCACCTTCGTCACCGGTGGTGCGGACAAGGAGCGCCAGGGTTTCGCGCCCGACGCCGCGCCCGATCCCCGCCGCGCCTCCGTCGTTGACTTCTCGATGAACATGCCGCCGGAACCGGATGATCCGGAACTGATCGCCCGCATGCGCGAGGGCATGTCGGCAGTGGTGGCGAGCCTCATTCCGCTGCTGCGCTACCAGGGTTTCGGCGGTTCCAGCATGGACAAGGAGGCTGCAGCCTCCTGGCTCAGCCGTCGCGGGCTGGTGCCCTCGCAGGAGCGGATCTTCGTCACACCAGGCGCCCATCCGGCCCTGCTGGCGATCTTTGGCCTGCTGGCAAAACCGGGCGAGACCGTGCTTTCGGAAATCATCACCTATCCCGGTATGCGCTCGATCGCCGCCCAGTTGCGGCTCAATCTGACCGGTCTGCCGATGGACGAGGATGGTATCCTGCCGGACACCTTTGCCGAGGCCTGTGAGAGATTGAAACCGAAAGCGCTCTATCTCAATCCGACGCTGCAGAACCCGACGACGCTGACCATTCCGGCCAGGCGCCGCGAGGAAATCTGCGCTGTTGCCCGCAAATATCACGTGCCGATCGTCGAAGACGATGCCTACGGCTTCATTCCGCAGCAAGGCCCGGCGCCGCTCGCCGCCATGGCGCCCGATCTGACCTGGCATATCGGCGGGCTGGCGAAATGCATCGGCGCGGGTCTGCGCCTTGCCTATGTCGTGGCGCCGGACAGCAAGGCCGTGTGGCCCTTCGTCAGCGCCATGCGCGCCAACAATGTCATGGCCTCGCCGCTGACCGTGGCGCTCGCCACCCGCTGGATCGAGGACGGCACGGCCGATACGATCCTGCGTTTCATCCGTGCCGAAGCCGCCGCCCGCCAGCAGATGGTCGCTGCCATCCTGCCGGCCGGCAGCTACCGCGCCGATCCGATCAGCTTCAACATCTGGCTGCCGCTCTCCAATGGCTGGACCCGCTCCACCTTCGGCAGCCATACCCGTTCTTCCGGCATCGGCGTCGTCGCAAGCGATGCCTTCACGGTCGAGGGCGTCGCACCCGAGGCCGTGCGTGTCTGCCTTGGCGGACCGATCACCCGGGAGAAACTGCAGGGCGCACTGGAATTCATGGCCCATGCGTTGGAAGGCCCGCCGGAAATGGCGGCGTCGTTCTTCTGACGCAGAATTCCGCCACGGGCTGATTAGGCACTGACAAAAGCCGGAAGCGGTCAAGAACCAGATCGGCCGCACTCTAAGCTGTCCGGGCATGGCGAAGCATATCCGTCACGTTCACGTTTGATCCGCCGAGGCTGCCAAGCCTGGCTGCGGCCCCAAATGCTGCTTCGGAAATCTGCAGTCAGCTTGCAGTCGGCCTACGTTGGGAGCTCTGCGGCATTCTGGCGAATTGACTGGTAATTTCATTCCAATGTAATTATATTGCATGCATACATTAAAGACATTGATGGCATCAATGTCCGCGGCACAGGAAAGCGAGATCGTCATGGATACGGAATATCCCCCACTTCCTCCGATACAGACCGGCATCAAGGGGCGCTGCCCGCGCTGCGGCCAAGGTCATATGTTCAAGGGCTTCCTGACGCTGCAGCCGGAATGCGAGGTCTGCGGCCTCGATTATTCCTTCGCCGATCCGGCCGACGGTCCGGCCTTCTTCGTCATCTGCTTCGCCTGCATACCAAGCGTGCTGCTCGGTGTCTGGCTGGAGGTGGCTTTTTCGGCGCCGATCTGGGTGCAGCTTCTGGTCACCGGCCCCTTCATGCTCGCCACCTGCATTCCGCCGCTGCGGCCGCTGAAGGGCTGGCTGGTCGCCAGCCAGTATTTCTACAAGGCGGAAGAGGGCAAGCTCGCCTAGATCCGGATGATTTTAGGCCGGATCGGCCTATCCGTATCTAGGGTCTATTCAACGTAGCGCGCAGGCGCGGCGTCGCGAAATCGAGCAGCGCCCGCAGTTTCAGCGGCACCAGTCCCTGCGCGGGATAGACGAGATGCACTGGCGCCGGCGGCGCTTCGAAATCGGCAAGCAGCGGCACCAACAGGCCCGCCATCTCGGCGCGTGCGGCCTGGTAGGAAAGTACGCGGGTGATGCCGAGGCCGGCGACAGCCGCATCGACCGCGGCCTCGGCGGTGTTGACGGCAAGCCGTGAGCGGATCGGCACCGCAAGATCATGTTTCCCCTCGGTGAATGTCCAGCTCACCTTCGAGGCCATGCCCTCGAAGGTGACGCAGTCATGCGCGGCGAGATCGCCTGGATGCCGGGGTAGGGCGTGTCGCGTCAGATAATCGGGGCTGGCATAGACGGTGCGGCGGATCGCGCCGAGCCTTGTGGCGATCAGGTTGCTGTCCGGCAGGTTGCCGATCCTGAGCGCCACGTCGATATGATCCTCGACGAGGTTCGACAGCCGGTCGCCAAGCATCAGCCGCAGATTGATGTCGGGATAGGCTTTCAGGAAATCCACGGCGACAGGCAAGACATGCAGCCGACCGAAGACGATCGGCGCGGTCATCGTCAGTTCGCCCTTTGGCGCACTATATTCGCCGGCCGCCGTCCGTTCCGCCTCTTCCACCCGATCGAGAATTTCCCGTGCCGCCTCGACATAGGAGCGGCCGGCCTCCGTCAGCGTGACCTTCCGGTTGCTCCGTTGCAGTAGCTGGGCGTTGAGATGTGCTTCCAGCTCCGAAACCTTGCGGCTGACGGTTGCGAGCGGGGATCGCAGATGCCGTGAGGCGGCCGAGAGGCTGCCCTGTTCGACAACGGCAAGAAGCACGGTCATGGCGTCGAGGCGATCCATTCTATCCTTCCATGAATTGGTAAGATGCCTTCCAGATTAGCATTCTACTGCAGTCAGGTGGAAGGCAGTAAATTATGCCGCAGATGGTTCGAAGCGGCCATCGCCAACCGCCTCCCGTCGATCGAAAGACCAAAGGAACCATCATGAAACTCTACCATCACCCGCTCTCCGGTCATGCGCACCGGGCCCACCTGTTCCTGTCGCTGCTTGGCGTGCCCTATGAACTGGTCGAGGTCGACATGGCGGCAGGCGCCCACAAGGCGCCGGACTTTCTGAAGCTCAATCCCTTTGGCCAGGTGCCGGTGCTCGACGACAATGGCACGGTCATTACCGATTCCTCTGCCATCCTCGTCTATCTCGCGCGCAAATACGGCCGCACCGACTGGCTGCCGGAAGAGGCGGTGGCCGCAGCGCGGATACAGAAATGGCTCTCGGTTGCATCAGGCGAGATCGCCTACGGACCCTGTGCTGCGCGCCTGGTCACCGTCTTCGGCGCCGATTTCCGCACCGACGAGGTGATCGCCCGGCGCACCGCATTCTCGCGTTGATCGAGGCGGAACTCCACGGTCGCAGCTTCCTGCTCGGCGACAATCCTGTGATCGCCGATATCGCGCTCTACAGCTACATCGCCAATGCGCCGGAGGGCAATGTCGATATCTCGGCCTATCCAAGCGTTCGCGCCTGGCTTGCGCGCATCGAGGCGCTGCCGGGTTTCGTCGGTTTTCGCAAGACCAAGATCGGCCTTGCCGCGTGAGAAGCCGCCGGGGCGGGTTGCTGTCCCGGTTCCCCAAATGCTGCCCTGAAGGAGGCCGTAATGCTGGAGCAGACAGGACAGGACGCCACATCGCCCTGGCATGCGGGTGAACTCGCCATGCAGCGCAGTGTCGGTGTCGCCGAACGCATGGACGGGCCGGGCCGGAATTTCGTTCGGAAGGCCATGCCGGAGCAACATCGCGCATTCTTTCCGATGCTGCCTTTCGTCGTGCTCGGCGCGGTCGATGCCAAGGGCGATGTCTGGGCAACGGTGCGGGCTGAGCGCCCGGGTTTCATGGCCTCGCCGGAGCCGGAGATTCTCGAGGTCGGCCTGCCGCGCGACCCGGCCGATCCTGCTGATGCCGGCATGGAGGATGGCGACGCGATCGCCATGCTTGGCATCCAGCTCGAGACCCGGCGGCGTAACCGCCTGAACGGCGTGATCCGCAGGACGGACGCCAAAGGTTTTGACGTTCGCGTCGGCCAGAGTTTCGGCAATTGCCCGCAATATATCCAGCCTCGCTCTGCCGCCTTTGTCCGCGATCCCGATATGCCGACGGCGACGCAGCCGCTTCATTCCGGTCAACTCGACGATCGAGCGCTAGGGATGGTCGAGGGCGCCGATACGTTTTTCGTCGCCTCCTATGTCGATCGCGACAATGGCGAGCGGCAGGTGGACGTGTCCCATCGCGGGGGCAATGCTGGCTTCGTGCGCGTCGGCGCCGACGGCGTGCTGACCATTCCCGATTTCCCCGGCAATCGGTTCTTCAACACGCTTGGCAATATCCTCGTCAATTCGAAGGCAGGGTTGCTCTTCGTCGATTTCGAAACCGGCGATATGCTGCAGATGACGGGAAATGCCGAAGTACTGCTGGATTCGCCCGATATCGCCACCTTTCAGGGAGCAGAACGCCTATGGCGTTTCACGCCGGAAGAGATCGTGCTTCGCCCGGATGCTCTGCCGCTGCGGTGGCGGAAGGAGAGCGTGGATCTGCTGCGCCGTTCCCGCGGGTGAGGGTGCCCCTTGGTTGCCTCTCGATCCCGGGCGAACGTCGCTTCGAATCGGCTTGCCAATACTTGTACCAATCGGTACAAGGATAACCGTTCAGTACAGGAGTGATAATGTCCAGTCTCGTCCCGCCCTTCACCCTTGAGACCGCTACCCAGAAAGTCCGTCTTGCCGAGGATGGCTGGAACAGCCGCGATCCCGAGCGCGTCTCGCTCGTCTATACGCCGGACAGCCGCTGGCGGAATCGCGCCGAATTCGTCAACGGCCGCGCCGAAATCGTCGCTTTCCTCACCCGCAAATGGGCCAAGGAGCTGGATTACCGGCTGATCAAGGAGATCTGGGCCTTCACCGATCATCGCATCGCCGTGCGCTTCGCCTATGAATGGCATGATGACAGCGGCAGCTGGTTCCGCTCCTATGGCAACGAGAACTGGGAGTTCGACGCCGCCGGCTTGATGCAGCGCCGCTTCGCCTGCATCAACGACCTGCCGATCCGGGAATCGGAGCGCAAGTACCACTGGCCGCTCGGCCGGCGGCCGGATGACCATCCCGGTCTGACCGAACTCGGTCTCTGATCAAGCCAAGGGAAGTTCGCGGGTGAAAACTGTCTACGAACGCGCCGACATCGTACCGCTGCTCGCAGAAATCTTCCGCGAGCTCGGCTATGAAGGCACGTCGCTCAGCCGCATCACTGAACGCACCGGCATCGGCAAGGGCAGCCTTTACCACTTCTTTCCCGGCGGTAAGGAGGAGATGGCAAGATCGGTGCTCGCCGATGTCGATGCATGGTTCGAACATGCGATCTATCAGCCGTTGAGAAATGGGGATGCCCGTGAGGCGATCGCTGCGATGTGGACGCATGTGAACGATTATTTCCGCTCCGGCCGCCGCATCTGCCTGGTCGGCGCCTTCGCGCTTGACGAGACCCGCGAGCGGTTTTCGGCAGCGATCGGCGACTATTTCGCCCGCTGGATCGACGCCTTGCGTTCGGCGCTGATGCGGGCAGGTTGCACTGAGGAGGAGGCGCAAGCGCTCGCCGAGGAGGGCGTCTCCGGTATTCAGGGCGCACTGGTGCTCTCGCGTGCGCTGGACGATAGGATGGTTTTCACCCGATCGTTGGACACGCTGGCGAAACGGCTCGATGCTGTGATGCGATGAGGGGCGGTAATGTGATGAGGGGGCAAACCGCTCGGGCGTTTATTGCCCTGTGAAAAATTCACCCGGCCACGATCGACTGGCCGGGGCATTGATCGGGCGCGGTGCGGCGCTCGAGCTTACATTGGTATCGCTTTGCGTATATTTCAGCGTTGCTGTTGAGGCTGCTGAGCCGGGCGCGTATTTTCCCGTTCAGGGCGAATCTGGCGCCATTCGTTTTCCATCTGGTCGACGACATGCTGGGGAATGGTGGTTTGGGTAGTGGCGGGCGTCTGCATCGGAAGTCTCCTCTGTTCGCGGTAAGGCTTCGGGGCAGGAAGATGCATTGCACAAGACAAAAGGCGTGTAAATCAGTGGCTTAAACACTTTAAACGATTAAATCGATTTTAATCGATTAAGACGGTTTTAACCATGATATTTGTGGGAAGCGCGGAATGGTTGTCCACATGGACCGGGCGTTCTTTTTCGATACTGTGCGGCACGGTCTCTTCAAGGGAGATCTGACGCAGCCTCAGGTAGTGGGCATCACGGCGATTCTCGACGCTTGGGAAGAGCGGTTTGCC
Organism: Rhizobium leguminosarum; assembly: GCF_002953715.1. Lineage (GTDB taxonomy): Bacteria > Pseudomonadota > Alphaproteobacteria > Rhizobiales > Rhizobiaceae > Rhizobium > Rhizobium leguminosarum_V. The sequence continues at coordinate 1,053,470 of NZ_CP025012.1, forward strand.
CATGCCGACCGGCGGTGGCTCGCCTATATCCTCGCAACCGCTTACCACGAGACCGCCTACACGATGCAGCCGGTGCGTGAGACATTGGCGGAAAGCGATGCGCGCGCAGTCGAGATCCTGGAGACGGCCTTTGCCGCGGGCCGGCTCTCCTGGGTGAAAACACCCTACTGGCGGCCGGACGAGGATGGCTGCAGCTGGCTCGGCCGCGGCCTGGTGCAGCTCACCCATAAGCGGAACTATGAGGCGATGAGCGTGCTGACCGGGATCGACCTCGTTGCCGATCCCGACCGGGCGATGGAGATGGATGCGGCGGTGACGATCCTGATCGAGGGCATGCTGCAGGGCAGTTTTACCGGCCACAAACTCGCCGATCACCTGAACGCGACGACCGCGGACTGGGTGAATGCCCGCCGCATCGTCAACGGCACCGACCGGGCGGAAAAGCTTGCAGCCTATGCCATGGCCTTCGATGCGGCGATACGTCCCGATGCCGCGCATGGCATGCTCGCGCGGTTGAAGGCCTGGGGCTCGCGTGTTATCGCCCGGCTGACAGCTGGAGCGCCGCGCGTCCGATAGGATGCGCCAAGGTCGCTCCATCATTTTGATAAATCTGACAGGAGCTTCCGCGTGATCCGTCATATCGTCTTCTTCACCGTGCAGGAGGAACATCTGCAGGAGGTGAGGGCCGGGCTTTCGATTCTGACCGGCATTCCGCATGCGCGGCTGCTGGAAATCGGCACCAATGTGAAGACCGATCAGCTGGGCACCGAGATCGATCTCGTGGTCTACGGCGAATTCGACGATGAGGCGGCCCTCGCTGCCTATAAGGCGCATCCTGATTATCAGCTCTCGATCGACCGCGTGCGACCGCTCCGCGAAAAGCGCATCGCCGCCGATTACAACAGCCGCACGGCGGTGACGCGGCCGCTCTGAATTGCGCAAACATCCAACTGCCAGGCCACGTTCCATTGAAATTTCAAATGGATGAATCATTGTCCGGATTCGGATCGCCCCGACGCTGACTCAACTTCTGAGCCCTCGGACTCAACTTTCGAAAAAGCGGCGGCAAGCGATTCAAAAGATTCGCAAAAAGTGGCTGCTCGCTCAGTGCCTGGTCGGCCACAACGATCGCGGTGGGCGGACGGCAAGGCGCTCTCGTCCTGATGTCGATGATAATCAAGACAGATTAAGAATCGCTGACTTTGCAGGCCGGGCTCTCACGGAGCGACCGGGCTCGGCTCCGATGCGTGGGCGCCGCGCACCAGCGCCATCAGCATCAGCACGAAGGCCAGCGACAAGGCTGCGAGAACGGCGCAGGCAAAGAGCGCCGGGCCGGTGCCGGCGCGGTCGAGGATGGCGGTGAAGATGACCGGGGCGATGGCGTTGGCGAGATTTTGCGGCAGCGACAGTCTGGCTGATTGCAGTCCGAATTCGCGCGGCGAGAACAGCGCCAGCGGCAGCAGCGCGCGGGCGACGGTCATGACGCCGGCGCCGAAGCCATAGAGCAGGATGAAGGTGACGAGCAGCGGTGTCGACGGGCTGGCGACCAGCATTATCAGGAAACTGATCATCATCAGGCTGATGCCCATGGTCGCGCTGAGCATGGGGTTGCCGCGCCGGCCGAGCAGCATGTCGAGGAAACGTGCCGAGATGCCGAGGACGCCGCGTGCCGAGCCGAGCTGCAGCGCGAATGCCGGCGAGGCGCCGGACTGGCGGAAGATTTCGAGCAGCGATGGCGAGATGCCGAAGGTGATGAAGGTTGAGATCGTCGTCGCCGCGGCAATCAGCAGGAAGGCTTTGCGTTGCTCAGCCTTCGACAGCGGCACCGGGGCGATTTCAGCCGCACTGCCTTCGACATGCGTTGCGACCGGCTTCGGCAGGGCGAAAAGATGCAGCGGCAGGCAGACGAAGAATTGCAGCGCTGCGCAGACCAGGAAGGTTAGGCGCCAGCCGACCGCCTCGTTGAGCAGGCTGAGGATCGGCCAGAAGATGGCGCTCGAAAGTCCGGTGAACAGCATCAGGATGGCGATGACGCGTTTGCCGTTCGACCCTTCGCGCTCGACGACGGCGGTATAGGCCGGTGCCGAGAGGCCAAATGCGCCGCCAATGCCGATGATGACCCAAGCGCTGGCGTAGAGCACGATGCCGTTTGCGGCGGCAAGCAGAAGCAGGCCAAGCGCAAAGGTCAGCGAAGCGGCCGAAAGTACCCGGGCAGCGCCGTAGCGGCCGAGCCATCGGCCGGTTGCCGGGCCGACAATGGCGCTGACCACCATCATGATCGTCAGGCCGGCAAATACCACTTCGTTCGGCAGACCGAGATCGGGCGCCACGACGCGGCCCATGACCCCGAGCATGTCGAAAGTCGTGCCCCAGCCGATCAGCTGGGTAACGGCAAGGACGGTGACCGTCTGCGCCGAGCGGAAGCGGGAGGATTTTGGCATCGGGGCTGAAACGGTCTGAAATGCGGGGGCAGCAAGGAGATAACAGTTTCAACCGGCCGGTGAAAGCTGCGGTTGGCAGGAATCGGAACGGCGCGGCCGATTCGCAAACGACGGCTGTGGAGCCGGTCCCGCCAACTCACCGCCTTTACGGGGGTGATGAAGCATGCGTGGATCCCAAGGCCGGAGGCTATCGTTTTTGGACGCAACGGCGGCCGCCGGAGCCTGCCGCGGCGGCGGTTTCCAGGCGCTGAAACAGGCTGTTCCGAACAGTCGAGAACAGTTCTAAACACCCTGCATTACAGCGCATTCATTTGCCATTCAGGTCACGTGAGTACATATTCGGAGCAAGTTGGCATTACCTTGAAAGCATAACACATGGCCTTTCCTCTGAGCGTCGCAGCATTGGCCGCCGGACTGGTGGTTTCGGCGCCCTCACCGGACGCCACGGGCAGTTTTGTCCTGCGTGTGGGAGGCGATTGCAGCGCCGCCGCAGCCCAGGTCGTCGAGCAGACGGGCGGCCAGTTGCTGTCCGTGCAACCGGTGGGCGATACCTGCATCATCACCGTTCTTGTGCAGGGCAACGGCCAGCGCCCACGCAAAGTGACGGTAAAGGTTCCGATGTAAGTGGAATCGGCTTATTCAGGACATTGATCGATTTGAAGCGGACGAAGGCGGACCGATGCGCATCCTGGTAGTCGAAGACGACGTTAATCTGAACCGGCAGCTGGCCGACACGCTGAAGGAGGCGGGATATGTCGTCGACCAGGCGTTCGACGGCGAGGAAGGCCATTTCCTCGGCGACACCGAACCCTATGACGCCATCATCCTCGATATCGGCCTGCCGGAGATGGACGGGGTCACCGTTCTTGAAAAATGGCGCGGCGCCGGCCGCGGCGTGCCGGTGCTGATTCTCACGGCGCGCGACCGATGGAGCGACAAGGTCGCCGGCATCGATGCCGGTGCCGACGACTACGTCACCAAACCCTTCCATGTCGAGGAAGTGCTGGCGCGCATTCGGGCGCTGATCCGGCGTGCGGCCGGGCATTCCTCATCCGAGATCATCTGCGGGCCGGTGCGGCTCGATACCAAGTCCTCGAAGGCGACGGTCAACGGCACGACGCTGAAACTGACCTCGCACGAATATCGCCTGCTCGCCTATCTCATGCATCACATGGGTGAGGTCGTCTCGCGCACGGAGCTGGTCGAGCATATGTACGACCAGGATTTCGACCGTGATTCCAACACGATCGAAGTCTTCGTCGGCCGCCTGCGCAAGAAAATGGGCGTCGACCTGATCGAAACGGTGCGCGGTCTCGGCTACCGCATCCAAGCGCCGAAACATGCGAATTAAGTCGCTCACCGCACGTGTTTTGTTGCTGACCACGGTTTGGTCGACGGTGGCGCTGGTGGTGATCGGTCTGTTGATCTCCACCCTCTACCGCAAGAGCGCCGAACGCGGTTTCCAGGATCTGTTGCGGGCGCAGCTCTATAACGTCATCAATTCGGTGGTGATCGGCGATCAGGGCGCGCTCAGCGGCAGCCCGCAGCTCGGCGACCTGCGTTTTGCCCAGCCGAAGACCGGCTGGTACTGGGTGGTGGAGCCGCTCGGCACCTATACGACCGCACCGCTGGTCTCGCCCTCGCTCGGCTCGGCGCTCATCCCGGTTCCCTCGGTCGTCGAGGCGCCCTTCGACAAGAATTACGAGCGCTACTATCAGGTGACGGATGCCTCCGGGAACCGTGTGCAGGTGGCCGAGACCGAAGTGGTGCTCGATACCGACGGGCGTGCGGCGCGCGTCCGCGTCACCGGCAATGTCGATGTCGTCGAGGACGACGTGCGTACCTTTTCCCACAGCCTCTATCTGGCGCTTGCCGGTTTCGGCGTCGGCAGTCTGATCGTCAACGCGTTGGCGATTCTCTACGGCCTGAAGCCGCTCGACAAGGCGCGTGCCGCGCTGGAGCGCATCCGCGCCGGCGAGAGCGAGCAGCTGAAGGGCGACTTCCCGCGCGAAATCCTGCCGCTCGCCAACGAGGTGAATGCGCTGATCGACAGCAACCGCCGCATCGTCGAGCGGGCCCGCATGCAGGTCGGCAATCTCGCGCATTCGCTGAAGACGCCGATCGCCGTGCTCCTCAACGAGGCGCGTGTCCTGGAGAAATCCCATGGCGAGCTGGTGCGCAGCCAGGCGGAATCGATGCAGGGGCAGGTGCAGTCGTATCTCAATCGGGCGCGCATTGCCGCGCAGCGCGAATCCGTGCTCGCCCGCACAGATGCCGAGCCGGCGCTGGAGCGGCTGGTGCGCGTCATGCGCCGGCTGAACGTCGATACCGAATTCGACCTCGTTGTCTCGCCGCCGCATCTGGCTGTTGCCATGGAGCAGCAGGATCTCGAGGAAACTGTCGGCAATCTCCTGGAGAATGCGGCGCGTTTTGCCAAGAGCAGGGTGCGGCTTTCGGCCGTCGAAGCCGGCGAGGATGTGAAGGGGGTGGAGGCGAGCGGGCGCCGCCACTGGGTGGAGCTCGCCGTCGAGGATGACGGGCCGGGCCTGGAGCCGGACCAGATCCGCGAGGCGCTGAAGCGCGGCCGCAGGCTGGACGAAAGCAAGCCGGGAACCGGGCTCGGCCTTTCGATCGTCACCGAGATTTCCAACGAATACCAGGGACGGCTCGAGCTTTCCCGCGGTGAATGGGGCGGGCTGAAGGCGAAGCTTATCCTGCCTGGCGTCACAAAGGATGTTGCATGAGCAACTGCTTGATGTCACAAAGATACTGGCAAATGTATAGCATGCTTTGCCTTAATGCTGACACGGGGACGCTGCACTTCGATCGGCTGAAATTGACCCCTGATCGTGGTTCGACGCAATGACTTTACGCTCGCAAGGCATGATCGTTTCCGCTCTTCTCGTTGCCGTCGCGCTGTCCGGCTGCACGACGACGAAGAGTGCCGCTTCGCGCGGTATTTTTTCGAGCAAGCCCTCGGCATCGGCCGCCTTCATCACCGCGCTGCAGGGCGGCATTGTCGGCCGCAGCGGCGTGAGCTTGACCGACAGCGACAAGCAGCGGGCGCTCGAGGCGGAATATCGGGCACTGGAAGGGGCGGCCGTCGGCCAGCCGGTGCTCTGGACCGGCAAGGACGTCACCGGCAAGGTCGTCGCGGCCGCACCCTATCAGGTCGGCTCGCAGAACTGCCGGCAATATACCCATACGCTGACCGTCGACGGCAAGGACACGGTGGCGCGCGGCGCTGCCTGCCGCAACGACGACGGCAGCTGGTCGCCGCTCTGAATTGCGGCCAATAGAGCGCCGCGCGTCCGACAGGACGCGCTAAGGACGCTCTATCACTTTAAATGGCGCATAATCCTTTCCGAAAATCGATTCCGATTCTCGGGGTTATGCGCTAGCCTCAAATCTTCGTCATTCCGGCTTTGGCAGTTGGAATGAAGGCGCGCTTCACGTATTTGGGCGACATGCTGTTCTGGATTCTCGTTGCCGCTTTGACGGCAGCCCTCGCCGTCATCCTGCTCTACCCCCTTCTGCGCGGAGCGAAGGCGGCGGAAAATATCCGTGCGGGCGAGGCGGCGGTCTATCGCGACCAGTTGCGCGAACTCGACCGCGATCTCGATGGCGGGCTGATTACCCCGGAGGAGGCTGATTACGCCAGGGCGGAAATCGGCCGGCGGCTGATCGCCGTCTCGGCCGACGAGCCGGCTGAGACGCCGAAACCCGCACGGCATCACCGTTTCACCGAGGCCTTCGTCCTCCTGCTCCTGCCAGTTCTCGGGCTCTGTCTTTATTTGACGACGGGCAGGCCGGACCTGCCCTCGCAGCCGCTGGAAGCGCGGCTGGAAAATCCTAGCAACGACGTGGCGGTGCTGATCACCAAGGCGGAACGGCACCTGGCGGTGAACCCCGATGACGGCAAGGGCTGGGATGTGCTGGCGCCGATCTATTTCCGCACGATGCGCGTCAACGACGCGCAAGTGGCCTACCGCAATGCCATCCGGCTTCTCGGCCCGAGCCCCGTTCGGCTCGATGGCCTTGCCGAGACGCTGATGGCGGCCTCCGACGGCGTGGTGACCGAGGTGGCGCGGCAAGTGCTGGAACAGTCGCTGACGCTGGAGCCTGACAATCCGCGCGCCCGCTTCTACATCGCCCTCAGCATGGAGCAGGCGGGACGGCCCGATGAGGCGCGCCAGGCCTTCGAGGCGCTGGCGAAACAATCGCCATCAGATGCGCCCTGGCTGCCGCTGGTCAACCAGCATATCGCCATGAACGGCGGCGCGCCGGCAGGTGCCAATCCGACTACCCCGGGCGCCGGTTCGGCTGCTCCGGGCGCCGGTTCGGCTGCTCCGGGCGCCGGTTCGGCTGCTCCGGGCGCCGGTTCGGCGGCCCCCGGAAATCCCACGCAGCAAGATGTGGCGGCGGCCGAGACTATGAGCGCCGACGACCGGCAGCAGATGATCCGCGGCATGGTCGAGAGCCTCGATGCCAAGCTCAGCGAGGATCCGAACAATTTCGAGGGATGGATGCGGCTCGTCCGCTCTTACGCCGTATTGAACGACAAGGATCGCGCCGCCGGCGCCCTGAAACGCGGGCTTGCGGCCTTTCCGCCGCCTGGCGAAGAGGGCAGGCAATTGCTGGCGCTTGCCAGGGAACTCGGCATAGCCACGGAGGAAGCGACGCAATGACGCGCAAGCAGAAGCGCCTGGCGGTGATTGCAGGCGGCATGGGCTTCATCCTCGCCGCCGTGCTGCTGGTGATGTTCGCCTTCAGCCAGTCGGTTGCCTATTTCTACATGCCGGCCGATCTCGCCAAGACGCCAGTGGCGCCGGAAACCCGCATCCGGCTCGGCGGCCTGGTCGGCGAGGGCAGTGTCGTGCGCGGCACCGGCTCGACGGTGGAATTTGCCGTCACCGACGGCAGCACCAATGCCGTGAAGGTCAAATATACCGGCATCCTTCCAGATCTCTTCCGCGAGGGGCAGGGCGTCGTCACCGAAGGCATGTTTGCCGCTGGAACGAACGTCTTCGTCGCCGACACCGTGCTTGCCAAGCATGACGAGACCTATATGCCGAAGGATGTGGCCGACAGGCTCAAATCCCAGGGGCTGTGGAAGGAAGGCCAAGGCCAGGAAGCCCAGGGCCAGGAAGTGAAGGCGACGCCATGATCATCGAGATCGGCCATTACGCGCTGGTGCTGGCGCTCGCCACGGCGCTCATCCTTTCTATCGTGCCGGTGATCGGAGCCCGTCGTCACGACCGGGCGATGATGGATGTGGCGACAATCGGCTCGCTGGCGATGTTTGCGCTGGTGGCCTTCTCCTTCGCCGTGCTGACCTATGCCCATGTCGTCTCGGATTTCTCGGTCGAGAACGTCTGGGAGAATTCGCATTCGCTGGTGCCGCTACTCTACAAATATTCCGGCGTCTGGGGCAATCACGAAGGGTCGATGATGCTCTGGCTGCTGATCCTGACGCTGTTCAGCGCGCTGGTCGCCGTCTTCGGCCGCAATCTGCCGGAGACGCTGAAGGCCAATGTGCTTGCCGTGCAGGCGTGGATTTCGGTGGCCTTCACACTGTTCATTCTGCTGACCTCCAATCCCTTCCTGCGGCTCGATCCGGCACCGGCCGAGGGCCGCGATCTCAACCCGGTGCTTCAGGATGTCGGTCTCGCGATCCATCCGCCGCTGCTTTATCTCGGCTATGTCGGCTTCTCCGTCTGCTTCTCCTTTGCGGTTGCGGCCCTGCTGGAAGGGCGCATCGACGCCGCCTGGGCACGCTGGGTGCGGCCCTGGACGCTTGCCGCCTGGACCTTTCTGACGCTTGGCATCGCCATGGGCTCCTACTGGGCCTATTACGAGCTCGGCTGGGGCGGCTGGTGGTTCTGGGACCCGGTGGAAAACGCCTCCTTCATGCCGTGGCTCGCCGGCACCGCCCTGCTGCATTCGGCGCTTGTCATGGAAAAGCGCGAGGCGCTGAAGATCTGGACGGTGCTGCTGGCCATCCTCACCTTCTCGCTGTCGCTGATGGGCACCTTCCTGGTGCGCTCCGGCGTGCTGACCTCGGTGCATGCCTTTGCCAGCGACCCCTCCCGCGGCGTCTTCATTCTCTGCATCCTGCTGATCTTCATCGGCGGGGCGCTGTCGCTGTTTGCCTTCCGCGCGCCGAAGCTCGCGGCAGGCGGGCTGTTTGCGCCGATCTCGCGCGAGGGCGCGCTCGTCGTCAACAATCTGATCCTGACGGTCGCCTGCGGCACGGTGCTGACCGGCACGCTCTATCCGCTGCTCTTGGAAACGCTGACCGGCGACAAGATTTCCGTCGGGCCGCCCTTCTTCAACCTGACCTTCGGCCTGCTGATGGCGCCGCTGATCGTCATCGTGCCGTTCGGACCGATGCTGGCCTGGAAGCGCGGCGATCTGCTGGGTGCCCTGCAGCGGCTCTATGTCGTGGCAGGCCTCGCCTTCCTTGCCGCGGTGGTCTTCTTCTACATCGAACATGGCGGGCCGGTGCTGTCAGTGCTCGGCCTCGCCGCCGGGTTGTTCCTGGTCCTCGGCGCCGTCGCCGATCTCTGGTACCGCGCCGGCATCGGCAAGGTCGCGGGCCGTCTTGCCTGGCGCCGGCTTTCCGGCTTGCCGCGTTCGGCCTTCGGCACGGCGCTCGCCCATGCCGGGCTCGGCGTCACCGTGCTCGGCATCGTCGCGGTGACGACCTTCCAGAGCGAGCATGTCATCGAGATGAAGCCGGGTGAGGTGACCGAGGCCGGCGGTTACAGCCTGCATTTCGACGGCATGCAGCCGGGGACCGGGCCGAACTACACCGAGGAGCGCGGCCACTTCACCATCCGGCGTGGCGGCGTCGCGGTTGCCGATACCTGGTCGGCCAAGCGCCTCTATACCGCCCGGCAGATGCCGACGACCGAGGCCGGCATCCTGACCTTCGGGCTTAGCCAGCTCTATGTCTCCCTGGGTGACGCCACCAAGGACGGCGGCATCGTCGTGCGCATCTGGTGGAAGCCGTTCATTCTCTGCATCTGGGGCGGAGCGGTGTTCATGGCCTTCGGCGGCCTCGTCTCGCTCAGCGACCGGCGCCTGCGTGTCGGCGCCCCGCGCCGCAAGGCGAAGCCGACAAGGCCGGCAGCTCCCGCAATGGAGCCGGCGGAATGATGCGGCGTCTGCTCCTGGCTTTTGCTTTGCTGCTGATGGCGGCCCCCGCCTTCGCCGTCAATCCGGATGAGGTACTGGCCGATCCGGCGCTCGAGGCGCGGGCCCGCGCGCTTTCGGCGGAACTGCGCTGCATGGTCTGCCAGAACCAGTCGATCGACGATTCCAACGCCGATCTGGCCAAGGACTTGCGCCTGCTGGTGCGCGAGCGCATCACCGATGGCGACAGCGACGAGGCGGTGCTGAACTATATCGTCTCGCGCTACGGCGAGTTCGTGCTTTTGAAGCCGCGTGTCAGCGTGAAGACGGTGCTGCTCTGGGGCGCACCGGTGCTGCTGGTGCTCGCCGGCGGGCTGTCGCTGCTGGTCTTTGCGCGCAAGAGGGCGGGCAAACCGACCGGCAGCAAGCTGACGGCAGACGAGCAGGCGCGGCTGAGCGAGCTTCTGAAAAAATAACCGGCCAGCCGGCAACTCTCCAGCGCGATGTGTGCGCCGCGGCGGGTGATGCGCAATCAACTGGAAAATTACGAGGCTTAGAGCAATTCCAGCGAAAGTGCGCAGCGGTTTTGCGTCCGGAATTGCGTAAAAACAAAGCGATAGAGCGTTTCCTTGATTCTGAGAAAAACGGAAATGCTCTAGGTGAGCTGATCAGACCGGGACCAGTCCATGGCGGAGCATGATCTCATTGGCCTTACCGAGGTCCGGTTTGCCGGGCACGTTCACCACCTCGGCAATTTCCTCGAAATAACGCCGTCCGATTGTACCCGGCGTGATGGTCGCCAGGACCTTGGCTGTGCTATCATGCAGGTTCTCGTGATGGTGCACCGCGCCTCGCGGAATGAATATGGCGTCGCCGGCGCGAATCTCGCGCGTTTGCCCGTCGACGATGACGGTGAGCGCGCCTTCAAGGCCGTAGAGGAATTCGTCAGCATCCCGATGACTGTGCGGAGCGGGAACGCGCGCCCGAGATGGCACTGTGAATTCGAATACCGTCGCGCCGATCTCACTGATGAGAAAACGCAGTTCGAGTTGCCCGATCCGCACAATATCGTTTCGTACCGCTTCCATCTAAGGCCTCCACAATGTAAAGTAACTTTACATCAAAACGTAAAGTGGCTTTACACATATGTCAATCCCATTGCCCCCGGATTCAATTCCAGACGCGTTGCCCGGTCCGCCGTTCTTCGGCGCGCTGCTGCGCATTGTCTGGCAGCATGTGCGCGAACGCATGCTGCAAGCCATTCACGAGGCGGGCTTTGCCGACTTCCAGGAGGCGCATTTTGCCGTGTTTTCGTTTCCGTTGCCGGATGGCATGAGACCGTCAGAGCTCGCGCGTCAGAAGCGGATGTCGCGGCAGGCTGTGAACTATCTGCTCAGCCAGCTTGAAGAGCTGGGCTATGTCGAGCGGCGCGCAGCCGACGGCAGTGATCGCCGACTGGTCTATCTGACGCCACGGGGACATGAAGTCGTCGCGGCCATTTTCGCATGTCTTCGGCAGTTGCATGAGCAATGGTCCGAAGAGGTTGGAAAGGAGCGCTTCGATGACTTCGTAGATGTGTTGAGGCAGCTGTCGACCAAAGCACAGGAACCGACAAACCGCTGAAAAACTCAACTTTGCGACGGTGGTAAGGACTGTCTCAGAACGGTTCGCGAACCGTACCTCTGAAGGTGAGCCGGCCTGAAGGCATAAATATTAGCAGACCGAAGTCTCCGGGAATTGAAAGCCGCTTCCGCAAAGGAGCGCGTGCAGCGCAGTATACCTGAGCCGGAGCCGCTGCGGGTGAAGGCCATATGCGTTCGGCCGTTTGCCAAACATTGCAAACATTACCAACTTTTCATTGGCCGGACAGTTCGCAGTAAGGTGCGGCGTCCTATTTCTTTACTCATCGACTGATCCGGCATCGCCGGCTCTGAGAACTAAGAACAAGAGAAGGTGCTCCAATGCTCAAGAATTTCAACGGACGTCCGTCCCTCGCCACTGTGCTCAAGGCTTCTACCGTCGCCGGTATCGCAGCCGCTGTGCTCGCAACCGGCGTTCCGCTCGAAATCACCCGGTCTTATGCTGAAGCTGTCAAAGTTCAGGCGCCCGCCGTTCCGAGCTTCGCCAATGTCGTCGACGCCGTTTCACCGGCTGTCGTTTCCGTCCGGGTCGAAAATCGCGTCAACCCCGTCTCCGACAACAACAATGACGGCTTCTCCTTCGATTTCAACGGCCGCGGCTTCGACGACCTTCCCGACGATCATCCGCTGAAGCGGTTCTTCAAGCAGTTCGGCCAGGATCCGAATGATCAGCAGGGCCATCAGCGGCGCTTCGGCCAGAACGGACCGAATGGTGGCCCGAATGGTCCGGGCGGCAAGGGTCGCCTCCGCCCCGTCGCCCAGGGCTCCGGCTTCTTCATCTCTGAGGACGGCTACATCGTCACCAACAATCACGTCGTTTCCGATGGTCAGGCCTTCGTCGCCGTCATGAAGGACGGCACCGAACTCGATGCCAAGCTGATCGGCAAGGATCCGCGCACCGATCTCGCCGTGCTGAAGGTCGACGGCAAGGGCAAGAAGTTCACCTACGTCAACTGGGCCGACGACAACAATGTCCGCGTCGGCGACTGGGTCGTTGCCGTCGGCAATCCCTTCGGCCTCGGCGGCACGGTCACAGCCGGCATCGTCTCGGCTCGCGGCCGCGATATCGGTTCCGGTCCTTATGACGATTATCTGCAGGTGGATGCCGCCGTGAACCGCGGCAACTCCGGCGGTCCGACCTTCAACCTCAGCGGTGAGGTCGTCGGCATCAACACTGCGATCTTCTCGCCGTCGGGCGGCAGCGTCGGCATCGCCTTCGCCATTCCCGCCTCGACCGCCAAGGATGTCGTCGCCGATCTGATGAAGGACGGCCAGGTCTCGCGCGGCTGGCTGGGTGTCCAGATCCAGCCGGTAACCAAGGACATCGCCGAATCCATCGGCCTTTCCGAGCCGAGCGGCGCCCTGGTCGTTGCCCCGCAGGCTGGATCGCCGGGTGACAAGGCCGGCATGAAGGCCGGCGACGTCGTCACTGCGCTGAACGGTGAGACGATCAAGGATGCCCGTGACCTCAGCCGCCGCATCGGCGCGATGCAGCCGGGCAGCAAGGTCGAGCTTTCGGTCTGGCGTGCCGGCAAGGCCCAGCCGCTCACCGTCGAACTCGGCACGCTGCCGGTCGACCAGAAGGATGCGTCCGCCGATGACAACAGCCAGCCGCAGCAGCCTGAGGCACCGGCTTCCGAGAAGGCGCTTGCCGATCTCGGCCTGACGGTCGGTCCTTCCGATGACGGCAAGGGCCTGGCGATCACCGCCATCGATCCGGACTCCGACGCTGCCGACAAGGGCATCAAGGAAGGCGAAAAGATCACTTCGGTCAACAACCAGGAGGTCTCCAGCCCCGACGAGGTCGTCAAGGTGCTGAACCAGGCCAAGAAGGACGGCCGCACCCGCGCGCTGTTCCAGATCCAGTCCAATGAAGGAAGCCGTTTCGTCGCGCTTCCGATCAACGGCCAGGGCTGATCCTCAAGACAACGGGAGCCGTGCGGACGAAAGTCCGCGCGGCTCGATTCTTCTGACCTTTGAAGGATGATCGCGATGAGCGCCGCCCCGCAGGAAGATGCTTTGAGCCTTGCCGAAACGCAGCCGGTGGGTAATGTCGGCCGCATGAAGATTCTCATCATCGAAGATGATCTCGAAGCCGCGGTCTACCTCACGAAAGCCTTTCGCGAGGCGGGCATCGTCGCCGATCACGCCAGCGACGGCGAGAGCGGCCTGTTCATGGGGTCGGAAAATACCTATGACGTCATCGTCATCGACCGCATGCTGCCGCGCCGCGACGGGCTCTCCGTCATTAGTGAGTTGCGCCGCAAGGCCATCCATACGCCGGTCCTCATCCTCTCCGCGCTGGGCCAGGTCGATGACCGCGTGACCGGTCTTCGTGCCGGCGGCGACGATTACCTGCCGAAGCCCTATGCCTTCAGCGAGTTGCTGGCGCGCGTCGAGGTGCTCGGCCGCCGCAAGGGCACGCCGGATCAGGACGTTGTCTATCGCGTCGGCGACCTCGAACTCGACCGGCTCTCCCACGAGGTGCGCCGCAGCGGCAAGGAGATTCCGCTGCAGCCGCGCGAATTCCGCCTGCTCGAATATCTGATGAAGAATGCCGGCCAGGTGGTGACCCGCACCATGCTGCTCGAAAACGTCTGGGACTATCACTTCGACCCGCAGACCAACGTCATCGACGTCCATGTCTCGCGCCTGCGCTCGAAGATCGAGAAGGACTACAGCCAGCCGCTCCTGAAGACCATTCGCGGCGCGGGGTACATGATCAAGGATGAGGGATGAGCCGTTTCAAGGTTCTCTTCAAGTCCACCGCAGTCCGCCTTTCGGCCCTCTACATCCTGCTTTTCGCCATCTGCGCCGCGACGCTCGTCTTCTATGTGACGGCGATGTCGGAACGGCTGCTGACCGGCCAGATCCGCGACGCCGTCAGGCAGGAGGTGGAGCAGGTGCAGCGCGCCTTTGACACCGGCGGCATGAACCTTTTGCTGCGCACGATGGAGCGGCGTGCCCGCCAGCCGGGCGCCAATCTCTACATCATCGCTGGTCCCTCGGGCGATATTCTCGCCGGCAATGTCGCCTCGGTGCAGCCGGGTGTCTTTGAGGAGATCGGCTGGACCTCTGCGCCCTTCATCTATCAGCGTTATACCGACAGTGGCGTCGAGCGCCGTCATAGGGCGATCGCCAATATCTTCGTGCTCGACAACGGCCTGAGAATATTGATCGGCCGCGACCTCGGCGACCCCGAGCGTTTCCGTCTGCTGGTGCGCCAGGCGCTGATGATAGCCTTGGCGATCATGGGGCTGGGTGCCATCATCATCTGGTTCGCCATTGGCCGCAACGCGCTGAAACGCATCGACCGCATGTCGGATGCCAGCAAGAAGATCATGGCCGGCGACCTGTCGCAGCGCCTGCCGGTGGGCGGATCCGGCGATGAATTCGACCGCTTGTCGATGTCATTGAACACCATGCTGGAGCGCATCGAGAAGCTGAACGAGGGCCTGCGGCAGGTCTCCGACAACATCGCCCACGATCTCAAGACGCCGTTGACGCGGCTGCGCAACAAGGCGGCAGATGCGCTCGATATCGCCGATGGCGAGGCGCGGCGCAGCGCGCTCGAAGGTATCATTTCCGAATCGGACCAGCTGATCCGCACCTTCAATGCGCTGTTGATGATCTCCCGCGTCGAGGCCGGATCGGTCGCGGCCGAGATGTCGCTGGTGGAGCTTTCGGCCATCGTCTCCGATAGCGCCGAGCTTTACGAGCCGGCGGCGGAGGAGGCCGGGCTCGGCCTCAGCTTCAGCATCGAGCCCGATGTCGAGGTGCAGGGCAATCGCGAGCTGATCGGCCAGGCAATCTTCAATCTGCTCGACAATGCCATCAAATATTCCTCCGATACGGAAGGAGCGGGCACGGTGTCGCTTAAACTCGCCCGCCGCCCGGATGGCATCTGCCTTTCGGTCGCCGATCATGGGCCGGGCGTTCCGGCCGACAGGCGCGACGATGTGGTCAAGCGCTTCGTCCGCCTCGATGAAAGCCGTTCGAAGCCCGGCACGGGGCTCGGGCTTTCGCTGGTGGAGGCGGTGATGGAGCTGCACAATGGCCGGCTAGAGCTCTCCGATACCGATCCTGATAAGCCCGAACAGCGCGGATTGACCGTCAGCATGATCTTCCCGGCCAAGGCTGCCTGATGGCCCGCTGCCGATGATCGGCTGAATCGCGTATTGGCGGTTTTCCGCCAAGACCCTAGTTTAATGCCGGTCAGGGAGGCGTTCCCGCGATTCTGCGTGGTCGTTTCCCTAGGCGCTAAAGCAGGGAGAGTGCATGCTGACGAAATCGACGCATGGCCTGAAGGATGTCGCCGAAGGGCTGCTGCGTCCGCTGAACCAGACGGAATTGAAGCTGGCATTGGCCGACTTGCAGGAGGCCGGCAGACACCAGCCGTCGGTGGCTGCGATGCTGAAGACGGAGAGCCCGCTTCGCGATTTCATCGCGGCCGTGCTGACGCTGTCGCCTTATCTGCGCGAAATCGTCAATCTCGATCCCGCCATCCTCGCCGGCGCCATCACCGAACCGCTGGAGCCGCAGATCGAGGCGCTGGTCGCCGAGGCGCGGCGCTGCTGGCAACGGGACGGCGAGGGGGCGGCACCGGCGGAATCCGTGGTGATGAGCAGGCTGCGCATCATCAAGCGCAAGGTCGCCTTCCTCGTCGCACTCGCCGATCTCGCGCGCATCTTCGACGGCCGGGCGACGACGGCCTGGCTGAGCGAGCTTGCCGAAGCTTCGGTTGCCGCCGCGATCGACCATCTTCTGCTGGCAGCGCATGAGGGTGGAAAGCTGCGGCTGCGGGATCTGGCAGCACCGAGCGACGGCTCCGGGCTGATCGTGCTCGGCATGGGCAAACTCGGCGCATCGGAACTCAACTATTCCTCCGATATCGACCTCGTCGTCGTCTTCGACGAACAGGCGGGCATCGTGCCTGACCCCGATGACGCGATCGAGGTCTTCCCGAGGATGATGCGGCGGCTGGTGCGCATCCTGCAGGAGCGGACAGCGGACGGCTACGTCTTCCGCACCGATCTCAGACTCCGCCCCGATCCCGGCTCGACACCGCTGGCGATCCCGGTCGATGCGGCGATGATCTATTACGAGGGCAGGGGGCAGAACTGGGAGCGGGCGGCCTTCATCAAGGCGCGCGCCGTTGCCGGCGACCTTGCTGCGGGCGGCGATTTCCTGCGCGGGCTCGCCCCTTTCGTCTTCCGCAAATATCTCGACTACGCGGCGATTGCCGATATCCATTCGATCAAGCGGCAGATCCACGCGCATAAGGGCCACGGTGCGATTGCGGTCAAGGGCCATAACGTCAAGCTCGGCCGCGGTGGCATTCGCGAGATCGAATTCTTCGTCCAGACGCAGCAGCTGATCGCCGGCGGCCGCATGCCGGCATTGCGTGGCCGGGCGACCGAGGAGACGCTCGGTGAACTCACCAAGGCGAAATGGATCGACGCGGAAACCCGTGACGAACTGACGGAAGCTTACTGGTTCCTGCGCGATGTCGAGCATCGCATCCAGATGGTGCGCGACGAGCAGACCCACCTGCTGCCGGAGACGGATGCCGACCTAAAGCGCATCGCCTTCATGATGGGCTTTTCCGACACGCCGAGCTTCTCCGAACGGCTGGTCGGCGTGCTGAAGACGGTCGAGCGGCGTTATGCCCACCTCTTCGAGCAGGAGAGCAAGCTTTCGACCGAGACGGGAAACCTCGTCTTCACCGGCCAGGGCGACGACCCGGATACGCTGGAGACGCTGAAGAAACTCGGTTTTACGAGACCGTCCGACATTTCCCGTATCATCCGCACCTGGCACTACGGCCGCTACCGGGCGACGCAATCGGTCGAGGCGCGTGAAAGGCTGACGGAGCTGGCGCCGGAGCTCCTGCGGGTCTTCGGCGAAAGCAAGCGCGCCGACGAGGCGCTGCTGCGCTTCGACAGCTTCATCTCCGGTCTTCCCTCCGGCATCCAGCTCTTCTCGCTGCTCGGCAGCAACCCGGCGCTGCTGTCGCTGATCGTCAATATCATGTCCTCAGCACCCCGGCTTGCCGAGGTGATCGCCGCCAAGCCGCATGTCTTCGATGGCATGCTCGATCCCGGCCTGATGGCCGAGCTGCCGACCCGTGATTATCTCGGCGAGCGGCTGAAGGGCTCGCTTGCCCAGGCCCGCCACTATGAAGAGGTGCTCGACCGGCTGCGCATCTTTGCCGCCGAGCAGCGCTTCCTGATCGGCATCCGCCTGCTCACCGGCGCGATCAACGGCCAGATGGCGGCGCGCGCCTTCACCCATCTCGCCGACCTCGTCATTGCGGCGGCCCTCGATGCCGTGGTGAGCGAGATGCGGGCCGCGCACGGCGACTATCCCGGCGGGCGCATCGCGGTCGCCGGCATGGGCAAGCTCGGCAGTTTCGAGCTGACGGCCGGTTCCGACATCGATCTGATTCTGCTCTATGACTATGACGACACGGCCTCCGAATCCGATGGGGCGAAGCCGCTCGACGCGACCCGTTACTTCACCCGCATCACCCAGAGGCTGATGGCCGCCTTGTCGGCGCCGACCGCCGAAGGTGTGCTCTATGAGGTCGACATGCGGCTGCGCCCATCCGGCAACAAGGGGCCGGTCGCCACCCGTATCAATGCCTTCGGCAAGTATCAGCGCGAAGAGGCATGGACCTGGGAGCATATGGCGCTCAGCCGCGCCCGGCTGATCTGCGGCAATGAGAGCCTGATCGCCGAAGCGGAACTGATCGTCCGGGAGGTGCTGTCGGCCGATCGTGATATCGCCAAGGTGGGGCATGACGTCGCCGAGATGCGCGAACTGATCGACAAGGAAAAGCCGCCGGCCGGTCCCTGGGACCTGAAGCAGATCCCCGGCGGCGTCATCGATCTCGAATTCATTGCCCAGTACCTGGCGCTGATCGCTCCGTCCAAAGGTGTCGGCACGCCCGTGAACGGGCTTAGCACTGGCGAGGCCTTGAGGGCCCTTGGCGACCGGCTGATGGCGCCGGCAGATCTCGATACCTGCCTTGAGGCCTTTGCGCTCTATACCGGTCTTTCGCAGCTGATCCGCCTCTGCATTGACGGCCTGTTCGATCCTAAGGACGCGCCATCAGGCCTCATTGAACTCGTCTACCGCGCCGGCGATTGCCCTGATATCAAGACGCTGGAGGGAGAGGTGAAACGGCTGGCAAAAGCGGTCAGGAAGATATTCCTGAACATCGTGAAGGCCTGACGGATGTCGCCCGGAAATATGCAAAGATTGTCCGCGCAGCAATCGCCTGACTGACCGACTTCTCCTATCTTGCCGTTTCAATCGCGGGGAATGGAAAATGAAAACCTTCAATTTTGCACTGGCGCCTGAAAGACTCTGGCAGGCCATCAATCCGTGGACATTTTATCAGCAGGGATCACAGATCGGCTTCGTCAACATTGATCTTGGATCGACGCCGGCGCCCGAAACGGAACAAACGATTCTGGACGAGGTGGGGAGCTATGGTCGGCAGATCGGCCGCATTGGCGATGCGCTTGAGGTACTGCTGAAACATGTTCCGTTGGAGAACCTTTCTCAAGAGGAACAAGACGCCTTGGTCGTACTCAAAGGCCAGCTCGCCGAGATTCGGCAGATAAAGGAAAGGCAGGGGCGAAAGCAGTCCCAGGATCGCTCGGAAAGTCGATGAACGATCTGAAAGGCCAATTGCTAGACGTCGTCCGGAATCCGCAGCGAGATCACCGTACCCACGGCCTCGCGTGAGCGGATCTTCATGCGACCGCCATGCAGTGAGGTCAGCGAGCGGGAAATGGCGAGGCCGAGGCCGGAGCCGCCTTTGCTCTTGGCATACTGGTTCTGCACCTGTTCGAAGGGCTGGCCGATCTTCGCAAGCGCCGAGCGTGGAATGCCGATGCCGGTATCGGCGATGGTGACGACGACGAAGCCGTCGACGCGGCGGGTGCGCACCGCGATGCGGCCGCCGCTGTTGGTGAACTTCACCGCATTGGAGAGCAGGTTGAGCAGCACCTGTTTCATCGCCCGGCGGTCGGCCGTCAGCGTCAAGCCGGAGCAGATGCGCTGTTCGATGACAATGTTCTTTTCAGCCGCCGGAATGGCGGTGAAACGCAGGCTTTCCTCGATCAGAGGCACAAGATCGATGTGCTCGCAATGCAGTCTGACGTGGCCGGCCTCGATCTTCGACATGTCGAGAATGTCGTTGATGACGTTGAGCAGATGTTTGCCGCTGTCATGGATATCGCGGGCATATTCGTCGTATTTCAGCGAGCCGAGCGGCCCGAACATCTGGTTCTGCAGGATTTCCGAGAAGCCGAGGATGGCGTTGAGCGGCGTGCGCAGTTCATGCGACATGTTGGCGAGGAATTCCGATTTCGCCTTGTTGGCGGCTTCGGCGCGTTCCTTCTCCGCCTGATAGTTGGCGTTGGCCGTCGAGAGTTCGGCTTTCTGGCTCTCCAGCGTCTGGCGCGAGGCGGAAAGATCGCCGATCGTCGCCATCAGCCGGCGTTCGGATTCGCGCAGCCGTTCCTGATGGCGTTTCATCAGCGTGATGTCGGTTCCGACCGAGACCCTGCCGCCGTCGCGGGTGCGCCGTTCGTTGATCTGCAGCCAGCGCTCGTCGGCAAGCTGTACCTCTGTCGTCCGCGAATAGCCGGAGCCGTCGGCATCGGAAATCCGCCGCTCGATGACAGGACGGGCGGCGGCGGCATTGACGGCCGAGCGCTCGGTGCCGGGCACAAGCACGCTGTCCGGCAGGCCATAGGCCTGCTGGAAATGCGTGTTGCACATGACGAGGCGATCGTTCTTGTCCCAGAGCACGAACGCTTCCGAGGTGCATTCGATGGCGTCAGCCAGGCGCTGGTCGGCTTCTGCGTAGCGCTGGGCGAGCCGATGCTGTTCGGTCACGTCCATGGCGATGCCGATCAGGTGTATGCGGCCGGAGTTGCTGCGGATCACCTGGGCGCGGGCCCGCATCCAGACATAGTGACCGCCGGCATGGCGCATGCGGAAGATCTGATCGACCTGGCCGGAAGCGCCCTTGCCGATGGCGCGCGCGATCTCGTAGAGCCCGCCGTCATCGGGATGCATCAGCCGGGCGGCGTCGCCGAAGCCCATCGTCTTGTCGGAACCCGGCAGGCCGAGCATGTCGTACATCGAGCGCGACCAGAAGAATTCGCGGTTCTCGAAATCGAAGTCCCAGAGGCCGCAGCGGCCGCGCGACAGCGCCGTCTCGACGCGCAGGTTCGATTCCAGGAAGATGTCGTCGGCATCGCGGGCGCGCTTCACCTGCGTGTAGTAGGCATAGAGGATGACGAGCAGGATCGAGGAGATGCCGGCAAACAGCGTGACGTTGAGCGCCAGCTCCTCGCGCCAGAGCCGGCCGATCTCGTCGAGCGAGGTAGCGGCGACGATATAACCGCCGGCATTGCCCATCAGCGTGATCTCGGCATAATACGGCACGCCGCCGATCGTCGTTTCGATGACGCCGGCGCGATCGCCGAAGCGCCGGATCGCCGAGACTTCGGGGAAGAAATCACCGACATTGCTGCCCACATGCGAAAGCCCGGCGGTGGTCGCGGCAAAAACCTTGCCGCTTGCCTGCACGAGCAGCACGAAGGCGCCGCTGTCCAGCCGGTCCTGCGGCAGGAATTTGGCGAGGCGGGCCTGCGCCTCGGTCATATCGCCGCTGTCGAAAATGTCGTCCGCATCGGCAAACACGGCAGAGGCGGTCGCCGCCGAAAGTGCGGTGGCATGGCGCGCCGAGGCCTCCAGACGCCCGTATTCGCTCGTCATGCCGAAGAAGTGCGAGGCGGCGACGACGAAGAGGAAGGCGACGATCAGCGCCGGAATGGCGCGCTTCAAGACCAGCTCGGCCTTCGGCAGATAACGGAGAAGTGGTTCCGATGTCGCATGACCGGAAAGGCTGTCGCGCCAGGCTTTCAGCCCGTCAAAATCGACACGCAGCCGTCCTCCGGCCACGGTTGCCCGCCGCACGTCCATCATCTCTTCGCCTTGTCCCTCGTGTGATTCGCGCGCCGCTCGCTCGAACCTGACCTAGAGAATCATGGGTGATTCGCCTTGTCCAGAGGCAAAGGTAAAAATCCGTTAACTATTTATAATTTCGGGTTTTTCCAGGTGATTCGATGTGCTGGGCGACCGGCCGCCGAATTTTTCGGGACGGCCGGTCGAAGCAAATCACCCTTTAAGCGTGCGCTCGACGATATCGCGCACGTCGGTCGAAAGAGCGGCAGCCCGCTCGATCTCGATGAGGGCCGAGCGGGCGTGATCGGCACGCGTCGGTTCCAGCGAGCGCCAGGAGCGCATCGAGGTGAGGATACGGGCGGCAAGCTGCGGGTTGCGCTCGTCGATATCGAGAATCTGCTCGGCGAGGAAACGATAGCCTTCGCCGTCGGCGCGGCCGAATCCGGTCGGATTGGCAAAGGCGAAGGTGCCGACCAGCGCCCGCATCCGGTTGGGATTGGTCCGCTTGAAGAGCGGATCATCCATCAGGCCGCGGACCCGGCCCAGGGTTTTTGCCCCCGGAATGCCGGCCTGGATCGCGAACCATTTGTCGATGACGAGCGCATTTTCCGCGAAGCGGCCACGGAAGGTGGCGAGCGCCTCGAGCGTCTCGGCGCTGTCGGGGAAACGATGGGCGAGGATCGTCAGCGCATGGCTGAGATCGGTCATGTTGTTGGCCGTATCGAAGGCGGCCTTGGCGCGCGCCGGCGTCTGTTCGGCATGCGAGAGATAGGTGAGGGCGGTATTGCGCAACGCGCGCAGGCCGGCGCTCTTCGCATCCGGGCTGAAATCGCCTGACGTCGTCATCGCTGCGTAAAGGCCGGCAAAGACGTCCTTTCCGGCATCGGCGATCTGTTTCAGGACCGCCTGCCGGCCGGCATGGATGGCATCGGGATCGTTGTTGCCGCCGAGTTCGCGGGCGATATCGGATTCGCTCGGCAGAGCCAGCGCCTGGGCGCGGAAGGCAGGCTCGAGGCTCTCGTCGGCGGCCGCCGCGATCAGTGTCTCGACGAAGGTCGCCTCGCTGACAACAGGCTTGCCCTCGCGGGCGTCGCGCGCCGCTTTCAGGAGGTTCGGCAGTGCCAGATCGGTCAGCGCCTGCCAGCGGGCGAAATGATCGGTCTCGTGGCGGGCGAGACGGGCGAGATCGGCCGGGCTCTGATCGAAATGCAGGTTGATCGGCGCCGAAAAGCTGCGGTTGATCGAAACGACCGGCCGCGAGCCAATGCCATGGAACACTGCCGTCTGCGTGCGGCCTGTGAGATGCAGCACCTCGCCGGTATATTCCGCGCCGTCGACCGAAGTCGGTTCGATCTTGCCGCCGTTTTCGCCAAACAGCGCGAGGCTGAGCGGAATATGCATCGGCTCCTTGCTCGGCTGGCCGGGCGTTGCCGGGATCATCTGTTCGAGCGACAGGGTGAAGCTGCCGGCCGCCGCATCATAGCTGCCCGATGCGGTGACGAGCGGTGTGCCGGCCTGGTGGTACCAGAGCGAGAATTGCGTGAGGTCGCGGCCGCTTGCATCCTCGAAGCATTTGACGAAATCCTCGATCGTCACGGCCTGGCCGTCGTGGCGATCGAAATAGAGGTCCATGCCCTTCTTGAAGCCGTCCTTGCCGAGCAGCGTCGCGATCATGCGCGTAACTTCGCTGCCCTTTTCGTAGACGGTCGTCGTGTAGAAATTATTGATCTCGCGATATTTCGTCGGCCGCACCGGATGAGCGAGCGGGCCGCCATCTTCCGGGAACTGCTCCGATTTCAGATGGCGCACTTCGGCGATGCGCTTGACGGCGCGCGAGCGCTGGTCGGACGAGAATTCGTGGTCACGATAGACCGTCAGGCCTTCCTTGAGGCACAGCTGGAACCAGTCGCGGCAGGTGATGCGGTTGCCGGTCCAGTTGTGGAAATATTCATGCGCGATGATCGCCTCGATATTGGCATAGTCGGCATCGGTCGCGATCTCGGGATCGGCAAGGACGTATTTGTCGTTGAAGACGTTGAGGCCCTTGTTCTCCATCGCGCCCATGTTGAAGTCGGAGACGGCGACGATCATGAAGATGTCGAGATCGTATTCGCGACCGAACCTCTCTTCGTCCCACTTCATCGAGCGTTTCAGCGCGTCCATCGCATAGGCTGCGCGCGGCTCCTTGCCGTGCTCGACATAGATCTTCAGCACCACCTCGCGGCCGGACACGGTCGTGAACGTGTCTTCGACGACGCCAAGATCGCCGGCGACGAGCGCGAAGAGGTAGCTCGGCTTCGGATGCGGATCGAACCAGGCGGCGAAATGTTTGCCGGGGCCGTAGCCGGCGCCGCCGAGGAAGTTGCCGTTCGACAAAAGCAGCGGGTTGGCGTCCTTGTCGGCAATGATGTTGACCGTAAACGGCGCAAGCACGTCGGGCCGGTCGGGGAAATAGGTGATGCGGCGGAACCCCTCCGCCTCGCACTGCGTGCAGTAGATGCCGCCGGTGCGGTAAAGGCCCATCAGCTTGGTATTGGCCTCAGGGTTGATGATGGTGGTGATCGTCAGTTCGAAGGGCGCTCTCTCCGGCAGGTCGCGCACCGTCAGGCTTTCCGGTGTTGCGTCGTAACGCGAAGGGTCCAGCTCCACCTGGTCGAACAGCAGCCCCGACAACGTCAGTTCGTCGCCGTCGAGAACGATCGGCGCTGTCGGATCGGCGCCCGGGCGACGATGAAAGATGAGGCGCGCCTCGACCTTTGTCTCCGTCGGGTCGAGTTCGAAAGTGAGGTCCACGCGTTCCAGCACGAAGTCGGTGGGACGGTAATCTGCCAGATGAATGACCTGGCCGGTATCTGTTCGCATGGTGTTTCCTGAAGACCGTTATTGGACAACCGCGGAATACAGAGGCGGGCGCACTCTGCCATAAATTTTGCCGGGCATGATTACATTAAAGTCTGAACTAAACTTAAAGCAAATTGCCCGCGAACGCCAAGTTCGCGGGCAAAATATCTTATTGGCAACGGATAACCACGGCCGCGGGGAGAGGTGTGCTACTTCAGATTGAGCGCAGCCTTGATCGTCGCGTCGCTTTCCGTCTGCTGCACGACGACACCGTACCAGCCGAGCCCATCGTAATCCTCGTAACCGAGGGTGCGCGCGAAGGCGACGATCGAACCGTTATTGTCGTAGTAGCTGCCTTTCGCCTGGCCGGACGGGTTGGCGAGCGCGAAATGGGAAAACAGCAAGGTCGGATTGGTGGTGGCGATGACCCGGCTCTTGCCGTCGAGCAGCATGACCGTTGTTCTTTCCGCCAGCTGCGGCGGCAGGTTGGCCTCTTTCTCGACGATCGCCTGGCCCTGGTTCTGCCAGTCGAAATAGACGCCGAGCGTGCCGACCAGCCGGCCGTCGAGCTTGCCCTCTTCGCGGATGCCTGTGGCATAGACGAGCGCGTGCCTGTTGTCGTGCAGCGGGCTCGCTTTGACGTCATCGACGATATAAGCGTCGCCGGAAGAGCAGGCCGACGCCGCGCGGAACCACGGATCGCCGGCAAGGCTCGTGCCGGCGATCTTACGCTGGAACTTGGGATTGGCGGATGCGATCACCTTTCCCGAGGGATCGGTCATGACGAGATCGAGATAGACGGTGTAGAAGCGGTTGATGGCGCCGAGACGCTCCGCCGCAAAGGCGACGGTTTCCCGGCCCGGTTCCTGCAGCGCCTGCCAGAGTGCCGGGTCCGTCGCCCACCAGCGCACATCGGCCGTGCGTTCGAAAAGGTTGCGGACGATGAGCTGCACCAGTGTCTGCGCCAGATCGGTCAGGCGAACGCCCTCCATCTCCTCGACCAGCGAATCCGCCATGGCGCGGCTAAGGCCAATGCGGCCAAGCACGTTGCTCTCGAACCTGCCGGTAATGTCGGTTGCGATCTGCGCCAGCCGCTGCACCTCGTTGGCAACGACGGCGAAGCCCTTTCCGGTCTCGCCGGCTCTGGCTGCCTCGATTAGCGCATTGATCGCCAGCAGCTTGATCTGCTTGACGATATGGGTGTTGTCGGCGCTGAAGCGCTCGAGGTCGGTGCTGATGCCGTCGGTGACGACGCGCATGGACCGCGGTGTCGCATTCTGCGACTGGGCAATGGTTTCGGCGCTAAGCGGCTTCATCAAATGGATCCTGGAAGGAGCGGGCAATTGTTTATGTGGTGAAGAAAATTTCGAGATCAGCGATAAAAAACGATGCTTGCCTATGGTTTTCAATTGGTTAACGGCTAGCCCCGTGAGATGAACATTTTCGGGGTGAATGGCTCAAAACGAGAAATTTCAGAGCGGTGGCGCATAAGCACCACGGTTGAGCCTGCCGCTGACGGCGTTTTTGTGATTCTCTCATGGTGCTTGCGGTTTTTTCGCCAATCAGTTTTTTCTTTCGCTACGATGCAAGACGTCACCCGCTGCGTTCCCGAGTCGAACGCGTCCCCCCGTTCCGCTTGAGCAGTATTAAGAGCCAGGATCATGCACTCGGTTCTCAGAAACCCGATGAGAGGCATTGCGCTGAAAGTCTCGTCGGTCGTGGTCTTCCTGGCCATGCAGACCTTCATCAAGCTGGCCGGCTCAGACATCCCGCCAGGTCAGGTCACCTTCTGCAGGTCGTTCTTCGCGCTTTTCCCGATCATGGCCTATCTGGCCTATAACAGGCAGTTGCGCGCCGCCTTCTACACGGCCAATCCAATCGGTCACCTGAAGCGCGGCACGATCGGCATCTTGTCGATGGCTTTCGGTTTCTACGGCCTGCTGCATCTGCCGCTGCCGGAGGCGATCGCGCTCGGCTACGCGTTGCCGCTCGTCGCCGTCATCTTCGCTGCCGTTTTTCTCGGTGAGACCGTGCGTATCTATCGCTGGAGCGCCGTCCTGATCGGCATCGTCGGCGTTGCCATCGTGTCCTGGCCGAAACTGACGCTGTTTCGCGCAGGCGGCATGGAGGCGGAGCAGGCCGTCGGCGCGCTCTGCGTGCTGCTCTCGGCCGTTCTCGGCGGCATGGCGATGATCCAGGTGCGCCGCCTCGTCGAGGAGGAGAAGACGGCGACGATCGTGCTGTATTTCTCGATCACCGCCTCGGTCTTCTCGCTGGCTTCGCTTCCCTTCGGCTGGCTCATCCTGCCATGGCCGTCGGCGCTCTCTCTGATCGCCGCCGGTTTTTGCGGCGGCGTCGCGCAGATCCTGCTGACGGAAAGTTACCGCCATGCCGACGTCTCCACCATCGCGCCGTTCGAATATACCTCGATCCTGCTTGGCGGCATCGTCGCCTATTTTGTCTTCGGTGATGTGCCGAGCGTTTCCATGCTGATTGGCACCGCCATCGTCATCGCCGCCGGCATCTTCATCATCTTTCGCGAGCATCAGCTGGGCATCGAGCAGAGAGAGGCGCGCAAGGCCACGACGCCGCAAGCGTGACGCCTGCAAGCGCATATTTATCAAGGTTTTAACGCAGGGATTGCGGCGGCCTGAGACTTGCTCTCAAAGAGTGAAAAGAATGGCGAATTCTTGGGATATCGCGGACCTGAGGAATATGGTTGTTGAACATGAGAGAGTATCATTTATTCCAAGCTGTGCATGTCTGAATGGCCGCTGATGCCGGAGGAGCTCTGGGTGTCGTTGCTCCGAACGCCGGCCGGCGAGCGGAGGTGGAGAAAAGCATAATGGCATTCACAGCGGAGCAATTGGTGGGGAACTCTTCCTTTCTGATGAGCATTCGCTTTTTAGCTGGGCAGATGCGCGGCATGTTCGACGCCGGTCCGCGGCTGGCGCGACTGCTTGCCTCGCATCAACGCTGGCTTCTGACCCAGACTGCCTATGCTCTCCACCTGGAATATGATCCGCGCGACCCGACGTCGGGTTTCACCGCCGTGCGGCTGACCGGGCGCATCACCGCGCACAAGGTGGCGAGCCGCAACACCGTGCTCGCCTTCATCGAGGAACTCTATACCTACCGCTTCATAACCCACACGCCGGGCGACGAGCGGCGGCGGCCACGTCATTTCGAACCGGCTGATGTCAGCCATCAGGGGATGTTTGCCTGGATTCGCTCCAATCTCGGCGCGCTCGACCTGCTTGACGGCGGTGAAAGGGCAGCCTTTTTCCAGGCAAATCCATCGCTGATGCGGCTCATTCAGCCGCGCATTGCCCGCCATTGCCTCGAAGATGCCGCCTGGCGCGAACCGCCGGAGCAGGTGGCGCTGTTCCTCTGGACGGAAGCCGGCGGCCTCGTCGTCGACAACTTCATCGCCCGGATGGATATGGAAAGCAGCGAGCCGGACAGGCTGTCCGTCGGCCGTGTCGAAACCCGCGCGCTCGCCGCCGATTTCATGATGTCGCGTACCCATCTGCAGCGGCTGCTGGCAAAAGCGGCGCAACGCGGCTGCGTCGGCTGGCAGGACGAGCCGCGCAAGACGCACCTTTGGATATCGCGGGATTTCGTCGAGGAATATTGCGCCTGGCAGGCGGTCAAGTTCGCC
Organism: Rhizobium leguminosarum; assembly: GCF_002953715.1. Taxonomy (GTDB): domain Bacteria; phylum Pseudomonadota; class Alphaproteobacteria; order Rhizobiales; family Rhizobiaceae; genus Rhizobium; species Rhizobium leguminosarum_V. Next base: position 1,081,180 of record NZ_CP025012.1, read on the forward strand.
TATGTGGACGAAGCCTTCGAATGGGCGAAGGCCCAGATCGAGGAGATGGCTATTTGATCAGAGAACGATCGCCGCTGTACCTACGCCATTGCGCGTGCCGGCATCGGCTGGCTTGACCGAAAGCTCGCGCTCATATTCCCGCGCGGCACAGACGGCAACCCGGATATGCTCGAAGGTTTCGATGTTGCGCAGAAGCGATATCAGGATCGTCGACATTTTGGAGTTACTCTACTCAAAGGCGCAGGCGAAGCGCCCGCCGCTCAATATTGCTGGAAGTCCGAAAAAATGGCGTTCGGGCGCGCCGTACGGCTGTTGATGCCGGTGCCGCGGGCAATCATCTGTTCGTTCGTGGCAAAGCCGAAACGGCTGTAGCCTTGAGTGGAACGAACCTGGTCGCCGGCGAGGCGAAGGGTTTCAAACCCGCTATGGATAGGACGAAAACGCTTGTTCATGGCCTTGGTTCCTGTGATTCCTCCCAAGACACAGCTGATATTGCGATGCAGCATAGATTCCGCAATGCATCACGGCGGGATGCAGCCATGCGAAAAACGCATAGATTGATTCATAAATTATTCAACTTTGTCTAATTTCTAAGCAAAGAGAGGGACTTAAGCTTCGCCTGAAAAGCCAGTAGGTCATTCCAGGCCAGCCGCTTGTTTACAGGTGCGGTTAACAGATCCTGCGGATGCAGGCTGGCTATGGCAGGAATGACACAGTCGGCAACGGCAATCTCCTTCCAACGGCCGCGAAGGCCGTGAATCGTATCGTTTTCGCCGAAGAAGAAGCGCGCCGAAAAATTGCCGAGCAGCAGGATCGCCTTGGGTTCGGCAAGCGCGATCTGCCGCTCGATGAAGGGTCGGCAGATGTCCATTTCCGCTGCCGAGGGCGCACGATTGCCAGGTGGCCGCCAGGGGATGACCTGCGTCAAAAGAATGGCTGAGCGCGTCAGCCCGATCGCCGTCAGCATCTTGTCGAACAGCTGGCCGGATTTTCCCGAGAAGGGCAAACCTTCGCGATCGTCTTCGGCGCTCGGCGCCGAGCCGATCACCATGATCCCGCTTTCGGCATCGCCGCTGGCAAAGATAGTCGAGCGGGCACTGTGCTTGAGGTTGCAGCCGTTGAAGGCTTCGATCGCGGTCTTGAGCTCACTGAGCGATTGCGCGGTTTCGGCGACGAAGCGCGCCTGTTGCACGGCCTCGCCGTCCGGGATTGCCGGTTGTGGACCGGACGCTGCGCGTTCGGCAGGCGCTGGGCGCGCCGCTGTATTCGGACGCGGCGGTGCCTGGCTTGGGGCAGGGCGTTCCCCAGCGACGGGACGTTGCTGCTGCGCCTGTGTCGCCGGGCGGCGGGCGGCCTTCATCGCCTCGAACTCGGCGAAGCGGTCGATCGCCTCTTCCTCCAAGAGCCATTCCACGCCGGCATCCGCATGGAAATGCAGAAGCGCTGCAAGCTCGGCGGGGGAGAGGTCGTTGGCGGAGATCATGCGGGCAAGCTTAGCGGAGTGACAGCGGCATTGAAAGGGCGGGCGGCAGATTGCCCGCCCTTGCCTGTGCTATTGCACAGTCCATTGCGCAATGTCGTCGCGTTCGCCGATCAGCGCCAGGCCATGGGCGATCGACAACAGCTCGCCGCCGCTTTCGATCCGGTCGCGCTCGAAGCGTTCGGTGAAGATGCGGCGCACCGCCGGCACGAAGGAGGTGCCGCCGGTCAGGAACACCTTGTCGATCTCCGCAGGCTTCGTCTCGGTCTTGTCGAGCACGTCGTCGAGCGCGCCTTCGATGCGGGCGAGATCATCGGCGATCCAGCCTTCGAAATCGCTCCGTTTGATGCTGCGATGTCCACCGCGACCAAGCGGCGCGAAATCGAAAGGCGCCTCCTCCGAGGCCGAGAGCGCCATCTTCGTCGCCGACACAGCCTGATAGAGCGGGTAGCCCTCGTCATGGTCGATGAGGTCGATGAAGATTTCGAGCTTTTCCGGTTCCAGGCTGGTGCGCACCAGCTTCTTCAGATCCTCGAATTCACGCGTGGTCTTGAAGATCGACAGCTGGTTCCAGCGGCCGAAGCTGGAATAGTAGTTGGACGGCACTTCGAGAATCTTGTCGAAGCTCTTGAAATGGCTGCCTTTGCCGATCAGCGGCGCGACGATGTTGTCGATCATCCTGTAGTCGAAGTGATCGCCGGCGACACCGACACCGGAATGGCCGATCGGCGTTGCCGTCAGCTTGCCGGCAACGGTCTCGAAGCGGATCAGCGAATAGTCGGTCGTGCCGCCGCCGAAATCGGCAACCAGCACGGTGGCATCCTGCTTCAGGTTCTGCGCGAAGTAGAAGGCGGCGGCGACCGGCTCATAGACATAGTGGATTTCGGGAAAGCCGAAGCGCGACAGCGCCTCATTGTAGCGTTCGGTCGCCAGCGCCGGATCGGGGCTGGCACCGGCGAAATGTACCGGCCGGCCGGTGACGATACGGCTGACATCGGAAGGCCAGTGGTCGCCGGCATAGTTGCGCAGGCGGCGCACGAAGACCTCCATCAGATCTTCGAAATTATGCCGCTTGGCGAAGATCAGCGTGCCCTGGAACAGCGCGCTCGCCGCAAAGGTCTTGATCGACTGCAGGAAGCGACATTCGCCGGGATTGTCGATGAATTGGCGGATCGCCGCATGGCCGGCCTCCACCTTCAGTGCTGACGCTCCGAGCTGGGCATCCTTCATGAAGGAAAGCGCCGTGCGCATGCTGTCGGCCGTACCTTCCGTGCTCGTGAACGCCATCGAGCGTGTCGCTCCGCCATCCGCCATGGCGAGAACCGTATTCGTCGTGCCGAAGTCGAAACCCAGCGCCTGAGCCATGCCCGCACCTCTTCATGCCGATTGTTGTTGGAGACGGAGCATCGCTCCGCGAAAGGGCGTAAGCACGCCCCGGAATCAGGAGGGCGGGTGATGCCACAGGGGCGTGATACATTCAAGAGGAGCGGAAGTTGATGTGATCGCGGGCGCACTTCTTCTCCCGGTTAGAAGAAGAAGTGCGCCGCAAGGGTCAACCGGCAATGCCGAATTCAGAGGGCCGTCATCACTCGGCGGCCATCGCCCTTGCCTCTTCCAGCTGCGGCTCCTCGACCTTCTTGTGGCCGATCAGGCGGCCGAGGAAGTTTCCGAAGCGGTCCATCTCGACGAAGATGACCGGGGTGATGAAGAGCGTCAGCATCTGCGAGACGATCAGGCCGCCGACGACGGCGATGCCGAGCGGCTGGCGCAGTTCCGAACTTGCGCCGGTGCCGAGCGCGATCGGCAAGGCGCCGAGCAGGGCGCAGAAGGTCGTCATCATGATCGGCCGGAAGCGTCGCACGCAGGCCTCGTGGATCGCCACCGTCGCCTTTTCGCCGGTCGTGCGCATGGTCTCCACCGCCACGTCGATCATCATGATCGCGTTCTTCTTGACGATGCCGATCAGCATCAGCAGGCCGATAAGGGCGATGATCGACAGGTCGAAACCCATGATATCAAGCGCCAGCAGCGCACCGAAGGCCGCGGCCGGCAGGCCGGACAGAATGGTGAGCGGGTGGATGAAGCTCTCGTAGAGCACGCCGAGCACGACATAGATGGTCAGCACCGCCGCCAGGATGAGGTATGGCGTATTGCCCTGAGACTGCTCGAAAATCTCAGCTGTACCGCCATAGGAGGTGAAGACGTCGGCCGGCATGCTCATTTCCGTCTTGATCTGGTCGATTGCCGCCGTCGCGTCGCTGAGCGAGACGCCTTCCGGCAGGTTGAAGGAAACGGTGGTCGAGACGAGCTGGCCGGTCTGGTTGATTGTCACCGGGCCGACCGTGCGCTCGACATGCGCGAAGTTTGAAAGCGGCACCAGGCTGCCATTGGCCGAGGCGACACGGATCTCCGAGAGCTTCTGGTCGTCCCAGGGCTTGCTGGTGTCATATTCGACGATGACGTCGTAGCTGTCGCCGGTCGACTGGATTTCCGCCGCTGCATATCCGCTGAAGGATTCCTGCAGCGTCGTGCGCAGCGTATCATTGTCGATCCCGTAGGCGGCTGCCCGCTCTGTATCGATGACGATATTGGCCTGCAGAGCGTTGTTCTGGGCGTCCGAGGTCACGTCGGTGAACAGCCGATCCTTGCGCATCGCCGCCTGGATCTTGCCGGCCCACAGGTTCGTCTGATCAGCACTCAGCGCCTGCACCACCAGCTGATATTGGCTGGCCGTCTGGCGGCCGCCGAAGCGCAGGCTCTGGTTCGGCGTCACGAAGGCCTGCAAGCCGGGGATCTTGTTGATCGCCGTGCGCAGTTCGCGCAGAGTCTGGTCAAGCGGCGCACGCTGCTTCTTGTCCTTGAGTTCGACGAACATAGAGCCGTTGTTCTGCGGCTTGTTGGGGTTGCCGCCGATCGTCGACATCACATGGTTGACCGCCGGGTTCGCCTTGACGACGGCTGCCGCCTGCTGCTGCAGCGCCGCCATTGCGGAATAGGAAATGTCCTGCCGGGCCTGCGTGCTGATCGTCAGGCGGCCGATATCCTCCTGCGGGAAGAAGCTTGTCGGCAGCGTCATGAAGAAATAGATCGTCAGTGCCACCGAAGCGAGGAAAACGCCGAGGATCGTGGGGCGGTGGCGAAGGCACCAGCCGACAGCCCTGTCATAGCCGCGCAGCGTCCGTTCGAAGCCGGCATCGAAGATGCGGATCATGAGCGGCGGGCGGCTCTGGTGGTTGGACAGACGCGAGGCGAGCATCGGCGTCACGGTCAGCGAGACGATTGCCGAGGAGATGATCGCAATCGCAACCACCATGCCGAATTCGTTGAACACGCGGCCGACAACGCCGCCCATCAGCAGGATCGGGATGAAGACCGCGATCAACGAAACCGACATGGAAATGATGGTATAGCTGACTTCGCCCGCACCCTTGATCGCCGCTTCCCGCACGGGCATGCCTTCCTCGACATGGCGCAGAATGTTCTCGAGCATGACGATGGCGTCATCCACCACGAGCCCCACCGCGAGCGTTAGGCCGAGCAGCGAGATGTTGTCGATACTGTAGCCGAGCACATACATCATGCCGAAGGTCGAGATCAGCGACAGCGGAACGGCAAGCCCGGGAATGATCGTTGCTGTCGCATGGCCGGTAAAGAGGTAGATGACGAGAACGACGAGGCCGATCGTCAGGAGCAGCGTGAACTTCACGTCGGAGATGGCATCGCGAATCGGCTTTGCGGCGTCATTCATGACGACCGTGTTGACGGAGGGCGGGATTTCGGCGTGAAGCTGCGGCAGCTTGGCGTTGATCGCATCGACGACATCGACCGTGTTGGCGTCCGGCTGGCGCTGGATGGCGAGGATAATGCCACGCTGGCCATCATACCAGCTGCCGGTATACTGGTTCTCGACGCTGTCCTGCACGTCGGCAATATCGCCGAGGTGGATCGGCGCGCCGTTCGGATTGGCAATCACGAGCGAACGGAATTGTTCGGCGCTGGTGCGCTGCGTGTTCGCCGTGATGGTCATGCTCTGCGAATTGTTCTGCAGCGTTCCCACAGGCTGCTGGCTGTTGGCGGCAGCAAGCGCCTTGTTGACGGTGTCGATGCCGATGCCGCGGGTCAAAAGCTTGTTGGGATCGACCTCGACGCGCACGGCATAGGTCTGCGCACCGTAGACGCTGACCTGGGCAACGCCGGGAAGCGTCGACAGCGACGGCGAGATGATGTTCTCGGCGATGTCGTCAAGCTTGCTGCGCGGCATGGTGTTGCTCTGCACCGAGAGCAGCATGACAGGCGCATCGGCCGGGTTCGTCTTGCGATAACTCGGCGGCGTCGTCAGATTGTCGGGCAGTTGCCGGGTGGCATGCGAAATCGCGGCCTGCACGTCGGCTGCGGCCGCATCGATATTACGACTGAGGTCGAACTGCAGCACGATGCTGGTGCTGCCGAGCGAACTGGAGGCGCTGATTTCGGTGATCCCGGGAATGGTCTCGAACTGCTTGATCAGCGGCGTCGAGACCGAGGTCGCCATCGTCTGCGGCGAGGCACCGCTCAACTGTGCCGAAACGTTGATGGTGGGAAAGTCGACCTGCGGCAGGGCTGCGACGGGTACGAGCTGATAACCGGCAAGACCGGCCAGAATGACGCCGATCGCAAGCAGCGTCGTCGCGACGGGGCGCTGGATACAGAAATTCGGGATCATTGCTGAGCTCCCACCGCGATCGTCTCGGAGGGCTGCTGTTGCCGAGGCTCTTCGGCGGAGGCGACATCAAGCGCCTTTTCATCGAACTGCTCGTTGATCGCCTGCTGGTCGCTGAGCTGGCCCTGGCCCTCGACGACGACGTGATCGCCTGCCTGAAGACCCGATTCAATGGCGGTGAAGCCGCCATTTGCGCGGGCAACGGTGACGGCCGTCAGATGCGATTTGCCGTCCTTGGCGACGAAGGCGAAGAACCCCTCCGGGCCGGGACTGACGGCAACCGTCGGCACCACCACCTGCTGTTCGTCATTGTTGAAATGCACGACGATGTTGACCGACTGGCCGGGCCAGAGCGCGCCGGAGGCATTCTCGAATTTCGCCTTGGCGAGGATCGTGCCCGAGGCCGTGTCGACCGTGTTGTCGTAGAAGCTGATCTCGCCCTTTCGGACTTGCCCCTTGGTGGAGTTGGGAGCGGTGCTGACCTCGACCGGACCGGCTGCCAAAGCGCTCTTCAGCTCCCGCAGGTAGCGTTCCTGAAGGTGAAATTTGACATAGATCGGATCGTATTTCGCGATGGTGACGATTGCCGAACCGGCACTGAGGAAAGCGCCCTTGCTGACGGCGATATCGCCGAGCCGACCGTCGAAGGGAGCGCGGATATCGGTGTGCTCGAGGATGATCTGATCGGAGGCCAGCGACGCCTTGTCGGCGTCAACAGTGGCTGCGGCGGTATCACGGGCGGCGACCGCCTGGTCGAGGCTCTGCTGGGTGCCGGCCTTCTGATCGAAGAGGTCCTGCGCGCGGGTCAATGCGGTCGCGGCTTCCGAAAGGGTTGCCGTGTCGCGCACGATCATCGCATTGTCCTTGTCGACGGTCGCCTTGGCCGTCCGGTCGTCCAGCTTGGCGATCAGGTCACCGGCTTTGACGGTCGCCCCATCCTGCGCATCGATGCTGACGATCAGGCCCTGTTCCTGTGCGGCAATGGTCGTATTGTCATCGGCATCGGCCCAGCCGGACGCCGTCACATCCATCGGCAGCGTCGTCTTCACGGCTGCGACGGTTTTGACGACGGTCGGGCCGCCGCCACCGCGTCTGCGCCCGCCGCCCTGATGTTGCCCACCATCCTGACCCTGATTGGCCTGCCCCTGATCGGCCTGTGCCTGCTGCCCGCCGCCATCGCCGCCGGCCGGCTGCTTGATGAACTGCGAGAGGTAGGGAATGCGGGACGCATAAGGGACCAGATTCCCGAATTGCCAGACGCCGACGGCGGCAACTGCGATAACGCTGATGGTGATCCAAAATTTCTTCATGGGCGATACCGGTCTTTGAGCAAGGTTGCGGGGGGGGCAAGGTTGCGAATTTTATGCCCCGATTGAGCCACTTATATTGCGGCGCAAAAAAGACATAATTCCCGGGTCGCGATCACTAAGTGGTTATAACGGCTTAAATTTTTGTAATGAATATTCCGTAATATTCAAACTATACTAATATAGTCCCAGTGTAACCTGGGCCGTTTGACGGCGGAGGGGCAGGCGGTTCGCGACAAGACGATGTCGATCCGGTGCGCCGTCATTTGCCCCCCGCGAAGAACACGGAAAAAACCAGAGAAGGCAGGTCGTTATGACCGAGTTGGACGCCAGCGAATTTCGGGCTCTCATAACAAGCGTGTTTCCTGAACTCACGGCCTCCGTCTTCAAGCTGGCGGCGAAGGGCTGGGATTCGCTTGCCGTTGACGTCGATGACACGCTGATCTTCAAGTTTCCCCGCCATCCAAGTGCGGAAAGAGCGCTTGTGAAGGAAGCCGCCTTGCTCGATATCGTTCGGTCGTCGCTGTCGATGGCAGTGCCCGACATGCGCATTCACGACGGGCCGCCGATCTTCTCCAGCCATGCCAAGCTCGACGGCGAACATCTCATTGCTGAAGATTACGATGCGCTTGGCGAAAGCGATCGTCAGCACCTCGCGGAAGATCTCGCCCGTTTTTACGCCGAGCTGCATGTGCTCGATGCCGATCGCATGCGGTCGGCCGGTGCCGGGACAATCCAGCCATGGCAATCACCCGAGACGGTACGAATAAAGGCTTTGCCGTTGCTGTCGCCTGACATCCGGAGCTTTGCGCAGGTGATCGTTTCCGATTTCGAAGCCTTGCCGCCCGACCCCTATGGCAACTTCTACGGTTTCTTCGACGGTCATGGCTGGAACATGGCCTTCGATCATGCGCAAAGGCGGCTGAACGGCATTTATGATTTCGCCGATTCAGGTTTTGGCCCGTTGCACCAGGAATTCATCTACTCGAATTTCATCTCGCCCGATCTGACCGCCCGCATCGTATCGGCCTATGAAATGCTGACCGGACGCAGGCTCGACCGGCGACGCCTTGCGATCCTGACCGGTTTCCATCGTCTTTCCGAGCTCGCCGAATTTGCGGACGATCCGGCTAACGTCGAACAGATGATCCGAAGTGTGGCGACATGGGCGGCGCTCACCCGCGTCGGCTGAGAGCGAATGGTCACACGGACCGCGCCGCGCCGCCGTCGCAACGGATGAGCGAGCCGGTGATGTAGCTTGCCGGCTGGCTGCACAGGAAGGCGGCAGTTGCGGCAAATTCCTCGACCCTGCCATAGCGGCCGACCGGAATGCGCGCTTCCTTGTCGGTACGGATCTCCTCGAGGCTCTTGCCAGTCCGCTTTGCTGCAGCTCCGTCGAGAACGTCGAGGCGCGCCGTCAGGATGCTGCCCGGCAAGAGCAGGTTGGTCGTGACGCCGAAGCCCGCCACTTCCGAGGCAAGCGTCTTGCTCCAGCCGGCAAGGGCCGGGCGCAGCGTATTCGACAGCGCCAGATTGGCGATAGGTTCGATCACGCCGGATGAGGCAACGGTCAGGATGCGGCCCCAGCCCTGCGCCTTCATGCCGGGCAGCAGCGCATTGGTGAGCGTGATCACCCGAGCGACCATGGAGAGGAAATAGCTTTCGAGCTTTTCGCCCGTCATGTCCTCCGTCGTGCCGGGTGTCGGTCCGCCGGTATTGTTGACGAGGATATCGAGCCCGCCGAACTTCTCCTTCACCGCCGTCGTCGTCATCTCGACGAAGCGTTCGTCCCCGAGATCGGCCCAGATCCAGTCGGCCCGGCCTTTGCCTTCGCCATTGATCGCCTTGCAATTGGCGTCCAGCTGTTCGCCGCTGCGCCCGCAGAGCAGCACGTTTGCGCCCTCACGCGCCAGCGCCACGGCGATGCCGAGGCCGAGGCCGCGCGAAGAGGCGAGGACGAGTGCCCGTTTGCCCTTGATGCCGAGATCCATGATTGTCCTCCGATAGGTCAGAGCGATGTATAAGGCGCAAGCGGCGGAAAAGGAAAGGGAATGTGACCGGTTCGGCAGCGTTTGATAATTGACGTTGACGTAAACGTTATGTAAATCTGCCTCTTGAGGCGTCATCATTGTGCGAATTGGAAGATTGGCTGTCGTATCCCGGCTCGACAATGCTTTCTCGTTTTGACAAGAAAGTGCCATGACGGGGATGACGGCCGCGTGCCGCCAAGCGGAGACGAGTGAATGACCGAGACGACTGAGCTGCCCGAACGCGAAAGCATGGAATTCGACGTGGTGATCGTCGGCGCCGGTCCTGCCGGTCTTGCGGCGGCGATCCGGTTGAAGCAGGTCAATCCGGAACTCTCCGTCGTCGTGCTGGAGAAGGGCGCGGAAGTTGGCGCCCATATCCTCTCGGGCGCCGTGGTCGACCCGATCGGCATCGACCGACTGTTGCCCGGCTGGCGCGAGGAGAGCGATCATCCCTTCAAGACCGAAGTGACAGCAGATCACTTCCTGCTGCTCGGCCCGGCCGGCTCGATCCGCCTGCCGAATGTGCTGATGCCGCCGCTGATGAACAATCACGGCAACTACATCGTCTCGCTCGGGCTCGTCTGTCGCTGGCTGGCGACCAAGGCCGAAGAACTCGGCGTCGAGATCTATCCGGGTTTTGCCGCAACCGAGGTGCTCTACAATGACGAAGGTGCCGTCATCGGTGTCGCCACCGGCGACATGGGCATCGAGAAGAACGGCGAGCCCGGCCCGAACTATACCCGCGGCATGGAACTGCTCGGCAAATATGTGCTGATCGGCGAGGGCGTGCGCGGCTCGCTCGCCAAGCAGCTGATTGCCAAGTTCGATCTGCAGAAAGACCGTGAACCGCAAAAGTTCGGCATCGGCATCAAGGAACTCTGGCAGGTCAAGCCGGAGAACCACAGGCCGGGCCTGGTGCAGCACTCCTTCGGTTGGCCGCTCGGCATGAAGACCGGCGGCGGCTCCTTCCTCTATCACCTGGAAGACAATCTGGTGGCCGTCGGCTTCGTCGTCCACCTCAATTACAAGAACCCCTATCTCTATCCCTTCGAGGAATTCCAGCGCTTCAAGACGCATCCGGCGATCCGTACCACCTTCGAGGGCGGCAAGCGGCTGTCCTATGGGGCGCGTGCCATCACCGAGGGCGGCTACCAGTCGGTGCCGAAGCTTTCCTTCCCCGGCGGGGCGCTGATCGGCTGTTCGGCCGGTCTGGTCAACGTGCCGCGCATCAAGGGCAGCCACAATGCGGTGCTGTCGGGTATGCTGGCGGCCGAGAAGATCGCCGCCGCGATTGTATCAGGCCGCAGCCATGACGAGATCGTCGAGATAGAGAATGAATGGCGCAAGGGCGACATCGGCAAGGATTTGAGGCGCGTCCGCAACGTCAAGCCGCTCTGGTCGAAGTTCGGCACCGCGCTTGGCGTGGCGCTCGGCGGCTTTGACATGTGGACCAACACGCTGTTCGGCTTTTCCGTCTTCGGCACGCTGAAACATGGCAAGACCGATGCCCAGTCGCTCGAACCTGCTTCACAGCACAAGCCGATCGCCTATCCGAAGCCCGATGGCGTCTTGACCTTCGATCGGCTGTCCTCGGTGTTCCTGTCGAACACCAATCACGAGGAAGACCAGCCGGTGCATCTGCAGGTCAAGGACATGACGCTGCAGAAGAGTTCGGAGCACGACATCTATGCCGGCCCGTCGACGCGTTACTGTCCGGCCGGCGTCTATGAATGGGTGGAAAAGGACGGCAAGGACGTCTTCGTCATCAACGCCCAGAACTGCGTGCACTGCAAGACCTGCGACATCAAGGACCCCAACCAGAACATCAACTGGGTGCCACCGCAGGGCGGCGAGGGGCCGGTCTATCCGAATATGTGAGGCGGATTGTCCTCGCGCCCGACAATTTTTAGGTGCTGACGCCTTCGTGATCGCCTCCTGCCGGAGGCTATTAGCGTTTCATTAACCATAATTTCCTTAGCTTGCGACATCGTGTTGACGCACTAAGGACACATTCATGACGATCTCCCGCCGCGGCTTTCTGATCGCTCTGCCGCTTTTTGTGGCCGGCTGTTCTTCGACCGGTTTGAACAGCCAGACCAATTATGCCGCACTTCCGGATGAAAAATTCCCGTTGAAGCAGGTGCCGATCGACAAGATCAAGCCGGAGCTCCGCCGTCAGGAAGTGGCCTACGAAACCACCCATGCTGCCGGCACCGTGATCGTCGATACACCCGCGCGTCGCGCCTATTACGTCCTCGGCGACGGCAGGGCGATGCGTTATGGCGTCGGTGTCGGCCGCGAGGGGCTGGCCTTTGCCGGCAATGCCTACATCGGCCGCAAGGCCGAGTGGCCGAGCTGGACGCCGACCGAAAACATGCAGCGCCGCGAGGAGCGCTATCGCAAGCTTGCCGGCGGCATGCCGGGCGGCCCGAACAACCCGCTGGGTGCGCGGGCGATGTACCTCTATCGCGGTGGTGACGACACACATTTCCGCATTCATGGCACCAACCAGCCGCAATCGATTGGTCTGGCCATGTCGAGCGGCTGTGTCCGCATGATGAACCACGACGTGATCGACCTCTATAGCCGCGTCGAGGTCGGCGCCAGGGTCGTCGTCATCCAGGCCTGACGTGGCCGTTCGAAGCTCGGTAAGGACGCGCCGTCTCCATTGAAAAAGCCGCCGCAGCGATGGCTGCAGGCGGCTTTCATCTGCTGTTGGAGTTGGATTTCAGCGGCGTGGCGCGGCAATACCCGTCGAAAGCGCCACACCGATGCTGGTGATCACGGCAGCGCTGATTTCCGTCATGCCGATGGCTTCGCCAAGCAGCATGCCGCCGCCGAGGGTTGCGAGCACCGGCGTCAGCGCCGTGAAGGCGGCAGCCTGTGTTCCGCCGAGTATTCTGACGGCGGTGCCGTAGGCCACCATGGCGACGAGGCCGGAAAGAACGCCCTGGCTCAGCACCTGCAGGCCGATCTCCTGAAGAGGAACCTGTGGCAGCGAGATGCCGAAGATGAGGGCCAGCGTGCCCATGATCAGGAAGGACCAGACGGCGATCAGGGCGCTCGCCTGCACGGCGGTCAGGCCGGAGCGGCGGAAGGCGTGCGTATAGCTTGCCCAGAGAACGGCGCCGGCCGGCAGCAGGACGAAGCTTGTCCATGGCAGCGAGGCGTCCGCAAGGCTGCGCGTGAGCAGGATCAGCACGCCGGCAACGATTGCGACCAGCCCTGCGATGCGGGTGCCGTCAGGCCTCTCGCGAAACAGCGCAATGCCGATCAGCGCCGCGGCAAGCGGCATCGAGCCGCCGAGCAGAATCCCTGAGGAGGCCGCCGGCGTCGAATGGATTGCCAGCGTGGTCAGCAGGAAGAAGACGGCGCCGGAGCCTGACACCATGATCGCCAGCAGGTGAAGCGGCAGGCCCTTCGGCAGCAGTCCCGTCTTCAGCCAGACAGGCGAAAGCACCAGCGCCGGAATTCCGAAGCGGATCAGCCCGATGTCGATCGAGCCGAGCGGCGTTGCGGCGCTGTGGCGGGTGACGAGAAACCATGTCGCCCAGATCAGCACGGTAATAGTGCCGCCGGCATAACCCAATATCTGCGACGGCGACTTGTCGTTTGTAAATGCAATGGTGGTCATCGTTTTAATCCTTTCCTCCGTCCGGAGCCTGTCCGGTTGAGGAAAAGATTAGCGCCAGAGGCCAAGGCATGTCCTTGCTATCTATGGCTCTAGAATCATACTATGCGCAATCTTCTGCCAATTAATGCCAACAGGGATCGCGGAAATGCCAAATCTCGATAAATTCGATATCGCTATCCTGAAGTGCCTGCAGGAGGATGCGCGGGCCACCAATGTCGAGATCGCCGAGAAGGTGAACCTTTCGCCGTCGCCCTGCCTGCGCCGCATCCGCAATCTCGAACGGTCCGGGATCATCCGCGGTTACACGGCGGATATCGATCGCAAGGAGGTCGGTCTCGGCCTCACCGTCTTCGTCGAATTCAAGGTCGTCCAGCACAGCCGCGAAAATTCCGAGGCGCAGCAGAAGGCGCTGCTCGCCATCCCCGAGATCGTCTCCTGCTTCCTGATTTCAGGCACGGCCGATTTCCTCGCCGAAGTGGTGGTGGAGGATCTCGCCGCCTACGAACGGCTTCTGACGGAAACGCTGCTGACCCTGCCGAATGTCAGCGACATCCGCTCGAACTTCGCCATCCGCAGCATCAAGACGCATGGGCCGTTGAAGTTGCCCGAGGGAAAATAATTTCCCTCGGGCATTATTGCGGGTTAGAGCAGCGTCCCGCTGAGGATGAGCAGCGCCACCGAGAAGTAGATGACGAGCCCGGTGACATCGACCAGCGTGGCGACGAAGGGGGCCGAGGCGCTGGCCGGATCGAGCCGGAGCTTCTGCAGCACGAAGGGCAGCATCGAACCGCAGATCGAACCGAAGGTGACGATCCCGATCAGGGCGGCAAACACCGTAACGGCGACCATCTGCCAGTGCGGGCCGTAATCGTAAAGCCCGGCCGACTGCCAGAAGACGATGCGGATGAAGCCGACGAGGCCGAGGATCGCGCCGAGCACGACGCCGGTCGGCAGTTCGCGCAAAAGCACCTTCCACCAGTCCGAGAGCTTCAGCTCGCCGAGCGCCAGCGCCCGGATGATCAGCGAGGTCGCCTGCGAACCGGAATTGCCGCCCGAGCTCATGATCAGCGGGATGAACAGCGTCAGCACCACGGCCTTTTCCAGCTCGCCTTCGAAATGCTGCATGGCGCTTGCCGTCAGCATCTCGCCGAGGAAGAGCGCAGCGAGCCAGCCGGCGCGCTTGCGGATCATGCCGGCGAAGCTGATCTTCATGTAGGGCTGGCCGAGCGCCTCCATGCCGCCGAACCTCTGGGCCGCTTCCGTCGTGTCTGATATCATCGTGTCGATCACGTCGTCGACAGTGACGATGCCGAGTATTTGCCCCTGTTCGTCGATGACGGGCAGGGCAAGCAGGTCGTGCTTGCGGATCAGCCGGGCGACATCCTCCTGCTTCATCAGCGGATCGGCCGAAACCGGCGCGCCCTTCTGTGCCACGGAAAGGATCGAAGCGTCCGGCTCGCCGGTGATGAGGCGACGCAGCGTCACCACATGCAGCAGCGCATGGCTGACCCCATCCAGCACATAGATGGCGTAGACGGTCTCGCGCGAGCGTTCGACCTGGCGCACATGGTCGAGTGTGCGGGCGACGGTCCAGCTGTCAGGCACACTGACGAACTCCGTCGTCATGATGCCGCCGGCCGTGCGCGGCGGATAGCCCATCAGGTGCTGGATCGCGATGCGCACCGGTTCGTCGAGGCTGGAGAACAGCCGGGCGCGGGTCTCGCCGTCGAGTTCGAGCAGCACGTCGGCGACGCGGTCGTTCGACATGCCGTGCAGCAGCCGGGCGGCATCCTCGGCGCTGATCAGCGCAAGGATCTGTGGGGCGTTGCGAAGCTCCGGCCGGTCGAGGATGTTGACCGCATAGTCCAGCGGCATGCCGCATAGAACACGCCCGGCGTCCTGGACGCTCAGCGCGTTCAACGCTTCGACGCGTTCGGCGATCGTTGCGCCGCGGCTGTTGTTGATGAAGGCACGGGCGGCATGGCCTGCCCGAAGAGGGAAGCGATTGATATTCATTTGAGGCTCGCCTTTCCGTCGATCCGCCGTAGCGTCCGATCAGGCGAGCCGACAGGCGTCGGTCAGCGCACGAGGGTCGCGTACGGCAAAGGCAATCGACTGCTACTGTCGCTTGGCATCGTTATGATGGCTCCGTTGAAATCCGTGGTCGACGAGTGTCATCCACGTGAATGCTAGGTGGTCCCGAACGCGGAAAAAGTCAAGCGGGGTAAATGCTTAACGCCAGAATGTCGCACCCTGCGATGCGGCATTCCAGGTGGGTGTGGTTTATACGACCTTGCGGGAAACACCGGGCCTGCTGGCTGCGATCTCAGAATCCCGCAAGCACAGTCTTGCCCTTCATCCTGCCGCTTTCGACCATGGCATGCGCCGTCTTGAGATTTGCCGCATTGATCGGCCCGACGATCTCTGAAAGCGTGGTGCGGATCTTTCCGCCGTCGATGAGCTCGGAAATCTTGTTCAGCAGCTTGTGCTGCTCGATCATGTCGGGCGTGCCGTAGAGCGGGCGGGTGAACATCAGCTCCCAATGGACAGAGACGGCCTTGCGCTTGAAGGGTACGATATCGAGCGTCTTCGGATCGTCGATCAGCGCGAAGCGGCCCTGCGGCGCAATCGCCTCGACCACGTCGCCGATATGACTGTCGGTATTGGTGGTCGAGAATATGAATCCCGGCGCGCCGATGCCGAGAGCCGCCACCTGCGGCGCAATCGGCCTGGAATGGTCGACGACATGATGCGCGCCGAGTTCCTTCACCCAGTCCTGCGTTTCCGGCCGCGACGCCGTGGCGATCACCGTCAGATCGGTCAATGCCCGGGCGATCTGAATAGCGATCGAGCCGACGCCGCCGGCGCCGCCGATGATCAGGATGGAGCGTCCCGCTCCCGAAACCGCGTCCTGCACCTTCAGCCGGTCGAATAGCGCTTCGTAGGCCGTGATCGAGGTCAGCGGCAGGGCGGCCGCGGCCGCGAAACCGAGGCTCTTCGGTTTGGCGCCGACGATACGCTCGTCGACGAGATGGAATTCGGCATTGCTGCCCGGGCGGCTGATGACGCCGGAGTAAAACACTTCGTCGCCCGGCCTGAACAGGGTGACATCGGCGCCGATGGCCTTGACGATGCCGGCGGCATCCCAGCCGAGCACCTTGAGTTCGTCTGCGGGCGGCGCGGAATGGGCGCGCACCTTCACGTCGACGGGATTGACCGAAACGGCTTTGATCTCGACGAGCAGATCGTGGCCCCTGGCCTCCGGCATCGGCAGCTCGACATCGATCAGCGAGGTTTCGGCGGAGATCGGCTGGGGCGTTTTATAGGCGACGGCGCGCATGGGAAACTCCTGTGTTCGTTGCACGGAAGCTAGATGCGCATTATGTTCTAACAACGCAAGAATGCACAAATTCTGTACGTAGTACCCAAAAGGATACTGTAAAATGTCATTGCCGCGCGCCAAACTCGTCAAGAATTTCCCTGGCTGCCCGGTCGAAGCGACGCTGACCTACCTCGACGGGAAGTGGAAAGGCGTGATCCTCTTTCATCTGATGGAGGGAACCCTGCGCTTCAACGAATTGCGGCGTAAGCTCCCGGCCGTGACCCAGCGCATGCTGACCAAGCAGCTGCGTGAACTGGAAGAGTCCGGCCTGGTATCACGCACCGTCTATCCGGTCGTGCCGCCGAGGGTCGAATATGCAATGACGCCGCTCGGCATGACGCTGAAGCCTGTCATCCAGGCGTTGGCCGCTTGGGGTGACGATTATGTCTTCTGCAGCCCGGAAGGCCGCGAGCTGCGCTTGGCCTCAGACGGCCTGCGCGCTCCGGTCGCGGCGCTCAAGGCGTAGCGAGGCTGCAAAGACGAAGAGGCCGAGGAAGGATAGTGCTGCACCGACATAGCCGGTCGCCGCAAAACCATAACCCCCGGCGATGACGAGGCCGCCGAGCCAGGCGCCGATCGCATTGGCGATGTTGAAGGCGGAATGGTTGGAAGCGGCCGCAAGCGTCTGCGCGTCGGCGGCGACATCCATCAGCCGCGTCTGCAGCGCCGGTCCAGCAGCAAAACCGCAGCCGACGAGGAAGACGCAAAGGCCGAGCATATAGGGATTGGCGGCGGTCAGCGAGAAAGTGGTCAGCACGACGACATTATAGATCAGCGACCCGCCGATCGTGCCGAGCAGCGATTTGTCGGCGAGCCACGAACCGATGAAATTGCCCGCATTCATGCCGACACCGAAGAGGACCAGCATGATCGGAACGGCCGTCTCCGGCAGCATCGCCACCTCAGTCGTTGTCGAGGCGATATAGCTGAACATCGCGAACATGCCGCCGTAACCGACGGCGGCGATGCCGAGCGTCAGCCACACCTGCGGCCGGCGGAAAGCGCCGAGTTCGCGCAGGAAGCCCGCCTCCTCGGAAACCCTGTCCTTTGGAACGTAGAACCAGATCAGCGCCACCGTTAGCAGGCCGAGCACGCCGACCGAGAAAAACGCCACCTGCCAGTCGAGCGACTGACCGAAGAAGGTCGTCAACGGCGTGCCGAGAAGTGTCGCAACGGTCAGGCCGAGCATGACGCGGCCGACGGCACGGGCGCGGCGATGCACCGGCACCATCGAGGCGGCGACAAGGGCCGCGACGCCGAAATAAGCGCCATGCGGCAGGCCGCTGACAAAGCGCAGCAGCGTGAAGCTTTCGAAGGTCGGCGCCATGGCACTTGATATATTGCCGGCGGCAAAGATCAGCATCAGCATTAAAAGCAGCGTGCGGCGCGCCATCTTCGCAGCGAGCACGGCAATAACAGGTGCGCCGACGACGACTCCGAGCGCATAGGCGCTGATGACGTAGCCGGCTTGCGGCGTGGTGACCGAGAAGGTTTCGGCGACATTGGGCAGCAATCCCATGATTGCGAATTCGCCGGTGCCGATGCCGAAGCCGCCGCAGGCGAGCGCCAACTGGACCAGCGCCACGGTCATTGCCGACGGCAGCTCTTCATCCAGGCTATCGATGGAAATATTGGCGGCAATCTCACTCACGAGAGCTCCTCGAGGCGGTTTCTGCTTGGCAATGGCCCCTGGCGCAGGCGCAGCGGCAAGCCGATCGGTGGAAATGGCGGGAGGTGGAGACGATGTCTCCGATAGACCATCTATCCGTGAGCTCTCGGCTGCCGTCGAGTGCATTTTTTGCAGTGCAGCGTCCTGCTATGTGCATACGTCTATTGCAATTTTTGCACTTCTGTCCTTTGTGAGGAAAGAAGGCTGCGCTTGAAATCGGCGATACCGCAACCATCTCAGGGCAAGGCAGGAGCATTTCCGCGCCAGAGACGGGAGCTCTTATGAAGCTTGTAGGCTTTTTCAATCGCGACGGCGGGACCTTCAAGACCACCGACATGCTGGCCTATGAAAAAAGGGCGGAGGCGGCTTTCCGCGAAGCGGGGCACGATTTTGACGCCATCGTCTTCTCAGGAAAGGAAATCGTTCCCGCCATGGAGCGGGCTGCCAAGCGCGACGATATCGACGGTATCGTTGCCGGCGGTGGTGACGGCACGATTTCGGCGGCGGCATCGATTGCCTGGAAAAACGGCATTGCGCTCGGCGTCGTGCCGGCCGGCACGATGAACCTCTTTGCCCGCTCGCTGCGTGTGCCGCTCGATATCTGGCAGGCGCTCGATGTGCTTGCCTCTGGCGAGGTCGACAATGTCGATATCGCCAGCGCCAACGGCCGGCCCTTCATCCACCAGTTTTCCGCCGGCCTGCATGCCCGCATGGTGCGTTACCGCAACGCCTACAGCTATCGTTCCCGGCTGGGCAAGATCCGGGCGAGTACGAAGGCTGCCTTGGGCGTCATCTTCAACCCGCCGGAATTCGAGGTCGAGTTCGAGGCGATCGGCATGCGCGAGCGCCGCAGGGTGTCGGCGATATCAGTCTCTAACAATCCCTTCGGAGAGAACGCGCTGCTTTACGCCGATAATTTGAGAAGCGGCGAACTCGGCTTTTACACGGCAAATCCGCTGAAGCCGCTTGGTGTCGCCCGCCTCGCCATCGACATGCTGCGCGGCAAGGTCCGCGAGAATGCCGATGTCATGGTGATGCACCCGGCCGAAGTGCACCTGCATTTCCCGAAACTGCGCTCCAAGGCCAATTGCGTCATGGACGGCGAGTTGCTGCCGCTCGAACGCGACGTCTCGATCCGGCTGCATCCGGGCGAATTGAAGGTTCTCGTCAAGCAGGGTCTCGCCGCCCAGGTGAATGCGGACGAACGCCGCGAGCCCGCTGCGTAAGTCGGCCGCCGCGTAATTTCAGAGCCGCGGCAGATAGGTGCGGTAGTCGAAATCCGAAACGGTGCGCAGATGCGCAAGCGCTTCCTTGCGCTTGGTGTCGCCATAGAGCGCCTGATAGCGCGCGCCGAAGATATCGGCGATGAACGGCGAGGTGCGGAAGGTCTCGACGGCGCTGAGGAAATCATGCGTCAGTCGCGCCGTATTCGCAGGTGTGTGCGATGGCGTCGTCTCCTCACCGGGGTCGAGGTCGCCGTCGAGACCGGTGAGCATGCCGCCGAGGATCGCTGCCAGCAGCAGATAGGGATTGGCGTCGGCGCCGGCGACGCGGTGCTCGATGCGTGCGGCCGGCCCATCCTTGTCGGGGATGCGGATCGCCGTGCCGCGATGGCCGCTTCCCCAGGTCAGATCGACAGGCGCAAACGAGCCCGGCTGGAAGCGGCGGTAGGAATTGGCGAAGGGGGCGAAGATCAGCTGCGCCGCGCGCATGGAGTCGAGCAGGCCTGCTATCGCCGATTTGAGCATCTTCGGCTCGCCGCCCTTGGCATCGAGGATGTTGCGGCCTTGTCCGTCGATGATACTCGCATGCACATGCAGGCCGGAGCCGGCATGTTCGGAATAGGGTTTGGCCATGCAGGTCGATTTCAGCCCGTGCCGGCGCGCCGCCTGTTCGGCGATGCGCTTGAGATAGAGGCAATCGTCGGCGGCTGCCAGCGCGTCCGCGCGGTGCAGCAGGTTGACCTCGAACTGGCCCGGACCGAATTCCGCTGTCGTCGCATCCGCCGGCAGGTCCTGCGCTCTCGCATAGGCCCTCAGCGTCTGCAAATAGCCGTCGAGCGCGTCGACGACGCTCATGTCGTAGAGCTGAAAACCGTTCGGTTCGCCGCGAAAGGTGAGGCTTTCGGGCGGGCAGGGGCGTCCGGTTTCGCGCCAGTCTCCCGACATCACGTAAAATTCCAGCTCGGTGGCGACGACGGGCGTCAGCCCGCGCGCCGCATAGCGCTCCAGCACCGAAGCGAGGATGGCGCGCGGATCCATGAAGCTCGGGCTGCCGTCGAATTCGTGCATGGTGGCGAGCACCTGCATCGAGCCCTCGGGCGCCCAAGGCATCGGCGCCAAGCTGCGCCGGTCGGGGACGACCTTGCCGTCAGGATCGCCGATCGTCAGTGACAGGCCGGTGATATCGTCATTGTCGTCACCCCAGATGTCGAGCGATTGCGTCGAGGTCGGCAGGCGGATGTCCCCGGCCCAGACCTTGGCTTCGGCGCCGGGTGGAAGCTGTTTGCCGCGCAGGTCGCCGTTCATGCCGACGATCAGGATCTCGAAGCGCGGATCGCCGCCGTCGGCCTTGCCGTCCATCCTGTCGCTTGCCATGACCTTGAAAATCCTCCGGGACAAGGCCAAGCTCCTATCTCATCGACATCAGCCTTTCAATCCGCGAGGGTCTTTACCACCATGCCCGATACTTACCCACCTTCGAACCTCGCCGCGATCGACGCTGCGCACCACCTGCATCCGTTCGCCGACATGAAGAAGCTGAATGCCGAGGGCGCGCGTATCATCCAGCGCGGCGAGGGCGTCTACATCTTCGACAATCACGGCAGGAAATATCTCGATGGTTTCGCCGGCCTCTGGTGCGTCAATATTGGCTATGGCCGCCGCGAGATTGCCGATGCCGCCACCAGGCAGATGAACGAGCTGCCCTACTACAACACCTTCTTCGGCACGACCTCGACGTCTGCGACGCTGCTGGCGCAGAAGGTCACCTCCCATGCCGGGGAACGGTTCAACCATATCTTCTTCACCGGCTCCGGCTCGGAGGCGAACGACACCTGGTTCCGCATGGCCCGCGTCTACTGGAGCGCCATCGGCAAGCCGTCGAAGAAGATCGTCATATCGAGAAGGAACGGCTATCACGGTTCGACCGTCGCCGGCGCCAGCCTCGGCGGCATGAAATACATGCATGAGCAGGGCGATCTGCCGATCCCTGGAATCGTCCATATCGGCCAGCCCTATTGGTACGGCGAGGGCGGCGATCTCTCACCCGCCGAATTCGGTCTCAAGGTTGCCCGCGAGCTCGAAGCGAAGATCGACGAACTCGGCGAGGAGAATGTCGCCGCCTTCGTCGCCGAACCCGTGCAGGGGGCTGCCGGCGTCATCATCCCGCCCGAGACCTACTGGCCGGAGATCGACCGCATCTGCAAGGCGCGCAATATCCTGCTGGTGACCGACGAGGTAATCTGCGGTTTCGGCCGTCTGGGCGCCTGGTTCGGCCACCAGTATTTCGGCGTCGAGCCCGATCTGGCGCCGATCGCCAAGGGGCTTTCCTCCGGCTACCTGCCGATCGGCGGCGTACTCGTCAGCGACCGCATCGCCGATGTGCTGATCAACGATGTCGGCGACTTCAACCACGGTTTCACCTATTCCGGCCACCCGGTCTGCGCTGCCGCAGCCCTCGAAAACCTGCGCATCATCGAAGAGGAAAGACTGGTCGAGCGCGTGCGCGACGATATCGGCCCCTATTTCGGCAGGGCCTGGGCAGAGCTCGCAGACCATGATCTGGTCGGCGAAGCCGCCAGCATCGGCCTGATGGGCGGACTGCAGCTTGCCGCCGAGAAGAGCACGCGCGCTCGTTATGCCAAGCCCGATCAGGTCGGTGCGCTGGTGCGCAACCACGCGCTGGCGAACGGTCTCGTGCTGCGCGCCACCGGCGACCGCATGCTCGCCTCGCCGCCGCTCGTCATCAGCCACGCCGAGGTGGACGAGATGGCGAGGATCACCAGGCTGGCGCTCGATTTGGCCTGGAAGGAACTGAAATCCTGATTGCGCTCAGCCCAGCTAGCTGGGCCTAAAGCTCGAAATCCTGCGACTTGATATCCTCGGCGCCATGCTTGACACGTAGGACAACGATGCGGTCGTGATAGGAGCGGTAGTAGATGCAGCGGTTCCGGTAGGGCAGGCCGCGCAGGCCTTCCGCAATGTGGTCGCGTGGAGATCCGGTGAAGTCCACTTCGGCGATCCAGGCGATCTTCGCGGTCAGGTCGGCCAGAAACTCATGCGCGTAGTGGGGGCTGCTCTCGGCGATATAGCGTCGAATATTCCGCAGATCCTCAATGGCGGATGGAGCGATAATCAGGCGTTTCGGTTTGATGGCCTTAGCTTTCGTTCATGACGTCTTTGAGGAACTCCGCGCCGGTAGCGTATTCCTTGCCGAGGCCGGCTTCGATCTCAGCATCCGCCGCCTGAATATCCTTACGCAGCACCTGCATTTTCAGCTCGTGGTCGGCGAGCATACGGATGCCTGCCCGCACGGCCTCGGTTTCGGTGCCGAACCGGCCATTGCGGACAAGATCCGATAGAATCCCGTCATAGGTATCGCCAAGGGAAAAGGTTTTTGCCCGTGCCATGTAAATTTACTCCCTGCTCTTAGTGTATGACAAATACAATACTTTTACAATATTCGAGCATGCTGGATATGGCCAACGAGCTAATGGCTCAGCGCCTCCGAGCACAGTGAATGAGATAGCGAGGATCACGAAACTGGCGCTGGATTTGGCCTGGAAGGAGCTGAAATCCTGATTTCGCTCAGCCCGGCTGGTTGACCCAGGCGTAGCCGAAACGGTAGCTGTCGCCGCCGCGCCGGTAGAAATAGGGCACGTCGATCACCGACGCCTGCGGTGCGGACGCGCCGAGATTGGCCTGCAGCCATTCAGCCATATCAGGCGGAAGCGCTTCGCTTCCCCCCTTCTGCGGGAGGAGCCACACCAGGAGAAGCGGCCGCCGGCTGGTAAGATCCGGGTGGAAGCCGGGATAATCCACCGAGAGGACCGGCACGCCGGGAATATCCTGCCTGAGATTGCCGGCAAGCAGGCTGTCGCCGGCAAGGATCGCCGCCGGTTCGGCCTGTTTGCGCAGGATTTCCAGCATGCCGGCATAGGGCCTGTTCAGCCGTTCGTAATGGCCGGTGAGGCGTGCGGCCGCGACGCTGCCGTAGAGGGCTGCCGGTACGCCGATCATGATGACGGCGACGATGGGCATGAAACGCCGGAACGCCTTGTCTGTCGCGACGCCTGCCGCCTCGATCTTCAGGCAGAAATAGAGCGGCAGGATGAAGAGCATCGGCACCAGCCAGCGATCCTTGATACCGGCCGCGCCGCCGAAGACGATCAGAAGCAGAATGCCGGCCAGGAAGACGAGCATCATCCGCTCGAACAGCCGCGTCCATTCCGAACCGGCGGTCAGCGCCGGACGAAGGCTCTTGCCGAAGACGATCGCGAACACCGCCACAGTCAATCCGGCAAAGCTGACGATGGCGAGAGCCAGTGAACTGACGCCCATGGCCACCTGCGTGAGATAGCTCGCATGGCCGCTCGCGGTCATCTTCTCCAGGGTGCGTGCGGTGGCGAAATCGAGATTGTCCCTCAGCCAGAAGAGATGCGGCAGGATGATGAAGAGCGCCACCGCCGCCGTCAGCATCAGCCGCCAGTCGAAGATCCGCGGCCGCAGGCGCGCATCCGAAAGCGCGGCAATCAGGGCTGCCGCCGGCAGGATCGCAAAATTATATTTGGCAAGCAGGCCGAAACCGATGCCGATGCCGGTAATCAGATAGGAGGCGAGGCTCGGCTGCTTCAGGCTGCGGATGAAGCCGTAGAAGAAGATGCTGGCCGAGAAGAACACGGCGACCGTGTGCGTCAGGTCGCGCTGCATCTCGAAAGCCATTTGCGGGATCGTCAGCAGCCCGAGCGTGGCGATCGCCACCAGCGCCTTGTCGCGCAGCACGAGCCGCGCGGTCAGGCCGTAGAGCACGTAGGAGCTGAACAACAGTAGGTTCTTCACGATAGAAAGGGCGGTAAGCGAGACGCCGGCGAACTGGAAGACGGTATATTGCAGCCAGTTGTAGAAGGGCGGCTGCGGGCCGTAGCCGGCGGCAAGCCATTGCGAGCGGAAGACCTGTTCGGCCTCGTCGAGATCGAGAGAATGCGAGGTTGCGAGCCGCACGCCGACCTGAAGCACGAAATAGGCTGCCAGCAAGACGAAGATCCAACTGATGTCGCGACGGTTGCTCTCGGTCATTCTACTTGCTCTCCGGCCGAACCCAGGCGTAACCGAGCGCGAAATTGTCGCCTTGGCGGCCGAAATAATAGGGAAGCGACAGCGAGCCGATCTCCTGCAGCGCGATATCAGCCGCCGTCAGCGCCGATGAAAACCGCTCCGGCATGACCGCATCCGCCGCCGTCGCCGTTTTCTTGCCGCGCCAGACGATCAGCACCGGCCCCTTGGCCTCGGCATAGGCCGGAATGCCGGGTGTCGGAAAATCCGGGATCACCACCGGCACATCGGGAAATTGCAGCCGCATGTTCCCGCCGATATAGGGGTCGGAAGCGATCACCAGCGCCGGCTCCGCCTCTCGCGTCATCTCGCGCGAAAAACCTGCCATCGGCACATTCGGCCGGCTGTAGGTGCCGATCAGCCCGGCGCCGACGACACGCAAACCGAGGGCGATCAGCACGCAGGCCATCAGCACCGGCAGCACCGGCCGGAAGCGGCGCAGCCCGGCGGAAAGGTCGAGCCCGGCCGCCTGCATTTTCGCCAGGAAATAGATCGGCAGCACCAGCAGAAACGGATCGAGCCAGCGCTCGCGAACCGTGGTGGAGCCGGTGAACAGCACGATGAGAGCAATGCCGGCGAGACTTGCGAGCATCATCCGCTCCATCATCCCAGTCCAGCGGTTGCCCGCCGAAAGCGCCCGGACAAAATCCCGGCGGAAGGTGGCGGCGAAGATCACGACCGGCAGCGCCGCAAAGGCGATGATGGCGACGAGAAAGGCGAGAAGGCCTTTGCCGATCCGCACGGCGCCGGCCGGTTCGCTGCCGGCGGCCATCTTGACCAGAGTGTCGGAGGAGGCGAATGCGAGATTTCCCTGCAGCCAGATCGCGTGCGGCAGGACGATGACAAGCGCGACAGTGATCGCCGCCAGCATGCGCCGGTCGAGCGCTCTGCGCCGCCATTCGGCATCGGGCAGGATGGCGATCAAGGCGACGACTGGCATCAGCGCGAAATTATATTTCGAGATCAGCCCGATGCCGGTTGCAAGCCCGAGCAGGAGATAGCTGCCGATATCGGGCCGGTCGAGCGTGCGGAAGAAGCCGTAGAGAAACAGTGAGCTGGCAAAGAGCAGTGCCGTCGTGTGGGTCAGGTCCTGCTGGGCCATGTAGGAGACCTGGGGCAGGGTAATCAGCGCCAGCATGGCGACGGCGGCAAGCGCTTGGTCCTTCAGCGCCCGCCGCCCGGCAAGGCCGTAGAAGAGATAGGACAGGAACAGCAGGATGTTCTTCGGGACAACAAGCGCGCCGATCGACATGCCCGTCACCGAAACGACGGCATATTGCATCCAGTTGTAGAAGGGCGGCTGCGGGCCGTAGCCGGCCAGCAGATATTGGGAGAAGAAGGATTGCTCGGCCTCGTCGAGCTCCAGCGAATGCGGAAGCGCGATGCGCAGCGCGATGTTGAGTACGAAATAGGCTGCAAGCAGCAGGCCCGCGGTTCTGATCGTCCTCGTCGCGCGCTCCAGCATCGTGCTGCCGGCTTAGGCTTGGCTTTGATCGTCGAAGATCTGCCGCACGATGTAGTTCGGAGAGGCGTCGTCGCGGTAATAGGTGCGCGCGATCATTTCCGCCAGGATGCCGGTGGTGATCATCTGCACCGACGACAGCAGCAGCACGACGCCGACCATCAGCATCGGGCGCGTGCCGATATCGTTGCCCATGATGAACTTGTCGAAGCTGAGATAGAGCAGGATCAACATGGCGAGCGCGCCGAGGCCTAGGCCGAGCGAACCGAAGAAATGCCCCGGCCGCGCCTTGTAGCGCATGAAGAACATCACCGACAGCAGATCGAGGATGACGCGGAAGGTACGCGAAATACCGTACTTCGAAACGCCGTGCTCGCGGGCATGGTGGGTGACGGCCATCTCGCCGATGCGCGAGCTCGGCACCACACCGGCGACCCAGGCCGGGATGAAGCGGTGCATCTCGCCCATCAGCTTCACCTGCTTGATAATCGAGGCACGGTAGATCTTCAGGCTGCAGCCGTAATCATGCAGCTTGACGCCGGTGATGCGGCCAATCAGGTAGTTGGCGCACCAGGAGGGGATCTTGCGCAAGAACAGACCGTCCTTGCGGTTCTTGCGCCAGCCGACCAGGAGGTCGAGTTCACGCCGTTCCAGCTCGGAGACCATCGAAGGAATGTCCTTCGGGTCGTTCTGCAGGTCGCCGTCCATCGTCGCGATCAGACGGCCCCGGGCGGTGTCGATGCCGGCCTGCATGGCGGCAGTCTGGCCAAAGTTGCGCTGCAGCTCGACGATCCTGAGCGCCAACCCCTCGCGTCCGACGTACTTGCGGGCGTTGACCAGCGTCGCATCCGTGCTGCCGTCATCGACGAGGATCAGCTCCCAGCGATGGGGGTAGCTTACCATCGCAGCCACGACACGCTCGATGAGCGGGCCGACGCTTTCCTCTTCGTTGAAAATGGGCACGACCAGCGACAGCTCGAGCGATTGTACCGGGTCATTCGTACCGCGAATGGGCTCTACCGTTGTCTGCAACTTTCATCTCCAAAAGGCCGGACGGCCGAGCAAGCTTTACTGCTGCCGTCGCACTTGCGGAAGGCTACTACATGAAGTGTCCGCCCGTTGCCAGCGGGCAATGCCGGTTTCCCCGCAATCGGCTGAACAGCCGGGGTGCTATTTCGCGCCGCCCTCCACCCAGGAGTAACCAATGGAGAAGCTGCGTTTGCCGTCACCGAAGAGATAGGGCAGCGTCAGCGTGTTCAACTCTTGCAGATGAATGCCCGATCTCACCAGATCGTTGGCGAAGCTGGGAGAAATTGTTGGGTCATCTGCGGTCTCGCCGCGCCAGATAACGAGCACCGGCCCCTTCGCAGCCGTATATTCGGGAACCCCGGGACCCGGGAAGAACGGGATCACGACGGGAACATCGGGAAGCTCCAGCCTCAGATTACCGGCCACGAACTTGGTTCCCGCCACGATGAGAACCGGCCTGCGGGTCGCTGTCAATTCAGCCACGTAGCCGGAAAAGGGTACGTTCGTTCTCGTATACGTGCCGATGTATTGAATGCCGACGATCCGGAAGAGAAGGATCGACAGGATGACGACCATGAAGACCGGCACCACGGGCCGGAAGCGGGCAAGACCGGCGGAAAGATCGAGGTCTGCGGTTTCCAGTTTCAGGAACAGATAGATCGGCAGGACGAGCAGGCACGGGTCGAGCCAGCGCTCGTGGATATCGCTCGCGCCGGCGAAGAGGACCACACCGACGAAGGCGATCAGGCTGATGATCATCATCCGCTCGATCACCCGGATCATCGGGTTGGAAGAGGAGAGCGCGCGAAAGAAGTCGCGCCGGAAGGCGGCTGCGACGAGAACGATCGGCAATGCGACGAAGCCGAGGACGGCGATGACGAGAGATAGCAGGCCTTGCCCGACGCGGGGAAGGCCGGCCGGCGCCAGGTCTTCGGCGGTCATCCGCTCCAGCGTCGGCGCAGAGGCGCTGGCGAGATTGTCAGGCAGCCAGAGCGCATGCGGCAGCACGATCAGAATGGCGAGTGCGATCGCCGGCAGCAAACGCCAGTCGATGAGACGGCTGCGCCATTCCCGGTCCGGCAGCACGGCGATCAGGGCGGCAGCCGGCAGGATGGCGAAATTGTACTTCGAGATGAGCCCGATGCCGGTGGCGATACCGATGATGAGGTAGCTCCCGATCGTCGGCTGGCGCAGCGTTCGGAAAAAACCGAAGAGGAAGAGCGAGGTCGCAAACAGCAGCGCGACCGTATGGGTCAATTCGCGCTGCGCCATCAGGCCGACCTGCGGCAGGGTAATCAGGCTCAGCATGGCGACGGCTGCGAGCGAACGGCTCTTCAGCACCTCGCGGGCGGCAAGCCCGTAGAACAGATAGCAGCCGAAGAGAATGATGTTCTTGGGCACCGAGAGCACCCACATCGATATGCCGGTCACCGAGACGATGGCATATTGGATCCAGTTGTAGAAGGGCGGCTGCGGTCCATAGCCGGCAAGCAGATATTGCGAGTAGAAGGATTGCTCCGCCTCGTCGAGATCGAGCGTATGCGGCAAGGCGATGCGAAGCGCGATGTTCAGCAGGAAATAACCTGCCAGAAAAATGCTTGCGCTGGTAATGCTTCTGGTAATCCGCTCCAACATCGATCTCCACGTCAAGCCGGCAAGGCGCCATCATGTACCGGTCGGCCGCTCGGATCGTCGGCGTGGAGGCGTTTTCACCGCCATCGCCATCACTCCGCCGTTGTGCGCAACCTTCATTTCTCTTAAAAGGCCTGGCGACGGGACCGGGCCCATGCCGACCCAAGCGAGGAATGCCTACTACATGAAGAGTTCGATCGTTGAAAGCCGGCAATCCTGGTTTATGCGCAATCGCATGACGGTGCTGACGGTCGTCATCGTCGCAGCCTATGGCCTCTTCATTCAATGGTTCTGGGGTTGGCCTGTTATCATCAGGCAGTGGGCCGATGTCGGTGCAGGTCCGGTGATCGGCGCGCTCGTGCTATTGACGAGCACCTATTTCCTGCGAACCTGGCGCATCTATGATTATTTTCCAAACGAGACGGCCGGCCGGTTCGCGGTCCTCTTCCGCGTCACGCAGATCCACAACCTGCTGAACATCATGCTGCCCTTCCGCACCGGCGAGACTAGCTTTCCGCTGCTGATGCGCACCGAATTCGGCATTCCGCTGACGCGTGGAACCTCGGCGCTGTTTGTCATGCGGCTGCTCGACCTGCACGCCCTTCTGGCCGCTGCCGGCATCGGTTTTGCCGTCGCTTCAGCCGATGCGGCAGTTGCCTGGTCGCTCTGGACGGTCTTCCTGCTGTTGCCGGTCGCGGCCTTCGCCGCCCGCAAGCCGCTGCTGCGCCTTGCCGCCAGGCTGCTGCCTGAGAAAGCGCAGAAATTCGTCGCCGAGATCGAAAACGGCCTGCCGCTCGACGCCATCGCCTTTGCGCGCGCGTGGGCGATGACCATCGTCAACTGGCTGGTGAAGGTGATGGTGCTGGCATGGGCCCTCGGCCTGATGGGCGTGCTGCCGATGGCGGCAAGCTTCGGTGGCGCGCTCGGCGGTGAGCTCTCCTCCGTGTTGCCGATGCATGCGCCGGGCGGCGTCGGCACCTATCCGGCCGGCATCACCGCCGGCGCCATCGCCTTGGGAGCCTCGAGCGAACGGCTGGCCCTGGCAGCGCTGGCACAGGCGAGCGTCAATGCCCACCTGCTGATTATCGTCTCGGCGCTCACCGGAACCGCGATCTCACTGCCGCTCGGACGTCGCGGCAAGCTCTGAAATCCGTTTTCTCAGAAACGCCTGCTCCGGCTCCTGCCGGCAGAGCGACAGCGCCGTTTCATAGCACGCGATCGCCTCTTGCCTCCGGCCGAGACGGCGCAGGAAATCGGCACGCGCCGAATGGGCGAGGTGATAGGCTTGCAGCTCCCGGCGTGCCAGAATGGCATCGACCAGTTCCAGCCCCTTTGCCGGCCCTTCCGCCATCGCAATCGCCACGGCACGGTTGAGCTCGACAATCGGGGAGGGCTGCGCCGCCAGAAGCAGATCGTAATAAAAGGCGATCCGTCGCCAGTCGGTCGCTTCGGCGGCCGGCGCTCGGGCATGCTCGGCAGCGATCGCCGCTTGCAGCGTATAGCTGCCGATCTCTTCCGCTTGCATCGCGTCAGCGAGCAGCGCCAGGCCTTCCGTAATCTTCGTTTGATCCCACAGCGAGCGGTCCTGATCCGCAAGCAGCACCAGCGATCCCTGCTCGCCGCGGCGGGCGGTGCGGCGGGAATCCTGCAGCAGCATCAGCGCCAGCAGGCCGGAGACATCAGGATGCGGCAGCAGCGTCAGTAGCAGCCGCGCCAGACGTATCGCCTCCGCCGTCAGGTCGGCGCGGACTACGTCCTCGCCCGAGGAGGCCGAATAACCTTCATTGAAGACGAGATAGATGACGTGCAGCACCCGGTCTAGCCGCGGCGGCAGCGCCTCGCGGCCCGGCACCTCGTAGGGGATCTTTGCCGCCCGGATCCTGCTCTTGGCGCGCACGATCCGCTGGGCGACCGTCGGTGCTGGAATGAGGAAGGCATGGGCGATCTCTTCGGTGGTCAGTCCGCAGATTTCCCTGAGTGCCATGGCCATCTGTGCGTCGGCCGGAATGACCGGATGACAGCAGGTGAAGATCAACCGCAGCATGTCGTCCTCGATCGGTTCCATGTCGCCGATCTCCGTTGCATCGGGCGAGTAGAGGCTGTCCTCGATGTGATGCTGCGAAGCATCGAAACGCGCCCGCCGCCGGATCGTGTCGATCGCCTTGAAGCGCCCCGTGGAGACGAGCCAGGCGAAGGGATTGCCGGGAATGCCGTCCGTCGGCCATGTCCGCGCGGCCGCTGCAAAGGCGTCGTGAAGCGCTTCCTCCGCCCGGTCGAAATCGCCGAGCAGGCGGATCAGCGTCGCCAGCACCCGGCGCGACTGCGTTCGGTAGATCTCCTCGATAACGCGTTCCAAAGGGGCACCTCAGTCCGGCAGGGTCAGCATTCGCACGGGCCTCAGTTCGACAGCGCCGAAACGTGCCGAAGGGATCCGCCCGGCAATCTCCCTGGCTTTCACCAGGTCAGGCGCCTCGATGACGTAGAAGCCGGCCAGATGTTCCTTCGTCTCGACATAGGGGCCGTCGGTAGCTGACAGGCTGTTGTCTCGAACACGCAGCACGGTTGCCTTGTCGGGCATCTCAAGTGCATCGGCATGGATCATGATACCGTCGCGACGCAGCTCCTCGTCGAAGGCGAAATGGGCTTTGATGAGTTCATAGGTCTCTTCCGATGTCAGCGTGCCGTCGGTGTCGGCGCTGTTATAAATCAGGCAGATGTAGCGCATGGCTGTTTCCCATCCTGGATGGAGTAAGTCGGGCGCACTTCGATCGAGCAATATTTGAGGATCGGAAAACTCGACACGATCGTCTTCGCCTCCTCGATATTCTCGGCTTCGATCAGCAAAAAACCGCCGAGGTGCTCTTTGATTTCGGCAAATGGGCCATCGGTCGAAAAGGCTTCACCATTGCGCAGGCGGACCGTGATCGCCGTTGACGGTTCATGCAAGGCGAGAGCCACGAGCAGATGACCGCTCTCGCGCCAGCGATTGTCGCTGGTGATGCACTCCTGTGTGAGCGCATCCCATTCGGTCTGAGGGACCAGCTTGCTTTTTTCCGTGTC
Source organism: Rhizobium leguminosarum (assembly GCF_002953715.1). Taxonomy (GTDB): domain Bacteria; phylum Pseudomonadota; class Alphaproteobacteria; order Rhizobiales; family Rhizobiaceae; genus Rhizobium; species Rhizobium leguminosarum_V. The sequence goes on from NZ_CP025012.1 coordinate 1,112,896, forward strand.
GAACCAGATCTGGCATAGAAATTTCATTGGTCTCTCCTCATTTAGCTCCGAATTCGTGGATTGGTCGCACTTCGATCGCGCCGAGTTTGGCGAGCGGGATGCCTGACGCAATCCGGATCGCTTCGTTGAGATCCTTTGCCTCGATCAGGATGAAGCCACCAAGCGCCTCCTTCGTCTCGGCGAAGGGACCGTCCGTCACCGACATCTCGCCGTTGCGCATTCGGACAGTCACCGCCGATTTCGGCGACTGCAGCGCCTGGGCGACGATCATATGCCCGCTTTCGACGAGGTCCTTGTCATAGTTCAAGGAATTGGTGTCGAGTTCGGCCTTCTCTTCTTTCGTCATGGCGTCGAGTACCCTGCCATCGAACCAGACCTGACACAGATATTTCATCGCGGACAGCCTCCTTGTGAGCGTTTCAATAACCCTGGACGACCGAGCTCCACGCATTTCGACAGCGGCGGAAAAAATCTTTGTGCCGGCCGGCTGTCGAAATCGCAAGGCAGCACTCGACAAGGCTTCATCGAAACCTGTCGAGGAGAACGGAAGTGAGCATTCTTGAAATCGCCCTAGCACGCCAGATCTGGGCAAGCCGTCGTGAAAAGCGTCAGCTGGTACCCGACGATACCGATGCGCTGAGGGTTCTTCTGCGCATCGCTTTCGTCTTCGTGGCCTTCACCCTGCTGATATCAGGGCTGAACCTTGCCGCCGGTAGGCCGCAGATGCTGGCCGACGGTTCGGCGCCTGTCGTGACGGGCAGATGAGGAAACGGCCTATTGGAAGGCCGTTTCAAAGAAGCTGCGCAGCTTGCGTGAATGCAGCGCTTCCTTCGGCATGGCGGCAAGCTTCTGGACGGCGCGGATGCCGATCTGCAGATGTTGGTTGACCTGCGTGCGGTAGAAGGCCGTCGCCATGCCCGGCAGTTTCAATTCGCCATGCAATGGTTTGTCGGAGACGCAGAGCAGCGTGCCGTAGGGCACGCGGAAGCGGAAGCCGTTGGCGGCGATCGTCGCCGATTCCATGTCGAGCGCGATCGCGCGCGCCTGGGAGAGCCGCTTCACCGGCCCGCGCTGGTCGCGCAGTTCCCAGTTGCGGTTGTCGATCGTGCCGACGGTGCCGGTGCGCATGATGCGCTTCAGCTCGAAACCCTCATAGCCGGTGATTTCGGCAACGGCGGCTTCCAGCGCCACCTGCACTTCGGCCAGCGCCGGGATCGGCACCCAGACCGGCAGGTCGTCGTCGAGAACATGGTCCTCGCGCATATAGGCATGGGCGAGAACATAGTCGCCGAGCCGCTGGCTGTTGCGAAGACCGGCGCAGTGGCCGAGCATCAGCCAGGCATGTGGGCGCAGCACGGCGACGTGGTCGGTAATCGTCTTGGCGTTGGAGGGGCCGACGCCGATATTGATCATGGTGATCCCGGCATGGCCCTTCTTCTTCAGATGGTAGGCCGGCATTTGCGGCAGGCGGGTGACGGCGGCATCCGTTTCCGGCGCGTGCGAGCCGGGCAGGGTGACGACATTGCCGGGCTCGACGAAGGCAGTATAGCCGTCGCCGCCCTCCGCCATCAGCTTGCGCGCCCAGCTGCAGAATTCGTCGATATAGAACTGGTAGTTCGTAAACAGCACGAAATTCTGGAAATGCTCGGCATGCGTCGCCGTATAGTGCGACAATCGGGCGAGCGAATAGTCGATGCGCTGCGCGGTGAACGGCGCGAGCGGCGAGGGCTCTCCCGGCGGCGGGATATATTCGCCATTGGCGATCTCGTCGTCGGTGGTGTTGAGGTCGGGCGTGTCGAAGATATCGCGCATCGGAATGTCGACGAATGCGTTGGTCGATGCTTCCACATGCGCACCCTCGCCGAAGGCGAAGTGCAAGGGGATCGGCGTCGTCGATTCCGAGACGATGACAGGAACGTTGTGGCTCTTCATCAAGAGCGCCAGCTGCTCCTTCAGGTAATGCTTGAAGAGCTTCGGCCGGGTAACTGTCGTCGTATAGATGCCGGGTGCCGTGACGTGACCATAGGAAAGCCGCGAATCGACATGGCCGAAGCTTGTCGTCTCGATGCTGACCTGCGGATAAAAAGCGCGGTAGCGCGAGGAGATCGGAGCGCCCTGCGCAAGTTCGGCGAAGCTCTCGATCAGGAACGCCGTATTGCGCTCGTAAAGCGCCGTCAGCGTCTCGACGGCCTTGGCGGGATCATCAAAGCTCTGAGGCTGGAAAGGTGGCGGAGAGGATATGTCGAGGGGCGCCAAAGGGGAGATTCGTTTGTTCATGACGCATTATAGAGAGTTGTTTTTGACAAGCAAACGACGCGCGCCGACGGATTCCGATTTTTTATCCTTTTCCGTGTCTGATGCTAATGCCTGTCGGGACAACGACACGCGTAAATCAACGACTTAAAGCGCATCGCACGATGCGCTTCAGTCACCGCACCGTAGGCGCGCAGAAGGTGCCGTTTCTCTCAAGGCAGGTGTAGCTTGCCCCGAAATGCGACTGCGCCCCGCCGCCGCCCTCGTGCACCACGACCGCCGAAAACGTGATCGCGAAGATCGCCGCAAACAGCGTGATGATGCTAAAGCGTCTTGCCAGAATATAGATGTTCATCCCCTTGTCCCCGATACGCAACTCTATCGTGACAAGAGTTTTGGCATGCGATGGCTGAACAAGTGCTGAGATGGCGGTTCATCAGCCGTTCAGCTTACCGGACAGGCTCGGCTAGGTTGCGGAGTGGATTAGAAGGGTTCGCCGGGCAAATTCGACGCCATTCAACTTCGCCGGCTGTCGTAGCGGAGGAGACCGCAAAGGGCTTCGAAGCATGCCGCCGCGTCGGCATGCTTCAGTGTTTGGGGTAATCGTTGCGCAGGCGCCTTATGGCCTCAGAGCCGCGTCCAGGTCTGCGACTTGCAAAGGATCTTCATCACGCAGCCCTGCATCCTCAGCGAGTTGCCGGAAACCTTGCCTGCGCCGCTATAGGTCTTCTCGGCGGCCGGGTCGGTGATCTCGCCGGCATAGCTGCCGCCGGTTCCCGCGAGTGTGCCGATCTTCCGGCCGGCATATTTACCGGTCTTCAGCGTCACGCAATAACTGCCGCCGCAGGATGCGATCACCGCCGTATCGCCGGCGGCCGTCTTCCAGTTGCCGACGATCGGCTCCTCGGCATGCGCGATACCCGCGATCATTGCGATGGCGCCTGCGAGAACGAAGCTGCGGATCATCTTTTCCTCCATGATGTCCTAGATCGGCCGCGAAAATAACTGACGCGAACGTAAAGGTAAATAAGCCCGATCGCTGTTCTGCGGATCGGGGCAAAAACAGGAGAAAAAAGCCATGCGGCGAGCTTGTAAAGATATCGCCTGCTGATTTCATGATGAACGATCCCTTTATTTTCAAATCTGAATCTTTCGTAAAATTCGAGCGAAAATCCTTAATTCGCAAGGGATCTGATGTTTAACAAAAATCCAAATTTACCAAGCATTTGCACTTTGTTTGTCTAGAATTAATCATGCATTTTAGGCGTTTTTTGAAAGCCGTTTGGCATAGTGAACCCATCAAACGAGCGGGGCAAACTCGCCGGACCGCAAGGGCCACAAGCCGCGATAGACGGCAAGGCCCAGAGGTAAAACAGGGTAAGTCATAAACAGGCTAACAGGGATAAAACCGATGGCACGCTTTGAAATGCACAATGCTGAAACGGCCACCATGGGTGGCGACAACAGCGCCGATGTCTTCTGCGAAATGGGTCTGATGTATGCGACCGGCCGCGGCTGCGAAGTCGATCTCGTCTCAGCCCACAAATGGCTGAACATCGCCGCAATCAAGGGCAACGATCGCGCCGCCGAGCTTCGTGCCGACGTGGCCGCCGCCATGGACAAGATGCAGCTCGCAGCAGCACTGCGCGCCGCCCGCGAGTGGATGACGGTCCACTAAAACCGTCTCCGATCAGAATTCGACAAGAGCAGCAATAACAACCTCAAAAAGAGGGGGCTGGCGGGGCGCTTTCGACGGGGCCGACGCCGGGAGAAGAGAACCGCGACCGGATTTCCTCCACCGGCCGCGGTTCTTCTGTTTTCTCAGCCGATCTTTTTCAGGACCTGCGGCAGCGCCTCTTGGAGCAGCGCCATATCAGCTTCCGGCCCGACGCTGATGCGGATGCAGAGGTTGAGCGGCGCCACACCCGGCATGCGGATGAAGACGCCGTGCTCTATCAGGCCGTCGACGATCGCCCTGGCATAAGCGCCGTCACGCCCGGCGTCGATCGCCACGAAATTCGTCGCCGAGAGCAGGGGGACGAGACCGTTCGCCCGGGCGATGCCGGCGATCCGCTCCCGCGCTGCATGGATTTTCCCGACCACCTCGGCAAGATAGGCTTGGTCCTTGAGGGCGGCGAGCGCTGCGGCCGTTGCCAGCCGGTTCATGCCGAAATGATTGCGGATCTTGTCGAACGCCTGCGCCGTGCCTGCTGTCGAGATCACATAGCCGGTGCGTGAGCCGGCAAGTCCGTAGGCCTTGGAGAAGGTGCGGGTGCGAACGACGTTCGGCAGCTCTATCAGCGAGGAGATCGACGGCAGCGAACCTGCCGGCCCCGTCTCGCTATAGGCCTCATCGAGCACCATCAGCGTCGTCTCGGGCAGCGAACGGGCGAAAGCGACGATGCTTTCGGCATCCCACCAGCTGCCCATCGGATTGTCAGGATTGGCGAAATAGACGAGCGGCGCATTCTCGCGCTTGACGGCATCGAGCAGGCCGTCGAGATCCTCGCGGTCGTTTGCGTAGGGAACGGTCACCAGCCGGCCGCCGAAACCGGCGACGTGGAAATTGAAGGTCGGATAGGCGCCGAGCGAGGTAACGACGGGCGCGCCCGGCTCGATCACCAGCCGGACGATCTGGCCGAGCAATTCGTCGATGCCGCTGCCGATGGCGATATTGGCGGCCGAGATACCGAGATGGGCGGCAAGCGCTTCCCGGAGCGCGAAATTCTCCGGATCGTTGTATTTCCAGATATTGTCGGCCTCTTCGCGCATCGCTGCAAACACGGAAGCGGCTGGGCCGAAGCCGTTCTCATTGGCGCCGATGCGCGCCGAAACGGCAAGCCCGCGCTGGCGCTCGATCGCCTCGGGGCCGACGAAAGGAACTGTGGAAGGCAGGGCGCTGGCAAGAGGTGTGAAGCGCGAAAAGGCGGACATGCGACGGCAGTTTCCCGGATATAATGACAATTGGCGAAACAATAGGCCCGGGCACGGCCAACGCAAGCAAGATTATTTCCGCAACGACTCGGCCTGTTCAGGCGCGGAAGATCGGCGCACGCCGAGCGGCAATTGCTTCCATGTTGCCGACAAGGAAATCGGTGCGGACGACGCGGCGCAGAACCTCGGGGTCCATGATGTTGATGAACCGCACCCCGATGCGTTCCTTATGGCGATAGACCTCGGCGCAGCCGATCCGATAGGCGAGGCCAAGAATGTTGAGATAATAATGCTTTGGCAGGCCGGCCGTGGTCGAGACGATGAAGGTGGCGCCGCCCTGGGAGATATCGATGATCTCGGCACTTCGCATGGAGACGCCTGTGAGGCATGGCCGGACGGCGACGATGCGGGCTGGCCGTTTGACGCTGAATTCTTCCCAGCGCAGGTCGTAGACAGCGGACTTGACCGTGGCAAGGTGTGTAGCGCGGAGCATAGTCATTCACATTCTCCGTCAGTCAGGACGCATTGGGGGTTTATCTCAATCAAGCTGACCTTGATCTCATTCAGGCTGGCTTGATCGAGCAACTGGTCTTGATCCCAACCAAGGTCACATGAATGTTTTGCACATTCGTCAAATATAAAATTACAATTTTAACGAGTTCAAACTTTGTTCCCAAGCGGGACGCCTTCATGTTCATTATCGGGACGCGGTTTCCATCCCTGGGCTCAAGTCTCAGCCAAAAAATCTGACGGTAAGATATCCGCCGGCGGCGGTCAGCGCTGTCAGAGCCGTGCCCCAGGCCATGTCGACCAGGCTCATGACGACTGGCCAGTTGCGAAGCGTGGCAAGATTGGTGACGTCGTAGGTGCTATAGGCCGCCAGTCCCAGAATGGCACCGTGGAGAAACGCCGTGGCGATCGAGCCTGTCGATAGCGCCGGCAGCACGGCAAGCACAATCACTGCGGCGGCGAAGAACAGATAGAACAGCGCGGCGACCGCAAGATTGGGCGAGGGCAGCATCAGTGCTCCCAGTTGGTCGCGGTAGAAGTTGCGGGCGATGAGGCCGAGCCATATCCCGTCGCAGATGAGAAGGGTGAGAAAGGTGCCGGCATAGGCGAGCAGTGATGTCTTCATCGTCAATCTCCCGAACCTGGCCTTTTTACGCAGCAAGGGCCGGCCGGATCGCCGCCCCGTTCGATTTCGGCGCAATTTTCCCGAACTCTTTCAAAGGCCGAGCGTTGTGCCTTGATCGATGAAGCACGGCGCGCTTCGAATGACGACAGCGAGGAGTTGAAGATGACTGATGTCAAAATCCCTTGGGAATCATGGGTCGTGGTCTGCGATGGAGCCAAGGCTCTGATCATGCAGAATGCCGGCGATGCCCAACTGGTGAACCTGAAGGTGCTGGAAACCCTGACGCAGCCGAGCGCGCCGGATCGCGAGATTGGCGCCGATAAGCCTGGCCGAACCCATGCTGCAGACGGACTGAGCGGCAGCGCTGTCGAGGAGACCAGTTGGCAGGATCAGGCCGAAGCCGAATTTCTGAAACAGGTGGCGGGAAAGCTCGACGAGTTGGTGCAGGAAAAGAAGGCCCGTCGCATCGTCCTCGTTGCACCGCCGAAGGCGCTTGGCGCGCTGCGGCCGGCACTCCGCGCCGATACGCTGGCGGTGATCACCGCGGAAGTGGCGAAAGACTATACCAATATGCCGGTCGACGAGATCGAGCGGCATCTCGCCGCCTGAGCCGTTAGCGCAATTCCAGGAAAAGTGTGAAGCAGTTTTCCCAGGCAAAGCGCGAAAGCGGTTTTGCCGGGAATTGCGTAGAAACAGAAGGATAGAGCGGTTACCGCTCTAGCGGCAAGCCGAGGAAACGCGGGTCGAGGGGCCCGCGTTTTCGTGTCATATCGAGGGCCTCTGCCCGGCAAACAGCTCTTCATGATCGGCAAAGAGCGCCACCAGGCGGTCGATGACGATCCTGACCTCCGGCCGTTGCCGTTCGTCGTCATGCGCAACGATCCACATCTCGTAAGTCAGCTCGTCGATCACAGGCCCGGCGCGGACGAGCCTGCGCTCCTGATCGCCGATGAAACAGGGGAGCACGCCGCGGCCGGCACCGCCGCGGATGAGGTAAAACAGCATATGTGGCGTATTCGTCCAGCTGGTGATCCAATAATCCGGCTGTTCGAAAGTCCATTTGTCGGCGGGCGTGATCGCGGTATCGGTGCCGAGCGAGATCCAGTTGCAATTCGTCTCGTCATAGCCGGCCGCCTGATAGGCCGCATGCGCCACCTTGACCGACCGGCGGATCGCGACGTTGCCGCTCTCCGGCCGGCTGTGGCGAATGGCGATATGCGCCTCGCGATAGGTGAAATCGACGCTCGTGTCGCAGGTCTTGTAGCACATGCGGAAGCTGTCCTTCGGCGTCCAGACGCTTGCCAGATGGTCGGCGACGAAGCGCGAGGTCCAGCTGTCGGCGGCCGTCGAGACGATCGGCAGCGTCAGCACTTCGCCGCGCCAGTCGGAGATCGCACGCGCCGCATCCTGCATCAGCCGGACGCGATCGAGCAGCTCTTGCCCGTCCTTGGCCAGAAGATAACCGGTGGGGCCGCGGCTGAACAGCGAGCGGCCGGTCACCCGTTCGAGCGCCAGCATGCGCCGGCCGATCGTCGGCGCGCTGAGCCCGGTGCGCTGAGCCGCCGCCGACAGCCCGCCGCCGGTCGCGACATGGAAGAAAAGTTGCAGGTCGTCCCAGCTCGCATCTTTCATGGATGAAAACCCCCTTTCCTCAGCGCCTCTACATCGGAAGGGCGCGAAGGCTTAGCTCAAGTGCTCCAGGAAATAGATGGAGGATGAAGCAATGGATCTCAACTGGGTTGTTCTCTTCAGGGAAATCGAAATCCGCAATCGGCGGATCCGCCGCGGTCCCTTGGCCGATCCGCTTGCCGACCCGCTTGATCGTCCGGAATGGCGCGGATTTCTCTGGGCCGTTCCGATCATCGCGCGTCTCGCCGCAAGACGGAGCGGCGAAACAAAGGCGACGTGCCGCGATGATTCGCGGATCGGAAAAAGCCTCAGGTTTCGAAGTTCAATCGCAACACGTGGTGCAGGAATTCCGGATTGATCAGCATGTTGAAGCTGATCGTCACCAATTCGCCTTCACGTTTGACCACGGTTGCGCCGATCTCGTCATGGATGCCGAGGATTTCGAGGAAGAAATGGCTCGGCATTTCCAGGTTTGGGCTGACTTCGAGCAATGCGCCGGCAAGCGTGATCGTGCGGATCAGGCAGCGCACCTGCGTTCCGGTGCTGAGGTGATGGCCGACGAAGATGATGTTGCCGGGCCTGTCGAGATTGAATTCCCTGTAAGCACGTTCCGGCTTGGGGTGTTCTGTGTCGAGGTGCATCTGAAAGGCCCTTTTAGCCTCCGCTTGTTATACGACAGGATATTAGCGGAAGAATGCTGACACTTGCTGAAGAACGTCGTTAAGATTGAATGCTTCTATGAAATCTGCGGGAAAATCGCACCGATTTCGCGCAGTTTTGCCCCAAAGTTGCGCATTCCTGGCGCATCTGCGCCATTCTTGACATGTCGGCGGCGTTCGCGCATACAAAGGCCGGTTCGAGGCACCGGCCGCTCGCGGATGAAAATCCATGGTGAAGTCTTCGCGATCATGGTCACGGCCCCTTGTGCATGCTGACTGGCGGCAATGCGAGCTCCCATCCGCAGTCGAAGAGCATGCCTTGCGAAGGCTCACTCCATGACGACGACCTATCCTGCCATTGACGAATTGAAGGCTCAGGCCAGGCGCCTGCGCCAGGCGTTGAACGATCGCGGCACCCCGCTCACCCACAGTGCGGCTCTGGAAATGATTGCCCGCCAGCATGGCGCGCGCGATTGGAATACACTCGCAGCCCTTGCGGCAAAGCCCAACGCCGCTCCGAAGACGCCGCTCTTCGTCGGCGCGCATATTCGCGGCCGTTATCTCAATCAGCCGTTCACCGGCGAAGTTCTGGCGCTTTCGGCCCTGCCGGGCGGCGAGCTGCACAGGATCACCATCCATTTCGACGAGCCGGTGGATGTCGTCACCTTCGAGAGCTTTTCCGCCTTTCGCCGGCGTGTGAACGCGCAGATCGACGCCGATGGCGTGTCGCCGAGGAAAACCTCGAACGGCGTGCCGCATCTGGTGCTCGATCTCTAGAGCATGATGCCGAAAAGTGTGAGCGGTTTTCGGACAACATCATGCTCTCGCTCTTTAATCCAGCTTTCATTCTTTTGAGGCCGTCCGGATCCGCATGACTTTTAAGCCGGATCTGAGCCTGCCTCATATCGCACGGATTTCTCCATGACCGATCTTTCCCAAGGCAATGTCTTTCTCACCGGCTGGCTGCCGGGCGTCTTCATCAAAACGGCGGCACCGATCGTCGCGATCACCACCGTCAACGGCCTGTTCACCGTCGTCGACGCCTATTTCCTCGGCGCCTATGTCGGCCCGGACGCGCTCTCTGCCGTCAGTCTGATTTTCCCCGGGCTGATGCTGCTGATCGCTCTGCAATCGCTGGTCTCCAACGGCATGGCGAGCATCCTCGCCCGCCGGCTCGGTGCCGGCGATCGCCAAGGCGCGCGTCGGGTGTTTGCCGGCGCGCATGCGCTGGCGCTCGCCGTTACCCTTATCCTCAATCTGGTCTACTGGAGCGTGGGCCGGCAGATCATCGGTGCCGGTGCTGCCGGCAATGCCACTGTTGCCCATGGCGCCATGCTGTTCATGGGCGCGATGATCGCCTGTGCGCCGGTCAGCTTCCTCCTGTCGCTGCATCTCGACGGATTGCGCTGCGAAGGCAAGATCGGCTTCATGACGCTGGTGACACTGTCGGCCTCGCTGCTCAATATCCTCGCCAACTGGCTGTTCATGGCAGTGATGCATTGGGGCGTGCTCGGTTCGGCGGTCGGCTCCATCGCATCGCAATTCGTCTGTCTCGCAGCCGTGCTCGCCTATCGCTGGCGCCGGCCGGCGGCACTCAGGCCTTCCCCGGGGTTGGATCTCGCAGAGTGGCGTAGCATCGTCGCCTTCGGCGCGCCGATGAGCTTCGGCTTCATCGGCATATCGTTGGCCTCGGCCGCCATTCTGATCAACGTCTCGCTCTGGAGCATGCATAACTACGTCGCGACGGTGGCCGCCTACGGCATCATCACCCGGATCATGACCTTCACCTATCTGCCGCTGCTTGGACTCAGCATCGCGCTGCAGACGATCGCCGGCAACAATCACGGTGCCGGCCTCGGGCTGCGCGTCGGCCGCAGCCTTAAGATCGCCATGCTCGCGGCACTCGTCTATTGCACCCTGGTGGAGATTGCCGTCGAATTGCTGGCCGGCCGCCTCGGCGCCGTCTTCGTCGCCGATCCGGTGATCATCGCCGAGGTCAGACGAATTCTGCCCTGGACGATCGGCGCCTATTTTCTCTTCGGGCAGATGCTGATCCTGTCGTCCTATTTCCAGTCGATCGGCGATGCGCCGCGTGCGGCGATCTTCGGTCTGTCGCGGCCCTATCTGCTCACCCTGCCGCTCACCTTCCTGCTGCCCTTCGTCTTCGGCGAGCAGGGGATCTGGATGGTGCCGGTCTTTGCCGAGGCAGGCATGTTTATCCTCGCCTTCCTGGTGCTGTCGCAGAACGCGAAACGCCGCGGCTGGCGCTACGGGCTTCTGCCCGTCTAGAGCAATTCCAGCAAAACTGCGCAGCGGTTTGCGTCCGGAATTGCGTAGACAAAGAATAGACGGAAAAGCCGCGCTCCGTAGCGCGGCTTTTGCCAATTGCCAGCTATTCCTTGCCATTCGAAGCGGCAGATGTCGCAGCTTCTGCCTCGTTCAGCGCCTCGGCGCATTCCTGGCAGCAGACTTCGACAGTCTTGCCGCCGAGCTTGACGGTGATGGTCTCCGCGCCGAGTTCGCAGTCGCAGGCAGCACATGTGGTCTTCTTCATCTGGTGATCCTCCTGTTGGTCGTCTCCGGATCGGGACAGGCTCATAAGATCATCGAAGACCGCGTTGCCGCTGTCGAAATCTTTAGCGATCGATGACGACCTCTACCTGCGCCGCAGTTGCGCCGCCCGTTGGAATTCGGCTGGAGTCTGCCCGAAGGACTGTTTGAAGGAAGCGCTGAAATGGCTGTGGCTGGAAAAGCCGAGATCGAGACCGAGCGCCGTCAGATCCTCATACTGGCCGAGCAGATCGAGCGCCCGAGCAAGCCGCAGCCGCAGCTGGTAGCGGTAAAGTGGCGTCGCCTCGACCTGCTGGAAGACCTGGGTGAGATACACGGGCGAGACGCCCACTTCTAAGGCGATTTCCGAAAGCGTCCAGCGCCGCGCGAGATCAGAGGAAAGCACCAGCTTTGCCCGGTCGACGAGTTTCTGTCGGCCGGCGCTGGCGCCCGCCGCATGCGATGTGCGCTCGCCGAGCGAGCGGCGCACCAGCGTCAGCGCCAATATTTCCGCCTCCAGCGTCTCGGCGACGTTGCGCCGCAAACCATGACGCAGGAGCGCGACCAGCGCCTGCGCGCGCGGATCGATCCGCCGGCGCTGACGGCGGAAGGAAAAGGGCGGGCCGGGCTGCGCCTGCTCCTTCGGCGTGAGCTCCTTGAGCATCGATTCGTCGATCGCCAGATCGATGCAGGCATCGCCGCCCTCGATAGGGTGGCTGATCCGATATCCCTGGCCGGCATTGAAGAACAAGACCTGATTGGCTTCGGCCACCGTATCATTGCGGCCGACATGCCGCATGAAGACGCCGCGATAGGGATAGACAAGGCTCGTCCTGTGGGCGCATTCCTCGTCGCTCCTATGACGGCATTCGCCATTGCAGACGATGTCACGAATGGTGACCGTCTTCGTTTTCAGGAGCGGTGCTGTTGAAAACTGCGACATTGCATCTTCCGGGTCAGACAGGCCGCCCGATGAGGCGACCTGGCGGCACAATATCACGCTTAAGTTTCAGTAGCGACTGTAGACATGGACGTCGCTTTCGGTCTGCCCCCTGGAAAGGCCGATATCCTTCAACTGCTCGTCGGACAGCTCCATCAGAGCATTGCAGTTGCGCCGTTCGTTCATTTTTCGCGCCAGCCACTGTGCTGCGGTGACTATAGCAAGGAACAGGCCGGGCCGCATATTGCGGGCCGAGATTGTGGAATTCGAGCTATGCATTGTGATCCTCCATCCGTGTTTGGATGGAGGCAGTGAACCATCAGCGGCAGTTTCGCGCTGTCAGATTATTTAGCGATCGAACGCGACGCTTACGCCTTCAGCAGCCACTCATGCTCGGCGGCATTGTGGAATTTCCAGATCCGCTGCGGCCCGGCCATGACGTTGAGATAATAGAGATCATAGCCGTGGCAGGCAGCGCAGGGATGGTAGCCCTTCGGCACCAGCGTCACATCGCCGTCCTCGATCGCCATCGCCTCGTCGAGCGAGCGGTCGTCGGTGTAGACGCGCTGGAAAGCGAAGCCCTGCGGCGGGTTGAGGCGATGGTAATAGGTCTCTTCCAGGAAACTCTCGTTTGGCAGGTCGTCCTGGTCGTGCTTATGCGGCGGATAGGAGGAGGTATGGCCGCCCGGTGTGATCACCTCGACGACGAGCAGCGAATGCGCCGAACTGTCATCTTCGGGCATGATATTGTTGACATAGCGCACATTCGTGCCCTTGCCGCGTGTCACCTGCGGATGCGTGCCGGGTGGGATTGCCTTTGCCTGATAGGTGCCGCCGCCGGGTGCGGAGCAGACCGCGAGCTCCAGATCGGTCTCCGCCGTCACCGACCAGGTCGATTCCATCGGGATGTAGAGCGCATGCGGCGCACCTTCGAACGGGTTCATCCGGCCGCCGAGCGTGCCGAAATCCTTGGTGCCGGCAGATGCCTTGCCCTTGCCGGTTACCCAGACGAGGCAGACTTCGCGATCGCCCGTCTCTCCCGAGACCGTCTCGCCCGGCTTCATCCGATGCAGATCGAAGCCGACATAAGTCCAGCCGGCATTTTCCGGGGTGACATGCGTGACGCGGCCGTGCGTGCCGGACGGTTTCACCTTGAGATTTGGCATTGGTGTTTTTCCTCGTAAGTTGGCGGGTGCGGCTCCCTCATCCGGCTGCCGTCACCTTTCTCCCCGAGGGGAGAAGGGACATGCCGCGCCCTTCTGTTCCTCTTCTCCCCACCGGGGAGAAGCTGCCCGGAGGGCGGATGAGGGGGCTTCTTGCTCCAGCAGTCCGGAAAGGCGAGCCCCTTGAGGGAGGACGCTCCGGACAACCAGGCTTTACGACCCCTTGGGGAAGCCTTCCGTTTCCACGGTATAGCCCGCAGCCGTCATGACGCGCATCAACTCGGCGTGACCGATCTCGGCCATTTTCTGCGGCGGGGCCTTGCGCGGGTCCTGTTCGGCTTCGACAACGAACCAGCCTTCATAGCCGTGATCGGCCAGCCGCTGGACGATGGCACCGAAATCGAGCGAGCCGTCACCCGGCACCGTGAATGCGCCAAGCGCCACCGCATCGAGGAAGGACTGCCGGCTGCGGTCCAGCCCATCCACGACAGGCTTGCGGATATCCTTGACGTGAACATGGTTGATGCGGGCGTGGTGGTTTTCGATGGCGCGCAGCACGTCGCCGCCGGCAAAAGCAAGATGCCCGGCATCAAGCAGCAGCGGAATACCTTCGCCCGAGTAACGCATGAAGGCGTCAAGTTCCGGCTCGGTTTCGACGACGGCCGCCATGTGATGGTGGTAGGAGAGCGGCATGCCCTGCTCGGCGCACCATTCGCCGAACTGGGTGAGGCGGCGCCCATAGGCCTTCATCTCGTCATCGGAAAGGCGCGGCTTGGTCGCGAGCGGCTTGGAGCGGTCGCCCTGGATTGAGCGGCCCACCTCGCCATAAACGATGCAGGGCGCGGCGACGGCCTTGAACAGTTCGATCATCGGCGCGATGCGGTCCTTGTTGGCGGCAAGTTCCTCATCGACCAGCGTACCCGAGAACCAACCGCCGCACAGCGTGACGTCGGCTGCACGGAGAATCGGCAGCATCACCTCGGGATCGTCGGGGAAGCGGCGGCCCTTTTCCATGCCGGTAAAGCCGGCACCGCGCGATTGCCGCAGGCATTCCTCCAGGGACACGTCATCGCTGAGCTCAGGAAGATCGTCGTTCCACCACGCGATGGGCGACATGCCGAGTTTGGCCTTCATCAACATTCTCCTTAAAAGCATTGCCGAAGAGCCGGGACGCTCTTCCGAGAAATGGTAGCACTACAGCGCCGCGCGTCTTTTCAGACGCGCAAAGGACGCTGTAGCACTTCGAATTGCTGCATAATTTTGTCCTTAAATCGATCCCGATTTAAGGAATTATGCAGTAGATTAGCCGATGCGCTGGGCGGCGCGTGCTTCGACGTAGCCCTTGCGCGCTTCGTTGACCTCTTCGCGCGGGCTGACCTCAGGCACCACGACATCCCACCAGTGGCCGCCGGCCTCCGTGGTGACAAGCGGATCGGTGTCGATGACAAAGACCGAGGTGCGGTCGTTCTTCTTCGAATCGGCGATGGCCTGCTCGAGTTCGGCGATCGAGGCGACTTTGACGGCGATGGCGCCCATGCTTTCGGCATGCGCCCGGAAATCGATTTCCGGCATCACCTCGTGATAGGAGTCCTTCAGCAGATTGTTGAAGTTGGCGCCGCCGGTTCCCATCTGCAGCCGGTTGATGCAGCCGTAACCGCGATTGTCGAGCAAGACGATGTTGAGCTTGAGGCCGAGCATGACCGAGGTGGCAATCTCGGAATTCATCATCATGTAGGAACCGTCGCCGACCATGACGACGACATCCCGTTCGGGACGCGCCATCTTGGCGCCGAGCCCACCGGCGATCTCGTAACCCATGCAGGAAAAGCCGTATTCCATGTGATAGCTGCCCGGCGCCGTCGCCGGCCAGAGCTTGTGCAATTCGCCGGGAAGGCCGCCCGCAGCGCAAAGCACCGTCGTATTCTCGCCGCCGAGCGTGCGCGCCACCGCGCCGATCACCTGCGCATCGGAGGGCAGGGCGGCATTGGTCGTCGCCATCGCCTTGGCCGCGGCCTCCATCCAGACCTTCTTCTCCGCAGCCGCCTTCTCGGCGAGGGCTGCCGGCGCCTTCCAGCCCGAAAGCCCTGCCGAAAGCGCCTTTATCCCTTCGCGGGCATCGGCCACCAGCGGATGGCTGTCGTGCTTCACCGCGTCATAGGCGGCGATATTGAGGCCGATCATCCTGAGTCTGTCGTTCTTGAACAGTGCCCAGGAACCGGTAGTGAAATCCTGGCAGCGCGTGCCGACGGCGATGACCAGGTCCGTCTCTTCGGCGATCGCATTCGCCGCCGACGTGCCGGTGACGCCGACCGAGCCGAGCGCCAGCGGATGGGTCTCGTTGATCGCCGACTTGCCGGCCTGGGAGACGACGACCGGAACGCCGTGCGCCTCGGCAAAGGCGGCAAGCTCCTTCGTCGCCTGCGAATAAAGCACGCCGCCGCCGGCAATGATCACCGGCTTCTGCGACGCCTTGATCAGTGCGATGGCATTCGCCAGCTCGTCCGCATCCGGCTGCGGTCGGCGGGTCGTCCAGACTTTTTCATCGAACAGGCTTTCCGGATAATCGAAGGCTTCTGCCTGAACGTCCTGGCAGAGCGACAATGTCACCGGGCCGCAATCCAGGGGATCGGTCAGGACCTGCATGGCCCGCTTCAGCGCCGTGATGATCTGCTCGGGTCGGGTGATGCGGTCGAAATAGCGCGAAACCGAACGGAAGGCATCATTGGCTGAAACCGTGCCGTCGCCGAAATCCTCGATCTGCTGCAGCACCGGATCCGGCGCGCGGTTGGCGAAGACGTCGCCCGGCAGGAAGAGAACGGGAATACGATTGACATGCGCCACGCCGGCGGCCGTCACCATGTTCAGCGCCCCGGGGCCGATCGAACTCGTGCATGCCATGAAGCGTGTGCGGAAATTCGCCTTGGCATAGGCGATCGCGGCATGCGCCATTCCCTGCTCATTGTGGGCGCGATAGGTCGTCAATTCGCCGCGCACCTGATAAAGCGCCTCGCCGATGCCGGCGACGTTGCCGTGACCGAAGATCGCCCAGACGCCGCCGAAGATCGGCACTTTCTTGCCGTCGACGATCGTCATCTGTACTTTGAGGAAATGCGCGACGGCCTGTGCCATCGTCAACCGTATCGTCTTGCCCATCGGGTCCTCCCGGACTTTTTGCTCTATCTGTCTTTCCCTCCCCAACCCCTTCTACAAGGGGAGGGGCTAACCTTGCCGGGCTCTCTACGCTCTCGCCGCAACGTCTCGTCGAAAAGGACGCTCGCTCATGGCGTGAGGCGATGCCCCAAGTTAAGTCCCTCCCCTTGTGGGGAGGAGTTGGGGAGGGGTTTTATTTCGATTCCTACTGATGTCCGCGCGTCTTCAGCCACGCCTCTGTCAGTTGCTGGAAGCGGTCGGCCATATCGGCGATCGCTTCCTCGTCGTTCATTTCGCCTGAAAGCCAGGCGCGCGCCGGATCGGCAAAGATCGTCCGGCCGACGGCGAAGCCCTTCACGGAGGGAGCCGCCAGCGTCGCCTCGAAGCAGGAGATCAGCTCGTCGGCGGGCGCCTCAAGCCCCAGGAGCACGATACCGCGGCACCACGGATCATTTTTGGCGATCACCGCATCGATCTTCTTCCAGGCTTCACGGGATGCCTGCGGCTCCAGCTTCCACCAGTCCGGCTTGATGCCGAGCGCATAGAGCTCCTCCAGCGCGGTCGCGATGGTATCGTCGGTGAGCGGCCCATTCTTGCCGGCGATGATTTCCACCAGCAGCTCGCGGCCGACCTTGCGGGAAGCCTCGAACAGCGTGCGCAGCTTCTCCTGCTGCTCGGTCTTCAAGTCAGCCGGATCATCGGGATGATAGAAGCACAGGCACTTGATGCAATGAGCGAGTGGCCATTCCACGAGCTGTGAGCCGATATCCTGGCTGAATTCGAAGCGCAGCGGCTTCGAGCCCGGCAATTCCACCGGCCGGCCGATCCAGGAGAAATTCTTCGTCGCCGCATCGAAGAAAGCGTCGCGGCCGAAGCGTTCGTCGATCAGCATGCCGTAGCCGTCGCGGCCATTCGAAACCCGCGCCGCTGCGGCGACTGCCAGCCGCTTGAAGGCGACGATCTTCTCGTGGCCGACACCGAGTTCATCGGCGACGCTGACGAGCTGCGAGCGGTGGTCGATCGCCAGCGCCATCAAAAGCGGGATTTCGCCGCGCCGGGTCGATGCCCAGTGGATATGGTTGATTGCCTCGTCCTTGCGCAGCGCCCGGTGTTTGCTGCCGGTCGTCAGGAAGAAGTCGAGTTCGGCCCAGGTCGGATATTCCGGCGAGCAGAGCAGGCGGGAGACGGCGAAGGCGCCGCAGGCATTGGCCCAGGTGGCACAGGTCTTCAACGGCTCGTCGCGCAGGAAGCCGCGCAGGAAGCCGGACATGAAGGCATCGCCGGCGCCGAGCACGTTGAAGACTTCGATCGGGAAACCCTGGCCGACAATGCCGGCTTCCAGGTCGTCGGCGATCGGCCCGTCATAGACGATGCAGCCCATGGCGCCGCGCTTGAGCACGATCGTGGCCGGCGACAGGCGGCGGATCTCTTTCAACGCGCCGAGCACGTCGTCGGCGCCGGAAGCGATCAGGATCTCCTCTTCGGTGCCGACGATGAGATCGCAGTCGGGCAACGTCTCCTTCATCTTAGAGGAGACCCGGTCGGATTTCACATAGCGCTCGAAGCCTTCCGCATGGCCGGCAAGGCCCCAGAGGTTCGGTCGGTAATCGATGTCGAAGATCACTTTGCGGCCGTTCGCCTTGGCGATGCGGATCGCCTTGCGTTGCGCGGCTTCGGTATTCGGCCGTGAGAAATGTGTGCCGGAAACGAGAACGGCGCGCGACGATCGGATGAAATTTTCGTCGATATCGCCTTCATCGAGCGCCATGTCGGCGCAGTCCGAGCGATAGAAGATCATTGGCGACACGCCCTCGGCCTCGACCGCCAGCAGCACCAGCGCCGTCAGCCGTTCCTTGTCGGTGACAATGCCGTCTGTCGCCACGCCCTCGCGCGCCGACTGCTCGCGGATGAAGCGTCCCATCTGCTCGTCGCCGACGCGGGTGATAAGGCCGGATTTGAGGCCGAGCCGTGCTGTGCCGATGGCGATATTGGCCGGGCAGCCACCGACCGACTTGGCGAAGGAGCCGATATCCTCCAGCCGCGACCCGATCTGCTGGCCATAAAGATCGACCGAGGAACGGCCGATGGTGATCACATCAAGCGCCGGCTCCGGCTGTGAACCCGGATTCGATTGTACCATGATGTCCTCCCGCTAGATTTTGCGCGGCTTCCAGTGCCTGCGAATTTTCAATAATGAAACATCGGTTCCGATATTTTGTCAATTCGGAATGTTTATTCCATTTTGCCTTTTACAGGTTTTGACTGTTGATGCTTGCGCCGCCGCTCGGCGATTGCAACCGGCAGTGCCATCGTGAGTGCCATCGAGGCCGAAAGCGAGCGGAAGCCGGCGAAATCGGCCTCCGCCACCTCGAACCAGTGCGTGGCGCAGGCGGCAAGCGGCGAGAAGGCCGAATCGGTGATCGCAATGACGGGGACGCCGCGGTCGGCAAGCTCCTGGCTCTGGTTGAGGCTGTCGGCCGCATAGGGCGAAAAGCTCGCCGCAATCGCCGCATCCTTCGGTGTAGCGAACTGCACCATCTCAGGGTCGACACCGTTCGGCGAGGCGACGATCTGATGGCGGATGTTGAGCTTGGAAAAAGCGTAGGTCATGTGCGCCGTCAAGGGGTAGGAGCGCCGTTTGGCGATCAGATAGATCGTCTCGGCGTTAGCAAGGATATTCACGGCTTTGGTGAAAGTATCGCTCTGCACCGTCGCCGCCAGCCGATTGACCGACTGGTTTGCTGCGGCGATGAAGCCGGAGAGCAGATTGGCGTCCTCATCGTCGCCGCTCGATTGCTCCAGAGTGACGAGGCGCTCTTCGTAGCTCAGCGTCCGGTCCCGCAATCTTTCGCGAAAGATGCTCTGCAGGTCGGAAAACCCTCCGTAACCCAGATGATGCGCCAGGCGCACCAGCGTCGAGGGCTGGACGTCGGAGGCGGCCGCGATGCTTGCCGTTGTGCCGAAGGCGATCTCGTCGGGATTGCCGAGCGCGAAGGCGGCGACCTGCGCCAGCCGCTTCGGCATGCTTGCCTTGCGCTCGATGATGGTGCTGCGCAGGCTTTCGAAATCGCGCGGTACACGCGCGTGCCTTTGGGGATCGTTATCCATGCTTGCGGCTCACGAGATGAAACAAATATTCCATATTATCGAACATAAACGATTTCAAACCACACGGCCAATTGTTTTTAATCCCCTGTAATTGAACACTTTTGGACAATAGGTTCGCGAAGAACGCAGAAATGCCTGTGAGTAGGTCCTTGTCAAAATGATCCAAATATTCCAAAAATCCGCGCGCAGCTCTGGAGGAGACGGAAATGAAGCCACTCGGCATCGGTTTGATCGGCACCGGCTATATGGGCAAGTGCCATGCGCTGGCGTGGAATGCGGTAAAGACGGTGTTCGGCGATGTCGAGCGTCCGCGTCTTGTGCATCTGGCCGAAGCCAATGCCGGGCTTGCTGAGACTCGTGCCGGTGAATTCGGTTTCGAGAAGGCAACGGCCGACTGGCGGGCGCTGATCGCCGACCCCGATGTCGACGTCGTCTCCGTCACCACGCCCAATCAGTTCCACGCCGAGATGGCGATTGCAGCCCTCGAGGCCGGCAAGCATGTCTGGTGCGAAAAGCCGATGGCGCCGGCCTATGCCGATGCCGCGCGCATGCTGGAAACGGCGAAGCGATCCGGCAGGGTTGCCGCCCTTGGCTATAATTACATTCAGAATCCCGTCATGCGGCATATCAGGACGCTGATTGGCGAAGGCGCCATCGGCGCGGTCAATCATATCCGCGTCGAGATGGATGAGGATTTCATGGCCGATCCCGATGTCTTCTTTTATTGGAAGAGCGAGCTTTCCGCCGGCTACGGCGCGCTCGACGATTTCGCCGTGCACCCGCTGTCGCTGCTCTGGTATCTCTTCGGCCATGTCGAGGCCGTCATAACGGATATGGTAAAACCCTATGCCGACCGCCCGCTGAGCGAGGGCGGTCGCCGTGCCGTCGAAAACCACGATGGCGCCAACGTGCTGATGCGGCTTGGCGGTGGCATCTCCGCCGTGTTGATGGCGAATCGCGCCGCCTGGGGTCGCAAGGGCCGCATCGCCCTGCAGATTTTCGGCTCGAAAGGCTCGATCGTCTACGATCAGGAGCGCATGAACGAATTCGAACTCTATCAGGCCGACGGCCGCGGCTCCGAACAGGGTTTCCGCAAGATACTGGCGGCACCCGCCCATCAGCCTTATGATCGGTTTATTCCGGCACCAGGCCACGGCCTCGGCTTCAACGATCTGAAGATCATCGAATGCCGTGAGCTGATCCGGGCAATTTCAGGCGAGCCGTCGTCGATCGTGACATTCGAAGACGGTCTCAGGATAGAGAAGTCGGTGCATGCCATGGCACAGTCCTTCCACGAGCGCCGCTGGATCGAGATCGGCTGAATGTAAGAGGCCGCTTTCCGTTGACGGCGCACGGGCTACTGCATAATCCCTGAAATCGGGCTAGATTTCAGGGATTATGCAGAAACTCAAAATGCGACAGCGTCCTTTGCTCGTCTGAAAGACGCGCGGCGCTGTAGGGGATAGGCCTTGGCGTGGTTGTCGGGCGCAGCTTCAGGAGTGAGATCGTGACGGATAGACTGGTGATCATCGGCGCGGGACAGGCCGGTTTCGCATTGGCGGCCAAGCTGCGTGCGTTGAAGGATACGCGCCCGATCACCCTCATCGGCGCGGAGGACGTCGCTCCCTATCAGCGCCCGCCGCTTTCAAAGAAATACCTGCTCGGCGAAATGGCCTTCGACCGCCTGCTGTTCCGCGCCGAGCACTGGTATGCGGACAATGACGTCGACCTTCGCCTTTCGACCTGGGCCGAGCAGATCAAGCCGGACAGCAAGCAGGTTCTGCTGCAGGACGGCTCTGTTCTTGATTACGGCACGCTGGCGCTGGCCACCGGCTCGACGCCGCGCCGGCTGCCGGCCGCAATCGGCGGCGATCTCGAAGGCGTCTATGTCGCCCGCGACAAGCGCGATGCCGATCTGCTCGCTGACGAGATGCGCCCCGGTCGCCGCGTCCTCATCATCGGCGGCGGTTATATCGGTCTCGAGGCGGCAGCCGTTGCCCGCCATCGTGGCCTGGAAGTCACCGTCATCGAGATGGCTGACCGTATCCTGCAGCGCGTCGCGGCGAAGGAGACCGCCGACATCATGCGCGGGATTCACGAGACCCATGACGTGGTGATCCGCGAGAAGACCGGGCTCAAGCATCTGATCGGCAAGGATGGCCGTGTCATTGGTGCCGCGCTTTCAGACGGATCGGTCATCGACATCGATTTCGCTGTCGTCGGCATCGGCGTCGCGCCGAACGACCAGCTCGCCAAGGAAGCCGGCCTCGAAGTCGCCAACGGCATAGTCGTCGACGAATTCGCCCGCACCTCCGATCCGGCGATCTTTGCGGCCGGGGATTGCGCCGCACTTCCCTGGCAAGGCGGCCGCATCAGGCTCGAATCGGTGCAGAACGCCGTCGACCAGGCAGAAGCAGCGGCAGCCGTCATCGCCGGAGGCAGCGAGCCTTATGCGCCGAAGCCGTGGTTCTGGTCCGACCAGTATGACGTCAAGCTGCAGATCGCCGGCTTCAATCTCGGTTATGACGAGACGCTGCTGCGCCCCGGCACCCGCGAAGGCGCCCATTCGGTCTGGTACTTCAGGGAAGGCCAGCTGATCGCCGTCGATGCGATCAACGACGCGAAAGCCTATGTGACTGGCAAAAAACTGCTGGAATCCGGGACCAATCCCGACAAATCGATTCTCGCCGACCCTTCTGCTGACCTCAAGAGCCTGCTCGGCTGAGGTCGGCTTCTTCATCGACGAGAACGAAGCGCGATCAAATTCCGCAGGTCGCGGCAGGAAATGCGGTCTGTTTGCGTAACCAGCCGAAATGCCAGCCGCTGCATTTCTTCTGGTGAAAACTCAAAAAACCCTTGCATTCACAGACCGGTCGCCATAGTTAGGCCGCACCGGAGAGGTGGCCGAGTGGTCGAAGGCGCTCCCCTGCTAAGGGAGTATACGTCAAAAGCGTATCGTGGGTTCGAATCCCATCTTCTCCGCCATTCCGATTTCCTGAGCGCGTGTCGATTGTTGGTTTCTGGCAGGGAATCATGTTCGCTTATTCGGCTAGGCTGGCGACAAAAAAATCTCTCTGCCTTGAGCAAGAGAATCGCCTGCGGGAATCACCTCCCGCGCTCAAGCCACCGGCAGGCGGCGAAAGTGGATCGGTGCATGTCCGGTTACGCTTCCGGCAATCATGAATCCCCCGCAAGAGCCGTATTTTGTCAAAAAAGTGTCACGAATGTGTCGCAAAGCGCATGTCGAATTCTTCGTTGATCTGACCTAAGCCTCCGCAAAATCAGGGTTTTCTTAACAAAACATAAAGGAAATCGAGGCCGGCTGCCCGACTTGTGTCCTTTCAGCAACAGAATGTCGGGAAGGCTCTCTCAAATCCCCCATCTACACAAGTTGGTGATTGCGTGACGGCTTCCGTCTTGTATTTTCAACCTCGGAAGCAAGGGCGACTGATCGTCCACTTCTTGAAACACGGGGATGGGGCAGGGAACGCTGCTCAGCGAAAGATCCCAAACCCGATCGAAACTTTGAATTGGAGGTCATTTATGAACATCAAGAGCCTTCTTCTCGGCTCCGCTGCTGCTCTCGCAGTAGTTTCCGGTGCTCAGGCTGCTGACGCTATCGTTGCTGCCGAGCCGGAACCGGTTGAATACGTCCGCGTCTGCGACGCTTACGGCACCGGCTACTTCTACATCCCGGGCACCGAAACCTGCCTGAAGATCAACGGCTACATCCGTTTCCAGGTCAACGTTGGCGAAGACATCGGCGGCGATTCTGACTGGGATGCAACGACCCGTGGTCAGGTTCAGTTCACTGCCAAGAGCGACACCGAGTATGGTCCGCTGACCGGCGTCATCGTCATGCAGTTCAATGCTGACAACGCCACCGATCAGGCTGCCAAGCTCGACTCCGCTTACCTCGACATCGCCGGCTTCCGCGCTGGTCTGTTCTACAGCTGGTGGGACGATGGCCTCTCCGGCGAAACCGACGACATTGGCTCGCCGGTCACGCTGCATAACTCCATCCGTTATCAGTACGAAACGTCTGACTTCTACGCTGGCATCAGCGTCGATGAACTGGAAGACGGCTTCTACAAGACGGACGAAGAAGCCAACAACGTTGGCGTTGCAGTCGGTCTCGGCGGCAAGGCTGGCGCGTTCAGCTACCAGCTCACTGCCGGCTACGACGTCGACAATGAAGACGGTGCTGTCCGTGCAATGGGTACGGTTGACATCGGTCCCGGTACGCTCGGCCTCGCTGCCGTATACGCTACCGGCCCGAGCTCCTACTACACGAAGGCCGAATGGGCCATCGCTGCCGAATACGCTATCAAGGCAACCGACAAGCTCAAGATCACCCCTGGTGTTCAGTACTACAGCAACTACTACGTTGCTGGCGACGACTTCAGCGACAACGAAGCCTGGAAGGTCGGTCTGACGGTCGATTACCAGATCGTCGACAACTTCTACGCCAAGGCTTCGGTTCAGTACCTCGATCCGGAAGATGCTGACGACTCCACGACGGGCTACTTCCGTCTGCAGCGTTCGTTCTAATCTGATCTGACCTCGGTCAGTCAGGAAAGCCCGGCTCTCGAGCCGGGCTTTTTGTATTTGGCGAGACTGGCACGTTGTGCCGGCTGTGTGTCGATGAGGTTATCGGCAGGTGGCGAGAAAAGCTCGAATTGCTGTGGGGATGTTGTCGAGATGCAGGAGTGGGGCATGTCCTTGCCCTTCGGCAGCATGTCGGATCAAGCTCGAATGCCGTCGTGCCATTTCGCCGGCGCTTTCCAGTGAAAGCAGCGACGTATTTTCGCCGCGGATCAGCATGAGCGGCAGCCGGCTCAGGCTTTCGAATTGCCCCCAGAGATCAGGCAGCGGCTGGTTGAAATCGATCGATTTCAGGGCCTCCGCGATCGCCGGGTCGAAGTCGGCGACCGGCCTTCCGCCGATATCGCGATAAAGGGCAAGCGCCATCTCGCGCCAGTCTTCCTCTGCAAGCGCAGTAAACGACGCGCCATGATTTTCCTTCAATATATCGGTTGCCTCGTTCCAGTCTGCCGGCTTCCTGCCGCTGTTGAGGTAATCGCGGATTCGGGCCAGCCCCTCAGCCTCGAGCACAGGCCCAATATCGTTGAGGATGACGGCTTCGAGAAGGTCCGGCCGCATCACCGCGATCAGATGCAGGATCAGCCCGCCGCGCGACGTGCCGATGAAGATCGCCCGCTCGATGCCGAGCGCCGCGCAGGCGGCAACGACATCGCCGGCCTCGATGGCGAGGTTGTAGTTCGCCTTGTTGTCATCCCATGCCGAGTTCCCCCGTCCGCGCGAATCGAGCGCAATCACCTTGCGCGGCACGGTCGTGTCCCGGGAAAGAAGCAGTGCAAGTGGATGAAAGTCCCGCGTATTGCGGGTCAGGCCGGGCAGGCAGATGACCGGCAGCCGTCCCGCGGTTGCCGTCTCCTCGGGTCGGTAGTCGCGGGCATAAAGCCTCAGCCCATCGGGAGACGTATAAAATCGTTCCTGGAAACCGCTTGCATCCGTATCCGGCATCGTATCCCTCGAGATCTGTTTGATCGCGAAGATGTAGCCTGCTTTTCAAGCCGCGCCAAACAGCTTCAGGAGGCGCTGCGTCCGCCGATCAGGTCACGCTCGATATCTGTGGGCTGGCCGAGGCGAGCCTTGTAGACTTCGTAATTCTCCATCACCCGCTGGACATAGTTGCGCGTTTCGGGGAAGGGGATGCGCTCGATCCAGTCGACGATCTCGTCGATCGACCTGCCGCGCGGATCGCCGTAGCGGCCGATCCATTCCGGCACCCGCTTCGGCCCGGCATTATAGGCAATGAAGGTGAGGATATAGGAGCCGCCGAAGGCGTCGATCTGCTCGCCGAGATAATGGGCGCCGAGTGTCGCGTTATAACCGGCATCGGCTGTCAGCTTGTCCTTGGAAAAGGCGATGTTGTGGCGCTTGGCCACTGCCTGGGCTGTTCCCGGCAGCAGCTGCAGCAGGCCGCGCGCATTCGCGGCCGAAACGGCGGCCGGGTTGAAGGCGCTTTCCTGCCGGGCGATGGCATAGGCGAGTGCCTTGCCGGAGCCCGATATATTGGCATTCGCCGGGATCACGCCGATCGGAAAGGCCAGCGCTGCAACATCGATGCCGCGTCCATAGGCGATCTTGCCGACTTGCAGCGACAGATGATGATCGCCGGATTGCTCGGCCTGTGCCGCAAGGACAGCCAATTCACCGGGGCTTTGCAGTTGATCGGCGAGCGCCAGATAGAGAATGTCGGCTCGCCATCCATGGCCTGCGGCCTCCAGCCGGGCGATCGCCTGCACGGCTTCGCGTGCCTGGAAGCGTTGTCGGTCGGCCGTGCTCGGTGCGGGATAGGTGACATCAAGCGTCTTTCGCCCCAGCCTTTCGGCCGCAAGCTGGCCATAGAAGGTGCCGGGAAAATTCGCGGCCTTCGTGTAGAATTCGCTGGATTTGCCGGGGCCTCCGGCCTCCGCTGCGCGTCCCAGCCAATACCAGGCGCGTGAGACCGAGATCGGCCCGTTTGAGGTCTGGAGGATCTTGCGGAAGTGTTTTTCCGCCGTTGTCGGGTCCTGCAGGCCGCGAAGCGCGTACCATCCGGCATGGAATTCAGCCTCGACGATATCCGTCGCGCTCGTTGCGGCATAGTTTGCGACGATGCGATAGGCAGGCTTGAATTGTCCCTGGTCGACGAGACCACGGCTGACGATGCGCTGCTCGTTCCACCATTCGCCGGAATTGACGAGTTCGCTGCGCTCGGGCGGCATCTGCTCCAGAAGCGCTGCCGCCTCGGCATATTTGTCCTGCCTGCGCAGATACTCGATCCGCGCAAACAGTAGGCCGGCATCGCCCCGCCATTTTGCATCGACGGCGTTGAGCAGCGCGCCGGCATTGCCGGCTTTGGCGTCGACGGCAGCCCAGGCCGTATAGAGCGACTGGGCCTGGCCCATGTCGCCGAAGCGCTTGGCCTGCGCCACCCGGCCGCGATACATCAGATAGTCCATCCGCGCCTTGTGGTCGGCAGGCGTCAACAGCGCGGAAAACTCGATGAGGATCTTGTCCTCGGTCGCCTTGTCGAGAGCCTCTCCGCGCCAGACTTTGCGGATATATTTTGCCGCCTGCGCCTGCTTGCCCGATGCAACCAGCGCCCGGCCGAGGATGACGGCACCCTGCATCGTCTCAGGCGCGGTATCGCCGAAGGCGGCGAGCACGGCAGGAGGGGCGGGATTTTCGTCATAGATCGCGCGTTCGGAATAGGAACGCAGCCGCGAAAGACCCGGCCAGCCCTTGAGTTCCTGTGCGGCGCTGGCGATTTCATAGGAGGGAACGCCCTTCAATCCGGAAACGGCGATCGCCCAGGTGAGGATATGGCGGTCGAGCGTCCCGTCGCGCATATTGTCGCGGATCGAAAGCGCCAGCTGCGGATCCTTGTCGGAAAGCGCATCGAGGCCGGCTTTCAGGTCGCCGTTGACAGGGGCGACTGCCGGATTGCGCGGAATGGCGCCTGTTGTGATCGATTCCGGTATGGCTGTCTCGGGAATGAAGCCGAGCGGCTTGACGGCAGGCATGGAAACGCTCTCGCCGGGAAGCGGCGACGCAACACTGCTCCACGCGGCGGCAATGAAGCCGAAGGCGGACAGAATCAGGACAGCTTTCTTCATCCGGGATCTCGCAACGAAAACACGCTCTGCCATTTGGCTAGAGGTATCTTAACGAAACCTTACCGTACCAGGTAAAATTCATTCACATCTGCTATCGGAATTTGCCCTAAACCCAACTCTACGCGCTTGTCGCGATGATTTCGGCGCTCTATGGTGCGCAACTCTTATTCATGGAATGCGGCCGAAGCAAGGATTTGGTCGTGAGGAGCTTTGCATGTTCAATGGGTCCATTCCCGCCCTCGTCACCCCCTTCACGGATGCCGGACTGATCGACGAAGACAGCTTCGCCGCTCATGTCGACTGGCAGATCAAGGAAGGCAGCGGTGGTCTCGTTCCGGTCGGCACGACAGGCGAATCCCCGACGCTGTCGCATGCCGAGCACAAACGGGTGGTCGAACTCTGCATCGAAGTTGCCGCAAAACGCGTTCCCGTCATGGCTGGCGCCGGCTCGAACAATACGCGCGAGGCGATCGAGCTTGCCCAGCATGCCGAAAAGGTCGGTGCGAACGCCGTTCTGGTTGTCACTCCCTATTACAACAAGCCGACGCAGAAGGGTTTAATCGCCCATTTTTCGGCGATCGCCGAGGCCGTCGATCTGCCGATCTATATCTATAACATCCCCGGCCGCTCGGTGGTCGACATGGCGCCGGAAACGATGGGTGCGCTTGCCAAGGCGCACAAAAATATCGTCGGCGTCAAGGATGCGACGGGCAAGATCGAGCGCGTCTCCGAACAGCGCATCACCTGCGGCGCGGATTTCAGACAATTATCCGGCGAGGATGCGACGGCGCTCGGCTTCAACGCCCATGGCGGTGTCGGCTGTATTTCGGTAACGGCCAATGTCGCCCCGCGCCTTTGCGCCGACTTCCAGGCGGCAACGCTGGCAGGCGACTATGTCCGTGCCCTGGAATATCAGGATCGGCTGATGCCGCTCCACAAGGCGATCTTCCTTGAGCCGGGTCTTTGCGGCGCCAAATACGGGCTCTCCAAACTTGGCCGGATGAGCCGCAACGTTCGCTCGCCGCTGCTTTCGACGCTGGAGCCGGCAACGGAATCGGCGATTGACGCCGCGATGCGCCATGCAGGCCTGTTGAACTGACGAGACCGGCCGTCTTCACAAGACGGGGTCTCTCCCTTACATAGAGGGCAAGGAATGAGGGCGCGGCTTTTCGCGCTCTAAAAAAGCAATTGGAATATCGTCATGGCCCCCAAAGGCAGCCAGCGCGTGGTGAACAAGATCGTGGCCGAAAACCGCAAGGCCCGCTTCAACTACGAGATCATCGATACTTACGAGGCGGGCATCGTGCTGATGGGCACGGAGGTCAAGTCGCTGCGCGAAGGCAAGGCCAATATCGCCGAATCCTACGCCTCGGATGAGGGCGGCGAGATCTGGTTGATCAATTCCTATCTGCCGGAATATCTGCAGGCCAACCGCTTCAATCACGAGCCGCGCCGGCGCCGAAAGCTGCTGCTGTCGGGCCGTGAAATCCATCGCCTGCGCTCTGCCATCAACCGCGAAGGCATGACGCTGATCCCGCTGAAGATCTATTTCAACGATCGCGGTCGGGCGAAGATGGAACTGGCGCTCGCCAAGGGTAAGAAATTGCACGACAAGCGCGAATCCGAGAAGGAGCGCGATTGGAACCGGCAGAAGAGCCGCCTGCTGAAGGCTCATGGCTGACCGCGCTGCCGTGGTTTATGATCACGTCCGGATCGTCGCAGCCACTCCGGTTCGGGATGATGGAGAGATCAATCCTCGAGATCGCTGACCGGGGCAACTTCCGCCGGGCGTGGCGCCCGCTCGGAGGGATCACGACCGATTTCAGCCTTCAGAGACAAGAGATCGATGAAATGATCGGCCTGTCGGCGCAGGTCGTCGGCGATCATCGGCGGCTGGGTCGCCATGGTCGAGATCACCGAGACCTTGCGGCCTCTGCGCTGCAACGCCTCGACCAGGTTCGTGAAATCACCGTCGCCTGAGAAGATAACGAGGTGATCGACCGTTTCGGACTGTTCCATGGCGTCGATCGCAAGCTCGATGTCCATGTTGCCCTTGATCTTTCGGCGGCCCATGGAATCCGTGAATTCCTTGGCGGGCTTGGTGACGACTTTGTAGCCGTTGTAGTCGAGCCAGTCGATCAGCGGCCGGATCGATGAATATTCCTGATCTTCGATCAGAGCGGTATAATAATAAGCGCGCAGCAGATATCCGCGTTTCTGGAACGCTTTCAAGAGCTTGCGGTAATCGATGTCAAAGCCGAGGCTCTTGGATGCAGCGTAGAGATTGGCGCCGTCAATGAAGAGTGCAATTTTTTCGCGTGGGTCAAACATCGCTTACCAATCCAATGAGAGCAATCGAAATCCGCATGGGACAAACTTAAATAAAAACAATAGCTTGTGTTTCGATTTCAATCTGGTCCTTACTTTATGAATTATTCATATATGAAAGATTTAGGGCACGATTCGACATATTCCAAGCAACCTTCGGTGGAATTATGACATTCTCCATGGGAATCTAGCTCAGCCGCGGATAAAGACGAGGGGAGCCGGAATGAAAAACTTGTATTTGCCCGGTTTTAATTGTATCGGGCGTGTTAATCCCGAAATGACGACCGTAAAGGACAGGCAATGGCCCGTGTCACAGTTGAAGATTGCATCGACAAGGTGGAGAACCGCTTCGAGCTGGTTCTGCTCGCCAGCCACCGCGCCCGGCTGATTTCCCAGGGTGCCTCGATCACTATCGATCGTGACAATGACAAGAATCCCGTTGTGGCCCTGCGCGAAATCGCCGACGAGACGCTTTCGCCCGACGACCTCAAGGAAGATCTGATCCATTCGCTGCAGAAGCATGTCGAAGTCGACGAGCCCGAGCCCGATCCGGCAAGCATGATCGCCGCCGGCGGTGTCGCCGCAGCCGACAGCGAAGAGCAGGACGACGTGCCTGAGACGATCACTTTCGACCAGATGTCGGAAGAAGAGCTGCTTGCCGGCATCGAAGGCCTCGTGCCGCCGGAAAAGAGCGACGACTACTAAGCGCGTCGGCCGGATCCCCGGTCGCATCGGTTGAGTATGATCCTCCCGGTCGCATTGATGCGATCCGGAAAAATGCTTTATGCGATGCAAAAGAGCGACGATTACCAATCGTCAATCTTGCACCTTTATTGCTTAGGCATATTATTGCCCATGTGTGCGCCAATCGTTGATTGGCGCGCTTTTATTTTTATCGGAGTGGCTTTGGAATGATGCGGCAGTACGAGCTCGTGGAGCGGGTTCAGCAATACAAGCCCGATGCCAATGAAGCACTGCTGAACAAAGCCTATGTCTACGCCATGCAGAAGCACGGCCAGCAAAAACGCGCGAGCGGCGATCCGTATATTTCCCATCCGCTCGAGGTCGCTGCCATCCTCACCGACATGCACCTCGATGAATCGACGATCGCGGTCGCTCTGCTGCACGATACGATCGAGGATACGACAGCGACGCGCGCCGAGATCGACGAACTCTTCGGCGAGGATATCGGCCGGCTGGTCGAGGGTCTGACGAAGATCAAGAAGCTCGATCTCGTCACCAAGAAGGCCAAGCAGGCGGAAAACCTGCGCAAGCTGTTGCTTGCCATTTCCGACGATGTGCGCGTGCTGCTCGTCAAGCTGGCTGATCGCCTGCACAATATGCGTACCCTCGATCACATGTCGGCCGACAAGCGTGCCCGCATTTCCGAGGAGACGATGGAAATCTATGCGCCGCTCGCCGGCCGCATGGGTATGCAGGACATGCGCGAGGAACTCGAGGAGCTCTCCTTCCGGCATATGAACCCGGAAGCCTATGAAACCGTCACCAAAAGGCTGGAAGAGCTTTCGAAGCGCAACGAGGGCATCGTTAAGAAGATCGAGGCTGAACTGCGCGACCTTTTGGTCGCAAGCGGCCTGACGAGCGCCTACGTCAAGGGCCGGCAAAAGAAGCCCTATTCAGTCTTCCGCAAGATGCAGTCGAAGTCGCTTTCGTTCGAGCAGCTTTCCGATGTCTACGGCTTCCGCCTGATCGTCGAGGATATCCCTTCCTGTTACCGGGCGCTCGGCATCGTCCACACGCGCTGGCGCGTCGTGCCCGGCCGCTTCAAGGACTATATCTCGACGCCGAAGCAGAACGATTACCGTTCGCTGCACACCACCATCGTCGGTCCTTCCAGCCAGCGCATCGAACTGCAGATCCGCACCAAGCGCATGCACGAAATCGCCGAATTCGGCATCGCCGCCCACACGCTCTATAAGGACGGCGCCACCAATGCCGATGGCGACATCCTTTCTCGCGAATCCAATGCCTACTCCTGGCTGCGCCATACGATCGAGGCCCTGGCCGAGGGCGACAGCCCGGAAGAGTTCCTCGAGCACACCAAGCTCGAGCTGTTCCAGGACCAGGTCTTCTGCTTCACGCCGAAGGGCAAGCTGATTGCCCTGCCGCGCGGCGCCACCCCGATCGATTTCGCTTATGCGGTGCACACCAATATCGGCGACACCACCGTGGGCGCCAAGATCAACGGCAGGATCATGCCGCTGGTGACGCGGCTTGCAAATGGCGACGAGGTCGAGATCATCCGCTCCGGCGTGCAGGTTCCGCCCGCCGCCTGGGAGGAAATCGTCGTGACCGGCAAGGCGCGCGCCGCCATCCGCCGGGCCACCCGCATGGCGATCCGCAAGCAATATGCCGGCCTTGGCCATCGCATTCTCGAGCGCACCTTCAATAGGGCCGGCAAGATCTTCTCGCGCGAGGCGATGAAGCCGGCGCTGCACCGTCTTGGCCAGAAGGATGTCGAGGATGCGATCGCTGCCGTCGGTCGCGGCGAGATGTCCTCGCTCGACGTGCTGCGCGCCGTCTATCCCGATCATCAGGATGAGCGCGTCACCGTGAAGCCCTCCGGCGACGACGGTTGGTTCAACGTCCGCAGCGCCGCCGGCATGATCTTCAAGATTCCCGGCAAGACCAAGGCCGGGCACGAGGGTGGCCATTCGGAAATTGACACTGACGCCGATATCGGGCCGATCCGCGGCCTGTCCGGCAATGTCGACGTCAAGTTCGCGCCAACCGGCGCCGTGCCCGGCGATCGCATCGTCGGCATCATGGACCAAGGCAAGGGCATCACCATCTATCCGATCCAGTCGCCGAGCCTGCAGCGCTTCGACGATCAGCCCGACCGCTGGATCGACGTTCGCTGGGATCTCGACGAAGCCAACAAGTCGCGTTTCATGGCGCGCATCATGGTAAACGGGTTGAATGAACCCGGGACGCTTGCCAAGGTCGCCCAGACGGTCGCAGGCCTCGACGTCAATATCCGCTTGCTGAACACGGTGCGGGTGGCGGCCGATTTCACCGAAATGATGCTCGAGGTCGAGGTTTGGGACCTGCGTCAGCTCAACCAGTTGCTCGCCCAGATGAAGGAACTGGATTGCATCGCCACGGTCCGGCGGCTCTACGAGTAAGCTTTTGTTAAGCGCCCTCGGGGGGCTGGACAAAAAATTGCACATTTTATGATCGAGATGGCGCATCAAAAGGGCAAGCGATGCGCTGAGCGCATGGCTGTCTCCATGTTGCAGCGGTGGTAATTAACCTCTGCCGGGCCTATCTTCTGGCTATCGAAACGCAAACAGAAGATGAGACAAGGTAATGTTTGACCCTATCAAGAAATTCGCACGTGCCTTCCGCGCTCCGACCACGCAGGAACGTGAAATGGCTTATTTGAACGGCTCGCTCGATCGTATCGATCTCGAGTTTCGTCAGCGTCAGGTCGACCGCGGTCTGTTCCGCAATCGCTGATAGCGAACTTTATACTTGAGACGAGTGAGGGACGTTATGCATAACGGACGCCCCTCGGCATGAAGAAGCTCCTCTTCGCAGAGAGAAATGAGGGGCGGTTTTTCGAGCGGTATCATTTGCCGCTCTTGTCATGGCCGTGTGCGCTGCACTAAATACCGGCCATGTTGTTTCGCCGTCGCAAGCCTGCGGGATTCAAGGAAAAGATGCGGGAGCTTTTATGGCCTCGCAAGGGTTTCCTTCGCCCGATCCGTTACCTGACAATGCGCGTCCTGCGCCTGAGCGCTTCGCCGCATGCGGTTGCCGCCGGCGTTGCTGCGGGTGTGTTCGTCTCGTGGACGCCTTTCATCGGCGTGCATTTTGTCATGGCTTTCGTCATCACCTATTTCCTCTCGGGCAGTATGGTGGCCGCCGCCCTCGGATGCGCCGCCTTCGGCAATCCGCTGACCTATCCCTTCATCTGGGGCATCACCTGGGAGATCGGACATCTGCTGTTGAGCCGCGAGGATCATCTGGCCGGTCAGACGGTGGATCTCGCCGCCCTTTTTCACAAGCTGAACTTCGCTGAGCTGTGGAAGCCGGTGCTGGAACCGATGCTGGTCGGCGCCATTCCGCCGGCGACCGTCACCTCCGTTGCGCTCTATGCGCTGACATTCTACACCGTGAAGGGTTTTCAGACGCGCCGCCATATTCGGCTGATGGAACGGGCGCGCCTGCGTCTTGCCGTTCCGGCCGGCGACATGCCGAGCATATGAACCCGACCAAGAATTCTTAAGCGACGGAAGGTTCCGGCATGATCATCGGCATTGGTAGCGATCTGATCGACATTCGCCGTGTCGAGAAATCCATCGAGCGCTTCGGCGAGCGCTTCACCCATCGCTGCTTCACCGAGATCGAGCGCGCGCGTTCCGACCGCCGGGCAAACCGTGCCGCATCCTATGCCAAGCGTTTCGCCGCCAAGGAGGCCTGTTCCAAGGCGCTCGGCACCGGCATAGCGCAGGGCGTCTTCTGGAAGGACATGGGCGTCGTCAACCTGCCGAGCGGCAAGCCGACCATGATTTTATCAGGCGCCGCCGCGCTGATCCTCGAATCGCTGCTGCCCGCGGGCCACAGGCCCGCCATTCATTTGACAATAACGGATGATTATCCCTTGGCGCAGGCCTTCGTCATTATCGAGGCGTTGCCCGAGAGCCTCTGATCGTGACCTCGGGAGCGTTGATCGCGACCTCGGGAGCTGTTGATGGCGACCTCGGGAGCGTTGAACGCGACCTCTCGTCGCTTTTGATGTTGTCGCCATTGCCGCAACCGGCCGAAGCCGCTAGAGAGAACGACAGAAAGAATTGCGCCGCCGCGGCGTCTTGAAGGAATAAGACTGCGTGTCCGAAAAAGTCGAAGCCAAGCCGAACGCCCTCTGGGAAAATATCAAAGTCATCATCCAGGCGCTGATTTTGGCGATGGTGATCCGAACGGTGCTGTTCCAGCCCTTTACCATTCCATCCGGTTCGATGATGCCGACGCTGCTGGTCGGCGACTACATCTTCGTCAACAAGTTCGCTTACGGCTATTCGAAATATTCGCTGCCCTTCTCGCCTGATGTCTTCAGCGGCCGCCTGTTCGGCGCCGATCCGAAGCGTGGCGACATCGTCGTCTTCCGCTTCCCGCCAAACCCCGAGATCGACTACATCAAGCGCTGCATCGGCCTGCCAGGCGACCATATCCAGGTTACCGACGGCGTGCTCTACGTCAACGGCAAGCCGGTTCCGAAGGTAGCGGACGGTAGCTTCACCTCGGATTACAAGCTTGATCCGGGCGCGGATGTGCCGGTGTTCCGCGAAACGCTCGACAGCGGCAAGACCTACGACACGCTTGATCAGTCTCCGGTGTCGCGCGGCGATAACACCCGCGAATTCATCGTGCCGGAAGGCCATTATTTCATGATGGGCGATAACCGCGACAACTCGCTCGACAGCCGCTTCGATGTCGGCTTCGTGCCTGCCGAAAATCTTGTCGGCCGCGCCAGCGTCATCTTCTTCTCGCTCGGCAACGATACCTCCTTCCGCGAAATCTGGAAGTGGCCGACGAACATGCGTTGGGACCGCCTCTTCAAGGTTGTTGAATGAGCAAGGCGCAGACGCTTTCTGCGGCGGACCGCGCAAAGCTTGAAGGCCTGATCGGTCATGATTTCGCTGAAAAGGAACGCCTGGATCGCGCGCTGACCCATGCCAGCGCCCGCACCGAAAAGGGCGGCAATTACGAACGGCTGGAATTCCTCGGCGACAGGGTCCTTGGGCTCTGCATCGCCGAACTTCTGTTTCGCACCTTCGGGACGGCGGGAGAAGGCGAGCTCTCGGTTCGCCTCAACCAACTCGTCAGCGCTGAAACCTGCGCCGCGGTCGCCGACGAACTCAATCTTCACCTCTATATCCGCACCGGCGCCGATGTGAAGAAATTGACCGGCAAGCGCATGATGAACGTGCGCGCCGACGTCGTCGAAAGCCTGATCGCCGCGATCTATCTCGACGGCGGCCTCGAAGTTGCCCGCCGGTTCATTCTGCGTTACTGGCAGGGCAGGGCAGTGCGGGCCGATGGCGCCAAGCGCGACGCCAAGACTGAGCTGCAGGAATGGTCGCACGCGAAATTCGGCGTCACGCCGATCTACCGGGTTGATGAACGCAGCGGACCGGATCATGATCCGCGCTTCAAGGTGACGGTGGAAGTTGCTGGCATTAAGCCTGAAACCGGCGTAGAGCGGTCGAAGCGTGCCGCCGAACAGGTCGCGGCAACGAAGATGCTCGAGCGCGAAGGCATTTGGCAGCAATCGACTGCCGGAAACTGACGGGACAATGACACAAGAAGAAGATATCGCGGCCGAAGCTGCCGCAGAAACCAATGGTCCGACGCATTCGGGCTTCGTCGCGCTGATCGGGCCGACCAATGCCGGCAAGTCGACGCTGGTGAACCGCCTCGTCGGCGCCAAGGTCTCGATCGTCAGCCATAAGGTGCAGACGACGCGGGCCATCGTCCGCGGCATCGCGATCCACGACAATGCCCAGATCGTCTTCATGGATACGCCTGGTATCTTCAAGCCGCGCCGCCGGCTTGACCGCGCCATGGTGACCTCGGCCTGGGGCGGTGCGAGGGATGCTGATCTGATCGTGCTGCTGATCGACAGCGAGCGCGGCCTGCGCGGCGATGCGGAAGCCATCCTCGAAGGCCTCAAGGAAGTCCGGCAGCCGAAGATCCTGCTGCTCAACAAGATCGACCGCGTCAACCGCGAGGATCTGCTGGCACTGGCCGCTGCCGCCAACGAGAAGATCGCTTTCGAGCGCACCTTCATGATATCAGCCGAAAACGGCTCCGGCTGCGACGACCTCATGGACTATCTGGCGAAAACGCTGCCGGAGGGGCCGTGGTACTATCCGGAAGACCAGATCTCCGATCTGCCGATGCGCCAGCTCGCCGCCGAGATCACCCGCGAGAAGCTGTTTCTGCGCCTGCACCAGGAGCTTCCCTATGCCTCGCATGTCGAAACGGAGACGTGGGAAGAGCGCAAGGACGGCTCGGTGCGGATCGAGCAGGTGATCTATCTCGAGCGCGACAGCCAGAAGAAGATCGCCCTCGGCAAGGGTGGTGAAACCATCAAGGCGATCTCGACTGCGTCGCGCAAGGAATTGTCGCAGATCCTCGAACAGCCGGTCCATCTCTTCCTGTTCGTCAAGGTTCGCGAGAATTGGGGTGATGATCCCGAGCGGTTCCGCGAAATGGGTCTCGATTTCCCGAAATAAGCATGGCAAGGATTTCGTCGGGTTGGCGCCAGCCCTTTGTTTCCGCATAAAAAAACCGGCTCGCTCATGGAACAAATCCATGCTTTGCGCATTTGTTAACGAACGGCGCGCCGATTTTGCGACGGTAGGGCAACTATGGCGACGTCGAGACCCATCAATTCTTTCAAGACCCCTTGCGAGCAATGTCCTTTGCGGCCCTTGCCGCATTTCAGGGAATTCAGCCGTGACGAGCTGGAATTCGTTTCGAACTTCAAGAAGGGTGAGCTTGCCGTCGATGCCGGCTCCACCATCCTCGTCGAGGGCGCCCATAGCGCTCATCTCTTCACGGTGCTCGCCGGCTGGGGCTTCCGCTACAAGATGCTGGAGGACGGGCGCCGTCAGATTCTGAACTATATCATGCCGGGCGACCTGGTCGGCCTGCAGGGAACGATTGCCGGTGAGATGCAGCATTCAGTCGAAGCGCTTTCGCCCGTGTCCCTTTGTGTCTTCGAGCGTGACAGGCTGATGACGCTCTACAACAAGCACGCCTCGCTCGCCTTCGACATCACCTGGATCGCCGCGCGCGAGGAGCGCATCCTGGATGAGCATCTCCTGAGCATCGGCCGCCGCACGGCGCTGGAAAGAGCAGCCTACCTGATCGCTTTCCTGTTCGAGCGCGGCCGGAAGCTCAATATCTTCAATGGCCGCAAATTCATCCCCATCACCCAGCAGCACATTGCCGACACGCTCGGTCTTTCCATCGTTCATACCAACAAGACCTTGAAAAAGCTCAGCGAACGTGGGTTGATCCGCTGGCAGGAGCGCGGCTGCGAGGTGCTGAACGGCGAGGAATTGATGGCGATCGCCGGCTGGGAAGGGCTCGGAGAGGGCAAACGCCCGTTCATCTAAAGCGCGTTGCGATCTTTCAGATTCGCCCCTCGCGCTTTAGGTCTTTGTTTTGCGCATGCCGCTGTCACAAAACCGCTGCACAGTTTTGCGCGACATGCCTGGCCAAGCAGCTTGGTTATGTCTTTTTTAAATGCAGATTAGCAGCAGGCAAAATAAGCTCGGCCGTCGTCTTTCCTCCGATTTTGATTCTTATCGACCGGGCAGAAAAATGGTTTATTCAGAAAAGGTGGCGGAATTCACCGATAGCGTGCCATGCGGGGCACCGGAGGGCAATGATGTTGGCGAAACGGCCGGGGCGCTACGACAGGCGCCCGACGAGGGGCATCGAATCATGAGCGCAATCCGTGTTCTGGTTCTTGAAGACAGTTTGATCATCGCGATGGAGGCGGAGGATATTCTGCGCCTGGCCGGCGTCGAGAGCATCGATATCGTCGGCAGTTTGGAACAGGCGAGGGCTGCCATCGCTGCAGAGACATATGATTTCGCCCTTCTCGACGTCAATCTCGGCGAGGGCATGAGTTTCGGATTTGCCCGCCATCTTCTCGATATCGGCATCCCCTTCGGCTTCGTCAGCGGCTATTCCGATACCGGCGATTTCCCACCCGACCTGCAGCACATACCGCTTCTGGTGAAGCCGTTCGACGAAACGGCGATGCGGGAATTCCTGCAGAGACTTTTCCCGGCCGTCGCCTGACGCGGTCCATGACGGAAGCCAGCCTTGCATTGCAGCGCGTCTTTCAGACGCGCAAAGGACGCTGTAACGCGTTGAATTATGCAGTAGGATGGATTCGTCAGCCGTAAGGACTTCTTTCGATGCAGTGGCAGGACCATGCGATCATCCTGGGCGTCAAGCGCCACGGGGAGACGAGCGTCATCGCCGAGGTGATGACGCGTGATCGCGGCCGCCATCTCGGCCTGGTGCGTTCCGGCCGCTCGCGGACCATGCAGCCGGTGCTGCAGGCGGGCAATGCCGTCGAGGTTATCTGGCGTGCCCGGCTTGACGAGCATCTGGGCGAATTTCGCGTTGAGCCGGTGACGCTGCGCGCTGCCCGGCTGATGGAAACGGCGACCGCCGTCTACGGTGTCCAGGCGATGGGCGCGCTGCTGCGGCTGCTGCCGGAGCGTGACCCGCATCCGCATCTCTTCGATGCGCTGGAGGTCATCCTCGATCACCTGCACAACCCGGCCGATGCCGGCGAACTCTTCGTGCGTTTCGAGCTTGCTGTGCTGAATGATCTCGGCTTCGGCCTGGATCTTGCCGAATGCGCCGCGACCGGCGCCCGTTCCGATCTCGTCTATGTCTCGCCGAAATCCGGCCGCGCCGTCAGCCGCAGCGCCGGTGCGCCCTGGGCGGACAAAATGCTGCTCCTGCCGCCGTTCCTCAGCATCGAAGGCAATCATGCGGCCGACTTCGATAGCCTCGCAGCTGCATTCCGGCTGACAGGGTTCTTTCTGCATCGCCACGTCTATGAGCCGCGCGGCATCGAGGCGGCAACTGCCCGTGAGGGTTTCGTTCAGGCCGCGCTCAAGGCGCTTAATCCAGCCTTGCGGACGCTTTCCGGCCCGAATGGTATTTCGGCCTGACCTCGTTTTTTACGGGTGCAAAACATCCTCCGGATTTGGCGGTTTACCTGCTGGTGAGCGCTTCCTATGTCTTCACAGGATTGCCAATCAAGGAGGACCTCATGCTGACCAAGACCGCATCACCGACGACGATCACGCTCTGGAACGGCCGCGAAATTCCGCGCCTCGGCATGGGATGCTGGGCGATCGGCGGCCCCTTCTTCGCCGGCGACACGCCGCTCGGCTGGGGCGATGTCGACGACGAGGAATCCGTGGAAGCGATCAATCGCGCCATCGAACTCGGCATCCGCTTCTTCGACACGGCCTCGAACTACGGCGCTGGCCACTCTGAGGAGGTGCTCGGCCGGGCGATCGGCAATCGCGACGATATCGTCATCGCCACCAAGTTCGGCTTCGCCACCGATCCGGCAACCAAGCAGGCAATCGGCGCCTTCGCCGATGAGGCCTTCATCCGCCGTTCGGTCGAGACCTCGCTGCGCCGCCTCAAGCGCGATCGCCTCGATCTCCTGCAGTTCCACCTCAATGATTTTCCGCTGGAACAGTCTGATGCCGTCTTCGATACGCTGGAGGCGCTGCGCGCCGAAGGCAAGATCGATGCGTTCGGCTGGAGCACCGATTTTCCCGATCGTGCCGCCCGCCATACCAGCCGCCAGGGCTACGTCTCGATCCAGCATACGATGAACGTTTTCGAACCGGTGCCGGAGATGATCACAGTGATCGAGGGGAAGGGCCTGATGTCAATCAATCGCGGTCCGCTGGCGATGGGGCTGCTGACCGGCAAGTTCACCGTCGACAAGGCAGTGGGCGCCAAGGATGTCCGTGGGGCGGCCCTCGACTGGATGGTCTATTTCAAGGACGGGCGTATTGCCCCGGAATTCGCCGCACGGCTCGATGCCGTCCGCGATCTCCTGACATCAGGCGGCCGCACGCTGACGCAGGGCGCGCTTGCCTGGCTCTGGGCACGCTCGCCGCGCACCCTTCCCATTCCCGGCTTCCGCACCGTTGCCCAGGTGGAGGAAAATGCCGGCGCGCTGGAGAAGGGTCCACTGCCCGCCGATGCCATGGCAGGCATCGATGCCGCGCTCGATCGCGTGTGACGCTCTAACTCGTTGTTTTCACGCAATCCGGAGGGCGAACCGCCTCGCCCTTTTTCTGGAATTGCTTATGCTGCGGCGCGGCGCTTAAGCGCCCAGCCTTCCGGCCTCTCTTCAACGATGCGGACGGAGTCACCGATCGTGATCCTGCCGCTACCGCGCGGCGTGACGTTCCAACCGAAGAGCGGGCCCGGCACGCGCCGGTCGGCCGACATGCGGATGCGGCCCATGGCCGGCATCGGGTTTGGTCCCTCGCGGGACCCGGTCAACTGGTCCTGAGTCGTCATGATGCAGCGGGAGCAGGGTTTGACGAGATCGAAGCGGATGCCGGCGATCTCGATCGCCGCCCAGCGGTCCTCAGGCCAAGCCTCGTCGGTATCGACGACGATGTTCGGACGGAAGCGTTCCATGCCGACACTGCCTTCGCCATGGGCGGCGAGATCGGCATTCAATGCCTTCAGCGAGCCGGTCGTCGTCACCAGGATCTGGTAGCCGTCGGTAAAGGTCACGGGCGTGGCTTCGCCGGCCCATTCGGCATTTGCCGTCCGCCGTGCCTGCCCGTCGAAGAAGACCAGGCGCACCTCGCGGCCAAGCCATTCGGAAAGCTGCCGGTTGCTCTCCGGATCGGCGACAGCGGCGCTGACGGCAGATTTCCACACGGTCACGTCCATGCGGTTTTCAGGCGGAGGCGGTCGTACCGATATGTCCGTTTTCCCCTGCATCAGCAGCCGAAAGGCGCTCGCCTCCGGTCGTACCTCGATGCGTGCGAGGTCGGGCAACTCGCGCTGGGTGATGAAGTGCCCTCGCGCATCGGTGATCATCGCCCGCCGATCGCCGGGAAGCCCATAGGCGTCGATGTCGGCGGCCGGCAGCGCAATGCCGCGGGCACTCTTGAGCGGGTAGATGAAGAGGTCGCTGACACGCATGCCGTTCTCCTAGATTTCGTCCATGAAGGCCGAGAGGAAGTCGCGCAAGCTTTTGTCACGCGCGGCCGCCAGCTTGCGGCCGGTCTCGGTCTGGAATCCTTCCGCCAGTTTGAACAGCTTCGTCTGGAAATGGTCAATGGCATAACGCTTGTCATCGAGCGGGCGGTCCGCTGCCGCCGGGTCGAACGGATCATAGAGCCCGGATCCCAGTCGCCCGGCGATATAGAAGCAGCGGGCGACGCCGACCATGCCGATCGCGTCCAGCCGGTCGGCATCCTGCAGGATCTTCGCCTCAAGCGTTTGCGGCGCCACCCCGGCGGAGAAACTGTGCGCGGTGATTGCGTGGGCCGCGGCATCGATATCCTCGACGCTCCAGCCGAGCTCCGCCAGGATCGCCGATGCCTTCTGCGCCGCCAAAGCCGATGCTTTTGCCCGCAGCGGCGAATTCTTCTCGACGGCGACGCAGTCATGCAGCAGCACGGAAGCGGCAAGCACCCGCCCGTCGCCGCCTTCTCCCGCATGGATGCGCATGGCATTCCTGAAGACGCGCAGGATATGGGCAAGGTCGTGCGAGCCGTCGTCACCGTCGGCCGCATGCGCAATCAGCGCCGCCGCGAGCGTTTCGTGTGGGGAGAAGGCTTCAGCCGCGAACATAGCGCCACCTGTCATGAGGAAGATCGTTTTCCGCCGATAGGGCATCGGCGCGGAATTGAATGCTGGCGGTAAAAGGATGCGACAACGAAGATCTCAGGAATCGCAGCCGATTTTGTAGCGGCTTGCCGTGCGAGTCGCAATCAAGGGGGATCTCAGTGCTTGATTTCAGGAAGACGCGTCACGCCGCTGTTCTTCGGCGGCAGGGAGAGAATATGGGGCACGTCACGCGCCGGTCGCGGCGGACTGATGTGATAACCCTGGATCTCGTCGCATTCCTCGCATTCGAGCAGCGCCAGCTGCGCGGCCGTCTCGACGCCCTCGACGGTGACGCGCATGCCGAGCGCATCGCCGAGCAGGATGATCGCGTGCATGATCGCATGCGCTTCCTTGTTGTCGACGATGTCGTTGACGAAGGACTTGTCGATCTTGATCTTGTCGAAGGGGAAGCTCGAGAGATAGCTCAGTGAGGAATAGCCGGTTCCGAAATCGTCCATCGAGATGCGGATGCCGCGCTCCTTCAGCGCATGCAGGATCGGCAGCACTTCGCTTAGATTTTCCATCAGCACGCTCTCAGTGATTTCGAGTTCAAGCCGCGACGGCGACAGCGCCGCAGCGGCAAGCGCCTCGCTGACATCTTGCGTCAGGTCGCTGCTGCTGAATTGGATTGCCGAAACGTTGACGGCGATCTTGATGCCCTCCGGCCATTGCGCTGCATCGTTGCAGGCCCGGCGCAAAACCCAACGGCCGATATCGACGACAAGGCCGACCTCTTCGGCAAGCGGAATGAAATCCATCGGCGGAACGCGGCCTCGAGCCGGGTGGTTCCAACGGATCAACGCTTCGAAACCACAGATGCGCCGCTGCACGAGGTCATAAAGCGGCTGGTAGTGCAGCTCGAATTCTTCATTCTCAACGGCTGCTCTGAGGTCCGCCTCCAGCGCGTGGCGCAGCTGGATCTGCGCTTCCATCTCGCTGGCGAAGAAACGTTCGCGTTTGCGCTCGTCCGCCTTGGCATGTGACAGCGCCACGCCGGCATTTTTCAACAGGATATCGGTTTCCTCGCCATCCTCAGGGGCGATTGCGATGCCCATGGAGACGCTGAGTTCCACCTGTTTTTCGCCGTGGAGGAATGGTTTGGAAAGCTCCCGGCGGATCCGCTCGGCAAGCGCCGTCACGTTCCGGGGCTGCTGCTTGCCCGTCTGCAGGATGGCGAATTCGTCCGAGCCGAGGCGCGCCAGGGTGTTTTCCGAACCGGCCGAGGCTCGGATGCGCTCGGCGACCTGCAGCAGGATCTTGTCGCCGGCCGAAACGCCCATCGTGTTGTTGATCGATTTGAACCGGTCGAGATTGAGGTGAACGAGGGCAATCTGCTGATCTGGCCTGCGCTCTGTGAGCGTCGCATCCACCTGCTCGCGGAAATGGATGCGATTCGGAAGGCCGGTGAGCGGGTCGTGGTGGGCGAGATAGGTGATGCGCTCGGCCGCCCTTCGATCCTCGGTAATATCGGCATGAATGGAAATGTTGCTGCCGTCGGAAAGGATAGTCACCATGCTCTGGATGATGCGGCCATCGTCCATCAACCATTCGCGCCGACGGAGACTACTGCTCCTTACGGTTGCGGAAGAATGTCGCCCGGCCCGCCGGCCGGGCTTGGTGCTGGCGCTCTCCGTGCCGCGCATTTTGGCCGTGAGATCGGCGATTGTCGCGCCGGCAATGACATCTTCGTCCGTCAGGTCGAAGAGCTG
Source organism: Rhizobium leguminosarum (assembly GCF_002953715.1). Taxonomy (GTDB): domain Bacteria; phylum Pseudomonadota; class Alphaproteobacteria; order Rhizobiales; family Rhizobiaceae; genus Rhizobium; species Rhizobium leguminosarum_V. Next base: position 1,156,586 of record NZ_CP025012.1, read on the forward strand.
GCGGAAGCGGGTGTTGGAAAGGGTCAGCCGCTGGTCGGAGTCGAAGACGCTGAGACCGAGCGGCAGGTTGTTGAGGATGATTTCGAAGAGTTTTTTCTGTCCGTCGAACGCTTGGCTGAGGGCTGATATATTGCCTTTCAGCGCATGGTTTTCCCTCAGCAGCGTTTCCGCGCTTCTCTCGATTTCGTCATAGTCGCTCTCATGGAGGCGATAGGTCGCGATCACAAGATCCATCAGGCGCTGCGCATCGATCGATCCATCGGCGGTGACGGCCTCGGTGCATTGCCGCCAGAAGAGCGCTTCAGCTTTCATGTGCATGCGTCTCGCGGGACGACAGCGGAGGAAGGCGTCCTCGTTTGATGAACGTGCCTCATTTCGCCGGACATGAAAGACCTTTCTAAAATGAATACAGAGGTTGATTTTTTATAAGCTGGACGCCTGCTGGTGATGCGTGATGTCCATTTTGTATGGGCCGGATTAATATTCGGTTGCAGTGCAGCAGCGACGTCGCTGCGTTAGACGTTTGTTTTATATGTGAAAAATAGCTGAAATACGCAGGAAGGCGGCCCCCTGACGCTGGCGGAGGCCTGCGTTCAGGTGTTCCGTTAACTTTTGTCAATCATCGTTAATGAGAAGTTAACAACTTATTGACGCACTGCGCAAATCAGTTTAACCACCGAGTCAACAGTGATTTTCCAACGTTCGTATTGCGTACAAACACCACCGGCAGAAGGCGGTGAATGGAGGTTTGTATGACCAGCACCACATCCGTTTCAGACACTTCATACGCATATCTGGCGACGCTTTCGCGGCTCGATGCCAATGGCGATGGCGTCCTCAGCCGCGGCGAACGTGCCGCCGATGAGAAGCCCGGTATCATCAAGGAACTCCTCGAAGACGATAGGGCCAGCGACACGCAGCCGAAATTTTCCGGCAGCCTGATTGCGCTGATGATGGACACGCGTGACAGCGGCACTGCAAGCAGCATCGCCGTTCCCTATCCGCTGCAGCAGGCCGCGCCGACATCAGGCGATCAGTCCGACGATCTCTACCGCAAGACTTACGGCCAGTTCGATTTCGACGCCGTCGCCTGAGCGGCATCTCAATTCGAGAGATCTGCAAGCCGGCCGGTTGGCCGGCTTTTCTCATTCGATATTCCTGCGCATACCCCCGAAAATCGGAGTGATTTTCGGAAAGGATTATGCGTCACGCAAAGTGCTAGAGCGTCCTATCGGACGCGCCGCGCTTTAGATCAGGAACACCTTCCGGTTTGACACGTTCAGAAGAACAACCGGACGAAAGGAGATCTCCATGAAAGCCATGCGTATTATCGCCGCTTTGAGCCTGCTTGCGGTTGCATTGCCGGCAGGCGCTCAGGACAAGCAAACGGCGGTCGCCAATTTCGTCGGCAAGGACGGCAAGGAGGACGGTCGCGCGCAACTGACGGCTGCCGCCAACGGCGGCGTCCTGATCGAAGTCGAGATATCGGGACTGCCGGCGAATAAATGGGTGGCGTTTCATGTTCATGAGACCGGCCGCTGCGACGCCGCGACCCATCACGAATCGGCGGGCGGCCACTTCAATCCTGAGAAGGCCGAGCACGGCATTCTTGCCGCCAAGGGGCCGCACGCCGGCGATATGCCCAATCAATATGTCGGGCAGGACGGCATGCTACGGGCACAGATCTTTGACAGCATGGTTACGCTCGACGGCAAGACTGACGGCATTCGCGGCCGCGCATTGATGGTGCACGCCAATTCGGATGATTATCGCAGCCAGCCTTCGGGTGATGCCGGGGAAAGACTTTCTTGCGGCGTCATCAAATAGGCTACGGCGCAATTCTTAGATCGGCATCGATTGGACAAAATTAGGAATTCAAAGTGCACAGCGCCGCGGGTCTTAAAAAGATCCGCGGCGCTGCAATGTCTTACTGCCGCGTCGGCGTCGGATTTTCGGCAGCCGTCTTACCATTGGACTTCTTTGCCGGCGCGGCATCTGAAGCATCCGGCACGGCGTCAGGATTGTCGTCGAAGGCGAGTTTCACGCGCTTCACCATGTCACGGCTGACCAGCCACCAGTCACCTGTCTTTGCCCAGTAGCGCAGCGCTACGGAGATCGTGCCATCACCGAGGCTGTCGATGAAGACGCTGGGTGCCGGTGACGTCAGCACCCTGGAATCGGCTTTGGCAAGGTTCATCAGCCTCTCCATCGCCAGATCGATGTCATCCTCATAGGCGACGCTGATTTTCAGCTCGTTCCGCCGCGTGGGCTCGCGGGTGAAATTGGTAATGGGCGTGTTCCACAGTGTCGAATTCGGCGCCAACCGGTAGAGCCCGTCGCCGGTTTTGAGCTCGGTTGCAAACAATCCGATTTCGCGCACCGTGCCGGCCACGCTGCTGGTCTCGATATATTCGCCGACGCGGAAAGGCCTGAGGATCAGCAGCATAATGCCGGCGGCGATATTCTGCAGCGTCCCTTGCAGCGCCAGTCCGATCGCCAGGCCCGCTGCGCCGAGGGTTGCGATGATCGAGGCGGTCTGGACGCCGAATTGACCGAGGACGGTGATGAACACCAGGATGAGCAGCGCATAGCGCAGCACATTGGTGAAGAATCGCGCCAGCGTCTCGTCGATGCCATGAACGCGCGACAAGCCTTCATAGGCCCAGCGGCTGGTAAAACCGGCCAGCGCCCAGCCAAGAACGAGCAGGATCACCGCCCCGAGGACAGAGAAGGAATATTGCACCGCAAGCGCGCTTGCCTGGCTGAGTGCCGTTTGCGTGGCGAGGAGGACATCGGCTGCCTGTTGTTCCATGATCTGGCCCTGTCGATTGTACGTGGTCGGGGCCTAGATGGAGCGGCTGGCGGCAGCGTCAACCGCCAACGGTGTCCCGGATCGCAAGCACAAAGGGCGCATTGCCGTCGGCATCCGCACCGCGTCCGATTGCCCGCACCGCCGCGACCAGCCGGCCGCTGCGGCCGAGCAGCGCGTCACCGATCTCGATCAGACGGGCGTTCGGCGTCGCGAAAGGTGAGGCAGTCCGGAGCCGGCGGGCAAGCGTTTCATCGCTCTGATCGGGTGCCAGCGACAGTGCGGCGATGAGGGCTGCGGCCGGTGATCGCGACACACCCATCCAGCAATGGATGAGCAGAGGCGTCTCCTGCCGCCACGATGCGGCAAAGTCGATAATCCCGCGGACATGCGTCTCGTCCGGCGCCACGAGATCGCCGGTGCCCTTGAAGACGATATCGTTCATACCAAGTGTCAGATGACGCTCGGCCGCAATCACGCCCGGCCGGTGAAAGGCCTGCTCCTTGGCGATCAGGCTGATCATGTCGCGCGCCTTGTGGCGCACGGCCATTTCTGCAATGCGCGACAGCGGCGAGACGACGATGAAGCTCACGATACCATCCCCCGCTCGGCCTCGATCGCCGCGAAGCGCTCGCAGAACAGCCGCTGCGCTTCGATCGCCGGCAGGGGTTCGATCATCAGCATGTCCTTGCTGATGCCGCGCGGCTGGCCGAAGAATTTCTGTGCCTCGGCGGGTGTGAAACCGGCAAGCACGGTCGCTTCGAAATAAGCGGCGATCGTGTCGGCCTTCTTGATTCGGTCCTTGAGGTCGCGCGAGGGATGCGGCGGCAGACCGAAGCGCAGGTGCACGGCGGCTTCCAGCCGCTTTTCCACCGTCTTGTAACCGCCGCCGACCACCGATTTGAACGGCGAGATCATGTCGCCGATCACATATTCGGGTGCGTCGTGCAGCAGCGCCATCAGGCATTCCTGCGGCCGCGCATCGTTGAAGCGACGGAAGATATCCTCGACGACGAGACTGTGCTGGGCCACCGAAAAAGCATGATCGCCGGAGGTCTGGCCGTTCCATCGGGCAACCCGCGCAAGCCCATGGGCGATGTCGATAAGTTCGACATCGAGCGGCGAGGGGTCGAGCAGGTCGAGCCTGCGCCCGGACAGCATGCGTTGCCAGGCACGCGGAGCTTTCGTCGTTGTCACGCGCTGGCCTCGTCGCCGCTTGTGGGAAAGACAAGGCCGGACCATGCTGGCAGGACGAGGGAAACGGGCGTTTCACCGGCGAGCAGCGGCGTGCCTGCCGCCATCGCGGCGCCGGCGCGGTCGATGCGCACGATCGCAAGGCCGTTGCCGCCTTCGACAGAGCCGAGCGTTCCCACAGGCTTGCCGCTAGCGGTGATCTCAGTCCCGGTCTCCGGCAGGGCTGTCGCGGCGGACACCGTCACGACGCGCCGGCGCGCGGTGCCGCGGTGCTGCATGCGCGAGACGACCTCCTGGCCGACATAGCAGCCTTTCCTGAAGGAGAGGCCGCCGTTGAAATCCATCAGCACGTCATGCGGGAAGGCGTCCTGCAGGGCGAAGTCCGATCCTGATGTGACGATGCCGTGGCTGATGCGCAGCGCGTCGTAGAGCGCTTCTTTGCCATCGCCGTGTCTTCCTGCCCGACGGGTCAGCGTGACGCCCGCCTTGGCGAAGCGGCTGTCTCGGACGCCTTGGCTGTCCCGGACGCCCTCGGCATCCTCGCCCCAGGAAACGGTGACGCCGTCTTCGGTGCCTGGCGCAAGTGTGACGGCGGCGCGCAGCTTGTACATTGTCAGCCGCTTCAGCAGGCCGTCGCGCTGGCCGGCCTCGGTTTCGATCATGTAGCCGTCGCCGTCCTGCCAGATCATGAAGTCGAACAGGATCTTGCCCTGCGGCGTCAAGAGTGCCCCGGGCCGCGCCTCGTCGGCGCCGAGTGAGGTGATATCGGTAGTGATCAGGTTCTGCAGGAAGGATTGGGCTTCCGCGCCGCTGACAAGGAGCAATGAGCGGTCTTTCAGGAATACGGCTGGCATGGCGGAACCTGTCGCGTTGGTCATCGCTCAGAGGTATGTCTTCATGAGGTGGATCGCAAGCGCCATGCGAAACGTGAAAAGCGCAGGCGAGACGGGCATCAATCGCCCGCTGTGAAGAATTTCCATTTGCCCTGAGGCGTAATGCCGAGGCGGTAGAAATTATATCCGCCGAACTCCTGCATGTCGGAGAGATCGCCGGCCGTGACGATGCGCAGCAGCTCGACGCGCTCCGGCGGCGTCAGCGACTTCAGGTCCTTCTCGGCAAAATAGGGCCAGACATACATGTCGTCTGCTGTGCCCTGGCCGACATGCACGAAGCCGGTCGAGACGATATCGAGCATAATGGCAAGGATCTCGTCGCCATCAGGATCGCCCGACAGATCCTTCAGCGTGCCGATCGGATCGTCGGTCGGTTCGCCCACAGTCACCTGTGTCTGGTCGGCGCCGGTGCCCATCAGTGGCCGCAGCCGTTCGAGATCGCCGGAGGCGGCCGCTTCGACGATCTGCTCGCGCATCTTGCGAACCGGTTCTGGAACCTTGCTGATGTCGTAGATCACCTCGACGGGCTTGGAATTATCCTGGGCGCCGGGCGTCTTGTCGACACCCTGATTGTTCTGGCTGTTGACCAGCGGATCGGCCATGGGAACGCCGGGAGTGGTCTGCGGCTGGCTCTGTCCCTGAGCGCTTCCCTGTGCGGGCGGCGTCTCGTTGGCCGCCTGGCCGGGGATGTTGTGCAGTTCGGAAAGCGCGTAGGCTGCCGGCGCAAGGAAAACATTGCCGGCCGCGAGGCTGAACGCAAGCAGCACCGGCGCGAGCGAAATTCGCGAAACTTTCTCTTTACCGGTGTGCATCAAACTCTCTGATAATAATTATTGCAGGGTGCGGTTCGCTGAGAATTCGCCGGCAAGCATGCGCTCACGCAGCGAATCCAGCAGGGCTTCGGCGCTCTTTTCCCCATGCAATCTGATCGTCTCGCGCAGCGCATGTGCAATGGCGGCATCAGCGATGATTTCAGGCTCAATCCCGTCGGCCATGCCGTCGGCCCAAGCCTCGTTCTGGTACTCCAGAGCTGCCTGCATCTTTTCGTGGACGATCATGTCGTCGATGTCGTTGAGGCTTGCTTCCATTGTCTTTTCCTCAGAACTTCTCATGTCTTACTGCACCGTTAACAACACTAACAGCCTTTTCCCAAAACGACACGTCCGCATGCGAAAACAGGTTAATTAAACGTCAATTTCCAAAGCGCGAGGTAATTTCTGTGGCAAGTGTTGCACCTTCGTTACGGTAGCGCTCTTCTGCCACGATGGCCGCCGGGGTGCAATCCGTATAGACCGAGGCGAAGGCGCGATAGCCGCGATTGAAGGCCGCTGTGAGCTTTTCCTTGCGCAACTGCTCGTTGCCAGTCTCCGAATCGAGCAGCTGCTGCATGCCGTTTCGCCACTCGTCGCCGCCAGGCGCCTTGCAGAGCGTTCTGAGATAATGCACGGAACCCAGCACCTCGGCGAACCGCGCCAGCTTGTCGTCATAGGGCACGTTCACGATCGGCGGCGCAATCTGCTCCTCCTGTGGAGCCGGCGTATTCTTGCCCTGCGCCATCGTGGGGCCGGCGAGCACGAGCAGGGACAGAAAAACGCGTCGAACGGGAATCATGCTCGTAGTTGATACGCTCAGCATGACGGCAACAAGGCTTACTTGAAAGTTTCCACGTCTATTCGCCGCCCGCCAGCCGCTCAGCGCATTCAAGTACGCTCTGCGGCACGGGCAGCCGCCGGATTTCCTCCACCGTGTACCAACCGAGGGCGGCCGCATCGTCGGCGGCTTCCGCCACCGCGTCCCGATCCGCATCGACGCGGAAGACCGACAGCAGGAAATGGCTGTTGACGCTGCCGTCGGCCGCATGCGTCTTCAGGTCGTAGGTCGAAAACAGCCGCGGATTCCGTGCCGAAATGCCGGTCTCTTCATGGAATTCACGCAATGCCGTTTGCTCCGGCGTTTCTCCAGGCTCGGCGCGCCCGCCGGGAAAGGCGTACATGTCGGCGGAAGGCGGGTTGCGGCGCAACACCAGCAGGAATCGTCCGTCGCGTTCGAGAATGGCGGCGGAGCCGGGTTTGGCAGTGGAGATCATCGGAGGCTGCTCTTGCTGTGATGGCTCATCTTATCGGAGGAATAGTGCGACGAGGATTCGAAAGGTGCTTCCGTGACCTACATCATCTTTGCGTTTGCTGCCCTCTTCGAGATCGCCGGCTGCTTTGCCTTCTGGGCATGGCTGAAGCTCGAAAAGCCTGTCTGGTTGCTGGCACCGGGCATGGTCTTCCTGGCGCTTTTCGCCTGGCTTCTGACGCTGGTGCCGAGCGAGGCTGCCGGCCGTACCTTCGCGGCCTATGGCGGCATTTATATCCTTGCCTCGCTGCTCTGGCTGTGGCTGGTCGAAGCCCGAGTGCCTGATCGTTACGATATCGGCGGCGCGCTGATCTGCCTTGCCGGCGCCAGCCTCATCCTCTTCGCGCCGAGAGGCTGAGGCGTCTTGACCGGATGCCAAGCGGGGTGCAAAGACAGGCCGATGTGTGGACGTTTCGCCCTGACAATCTCCAGCGCCGACCTGCGCGACGTCTTCTCCGGTCTCGATCTCGACGATTTTCCGGCGCGCTACAACATCGCGCCGACGCAACCGATCCTCGTCGTCATATCAGGCGAGGGCAGGGAGCAGGGCAGCAATTTGGCCGACCGGCGCGCCGTGCTCGTGCGCTGGGGCCTCACGCCGGGTTGGGTCAAGGACCCGAAGGACTTCCCGCTGCTGATCAACGCGCGCTCCGAAACCGCGATCGGCAAAGCCTCTTTCCGCGCAGCCATGCGTCATCGCCGCGTGCTCATTCCAGCCTCCGGCTTCTATGAATGGCATCGCCCGTCCAAGGAAAGCGGCGAGCGGCCGCAGGCCTACTGGATCAGGCCGCGCCAGGGTGGGGTCATCGCCTTTGCCGGGTTGATGGAGACATGGTCCTCGGCCGACGGCTCCGAGGTCGATACCGGCGCGATCCTGACGACAGCAGCCAATTCAGCCATATCAGCGATCCACGATCGCATGCCTGTCGTCATCAAGCCTGAGGATTTCTCCCGCTGGCTCGATTGCAAGACCCAGGAACCGCGGGGGGTGGCCGACCTGCTGCTGCCCGTTCAGGACGATTTCTTCGAGGCTGTCCCGGTCTCCGACAAGGTCAACAAGGTCGCCAATATGGGTCCTGACCTGCAGGAGCCGGTCGTCATCGAAAAGCCGCTGAAGGCGCCCGAGAAGCAAAAGCCAGACGGTGGCCAGCTCAGCTTCTTCTGAAACGGTATTCGCCGGCTCGCGCTCGGTGCTGTGTCCGAATCGTTCGTCTGGTTCTTTGGGGTGGTTATGGCGCCGGGTTTCGCCAGACCCGCCGCGGGGCGGGTAGGGACGGCATAATCGGCATCCTCATGGGATTCTGGCGATAAGCCTCTTCATTCGCTTCGTCAGCGATGCCTAACGCATGCCACCCAAATGCATGCCGCAGTTTTGGGGATGACGACATGCATGGCCAGACTTGAAGCGCCCATGATTCCGATTGGAAGCGCGGCGCTTCAAGCGGATTTTTTGACGCTGGTCGGCTTATGCTTCGCCATCAGCGATGCTGCGGCAACAGCCTTCAGGCCGACGGGGCGATAGTTGGCGGCGAGGTCTGGCTTGGCCGCCTGCTGTTCGCCTGTACTGCTCTTCTTCGAGGTCACGATACTCTCCATTACGTGGTTCTTCCCTAGGCATTTTATAATTTGCTGTTTCGTCATAAATAGCGACAAAACAGAGACGCATCCCATCAGGATTTATAAACGCGCACCATAATTCGCGAGGCTTAACTGAAGCCTACGTTGGTTAATACTTACTGAAGAGAGCAGTTCCAATAAAAATCCGAAAGCGGTTTTCTGGGGAAAAGCGCGAAACGGTTTTCACCCGGATAAAGCGCATGCTTTTCCCGGGGATCCGTCAGAACGAAGGGAGAGAAGCATTTCCGTCATTCGAAGAAATCCGGAAATGCTCGGAGGTCAGATGTGTCGACCGATATCGTCGTCGCCGATGCCTGGCTCCTCGATCGTCAGCGTCCCGTATTTCCGCCGCCATTTCCGGGCGCCGAAGGGAAGCGATACGAGGTAGGCGGCAACGGTGAAGACCATCACTTCCCAGGTGTAGCTCATCAGCAGAGCCACATAGAGCACGACGCCGAGCATCATCGGCAGCACGAGATCGCGCCGCAAGCGGTTGCCTTCCGATTTGCCCGACCAGACCGGCAGCCGGCTGATCAGCAGGAAGGCGATGAGCACCGTGTAGATCGATGAGAGATAGGCGAAGGTGCGGTCCGTCGCCAGCCCGAGGAAGCCGAGATAGACCGGCAGCAGCACCAGCATGGCGCCGGCCGGCGCCGGCACGCCGACGAAATATTCCGATTGCCAGCTCGCCTTGTTTTCGCGTTCGGCCATGACATTGAAGCGAGCAAGGCGAAGCCCGGCGGCGATCGCATAGATCAGGGCGGCAATCCAGCCGAGCGAGCGCGCCTGGTCGAGCGCGAAGACATAGACGACGAGGGCGGGCGCGACGCCGAAATTGACGATGTCGGCCAGCGAATCCATCTGCGCGCCGAACTTCGAAGTCGCCTTCATCAGCCGCGCTACGCGCCCGTCTATGCCGTCGAGGAAGGCGGCGAGCAGCACCATGGAGACAGCGAGCTCATAACGATTCTCGAAAGCCAGCCGGATGCCGGTCAGCCCGGCGCAGATCGCCAGAATGGTGATGAGGTTCGGAAAGACGAGCCGGAGCGGGATTTCGCGCAGACGCGGGCCGCGGGCGGAATCATCCGGCCCATTGGGCTCGAAAGGCGGAAAAGGCGTTTCCATATCGCGTTCCAATCGTTCCTAAAGCAATTCCAGCAAAACTGCGCAGCGGTCGCTTCCGAGAAAACTGAACCGCTTTAGCTGCGGCGGCTGATGACGGGACCCTTGGCGGAGGCGAATTCGGCGATGACAGTTTCTCCCGCTACCGCCGTCTGGCCGAGCGAGACGCGTGGTGCGGCACCGGCGGGCAGAAACACATCGAGCCGCGAGCCGAAGCGGATCAGGCCGAAACGTTCGCCGGCATCCAGCGGTTCGTTCGGATTTGCCCAGCAGAGGATGCGCCGCGCGACGAGGCCGGCGATTTGCACGACGCCGATCTGGCCGTGGCGGGTTTCGATCACCAGCCCGTTGCGCTCATTGTCCTCGCTCGCCTTGTCGAGCTCGGCGTTGACGAAGCTGCCGGAGCGGTAGTTGATGCTGACGATGCGCCCGCGCATCGGCGCCCGGTTCACATGGCAATTGAAGACGTTCATGAAGACCGAGATGCGCAGCATCGGCTCGGAGCCGAGGTTGAGCTCTGCCGGAGGGGTCACCATCTGGATCGCCGAGACCTTGCCGTCGGCGGGAGAGATCACCAGATCGTCGTCTTGCGGCGTCACGCGCTCGGGATCGCGGAAGAAATAGGCGCACCAGAGCGTGAAGATCATGCCGATCCAGAAGAGCGGCTCGAAGATCCAGCCCAAGACCAGCGACGCGACGAAGAAGGCGGCAACGAAGGGATAACCCTCCTTGTGCACGGGGACGATCGTGTTGCGAACCGTGTTGAACAGGCTCATGGCTGCCGGTCTCCTTGCGTTTTCATTTTTGCTGGTTAGCGAAAAACCGTCTCCGGGGCAATGCTGTGGCCTCGGCCCTGGTTCCCACGGCGCGGTTCTGAACAACAAAAGCCGGCCGGCGTCTGTCTCCCGGCTCAGCTTGCCGGAGCAAGCCGCGTTATCACGCCGAGGTCGTCGCTTTCGCGCACCTGCTTCAGATGTTCCTCTGCCTGTGTCGCTTCGCGCTGGCGGTTCCACATCGAGGCATAAAGGCCGTTTCTTTCGAGGAGGGCGGCATGTGTTCCGCGCTCGGCGATCTCGCCGCTTTTGAGCACGATGATTTCATCGGCGCCGATCACCGTCGAAAGCCGATGGGCGATAACAAGCGTCGTGCGGTTCTTCGAAACCAGGTCGAGTGCTTCCTGGATTTCCCGTTCCGTCGTCGTGTCGAGCGCCGACGTCGCCTCGTCGAGGATCAGGATCGGCGGCGCCTTGAGGATGGTGCGGGCGATCGCCACCCGCTGCTTCTCGCCGCCTGAAAGCTTCAGCCCGCGCTCGCCGACCTTGGTTTCGAAACCCTCGGGCAGCGTTTCGATGAAATGCGCGATCTGCGCCACCTCGGCGGCTGCAAAGACCTCGCCGTCGCTGGCCGATGTGCGGCCGTAGCGAATGTTGTAGGCGACCGTGTCGTTGAACAGCACCGTATCCTGCGGCACCATGCCGATCGCCGTACGCAGGCTCTTCTGCGTCACCGTGCGGATATCCTGGCCGTCGACGGTGATCGCGCCGCTCTGGATATCGTAGAAACGATAGAGCAGGCGCGACAGCGTCGATTTGCCGGCACCCGACGGGCCGACGACGGCGACCGTCTTGCCTGCCGGCACCTCGAAGGAAATGCCCTTCAGGATCGGGCGGGCCGGATCGTAGGAGAAGTGCACGTCCTTGAAGGAGATCGCGCCCTGGCCGATCCGAAGCTCCGTCGCATCGGGCGCATCATTGACCTCGGCCTTCACCTCAAGCAGGTCGAACATCTGCTCGATGTCGGTCAGCCCCTGGCGGATTTCGCGGTAGACGAAGCCGATGAAGTTGAGCGGCACGGAAAGCTGCAGCAGCATTGAATTGACGAAGACGAAATCGCCGACCGTCTGCTCGCCACGCTGCACGGCCAGGGCCGACAGCACCAGCATGATGGTCGTGCCGATGCCGAAGATGATGCCCTGGCCGAAGTTCAGCCAGCCGAGCGAGGTCCAGACATCGGTCGCCGCCTTCTCGTAGCGTTCCATCGATTTGTCGAAGCGCTTGGCCTCCATCTCCTCATTGCCGAAATATTTGACGGTTTCGAAATTGAGGAGGGAGTCGATCGCCTTGGTATTGGCGTCGGTATCGCTGTCGTTCATCGACCGGCGGATGGCGATGCGCCAGTCGGATGCGCGGATCGTGAACCAGATATAGGCCCAGACGGTAAAGGCGGTAACGGCGAGATAGGAGAAGCCGTAACCCCACCAGAAGATCACTGCCGTCAGCAGGAATTCGATGACGGTCGGGACCGAATTGAGGATCGTGAAGCGCACGATCGTCTCGATGCCCTTGGTGCCGCGCTCGATAATGCGCGAAAGCCCGCCGGTCTTGCGCTCCAGATGGAAGCGCAGGGACAGCTCGTGCATGTGGACGAAGGTCCTGTAGGCGAGCTGGCGCACGGCATGCTGGCCGACGCTGGCAAAGAGCGCGTCGCGCAGCTGGTTGAGGCCAAGCTGGATCAGCCGGGTGATGTTATAGGCGATCACCAGCGCGATGGCGCCGGCCAGCAGCGGCGGCACCGAGCCGGCAAGATCCATCCTGCCGTTCAGCGCATCGGTCGACCACTTGAAGAAATAGGGGACGAGCAGCAATACGAATTTGGAGATCAGCAGAAAGACCGAAGCCCAGACGACGCGCATCTTGAGGTCTGGCCGGCCGGCCGGCCACATATAGGGCCAGAGGTTGAGAAGCGTCTGCGGCAGGTTGGATTCCGAGACTGTCTTGCCGTTTGCCATGATTGTCTCCAGCCCGGATGGGCTTGCCGCGATTACGGCGATTCGATGCCGGCAAGAGCGCGGAACCGGGACGTGCCTGAAAGCGCTTCCCACAACCCGCAGCCGCCACCGCCAGATAGGGTGCCGGGCGGACGAATACAACAATTGCTGGGGTAAGGAAACGACGAGGCCGGGCGCTTATCCCGCCCGGCCTTGCCGTGTTATTTTACAGCTTACAGATGCTGGCCGGACATGCGCTTGCGATGCAGTTCTTCGGCATTCGGCAGTACATCCTTCGGCAGGCCGAAAATCTGGCCAGGGCGGATGCGATCGGGATTGATGATCTTGTCCTCGTTGGCGATGTAGATTGTCGTGTAACGAACGCCGAGGCCATAGGTGCGGCGCGAGATCTGCCACAGCGTGTCGCCGCGGCGAATGATGACCGCCGCGTTGTTCGCCGTCAGCGGCGCCTGTTCGATCGTCTTCGGCTGGCTGCTTCCGACATCGTTTGCAGATGGCGCTGCCGGCGCGGGTGCGGCGGTGAGTTCGGCGATCATCCCGCCCAGTCTTTCGAGCGCGGCGCCGACGGATTTTGCATCCTTAGGCAGGCCCTGCAGCAGCTTCAGCGCATTGCCGGCGATCTGCGAGGACGAGCCGGACGTTTGCTTGAAGGCGTCCGACGCATCGGCCGCCGGGCGGAAGTCGGCGACGGAGCGCAACGCGAATTCCGTTGCCGAGCGCGCCGCCGCAAGCTGTTCGGCGCCTGGCAGTTTGCCATCGGCAAACAGTCCCTTCAGCAGGCCATAGGCCTTGCCGGCCTCGGCCTTGAGTTTGCTGAGCTCGCCTTCGTCGAGCGGCACCATCGCGGAAGCGTCGTTCGCGTCGGCGGGGACCGATTGCGCGGCGACCCTCACCTGATCGCCGGCCGGGCGATTGAAATTCACCGCCGCACGCACAATCACCTTGCCTGCGGGATCAACGACATCGACGCGGATCTTGTGGTCGCCGACCGAAAGCGCCACCACACCGTCGATGACGAAATGCCCGTCGGAGCCGGCGGTATCCTGGCCGACGAGGCTGTCGTCGGCATAACCGATGACCTTGGCATTGGAGCGCGTCGTACCGGCGATGAAGATCTTGTTGCCCTCGATTTCGACGGCATTGACCATCACATCGGGCACATTCGTCTTATCCGGTGCCGTAGCTGCGCCGCCAGAGGAGGTGTCGGTGAGGTTCGGCGTCTGCAGCGCCAGTTCGCCGGTTGGTGCAGGTGTTGCGGCAGCCGAGCTTTCCCCCGTTGCCGGCTTGTCCGCAGGCGGCGCCATCGGATTGGAGGCATCGGCAACTTCGGTTCCGGCCTTCGGCGCGGTGATGATGCGGCTCGCCGCCCCGGGTTTGGAGACCATGGCGAGCAGATTGGCGCCATTACCGTCCTTCGGCACGGAAATCGTCGCGACTTCTTCGGAAAGCATGCTCTTGCCGTCCTTGCCCGTGAACTTGAGCACGAGCTGGTGGTCGCCCGCCGGAAGCGGATCGTCGAGGACGGCGGCGAAATCGCCGCTCGCATCGACATTGGCCGTCGTCACCACCTTTTCGCCGTCGAGCACCTCGAGCTTGCCGTTCGGTTCGGCGGAGCCGGCAATCACCGTCGAGCCGTCGGGCTCAACGCGCAATACGTCGAAGGCCGGAAGTTTCGGGCCGGTGTTCTCCGCTGCCGTGTTCGCCGCAGGCTCCGGCGCACCCGTCAGCGCAACCTCGGCCTTGGCGAGCGCGACAAGCGCATCGGCGATATTCTCGGGCAGCGACTGGACGATGGCGAGCGCTTTCGCGCCGCCGTCCTTGGCTTTGGCGGCAAGGGTCTGGGTCGCGGGATCGAGGCCCTCGGGAATTGCAAAATCGGCAAGTGCGGTCAGCGCGCTGACGGCCTTGGTCTTGGCGGCGGTGAAGACATCGATGGCAGGGCCCTTGCCGTCAGCAAACAGCGCCTTGAGCTCGCTGAGCGATACGCCGGCATCGGCCGAAAGGCGACCCACCTGGTCGGCGACCGCAGCCGAGTCGGCCACAGCGGAGCGCGATGTCTTTGCGGCCTCGTTAACCGTGTTCTTGAGCTCCGTGCTCGCCTGGTTGATGGCGTCGCCGACCTTGGTTGCATCGCCACCGATACGCGGCATGACGAAAAACACCATCAGTAGGATTGCGATTACGAGCACTGCAAGGGCCAGCAAGCCGGCACGGTTCTTCATCATTATGTCTCCCAGAGCGGCAATTTGCCGTAGTAACCGAAATTGCTAGCGATTCCCGTTGCTTTTCACAAGCATTCAAAGCAATTAGGCAAGCTAGGCACGCTGCTTTTCAGTCAATTTTCTTGACTGCATTGAAATGGAATAGTTGTTTGCCTCTATGACCGAACAATCTGTATCGATTCGATCCATCTGCGTTTACTGCGGCTCAAGGCCGGGACGCGATCCTTCCCACATGGCGGCCGGGCGTGCTCTCGGAAGAGAGATCGCCGAATACGGCCTGCGCCTCGTCTATGGCGGGGGTACCAAAGGCATCATGGGCGCGGTTGCAAGCGGGGTGCTTTCAGGCGGCGGTCAGGTCACGGGCATCATTCCCGAATTCCTGATCGATATGGAAGCGACTCGCCATTCGCTCGGTCAGCTCAACGAACTCATTGTAACCCCTGACATGCATGCGCGCAAACACACCATGTTCGAGCGCTCCGATGCCTTCGTCGCGCTGCCCGGCGGCATCGGCACGCTGGAGGAGATCGTCGAGATCATGACCTGGGCGCAGCTCGGCCGCCACGAGAAGCCGATGGTCTTTGCCAACGTCAACGGGTTCTGGGATCCGATGATGGAACTGATGCGCCATATGACCGAAGAAGGCTTCCTGCACACCGCCCACCGGGTGCAGCCACTCGTCGTCGACGAGATCCCGGGCATCATTCCGGCGATCATGGCGCAGGCAGCCCAACTCGCTGCCGATCGTAACGGCGAGGACGAGGTGATTTCGAAGATGTAGGCGGGGGCGCCTTTGGAGCGGTTCGGCTTTCACATTTGCTGGAATTGCTAGCGCCCGCGGCTTCCCTTCAGCATCGACCAGCTATAGAGGAACAGCCCCGCCCAGATCAGCGGGAACGCGATCATGCGCGCCGTTCCGAATGGCTCGTGGAAGACGAAGACCGCGATCAGGAAGATCATCGTCGGCGCGATATACTGCATGATACCGATCGTCGAGAGCTTCAACAGCTTGGCGCCGTTCGCATAAATCATCAGCGGCACGGCGGTGATGACGCCGCAGCCGAGCAGCAGGGTCGTGTCGGCAAGACCGGTGCGATAGAAGTGGCCCTGGCCGCTGCCGAATTCCAGATAGAGGATATAGAGGAGGGCCGGCCCGCTGAGGATCAGCACCTCGAGGAAGAAGCCCTGGTTCGGCCCGAGTGGCAGCGTCTTGCGCAACAGGGCGTAGAAACCCCAGCTGATCGCCAGCGTCAGCGCCACCCACGGGATGCCGCCGCTATCCAGCGCGAGAATGGCGACGGCAAGCGCCGCAAGCACGATCGCCGCGATCTGCAGCGGCTGCAGCTTTTCCTTGAGGAACACCGCGCCGAGGAAGATGCTGAACAGCGGATTGATGAAATAGCCAAGTGCGGCATCGAGCGAATGGCCGGCGCCGATCGCCCAGACATAGGTGCCCCAGTTGACGGTGATCAGCGAGGCCGTCAGCGCCGCCATCGCCAGCATGCGCGGCGAGCTAAGTGCTGCGCGGATGTCCTGTGTGCGCCCGAGCACGATCAGCACGATGCCCGCCAACGGCAGCGACCAGACGATGCGATGCGCGATCACCTCGGCCGGCGAGATATGCGCCACCGCCTTCATGTAGATTGGCAGGAAGCCCCAGAGCAGATAGGCCGTCAGCGCGAAGGCGAACCCGCGCGGACTGTCTTCGTTCTTAGCCAACGGAACGGATGCATCGGTCGACATCGGTGTTTCCATCTTTGTTCTTCTTCTGATCCGGCCTAGCTTAAGCGCCGTGAATAGGCCAATTCATTTCGTTGAATGAAGGGTGAGAGGATTTGAAGCAGAAGACGAAGCGATGGACGCGAAGATATCCGACGCCCTGTGGTGGAGAGCGGAGTCCGAAGGAAGCGAATGGTATTCGGGCGAGGGCTGGGGTCTCGTCGCCGAGCCGGCGGAATAGGTTTATTCCGCCGCGATCTTGCCCGCCAACTGCCGGTTCTTCATCAGCTTGTAGATGACGGAATCCATCAACGCCTGGAACGAAGCGTCGATGATGTTCTCCGAGACGCCGACCGTCCACCAGCGCACACCGTCGCTGTCGGTGGATTCGATCAACACGCGGGTGATCGCCTCCGTGCCGCCATTGAGGATACGCACCTTGAAATCGGCGAGCACGAGATCGTCGATCTCGTGCTGGTACTTGCCGAAATCCTTCCGTAGCGCGAGGTCGAGCGCGTTGACCGGGCCTTCGGCATCGGCAACCGACATCAGCGTCTGGCCGTCGATGGTGATCTTGACCACCGCCTCCGAGACGATCTTCACGCGCCCGAGACTGTCGAAGCGGCGCTCGATCATCACGCGGAAGCCTTCGATGGTGAAGAATTCCGGGATCGTGCCAAGCGTGCGGCGCGCCAGCAGTTCGAAGCTCGCATCCGCGCCCTCATAGGCATAGCCGATGGATTCACGTTCCTTGACGATCGAGATCAGCAGGTCGAGCTTCGGATCGTCCTTGGCGACCGCGATGCCGCGCCGTTTCAGCGCATTGATGAAGTTCGCCTTGCCGCCCTGGTCGGACACCATGACCTTGCGGAAGTTACCGACGGTTTCCGGCGGCACGTGTTCATAGGTCCGCGGGTCCTTGATCAGCGCCGATGCATGGATGCCGGCCTTGGTGGCGAAGGCGGAAGCGCCGACATAGGGCATCTGGTGGTCGGGCGAGCGGTTGAGCAACTCGTCGAAGGCATGCGAGAGCCGGGTGAGGTTGAGCAGCCGCTCCTCGTCGATCGCCGTTTCGAAACGTGTGTTGTAGGCACTCTTCAGCGCCAGCGTGGGGATCAGCGTCACCAGATTGGCATTGCCGCAGCGCTCGCCGATGCCGTTCAGCGTGCCCTGAATCTGCCTGACACCGGCTTCGACGGCGGCAAGCGAATTGGCGACCGCCTGGCCGGTGTCGTTATGCGCATGGATGCCAAGACTGTGCCCGGGAACGCCTGAAGCGATCACCGCCTCGACGATCGCCCGCACCTCCGGCGGCTGCGTGCCGCCATTGGTGTCGCAGAGCACCACCCAGCGCGCGCCGCTCTCATAGGCCGCCTTGGCGCAGGCGAGCGCATAGGCCGGATTGGCTTTGAAGCCGTCGAAGAAATGCTCGCAATCGACGATCGCCTCCTTGCCCGCGCCAACCGCCGCCTTGACGCTTTCGGCAATGCATTCGAGGTTTTCCTCGTTGGTGCAGCCAAGTGCCACAGCGACGTGATAATCCCAGCTCTTGGCGACGAAACAGATGGCATCGCTTTTGGCCTGAAGCAGCCCGGCAATGCCGGGATCGTTGGAGACCGAAACGCCCGCCCGCTTCGTCATGCCGAAGGCGACGAAGCTGGCCTGGCTGGTGCGCTTCTCGCTGAAGAAGGCCGTATCCGTCGGATTGGCGCCGGGATATCCACCCTCGACGTAATCGAGGCCGAACTCGTCCAGCATGGCGGCGATCGCAATCTTGTCCTCGACGGAGAAATCGATGCCGGGCGTCTGCTGCCCGTCCCGGAGCGTCGTGTCGAAGAGGTAGATGCGTTCTTTCATGTCGTTTCCTCCCGCCAAGCGGGTTGTTGTGAAGTGCGGATGCTGCCCCTCATCCGGCTGCCGTCGCCTCTCCCCGTTTTCTGACGGGAAGAGGCTAGGGTGTGGGGCTGCCCCAATACCAACGATCAGTCTTGCTTCCCGGCAAACTTGTCCGTCGCCCGGATCAGCTGATCGAGAATCCCCGGCTCCGAATAGGCATGGCCCGCGCCCTCGATCAGGTGGAATTCCGCCTTCGGCCAGGCCTTGTGCAGCAGCCAGGCATATTTGGCCGGGCAGGGCATGTCGTAGCGGCCATGCACGATGACGCCGGGAATATCCCTGAGCCTGCCCGCATCGCGGATCAGCTGTCCCTCGTCCATCCAGCCGGCATGGACGAAGAAATGGTTCTCGATGCGCGCAAATGCATAGGCGAATTCCGGCTCTTCGAACTTGAAGCTCGTCGAAGGTTCTGGCAGCAGCGTGATCGTTTCGCCTTCCCAGATGCTCCAGGCCTGCGCCGCCGCGAGGCGGACGTTCCTGTCCTCATGCGTCAGACGGCGATGATAGGCATGCATCATCTCATGCCGCTCTTCCGGCGGAATGGGCGCGATGAAGCGCTTCCACTTGTCAGGGAACATCTCCGAGACGCCGAATTGATAATACCAGTCGAGTTCGGCCTTGGTCAGCGTATAGATGCCGCGCAGGATGAGCTCGGAGACATGCTCTGGATGCGTCTCGGCATAGGCGAGCGCCAGCGTCGAGCCCCAGGAGCCGCCGAACACCTGCCAGGTGTCGACGCCTGCCATCTCGCGCAGCCGCTCGATATCGGCAACGAGGTGCCAGGTCGTGTTGGCATGGAGTTCCGCATGCGGCGTCGACCTGCCGCAACCGCGCTGGTCGAACAGCATGACGTCGTAGAGAGCAGGATCGAAGAGCCGGCGATGGGCAGGCGAGATGCCGCCGCCCGGGCCGCCATGCAGGAAGACGGCGGGCTTGGCGCCAGGCGTACCCGAGCGCTCCCAATAGATCACATGGCCGTCGCCGACATCGAGATGGCCGGAAGCATAGGGTTCGATTTCGGGATAGAGCGTGCGCAGTATCTCGGTCATATCTTCACGCCTTTCGCGGGCCAGACTTCTGTGTCGTGATCGGGATGCTGGAAGGAGATGATCGCCTCCTGTCGTGAGTAGAAATCCTGATCCTTCAGCACCGGCGCCTCGAAGATTTCCTCGACCCAGGGCAGGCGGGCCTCATAATTCACCTGGATCAGCGGTGCGAGGTCGCTGCGGTCGTCGAAGGTGCCGATCGCAAGCTCCAGCCCGCCTGGATGACGATAGGTCATCGGCGTGCCGCAATTGCTGCAGAACCCGCGTTCGATATTGACCGAGGACTGGAAGTAGCTCGGCTCGCCGCGCGTCCATTCCATCCCTTCCTCAGGCGTGGTGACGAGCGCGGAGAAGAAACCGCCGAACTGCTTCTGGCACATGCGGCAATGGCAGATCGAGGGACGTCCTAGTTTGCCCGAGATGCGGAAGCGCAAGGCGCCGCACTGGCATCCGCCTGTCTTTATCGTGTCCGTCATGAGCTTTCTCCGAGGGGCCAGCTTTTCGTGTCGTGGTCGGGGTGCTGATGGTTGCTTGCCGCGATCGCGTTCTCGCGGTCGGGCGTTTCAGGCTCTGGTTCCAGCGGCAGGCCATCCAGCGCGTGAAACCAGGACATCTTCTGGCTGGTGTTCGATTGCATCACCGGCTTGACCGCATCGGGATCATCAAGCGAGCCGAGCGTGAGGTTGATGAAATCAGTCTCCGGAATGTCGTAGAACAGCGGCGTGCCGCAATCGCCGCAGAAGCCGCGCCGCACCAGATCCGAGGACTGAAACCATTTCGGCGTGCCGCGTGTGAAGGTAAAATCGCTGCGCATCACCCCGGCAAGCGGCATGAAATAGTTGCCGGCTGCCTTCTGGCACATACGGCAATGGCAAAGATGGGGATAGCCGAGTTCGCCTTTGGCGCGGTAGCGCAACGCTCCGCACTGACACCCGCCGCTTCTGTCTGATTCCGCCGTCATCCGAGCTCCTTCGGTGGCCATGTCTGCGTCTCATGATCGGGATGCTGGCAGGAGACGAGCTCGAGCAGGAAGGGGGCGGCTTGTGCATCCTCCTCCGTCCGGTGGCCCGGCAATTCGTGCAGATGATCGACGAAACCGATCTTGTCCTCGATGCCGAATTGGATCACCGGCGGAAACGCCGAAGGGTCGTCAAACGCGCCGGCGGCAATCGCCATTCCATCCGGCGCCTCGTAGGTCAGTGGCGTGCCGCAATCGCCGCAGAAGCCACGCTCGACGAAATTGGAAGAGCGGAATCTTTTCCGCTCTCCGCGTGTCCATTCGAAATCGGCGCCGCGCACCGAGACCAGCGGCGCATAATAGGCACCGAACGCCTTCTGACACATGCGGCAATGACAGATCGACGAATCCTTGATGTCGCCGCTGACGCGGAAACGGATCGCTCCGCATTGGCATCCGCCGGTATAGGTCGTCATCTCTTGACCTCCCACGTCGTCACGCGCTCGCCGGTCACCGGATCCTTGCCGTCCTTCAACTGGATACCCTTGGCCGTCAGCTCGTCGCGGATCTTGTCGGCCTCAGTGAAGTTTTTCGCCTTCAGCATTTCGAGACGCATTGCGATCAGCGCATCGATTGCCGATGCGACGGCTTCGTCGATCTCCATCTTCTTCGGCAGCAGGCCCAGAAGGTCGGCCGTTGCGGCAAAAGTGGCGCCCACGGCAGGATCCGTGTGGGCAGCTTGCGCCAACGCATGCAATGCCTGCACCGCCGCCACCGTATTGAGGTCGTCCGAAAGCGCGTTCAGCACGCTTTCATCGGGCGCCGCATCGCCGGCATCTGTTGCCGGCCATTTGGCGAGCAGACGTTCGGCCTCTTCCAGTCGCTTGATCGAGAAATCGATCGGCTCGCGGTAATGCGTCATCAGCATGGCAAGGCGCAACACCTCGCCCGGCCATTTGCGGCCGCCGAAGGTTTCCGTGTGCAGCAACTCGTGGATTGTGACGAAATTGCCTTCGGATTTCGACATCTTGCGGCCTTCGACCTGCAGGAAGCCGTTATGCATCCAGACATTCGCCATCACCTCGGTACCGTGGGCGCAGCGCGACTGGGCGATCTCGTTTTCATGATGCGGGAAGATCAGGTCCAGCCCGCCGCCGTGAATGTCGAAGACATCGCCGAGATAACGCTTGCTCATCGCAGAGCATTCGATGTGCCATCCGGGCCGGCCGCGGCCCCAAGGGCTGTCCCAGCCGGGCTCGTTGTGGCTCGACAGCTTCCAGAGCACGAAATCGCCAGGATTCTTCTTGTGTGCGTCGACGGCGATGCGGGCGCCGGCCTGCTGTTCGTCGAGCGGGCGCTTCGAAAGCTGACCGTAATCCGCCATGGATTTGGTGTCGAACAGCACTTCGCCCGATGCGACATAGGCATGACCGTTGCCGATCAGCTTCTCGATGATCTCGGTCATCTCAACGATATTGTCGGTGGCGCGCGGCTCGAAGTCCGGCTCCAGGCAGCCGAGGTCGGCGACATCGGCGTGAAATTGGGTCTCGGTCTTTTCCGTTACCGCGCGGATCGCGTCGTTGAGCGGCAGGCCCGGATGGTCCCGAAGCGCCCGCGCATTGATCTTGTCGTCGACGTCGGTGATGTTGCGGGCATAAGTGACGTGGTCTTCGCCATAGACATGGCGCAGCAGCCGGAACAGCACGTCGAAGACGATGACCGGCCGGGCATTGCCGATATGAGCGAAGTCATAGACGGTCGGGCCGCAGACATACATGCGGACATTGTTGGGATCGATCGGCGAAAAGACCGATTTTTCCCGTGTCAGCGTGTTGTACAGCTTCAGTTCCGGCGTCGCGTCCATTTTACTCTCCCAAATGCACGATCAGAAAAATATCGCGACCGGCGGACCGGGGCGTTTCGCATCTTGACTATTTGGGAGACGAAAACGGCCGGGCCAGCGCTCGCGCTAGCGAATAATTTTCCGGCAGATAATGCAGATAACCGTTTTCATGGCGGGTTTTATGGCCCGGTTCGCGCTTCCGGTCAAGGGGGCGAAGAGCGATCCAGCGGCAACAGGATCCATCCATCCGATGAATCGATCGCAGCCGCGACATCTGGTGAAACCAGTTGGCGCGCCCTTGAAATTCGCCCGCCATTCTCGCGGCGCAAATCTCGCATAGCCGGTTGAGAAGCTGTTGTTAATAGGGAGGAAGGGATGCGGAGACCGGCTCGATCGACGATCGGAGCGACCGCAATGCTGGTGGTCGCATTCGCTGCATATTTCGCATACGATTTCGGAATGCTTCGCTTCAACAATCCTTCCTTAAGCAGCTATCCGATCCAAGGCATCGATGTCAGCCATCACCAAGGTGATATCGATTGGAAGGTGGTTGCCTCGCAGGCGAATGTCCGCTTCGCCTTCATGAAGGCGACCGAAGGTGGAGATCATCGGGATTCCAAATTCGCCGACAACTGGCAGCGCGCCGGAGATGCTGGATTGGTCAGGGGCGCTTATCATTTCTTCACCTTCTGCCGACCGGGCAAGGATCAGGCGCAGAACGTCCTGGCGACCGTGCCGAAGGAACAGGGAACTCTGCCCATCGCCATCGATCTGGAGTTTGTCGGCAATTGTAACAAAATCCCGACGCTCGAGGAAATGGCTGCCGAGGTGAACGCATTCTTCACCGAGCTGAAGGGCACTTTTCCGGAGAAGCCTATTTTCTACGTCACGCAGGAGTTCTTCGATCAATATCTGAAAGGCAATGAATCGCGCTTTCCCGACCACTATCTGTGGCTGCGTAGTGTATTCAGGGAACCGAGGCAGGAAGAGTGCAGTCGTTGGTCAATCTGGCAATTTGCCGATAACGGCACCTTGGACGGCATCCAGGGACCGGTTGACCTCAATGCGCTTTGCCCGTCGGAAGCGGGCCTGGCGCATCTGTTCCCGGCAGTTGCAGCGAACTGAGACGTCGACAGCGCCACGCGTCTTTTCGAGAGCCGCAAAGGACGCTGTGGCACTTTGAATTGCTGCATAATTTTATCCTTAAATCGATTCCGATTTAAGGAATTATGCAGGAGCTTATTCCGGCAACCGGTAATCGACGAGCTTGTTCTCCCGCACGATGAACAGCTTACCCGTCTCGGTCACTCCAGGCCCGAGCAACGGCAGGATCGCCTTTGCGACCTCGGAGGGATGCGGCAGCGTCTGCGGATCTTCGCCGGGCACCGCCTGCGCCCGCATCGCCGTGCGGGTCGCCCCCGGATCGACGCTGGTGACCCGCAGCGGTGTGCTTTGACTTTCTCCGGCCCATGTGCGTGCCAGCGCCTCGACCGCAGCCTTGGACGCGGAATAGGCGCCCCAGAAGGGGCGGCACTTGTGGGCCGCACCCGACGAGATGATCACCGCGCGGCCGGCATCCGAGAGGGCAAGCAGTGGGTCGACCGAACGGATCAGTCGCCATGTCGCGGTGACGTTGATGGTCATCACCTTCTCGAACACCTTCGCCTCGATATGGCCGATCGGCGAAATGACGCCGAGCACGCCGGCATTGGCGACGAGGATGTCGAGCTTGCCCCAGCGCTCGAAGATCGAGCCGCCGAGCGCGTCGATCGCGTTCATGTCGGCAAGGTCGAAGGGCACGAGCGTCGCCGTGCCGCCGATGGCCTTGATCGCATCGTCGAGGTCCTCGAGCCCGCCGACCGTGCGGGCGCAGGCAATCACATGGGCGCCGGCTTTGGCAAGCTCCAGCGCCGTGAAATAGCCGATGCCGCGCGACGCACCGGTGACGAGTGCGATCTTGCCCTCAAGATTGATATTCATGATGTGGTGTTCCCTCACGAGGGGAGAGGGGTGCGATGAACCCCTCGGGATGGATAATGGGAAAGCCGAGCCGCATCAGCCGTTGCTGGCGAGCATGGAAATCTTGTTGCCCATGGACTCGCCGTTCTTGTCGAGCAGACGCGTCGGATAGTCGCCGGTAAAATAGTGGTCGGTGAATTGCGGCCGGACCGGATTGCGATCCTCGCCGCCAACGGCGCGATAGAGGCCGTCGATCGACAGGAAGGCGAGCGAATCCGCACCGATATATTTGGCCATGGCTTCGACATTGGCATACTGATTTGCCAGCAGCTTGTCTGCGTCAGGCGTGTCGATGCCGTAGAAATCCGGGAAGAAGATCATCGGGCTTGCGACGCGGACATGGACTTCGCGCGCGCCGGCTTCACGGATCATCTGGACGATCTTGAGAGACGTCGTACCACGCACGATGGAATCATCGACCAGCACCACGCGCTTGCCTTCGATCATCGCCCGGTTGGCGGAATGCTTCAGCTTCACGCCGAAGGCGCGAATCTGCTGCGTCGGCTCGATGAAGGTGCGCCCGACATAATGGTTGCGGATGATGCCGTATTCGAAGGGAATGCCGCTCTGCTGGGCATAGCCGAGCGCCGCAGGCGTGCCGCCATCCGGCACCGGCACGATCACGTCGGCATCGATGGGCGATTCCTTGGCGAGGTTCATGCCCATGCTCTTGCGCGTCGTATAGACGTTGCGGCCGCCGACGACCGAGTCCGGACGGGCGAAATAGACATATTCGAACAGGCAGAGGCGCTCCGGCTGCGGCTTGCTGGGCTTGCGCGCATCGATGCTGATCGAGCCGTCAGGCTGGATTTCGCAGATCACGACCTCGCCGTTCTCAACGTCGCGGATGAACTTGGCGCCGATGATGTCGAGCGCGCAGGTTTCCGAGCAGAAGATCGGCTTGCCGTCGAGTTCGCCCATGACCAGCGGGCGGATGCCGGTCGGGTCGCGCGCGGCAATCAGCTTCGTGCGCGTCATGGCGAGCATCGAATAGCCGCCTTCCATCTGGCGAATGGCATCAATGAAGCGGTCGGATGTGGAAGCGTGGCGGGAACGGGCGATGAGGTGGAGGACGACTTCGGTATCGGACGTCGACTGACAGATGGCGCCGGTCGCGATGATCTGGCGGCGCAGCGTCAGGCCGTTGGTGAAATTGCCGTTATGGGCAATGGCGATACCGCCTTCTTCCAGTTCGGCAAAGAGCGGCTGCACGTTGCGCATGGCCACTTCGCCCGTTGTCGAGTAGCGGGTATGACCGACAGTAATGCTGCCGGGCAGGCGGGCGAGCGTCATCGGATTGGTATAGTGGTCACCGACGAGGCCCATGTGGCGCTCTTGATAAAAGCGCTTGCCGTCGAAGGAGACGATGCCGGCCGCTTCCTGTCCGCGGTGCTGCAAGGCATGCAGGCCGAGCGCCGTGAGCGCGGCGGCATCGGGATGTCCCAAAATTCCGAAAACCCCGCATTCTTCATGCAGCGTATCTCCGTCGAGCGGATCGTCGGTCGGGAAGGAATGGGACTGGTTCATTTCTGCGGGCCTCTGCTCTCACAAGAATGGATCGGCATTTCCAGAAATAGCTGAGCCCGGCGGAGCTGGAATGCCCGGCCGGACCCTCATTTCACGTCCCGCTCAAATGGCGATTGCCGGAAGGCGGGTCAAGCTCTTGAACACTGTGTCAATTCGCCGGCTGCTGCGCGCCGTCTGCAGGCGCGGTCGGTGCGTCTTCCGCCGGAGCCTGGTCGCCCGTCGGTGGAGTGGTACCTTCGGCGCCCTGTGCCGGCGGCTGCAGCTTATCACGGATGCTTTCCGGTATCATCTGGGCAAATTGCTCAGGCAGAACCGATTTCAGCTTCACGACCATCGAATCCAGGAAGGGCTTCGACTTCGCTTCGTTGACCCAGGCCGGACGGTGGTCGGCATCGACGAGCCAGTTCCAGAAGGCGACGGCGACCACCAAGAGCAGCACGCCGCGCGCCGCCCCGAACAGGAAGCCGAGCGTGCGGTCGAGCGCGCCGACGCGGCTGTCGATGATGAAATCGGCGATCTTCATCGTAATGAAGGAGATGACGATGAGCGCGATCAGGAAGACGACCGCTGCCGAACCGACGATCGCGATACGGTCGTCATCGGTGTATTTTTTCGCATAGGGCAGCAGGTACGGGTAGAGGTAATAGGCAGCGGCGGCCGAACCGCCCCAGCTCGCGATCGAGAGGATCTCGCGCGAAAAGCCGCGGACCATCGCCAGCACGGCGGAGAAGAGCACGACGCCGATGACAATACCGTCGAAAATCGTAATGGGCATGTAAATTCAACTCCAGGACTGCCGCTTGGCGGCCGTGTCGTGCCTTATCGTGTGCCTCCTATATCATCACCATTCCCGGCAATGAAAGGATCAAACGTCGTCTTCCACACGCAGCGCTCCCTTCGATCCGGCGATGCGCGCGACCAGATCCGGCAGGCTTCCGACTTCGCTCCAGCGCCCGCTGGAGCCCTTCGGCAGTTCGGCGGAGGCGGATGGAAGCAGTGCTGCGGAAAAACCCAGCTTCTCGGCTTCCTTGAGGCGCTGGGCGGTGTGCGCAACCGGCCGGATGGCGCCCGACAGGCTGACTTCGCCGAAATAGACGCAATCGGCAGGAAGGGCAATACCGGCAAGCGAGGAAACGAGCGCCGAGGCGACGGCGAGATCCGCCGCCGGTTCGGAGATGCGGTAACCGCCGGCGACGTTGAGATAGACGTCGTGCTGGCCGAGCCGGACGCCGCAATGGGCCTCAAGCACTGCGAGGATCATCGACAGCCGGGCAGAATCCCAGCCGACCACGGCGCGCCGCGGCGTGCCGAGTGAGGTCGGCGCCACCAGTGCCTGCACCTCGACGAGAATGGGACGCGTGCCCTCCATGCCGGCGAAGACGGCAGCACCCGGCGATTTCTCGTTGCGCTCGCCGAGGAAGAGTTCCGAGGGGTTGGCGACTTCGCGTAAGCCTTTGTCCGACATTTCGAAGACGCCGATCTCGTCGGTCGGGCCGAAGCGGTTCTTGACCGTGCGCAGGATGCGGTAGTGATGGCCGCGATCGCCTTCGAAATAGAGCACGGCATCGACCATGTGCTCGACGACGCGCGGCCCAGCGATCTGCCCGTCCTTGGTCACATGCCCGACGAGCACCATGGCGGCACCTGTCTGCTTGGCGAAACGGATCATTGCCTGGACGCCGGTGCGCACCTGCGTCACCGTTCCCGGCGCCGATTCGGCAAGTTCGCTCCACAGCGTCTGGATGGAATCGATGATGACGAGGTCCGGCCGCTTGCCTTCGGCGAGCGTCGCCAGAATATCCTCGACATTGGTTTCGGCCGCCAGCATTACGTCGGTATCGGCCGCCGCAAGGCGTTGCGCCCGCAGCCGGACCTGCGCCACGGCTTCTTCGCCGGAGACGTAGATGATCTTGTGGCCGCGCCGCGCAAGGGCGGCGGCTGCCTGCATCAGCAGCGTCGATTTGCCGATGCCGGGATCGCCGCCAATCAGCACCGCCGAACCGCGCACGAAACCGCCGCCGAGCGCCCGGTCGAGCTCCGACATGGCGGTATGGATACGCGGCGCCTCTTCGATCTCGCCGGAGAGTGCCGTCAGCGCCACTGGTCGGCCCTTCTTCGGCGTCTTGCCGGGACCGGAGCCGATCCCGCCCATCGGGTCTTCCTCGACGATGGTGTTCCACTCGCCGCAATTCTCGCATTTGCCGGCCCAGCGGTTATGAACCGTGCCGCAACTCTGGCAGATGAATTGTGTTCTGGCCTTCGCCATCAAATACTCTTTCAGTCAGGGTTCGCGAGTGAAGCGACGCGCCGCTTCATCGAATCATCGTCGTGCTTGAGATAATGGCTATCGCAACGGATCAAAACTAATGATTTCCCCATCAGCGCACCCATGCCTATCCTTTGCCTCTGGCGCATCGGCCCGAAAATCGGAATCGATTTTCGGGCCGATGCGAGGATTGAAAATGTTACAGCGTCCTTTGCGCGTCTGAAAAGACGCGCGGCGCTGTAATCCTGGAATGGTGAAGATGTTCGATTATTCGTTTGCGCACTGGCTTGCATTTCTGTCGGCTGCGGTTCTGCTCAATCTCTCGCCCGGTCCCGACATCGCTTTCATCCTCGGTCATACGATGAGAAGCGGAAAACGTGCCGGTTTTTTCGCGCTGTTCGGCGTCTGGTCCGGCGCCTGCCTGCATGTCCTGATGGCAGCACTCGGTCTCTCGGCCATACTTGCCGCTTCCGCCGTCGCCTTCTCGACAGTCAAATGGATCGGCGCCGCCTATCTGGTCTGGCTCGGCATTCAGGCTTTGCGCTCCGGTGGCGGCGACGGCCCGATAAAGGCTGCCGGTGAAAGTTTGCCGGTTGCAAGAATCTACCGGCAGGGAATCCTGGTGTCGCTGCTCAATCCGAAAGTGGCGATATTCTTCCTGGCCTTCCTGCCGCAATTCGTCGTCGAAGGGGCAGGGCCGGCATGGGCGCAACTCATGCTGCATGGCGGGCTCATCATCGTCGTGGCGGCCTTCATCGAGCCGCCGCTCGTCCTTCTCGGCGGGCGCCTTGCTCACGCAATCAGGCATAATCAAAAAATCGGACTCTGGCTCGATCGCGGCCTCGGTGCGCTTTTCCTGGCGCTCGGTGTCCGTCTCGCCCTCAGCAGCCGCTAGAGCATGATGCCGAAAAGTGTGAGCGGTTTTCGAACGACATCATGCTCCAACTAATAATTTAGAACAGGATTCAGATTTTAGGCCGACCCGGCCCAAAATCATCCTGTTCTAGAACGGTCGTTATTCCTCGGCGACGTAGCGCCGCTCGTGGCGGAGCCCCATGCTGGTCAGGATCTCGTATCCGATCGTGCCGGATAACCTGGCCACGTCGTCCACCGGCATGTTCTTTCCAAACAGCTCGACATAATCCCCGGCGCGCACGGCATTGTCAGGCAGGTCGGTGATATCGAAGATCGTCAGGTCCATGGTGATCCGGCCGGCAACCGGAACCTTGTGTCCGGCGATGAAGCCTTGCCCGCCTTGCGGCACCACCTGGCGCAGCGGCACGCCGCCGCTCGACTGGCTGCGCATGTAGCCGTCGGCATAACCGGCCGAGGCGATCGCCAGCCGGCTTTCGCGGCCAAGCTGCAGCGCCCGCCCATAGCTGACGGTCTCGCCGGCCTCGACGCTGCGCACCTGGATGATGCGCGCTTCCGCCGTCGCCACCGGCCGCATCGGGTTCGACATGCCGCTGACCGCTTCGCCGCCATAGAGCGCGATGCCGGGGCGGGTCAGGTCGAAGTGATAATCCTCACCGAGAAAAATACCGGCCGAGGCCGCAAGACTTGAATCGATGCCTTCATAAGCGGCGCTAACTCTGTGGAATGATTCGAGCTGCTGCCGGTTCATCGCATGGCTTGGATCGTCGGCGCAGGCGAGGTGGCTCATGACAAGCACGGGCGCGAAGCTCGCAGGCCGTGAGACGTCGTCGGCGAGCGCGATCGCATCGTCGATATGCAGTCCGAGCCGATTGAAGCCGGTATCGACATGCAGCGCGCAGGGGTAGTCGCCGTAATCGGCAAGCACCGCCATCCAGAAGGCGAGCTGTTCGTCGGAGGAAATCACCGGCACCAGATCATTGTCGAAGAAGCGCCGCTCGGTGCCCGGCCAGATGCCGGAAAGCACGAAGATGCGCGCCTCGGGCGCATAGAGGCGAAGCGTCACGCCCTCGTCGACGGTGGCGACGAAGAAGTCGCGCGCGCCCGCCATATAGAGCGCTTCGCCGGCATCCTCGATGCCCATGCCATAGGCATCCGCCTTGACCACCGCCGAGGCGCGCGCCGCACCCGAGCGGCGCGCCATGTCGCGCCAGTTCTCCGTCAGGGCGGTCAGGTCGACGGTCAGCCGCAGGCCGGCCGAGGCAAAATTGTCGTCTTCGGGGGCGTCGAAAAATTCGCTCATGATCCACATCGAAAGAGGCCGGAGAGGGATTCTCCGGCCAGTTTAAAGATCAACTATGTCAAGGGAAAGCCCGGTGCTGCATTGCAGCATCCGCACGATCAGTGCTCTTCATATTGGGTGAAGGAGGGATCGGCGAGATCGGCAAAGCGCGTGAATTCCGCCTGGAAGGCGAGCTTCACCGTGCCCGTCGGCCCGTGGCGCTGCTTGGCGATGATGACATCGGCCGTGCCCTTCACCTTGTCGAATAGCGCTTCCCATTCCGGATATTTCGGATCGTGGATGTCGCGCGGCTCCGAATTCTTGACGTAATATTCCTCGCGGAACACGAAGAGCACGACGTCGGCGTCCTGCTCGATCGAGCCGGATTCGCGAAGGTCGGACAGCTGCGGCCGCTTGTCGTCGCGGCTTTCGACCTGACGCGAGAGCTGCGACAGCGCGATGATCGGAACGTTGAGCTCCTTGCCGAGCGCCTTCAGGCCGGTGGTGATCTGGGTGATTTCCTGCACGCGGTTGTCGCTGGATTTGCCCGAGCCGGTCATCAGCTGAATGTAGTCGACCACAAGCACGTCGAGGCCGCGCTGGCGCTTCAGACGGCGCGCGCGGGCCGAAAGCTGGGCGATCGAGATGCCGCCGGTCTGGTCGATAAAGAGCGGCACCTTCTGCATCATCATCGAGCAGGCGACGAGCTTTTCGAAATCGGCATCGTTGATGTCGCCGCGGCGGATCTTCGAGGAGGAGACTTCCGTCTGCTCGGAGATGATACGGGTGGCGAGCTGTTCGGACGACATTTCGAGTGAATAGAAGCCGACGACGCCGCCGTTCTTTGCCTTCATGCTGCCGTCCGACTGCACTTCGCCTTCATAGGCGGCAGCGATATTGTAGGCGATGTTGGTGGCAAGCGAGGTCTTGCCCATGCCGGGGCGTCCGGCCAGCACGATCAAGTCCGACCGCTGCAGGCCGCCCATCTTGGAATCCAGCGAATGGATGCCGGTGGAAATGCCGGAAAGTCCGCCGTCACGTTCCTTGGCGACGGCCGCCATGTCGATCGCCAGCGCAACAGCATCATTGAAGGCCTGGAATCCGCCGTCGTAGCGGCCGTTTTCCGCCAGTTCGAAGAGGCGGCGTTCGGTATCCTCGATCTGCGACTGCGGCGGCATGTCGAGCGGCGCGTCATAGGCGATGTTGACGACGTCCTCGCCGATGGTGATCAGCGCCCGGCGCAGTGCCAGGTCGTAGATAGCGCGGCCGTAATCCTCGGCATTGATGACGGTGACGGCATTGCTGACGAGGCTCGCCAGATATTGTGAAACCGTCATGTCGCCGACCTTCTCGTCGGCTTTCAGGAAGGTCTTGATCGTCACCGGATTGGCGATCTTGCCCATGCGGATGATGTCGCCGGCAACCTCGAAAATCTTCCGGTGCAGCGGTTCATAGAGATGGATCGGCTTCAGGAAGTCCGACACCCGGTAATAGGCGTCGTTGTTCATCAGGATCGCACCCAGAAGCGCCTGCTCGGCTTCGATATTGTTGGGTGCTTCGCGGTAATGCTGCTCTGACGAGGCAACAGCTGTAATCTTTCGAGCGGCGTCGTTCATCATCATCCGTTCTGTCTTTTTCCAGTTCCGGATTTGCAATTCCGGACGCGAAAATCAAGAGGCTACGAAAGGAGCGGGGGCTCGCTTCGCCTAAATCCTGAACGCTGTGCACGTTGTTCGACTTCTCCACAGTCTTGGGCGACACAAAGGAGAAATACTGGCAGTGTCACCCGCACGACACGGCATGGCGCCGACTCAGCCCATCCGTTTCGGAGAACGCTACTTTAGCGTGATGCGATAAGGCACGCAGCAAAAACATCCGGAAAATCCCCTTAAAAGAAGTGAGGCGATCAGCGGCTCATATCGAAGGCATGGAAACGAAAAAGCCCGGCGCGGTGGCCGGGCTTTCCTTCACGCGGATCGCTCCGACGAGAATTATGCTTCGTCTTCGTCGACGCCGTCGGCTTCCGGATCGAAGAAGTCTTCCGGACGCAACGCGTCTTCGTCGACGCCGTAGATCGCGTCGACCGAGGTGAGTTCTTCGCCCTTGGACTGGCGCTCTGCCTCTTCGGCCGAACGGGCAACGTTCAGCTCGACGTGGATTTCGACTTCGGCATGCAGCTGCAGCTCGACCTTGTGCAGGCCGATCGACTTGATCGGCGTGTTGAGGTGAACCTGGTTGCGGCCGATGTTGAAGCCTTCGGCGCCGAGAATCTCGACGACGTCACGGGCAGCAACCGAACCGTAGAGCTGGCCGGTTTCGCCGGCGGAGCGCACGACGATGAAGGACTTGCCGTCGAGAACGTCGGCGACCGTCTGGGCTTCCGACTTGCGCTCGAGGTTGCGGGCTTCGAGCGTCGCGCGCTCGGCTTCGAAGCGGGTCTTGTTGGCGGCATTGGCGCGCAGCGCCTTGCCGAGCGGCAGCAGGTAGTTGCGGGCAAAGCCGTCGCGAACCTTTACGGTTTCGCCCATCTGGCCGAGCTTGGAGATGCGTTCGAGAAGGATGACTTCCATTTTCTTTTTCCTTTCTTGTGTCTCAGATTTTCGTATCGGATTGTTTGGGGGCATCAGCATCTTTCGTCGGGGTCAGCGCGATCGCCTTGCGCGTATCACTGAGACCGAGAACGAGGATGAGGAGAGCTGGCAGCAGCATGAGCATCGAGGCCAGATAGCAGAGGATGAGGGCTGGTATGCGCCAGTCCTTGCCGCGCGTGCGGAAATGCAGCGAGGCAAAACCGGAAAGCATGAAGCCGGCGCCGAAGGCGCCGATCACGGTCGCACCGACCAGCGCCGGGACGCCGCCGAAAAAGCAGGCGGCAAGTCCGGCCAGGAAGATGAAGATCGAGTTGCGGTTCATGCGCAGCGACGAGGGAATATCCTCGCGCGGACGAAGGCCGCGGCCGGACGCTGCAACGATGCGCACGGCGAAATAATAGGCGGCAAACAGCATGGCGACCCACATGCCGCCCTGCAATGCCGGCAGCATCAGCAGGATCAGCGACTTGGTCTGCGCGGTCGCCGCCGGATCGGGCATGAATTCAGGCTGCTGCTGCTTGAGCGAGGTGATCAGCAGATCGACGATCGGATCGGTGATCTCAGGCCCGTAGCCGATGATCACGCCGATGACGATGACGGCGAGCGTCACCAGACCGCAGAGATGCAGCAGGATATCGGAGAGCGGATACCAGGCAAGCAGATGGTCGGGCCCACCGAGTTCGGCGGCCGGACGCGCCAGATTGGCGAGATGGCTGAGCCAACCGGCCGGCAGCAGCGTCACCATCGTCATGATCAGCGCGAAGGAAGGCGAGATCAAGATCGCGCCGAGTGCCGCGGCGGTGACAACGGCCGAGACTGCGGCTGCATTGCCCCAGCCGAGCCCGACGATCAGGATCGGCAGAGCCGAGGCCGTATAAAGAAGCGCGCTGAAAAACGACGGCTGCATGCTCGCGCCCAGCACCAGCAGGGCGGCGGTCAATCCGGCGAGTGCGCCGATCAGCAGCGTTCTAATGTTCGGTCGTTTCAAGGTCGCTGTCCTGCTTCATCAAGCAGTTAGAGGATGTTGCTGAATCAAATTCAGAAACGTCTCAACATGGGTTTTAAGAGTTCCGATCCGCGCCCATCGCGGAAGGGAGAAGGGAAGGCACGAATGCCTTCCCTCAAAGGTGTTGGCGTCGACCGATTAGGCGACGACGTAGGGCAGCAGGCCGAGGAAACGGGCGCGCTTGATCGCCTGGGCGAGTTCGCGCTGCTTCTTCTGGGAAACGGCCGTGATGCGGGACGGAACGATCTTGCCGCGCTCGGAAATGTAGCGCTGCAGCAGGCGTACGTCCTTGTAGTCGATCCGCGGCGCGTTGGCGCCGGAGAACGGGCAGGTCTTGCGGCGGCGATGGAACGGGCGGCGGACCGGAGCGGAGGAAGTTTCAGACATATCTCAGATCTCCCTTATACACGGTCTTCGCGCGGACGGCGCGGACGGTCGTCACGGTCGCCGAAGCCACCTTCACGCGGCGGACGCGGGCCGCGATCGCGATCACCGAAGCCGCCTTCACGCGGGCCACGGCCGCCTTCACGCGGACGGTCGTCACGGTCGCGCTTCTGCATCATGGCAGACGGACCTTCTTCATGCTTCTCGACGGCGATCGTCATGTAGCGAAGAACGTCTTCGCTGATGCGCATCTGACGTTCCATTTCCTGGACGGCAGCAGCCGGGGCATCAATGTCCATCAGGGCGTAGTGCGCCTTACGGTTCTTCTTGATGCGGTAGGTGAGGGACTTGAGGCCCCAGTTCTCGATACGCCCGACCTTACCGCCGTTAGCTTCGATCACACCCTTGTACTGTTCTACGAGGGCATCGACCTGCTGAGCGGAAATATCCTGCCGGGCAAGGAATACATGTTCATAAAGAGCCATGACAGCTTTGCCTTTCTTGCGTTTGGTTCAACCCGATATTCGGCGGCTAAGCCTCAACGACTGCTCCTGATTGGGCGAACCCAGGCAAGAAAGCGTTTCCGAGACGGTCGAGAGCGGAGACACGGGAGGCTGGAACGCTTCCGTTCCGAACGATTTCCAAGAGGAAACCGGCCCTCCGTTCAGCCACCAGCCAGAAGACCGGGTTAACGAACAGGGCGGCTTATACGGATTTTTCGCGGAAAGGCAAGCGCAATCGGACACTCCAACCCGACGCAAACCGGTGGGCGGAGCATGATGCCGAAAAGTGTGAGCGGTTTTCGGACGACATCATGCTCCAATCCTGTTCTAGCGTTGGGCAGGCGCCAAGGAATATGATCAAAGCGTCAGCGGATACTGCCGGTGCACCTTGGCGATCTCCGCGAGCACCTCGTCCGAAAGCGTCAGGTCGGCGGCGCCGATATCGACTTTCAACTGCTCCATCGACGTCGCGCCGATGATGACCGAAGCCATGAACGGCCTTGATCGGCAGAAGGCAAGCGCCATCGCTGCCGGATCGAGATCATATCTGGCCGCGATCTGCAGATAGGCTTTGGTCGCCGGCTCTTGCAGCGGCTGCAGCCGGCCTCCGATATCGGGGTTGATCGAACCGCGCGAACCCTTCGGCCTGCCACCATCGACATATTTTCCGGAGAGGATGCCGCCGGCGAGCGGCGAATAAGCGAGCAGCCCGACATCTTCGTGATGCGAGAGCTCGGCGAGATCGAGGTCGAAATGGCGGTAGAGCAGATTATATTCGTTCTGGACGCTCGCAACGCGCGGCAGGTTCTTCTGTTCGGAGAGCGTCAGATATTTCTGTATGCCCCAGGTGGTCTCGTTGGAAAGACCGATCGCGCGGATCTTGCCTTCCTTCACCAGCGCACCGAGCGTTTCCAGGATGTCGAGCATATTGGCGACGGCCTTGTCGCGATCCTGGTTGAAGGGATTGTAGCTCCAGTTCTGGCGGAAATGGAAATGGCCGCGGTTCGGCCAGTGGATCTGGTAGAGGTCGATATAATCGGTCTTCAGCCGCGCCAGGCTGGCCTCGAGCGCCAGGCGGATATTCTTTGCATCGGCACCTTCGCCGCCGCGTATATAGTCGCGGCCGCGGCCTGCGACCTTGGTGGCGAGCACGATATCGCCGCGCTTGCCGGTCTTCTTGAACCAACTGCCGATATAGTCTTCGGTCCAGCCCTGTGTCGCCGCCGAAACCGGGGTGGTCGGATAAAGCTCGGCCGTATCGAAGAAATTGACGCCCTTTTCGACGGCGTAGTCCATCTGCGCATGAGCATCGGCTTCGCTGTTCTGCGAACCCCAGGTCATGGTGCCAAGGCAAATCTCTGAAACGGAAATCTCGGTGCGGCCTAGTGAATTGTACTTCATGAAAAAACCTTGGGAGAGAGGTGAAAGCCTTGGGGAGGTCCGCGCAAATCTAGGCTGGATTTGGCGGAGCGCAAGAGCAAAAACCGGGCTTTTGCGCGCGCGCGAAAGGCTTTGCGGAGAATGAGCCGCCACTTGACTCTGCCGGAAAGAATGTCAATTGGAGGCAAAACAGCCTTAAGGGGCGTAATCAGGGACATGAAAATGACCATCGCTTTCACTTTTCCCGGTCAGGGCAGTCAGGCCGTCGGCATGGGCAAGGATCTCGCCGAGAATTTCGCGGAAGCTCGCGCCGTTTTCGAAGAGGTCGATCAGGCACTCGGTGAAAAGCTTTCGGACGTCATGTTCAACGGTCCCGAGGATACGTTGACCTTGACGGCGAACGCCCAGCCGGCGCTGATGGCCGTCTCGATCGCCGTCGTCCGCGTTCTCGAAGCCAAAGGGCTGGATCTGAAGTCGAAGGTCGCTTACGTCGCCGGTCATTCGCTCGGCGAATATTCGGCACTTTGCGCCGCCGGCACCTTTTCGCTCGCCGACACCGCGCGGCTGTTGCGCATCCGCGGCAATGCCATGCAGGCGGCCGTCCCAGTCGGCGTCGGCGCCATGGCCGCGATCATCGGCCTCGAGCATGCCGACGTCGTTGCCGTCTGCGAGGCAGCAGCCGCCGCCGGCGCCTGCCAGATCGCCAACGACAATGGCGGCGGCCAGATCGTCATCTCGGGCGAGAAGGCAGCCGTCGAAAAGGCGGCCGGCCTTGCGACCGACAAGGGCGCCAAGCGCGCCATCCTGCTGCCGGTCTCCGCTCCGTTCCATTCGACACTGATGGCGCCGGCCGCCGACGCCATGCGCGAA
The DNA here is from genome assembly GCF_002953715.1 of Rhizobium leguminosarum. Taxonomy (GTDB): domain Bacteria; phylum Pseudomonadota; class Alphaproteobacteria; order Rhizobiales; family Rhizobiaceae; genus Rhizobium; species Rhizobium leguminosarum_V. The sequence continues at coordinate 1,193,515 of NZ_CP025012.1, forward strand.
GCGCTGGCAACGGTCGCCAAATCCGATCCGGTCGTGCCCATCATCGCCAATGTCCGTGCCGCCCCCGTGACAGGCGCCGACGAGATCGCCAGCCTCCTGGTCGAGCAGGTGACCGGTCAGGTCCGCTGGCGCGAGACCGTGGAATGGTTCGCCGGAAATGGCGTCACGACGCTCTATGAACTCGGTTCCGGCAAGGTGCTGACCGGCCTTGCCCGCCGCATCGACAAGACGATCAACGGCATCTCCGTCAACGGTCCGGCGGATATCGACGCGGCCGTCGCCGCCCTCATGGCCTGATTGGTATCTCCAGATATAAGGAACGTTTCCATGCTCGATCTCTCCGGCCGCAAGGCTCTCGTCACCGGCGCATCCGGCGGTATCGGCGAGGAAATCGCCCGCCTTCTTCATAAGCAGGGCGCCGTCGTCGGCCTGCACGGCACCCGCGTCGAGAAACTGGAAGCGCTGGCGGCCGATCTCGGCGAGCGCGTCAAGATCTTCCCGGCCAATCTGTCCGACCGCGGTGAGGTCAAGGCGCTCGGCCAGAAGGCCGAGGCCGACCTCGAAGGAGTCGATATTCTCGTCAATAATGCCGGCATTACCCGCGACGGCCTCTTCGTGCGCATGAGCGACGAGGACTGGGACAGCGTCCTCGAAGTGAACCTGACATCGACGTTCCGCCTGACGCGCGAATTGACGCATCCGATGATGCGTCGCCGCTATGGCCGCATCATCAATATCACCTCCGTCGTCGGCGTCACCGGCAATCCGGGGCAGGCCAATTACTGCGCCTCCAAGGCCGGCATGATCGGCTTCACCAAGTCCCTGGCACAGGAAATCGCCACCCGCAACGTGACGGTCAATTGCGTGGCACCGGGCTTCATCGAGAGCGCCATGACCGGCAAGCTCAACGACAAGCAGAAGGAAGCGATCATGGGGGCGATCCCGATGAAGCGCATGGGCACGGGCGGCGAGGTCGCTTCGGCGGTTGCTTACCTTGCGTCCTCCGAGGCTGCCTATATGACGGGCCAGACGCTGCACGTAAACGGCGGCATGGCGATGATCTGAAACGACAAACCGCTGGCATTGGAATAATTCCGCCAATAGCATGTTGAGCAATCACGAACCGTTGATTTTCTGGCTTTGCGGCAGACATAAAGCATGTTAAGCGGGCCATGACTGTGAACAGTCGTCCCGAGAAAGCAGACGGACCGGCGGGCTTTTTGCAAGCCTGGGACATCTCTGAAGCCGGGTAAACGAGTTTGCCGAGGATGTCTGAAAACATCGCAGGCTGAAACAGGGTAGGGGTGCCGTGATGGCATTCCGATCAGGACATAAGGTCGAGGAAACCGACATGAGCGATATCGCAGAACGCGTAAAGAAAATTGTTATTGATCATCTTGGCGTTGATGCCGACAAGGTCGTCGAGAGCGCCAGCTTTATCGACGATCTGGGCGCTGACTCGCTCGACACGGTCGAACTTGTCATGGCTTTCGAAGAAGAATTCGGCGTTGAAATTCCTGACGACGCTGCCGACTCGATCCTGACGGTCGGCGATGCAGTGAAGTTTATTGAGAAGGCCCAGGCCTGATCCTGTGAATTTGAGAAAGGGCGGGCCTGGAGTCCGCCCTTTTCTTTTCAGCATACTTCTCCATAGAACATACGAGACGGGGGAAAGCACGCGATGAGACGTGTGGTCATCACCGGTACCGGCATGGTATCACCCTTGGGATGCGGAACCGAGGTGACGTGGTCCCGGCTGCTTGCCGGTCAGAACGGCGCCCGCCTCGTCACCGAATTCGAGGTCGATGACCTTCCCGCCAAGATCGCCTGTCGTATTCCTATCGGTGACGGCACCGACGGCACCTTCAATGTCGATCAGTGGATGGAGCCGAAGGAGCAGCGCAAGGTCGATCCCTTCATCATCTACGGCATGGCCGCCGCCGACATGGCGCTTGCCGATGCCGGCTGGCATCCTGAAACCGATGAGGACCAGATCGCCACCGGCGTGCTGATCGGCTCCGGCATCGGCGGCATCGAAGGCATTGTCGAGGCGGGTTACACCCTGCGCGACAAGGGCCCGCGCCGCATCTCCCCCTTCTTCATTCCCGGCCGCCTGATCAACCTCGTCTCCGGCCAGGTCTCGATCCGCCACAAGCTGCGCGGACCCAATCATTCGGTCGTCACCGCCTGCTCGACAGGTGCGCATGCGATCGGCGATGCCGCGCGGCTGATCGCGCTGGGCGACGCCGACGTCATGGTCGCCGGCGGCACGGAATCCCCCGTCAGCCGCATTTCGCTTGCAGGCTTTGCCGCCTGCAAGGCACTGTCGACCCAGCACAACGACGACCCGCAGAAGGCTTCGCGCCCCTATGATCGCGACCGCGACGGCTTCGTCATGGGCGAAGGCGCCGGCATCGTCGTGCTCGAGGAACTGGAACACGCCAAGGCGCGCGGCGCCAGGATCTACGCCGAAATCGTCGGCTACGGCCTGTCAGGCGATGCCTATCACATCACTGCGCCGTCCGAAGACGGCGAGGGTGCCGGCCGCTGCATGGCGATGGCGCTGAAGCGCGCCGGGCTGACGCCGGCCGATATCGATTACATCAACGCCCACGGTACCTCGACCATGGCCGATACGATCGAACTCGGCGCCGTCGAGCGGCTGGTCGGCAATGCGGCGTCGAAGATCTCCATGTCCTCGACCAAGTCGGCGACTGGACACCTTCTCGGTGCTGCCGGCGCCATCGAGGCGATCTTCACCACGCTCGCCATCCGCGACAATATCGCGCCGCCGACGCTCAATCTCGACAATCCCGAACGCGAGACGGCGATCGATCTTGTTCCGCATAAGGCTCGGGAGCGAGAAATCAATGTGGCGCTGTCCAACTCGTTCGGATTCGGCGGCACGAACGCGTCGCTCGTGCTGCGCCGTTACGCGTAATAAAAGTCCTGTGCGGTGTAGCGGGTCTCCCTTACACCGCAGACCGGCCGTCCTCTACGTTAAGTAGGAGGGTGTGCGAAAGCATAACGACCGGCAACGGCGTCTTTGAACGGCGGCAGAACCTGCTTTTGCCGCATTGCTTCGCGAAATAGCGAAGTGAGGGTCAAGTTTTAGAGGATTGCCGGTGAGCGATACGACGAACCAGAGCAACGATAGCCAGGCGCAGAAGGGACCGATCATCCCGAAGTCGCCGAACGAAGCCCTGCGTCCTGAGCGTGTCCCGGAGCCGCCGCGGCGGTCCAGGAAAGCCCGCGGCCAAGTCGTTCTTTTCCTGAACTTCATCATGACGCTGGCGGTTCTGGTCTGCGTCGTCGCCGTCATCGGCTTCTACTATGCCACATCGACCTATCGGAACCCCGGTCCGCTGCAGACCAACACCAATTTCATCGTCCGCAACGGCGCTGGTCTGGCCGAAATCGCCTCGAACCTCGAGCGCAACGCAATCATCAGCGATGCCCGCATCTTCCGCTATCTCACGGCAACGCATCTTTCTGCCGGTGAGAGCCTGAAGGCGGGTGAATACGAGATCAAGGCGAAGGTCTCCATGAGCGATATCATGGAGCTTCTGAAATCGGGCAAGTCCATTCTCTATTCCGTTTCCTTCCCTGAGGGCTTGACGGTCCGCCAGATGTTCGACCGCATGCTGCAGGATACTGTGCTGGAAGGTGACTTGCCGGCCGCACTGCCGACCGAGGGCAGCCTGCGTCCGGATACCTACAAATTCTCGCGCGGCACCAAGCGTGCGGAGATCATCGACCAGATGGCGGCTGCGCAGCAGAAGCTCGTCGATCAGATCTGGGACAAGCGCGACTCCTCGCTGCCGCTGCGATCCAAAGAGGAATTCGTGACACTCGCCTCGATCGTCGAAAAGGAAACCGGCGTTCCCGACGAGCGTGCCCACGTCGCCTCCGTTTTCCTGAACAGGCTCGGCAAGGGCATGCGCCTGCAGTCCGACCCCACGATCATCTACGGCCTCTTCGGCGGCGAGGGCAAACCGGCCGACCGGCCGATCTACCAGTCTGACCTCAAGCGGGACACGCCTTACAACACCTATGTCATCAAGGGACTGCCGCCGACGCCGATCGCCAATCCCGGCAAGGATGCGCTGGAAGCCGTCGCCAATCCCTGGAAGACGCAGGACCTCTATTTCGTCGCCGACGGCACCGGTGGTCATGTTTTCGCTGCGACGCTCGAGGAGCACAATGCCAACGTCAAGCGCTGGCGCAAGCTCGAAGCCGACAAGGGCTCGGACCCCAACATCGCAGTCGACGGCCAGCCGGAAGAGCAGCCGGCGGATAATGGCGCCACCGTCGTGCCGCCGAAGAAAAAGAAGATCAACTGATACTTTCAGGAGGCACGCATGGCTTTGCAGTCCATGACCGGTTTTGCGCGGCGCGAGGGAACGAGCGGCCGCTGGCGCTGGGCATGGGAACTGCGCTCGGTCAACGGTAAGGGCCTCGACCTGCGCCTGCGCCTGCCGCCCGGTCTCGAACGCATGGAGGCAGACGTCCGCCGCCTCGCCGGTGAAAGCTTTAGCCGCGGCAACCTGCAGGCATCGCTATCCGTCACCGCCGACGAGAACCGGTTCGAGGCGGTGCTGAACAAGGAGGCGCTCGCCGCTGTGCTGGCTATGCGCGAGCAGTTGGACGGTGTCATCGACCCGGCGCCGCTGAAGCTCGATACGCTGCTTCTGGTGCGCGGCATCGTCGAATTCCGCGAAAGCGAGGATGGCGAGGAGGCCCTTGCCGCCCGTGACGCCGATATCGCTGCCGGCCTGCTGGCCGCGCTTTCTGATCTGAGAGCAATGCGCGAACAGGAAGGTTCGGCGCTGGCCCGTATCCTCCTCGACCATGTCACGACGATCGAAGGCCTGACACGGATGATCGAGCTCGATCCGTCGCGCTCGCCACAGGAGATCGCCGCGCGGCTTGTTGCGCAGGTCGCCTTGTTGATGGATGGCATGGCCGCACTCGACCGCGATAGGCTGCATGCCGAAGCCGCACTGCTCGCGACCAAAGCGGATCTGCGCGAGGAAATCGATCGTCTCAAGGCTCATGTCGCCGCAGCGCGCGATCTCCTGGTGAAAGGTGGCCCCGCCGGGCGCCGTCTGGACTTCCTTGCACAGGAATTTAACCGCGAATCGAATACCATCTGCTCGAAGTCGAACGCCTCGGCGGTTACCGCTGCCGGCATCGAGCTGAAAGTCGTGATCGACCAGTTCCGCGAGCAGGTCCAGAATTTGGAGTAAGACATGAACCCGGCGAAATCCTCGCCCGTGCAGATCGCCCGCCGCGGTCTGATGCTTGTCATCTCGTCGCCGTCGGGCGCCGGCAAGTCCACCATCGCGCGCACGCTTCTGGAGACCGACAGGCAAATCGGCCTTTCCGTCAGCGTCACCACGCGTCAGCGCCGCCCGAGTGAAGTCGAGGATGTGCATTACCACTTCAAGAGTGTGCGCGAGTTCGAGCGCCTGCGCGATAGCGACGCGCTGCTCGAATGGGCCGAGGTGCATGGCAATTTCTACGGCACGCCGCGCGAGCCGGTCGAGCAGGCCATGGCCGAAGGCCGCGACATGCTCTTTGACATCGATTGGCAGGGCGCCCAGCAATTGCAGGAGAAGATGTCGGCCGACGTGGTCTCGATCTTCGTGCTGCCGCCGACCATGACGGAACTCCAGTCGCGGCTGCATCGCCGTGCCGAGGATTCCGAGGAGGTCATCCAGACGCGCCTCGCCAATAGCCGCGCCGAAATCGCCCATTGGCGCGAATACGACTACGTCATCATAAACGACGATCTCAACGCCGCCCTCGACGCCGTCCAGTCAATCGTCAAGGCCGAACGCCTGCGCCGCGACCGCCGCCATGGCATGTTCGACTTCGTCCGCGTACTGCTGGAAGAGACGCCGTCGCTTTAGAGTAAACTCCTGGGAAAACCGCTTCGCACGTTCCTGGAATTGCCCTACAGGCTGTTTGCGAGAAGGCAGAACTCCTCGACAGACAGCGTTTCCGCCCGCCGCGCCGGATCGATCCCGGCCTTGACGAGCAGGCTCTCGCCGCCGAGCGATTTCAGGCTTTGGCGCAGCATCTTGCGACGTTGGCCGAAAGCGGCCTGCGTCACTTTTTCCAGATTGGCGACAGCGCAGGGAATGGGTTTTTCGCGGGGGACCAGATGCACGACCGTCGACGTCACTTTCGGCGGCGGCGTGAAGGCTTGCGGCGGCACGTCGAAGGCCATGCGTGCCTCCGTTCGCCAGCCACAGAGCACGCCGAGACGGCCGTAATGGTCGTCGTCTTCGTTAGCGACGATGCGCTCGCCGACTTCCTTCTGAAACATCAGCGTCAGTGACTGCCAGAACGGTGGCCACGCTTTCGGCAGCAGCCAGTTGACCAGCAACTGTGTGCCGACATTGTAAGGCAGGTTGGCAATGATCTTGATCGGACCGTCCGGCGCCAATGTCTCGAAATCCGTTTTCAGCGCATCGCCTTCGATCACGTCGAGCCGGCCGGGATAATGATCAGCGATTTCGGCGAGCGCCGGCAGGCAGCGTGTATCCCGCTCGATGGCGATAACCTTCCTGGCGCCGAGCGCCAGGATCGCGCGCGTCAGCCCGCCGGGGCCGGGGCCGACCTCGAAAACGGTCGCGTCGTCGAGCGCCCCCGCCGTGCGGGCGATCTTCTGGGTGAGGTTGAGATCGAGCAGGAAGTTCTGCCCGAGCGCCTTGCGCGCGTCGAGGCCGTGACGCTGGATGACGTCGCGAAGCGGCGGCAGGCCATCGAGTGCTGCCATCAGCGGCGGCTTTCCGCACTGCGGCCGAGCTGTGCGGCGAGCTTCAGCGCCGCAACGAGGCTCTGCTCGCGCGCCAGTCCCTTGCCGGCGATGCCGAATGCGGTGCCGTGATCCGGCGAGGTGCGCACGAAGGGAAGCCCAAGCGTCACGTTGACGCTGTCGTCGAAACCAAGTGCCTTGGCTGGGATCAGTGCCTGGTCGTGATACATGCAGACGGCGACGTCGTATCGCGCCCGCGCCTCGTCATGGAACATCGTATCGGCGGGCAGGGGCCCGATCGCATCGATGCCCTCGTCGCGCAGGCGCTCGATCGCCGGACGGATGACGTCCTCGTCCTCCTTGCCGATCGCCCCGCCTTCGCCCGCATGCGGGTTGAGTCCGGCAACGGCGAGCCGCGGCGTCTCGATGCCGAAGCGCTGCCTCAGGTCTTCATGGGCGATCCGGCAGGTTTCCACGATCAGTTCGCCTGTCAGCGCCTGCGGCACGTCCCGGACCGGAATGTGAATGGTGACGGGAATCGCCCGGAGCTTCGGTCCTGATAACATCATCACCGGTGTCACCGGCCGGCCGGTCGCCCGGGCGGCGAGATCGGCGAGAAATTCGGTATGGCCGGGAAACCGGAAACCCGCCTCGTAGAGCACGGCTTTGGCGATGGGGTTGGTGACCACCGCGAGCGCCTCGCCGGTGATGACAAGCGACACGGCTTTCTCGATCGCCGCGATCGTGCTTTTCGCCGTTGCCGCATGCGGCTCGCCGGCCACCACCTCGATGCCGGCCGGCACGGTCATGACGGGCAGCGCGTCGGCAAACATGCCGGCGGCCTCGCTGGCTTTATCGGTCTCGCGGATCGAAACCGCCAGATTGAGCTGGCGGGCTCTCAGCGCCAAGACATCAGGATCGCCGATCAGGAAGAAAGGCGGCAGCCCGAGTTCACGCCGCCGGAGCCAGGCCATCAGAGTAATGTCCGGCCCGATGCCGGCGGGGTCGCCCTGGCTCAGCGCAAGCGGTCGCGAAAACGGTATCGCCATTGTCGGTCAGCGATAGGCGATCTGCGCCTTTTTGCGCAGTTCATCCAGGTATTTCTTGCTGTTTTCGTTTTCCGGGCTGGCGTCCTTGCCGCCCTTGGACTTGTCGAGATCTTCCTGGCGGAAGACCATTTCGGCGGCCTGATCGTCGGAGACCTGCCGCTGGCTGCAGATTGCCAGATATTCGACGCCCTTGTCGGTGACGCGGGTCCCTGTCGTGTTGCCCTTGGCCTGCTCGACCAGCGGCTTCCAATCCGGCGGGATCTCGGGGGCGAGCATGCGGCCGAGATCGCGCACGGAAACGTCGCGCATCGTCGCAGCAAACACCTTTGCCTGATCGCAGCCCGGAAATTTGGAGCGCGACGCCTCGGCCTCGCCCTTGCGCTTGCCGGTGATGGCGCCGCGCTTGGCTTGCGGAATGACGAAGATGACCTGCTGCAGCATATATTCCGTCGTCACCGGCTTCTGCTTGTTGTTCTGCATCATGCGCGAGACGAGATCATAGTTCGACAGCCGCGAGGTCGAGCCGTAGCGGGCGTTGACGACACGCGGCCAGCTCATCTGCACGGCGATGAAACCCTTGAAATGATCGACGCCGACGCCGGCACGATCGAGGATCTGCGACATCTGCTCAGGGGAAAGCTTGTTGCCGCTCGAAAAGCGCGCGAAAGACGCATCGACGTCCTGCTGCGAAACCGACATATGGACGCGGGTGACTTCCTGCCGCTTGAGCGCCTCGTCGATCAACTGCTCCTCGGCGGTCTTGGCATCGGCCTTCGTATGCTGCAGGCGCAGGAAGGCCTGGCGCTTGGCGACATCGCCGCTGGTGATGGCCGTGCCGTTCACCACGGCCTTGACCTCACTGGCCGCAAGCGCTGGACCGGCAAGGCCCGTCAGCAATGCAAGCGCTGCCCCGGCGAGGAACTTGGTTATGGCTTTTTTCGCGTCAATCATCTGTTGACCTCCCGATAGCGTCGCGAGACGTTGTTCGCGGCGTTCTTACCACAGTGCGAGACACGCGGAAATCGCTTCCGTCACGGCGCGAAACCCCTATGCCTCAGATATCGACTGGCGGCAATGTCCTGCACAGGCTTACGGCGAAAGAATGGCTTCAGCCCATCTTTGCGCCGTCCGTCCGTCATTCCAGGGTGTCGGTGCCGATCTTGATGTCGCCGAGCGTGCGGAAGGTCAGCCGTGCGCCGATCGTCCAGTCGCTTCCCGACTCGTCGTCAGAATCTCTGCTGTCCGTATAGGCGATCGTGAAGATCGTGCATTCGTCGTCATAAGAGAGGCCGATCGTCCGCCGGCTGATCACATCATTGTTCAGATCCCAGGCAATGCCGCCGAAAATCGACCAGTAATCCTTGAACTTGACGCGGCTGTTGGTCTGGATCTCGTCATTGTCCTCGGCGAAGCCATATGCCGGCTGGGCGCTGAGATGAGTGTAGGTCAGCTGCGTCGAGAAGGTGTCGTTCTGGTAGGCCGTCGTCAGATCGCCGCGGCGGAATTCGAAATCTTTTTCGTCGAGTCGGTAGGAGGCTGCGACGGAAACGCCGTACGGTGTTTCGACGCCGCCAAGGCCGACATAATCGGAGCGGTCGGTTTCAAGGCCCGAATCCGCGCCGACATTGACGAGGTCATCGGTCGCAAACGAGTTCTGGCCGGCGATCTGATAGGATTGGCCAAAGATGCCGTGCAGCTTGTAACCGCTGTCGAATGTACCGGTATACTGAACGCCGATATTGGCGCGGGTACCGCCTTCGATCCTGTCGTAGCCCGAGAACTTGTCGCGGTCGAACAGCGAGGTGGCGTCGAAGACGAAGCTTTGTGCATCCTCGTTCGGCAGGCGGCCTGCCAGTTGCTCGTCGGGGCGGGCATAGATTTGTGCGATCGGCTCGAGGATATGGGTGCTGTTATCCGTCGTCATCAGGATCGGATAACGCATCTCCAGGCCGGCTGTGAACATCGAGCGGGTGGCGGAATTGCCGTCGACGTAGTTGCCGGTGTAGCCCGTGGGGTCATCCATGTTCAGCGCGAAGGCATCGCCGCGCGCGGCCAGCAACGGCGTGATCACCAGGCCGGTCGGCGTGACGTAGGTGCGCTTCCACTGCAGCTCGGCGGTCAGGCGCGAAGTCTGGCCCTTCAGGCCGCGGAAACGGTCGAAGCCGTCGACGGTATAGAAGTCATCATGCGTGCGCGAAATATTCGTGAGGTTGACATCCGCAGAAAGCTCGCCGCCGGCAAGCGGCTGCGGCGCCACATAGTGATAGTCGAGCGACGGATAGACGATCGCCTGCTGCTTTTCAGCGGTATTCGTCCGATCGGCATCCTGGACGTCGAAATAGAACGCCCGCATGTCGAAATAATTGCGTTTCCCGAGCCCTGTCAGGTAGATCTGGTTGGTGCGATCCGTACCGGTCAAGCCCCGCAGCTTGTACGTTTTCGAGAAATTGTTGTCGCTCTGCATCATGACGTCCCAGCCGAACGTCCAGCGCGGATTGATGCGGAATTCGGCCTTCGATGCCACCATGCCACGCTGGCCGGCTTCGGCATCGCTGGTGCCGGAGCTGAAGTTGCCCGGCTTTGCCTGGTCGATGCCGGCGACGCGCAGAATATGCGTGCCATTTTCGAAGCGTTGGCGAAATTCGCCTTCGATGAGGAAACCCTGGGCGGTATAGCCCGTGGCGGTGACCGTCGCGTCCATGCTTGGCGAGATCACATAATAATAAGGAACGGAAAGACCGAAGCCGAGATTCTGCGACAGGCTCATCGTCGGGAAGAGAAAGCCCGACTTGCGCTTCACCGTATTGTCGGGAACCTCAATGAAAGGCAGGAAGGCTATGGGATAACCCAGCAGCTCGAAGCGTGCACTCTCCAGACGGATCGTGTGCGTCACGCCGTTCTGGATCACGCGTTTGGCCTTGACCTGCCAGAAAGGCGCGCGCTTCGGATCTTCGGCGCAGGGAAGGCAGGCGGTGTAAACGCCCTTGTTGAGAATCATCATCGTGCCGCCGACGCGCTGGCCGGATTCGGCAACGATACGCGTGTTGTCGGCGGTCTCGATGCGCAACGAGTTCAGGAACCCGTCGGCAAAATTGTCGGTCACGTCAAGGTTGTCGGCATAGATACGGTTGCCGTCGGGGCTGACGAGCTCGACATTGCCGAGCGCCGTCATCCGGCCGGTCTTCTGATTGTACTCGACCTTCTGCGCGACCATTTTATAGCCGCCATAGTTGATCTGCACGCCGCCGACCGCCGACACCAGGTCGGCGTCACGGTTATAGACGAGTTCATTGGCCGAAAGCAGAAGCTTCGCGCCTTCGGGAATCTTCTTCTCGATATTTTGTTCGGGCGCGCTGGCCTGGCCGTAGGAGGCCGGGACGCTGCCGAAATAGGAACATAAAGCCGCACCGACAAGCAGGGCAACCAACTGTTTACTAAAATACTTGCGGTCGCCTGCCGCCACTAGCCGTCCTCCTGATGAAGCAGAATAGTCGCACCCAAGGCCAGCGCGACGACCACCGGTATCCACGTCGCCACGAAGGGAGGCACGACTCCACTGCTTCCGAATGCCTTTACAAGCACGGTGATGACATAAAGCATGAAGCCCGAAAGGATGCCACCCAGAATCACGGAGCGGGATTGGTTGAACCGGCTAAATTTTAGGGACACTGTTGCGGCTATGAAAGTCATGGCCACCAGCAGCAATGGCTGGGACAACAGGGAGTTGAATTGCGTCTCCAGCGCCTTGGTCGAGATGCCGAAGGATTTGGCCGCCGCAATCCGGTTGGAAAGGTCAAAGAAACCAATTGTTTCCGGCGCTGTCAGCCGCTCCTGGACGAAGTCCTGTTTCAGATTGGTGCGAAGTTGAACCGAAGCTTTACGCACCGGGATTTCGCCAGGCTTACGCTCGACAACGTTGTTAAGTTGCCAGTAACCATCTTCCAATTTTGCGGTGGCCGCGTCCTGTCTCAGAATGACCTGACCCCTTGAATCGAAATGGATCAGCACGGCGTCGATCAGCTTGGTTCCGTTATCCTGGACCGTCTGGGCGCCGATGATGACATCGTCCCGGCCACTGATCTGCCGCAGCCACGGAATCTGCGGGGCCTTGCGCAGAACCGCGTTCTCGCCGCGCCAGTCGGATTCGACCAGCAGTGCCTGGCGCTGTCCCCAGGCCGCAAGCGGGTTGAGCGCCGCCATCGTCAGCAGGCCGAGCAGCAGCGAGCCGGCGATGAAGGGGAACATGAACTGCCAGACCGAAATGCCGGCTGCGCGCGTGACGACGAGCTCATATTTGCGGTTGAGTCCGATCAGCACCGTCATGCCGACGAACAGCGCGATGAAGGGGACTGTCTGCTGCAGGATGAGCGGCAGGCGCACGGCGGTCATCAGGATGCCGCCGCCGATCGTGTAGCCGGGCAGGCCGGACATGCGGCCCGCCGTCTCGCTGAAATCGAGGAGGAAAGAAATCGCCGAGACGCCGATCAGGAACCAGCCCATCGTCACCAGGTAGCGGCGAAAGAAATAACGCGACAATGTCCCGAACATCATTGGGCCGCATCCCTGCCGGTAGCCGCAAGCAGCCTTTCCTGCATCCGTCTCCAGAAAGACGACATCCGGTCCCGAAGGAACGAAGGTATGGCCAGTCGTTTGTGCAGGCCGAGGAAGACGATCGAGACGATGCTGCTGATGATCGGGATGGCGTAGAGGACGGCGATATATTCAGGGTCGGTGTCGATCTGATTGGCCGCGTAGAAGGCCGCCCATCGCATGGCGAAGGCATAGGCAAGCGCGCTCACCATCGGATGCAGCCGCGCTTCGCGGTGCGAGCGCGCATCGCCGGCGATCGCCAGTGAAAACAGTGCAAAGACGACGGGCAGGATCCAATCCGTCAGCCGGCGGTGCAGTTCGGCACGGTAGCTCTGCGGCCGGATCGTATAATCCTTGTCGGCCGGATCTGGATTGAACAGGAACCACAGGTCACGGTCGCTGGCGCGCAACGTCGCCTGACCGCGACTCTCCGTCATGTCCGAGAGGTCGAAGGAATAGGAATCGAAATTGATGACCGAGACGTTGCCATCGGGCGTTTTGCGGTGCACTTCGCCTTCATGCATGATCAGCGTCGTGCCCGTATCGTCGACGGCGCCTTCCTTCGCATAATAGATCAGTTCGTAGGCCGGATCGCGCTCGTCGGCGACAAAAAGGCCCTTCAGCATGCGGCCGGCCATCCGCTGCGAGATCTGCACGTAGAGGCCTTCATCAAGCTTGCGGAAGGTCTTTTCTTCGATCACCGAAGAGAGGAGGTCAGCATAGGTCTCGGCGATCATCTGGCGCACGACGGTTTTTGCGCGCGGCTCGACGACGTTGTCGACGAAGAAGGAAAAAACGCTGATGACGGCGGCAAGCAGCAGAATCGGGCGGATCAGCACGCTGCGCCGGGCCCCGGCTGCGTCGATGACGGTCAACTCGGAATCGTTGTTCATCGTCGTCAGCGTCTGGGTGATCGCGATAACGAGGGCGAAGGGCAGTACCACGGGAATGATCGACGGCAGGATCATCGTCGCGAGCTTGGCGAACGAGCCGATCGACTGGCCACTGTCGGTAACCAGATTGATGCGCTGCAGAACCTGAGTCGTCCAAATGATCGCCAGAACGGGCAGGAGCGCCACGAGAAACATCTGGCCGACGCGCCGCAATATGTATGTCTCGAGTAGTTTCATGCCTGCCCTTGAAAGCACCTGCACGCCCAAACGGCTTTGCAGGAGAATCCCTCTACGCTCTTTGTCGCGCTTTTGCGACAAGCTGGTGTCAAAAATTCATTCAAATTTCAGAATTTTTTTGATGCTGTTGCGACTCAGTTAACGCCAGCAACGCGGCGAAGACGACAAGCGACGAAAGCCATCCAAGAACGACGTCGGAAAGATAGTGCGCGCCGAAGGATAGCCGCATCGCGGGGGTGAGGATCGAGATCGCCGCCAGGGGCGCCGCCAGCGTATAACGCAGGGATTTCGGAACGAAGAGCAGAAGGCAGAAGAGCCAGCCGGCGCCTGCTGCCTCGCCTGATATGAACGAGCAGTTCGAAACGCATTTTCCGGCAAGCGAACCTGCCTCGGCGAAATGCAGTGCACCGCCGAAAATGTCCGTCTGTATCGGCCGCGGCCGGCCCCAATGCTCCTTCAGGACGACATTGACGAGCAGCACCGGTCCGATCAGCAGCGTTCCGAGCGCGACCTTGAGCTTCTGCGCCCGCTCGGCGTTGAAGGTCGCGCCATGCTGCTGGTAGCATTCGGCGAATTTCCACAGCATCACGATCGCCACCACATAGGGCAAGCGGAAGAAGAGGGTGCGCAGCAGGTCGAAGGCAGCGACCTCGCGATAGGGAAAGCTGCCGCAGATGCTCCCAGCGGCGGCAGCCGCGTCGCAATCTGCGCTTACGAAAAAAAGCTGGGAAAAATAGATGTCTATTTCGGGGAAAGCGCGGAAGACGGCAAGCAGCGCCCACCACGTCCAAAACAGCAGCATGAATGCACCGAAAGTCGTTTTCGGCAGGCGGATTGCGAGGTCCCGCCATCGATTTTTCGAAAAAACTGTCAACGCGAATATCTACGAAACTGACGAAAACATGAGGGCCGTGATGGCTGCGGGCGACCATAACAATTGTCGCAAGCCATTGACAGACCCGCCAAACGCGAAATTATCCGCCAGGGACGGATTTCAAAGAATCCCAGCGGAGAAGACATGTCAGTAAAGATGGAAATTTCATTCTCGAAGTCGGCAAAGCTCAGTGGCGGACTGGCGATCCTGTTGAAGACTGCAGAGGCCGACAGCGCTGCCGGTGCCGAAACAGTCGACCCGGCAGGCGTAATCGCCAAGGCTGCCAGGATCGCCCGATTCTCCGCGAAATCCATGGGCGCGCTCGATATTGTCGCCCCCGAAGGCGCGTCCGTCGACCGCATCGTCGTCATTGGGCTGGGCAAGGTTGCCGAACTCACCGCCCATGACTGGCTGAAGGCTGGCGGTGCCGCGGCATCGAGAATCAAGAATACCGATAAGGCCGCTGTCTTCATCGACGTGCCCGGGCTCGAGACGAGCGCCCGGGCTGCCGCCGACTTCGCGCTCGGCATGCTGCTGCGCGCCTATAGCTTCGATACCTACAAGACGAAGAAGGGTGACGAGGAGGAAAAACCGGCGAAATCCGTCAAGGTGACGATCGTCACCGCCGATCCGGCTGGTGCCAAGAAGGCGTTTTCCGATTCCGAAGCGATCGCCGGCGGCGTCAATCTTGCCCGTGACCTCGTCAACGAACCGCCGAACGTGCTCGGTCCCGTCGAGTTCGCCGCCAAGGCGAAGGAGCTGGAAAAGCTCGGCGTCGAAGTGGAAATCCTGACCGAACGGGAGATGCGCCGTCTTGGCATGGGCGCCCTTCTCGGCGTCGCCCAGGGCTCCGTGCGCCCGCCGCGCCTGGCGGTCATGCAGTGGAAGGGCGGCAAGGGCAAGGATCGTCCCGTCGCCTTCATCGGCAAGGGTGTCGTCTTCGATACCGGCGGCATTTCGATCAAGCCGGCCGCCGGCATGGAGGACATGAAGGGCGATATGGGCGGTGCGGCAGCCGTCACCGGCCTCATGCATGTGCTCGCTTCCCGCAAGGCCGCCGTCAACGCGGTCGGCATCATCGGCCTGGTCGAGAACATGCCTGACGGTAACGCCCAGCGTCCGGGCGACATCGTCACGTCGATGTCCGGCCAGACGATCGAGGTGATCAACACCGATGCCGAGGGCCGCCTCGTGCTCTGCGATGCGCTCTGGTACTGCAACGACCGCTTCAAGCCGCAGTTCATGATCAATCTCGCCACGCTGACCGGGGCGATCGTCGTGGCGCTCGGCAATGTGCATGCCGGCCTGTTCTCCAATGACGACCAGCTTTCCGCCCAACTGACGGCAGCCGGCCTTTCGAGCAATGAGAAGCTTTGGCGCATGCCGCTCGGCAGGGACTACGACAAGCTGATCGACAGCAAGTTCGCCGATATGAAAAACACCGGCGGGCGACAGGCCGGCTCGATCACCGCCGCGCATTTCCTCAAGCGCTTCGTGCAGGAGACGCCCTGGGCGCATCTCGATATTGCCGGCACGGCGATGGGCTCGCCGCAGGACGAGATCAACCAGTCCTGGGGTTCCGGCTTCGGCGTGCGCCTGCTCGACGAGCTCGTTCGCGCCCATTATGAATCCTGATGACCGACGTTCTCTTCTATCATCTGACCGAAACCAGGCTGGAGGACGCGCTTCCGCCGCTCATCGACAAAAGCGTCGAGCGCGGCTGGCGCGTTGCCGTTCAGACACGCGAGCCGGCACGGCGTGATGCTCTCGATCAGCATCTTTGGACTTTCCGTGAGGAGAGCTTCCTGCCGCACGGCACCGACGAGGCGGATTTTGCCGAAAGCCAGCCAGTGCTTTTGACGGTGACATCAGGCAATGCCAATGCGGCGACCGTGCGTTTCATCGTCGACGGTGCCGAGCCGCCGCCGGCCGATGCCTATGAGCGCATCGTCTTCATGTTCGACGGTCACGACCAGGAGCAGCTGGAAGCCGCCCGTGCGCAATGGAAGAAGCTGAAAGGCGAGGGGCATAACCTCACCTATTGGCAGCAGACGTCAGAGGGGCGGTGGGAGAAGAAGGCCTGAGCGTTTCGCTACGACACTACGGCCCGGCGCGTCTTTTCAGACGCGCCAAGACTCCGTAATACTTTGAATGTTGCATGAAGCCTTCTAACGTCGTTCTCACCCGCCGGCGGAAGCCGTTATCCCTTCGACCCTTTGTCCTCGTCGAGGTTCGTCAGGATGTTGAGGGGGACGATCCCTCCCGCACCTTCCGACGGATTGAGCGCCTCCACGGCCAAAACCCGCTTTCCATTCGGACTGACGAAAGCGAATGCCCACGCGCTGTCGGCAAAGGTGCTGACCGGCATTTCCGCCCAGCCGGCTTGATGGACAAGGCGTTCGGCATAATAAGCCTTGATGTTCTGCGGGTTGGTGGTGCTGGCTAGATTGCGCGCCAGGATACGCACGGATTTCTCTCCGAACCGCCCTTCCAGTTGGTCCAGCACCCTTTTGGTGGCCTGCCAATCCTGGGCCTGGGTCGCAGATCCGAAGGAATATTCCTCGGATCGGGAAACGCCCGGTGCATCGGGAGGCATGACGACCTGTTCGCCCGAACATGCTGCAAGGCCGAGAAGCGGCACCACAAGGATGCCAATCTTCAACACGCGGAAAAATCGGCCCTTGCGGCGGATTTTGTTGCTCATGAGCGGCTGCCCCCGAACACTGTTGCCATAGGCCGGCAAATCTTGCCGGTTTCTATGACGTTATTACGACCCTCAGTCGTGGAACGCGTCGACGAACTTCCGCTTGCCGAGCATGAAGGCGTCGGCGACGTGGCGTAGCGGCGCGAGGTCGACATCCGATTTGCCGGCCTTGATGATTTCGGCGAAGCGACGGTAGAGCGAAGGATATTCCTGCTCCGGCTCGGCGAACCTCAGCGCGCCGTCGATCAAAAGCTTGGCGCCGCCCTCGGCGAGCACCATCTGGCCGGCTGCCGTCTCCGCGACGATGTCCCAGCTTTGCTTGCCGGTCTGGAGCCAGTCGAATTCGGCGTGAACCGGCAGGCCGTCGGCATTGCGGAAGTGAATGTCGGCCGCGATCGGGGCATCGCGATTCTCGGGAAATTCGAGCACGGCCTCGGTGATGAAGATCGGCCGCGGCAGGATATGGGTGACGATCGACAGCGCGTTGATGCCGGGATCGAAAACGCCGAGACCGCCGGCCTGCCAGATCCATTCCTGATTCGGATGCCAGTGGCGGACATCCTCCTTCCAGATCACGTGCACGCTTTTGATCGTTGTCGAGGCAAGAAACGTCTTGGCCGCCTCGACGGCCGGCGCGTAGCGCGAATGCCAGCTGGCAAAGAGCGACGCACCCTGCTTGCTCGCCAGCGCTTCGAGATCGGCCACTTCGCTCAGCGTGGCGCCGGGCGGCTTTTCCAGGAAGACGTGTTTGCCGGCGACGAGCGCCTTATAGGCTGCCTCGTAGCGGTATTGCGGCGGCATGCAGAGCGAAACGGCATCGATCGAGGGCTCGGCGTCGAGCATCGCTTCGATCGTCGTATAGCTCTTGACGCCTTCGACCGTGCCGTGGCGGCTTGCCGTGGCGACGAGCGCGAAATCCGGGTTCTTGGCGATGGAGGGAAGGTGCTGGTCGCGGACGATCTTGCCGACGCCGACGATGGCGAGATTGATAGGAGACATGGTGTTTCGCTCGAGCCTGTATGAAAAGTATGATTATTGACGTGTTTGTATCAGAAAGAGGCGCGCCGACAAGCTGTCCTCCTCCATTCTATCGCATCCTAGCGGATGATGGTTTGGCGAAGGAAGCTGTAACCCATCGCTGTGCGGGCGGCGCGCTCTTCGGAATTGCCGTCGCCGCCATGCCCGCCGGAGCCGAATTCATGGAAGAGTGGCCGGTGTCCTTCTTCCTCCAGCCGCGCGGCAAAGCGGCGCGCATGCGAGGGATGCACGCGGTCGTCATTGGCGGAGCTTTCGACATAGATCGGCGGATAGGTGACCTCGGTCGCCGGCCTGACATTGTGAAGCGGCGAATAGCCGAGCATGAAATCCCGGTCCACCGGTGTCTCCGGGTCGCCGTATTCGTCCATCCAGGCTTGCCCTGCGCTGAACAGGTGGAAGCGTGTCATGTCGAGGACCGGCACCTGGCACCAGACGGCGCCGAAATCATCGGGATAGCGCGTCAGCATCACGCCGGTCAGCAGACCGCCATTGCTGCCGCCTTGGCAGGCGATCCGCGACGGCACGGTATAGCCGCGGGCGACGAGATCGCGGGCGATGGCGACGAAATCGGCAAACGCCCGGTCTCGCCCCTGCCGCTTGGCGCTGCGATACCAGTCGGGCCCGAATTCGCCGCCGCCGCGGATATAGGCCTGCACATAGGCGCCGCCTTGCTCCAGCCAGCGTCCTGTCACGCCGGAATAGTTCGGCGATAGCGAAACATCGAAACCGCCATAGCCGTAAAGCAGTACAGGCAGCGCGCCCTTGGTCCACTGCTTCGGCAGGACCAGCCGGTAAGCAACCTTCGTTCCGTCCTCGGAAACGGCCTCCAGCAGTTCGGAAGACATATCGGTCGCATCGAAATAGCTCGGCGCTGTGGCGACGAAAATCGGTTCGGCCTGCTTGTCGCGATCCGACAGCTCGAGGCGGTAACAGGCCGGAGGCTGCAGGAAGCCCTGGCCGACGATGTAGAGCGTATCGTCGCCAAGATGCAGATCCGCATGGAGCGGCCTGAAATGAGCCGTCTGCATGTCAGCCGGCAACGCGATCTCGCGCTGCTCGGCATCGGGCCTTGTCAGGTCCAGCACCATGAGACGCGGACGCAGCCGATCGGAGATGAGGAAGACGCACCACTCGCGCATCAGCATCATCTGCGAGACGGACTGGCCCGCGGCAGGCTGAAACAGGATCCGCTCCGACCCGAGCGGGGCCGTCTCCGAGGCGGGATCGAAGCGTTGCAGCACGAGGCTGCCGGTCGCAACGCGCTCATCGGTCTTTGCCCGCCAAAGGCAATGATCACGATTGAACTGGAAATCGGCCTCCTGAGGCAGATCGATGCGCTGCCGCGTCCCGTCGTTGGCGGTCAGGAAAGCGCTGGCCACGCCGATCTCGTGGGCGGCGACGAAAATGTCGATCAATCCATGATCCGCCGAAGCGCCTGATAGGGCAGGGTCGATGACGAGATTGAAGCCGTAGACGTCCTCGTCTGCTGCTTCGAACATGACGACGGCGTCTTCCGGTCGCTGACCGCGCTTCAATCGCCGCCCGACCCGCGGCCACCCGGAACGGGTCGCCGAAAATCGGTCGATGGAGCCGAAATAGCAGATTTCGTCGCGGCTCAGCCAAGTGGCATGCGATCGTGCGGCCGGCGTATCGACGCCGCCCTCGACGATCTGTTTCCGCTCGGCATCGAATTCGAGCAGGCGGAGAAGGTCGGAGCCGCCGTCCGAAAGCGTGAGCAGCACCCGCGTTGGTTCCCATGGGCAGGTGACGGCGCCGCGCCAGTTCCAGCGCTTGCCTTCCCTCACGCAGAAGGCGTCGAGATCGAAGACCGGCTCCCAGGCGGCATCGGGCAGCGGCTCCTGGTCTGCCGGAAGGCGGAGCCAGACGCCGAGAGGGTTGTCCTTGCTCTGCCGGAAATCGAACAGCCACTCGCCTCGGCGCATTGGAACGATCAGCCTGTCCTGCCGCTCGATCAGCGCCTTGATCGCGTCGCGATCTTCAGCAAATTGCGGTGTTCTCAGTGCCGCGTCGGAAAGCGCGTTGTGCTCGTCGATGAACTGGCGGGTGCGCGGATCGTCGTCCGTTTCGAGATGAAGGTTCATATCTGACCTGCCTGCTTCCATTGACGTCGGACAGATCTAGGCAGCCGGTCCCGACTTGGCAACCCGCCTTACAGCGCCGCGCGTCTCTTCAGGCGCGCGAAGGACGCTGTAACACTTTGAATCTAAGCATTGGCCCGAAAATCGATTTCGATTTTCGGGCCAATGCGCTAACGGGTCGTCACGAAATCGGCCGAGGCGACGACGGTGTTCGGCACCTCAGTCTTCTTGAATTTCAGCGTCACCACCTTGTAGCCTTCGGCTTCGAGTTTCGAGAGCAGGGTTGGTAGCATCGTTGCCGTGCGTTTGTGGATGTCATGCATCAGGATGATGCCGCGGCCACGCTTGTGCAAGAGGTTCATCGTCCGCTGCGTTATGGAGACCGGCGTCGTGGTGAAGTAGTCCTTGCTGTCGATATCGACATCCATGACCACCATGTCGCGCATGGCGACCGCGGCGCGCAGCCTGTGGCTCTCGGCAAGATAAGGGAAACGGAAGAAGGAGACATCGGTTCCGGTCGCCTTGGTCACCGCCAATTCGCCCTTGATCACCTCGGCCATCGCTGCGTCGAAACTCAGCGAAGCGAGGTTGGCGTGGTCATAGGTGTGGCTGCCGATCGTGTTGCCGTCCTGGGCGACCTTGCGGGCGAGCGCCGGATGCATCTCGGCCATCTCGCCGACCATCATGAATGCGCCCTTGACGCCGAATTCGTCGAGGATTGCCAGCACCTTGTCGGTCCGGCCGGGGATCGGGCCATCGTCGAAGCTGAGGATCACCTCCTTGTCCTGCAGCTTGAGATCGGCGAGCGAGGAGACCTCCAGCGTCCGTCCGGCCAGATGGTGCCAGCCGGTTAGGCGCGGCGGCGCATCGTCGCCGGCATAGGCAAGTTTTCGCTCTTCGGGTGCGATCACCGAGGAGGTCTTGATCGATGTGTCAGGAGCGGATTGTCTGGTGGTGCTGCAGGCGGCGAGGGCGGCCGTGAGGGCCATGCAGGACAGAACGAAAAGACGATACATGGAAAGGGCTCAACAAATCGGTAACGAATGTTGAGACAACCTTTCGGATTATGGTTAACGATCGGTTGATAATGTCCGAAATTGCGTTGATGCACGGCACTTCGCCACGCTTTCGATGAGACCTGTGGCTATCCCGCCATCGCTTCTTCATATTCGGCCGACAGCATCAGCCAGTCTTCCTCGGCGGCTGCCAGTTTCGCCGCAGCCTCGCCACGCTGCTTTGCCTTCTCAGCGGCCTTGGCAGGCGCCTTCTCGTAAAGGGCCGGATCCGCAAGTTCCGCGTCAAGCGCCTGAATCTGTTTCTCCAGCTTCGCCGTCAAGGATTCGATTTCGTTGATCTTTTTCCTGAGCGGCGTCAGCGAGGCGCGACGTTCGGCATTGAGCTTGCGCTGGTCGGCCTTCGACGTCGCGTCTTCAACTAGCTGCGGCTTTTCTTCTTTTTTTTTACCGGAACTGACGATCAGGTCGCGATACTCGTCCATATCGCCTTCGAAGATCGTCACCGTGCCGGCATTGACCAGCCACAGCCGATCGACCGTCGCCTCGATCAGGTGACGATCGTGCGAGATCAGGATGACGGCGCCCTCGTAATCGTTCAGCGCCTCGATCAGCGCGCGGCGGCTGTCGATGTCGAGGTGGTTGGTCGGCTCGTCGAGGATCAGCAGATTAGGCGCATTGAAGGCGGCAAGCCCCATCAGCAAGCGGGCTTTTTCGCCGCCGGAAAGATCCTTGGCGGCCGTTGCCATCTTCTCGGTCGCAAGCCCCATCTGGGCGACGCGGGCGCGCACCTTGGCTTCCGGCGCGCCGGGCATCAGGCGGCGCACATGCTCCACCGGCGATTGCTCGGGAATGAGGTCGTCGAGCTGGTGCTGTGCGAAGAAGCCGATCTTCAGGCTCGGTGCGATCTTTACCTCACCGCTTTCCGGCGCGAGCCGGCCGGAGATGAATTTGGCGAAGGTCGATTTGCCGTTGCCGTTCGAGCCGAGCAGGGCGATGCGGTCGTCATTGTCGATGCGCAGATTGAGGTTCTTCAGGATCGGATTGCCGGGCTCGTAGCCGACGGCGCCGCTCTGGATCGCGACGATCGGCGAAGCCGGCTGCTTTTCCGGCTCGGGAAAAGTGATCGGCTGTACGTGGGCCTCGATCACCGCGGCGACCGTTCCCATGCGCTCCAGCGCCTTGACGCGCGATTGTGCCTGACGGGCCTTGGAAGCCTTGGCCTTGAAGCGGTCGATGAAGCCCTGCAGATGTTTGCGCGCCGCGTCGTTCTTGGCCTTGGCCTTCGTCTGCAGCTCGTCGGCTTCCGCCTTCTGTCGCTCGAACTGGTCGTAACCGCCGCGATAGAAGGTCAGCTTCTTCTGGTCGAGATGGACGATCGCATTGACCGCGTTGTTCAGAAGGTCGCGATCGTGGCTGATGATGATGACGGTGTGCGGATAGCGGCGGACATAGTCTTCCAGCCACAGCGTGCCTTCGAGGTCGAGATAGTTGGTCGGCTCGTCGAGCAGA
The DNA here is from genome assembly GCF_002953715.1 of Rhizobium leguminosarum. Classification (GTDB taxonomy): domain Bacteria; phylum Pseudomonadota; class Alphaproteobacteria; order Rhizobiales; family Rhizobiaceae; genus Rhizobium; species Rhizobium leguminosarum_V. The sequence goes on from NZ_CP025012.1 coordinate 1,216,290, forward strand.
AGCAGATCCGGCTCGGAAAACAGCACGGCGGCAAGGGCAACGCGCATGCGCCAGCCGCCGGAGAAGGAGGAGGCGGGGCGGGCCTGCGCCTCCTTGTCGAAGCCGAGGCCGGCAAGAATGCTCGCCGCGCGCGCTTCGGCCGAATGCGCGTCGATATCGACAAGGCGCATCTGGATCTCGGCGATGCGGTGCGGATCGGTCGCCGTTTCCGCCTCGGCAACGAGGGCGGTGCGTTCCTTGTCCGCGGCAAGCACGATCTCGATCAGCGCGTCCTCGGTCGCCGGCGCTTCCTGCGCCACCTGGCCGATGCGTGCGGCCTTCGGGATCGACACCGTTCCGCTCTCCGAGCCGAGATCGCCGGTGATGACTCGAAAAAGCGTGGACTTGCCGGCGCCATTACGCCCGACGAGCCCTGCCTTCGTGCCTGAAGGCAGCGAAACGCTGGCATTGTCGAGAAGCAGGCGCCCGGCGATGCGGGCGGAAATATCGGTGAGCGTGATCATGGCCGGCGTTTTGGCCGAAAGCGCCCGCCAAGGCAAGAGCGCTTGTCAGTCCTGGAGCATGATGCCCAAAAGCGGGAGTGGTTTTCGGACCTCCGGCCGGATCTAGCGGCCGAAAGCCTGCACCGGCAGTCGGGGGTTCGACTGCGCGGCGAGAAGCGCCACGCGGGCATTGGCCTGCAACTGTCCCGGAGTTGCCGCATCGGTGCTGAGCGCCACGCCGATCGAGATGGTGAGCCTGCCGGGATCGGCCTTGTCGGATGTCGCGAAGACCAGATTGTCCTCGACGGAGGCGCGCAGGCGCTCGGCAATAGCAATCGCATCCTGCATGCCGACATTGGAAAACAACAGGGCGAATTCGTCAGCCTCGGTGCGAGCGACGAAATCGTTTTTCTTGACCGACTTGCTGAACAGGCCGGCGAGCTTCTTCAGGAGCTTGTTGCCGGCCTGGGTGCCGTATTTGTCGTTGAGATCGGTGAAGTTGTCGATATCGACCATGATCAGCGCGCTGCCGGCGGCACCTTCTTCGCGCTTGTAGAGATCGGCGATCGTCCGGTTCAGCGCGATGCGGTTCGGAAGTCCGGTGATCCTGTCGGCGATCGCGGCCGATTGCATCGCCGAAATGCCGCGTTCCAGGGTTTCCAGCGTCTTGATATCGTCCTGCAGCTTCGCGCCGATTTCCAACTCCGCGGCAAGAACGGTCGAAAGCGAGGCAGTGAGATAATCGACCTCGCTGAGGAAGGCGGCAAGGCTTTGGTCGTCATGGCCGGAAACGGATTTCAGGATCGTGCCGCAGGCGCGCGCAAAGGCGCTCTTGTGCCTCAGCCCTTCGGCAAGTCTTTCCGCCACGTCGCGCAGCATCCGGCTCGCCTCGTTTCGGGATGTCTCGCCCGCCAGCCCGCAATGGCCGACGAGGCGGTATTTCAGGCCGAGTTCGTCGAGCATCGGCTGCTGCGGCTGGGACCCGAGTGCCGCGATATCTTGCGCAAGGCCGGCATTGAGCCCGACGATCGCCTCGTGAAAGAGCTCGTAGTTGCGCGGGAGTGCCGCGACGTTGAGGCGCGCCATGTGCTGGGCGATCTTCTGAATATCCGCCATCGGCGCAGCGCGCGCAGCCTCGCGCGGCACCAATGCGTTTGCGCTTGCATTCTGCATGACGATCCCTCGCAGCCCGGCCTCATCTCTCACGTCACGCTATGCCCGCAAGCGTTTAAGAGAGGCTGAATTTTCAACGGGGAAGCCTTGGATCGGCGGCAGAACCGGCAAAGGCGGTTAATTCAGTCTTGATGGCCGGAGCATGATGCCGAAAAGTGTGAGCGGTTTTCCGGATGACATCATGTTCTCACTTTCCAATTCGGATCGGGCCTCACATCCATTCACGGCCCTCGCTGCGCAGGAAGTAGATGAGATCAAGCATGAGGCTCGGCTTGCCGAGCGCCGTCAGCGTCATGTGCCGCGATGATGGGTCTGGTGGTTGAAGAAATGCGCGAGCGCCGACGACAGAGGCTGGGTGATCTCGACCGGCTGTACCACTGTTACATAGGTGAAGTTGGCGGCAAGCGCCGCCTCGTCCAGCATACCTGTCCAGGCAATGATGCGCTCGTCCTCTGCTTTGCGGGCGGCGGCAAGCGCATCCCGATCTTCGAAGAGCACGGCATCGAGTGTCGTCGGCGCTTCGCCGGTGCCGCTGAAGCGCTTCATCCATATCCGGTCGGCGACGATCAAATGGTTGAGCGTGCGATGCAGTGAGCCGAAGAAGGCGCCGCGGTCGTTGCGGAATTCTGCATCGCTGAGTTCGGCCGCGGCCGCATAAACTTGCATGTTGGCCCAGCGATTATAGGCGGCGAACATCCTGTAATGTCTGAGCATTCAGTCCCTCCCGGATTGGTGGCAGCGGTCTAGCCACTTTTCCCGGAAATCGCAGTGATGCGCCCATGAAATTTCCTGATTTGATCGCAGCCGCTTTCTGTCGTGGAATGGATGGAGCCGCGATCTCGAAAGGACTGTTATGACCAGAGCCCTCTATTCCCTCTGCGGCGCCGACGAGCGGCGCTTCTTTTCGCCCCATTGCTGGAAGGCGGTGATGGCGCTGGCGCATAAGGGGCTCGATTTCGAGGAGATTCCGACGACCTACGCCGGCATCCGCGCGATCGGCGGCGGCGTCTCGTCGATCGTGCCCGTTCTCGAAGACAATGGCCGACTGGTCCCCGACAGTTTCGACATCGCCCTTTATCTGGAGGAGGCCTATCCCGAGCGGCCGTCGCTGTTCAACGGCGAGGGCGGCAAGGCGCTGTCGCGGATGGTGGAAGGCTATTCGCAGATGATCATCCATCCGGCGATCATGCGCATCGCTCTTCTTGATATCCATGCCAACCTCGATGAGGACGACAAGGCCTATTTCCGTCAAAGCCGGGAGGCTCGGCTCGGCAAGCCGCTGGAAGTGGTTGCCGCCGACAGCGAGGCGGAGAAGGCCACCTTCGGCGCCAAGCTGGAGCCGCTGCGGCACATGCTGAAGTTCCAACCCTTCATCGGCGGGCAGACACCGCTCTTTGCCGACTATATCGTCTTCGGCGCGCTGCAATGGCTGCGTGTCTCCGCGGGCCTCGCCATGCTGGCCGCCGACGATCCCGTCATGACCTGGTTCGAACGCTGCCTCGATCTTCACCAAAGCCGCGGCAGGACTGTGACAGCGGCGTGAAATTGCCGCCTACCTCTTGTTTTCGGGCGTTGGGGCGGGTAAAGACCGCCCACTTTTCCCGAGAAAACAGAGGATTTGACTATGGCGATTGAACGCACCTTCTCGATGATCAAGCCGGACGCAACGAAGCGCAACCTGACGGGCGCCATCACCAAGATGCTCGAAGATGCCGGCCTGCGTGTCGTCGCTTCCAAGCGCGTCTGGATGAGCCGTCGCGAAGCCGAAGGCTTCTACGCTGTTCACAAGGATCGTCCCTTCTTCGGCGAACTGGTCGAAGGCATGACCTCCGGCCCGACCATCGTTCAGGTGCTGGAAGGCGAAGGCGCGATCCTCAAGAACCGCGAGATCATGGGAGCGACCAACCCGGCAAACGCTGACGAAGGCACGATCCGCAAGGTTCACGCTCTGTCGATCGGCGAAAACTCCGTTCACGGTTCGGATGCTCCTGAAACGGCTGCCCAGGAAATCAAGTACTGGTTCTCCGATACCGAAATCGTCGGCTGAGGCCACGCTTCGGCATTCGCTGGCAATGCCTTGAATTGACTCTCGAAAGCCGGGGCCTTGCTCCGGCTTTTTCTATGCATTTCTCTATGCAGGGCATTTGTCGGTATTCGAGAAATCGACGGTGCCGTCAGGCTTGAAGACCTCCGGGTTCTTTTCATAAAGCGCGCCGAGTACGAGCGGCTTGCTCGGCAGGACGGTCTGGTCGAGGTCGGACCGGAACTGCGTCTTCAATTCCTGCAGCACCTTGCCGTCCTTGTCGACCAGCCGGACACTCACGGAATAGGGGCGGTCCTTGCGCACGCAGTGCAGTTTTTCGCTCTGCAGCGCGATCTTGTCGTCGATCGGGTAGATTTTCTGGTTCAGCACCAGCGGATCGCCGCCTTGCGGATTTTCAAATTCGGCGATGATGACCGAACCGTCGGGGATAGGCCCTGTCTTCTTCAGCGTCAGCAGATAGGTGGCGCTCGCCACCCGATAGTTGAAGACGAAGAGATGACCGGTGACCTCGACCAGATTTTCAGCCTGGCGTTGACAGCCGGCAAGCAGAAGGCCGGCTGCTGCCACCGTTACGATCATATATTTCCTCATGGCGTCTCCTCCTTCTTGCGGCGATAGTGCCGGTTCGCCTTGGCGCGGTTGCCGCAGACCGCCATGTCGCACCAGGCCCGGCTCCTGTTCTTGCTGCGGTCGATGAACAGCCAGCCGCAATTGCCGCAGATCTTCATGCGTTGGGGATCAGGCATGGCGATCAGCCGCAGCGCCGAATGGGCGGTCGCCGCGGCCAGGCTGCCGGGGCTTGCTTCGTGCAACGCCTTCGCCAACGCTTCCAGCAGGCTGGCGAGCAATTGGTCGTCGCCGCCATTCAGTATACGCTTGCGGAAATAGAGGTCGATCGCTTCCCGTAGCGCGATGAAACCCGTCTGGTTTTCCGCCGCCACCGGCGCGATGTCGCCGAAGAGGGCACGCTCAGCGCAGAATTCGGCAGCGGCCCGCGGAAAGCTCCGCATCTGATCCCCAACCGCGAAGCGGTCGATCCGCCGCGTTGCATCGTGACGCAAAACGACGCTGTTGGCGACATCGAGCGCCAGCGCGCCGCCGGCAAACCGGTGAGGGGTCCAGGAAAAGCTCATAATGAAATTATAACTAGCGAATTAGGTTTTACCAGTTATAATTTTGGTGAGCGGAGTGTCTGGAATGGCCTATCTTCTGCAGCAGCTGGCGAATGCGGTTCCGCTGGCCGCCCTCTATGCCGCGCTCGCGTTCGGTTATGCCGTAGCCTTCGGCGTGACGAAGCGGGCCGACATCACCTATGGGGCGATCTTCGCCTTCGCGGGCCAGATCCTGCTGCTCTTCACCGAACTCGCCTATGTCAGGTTTTGGCTGGTGCTGCCGGCCGCACTTGCCGTCGGTGCCTGCGCTTCCATCGTCTATTCGCTGGCGGCGGGCCTATGGATCGGCCGCTCGATCATGCTGCCGCTGGTCAACAAATCGCCGAATACGGTCATCGTTGCCGCCCTCGGCATCATGATCGTGCTGATGGAGACCGCCCGGCTTGCCGCCAATACGAGAGCCATCTGGTTGCCGCCATTCCTGAACGACACGGTCGTCTTCTGGAGCGACGGCCTGTTCAAAGTGACGCTCACCCATATCCAGCTGATCAACACGGCGCTGATGTGCGTGATCGTTGCAGTTGGTACGCTGATCCTCAGGCGCACGGCCTGGGGCCGCGTCTGGCGCGCCGTCACCGATGATCCGCTGGCCGCCGAGCTCTGCGGCACCAGCGCCGACCGCGTCTTCCTCGTTGCCTATGCGGCCGGGGCGCTTGTCGCCACCATCTGCGGCATCCTCGCCACTTTCTATTACGGCTCGATGGATTTCGGTTCCGGCCTGATGTTCGGGCTGAAGGTGCTGCTGATCGCAGCCGTCGGCGGCTATTCCGATCCGTTGCGCTCGGCAGGCGGCGCTGCCGGGCTTGCCGTCGTCGAAACCATGTGGGGCGCTTACGGCCCCTTCGTCTGGCGGGATCTCGTCATCTTCTCGCTGCTCGTCCTGCTCCTGGTCATGAGCCGCAGGGAGCGCGTGGTTCTCTAATTTACTTCCACTTGTCGCGCGCTGCATCGTCGGCGTCTTTGGCCGCGACCCAGTCGCCGGAGGCGCCGTCCTTGCTGTGCTCCTTCTTCCAGAAGGGGGCCGCAGTCTTCAGGAAGTCCATGACGAAATTCGCGCCGTCGAACGCCGCCTGCCGGTGCGGTGCGGCTGCGACGACGAGCACGATGTTCTCGCCGGCTGCGATCTTCCCGTAGCGGTGGATGGCGGTCAGCCCGAGAAGTCCGAAACGCGCGATGGCAAGATCGCCGATGCGCCGCATCTCCGCTTCGGCCATGCCGGGATAATACTCGAGTTCGAGGGCCGCCAGCGTGCCGCCTTCATCGCGGCAGAGGCCAGAAAAGGTGACGACGGCGCCGATCCCGGATTTGCCTTTGGAGAGGCGATCGACCTCGGTCTGCAGGTCGAAGTCCTCATGCTGGACGCGGATGGTGGGGGGGACGGTCACCGAAACCTCCCTCTTCTCCCCAGCGGGGAGAAGATGTCCGAAGGACAGATGAGGGGGGTGAGCGGCGAAAGCCGCGAACGCACTGAGCGCAAGCGAAGGCCGGTATCTGCCGCAGCGGCCCCCTCATCCGACCCTTCGGGCCACCTTCTCCCCGCTGGGGAGAAGAGAGAGGAATATGCCGCGCCCAACCTCATCCCGGTCACGTCACCCACCCGTCATCGGCGGAAATATACCGATCTCTTTCGCCCCTGATATCGGCTCGTCATGTTCGACATGCTCCATATCGAGCGCCACGCGGATCACGTCGGGATATTGAAGTGCGGTCTCATATTCTTCGCCCAGCGTCTTCAAATGATTCAAGAGATCGGCAACGGTGACGACGGAGGAGGGGAGGTCGATCTCTTCCTCTCCCTTGCCGATGCGCTCGCGCACCCAGGCGAAATAGACAAGCCGCGTCATTCCTCGTCATCCACGATATGTTTCACCCCGGCGCGGAAATAATCGTAGCCGGTATAGATCGTCAGCAGCGCCGCGATCCACAGCAGCGCGATGCCCGTCTGCGTCGTATAGGGGAAAATCTCGTCGCCGGCCGGGCCGGCGAGCAGGAAGGCGATGGCGACGAGCTGCAGCGTCGTCTTCCACTTGGCGATCCGCGTCACCGGTACGCTGACCTTCAGCGCCGCCAGATATTCGCGCAGTCCCGAAACGAGGATCTCGCGGCAGAGAATGGTGATCGCCGCCCAGATCGACCAGCCGGCGATCGTCTGGTCGGCCGCGACCAGAAGAAGGATCGAAGCGACCAGCAGCTTGTCGGCGATCGGATCGAGCATGCGGCCGATATTCGACGTCTGGTTCCAGATGCGTGCGAGATAGCCGTCGAGGAAATCGGTGAGCGAGGCGATGACGAAGATCCACAGCGCCACCCAACGCGCCGTGTTGCTGATCGACAGCCTGCCCTCGATGAAGAAGCAGAGAACGATCAGCGGTACGGCGAGGATGCGGCCGTAGGTCAGAAGATTGGGAATGCTGTACGCACGCGATGCCATGGGATCGTTTCTCTGAATTGATGCGCCGCTACAGCGCCGCGCGTCTTTTCAGGCGCGCAAAGGACGCTGTAACACTTTAGAATATCCGCATCGAGCTTTCCGAAAGTCGATTCCGATTTTCGGGCCGATGCGGTAGATGACGGCTTTGGCTGCGGACCGTCAACATTCTTTCTGTCTTTTCACCGCCTTTGCGTGGAATTTGCGACGGACGCCGGTTATTTCGCGGCGTCGTCGTGAAAATGGTTATAGACCTGTTTGGCGACGGCTTCCGATATGCCTTCCACCGCCATCAGATCGGACAGGGCTGCGCGCGAAACGGCCTTTGCCGTGCCGAAATGCTGGAGCAGCGCACGTTTGCGTGACGGGCCGATGCCGCCGATCTCGTCGAGCGGGTTCTTGATCATTTCCTTCTTGCGCCGTGCCCGGTGCGAGCCGATCGCGAAACGGTGCGCCTCGTCGCGCATGCGCTGGATGAAATAGAGCACCGGATCGCGCGGCGGCAGGGTGAAGCTCTCGCGTCCCGGCGGGAAAAAGCGTTCGCGCCCGGCATCGCGGTCGACGCCCTTGGCGATGCCGATCGCCGTCACGCTGTCGGTGATACCGAGTTCGGTAAGGATGGCGCGCACCGCTGTCATCTGACCCTGGCCGCCGTCGATGAGGATCACATCGGGCCAGGTGGGGAAGGGCATGTCGGCTGCATCGGGCGTGGCCGTCTGCGCCGTCCGGTCAGGAATGCCTTCCTCCTTGATCAGCCGCGAGAAACGCCGCGTCATCACCTCCTTCATCATGCCGAAGTCGTCGCCGGGCGTGATGTCGGTCGATTTGATGTTGAACTTGCGGTACTGGTTCTTGACGAAACCTTCCGGCCCCGCGACCACCATGCCGCCGACGGCATTGGTGCCCATGATATGCGAGTTGTCGTAGATCTCGATCCGCTGCGGTGCATAGGCAAGCCCGAACGTCTCCTTGAAACCTTCGAGCAGCCGCGACTGCGACGCCGTCTCGGCAAGCTTTCGTCCATGTGCCTCACGCGCATTGCCGACGACATGGTCGACCAGATCGCGCTTCTCGCCGCGCTGCGGCACGAGGATGGAAACCTTGTGGCCGGCCTTTTCGCTGAGTGCTGCGGCGAGCAGCTCCAGCTCCTCGACCGTCTGCGACAGCATGATCTGCTTCGGCACCGGCTTGTCGTCGTAGAACTGCGCCAGGAAGGAGTTCAGCACTTCGGCGCCGGAAAGCTGCGGATCGGCCTTCGGGAAATAGGCGCGGTTACCCCAGTTCTGGCCGGTGCGGAAGAAGAACACCTGGATGCAGGAGATGCCGCCCTCGTGATGGATGGCGAAAACGTCAGCCTCCTCGACGCCGGCCGGATTGATGCCCTGGTGGCTCTGCACGTGCGAAAGTGCGGCCAGGCGATCGCGATAGATTGCCGCCCGCTCGAAGTCGAGGTCCTCGGCCGCCTGGTTCATGGCCTCGGCCATATGCGACTTCACCTTCTGGCTTTTGCCGGACAGGAAGTCCTTCGCCTCCTGCACCAGTTCGCCGTAACCCTCGTCGCTGACCTCATGGGTGCACGGCCCCGAACAGCGCTTGATCTGGTAGAGCAGGCAGGGTCGCGTGCGCGTTTCGAAGACGCTGTCGGTGCAGGTGCGGATCAGGAAGGCACGCTGCAGCGAATTGATCGTCCGCCCGACCGCGCCGGCCGAAGCGAAGGGTCCGAAATAGTCGCCCTTTCGCGCTCTCGCGCCGCGATGCTTGAAGATCGCCGGCGCCCGGTGGTTGCCGGTGATAAGGATATAGGGAAAGGACTTGTCATCGCGCAAAAGCACGTTAAAGCGTGGCCGCAAGCGCTTGATCAGATTCGCTTCCAGAAGCAGCGCTTCGGTTTCCGTGCGCGTCGTCACGAATTCCATGTTGGCTGTCTGGCGCACCATCTGGGCGATGCGATTGGAATGGACGCGGCCGACGGCGTAATTGTTGACGCGCTTCTTCAGGCTGCGCGCCTTGCCGACATAGAGCACATCGCCCTCGGCATTGAACATGCGGTAGACGCCGGGACTGTTGGGGAGCCGCTTGACGAATTCGCCGATCAGTTCCGCGCCGATGAGCCCGGTTTCATTAAGGCTGCCCGCGTTCCAGTCGACCGTCGCCGCAAGCGGGGCGGCGGCGGAAACGTCGCCTTCCACTTCGATATCGTCTTCGCTCTCATCCGTCTCGTCGTAGAGAACGCCGCCATCCGGCAGCTTTCGTCCGTTCATTCCGTAATCTCCGCCACATCGGGCGTCTGCCAGGCGAGGTGCTGGCCGCCGTCGAGGGCAATCATCTGGCCGGTGATCGAGGGCGTGTCGTAAAGGAAGCGAATCGTTTGTCCGAATTCCTGCAGCGCCGGCCCTCGCTGTAAGATAAGGGCTGAGACCTGCGCTTGGAAGTCCTCCATCGCCTGCCGCTCGCTCGGCATCGACGGGCCGGGGCCGATGGCATTGACGCGGATGCGTGGCGCCAATGCCTGGGCAAGCGTCTGCGTCGCCGTCCACAGCGCGGATTTGGAGAGGGTATAGGAATAGAAGCTGGGCCTCAGCGCCCAAACCCGCTGGTCGATGATATTGACGATCAGCCCCGCTGCCTCAGCGGGCATCTGCTGCGCGAAGGCCGCCGCAAGGATAGACGGCGCACGTACATGCAGGTCGAAGTGCAGTGCCCAGGTGGCGGCATTGAAACTACGCGCTGAATCGTGCTGGAAGACCGACGCATTGTTGACGAGCAGATCGAGCGGCCCGAGCGCTTCCGACGCCCTTGTAATGAGCTCGCCCGTTTCGTCGATATCGGTAAGGTCGGCCTGCAGGGCGGTTGCCCGATATCCCTTTCGCCGCAATTCCGCCACCAGCTCTTCGCCCTCACCGATGGAGCCGTTCGCGTGGATCGCAACGGAAAAGCCATTTGCAGCAAGGTCTTCGGCGATTGCCCGGCCTATTCTTTTAGCAGCCCCTGTTATAAGGGCCGAGCGAAGTCTTTTGTGGTTCAAAATCTTGCCTTCTGATCCCGCGAGTCTGTCTGCAGACTATATAGGGGCCGACGGAGATTATATAAATAGGCCGTTGTGGTTGCGTCCGAGAGCGGGATATTCTATGTATTATTTAAGAATTCGATTTCTTAAAATAAGTATTTTCAGTTTAACGCTTCAATAGGGTTAATGAAGTGTATGTTGCGCCAAAGCAACATCGAATTTCAGCCATGCGGCAGCCACAATGATATCACAATTTGGCTCTTTCAAATCCGCATTTGAGTTCCAATTTCAGTCTCGATCCGGAAGGGACATCTGGCAATATCCCGCCAATGCTTCACTGATAGACAGATGACAAGCGGCGCGGGACTGAAAGGAGACTAAGTATGCGTGTACTCATTGCTGGCCTCATGGCCTCCGTTTTTGCAATTGCGGGCGTCTCGGCAGCTCAGGCGGCCGATGCCGTCGACCAGGTTCCGGAAGCACCGGTCGCCCAGGACGCTCCAGTCAAGCCGGCAGGTAACTGGGAAGGCTTTTACCTCGGCGGTGCCGGCACCTACAACATGGGTGACTTCGGTTCCGACCGCCACACCTACGGTTTCGGCGGCCAGGTCTTCACCGGCTACAACTGGCAGCAGGGCCAGATCGTTTACGGCGTTGAATCCGATCTCGGCTACAGCGGCGACGACGTCTCCTCAGGCGGCGTCAAGAACAAGTATGGCTGGAACGGCTCCGTCCGTGGCCGCGTCGGCTACGACATGAACCCCTTCCTGCTCTACGGCACGGCCGGTCTTGCCATCGGCGACGTCAAGGTTTCCGACGGCACCTCGGACGAAAGCAAGACGAACTATGGCTATACGGTCGGCGCCGGCGTCGAAGCCTTCGTGACCAACAACATCACGACGCGCCTGGAATATCGCTACACCGACTACCAGAGCAAGGATTACGACCTCGACTCCGGCAGCTTCTCGCGCGGTTACGACGAGAACAGCGTCAAGCTCGGTATCGGCGTCAAGTTCTAAGCCGGACATTCCGTCCAAGCATGAAAAAGCCGGGCACGACGCCCGGCTTTTTTGTTGCCCGCTCGTTGTTACCAGACGCTCACCCCTGGGACTTGAGCTCGCTATGGGCAGGGAATTTCTTGTCGAACTGCCGCAGCCAGTCGGTGAGCGGCGCATGCTCGGCTTCCCACTGGTCCTTGAAGCGCAGCTCGAGATAATCGAGCGTCGCCGCCAGTGCGAAATGTCCGCCACTGAGCTTCTTGCCGAGCTTCGGCGGATTGGCGCTGAGATGCGCGAGCCCGCTCGTCGCCTTCTTCCATTGCCGGTCGATCCACGGCTGGTGAACCTTTTCCTCGTCGCGGAAGCGCCGCTCATAGACGATCGCCAGCAGGCAATCGCAGATGCCGTCGCAGAGCGCCTCGAGGATTTCCGCATCCGTGCGCTTGCCCTTCTTGGAAGGGTAGAGCCCACCCTTCGTCAGCCGGTCGAAATAATGCATGATCGCCACGCTGTCGTATATCGAGACCTCGTCATCGGTCAGGAGCGTCGGGATCTTGCCGAGCGGATTGTTGTCCACCAGGATCGCCGGTGCGGTATTGGTGTCGACCCGAATGGCGTTCAACTCCAGCTCCAGAAAATGCGCGGCCATCCGCACCTTGTTGGAATAGGGCGAGGCGGGCGAACAAAGGAGCTTCATGAGGGACACCTGATGAGATTGTGGAGCTGCGGCGCGGACTATTCCGCAAGCTAGCGCATAACCCCGAAAATCGGAATCGGTTTTCGGAAAGGATTATGCGCAAATTCAAAGTGCTACAGCGTCCTTTGCGCGTCTGAAAAGACGCGCGGCGCTGTAGAACGGGTCAATCGTCCTTGACCGCCTTGTTCTCGCCGCGCAGCCAGAAGGCGCGGTGCGAGGCGAAACGGTCTTGCGCCAGATGGTCCTTCAATGCGGGCAGCAATTGGTGCAACTCGTCCTTCAGCGTGAAGGGTGGGTTGACGATGACGAGGCCTGAGCCGGTCAGTCCGGTAATGCCGCGGTCGCTGCGAACCACGAGTTCGGCGCAGAGCATTTTCGGGATATCGAGCGCCTGCAGTGTCTCGTGGAATTCCTTGATCGGCGCGCCCTTTTTCAGCGGATACCACAGGCAATAGGTGCCGCCGGGAAAGCGCCGATAGGCCTTTTCCAGCCCCTCGGCCAAGCGCTGATATTCGTCCTCTTCCTCGAAGGGCGGATCGACGAGCACGATGCCGCGCTTCTCCTTCGGCGGCAGATGCGCGCCGAGCGCCAGCCAGCCGTCAAGCTCGGTGATGCGGGCATGGTGATCGCCCTCGAACAGCCGGTGCAGCCTGACGTAGTCCTCGGGATGCAGTTCCATCGCCGACAGCCGGTCCTGCGGCCGGAACAGCATGCGCGCAAGTTTCGGCGATCCGGGATAGAAGCGGATGCCGCCCTGCGGATTGAGTTCGCGGATTGCCGAGAGGTAGGGCTCCAGCAGTTCGGAAACCTGAGGGCCGAGGTCTGCCTCCATCAGCTTGCCGATGCCATCGACCCATTCGCCGGTTTTCTGCGCTTCTTCGGAGGAGAGGTCGTAGAGCCCAATGCCGGCATGCGTGTCGAGCACGCGGAAGCCGCCATCCTTCTTCTGCATGTAGCGGATCAGCCGCGTCAGCACGGCATGTTTCAGCACATCGGCAAAGTTGCCCGCGTGATAGATGTGGCGGTAGTTCATTTTTGCTGATGTCCGTATGAATTCGCGTCATGGGGAATTTTTGTGGCTTTTGGCCGTGCAAGCCTTGGAATATACAAATGCCATGAACATTGCGACCCCCATCCACGCCAAATCATCGAAGCCGGACAACAGGGTGGGCCACACCGCCTGTCCGCATGACTGTCCCTCCACCTGCGCGCTGGAGGTCGATATATCAGAGGATGGCCGCATCGGCCGTGTGCGCGGCGCCAACGACCATTCCTACACGTCAGGCGTCATTTGCGCCAAGGTCGCCCGTTACGCCGAGCGGCTCTACCATCCCGACCGCCTCATGCATCCTCTACGCCGCGCTGGCGCCAAGGGGGCAGGGCAGTGGCAGCAGATTTCCTGGGACGATGCGCTGGACGAGATCGCCGAAGCCTTTGTGAAGGCCGAGGCAAGGGACGGCAGCGAGGCGATCTGGCCCTATTTCTACGCCGGCACCATGGGCTGGGTGCAGCGCGATTCGATCGATCGCCTGCGTCATGCCAAGCGTTACTCCGGCTTCTTCTCCTCGATCTGCACCAACCCCGCCTGGACCGGCTTCACCATGGCGACCGGCACGCTGCGCGGTCCCGATCCGCGCGAGATGGGCCGCACCGATTGCGTCGTCATCTGGGGCACCAACGCGGTCTCGACGCAGGTCAACGTGATGACCCACGCCATCAAGTCGCGCAAGGAGCGCGGCGCGAAGATCGTCGTCATCGACATCTACGACAATCCGACGATGAAGCAGGCCGACATGGCGTTGATCGTCAGGCCCGGAACCGACGCCGCACTCGCCTGCGCCGTCATGCACATCGCCTTCCGCGACGGTTACGCCGATCGTGACTATATGGCTAGATATGCCGATGATCCCCAGGGTCTCGAGGCGCATCTGAAAACCAAGACGCCGCAATGGGCCGCTGCCATCACCGGCCTTTCGGTCGAAGAGATCGAAGGCTTTGCCAGCCTCGTCGGCACGACGAAGAAAACCTTCTTCCGCCTGGGCTACGGCTTCACCCGCCAGCGCAACGGCGCGGTCGCCATGCATGCGGCCGCCTCGATCGCCACCGTTCTCGGTTCCTGGCAATATGAAGGCGGCGGCGCCTTCCATTCGAACAGCGATATCTTCCGCATGAACAGCGCCGAACTGACCGGCCGGTCGATGAAGGATGCCGATATCCGCATGCTCGATCAGTCGCAGATCGGCCGCGTCCTGACCGGCGATGCCGTGGCGCTGCGCCATCGCGGGCCGGTGACGGCAATGCTGATCCAGAACACCAATCCCGCAAACATCGCCCCCGAACAGCGCCTCGTCAGGCGCGGCTTTGCCCGTGACGACCTCTTCGTCGCCGTGCATGAGCAGTTCATGACGGAAACGGCTGATATCGCCGATATCGTCGTTCCCGCGACGATGTTCGTCGAGCATGACGACATCTATCGGGCCGGCGGACAAAACCATATCCTGCTGGGGCCGAAGCTGGTCGAGCCGCCGCCAACGGTACGCACCAATCTCTTCGTCATCGAGGAACTGGCAAAACGCCTCGGTGTCGCCGATCGCCCCGGCTTCGGCTTCACCGCCCGCGAAATGGTCGACCGCATCCTCGAATCGAGTGGCCTGCCGGATTACGACCATTTCCTCGAACACAAATGGTTCGATCGCCAGCCCGTTTTTGAGGAGGCGCATTATCTGAATGGCTTTGCCCATCCCGATGGCAAGTTCCATTTCCGCCCGGACTGGATCAATCAGCCGGCGCCCAACAAGCCGCCGGCTTCCATCGGCGCGCTCGGGCCGCATGCCGTGCTTCCGGCCTTCCCCGATCAGGTCGATGTCATCGAAGTCGCCGATATCGAGCATCCCTTCCGTCTCGCCACGTCGCCGGCGCGTAACTTCCTGAATTCGAGCTTCTCCGAGACCAAGACCTCTCGCCAGAAGGAGGGCCGCCCTGAAGTGATGGTCAATCCGGCCGACGCCGAAGCCAACGGCATCGCCCATGGCGATCTCGTCCGCATCGGCAACAGCCGCGGCGATCTGCGCCTCCACGCCCGCGTCACCACCGAAGTCAAATCCGGCGTGCTGATCGCCGAGGGGCTTTGGCCAAACAAGGCGCATGTCGACGGCGAGGGCATCAACGTCTTGACTGGCGCCGACCCTGTCGCGCCCTATGGTGGGGCGGCCGTGCACGACAACAAGGTCTGGCTTCGCAAGGATGCAGCATGATGCAGCCGAAATCACGGGCGAAGATCGTCAGCGAAGAAACACTGTCGAGTGGCTGGACGCGGCTGAGCAGCTACCTGCTCGACTATATCGACCGCAAGGGCGCTACCCAACGGCTGAAGCGGGAGATCTATCACCGCACGCCCGCCGCCTGCATCCTGCTTTATGATCCCAGGCGCGACCTCGTCGTTCTCGTCCGCCAGTTCCGCCTTGCCGTCCATCTCAACGGCGATCCCGCCTGGATGATCGAGGTGCCGGCCGGCCTTCTCGACGGCGATCATCCCGAAGCGGCGATCCGTCGCGAGGCGATGGAGGAGACCGGCTATCGCCTGCGCGATGCGCGCTTCCTGTTCAAATCCTATCCCTCACCGGGTGCCATCACCGAAGTCGTCCACTTCTTCGCAGCCCTCATCGACACCGCCGACCGCGTGGCCGAAGGCGGCGGCCTGGACGAGGAACACGAGGATATCGAGGTCCTCGAAATCCCGCTCGACGAGGCTGCGGCAATGATCGAAACCGGCGAGATCTTCGACGCCAAGACCATCGTGCTTCTACAGTGGGCGCTGTTGAACAGGGGCAGACTTCGATAGCGGGCAAGGCGATGGGGCCTGGTTGGTCAAGTTGCCTCGGGCGGATCGAGATGATCGGCGGCCGTCTTAGTTTTCCCCGCGAACTCGCATCATCTGCCGAAAGGCGCGCCGCTTGAGTGCAGGCATCGCGTTGATGATGCGCATCACGCCGCGCATGACAGCGAGCTGAAGTCTGCCGACAATCGGCCGATGGGCCAGATCGCCGGCATCCATCTGCTTTTTCGATTCTTGGACTGCTTCGGTACTGTAGCGAAGCATCTCGACTTCGTAGGCATGTATGGCTTCGACGAGCGGCTTTTGTCCCTGGTCCGCTTCGACCAACATGCGTCCAAGCAGAGCGGCATCGCGAAGCGCTGTATTGGCGCCCGCGCCTCGTCCGGGTGTCATCGTATGGACGGCGTCACCGAGCAGAGTGACATTCGAACTCGCCCAAGGCGTCAGCGGGGCCGAGGTCCTCACCTTGATATCGCGGATCGTCGACGGCTCCGTCATGCGGATGAGAGTACGCAAATGCGGATGCCAGTCCCGAGCGAGCTCCAGGCCCAGCTCTCTCAATTGTTCGCCGCTCAGGCCGGCCGGATCCCGCGGGCAATTCTGCCGAGCGCCCCATATGCCCCAGCCGATGCTGTCCTCGTCGAGTGCCTCGACGAAATCCGGCCAACGAGCAGCGACACCAGGGTCACTTCGGCTGTCGACGAACTCGAGCGAGTGAATGATTGCGCCGAAGCCCATTGGTGCCATAATCAGCGACATGCCTTTGAACATTTTGTCCGACAGCAGAGCTTTCGTCTCGACCGTCATAGGAATTTTGCCCCCGAGCGATACGATTCCCGTGTCTTCCAGACGTGCTTCCGGCAAGCGTTGCCTGCGTATCGCGGAGTTCGTGCCGTCAGCGCCGACCAGCACATCTCCCGTCGCGAGGCTTCCATCCTGAAAGCTGGCGGTGACCGACCCGTCGGCGTTATTTGAGTAACCTTGAAGCGCCTTCCCGAAGAAGACGTCATCTTCAAGTCCCCTGAGCAGAACCCGCCTCAGCGTCTTTCGAATAACATTCCTTTCATCGTCGAGAGCGTTCGGGCCTGCATCATCGATATCGAAGCTCAGCACTTCGCCCAACTGTTCAGTGAGCATGTTGAAATAGCGCGGCGACCTGGCGCAGGTGGCGACATAGAGATCGTAGAGTTCGCCGGGGATACAGGCTTTCAGCGCTCGGCTTCCAGCCGGGCTGATGCCGACGCGATAACCACCGCTGTCGGTGTTCGGCGCAAGGTCGCGCTCATATACCTCTATGCAAACCCCAGCCTGCTTAAGCAGATGTGCGAGTGCTAGACCGCCAGTCCCGGCGCCGATAATCAAAACCTTCATGGTGCTAATCCTGGTCGAGTTTGGAGTCGATGGAGAACTTGGCGGCGATCTGCCTCAGCCACTCCTCTGTCCAGGTAATGCGCTGGGCGCGGAGGTCCCCGACAATGCTGTTGACCCAGGACAATTCGGTTGCGTGAAGCACTCGGAGATATTCCATCTCGAGAAGGAAGAGCCTTGGAACGGTCTGCGCTTCCTGCAGGACTTCGTCGATCCGGCGAAGTTCTGACTCGATGGCTTTTGCTCTGAGCTCAAGCTGGCTCGCCACATCGCTCGGCGCAAGCAGAGGAAGAAATGACATGGCTGCGGGGAATTCCGGATATTCCCGCGTTAAGGTCGACAATATCGCCCGCATCCATTCCAGCGCGATCTCGCGGCCCTTCTCGGTTATCTCGTACACTGTCCGCTCGGGACGCTTGTCATCCCGGACTGTTTTCTGCGGGGTGATCAAACCCTCGCGTTCGAGCCGCTGGATTGTTTGATAAAGGCTCGCCCTCTGCGTGACATTGATCACCTCGTCCTTGCCGCGCTCCTTGATGAGTCGCTGCATTCGGTACGGATGCAGCGGTTCTTCCATGAGCATTGCAAGGACGGCGAGCGCGATTGGAGAGCGTTTGATCAGTTTCATAGTCATAATATTACTAGTTATATCATAACTAGTCAATACGGTGACCGGGGCGTTGGCTCCTGGACAGGCGCCGGCTGGATCTGTGGCCGTGAATCCGAGGGGCGAGCGCATCCAACCATTTCCAAGGCGCAAGTTTCCGCTTTAAGGTGACAACGCTCGAAATTTCATACGACTGTCACGAAGCGGTTCTATCCGCTGCGGTTTGTCAATCATCGGATGCGGTCAGGAGAAAGCCTATGTGGCTCAGCAATTTCACCCTCGTTCTCCCAAACGAGGTGGTGAGTGAAGGTTCCGTGCGTGTTGAGGGTGGCGCCATCGCCGAGATCAGGCCGGAGCCGGTCGCCGGTGCTGCCATCGATGGCGGCGGGCGGCTGCTGATGCCCGGATTCGTCGACCTGCACGGCGACATGATCGAGCGCGAGATCGCCCCACGGCCGAACGCGACGATGCCGATCGATTTCGGCATCCATGAACTCGACAAGAAGCTTGCCGCCGCCGGTGTCACGACGGCGTTTGCCGCCGTCTCCTTTGCGACCGAGAGCGTCTATGGCCACGTCCGCTCGCTGGAGACGACATCAGCGGTGATCGAGGGCATCAACCGCCTGCGTGATGATCTGCTGATCGACCACCGCGTCCACGCCCGCTACGAAATTACCAATGTCGGCGCAGCTCCCGCGCTCGAGCGCCTGCTGAATGCCGACCAGATCGACATGGTCTCCCTGACCGACCACACGCCGGGCCAAGGCCAGTACAACAACCTGCAGAGCTACATCCTCAGCATCTCCGAGCGCCGCGCCATCTCCGAGGACATGGCGGCGGAGATCGTCGCCAAGCGCATCGCCATACGCAACAATCCTGACATCGAGGCCAAGCTGAAGGAGATCGTCGCGCTGTCGCTGAAGCACAAGCTGTCGCTTGCCTCGCATGACGATGACAGCGTCGAAAAAGTCGCCGAGATGCACGATCTTGGCGTCACCATCAGCGAGTTTCCGGTCACCGCGCCTGCGGCCGAGGAGGCGCGCCGCCGCGGTCTCTGGACGCTGATGGGCGCGCCGAACGCGCTGCGCGGCCAGTCGATGTCGGGCAATCTCAGCGCGCTGGATGCCGCAAGGGCCGGCCTGCTGAGCGTCATCGCCGCCGATTATCATCCCGCTGCCTTCGTGCCTGGCATTTTCAAGCTTGCCGACATGGTGGAAGGCGGCCTGCCGGCAGCCGTTGCCATGGCGACCGGCAATGCGGCCCGTTCGGCCGGCCTGTCGGATCGTGGCGAGATCGCTATCGGCCAGCGTGCAGATCTTGTCGTGGTCGAGCCGGGCGATATCAACCGCATCCGCGCCACGTTCCGCGCCGGCCGCTTCGTCTACAGCGACGGCACCCTGCATCCGTTAAGGGCTTTGGCAGCTTAATGCACCTCGCCCAAAAGTGCGCAGCGGTTTTGGGATAACGACACGCATAAATCAAAGACCTAAAGCGCGCCGCATGCTTCCATCCGATGCGCTTTAGGCGCGGTCGCCGATCAGCGAAATCAGCTGAGCCTTGGGTGCGGCGGTCGCGGCCTCCGCGCCGACGGCTTTGCCGCCTTCCATCGTCACACGACCTTCGGCGAAGAGCCGCAAGGCTTGCGGATAGATCTGGTGTTCGATGGTGAGCACGCGCGCGGCAAGGCTCTCGGCCGTGTCGCCGGAAAGAACCGGTACGGCTGCCTGGCCGATCACCGGCCCCTCATCCATGCCTTCGGTGACGAAATGCACCGTGCAGCCGGCGATCCGCATGCCGGCGTCGATTGCCCGCTGATGGGTATGCAGGCCCGGAAATAGCGGCAGCAGGGAAGGGTGGATGTTGAGCATCCGGCCTTGGTAACGCTGGATGAAAGTTGCCGTCAGCAGCCGCATGTAGCCTGCCAGGCAGAGAATATCGGGTTTTAGCTCGTCGAGCGCCGAAAAGATCGCCGCCTCATGCGCATCCTTGCTGGCGTAGTCCTTGCGGGGAAAAGCGAAGGTGGAAATACCCTCGGCGGCCGCCTTGGCCAGCCCGCCGGCATCCGCCTTGTCGGAGATCACCCCGACGATCTCGGCCGGGTAGTCGGCTGCCTTCGCCGCCGCAACCAGCGCCATCATGTTGGAGCCGCTGCCTGATATGAAGACGACGGCGCGTTTGCGCGGCGAGCTCATATGGCAAGCGTACCCTTATAGACCGTGCCAGCAGCGCCTTCGTCGCGGGCGATCATGCGGCCGAGCGTGATAACTGTCTCGCCCTCGGCTTCGAGCGCCGCGGAAACCGCCGCGACGTTCTCACCGGCGACGACGGCGATCATGCCGACACCGCAGTTGAAGGTGCGCAGCATTTCCCTGGATTCGACGCCGCCCGTCTTGGCGAGCCATGAAAACACCGGCGGCACCTTGACGGCGGCAAGATCGATCTCGGCCGCCAGATGCTTCGGCAGGACGCGCGGAATATTTTCCGGGAAACCGCCGCCGGTAATGTGCGCCAGCGCCTTGATGGCGCCGGTCTCGCGGATCGCCTTCAAAAGCGGCTTCACATAGATGCGGGTCGGCTCGAGCAGGGCTTCGCCGAGCAGCCGGCCTTCGGCAAACGGTGCGGCTGCGCTCCAGTCGAGGCCGGACAGTTCCACGATCTTGCGCACCAGCGAAAAGCCGTTGGAATGGACGCCGGAGGAGGCAAGGCCGAGGATCACATCACCCTCGGCAATATCGCCTGATGGCAGGAGCTTGCCGCGTTCGGCAGCACCGACGGCAAAGCCGGCGAGGTCGTAATCGCCGGAGGAATACATGCCCGGCATCTCGGCCGTCTCGCCGCCGATCAGCGCGCAGCCGGCCTCGCGGCAGCCGGCGGCAATGCCGCCGACGATGGCCGCACCCTGGTCGGGGTCGAGCTTGCCGGTCGCGAAATAATCGAGGAAGAACAGCGGCTCGGCGCCCTGCACCACGAGATCGTTGACGCACATGGCGACCAGGTCGATGCCGACGGTGTCGTGATAGTCGGCATCGATCGCGATCTTCAGCTTGGTGCCGACGCCATCATTGGCGGCGACGAGAACCGGATCGGTAAAGCCTGCGGCCTTGAGGTCGAAGAGCCCGCCGAAGCCGCCGATCTCGCCATCGGCGCCGGGACGGCGCGTCGAGCGCACCGCCGGCTTGATCTTCTCGACGAGGAGGTTTCCGGCATCGATATCGACGCCCGCATCGC
Source organism: Rhizobium leguminosarum (assembly GCF_002953715.1). GTDB lineage: Bacteria > Pseudomonadota > Alphaproteobacteria > Rhizobiales > Rhizobiaceae > Rhizobium > Rhizobium leguminosarum_V. The sequence continues at coordinate 1,237,329 of NZ_CP025012.1, forward strand.
TATATGTCAGGCCGTTTTTCCCAGACTGGCTCATGCTGGTCTCCGATGGCTATTTCAGGCGGCAAACGTGCCGCGTCATCTGCCGGTCGCAATTGCATGACAGGGGCTTTTATGCAAGCGTTGCATGGCAAAAGCCCCCAATTTCCCGCGTCTTCCTCCAGCCTTTCGGGGATTTGGCGCGACAGGGTTGACCATCTTTGCGCCTGCATCCTATGTGCTGAATGGCCGCTCCGGTTCGGATGCGGCGTTTGGCGGCGGCGAGTGATCAGCGGGGAAGCGATGCCACAGCATGTCAGCGGCAACAGTCTCAAGCGTCAGATTTTCTTCTGGCTGGTAGTGCTCGTCTTCTTCATCGTCTTCCTTTATGTCTTCAGCTCGATCCTGCTGCCCTTCATCGCCGGCATGGCGATTGCCTATTTCCTTGATCCGGTGGCTGACCGGCTGGAACGCCTGGGTCTGAGCCGCATGATGGCGACCATCGGCATTCTCGTCGCCTTCGTCATCGTCTTCACGCTGGCGCTGATGATCCTCATTCCGGTGCTCATCAGCCAGTTCAACGATTTCGCTCAGCGTCTGCCGGGTTATATCAGCCAATTACAGCAGTTCATCACGCAGGCGCAGAATTCGCTGCTGCCGGACTGGGTCGAGAACCAGATGGGCACGATCAAGGACAATCTGTCCGGCATCCTGTCGGAGGGCATGGGCTTCCTCACCGGGCTCTTCGCGCAGATCTGGAATTCCGGCAAGGCGATCGTCGACGTCATATCGCTGCTCGTGGTCACCCCCGTCGTCGCCTTCTATATCCTGCTCGATTGGGACCGTATGGTTGCCAAGGTCGACCAGTGGATCCCGCGCGACTATGTCGGCGATGTCCGCCAGATCGCCAAGGAGATCGACCAGGCGATCGCCGGTTTCATCCGCGGCCAGGGCTCGCTCTGCCTCATCCTCGGCATCTACTATGCCGTCGGCCTTTCTCTTGTCGGGCTGAATTTCGGCCTGCTGATCGGCCTGTTCGCCGGCATGATCAGCTTCATTCCCTATGTCGGCTCGATGGTCGGCCTCGTGCTCGCCATCGGCGTAGCGCTTGTGCAATTCTGGCCCGATTATCCCTGGATCGGCCTGGTGCTCGCCGTCTTCTTCAGCGGTCAGTTCATGGAAGGCAACATTCTGCAGCCGAAGCTCGTCGGCTCCAGTGTCGGCCTGCATCCGGTCTGGCTGATGTTTGCGCTGTTTGCCTTCGGCGCGCTCTTCGGTTTCGTCGGGCTTCTGGTCGCGGTGCCGGCCGCCGCCGCCGTCGGCGTCCTTGTTCGTTTCGCGCTTTCACGCTACCTTCAGAGCGATCTTTATTTTGGCGGGTCGCTCAGTGGCCGCGCCCGGAAGACGAAATCAGTTCCCAATGAATGACGTGAAAAACGCTGATCCGAAGCGCAAGGCCGGAGAGCAGCTGCCGCTGGTCTTTTCGCACGATGCCGCAAGCGGGCGCGACGACCTCCTGATCTCGGAGCGTCTTGCCGCCGCCGTTTCGATCGTCGATGCCTGGCCGGCATGGCCATCACCGGTCGTCGTGCTTGCCGGCCCCGTCGGCTCGGGAAAATCGCATCTCGCCCGCATCTGGCGGGAATTGAGCGGCGCCGTCGACATCCATCCCGAGCTTGGCTCGGACGCTGCGGTTGCCGCCGCCGCCGGCCCGGTGCTGTTCGAGGATGCCGACCGCCTCGGCTTCGACGACAACGCGCTCTTCCATGTCATCAACAGCGTGCGCGAAAACGGCACCAGCCTGTTGATCACCAGCCGCCTCTGGCCGATGTCGTGGCCGGTTTTGCTGCCCGATCTGCGCTCGCGCCTGAAAGCGGCAACCGTCGTGGAGATCGGCGAACCCGATGAGGCGCTGTTGTCGCAGGTGATCGTCAAGCTCTTCGCCGACCGGCAGCTTTATATAGATGACAAACTCGTGCTCTATATCGTGAACCGGATGGAGCGGTCGCTGAACGCGGCCCAGACGATCGTAGAAAGGCTTGACCGGCTGGCCCTGTCGCGGGGCACGAAAATCACCCGGTCTCTCGCTGCTGAAGTATTGAATGAATTGGGAAATTCGGAACCGGCCGATTGACTGTCACAGTTCCGTCGTCAAACTGATATAATTGCCTTTGGCGATTGAAAACGGGGTAAGCGGACCATGGATAGTGCAGTCGCAGAACATCAGGAACTCACTCCGGAAATCGCCGACAACAACCCCCCGCTGGAAGAGCTGCTCAAGAGCCCCGAGCGCTTCATCAACCGAGAATTCTCCTGGCTGCAGTTCAACCGCCGTGTGCTGGAAGAAACTTTGAATACCGAGCATCCGCTGCTCGAGCGCGTTCGCTTCCTGTCGATCTCGGCCGCCAACCTCGATGAATTCTTCATGGTGCGTGTCGCCGGCCTCGAGGGCCAGGTACGCCAGAACATCGCCATCCGCAGTCCCGACGGCAAGACGCCGGCTGAGCAGCTCGATTCGATCCTGCAGGAGATCGATCATCTGCAGATGGAGCAGCAGGCCTCGCTCGCCGTCCTGCAACAATATCTCGCCAAGGAAGACATCCTGATCGTGCGCCCCGGCGCCTTGAGCGATGCCGACCGCCAGTGGTTGGCCGCCGAATTCGAACAGGCGATCTTCCCGGTGCTGACGCCGTTGTCGATCGATCCTGCCCATCCGTTCCCCTTCATTCCGAATCTCGGCTTCTCGATCGGTCTGCAGCTCGTCAGCAAGAATGGCCGCGAGCCGATGACGGCGCTGCTGCGCCTGCCGGTGGCACTCGACCGCTTCGTCCGCCTGCCGGATGATGGAAACACGATCCGCTACATCACGCTGGAAGATGTCGCCAACATCTTCATCCACCGGCTCTACCCGGGTTACGAGGTGCAGGGCTCCGGTACCTTCCGCGTCATCCGCGACAGCGATATCGAAGTCGAGGAAGAGGCCGAGGATCTCGTCCGCTTCTTCGAAACGGCGCTGAAGCGCCGCCGCCGCGGTAAGGTCATCCGCATCGAGACCGACTCGGAAATGCCTGCCTCGCTGCGTCAGTTCGTCGTTCAGGCGCTCAATATCCCTGACAATCGCGTCGCCGTTCTGCCGGGCCTTCTGGCGTTGAACACCCTGTCCGAGATTACCAAGGCGCCGCGCGAAGATCTCAGGTTTGCCCCTTACAATGCGCGATTTCCCGAGCGTGTCCGCGAACATGCCGGCGACTGCTTCGCCGCCATCCGCGAAAAGGACATGGTCGTCCATCACCCCTACGAATCTTTCGACGTGGTGGTCCAGTTTCTTCTCCAGGCTGCGCGCGATCCTGACGTCCTGGCGATAAAGCAGACGCTTTACCGCACCTCCAACGACAGCCCGATCGTTCGCGCGCTGATCGACGCTGCCGAAGCCGGCAAGTCGGTGACGGCGCTGGTCGAGCTTAAGGCCCGCTTCGACGAAGAGGCGAACATCCGCTGGGCGCGCGATCTCGAGCGCGCCGGCGTGCAGGTCGTCTTCGGCTTCATCGAGCTCAAGACCCACGCCAAGATGTCGATGGTCGTTCGGCGCGAGGAAGGCAAGCTTCGAACCTATTGCCACCTCGGAACGGGCAACTACCACCCGATCACGGCGAAGATCTATACAGACCTGTCCTATTTCACCTGCAATCCGGTCATCGCCCACGACATGGCGAACATCTTCAATTTCATCACCGGCTATGGCGAGCCGGAACAGGGCATGCAGCTCGCGATCTCGCCCTATACGATGCGCCCGCGCATCCTGCGTCACATCGAGGAAGAGATTCAGCATGCCAGGAACGGCGCCCCGGCCGCGATCTGGATGAAGATGAATTCGCTTGTCGACCCCGACATCATCGACGCGCTCTATCGCGCCAGCCATGCCGGCGTCGAGATCGATCTCGTCGTGCGCGGCATCTGCTGCCTGCGTCCGCAGGTGCCCGGCCTTTCGGAAAAGATCCGCGTCAAGTCGATCGTCGGCCGCTTCCTCGAGCACAGCCGCATCTTCTGCTTCGGCAACGGCCACGGCCTGCCGTCCGACAAGGCGCTGGTTTACATCGGCTCGGCCGACATGATGCCGAGAAACCTCGATCGCCGCGTCGAAACCATGGTTCCGCTGACGAATCCGACCGTTCACGAGCAGGTCTTGTCACAGATTATGCTCGGCAACGTGATTGACAATCAACAAAGCTACGAGATATTGCCCGACGGTACGTCGCGACGCATGGAAGTGCGCAGGGGCGAAGAACCGTTCAATGCGCAGCAGTATTTCATGACCAATCCGAGCCTGTCAGGCCGTGGTGAAGCTCTGAAGTCCAGTGCGCCGAAGCTGATCGCCGGCCTGCTCGAAGGCCGCAACAACAAGTAATACTGGACCTAAATGGTTGAATCTGAAGCCCAGGGGCGCCTTCCGGGGATCGCCCCGGTCTCCGTCGTCGATATTGGATCGAATTCGATTCGTCTTGTCGTCTACGAAGGCATGTCCCGTTCGCCAACCGTCCTGTTCAACGAAAAGGTCCTCTGCGGCCTCGGTAAGGGCGTCGCTCTTACCGGCAAAATGGACGAAGAGAGCGTCAGCCGGGCTCTGGCGGCGCTGCACCGATTCAAGGCTTTGTCCGACCAGGCCCGCGCCGCCACCATGTATGTGCTGGCGACGGCGGCTGCGCGCGAGGCGAGCAACGGTCCTGATTTCATCCATCAGGCGGAAACCATCCTTAACCGCAAGGTCCGCGTGCTCTCGGGTGAGGAGGAGGCGAAATTCGCCTCGCTCGGCATCATCAGCGGTTTCTACAATCCTGACGGCATTGCCGGCGACCTCGGCGGCGGCTCGCTGGAGCTGATCGATATCAAGGGTAAGGAGTTCGGCAAGGGCATCACGTTGCCGCTCGGCGGCCTGCGCCTGTCGGAATATGCCGGCGGGTCGCTCTCCAAGGCCCAGACCTTTGCCCGCAAGCAGTTGAAGACGGCAAAGCTGCTGTCGAAAGGCGAGGGGCGTACCTTCTACGCTGTCGGCGGCACGTGGCGAAACATTGCCAAGCTGCACATGGAAATCACCCACTATCCGCTGCACATGATGCAGGGCTATGAGGTGTCGTTCGAAGGAATGATGCAGTTCCTCGACCAGGTGGTGACCGCGCGCGACTCCAGGGAGCCGGCACTGCAGGCCGTTTCCAAGCACCGCCGTTCGCTGCTGCCATTCGGCGCCGTCGCCATGAAGGAAGTGCTGAGTGCGATGAAGCCGTCGCTGATTTCCTTTTCGGCGCAGGGTGTGCGCGAGGGATATCTCTATTCGCTGCTGTCGGAGGCCGAGCGTCGCGCCGATCCGCTGCTTGCCGCCGCCGGAGAACTGGCGATCCTGCGTGCCCGTTCGCCAGAGCATGCCCGCGAGCTGGCGGAATGGACCGGCCGCATGATGCCCCTCTTCGGCATCCAGGAAACCGAAGAGGAAAGTCGCTACCGCCAGGCCGCCTGTCTGCTTGCCGATATCAGCTGGCGCGCCCATCCTGACTATCGCGGCCTGCAGGCGCTGAACGTCATCGCCCACTCCTCCTTCGTCGGCATCAGTCATCCCGGCCGCGCCTTTATCGCGCTTTCCAACTATTACCGTTTCGAAGGCCTGCATGACGACGGCGCCACCGGTCCGCTGGCGCAGATTGCCACGCCCCAGCTCATCGAGCGTGCCAAGCTGCTCGGCGGCATGCTGCGCGTCGTCTACCTCTTCTCGGCCTCGATGCCCGGCATCGTCAAGAACCTGACCTTCCGCAAATCCTCGAGCCCGGACCTCGACCTCGAATTCGTCGTGCCGCCCGAATATCGCGATTTTGCCGGCGAACGCCTGGACGGCCGCCTGCAGCAGCTGTCGAGGCTGACAAACAAGCGGTTGGCATTTCGGTTCGAATAGGCCTGTGCCACGGCACGCAACCTAAGCAGCCAAAAAGCAAAAGGGCGGCGCCTTTGCGCCACCCTCTGCATTTCACATCAGAATTCCGAATTACTTCGCGTCCAGGAACTCGCCGACTTCGAGAAGGCTGAACTCGTTGTTGTCAGCCTTGTCGACGGCGCGGCCGGCCGAGAAGGGCAGGTTGTTGTCGTTGCCGACGATGATGTGCGTGGCGTCGACGCGGTCGACGTTTTCGATCGTCACGAACGGCATGTCGTAGACGCCGTCCTTGCTGCCGGCCTTCTTCTTGTTGTCGGGGTCCTGGATGTTCAGGAGGTCGATATAACCGATCTTGCGGACGGCCTTGCCGACATTGGCATCGTTGAACTCGATCTTGTAGACGCGCTTCAGCTCGGCCGGGGCCTCGAAGCAATCCGGCTTCGGCTGCTTCGGGTCGGCGCAGGCCTTGTCCTTGGTGCCGGCGCCGCTGTCGCGTTCGATAACCAGAGCAGTCGTGTCGTCGAGCATGTTGAAGTCGCCGATCGACACACCCTTGTCTTCGAACGGATAGAGCCAGCTGCGGCCGGTCCACTTCTTGGAGGCGACGTCGAATTCGATGACCCGGATGGCGGTGTGGCCATCGATGGTTTCCATCGTGCCGTCATCCTTGTAGATGGCGCCTTCGAGCAGGCCGTAGAGCTTGGCGCCGTCCTTCGACATGGCGAGGCCTTCGAAGCCGCCGGAGCGCTTCAGATTGAAGACCGGCATCTTCGCGGTCGGGTTGGCCGGAACCGAGAGAAGCGGATTGTCGGGCGAAAGCACCGGCTTGCCGTCGAGCGTCGTCGGGATGACGTCGGTGAGGCGGCCAGATGTGTCGAACTTCAGAATGTAGGGACCGAATTCGTCGCCGAGCCAGAAGCCGTCGGCAACCGGCTGGATCGATTCGATGTCAAAGTCGGCACCGGTGAGATAACGCGTGTCGGTGCCTTCAAGCACGATCGGGAACGGGGCGATCTTGTTGGGATCGGAGAGGAAGAGGTTCTTGACGACTTCAGCCTTGTTGCCGGCCCAGTCGAACTTCATCTGGTGCAGGAAAAGCATGGAGTCCGACGAGTTCGACTTCGAGCCGAAGCCGTTGTCGGAGAGCGTCCAGAAGGTGCCGTCGGTCATCGTCTTGATGCCCGAGAAACCCTGGATCGGCTGGCCGTCGAAGGGAAGCTTCAGATCGGTGACACGGGCGCCGTCCTTACCGGGAACGGTGCCGAGCGCTTCGGTGCGCTTGCGGTCCGGCGTCGTAAACTTGCCGGAATGCTTGAGGAATTCGGGGGTATCGGCCGGTGCCGGAACCATGGTGTTGGCAGGCAGGATCGCCTGGCCGGCGAGCTTGGCCGGGAACTGCTGGTCGGCCGAAGCGGAGGTCGCGAGCAGGATGAAAAGCGATACGGAAGCAAAAAGGACGTTCTTCATAATATCCCCGTGGAACGGATTGCAAAGGCCTTCCGCTTAGCAGGGCTTCCGTGTCAGCGAATTGACGGTTGGGTGAAGCTTTGGTGACGTACTTGCAGCGCCGCGCGTCTCCTCAGATGCGCAGAGGACGCTGCAACACTTTCAATCCTCGCATCGTGCTTTCCGAAAATCGATTCCGATTTTCGGGCCGATGCGGCAGAGCCCTTGCTCAGCCGTGCAGAATGACCGCCGGCGTCTTCAGTACGGTGACCGCGCGCGAGGAAAGCGCCATGACGCCGAGCGCCTGGCCGCGCCCCTTCACGGCGTGGGTGCCGAGATCCTCGCAGGATATGTCGTCGGGAAAGTTCATGCGCCTGGCAAGCTCGGTGGAGATCAGCACCGGTCGGTTCAGGCTGCGGCAGAGCGTTTCCAATCGGGCCGTGGTGTTCACCGTGTCGCCGAAATAGCTGATCTTGTGATGGTCGACGCCGATTTCGGCGGTGATGATCTCGCCGCCGTGAAGGGCGGCGCGCAGCTTCGGCACCTGCCCGTAACTCTTCCGCCAGCCCGCGGCATTGGCTTCGATATCGGCGAGGATATCGAAGATGCAGCGCACGCAACGCGCATCCTTGACACCGCGGGCGAGCGGCCAGGTGATGATCGCCGCATCGCCGACATAGTCGTTGATCATGCCTTTGTGGCGCCTGACGGGCTCGGCAAAGGTCGCAAACAGCGAGCTCAGCAGCTGCTGCGCCCGGAGGTCGCCGTGCTTTTCGGCAAAGGCCGTCGAATCGACGAGATCGATGAACAGGAAGACACGTTCTTCCCTAACCGGATTGCGGTAGCGGCTGACGAGCATGCTAAGGAAAACGTCGCGGCCGAGCAGCTCTCGCACGCGCAAGACGAAGATCATCAACGCGCAGACCGCCAGCGCATAGAGGAAGACCTCGAACGGCATGATGACGAGATCGAGGAGCGACGGCGGCTTCAGCATGCCGACGGACCAGAGCAGCAGGCCGGCGCAGGCAAAGCCGATGCTCATCAAGATCTCGTAGATCACCAGCTCGGTGATGATGAAGGCGAAAGTCGGCAGCTTCTGGATGCGCCTGTAGAGCGTGCGCAACAGCACCTTGCGCTCGAAGGCGAGGATCGGCATGCCGATGAAAAGCGCGAAGATCGCTCCGATGACGGGCGTCTGGTTGGAATAGAACATGGAATCATAGATGACGCCGCTGGCCGCAAGGACGATCGCGATCAGGATCCAATTCTGCGTCGGAGATATTTCCCGCATGCCGCCTCTGCGCCGTGATGTTACTTCCCACCATTGTTTCAGGCCGGAAAAAACCGTCAAGCGAATTCGAAACCACAGCATCCTTGGCGTGTCTTTTCAGATGCGCTAGCACACTGCAGCACTTTGAATTGCTGCATAATTTTATCCTTAAATCGATGCCGATATAAGGAATTAAGTAGCAGCCTCAGAGGCTGACGGTTTCGACCTTCCGGTCGACGAAGCGCAGGGCGATCTGACCCTGGATCAGCTGCAGTGCCGGCTCGCCGAAAAGATCACGCCGCCAGCCGTGCAGGGCAGCGACTTCGGCCTTTTCGCCTTCGGCGGCGATCCTGTCGAGATCCTCGCTGTTGGCGATCACCTTCGGCGCCACGCCGTGTTTTTCCGAAATCAGCTTCAGCAGCACTTTCAACAATTCGACGGCAGCAGCGGCCCCTTCGGGCGCCTGCGCTTGGCGTGGCGCATGCGGCATATCGGCCTTCGGAAGAGCGAGCGCCGTGTTGACGGCTTCGATGACTGCTGCGCCGGAAGTCGAGCGCTCCCAACCCTTTGGAATGGTGCGCAGACGGCCGAGCGCCTCGGTATCCTTGGGCTGTTGCTGGGCGATCTCGTAGATCGCATCATCCTTCAGCACCCGCGACCGCGGCACGTTGCGGGCCCGCGCCTCGCGTTCGCGCCAGGCGGCGACATATTTCAGGATCGCCAGCTCCTGCGGCTTGCGCAGACGCATCTTCAGCCGCTGCCAGGCATCGTCGGGATGCATGTCGTAGGTTTCGCGCGACTCGAGAATGTCCATTTCCTCGGAGAGCCAGGAGCTGCGGCCTTCGCGATCGAGTTCCGCCTTCAGCGACAGGTAGACGTCGCGCAGGTGGGTGACGTCGGCCAGCGCATAATCCAGCTGTTTGTCCGAGAGCGGCCGGCGGCTCCAGTCGGTGAAGCGCGACGATTTGTCGATATGGACGTTCTTGATGCGGCTGACCAACTGGTCATAGGAGACGCTGTCGCCGAAGCCGCAGACCATGGCGGCGACCTGCGTGTCAAAGATCGGATGCGGAATGAGATTGCCGCGATTGAAGATGATTTCGATGTCCTGGCGCGCCGCATGAAAGACCTTCAGCACCTTCGGATCGGCCATCAGCTCGAAGAAGGGGGCGAGATCGATGCCCTTGGCCAGCGGATCGACGAGAACTTCGGTCGTCGGGCTTGCCATCTGGATCAGGCAGAGCTCCGGCCAGAAGGTCGTTTCGCGCAGGAATTCGGTGTCGATGGTGATGAAGTCGGACTTGGCCAGCTCTTTGCAGGCGGCCGCCAAATCGGCGGTGGTTTCGATCATATCATTTCATTCGCAAGGAAAAGGTCGGTTAAACCTTCCTTCTCCTTTCGGTTCGATATGTCAATACAACAGCATACGCTTCGAGCATTGCTGGCTAAGAATCACGTCCAAACTGAGGCAAGGCGCGACCGCAGGCGCGAAGCGGAGCCGCAGTCGCGACGAAAGCGCACTGCCTCAGCTTACCCTGAGATAGCTCGTCATCCCCGTCTTCTGATGCTCGATGATATGGCAATGCAGCAGCCAGTCGCCGGGATTGTCGGCGACGAAGGCAAGCTGCACCTTCTCGTCCGGCTGGATGAGATAGGTATCGGACACCAGCGGCATCACCTCCCGCGTCGAGGAGGAGATCACCGTGAAGCTCATCCCATGCAGATGGATCGGATGGGCATGCGGCGTGGTATTTTCCAGATTGAAGACATAGCTCTTGCCGAGCTTCAATTCCGCAAGCGGCGCCGTCGGATCGGGCGTATCGCCCGGCCACGGCACCTTGTTGATTGCCCAGAAACTGTAGCCCAGCGTGCCGCAGATGCTTTCGACGGCGGCATTCTCGGCGGTAGCGCTCAGTATCAGCGGGATCTGCTCGGCGGCGGAAAGATCGGCCTTCGGGACGGGATTGTCGACAAGCGGCCTGAGATCGCCGATATCGCGCTTCAGTGATGATCCGACCGCGCGCAGGCTGGCGATCGTCTTCGGCGCGGTGCCGCGGATATCCTCGAGCGTCGCGACCGCACCTTCACCATCCGGCATGCGCACGGCAAGGTCGAGCCGTTGACCCGGCCCGATCTGCAGGAGGTCGAGGGAAAAACGCTTCGGCACCGGATTGCCGTCGATCGCAATCACGGTCGCATCGGCGCCTTCCATCTTTAGCGAGAAGATCCGCGTCACGTCGGTTACGGCGATGCGCAGCCGCACCAGCCCGCCGGCCGGCGCATCATATCGCGGTTCCTGGTGCCAGTTGGCGGTGCGCACCGTGCCGTAGGTGCCGGTCTTGGCCGCGTCGCGTGGCCGGAAGGGAGCGATGAATTGCCCGTCGCCGCCGAGCCGCCAGTCACGCAGGTTCAGCACCACCTCGGCATCGATCTCCGGATCGGCTGGGTCCTCGACGACGATGACGCCGGTCATGCCGTGGCCCATCTGCGTCAGCGTGTTGCAATGCGGATGATACCAGAAGGTGCCGGCATCGGGCGGCGTGAAGGCATAGTCGAAGCTGTCGCCGGTATAGATGTAGGGCTGCGTCATGAACGGCACGCCGTCCATGCGATTATCGATGCGAAGCCCGTGCCAGTGGATCGTCGTCGGCTCGTCGAGCTCGTTTTTCAGCCGCGCCGCATAGGGTCGCCCCTTTGTCATCCTCAAAACCGGCGGCATGCCGTCATGGCCCCAGCTCATGATATCCCTGGTCGGTCCCGCCTCGGTCAGCATGGCTTCGGTCTTCACCGCCGTCAGCAGCTGCGGCTCGGGAGCCGCCTCGGCAAGCCCGAATTTACCGGCAACGCCGATGCCGACACCATAGGCGCCCGCGACAGCGGATGCCTTCAAGAGGTTGCGGCGGGTCAGGAGAGGCATCGGCATGCTCCACGATGAGAATGTCGATCCTTTTAAAGTTGACCGACATCTTCAGCAATACGGGAAGCGCGGCCAAACTGCGGCAGCATACCGGTCGCAGCCTTTCCATAAACGCGTGTCAAACGCTCGGTTGCGCGCGCCAAGCCTTGACAAATCGGAGCGTCCATGCGCTTTTCCGCCCGATTTTCTTGTCGGCGCTTGAGGGTCTTGGAACCCTTGCTGCCGTCTTAAGCCACATGCCAGGATTTGAGATCATGCATCGCTATCGCAGCCACACATGCGCCGCCCTCCGCAAGTCGGATGTCGGCTCGACCGTCCGTATCTCCGGCTGGGTTCACCGCGTTCGCGACCATGGCGGCGTTCTCTTCATCGACCTTCGCGACCATTACGGCATCACCCAGGTCGTCGCCGATCCGGACAGCCCGGCCTTCAAGATGGCGGAAACCGTCCGCGGCGAATGGGTCATCCGCATCGACGGCCTCGTCAAGGCTCGCTCTGAAGACACCGTCAACAAGACCATGGCAACCGGCGAGATCGAACTCTACGCGCAGGAGATCGAAGTCCTCTCCGCCGCCAAGGAATTGCCGCTGCCGGTCTTCGGCGAGCCGGACTATCCCGAGGACGTCCGTCTCAAATATCGCTTCCTCGATCTTCGCCGCGAAACGCTGCACCGGAATATCGTCAAGCGCACTCAGGTCATCTCGGCCATGCGCCGCGAAATGGGCAATGTCGGCTTCACCGAATATACGACGCCGATCCTGACGGCCTCCTCGCCGGAAGGCGCACGCGACTTCCTCGTGCCCTCCCGCATCCATCCCGGCACCTTTTATGCCTTGCCGCAGGCGCCGCAGCAGTACAAGCAGCTTCTGATGGTTGCCGGTTTCGACCGCTACTTCCAGATCGCGCCGTGCTTTCGCGATGAAGATCCGCGCGCCGATCGCCTGCCGGGCGAATTCTACCAGCTCGACCTCGAAATGAGCTTCGTCACCCAGGAAGATGTCTGGGACACGATGGGTCCGCTGATATCAGGCATTTTCGAAGAGTTCGCCGAAGGCAAGCCGGTCACCAAGGAATGGCCGCGCATCCCCTATGACGAGGCGATCCGCAAATATGGTTCGGACAAGCCGGACCTGCGTAACCCCATCGTCATGGAAGCGGTCACCGAACATTTCGCCGGCTCCGGCTTCAAGGTTTTCGCAGGCATGATCGCCTCTAACCCGAAGGTCGAGATCTGGGCTATTCCGGCCAAGACCGGCGGTTCCAGAGCGTTCTGCGATCGCATGAATGCCTGGGCGCAGTCGACCGGTCAGCCTGGCCTCGGCTACATCTTCTGGCGCAAGGAAGGTGACAAGCTCGAGGGCGCCGGCCCGCTTGCAAAGAACATCGGCGAGGAGCGCACCGACGCGATCCGTACCCAGCTCGGCCTCGATGACGGTGACGCCTGCTTCTTCGTTGCCGGCGATCCGGCCAAGTTCTACAAGTTTGCCGGTGAAGCCCGCACCAAGGCCGGCGAAGAGCTGAACCTTGTCGATCGCGACCGTTTCGAACTTTGCTGGATCGTCGACTTCCCGTTCTTCGAATGGAGCGAGGAAGAAAAGAAGGTCGATTTCGCGCACAACCCGTTCTCCATGCCGCAGGGCGGCCTCGACGCGCTTCAGAACCAGGATCCGCTGACCATCAAGGCGTTCCAGTATGACGCCGTCTGCAACGGCTTCGAAATCGCCTCGGGCTCGATCCGTAACCAGTCGCCGGAAACCATGGTCGCCGCCTTCGAGAAGGTCGGCCTCAGCCAGCAGGACGTCGAGGATCGTTTCGGCGGCCTCTACCGTGCCTTCCAGTACGGCGCGCCCCCGCATGGCGGTGCTGCTTTCGGCATCGATCGCATCGTCATGCTGCTCGTCGGCGCGAAGAACCTGCGCGAAATCTCGCTGTTCCCGATGAACCAGCAGGCCCAGGATCTGCTGATGGGCGCGCCGAGCCCGGCAAGCCCGACCCAGTTGCGCGAACTCTCGATCCGGCCGATCCCGCCGGTCAAGAAGGACTGAGATCGTCTGATCCCGAATGCAAAAGCCCGGCAACTCGCCGGGCTTTTTGTTTGGTTCGATCGCTTACAATGCCGCGTAGATCGCCTCGCGAAGATCGACCGTGAACTTGCCCCACATGCCCTCCAGCGCCGTGTTGGTCAGAGCAACGACGGTCAACCCGTTGACCGGGTCGATGAACCAGCTATGTCCGTAGACGCCGCCCCATTTCAGCGTGCCTTGGGGGAAGGGGACGTCTGCCTCGACCGGATTGGTGATAACAGACCAGCCGAAGCCAAAGCCGGAGCCTGGTTCATGCTGCTGGCGGTGTCCGCCGGCCTGGTCCGTCATCATCATCCCTACGGTTTCGGTCGAGAGCAGCGGTGCGCCACCTCTGCGGATGGTATCGAGTATGGCGAGCACGTCACGCGCCGTTCCCGCCATGCCGGCGCCGCCGGAATGATAGGAGGCGGGGTCGAAGATGCGGTTCGGCGCGAAGCGGATGGGACCCATCAGCGACATCACCACCGCATTCTCGCCCATCAGCGCGGGTTCCGGTGAAGCGTTCATATAGGTCGCTGCCAGCCGGCTGCGGTCGCGAACCGAAAACGCGGTATCGGCAAGGCCAAGCGGTTTCGTCACCAGATCGGCGACGGCCTCGCCCAGCGGCACACCCGTTTCCGCCTCGATGACGCCGCCCAGAACATCCATGGCGACGGAATATTGCCAGTCGCTGCCCGGCGCGAAGCGCAGTGGTGCACTGGCGATCCGCCGCAGGTTCTCGGCCAGCGGCAGTCCGGGCTCGGCGAGGCCGTCGGAAACGCCGGCGCGGGCATAGGAACCGCCGTCCTCTTCGGAGAAGCTGTAGCCGAGGCCGGATGTATGGGTCAGCAGGTGGCGGATGCGAATGGTTGCTTCGCCGCCGTCGGGCAGCCTCGGCCGGAAGTCCGGCAGCCATCTCGTCACCGGGTCGTCGAGCCCGATTCTTGCCTGCTCGACGAGCCGCATCGCGGCGATGGTGACGATCGGCTTGGTGATGGAAGCAAGCCTGAAGATGGTGTCCTCACGCATCGCCAGACCGCTTTCGCGGTCGGCAAGGCCGGCGGAGCGGCGATGCGCGATCTCTCCGTCGCGGGCGACGAATACCACCGTTCCCACAAGCCGTTTGTCGTCGAGCGCGCTTGTGATTGCCGCATCGACTGCTGCAGCAAGCGATGAATTCTGGTCGGCATCGGCCATTTCGAGGGGAAGACTCATCAGATTAAACCTTCTATAATCACAATGACCGTTCCTGAATATAGAAAGCCGTTTCGAATTTCTAGAGTGATCATTGTGAAAAATAGCCGAGACGTGGAAAATTCTACCGCCCGACGCCGCGGCCGTCCGCCGGCCTTCGACCGCGAGACAGTGCTGTCGGCTGCCCGCGAGACCTTCTGGGCGCATGGATATGAGGGCGCCTCGATCGCCGATCTCACTGCCGCCATGGGCATCACGCCGCAAAGCCTCTATGCCGCCTTCAACTCGAAGGCCGATCTCTATCGAGCGGCGCTGGAGCAATACCGAGCGCTAGGTTCCGACACGTTTTCCGCGCTTGGCGAGCCGATCGACACCGTCTCCGCCTTCGAGCGCATATTGCGGGGCTCGGCCGCGATTTTCTCGGCTCCGGAGCATCCGAAAGGCTGCATGATCTCGACGGCTGTGCTGAACTGCGCCAGCGAGAACGAGGTGATCGCCGACCATGTCGCAGCGATGCGCCGTCGGTCGCTGGACGCTTTCACGGCGAGGATCGAGCGTGGCATCCGCGAGGGCGACATGAAGCCAGAGACGACCCCCCGCGCGCTGGCACGGTTCCTCGGTGCCATCATCCAGGGCATGTCGGTGCAGGCGAGGGACGGCGCATCGCTGGAGGAATTGCTTGATATCGCAGTCCTCGCCATCGCCGAGGTCGCCCGTCATCGCGCCTGAAAACGAAAAGGCCCGACAACACTGGATTGCCGGGCCTTTCGTCGCAAGATCGAAGCGATCAGTCGTTGGCGGTAACCTTGACGCCAAGCACCTGCGGCAGCGTGTTCGGAGCGCCCATGGCGGCGCCCACGATCGTCGGGAACGGCACCGGCTTTTCAGGAGCGGCCTTGACGGTCAGGCTCTTCGGGTCGTCGAGGAAGGTGTTGACCGCTGCCGAAACGGCGTTCTGCAGTTCCGGGATATTGAGCTGCGCCATCATGATCGGCGTCATCGCCTTCAGCGAATCCGCCATCTGCTTGCCCGACATGTTCTGCTGCGAACCGGCATAATCCAGCGCACGCTTGGTGATCGAGGCATCTTCAAAGCGCACTTGCGCGGCCTCGAAGGACAGCTGCTGCATCAGGCCGAGCATGGCAAGACCGAGCGCCTGCTGCGATTCTTCCTTGTTCGCACTGGCTTCGGATTGCTTCATCGCATCCTGCAGCGACTTCACGAAGGCCATCGTGTAGCCCGAGATCTTGAAGCCAAGGTTCAGCTTGCCGATGTTGGTGAAGTCGAAGGCGAATTCCGAAATGTCGATCGTGCCGGGGGCAAGTTCCCAGGCGCCCTTCATGGTGATATCGCCCTGGATGTGTTGCAGGGCCAGCTTCTCGATCGCGTCCTTGCTCTGCGGATCCTCGGCTTTGCTGAGATCGGCCTTCATGCTTTTGAAGGCGCCGTCGAAATCGAAGCCGGATTCGTCTTCGCGCAGTGTCAGATTGACGTCGCTTTGCAGCAGCGAGAACAGTTCGGCGCCGTCCTTGACGACCTTCAGCGGGCCGGTATGGGCGGTTTCGTAGAGCATCATCGTATCGAGCGTGTCGCCGCCCGCCGTTGCCGGGATCGAGATGCCGCCGAGCGTCAGCTCCTGCGCCGTTACTGTGACGCCGTCTTTCGTCTTGTTAATGTCGGGGAATGCGGCTTCTTCGATGTAATAGCCGCCATCCTCGTCTTCTTCGACGCCGGAAAGTGTGACTTCGCCGATGGGCAGGCTTTCGCCGCCAGCCGACTTGACGGTGACATTCTTCAGCGTCGCGGTCGTGCCGTCGATATCGACGGCGTCAGCCGAAATCGTTCCGCCCTGTACGGCATAGGCGGCATTGAGCTTCTTCAGCAGATCGGCGCCGTCGAGGGCGAAAGCCGAACCGGCGAGCGAGAAAAAAGCGGCGCCCGACAGCATCAGCCGCGTTGTCCGGGAAAAGTTCATGGGGTGATTCCTCTGGTGGCGGTTGGAAATCTGCAGTTACGCTACTACGGATTAGGCCCGCTTTATATTTGCGGATCTCTAAAATTCTGTTGAGAGGAACGGCAAACGAAGTCCAAATTGCGGCGGAACGTTTGTCTCATCCTTTGATGTCAGTCCCAAGACTTCATCCACAGCCGTAATGGCCCGGATTCCTTGCCCGCCGGCCTCTTCTGAGCTAGTCAGGACCTATGGGACAAGAGATTTTGCCGCCTTCCGGCGGAGACGACGATCACATCCAACCGGTCGACCTCAAGGCGGCGCTCGAGCAGCGTTACCTTGCCTATGCGTTGTCGACAATTATGCACCGCGCCCTGCCTGACGTGCGCGACGGGCTGAAGCCCGTCCATCGCCGCATCGTCTATGCGATGAACGAGATGGGGCTGAGGCCGAACTCGGCCTTCAGGAAATGCGCCAAGATCGTCGGCGAGGTGATGGGTAACTACCATCCGCACGGCGACCAGTCGATCTACGACGCGCTTGCCCGTCTCGCCCAGGATTTCTCTCAGCGCTACACGCTGGTCAACGGCCAGGGCAATTTCGGCAATATCGACGGCGACAGCCCCGCCGCCATGCGTTACACCGAATCGAAGATGACAGCGGTCTCCGAACTGCTGCTCGAAGGCATTGATCAGGATGCCGTCGATTTCCGCGACACTTACGACGAATCGAATTCCGAGCCGGTCGTCCTTCCCGGCGCCTTCCCGAACCTGCTCGCCAATGGCTCCTCCGGCATCGCCGTCGGCATGGCGACCTCGATCCCGTCGCACAATGCTCATGAGCTTTGTGATGCTGCCCTGCATCTGATCAAGCATCCGGATGCGACCGTCGAAAAGCTGGTCGAATTCATTCCCGGCCCGGATTTCCCCACCGGCGGCATCATCATCGACAGCCGCGACAGCATCATCGAGAGCTACCGCACCGGCCGCGGCGGTTTCCGCGTGCGGGCGAAATGGCAGACGGAAGATCTCGGCCGCGGCGGCTACCAGATCGTCATCACCGAAATTCCCTTCCAGGTGCAGAAATCGCGGCTGATCGAGAAGATCGCCGAGCTGCTGATCGCCCGCAAACTGCCGCTGCTGGAAGATATCCGCGACGAATCGGCCGAGGACATCCGTGTCGTGCTGGTGCCGAAGACCCGCAGCGTCGATCCGACGATCCTGATGGAATCGATGTTCAAGCTGACGGAGCTCGAAAGCCGCTTCCCACTCAACATGAACGTGCTCTCCATGGGCCGCATCCCGCGGGTCATGGCGCTGAACGAGGTCCTGAGGGAGTGGCTGGACCACCGCCGCGAAGTTCTGCAGCGCCGCTCGCGCTTCCGTCTGGCCGCAATCGACAGGCGCCTCGAAATCCTCAGCGGCCTGCTGGTCGCCTACCTCAACATCGATGAGGTCATCCGCATCATCCGCGAGGAGGACGAGCCGAAGCCGGTCATGATGGCGCGCTGGGATCTCACCGACAATCAGGTCGAGGCGATCCTCAATATGCGGTTGCGCGCCTTGCGCAAGCTGGAAGAGTTCGAGATCCGCAAGGAATTCGACGAACTCACCAAGGAAAAGGGCGAGATCGAGGCGTTGCTTTCCTCCGACGACAAGCAATGGCAGACGGTCGCCTGGGAGATCGGTGAGGTGAAGAAGAAATTCGCCAAGGCGACCGAGGTCGGCCGCCGCCGTACCCAGTTTGCCGACGCACCTGAGACCGACGAGGAAGCAATCCAGCAGGCGATGATCGAGAAGGAACCGATCACCGTCGTCATTTCCGAAAAGGGCTGGATCCGCGCATTGAAGGGCCATATCGCCGATACGGCGACGCTGACCTTCAAGGAAGGCGATGGCTTGAAGATCGCCTTCCCGGCGCAGACGACGGACAAGATCCTGATCGTCACCACAGGCGGCAAGGCCTTCACGCTCGGCGGCGACAAGCTGCCGGGCGGCCGCGGTCACGGCGAGCCGCTGCGCATCATGGTCGATATGGATAACGACCAGGCGGTGCTGACCGCTTTTGTCCATGATCCCGCGCGCAAGCAGCTGATTGTCTCCACAGCCGGCAATGGTTTCGTTGTTCCCGAAGCCGAGTTGGTCGCCAATACCCGCAAGGGCAAGCAGATCATGAACGTCGGGCTGCCCGAGGAAACCCAGCTGCTCGTGCCCGTCGCTGGCGACCATGTCGCCGTCGTCGGCGAAAACCGCAAGCTGCTGGTCTTCCCGCTGGCGCAAGTGCCGGAAATGTCGCGCGGCAAGGGTGTGCGTCTGCAGCGTTACAAGGATGGCGGCATTTCCGACGTCCGCTGCTTTTCGATATCAGACGGCCTCGTCTGGGAAGACAGCGCCGGCCGCACCTTCACGAAGAACAAGGACGAACTTGCCGAATGGTTGGCCGACCGCGCCACCGCCGGCCGCACCGTGCCGAAGGGCTTCCCGCGCAGCGGCAAATTCGCCGGCTGAGGCACGTCAGCACCGCGCGTCTTTTCAGACGCGCAAAGAACGCTGTAAAACTTAGATGCAGTAAATTCCGCGCCCGACTCTTGGCGGGCGCGACAATTCCTCTATCTCAACCCTGTTAGCAAAAATATGAGCAGGCCGGCTCCGGAGGCGGACGGAATGGCCGCAGGCCGCGCACGGGAGGAGTGTGCGCGCCATTACCGGAGGAAAACAGATGCCCGCCAGCACCATCAAACTGCATGTCAGCCAGACCTATAGGGTGCCGCCCGCCGTCGTGTACGACGCCTGGCTCAACCCCGAAATCGCCCGCCGCTTCCTGTTTGCGACCGATGACGGTCACGTCATCCGCGCCGATATCGATCCGCATGTCGGCGGCCGTTTCTTCGTCGTCGACCGCCGCCCGACCGGCGACGCCTTCCACCAGGGCGTCTTTCTGGAACTGAAGCGCCCGCAGCGCATGGTCTTCAGTTTCTCCGTCGAGGAGCACGACCACAATTGCGACCGCGTCGAAATCAACATCGAGCCTCTCGGCGGCGGCAGCCGTCTGACGCTGACCCACGAAATGTGCGCCGAATGGGCCGAACACGAGGAAAAGACCCGGCAAGGCTGGGCGCATGTGGTCGAAGGGCTTGGGAGAGAACTGGAGCAGCAGCAGTTTAAGGCTACGGGTTGAGCGGTATGGTGAAATCTCGAAGGAAGCGGGTCGCGCCTTCTTCGTCGATCTCGCCGGCGGCTACCTCTAGTACAAATGCAATGACCTGCGCGTTGTCGGCATTGATGACATAGCGGTTGATGTAGAGAAACGTAAACGCCGCGAGATAGCCGGTACGCTTGTTTCCATCCACGAATGGGTGGTTTCTAACAATGGCATAGAGATAGGCTGCGGCGAGTACGAAGATGTCGGTCTCGCCGTATGCAGCTTTGTTAAGCGGCCGTGCCAAGCTGGTTTCCAATGCATTGGCATCCCGCAGGCCAGGCAGACCGCCATGCTCAGCGATTTGCTCATCGTGCATATTTTCAATCGCTTGGCGGCTCAGCCACTTAAGCCGTATCATTTCGCGAGTTCGCGGAGTGCCACCCGATATTTTTCCATGCCGATGCGGGCCGCCCGCATTTGCTCGGCAAGATCCGCCGATTCCGGTACAAGCTGAATATTACCCTCGATCTCTCGCAGTTCGAGGCTGTCGCCGCTGCTCAGGCCCAACCGCTGCAGCACCTCTTTAGGGATGATAATACCCTCGGAATTGCCGATCTTGCGGATCGTGACGTTCATCGCTTCATCCTCTGTGTGGTAACGGAGTTATAACATGAGGCCGAGCAGGCGACAACGTCCTAGCCTGCCATTTGCCTGATGCTTTTCCTCCGCACCATCCAGGCGGAATGCGCCGCGATCGCCGCCACCAGGATGCCGCCGCCGACCAGTGTCATCTTCGTCGGCGTTTCGGCAAAGATCAGCCAGACCCAGATCGGTGCGAGCACGGTTTCGAGCAGGTAGAACATGCCGACTTCAGGCGCCGAGAGGTAACGCGGTCCGGTCGCCAGGCACCAGAGGGCAAGCGGCATCATCACCGCACCGTTGAAGAGGATCCAGGCGGGATGCTCGATCGAAAAACCGCCTGCCGGCATGACCGAGATCAGGCCGACCGCCGCCGGCAGCACCGTCGAAAGCAGCGAGACGAAGCCCATCTCCCGGCGCGAGGCGCGGCTGAAGGTGATGGCGGCGGCAATGATGAAGGCGGTCAGCAGCGCCATGATATCGCCGAAGAGATGGCCGCCCGAAAGCCCATCCCGCACGATCAGACCGACGCCGAAGATCATCGCCGCCATGGCGATCAGCGTTGCTAGCGCCGGCCGCTCCTTGAGGAAAATCCACGAAAGAAGGGCGGCGAACATCGGATTGAATGCGACGATGAATACGACATTGGCCGTCGACGTGTTGAAAACGGCAAGAAGGAAGACCACCGTCGTCAACCCGTAGAGCAGGCCGGTGACGAGGCCCGGCCAGCCCGGCACGAGCACTGGCCATCGCCCGTTGGCGATCCTGAGCACTGTGGCGACCAGAAGCGTCACGCCAAGGGTCGCGATGCTTCTCGCCGCAAGGATCGACCACAGCTCGCCGTCGGCGAGTCTCATGAGCGGGATATCCACGGAAAGCGCCAGCCCGCCGATCGCCGTCAGCAGCAGGCCCTTCCGATGGCCGGAAAGAGCGGTGGGGAACATTCAGTCGTGGGTGCTCTCAGGCATGGACGAGGGATCGAAGCGTTCCCAGCCGCGCGGGGTCAGATGCTCCTGCGGCTGGAAACGCGTCTTGTAGTCCATTTTCCGCGACCCTTGAACCCAGTAGCCGAGGTAGACATGCGGCAGTCCCAACGCTTTCGTGCGCCTGACATGGTCGAGAATCATGAAAGTGCCGAGCGAACGCCGTTCAAGCGCCGGATTGAAATAGGAATAGACCATCGACAGCCCGTCGCTCATCGTGTCGGTGAGGGCGGCGGCAAGCAGCTCGCCCTTTGGCCGCTGCTCCAGTCCGGAGCCTTCCTCGCGCCGGCGATATTCGATGATTCTCGTATTCACATGTGTGTCTTCCACCATGATTGCATAGTCGAGCACGGTCATGTCGGACATGCCGCCCTGCTGGTGGCGAAAATCGAGATAGCGTCGGAAGAGGGAATATTGTTCGCTGGAAGGCTGGGCTGCGAATTCGGTGGCGATGACGTCAGAATTGGCGGCAAGCACCCGTTTCATCGATTTCGTCGGCTCGAATTCCTGGGCGAGAATTCGCACGGAAACGCAGGCGCGACAGGATTCGCAGGCCGGGCGATAAGCGATGTTCTGCGAGCGGCGGAAACCGCCTTGCGTCAGGATGTCGTTCATCTCGGCGGCGCGCGGGCCGACCAGATGGGTGAACACCTTGCGTTCCATCTCATGCGGCAGGTACGGACACGCAGCCGGAGCCGTCAGATAAAACTGCGGTGATGGCGTCGTCTGCGTATTCATTTGTCGCGGAAATTTCCTTGTCGAGACCGTGCCGTTTCCTGACAGCATGACCTAAGAATAAAAAACGTCAACAGCGGGGGCGCTTTTCGCCCTTCATATCAGTCTTCTGATTTTAAATATGGAGCGCCGGCGCCCGTCGGCAAAGAGAAGGCGGAGACTTTATTTCGTCTCCGCCCCGGGATCGCAGTTAGGGTTTCAGCCAAGGTCTCAGGCCGTGCGCACCGTCGCCGTGCCCACCAGCAGGTCGTGGACGAGACGGCTGCGTTCGATAAACAGGCCGGCAAGCAGAATGAGCGGCGTCAGCACCGAGTTGAGGATCCAGAACAGTGCCAGATGCACGATCGCCGTCATGAAATCCATCGGCCGTCCATCGACGCGCACGATCGCGATTCCCATGGCGCGCATGCCGAGCGAGGCCTGGCTCGGCCCACCAACAGTCAGGCCGAAGTAAATGCCGGCGACGATGACGAAGAGGGCAGGGTAGAGCAGGAAGCCGAGGCCCAGCGTAACGATCGACAGGAAGAACAGCACGATCGCCGCGGGAATGCACAGCAGCGCCACGATGACATAGTCGAGAATGAAGGCGAAGACCCGGCGGCTCAACACGCCGCTATAGGCGCGCCAGTCCTCCGGTGCGGCATAAAGCGGATTGGGGTTGTAGCTCATCTCAATCTCCTCAGGAAAAGCGATGCCGCTGATATGGTATCGGCAGGGCAAAATGCAATAATCTGCCCCGGATGCGGATGGTTTTAGGCCGGATCGGCCTAAAACCATCCGCATCTAAATCAAAGAAATGGAGCATGATGTCGTCCGAAAACCGCGGACATTTTTCGGCATCATGCACTACAGCGCCGCGCGTCTTTTGAGATGCGCAAAGGACGCTGTAGCACTTTGAATCGCTGCATAATTTTATCCTTAAATCGATTCCGATTTAAGGAATTATGCAGTCACCGCTTTGCGAGGATTTTCGCCACTTCGACCGCGAAATAGGTGAGGACACCGTCGCATCCCGCCCGCTTGAACGACAGCAGCGTTTCGAGCATCGCCCGCTCGCCATCGATCCAGCCGTTCATCGCCGCCGCCTTGATCTGCGTATATTCGCCGGAAACCTGGTAAGCGAAGGTCGGCAGGCCAAAGGCCTCCTTCATCCGCCAGCATATATCGAGGTAGGGCAGGCCGGGCTTGACCATCAGCATGTCGGCGCCTTCCTCGACGTCGAGGGCCGCGTCGCGGATCGCCTCGGTGCCGTTGGCGGGGTCGAGATAATAGGTCTTCTTGTCGCCTTTCAGCAGCCCGCCCGTCGAGATTGCCTCGCGATAGGGACCGTAGAAGGCGGAGGCGAATTTCGTCGCATAGCTCATGACGCCGACGTTCTGGTGGCCGGCCGCATCGAGCGCCATGCGGATCGCACCGATGCGCCCGTCCATCATCTCCGACGGTGCGATGATGTCGGCGCCGGCATCCGCCTGCATGACGGCGGCGCGCGCCACCTGGTCGACGGTCTCGTCGTTGACGATCTCGCTGCCTCTGAGGATGCCGTCATGGCCGTGGCTGGTGAAGGGATCGAGCGCGACGTCGGTAATGACGCCGATATTAGGCACCGCCTTCTTGATCGCCGCTGTCGCCTGATTGATCAGGTTGTTGGCCTCGAGGCTGTTTGAGCCGGTCTCGTCACGCAGTTCCATCTCGATGTTCGGAAAGGTGGCGAGCGCCGGAATGCCGAGGCCGGCCGCTTCGCGCGCGGCTTCGACGGCCTTGTCGATGCTCATGCGGTTGACACCCGGCATGGCCGGGATTGGATCGATGATGCCGGAACCCGGCACGATGAAGATCGGCCAGATCAGATCATCGACCGTCAGCCGGTTCTCCTGCACCAGCCGGCGTGTCCAATCCGCCTTGCGGTTGCGCCGCATGCGGCGATGACCGGTGATGTCGTCGACGAGATGCGTCCTGTCCTGCATGATATCTGTCCTTGGCCCATTCCATTTATCGGAGCGCTCATTATCATGGCGCCTGGAAAATCCAAACCGGACGATTGGCCGCGGCGGAAAAACCTCTGGCGCATAACCCGAAAATCGGAATGGATTTTCGGGTTATGCGCTAACTCAATGTTATAGAGCGTCCTTGGCGCGTCGTGTCAGACGCGTGGGCGCCCTTGTGAAGATGCAACCCCAAACCGATGTCTGCGCTATGGAAACCGAATCCCCGACGATACCGAAACGCACACTGGCGGATATCCTCTTCATTCTCTTCCTGAGGCTGGTTGCCGTATCCTGCTTCTGGTTCGGCCTGCAATATTGGGCGATGCTCGTCGGCTATTCGCTGGTCGGCGCCGGTCGCTTCGATCTTTTGAGCCTGCCGTGGAAGGTGGCGAGCACCAGCCTCGCCGTACTCTTCCCCGTCGCCTCCCTCGGCCTCTGGCTCACCGTCTCCTGGGGGCCGGTCATCTGGGTGCTCGCCGCCGGCGGGCAGATCCTCATGTATGGCCTGCTGCCGGATATTTTCGGCCCCAACAAGCTGATCATCCTGCTGCATCTCATGGTCGCCGTCGTCTACTGGATTTTCCGCCTGTTGCTCTGGCTGGAAAAGCGCCGGCACCGCCGCCAGGTAAGTGTTGATTTACCCTGAGACAACGTGGGGTTACCGGTAAGGCTCCGTTAAGCCTGCGGTTTAAGTCGAATTTTATATGTATTCGATAGGGTCTCACTCAAGGCGGGAAGAAAACACACCGCCAAACAAACAGTGAGGCAGTCAATATGAACACGAAAATTAAGCCGCAGGCGGTATCGACCTTCCGTGACCAGCAGGACCACGACATCCGTGATCTTTACATGGAATCCCTTCATCTCGTTGAACGTCTGCACCGTCGTCTTCTCGACGTCATCAAGGACGAGTTCGACCGTCAGGGTCGCAGCGATGTCAACGCCATCCAGGCGCTGCTCCTTTTCAACATCGGCAATTCCGAGCTGACCGCCGGCGAGCTGCGCTCGCGTGGCTACTATCTCGGCTCCAACGTTTCCTACAACGTCAAGAAGCTGGTCGATCTCGGCTTCATCAACCACCAGCGCTCCCGCATCGACCGCCGCTCGGTCCGAATCAGCCTGACCGAAACCGGCCAGGACATCGCCGAAACGGTGGCCAAGCTCTACGAACGCCACATCGCCTCGATCGACAAGGTCGGCGGCATCGGCACCGATGAGTTCACGCAGATGAACAAGCTGCTCCAGCGTCTGGACCGCTTCTGGAACGACCAGATCCTGTACCGCCTCTAAGACTCCTGACCTCCTTCCAGGGTTGCAGAAAATCGGACGTGTTCCCTGCACGTCCGATTTGCCGTTTGATCCGCGTGGCATCTTTGCAACGCATGGCAGACAAGCGCAAAGCCCGGTATTCAAGCCGTTTTTTAGCCGTTATTAACCGGCACGCTTTACCCGTCATATGGTTCGTTGCGTCGTGTTTCCGGTAGCCGGCAGTCCTTCTACCCACCCGGCAACACGAATTGGCCATATTGGTGTGGCAGCGGAAGACTTAACAACCGGCGCTTTCAATGGACCGATCAGGAATGCTCAGGCTGTCGCATCGCAATCTTGTGATGGGGCAAGCGGAATTTTTTGATGCGCCGGGACAACGAATGGACTGGGATCTGCGTTAAAGCGCAGTGATATCGCAAAGAGCCGCGGCATCTCTTTATCGCCGCAGTCAGTGGTTGGGACTATGTCGAAGAAAAACGGAATTGAAGCTCTCTCGCGCCGCGCTTTCCTTGCGTCCGCGGCAACGGTTGGCGCCAGCGCGATTGCCGCGCCGGCATTCGCGCAATCGGCGCTCGATACGCTGATCAATGCGCCTCGCCGCGGCAACTGGGACGACCAGTTTGACGCCAAGGCGGCTTCGCGCACGGCGACCGCCATGGTTTCCAACACGCCGATCCTCGGCCCGCAGTCGGTTGCGAGCGCGCAACAGGCGATCATGCAGTATCAGCAGATCGCCGCAGCCGGCGGCTGGCCTGAGGTCAATCCCGGTGACCAGCGCCTGCAGCTCGGCGTCAGCTCTCCTTCCGTCCAGGCGCTGCGCCAGCGCCTTGCGATCACCGGCGATCTGCCGCGCGAAGCCGGCATGTCCAACGCCTTCGATTCCTATGTCGATGGCGCCGTCAAGCGCTTCCAGGCCCGCCACGGTCTGCCGTCCGATGGTGTTCTCGGCGAATTCACGCTGAAGGCGATGAACATTCCTGCCGATGTCCGCCTGCAGCAGCTGAACACCAACCTCATCCGCCTGCAGACCTTCCCCGAAGACATGGGCCGCCGTCACCTGATGGTCAACATCCCGGCCGCTTACGTCGAGGCTGTGGAAGACGGCAGTGTCGCGACACGTCACACCGCGGTTGTCGGCCGCTTGAGCCGCCCGACGCATCTCGTCAATTCGAAGATCTACGAGGTCATCCTCAATCCTTATTGGACGGCGCCGCGCTCGATCGTCGAAAAAGACATCATGCCGCTGATGCGCAAGGATCCGACCTATCTCGAAAAGAATGCCATTCGTCTGCTCGACGGCAAGGGCAACGAAGTCGCCCCCGAGACCATCGACTGGAACGGCGAGGCGCCGAACCTGATGTTCCGTCAGGACCCCGGCAAGACCAACGCCATGGCCTCGACGAAGATCAACTTCTACAACAAGAACGGCGAGTACATGCACGACACGCCGCAGCAGGGCCTGTTCAACAAGCTGATGCGCTTTGAATCGTCGGGCTGCGTCCGCGTTCAGAACGTCCGCGACTTGTCGAACTGGCTGTTGCGCGAGACCCCCGGCTGGAACCGCCAGCAGATGGAGCAGGTGATCGCAACCGGCGTCAACACGCCGGTCAAGCTCGCCACGGAAGTTCCGGTCTATTTTGTCTACATCTCCGCCTGGGGCATGCCCGACGGCATTGTCCAGTTCCGCGACGACATCTATCAGATGGACGGCAATGCCGAGCTGGCGCTCGACACCACGGCGGGTATGGAACAGCCGGTCCAGTAAGCGGCGACCTCCGCATCGCAATTTGAAAACCGCGCTTTTCCGGCGCGGTTTTTTTTGTCCGGGGAGACGCTCCTCGATATGGTCGCCAAAGATCGGCGCGGCGCGGCCGCAAAAGAGCGTGAGCGCGCGCTTTGCTCAGCAAATGTCGTTCTTCGTATTGCCCTCGCCACGGCGGAAGGCTAATACCTCAGCGCATTCCAGTTGAGGAGCCCGCCCATGACCAATGCTTCCACCGAATCCTTCTTCAATCGCTCGCTTGCGGACGTCGATCCGGACATTTTCAGCGCGATCGGAAAGGAACTCGGTCGCCAACGGCACGAGATCGAACTGATCGCTTCTGAGAATATCGTCTCCCGCGCCGTGCTGGAAGCCCAGGGCTCCATCATGACCAACAAATATGCCGAGGGTTATCCCGGCAAGCGTTATTACGGCGGCTGCCAGTTCGTCGATATCGCCGAGGAACTGGCGATCGAGCGCGCCAAGAAGCTGTTCGGCGTCAATTTCGCCAACGTCCAGCCGAATTCCGGTTCGCAGATGAACCAGGCCGTGTTCCTGGCGCTGCTGCAGCCGGGTGACACCTTCATGGGTCTCGACCTGAATTCGGGCGGCCACCTCACGCATGGTTCGCCGGTCAACATGTCCGGCAAGTGGTTCAACGTCGTCTCTTACGGCGTGCGCGAAGGCGACAACCTGCTCGACATGGATGAAGTCGAGCGCAAGGCCAAGGAAACCAAGCCGAAGCTCATCATCGCCGGCGGCACTGCCTATTCCCGCATCTGGGACTGGAAGCGCTTCCGCGAGATCGCCGATTCGGTTGGCGCCTACCTCATGGTCGACATGGCCCATATTGCCGGCCTCGTTGCCGGTGGCGTTCATCCGTCGCCATTCCCGCATTGCCATGTCGCGACGACGACGACCCACAAGTCGTTGCGCGGCCCACGCGGCGGCGTCATCCTCACCAATGACGAGGATCTGGCGAAGAAGTTCAACTCGGCCGTCTTCCCGGGTCTGCAGGGTGGCCCGCTGATGCACATCATCGCCGCCAAGGCTGTCGCCTTCGGCGAGGCGCTGCAGCCGGAATTCAAGGACTACGCCGCCCAGGTCGTCAAGAACGCCAAGGCGCTTGCCGAAACGCTGATATCGGGCGGCCTCGACGTCGTCTCCGGCGGCACCGACAACCACCTGATGCTGGTCGACCTGCGCAAGAAGAATGCCACCGGCAAGCGTGCCGAGGCAGCCCTCGGCCGCGCCTATGTCACCTGCAACAAGAACGGCATTCCCTTCGATCCGGAAAAGCCCTTCGTCACCTCGGGCGTGCGCCTCGGCGCACCGGCCGGCACGACCCGCGGCTTCAAGGAAGCCGAATTCCGCGAGATCGGCAATCTCATCGTCGAGGTCCTCGACGGCCTGAAGGTCGCCAATTCGGATGAAGGCAACGCCGCCGTCGAAGCCGCTGTGCGTGGCAAGGTGGTCAGCCTCACCGACCGCTTCCCCATGTATGATTACTTGGGATAAGGAGTAGGGATGCGCTGCCCCTATTGCGGTTCGGAAGATACCCAGGTCAAGGATTCGCGCCCGGCGGAGGACAACACGTCCATCCGCCGGCGGCGTATCTGTCCCGATTGCGGCGGCCGCTTCACCACGTTCGAGCGTGTGCAACTGCGCGAGTTGATGGTCATCAAGAAGACCGGCCGCAAAGTGCCCTTCGACCGCGACAAGCTGGTCCGCTCCTTCGAGGTGGCGTTGCGCAAACGCCCCGTCGAGCGGGACCGCATCGAGCGCGCCGTCTCGGGTATCGTCCGCCGGCTTGAAAGCTCCGGCGAGACCGAGATCTCCTCCGAGCAGATCGGCCTGCAGGTGCTGGAAGCCATGAAGAGCCTCGATGATGTCGGCTTCGTGCGCTACGCCTCGGTCTATCGGGATTTTTCGCTTGCCGAGGATTTCGAGAAGGTTATTTCCGAAATCAACGCCAAGATCGCCCGCGACCCGCTGGACAGGTGAGCCATGAGCATCACGCCGCATGACGAACGTTTCATGGCGGCGGCGATCCGTCTGTCGCGCTGGCATCTTGGCCGCACCGCCACCAACCCTTCCGTCGGCTGTCTGATCGTCAAGGACGGCGTCATCGTCGGCCGTGCGGTGACGGCGCTCGGTGGCCGCCCGCATGCCGAGACTCAGGCGCTCGCCGAAGCCGGCGTGTTCGCCCGCGGCGCCACCGCTTATGTGACGCTCGAACCCTGCTCGCATCACGGCAAGACGCCGCCCTGCGCCGAGGCGCTGATCGCCTATGGCGTTGCTCGCGTCGTCATCAGCGTCACCGATCCCGATTCGCGGGTCTCCGGCCGCGGCATCGCCATGCTGCGCGAAGCCGGCATAGAGGTGGATGCCGGCGCGCTGGAGGCGGAGGGCCGGCAGTCGCTTGCCGCCTATCTCACCCGCCAGACGAAGAACCGGCCCTATGTGACTCTCAAACTTGCCGTTTCCGCCGATGGCATGATCGGCCGCTACGGGGCAGGGCAGGTGGCGATCACAGGCCCGGAGGCCCGCGCCCAGGTGCAGGCGCTGCGCGCCGAAACCGATGCCATCCTGGTCGGCATCGGTACCGCGGTTGCGGATGATCCGCTGCTGACTGTGCGTTCGCCAGGTCTTGAATCGCAATCGCCGACCCGCATCGTCCTCGATCCTTCCCTGGCATTGCCGCTGGCCGGCAAGCTCGTCGGGACGGCGCGGGAGGTGCCGGTCATCGTGGTGGCGAGTGAGGAAGGATCATTGTCGCAGGCAGAGGGGGATATCGCATCCACAGAGATGGAATCTCGCCGCGCAGCCCTCGAAGCCGCCGGCGTCGAGGTCGTCCATTGCAATCCCTATCATCCGGAAGTCCTGCTGCTGGCACTCGCGACGCGCGGTATTTCCTCGCTTCTGGTCGAGGGTGGTGCAAAGACGGCGCGGCTTTTTCTCGAGGCTGGCCTCGTCGACCGCATCCAGCTTTACCAGGCGCCTGTTGTGATCGGTGATGGCGGTATTGAATCCCCGCTCGATGCAACCGACATACCATCGGGTTTTGCCCATAGGGGCACGCTGATGTTCGGCGGCGATCGCCTGGACGAATACGAAAGAGGGCTTTGATGTTCACCGGAATAGTCACCGATATCGGCACGGTCGAATCCGTTTCCCCGCTGAAGGAAGGTATCCGGCTGCGGGTCGCGACCGCCTATGATCCCTCAACCATCGATATGGGCGCCTCGATCTCTCACGCCGGCATCTGCCTGACTGTCACCGCACTTCCGACCGAGGGCAGCAACGGCCGCTGGTTCGAGGTCGAGGCCTGGGAAGAGGCGCTGCGGCTGACGACGATCGGCACCTGGCAGGAGGGCAGCCGCATCAATCTCGAACGGTCGCTCAAGATCGGCGATGAACTCGGCGGCCACATCGTTTCCGGCCATGTCGACGGCAAGGCGGAAATCCTTTCGGTGACAGCAGAGGGCGACGCCACGCGCTACCGCCTGCGCGCGCCCGAACATCTGGCGAAATTCGTCGCCCCCAAGGGTTCGATTGCACTCGACGGCACCTCGCTGACGGTCAATGCCGTCGACGGTACGGATTTCGACGTCCTGCTCATCCGCCACACGCTTGAGGTCACCACCTGGGGCGAGCGCAAGGCCGGCGATTTCGTCAATTTCGAAGTCGACACCATGGCGCGTTATGCCGCCCGGCTGGCGGAATTCCCGAGCACCTGAATCAAAAACCTGTAACGGTTTCCAGGGTCACACCACGACTGGCATGCTGGGCGCGGAACAACATCAGGCGCTCGTCGACGCATCCAACTGCGCGTCTGCGACACGGCGTCGGCCAGATAGCTCACCAATCCGGGGACAGCTTCGTCAGATACTGGCCGTAGGCGCTCTTGCCGAGCTTCTCTGCGAGCTTGGCGAGGTCGTCCTGCGAGATGTAACCCATGCGCCAGGCGACTTCTTCGGGGCAGGCGATCTTGAAGCCCTGGCGTTTCTCCAGCGTGCTGACGAAACCTGCGGCATCGAGCAGGCTGTCCGGCGTGCCGGTATCGAGCCAGGCATAGCCCCGGCCCATCAGCTCCACGAAAAGCTGGCCGCGCTCGAGATAGGTACGGTTGACGTCGGTGATTTCCAGTTCGCCGCGCGGTGATGGCTTCAGGTTGGCGGCGATATCGACCACCTGCTGGTCGTAGAAATAGAGGCCGGTCACCGCCCAATTCGATTTTGGCTTCTTCGGCTTCTCTTCGATCGACAGCGCATTCATCTTTTCGTCAAAGCCGACAACGCCATAGCGTTCCGGATCGGTGACGTGATAGGCGAACACCGTCGCGCCTTCCCGCCGACTCGTGCCGGATTTCATGATTTCCGGCAGTCCGTGCCCGTAGAAGATGTTGTCGCCGAGAACGAGTGCCGAGCTGTCGCCGTGCAAGAAGTCGGCGCCGATGATGAAGGCCTGGGCGAGGCCGTCCGGGCTCGGCTGTACGGCATAGGTCAGCGAAATTCCCCATTGCGAGCCGTCGCCGAGAAGGCGCTTGAAGGCTTCGACGTCGTGAGGCGTGGTGATGATCAGCAACTCCCTGATGCCGGCGAGCATGAGCGTCGTCAGCGGATAGTAGATCATCGGCTTGTCGTAGACCGGCATCAACTGTTTCGAGACGGCCTGCGTGATCGGATGCAGACGCGTGCCCGTGCCGCCGGCGAGAATAATCCCCTTCATGCCCTTCTCCCTAAAGACCTTTATTCAAAAGGTCTTGCATGACAATTTTCATAGACTGCTTCCATTCCGGCAGCTGGATTCCATATGTTCTGGCGAGCTTGTCGCCGTTGAGACGTGAATTGGCGGGACGCTTGGCCGGTGTCGGATAGTCGGTCGTCGGGATGCGCTCGACGCCGACGTTTCTGCCGCCGGATTTATGAAGCTCCGCGAATATCTCTTCGGCGAAATCAGCCCAACTTGCTTTGCCGCTGCCCGTCAGGTGAAAGGTGCCGCGCAGCGATGGCGCAGGGTCTGCTACGATACGGGTTGCGATCGCAAGAATCGCGTCGGCGATGTCGAGTGCCGAGGTCGGGCATCCAGTCTGATCGGCGACAACGCGAAGATGATCGCGCGTCTCGGAAAGTCGCAGCATCGTTTTCAGGAAATTGGTGCCAAAGGGCGAATAGACCCAGGCGGTGCGCAAGATGACGTGGTTCGGGTTCGCCGCTGCGACGGCCTTCTCGCCCGCGAGCTTCGAACGCCCGTAGACGGAGATCGGCGCCGTTGCATCCTCTTCGGAATAGGCGGAGGTCTTGTCGCCGCTGAAGACGTAGTCGGTCGAAATGTGGATGACCGGAGCCCCGATCCGCGCGGCAGCCTCGGCAACCGCCCCGGCGCCTGCCGCGTTGACGGAAAAAGCAAGCTCGGCTTCGCTCTCGGCCTTGTCGACCGCCGTATAGGCAGCCGCCGAGACGATCACATCCGGGCGCAGAGCCGAGAAGGCGGCTGCGATGCTTGCAGGATCCGCAAGGTCCATTTCCGGGCGCCCGACCGCGCTGATTTCGACGCCCGCTTCGGCGCCACGTCTGAGCAGCGACTGAACGACCTGGCCCTGTTTGCCGGTGACGGCAATGCGCATCGCTTATCGTCCCTTGAAAACGCCGAGGCGTTCGCCGGAGTAGACGTTTTCCCGCAGCGGCCTCCACCACCATTCGTTTTCCAGGTACCAGTGCACGGTCTTCTCGATGCCGGTTTCGAAGGTCTCTTGCGCCTTCCAGCCGAGTTCGCTTTCGAGTTTCGAGGCATCGATCGCATAGCGTGCGTCGTGTCCGGGGCGGTCCGTGACGTTGGTGATCAGACGCGCATGCGGTCCCTTGGCATCGTAGACGCCGTCGAGAATAGCGCAGATGCGATGAACGACATCGATGTTCCTGCGCTCGTTGCGGCCGCCCACATTGTATTTCTCGCCGAGCCGGCCCCGGGAAGCGATCGTGAAGAGCGCGCGGGCGTGGTCTTCGACATAGAGCCAGTCGCGCACATTCACGCCATTGCCGTAAACGGGAAGAGGCTTGCCCTCCAGTGCGTTCAGGATCATCAGCGGAATGAGCTTTTCCGGAAAATGGAACGGGCCGTAGTTGTTGGAGCAATTGGAGACGACGACGGGCAGGCCGTAGGTGCGGTGCCAGGCGATCGCCAGATGGTCGCTCGCCGCCTTGGAGGCGGAGTAGGGCGAGGACGGATCGTAAGGCGTCGTCTCCTCGAAGAGGCCCTCGTCGCCGAGCGAGCCGTAGACCTCGTCCGTCGAGACATGCAGAAAGCGGAAGGCGCTCTTGCGGCGAGCGTCAAGCTCATCCCAATAGTGCCGTGCGGCATCCAGCAGGCTGAATGTGCCGACGATGTTGGTCTGAATGAAATCGGCCGCGCCCGAGATCGAGCGGTCGACATGGCTCTCGGCCGCGAGATGCATGACGATATCAGGGCGGAAGGACGCGAATGCTTCCTGCATCATGGCGCGGTCGCAGATGTCGGCGCGCAGGAATTGATAGTTCGGCGCCGATTCGACGGATTTCAGCGATGCCAGATTGCCGGCATAGGTCAGCGCGTCGACATTCAGCACCTCGGCGCCGATCTCGCTGACGAGATGGCGCACCAATGCCGATCCGATGAAGCCCGCTCCGCCCGTGACCAGTATGCGCATCGTGGATCAATCCTTGGGTTGCTGTGCCGAATAGGAAAAATGGCCTGGCAGATCGGCGAGCCGCGGCAGTGTCTTGTCCTTGTCGGACAATACCATGTCTCTCTCATAGAAGGGCCAGCGGATACCGATCGCCGGATCGTTCCACGCGATGCCCCGATCATGCTGCGGGCTGTAGGGTGCGGTTACCTTGTAGCTGATGACGCTGTTCGGCTCGAGCGTTGCGAATCCGTGTGCGAAACCGGCCGGTACCCAGAGCTGCATTCCATTTTCCGGCGAGAGTTCCTGAGAGAGCCATTTGCCGAAGCTCGGCGATCCCTCGCGAATATCGACAACGAAATCCATGATCCGGCCGGCAAGGCAGCGCACCAGCTTGCCCTGTGCGAAGGGTGGTATCTGGAAATGCAGTCCCCGGACGGTGCCGGTCTGCGCCGAAAGCGATTCATTGTCCTGGATGAACGTGACGTCGGCCACATTTTCCCGGAACCAGGCATCCTTAAATACCTCGGAGAAATAGCCGCGGTGATCGCCGAAGCGTGGCGGCGTGATCGCAACGATGCCCTCGATGGCCGTGGTCTCAATACGCATGACTTGCCTTTTCTGCGGCCTTCATCAAGCGCCCGCCCTCATGACGCTCATCAGCATGTCGGCCTGCGAGCGGCTCTGCATGGCCGCAAGGCCCTTCGCGGCGATGGCATCGCGCTCGTCGGCATCTGCGATCAGCTTGTAGCAGCGCTCGATCATGTCGTCATAGGGCTCAATTGCCAAGCCGCCGATGAAGGGCTGAAGGTCTGGATCGCGGATGTCGCCTTCGCTCAGCACGCAAACGCGATTGGCAAGCAGATAGGAAATGCGCACGATCTCGAAGACGCCGCTCGCATAATGATGGATGTTGATCACGATCTTGGCGCGGGCAATTGCTGCGTCGCGTTCCGCGCCATAGATGTTGAAGAGGTGCGCGACCTTGAGCCCGCCGTCCTTCAGCGTCTTCAGGATATGGTGGCGGCGTTCGTTCATCGAGCCGTAGAAGAGCACGTCGATGTCTTTGACGGCGGCATGCTGTATCTGGCTGAGGCAGCGGCTATAGCCGATTTCGAGCACGCCGGCGTGATCGATACCCTTGGCAGCAAGGTTTTCTCGGTTGCGCGGGCTGTAGTCGAGCACCGGCATTGCCCTCAGGATCGACGTATAGCGCGAGTTGATCCAGGTACTTTCTTCGGACACCTGCTCGAGATTGATGATGACGCTGTCCTTCGGCAGATGGCTGACGATTTCGGCGGGGAGAAGATTGCCGCCATAGATGATCGGCGCACGGCCGGCGAACTCGTTCATGTCTCTGACGATCGGTGCAGAGCCGCCCAGTTCATGGAAGGCTCCCTGCAGACCGAGCGCAACCTCGTCGAAGGCGTGGCTGTGGTTGTAATTGGCAGGCGTCACGATCCAGATGCAATGGCGATCCTTATGGGCCTGCCATCCGCCGGCAAAGGGCTGCAAGGTGTCGCGAAGCGGCTGCTCGATCTTTTGGGCGGCGGGTATCTCGGTACGCACAGCTTGCTGCGGCGCCGGGGAGGCGCCGGAAGCCTGCGGAGCATAGGCACGCATCAGGTCGCGGCCACCAGTGAACTGGCCGCGCGGCATCCAGGCCGGCGGGTCATCGGCGCCCCAGATAAGGTGCGGCTGCTTGATCAGTGGTTGACGGCCCTCCTGCCAGGAGGTCAAGAGGGCCTGCTCGGGGCTCCGAAGAAAGGCCTCCTTGGCGGCGAAGAGACCATGCAGCATCCGGCCGAGACGGACGCCGAACTTCCACTCGAAATCGGCAGGCGTCGGCACGAAGGCGGCGATCTTCAATCCTGCGGCAGCAGCCTGCTGGACATAGAGCCCGAGCAGACGCTCGATCACGAAGGGGCGCATCTTCGCGTTGGCATCGCGTGAATAATGAGCCGAACCGGCATAGGCGGCGCCCGCCGCCGTGCCGGCGCGCGCTTGGTTTTCCAGCGATTCGAGAATGCGTTCGCAAAATGCGAAATACCCGGACCAGAATTTCCGGTTGCCGCAGAAATAGTTGCAGAACATGAAGGCAGTCTTGTCCTGCGGCGGCGCGATCGGATAGCCCAGCTCCTGGATATGTAGAAAGATCGGCTCCATGCCGGGGTGACCGCCAAGCAGCGAATGTTCCCAAACGTTGCTGTAGATCGCCGCGTGGCCGATCAGCGGGTTGTAAAGATAGGCGTCCGCACCTTCTGCCCTGGCCTTTTCCGCCTCCGTGACAAAAGACGGAAAGCTCGTCACCGACTTCATCTCGAATTTGCTGGAGAGCAGCCCCCAAAACACGTCGTCACCGAGGCCGATCGCCTCGTGATGCGCATGCAGGATGCGGAAGAGCTCGTACTCGCGAGTCTCAGCCTGCGTGTTGAACGAGATATCGAGCGGCACGGCAGCCGCGTCGAGCTGGCTGCGCTGTGAAGGATCGAGATAAGGCTGATAGATGATGACGGATCCCGTGCCGGCAGCCTTCTCCGTGAGAAGCGCCAGATCAGGAAGACCGGCCGGCAAAGTAGAAACGGGCTGATTGATCGTCAAGGTATTGTCCTTCGCGAAGGGCTGCCGTCTGCATGGGCGATCCGCAGAACGGCAATTCGAACTTGTTTGGTGCCGACTATTGGACGTGAAGCTTGCGCCACACTGTTTGCAGGACTTTCGCTGGTCAGCCTGGAGGGATTGCGGGAGATCCGTGGTCAGTTTTCTTCAGCCAGCTTTGTTCGCGGCGCCGCTTCTGCTGCCAGTATCGCAAAGAGTTGCGATGTTACGTTTGGAATTGGGCCGCCTCGGTTTATACGCCGCTTCTATAGATCCCATCATTCGATACAGTAGCTATTTCTCCGAACAAGGACCCAGGTAGGGTATTGCCATAGAGTTCGGCTATCCGTTTGATTAGAAGATAGCTTCCCAGACGCTCTTGGCAAAATGAGATCGCACGTTTCTGCACGGGGTCTTCGGCTTGAAACGGTTGATATCGTTTCGCAAATTCAAAAGACGGCGCCACAAGGCGCACAAAAGTATCGAGCCACCAGTCCGTCGGATACGTGCCGAGTTCAATGCCTCCAGGAACGAAAGTGCTGGAATTAAAAAAATGCAAAGCTTCGGCTTGCGTTAAAGTGTTTGCTTCGATTGAAAACGCTGTATATCTCAGGAAATCAACAATATTGTGGAAGCGTGCATAGTGTTGAGATATGTTATGTAGATTTAACGGCCGAGGTAGGAAGAAATTTTCTGTAAAAAATGCCGGATTCTCCGGTTTTGTGATTCCTACTTCTTCTGAAGTCGTTGTATTCATCCCAGGATATTCGGGATTAGGTGTTCCGATTTTTAGTCGTGTTAAAAATTTACGATACTGCCAGATAGTAATGTTGCGGGGCTTCGATATTTCTTCGGAAACGACTTTCGCGATTACGATCGTTCCCAGCGATCCTGACAATTTCGCGTGAAGCTCCTCCGGCTCGCTGAAAAAATCATAGCCGGCAATGACATCCATTCCCTGGTTTTCCAAAGGAGGTTTAGAATTGAGCCATATGATTTTCGCGCCCTCGGGAGGAGGGTAGCTCGGCAAATCCTTGTGGCAAACAATGAAAATGGTCATATTTGTGATCAGCCTCTTATGGATGGGGAGTTTCTGCCGGCTGCAATTACCACGCGGCTCGCCCGTCAATGCTTAGTTGTGTCAAGGTGGCGGACGTCAGTATTCCAAGCGTTTCTGCCTCTTGTCAGCGACTCTAAAGCGCGTTCCTTGCGCGTAGCAGGTGCGAAGTCCGGACCCATCCGGGGATGACGTCGGGTGCCGCAAGCTCAGGTTGTCGATATCCTTTTGCTTAAACTTGCTGTTGGCGATATCGGCAAATGTCAGCAAGCCCGCAATGGCGCGCGCTATATTGCCCGCTTGGTGGAATTCCCTAACGCGAAAACTGAATGATCTCGCCGTTGTACTGCGTGCGCGCCGTCTCGCGGAAGCCGAGCTTGGCTGCGACCCGCAGCGAGGCCTGGTTCTCGGGGCTGATGATGCAGCTCATTTGTTTTTCGGGAAAATGCGTTTCCGCCCAGCCGATCAGGACGGTCAGCGCCTCGGTGGCATAACCGCGGCCGTGCGCCGAGGGCATCAGCGCCCAGCCGACCTCCATCGTCCCCTCGATCGAGGGTTCCATCTCGCGCCGGGCTTCCAGGAAGCCCGCTTCGCCGACGAACCGGCCGCTCTCCTTTTCGACGATCGCCAGAAAACCGAAGCCCATATGATGCCACATGCCGGCAAGGCGCAGCATGCGGCTCCAGCTCTGCTCGCGTGTTGACGGCACGCCGGTGATGAAGCGCACGACGTCCTCATCCGCCCATAGCGCCGCATGCGCGTCGAAATCGTCGAGGCGGTGAGGGCGAAGCGTCAGCCGCGCCGTTTCGAGGATTGGAATGTCGGTCACATCGGGTCCTTGTGAAAAAAACACGTCCTCAGGCGCCGGGCTCGCCGTCCCAATAGTCGAGATCGCCTTCCGGCCGTCCGATATGACGGAAGCGCTTGGTTTCTGCATTGTCTCTGTTCGTCTTGGCCCAGTTCGTCTTGGCAAGAAACTTTCCGGAATCGGGATATTCGACGATCTCCGTCTTCGCCATCGTCGAAATGCCGAGATAGACGAGTGTGGCCGTGCCGGTGTTGATGATCTGGTGCGCCGTTTCGGGCCCGCCGGCCGGCGCGCCGAGCACGTCGCCCGCCTTGATCGCATGGCGCGCGTCGCCGAAGCGGTATTCGCCGGCGCCCGCGATCACATAGAAGAGTTCGTCTTCGACATGGTGGTTGTGGAAGGGGCAGCCCGATTTGCCGGGCGGTACCTCATTGTAGCTGACGCCGAGGCCGGCAAGGCCAAGAAGCGCGCCGAACGAGGTGTCGGTGCTTTCGTAGAACTCGCCCTGTTTCCAGTGGTCGAGCTTGAGATCGGCGGTGTTGATCACCGCTTTCGGTTCCGTCGCCATGGTGTCCTCCTGTTGCAGGAGAAGAAACCATCATCGCGCCGGAAAATTCAACGTTTTATATGGGCTTTATCTGGAAAATCTCCAGCATGGGCGGAGAGGAGACCGCCGCCCATGCTTTGAGCGCCGCGCGCCCGACAGGACGCGCCAAGGACGCTCTTTCACTTTCAATCCAAGCATACCCCCGAAAATCGATCCGATTTTCGGGGGTATGCGCTGAAGCCGTTAACGAATGTAGAAGGTCACGCTTCCGTCGGCTGCCTGCTCGGCATTGACGACATTGCGAATATTGACACCCTCATTGTTGAGGCGGTGGGCAAGCGACCTGTTGGCGTCGATCGATGCCTGAATGCCGCGAATAGCCTCGCCGGAGCGTTGCGGTGCCGAGTGTGGACCGCTCGTCTCGTCGTCGAAGTTGCGCCAGTTGTAAACCTCCTGGACATTAAAATCATTGCCCTGGAAGTTCCTGAGCGTCTGCTCGATGCCTTTAGGGGTGTTCATCTCAAGGCTGTCGGCCCGGCTGACGCCGGCGAAGGCCATGGAGGAGAGGGCTGCAGCGATAGTGATGGTGACAACGCGGTTCATGATGGTATCCTTTCATCTGCTTTGACGGTCGACTGTCGTTGCAGGGGATCGTCTTCGTCACGACATGGAATTGGCGCTCTCCGTTCCGCGATTCAATGGGTTAAGCCACTGAAAATATGTTAAGAATTGTTCATGAAAACTGCCTTCGAATTGCCGCTTTCGAGGCATCGCGGAAAGTCGGTTTTGGAGGCCTGCCCAGCTGTGCATCTGTGGTGCTGCTATCCCCTTGCAGATATTTCCTCTTTCGTATTGCGGCATCGGGCGAAATTGCTTGCCATTCGGACGAAGGCATGTTTTGACCGCGGGCTGCCGAGTGGGAAAATGTCCCGCCAACCGAAGGTGAACCATGCCGAGAGAGACCGCTCCCCATATTTTGATCGTTGAGGCCCGCTTCTACGACGACATGGCCGACGCCCTGCTCGAAGGCGCGACCTTTGCATTGACAGAGGCCGGCGCCACCTTCGAGGTCGTCACCGTTCCCGGCGCACTGGAAATTCCAGCGGCGATTGCCATGTCGCTCGATGGAGACGACAATGGCGGAACGCATTATGACGGCTATGTCGCCCTCGGCATGGTCATTCGCGGCGAGACCTATCACTTCGATATCGTGTCGAATGAATCCTCGCGCGCCTTGATGGATCTCGCGGTCAGCGAGTCCCTTGCCATCGGCAACGGCATCCTGACCGTCGAAAACGACGAACAGGCATGGGCGCGCGCGCGCCGCTCGGATAAGGACAAGGGCGGATTTGCCGCTCGTGCAGCTCTGACCATGATCGAGCTGAAGCAGAAACTGGGTGCATAACGAATGAACGACGACAAGACGGAACGGCCGGTCAAGACTGCAAACCAGCGGGGCGCTGCCCGTCTTGCTGCCGTTCAGGCACTTTATCAGATGGATGTCGGCGGCACCGGTGTTCTGGAAATCGTCGCCGAATACGAGGCGCACCGTCTTGGCCAGGAACTCGACGGCGCGACCTATCTGAAGGCCGATGCCGCCTGGTTCCGTTCCATCGTCTCCGGCGTCGTGCGCGATCAGGTCCGCCTCGATCCGCTGATTGCCGCAGCCCTGCAGGATGATTGGGCCTTGTCGCGCCTCGACAGCACCGTGCGCGCCATCCTGCGCGCCGGCGTCTTCGAGATCACCGATCGCAAGGACGTTCCGGTGGCGGTCATCGTCACCGAATATGTTGAGATCGCCCAGGCCTTCTTCGATGACGACGAGCCGAAGCTCGTCAACGCCGTGCTCGACCGCATCGCAAAGCAGGTCCGCGGCGAAGCGAAGAAATAAGTCTTTAGCCGCCAAATAATCCCCCCGCTTCTTTCTTCGCACTGCAATGGTTTTCGCCCGTTGCGGTCTTGACGCCACGTGATCGACCACGCAATCTCCGCAACGCTTAGCTGTGGCATTTCTGTGGAGAGGAAGGCGATTCGGCGGCGTATCTGCCGGAGAAGGAGTGATCTCCGGCCTTTGGGAGGAAAGAGCGAAATGACGATTCTTTTATGCGTAATCGCATGCGGTCTGCTCTCGGTGGTTTATGCCGCCTGGGCAACCCGGTCGGTGCTTGCCGCCGATCAGGGCAATAGCCGCATGCAGGAGATCGCGGGCTATATCCGCGAAGGCGCTCAAGCCTATCTGACGCGCCAGTACAAAACCATTGCCATCGTCGGCGTTGTTGTTTTCATTTTAGCCTGGCTGCTTCTTTCCGCCGAGGCCGCGATCGGCTTCCTGAT
Source organism: Rhizobium leguminosarum (assembly GCF_002953715.1). Classification (GTDB taxonomy): domain Bacteria; phylum Pseudomonadota; class Alphaproteobacteria; order Rhizobiales; family Rhizobiaceae; genus Rhizobium; species Rhizobium leguminosarum_V. The sequence continues at coordinate 1,278,585 of NZ_CP025012.1, forward strand.
CGGCGCCGTGCTTTCCGGTGCTGCCGGTTTCATCGGCATGCACGTCTCCGTCCGCGCCAATGTGCGCACCGCCCAGGCCGCTTCCGTCAGCCTTTCCGCCGGCCTCGACATCGCCTTCAAGTCGGGTGCGATCACCGGCATGCTGGTGGCTGGCCTGGCGCTGCTCGGCGTCTCCATCTACTATACGGTCTTGACCGTCGGGCTCGGCCATGAGAGCGGCTCGCGCGAAGTCATCGATGCGCTGGTGGCGCTCGGCTTCGGCGCTTCGCTGATCTCGATCTTCGCCCGTCTGGGCGGCGGCATCTTCACCAAGGGTGCCGATGTCGGCGGCGATCTCGTGGGCAAGGTGGAAGCCGGCATTCCCGAAGACGATCCGCGCAACCCGGCAACAATCGCCGATAACGTCGGCGACAATGTCGGCGACTGCGCCGGCATGGCCGCCGACCTTTTCGAGACCTATGCGGTCTCTGTCGTCGCCACCATGGTTCTTGCCGCGATCTTCTTTGCCGGCGCGCCGATCCTCCAGTCTGCGATGGTCTATCCGCTGGCGATCTGCGGTGCCTGCATCATCACCTCGATCATCGGCACCTTCTTCGTCAAGCTCGGCTCGAATGGCTCGATCATGGGGGCTCTCTACAAAGGCCTCATCGTTACCGGCCTGCTGTCGATCGTCGGCCTTGGTGCTGCCACCTCGCTCACCATTGGCTGGGGATCGATCGGCTCCGTCGGAGGCGCCGATATTTCGGGCGCGCACCTCTTCTTCTGCGGTATCGTCGGCCTCGTCGTCACTGCGCTGATCGTGGTGATCACCGAATATTATACCGGCACGGGCAAGCGTCCGGTTGTCTCGATCGCCCAGGCCTCGGTCACCGGTCACGGCACCAACGTCATCCAGGGCCTGGCCGTCTCACTGGAATCGACGGCACTGCCGGCGATCGTCATCGTTGGCGGCATTCTCGCCACCTACCAGCTCGGCGGCCTGTTCGGCACCGGCATTGCGGTCACGGCGATGCTCGGCATCGCCGGAATGATCGTCGCACTCGACGCGTTCGGACCGGTGACGGACAATGCCGGCGGCATCGCCGAAATGGCGCACCTGCCGCCGGAGGTGCGCAAATCCACCGATGCGCTCGATGCCGTCGGCAATACGACCAAGGCCGTCACCAAGGGTTATGCCATCGGCTCCGCCGGTCTCGGCGCCCTGGTTCTCTTCGCAGCCTACTCCTACGACCTCAAATATTTTGCGGCGAATGGCGATAAGTTCCCTTATTTCGCCGGCATCGGCGAAATCTCCTTTGATCTTTCCAACCCTTACGTGGTGGCGGGATTGATCTTCGGAGGTCTCATTCCCTACCTCTTCGGTGGCATCGCGATGACCGCCGTCGGCCGTGCCGCCGGCGCGATCGTCGAGGAAGTGCGCCGTCAGTTCAAGGAAAAGCCCGGCATCATGCAGGGCACGGAAAAGCCGGATTACGGCAGGGCGGTCGACCTTCTGACCAAGGCCGCTATCCGCGAGATGATCGTGCCGTCGCTGCTGCCGGTGCTGGCGCCTATCGTCGTTTATTTCGGCGTGCTTCTCATCTCCGGTTCCAAGGCCTCCGCCTTTGCCGCCCTCGGCGCATCGCTGCTCGGCGTCATCATCAACGGCCTCTTCGTCGCCATCTCGATGACATCAGGCGGCGGCGCCTGGGACAATGCCAAGAAGAGCTTCGAAGACGGTTTCGTCGATAAGGACGGCGTCCGTCATATGAAGGGTTCGGATGCGCACAAGGCCTCCGTCACCGGCGATACCGTCGGCGATCCTTACAAGGATACCGCCGGCCCTGCCGTCAACCCGGCGATCAAGATCACCAACATCGTCGCGCTGCTGCTGCTCGCCGTTCTCGCCGGATAAACAACGGCGCCGGCTTGGCACACTTCAAGCTGGCGCCGCGACCATTAAAAAACCCGCCGGAGCGATCCGGCGGGTTTTCGTATCAGGCGTGTCCGATCAGCGCAGGCTGCTTGGGTTCTGCGGCGTGCCGCCGGCCCCACCGCCGAACAGGCTGCGGGCAGCACTGGCGGCGCTGCCGCCGGAAAGCATCTGTTGCAGGAAGGTGAGTTCCTTGCCGCCGGTCGGCGTGACGCGTCCGATCGTGTCGAACACCTTGCCGTCCTGCAGCGCATAGTTGGCGCGGCGGCTGACGACGCCGTCCTTGTCGAAATAGATCGCCAGAACGCTCTGATCGACGACCTTCAGCTTCTGGAAGGCGACCGCACGCGTGCGCCGCTGCGAGATGTAATAGAAGACTTCGCCGTCGAAGGTCGCCGTCGTCGACGGGGTGCCGAGCGAAAGCAGCACCTGCTCGCGGCTGGAGCCTTCCGGAACGAGGTTCAGCGACTGCTGGTCGGCGACGTAGCCGCCGTTGAGCACGGTGCTGGTCTGGCAACCGGAAAGAGCGGTGGTGGAGGCGATTATGAAGGCAATGGCCGCGCTGCTGAAGAATTTCACGTCAGACTTGAAATACCGTTTATTCAACGACATCTACTCCCTTGAGTGTCGATAGCAGCCATTTGGGGCCTTGCACGCTTTCCTCCTGCAAAACCATTGTGGCCATTCCGGGTCGAATTTCCCGAATTCGCTTCGCTGACGCATCGAAGGCGTCGTCCCGAAACAGGCCATGATCGGCATTGCAATTCGCGCCTGCTTCGGTAAACCAGCTTTCGAAATCATGCAACAAGGCCAGACGCCAGCCGGCATGAAGAATGAGGCATTTCCGGAAAAAACAATGATCTTCGGGCTCTTCCGCAAGAAAAACAACAATCAGGCGATCGTCGACAGGCAATATGCGGCCCTGACGGCGGCCGCGCGCATGCCGGAGATCTATGAGCGGCTCAATGTGCCGGATACGGTCATGGGCCGTTTCGAGATGCTGTCGGTTGCCATGATTCTGTTTTTTCGCCGCACACGTGCTTCCGCCACCAGTGGCCAGGAGATCGCCCAGGAGATCGTCGACGCTTTCTTCCAGGATATCGACTATTCGATCCGCGAGCTCGGCATCGGCGACAACAGCGTACCGAAGCGCATGAAGAAGCTCGCCGGCATGTTTTACGGCCGGCTTGAAGCCTATTCGAAGGCGATGGACACAGGCGATGCCGAAGCGCTCGCTGCCGCTCTTCAGCGCAATATCTACCCCGAAACCTCGGCGCCTGCCGATATGACCGGCCTCGCCGGATGGATGATGGCCGCAGAATCGCATCTGTCCGCCGTCCCCGAAGAGGTGATCACCACCGGTTCGGTAACGCTCCCGCCGGTCGCCTGCCCACCGGTCGCTTGAAGGAGGAAACGATGAAGAACGCTCGGGACGATGTTCCCTTCTCCTATCAAGTCAAGGTCGGCCACATCTCGGCCAACCCCGTCGAGGTCCATGTCGAGGCCGACACCAGCGAACTGAAGGCGCTTGCCGAGACCTGGAACGTCGTCTCCGTCGACGATCTCAGCGCCGATCTGCAGATTGCCCGCTGGAAGCGCGACGGCGTGCGCATCAAGGGCCGCGTGCAGGCGAAAATCGTGCAGTCCTGCGTCGTGACGCTGGAACCGGTCGAATCCGCCATCGACGAGAGCTTCGAGCAGATCTTCGTGCCGGAGGGTTCCAAGCTTGCCCGCCAGGCCGGCAATGACGCCGGCGAGATGCTGCTCGATCCCGACGGTCCTGATCTGCCTGAGACCTTTGTCGGCGATACGATCGACGCCGGCGAGGTGGTTGCCGAATTCGCCGCTCTCGCGATCGATCCCTATCCGCGCAAGGAGGGCATTGAGTTCGACGGCCATATCGAGGATAGCGGCGAGGACGACAAAAAGCCCTCGGCTTTCGCAGCCCTCAAGGACTGGAAAAAGGACTGAAGCTCCTCTGGCATTTGACACAATTCAGTTGTAAGCGACGCCAAAACCGGTATTTTGGCCGAAATTTCGCCCTCGGCGAAAAGAAGGATCAGGGACGCGTGATCAGAATATCTCTCGACCTCATGGGTGGCGACTTTGGTCCCCAAGTTGTCATCCCCGGCGCCGCCAAGGCGTTGGATCGGCATCCGGATATTTCCTTCGTTCTCTATGGTCTCAAGGAACAGTGCGATCCGGTTCTCGCCAAGTTTCCGAAACTCAAGGAAAAATCGCTCTTTCACGATTGCGAGCTTGCCGTCGCCATGGATGAGAAGCCGAGCCAGGCGCTGCGCCGAGGCCGCTATATCTCCACCATGTGGCGCTCGATCGAGGCGGTGAAGACGGGTGACGCCGATGTCGCGGTCTCGGCCGGCAACACCGGCGCACTGATGGCGATGGCGAAATTCTGTCTGCGCACCATGGCCAATATCGAGCGTCCGGCGATCGCCGCGATCTGGCCGACGCTGAAGGGTGAGAGCATCGTGCTCGATGTTGGCGCGACGATCGGCGCCGACGCGCAGCAGTTGATGGATTTCGCCCTGATGGGCGGCGCCATGGCGCGCGCGCTTTTCGAGGTCGAACGTCCGACGGTCGGACTTCTGAATGTCGGCGTCGAGGAGATGAAGGGCCAGGAAGAGGTCAAGGAAGCCGGCCGGCTGTTGCGCGAGGCGAACATCGATTCGCTCGAATATTCCGGCTTCGTCGAGGGCAACGACCTTGGCAAGGGCACGGTCGACGTCGTCGTCACCGAAGGATTTTCCGGCAATATCGCCCTGAAGACCGCCGAAGGCACCGCCAAGCAGATCGGCGAATATCTGCGTGCCGCCATGTCGCGCACGCTGCTGGCCCGCATCGGCTACCTGTTCGCCAAAAGCGCCTTCGACATGCTTCGCGAGAAGCTCGATCCGAGCAAGGTCAATGGCGGCGTGTTTCTCGGCCTGAACGGCATCGTCATCAAGAGCCATGGCGGGGCGAACGCCGAAGGCATCGCCGCCGCCATCGAAGTCGGCTACGACATGGCCAAGAACGGCCTCAATCAGAAAATAGAAAACGATCTTAAGAAATATCATGCCAAGCGGCTGCCCCCGATGGGCCCGGAAGCGGCATGAGCGATGGGGTTCAATCAAAGATGATCCGTTCAGTGGTTCGCGGGTTCGGAGCCGCGCTTCCGAAGCGCGTGATGACCAATCGTGACATGGAGGCCATCGTCGACACATCGGACGAATGGATCGTCCAGCGCACCGGCATCCGCCAGCGTTATGTCGCCGGTGATGACGAAACGACGGCGTCGCTCGGCGAGGCCGCCGCACGCGCAGCCCTTGCCAATGGCGGCCTGACGCCTGCCGATATCGATCTCGTCATCTGCGCCACCTCGACGCCGGACAACACGTTTCCGGCAACGTCGGTCAACATCCAGAACCGCCTCGGCATGAGCCATGGCTTCGCCTTCGACGTCCAGGCCGTCTGCAGCGGTTTCGTTTATGCGGTTACCACAGCGGATGCCTATATCCGCGGCGGGCTTGCCAAGCGCGTTCTCGTCATCGGCGCCGAAACTTTTTCGCGCATTCTCGACTGGAACGACCGCACCACCTGCGTGCTTTTCGGCGACGGCGCGGGCGCGATCATACTCGAAGCGACTGAAGGCGAGGGCACCGTTGCCGATCGCGGCGTGCTGACCGCACACCTGCGTTCCGACGGCTCGCACAAGGAAAAGCTCTATGTCGATGGCGGACCGTCGACGACGGGCACTGTCGGCAAGCTGCGCATGGAAGGCCGCGAAGTCTTCAAATATGCCGTCGGCATGATCACCGACGTCATCCAGGCGGCATTCGATTCGACCGGCACCACCGCCGATGACCTCGACTGGCTGGTGCCGCATCAGGCCAATCGCCGCATCATCGACGGTTCGGCGAAGAAGCTGAACATCGATGCCGCGAAGGTGGTCATCACCGTCGACCTGCACGGCAATACGTCGGCCGCCTCGATCCCGTTGGCACTTGCGACCGCTGCCGGCGACGGCCGCATCAAGAAGGGCGACCTGGTGATGCTCGAAGCGATGGGCGGCGGCTTTACCTGGGGTGCGGTTCTGCTGCGCTGGTAGGCACGAATCCTAAAAAACTGGCGGCGAACAAGAGCTTGACCGTAAGGCGCAAGACAAATACTCTTCGTGCGATTTCACAAAATATTTTGTATGGGCGGGGAAACCATGACCGGAAAAACAGTGACGCGAGCAGACCTGGCGGAATCCGTTTTCCGAAAGGTTGGGCTGTCCCGGACCGAATCTGCCGAACTTGTGGAAACCGTCATCGACGAGATCTGCAACGCCATCGTGCGTGGTGAAACCGTCAAGCTTTCCTCCTTTGCCACCTTCCAGGTGCGCGACAAGAACGAGCGAATCGGCCGCAATCCGAAGACCGGCGAGGAGGTTCCGATTTCCCCCCGCCGAGTCATGACCTTCAAGGCGTCGAACGTGCTGAAGACGCGCATCCTCAAGGCGCATGTCGCTCGCAAGATCAAGCTGAAGCCGCTGAATCCGGCTCCCTGACATCGGCATCCCGTTTCGGAACGACGTTTTTTTCTCTCTCGCACTGTCCATCCTTGTGCGCAACGTCGAGACATGACTTGAATTGTCGGCGCCAAACCGTTGAAATATGATGAGTCGCCGTTGGATCGAGCCGCGAGGTCGCGTAGCAGTATGACGTTGGACAAGAGCCCCGATGCCTTTCGCACCATCAGCGAAGTCGCAGACGATCTTGATCTGCCGCAGCATGTGCTGCGCTTCTGGGAGACGCGTTTTCCCCAGATAAAGCCGATGAAGCGCGGCGGTGGCCGTCGCTACTACCGGCCGGAGGATGTGGATCTCCTCAAGGGCATCCGGCATTTGCTCTATGATCACGGCTATACGATCAAGGGTGTGCAGAAGCTTCTGAAGACTAACGGCAACAAGTTCGTCATATCAGTCGGTCATGGCGACCTTGCCAGCGTCGAGGCGCTTGCGTCGGGCGTGCAGGACACGGGTGCCGGGGAACCGCGCGTCGGCATGGCCGACGAAGACCAGATTGTCGGCCGGGCCAAGCCGCCGATCACCCGCCGGTTCTTCAATTTCGTCGCTGGAGACGATGAGCAGGAAGTCTCGATCGGCAAGTCGAGCGTTGGCAAGGAAGACAGGGCACTGCTGCAGGAGGCGCTCTACGACCTCCTGGAATGCAAGCGTCTGCTCGATCAGGTGCGCTAGCGCATCGGCCCGAAATCGGAATCGATTTTCGGAAAGCACGATTTGAGGATTGAAAGTGTTACAGCGTCCTTTGCGCGTCTGAAAAGACGCGCGGCGCTGTAACAGGGAACTCAGGCTTCGGTAAGCCGCTTCATCGCCTGTTCGAGTTCGCTAAGTTGGAAGGGTTTTTGCAGCACGGGCAACGTGCTTGGGCTGCTGCCATCGGGTGCAGTCCCGTATCCCGTCGCGTAGAGATAGGGTTTGCCACGTTCGTCGAGCAGCTTTGCGACCGGCAGCGAACTTTGCCCGGCAAGTGAGACGTCGAGTATGGCAGCGTCGAACTCCGTATCCCTGGCGGTTGCCAGCGCCCGTGCCAGATCAGGCGCGCTGGCGCAGACCCGGTAACCCAGATCGGCAAGCATGTCCTCGAGCAGCATGGCAATCAGCACGTCGTCTTCGACGATGAATATGTCTTTCATGATCCCGTCCACCCATTTCCCCTTGCCGGGCATGGAGATTTATGTGGACTGCTTGCACGGCTCGTCAAGACGTCGTGCCCGGTACTGCAAGAAACAGCATATTGCCCGGTGAAAATTGATGTGCAAAAGCTGGGATGCCGTCTCCGCAACGGCGACTGCATAATTCCTTAAATCGGAATCGATCTACGGGTAAAATTATGCAGCAATCCAAAGTGTTACAGCGTCCTTTGTGCGTCTGAAAAAAACGCGCGGCGCTGTAAGAAGGGGTGTCGAATGGATTTGCTGAGTGCCACGGATTGGCTGCGTCACAGGCCGGGTTTTACCTATCCGCTGGCTGTTGCCTTCGTTGGCCTGACCTTTCTTCTGAGACTTGCCGCCAGCGACACTCTCTCCGGATTTCCCTTCCTCAGCTTCCTTCCGGCGATATTGCTCGCGAGTTTCATAGGCGGGGCCGGGCCGGGCCTCGTCGCCGCCATTCTTGCCGCTTTCATCGTTCAGCAGTTTTTCGTCGAGCCGCACAACATCTTCTGGCCGGTCAGCGCCGGCCAATGGGTCGGTCTTTCCACATATCTCATCAATGCCGCAATCATCGTCGGCCTGATGGAGATGATCATAATCGCGCATGAGCGGCAGAGCCGCCTTCGCAGCGAGCTCAACAGCTTCAACACGCGCCTCGAAGAGACGATGGTGCAGCGCACTTCCGAGCTCAGGCACGAGATGGAAGAGAATGCCGCCGCTCAAGCGCAGGTCCGCCAGTTGCAGAAAATGGAGACGATCGGCCAGCTGACCGGCGGCGTCGCTCATGACTTCAACAACATGTTGGCGATCATCATCGGCAACCTCGACCTCGCCCAGCGGCGCCTGAGCGGCAGCGAGGATCCCCGCCTGCTATACTCCATCCAAAATGCCAAAGACGGCGCGCAAAGGGCGGCGGTGCTGACCGCGCGTCTTCTCGCTTTCTCGCGCCAACAGCCGCTCGCCCCGGAGGTGATCGACCTTAACAAGCTGGTCGGCGGCATGTCAGAGCTATTGCGGCGCACGCTCGGCGAGCAGATCCGGATCGAGACCGTGCTTGCCGGCGGTCTGTGGCCGAGCTTTGCCGATTTGAGCCAGTTCGAGAATGCCATCCTGAACCTCGCCGTCAACGCCCGCGACGCTATGCCGGGCGGCGGAAATCTGACGATCGAGACCGCCAATACCGAACTCGACGAGCGATATTCGCGCATGCATTCGGAGGTCGAGGCAGGCCAATATGTGATGGTCAGCATCACTGACACTGGCACTGGCATGTCGCCGGACGTGATCGATCGCGCCTTCGACCCCTTCTATACGACCAAGGGACCGGGCAAAGGCACCGGCCTCGGCCTCAGCCAGGTTTACGGCTACATCAAGCAGAGCGGCGGCCACATCAAGATCTATTCAGAGATCGACAGGGGCACGACGGTGAAGATCTATCTTCCCCGTCATGTCGGCGTAGCTGACGCACGCTCGGGCGCAGCTGGCACCCAGCCGATACCTCAGGGCAGCGTCAATGATACGATCCTGGTGGTGGAAGATGATGAGCATGTCCGCACCATGACGGCCGAAAGCCTGCATGAACTCGGTTACACCGTATTGCAGGCGGCAAGCGGCATAGAGGCGCTTCTGCTCCTCGAAGAGAATCCGGCAGTCGACTTGATCTTCACCGATATCGTCATGCCGCAGATGAGCGGACGCCAGCTTGCCGATATCGTCCAGGAAAAATGGCCGACGATCCGGATCCTCTACACCACGGGTTACACCCGCAATGCCATCGTCCACAATGGTGTGCTCGATCACGGCGTTTCCCTGCTCGCCAAGCCCTTCAGCCTGGAGCAGCTCGCTCATAAGATCCGCGAACTTTTGAATGTACCGGCGAGGGTGGGAGACGAGCGGACGTGAAGCCGGAACACGACCGCACGTCCACAATTCCCGATCGCGTTATTCCAGGACCTGGATGATGCGGTGGGTCTTGGGCTCGATGATCACGCGCCGCTCATTGACGACGGTATAGCCGTAGCCGTCCATGTCAGGCACGGTGTGCACTTCGACGGTATCGGGCAGCGTCGTGCCGACCACGATATCGCCGTCATAGACGACGGACGGTGTGTTTTGCTCCATCACATAGGTGCGCACTTCGCCGGGCAATACGACGGAGCCGGTCGGTGCGGGATCTGTGACGATGACGGTGCTCTGCGCGAAGGCGGCAGAGCTGATGGTCAGTATGGCGGCCGCAGCCAGCATGGTCTTGCGCATGGGATGTTCTCCTTTTCCTACCCGAGACATCAGGGCAACGCTGGCAATACGGCATAGTTCCCCACGGGCTTTTCGCCCCAGCCGAAGACAGGCGCAGTCAGAGCAATTAAGTTGTTACTAAATCAATTTCCGCATCATACGGTTGAGTTGTCCGAATAGCGTTCAGTGCGAATTCGTCCAGCGACATCAGGAAGCTGGTTCTTTACTCTTCGTTAACCATGTTGGCGATTTATGTCAGATGAACGGCCGGGTGGTCGTTGATTCGAAGGTCCGTCGCGTTTCGGTTTGCGAATGGATATCTGAAAAGGCGATTGCGGCGGCTCGAGACATGCGCTTGCGGAAGACGATATCGCTGGTGGCCGTAGCGGGCATGATGGCCGGCTGCACATCGACGGGCGGCGTGCGCCAGCCTTCCGGGCCGGAAGCCGTGGCGCCTGAAAAAGCGCTGGTCCTGCCGCCGCCGGGCGGTCCGTCGATCGTCAGTGTTGTCGAGCGCAAGCGTGGAAACGGCGTCGAGCAGACGATCTCTCTGTTTACGTCATCCTCCGTGCCCGGTCAGAATTTCCTGAAGGTCCAGTTCTTCGGCGCTTCCGGGGCTAATCCCGGCACCGGCAATGCGGGCTTCAGCATGATCAACGAGAGCGGCATTGCCCGAGAGGTGGCTCGTTCGGCCCCTGGCGTGCCGATGGCGACGTCGGCGACCTTCCTGCAGAACGCCTATGGCCCCTTCGGTTACGCCTCCGGCCACAGCCGTGGCGGCGACACCTGCATCTATGCCTGGCAGCAGATCCGCTCGAGTACTGCTGCCAATACCCAGGCGCGCAATTTCGGCATGATCCAGCTGCGCCTGCGTCTTTGCGATGCGAGGGCCAGCGAGCGCCAGCTGCTCGGCATCGTCTATGGCTATACCATATCAGGCACCTTCGACGGCGCGGTCTGGAACCCTTACGGCAACCCGCCTCCTGCCGATGGTGCGCTCGGGCGCACCGGCGAGCCGATCTATCCCGACGAGGGCGGTTATCGCGCCAGCCCGATGCCGATCGGCTACGAACCGGCGCCGGCTATTGTCACCCGGCCGCGCGCCGCCGTTCGCAGCGCTTCGACCGCGCAACCGGCTCAAGGTGTGGCAGCGGTGCCGGCGCCCATCGGCCCGCGCGTGCCGCTGCCGGGGGCGCCACTGACGAGCGCAAGGCCGGATGCGGCCGCTGCGCCAATCGAACAATCGGTAAGGGCGATCGGCGTCACCGTGCCTTCGCCGGACTGCATAGGCGACGCGGCCATGACGGCCGCCTGCCGGAGATAGAGCATGATGCCGAAAAGTGTGAGCGGTTTTCGGACGACATCATGCTCTAACTCTTTAATTTAGAACCGGATTCAGATTTTGGGCCGACCCGGCCCCAAAATCATCCTGTTCTAGTGAGCATGCCCGCGGGCACCAATTGGTGCCCCGGTTGAGCAATTTCGAAGGAACGTCAATGCGCAAAGCCCGCAGTGTCATCATATGGGCCGTAGTTTCGCTCTGCATGATCGTGCTGATCACGCTGCCGGTCAACCTGCAGACCCAGCTCATCACCAGCATCACTGTCGTGACCGTCATGGCGCTGATCAAGGTGCTGAAGGGCGAGGGGACGTGGCGCCTGGTGGCGCTCGCCTTCGGTACATCGATCGTGCTGCGCTATGTCTACTGGCGCACCACCAATACGCTGCCGCCTCTGAACCAGCCTGAGAATTTCATTCCCGGCCTGCTGCTCTATCTTGCCGAAATGTATAGCGTTGCGATGCTGGCGCTCAGCCTCTTCATCGTCGCGACGCCGCTGCCGTCGCGCCCCTCGCGTGCCGCCAAGAATGAGCGTTTCCCTCATGTCGACGTCTTCGTGCCATCCTACAACGAGGATGCCGGCCTGCTGGGAAACACGCTGGCCGCCGCCAAGGCCATGGATTATCCGGCCGACAAGCTGCATGTTTGGCTGCTCGACGACGGCGCCACCATGCAGAAGCGCAATTCCGGCAAGCTGCTCGAAGCCCAGGCTGCTGCTGCCCGCCATATCGAGCTGAAGCAGCTCTGCGACGATCTCGACGTCAACTACCTCACGCGCGACCGCAACGAGCATGCCAAGGCCGGCAATCTCAACAACGGCATGAAACATTCGACCGGCGAACTCATCGCCGTCTTCGATGCCGACCACGCGCCGGCCCGCGATTTCCTGCTCGAGACCGTCGGTTACTTCGAAGACGATCCGAAGCTTTTCCTTGTCCAGACCCCGCACTTCTTCATCAATCCCGATCCGCTGGAGCGTAACCTGCGCACCTTCGACAAGATGCCGAGCGAGAACGAGATGTTCTACGGCATCATCCAGCGCGGCCTCGATAAGTGGAACGCCGCCTTCTTCTGTGGCTCGGCCGCGGTTCTGAGCCGCAGGGCGCTCGAATCCCAGAACGGCTTCAGCGGCATCAGCATTACCGAGGATTGCGAGACGGCGCTGGCGCTCCATGGCAGCGGCTGGAACAGCATCTATGTCGACAAGCCGCTGATCGCCGGCCTGCAGCCGGCCACCTTTGCAAGCTTCATCGGCCAGCGCAGCCGCTGGGCGCAGGGCATGATGCAGATCCTGCGCTTCCGCTTCCCGCTTCTAAAACGCGGCCTGACGATCCCGCAGCGCTTCTGCTACATGTCCTCCACGCTTTTCTGGCTCTTCCCGTTCCCGCGCACGATCTTCCTGTTTGCGCCGCTCTTCTACCTGTTCTTCGATCTGGAAATCTTCACCGCGTCCGGCGGCGAGTTCCTTGCCTATACGCTTGCCTATATGCTCGTGAACCTGATGATGCAGAACTACCTCTACGGGTCCTTCCGCTGGCCCTGGATTTCCGAGCTCTACGAATATGTCCAGACCGTGCATCTGCTGCCGGCTGTTGTCTCCGTCATGCTCAATCCGAGGAAGCCGACTTTCAAGGTCACCGCCAAGGACGAATCGATCGCCGTCAGCCGTCTGTCGGAGATCAGCCGGCCGTTCTTCGTCATCTTTGCGGTGCAGATCGTCGCGCTCGTCATCACCATCTACAAGATCTATGCCGAGCCCTATAAGGCCGACGTCACGCTCGTTGTCGGCGGCTGGAATGTCATCAACCTGATCATGGCCGGCTGCGCACTTGGTGTCGTGTCGGAGCGCGGCGAGCGCGCCTCGTCCCGCCGCGTCCGCGTCAACCGGCGTTGCGAATTCGGCGCCAACGGCAAGTGGTACACGGCCTCGATCGAAGACGTTTCCGTCCACGGCGCAAGGCTTCACATCTTCAACAAGCATCTCGACGAGATGCTGGTCGGCGCCGTCGGCGAAATCCGCTTCCGGCCCTATAGCGGCGCGGATCTGGAAACCCTGCCGCTCATCGTCCGCAACATCGAGCCGTCGGGCGACATCAGCAATGTCGGCTGCCAGTACGTGCCGAAAAGCGCGCTCGACCATCGCCTCATCGCCGATCTGATGTTTGCCAATTCCGATCAATGGACTCAGTTCCAGGCCTCGCGCCGCCACAATCCGGGCCTGATCCGCGGCACCATCTGGTTTCTCGGCATGTCGTTCTATCAGACGAGCCGAGGCCTCGTTTACTTCTTCCGCAGCATGCGGCCGGAGCGGGAGGCCCAGCAGCAGGCGGCAAAGGTCAACGCCGGATGAGAAGGATCGTCGCCGCCTCGCTTCTCCTGCTGAATGCCTCCGCCTTCGCCCAGGCGCAGACGGCGCCCTTCGACATGTCCGGCGAGCGGCCGCCCGGTGCGTCCGTTACCCCGAGATTGACGCCGCCCACGCCGCCCGCAGCCATTGCGCCGGTTCCCGTCACGCCTCCCGTTTCCGTCATACCCGCACCTGCAAACCCGGCTGCTCCTGCTCCCGTTCCTCCGCCGATCGCCGCCCAGCCGCAGCCGGTTGTGCCCGCGCCCCAGCCAGCCGCGGTGGCAAACCCCGTTGCGCCGCCGCGCCCAGGCGATGTCCGTCGCTTTGTCGTACCCTTTTCCAAACTCGGCCTCGGCGGTGAACACGACCGCCGGTCATGGTCGGTCTATCTGACGCCGGAGCAGGCGGCGGCCAAGGCAAGCTTCACTTTCGCCTACCAGAATTCGATCGTCGTTGCGCCTGAGGCCTCGGCGCTGACCGTCTATCTCAATAACCGCCCGATCGGCCAGCAGCGCGTCGGCTCGCCGGATGGCCCGTCGACCGTCACCTTCGAGGTTCCGCCCGGTCTGCTGCAGCCCGGCGCCAACCTCGTCACCTTCGAAGCCGATCAGCGCCACCGCACCGATTGCAGCATCCAATCGACCTATGAGCTGTGGTCGAACATCGATCCGGCCGGAACCTATCTGAGCTTTGCCGGCAGGGATGCAGCCCAGCTAGCGAGCGCCGACGCAATCCGCGCCATCGGCGTCGACGGTGCCGGCAAGACGGAGTTCGATATCGTTGTCCCGGCGCTGGAGCAGCCGGGAACCACCAAGCCGCTGCTACGGCTGGCGCAGGGCCTGTCGGTGCTGAGCAGCATGCCGAACCAGATCTTTGCCTTCAGCACCGCTTCGCTTCCGGCCGCCGGGCCTGGCAAGCTCAGCGTGCTCGTCGGCACCGCAGCGGAGCTGCGGCCGCTCTTTCCTGGCCTGCCGCCCGGCGCCGAAAGTGCGGCACTCGCGGCTTTCGTCACCGATCCGCGCAGCGGCTCGCCGGTCCTTCTGATCAGCGGCCCTTCCTGGCAAGCGGTCTCTTCGGCGATCGATACCATCGTCTCACCGACAGACCGGTCCTCGGATGTCCGCCGCGACGTGCTGACCACCGAGCGCTGGAGCGCACCGAACGCGCCGCTGGTCTTTTCCGATACGAACATCGCCCTGTCTCAGCTCGGTGTGAAGACCACCGAATTCTCCGGTCGGCGGTTGCGTACGAGCTTCAATATTGCCGTGCCGGCCGATTTTTATGCCAATGCCTATGGCGAGGCGAAGGTGCTGCTCGACGCCGCCTATACCGATAACGTGCTGCCCGGCAGCCACATCGATATCTACATCAATGACAACATCGCCTCCACCGTGCCGATCACCACGACATCAGGCGGCATTCTCCGTCATCTGCCGATCCGCGTGACGATGCGGCACTTCAAGCCCGGCCTCAATTCGGTGGCGATCGAAGCGATCCTGATGACCAAGGACGATGCCGTCTGCGCGCCGGGCTCGACCGCCGGCGCGACCCCGCGCTTTGCCCTGTTCGATACGTCCGAGCTGGAGATTCCGGATTTTGCCCGCGTCGGTCAGCGTCCGAATCTGGCCGCAATGGCCGGCACCGCCTATCCCTATGGTCGGGCCACGGAGCCGACACCGCTCTTCATTGACCGGGTCGACGCCGACACGCTTTCGGCCGCCGCCACGCTGCTCGGCCAGATGGCGATCACGGCCGGCCATCCGATCGCCGTCGAAACGGTCGCCTCGCCGAATACGATCGGCGATCGTGATGCCATCTTCATCGGCTCCATCTCGCAGATGCCGACAACCGCACTGTCGCAGACCAACATCTCCACGGCGAGCCAAGCCTCGTGGCGTTCGGTGGTGGATACGCAGGTGGGCGTCGTCGATACCGGTACGGCCTTCGAGGAATGGAATTCCAGGGTCAGCGGTGGTGTCTTGCGCAGCCGGATCACGGCTTTCCGCGAGTGGCTGTCACGCAATTTCGATATCTCCCGCAGTTCGCTGCAATTCGTGCCCGGCGCCGACGAGATCTTTACCCCGCCCAACGCCACCACGCTCCTGGTTGCGCAAGGCTGCAGCCCCACAGGAGCCGGTGCCTGGACGGTGGTGACGGCGCCGTCGGCGAAGGATTTGCGCGAAGGGCTCGAGGCTTTGACCGAGCAGTTGAACTGGCCGCAGATATCAGGCCATATCACCACCTATTCGAGCAAAACAGGCAAGATCGACACGGTGCCCGTCACCCGCTTCGATTTCGTGCCGTCCACTCCCTGGTCGATCGCCAATTACCGCCTGATCGCCGCCAACTGGCTGTCGACGAATATCCTCTCCTATGCCTTCCTGCTGGTCGTCTTCCTGTTGCTGATCGGCATCACTACGTCGAGCATGCTCAAAAGGCTGGGCCGGTCCAAATGAGGCGGTGGCGCGCGCTCCTGCTGGCGGCAACGGTCGCGCTCGCCCCTGCGGGACCGCCCGCGGCCGCGCAGCAGGCGATGATCAATGCCGGCGCATGGTCCGCCTACAAGGCAAAGTTTCTCGATGCGACCGGCCGCATCGTCGATAACGGCAACGGCAATATCAGCCACAGCGAAGGGCAGGGCTATGGCATGCTGCTCGCCTATCTCTCGGCAAGCCCCGCCGATTTCGAACAGATCTGGTATTTTACCCGCACCGAGCTGCTGCTGCGCGACGATGGCCTGGCCGTCTGGAAATGGGATCCGAACGTCAAGCCGCATGTCACCGACACCAACAATGCCTCGGATGGCGACATGCTGATCGCCTATGCGCTGGCGCTTGCCGGCGTGGCGTGGAAACGCAACGACTATATCCTCGCCGCCTCCCGCATGGCGCAGGCGCTGCTTGCCGAAACCGTCGTGCACTCGGCCGGCCGGACGCTCCTGTTGCCGGGGAGTGAGGGTTTTGCCGCCACCGACCGTGACGACGGTCCCGTCGTCAACCCGTCCTATTGGATTTACGAGGCTATTCCGGTGATGGCGGCGCTCGCTCCGTCGGATGCCTGGCAAAAACTGTCGGACGATGGCGTGACGCTGTTGAAGACGATGCAATTCGGCCCGCGTAAGCTTCCCGCCGAATGGATCAGTCTCGGCGGCCAACCGCAGCCGGCGCTGGGTTTCGACGCCGAGTTTGCCTATAACGCCATCCGCATCCCGCTCTATCTCGTTCGCGGCGGCGTCACCGACAAGGGGCTGCTGACCCACCTGCGCGAGGGGATGTCGCAAGACGGCGTTCCCGCCACCATCGATCTGACCACCGGCCAGCCGAAGGCCGTGTTGCCGGACCCGGGTTATCGAATTGTTAACGATGTTGTGGCCTGTGTAGTCGATGGGACCAAGCTGCCGGGCTCGGCCCTGCAATTTGCGCCCGTACTCTATTATCCGTCCACGCTTCAGCTGCTGGGCCTGGCCTATATCGGGGAGAAGCATCCGGAGTGTCTGTGAAGTCTTCTCTCGTGGCGATTTCAGCAGCAGTCGTGGTGGCGACCCTCGTCACCGGACTGAAGGATCGTGCCGCTCTGCAGGAAAGATTCGGCCTTGGATCTGCCGGCAGGCCGGCGCCGGAACTGATGATGATGGGCCGCATCAGGCCGACCGATGCTTCCGCCGGCAATCCCGAATTCAATGCGCAGTTGGTGGCCGACAAGATCGAGGCGATCACCTCTTCGCCGCCGTCGGCACCTGATACACCCGAGCCGAATGCCGCAGCACAGCAGCCCGCAGGCTCCCCGCCCGTAGCATCGCAACCGGCAGCACCTCAGACGGCCGTCCAGCCGGCGCCGGTCACGCCCTCCATCGTTTCCGAGCCACAGGCTCCACAACAGGCCGCCGCGGCGCCGCAGCCTGCCGTCGATGAAAGTGCGCTTCGTTATTTCGCCAGCCGCGGCGACAAGGTGCGCCTGCAAGCCGAAATCTCCCGCCTTCAGGCGCTCTACCCCAACTGGGTTCCGCCGGCCGATCCGCTCGCCGTGCCGCAGAATGGCGACAAACAGCTCGAGGCCATGTGGCAACTCTATTCCGATGGCCGCTATGCGGAGCTGCGCAAGGCGGTCGCCGACCGCCAGGCAGCCGATGCCGGATGGCAGCCGCCGGCCGATCTGCTCGACCGGCTCGACGTCGCCGAGGCCCGTGCCCGGCTCGTCAATGCGTCGGACCTCAAGCAATATGCGACGGTCGTCGATACCGCTGCAGCAACACCGAGCCTGCTCACCTGCAGCGAGGTCGATGTTCTCTGGCGCGTCGCCGAAGCCTTCATCCAGACGGAGAGGGCGCAGCGCGGCCAGGACGCCTACACTTATATCCTGAAGAACTGCACCAATCCCGCCGAGCGGCAGGCGACGGTCGAAAAGGCCTCGACGCTGCTTGCCTACCAGCCGATGCAGGCACTGCTCACGCTGGAGAGGCCCGCTGCCGACGGCAGCAAGGAATTCGATGCGATCCGCGATAACCTCGCCCGACGCTTCATGGCCGAGGGCAATGACGATCCGAAGCTTGTTGTCGCGCCCGATTATGTCGCCCGCCTCGAAAAACTCGCCGAGACTGAGGGGCTTGCCTCCGATGCGCTGCTGCTCGGCTGGTACCAGCTTCGCCGCAACAACGATGCCGATGCCGAGAAGTGGTTCCGCGCCGCCCGCGCCAAGCAAGATTCGGCGGCCGCTTCGCAGGGGCTGGCGCTGGCGCTGATCGCCCGCAAGGCGCCTGAGGAAGCCGAGGACGTGATGTTCCGTTGGCGCGCCGATTCCGAGGATGCGACATCAACCTATCTCGCCGCCACCGCCAACCTGATGGCGTTGCAGCCGCCGGCCGATCTGGCCGAAGACGTGCTGCATCGCATTGCCGCCGAGGTCATCGCTCGGAAATACGTGCCGACGGCGCAGCAGTTCGGCTGGTATGCCCGCTCCCTCAACCAGTTCCAGACCGCTGCACGGTGGTTCGAGACGGCGCTTGCCTGGAAACCCGATGACGAGCCGTCTGCCTATGGCCTTGTCATCACCCGCGAGCAGCTGAGCGACCGCAAGGGCGTGCTCGACCTCCAGCGCGCCTGGGCCGGTCGGTCCACCCGGATCACCAATCTCGAAGACACGTCCTCCCTGATACCGAATGCGGTCGCGCCGGAGAAGGGCGCGCTTGCCGCACAGCAACCGGCTCAATCGACGCAGCGTCCCCCGACCGAGCCACTTCCGGCCGAGCGCCGCGTCACCCTGCAGCCGGGGTCGGAAGTGGTCGTTCGCGCGGCGAGGCCGGCGATGGAGACGGTGACCGTTCCGCGTGGTCCGCGCCAGACGCGCGGCTGCTCGACGACAATCGATGCGGGGCAGCTTGAGCCGGCCGACGCGCTGTCGCGTGGCTGGTGCCTGATGGATATCAACCGGCCGATGGAGGCGATCTCGGCCTTCGAAGCGGCATTGCGAAGCCCGGCCCGCAAGGTCCGCGAAGACGCAGCCTACGGCCAGAGCCTAGCTTATCTCCGCGCCGGCCTCTCCGGCAATGCCGCCGTCGCAGCCACCAAGGCACCGCAAA
Organism: Rhizobium leguminosarum; assembly: GCF_002953715.1. Lineage (GTDB taxonomy): Bacteria > Pseudomonadota > Alphaproteobacteria > Rhizobiales > Rhizobiaceae > Rhizobium > Rhizobium leguminosarum_V. The sequence goes on from NZ_CP025012.1 coordinate 1,297,711, forward strand.
ACCGCCAGCGTGCCGCCGAGCTTCAGGTGGCGATCCTCGCCGACCGTGCGCTTTCGGCCTTCGACGCCGGTCGTTACCGCGAAACCCTCATCTATCTCGATCAGCGCGCCCAGCTGCAGCAGGAACGCATCGACCTGATGGTTCTGCGCGGCTACTGCTACCTCAATCTCAAAATGTACGGCGATGCGAGCCGCATCTTCGAAGCCGCTGCCGCGACTGGCAGCCGCGATGCTGCCCGCGGTCTGGCCGACGTTAGAAACGTCACGCATCCCGACGTCAATGACTGACGTTGACGCCGCCGCCGCTCTCCGTTACTCGCCTGCGTAGCTTCAAAATGCCCCAGCGTCCTTTGCGCGTCTTCAAAGACGAGCGGCGCGCTGTGGACCCGCAAGGAAACGCCCGTGCCCGCTCTCCATGACATCCTCGACAGGTCCTATGACGCCTTCCTCTTCGATATGGATGGAACGCTGCTGAATTCCATTGCCGTCGTCGAACGCGTCTGGAGTGATTGGGCAAGACGCCACGGTTTCGAGCCGGAGGTCTTCCTGAAGACGATCCATGGCATCCGCGCCTCCGACGTTATCCGCGGGCTCGGCCTGGCCGGCGTCGATCCGGCCCACGAGGCGGATCTGCTGCTCGCCGAGGAAATGGAGGATGTCTCCGGCATCGTCGAGATCCCAGGCGCCGTCCGCTTCCTCTCCGCCATCGCCGAGGGCAGATGGGCAATCGTCACTTCGGCGCCGATCGAGCTCGCCAGGCGCCGCATGGCCGCCGCCGGCATCCCGATGCCGAAGGTCATCGTCAGCGGCCAAGAGGTCAAATCAGGCAAGCCCAGCCCCGAAGGTTATCTGCTCGGCGCAAGCCGCCTCGGCGTCGATCCGAAAAAATGCCTGGTCTTCGAAGATGCCGTCGCCGGCATTCTCGCTGGTGAGGCCGCCGGCGCCGGCGTTACCGTCATCACCGAAACCCACGCCACACCCTTCGAAACTCCGCATTTTTCGATCGCCAACTACCAGGCATGGCAGCCCCGCCAGACCGCCGAAGGCCGGCTGAAGCTCGCCGCGATCTGACCATTCCGGCAAACCGCTTCCTTTTTGTTGGAGGCGAGGTTTTTCCGCTTGCATTGCACGCGCTGAAAAACTAAACGAAGCAAGCCGTTTCGGCAGGTCGGGGCGTAGCGCAGCCCGGTAGCGCACTTGACTGGGGGTCAAGGGGTCGCTGGTTCGAGTCCAGTCGCCCCGACCATTTATCCCCTTGAAATCCCAGTCAGCATGTCACCTTCTTCGCCCCGTTGGCGGCGGAAAACGGAACGAGACATCGGCAGAAATGCTGAAACGGGAGCCGAAAACCCGGAAAAGTCCCGAACGAAAATGTCAATTGGTCGTGTTGCAGGCGAGCTGTGGCGCCGCCATTGCAAACGGCGGCGGGCCTTCGACCGCCTTCAGTGCGGTTTCTGAGCGATCGCGATCATCGATTTTGCCAGCAGCGGAATCCTCCCGACATATTCGAAGTCGACGCCTTCGAAGCCTGTTTCGACGAGCAGCGTGCTGAGCGTTTCGGGAGACCAGAATTTGATATGGCCATGGTCCTTGAGAGGCATAAAATGGTCATCCATCTTTCCGCTCACGGCCAGAGCCAGATTTTTCCAGTAGCCGTGGAAAGGCGTCGATACGACCGCGATGCCGCCGGGCTTCACAAGATCGTAAATGGTCGTCGAGAAGGCCTTGGGATCATAGACATGCTCCACCACCTCAAGGCTGATGACCGCATCGAAGGTTCCATACCGGCTGGAAAGATCTTCGTAACCGGAACCGATTTCCAGCGAAAGATCAGGGTGGGCCGTTCTCGCCTTCGCGATGCCGTCCTGGGAGGGATCGACACCGACGACGTCATAGCCTTTTTTTGCAAGCACGGCGGCAGCGCCGCCGGTGCCACAACCGAGGTCGAAGACTGCCGTTTCATTCGCCTCCTGAAAACTGTTCTCGAGAACATCGACAACGGCCGGCAAAATATAGGAATGGGCGGTCGCCGGCTTGGCGTGTACATAGGTAGTCGCGTCTAGTTCGATAGACATTTTACCTCCTGAAAATCTGAAGATGTGAGCCGCCACCGCAATGGTAGGGCGGACTTTGACGGGAGTGTGGTGTCGTTGTGGTATTAAGGTGATTAAAGCCGAAGGCGTTCGCCGCCGCTAAGGTGTTAACGGCGGCTAAGGGAGCGCCCGCCGTTTGGCTGTACCGACTGCGCGCCACATCCTCCAGCGCGCCCGACGCCTGCCCCATCGAGATCCCGAAGCTGATTGACAGGCTGCCAAGAAGATGCTGAAAACAGGCCGCATTCGAGTTTTCCGCATTCTCGTGCTCCAAGGGGCATCTGCATCGGCTCCGTTCGCTTCGACCATTTAAAATAAATAACGCGATGAAATACTCTTTGCGAGTGCATCGCAAATAAATCCTTTAGTTCTTTTTGGTACTCCCTCGGTTGGAGAGGCGGTATTTGTTGCCTTTTGTTAAGGCTATACCCAGTTTTGAAGTTAACAACCCAATTTTGGATTGAGAAAAATCTGAAACCTCTTCGCATTCTCGCAAATATGTGTAGATTAACATTATCCCTGTCACAGATAGCCTAGTCGAGCGCATGGCGGATATGAAGCACAATCTAACTTGCAGGCAAAGCCTCGCCAGCGCGTTCCAGGCTCTGTCCGACGAGGCCGTCAAAGCCGGCTGGTCGGAAGGCGATGTCGCCCTCGCGCTTGCCGAACTCGCCGAGGAGCGGGTGATTGAGATTACCGCAAAGGTAATTATGGAAGGCTCCATCCATCCCCAGCTGGTCGCCGCCGGCGGCCGTAACAGCTAACCGCTCTTACACCAGCAATCCTGCCGTTTTCGCTGCCGTGATGAAGGAAGTCTGTGCTACGCGCGGGCTGCACAATCCGTCGAGCGCATCCAGGCAGTGCTGGCGCGCAACGCGATAATCGCGTCCACGCTTGCTCGGCCACCGTTTCAGATATTCGACGGCCTCCCAGACGGTGGAAACGATCAGGCTGCTGTTTGGAGAAACCACCCGGACGGGGGAGGGAAAGTATTTTTCACTCACATCTGCACTCATTGATTCCTGCTACAAAACGCGGCCACAACGCGCGGGACAAAATTTTGTTCCAAATTTTGTTCCATAGGAATTTGCGCAGTTGCTAAAGTTCGACCCCTCGCGCATAATGACTTTATGACGGTTGCGGAGGGCGGCCGGCGATCCAAGCGTGGATGCGTTTGCCCTCGGAGGATTGCGGCATGATGTTACGGTCATCAATTCATCCGCATGATCTGCCGTTATTTTCGGAAGATCTCGATCTGCTTTCGCAAGTGCTCGACAAGGTCTGCGACGAACGCGGTCTCGTCAAAACGACGCCGGAGGCCGAGCGGATTGGTGCGGTCATCATTCAGCTCTACAGGCAGGGCGTGAAGGACGGCGGCAAACTCGCCGATCTTGCAAAAACCTATCTTTAACGATCAGTTCTGCTCGATCGAGACACCGTTCTTACCGATGCTCATCTCGATCCCCTGCGGCTTGCTTTCCTCATGGAAGATATAGGCGCCGAGGCCGATGACGGCGACGACAAGAACGCCGATGATGACGTAGAGACCATTGCTGCGGTTCAAGAGACTGCCCCCGATATGTTATAGGCCCCGATATGTTATGGGACAGCAAAACGCTCGGGCGACCGATTGGTTCCGTCAGTCGTCGTTGGCGGCGTTGAGGTTTTCCGGCCGGATGCCGTCATCGCTGGAGGTGCGTGCGCGTAACCGGATGCCGGGACCGCCTTCGTCCTGATTGCCGCTCGACAGGAAGATGATGCCGTTCGCCTCGAGCGTGCTACGCACATCGAACAGCGCGTGCGGCTCGCCCGCGAATTCGCCGTTTTCCAGCGCTCTCACCGTCTCGACCGGCAGGCCGCTGGCGGCGGCGAGCTCTTCGATGCTCATTCCGATCATGGCGCGCGCGCCGCGTATCTGCGTTGCTGTTATCATGGTGGAAAATCTAGCGCATTTCCAGCGCTTCTCAAGTGGCGGCGTTGTACGTTGACCGGTTTCGTGACCACGGCGCGCGCTTTTCAAACTTCCCTCAATTTTACACCAAATAGATCGTCATGCATGCGCTCGACCGCGATCCCCATTCCTCCCATCAGGGCGGCGCGGTTCCCAAAGCGGCTGATCTCGATGCGCGGCGGATAAGGCGTACAACGCGGCAGGAAACCGCGGATGGCGTTTACGAGTTCCGGTCTTGCGCCGATGCTGCCACCGGTGATTACCAGTTCAGGATCGAGTGCCGCTCCGATCGCAGCAATGGCGACTGCGATCAGCCTTGCCGTCTCTTCGATTGCGGCCACGGCGCTTGTTTCTCCCGCATTAAACGCGGCGAAGAGATCGGTCACGGTGGATGCGTTGCGCCCGCCGAAACCGACATAGCGGCGCAACATCGCGACGCTGCCGACCGCACTCTCAAAGGTTCCAAGCGTAAATCCGCCAGGATCAAAAGCATCTCCGCCGATCGGAAGATAGGCGATTTCGCCGGCCGCCCCACGCGCGCCGCGCAACAGGGTTCCGTTGGCGATGATGCCCATGCCGACGCCCGTGCCGAGAGCAACGAAAGCAAAATTGCTGGTTTCGACACCGTGTCCCCGCCATCTCTCCCCTTGCGCCGCCAGGTTGACGTCATTTTCAACGATCACGGGTAGCCCCATCCTGTCGCTGAAGACTTGCCGCAGATTTATTGCGTCGATGCCGGGGATACTTGGCGCTACGTTGATATGTCCGGTGGCCGGATCGAGCACACCGGGACTGCCTAGAACGACGAGACGGAGTTTGTCGGCAGTCGTCCCGGCCGCAAACGCGAGTTCCACGATAAGATCGCTGAACTGATTGACGAGATGCATTCCGCCACGCGGGTCGGTGGATACTTTGGTTTCAGCAACCACGTTCCCTAACAGATCGCAAATAGCCGCAGCAATCTTGGTGCTCCCGAGATCGATAGAGACGGCCAGTCCCGCCCTGGCATTGATTTCATAGGTAATCGCATTCCGGCCCGGACGACCATCAGTCTGCCCGACTGGTTTCAGCCATCCGTCATCCTCAAGATCGCGCACGACATCGGAAATCGTCTGCTTTGACAAGCCTGTTAGCTTGGCAATATCGGCGCGAGAGATCGACCCGTTCGCGAACACGGTTCGGATGACGGCATTGGTTGAAATTTTTCGTGCGATCGGCGTCTGTGCGACAGAAGATGTCATTGCCATCCGGCTAGCTCAGTCCAATTAGTTCGGAGCACATACTTAATGGGGTCATATTGAGTTCACAACTACCGCGACTAACTAGAATTCAATACATCGAAGACGACAATTTGTCTATGTCCTTGACAAATGGGAAGCCAGCTGTAGGCTTGGAAATAACGTGCGATGAAAATGCGCGATGAAATAAAGAGGGTCGAGTAGAAGTATGCGCCATACGTATCGTCTGGTTAGCCGTGCGCCCGTCAAGATCGCCCGAAGAAGAATTAGGCTAGGCTTAGCTAGCTCTTTCCTCTTTCGCGTTCCGCCGACTCCTTAAACCTGGCTGCCGAGGATTTGCTCATGATGAAGCCCTCGACTGATGGACAGCTTTCCGCCGAGCAACCTGTTTTACTGCCGATTATGGCACCGCGCCTTCAGGCGGACATTCATCCAGATGGACACGCTGATCTTGCCTTGTGCGGGGCAGGGAGTCTGGGGCGTGTGAGATTTTCGCCAATCAACGGTTCTCATACCTATGAGATGGGGCCTTGCCGTGCCTCGGAGAAACCAGGAAGTACTTCAACCCAATGCCTGATCAATCCGCATAGCAAAGGCGACCGAGCCATCGCGCTCGAATTCGGAAAAGCCAAGGTGACGGTAGAAACCCTTGGCGCGTTCGTTGTTTGGGTCGACCCCGAGATGCACGGCTCCGACCCCGTGATTCCGAAGCGCTTGAAGCTCCGTGCCGATCATCCTGCGTCCCCAACCGCTTGCCTGAAGTCCGGGAAGGATGTTGATGTGAAGATGCGCCGGGTACTGGTCTTGAAGCCACGCGGCTCCGCTGCGCGGATTTTGAATTCGTTCCATCACGTCGGCGTCGCGCGGACGGGTGGGTGCCAGTCCCACAATCTGCTGGCGGACGAACGGCCACCAGTTTGTGTGCAAGTCTCTGTCGAACCCGCCGGTGTCCGGTACCCCTACAACGTAGCCGACCGGCCGGCCGTCCTGAACGAGAACAAAGGCAAAGTCGTTGGCGAACTTGAGGTAGGGTACCGACCAGATGTAGCCGGGCAGATGCGGGTCGCTATAAAGCGTGCTGGCATCATGACCGCCATTCGCGGTTTTCAGGCAGATGTCGAAAAAGGCGTCGATATCCGCTTCAATCGCGGGGCGGATGAAGCAGCTGGTGTCCATCACTTTGCCACCTCCTGCGTGGCGCTTTGTCATTTTAGGTCGCGAGAGGAGCGGATGCATTGACGATTACCTCAGATTCGCCAGCCAGGCAAAGCTCTGGGGGAAGAAAACGTTCGGCCGGTGCTTGGCGCAAGGCCTGAGCGGAGAGTGGAGAATAAACCAGATGAGGTGGAGCAGATGAAAAGAACTGTAAAATCGATCAGCACACTGCCGGCATACGGATTGAAAGCAGCTGTCGCGCTTGCTGGCGCGGCGCTTTTGAGTTTCGGCCTTTCGGCAGCCGCGTGCGCTGACGACCTGGCCGTGTGGGATGACCAAACCTATGAAGGCCAGAGTGCTGTTATAGAGCAGCTTAACAAGGAGTTCGAAGCTGCGCATCCCGGCGTCACAATCAAACGCACCGCCCGCACCTTTGATGACATGAAGTTGACGCTGAAGCTTGCTGTTTCGGCAGGTGATGGCCCTGTCATCACGAAGGTCAACCAAGGTGCCGGTGACATGGGGGCTATGGTCAAGGAAGGATTGCTCCTGCCGGTCGACGACTACATCAAACAATATGGCTGGGATAAGCTCCAGTCGGATTCCGTGCTTGCTCGAGACCGCTGGGAGGATGGAAAATTTGGGGTCGGCAAGACCTACGGCATATCCGGCCTCGGCGAGATCGTTGGCCTCTTCTACAATAAAAAGATCCTCGCCGATGCAGGAGTAGCGCTGCCGCAAACCTTCGAGGAGTTTCTCGCCGATCTCGACAAGTTGAAGGAAAAGGGCGTCCCACCCTTCATGATGGGCTCGGCAAAGCAGCATCTGGCCCTGCACATGATCGGCGCCATCGACCAAGCGCATATCGACGCGAGCAATCGCGCCGAACTTGACGATCTGATCTACGGCCGGGGCGGCTCCTGGAGCACCAAGGGGAACATCGAATCCGCCAAACTCGTGCAGCAGTGGGCACAGGGCGGTTATTTTTTCCCCGGTTACGAAGGTATCTCGGGTGACGACGCCGTCCAGCTTTTCATTTCCGGGCAGGGCGCGTTCCTTATCTCCGGGACCTGGTATTTCGGTGACATGCAACATAATCCGGATATCGGCTTCATGGCCATTCCCGCCCCGAAAGGTATTTCCAAGCCCCTGAGTGTCGGAGGCGTGGATCTTGCCTGGGCGATAACGAGCCTTGCCAAAACCAAGCCAACACAGGACCTGGCCGGCGCATATATCGACTATATGGTCTCAGAGAAGGCTGCGGAAACCTGGGCCAATGCTGGCTATCTCCCGGCAACTTCGCTCGCCGCTGACGCGAAGCCAAAGCTCACGCCGCTCCTCAGCTCCGGCATCGAAATGTGGAAGACACTCAACGCGAACGACGCTCTCGGCCATTACCCCGATTGGTCGAGCCCAACGATGCTGAAGACAATAGACGACAACACGCCGCTTCTTCTGTCCGGCAATATCACGCCCGAAGCCTTTGTCGATGCCATGGACAAGGATTATCAGGCGTACCTGAAGGATAAGAAATAAAGATTGGCGCTGGCCACGACCGTCCCCTGCGGTCGTGGCCTGAGTCTCGTCGATCCAATAAATGAGCACTGCGATCGGCTTGCTGCGCGATGATCACAGCTTGGCTTTATGGAGTACTGGATGAAACGCTCCGCACTTGATGGCTCGCAACATACCAATTTTATCTATTTATTGCCTGGATTGCTGTTCTATGCGGCTTTTGTCTTTGGACCGATCCTCGCGGCTTTGGGTTTGAGCCTGACCAGCTGGGACGGCTTGAGCATGCCCAAGTGGGTTGGTTTGGGCAATTACGCCGATCTCTTTTCTGACAGTCGTTTTTATATTGCCTTGCGTAACAATGCCGAGCTTATGATCTTCTACTGTGTCCTGCCGCTCGTGCTCGGAATAGCTCTTGCTGCCTGCGTCTGGAATCTGAAGCAACGCGAACAACTCGCCCTGCGCACCTTCTTGTTCCTGCCTTATATCATGCCGACTGCCGTGTTGGGCATCATCTGGGCATGGCTCTACAATCCTGCATTTGGCCCGTTCAATCAGTTTCTGAGAGCAGTAGGGTTGGGCGCCTTCGCACTCCCGTGGCTGGGAGATTTCAATTTTGTCCTTCCCGCGGTCGGGATCGTTGCCACTTGGTATTTCTTCGGTTTTTGCATGGTCATCTTCCTCACAGGAATTCAGCGCATCGACCCGTCTCTTTTCGATGCTGCCAAGGTCGATGGCGCTTCGGCGCGCAAAACCTTTTTCTGGATAACGCTGCCGCTTCTATTGCCTGAGATAAGAGTGGTTTTGCTTCTGACGGTCATAGCGTCGATCAAAAGCTTCGACCTGATTTTTACAATGACCCGGGGGGGACCCGCCAACGCTACGCTCGTGCCGAATATCTACATGTATCAGCTCGGCTTCGAGCTTAATCGGTTCGGCGCCGCAGCGGCCATCGCCATTGTCGGCGCGATACTCACATTCGTAATCAACTATGCAATTCACCGATTTGTAGGATCGCAGCATAAAGGATTGGCTTGATGAGCCGTTCATTAAACATTTCCACCGGTCCGCTATTCCTCCGCATTGTCCTCTGGCTTCTTGCTTTCATCACGATCATCCCCTTCCTGCTCCTGCTTCTAACCTCGATAAAGAGCAAGGCTGACGTTCTGCAGGGTGCATTCGCGTTGCCGGCATACCCACATTTCGAAAATTACGTCGATGCTTGGAATGCCGGACATTTCAACATTTACTTTTGGAATTCGATCATCGTTGTCATACCCGTCGTTGCTGCAAGCGTCTTTTTAGGCCTGCTGACCGGTTTTGCCTTCGCATACCTGTCATTTCCGCTGCGGCGTACGCTGTTCGCTATCCTGACGCTCGGCATGATGGTGCCGGCGGAAGCCTTCATCATCCCGCTTTATTATGAAATGCGGTATCTTGGGCTGATCAATACCTATGCGGCTCTGATTGTGCCGCAGATCGCCATGTCGATCCCATTCTCGACGATCTTCCTCGCCAGCGCGATGCAGCAACTGCCGGAAGAAGTTCTCGAAGCGGCGGTTCTCGATGGCGCCGGACGCTTCTATATCCTGCGCAAGATCGTTATCCCGCTCATGGTGCCGGCAATGTCGACACTGGCGCTGTTTCTGTTCATATGGACCTGGAACGAGTTTCTCATTCCGTTCATTCTGGTCAATGACGACGCTTATCGGACGCTGCCCCTCGGCATGCTGTTTTTCCAAGGGCGTTATACCGTCAATACGCCGGTTCTGACCGCCGGCGCGGTGATCGTCATTTTCCCGCTCATCGTGACTTATCTGGTTTTCCAGCGGCGGTTCATTGCCGGCCTGACGGCAGGAGCGACGAAATAGACAGCCGATGCGGTCGGCGGCAAGACCTCACGCCGCTCCCCTCACTCTTCGCTCACGCTTGTGGCGCACTTCCAGCGCCGCGCAGCCCCAGACCGTGCCAAGCAGCAGATAGACATGGCGCCAGTGGTCGATATCGATGACGTTGCCGATTGTCGCATGGCCGAGAACCGAGATCCAGGCGATCATCAGGAAGGGTTGCCACGGCCGGTCCAGTAGCAGGTTTCGGAAGCCGAGAGCGAGCGTCCAGAGAAGCATGCCGACATAGCTGACGAAGCCGAGCCAGCCATAGGTGGTCAGCGATTTCAGCCAGATATTGTGCTCGTCCTCGGGAAACATCGTGCCGAACACCAGCGGACCGATGCCGAAGGGGCGCTCCATCATCATGGTGAAGCCGATCCGGTGGCGCTCGAAGCGGCCGAGATGTTCGCCGTCATATTGCTGCACCAGCTGGGCGCGCGCCGAAAACAGTTCGGCGACCTTCGGGATCTGCAGTGCCACCAGCAGCGAGGCGACCAACATGATGATCGCCGCCAGCGACAGGACCAGGACTCGCAGGCGAAAGGCGCCGCTGCGCTCCTTCAGCAGCATGATGAAGATCAGCAGCGCCACGCCAAGCGCGAAGAGCCCCCAGGCGGCACGGGAGAAGGAGAGGAAGATGCCGAGCGCAAGCACGAGCAGGGCGGCGGCCTTCAGCGGCGATTTCTTCAGGTCGCCGGCCAGGATGCCGTGGATGAGGTAGAGCGATGGCGGCACCAGGAAGGGGCCGAAGACGTTGGGGTCCTGGAAGGCGCCCTTGGCGCGGTCGTAGAGCGTGAAGACTTCCGCGCCTGGAAAGGCGTGGAAATAGCCGAGTATGCCGAGCGCCGACGTCGCGACGGCGGCGAAGGTCCAGGCGTTGAAGATCAGCGGCAGCCGCTTGTGGCTGTCCTCGATGATCGCCGCGTAGAAGACCGCCGTCAGCGCCAGAAAGGTCGATACCGCGATATACATCGGTCCCGTCGCCAGGTCCTTCATCTGCGTCAGCGACAGCATGCCGCCGATATTGAAGGTAAGCAAAAGGGCGAGCAGCGGCGCCACGCCGCGCGAAATCCGGAGGCCCAGGATGAACCAGAGGCCGATCAGCCCCGCCATCCAGAGTTCATAGGGCGCCGGCTCGTCGATCACGAAACCGGAGAGGAACACACCGAAGGCGACGAATGCCGAGCCGATCAGGCGCAGCGTCATCCGCTGCGGTTGGGCGACACGGGGATATGTCGCCTCGATCGCGCTCAATAGGCGTTTTCCGTGTTGAGCAGCCGGATCGGCGTCAGGAACAGGATCTTGAGATCGAACCAGAGCGACCAGTTCTCGATATAAAAGAGGTCGTAGGCGGTGCGGAACTTGATCTTCTCGTCATTGTCCACTTCGCCGCGCCAGCCGTTGATCTGTGCCCATCCGGTGACGCCGGGCTTGACGCGGTGGCGGGCGAAATACCCCTCGACGACATCGCCGAAGGCGCGGTCGCGCGCCTGGGCGAGAACGGCATGCGGACGCGGGCCGACGAGCGAGAGATCGCCTTTCAGCACGTTGAAAAGCTGCGGTAGTTCATCGATCGAGGTCTTGCGGATGAAACGGCCGACGCGGGTGACGCGCGGATCGCCCTTGGTGACTGCGGCCTTGCCCGTGGGGTCGGCCATGTTGGTGTACATCGACCGAAACTTGTAGACGTTGATGATTTCGTTGTTGAAGCCGTGACGCTTCTGCATGAAGAAGACCGGGCCTTCCGACGTCGCCTTGATGGCGATCGCGGTCGCGACCATGATCGGCCAGAGCAGCGCAAGCGCGACGAGCGTGAAGAAGATGTCGAAGCCGCGCTTGGCGACGGAATCCCAGTCGCGGATCGGCTTCTTGAAAATGTCGAGCATCGGCACCGAGCCGACATGCGAATAGGCGCGCGGCCGGAAGCGCAGCCGGTTGGCATGCGCGGCAAGGCGGATATCGACCGGCAGAACCCAGAGCTTTTTCAAAAGGTCGTAGATACGGGCCTCGGCTGACAGCGGCAGGGCGATGATCAGCATGTCGATGCGCGTCAGCCGTACGAATTCGACGAGTTCGGCCACGGTGCCGAGTTTCGGATAACCGGCGACCATGATCGGCGAGCGCTTCTCGCCGCGGTCGTCGAAGATGCCGCAGATGCGGATGTCGTTGTCGTCCTGCTGTTCGAGGACGCGGATCAGGTCCTTGGCCGGCTCGCCGCCACCGACGATGACGGCGCGGCGTTCCATCAGGCCGTTGCGGGCCCAGTTGCGGATGCCATAGGCGACGAGGAAACGCTCGGCCGCAAGGAAGAGCGCGCCTGCGGCGAACCATGGAATATTGGCTTCAACCATCGCCCATGTGGTGCCGCGAATGAGCGTGAACAGCCCGACAGTCAGGAGAAGCGCGAATGTCCACGAGGCGACGATGCGCGGCATCAGCCGCAGCTTCGCCCGAAGCGCGGGAATGGTGTAGCTGTCGGCAAGCTGCAGGCTGATGACGGTCAAGGCCGAAGCGATCGCCGCCATGCCCGCCCGCACCGGCAGAGAATCGCTGCCGTCGCCGGGCCAGAAATAGTGGACGATCAGGGCGATCGCGAAGAGCGCCAGGAATTCCAGCAGCCGCAATTGCCCGATGATGATCGCAGGCGAATTGGTTCCGTCGCGGAACTGTTCGGCAATCTGCCGGGCATAGGGGTTGATTTCGGTCGGGTCGGAAGGCTTCTCCTGACCCGCGTCGCCGCGCGCCTCGATGTCGGAGACCTGCTTGCGCAGCGCTTCCACGTCGAATTGATCGCCTTTTTCCAGCTTGTTCATGGGGCCCAGCTTGTTCATGGGGCATTGTCGCTCGTTGTCACCAAGCGAAATACCAGAAAGCCCCTAAGAAATATTTACGAGGCAACGGGCATTGCTTGGCCGGCAGCCGGGTCGACGAGCTCATGGTACAGTTTCAGGACATCGCGAGCCATGACGGCGGAAGAAAACACCGCCTTCACCGCCTCGGGCTTCGGCATCGTCCTGGCGTGCCAGTCGGGCGTGCTCAGCGTTTCCGCCATGACGCGGGCGAGATCGTCGGAATTGCCGGGCTCCACCAGTGCCGCGCTGTCTGCGCCCAGCACCTCGGGAATGCCGCCGACACGGCTTGCGATAATCGTCTTGCCGGCGCCGAGCCCCTCGAGCACGATATAGGGCATGGCTTCGGCGCGCGAGGGAACGACGAGGTTTTGTGCCATGGAGAAGGCTTCGTGGACCCGCATAGCCGGCAGCATGCCAATGCGTTTGCCAAGGCCGCGTTCGACCATCATCTCGCGGTAGCGATCGCGGTCCGGCCCGTCGCCGATCATCAGCGCCGACAGTGGCCTGCCGAGCAGCCGTTCGGTCTTGGCGAAGGCATCGACAAACAGATCGGGACCCTTGAGGTCCCGCAGCATTCCCACATAGATGAAATGCACGGCATCCGAGCGGGTCGGGATCGGCTCGAAATCGCGCTCGCCGATGCCGTTGTAGATCAGTTTTGTCTTCGTCCGGGGTCGCCCGACCTTGCGTGCATAGGTGTCACGCTCGTATTCGCAGATGAAGACCAGCGCATCGGTGAAATATTCCTGCAAGCGCTCCATCCTGAGGACGAACTGTCCACTGAGCGAGGAGCGCGAATAATGCAGGCTTCCGCCATGCGCGGTATAGAGGCGGGCTACGCGATACTTGTTTACCCGCAACGCTGAGCCGGCAAGTCGCGCGAGCACGCCGCCCTTGGCGCCGTGTCCGTGCAGCACATCCGGCCGCAAACTTTTGATTTTCTTATATGTATCCCACATCGTCGCAATATCGGACGGGCTGATCGAGCGCCGGATCGGCACACGTGTCAGGCCGAGCGAGAGATAGGGACGGATATCGTCGAACAGGCTGTCCTCGTACTCGCCGCCGGTCGAGCTGTCGCAGAGGATGCCGATTTCATGGCCGGCCTTGCTGTGCTCCTCGACGAGATCGCGGACGTGGCGGAAAATTCCACCGACCGGCGACCTGAAGCAATGGAGGATGCGGAGCGGCTGCTGTTCTGCCATCGCTCAGAAAAGCCGTTCGCGAACGTAGATCGTGTCACCTGCGATGATCGGCCCTGATATATTGATGCGGCCGGTCAGCACCTGTCCGTTGATCTTGCGGGTGACATCGACCATGCGCTGGTTGGCGCGGCTGGTGAAGCCGCCCGCAACCGCGATGGCATTCTGCACTGTCATGCCGGGAACATAGGCATACTGGCCGGGCTGGCCGACTTCACCCATGATGAAGACCGAACGGTAGCGATCGACATCGATGGTGACGTCGGGATCGCGAAGATAGCCCTGCTGCAGTTTCTGGGCGATCTGCCCCGAGAGTTGCTGCAGGGTTCGGCCGCGGGCAGGGACCTGGCCGATGAGCGGGAAGGCGACATAGCCGGCCTGATCCACCGTATAGGTGTTGGTCAGGCTCTGCTGGTCGAAAACGGTGATGCGCAGTCGATCGCCGCTGTCCAGCGTATAGGGTTGGATGGTGGCCTCGTTGAAGGCCTTCGGCGCCGGCTTGTACGTCGTGCAGCCGCCCAGTGCTGCCGTCATGGCTGCAAGGCTCAGGGCCAAAAGGATCTTGGGCTGGACGACAGACATCCGCTTGTGCTCACAAAAATGAACTCGGTGCAGTCGTTATCGATCCGTTAGGGTTAATGCCCGGTAAAGGGCGCTTGCAATTTCCCGGTTTCCTTCATCGATCATCGCCCATTTCTTGGCAAGCTGGTCATTAACCGTTGAGTTACCATGGTCGTTTACGCTTAGGGCACCTTTGTTGTGGAGTAAGAGCATGTCCGGCGTAGCTCGTGATCAGGATGTGGACATCGACCTCGGCCAGTTGGTCCGTGCGGTCTGGGCGCGCCGTCTGCGGATTTTGACAATCACCCTCGTGGGGGCGGGCGTCGCCTTTGCCGGCGCCAAGATCATGTCGCCGCAATATCGCAGCGAAACACGCATCCTCATCGAACCCCGTGCGCCGGCCTTCGCCAGCACCCAGCAGGTCAACGACGCCAGCGCCGGTCCGCTGATGGATGAACTGAACATCGCCAGCCAGGTGCAGCTTCTGCAATCGGCCGATCTCCTCAAGAAGGTCATCAACGATCTGAAGCTTTATAACCTGCCGGAATTCGACGATGCCGCCAGCGGCTCGGCGATGAGCAGTATCCTGGTGAAGCTGCACCTGAAGAAGAACCCGCTGGAGAACCCGCCGGAAGAACGCGTCATCGACGCCTTCGTCGAACGCCTGCAGGTCTATCAGGTCCCGGGTTCACGCGTCATCGGCATCAGTTTCACCTCCAAGGACCCGAAGCTCGCCGCCGCCATTCCGAACGCCATGGCGAATGTCTACCTTTCGACCCAGAGCGGCGCCAAGCTCGATTCCAATTCCGAGGCGACCCGCTGGCTGGAGCCGGAGATCGAAGGTCTGCGCCGGAAGGTCAGTGAAGCGGAGAAGAAGGTCGCCGAATATCGCACGTCGCACGGGCTGTTGCAGACGAACGGCACGACCACTTTTCCGGCCCAGCAACTGAACGATATCTCCGCCGAGCTGACCCGCGTGCGGGGCGACAAGGCCAATGCGGAGGCGAGGGCGCAGGCGGTGCGAAACGCACTGTCTTCGGGCGAGGCCTTCGATACGCTGCCCGACATCATGTCCTCACAGGCGATCCAGCGGCTGAAGGGGACTGAATCCGGCTTGCAGTCGCAGATCTCGGATCTGCAGACCAGCCTTCTCAACAATCATCCGCGGCTGAAAAGCCTGCGCGCTCAGCTCTCCGATATCCGCACCCAGATCCGCCAGGAGACGCAGAAGATCCTGGCGAGCATCGAGAACGAGTCCAAGGTTGCGGATCTGAGGGCGAGCGAACTCGAGCGGCAGTCGCAAACGGTGCAGGCCACCAGCGCCCGCGCCGGTGAGGACGAGGTCGGTCTCAATGCGCTGGAGCGGGAGGCAAACGCCCAGCGCCAGCTGCTCGAAACCTATCTTGTGCGCTACCGCGAGGCCGCCTCCCGCGCCGACAGCAATTCGAGCCCTGCGGATGCCCGGATCGTTTCCAGGGCCGTTGAGCCGGTCGATCCCTATTTCCCGAAGGTGGTGCCGATCGTCGTCGTCGCGGCGGTCGCAACGCTGATCATGAGCGCTATCATCATCATGCTGACCGAACTCTTCAGTGGCCGGGCGCTCCGCCCGACCGATGCGACCCCGGAGGCAATCGAGGCAGAAGCGGTCGTCGAGGAGAAGCACGTGCCGCAGGCCGCGCCGATCGTCGCTGCCGCCAGAAAGCCCGTCCAGCCGAGCATGCTTACCGTTGTCGCGGACGAAGAGGATACGATCGAGGACGCGGAGGCTGCCGAGGAGGCGCTGGAGGACGAGAATGAATTCTCCGTCGCCTCAGTTGCTGACTATCTCACCGGTAGCCGCGCGCCGCTGGCAATCGCGATATCTCCGACTGGTGACAATGGCTCGGCGGCGACGGTTTCGCTGACCCGCATGCTCGCCGACGCCGGCCGCCGCGTCATCCTGATCGACATGACCGGTTCCGGCTACCCCACAGAACTGATGGCCGAGGACCAGGCTGCCCTCGGCGTCACCGATCTGCTTTGCGGTGAGGCCGCCTTCGGCGATACGATCCACGGCGACCGCTTTTCCGACGCCCATCTCATCCCTCAAGGCCAGAGCGACGTGCGCCGCGCCATGCGCGGTGTCGATCGGCTGTCGTTGCTGCTCGATGCGCTCGCCGCCGCCTACGACCTCGTGGTGGTCGAATGCGGTTCGGCCGATGTCGCCGGCGTCTCGCGGCTGACGCGCAGCCGGGACGTCGAGATCATCCTCTCGCTGCCTGAGGTCGAGGAGACCATCTTCGTTGCGCTGATGACGGAATTCCAGGCTGCAGGCTATGAGCGCGTCGTGCTGATGTCGGGCGGCGAAGGGGTCGAGCAGACACTCGGCCGGGCTGCTTGAACGGTTAGCCGATCCGTGCCCGGATGCCTTGGGCGAATTTATAGAGCTTCGGGCGCGCCTTGATATGCGCCTTGCCGCGGGTGACGATCCGGTGCGCGGCACCGGCGATCACACCGAACGGCGAAACCGGCAGCACCACGTCGTAATGTGCGGTCTCGACCGGCGCCCAGGAGCGCTTGTAGGTCTGGTCGCCGAGACCGAAATCGAACAGCGCGACACCCTTGCCATGCAATCCCGAAATGGTCTGCCAATAGAGGAATTCGCCGGGGCTCGTATCCGGCACGAGTTCTTCATCGATCGCGCCGAACTGGCAGATGATGTGGTCGCCCTTGCGCGAGATGCCTGATATCGCGGCGATCTTACCCTCATGCGCGCACTTGAGCCGGAGCACATGCATCTGCAGCCCGAAATACTGCTTGCTGTCATCCAGCTTGTCGAGCAGGCCGTGCAGGAAGGCCTGCGTTTCCCTATCGGCGAAGACGTCGGGCAGGCCGAGGCTGGCGAAGCGGGCGCTCTTCAGGCGGAAGAAGATATCGAGCAGGCGGTGCTGTTCTTCCGATGTCCCGGGAATGAGATATTCGAAGCCGCCGGCCGCCTCGAGACGTTTCGATTGAACACGGAATTTCTTGCGCCGGTTCTTGGCGTTGAGCTGCTTCAGCGTTTCCTCGAACTTGGGAAGGAACGGCAACTGGTAGGCATGATTCTGGTTCTGCACCATCGGCAGCCCCGTGAGCGGGGTCTGTCGTCCGCGCCATTCCAGCGGAATGTTCTGCAGCAGCAGCAGATCGGCCCGGCCCTTGAGTGCCTGCTGAAGCTGGCTGGCGAATTTGCCGGCGTCGATGGTTCCGCCGCTTTCTGCAAAACTCTCGGAGAACAGGCCGGTATTGATGTTGCTGTGATCGGCGGCGATGAATTTTGCCGTCGTGAGCCCGCGAGACTTGACGATCTCGACCGGCAGAATGAAGGCGGTCTGACCCGCATGAGTGCCCTTGAGGATAGCAAGCGGCCGCTGGAAAGCGTTCACCCAGGCGGCGCACCAGTCGTAGCTCTGATGGAGCGATTGAAGATTGTCGCGCTCCAGCGCCCGCCACTCATCCTCCAGCGGCTGCATCGTATCGAAGACTTCGATGTCGATTTCAGCCATGGCGAGTTTCATGCTCAGCTGGCGCAAGCGCGAAATGGCCGCTTCGGCCAGCGCCTTGTCGGACGGCTGTTCATGGACATCGAGCTTTTGCGTCTGCACGGTTTTCTCCGGTCAAGAATGCTGAACGGGAAGGTAGGTATGCCAGACGTATATTTGGTTTAACCGGACCCGATGGGCGAGGTTTTCCGCAGATCACGGTTATTCGGCCGTTAATGGCCCTAAAGCATGTCGCGCAAAAGTGTGCAGCGGTTTTGCGACAACGACATGCGTAAAAACAAAGACCTAAAGCGCGACAAGCGAATCTGAAAGGTCGCGACGCGCTTTAGCGCTGCGGGGGGCCGGCCATCCATTTGATGAGCACCATCGCCGGCAATACCCAAAGCAGGCCGGTGAGCAGGAAGTAAAGCAGATGTCCCCACCAGGGAGCGTTGCCGAGCGTTGCCACCGCGATCGTATTCGCTACCAGCGCATAGACGAGCACGAGCACGATGATCAGGATCGTGCCGATGAATTTGCGGAGGCGGACGGGCATCGGCTATCTCTTGCAATGGATGGGTCAACCGGCGCGACGGCATGCCGCAAAGGTTCGGGGCTTGTTTTGCATGAGCCCGTGGGGCAAATCAACTGCCGGATAGAAGGAGACATCATGGCCGTCGCAAACCCGACCACGGAACAGGCGATCCTGAGCGAAATGCGCAGGCAGAATCGTGACCGCCGCGCCTTGCGCCTCTGGCTCGGTTTCGTGCTTTTGGCGCTCTTCTGTCTCGTGCTCGTCGGCGGCGCCACGCGGCTGACCAATTCCGGCCTGTCGATCACCGAATGGAAGCCGATCCACGGCGTCATTCCGCCGCTGTCGGCTGCCGAATGGGAGGAGGAATTCCGCCTCTACCAGCGCATTCCCGAATTTCAGCAGCTGAACAACTCCATGACCGTCGATGAGTTCAAAGGCATCTTCTGGTGGGAATGGGCGCATCGGCTGATCGCCCGCGGCATCGGCGTGATCTTCGCGCTGCCGCTCATCTATTTCTGGCTGACCGGGCGGATCGAGAAGCGTCTGCGCTGGCCGCTCGTCGGCATCCTGGCGCTCGGCGGCCTGCAGGGTTTTATCGGCTGGTGGATGGTGTCGTCCGGCCTTTCCGTCCGCACCGACGTCAGCCAGTACCGGCTGGCGACGCATCTCGTCATGGCCTGCCTGATCTTTGCCGGCTGCATGTGGATCATGCGCGGTCTCTCCAGACATTCCGATGATCCGGCGCCGGCACGAACTTCGCGCGGTTTTGCCGCTGCGATCGCCATTTTCGCGCTGTTTCAGATCTATCTCGGCGCGCTGGTGGCGGGGCTCGACGCCGGTTTTTCCTACAATACCTGGCCGCTGATGGATGGCGCCGTCATCCCCTCCGATCTGCTGATCCAGCAGCCCTTCTGGATCAATGCCTTCGAGAACCCGAAGACGGTGCAGTTCATCCATCGCATCGGCGCCTATACGCTCTTCGCATTAACGCTGGTCAACATGGTGATCGCCCTTCGCGCAGCACCTTGGACCACCCATGCACGCCGCGCCGTCCTGCTCTTCGCGTTGGTGACGCTGCAGGCGGCGATCGGCATCGCCACGCTGCTGATGCAGGTTCCGCTTCACTGGGGCCTGCTGCATCAGGCCGGTGCGCTGGTGGTTTTCGGTTTCGCCGTCGCTAACTGGCGCGGCTTTTACGGCGAATATCCGCACGGGACGATGATCGCCGAACGCGATTGAAGCGAGCTGCCTTGACGAGGGCGGATCTACCGCAACACCCCATCGAGCAGCGGCATGCCGATAATCGCGGCGGCGGCTATCAGAACGTAGCAGGCAATGCGGAAGGTCCGCTCCTCGGCAAGCCCGAACAGTTTCGAGCCGCCGTAGAGCCCGACCGCATAACTCGGCAGTATCACGGCGGTCAGCGCGAAGACGGCAGGCACGAACAGTCCGCCGATATAATAGCTGATGGCGCTGAAAACGGACGAGATCGAGAAATAGAGAACGACATTCGCCCTGACGCGCGTGAAGTCGCTCTTGCCGCCAAGCCAGTAGGCGACGACCGGCGGTCCGCCGAGTTGCGCGGCGCCGCTAAAAAGCCCGGCGATCAGGCCGACGCCGCTGCTGAGCGGTGCAGAAGGCGCGCCATGGTAGCGCCATCCGGATGCGAGAAGCGCGAGCAGGGCGATGGCGATGATGGTGATGCTCCAGCGCAGCAACATCGGGTCGAGCAGCGCTAGCATCGCCGTGCCGGCCGGCACGCCGAGGGCGGCCCCCGTTGCCATGACGAAGACCTCGGGTCGATTGGCGCCGCGCCAGGCGGCAGGGATCATCCCAAGCGCCGCAATGCCATCGATGACGAGCAGGATCGGCGAGATCAGCTTCGGTCCGACGATCGCACCGCCGAGCGGAATGAAGATCAATGCGGCGCCGAAACCCGAAAAGCCGCGGGCGAGCCCGGCAATGAAGGCAAACGCCATGAGCGCATAGATGCCGTGGTCGGGCAGGGCGGCGGTAAACCATGCGTGCACGCCATCGACTAGCGCATCGAGCGTCATGACATCAGGCTCCGTGATTCGGGATCGACAGGCGAGGAAGGTCCGCTCTCATAGCCCAATCGCCACCGATGATCGAGCCGAAAGCGGTGTTGGGCGGCCGAGGCAAACGGCCGCGAAAAGACCATGATGAAGAGGTCACAAAGCTCGGGCGGCATGCACTTCGATGCCGCCGCTAGAGCCTTACGAGGCGAGCATCAGGTCCATATTCTGCACGGCAGCGCCCGATGCACCCTTGCCGAGATTGTCGAGCAGCGCCACGAGGTTCACCTGCGAAGCGCCCGACGTCCCGAAGACGAAGAGCTTCATCGTGTCCTTGCCTTCGAGCTCGACGGCGTTGACGCGGGGCAGGGCCTTGCTTTCGGCCAGCGGCACGACACTGACGATATCCTGGCCGGCATAATGGGCGACGAGTGCGGCATGAATGCTTTCCATCGTCGTGCCCTCGGCGAGATCGTCGAGATGCAGCGGCACCTGCACGATCATGCCCTGCGCGAACTTGCCGACCGACGGCGAGAAGATCGGCGCGCGGTCGAGCAGGCCGTGCACGGTCATCTCGGGCACGTGTTTGTGAGTGAGCGGCAGGCCGTAGAGGAAATGCGGCGCGGCGATCGCATCCGGGTGATCCGGGTTTTCCATCTGCGCGATCATCTGCTTGCCGCCGCCAGTGTAACCCGAGACCGCGTTGACCGTGACCGGATAGCCGTCCGGCAGGATGCCGGCGGCACGCAGTGGGCGGATGAGGCCGATCGCTCCGGTGGGATAGCAGCCGGGATTGGCGACGAAACGGGCGGCCTTGATCCTGTCGGCCTGCGCGCCGTCCATTTCGGCAAAGCCATAGGCCCAGCCAGGATTGACGCGGAAGGCGGTCGAGGTGTCGATGACGCGCACATTGTTGTTGGCCGAAACCATCTGCACCGCTTCCTTCGACGCATCGTCGGGCAGGCAGAGGATGGCAATATCGGCGCTGTTCAGCATGTCCTCGCGCATCGCGGCGTTGCGCCGCTCGGCTTCGGGTATGGACAGAAGCTCGACATCGCGGCGGCCGGCCATGCGCGTGCGGATCTGCAGACCCGTCGTGCCGTGTTCGCCGTCGATGAAGATTTTCGGTGCCATGTTAAACCTGCGCTTTCAATGGGTTCTGAAGGTTTCCGGATTCAGTTTGAGGATGATAGGTCAGCCTTGTGACACGGCGATGGCGCGTCGCTCGGCATGAAGACCCAGCATATACATCGCCACCGTTGCCCCCGCAATGGCGGTGATATCGGCATGATCGTAGGGCGGCGACACCTCGACGACATCGGCGCCGCGGATATCGAGCTGGTGCAGACGCTGCAGCACCGAGAGGATCTTGGCGCTCGACGGTCCGCCGGCAACCGGCGTGCCCGTGCCCGGCGCAAAGGCCGGATCGAGGCAATCGATATCGAAAGTGAGATAGGCCGGCGCCCCGCGCGTGTGGGAGATGATCGCCGAGGCGATATCGCTGGCGCTCATCTCCTCGACCTGATGACCGTAGAGAATGTTGACGCCGCAGTCCTCCGGCGCATGGGTGCGGATGCCGATCTGGATCGAGCGGTCAGGATCGATGATGCCCTCGCGAGCGGCCCGTGCCACGAACGAGCCATGGTCGATGCGGCGTTCCTCGTCGAACCAGGTGTCCTGGTGTGCGTCGAACTGCACGAGCGCCAGCGGTCCATGTTTTGCTACATGGGCTTTCAGCAGCGGCCAGGTGACGTAATGATCGCCGCCGAGCGTCAGCAGGAAGGCGCCGCTGTCGAGGATGACATTCGCCTGTCGTTCGATAGCGGCTGGGGTGTCCTGATGATTGCCATAGTCGAGCAGGCAATCGCCGTAGTCGATCACGGCCATTTCGGCGAAGAGATCACGGTTGAACGGATATTGCGCATCATTGTCGAAGATCGCCGAGGCGCGCCGGATCGCCTGCGGCCCGAAACGTGTGCCCGGCCTGTTCGATGTCGCAGCATCGAAGGGAATGCCCCAGACGGCGACGTCGACGCCGGCGAGCTCCTTGGTGAAGCGGCGGCGCATGAAAGACAGTGCGCCGGCGAAGGTCGGATCGCTGGCGGCGGAGGTGAGGCTGGTCGCTGTGAAGGCGTGGTCAATCGATCTGTTCGCCAAGTCAGGCTCCTTTTTTCGGTCGCAAACCATAGTCGCGTTCGATGCGGACGCTGCATTGCATGATCGCCGTTGACGTGAGGTGTCGGGCGCGGTTCTCTCGCGAAGGAATTGGCCGATCCCCTGCGCGCAGAAAGGCGTAGGCGAGGTGCAGACAGATTTCAAGCAATCGTTCGGACGACGGCCGCTCCTTATCGTCGAGCGACCGTCATTTGCCCGCTGCTTATCGGGCCGGCTCCCGCAGGCACCACAATCCAGCCAGCGTCGTCAGCGCGGTCGCTGAGACATAGCCCACAAGCGGCCAGGCGCTGTCGCCGCCGAGCAGAATCACGAAGACGGTTCCGGCAAAGCCGACGATGATGCTCGCGACGCAGGAATAGAGCGCGACCGCTGTCCCGGCCATGTCGCCAAAGGCGTCGAGCGCGCCGTTGGCGGTGACCGCTGTCGCCAGGACGATGCCGATCGCGATGATCCACATCGGCACGACGAAGCTGACGAGGGAAGGCTGCAGAAACAACTTTCCGAATGCAAGCAGCACGGCGCCGAAAAGCAGCACTGCCATGCCTCTGGCAAGGCTGCCCGCAATGCCCCAGCGCATGACGAAGTGTTTGGCAAAACGCGCCGTCACGATCATCACCAGCGCCACCGTGGCAAAGACGAAGCTGAAGGCGATGCCGGAGAAGCCGGCTTTATCGATCAAGATGCGGGGTGCTGTGGAGAAGAAGACAAAGAAGGCACCCATCGCCGCGCTGAAGCCTGCTGTATAAACCCAGAAGGCAAAGCTTGTAAGGATCGGGCGGAGAGCGACCTTCGCGGTGGCGGCGGGGCGGGTTTCATGCCACCGCATGCCGGCGTTGAAAAGGGCGGCAACCGAAAGGAGGCCGATGACCAGGAAGATGGCGCGCCAACCGAAGCGATCAGCGATCAAGGCTCCGGCGATCGGACCTAATGCAGGCACGAAGGAGAGGATGGAGCCGAGAAGGCCATAAATCGTGCTGCTTTCGGGACGCCCGGCGTAGACGTCACGCACTGTTGCGAAAGTTGCAACCAGCGTCGCCGACGCACCGATGGCCTGCACCAATCTCAGCACCATGAAGATCGGTGCAGACGAGGAGACGGCAAGCAGGAAGGATGACACGGCAAAGAGTGCCGCGCCTCCGAGTAGGACAGGCCGTCGTCCGATGATATCGGAAATTGGGCCGAAGACGATCTGCCCGGCGCCAAGCACGAGCATGTAGAGGCTAAGGGTCAGTTGGATGACGGCCGGCGAGGTACCGAGCGCCTCCGGCATGACCGGCACGATCGGCAGATAGATATCCATGGCAAGCGAAGCCAGGATGTCGAACGGTGCCATCAGCAGCAAGGCCGCCGGCAGGGAATAGGTCCAGGGCTGGATTTTGGAATAGAACATGGGAAAGAACCCGCTCAAATGATTTCATTCGGCGGCGATCTGTCTCTTCATCAGTATCGGGATTGGCCGGACAGACGCCGCAACAACAGGGCAGAGTTGTTGCGGCCTATTTGTCTGCGGACTTGGTTGTTCCCATGATTCGACCCGTGAGTGCGGCTTCGCTCATTCCCGAAGCGCTTTGCCAAGTTTCTACCAGCAGAACCGGAATGCGACAATGGCATGCCGGCACGCTTCCGATTGGTTTAAACAGAGCAAAACAAAAAGGCCGGGTTGCCCCGGCCTTCGTAAATTCCGTCTGTCCGAAGCGATTAACGCTTGGAGAACTGGAACGAGCGGCGGGCCTTTGCCTTGCCGTACTTCTTGCGTTCGACGACGCGGCTGTCGCGGGTCAGGAAGCCGCCCTTCTTCAGCACCGCGCGCAGGCCCGGTTCGAAGTAGGTGAGCGCCTTGGACACGCCATGGCGAACGGCACCGGCCTGGCCGGAGAGGCCGCCGCCGGCAACGGTTGCGACGATGTCGAACTGGCCGTCACGGGCAGCCGCGACGATCGGCTGGCGCAGGATCATCTGCAGCACCGGACGTGCGAAATATTCCGCGAATTCCTTGCCGTTGACGATGATCTTGCCGGAGCCCGGCTTGACCCAGACGCGGGCGACGGCGTTCTTACGCTTGCCGGTCGCGTAGGAGCGGCCGAGCGAATCGACCTTGCGGACGTGGGCCGGAGCAGCAGCTTCAGCCGTGCCGAGATCCTTCAGGGAGGAGAGGTCAGCCATATCAGGCGCTCCTTACGTTCTTTTTGTTGAGCGCGGCAACGTCGAGGGCGACCGGCTGCTGGGCTTCATGGGGATGGTTGGAGCCGGCGTAAACGCGCAGGTTCTTCATCTGGCGACGGCCGAGCGGGCCACGCGGAACCATGCGTTCGACGGCCTTTTCGAGGACGCGCTCCGGGAAGCGGCCTTCGATGATCTGGCGTGCGCTGCGTTCCTTGATGCCGCCGGCATAACCGGTGTGCCAGTAGTAGACCTTGTCGGAATACTTCTTGCCGGTGAAAACGACCTTTTCGGCATTGATGACGATGACGTTGTCGCCGTCGTCAACGTGAGGCGTGAAGGTTGCCTTGTGCTTGCCGCGCAGGCGCATAGCGATGATGGAAGCGAGACGGCCAACGACCAGCCCTTCGGCGTCGATGATCACCCACTTCTTCTCCACCTCTGCAGGCTTCTGGGAGAAGGTAGCCATAGTGAATACTTTCTTTTTGGGACCCTTGGCCCGAAGGCTTGAAGGGCGTTTCTTGTTGCTTGGATTGGCAGGCTCGAGGCATGCCAAAAAGAAAGCAGCCCGGATAGGCTGCGTTCTGGCGCGGTGTATAAAGGGAATACGACATGGGGTCAATATCGACTTTCCCGAGGTTTTGAAAAAAGTTCAAGCAAAAACAAATAGTTAGATATACGGTATTGTAATACCTCATATTTATTGGCTCCCAGGCTGCTGCCCCTGACGTTTTTCACGTCGCCTCTACCTGTTTGAAATTGCGTCCGACGGTCGAAAGCAGCTCTCAACCTTTGAACGCGCGCAGACATTTCATCATTTCGCGAAGGCCGCGTGTCAGATGTTTGTCCCGGCGTAGAACCATGCCGAGGCGGCGCGTCAGCCGCGGGTTCAGCGATGATGTCGTTACGAGGCCGGCGCGGTCGCGCTTCAGCGCCAGCCCCGGCAGGATCGACCAGCCAAGTCCCACAGCCACCAGCTCCTTGATCGCCTCGATACTGCCAAACTCCATCGCAGGTCGGATCCTGGTATCCGGGGCGGCCAACCACGCGTCGATTGCGCGCCGGGTATTGCCGCCCTCATAGAGCAGCAGCGTCCTGTCGCGCATGAATGCGGCGTCCGGCCCGTCTTCGGGCATCAAGCTGCCCGCGGGGGCGACGGCCAGCAATTCCTCTTCGTAGAACGGTTCGATCTCGAAGTTCCGTCCCGATGCCGGCAGGGCAACGACGGCGATGTCGAGGCTGTTGGCTTCCAGTTCGTGCAGAATGTCGTCGGCATCGCCGATGCGTACGGTGATTTCGAGCCCGGGCATGCGTTTTCTGGCGGCAGCAATGGCACGAGGAAGCAGATGGATCGACGCCGTGCCGCCGCTGCCGATACGCACGCGACCGCTTGCACCGTCTCTGTACGGCACCATCGCTTCTTCCGCAGCGGCCGATGCCTGAAGCAGCCGCCTTGCATGCACGAGCAGGTCGAGGCCTGCAGCGGTCGGCTGCGCTCGCCGTCCGACGCGCTCGATCAGTCGGACGCCGAGGCGCTGTTCGAGCCCCTTGACCTGCAGGCTGACCGCCGGTTGCGTCAGGCCTTCCTTGTCGGCAGCGGCCGTAAAGCTTCCGAGATCGGCGACATTGACGAAGGTGGCAAGCTGATCAAGGTTGAGAGGCATACCAAAGAAATCCTTATGCATATCATAATATCCATAAGCTTCTTTTGCGGCATCTTCCAGCGCATCCTTCACCCGTTCAAGAAAGGAAGAAGCGATGGCTCTGGAATTAAGCGAGATCTTCGAAACACCTCGCGATATCGTTCGGTCGAGACTTCGCCGGATGGCGCGATGGAGCCGGCGGCTGCTGATGACGGTCGAACATCACCTCGAAAAGCGCCGCAGCCGTCGCACGCTTTCGGAACTCACCGACGACGAGCTTTGCGATGTCGGTCTGACCCGTGCGCAGGCAAGCGCCGAGACGTCGAAGTCGTGGTTCTGGTCCTGATAGCAGCAGCCTCTGTGGGGAGTGCGGATCGTGCTCGAAATTGCCGGCGCCTTGTGGCAAAACGTCTGCCTGGAATCGAGCGCAGGGAGCAGCATCATGGCCGAAATCGTATCCTTCCCGGACGCCGCCAGAGCGGAGGAGGGCGGATTGCTGACCCGCTCGTTGCGCGACGGCGTGCTCCGGCTCGTGCTCGACAATCCACCGGCCAATGTGCTGTCGATCGCGCTTCTCGAAGCGCTGATGGAAGAGCTGGAAATGGCCGGGGCGGAACCAGATGTGCGCGTCGTCGTCATCGCCTCGAGCGGCAACGTCTTTTCCGCGGGACATGATCTCAAGGAACTCACGGCCCATCGCGCCGATGAAGATCAGGGTGCCGGTTTCTTCGAAAAGACCTTTCGGCTCGCTGCCGATCTGATGCTGAAGATCACGCATCTGCCGAAGCCTGTCATCGCCGAGATCGACGGGCTTGCAACGGCTGCGGGCTGCCAGCTCGTTGCCTCCTGCGATCTGGCGATCTGCACGGATAGTTCGACATTCTGCACGCCGGGCGTCAACATCGGCCTGTTCTGTTCGACGCCGATGGTGGCCGTTTCCCGTGCCGCGCACCGCAAGCAGGCGATGGAGATGCTGCTGACCGGCGAGACGATCGACGCCTCGACTGCCAAGGATTTCGGCCTCGTCAACCGTATCGTGCCCAAGCAGTATCTGGCGCAGGTGGTTTCCAAATATGCGGCTGTGATTGCCAGCAAGTCACCGCTGACGCTGAAGATTGGCAAGGAAGCCTTCAACCGCCAGCTCGAACTGCCGGTGGAGGCTGCATATGACTATACCGCCAGGGTGATGGTCGAGAACATGCTGACGCAGGATGCGCAGGAGGGGATCGGCGCCTTCCTCGGCAAGCGCAAGCCGGACTGGAAGGGCGAGTAATCACGCAAGTTTCAGAACCAGCCCGCCGATCGCGATGATGACACCGGCGACGTAGCGCCAGATGCTGGCTTTTTCCTTGAAGACGGTGATCGAGATCACCAGCGCAAACAGGATCGCGGTTTCGCGCAGGGCTGCGACGGTCGCGACTGGGGCTTTCGTCATCGCCCAGAGTGCGAACCCGTAGGAGGCGATCGAGCCGGCGCCGCCGATGAGGCCGCGCCACCAGTTGCGACGGACGTGACGCGCGACGGCGACAGCGCCGCGCTGGGACGCTGCCCAGGAAAATAGCAGCACCGGCGGCAGCAGCGACATCCACAAAGTGTAGGAGACCGCATTGCCGGAGATACGCGCACCGATGCCGTCGACATAAGTGTAGCTGGCGATGACGCAGGCATTGGCAAGCGATAACATGACGGCACGGCTGCTGCCGCGCCGGGCCTCCAAAGCGAGTGTCAGCACGCCGGCTGAGATCGTCATCGTGCCGGCAAGGGCGCCGCCGGAAAGACTTTCCTTCAGGATGAAACCGCTTGTCGCGGCGATCAGGAGCGGCGCGCAGCCACGCATCAGTGGATAGACGAGGCCGATATCGCCGGCCCGGTAGGCGGCGGCGACCAGCTGAAAATAGGCAAACTGCAGGATAGCCGAGGCGCCGATGAACGGCCAGGCCGAGGCTTGCGGCAGCGGTAGGAATGGCAGGAACGGCAGTGCCGAAACAGCGCCGCCAGCAGAGATCAGCGCCGCATCCAGGGATTTATCGCTCCCCGCCTTGACGATGGCGTTCCATGTCGCGTGCAGCAGTGCGCCGAAGAGAACGAGCAGGATGACGTCGAGAGGCAAGGGAGTAAATCCGGAGGATGAGAGGAAGCGGAATACGCCTCGCCTTCGGCGTTTCAAATTCCTGAAAAGACAACTGGGATTTGCACGAAAATGTACGGCTGCGGTCGCTTATGCGTTCACATGTCGAATAGCATCCTTTCTGTATGTGAACAATGGCGATCCATTGGAGCAATTTTTACGTGCGCGCGACATGCGTTCAATCCAGGCGATGCTTTCAACTATGAGATGTTTCTAATGGATGTAAGAACAAATAGTGAATATATCACGAACAAAAAAAGAAAATATCTGCAGGAATGACGGAGCTGATTATTCTATGCTGCTGAAATATAGATATTATTCTATAGCTTTGACATAGGGGAAAATTAAAGCTTCTGATTGTGCATTATTCAGGAAATCGCAGCGCACAATTGAGCCGGAACCTTTCGCAAACGCGAAAGACGTACAGTTTCGGCGGCGGTCACGACGGTGAAAACATCAAAGCTGATGATGCGGAACGAAGAGCATCCCGTCAAGGTTGTCGATGCTCTGGCAGTTCAGCACCTGGCAGCGCGGATTGTCCTTTGAGGGGATATGCGTCCATTCCGCATAATCGGTCGCGTCGCAATAATTGCTGTTGCGGACATAGCGATCGTAGAGCGGCAAGCCACGGGGAGATTGGTAGCGGAAGATGACGGCGCCCTGATTGTGGATGGCGGCGCGCACGCTGGCACAGCTCATGGTGAGCGGATTGTAGCGCGAGATCGCCAGCGCCGGCGATGCCGCGAGCACGAGCATGAGGGCAAGAGCGATTTTTTTCATCGAATCATCCTCAGGGAGTATCCAATTCATATATACGGAAAAGATGCCTAGCCGGTTTCACGGAAACGCAAAAAAACTGCGCGCCGTGGCGAAGGGCTTTTGGGAGTGGAGAAGCGGATATGGATCACGACGCCTACACGGATGATTACCTCGCCGGAATTCTGCATTCGGTAAAGACCATCGCGTTGACCGGCGCTTCGCCTAATCCGGCCCGACCGAGCAACGGCGTCATGGGCTATCTGCTGTCGCGCGGCTACGAGGTCATTCCTGTCAACCCGGGGCAGGCGGGCAATCAGATCCAGGGCCGTACCGTCTATGCCCGGCTCGCCGACATTCCCGTGCCGATCGACATGGTCGACGTATTTCGCGCTTCCGAATATCTGGACGGGGTCGTCGAGGAGGCGCTGGCGCTGAGGCCGCTGCCGAAGATCATCTGGTCTCAACTTGGTGTCCGCGACGATGCGGCTGCGGCAAAGGCGGAGGCCGCCGGCATCCAGATGGTGATGAACCGCTGCCCGGCGATCGAATATCCTCGTCTCATTGCCTGAGTTGCGGTCCGCGGAGACGGATTTTCCACGGAACGCCCATGGGTTGAAACGGATCGCGATTAACTTTCGTTCGCGAGAGGCTATGATCCCTCCCGTCAGCAATAACGGGAGGACGACATGGCCAAGAATGATCCGGGATTCAACACGTTGGCGATTCACGCCGGCGCGCAGCCCGACCCGGCGACCGGCGCGCGGGTAACGCCGATCTACCAGACGACCGCTTTCGTCTTCAATGATTCCGATCATGCCGCCGCCCTCTTCGGTCTGCAGGCCTTCGGCAACATCTACACCCGCATCATGAACCCGACGCAGGCCGTGCTCGAGGAGCGCGTCGCAGCGCTTGAGGGCGGCACGGCCGCCCTTGCCGTCGCCTCCGGCCATGCGGCGCAGGTGATCGTCTTCCACAATATCATGCGTCCTGGCGAGAATTTCATCGCTGCCCGCCAGCTCTACGGCGGCTCGATCAACCAATTCGGCCATGCCTTCGAGAATTTCGGCTGGCAGGTGCGCTGGGCCGATGCCGCCGATCCGGCAAGCTTCGAAAGCCAGATCGACGACAAGACGCGCGGCATCTTCATCGAAAGCCTGGCCAATCCCGGCGGCACTTTCGTCGATATCGCCGCCATCGCCGACGTCGCGCATCGTCACGGCCTGCCGCTGATTGTCGACAATACGATGGCAACACCCTATTTCATCCGTCCGATCGAGCACGGCGCCGACATCGTCGTGCATTCACTGACGAAGTTTCTCGGCGGCCACGGGAACTCGATGGGCGGCCTCATCGTCGACGGCGGCACCTTCGACTGGTCGAAATCCGGCAATTACCCGATGCTGTCGAGCCCGCGGCCGGAATACAACGGCATGGTCCTGCATGCGACCTTCGGCAATTTCGCCTTTGCGATCGCTGCCCGCGTGCTCGGCCTGCGCGACCTCGGGCCGGCGATCTCGCCCTTCAACGCTTTCCTGATCCTGACCGGCATCGAGACGCTGCCGCTTCGGATGCAACGGCACAGCGACAATGCGATCGCCGTCGCGAAGTGGCTGAAGGCGCACAGCAAGATCGCCTGGGTGAATTATGCCGGCCTCGACGACCACTCGAACCACGCCCTGCAGCAGCGCTACTCACCGAAGGGCGCCGGCTCCGTCTTCACCTTCGGCGTCAAGGGCGGCTATGAGGCGGGCAAGACACTGGTCGAGGGGCTGGAGCTCTTCTCCCATCTTGCGAATATCGGCGACACCCGTTCGCTCGTCATCCACCCGGCCTCGACGACACACCGGCAGTTGACCGACGAGCAGCGGATCGCCGCCGGCGCCGGCCCCGACGTGGTGCGCCTTTCCGTCGGTATCGAGGACGTCAAGGACATCATCGCCGATCTCGAACAGGCGCTCTCGAAGATCTGAGATCAGAGGGATCCATGATGGCCACGGCAAATTTCATCACCTTCAGCATCGACGGCGTCGAACCCGAGTTCGGCGCCCCGGAGCCCGGCCGGATCATCTCCGGCGATCCGCATTTCCGCACCTGGAATCTGGAGGAGGCCGAAGGCGGCCTCTATTCCGGCATCTGGGAGGCGACACCGGGCAAGTGGCGGATCGTCTACGAGGAGTGGGAATATTTCAGCCTGCTGTCCGGCCATTCGATCGTGACGGAGGAGGGCGGTGAGCCGGTTCATCTGAAGGCGGGCGACCGGATGATCCTCAGACCCGGCTTCAAGGGAACGTGGGAAGTCGTTGAAACGACTCGCAAGGATTATGTGATCAAGGTTTGAGCGGGCCGGAAAATCGACGTCGACGATTCCGCGCTTGTCCCGATTCGCGGCGATGACGGCCCGTCTTTCAGCGAATGGCTGCGCCTCTTTCCGGGGATAGAACGCTTTTAACCATTCCCATTAATCGTGCCTACATCGTCAAATGCTAAACCTTATTTGCAGCGCATTGCGGACATGATGTCTCCTGCCGTCCCACAGACATGGCCTTGCAATTAATCTTTGCGGAATTTGCATGTCGTCGAATCTTGCAGGTAGGTACGTTCGGACCCAGACGTCTTCCATCATCGCGACAACCGTCTTCTTCCTTGTCGTTGCTCTCGTACTGACCGGCCTGATGGCACATGTCGTCGTCACGATGACCCGGTCGGCCAACGAGATCGATGATGCCAGGGCCAGTCGCGCCGCCCGCGCGGCAATCGGTGCGTTTGTGGGTCGCCTGAGCGCGACAACGACGGACAATGCCGTGTGGGACGATGCCTATAGTGCTGTCTCATCTTCGGCCGCGGCGGATTGGGCCTATGAGAATTGGGGAAAAACCAGCGAGGATTACGCGCTCTATGACGGCGCGATCGTGATCGGCCCTGACCGGTCTTCGATCGTCTCCGCATATGCCAAAGGCAAGCCCTTCCAGCCGAGCGCGTTTTTCGGGCTAGGTTTTTATCAGCAGATCAATGTGGCTGCCGATCCGGGGCGGGCGCCAGTGATCAATTTCATCAAGACCGAAAGCGGTATCGCGCTGATCGCATCTCAGGCAATCCAGCCTTTCGAGGCGACCGCCGAACTTCCGAAGCTTAGCACGCTGAGTTTCTACAAGGAATTTACATCGGAAGTTCTCGACACGCTCTCGAACGAACATGAACTTGAAGGCTTGCGCCTCGAGATGACGCCGAAGCCGGAGTTCCTGAACACGCCGATCACCGACATGAAGGGGGCCGTCATCGGCTATCTCGTCTGGCCCAGCAAAGCGCCGGGAAGCGCCGTGTTTCATCAGGTCTATCCTTATCTTGCAGCTTCTACCGTCATCCTTTCGCTATTCTTGATCGGCGTTCTGATGGTTGGCGCCTCCGAGGCGCGGCGCCTGCGCCTATTGGCGCAAGCAGCGCTTTTCGAAGCAGGCCATGACAGCTTGAGTGGCCTGTTGAACAGACATGGGCTTCTCAACCTGCTGGAAGAGCTGGAAAATTCGGGCTCTTCGCCACCTCAGCTTTATCTGATCGACCTTGATGGCTTCAAGGCCGTCAACGATGCCTGGGGGCATGCGGTGGGGGACGATTTGATCCAGTTGGTTTCGAAGGCGCTGACGGCCTGCCACCCCGAAATCATTGCCGCAGCTCGGCTCGGGGGCGACGAATTTGCGCTGGTGCACATCGGTTCCGCCACATGCGGAGAGATGGAAAAGACGATTTTGGCGCTGTTTGTCGAGCCCTTCAAAATCGACGGACGAACGATCGAAGTTGGCGCGAGCATCGGAGCTGCTGTTCGCAACGGCGACGTCCCGCCATTGGAGCTTCTTCGCAGAGCGGACATGGCCCTCTATCGTGCCAAGGCAAATGGCAGAGGCCAGGCAATCGAATACGATCCGGAGCTGGACCGGGAACGTCAACGGGTTGCCGAACTAGAAGGCCTGTTGAAGAATGCCATCACCAGCGGCGCAATCGAAGCCGTTTTCCAACCTCTCGTCTCTGCTTCGACCGGCGCTGTGACTGGTCTTGAAGCACTGGCGCGCTGGCGAACTGCAACCGGAAACATCAGCCCGGAGATTTTCATCCCTCTTGCCGAGAGGTGCGGCCTCATCGATGCGCTCGGCGTTCATATGCTGAGAACATCTATCGAGCATGCCAAGAACTGGCCCGATCTGGCATTGTCGGTGAACGTTTCGCCAATCCAGCTCTGCAATCCGGAATTTGCCGCAGAAGTGATCTCGGTCCTGCAGGAGCTTGATTTCAATCCAAACCGCCTGACATTGGAAATCACCGAAGGCGTTCTGATGACCAATCCGGATCAGGCCCGGCGTTCGATAGACCAGCTCAAACGCGTCGGCATAAAGTTCGCGCTCGACGACTTTGGCTGCGGTTATGCAAGCATTGGCGCATTGCGGCAGTTCGGGTTTGATCGCATGAAGATCGACCGCTCGCTCGTGTCGGCTCTCGACGAAGGCGCAAATGGCGCCGATGTTCTTCGGGCAACCATCTCGCTCGCGACCGCTCTGCGGATTCCCGTTACCGCGGAAGGTATCGAGACTACCCGCCAGGCGGCGATCTTGCGCGACGCCGGCTGCGATCAGCTTCAAGGATATCTGATTGGAAAACCCATGTCGGCATACGACATATCCAGCAAGCTGGAAGAAGAGTCAGCCGCGTGATGCCGTCGTAGCATCTCCAAGGTTGAGATGGACGTCCGCGTCGATCAGGCGCTTCGCTCGGCAGCCCTCTGGGAAGAGGTCAAGGACAAGCTGAAGGGCAGCGGTCTCGGCCTTTCCGGCGGCCAGCAGCAGCGTCTCTGCATCGCGCGTGCCGTGGCGCTTCGCCCCGAGGTGCTTCTCCTCGACGAGCCGACTTCCGCCCTCGACCCAATCTCGACTGCCAAGGTGGAAGAGCTGGTCGCCCAGCCGAAGACGGAGTTCACCATCGTCATCGTCACCCACAACATGCAGCAGGCAAGCCGCATCTCGGACAACACTGCCTTCATGTATCTGGGCGAGTTGGTCGAATACGGCCCGACCGCTGAGATCTTCCAATCGCCGAAGGTCAAGCGCACGGAAGACTACATTACCGGACGTTACGGCTGATCCGCGCGCGGTGGATCACCTCTGCGAGGGCGGGATCACCACTGCAGATCCAGCCGGTCCAGCCCGTGGAAATGGTAGACATCCTTGACCACCGGTGTCTTCGCCAGCCTCAGGCCGGCAATGCGCTCGAACAGGATCGGCAACACGACGTTGAGCTCCAGCCGCGCCAGCGGCGCGCCGATGCAGAAATGGATGCCGGCGCCGAAGGAGAGGTTCGCCGCCTCGTTACGATCGGGCCAGAAGGTCAGCGGATCGGTGAATTTTGTCGGGTCGAGATTGGCGGCGGCGAGGATGAGGCTGACTTTGTCGCCGCGCTTGAAGGAGACCCCGTCGATTTCGGCTGGCTCCAGCGCCCAGCGCTGGAAGATGTGGACCGGCGCGCAGATGCGCAAGGTTTCCTCGACGGTGCGCTCCGTCGTCGCCTCGTCCCGGAAGAGTTCTGCCGGATCGCAGCCGCTGTCTAGGATGGTGCGCACGGAATTGCCGATCTGGTGCACGGTCGCCTCGTGCCCGGCATTGAGCAGCACGATCGTCGTCGACACGAGCTCCTCCTCGGTCAGATACTGGCCCTTGTGCTCGGTATGGATCATGTGGGTCAGCAGGTCGTCGCGTGGTTCGGCGCGGCGTTCTGTGATGACCGTCTTGACGTAGTCGGAAAATTCCTTCGCCGCCCGTTCGGCCTCTTCCTCCTGCTCGCGCGTGCGGCCGAACATGTACATGCGGACATAGGCGTGTGACCAGGCAAGCAGTTGCGGTCCCATCTCTTCGGGAATGCCGATCATGCGGGCGATCATCGTCACCGGGATGATGTCGGCAAAGGCCGAGAGCAGCTCGACCCCACGCTTCTCCGCGAAACCGTCGATCAGCCGATTGGCGAGTTCGGCAAGCTCCGGTTTCATCTTCTCGACATGGCGGGAAACGAAGGCGCGGTTGACGAGCGTGCGCAGCCGCGTGTGCTCCGGCGGTTCAAGTTCGAGCAGGGAATAACGTTCCGAGAGATCGAAACTGGCAAGATGCGGCATCGGCTCGGCAAGGCCGAGTTCCTCGCGGCTGGCGATATGCAGGATCTGCCGGCCGAAGCGGCGATCGCGCAGCAGGCTGTTCACATGGTCGTAACCCGTGAAGAACCACTGCTTCTGCTCACTCCAGTAGAAGGTCGGGCAATGGGCGTGAAGTGCGGCATAGACGACATTCGGGTTGCCGTAGAAGGCCGGGTTGCGGCTGTCCAGCGAGACATGACGGTTGGCGCGGTCGATCGAGAGAAAGGATGGGATCATCATGCCCCGAGGCTTATCGGATTTGCCGAGCCTCGGAAAGATGCGGGGTTAGGGATCCAGGACTATCCGGCCCGCGACAGCGTACCCATGCGTCGTAGCGCGTCGACCTGGTCGTCGACCGTCGGCACGAGTTCGCCGGCGGTGCTGCTCGGCGTGGCCGGTGCAGTGGCAGCGGCCTCCGCTTCGCCGAAGGTGACCGTGCAATTGCGGCCGGCGGCCTTCGCGGCATAGAGCGCCCGGTCGGCGGCCGAGATCAGTTTGTCGATATTGGCTTCGATCGAGGAGGCAAGCGCGATACCGATACTGACCGTGACTGGAACGATCGCTTCGCCGGTGCTGACGGGTAGACGGCAGAATTCGGTGCGGATCGCTTCGGCGATCGCCTCGGCTTCCGTCTGGTCCGTGACCGCGGCGAAGGCGGCGAATTCCTCGCCGCCCATGCGGCCGAAGATGTAGTTTGGAATATACTGGCGGGCCATCCGCGCGAAGGCGGTAAGCACGGCATCACCGGACTGGTGGCCGAAACGGTCATTGACGCGCTTGAAATGGTCGAGATCGAAAAGCAACACCGCGACCTGGCGCTGGTCGTCATGGGCTCTTTCCTGGGTGGCGTCGAAATAGCCGAGCAGGCCGCGGCGGTTGAGCACGCCGGTCAGCGAATCGGTCAGGGTGAGCGCACGCAGGTGCCGTTCGGAGCGCTCCATGATCAGCCGGCAGGTGAACGCGAAGGCGATGGTCAGCAGGAAGGCGCTGGCCATGGCGGAGGCGCCGCCGAGATTGGTCGCCTCGATATCGCTCGGCAGCGTCAGCGCCATCATCAGCGCCGAGCCGAAGCACAGGCAGCCCTGGATGACGAACACGCCCATCAGCTTGACGCGGGTACGCTCGCGGCGCATGTCGCCGGCGGCGACCGCCATGGCAAGTGCTGTCGCACCCGTCGCTGAAGCAAGGTTATAGAGTACCACCCGGTTTGAATAATCGCTGTTGACCCAAGGCAGGAAGACCCCGGCGAGCCAGATGACCGGCGGCAGCAGCGCCCACCATTCGATCCGCTTGCGGTCGAGCGCCAGAAAACCCGCCACCCAGGCGCTCTGGCCGAGCAGGGCGATGGCATTGCCTGCCTCTATGGAAAGCACGCTGGGGATTTCGCCGCGTAGCGCGACCATCGCAAAGCCAATGCCGGTCAGGAGGAAGCCCATGCCCCAATAGAGATAGGCCTCGTTCCTGATGTTGTGGCGCCAGGCGACGAACAGCACCAAAGCGAGCGTCATGGCCTCTGAACACCAGATGGCGAGACCTGTAGCAATATTGAACACGGCAGCAACCCCTTGTCTGTCCGTTCGCATCCTTGCCGAGGAAGCTCGCCACTTCCTTAATGTCGCTGCGCTGCGGCATTGTTTCAGGCCGATATCTGCCGGTAGGCTTTCCGTTGGGTAAACGTGTATGAGCATAGTCGAATAGAGTAAGCCTTCCTTCATCCTGTCATGGAGAAAAGCCGGGGGAGATCAGGCCGAGGGCTCGTTGTTAAAAGGCTTTTGGCGGAAAGACGCTACCAGGAGCCGCCTTGCCCCACCTTCTTAACGTTATCCGCATGCGTGTCTTGAAGAGGAGGGCCGGGACACTCTATGTAGGGGTAAGACATTTTTCTTTGATTCCCGGCGCCGGCCGGCGAGACGTTGACAAAGGACGCACATGAGAAACCCAGTCGATACCGCAATGGCCCTCGTGCCGATGGTCGTGGAACAGACCAACCGCGGTGAACGCTCCTACGACATCTATTCCCGCCTGTTGAAGGAACGCATCATCTTCCTGACGGGTGCCGTCGAGGACCATATGGCGACGCTCGTCTGCGCCCAGCTGCTCTTCCTCGAGGCCGAAAACCCGAAGAAGGAAATCGCCCTTTACATCAATTCCCCTGGTGGCGTCGTCACCGCCGGCATGGCGATCTACGATACGATGCAGTTCATCAAGCCCGCGGTTTCGACGCTCTGCATCGGCCAGGCCGCATCCATGGGCTCGCTGCTGCTGGCTGCCGGCCACAAGGACATGCGCTTTGCCACGCCGAATTCCCGTATCATGGTGCACCAGCCCTCGGGCGGCTTCCAGGGCCAGGCCTCGGACATCGAGCGGCACGCCCGCGACATCCTCAAAATGAAGCGCCGCCTGAACGAGGTCTACGTCAAGCACACCGGTCGCACCTACGAGGAAGTTGAAAAGACGCTCGATCGTGACCATTTCATGGATGCGGACGAAGCCCAGAGCTGGGGCGTGATCGACAAGGTTCTGACGTCGCGCCTCGAAATGGAAGGCGAACAGGCCTAGTAATTAATAGGGATGGTGTTTTTGTCGCCACAGTTCTATCCCATTTGTGATTGAACAAGGGCTTTCTTACGGCGACGAAGACGCTAATAGTAGCTATTAATGCTATGTTGAATTTTTATGACATAGCATCGGCATTCGAAGGGGAATTCGTTGCCGCCGGAACCCGGACATGATTGGTTGGGCCCGGTTCGTACCCCCTGAAGCCCTTCTCGGCAAAGGCTCCGGAAACGGAGTGCCGCCAGGAGCTGATAGAGTGGACCGCGATTTCGCCTTGAAATGCGGCGTGCTGGAAGGAAAATGATATGAGCAAGGTCAGCGGCAGCAACGGCGGCGACTCCAAGAACACTCTCTATTGTTCGTTCTGCGGAAAGAGCCAGCACGAAGTCCGGAAACTGATTGCCGGACCGACCGTCTTCATCTGCGATGAATGCGTCGAATTGTGCATGGACATCATCCGCGAGGAGAACAAGTCCTCGATGGTCAAGTCCCGCGACGGCGTTCCGACGCCCCAGGACATCATCAAGGTCCTCGACGAATACGTCATCGGCCAGCGGCAGGCGAAGAAGATCCTGTCGGTCGCCGTTCACAATCACTACAAGCGCCTGGCGCACGCCTCCAAGAACGGCGAAGTCGAACTGGCGAAGTCGAACATCATGCTCGTCGGCCCGACCGGCTGCGGCAAGACCTATCTTGCCCAGACGCTCGCCCGCATCATCGACGTTCCCTTCACCATGGCCGATGCGACGACGCTGACCGAGGCCGGTTATGTCGGCGAGGATGTCGAAAACATCATCCTGAAGCTCCTGCAGTCGGCCGACTACAACGTCGAGCGTGCGCAGCGCGGCATCGTCTACATCGACGAAGTCGACAAGATTTCGCGCAAGTCCGACAATCCGTCGATCACCCGCGACGTCTCGGGCGAGGGCGTGCAGCAGGCGCTGCTGAAGATCATGGAAGGCACGGTTGCTTCCGTTCCGCCGCAGGGCGGCCGCAAGCACCCGCAGCAGGAATTCCTCCAGGTCGACACGACGAACATCCTGTTCATCTGCGGCGGCGCTTTTGCCGGCCTCGACAAGATCATCTCTGCCCGTGGCGAGAAGACCTCGATCGGCTTCGGCGCCTCTGTCAAGTCGCAGGATGACCGCCGCGTCGGCGAGGTCCTGCGCGAACTGGAGCCTGAAGATCTGGTCAAGTTCGGCCTCATCCCCGAGTTCATCGGCCGTCTGCCGGTTCTGGCGACGCTTGAGGACCTCGATGAGGATGCGCTGATCCAGATCCTGTCCGAGCCGAAGAATGCGCTGATCAAGCAGTATCAGCGGCTGTTCGAGATGGAAGACGTGGAACTGAATTT
Organism: Rhizobium leguminosarum; assembly: GCF_002953715.1. GTDB lineage: Bacteria > Pseudomonadota > Alphaproteobacteria > Rhizobiales > Rhizobiaceae > Rhizobium > Rhizobium leguminosarum_V. The sequence goes on from NZ_CP025012.1 coordinate 1,337,175, forward strand.
CCACGAGGACGCTCTGCGCGAAATCGCCCGCAAGGCGATCGTACGCAAGACCGGCGCTCGCGGCCTTCGCTCGATCATGGAGAAGATCCTGCTCGACACCATGTTCGAACTGCCGACGCTGGAAGGCGTGCGCGAGGTCGTCATCTCCGAGGAAGTGGTGCGCGGTTCGGCCCGTCCGCTTTACATCTATGCCGACCGGCAGGAAGATAAGGCCAACGCTTCGGCGTGACCTTGTGACTTTCGCACCATTATTTTGGGGGCTTGCCATAGGCAGGCCCCTTTCTATTTGAAAAACCATACGAAGCGCTGTTAGTATTTGCCGGTGGGAACCGAAATTGCCTTTGCCGATGTTGCGCAAGGGGTAGTGCTTGGCAATGATGCAATGATCCGTAAGCCTCTTGCTGGCGTTTGTATTTTAGCCGGGTCGGAAGTGGTAAGCGCCGGTCCAGCCACGCGCTTCATAGTGTTGGCGTTCCGTTGTAATAAAGCTGTCACATCCGAGGGACGCGGGCGTTAGCGTGGCTTGAAAAGCGTAGTCAGAACCTCCACTTGTAGCAACAAGTGAGAGTGCCGGCCGGTCCCAAGCGGCCGTGCAGAGAGCCCGGCAACGGGACGATGGAAAGGACATAAAATGACGAAGAAAACGTCTGTAGCGAGCAGCACTGCCTACCCTGTTCTGCCCCTGCGCGACATCGTGGTTTTCCCGCATATGATCGTGCCGCTGTTCGTCGGACGGGAAAAGTCGATCCGTGCGCTCGAAGAGGTCATGGGCTCCGACAAGCAGATCATGCTGGTGACGCAGATCAACGCCAGCGACGACGATCCGGATCCTTCCGCGATCCACAATGTCGGCACCGTGGCGAACGTGTTGCAGCTCTTGAAGCTGCCCGACGGCACCGTCAAGGTTCTGGTCGAAGGCCGCGCCCGCGCCGAGATCGACACCTATACCAGCCGCGAGGATTTCTATGAGGCGCTCGGCCATGTGCTCGAGGAGCCGCATGACGATCCGGTCGAACTGGAAGCCCTGTCGCGTTCGGTCGTCTCCGAATTCGAGAGCTACGTGAAGCTCAACAAGAAGATTTCGCCCGAAGTGGTCGGCGCTGCCAGCCAGATCGACGACTATTCCAAGCTTGCCGATACGGTCGCTTCGCATCTGTCGATCAAGATCACCGAGAAGCAGGAGATGCTGGAGACCACCAGCGTCAAGCAGCGCCTCGAAAAGGCCCTCGGCTTCATGGAAGGCGAGATCTCGGTTCTGCAGGTCGAAAAGCGCATCCGCTCGCGCGTCAAGCGCCAGATGGAAAAGACCCAGCGCGAGTATTACCTCAATGAACAGATGAAGGCGATCCAGAAGGAACTCGGCGACGGCGAGGAAGGCCGCGACGAGATGAGCGAACTGGAAGAGCGCATCTCCAAGACCAAGCTGTCCAAGGAAGCCCGTGAAAAGGCCGATGCGGAGCTGAAGAAGCTGCGCCAGATGAGCCCGATGTCGGCGGAAGCCACCGTCGTGCGCAATTATCTGGACTGGCTGCTCGGCATTCCCTGGGGCAAGAAGTCGAAGATCAAGGCCGATCTCAACAATGCCGAGAAGATCCTCGAAGCCGATCACTTCGGTCTCGACAAGGTCAAGGAGCGCATCGTCGAATATCTGGCCGTGCAGGCTCGCGCCACCAAGATCAAGGGGCCGATCCTTTGCCTCGTCGGTCCTCCGGGTGTCGGCAAGACCTCGCTCGCCCAGTCGATCGCCAAGGCGACCGGCCGTGAGTATGTCCGCATGGCGCTTGGCGGCGTTCGTGACGAAGCCGAAATCCGCGGTCACCGCCGCACCTATATCGGCTCGATGCCCGGCAAGGTCATCCAGTCGATGAAGAAGGCGAAGAAGTCCAACCCGCTGTTCTTGCTCGACGAAATCGACAAGCTCGGCCAGGACTATCGCGGCGATCCGTCCTCGGCCCTGCTCGAAGTGCTCGATCCGGCGCAGAACATGACCTTCATGGACCACTATCTGGAAGTCGAATACGACCTGTCGGATGTGATGTTCATCACGACGGCAAATACGCTGAATATTCCAGCGCCCCTGATGGACCGCATGGAGATCATCCGTATCGCCGGCTACACCGAGGATGAAAAGCGCGAGATCGCCAAGCGGCACCTGCTGCCGAAGGCCATCAAGGAACATGCGTTGCAGCCGGAAGAATTCTCGGTCAGCGACGACGCCCTGATGGCGATCAGCCAGCAGTACACCCGTGAAGCCGGCGTCCGCAACTTCGAACGCGAACTGATGAAACTCGCCCGCAAGGCGGTCACCGAGATCATCAAGGGCAAGACGAAGGCCGTTCATGTGACGGCGGCCAACATCTCCGACTACCTGGGCGTCCCGCGCTTCCGCCATGGCGAAGCAGAGGGCGAGGATCAGGTCGGCGTCGTGACCGGTCTTGCCTGGACGGAAGTCGGTGGCGAGCTGCTGACCATCGAAGGCGTGATGATGCCGGGCAAGGGCCGCATGACGGTCACCGGCAATCTGAAGGAAGTCATGAAGGAATCGATCTCGGCAGCGGCCTCCTATGTCCGCTCGCGCGCTGTCGATTTCGGCATCGAGCCGCCGCGCTTCGACAAGAGCGACATCCACGTGCACGTGCCGGAAGGCGCAACCCCGAAGGATGGCCCCTCGGCCGGCGTCGCCATGGCAACCGCGATCGTCTCGATCATGACCGGCATTCCGGTGGACAGGCATGTGGCCATGACCGGCGAAATCACCCTTCGTGGCCGCGTGCTGCCGATCGGTGGTCTCAAGGAAAAGCTGCTCGCAGCGCTTCGCGGCGGCATCAAGAAGGTGCTGATTCCGGAGGAAAACGCCAAGGACCTGGCGGAGATTCCTGACAACGTGAAGAACAACATGGAGATCATCCCGGTATCCCGCATGGGCGAGGTGATCAAGCATGCGCTGATCCGGCGGCCGGAGCCTATCGAATGGGACGGCACGGTGGAAACGCCGGTCATCACATCGGTCGAAGGCCTTGATGAGACAGGCGCAACCATAGCGCATTGAGTGGCCTTTGCCACATTTATGCCCAATTGGCCCAAAAGACGGAAAAAGGCTGGCGGAAACGCCAGCCTTTTTTGTGAAAACGTCATGTAGACGCTTGCTTTTCCTTGATTTGCAGGGCTTTTGGGTTTTCGGCGGGCCTGATGAAACCTATTCTGCGCCTAGCTTACTTTTGAGTCGTTTCATACCATTTAGAAAGGGGTGGAAACATGAACAAGAATGAACTCGTGTCCGCAGTAGCCGAAAAGGCAGGACTGACGAAGTCTGACGCGGCTTCCGCTGTTGACGCGGTTTTCGACGTTGTCCAGGCTGAGCTCAAGAACAAGGGCGACATTCGCCTTGCGGGTTTCGGCAGCTTCACCGTTTCTCATCGTGCCGCAACGAAGGGCCGTAACCCGTCGACGGGCGCTGAAGTCGACATTCCGGCTCGCAACGTGCCGAAATTCACGCCCGGCAAGGGCCTGAAGGACGCCGTCAACAGCTGATCTGAGATTATCCACCAGCCGGAAACGAGACCGGCTGTGCAGGATTTGAGAGGGGTTCGGCTTTGCCGGACCCCTTTTGCTTTAGAGCATGATGCCGAAAAGTGTGAGCGGTTTTCGGACGACATCATGCTCTGCTTTTTTGATCTAGGAGCACTCTTGCTGTCGCCCGGGCTTTGATCTACGACGTTTCTGTTCTCAGGGCGGGGTGAAACTCCCCACCGGCGGTAAGGGCTTCGGCCTGAGCCCGCGAGCGCCTTCTTTCGTGTCCACGCGGAGGAAGGGTCAGCAGATCCGGTGCAAATCCGGAGCCGACGGTTAAAGTCCGGATGGAAGAGAATGAGCGTCGGCCATGCGAGGGCAGGGGTTACCCTGTATTGCCTGTCCGTGCCTCATGCGTCCTGATTTATGTTGGTCCCTGGTTTCGGATAAAAGACATGAATCAGACTTCCCTTGTGGTCTCGCCGTCCCGCGCCGTTGTCGGTGCCATCTGGATGGTGCTTGCCGGCATTGCCTTTTCGCTTCTCAACGTCGTCACCCAATGGCTGACGATGAAGCTTGCCTTTCCCTCGGCGTCGGCAGCCTTCTGGCAATATGGCTTCGCCTTCCTGTTTTCGCTGCCGTTCCTGAAGAGGCTCGGCCTTTCGGCGATGCGCACGCGCTATCCCTGGCGTCACCTCGCGCGCGTCGCGCTTGCCGCGCTCGGCGTCGAGGCCTGGGTCGCCGGCCTTTCCACGGTGCCGATCTGGCAGGCGATAGCACTGGTGATGACCTCGCCCTTCTTCATCATTCTGGGCGCGCGGCTTTTCCTCGGGGAGCGCGTCGGCCCGGCTCGCTGGGCAGCGACGGCGGCGGGTTTCACCGGAGCGATGATCATCCTGCAGCCATGGTCTGATGGTTTTGGCTGGGCGGCTCTCTTGCCTGTGCTCTCGGCGCTGCTGTGGGGCGCCTCGTCGCTGATCACCAAGAGCCTGACGGGCATTGAACGACCGGAGACGATCACCGTCTGGCTGCTCGTTCTGCTGACGCCGATAAACGGCGGACTGGCGCTGGCGGCAGGTTTTGCAGTGCCGACGGGTGCAACACTTGCGCTGTTCCTGCTGGCGGGGCTGCTGACCGCCGTAGCGCAGTATTTCCTGACGCTTGCCTATGCCGCAGCCGATGCCGCCTACGTCCAGCCGTTCGACGATCTGAAACTGCCGTTGAATGTGCTGGCCGGTTGGCTGTTCTTCGGCTATGCGCCGGCGGGCTACCTCCGGCTGGGAGCAGCTCTTATTCTCTCCGCTTCGCTGTTCATCATGCGAAACGAGATGCGCCGAGAGCGCAAACCAGCCTGACATGATCTGACGCAAAATGCCGCCTCTGTCATGCCTCTGTCATGCCGCTCCCGCAGAAAACTCCTGTTTCGAATGTTCGACACATGGGGGATTTCATGACAATTTCATCGCGCAAGGCAGCGCTTGCTGCCGTGCTTCTCGCATCCGTTGCCTTTCCGGCCACGGCCGAACCGGTTTTCAACCGCATCGCTTCCTTTCCGGTTGCGCAGAACCTGCCGGCTGACAAGGATAAGCTTTCGGTGAGCTCCGCCGAAATCATCTCAGCGACCGACGACGGCAACACGCTGATCTATAGCGACAGCCCGCTCGGCGCGATCGGCTTCATCGACATTACCGATGCCAGGGCCCCGAAGGCCGGCGGCGCGGTGATGATGGACGGCGAGCCGACATCGGTCACCTCCAGCGCCGGCAAGGCGCTCGTTGCCGTCAACACCTCCGAAAGCAAGGCGAAGCCCTCGGGCCGTCTCGCGATCGTCGACGTGACGACCAAGAAGATCGAAAACAGCTGCGATCTCGGCGGCCAGCCGGATTCGATCGCCCTCAACAAGGACAAGACGCTCGGCGCCATCGCGATCGAAAACGAGCGCGACGAAAAGGTCAATGACGGCAAGATCCCACAGATGCCGGCTGGCGACCTCGTCGCCTTCCAGGTCAAGAATGGCACCGTCGATTGCGGCACCATCAAGCACGTGGCGCTGACCGGGCTTGCCGGCATTGCTCCTGAGGATCCGGAACCGGAATTCGTCGCCTTCAACGGTCTGAACGAGATTGCCCTGACGCTGCAGGAAAACAATGAGATCGTCATCATCGACGCCAACACGGCTGAAGTGAAGACGCATTTCTCCGCCGGCAGCGTCGATCTCACGGGCATCGACACCAAGCGTGACGGCGCCCTGAAATTCTCAGGCGATGCCAAGGGCGTGCTGCGCGAGCCCGACGCCGTGAAGTGGCTGGACGACAACCGCCTCGTCGTCGCCAATGAAGGCGACTATCAGGGCGGCTCGCGCGGCTTCACCATCTTCGACAAGACGGGCAAGCTTCTCTACGAATCGGGCCCATCCTTCGAACGCGCCGTCGCCCATATCGGCCACTATCCGGAAAGCCGGTCAGGATCGAAGGGCGTCGAGCCCGAGGGCCTTGAAGCCGCCAAGTTCGGTGACGATCAGTATTTCTTCCTGCTCGCCGAGCGCGCTTCGGTCGTCGGCGTCTACAAAGATACCGGCGCTGATCCCGAGCTTGTCCAGCTGCTGCCGTCCGGCATTTCGCCGGAAGGCGCGATCGCAATCCCTAAGCGCAATATTTTTGCCACCGCCAATGAACTCGACCTCGGCAAGGATGGCGGCGCGCGCTCGCATGTGATGATCTACGAGCGCTCGGAAGGCGAAAAGGCCTATCCGCAGATCGTCTCCGCCGAGAAGGATGGCAATCCGATCGGCTTTGCAGCCCTTTCGGGTCTCGCCGCCGTTCCGGGCAAGCCGGGCATGCTCTACGCCGTCAGCGACAGCGTTCTGGGCTCGCAGCCGACGATCTACACGATCGATGCCCGCAAGAAGCCGGCCGTCATCACCGACGCCCTCGTCGTCAAGCGTGACGGCGCCCCGGCCCAGAAGCTCGACATCGAAGGTATTGCGGCGGCTGCCGACGGCTCCTTCTGGCTCGCCTCGGAAGGTTACAGCGAGCGGCTCGTCCCGCACGCCCTCTACAACGTCAATGCCAAGGGTGACATCAAGGCCGAGATCGCCCTGCCGAAGGAGCTCGTCGCCAACGAAATCCGCTACGGCCTCGAAGGCGTGACCATTGTCGGCACCGGCGACGATGCAACGCTCTGGATGGCGGTCCAGCGCGAGTGGAGCGATGACGAGAAGGGCTTCGTCAAGCTCGTCTCCTACAATCCGAAGAAGAAGGAATGGGGTGCTGTGCGCTATCCGCTCGACAAGACGGAAAGCGGCTGGGTCGGCCTGTCGGAAATCTCCGCCCAGGGCGACAGCGTCTACATCATCGAGCGCGACAACCTTGTCGGTGATGCCGCCAGGCTGAAGAAGCTCTACAAGGTCGCGATTTCGGAGCTGAAGCCCGCCAAGCTCGGCGGCGAGCTGCCGGTCGTCAAGAAGACCGAAGCCCATGACTTCCTCGGTCAGCTGAAGACCACGACCAATGGCTATGTGCTGGACAAGCTCGAAGGCTTCACCTTCGACGCATCGGGCAAGCCCTACGCGGTCACCGACAATGACGGCGTCAGCGACTCCTCCGGCGAAACCCTGTTCTTTCCGGTCGATCTCGTCGGCACCAACTGAGCCCACCAACTGACCTTGACGGATCGCTGATATGAAAATGGCCGGGCGAAAACCCGGCCATTTGCATTTTGGAGTGTTGGACGCCTACCAGCGCTGATGCACATGCGGCGCGATCAGCCGCTCGTAGATCTCGCGCGTTGCTGCCATGACATCGGCCGAAAGCGGCGCAAGGTCGGCGGCGGCCGCATTGCCCTTGGCCTGCTCGGCGTTACGCGCGCCGGGGATGACGACGGTGAGGGCATCGCTCATCAGGATCCAGCGGAGCGCGAAGGCGGCCATGGTGGCGCCCTCGGGCACCAGCTTGCGCACCTCTTCCACCGCCTGCAGACCGACCTCGAAGGGCACGCCGGCAAAGGTCTCGCCGACATCGAAGGCTTCGCCGTTGCGGTTGAAATTGCGGTGGTCGTCGCTGGCGAAGTGTGTGTCCCGGGTGATCTTGCCGGAGAGGAGACCGCTTGCGAGCGGCACGCGGGCGATGATCGCCACGTTCTTGCGGCGCGCCTCCTGGAAGAACAGGTGGTCGGGGCGCTGGCGGAATATGTTGTAGATGATCTGGATGCTGACGACGCCGGGATATTCGATCGCCTTCAGGCCGTCCTCGACCTTTTCGACGCTGACGCCGTAACCCTTGATCTTGCCGGCCTTCTGAAGCTCGTTCAGGCCCTCGAAGACCTCTGGCTGGTAAAGCACGTCGCGCGGCGGGCAGTGCAGCTGCACGAGGTCGAGACTGTCGACGGCGAGATTCGTCAGGCTGCGGTCGATGAAGCCTTCGAGATTAGCCTTGGTGTAGCCTTCCGCGACATGCGGGTTGAGGCGACGGCCCGCCTTGGTGGCGACCATCGGGCGTTCGCCGCCGCGCGTCTTCAGCACGTCGGCAATGATCTTTTCCGAGCGGCCGTCGCCATAGACATCTGCAGTGTCGATGAATGTCATGCCGGCATCGAGCGCGGCATTCAGCGCCGCGCGTCCGTCGGCCTCGCTGATATCGCCCCAGGAGCCGCCGATCTGCCAGGCGCCGAAGCCGACGTTGGTGACGGTGAAGGGCATCCGGCCGAAAGCATGGTGTTTCATGAAAAATCCTCCTACTGCATGTCGCCCGGAAGTGTGCGGGGACAACGACATGCATCAAAACAAAGAGCCAAAGCGCGTCGGATGATTCAAGCAAGATGCGACGCGCTGATGAAAGACAATGGCACTATCAGCCGGGTGACTTTGCGGCAATTGTCGATCCGGCTTTGATTGGTCGCTCCGATGAAATATCGTTCTGCTACAAGGCTTCAACCGCATGGATGGAAAAGGAAAGATCATGGAGATCAAACCCGTCGGCTCTCGCCCCTCGACGAAGCCACCGGCCGACTATTTCACCGGCGCCGTTCGCCAGGATCCGCTGATGGAAACGCCGGCGCCGGCACGGGCGAGGGCGGTCTCCGTCACCTTCGAACCCGGTGCCCGCACCGCCTGGCATACGCATCCGCTCGGCCAGACGCTGATCGTGACATCAGGCAAGGGTCTCGCCCAGAGCTGGGGCGGGGACATCCGCGAGATCCGCGCCGGCGATACCGTCTGGTTCTCGCCGGGCGAAAAACATTGGCATGGTGCTGCCCCGGACACGGCGATGACGCATATCGCCATCCATGAAGCGCTGGACGGCAACCATGTCGACTGGATGGAAAAGGTCAGCGACGAGCAATATTCCGGTAAAATGTGAGCTGATCAGAGCCGCTTCAGGCAATAGGAAAAATGCGCGTGCGATTCGACCGTCAGGAACTCGAATTGCCAGCCATAATCCTTGCAGAACTTGGTGACCGCCTCGACGACGCCGTAGACGATCGGCTTGACGGTATTGCCGGTGCAGAAATCATGCCCGGCAATGCGCCCCGTCCGCTTCACCTTCTTGTCGCAGAGCAGCAGTTCCTGCCAGGTGAGCTCGAAGGAATGATCGGTATCGATATAGGCCCAGTCGAGGAAATCGTCTTCGAATTCGGCAAGCTTGTCGAGCGATGTGCCTTGCATCAGATGCAGCCGGCCGGCCGCGATCTCGGCCGCGAAATTCGTGTGGATCGCGTCTAGCCCGGAGCTGTAGCGATCCATCGACCAGGGATCGATGAGGTAGAGCTGCGCCGGGCGATTCTTTTCCAGGATCTCCGCCGTATATTCGCCGAAGGCTGCCCCGACCTCGACGCCGATGCCGCCGTTCGGGATCCGATAAAGCAATTCGCCGCGATCCGGCAGCAGGCGGGCGTTTTCCATATGATGGGCGCTGAGCGGAGTGCGCGGCATGCTCGCCCGGAGCGCCTGCCTTTCTTCACGTGTCTTCATCTCTGATCTCGGGATTGCGGGCGACTGACGGCCCTGATGCGGTTTGACGGGAAGGTAGGAGCAGCCGGCACCGATGACAACCGCATGACAGGAATTTGCTTCTTTCGAACAAACCGCTAAGTTCCATCTGTGAACTGACGAAAAAGCCTCGGGAGGAGCGATTTCATGAGACGCATGTGGCCTGAAGAATTCAACGCCATCATCAGCGGAGCTGAGGAGGTGATGTTGGAAACACCAGCCGAGGCCGGCGAAGCGCCGCTGCAGCGCAAGGCGCTGAAGGCGCGAATCACCATGCAGGATTACGAGCGGATCTGGCCGCTCGCCGAGATGCGCTTCCGGCTTGGCGAAAGAGATGGCAAGGCCATCACGCTGATCACCACCAATCCCCATTACCACGCCTGGCACCCGAAGGACGGCGGCAGCGTCGATTCCGTGTCGGACAGTGGCCGCCATTACAAGACGGATTATCTCGTCGTGCACTTCCTGCTCGACGACGTGAAGGAAACGTCTCCCGCCTGAGGTGCTGAGGCCCGGTGCGGCCGGAAGCCGCACCGGCGTCCTGTGGAAGCCAAGTTGATCCCGACGCTGATGACAACGGCGGCGATATCGTTAAGCTTGGACGAAACATATCCTTACGAAATTGGAGGTTCCCGTGACGGGCAATGTGCTGGATATCCCGGTCAAGACTGTGGATGGTCGCGAGACCACGCTCAACGAATACAAGGGCAGGGTGCTCCTGGTCGTCAATGTTGCCTCGAAATGCGGGCTCACGCCGCAATATCAGGGGCTGGAAAGGCTCTATGGCGAAAAGCGCGAGCGCGGCTTCGTCATCGCCGCTTTCCCCGCCAACGACTTCAAGGGCCAGGAGCCCGGCACCGACGCCGAGATCCTCGATTTCTGCACCAGCACCTATGACGTCACCTTCCCGATCTTCTCGAAGATCTCGGTCAAGGGCGAGGCGCAGCATCCGCTTTACCGGCAACTGACCAAGTCGGGTGTCGCGACGACGGGCGACGGCCCGATGCGCGAACGCCTGAAATCCCACGGCATGACAGGCGGAGACGAGGACGACATCCTCTGGAACTTCGAAAAATTCCTGATCGGCCGCGACGGCAAAATCGCCGCCCGCTTCGCGCCTGACGTGACGGCAGATGATTCGCGGCTGGTCTCCGCTGTGGATAAAGAACTGGCGAAGGGATGAATGGTGGGGGATGAGCACCCACCGGACAGCGGGATGCTCATTACCCCGATCACGCTCTCACAGCTCAGTCGGAGAAAATGAGAAAGCGCATCCGGCGCGGTTCCAAGATCCTCAGATCCCAAGCACGGTCACAAGCGGGGGCGTAAAGTCCTTGAAGCCCACTCTCGGCCAGTCGCACCTCTTGTCGAATTTCGTCTTTGGTTCGTGGCGCTGGCATTGCGGATTCGTCTTGAATGCATATCCGGGCAGGGCGACGTATGTGGCACTTGGCGTGCCAAGGGCAATCGCGATGCACAGCGTCAATGTGGAGCGCAGGGTCCTCATGGCACACCTCCAGGCGTGATGAACCTTCAAGCGCGGAGACTTTCCGGGCGGCGAATTCTCCCACTTTTGCCGGCCGCTATCCATTCGCCCAATAGGAGGTGGCGCGGCGGCTGGGAGTAGTCCGTTTTACGGAGTGCTGGCGGGCATCTGAAGCTGCAGGAATGTAACGCCTTGCTGCGCCGGAATGTCTTGCCGCATGCTGCCTCGAGAACGCAGTCCTGCCCACAACTCGGACCGTGGCGTGCCGCCGCACGGGGCATCGGCCAGCCGGTTCACCCGATACGGAGAGTCGTGACGAACTGTAATCGCCATGAAATGGCAGACGATGGGCGTCCTCCAAACGGCGAGGGATGCCCACCGCCCCAATCACCCAGTCACATCTGCGTGAGAGAAAATGAGAAGGCGCATCGCGCGCCGCTCATAAATGAAACGCGGTTTTGGAAAAACGAAAACGTATATTTATCGCCACTTTGACCGCTGTCTCTGAAAGATGCGGGGAATCGGCTGATTGTGCTTAGGACGCCGCGCTGGCTGGCTTTGCTGATTTCCAAGCTGCAGGCTGAATTGTCGGCATCGACCGAAAAATTAATCGGCAGATCTGACTGCATTCGGAGGAGATATGTTCTGCCTTCACGCGCCGGGGTTTCTCCCGAGGTTGTAATCGCCTGATCCCCGGCAGACAGGAACACCTCTTGCGCCGGCTCTCTGGCAATGCACGGCGGCGCAGCCACGCTGACGAGAAGCAGCGCAGAGATGATCGCAACGGTTTTCATGAGGTGTCTCCTGACAAAACACCTTGCGCAGATCGTGACCGGATTAGCGAGCTAATTCGGGAGCCTAAGTCTGATGAACAAGCAGCAGGAAAGTTTGGAAGTGGTGGGCGATGACGGACTCGAACCGCCGACATCCTCGGTGTAAACGAGGCGCTCTACCAACTGAGCTAATCGCCCATCGCAAACGAAGCCGGATCGGCCTGCCGCGTTGGTGGCCGTGATCTATGCGGATCGCGGCAAAACCGCAAGAGTGTTTGTGAAGATTTTTTGATTTTTTTGGTGATGGTCCCGTGTCCTGCAATGCCGCGTAGGATCGGCTCGGCTGTGGAAAAGTGAGGGGAGGGCGGCGAGCATCCCCGTTTCGAAGGCACTGCGTCTGCGCCTGAGCATCGCTGCGGAAGACGGAAGTGCCAGCTTTTGTTCGTCTGACACCCAACCCGCCGAAACAATTCACGGACTGTCATTGTTTTGTCTCCAAACCTGCTTGACACTAAAAGGCGAACCCCGTAGTTAGCCGCTCATCGAAACGGGCAGCCGTTTTGGAGAGGGTGCGAAGGCATCCGGACTGCTTGAAATGAATTGCGGGTGTAGCTCAGTTGGTTAGAGTGCCGGCCTGTCACGCCGGAGGTCGCGGGTTCGAGCCCCGTCACTCGCGCCATTTCAAGTCTTGTAGAACGCAAATACGATTTGTCGTTTGTCCGGTTCACTTCATCCTCGCGGCCGCAAAATGGCCGGTCAATGCGCGGGTGTAGCTCAGTCGGTTAGAGTGCCGGCCTGTCACGCCGGAGGTCGCGGGTTCGAGCCCCGTCACTCGCGCCATTTCTATTGAAAGCCATGCAGTTTTCAGTGGTCAGGCATGCGCGCTGAGGCGGCTTGCGCGGATTTGTCGCGACATCGTTGCACGTGCTTGGTAGTGTCCCTCGGATACTCGTCGAATTGCTTCTGTAAAAGTCTTGCGCCGGGGCTTCGGCTGCGCTAACCACGGCTTGTTGCAACGCACGTTCGCTTGCCGGGCATTTGCCCAAATGCGCCGCCTGGCGTCTCCGGCAAGCAGGGATGAACATGATGACTGAACTACTCAGTTCTTATATTCCAATCGCTATCTTCATTGCTATTGCGCTCGTCATCGGCCTGGCGCTGCTCATCGCGCCGTTCGCCGTGGCTTTCAAAGCGCCCGATTCGGAAAAGCTCTCGGCTTACGAATGCGGCTTCAACGCTTTCGACGACGCCCGCATGAAGTTCGACATCCGCTTCTACCTCGTGTCGATCCTCTTCATCATCTTCGACCTCGAAGTCGCCTTCCTCTTCCCCTGGGCCGTCTCCTTCGGTGCCATCGGCTGGTTCGGCTTCTGGTCCATGATGGTCTTCCTTCTCGTGCTGACCATCGGCTTTATCTATGAATGGAAGAAGGGAGCCCTGGAATGGGAGTAGCCCCTGTGAGCAATCAGCCGCTCGTCGCAGAGCAGCCAAAGGGGATCATCGATCCCTCGACCGGCAAGCCGATCGGCAGCAACGACCCATTTTTCGGTGAGATCAACAACGAGCTCGCCGACAAGGGTTTTCTCGTCACCTCGACCGACGAACTGATCAATTGGGCCCGTACCGGCTCGTTGATGTGGATGACCTTCGGTCTTGCCTGCTGCGCCGTCGAAATGATGCAGCTGTCGATGCCGCGTTACGACGTCGAGCGCTTCGGTTTTGCGCCGCGCGCTTCGCCGCGCCAGTCCGACGTGATGATCGTCGCCGGCACGCTGACCAACAAGATGGCGCCGGCGCTGCGCAAGGTCTACGACCAGATGCCCGAGCCGCGTTATGTCATCTCGATGGGCTCCTGCGCCAATGGCGGCGGCTATTATCACTATTCCTATTCGGTGGTGCGCGGTTGCGACCGCATCGTGCCGATCGACATCTACGTGCCGGGCTGTCCCCCCACGGCAGAGGCGCTGCTTTACGGCGTGCTTCTGCTGCAGAAGAAGATCCGGCGTACCGGCACGATCGAACGCTAAGGGTTAAGGACAAGGCATATGAGTGAAGCCCTGACTGAGCTTGCGTCCTACCTTGGCGAAGCGCGCGGCAATCTGATCGCCGCATCGCAGATGAAGTATGGCGAGCTGACGCTGACGACGACGGGTGAAAACCTGGTCGCGCTTCTGACCTTCCTGCGCGATGACGCCAAATGCGGTTTCGTCAACCTGATCGATATTTGCGGCGTCGACTGGCCGCAGCGCGAGCTGCGTTTCGACGTCGTCTACCACCTGCTGTCGCCGAAGAAGAACCTGCGCATCCGCATCAAGGTCGCTACCGACGAGGATACGCCGGTTCCGTCGGCCTGCCCTGTCTATCCGGGTGCCGACTGGTTCGAGCGCGAGACCTGGGACATGTATGGCGTGCTCTTCACCGGCCATCCGGACCTGCGCCGCATCCTGACCGACTACGGCTTCGAAGGCCATCCGCTGCGCAAGGACTTCCCGACCACCGGTTTCGTCGAGGTCCGCTACGACGATGCGGCAAAGCGCGTCGTCTACGAGCCGGTCGAGCTGAAGCAGGAATTCCGCAACTTCGATTTCATGTCACCCTGGGAAGGCACGGATTATGTGCTGCCGGGGGATGAGAAGGCGAAGCAGTGAGTAGTGATTAGTCGGTAGTAAGTAGTGGGCAGATATTTGGGTGGCGAACGGGAAAATCAGTTCCTATCGTGATTTGAAAGTCTGGCAATTTGCTATCGAGCTATCGGTAGTTTGTTATGAGGTGACGAGAACCTTCCCGCGGGAAGAGATTTATGGGTTGACCAGCCAGATTAGACGGTCTTCTGCTTCCGTGGCCGCGAATATCGCGGAGGGATACGGAAGAGAAAATCGAGGTTCGTTCGCTCAATTTCTCAAGATCGCTCAGGGCTCGTTGAAAGAGTTGGAGACGCATTTGATCATCGCCGGACGAATTGGCTTTCTTCAAGCCGCGGCTTTGGACGAATTGCTCGACCGATGCGACGAAATTGGAAAGATGCTGGGATCGCTTATTCGAAGCGTTCAGCACCGGAAAGCTGATGAATAGTGAACGGTTGAAAACTAATCACTACTCACTAGCCACTACTCACTCTAAGCGAGTTGATCGCCATGACAGAACATAACGTCCGCAACTTCAACATCAACTTCGGACCGCAGCATCCGGCGGCGCACGGCGTTCTTCGTCTTGTCCTGGAGCTTGACGGCGAAATTGTGGAGCGTGTCGATCCGCATATCGGCCTTTTGCATCGCGGCACCGAGAAGCTGATCGAGACCAAGACCTATCTTCAGGCCGTGCCCTATTTCGATCGTCTCGACTACGTCGCGCCGATGAACCAGGAACATGCTTTTGCGATGGCCGTCGAAAAGCTGCTGGGCATCGAGATCCCGATTCGCGGCCAGCTGATCCGCGTTCTCTATTCGGAAATCGGCCGCATCCTCTCGCACCTCCTGAATGTCACGACGCAGGCCATGGACGTCGGCGCGCTGACGCCGCCGCTCTGGGGCTTCGAAGAGCGTGAAAAGCTGATGGTGTTCTACGAGCGCGCCAGCGGCTCACGCATGCACGCCGCCTATATCCGTCCGGGTGGCGTCCACCAGGACCTGCCGGAACAACTCGTGCAGGATATCGGCGACTGGTGCGACCCGTTCCTGAAGGCGCTCGACGACATCGACAACCTGTTGACCGGCAACCGTATCTTCAAGCAGCGCAACGTCGACATCGGCGTCGTCTCGCTGGAGGAATGCTGGGCTTGGGGCTTCTCCGGCGTCATGGTGCGCGGTTCGGGTGCGGCCTGGGATCTGCGTCGCGCCCAGCCCTATGAATGTTATTCCGATCTCGAATTCGACATCCCGATCGGCAAGAATGGCGACAACTACGACCGCTATCTGATCCGCATGATCGAGATGCGCGAATCGGTCCGCATCATGAAGCAATGCGTCAACCGCCTGCTCTCGGATGCCAAGACCGGTCCCTTCTCGTCGATCGACGGCAAGGTCGTGCCGCCGAAGCGCGGCGAGATGAAGCGCTCCATGGAAGCGCTGATCCACCACTTCAAACTCTATACCGAAGGCTACCACGTGCCGGCCGGCGAAGTTTATACCGCCGTCGAGGCGCCGAAGGGCGAGTTCGGCGTCTATCTGGTCTCCGACGGCACCAACAAGCCCTATCGCTGCAAGATCCGCGCCCCGGGCTATGCCCATCTGCAGGCGATGGACTTCATGTGCCGCGGCCACCAGCTTGCCGACGTCGCGGCCGTTCTCGGCTCGCTCGACATCGTCTTCGGCGAGGTGGATCGCTGATGCAGCTTCTGCCGCTGGCCGTCGCAATCCTTCTTTCGGCATCCGGGGTTTCGGCTCAAGAGTCCGATAGCCTCGGCACGCCGCTCGGCCATAAGGAAGAGACGCCGCCGGCGCAGCAATCGTCCATGGGCGAGCTTTTGTCCAAGGGCTATCAGATCAAGGCTGCCATTCCGAACGGCAGCAAATTCGTAGTGTTTATGCAAAAAGACCAGTCGGCCTATGCCTGCGAAATGCAGTCTTTGACCGCTTCGCGGTGTGGAACCCTAAACTGACAAGGCGTGAGGAAGAATGTCCGTTCGTCGATTAGCCGAAGATCAATTCCAGCCTGCCGCATTCGCCTTCAGCGATGAGAATGCGGTCTGGGCGGACAAGACGATCCAGAAATACCCCGCCGGCCGCCAGCAATCGGCGGTCATTCCGCTGTTGATGCGGGCGCAGGAGCAGGACGGCTGGGTCACGCGCGCGGCGATCGAAAAGATCGCCGACATGCTCGACATGGCTTATATCCGCGTGCTCGAGGTTGCGACCTTCTATACGCAGTTCCAGCTGCATCCTGTGGGAACGCGCGCCCATGTCCAGGTCTGCGGCACGACGCCCTGCATGCTGCGCGGCTCGGAAGCGCTGATGTCGGTCTGCAAGAGCAAGATCCATGCCCATGCCTTCGAGCGCAATGCCGAAGGCACGCTGTCCTGGGAAGAGGTCGAATGTCTCGGGGCCTGCGTCAACGCGCCGATGGTGATGATCGGCAAGGACACCTATGAGGATCTGACGCCTGAGCGTCTCGAAGAGATCATCGACGTCTTTGCCGCCGGCAATGGCGCCAGCATCAAGCCCGGCACCCAGATCGACCGGGTGTTTTCGGCGCCTGAAGGCGGCCTAACCTCGCTGACGACCGAAGAGCCGAAGGCAAGGACGCGCGCCAAGAAGGCCAATGCCGAAACCGTGTCGGCTCAAGTCGACGCCGCGCCGGTTCCGCCCTCCGAGGCCGCCCGCCCGAAGAGCACCGATGCCGAGACCAATGCTGCCCTGAAGACGCCGGCAACGGCGCCGAAGGCGGCTGCGAAAAACGCAAAGGCTGCCGAGCAGCAGCCGATATCAGGCACTGGGGCCGCCGAACCGGCGCCCAAAGCTGCCGTCAAGGCCGAGACTGCTCCGGCGGCAAAGCCTGCTCTGACCGACAAGAACCGGCCGGCCGGCATCGAAAAGCCCGTGGCACCGGATGATCTGAAGATGATCTCAGGTGTCGGCCCGAAAATCGAGGCGACGTTGAACGAAATCGGCATCTTCACCTTCGCGCAGGTCGCAGGCTGGAAGAAGGCCGAACGCGAATGGGTCGACGGCTATCTGAACTTCCGCGGCCGCATCGAGCGCGATGACTGGGTCAAGCAGGCCAAGGCGCTCGCCAAGGGCGGGGAAGCGGAATATATCAAGGTCTTCGGCAAGAAGCCGCGGTAAGAGGTGAAGCATGTTACAAGATAAAGACCGCATCTTTACCAACATCTACGGCCTCAAGGACAAATCCCTGAAGGGCGCGATGAGCCGCGGCCACTGGGATGGCACCAAGCAGATCCTCGAAAAGGGCCGCGACTGGATCATCAACGAGATGAAGGCGTCTGGTCTTCGCGGTCGTGGCGGCGCCGGTTTCCCCACAGGTCTCAAATGGTCCTTCATGCCGAAGGAAAGCGACGGTCGCCCACATTACCTCGTCGTCAACGCCGACGAGTCCGAGCCCGGCACCTGCAAGGACCGCGACATCATGCGCCACGATCCGCATACGCTGATCGAAGGCTGTGTCATCGCGAGCTTCGCCATGGGCGCCAATGCGGCCTACATCTATGTGCGCGGCGAATATATCCGCGAGCGCGAAGCGCTGCAGGCGGCGATCGACGAATGCTATGATTATGGCCTGCTCGGCAAGAACAACAAGCTCGGCTGGGACATGGACATCTTCGTCCATCACGGCGCCGGCGCCTATATCTGCGGCGAGGAAACCGCGCTGCTCGAAAGCCTCGAAGGCAAGAAGGGCCAGCCGCGCCTGAAGCCGCCGTTCCCGGCCAATATGGGCCTCTATGGCTGCCCGACGACGGTCAACAACGTCGAATCGATCGCTGTTGCGCCGACGATCCTGCGCCGCGGCGCCGGCTGGTTCTCGGCCATCGGCCGCCCGAACAATGTCGGCACCAAGCTGTTCATGCTCTCCGGCCACGTCAACAAGCCGTGCACCGTCGAAGAGGAAATGGGCATCACCTTCCGCGAACTGGTCGACCGCCATGCCGGCGGCATCCGCGGCGGCTGGGATAACCTGCTTGCCGTCATTCCGGGCGGGGCATCCTGCCCGATCGTTCCGGCCAAGGACATCATCGATTGCCCGATGGATTTCGACGGCCTGCGCGGCGTCGGCTCTTCCTTCGGTACGGCCGCCGCGATCGTCATGGACAAGTCCACCGACGTCATCAAGGCGATCGCCCGTATCTCCGCCTTCTTCAAGCATGAGAGCTGCGGCCAGTGCACGCCCTGCCGCGAAGGCACCGGCTGGATGTGGCGCGTGATGGAGCGCATGGCCAAGGGCAATGCCCAGAAGCGCGAAATCGACATGCTGTTCCAGGTGACGAAGCAGATCGAAGGCCACACCATCTGTGCGCTCGGCGATGCCGCCGCATGGCCGGTGCAGGGTCTGATCCGTAACTTCCGTCCCGAGATCGAAAAGCGCATCGACCAGTATACAGCAAGCGCCCTCGATCACGGTGCGGTTCTGGAGGCGGCTGAATAATCATGACGGACAACGCATCCAAGGCTGGGAAGAAGGAAGAAGTTGCCGATTTCGCGGCCGGTTTCGGCCGTCTTGCCGCCGAGATGCTGGAAAATGCACGGGCGATGCCGGTGCATCCGCTGATGGCGCATCCCGCTGCAGCCTTTGCCGCCGCAACGGCGATCGGCTTCGGTTTCTCGACCCAGATGGCGGGTGCTTTCTTCGGTGCCTTCCAGAGCGCCCTGGAAACGACCGGCAAGGTCGCTGCCGCCCTCGATGACACGCCGCCGGACGAACTGAAGCCCGATGTCGATATCCGGCCGGAGAATATTCGCCCGGATGTCAGGGCTTTCACCAAGCCGACGGCCGAGAAGAAGGCAAAGCCGACACTGACTGTTGTCAAGCCGGTCAGCGAGCCGATCCCAGCCAGCCAAACGAAGCCAGCCAGCCAAGCGAAGACCAGCCAACCAAAGCCGGCTGTGAAGGCAAAACCGGTTGCGCGTATTGGGAAGGCCGACGATCTGAAGCTGATCGCCGGCATCGGCCCGAAGCTGGAGCAGGTGCTGAATGCCAAGGGCATTCGCAACTTCGCTGAGATCGCCGCCTGGACCGACGAGGAAATCGCCCGGCTTGACGCCGAACTCGGTTTTAACGGCCGTATCGGCCGTGACGACTGGACCGGTCAGGCGAAAATTCTGGCAGGGCGGGGCCGTAGGAAGAAATGAACTGTCCGGCCGTGCAATCGGTCGGAAGGATGGGCAGATCGGCGGACGGGCGGGAACCTTAAGCTGCAGATGCCGGTGCGGGTTCCGGGTCTGGAATGCGCGACAGAGAATTTGGGCGACATCAGATGTCGGCAGGACGAAAGATCCGGCTTGGCAATGAGAGTGTTGCAAAAATAGGTTTGTTTGCCGTCATCAGGCAAACGGGAAACAGGACTGAGCGACGATGGCAAAACTGAAGATTGACGGCAACGAGATCGAAGTTCCGGATCATTTCACGCTATTGCAGGCGTGTGAGGATGCCGGTGCCGAGGTTCCGCGCTTCTGCTTCCACGAGCGCCTGTCGGTTGCCGGCAATTGCCGCATGTGCCTCGTCGAGGTAAAGGGTGGCCCGCCGAAGCCGCAGGCTTCCTGCGCTATGAGCGTGCGCGATATCCGCGGCGGCCCGAACGGCGAACTGCCAGAGGTCTTCACCAACACCCCGATGGTCAAGAAGGCCCGCGAAGGCGTGATGGAATTCCTGCTGATCAACCATCCGCTGGATTGCCCGATCTGCGACCAGGGCGGCGAATGCGACCTGCAGGACCAGGCGATGGCCTTTGGCATCGACACCTCGCGCTATCAGGAAGACAAGCGCGCCGTCGAGGACAAGTATATCGGCCCGCTCGTCAAGACGGTGATGAACCGCTGCATCCACTGCACGCGCTGCGTCCGCTTCACGACCGAAGTTGCCGGCATTTCCGAACTCGGCCTGATCGGCCGCGGCGAGGATGCCGAGATCACCACCTATCTCGAACAGGCGATGACCTCCGAGCTGCAGGGCAACGTCGTCGACCTTTGCCCGGTCGGCGCACTCACCTCGAAGCCCTTCGCCTTCACCGCGCGCCCGTGGGAATTGAACAAGACCGAATCGATCGACGTCATGGATGCCATCGGTTCGGCGATCCGCGTCGATACCCGCGGCCGCGAAGTCATGCGCATCCTGCCGCGTGTCAATGAGACGATCAACGAAGAGTGGATTTCCGACAAGAGCCGCTTCATCTGGGACGGCCTGAAGACCCAGCGCCTCGACCGGCCTTATGTTCGCCGCGACGGCCGCCTGCAGCCCGCTACCTGGGCCGAAGCCTTTGGCGCCATCAAGGCCGCCGTCGGCGCGACCTCGGGCGAAAAGATCGGCGCGATATCAGGCGACCTCGCTTCCGTCGAGGAAATGTATGCGCTCTCCGAACTGGTGAAGTCGCTGGGGTCGGTCAATCTTGACTGTCGCCAGGATGGGGCGGCACTCGATCCGTCGCTCGGCCGCGCAAGCTATCTCTTCAACCCGACCATATCGGGCATTGACCAGGCCGACGCGCTGCTGATCATCGGCGCCAATCCGCGCTTCGAGGCCGCCATCCTCAACGCCCGCATCCGCAAGCGCTGGCGCCGCGGCAAATTCCCGATCGGCGTGATCGGCGAGCCGGGCGAACTGCGCTACAGCTATGATTACCTCGGCGGCGGTCCCGACACACTGAAGGATCTGGTCGACGGCACCCACGCCTTCGCCGAAGTCCTGAAGAATGCCGCCAAGCCGATGATCATCATCGGCCAGGGTGCGCTGTCGCGCACCGACGGCGCCGGCGTTCTCGCCAGTGCTGCCAAGCTTGCCGGCTCGGTCGGCGCGGTCGCCGAAGGCTGGAACGGCTTTGCCGTCCTCCATACCGCTGCCTCGCGTGTCGGCGGCCTTGACCTCGGCTTCGTGCCGGGCGCCAAGGGCGTCAATGCCGCCGAGATGCTGACGGCGATGGACGTGCTCTTCCTGCTCGGCGCAGACGAACTCGACTTCACCACCAAGAAGGCCAAGCTCACCGTCTATATCGGCTCGCATGGCGACAACGGCGCGCACCATGCCGACGTCATCCTGCCGGCGGCAGCCTATACCGAAAAGTCCGGCACTTGGGTCAACACCGAAGGCCGCGTCCAGATGGGCAACCGCGCAGGTTTTGCGCCGGGTGACGCCCGCGAGGACTGGGCGATTATCCGTGCCCTTTCCGACGTGCTCGGCAAGAAGCTTCCCTTCGATTCGCTCAGCGAATTGCGTGTCCGGCTCTATGCCGCTTTCCCGCATTTCGCCGCCATCGACGAGATCGCCGAAACCGATAGCGCCCAAATTGCCGCAGTTGCGAAAAAAGCCGGCAAGATGAACAAATCCGGGTTTGCGTCGCCGGTGAAAGACTTCTATTTGACGAACCCGATAGCGCGTGCCTCGGCTGTCATGGCGGAGTGCTCGGCATTGGCCCGCAACAACTTCAAAGTCGCGGCAGAGTAAGGGCAGGGGACTATGGATTCTTTCTTTTCGACCTATGTCTGGCCGGCGATCATCATGATCGGTCAGTCGCTGCTGCTTCTCGTCTGCCTGCTCGTCTTCATCGCCTATGTGCTGCTCGCCGACCGCAAGATCTGGGCGGCCGTGCAGCTGCGCCGCGGCCCGAACGTCGTCGGTCCCTTCGGCCTGTTCCAGTCCTTCGCCGACCTTCTGAAGTTCGTCTTCAAGGAGCCGATCATTCCTGCCGGCGCCAACAAGGCGGTGTTCCTGCTTGCCCCGCTGGTGACGGTGCTTCTGGCGCTGTCCACCTGGGCGGTGGTGCCGCTGGCCGACGGATGGGTGATCGCCAACATCAATGTCGGCATCCTCTATATTTTCGCGATCTCCTCGCTCGAGGTTTACGGCATCATCATGGGCGGCTGGGCTTCGAACTCGAAGTATCCGTTCCTCGGCGCGCTGCGCTCGGCGGCACAGATGGTGTCCTATGAAGTCTCGATCGGCTTCGTCATCGTCACCGTGCTTCTCTGCGTCGGCTCGCTGAACCTGACCGATATCGTCAATGCGCAGCATACCGGCCTCGGCACCATGCTCGGCCTGCCGGCGTCGTTCCTCGATTGGCACTGGCTGTCGCTCTTCCCGATGTTCATCATCTTCTTCATTTCGGCACTTGCCGAAACGAACCGCCCGCCCTTCGACCTACCGGAAGCCGAATCGGAACTCGTTGCCGGCTTCATGGTCGAATACGGCTCCTCGCCATACATGATGTTCATGCTCGGCGAATATGCGGCCGTCTGCCTGATGTGCGCGCTGACGACGATCCTTTTCCTTGGCGGCTGGCTGCCGCCGGTCGATATCTGGATCCTCAACTGGGTCCCCGGCATCATCTGGTTCACGCTGAAGGCCTGCTTCGTGTTCTTCATGTTCGCGATGGTCAAGGCCTTCGTTCCGCGCTACCGCTACGACCAGCTCATGCGCCTCGGCTGGAAGGTCTTCCTGCCGCTGTCGCTCGCCATGGTCGTCATCGTTGCATTCGTGCTGAAACTGATGGGTTGGGCATGATGATGCCCGCTCTCGTTTTCGGCAAAATTGGAGGTTGAAGATGGCAAGCTTGTCCGGCTCCATCAGCTCGCTGTTTCTCAAGGAATTCGTCGGCGCGTTCTTTCTGTCGATGCGCTATTTCTTCCGCCAGAAGGCGACGATCAACTATCCCTTCGAAAAGGGTCCGGTTTCCCCGCGTTTCCGCGGCGAGCATGCGCTGCGCCGTTATCCGAACGGCGAGGAACGCTGCATCGCCTGCAAGCTCTGCGAGGCGATCTGTCCTGCCCAGGCGATCACCATCGAGGCCGGTCCGCGCCGCAATGACGGCACGCGCCGCACGGTGCGCTACGACATCGATATGGTGAAGTGCATCTATTGCGGCTTCTGCCAGGAAGCCTGCCCGGTCGACGCGATCGTCGAAGGCCCGAATTTCGAATTTGCGACGGAAACCCGCGAAGAGCTCTATTTCGACAAGGCGCGGCTTCTGGATAACGGAGACCGGTGGGAGCGCGAAATCGCTCGCAACATCGCGATCGACTCGCCGTACCGCTGATTGAGATTTTGAAATGCCGCGATGGAGCGCAGTTGCTCCTGTCGCGGTCAATATGCACAGGAGCTTTGCCGGTTAGCGCCAGCGAAAGCTCCATCGGGCAGGGAAACTCCCGGCTGCCCGGGGGAAGATGAAAAAGGCACCAACATGGGTCTGCAGGCTCTATTTTTCTATCTTTTCGCCTTTGTCGCGGTGGCGTCGGCGTTCATGGTCATCTGGGCGAAGAACCCGGTTCACTCGGTTCTGTTCCTGATCCTGGTGTTCTTCAACGCGGCCGGCCTCTTCCTGCTGGCCGGTGCCGAATTCCTGGCGATGATCCTGCTCGTCGTCTATGTCGGCGCCGTCGCCGTTCTCTTCCTCTTCGTGGTGATGATGCTCGATATCGACTTCACCGAACTGAGGGCAGGGGTTCTCGAATATGCGCCGATCGGCGGGCTGATCGGGGTGATCCTGGCGGCCGAACTGATCGTCGTCATCGGCGGCAGCGTCATCTCGCCGGAGATCGCCAAATCAGTCGCCATGCCGATCCCGGCGCTGAGCGAGCGCACCAATACTGCCGCTCTCGGCGACGTGCTCTACACCAACTACGTCTATTTCTTCCAGATCGCCGGTCTGGTGCTCCTGGTCGCCATGATCGGCGCGATCGTGCTGACATTGAGACACCGCACCAACATCAAGCGGCAGAATATTCCGAGGCAAGTTGCCCGCACGCCCGCCACCGCCGTCGAGGTGGTTTCGGTCAAGCCCGGGCAGGGCGTCTAAAGGCAGGTCAAGGAACAAAGAACATGGTCATCGGACTTTCCCACTACCTGACGGTCAGCGCCATCCTCTTCACGCTCGGCGTCTTCGGCATTTTCCTGAACCGGAAGAACGTCATCGTCATCCTGATGTCGATCGAACTGATCCTGCTTGCCGTCAACATCAACATGGTCGCCTTCTCCCATTTCCTGAACGACATCGTCGGCCAGGTCTTCGCGTTGTTCATCCTGACGGTCGCGGCTGCCGAAGCGGCGATCGGTCTTGCAATTCTCGTTGTCTTCTACCGCAACCGCGGCTCGATCGCGGTCGAAGACGTCAATATGATGAAGGGCTGAGTGGCTCATGTTCCTCTATAAGGCTATCGTCTTTCTTCCCTTGATCGGTGCGATCGTCGCCGGCCTTTTCGGCCGCGCTATCGGCGCCAAGGCTTCGGAATATGTCACCAGCGGCCTGATGATCATCGCCGCCATCCTGTCCTGGGTTGTCTTCTTCACCGTTGGCATGGGCCATGCCGAAGGTGGCCCGATCAAGGTCGAGGTGCTGCGCTGGATCCAGTCCGGCGGCATCGACGTCTCCTGGTCGCTGCGTGTGGATACGCTGACCTCCGTCATGCTGATCGTCGTCAACACGGTCTCGACGCTGGTGCATGTCTATTCGATCGGCTACATGCATACCGATCCGCATCGCCCGCGCTTCTTCGCCTATCTCTCGCTCTTCACCTTCGCCATGCTGATGCTGGTGACCGCTGACAACCTTGCCCAGATGTTCTTCGGCTGGGAAGGCGTCGGTCTCGCCTCCTATCTGCTGATCGGCTTCTGGTTCAAGAAACCGTCGGCGACGGCTGCGGCGATGAAAGCCTTCATCGTCAACCGCGTCGGCGACTTCGGCTTCGTGCTCGGCATTGCCGGCGTCTTCGTGCTGTTCGGCTCGATCAACCTCGACACGATCTTCGCCAATGCCTCGAACTTCGCTCCGCATGAAGGCGGCGGCGAAGCGGGCGAGGTGTTCCTCAATCTCTTCGGCATGCAGCTCGACAAGGCGCATGCGCTGACCGGCATCTGCCTGCTGCTCTTCATGGGCGCGATGGGCAAGTCGGCGCAGTTCCTGCTGCACACCTGGCTGCCGGACGCCATGGAAGGCCCGACCCCGGTCTCGGCCCTCATCCATGCCGCCACCATGGTCACCGCCGGCGTCTTCCTCGTCGCCCGCATGTCGCCGCTCTTCGAACTGTCGCCGGATGCGCTGGTTGTCGTCACCGTGATCGGCGCCATCACCGCCTTCTTCGCGGCAACCGTCGCTCTCGTGCAGAACGACATCAAGCGCGTCATCGCCTATTCCACCTGCTCGCAGCTCGGCTACATGTTCGTGGCACTCGGAGCCGGGGCCTATGGCGCGGCGATCTTCCATCTCTTCACCCATGCCTTCTTCAAGGCGCTGCTCTTCCTCTGCGCCGGCTCGGTCATCCATGCCGTCGATGGTGAGCAGGACATGCGCTACATGGGCGGCCTGTGGCCGCATATTAAAGTTACTGCCGTGTTGATGATCATCGGCACGCTGGCGATCACCGGTTTTGGCATTCCCTTCACGCCGTTCGGTCTTGCCGGCTTCTTCTCCAAGGACGTGATCATCGAGGCGACCTATGCATCGCATTCGCCGGTCTCGGGCTTCGCCTTCTCGCTGCTGGTCATTGCGGCTCTGTTCACCAGCTTCTATTCCTGGCGCCTGATCTTCATGACCTTCTTCGGCAAGCCGCGCGCTTCCCATGAGGTGATGCACCATGTCCACGAGTCGCCGCAGGTCATGCTGGTGCCGCTCTATCTCCTGGCGTTCGGCGCGGTGCTTGCTGGCGTGATCTTCGAAGGCCGGTTCTATGGCGAGGAATATGCCGAGTTCTGGAAGGGCGCGCTCTTTACCGGCGCTGAGAACGAACTGGTCGAAGAGTTCCACCATGTTCCGGCGCTCGTGGCTTTGAGCCCGTTCATCGCCATGGTGCTCGGCTTCGTCACTGCGTGGTATATGTATATCCGCTCGCCGCAGACGCCGCGCATCCTGGCGCAGCAGCACCGCGTGCTCTACCAGTTCCTGTTGAACAAGTGGTATTTCGACGAACTCTACGACTTCCTCTTCGTCCGCTCCGCCAAGGCACTCGGTCGCTTCCTGTGGAAGAAGGGTGATGTCGGCGTCATCGACACCTACGGTCCGAACGGCGTCGCCGCTCGCGTTGTCGCCGTCACCGATCGCGTGGTTCGCCTGCAGACCGGTTACCTCTATCACTACGCCTTCGCCATGCTGATCGGCATTGCGGCGCTCGTTACCTGGATGATGCTCGGGAGTTCCTTCTGATGACCGATTGGCCTATTCTTTCAACGGTCACCTTCCTGCCGCTCGTTGGCGTGGTGCTCCTGCTATTGATGAACGGCGAGAGCGAAACCGGCCGGAAGAACGTGCTGTGGATCTCGCTGATCACCACCGTCTTCACCTTCGTCGTTTCGCTCTTCATCTGGATCGGCTTCGACAATGCCAATCCGGACTTCCAGATGCTTGAGAAGCATGACTGGCTCGGCACCGGCATCGGCTACCACCTCGGCGTCGACGGCATCTCGATGCTGTTCGTCATCCTGTCGACCTTCCTCATGCCCTTCTGCGTGCTGGCGAGCTGGCTCTCGATCGAGAAGCGCCTGAAGGAATACATGATCGCCTTCCTCATCCTCGAAACGATGATGATCGGCGTCTTCGTCTCGCTCGACATCGTGCTCTTCTACGTCTTCTTCGAGGCGGGCCTCATTCCGATGTTCCTGATCATCGGTGTCTGGGGCGGCAAGGACCGGGTCTATGCGAGCTACAAGTTCTTCCTCTATACGCTGCTCGGCTCAGTGCTGATGCTGCTCGCCATCATGGCGATGTACTGGCAGGCTGGCACGACCGATATCACTGCGCTGCTCGACTACAAGTTCCCACCGGCGCTGCAGACCTGGTTATGGCTTGCCTTCTTCGCCTCCTTTGCGGTGAAGATGCCGATGTGGCCGGTCCATACCTGGCTTCCCGATGCCCACGTTCAGGCGCCGACGGCAGGTTCGGTGATCCTGGCCGGCGTGCTGCTGAAGCTCGGTGGCTACGGTCTCATCCGTTTCTCGCTCGGCATGTTCCCGGTCGCGTCCGATTATTTCGCGCCACTGGTTTTCGCACTGTCTGTGATCGCCATCATCTACACCTCTCTGGTGGCGATGATGCAGGACGATATCAAAAAGCTGATCGCCTATTCCTCGGTAGCGCACATGGGCTATGTGACCATGGGCATCTTTGCCGCCAACATGCAGGGTGTTCAGGGGTCGATCTTCCAGATGCTCTCGCACGGCATCGTCTCCGGCGCGCTCTTCCTCTGCGTCGGCGTCGTCTACGATCGCACCCATACCCGCGAGATCAACGCCTATGGCGGCCTCGTCAACAACATGCCGAAATATGCCGTGGCGATGATGGTCTTCACCATGGCCAATGTCGGGCTTCCCGGCACGTCGGGCTTCGTCGGCGAATTCCTGACGCTGATCGGTGTCTTCCGGGTCAATACCTGGGTGGCGCTCTTTGCCGCCACCGGCGTCATCCTCTCGGCCGCCTACGCGCTCTGGCTTTATCGCCGGGTGATCTTCGGCGCGCTGGAGAAGGAAAAGCTGAAGGCGCTGCTCGATCTTTCACCACGCGAACAGCTGATCCTTTACCCGCTGGTCGCGCTGACCATCTTCTTTGGCGTTTACCCGGCTCCGGTCTTCGACGCGACGGCCGCCTCGGTGGATCTGCTGGTCAACAACTACACGGCCGCCGTGCACGCAGCGCAGAATGTTGCGCTGTCTATGAAATGATGACGGGACTTATTGGACATGACCGCTGAAACAATTCTCCTCAGTCTGCATCTTTCCGCGCCGGAGCTCATCCTCGCGGTCGGCGCCCTTGTCCTGTTGATGGTCGGCGTCTTCTCAGGCGAGCGGTCGGGCCTTGTCGTCACCGGCTTGGCGATCGTCCTGCTCCTGGCCTCCGGCCTGTGGCTGCTCTTCGTGCCGGCAGAAGGCCTTGCCTATGGCGGCGTCTACATGGCCGACGGCTTCTCGCGCTTCATGAAGCTGGTGGCGCTCATCGGTTCGCTGGTCGCCATGTTCATGTCGATCGGCCACGCACGCGAAAATCAGCTCGACAAGTTCGAGTTCCCGGTTCTCCTGGTGCTTGCGACCCTCGGCATCCTGCTGATGATCTCGGCCAACGACCTGATCTCGCTCTATCTCGCGCTGGAACTGCAGTCGCTGGCGCTCTACGTCGTCGCCGCAATCAACCGCGACAGCCTGAAGTCGACCGAAGCCGGCCTGAAATATTTCGTCCTCGGCGCGCTGTCCTCCGGCATGCTGCTCTACGGCATGTCGCTGGTCTATGGTTTCACCGGCCACACCCATTTCTCCGAGATCGCCCAGGCGCTCTCCGTCGAGGGCGCGCGTTCGCTCGGCCTGATCTTCGGCCTGGTCTTCATCCTCGCGGGCATCGCCTTCAAGATCTCGGCCGTTCCCTTCCATATGTGGACGCCGGACGTTTATGAAGGCGCGCCGACGCCGGTCACCGCCTTCCTTGCAGCAGCACCCAAGGTCGCCGCCATGGCGATGATGACCCGCATCGTCATCACCGCCTTCCAGCCGATTCTGGCGGACTGGCAGCAGGTCGTCGTCTTCATTTCGATCGCCTCGATGCTGCTCGGCTCGTTTGCCGCGATCGGCCAGAAGAACATCAAGCGGCTGATGGCCTATTCCTCGATCGGCCACATGGGTTATGCGCTGGTCGGCCTTGCCGCCGGCAACCAGACCGGCGTCACCGGCGTCATGCTTTACATGGTCATCTACATGGTCATGACGCTCGGCACCTTTGCGATCATCATGTCGATGCGCCGCAAGGACGGCACCGTCGTCGAAAATGTCGACGATCTCGCCGGCCTCTCCACCACGAACCCGTTCATGGCCGTGGTACTGACGGCGCTGATGTTCTCGCTCGCCGGCATCCCGCCGCTCGCCGGCTTCTTCGCGAAGTACTTTGTCTTCGTTGCCGCTATCGAAGCCAAGCTCTATGCGCTCGCCATCATCGGTGTTCTCGCCTCGGTCGTCGGCGCCTACTATTATCTGCGTGTCATCAAGCTGATGTGGTTCGATGAGGCGACCGGCGAATTCGCCCGTGTCTCCGGTGCGCTGCGTCTGGTCTTCGGTCTCTCCGGTCTCTTCGTCACCGCCTATGTCCTCATCGGCGGCCCGATCGGCGGTGCTGCAGAGCTTGCCGCCGCGACGCTCTTTTGATGGCTTCCGACGGGCGGCGCCGGATATCGCTCGGCGATTTCAGGCACGAGGCTCTGTCGGAAACATCCTCTACCAACAGCGAATGTCTCGCCCGGGCTCGGGCGGGCGATGGCGGCAATCTATGGGTGACCGCCGAGAGGCAGACGGGCGGCCGCGGCCGCCGCGGCAGGCTCTGGGTTTCCGAGCGCGGCAATCTCTACGCTTCTCTTCTTCTGATCGACCCGGCTCCGATGGAGCGCCTGGGCTCGCTGCCGCTGGCGATCGCCGTTGCGGTGCACCAGGCGATCCGCAGGGTGCTGCCGCCGGGTGCCGAACCGCTCGAGGTCAAATGGCCGAACGATATTCTCATCGGTCGAAAGAAGACCTGCGGCATTCTCGTCGAAGGTGAGGGGCTGCCGGACGGACGTTACGGGCTGATCGTCGGCATTGGCATCAATATCTCTGTGATGCCGGACAATCCGCTCTACCCCGTCACCTGCCTGCGCCAGCAGGGAAGTGCGGCATCTTCAGAGGAACTCTTCGCGCATCTCTTCGCCGCCACGGCGGAAGTGCTTGAAATTTGGGACCAGGGCCGCGGCATCGGCGAGATCACGGCGCTCTGGCGCGCGATCGCTTGCGGCATCGGCGAAAAGATTACGGTGAATTTGCCGGACAGATCGATTTCCGGACAATTCGCCGGAATTGATGATAATGGCTTGTTGATGCTCGATACCGGCGCTGGCAGGATAATGCCCATTGCTGCCGGTGATGTGTTTTTTGGATAGCGGAACAAACGAAAATTATGGCGAAACAGGACGAACTGGTATTCCTGCCTCTGGGCGGCGTTGGCGAGATAGGCATGAATCTCGCTCTCTATGGCTACGGCCCGCCCGAGCATCGCCAGTGGATCATGGTCGATTGTGGCGTCACTTTTCCGGGGCCCGATCTGCCGGGTGTTGACCTCGTATTGCCGGATATCCGCTTCCTCGCCAGCGAACGAAAGAACCTCAAGGCGATCATCATCACCCATGCGCATGAAGACCATTATGGTGCGCTCGCCGACCTCTGGCCCGGCCTCAACGTGCCGGTCTATGCCTCTGGTTTTACCGCAGGTCTGCTCGAAGCCAAGCGCAATTTCGAGAAAGCTACGATCGGTGAAGTGCCGGTGACGCCGTTCAAGGCAGGCGATACGATCAATGTTGGCCCCTTCAGCATCGAAGGTGTGGCCGTCAACCATTCGATCCCCGAGCCGATGTCGCTGATGATCCGCACGCCGGTCGGCAACGTCATCCATACAGGCGACTGGAAGATCGACCACGAGCCTTCGCTCGGACCCCTGACCGACGAGACACGTTTCCGCCAGCTCGGCGACGAGGGCGTGCTGGCGCTGATGTGCGATTCCACCAATGCGCTGCGCGACGGAGTTTCGCCCTCCGAGAAGGATGTGTCCGAAAGCCTGCGCAAGATCATCGAGAATGCCGAGGGCAGGGTGGCAATCACCACCTTCTCATCGAATGTTGGGCGTATCCGTACCGTTGCCGAGGCTGCCGAGGCGGCTGGCCGCGAAGTGCTGCTGCTCGGCAGTTCACTGAAGCGCGTCGTCAACGTCGCCCAGGACATCGGCCTGATGGAAGGCGTCAAGCCCTTCATCTCCGAGGACGAATACGGCTATATCCCGCGCGACAAGGTCGTCGTCATCCTGACCGGCAGCCAGGGTGAGGCGCGGGCCGCACTTGCCAAGCTCTCCCGCGACGAGATGCGCAATGTGGCGTTTGCGGCAGGCGATATCGTCGTCTTTTCCTCGCGCGCCATTCCCGGCAATGAGAAGGCGATCCAGGACATCAAGAACGGCCTCGTCGAGCAAGGTGTGCACATCATCACCGATACCGAGGCGCTGGTCCACGTTTCCGGCCATCCGCGCCGCAACGAGTTGCAGCGGATGTATGAGTGGACGCGGCCGAAGATCGTCGTGCCGGTGCATGGCGAGGCAACACATCTGACGGCGCACAAGGAACTTGCTGAACAATCCGGCATCGCCCTGGTTCCGCGGGTGCGCAACGGCGATATCCTGCGGCTGGCGCCCGGTGCCGTCGAGGTGATCGGCGAGGCGCCGCATGGCCGCATCTATAAGGACGGTACGCTGATCGGTGATTTCGACGAGATGGGTATAGGCGAGCGCAAGAAGCTCTCCTATGTCGGCCATGTCGCTATCAACGTCGTGCTCGACGCCCGCTATGACATCGTCGGTGATCCCGATCTCGTTTCGATCGGCCTGCCGGTCTATGACGACGAGGGCGAGGAGATGGAGGACACGCTCTTCGACGCCGCGATCAGCGCCATCGAGAGCATTCCGCGCGCCCGCCGCAAGGATATCGACATGCTGCAGGAGGCCGTGCGCCGCGCCATCCGCTCGGCTGCGAACCATGCCTGGGGCAAGAAGCCCGTCGTCACCGCCTTCGTCACCAAGGTCTGACCATGCTCGGCCGGGTCAACCATATCGCCATCGCCGTGCCCGATCTGGCGGCGGCGACGGCCGCCTATCGCGATACGCTGGGTGCTGCCGTATCGCAGCCGCAGGCTCTGCCGGAGCATGGTGTCACCGTCGTCTTCGTCGAATTGCCGAACACCAAGGTCGAATTGCTGCAACCGCTCGGCGATACTTCGCCGATCGCAGCCTTCCTCGAAAAGAACCCTTCCGGCGGCATGCACCACATCTGCTACGAGGTGGACGATATTCTTCTCGCCCGTGACCGGCTGGTAGAGGCGGGTGCCAGGGTGCTCGGCGACGGCCAGCCGAAGACCGGCGCGCACGGCAAGCCGGTGCTCTTTCTGCATCCCAAGGATTTCTTCGGCACGCTGATCGAACTCGAACAGGCTTGAGCCCTGCTGCGGCAGAGTGACCCGAAGGCGGCTAAACCTTTCGCCCGCTTTGAGTTGGCCGCGAATCCGCCGTATAAGAACGCGATATCAGCGCGGCATAAACGGGAACCATAATGCTCCAGATCTTTCTTCAGGGATTTGCCGTCTATTTCATCATCTGGTGGATGACGCTTTTTGCCGTCCTGCCGATCGGCCTGCGCACCCAGGCGGACGACAACGACGTCGTGCTCGGCACCGTTCCGAGCGCGCCCACCCGGTTTCGCGCCGCTTTCGTGTTCTCGCTGACGACGCTGATTTCGGCTCTGATCTACGGTCTCTGGTATGTCTGCGACACCTATTTCGGCTGGGGCTTCGATGCACTGCCGCAACTCGGCCCCAGCTTCTATTAAACTGTGGCTTTTGCTCAAACTTTGAGCAGATGTAAGCTTATTGAAAGCGAACTTCGTCATACCAGCGTCATGCAATTGCGGCAAAGAGCTCGCGTAACGGAATGAGGTCGTCCCCTTACGGAAGTCGGCGGGATTTTTGGATGGGGTGGAGGCCGAAAAGCCAAAAAAAAACAAGGCTAAAAGCCTTGTTTTAAGTATCGCGTGATCTGTAACCGTTGCCGGGGCTGCGACGAGCGCGCCTAAGATCTGATCCTCCCAAGACTTGACCGCGAATTCGGCAAGAATTTAACTCCCTGCCTGTTTTGTGAGCTAAAACTAGCTCAAACATTGGGCTTTGTCATCAGCTTTTTTTGCATTTTTGCTACACTCTAGCAAAATTTTTCTGTTGACAAGATTTTCGTTCAAGTCCTTATAAATACGCGCTTTTTCATGCCCTTTCATTTTGCGGGTGCGAACATGCGCTTCCGGGAGGCTGCCGACATCCGTTGCGGGTTTCCTTCCTGCCGCGAAGCGGCTATGAACGCTCCCACATCAACACTTGCCTTCGATTCCGCCTGCTGCGGGATCTCAACTGCTCCGGAATCCGCCATGCGTCTGTCCCGCTATTTCATGCCCATCCTCAAGGAAAACCCCAAGGAGGCGGAAATCGTCTCCCACCGGCTGATGCTGCGCGCCGGCATGATCCGCCAGCAGTCGCAGGGCATTTATTCCTGGCTGCCGCTTGGCAAACGCGTGCTCGACAAGGTCAACGCCATTATCCGCGAAGAGCAGAACCGCGCAGGCGCCATCGAGCTTTCGATGCCGACTCTGCAATCGGCCGAGCTCTGGCAGGAAAGCGGCCGCTATGACGCCTACGGCAAGGAGATGCTGCGCATCAAGGACCGTCAGGATCGGCCGATGCTCTATGGCCCCACCAACGAAGAGATGGTGACGGATATTTTCCGCTCCTCCGTCAAGTCCTACAAGGACTTGCCGCTCAATCTCTATCATATCCAGCTGAAGTTCCGTGACGAGATCCGTCCGCGCTTCGGCACCATGCGCTCGCGCGAATTCATGATGAAGGATGCCTATTCCTTCGATCTGACGAGCGAAGGGGCGGAGCATTCCTATAACAAGATGTTCGCCGCCTATCTCAGAACCTTCGACCGGCTCGGCCTGCGTGCCATCCCGATGCGCGCCGACACCGGCCCGATCGGCGGCAAGCTCAGCCATGAATTCATCATCCTCGCCGACACCGGCGAATCCGAGGTCTTCTGCCACAAGGACTTCGTCGGTTTCGATATTCCTGGTGAACACACCGATTTCGACAGCGTCGAGGGTTTGAAGGCGATCTTCGACAAGTGGACCTCGCTCTATGCGGCGACCTCGGAAATGCACGACGAAGCTGCCTTCAACGCCGTTCCCGAAGGCGACCGCCTTTCCGCACGCGGCATCGAGGTCGGCCATATCTTCTATTTCGGCACGAAATATTCCGAGCCGATGGGTGCGAAAGTGCAGGGACCTGATGGCAAGGAACACTTCGTTCACATGGGTTCCTACGGTATCGGCCCGACACGCCTTGTTCCCGCCATCATCGAAGCATCGCATGATGATAACGGAATCATCTGGCCGGCATCGGTCGCGCCCTTCGATATCGTTGTGATCAACATGAAGGCGGGCGATCAGGCCTGCGACGATACCTGCGAGCTGATCTATGCCGCGCTGACCAAGGCCGGCAAGGATGTGCTCTACGACGATACTGATGACCGGGCCGGCACGAAATTCGCGACCGCCGACCTGATCGGTGTGCCCGTCCAGATCATCGCCGGCCCGCGCGCGGTCGCAAACGGCGAAGTTGAAGTGAAGGACCGCAAGACCGGCGCCCGCGAAACGATGACCATCGAAGCGGCGATCAACCGGTTCGTGGCTTAAGGAAACGGAGGCGAAATGGCAGAGGCAGCAGTGGACCGGAGTTCAAAATCCGGCTTGGGTCCGGCTGGCAAGCCATTTTCCACCTTCGAACGCCTCGTGGCGTGGCGTTATCTGCGCGCCCGCCGCAAGGAGGCCTTCATCTCGGTGATCGCCGGCTTCTCCTTCGTCGGCATCATGCTGGGCGTTGCGACGCTGATCATCGTCATGGCCGTGATGAACGGCTTTCGCACAGAGCTCGTCTCGCGCATTCTCGGCATCAACGGCCACATGATCGTCCAGCCGTCCGATGGCCCTTTCACCGATTATGCCGACCTCGCCAGCAGGCTTGCCGCCGTGCCTGGCGTCAAGATGGCGCTGCCGTTGGTGGAGGGCCAGGTACTTGCCTCCGCCCAGGCGGGCGGCAGCACGGGCGCGCTGGTGCGCGGCGTCCGCGCGGAGGACCTGACCAAGCTCAAAGCGGTTTCTGAGAATATCAAACCGGGAGACATGGTAGGCTTTGCCTCCGGCCAGGGCGTGCTGATCGGCACGCGCATGGCCGACCAGTTGGGTCTTAGCGTCGGCGACCTTATTACGCTGACGTCGCCAGATGGTGACATTACGCCAATGGGCGTCAGCCCGCGCGTCAAGTCCTACAAGATTTCCGGCCTCTTCGAGATCGGCATGTCGGAATACGACTCCTCGATCATCTTCATGCCGCTGGAGGAGGCGCAGCTCTATTTCAACGCCGAGGGACTGGTGCAGTCGATCGAACTCTTCGTCGACCACCCCGACGATATAGACAATCTGAAGCCTAAGGTAGTGGAGGCGGCCGGCCGCCAGATCAACCTCACCGACTGGCGCCAGCGCAACCAGACCTTTTTCTCGGCGCTACAAGTCGAGCGTAACGTCATGTTCATGATCCTGACGCTGATCGTGCTTGTCGCGGCGCTGAACATCATCTCCGGCCTCATCATGCTGGTGAAGGACAAGGGCAGCGATATCGCCATCCTGCGCACCATGGGTGCCAGCGCCGGTGCGATCATGCGCATCTTCTTCATGACCGGAGCGGCGATCGGGATCGTCGGCACAATTGGCGGTGTGTTGCTCGGCGTTCTCGTCTGCGTCAACATCGAATCCGTCCGCCAATTCTTCTCCTGGGTATCAGGCACCGTTCTCTTCAATCCGCAGGTCTATTTCCTCAGCCAGCTGCCGGCCGAAATGGATCTCAGCGAAACGATCTCGATCGTCGTCATGGCGCTGACGCTCTCCTTCATCGCGACCATTTTCCCGGCCTGGCGTGCCTCCAGGCTCGATCCGGTGCAGGCCCTGCGCTACGAATAAGGAATGCCCCCTTCATGAAACGCAACGTCGTTCTCAAGCTTACCGGCGTCGAGCGCCATTACGGGCAGGGCGATACGCTGCTCCCGATCCTGAAGGGCGCGGATTTTTCGATGTCGAAGGGCGAGATCGTCGCTCTTGTCGCGCCCTCCGGCACCGGCAAATCGACGCTGCTGCATATCGCCGGGCTGCTGGAGCATCCGGACGGCGGTGAAGTCAACATCAGCGGCCATGCCTGTGACGGACTGAGCGACGAGAAACGCACCGCGATCCGCCGCAGCGAAATCGGATTCGTCTACCAGTTCCACCACCTGCTGCCGGAATTCTCGGCGCTTGAAAATATCATGATGCCGCAGCTGATCGCCGGGCTTTCCTGGAAGGAAGCCGGAGAGCGGGCCGGCCAGCTTCTCGATTATATGCGCATCGGCCATCGTGGATCGCATCGCCCCGGCGAGCTTTCCGGCGGCGAGCAGCAGCGCGTTGCGATCGCCCGCGCCGTCGCTAATGCGCCGACCCTGCTTCTTGCCGACGAGCCGACCGGCAATCTCGATCCCGAAACGGCAAGCTACGTCTTCGATGCGCTGGAAGCGTTGGTGCGCCAGTCCGGCCTTGCCGCCCTCATCGCCACCCACAATCATGAACTCGCTCGTCGCATGGACCGGCGCGTGACGATCTCCGACGGCAAGATCGTCGATTTCTGATGCAGGTCGCCCAAAAGCCTGCAGCGGTTTTGGGATAACGACATGCATAAATCAAAGGCTTAAAGCGCATCGCCTGAATCCAGATGACGCGACGCGTTTTAAGGCTGCGATCAGGGCACGATCAACCCGCCGCGATAATCGAGCGCATAGGCCTTCTGGCCATCGACCATGATGCATTCGTGGCCGCTGAACCGCTCGCAGCCGCCTTCGCTGCGATCGATATAGCGGCCGAACGAATGGTCGAATTCCATTCCGCCAAGAAACCGGCCCTCTCGATACATCGCCGAAAGTGCAGCCTTGATCACTGTCCCGGCTGCTATGCCGTCGATGAGATCAGGCGCAATGACGCCGCCGAAATAATTCATCGCCCAGACGGGCTCGTCGCCAAGCCACACCACTTCCTGTCCGGCGAAATCGGTCCCGCCGAAATAGCTGTCGAGATAGCGCCAGTCGCCGCGTTCGTAACCGATATCGCGGGAGCTCGGCCTGCAGGGCGCGCGCGCCACGCCGCCGCCGACATAGGTCGCAGCCTTCGCAATATCGAACATATCATTCTCCTCTTCTCGGCCGGATGCTGGCAAATATGCTGCGGCTTGTAAAGAACAAAGAAGGAACAAAAGCTGGAAATAAAGCGGTCGCCGAGGAGGTCGACCTTCTGAGCACCTGGACCGATCTGTGGCAGATCGGAGAAGGGCAAGACTGCTGCCGATCATACCGAGTGCCAGCTCCCAGCGATTCGCAGGCGCAATCCGGGCACTTTTCAAACACAAGAAAGAAGGAAAAGATTCCTGTTGACAACAGAACATACATGGAACAAAGTGAAAACATAACGAGTAAAGGAGAGCCCGATGACTGACATGATCCGTGATATCGCAGCATTCACCTCCATCGCAATGTTCGTTGCCAGCTTCTCGCTCATCGTCATGGCGCTCTAAAGTTTTCAGGGGACCGCATGGCAATCATGCGGTCCGGATGCGGGACTTCTTCTGGACATCATCGCCCTCTATGCCGACAATGCGTCCGATTCATTCGGGTGATTGGGAAGGCATATCATGGCGGATACGGCAAAGGGTTCAACGGGTGAGGCGACCGGCGGCACGCCAGGCTTCATCCACCTGAGGGTCCATTCCGCCTATTCGCTTCTCGAGGGCGCGCTGCCGCTGAAGAAGATCCTTTACAAGGCGACCGGCGACAGCCAGCCGGCGATTGCGATTACCGACACCAACAATCTCTTCGTCGCCCTCGAATTCTCCCAGAAGGCGATGGAGGACGGCCTGCAGCCGATTATCGGCTGCCAGGTCTCGATCGACATGGAAGACGGGTTGGAAACGGAAAAGCGCGGCGGCCAGCAGGCCCTGGTCAAGCTGCCGGCGATCGTTCTTCTCGCTGCGACGGATGCCGGTTACGAACGGCTGGTCGATCTCGTCAGTCGGGCCTATCTCGGCGGCGAGAGCAACCAGGCCGTTCATATCAGTGCCTCCTGGCTGGAGGAGGCAGGCACGGAAGGGCTGATCGCATTGACCGGTGCCCTGACCGGGCCGGTCGACGTGGCGATCAAGGAAGGCCATCCCGCCCAGGCGGAAGCCCGGCTGCTCACGCTGAAGCACCTCTTCGGCGACAGGCTCTATGTCGAGCTGCAGCGGCACGGCACCTACGACAAGCGGCACGAGCAGAAGATTATCGGGCTTGCCTATGCCCACGACCTGCCGCTGGTTGCGACCAACGAGGCCTTCTTTCCGACCCGCGACGATTACGACGCCCATGATGCGCTGATGGCGGTCGCGCACAACGCCATCGTCTCCGACGACAGCCGCTTTCGCCTGACGCCGGATCACTATCTGAAGAGCCGGGCCGAGATGGTCAAGCTCTTCGCCGACCTGCCGGAAGCGCTGGAAAATACGATCGAGATCGCCACGCGCTGCTCCTTCGTGCTGAAGACGCGAAAGCCGATCCTGCCACGCTTCACCGGTGCGACCGACGATGCCGAGGAGGCCGAACGCGCCGAGGCGAGCGAGCTGCGCCGCCAGGCGGTCGAAGGGCTGAACATGCGGCTTGCAACGCTCGGCATGTCGCCGGGTTACGAGGAAAGGGATTATCGCGAACGGCTGGATTTCGAGCTCAGCGTCATCGAGCGCATGCGTTTCCCCGGCTACTTCCTGATCGTTGCCGACTTCATCAAATGGGCCAAGCAGCATGACATTCCGGTCGGTCCCGGCCGTGGTTCGGGCGCCGGTTCGCTGGTCGCCTATGCCTTGACGATCACCGACGTCGATCCCTTGCGTTTTTCGCTGCTCTTCGAGCGCTTCCTCAATCCCGAACGCGTCTCGATGCCCGACTTCGACATCGACTTCTGCCAGGACCGCCGCGAAGAGGTGATCCGCTATGTCCAGGCCAAGTATGGCCGCGAGCAGGTGGCGCAGATCATCACTTTCGGTTCGCTGCAGGCGCGCGCCGCCCTTCGCGACGTCGGCCGCGTGCTGGAAATGCCCTACGGCCAGGTCGACAAGATCTGCAAACTCGTGCCGAACAACCCGGCCAATCCGACGCCGCTGTCCAAGGCGATCGAGGAGGAGCCGAAGCTGCAGGAGGAGGCGGCAAAGGAACCGGTTGTCGCGCGCCTGCTCGATATCGCCCAGAAGATCGAGGGGCTTTACCGCCATGCCTCGACCCATGCCGCCGGCATCGTCATCGGCGACCGGCCGCTTTCCAAGCTGGTGCCGATGTATCGCGATCCGCGCTCGGACATGCCGGTCACCCAATTCAACATGAAATGGGTGGAGCAGGCGGGCCTCGTCAAGTTCGACTTCCTCGGCCTGAAGACACTGACCGTGCTGAAGGTCGCGGTCGATTTCGTCGCCAAACTCGGCGTCAAGGTCGATCTCGCGGCCATTCCTCTCGACGACAAGAAGACCTACGAGATGCTGTCGCGCGGCGAGACGGTCGGCGTGTTCCAGGTGGAAAGTGCCGGCATGCGCAAGGCGCTGATCGGCATGAAGCCGGACTGCATCGAGGACATCATCGCGCTGGTGGCGCTCTACCGTCCGGGCCCGATGGAGAACATCCCGACCTACAATGCCCGCAAGCACGGCGACGAAGAGCTGGAATCGATCCATCCGATGATCGACCACCTGCTCAAGGAAACCCAGGGCGTCATCGTCTACCAGGAGCAGGTGATGCAGATCGCCCAGGTACTATCCGGCTATTCGCTGGGCGAAGCCGACCTTCTGCGCCGCGCCATGGGTAAGAAGATCAAGGCCGAGATGGACCAGCAGCGCGAACGCTTCGTCGTTGGCGCCGTCAAGAATGGCGTATCGAAGCCGCAGGCCGACAATATCTTCGAACTGCTGGCGAAGTTCGCCAATTACGGCTTCAACAAGTCGCATGCCGCCGCCTATGCCATCGTCTCCTACCAGACGGCCTACATGAAGGCGCATTACCCGGTCGAATTCCTCGCCGCCTCGATGACGCTCGACATGTCCAACACGGAAAAGGTCAATGATTTCCGTCAGGATGCCAAGCGCCTCGGCATCGAGGTGATCGCACCCTCGGTGCAGACCTCCTTCCGCCATTTCGAGACCGGCGACAACCGCATCTATTACGCGCTCGCCGCCCTCAAGGGTGTCGGCGAATCCGCCGTCGACCATATCGTCGAGGTGCGGGGCGACAAGCCCTTTGCCAGCATCGAGGATTTCTGCCTGCGCATCGATCCGCGTCAGGTCAATCGTCGCGTGCTTGAAAGCCTGATCTATGCCGGCGCCTTCGATTGTTTCGACATGGATCGCGCCCAACTGGCAGCCGGCCTCGACCGTGTTCTCGGTTATGCCCAGCGCGCCCAGGAGAACAAGCTGAGCGGCCAGTCGGACATTTTCGGCAGCACGCTGACGTCGGGGCCTGAGAAGATTTCCCTGCCGCCGTTCTCGCCCTGGCTCCCCTCCGAGCGGCTGCTCAAGGAGTTCCAGGTGCTGGGCTTCTATCTGACAGCCCACCCACTCGATTCCTACAACAATATCCTGCAGAAGATGCGGGTGCAGACCTTTGCCGAGTTTTCCGCCGCCATCAAACAGGGCGCGGCCAATGCGCGCCTTGCCGGTACCGTCATCTCGAAGCAGGAGCGCAAGACCCGCACCGGCAACAAGATGGGCATCATCGTCTTCTCGGATTCTTCGGGCCAGTTCGAAGCGGTGCTGTTTTCGGAAATGCTGAACCAGTATCGCGATGTGCTCGAGTCGGGAAAATCCTTCGTGCTGACTGCGACGGGCGAGGAGCGGCCGGAGGGCATCGGCCTGCGCATCCAGACGATCCAGTCGCTGGAGGAAAAATCGCTGCAGATGCAGAAGGCGCTGCGCGTCTATGTCCGCGATTCCGGACCGCTGAAAATGGTTGCCGGCCATCTGAACGCCAAGGGCGACGGCCTCGTCTCCTTCATCGTTATCAAGGAGGAGGGCAAACGCGAGGTGGAAGTGGCGCTGCCGGAGAAATACCGCATTACCCCGGAGATCGCCGCGGCCCTTCGCGCCGCCCCCGGCGTCGTCGACGTTGAACTGGTCTGATCAGCCCCGCGTCACCCGCGGGTGATGGTGATGAAATCCGTGCCTTCGCCGGTCTCCCGGCCGAGGCCGGTATCGGAGATCGTCAGCGTCGAGCCGGGCGCGATCAGGGCGTCGATCTTGCGGCGGGTCTCGTCGGGGATGGTAATCCGGCTGAGTGAACGGGCGATCGGCTTGCCTGTTATGATCGAGCTTTCCTGATTGGTGATGCGGAGCCGCTTCATCGTCTCGCGGGAGAGATTGTTCTCGAGCGTGATGCCGAGCCAGTCCGCGGTGCCGGCCCTTTCATCGACCGCATGCAGCGTGAAGAAATGTGTGCCGAGCGCCAGTCCCGGATCGGCGATCGTCACCGGCGCTTCGAAGATCGGCTTGAAGGCCTGCCGCACCATGATGACGCCGTTCGGCGGCTCGCCCTTGCCAGCCGCGGCATAGACTTCTCTGAGGAGCGTGTCGGAGACCAGGCTCCTGTCGCCGGCAAATTCCGCCGGCCGTAGCGTCTTGAAAGCCTTGATCGCCTCTACGGTCGACGAACCGAGCAAGCCGTCAGGATTGCCGGCGGAAAAGCCCAGCTGGTTGAGCAGGGTCTGGATGTCGATCACTGTCTCGCGCAACGTCCGGCGCGTAATCAGCATGCTGATCGGCTCGGACGGCGGCTCGGGTTCGGGCGCCGCAATCGGCTGCGCTGCCGGCATCGGCATCGCAGCGGTATCGTTCATCGCCACCTGCACCGGCTTTTCGGGGCTGTCGGGCATGGAGGGCCGCAGTTCGACATCCGAAAGCAGCGGCATCGCCGCCGGTGCATCCGGATGGAAAAGGGTCGGATGATCGATCGGCTGCGGCACCAGTTCACCGTCGCTGATAATGACGGGGACACCGGGATCGGTCATCCCATAAAGCATTTTTGCGAAAGCGCCGGGCATGCGCACGCAGCCATGTGAGGCCGGATAACGCGGGACCGAATTGGATTCGTGCAGCGCGATGCCGGACCAGGTCAGCCTTTGCATGAACGGCATCGGCGCCGCCGAATAGAGATTGGATTCGTGGTATTTCTGCTTTTCCAGCACCGAGAAGATGCCGCTCGGCGTCGTGTGGCCGTCCTTGCCGGTCGAGACCTTCGAGGTCGCGACGACCTCGGTGCCGTCATAGACCACAAGCGACTGCTTGTCCTTGGAGACGATGATCTGCAGCGTGCGCGCATCCGCGGCAAGAGCGGGGTGCACGAGTGCGGTGGCCGACAGCAAGCCGAGGCCGAAGACGAGACGCGAGAACATGAGACCCAACCATACGCAATACTTGCCCGGCACATTATGAGACGAAGTTTAAGGAAGATTTTATAGGCCGGATCGCCGGCTGCCCTCACGCGTTAGTGATCGCGCTTGCCGCTGCCGAAGGTGTAGCCGGTCTCGACCGTTTTCTTGCCGAACTTGTCACGCAGCTTGTCCATCGCCGCTTCGGCTGCCGCCCGCCGGCCCGATTGCCGGTCGATGAGATCGGGCGGATCGGCGCGGGCGGCATCGCCGAGATCGGTGACGCCGATGCCGATCAGGCGGAACTTCGTACCGTCTGTCTCTTTTTCGAGAAGCTCGAGCCCGGTGCGGAAGATCTTGTCGGCAAGCTGGGTCGGGTCTTCGAGCTTGCGGTTGCGGGTGCGCGATTTGAAATCGGCGCTCTTCAACTTCAGAACCACGGTCTGGCCGGCAATGCCGTTTTTCTTCAGTCGCCAGGAGACCTTTTCGGAGAGGTTGCGCAGGATCGGCACCAGATCGTCGTAGCGCGATATGTCGTCGAAGAAGGTGGTCTCGGCCGATACGCTCTTGGCCGCATCGTTGAGATGCACCTCGCGGTCGTCGACGCCGCGCGACAGCCGGGCGAGCCGCTGGCCGATACTGCCGTAGCGGCGCATCAGATCGTTTTCCTCCATCTGCTGCAGCTGGCCGATGGTGCGGATGCCGTCCGCCTCCAGCGTCGCCGCAAAGGCCTTGCCGACGCCCCAGATCGTGGTGACGGGACGCGGCGCCAGGAACTCGACCGCTTCCTCGCGGCCGATGACCGAAAAGCCGCGCGGCTTCTGCAGATCGGAGGCGACCTTGGCGAGAAATTTGCAATAGGAAAGCCCGACCGAAACGGTGATGCCGATCTCCCTTTCGATGCGACGGGCGAATTTGGCGAGCGTGCGCGCCGGCGGATCGTGATGCAACCTCTCGGTGCCGCCGAGCTCCAGGAAGGCCTCGTCGATCGATAGCGGCTGCACCAGCGGCGTCAGATCCTGCATCATGGCGCGCACCTGGCGCCCGACCCGGACATATTTCTCCATGTCGGGGCGGATGACGATCGCTTGAGGGCATGCCTCCAGCGCCTTGAACATCGGCATGGCCGAACGCACGCCGTGGATACGGGCGATATAGCAGGCAGTGGAAACCACACCGCGTTTGCCGCCGCCGATGATGACAGGCTTGTCGGCAAGTTCCGGATTGTCGCGTTTCTCCACCGCTGC
Organism: Rhizobium leguminosarum; assembly: GCF_002953715.1. Classification (GTDB taxonomy): domain Bacteria; phylum Pseudomonadota; class Alphaproteobacteria; order Rhizobiales; family Rhizobiaceae; genus Rhizobium; species Rhizobium leguminosarum_V. The sequence goes on from NZ_CP025012.1 coordinate 1,380,914, forward strand.
GTAGAAGGCGTCGCAATCGATATGCGCCAGCGTCAATGCATAGAGTTCGCGATGGCGCACGAGGCGGGGACTGCCGCAGGAAATGCACCGGCGCGCCTCGCCCTTCTGCTCGGCAAGGCAGTCGCGACAGAAGCCGGGTGTCTTGTCAGGCGCAGGCGTCATGATGAGAACAAAGATTGAACGGTCGGAGATTACGCCTTAAGCTTCCGAGTCTCAAGAGAGGGCGGGAGCTTTGACTTTGGATAACGATCTTCGTTTCGAGCCGGTAACGCCAGAACGCTGGGACGATTTCGAAATCGTGTTCGGGCCGCAGGGTGCCTTCTATAACTGCTGGTGCGTCGCGCTGCGCCTGCCGCATGCGATAAGGACTGAGATGGCGGCCGACGAACGCAAGGCGCATATGCGGGGACGGATCAAGGCGGGTCCGCCGCCTGGCATCCTCTGTTATGCCGACGGCGCGCCGGTCGCCTGGGTGCAGGTCGGGCCGCGCCACGACGTGCCGCAGTTCAATTCGCCGCGCACCGTCTCGCGGCCGCTGGAGGAAGGCGATGCGCATGATCCGTCCATCTGGGCCGTCAGTTGCTTCTTCCTGCTGCCCAAACTGCGCGGCAAGGGAATGAGCCATCGCCTGCTCGCCGGCGCGATCGACCATGCGCGGCGCCAGGGAGCGCGGCTGCTCGAAGCCTGTCCGATCGATCATGTGAAGCAGTCGAAATCAGTGACGCTCTGCATCGGCTCGACGGCAATCTTCGATGCCGCCGGTTTCGAGACGGTAGCACGGCGCAAGGACGGCCGTCCGCTCATGCGGCTGGAACTGCGCGCGTGAAGGTGGCGGAAACAAAATGCGCCTCGATGAGCTCGGCCGCATGCGTCCAGTCGGTGGCGCGGGTGATGTCGTCGGCCGCCGCCGGTGCGAAACGATGGACGGGCGAGTTCGGCATCAGATGAATCAGCAGGCAATCGGCGACGTGTTCCCTAACGGAATGCAGATTGCGCGCCATATCATCAATGAAGACGACGGGAAGGGAGCGGCTGGCATGCAATGCGTGAACGATCGGCCCCTTGGGCTGCTCGGTGGCAAGCAGCGGAAAGAGCAGGCCTATCCTGTCCAGCAGGCGACGGCGCTGGTCCTGGAACCGCGGCTGCATGGCTGTCAGGAACAGGATATCGGCCTCCTCCGAAAGGCGGTCGAGCGTTTCGACCACGCGGTCGAGCGGCGTCTGCCACAGCTCTTGTGCCTCGAAAAATCCCTCGATCAGCCGGCTGACCTCTTGATCCTCGATCTCCATGCCGTCGGCTTGCGAGACGATGTTGCCGTGAAGCCGGAACGATCGCGGCAGAAACGCGTGGCCCTGGCTCTGAAGGAAAAGCTGGAAGGGACCGATGAACTGCAACACGACGTCGTCGACGTCACAGACGATCAACGGCCGTTCGCCGAGTCGGATATGCGAGATGTCGAATTCCCCGGAGGCCACGGTCAGTATTCTCCGGAATCGAGGCCGGGCGAAGAGAAATGCTGCCAGGCCGCGGTCACCGTCTCTGGGCGGATGCCGCTCGCCGCGCAGAAGGCCATCGCCGTCGGTTCATGGTTCATCAGGAAATCCATCAGGCCGGCGAGGAAGCCGGGATCGTTGACGGCGTTGCGCACCTGGCCGGGCGCCACACCCGTCAGGGCGAGAAAGCGGCCGAACATTTCGGGATCGTCGGCAAGCCAGCCGAGCACGGCGATCGCCGTCTCATGCGGGTCGGCAGCCTGTTGTTTCGAAGTCTTGAAGTTGCTTTGCATTTCGCTGGGTAAGTTACCTTTTCTTCAACCAAATACCGGTAGCGTGCACTATCGGTTTCACGCAGCTTTTGTCCGCATGTGCCTTTGTCATGGGACGAACCGCTGCGCGAACGGACGTAGGGACAGCTTGTCATGCCCAAACAGGTGATGATTGTAGAAGATAACGAGCTCAACATGAAGCTCTTTCGCGACCTCATCGAGGCGTCCGGCTATACGACGATCCAGACCAGAAACGGTATGGAGGCGCTCGATCTGGCGCGCAAGCATCGGCCCGACCTCATCCTGATGGATATTCAGCTTCCCGAGGTCTCCGGCCTCGAAGTTACGAAATGGCTGAAGGAAGACGACGAGCTGCACGTGATTCCCGTCATCGCCGTTACGGCTTTCGCAATGAAGGGGGACGAGGAGCGGATCCGCCAAGGCGGCTGCGAGGCCTATGTTTCCAAGCCGATCTCGGTTCCGAAATTTATCGAGACGATCAAGACCTATCTGGGCGATGCCTGACGCATCGGAAAGACGCTTATGACTGCGCGAATACTGGTGGTTGACGATATTCCGGCCAACGTGAAGCTGCTCGAAGCGCGGCTGCTTGCGGAGTATTTCGACGTGATGACCGCAGCGGACGGCTACACGGCACTGGCGATCTGCGAGCGCAACCAGGTCGATCTCATTCTGCTCGACATCATGATGCCCGGCATAGACGGTTTCGAGGTCTGCGAGAGGCTGAAGGCCAGCCAGAAGACCGCCCATATTCCAGTCGTCATGGTCACCGCGCTCGACCAGCCGGCTGATCGCGTACGCGGCCTGAAGGCTGGCGCTGACGATTTTCTCACCAAGCCGGTCAACGATCTGCAGCTGATCTCCCGGGTAAAGAGCCTGCTGCGGCTGAAGACGTTGAGCGATGAGCTGCGCATCCGTGCCGACACCGCCCATACGATGGGCATCGACGACCTCACGCGGGCAGGCGAGGGCCGCGCCGACGAGACCGCTCAGGTCCTGCTTGTCGACGGCCGCGCCAATTCGCAAGAGCGTATCATCAAGGCGCTGAAGCCCGTCGCCGACGTGCTTGCCCTTTCCGATCCGCAGGCCGCCCTCTTCGAGGCGGCCGAAAGCGCGTTCGATCTCGTCATCGTCAACGCCAACTTCGACGACTACGATCCGCTTCGCCTTTGCTCGCAGCTGCGCTCGCTGGAACGCACCCGCTTTTTGCCGATCCTGATCATCACCGAGCAGGGCGCTGACGATATGGTCGTGCGCGCGCTCGATCTCGGCGTCAACGACTACATCATCCGCCCGGTCGATCCCAACGAACTGGTCGCCCGCAGCCTGACGCAGATCCGCCGCAAGCGCTACAACGATCGGCTGCGCGCCAGTGTCAAGCAGACGATCGAGCTTGCCGTGACCGATCCGCTGACCGGCCTTTATAACCGGCGCTATCTCGACAATCATCTGAACGTGCTCTTCAACCGTTCGATGGCGCGCGGTCGGCCGCTTTCGGTGCTGATCACCGATATCGACCGCTTCAAGCATGTGAACGACACCTACGGCCATGACGGCGGTGACGAGGTGCTGCGGGAATTCGCAAATCGCGTCCGTTCGACCATCCGCGGTGCCGATCTCGCCTGCCGCTACGGTGGAGAGGAATTTGTTGTCGTGATGCCCGACACCTCGCCGGAAATTGCCGCCGCCGTCGCCGAGCGCCTGCGTGCGGCGATCGAAAACGCTCCCTTCATGCTGAAACACGCCGGGGAAGCGCTGAATGTCACTGCTTCCTTCGGCATCGCCTCGCGTATTGCGCAGGTGCTGACCCCCGACCAGCTGATGAAACAGGCGGATCTGGCTCTTTACGAGGCCAAGAATACCGGCCGCAACCGTGTGGTCGCCGCAGCCGCCTGACGAATCACTCGCCGCCATAGGCGCCATTTGCGGGTTTTCCACTGCGGTAAGCGAATTGTTACCGATTTTTAATCTTCGCCTGTGCACCGCGGGGCGAAAAAATTGCAGCTCAATAGCTCAAAAATGGACTCGCCGCGTTGCCGCGGATGTGTTGCCGCGCGATAGTCTTGAGAGCGTCAGGCCATAGCTCAAAATGAAATGAAGACTATAAAAAATGCCTGCCGCCGACAGGGTCAAATAGATTGCGGCGGCGTCACCTCACGTAAGGGGAGGGGTGGCGTAAGTTATTAAGTTATATTGTCGAATATCTTGGAAAGAGCAGGCGCTACGCTTCGATCCAAAGCAGAGACGACAAAACTTTGTATGTCCCAAATCTGGACTTTTAACCATAGAATCAAGATGAGAAAATTCATCATTAAGAATTTGTTGATTTTCTTTCATTTTTGCGCAAATTATCGGCTCATAAGAGAAGCGCTCCCGTTGAGGAGTTGTCGATACCCCATGATGCTCAGGTCCGCCGCATCTCCTGGGTCGTGGGGTCGGTCGGCTAGTAGGCAAGTTATAGCGGTTCCTCGTGCCGTTTTGCATGCTGGCCGACCCCCTTTCACGAAAACGCCGCCACTTCCCGAAGATGGAAGGGCGGCGTTTTGTCTGTTTGCGCTATCATCTTGAAAACCACAAAGCCGGACAACAAAAAACGCGCAACCCGAAGGCGCGCGCTTTTGTGAAATCCGTCAGGCCAAGTGATTACTTGATCTTGGTTTCCTTGAACTCGACATGCTTCTTTGCAACCGGGTCGTACTTCGTCTTCGTCATCTTGTCCGTCATCGTGCGGCTGTTCTTCGTGGTGACGTAGAAGAAACCGGTGTCGGCTGTCGACAGCAGCTTGATCTTGATTGTTGTAGCCTTGGCCATGGTCGTCCTGCCTTTAAGAAAATGAAAGCCGTGGAAGCCGGATGGGCTCCACGGCAAATCCTGGCGCGAAACTACGAATCCCGCCCGAAAAGTCAAGCCCGTTTTCGAATGAACATCAGTCTGATGCCGGAAAGTAGGGCGTAAAGACCGAAGAAAGCGGCAATCGCCCAGGCAAAACCGTTATTTCCAGCGACATCGATCGCCGCGCCGATCGCCTGCGGCCCGGCCACGGTTCCTATCGCATAACAGAAGACAAAGGCAGCATTGGCTGCCGCAAGATCGGACCCCGTCAGCCGCGAGCCGAGATGGCTGAGGCCGACCGTATAGAGGCCAGAGACGCAGCCGCCCCAGAAAAGCAGGAGCCCGGCCATCAGAAGCCAGTTGTTGAGCAATAGCGGCAACATCATCGAGCCGATGAAGCCCATCAGCGCCATGCCGGCCAGAAGCGGCCGCTTGTCGGCGATACGGTCGGAAAGCAGGCCGAGCGGGATCTGAAAGATGACATTGCCGACGCCCATCATGGTGAGCAGAAGTGCTGCCTGCGATTCGGTGAAATGGGCGCGCACGGCAAAGATCGGGAAAAGCGACAGCCCGCCCGCTTCGACCGCGCCGAAGATGAAGACCGCCGCCGTCGCCGTCGGCACCAGGAAAACGTAGCGCATGAAATGCAGCTCCGGTTTTTCCTCGAGCACCGGGCTCTCGTCGCGGGCGATGAAGATCGGGATGGCCGCAAGCAGGATGGCGGCGGCGCCGATCAGGAAGGGGAAGATGCCGTCGCTGCCGAGGACCGAAAAGAGCAGAGGTCCGGCTGCGAAGCCAAGGGAAAGCACCGTCGCATAGATGCCGAGCACGAAACCGCGCTTGGAAGGCGGCGAAGCGGCGTTGATCCAGAATTCGGAGAGGATGAACAGCGTCGTCGTTGCGCCATGGAAGGCGAAACGCAGCGGAAACCACATCCAGAAATCTTGGGCGTAATAGAAGCCGAGCGCGCTCAGCGCCGAAATCAGCACGGCCCAGAGCATTGTCGGCGCAACGCCGTATTTATGGGCGAGTTTGGTGGTGATCGGTGCGGCGGCCATCGCCGCGACCCCGGCCATCGCCGTGTTTAGCCCGATCAGGGTGGACGAGATGCCGCGTTTTTCGAGGATGATGCTGAGGAGGGGCAGACCGAGGCCGATTGCTATGCCAACGGCAGATATGGACGAGATGGCTGCCACCAGAGAAGGCCAATGGATTTCTTCGACATCGCCCGGTGTGCCGGTTCTCGGCTGAGACATTTATCCATCCTTAGAAAGCTGCGCGAACGAATCGGCCGATTCCCGTCAGATAGATAGACACAGACGTGCCAAATCCAGGTGACGGATGCCGCTTCGCAGTATTTCCGATGTGAGTGACCGTCTGCGGAATGTAAAGCCCGTTCGGGCAATAAATGCTTACCATGTCAGGTCTTGAGGATCTTCGGCTCTCGCATTCGGGTGGTGGTCGGTGGAGGGCTGGCACTACACGTTAAATATGTCTGGAAGGTGAAGGCGCTAATTCGGCCGGCCGGGGATGTCATAATCGTCCGGACCGTCACTCTCGCCACCGAAGCCGTGCATGCGCAGCGCCCATTGCAGACCGATGACCCCGCCCTTGATCGGCTGGATCGAGGCAAGCGCGGTGATGACGGTGATCGGCGCCCAGATGGCGAGATGCACCCAGACCGGCAGCACGAAGGTCATGTCGGTCAGCATATAGCCGCCGACCACGACGTGGCCGAGGACGAGGATGACGATATAGGGCGGCAGGTCGTCCGCGCGTTGGTGATGCATCGCCTCGCCGCAGGCCGCGCAATGATCGACCGGTTTCAGGAAGGCACGAAAGAGCTTGCCGTTGCCGCAGGCCGGGCAGCGGTTCATCAGCCCGCGCAGGATGGAGCGCCCAAGCGGACGCTCGACCTCGGGCGTATCCCCGTAGCGGGCAACCGGATCGGTCGGTGTGCTCATCGCAAGTTCCCCTTTCAGACCGAAAGCATCGGATTCGTTTTGTGAACCGCGTCCAACATCGGCGATCTTCGTTGTTGCAGCGTTTTGCCGAAAACCAGCGTCCGCTTTCGGCGCGATGCTTTAGTGGCGTCCGCGTGGCGGCCTTGTTCCAGGTTTTTTGCGAACCTGGCCTCTGTCGCGGCGGCCCGCTTTGTGGAAGGAGCGCACCGCCGTCGGCATCTCGCGGCCCTCGCTGATCATCTCGAAACGCAGCGCGCCGGCCAGCGGGATCGCTTCGGCAAGTTTCACGGTGACACTGTCGCCCAGGCGATAACCGAGCCCTGTTCGCTCACCCGAGAGCGCTTGATGCACCTCGTCATAAATGAAGTAATCGGTGCCGAGCGTAGATATGGGGACGAAACCGTCGGCGCCATAGTCCGGCAGGGCAACAAAAAGCCCCGATTTCGTCACGCCCGAGACCCGTCCTGCAAACTCCTCGCCGACGCGACCGCTGAGGTGATGCGCGATCAGCCGGTCGACGGTCTCGCGCTCGGCTGCCATGGCCCGACGCTCGAAGGTCGAGATTTCGGCGGCGATATCGTCGAGCGCCGCCTCTTCGTCGGGCGTGATGCCGCCTTCGCCGAAACCGAGCGAGCCGACGAGGGCGCGATGCACGATGAGATCGGCATAGCGGCGGATCGGCGAGGTGAAGTGGGCGTATTTCATCAGGTTGAGGCCGAAATGGCCAATATTCTCGGGGCCGTAGATCGCCTGGCTCTGCGAACGCAGCACCATCTCGTTGACCATGGTCTGGTGCGGTGTGCCGTCCGCCTTCGCCAGGATGCCGTTGAAGTTGTTGGCGCGCATGCTGCCGCCCTTGGCAAGCGAGATGCCGAGCGTGGCCAGGAACTCACGCAGGATCTCCTGCTTGGCAAGCGTCGGGCCATCATGGATGCGATAGATCAGCGGCTGGCGTTTCTTTTCCAGCGTCTCGGCGGCGCAGACGTTCGCCTGGATCATCATCTCCTCGATCAGCTTATGCGCATCGAGCCTTGGCGGCACGAAGACCCGGTCGACCGTGCCGTCGGGCTTCAGCAGGATCTTGCGCTCCGGCATGTCGAGTTCCAGCGGCTGGCGCCGGTCGCGTCCGCGCTTCATCACCTCATAGGCGTGCCACAGCGGCTTCAGGATCGGCTCGAGCATCGGGCCGGTCTGATCGTCCGGCTTTCCGTCGATCGCCGCCTGTGCCTGCTGGTAGGACAGCTTGGCCGCGCTCTTCATCATGATGCGATGGAACGTGTGGCCGATCTTGCGGCCTTCGCTGGAAAAGCTCATGCGCACGGCGAGCGCCGGGCGGTCGACGCCTTCCTTCAGCGAGCAGAGATCGTTGGAGATGCGCTCCGGCAGCATCGGCACGACGCGATCCGGGAAATAGACCGAGTTGCCGCGCTTCAGCGCCTCGCGGTCGAGCGGTGAATTCGGGCGGACATACCAGGAGACGTCGGCAATCGCGACAGTGACGATGACGCCGCCGGGATTGTCGGGCGAGGGGTCGAGCTCGGCATAGACGGCGTCGTCATGGTCCTTGGCATCGGCCGGGTCGATGGTGATGAGCGGCACGTCGCGCCAATCCTCGCGATGCGACATGCTGGCCGGTTTTGCGGCGTCCGCCTCGGCGATGACGGCCGGCGGGAAGACATGCGGGATGCCATGTGCATGGATTGCGATCATCGAGATCGCCTTTTCCGAACCGACGGAACCGACGACGGAAAGCACCTTGGCGCGCGGCAGGCCGAAACGGCCGAGACGGGCGATTTCGACTTCGACCAGATCGCCGTCCGTGGCGCCGCCGGTGAAGTCGGGGTCGATCACCATCTCCTCGCCGCGCCGTTCGATCGGCAGCAGACGACCGCCGCCGCCCGGTGCAGTGCGGAAAACGCCCATCGATGCGCCGCGGCGCCTGTCGATCACCTTGATGATCCGCGCCGTATAGGCCGGTCCGCCGCGATCGACGGCCGGGAAGATCTTTGCCAGGATGCGGTCGCCGAGCCCGGCGACGGGCGCCTTGCCCTTGCCCTGGCGGCCTGCGGGCGATTGCTGGCGGATGGCGACGGCGGGTGCTACGCCCTGGTCTTCCGGCCATTCCGCCGGCCGGCCGATCAGATCGCCATCCTTGTCGCGCGTGGTGATATCGAGAACCGTGACGGGCGGCAGCGCACCGGGACGGATCAGCGACTTGCGGTTCTTCTGCAGCATGCCTTCTTGCTCGAGCTCCTGCAGCATGTGCTTGAGCTCGACGCGGTTGTCGCCCTTCAGGCCGAAAGCCTTGGCGAGTTCGCGTTTGGACGCTTTCTGCGGGTGATCGGCGATGAAGCGCAGGATCACCTCGCGCGAAGGCAGCGCGCCATGGACGATGTTCAGCGGCTCGACGGCGGGGGCATCCTTGCCGGCGCGGCCGATCTTGCCCGGACGCTTGCCCGAAGGGTTCGTTCTGTCGCGCGGTATCCTGCTCACGTCAGCTCTTTTTCGATTTCGCGGGCGCTTTCGCCTTCGTTGCCTTCGGCTTGGCGGCCGTCTTGGTGGCCTTGGCTTCGGCGGCTGCCGCCTTCGGCTTGGCTCTCGCCTTGGCCGCCTTGCCCACAGGTGCCTTGCCGGCCTTTTCGACGATCAGCGCAAGCGCCTCCTCGACGGTGATCGCCTGCGGATCCTTGCCCTTCGGCAGTGTGGCGTTGACCTTGCCCCAGTTGACATAGGGGCCGTACTTGCCGTCGCGAACGGTGATGGCGCCGCCATCGGGATGATCACCGAGCGTCTTCAGCGCCGCCGGCGTGCCGCGCGCGCCCCGGCCCGGGGCCTGTTTCGCCTTTTCGGCGATAACAGTCACGGCACGGTTGAGGCCGACCGAGAACACGTCCTCGACGGTTTCCAGATTGGCGTAGGAACCGTCATGGAGGAGGAACGGCCCATAGCGGCCGATGCCGGACGAGATCATCTTGCCGGTTTCAGGATGTTTGCCGATATCGCGCGGTAGCGAGATCAGCGCCATCGCCTTTTCATAATCGATGTCCTCGGGCTTCCAGCCCTTCGGCAGCGAAGCGCGTTTGGCTTCCTTGCCGTCGCCGCGCTGGATATAGGGGCCGAAGCGGCCGGAACGCAGCGTCAATTCCTCGCCGGTGGTCGGATCGGTGCCGAGGTTCTTCGGCTCGTTGAGTGCTGCGCCGTCCGCTTCTCCGCCGTTTTCAGAGGAGAGCTGGCGGGTGTAGTTGCATTCCGGATAGTTCGAACAGCCGACGAAGGCGCCGTATTTGCCGAGCTTCAGCGACAAGTTGCCGGTACCGCAGACCTGGCAGATTCTGGGATCGCTGCCATCCTCCCGTTTCGGGAAGACGAGTGGTGCCAGCGCCTCGTTCAGAGAATCGAGCACGTTGGTGACGCGCAGTTCCTTGGTGTCCTCGATCTGGGCGAAGAAATCCTTCCAGAAATCGCGCAGCACCTGCTTCCAGTTCAACTCTCCGGCCGAAATCCGGTCGAGCTTTTCCTCGAGGTCGGCGGTGAAATCGTATTCGACATATTTGGTGAAGAAGCTTTCGAGGAAAGCCGTCACCAGCCGGCCCTTGGCCTGCGGGATCAGCTTGCGTTTGTCGATCGTCACATAGTCGCGGTCACGCAGCGTCGCGAGGGTCGCCGCATAGGTGGAGGGGCGGCCGATGCCAAGCTCTTCCATCTTCTTGATGAGCGAGGCTTCCGAATAACGCGGCGGCGGCTCGGTGAAATGCTGGGTCGAATTGATCTTCTGCTTGGCGAGCGTTTCGCGCGCAATGATCTCCGGCAGGCGGCCATCCTCGTCGCCATCGTCGCTCTGCTCGCCATCCTCCTTCTGGTCGGTATAGGCGGCGATGAAGCCGTCGAAGCGGATCACGGAACCGACGGCGCGAAGCCCGGCCTTCTCACCCTTGTTATCGGCGGTGATTTCAGCCGTCGTGCGCTCGATCTCGGCCGACGCCATCTGGCTGGCGATGCCGCGCTTCCAGATCAGCTCGTAGAGCCGGATCTGATCGGCATCGAGGAATTTGCGCACACGGTCGGGCGAACGATAGAAATCGGTCGGGCGGATCGCCTCGTGCGCCTCCTGGGCGTTCTTCGCCTTGGTCGAGTAGAAGCGCGGCTTTTCCGGCATGTAGCGTTCGCCGAATTGGTCGACGATGGCGCTGCGCGCCGCATCGATCGCCTCGGGCGCCATCTGCACGCCGTCGGTTCGCATATAGGTGATGAGACCGACTGTCTCGCCGCCGATATCGACACCCTCATAGAGCCTCTGGGCGATCTGCATGGTGCGCGAGGCGGAGAAGCCGAGATTGGAGGAGGCGGCCTGCTGCAGCGTCGAGGTCGTAAACGGTGGTCCCGGATTGCGCTTGACCGGTTTCGCCTCAACTGTATCGACGACATAGCTCGCACCTTCGAGCAATGCCTTGAGCCGGCCGGCATCCTCACCGTTGCCGATCGCGCGCGGCTGCAGCCGTTTGCCGTTCGCCGAAACCAGTCTTGCCTCGAACTCGTCGCCGCGCGGCGTCTTCAGAAGCGCCGAGATGTTCCAGTACTCTTCGGAAATAAAGCGCTCGATCTCGGATTCGCGGTCGCAGACCAGGCGCAGCGCCACCGACTGAACGCGGCCGGCCGACCGCGCACCGGGCAGCTTGCGCCACAGCACCGGCGAAAGATTGAAGCCGACGAGATAATCGAGCGCGCGGCGCGCGAGATAAGCGTCGACCAGCGGCACGTCGATGTCGCGCGGATCGGCCATCGCGTCGAGCACCGCCTTCTTGGTGATCGCATTGAAGACGACGCGCTTGACCGGCTTGCCGTTCAGCACGCGCTTCTTGTTCAGCATGTCGAGAACGTGCCAGGAAATCGCTTCGCCTTCGCGATCCGGGTCGGTTGCGAGAAACAGGCCATCGGCGGATTTCACCGCATCGGCAATGTCCTTCATCCGCTTGGCGGAGGCGCTGTCGACCTCCCAAAGCATTTCGAAATCCTGATCGGGGAGGACTGAGCCATCCTTGGCAGGCAGATCGCGCACATGGCCGAAGGAGGCGAGCACTTTGTATCCCGGACCCAGATACTTATTGATCGTCTTGGCCTTGGCAGGCGATTCCACCACTACAACATTCATGATGATTCTCTAAAAAGGAAGCGACGCCAGCGTTGAAACCAGCGCAACACATACCGCAACTTGGATATCGGCCCTCCGACATGGACAGGGAAATCGCCGCGGTCAAGGGGTTTGCTACAATTTTACCTCTTGCATCTGTTGCAGCCGAGGGGAGATTATCGACAAAATACAATTTTAGATAGGTTATCAAAGGTTTTTCGACACAGGGTTCGGCAATTCGCGTAGCCGCCGCCTGATGTCGCGCAAGGTTCAATCGGAAAGCGAGACGAGGCCGCCCTGCTGCCGGTGCAGCCTGCCGGCAATATCAAGCTCCAGAAGGATGAGATAGACCGCGGATGCCGAGAGGCCGGTATGACGGATGACGTCGTCGATCTCGACCGGGGTCGGCCCGAGCGCATCGATGATGCGGTTTCGATCGGAATCGCCGGGCGGCACCGATATGGACTTGCTGCCAGGCGCAGGCTCCTCGGCCATCGATGACGGGAACAGATCGAATTGCGCCAGCGGCGCCAGGGCCTCGATGACATCGGCGGGTGCGGTGACGATCGAAGCACCGTCCTTCAGCAGGCCGTTGGTGCCATGGCAGCGCGGATCGAGCGGTGAGCCGGGCACGGCAAACACCAGGCGGCCGAACTCGCCGGCAAGCCGTGCCGTGATCAGCGAGCCCGAACGCGATGCCGCTTCGATGACGACGAGGCCAAGCCCGATGCCAGCGATCAGCCGGTTGCGGCGCGGAAAGTCGCGGGCGCGGGGCTCCCAGCCGAAGGGCATTTCGCTCACCGCCAGGCCGTTGCCGCTGGTTATCTCCTCAAGCAGGCCGATATTCTCCGGCGGGTAGGGCTGGTCGAGGCCGCCGGCAAGGGCGGCGATCGTGCCTGTGTCGAGGCTTGCCCGGTGGGCTGCAGTATCGATGCCGCGCGCCAGGCCGGAGACCACGGTATATCCAGCCCGGCCGCAGTCGCGCGCCACCATCGCCGCGAATTTCGCGCCTGCGATCGAGGCATTGCGCGAGCCGACGATACCGACGGCCGGTCGGTTGGCGGCGGCAAGCGCGCCCTTAACGGCCAGAAGCGGCGGCGCGCCGTCGATCTGCTTCAGCGCTTGCGGGTAGTCCGGCTCGCCAATGCCGACGAAGCGGGCGCCGAAGCGACGCGCCGCCTCGAGTTCCCGATGCGCCTCGGCCTCACTGGCGATGCGGATTGCTCGCGTGGCGCCACCGCGTGCCGAAAGCTCCGGCAGTGCGGCAAGTGCTGCCTCGGCCGAACCGAAATGATTGATAAGGTCGCGAAAGGTGGCAGGGCCGATATTGTCGGAACGGATAAGGCGCAGCCAGGCAATTCTTTGCCGTTCGGTCAGAACAACGCCTTTTGGTCCGGCGCTCAGCGCATCCATTACCCCTTTGCCCCGATCTTGCTTTCCGTCCCGCCCATCAGGCGCGAAATATTCGCCTTGTGCTTCCAGTAGGAGATGAGGGTCATGATCGCCATCACTGCTGCAACCTTTTCGTTGCCCAGTATCCACAGCGCAACCGGAATGACAAGCATGGCAACCAGCGCCGACAGCGAGGAGTAGCGGGTAGTGAAAGCGACCGCCAGCCAGACGGCGGCGAAGAGCACGACCATGATCGGCGCGACGCCGAGCAGGGTGCCGATATAGGTGGCGACACCCTTGCCGCCCTTGAAGCCGATCCAGACCGGGAACAGATGGCCGATGAAGGCGAAGAAACCGGCGATGATCGCGGCCTCCTCACCGAGGAAGTAGCCGACGATCCAGGCCGCGGCCGATGCCTTCAGCGCATCGAGCAGCAGCGTCGCCGCGGCAAGCGTCCGGTTTCCTGTTCTGAGCACATTGGTTGCGCCGATATTGCCGGAGCCGATGCTGCGCACGTCGCCGAGGCCGGCGGCACGCGTGAGGATCAGTCCGAAGGGGATCGATCCGAAGAGATAGCCGATAACGGCGGCGGCAAGCGCGATCGGCAGCGTGATCTGCCATGACATGAGATTGGATAACATATGCCCCCTCAGCCCCTCCGTGGCCTATCCTCGAGTCAGCCTTCTCCCGCTGGGGGATGGACGGCGATAGTGTCGGTTCTAACTTGCGTGGACAAGCTTTCCCGAGACGTATGTCGCGATCGCTCGCCCACTGAAGCGCGCATCCTCGAACGGCGTATTCTTCGAGCGGGAGAGAAGCATGTCTTTGGCGACAAGCCAAGGCTCATCGAGATCGATCAGTGCAATATCGGCCGCAGCGCCCGGCTTCAACGTGCCGGCCGCGAGGCCGAAGATTTGCGCGGGGCGGGTGGACATGGCGTCGATCAGGCGCATCAGGCTCACTTGGCCGCCATGGTGAAGCCTGAGGGCTGCCGCCAGCATGGTTTCGAGGCCGATCGCGCCGTCCTCCGCCTCGCCGAAGGGCAGGCGCTTCGTATCGACATCCTGCGGGTCGTGCGAGGAGACGATGATATCGATCGCGCCGCTCGCAAGGGCGTCGGCCATGGCCACCCGGTCATCTTCCGGGCGCAGCGGCGGATAGAGCTTGAAGAAGGTGCGGTATTCGCCGATGTCGTTTTCGTTGAGCGCCAGATTGTTGATCGAGATGCCGCAGGTCACCTTGGCACCGCGGCTGCGGGCGCGTTCGATCGCCTCGACCGATTCCGGCACCGAGATCATCGCGGCGTGATAACGGCCGCGCGTCAGCTGCGCGATCCTGAGATCGCGTTCGAGCGGGATGAGCTCGGCTTCCCTCGGAATGCCGGAGAGCCCAAGCCAGCTGGCGAAAAGTCCCTCATGCATGACGCCGTTGGCGCCGAGATATTTGTCGCGCGTTTCGCAGGAGATGACGGCGCCGAATTCGCGCGCATAGGTCATGATCCGGCGCAGCACCTGCGTGTCGTGGACGCTGGAATGAGCATCGGTGAAGGCGACGGCGCCCGCCTGCATCAAGAGGCCGATCTCCGTCATCTCCTCGCCGGCAAGGCCCTTGGTGATGGCGGCTGCCGGATAGACGTTGACGGCGGCCGTATCCCGCGCCGTCTTCTTGACGAATTCGACGAGCGCAATGTCGTCGATGATCGGATCGGTGTCCGGCATCATGATGATCGAGGTGACGCCGCCGGCCGCCGCCGCCCGGCTCGCCGAGGCGATCGTTTCACGGTGTTCGCCGCCGGGTTCGCCGACATGGACGCGCGCATCGACGAGCCCCGGCGTCGCGACAAGGCCCGTGCAGTCGCGGATGACGGCGCCTTCCGGCGCGCCCTGGTTCTGCGCCTCGCCGCCGGCGGCGATGATCACGCCGTTTTCGGCGATGATCGTCCCCACTTCGTCGAGATTGCGCGACGGATCGATGATGCGGACGTTCTTGAGGACGATCGGGTTGCTCATGCCATCATTCCATCGCTTCGGGGACCCTGGTTCTGTGAGACGAGCAGCGTCTCCATGACGGCCATGCGCACCGCGACCCCCATCTCCACCTGTTCGGCGATCACGCTCTGCGGCCCGTCCGCCACTTCCGAAGCGATCTCGACGCCACGGTTCATCGGGCCGGGATGCATGACCAGCGCGTCGTCCTTCGCCGCTTTCAGCGTTTCGGCGTCGAGCCCGTAGAAGTGATAGTATTCGCGCACCGAAGGCACGAAGGCGCCGGACATGCGCTCGCGCTGCAGCCGCAGCATCATCACGACGTCGGCGTCCTTCAGCCCTTCCTGCATCGAATGAAAGACCTCGACGCCCATCTCGGCGATGCCGGCGGGCAGGAGGGTCGCAGGCGCGACGACACGGACGCGAGCGCCCATGGCGTTGAGCAACAGGATATTGGAGCGCGCCACCCGCGAATGCAGCACGTCGCCGCAGATCGCCACGATGATGCGCGACAGCTTGCCCTTGGCGCGGCGGATCGTCAGCGCGTCGAGCAGTGCCTGGGTCGGATGTTCGTGCTGCCCGTCGCCGGCATTGACGACCGAGCAGGAAACCTTCTGGGCGAGAAGGGCGGCTGCACCGGCGCTCGAATGGCGGATCACCAGCACGTCCGGGCGCATCGCATTCAGCGTCATCGCTGTGTCGATCAGCGTTTCGCCTTTCTTCACCGAGGAATTGCCGACCGACATGTTCATGACGTCGGCGCCGAGCCGTTTGCCGGCAAGCTCGAAGGAGGCCTGCGTGCGTGTCGATGCCTCGAAGAAGAGGTTGATCTGCGTCAGCCCGCGTAGCGTCGACGTCTTCTTCTCTCTCTGGCGGCTGATCTTGACGGCCTCGTCCGCCTTGTCGAGAAGATAGGTGATATCCTGCTCGGTGAGGCCCTTGATGCCGATGAGGTGGCGGTGGGGGAAAAAGACCATGACCCTGCCTCTTGCTGTCTCTGGCGGGTCTATAAAGAGTGCTGCCCGCCGGGGCAAGCATGTGCTGTGGGCAAAGGCTTATGTCCCCATGCATTTTCGCCCGAATTCCGATAGAGCAGAATGAACCGAATCATAACTTCCGGTTTCCCTTTGCCGGGTTCTTACACTAGAAGCGAATTATGACCTCCGCCAACCGGACTGACGACAAACTCGCAGAACTCAACCAGCCGAGCCTGTGGTCCGGCATCAACGCCTATCGGTCCGATCCGCTGATCGTCGACCTGACGGCGGCCCTGCCGCGCGGCATCCGCGAAGACCTGGAAAACATGGGCCGCTACGTCACCTCGCCGGAGGCGCAGGAGATGGCGCGCATGGCGAACCAGGGCGCGCCGCAGCTGCGCACCCACGGTCCGCGCGGTGAGCGCGTCGACGTCGTCGAGTTTCACCCCGCCTGGCATGCCCTGATGCGCCGCTCCATGTCGGTCGGCCTGCATTCCTCCGTCTGGGATCCCCAGGCCGATACCGAGGCCAAGGACGAGGCCCATAAGGTTCGCGCCGCGCGGTTTTATCTGACGTCTCAGCTGGAATCCGGCCATCTCTGCCCCCTGACGATGACGAGCGCCTCCGTTGCGGCGCTCTCGGCCTCGCCCGCGGTCCAGAAGGACTGGGCGCCCAAAATTCTCTCGCGCAAATATGATTCGTCGAACAAGCCCGCCATGCAGAAATCCGCCGTGACCATCGGCATGGGCATGACGGAAAAGCAGGGTGGCACGGATGTGCGCGCCAACAGGAGTGCTGCCGAAAAGGTCAGCGAGGGCATCTACCGGCTGTCCGGGCACAAGTGGTTCATGTCCGCGCCGATGAGCGATGCCTTCATCATGCTGGCGCAGACGAAGGAGGGCATGGGCTGCTTTCTCGTGCCGCGCCTTCTGGAGGATGGTTCCGCCAATGGGCTGCAGTTCCAGCGGCTGAAGGACAAGGTCGGCAACCGCTCCAACGCCTCTTCCGAGGTCGAGTTTACAGACACGTTCGGTTTCCTGCTCGGTGGTCCGGATGCCGGCATCCGCACGATCCTCGACATGGTGACGCTGACCCGGCTCGACTGCGCGCTGGCCTCGTCAGGCATCATGCGCGCCTCGCTCGCCGAAGCCGTGCACCACACCCGCGGCCGCAGCGTCTTCGGCAAGATGCTCGTCAACCAACCGATCATGACGCGCGTGCTCGCCGACATGGCGCTCGATGTCGCCGCCGCGACGGCACTGTCCTTCCGTCTAGCCGGCGCCTTCGACAAGGCGCGCGGCAATGCCGAGGAAGCGGCCTATGCCCGCGTCATGACGCCGGTCGCCAAATACTGGTGCTGCAAGATCGCGCCCGCGCTGATCTACGAGGCAATGGAATGCATCGGCGGCAATGGCTACATCGAAGAACGGCCGATCGCCCGCCATTACCGCGAGGCTCCCGTCAACGCCATCTGGGAAGGCTCCGGCAACGTTATGGCGCTCGACGTGCTGCGCGTGCTCAACCGCGGCAAGGATCTGTTCGAAACGGTCTTCGCCGGCCTAGCCCGCGATCTCGGCCCCGCCGGCAAGAAGACGATCGACGTGCTGCGCGCCGCAATCGCGCTGTGTGAACAGGATGAGGGCGCGGCGCGCCTGCTCGTCGAGCAGCTGGCGCTCGCTGCCGGTGCCGCCGAACTCTATCGGCTGGGCGCTGGGCGCATTGCCGATGCCTTCATCGAGACGCGTCTTGCCGGCGGCTGGCGCTCTACCTACGGCATGCTCGATTCCCGCTTCGACGCCAGCTACATCGTCGACCTGCTCTATCCGCCGGCGGCCTGATCGCCGCGGGGTCAGACGATCCCTGAGGCCGAGACGCTCGGCCATCGGATTGTCCTACGACGATCGCCGTTTATCGTCCGGCCGGTCACGGCGTATCGCGCCGAGGTCGCCTTCCCATCCCTGCGAGATCTGCGATCGCATTTTTCCGGCGGTGCCTCTCAACGAGGCGTCGCAAGGCCTGGTCGACGGTGGCCTTTTTTGTCGCCAATCCCGTGGCGGTCATTGCCGCGTCGAGCAAGGCATCATCGATACCGATATTCGTCCGCATGATCGCGCGCCATGGGTATGATTATCATAGAGATACACATCCACGTCACGGCGGTTCAAGCTCGGCGACGATGTCATCGCCATAAACGAAAATCCGGCCGCGTCGCCGCGGCCGGATTTCAGTCTTTACGTCCGAAAATCAGCGTTCAGAAGAAGCCACGGCGCTGCCACCAACCGGCTTTCTTCGGCTTGCCGTCATCGCCTTCGCCATTCTCGACGCGGGTGGATTTCACCGTCGGCTCGGAGGAAGAGATGTTGGATTCGCGGTTGGCGCGAACCGGCTTTGCCTCTTCCTGAACTGATGTTTCGAGATCGGCGGAGGCTTCAACCAACTCCGGCTCGGCCTCGGCCACAGGTGTCGTCTCCGCTGCCGGTTCCTCGACCGGCGCTGCGGCCGGTTTGCGGCGGCCGCGGCTGCGAGCGGGCTTCACATCTTCGGTTATGACGGTTGCGCTCTCGACGGCCGCCATCGCGGCCTGGCCTTCGTCGGCCTGTTCGGCAATCGCCTCGACCGCTACGGCTTCGCTCGGAGCGCCCTCGTTCGAAGCGTCGTCGCCTTCGTCCTCGTCGCCGCCATTGTCTTCACCGGCTTCGCCGGCCGTCAGTTCGGAGCCATCTTCGGCGCGATTGCGACGACCGCCACGCTTGCCGCGACGGCGCCGCTTGCGGCGCTGCGATTCCTCGCTTTCAGCGCGTGTCTCAGGCGTAGCTTCGGTGTTTTCATCACCTTCGCCGCCCTCGTCGTCACCGTCCTCATCCTCGTCACCGGCTTCGCCTGCTGCCGATGCCGGCTGCTCGGCATTGCCGTTGCGTCCACGGCGGCGCCTGCGGCGCTTGCGCTTGCGGTTGCCATCAGCTTCACCTTCCGAGCGTGCTGCGACGGGCCGTTCGGCAACGGCCGGCTTTTCCTCGAGTTCCTCGTCTTCCTCCTCATCCACTTCGATGACGATATCGTCGTCGTCATCCTCAGGAATGGCTGCGAAGTTGAAGAGCGTTTCGATCTTGACCGGGTTTTCCACCGGGTCGCCGCGATCGATCGCGAAATGCTGTGCGCCGACCGAACCATCCGCATCGATGACGATAGCGACGCCGAAACGGCTTTCGTAATCGATGATCGTCTGGCGCTTGTGGTTGAGCAGATAGAGCGCGATGTCATGCGTGGTGCGCACGGTGATGTTGTGCGTGGTGTTCTTCAGCAGATATTCCTCGATACCGCGCAGGACATGCAGCGCGACGGAGGACTGCGAGCGCACATGGCCGGTGCCGCCGCAATGCGAGCAGACCTGCGTGGTCGATTCGAGAACCGACGCGCGGATGCGCTGTCGCGACATTTCGAGCAGGCCGAAATGCGAGATCCGGCCGACCTGGATGCGGGCGCGGTCGTTCTTCAGGCATTCCTTCAGCTTCTTCTCGACAGCGCGGTTGTTGCGCTTCTCTTCCATGTCGATGAAGTCGATAACGATCAGGCCGGCAAGGTCGCGAAGGCGAAGCTGGCGGGCGACTTCGTCTGCAGCCTCGAGATTCGTCTGCAGCGCTGTGTCTTCGATCGAATGTTCGCGGGTCGAGCGGCCAGAGTTGACGTCGATCGAGACCAGCGCCTCGGTCTGGTTCATGATCAGGTAGCCGCCGGACTTCAGCGTCACCTGCGGCTGCGGCATGCGGTCGAGCTGAGCCTCGATGCCGGAACGCGAAAAGATCGGATGGATGTCGCGGTAGGGCTGAACCACCTTGGCATGGCTCGGCATCAGCATCTTCATGAAGTCTTTCGCTTCACGATAGCCTTCTTCACCGGAAACGATGACTTCGCTGATATCCTTGTTGTAGAGGTCGCGAATCGAGCGCTTGATCAGCGAGCCTTCCTCATAGACGAGGCAGGGAGCGGTGGACGCCAGCGTCAGCGTGCGCACATTCTCCCACAGGCGCATAAGATATTCAAAGTCACGCTTGACCTCGACCTTGGTGCGGTTGGCACCGGCGGTGCGAAGGATGACGCCCATGCCCTGCGGCACCTCGAGCAGGCGCGCGATTTCCTTCAGGCGCTTGCGGTCGGCAGGATTGGTGATCTTGCGGGAAATGCCGCCGCCGCGCGCCGTGTTCGGCATCAGGACGGAATAGCGGCCGGCGAGCGAGAGATAAGTGGTAAGGGCTGCACCCTTGTTGCCGCGCTCTTCCTTGGCGACCTGCACGAGCAGAATCTGGCGGCGCTTGATGACTTCCTGGATGCGGTACTGCTTGCGCGGCTTGCGCTGCACGCGGTCCGGCACTTCTTCCATCGCGTCTTCGGCGCCGACGGATTCAATGACTTCCTCTTCGCCGTGATCGTCATCATCGTCGTCATCATCGTGGCGACGCTTGCTGGTATCGACGTCTTCGGAGATCGAGTCGGTTTCCACCATCGCGGCCATCGCGCCGCCCGTCGAGCCGTCATCCTCGTTGTCGACAGTCGAAGCGCCTTCGGCTTCAACGTCTGTGGGAACAGCATCTTCGGTCGCGGTCGTTTCGGCGGCCGGTTCTACGACCTTCTTGCGGCTGCGACGCGGCCTTGCCTTCTTCACCGGCGCTTCCTCGGCGGCCGCGGTCTCTACCGCTGCCGTCTCTTCCGTCACGGCAGCCGTTTCCGGCGCCTCTGCCGGCACGATGCCGACATCCGGCTGATCCTGCTTGGAAAGATCGACCATCGGTGCGGTTTCGACATGCTCGACGTCCTCGTCGCGGCGATGCTCCTCGGCTTCGGCCCGAAGCAATGCCTGACGGTCGGCAAGCGGTATCTGATAATAGTCGGGATGGATTTCGGCGAAGGCCAGGAAGCCGTGCCGGTTGCCGCCGTAATCGACGAAGGCGGCTTGCAGCGAGGGCTCGACCCTCGTTACCTTTGCAAGATAGATGTTGCCGCGGATCTGCTTCTTGTGCTGGGACTCGAAGTCAAATTCTTCTATGCGGTTCCCGCGAACGACAACGACGCGCGTCTCTTCCTCGTGAGACGCATCGATAAGCATTTTGTCTGCCATGTAAGCTGTGCTCCTCGGCGTGGCCGCGAGAGCGCATTCCCGACTGCTGTTGAAACAGAAAGAATGCGGTCCGCAGTGGCCGCGCCGGATAATGAAAGTCGCGCCTGATGCGAGGGGGAGGGCAGCAGCCAGACCGCAGCCGGAACCATTTCGGTCCGGGGCCTGTACACTTCAGATAAAACCTGCTGCGAAACCATCAACAACCAAGCGTGATCGACAAATACGAAGACCCGTTCGGGTCCGATGAGTTTGCTCCCTGAGAGCGTGGTGGCTGATCCACCAATGAATTCCGGCAATAAGCCGGAAAATCAGGATCCAGTTCTAGGGATTAAGCGCATGAGACGGCGGACGATGACCGGTGTGGCGCCAGGTCCTGATCTGGCTGGCAGCCTTTGCGGCGACTCTATCCCGTCAACACTTTACCCTGAAATTCGTTGTATGTTTTCTGTGTCACAATAGCAAGGGAAAAGCCAAATGTGCCATAATATTGATGGATTTCGCAACGCATAGAAACTGGGGATAAAGTGATCGCGATTCGGCAGGCTGCAGCGGGTGTTTCGTCACAGGGACGCTGGCCGCAGCGGCGTTGGGTCCATCGCAATGCAAATAGGGTGTGGCAGTTTATTGTTTAAGAGGGCTCGGAGCGCGGCGAAATCCGCAACGCGGCGATCGACAATCGCAAGGCGGGTTCTGGCGGCACTTTTGGCCGCTAGTCTCTTGCCGGTCGTTGCCAACTCTGTCGAGGCCGGGGATCCGCTGCTTGCCTATGGCGCGCGCATCGTCGGCGACGATGCAAGGACGCGCATCGTCATCGATTTCGATCGCGAGCCGCGCTTCTCGGTCCACTATATCGCCAATCCGGAACGCATCGTCGTCGACCTTCCGGCGACCGCCTTCGGTTTTCCGGCGAAGGATCTTGCCGCCCGCGGCCTGTTCAAGGATATCCGCTACGGCAAGATGGACGAGGAGAGCGCCCGTATCGTGCTGACGACGACTGGACCGGTGAAGCTGGCGCTTGCCAAAGTGCAGGCCGACGAGGCCGGCAAGGGGCATCGCCTCGTGCTCGATGCCGAGATGATCGACAAGCGAGCCTTTGCCGAACTGGTGAAGACACAATCCTGGAGCGATCGGACTGAGGCGGCTCAGACGACGAGCGCCATTCCAGCACCGGAAAAAGCCGCCCCCGGCGATTTCGTCATCGCCGTCGATGCAGGCCATGGCGGCATCGACACCGGCGCGATCGGCGTCGACACCAAGACCGAAGAAAAGCAGGTGACGCTTGCCTTTGCCAAGGCTTTGACCGACCGGCTGAACAAGGAGCCGGGCATCAAGGCTTTCCTGACGCGTGAGGATGACGAGTTCCTGTCGCTTTCGCAGCGTGTGCTGATTGCCCGCCAGAACCATGCCGGCCTTTTCATTTCGCTGCATGCCGACACGTTGAAGCAGAAGGATATCCGCGGCGCCACCGTCTACACGATCTCCGACAAGGCATCCGACAAGCTCGCCGCCGACCTTGCCGAACGGGAAAACCTCTCCGACCAGATCGCCGGCAAGGAGACGGTCGCCGAGCCCCCCGAGGTCGCCGACATCCTGCTCGATCTGACACGGCGCGAGACGCAGGCCTTCTCGATCTCGCTGGCCGAGAGCGTGCTGAATTCTTTCAAGGATCAGGTCGGCACCATCAACAATCCGCACCGTCACGCCGGCTTCCGCGTGCTGCAGGCCCCTGACGTGCCCTCGATCCTTCTCGAGATCGGGTTCCTCTCAAATGCCGAGGACGAGAAACTGCTGCTCGACGAGGCCTGGCGCGGGAAGATCGTCGGTCTCTTGACCGACGCAGTCAAGCGATACCGCGCCGCCGTCATGGCGAATGGCGGCTAATCCACGCGCCCCAAATTCTGTAGTGGTTGCAGCTCGACGACATGCATAAAAACAAAGACTTGAAGTGCGCCTCCTGAATCAAGTTCTGAGCAAGATGCCTCAGATTGGCGGCGGGCGCGGGCGTGGCTTGGATGTGACAGTTCTAATGAAACGCGGCGGCAGCGGTGAATGCGGCGCAGACAGCCCTATTTTGCTCACATTCGCGCCGTTACTCCGGCTTATGTTTCGCAGCCTGAGGCGCGGAATCGGCTTGTGGCGATAGCGCTCATAGAGTAAGTCGCGCAACGTGCAAATTGCCTTGATCTGTGCAATCGTTGCGGCTGCGCCGATTGAAGATCGAAGAGACCGGTAGCTGAAAATATGGTTAGACTTTTTGGATATTTCTTCGGAATGGCCTGCGTCCTGTTTCTGGTCGCGGCGGCGGGTATTGCCATCTATCTCGCCAATGTCGCGAAGGATCTCCCGGACTATGCCGTTCTGAACAGCTATGCGCCGCCGGTGACGACCCGCGTCCATGCCGGAAACGGCGCTCTGATGGCCGAGTACGCCAAGGAAAAGCGTCTCTTCCTGCCGATTCAGGCTATTCCCGACCGCGTGAAGGCCGCTTTCCTGTCGGCCGAAGACAAGAATTTCTACAATCATCCGGGCGTTGATCTCACAGGCCTCGGCCGCGCAATTCTCGTCAACCTGCAGAATTTCGGTTCCGGCCGCCGCCCGGTCGGTGCCTCCACAATCACCCAGCAGGTGGCCAAGAACTTCCTTTTGAGCTCGGACCAGACGATCGACCGCAAGATCAAGGAAGCGATCCTTTCCTTCCGTATCGAGCAGGCCTACAGCAAGGACAAGATCCTCGAACTCTACCTGAACGAGATATTCTTCGGTCTGAATTCCTATGGCATCGCCGGCGCAGCACTCACCTATTTCAACAAATCCGTCACCGAACTGACCGTCGCCGAAGCCGCTTATCTGGCATCGCTGCCGAAAGGCCCGGCCAATTATCATCCGTTCCGCCATCCGGAAGCTGCGCTCGAGCGCCGTAACTGGGTGATCGACCGGATGGTCGAGAACGGCTATGTCAGCCAGAGCGACGGCGAGGAAGCCAAGAAGCAGCCGCTCGGCGTCACCGCCCGCACCACCGGCCCCTCGCTCTTCGCGTCGGATTATTTCGCCGAAGCTGTGCGCCGTCAGCTGATCGACCAGTACGGCGAAAAGGTTCTCTATGAGGGCGGCCTTTCGGTGCGCACGTCGCTCGATCCGCAGATGCAGCTCGCTGCCCGCAAGGCGCTGCAGGACGGTCTGGTCACTTACGACGAGCGCCGCGGTTTCCACGGCCCGATCAAGCAGATCGATGCGAGCGGTGATTGGGGCAAGGCGCTTGCCGATATTCCCACACTGTCCGACGTGCCGGAATGGCGGCTTGCCGTCGTGCTCGCCGTATCCGACTCGACCGTCGACATCGGCCTGCAGCCGGCCAAGGATGGCAGCGGCAAGGTTGCGGCCGACCGTCAACGCGGCACGATCGACGCTAAGAACATGCAATGGGCCTTCCGTTCGGCCGACGGCGCCCGCAAGACCACGAAATCGCCGGTCGGCGCCGTGTCCCCTGGTGACGTCGTTTATGTCGCAAAGCTCGGTGACGACGCGTCGACCTCCTATCGCCTGCAGCAGCCGCCGAAGGTGCAAGGTGGCCTGGTCGCGATGGACCCGAAGACCGGCCGCGTACTCGCCATGGTCGGCGGCTTCTCCTACGCCCAGTCCGAATTCAACCGCGCCACCCAGGCGATGCGCCAGCCGGGCTCCTCGTTCAAGCCTTTCGTCTACGCGGCGGCGATGGACAATGGTTATACGCCGGCTTCGGTCATCATGGACGCGCCGATCGAAATCGTCTCGGGCGGCCAGGTCTGGAGGCCGGAAAACTACGGCGGCGAATCCGGCGGCCCGTCGACGCTGCGTTCGGGCATCGAGCATTCGCGCAATCTGATGACGGTGCGCCTCGCCAACGATCTCGGCATGAACATCGTCGCGGAATATGCCGAGCGCTTCGGCATCTATGATCACATGCTGCCGGTTCTCTCCATGTCGCTCGGCGCCGGCGACACGACGGTATTGCGCATGGTCTCGGCCTATTCGGTCATCGCCAATGGCGGCAAGCAGATCAAGCCGACATTGATCGACCGCATCCAGGACCGCTACGGCAAGACGATCTTCAAGCATGAGGAGCGTCTGTGCGAGGGCTGCAATGCCGGTGACTGGCAGAACCAGGAAGAACCGAATGTCGTCGACAATCGCGAAACCGTTCTCGACCCGATGACCGCCTACCAGATCACCTCGATGATGCAGGGCGTCATCCAGCGCGGCACCGCCGCCGGCAAGATCGATCTCGGTGGCCGCGACGTCGCCGGAAAGACCGGCACCACCAACGACGAGAAGGATGCCTGGTTCGTCGGCTTCACGCCGGATCTGGTTGCAGGCCTCTATATGGGCTTCGATACGCCGGCCCCGCTCGGCCGCGGCGGCACCGGTGGCGTCTTGTCCGCCCCGATCTTCAACGAATTCATGCAGGCTGCCGTCAAGGACACGCCGGAATCGAAGTTCGTCATTCCATCAGGCATGAACCTGATTTCGATCGACCGTAAGACCGGCATGGCGGCTGGCGACGGCAATCCGAACACCATCATCGAGGCCTTCAAGCCCGGCACCGGCCCAGCCGACAGCTTCTCCGTGATCGGCATGGACAGCACCATGGCGCCGGAGGAAATCCTGAAGACCTCGCCACAGGCGAACCAGGCCGTCCAGACCGGCACGCCCGGCCTGTTCTGACCGAGGCCTGAATTTTGCCCGCCCGCCGCGGCCCTTTACATCCGCGGCGGGCGTCTCTATGTCACCAGCACCTGAAGAAGACCGAGACAGAGAAGCAGGAAAATGCGAGCGGAAATCGAAAACGTGGTCGATGAAACCAAGCAGGCTATCACCCTGCTGAGGAGGCATCTTTGACTGGGACCAGGCGATAAGACGGCTGGACTGGTTGAACAACAAGGCAGAGGATCCGAACCTCTGGAACGACGCTTCCGAAGCGCAGAAACTGATGCGCGAACGGCAGCAGCTCGATGACGGCATCAACGGCGTCAAACAGCTCGAACAGCAGCTGAACGACAATATCGAGCTGATCGAACTTGGCGAGGAAGAGGGCGACCAGAGCATCGTCAAAGAAGCCGAAGACACGCTGAAGGCCCTGAAGGCCGAGGCCGCGCGCCGCCAGGTGGAAGCCATGCTCTCCGGCGAAGCCGATGGCAACGACACCTATCTCGAAGTCCATTCCGGCGCTGGCGGCACCGAAAGCCAGGACTGGGCGAACATGCTGTTGCGCATGTACACCCGCTGGGCCGAACGCCAACGTTTCAAGGTCGAGCTTCTCGAAGTCCATGATGGCGAAGAGGCGGGCATCAAGTCCGCGACCCTGCTCGTCAAGGGTCACAATGCCTATGGCTGGCTGAAGACGGAATCGGGCGTGCACCGGCTGGTGCGCATCTCGCCCTACGACAGCAATGCGCGTCGCCACACCTCCTTCTCGTCGATTTGGGTCTATCCGGTTGTCGACGACTCGATCCAGATTGAGATCAACGAAAGCGACTGCCGCATCGATACCTACCGTTCGTCGGGTGCCGGCGGCCAGCACGTCAACACCACCGATTCGGCCGTGCGCATCACGCATATCCCAACGGGCATCGTCGTGCAGTGCCAGCAGGAGCGTTCGCAGCACAAGAACCGCGCCAAGGCCTGGGACATGCTGCGTGCCCGCATGTATGAAGCCGAACTGAAGAAGCGCGAGGACGCTGCCAGCGCCGAAGCCGCTTCCAAGACGGAGATCGGCTGGGGCCACCAGATCCGCTCCTACGTGCTGCAGCCCTATCAGATGGTCAAGGACCTGCGCACCGGCGTTGCCAGCAGCGCGCCGGACGACGTTCTCGACGGCGACCTCAACGAGTTCATGGAGGCAGCACTTGCCCACCGCATCAGCGGCGCCGCCGACGCGGTCGTCGATGATGTCGACTAATAGGCTTTAGTCAGATCGAGACGCGAAAGCCCCGGAAACGGGGCTTTTCCATTGCTCAAGCCATCGCGCTGATGTCGTTGTCTTGAAACAGCGCCGCCGACAGATCGGCGATCTCGTCATGAACGACTGCGCGCTCGATGCCCGGGGGATCGGTAAAGAGTTCTGCCGCAAAGGCAAGGCCGAGCGCCGTGCCCTCTGGCACGAAGACATAATGTCCAAGGCCGCCGCTGAAGATTTTAAGGGCGCTGCGCCGGAGCCGCGCATGCAGCCACGACGAACATTCTTCGGCCGGTGCCGCCTTGTCGGCATCACCGACGAGGATAAGGGCGGGCGCATCGACAGTTTTCAGGCTTTCCTCGCTGAAACCGAGAACGGACCGACCCGGCGCGCAAACGAGTGCGGCCTTGATTCTGTCGTCTCGGTAGGACTTCGACATCCGGGACCACGAATCGCGAAACACATCGCTGGTGCGCAGCAATGCCGGGATATGATCGGCAAGGTCGGGAAATTCCCTGGGTCCACGCGCGCCACCCGGCTTCATCCTCGATGGTTCGAACTGCGAGAACTGGGCGACGGCTCCAAGAAGCAGCATCACGCTATAGGCTCCGGCCGAAAATCCCGCTGCGAAGACACTATTCGTATCGATATGGCCAGCGAGATCGCTGAGCCACTCGTCGCAGTGGTCGAGCATGTAGCTTAGGTCAGGCGCCCGCTCCCAAAGGCAGGCAAAGCCTTCAGCGCGATAGGGCTCGATGCCAGTATTGCCGTGATGGCTGACGCCGAGCGCTGCAAATCCGCGATCGACCAGGCGTCGCGCCAGCCACTCCAGCCCGGCCGCGGATCCGCCGGTACCATGCGACAACAGCACGAGGGGATAGGGCACGGCTTCCGGCCGGATGGGTGCATCACGGGCGACGGCCGCTTTCTGGAACCAGCTTCTTTCCGGTATCTCGCTTTCCCGCGTGTCATCGGCAGCGGGATACCAGAGGGACCAACTGATGGGCCTGGGGCCGGCTGCGTCCCAGTTCGACCTTTTCTTGTCGTAGAGGACGCCGTCGCGAAAGCCGAGTTTCATCTCTCGGATGCCTCTCTGAACGATTCCTCGCCGTTCAATTCGTCGCCTTCTCCACGGTGATGTCGCCGAATTCGTCGATCAGCACGGTCCAGCCATCCGGCTCCGCGGCAGGGTCGGTCTTCAGATAGACCGTGGCGAAGAGCCCCGGTTCCTTGATGATGCCGTTCGAATTCTCGGGGCGTATATCGGTAACGTAAGGCTTCAGGTCGCTGAACTCCTGCAGCTCGATGGTCGAGGCGATCGCCGGGCCGGTCTCGGTCTGGGCAATCTGCTGCAGGTAGACCTTTGAGGTCCTGTCCGGCTGGCGGACGGCAAAGAGCTTGTAGTAGCCGTGGCGCTGCACGGCCTTTCCCTCGGGATTAGCGACGCTCTCGGCGCCCGTCGGCACCCGCTCGACATCAGGTGCGTTGCCGTCGTCCTCCCAGTAGCCGGTGCTGGTCGCGAAAATCACCGATGCCGGTAGGATGGCATCCTGCACCGGCGCGGCCTCCGCTGCAATGCTCCATCCCGCAAGCAGGAGGCTGGTCATCAATATCCGTCGCATTGCCATCCTCTCAATCCTTGAACTGCTCTGCGAGAATACGGTCGGACCAGGTTCGGTCGGGATCAGAAAGGATGCGCGCCGTCACATGTTCCGACTGGGCGATGCGGATATGCAGCACCGACTTGACCTCGGTATTGTCGGCCACTGCGTTCACCGGTCGCTTCTCCGGCTCGAGAATGTCGATATCGACGGTCACCTTGTTCGGAAGCAGAGCGCCCCTCCAGCGCCGAGGCCTGAAAGCGCTGACCGGCGTCATGGCGAGCAGCGGCGCCTCGAGCGGCAGGATCGGGCCATGGGCGGAAAGATTATACGCCGTCGATCCGGCAGGTGTCGCCACCATCAGCCCGTCGCAGATCAGTTCTTCCAGACGGACGCGCCCATCCACCATCACCCTCAGATTCGCGGCCTGATAGGACTGGCGAAAAAGATAGACCTCGTTGATGGCGAGCGCCGTCGAGTTGGTGCCGTCGGCGTTGGCCGTCGTCATCTGCAATGGCCGGAAGACGTTTTCGACGGCGACGCAGATTCGCTCCTGAAGCTCTTCGGTGCGATAGTCGTTCATCAGGAAGCCGACCGAGCCGCGATTCATGCCGTAAACCAGTTTGCCGGAGTTCATGGTGCTGTGCAGCGTCTGCAGCATGAAACCGTCGCCGCCGAGCGCGACAATGACATCGGCTTCGTCAGCCGGGACGTCACCATAGATGCGAATCAACTCCTCGCGCGCGGCAAGCGCCTCCGTCGTTGGTGAGGCGAGAAAGGAAAGCGTCTGAAATGAACGGCCCATGCAATGCCCTTTATGATGCTGCCCTAGCTAAAGGATAAAGGCCTTGCGCGACAAGGACGTTTTCTATCGCAAAGCGTTTTGAACTGCTGCCGAACTGTCCGCGCGGCCGCGGATTTTCCCTTTACAGAATTACAGAATCTGCTAGTTGGGCAACTATTGCCCTTGTAGCTCAGTTGGTAGAGCACCTGATTTGTAATCAGGGGGTCCCGGGTTCGAACCCTGGCGGGGGCACCAGCCTACGCTCTGTGAGCTTCGGCTCGGCGAGCCGAAGAGAGCAGCTAAGCGAAGGCGGATTGGTTCGAGAACGCTCCGGTTAGCTACACCATCTTTCCCCAGAATACCGCCGTTCTAAACCATAGCCTGGGTTCGACGTTGCTTCGCTCGATCGCACCGGCAGATTTTTTCAAATTAGCTCGTATCGCTTGATGAACCGCGTCTGAAGGGCTGCTTCACCGCCAATTCAGCCGGGCCTGCTTATCTTCGCCTCATCATCAATGAGGAAACAGCCATGAAGCTCGCACATCTCTTTCTCGCCGCAACCATTTCCGTCGGTGCGGCTTTCGCGTCCGTCGCACCGGCGGCCGCCATGCCGGCCGAGCGGCCGGCGGTGACTGCGCAGGGCGATATCGTTCAAATTCGTGATGGCTGGCGAGGTGATCGCGACCGCGACGACCGTGGCTGGCGAGGTGATCGCGGCCGTGACGACCGTGGCTGGCGCGATGAGCGCGACTGGCGCCGGTCCGACTGGCGCGATAATCGCCGTCACTGGCGGCGGTGGCGTGCAGAGCGTTGGCAGGAGCGCCGCGAGTGGCGCGATCGCGATCGCGGTATGCCGTTCTGGCTCTACCGCAGCTGACAATAACGGCCCGGATCACCCGGGTCGTTATTTTAATGAGTGACGGGTTCGTTGACGCTCGCCTCGATCCTGTCGCTATTGCCAGTCTGTCCGGCGCCGGAGGGCGACATCATTGCGATGCTGAGCACGGAGACAATCATGAAGGCGACGACGGCGATCATTATACGCATAAGCGTTCAATCCTCGTTCGATTCCGGGATTAACGCATGATCGCCGTCCGCGTTCCTGCCAGTATTATTGTACCTGTCCCGGCGTCGCGGGGCCGGGCGCCGTCGGCGACAGAGGATCGGGCTGGTGGATGGGGTGCGACGTGTCTACCCAGATGATGCTGATGATAATCACGACGAAGACCGCGATGAAGAGGATACCGAAAATCAGCGGTCGAATGGCCATGATGGGGATCGTTCCTTCTTACTTCTGAGCCGGTCGCTGCAACCGATCATTGCCCGATCATAGTGCTCCGGGGCGTCATTCCAAGGCAAAAGTGGATTTTTCTGGAGCCGACTGACTGCGGGTTAGCGGCGAACGAGCGAAAGCGGCTTGCCGCCTTCCTCCTTCGATTTGTCGAAATTGCCGTCAGCGCGCATGTCGAAGCCAAGCGACGAACCGTCTGGGCCCATCAGCGTCAGCCCGAAACCCTCGATATGCCAGACTGCAAGTTTCAGTCTGGCGACATTAGCGGCGCAGTCCCCCGAAAGTGACAGCGGCACGTTGCCGTCCGCATCGACACGGCCGTTGAGCGTCAAGCCGCAAAGCCTTTCGCCGTTCGGTCTTTGCATCGTCCATATCCCGGCAAGGCTGGTGAAACGCGGCAGGCGATCGACGCCGTCAGCTGCGGCGATCAGCAATAGCGGCGCACCATCCTCCGTCTTCATCGGCGAACCTTCGTTCTCGACGAAGCGAGCGAGCACCTTGCGCGTCGCGTCGATCAGGATGACGCCGCCACTGCCGTCGAAATTCCAGGAATAGGCTTCGGCAAGTGCCGGCAGCGGCTTGATGCAGGAGTCCTGACCGGAGACCGAATAGCCGCCGATCGCTTCACCGGTTTCCAGCGTCAACTGGCAACCGGCCGCACCGTCTTCCGGCGCGACGAGATAGGTTCCGGCCTGCGCTTTGAGAATATCGGGATCGATATCCTGTCCATATGCCAGTCCATAGACAAGCAGCACCGCTGCCGGAGCCACCAGTCTAGGGATGAAACGGACCATGACAACTACCCTTTGCCGCAGCCAGCCTATGCCTTCAAGTGGAGCCGCGCCGCATAAAGCGCGATCGCCGCCGCATTCGAGACGTTGAGCGATTTGATCGCGCCCGGCATGTCGAGACGGGCAAGTGCGTTGACGGTTTCCCGCGTCTTCTGCCGAAGCCCCTTGCCCTCCGAGCCGAGCACCAGCGCCACCTTCTCGCCGGAGAAGGTGCCTTCGAGCGGCGCCGGACCTTCCGAATCGAGGCCGATGGTGGAGAAGCCGAGCTTGTGCAATTCGCCGAGCGCATCGGCGAGATTGGTAACCTGTATATAAGGTATCAGTTCCAGCGCGCCGGAGGCAGACTTGGCGAGCACGCCCGATTCGGTCGGGCTATGTCGCTGTGTGGTGATCACCGCACCCGCATTGAAGGCGACGGCCGAGCGCATGATCGCGCCGACATTGTGCGGATCCGTGACTTGGTCGAGGACGAGCAGGAGGGGGCTGTCCTTCAGCGCTTCGAGCCGGCGTACCGGAAGCGGCCTTGTTTCCAACATCACGCCCTGATGGATCGCCTCAGGGCCGAGCACCTTGTCGATCTCCTGCGGCGAGACGATCTCGAAGGGAATGCCGAGCGCCTCGACGTCGACTTCGAGGCGCGCGAGTGCGTTCTGCGTCACGAACAGCTTGATCTTCTTGCGCTCGGGATTGTCGAGCGCCGCGCGCACCGTATGCAGGCCATAGAGATGCACCTGGTCGGGCGCAAGCGCCGGCGGCTTCCAGTCTTCGCCGCCGCGCTTTCGCTTCTGCGGCTGAGGCGTCGGAATCTCCCCGCGTTCGCGCTTGGCGTCACGGTGGGCGCGCCGCAGAGTGGCGTAATGCGTATCCTTGGCGGATGGGTCTGTCGCGGTCTTGCCGCCGGATTTGTTGTCTTTGCTCATGCAGCTTTATAGCCATGGCGCTCGCTGCCGCATAGGCTTTCTTTCATATGCCGGCTTTCGGTGGCGAATGAAATTTTTCGTGTTTTTTCCGTTGTCATCGTGTTGACAGACTGAAATGCTCCGGTCATATACGCGGCGCAGACGACGGGCGGCAATGCTTCGAAGTCTGACGAACTTGGTCTTGCGATCCGGACGAAAAACTGGAGAGATGCCCGAGTGGTTAAAGGGGACGGACTGTAAATCCGTTGGCTCAGCCTACGTTGGTTCAAATCCAACTCTCTCCACCATTCGTCATCGGATCGGACCACCCCGCGGGTATAGCTCAATGGTAGAGCAGCAGCCTTCCAAGCTGAATACGCGGGTTCGATTCCCGCTACCCGCTCCAGTTTCCGTTAAGCCACCTTATACGACCGCTGCCGCGGTCGTCCCGAGATGTCTCCGGCGCTGGCGGAGAAGCTGACGATTGCGGTTATCGGCTGGCAGGGAAGGGCGCTCGACGCCGAACGTCTATGGCGTGTCTCAGGCGGTTCATGCGATTTTCTCTAAGATTTCAGCGATTTTCGAGGGGGCTTTGGCGAATCGCCTTGCAGGCGGCGAATTGTCTCCCATATGCGCTGTCAGGCCAAGTTTGGCGTCTGCAATTAAGTCTTGCGCAATGTCGCCGAAAGCCTTAAACGGCGGCACTAAACCGGTTCGCCGGGGCCACCATTTTCGTTCACAGGAAGCATTCAAATGGGAAAGAGTAAGTTTGAGCGCAACAAGCCGCACGTCAACATTGGCACGATTGGCCACGTTGACCACGGTAAGACGTCTCTGACGGCAGCGATCACGAAGTACTTCGGTGAGTACAAGGCGTACGATCAGATCGACGCGGCTCCGGAAGAAAAGGCCCGTGGCATCACCATCTCGACGGCGCACGTTGAGTATGAGACGCCGGCCCGCCACTACGCGCACGTTGACTGCCCCGGCCACGCCGACTACGTCAAGAACATGATCACCGGTGCTGCCCAGATGGACGGCGCGATCCTGGTGTGCTCGGCTGCTGACGGCCCGATGCCGCAGACGCGCGAACACATCCTGCTGGCTCGTCAGGTCGGCGTTCCGGCAATCGTGGTGTTCCTGAACAAGGTCGACCAGGTTGACGACGCCGAGCTTCTCGAACTGGTCGAGCTCGAAGTTCGCGAACTGCTGTCGTCCTACGACTTCCCGGGCGACGATATCCCGATCGTCAAGGGTTCGGCGCTTGCTGCTCTCGAAGATTCGGACAAGAAGATCGGCGAGGATTCGATCCGCGAACTGATGGCCGCTGTCGACGCCTACATCCCGACGCCTGAGCGTCCGATCAACCTGCCGTTCTTGCTGCCGATCGAAGACGTGTTCTCGATCTCGGGCCGCGGCACGGTTGTGACCGGCCGCGTCGAGCGTGGCATTGTCAAGGTTGGCGAAGAAGTCGAGATCGTCGGCATCCGCCCGACGACGAAGACGACGGTGACCGGCGTTGAAATGTTCCGCAAGCTGCTCGATCAGGGCCAGGCCGGCGACAACATCGGCGCGCTGATCCGCGGCGTTACCCGTGATGGCGTTGAGCGTGGCCAGATTCTGTGCAAGCCGGGTTCGGTCAAGCCGCACAAGAAGTTCATGGCTGAAGCCTACATCCTGACGAAGGAAGAGGGTGGCCGTCATACGCCGTTCTTCACCAACTACCGTCCGCAGTTCTACTTCCGCACGACCGACGTGACGGGCATTGTGACGCTGCCGGAAGGCACCGAGATGGTGATGCCGGGCGACAACGTCACGGTATCGGTCGAGCTGATCGTTCCGATCGCGATGGAAGAAAAGCTGCGCTTCGCCATCCGCGAAGGCGGCCGCACCGTCGGCGCCGGTATCGTCGCGTCGATCGTCGAGTAACTTTCGAGTTATCCGCAATTATGAAGACCCCGCTGGAAACAGCGGGGTTTTTCATTTTCATGGCTTCCTGTAGGTTTAACAGGTGTTGTAAAAATATCGTTAAATTGGCCTGTCACAGTATTTTGTTCATCTCACGTTCAGAAACCGGTTTGTGATTGGACCATTGTAGTCCAGACTCCTTCTTGCAAAGAGGAGAGCCCGGATGATTCCAAAGGCCACATTCGCTGCGACGATATTCGCGATGTATGTTTTCACGATGTTTTTCATCGCTGCAATACCGCAAGAAGTTGTTCAGTCTGCCGTAGTGCAGATTGGCGAGGTAAGTGTCGTCAAGTGACGACCTTTGCCGAACATCGCAGGGTTCTGCGATGTTCGGAAATGATCGGCCAGGTGCTCCCGGATAGGATGCTCCTGGCGACGCGGGGGTGAACCCTTGCATGACGCTCGCTTGCTCTTCGCGCGGAAGCGTCTATCTATGCCTCCGATTTCATGACGCGGAGGATATTCCATGAAGAGACGTATTCTATTCACCGGCGGTTCGGGCAAGGCAGGTCGCCATGCGGTGCCGTGGCTCGTCAATGCCGGCTACGAGGTTCACAACCTCGATCTCGTGCCGCTGGATAGCCCCGGCGTCACCAATCTCATCGCCGACATCACCGATAGCGGTCAGGTCTTCAACGCGCTTTCGATGCATCGCGATTTTCCCGATCTCGATGCGGGCAGGGGCGTGCAGCCCTTCGACGCCGTCGTGCATTTCGCCGCCATCCCGCGCATTCTGATCAAGCCCGATAACGAAACCTTCCGCATCAACACGATGGGCACCTATAATGTCATCGAGGCGGCGGTGAAGCTCGGCATCAGGAAGATTATCGTCGCATCGAGCGAGACGACCTACGGCGTCTGCTTCGCCGAAGGCCATCGCGATTTCCACCAGTTCCCGCTGGAGGAGGACTACGACGTCAATCCGATGGATTCCTACGGCCTTTCCAAGGTCGTCAACGAAAAGACGGCGCGCGCCTTTGCCGAACGTTCCGGCTTCGACATCTATGCGCTGCGCATAGGCAACGTCATCGAGCCGCACGAATACGAGAGGTTTCCGACCTTTTTCGCCAATCCCGAGATGCGCAAGCGCATCGCCTGGAGCTATATCGACGCCCGCGACCTCGGGCAGATCTGTCATCTCTGCATTGAGAAGGACGGCCTCGGCTATCAGGTCTTCAACGCCGCCAACGACACCGTCTCGGCCAATACGCCGTCGAAGGAGCTCGCGAAGCGATTCTTTCCGAACGTGCCCTTCACCCGCGAGATCGGCGAATATGAGGGCCTGCTCTCCAACCGCAAGATCCGCGAGGTGCTGGGCTTTAAGGAAGAACACGATTGGCGGAAATATGTGAAGGTCTGAACGGACCTTGGTCAGGCGATTGAAAAGCCGATCGTTCGCATATCCAGAGAATGGCTTTGAAAATCGAAAATCGTGCTTGCCAATCCCGTGCCGTCGTCTTAAAGGGAGCGCCATGCTTTTCAGCAGCGATTTGCGGGCCTTGGCCCAGGCGCTGAATGATCGGTATGAAGGGGTATAGCTCAGTTGGTAGAGCGGCGGTCTCCAAAACCGCAGGTCGTAGGTTCGAGCCCTACTGCCCCTGCCATTTTCCTGGATGCGGGACAGCGCGCACATGCTCGCGGCATTTCCGGCCGGGGATTGTTTGGTGGTAAGTAATTTCGTTAAACTTCGGTTTCCCTCTTGTGTATTCGGAAATCGGTGTTTATTTAGGGTTCAACAGACACGCGGTGCGTGGGGCTGATAGTTTCAGCTTTACGCGCCGTAATTGCGTGGGCAGTCGATGGCATCCAAATCCAATCCGTTTGCGTTTCTGCAGCAGGTTCGCTCCGAGACGTCCAAAGTTACATGGCCGTCGCGCCGCGAGACCATGATCTCGACGGTCATGGTGCTGGTGATGGTGGTTTTCGCCGCGCTGTTTTTCTTTGCCGCTGACCAGCTGATCGGCTGGGCTCTGAGCTTCGTGCTGAATACCGGCAACTGATACGGGTGGAAATGAAAATGGCGGCACGTTGGTACATCGTCCACGCATATTCCAATTTTGAAAAGAAGGTGGCTGAAGATATCGAGAACAAGGCTCGCCAGAAGGGGCTTGAGCACCTGTTCGAGAAGATCCTCGTCCCGACCGAAAAGGTGGTGGAAGTGCGTCGCGGACGCAAGGTCGATTCGGAGCGCAAGTTTTTCCCGGGCTATGTCATGGTCCGTGCCAACCTGACGGACGAAGCCTACCATCTGATCAAGAATACGCCGAAGGTCACAGGTTTCCTCGGCTCCGACAATAAGCCTGTTCCGATTCCGGACTACGAAGCCGAGCGCATTCTCGGTCAGGTCCAGGAAGGTGTCGAGCGGCCGAAGGCCTCCATTACCTTCGAGATCGGCGAGCAGGTCCGCGTTTCCGACGGCCCATTCGCGTCGTTCAATGGCACGGTTCAGGATGTGGACGAAGAGCGTTCGCGCCTGAAGGTGGAAGTGTCGATCTTCGGCCGCGCAACGCCGGTCGAGCTGGAATACGCTCAGGTCGAGAAGGTCTGATCGCAGAAACTGGAGGCTGGCCCTTGCGGCCTGTTTCCTGCGGACCTTGTCCGCACCCGCGTGGAAGGTGAGGGGTCTTAGCCGGACCCTAATGATCCGCACCACGCAACCGCAGCCGCCGGAGAGATCCGGCATCACGGGCCGGGCGACCGGTCGTTCATGAAAGGCAGAGAGATATGGCTAAGAAAGTTGCAGGCCAGCTCAAGCTTCAGGTCAAGGCAGGATCGGCAAACCCGTCCCCGCCGATTGGTCCGGCGCTTGGTCAGCGTGGCATTAACATCATGGAATTCTGCAAGGCGTTCAATGCCGCCACGCAGGAAATGGAAAAGGGCATGCCGATCCCGGTCGTCATTACCTATTACCAGGACAAGTCCTTCACCTTCGCAATGAAGCAGCCGCCGGTCAGCTACTGGCTGAAGAAGGAAGCGAAGATCACATCCGGTTCCAAGACGCCCGGCAAGGGCGCCAAGGCCGGCTCCCTCACCAAGGCTCAGATCAAGTCGATCGCAGAAGCCAAGATGAAGGATCTGAACGCAGCGGATATCGAAGGTGCAATGGCGATGATCGAGGGCTCTGCCCGCGCCATGGGCCTGGAAGTGGTGGGTTAAGATCATGGCTGGTAAGCGCACGCAGAAGATCAATGAAGGTGTTGATCCCACCAAGCTCTACGCTCTGACCCTGGCCATCGGCATGGTCAAGGAACGGGCTGTCGCCAAGTTCGACGAAACCATCGAAGTCTCGATGAACCTCGGCGTTGACCCGCGCCATGCGGACCAGATGGTTCGCGGCGTCGTCAATCTGCCGAACGGCACCGGCCGTACGGTTCGCGTTGCCGTCTTCGCTCGTGGCGCCAAGGCTGACGAAGCCAAGGCTGCTGGTGCCGATATCGTCGGCGCCGAAGAGCTCGTCGAAATCGTCCAGGGCGGCAAGATCGAATTCGATCGCTGCATCGCCACCCCCGACATGATGCCGCTCGTCGGCCGTCTCGGTAAGGTTCTCGGCCCCCGCGGCATGATGCCGAACCCGAAGGTCGGCACCGTCACCATGGACGTCGCCGGAGCTGTCAAGGCTTCCAAGGGCGGCGCTGTCGAGTTCCGCGTCGAGAAGGCTGGCATCGTCCATGCCGGCATCGGCAAGGCCTCTTTCGACGCCAAGGCTCTGGAAGAAAACATCCGTGCCTTTGCGGACGCCGTCATCAAGGCGAAGCCGGCGGGCGCCAAGGGCAACTACGTCAAGCGCGTGGCGATTTCCTCGACCATGGGTCCGGGCGTCAAGATCGAGCCCGGCTCGGTCACCGGTGCGCCGGCTGCATAAGTTTATTGCCGGGCTTTAAGTCCGGCGACTGAATTTCCGGCCTCGCAAGGGGCCGGAATATTCCGGAGAAATCCGGAATCCTGTCCGAGATTGCAGGTGGTTTTCCCTTAATCACTTTGCCTGCATGAGACGGGTAAGACCCGAATTGCATGAAGTTCGCTTCTAGGAACTCGGTTCGAGCCTTGGATGCCTTGTGCCTCTTTAGCCTTGATGGGGCGAGAGCGCGGGGGGACAGGATCCTCAAGCGTCGCTTGGGATCTCGCATGATCCCAGGAGGCAAAAGGCAACCGGCGGGCCCGTTTTTGGTCCCGCCAACTGGAGATAGGCAGTGGAAAGAGCGGAAAAACGCGAATTCGTCACGGAACTGAACGAAGTCTTCAAGGCTTCGGGCTCAGTTGTCGTGGCCCACTATGCTGGTGCTACAGTCGCGCAAATGAACGATTTTCGTTCGAAGATGCGCGCAGCTGGCGGCACCGTCAAAGTCGCGAAGAACCGCCTGGCCAAGATCGCCCTTCAGGGTACGGAAGCGGAAGGGATGTCCAATCTCTTCAAGGGTCAGACGCTGATTGCATACAGCACCGATCCCATCACCGCTCCGAAAGTCGTCATGGATTTCGCCAAGACCAATGACAAGATCATTGTTCTGGGCGGCGCCATGGGAACAACCACGCTCAACGCCGATGCAGTCAAGTCGCTTGCGACCCTGCCTTCGCTCGATGAGCTGCGTGCGAAGCTGCTGGGCATGATCCAGACACCGGCTACCCGCATCGCTGGGGTTGTTGCAGCACCGGCAAGCCAGCTTGCCCGCGTGTTTGCGGCCTACGCCAAGAAGGACGAAGCCGCGTAAGGCGGTTTTTCGCTGTTTATAATCAACCGGTTCGAACCGAACAAAAGGAACTAGTAAAATGGCTGATCTCGCAAAGATCGTTGACGACCTCTCCTCGCTGACCGTTCTGGAAGCTGCAGAACTGTCGAAGCTTCTTGAAGAAAAGTGGGGCGTTTCCGCTGCTGCTCCGGTAGCTGTTGCTGCCGCTGCCGGTGGTGCCGCTGCTGCTGTCGTTGAAGAAGAAAAGACCGAATTCGACGTCATCCTCGTCGAAGCTGGTGCCAACAAGATCAACGTCATCAAGGAAGTCCGCGCCATCACGGGTCTCGGCCTCAAGGAAGCCAAGGACCTCGTTGAAGCCGCTCCGAAGGCTGTCAAGGAAGGCGTCAACAAGGCTGAAGCCGCTGACATCAAGAAGAAGCTTGAAGACGCTGGCGCCAAGGCCGACGTCAAGTAATCTTAAACTGCTTTGGGAGGCAGTATTTCTACTGCCTCCCATTTGCCGTTTTTCTGAACGAATTACCCAAAAGCCGCGTCGAAACGGCTTTTGGGTAATGGGTTCTTCAAAAGGATGGTCTCGCACCGAGGGCAGCACAGCAATCCGAGCTGAGCGTTTTCTGGGGTCGGACGAGATTGAACTACTCATTGATTGACGGGATCGACTGGCCATCGGTTCCCGTCCGTTGCAGGCCCGGGTGCAAGATTTTGAAGGAGCGACGATGGCTCAGACCCTTTCGTTCAACGGTCGCAGGCGCGTACGCAAGTTTTTTGGTAAGATCCCCGAAGTCGCAGAAATGCCGAACCTCATCGAGGTTCAGAAGGCGTCCTACGACCAGTTTCTAATGGTTGAAGAGCCGAAGGGCGGCCGACCCGACGAAGGTCTTCAGGCCGTTTTCAAGTCGGTTTTCCCGATCACCGATTTCTCCGGCGCATCGATGCTGGAATTCGTGTCCTACGAGTTCGAACCGCCGAAGTTCGACGTTGACGAATGCCGTCAGCGCGACCTGACCTATGCCGCGCCGCTGAAGGTGACTCTGCGCCTCATCGTGTTCGATATCGACGAAGATACCGGCGCGAAGTCGATCAAGGACATCAAGGAGCAGTCCGTTTACATGGGCGACATGCCGCTCATGACCAACAACGGCACGTTCATCGTCAACGGCACCGAGCGCGTGATCGTCTCCCAGATGCACCGTTCGCCGGGCGTCTTCTTCGACCATGACAAGGGTAAGAGCCATTCTTCTGGCAAGCTGCTCTTTGCTGCGCGCGTCATCCCCTATCGCGGTTCCTGGCTCGATATCGAATTCGACGCCAAGGACATCGTCTACGCCCGTATCGACCGCCGCCGCAAGAT
Organism: Rhizobium leguminosarum; assembly: GCF_002953715.1. Taxonomy (GTDB): domain Bacteria; phylum Pseudomonadota; class Alphaproteobacteria; order Rhizobiales; family Rhizobiaceae; genus Rhizobium; species Rhizobium leguminosarum_V. The sequence continues at coordinate 1,421,402 of NZ_CP025012.1, forward strand.
CCCCGTGACGTCGCTGCTGATGGCGCTCGGCATGGACGGCGAGGAAATCCTCGACACCTTCTACACGAAGTCGCTCTACAAGCGCGACGGCGAAGGCTGGCGCATTCCCTTCAAGCCGGAAACGCTGAAGGGTGCCAAGGCGATCACCGAGATGGTCGACGCCGATACCGGCGAAGTCGTCGTCGAAGCCGGCAAGAAGCTGACCCCGCGCCTGCTGCGCACGCTGTCCGACAAGGGCCTGAAGGCACTCAAGGCCGCCGACGACGATCTTTACGGCAATTACCTTGCCGGCGACATCGTCAACTACTCGACGGGTGAGATCTACCTCGAGGCCGGCGACGAAATCGACGAGAAGACACTTGGCATCATCCTGGCGAACGGTTTCGACGAGATCCCGGTTCTCGGCATCGATCACATCAATGTCGGCGCCTATATCCGCAACACGCTGACAGCCGACAAGAACGAGAACCGTCAGGACGCTCTGTTCGACATCTACCGCGTCATGCGTCCGGGTGAGCCGCCGACCATGGAATCGGCCGAAGCCATGTTCAACTCGCTGTTCTTCGATGCGGAGCGTTACGACCTCTCCGCCGTCGGCCGCGTCAAGATGAACATGCGCCTCGACCTGACCGTCGAAGACACCGTCCGTATCCTGCGCAAGGACGACATTCTGGCCGTGGTCCGGATGCTGGTCGAACTGCGCGATGGCAAGGGCGAGATCGACGACATCGACAACCTCGGCAACCGCCGCGTCCGTTCGGTCGGCGAGCTGATGGAAAACCAGTACCGTCTCGGCCTGCTGCGCATGGAGCGCGCGATCAAGGAACGCATGTCCTCGATCGAGATCGACACGGTCATGCCGCAGGACCTGATCAACGCCAAGCCGGCCGCCGCTGCCGTTCGCGAATTCTTCGGTTCCTCGCAGCTCTCGCTGTTCATGGACCAGGTCAACCCGCTCTCGGAAATCACCCACAAGCGCCGTCTTTCGGCTCTTGGCCCGGGCGGTCTGACCCGCGAGCGCGCCGGCTTCGAAGTCCGCGACGTGCATCCGACCCACTATGGCCGCATCTGCCCGATTGAAACGCCGGAAGGCCCGAACATCGGTCTCATCAACTCGCTTGCGACCTTTGCCCGCGTCAACAAGTACGGCTTCATCGAAAGCCCGTACCGCCGCATCGTCGACGGCAAGGTGACGAACGACGTGCTCTACCTCTCCGCCATGGAAGAGGCGAAGTACTATGTCGCCCAGGCCAATGCCGAGATGAATGCTGACGGTTCCTTCGTCGACGAATTCGTCGTCTGCCGTCACGCCGGTGAAGTTATGCTCGCCCCGCGCGACAGCATGAACCTGATGGACGTCTCGCCGAAGCAGGTCGTTTCGGTCGCAGCCGCGCTCATCCCGTTCCTGGAAAACGACGACGCCAACCGCGCGCTCATGGGCTCGAACATGCAGCGTCAGGCAGTGCCGCTGCTGCGTGCCGAAGCTCCGTTCGTCGGTACCGGCATGGAGCCGGTGGTCGCCCGTGACTCCGGCGCCGCCATCGGCGCCCGTCGCGGCGGCGTGGTCGACCAGGTCGACGCGACGCGTATCGTTATCCGCGCCACGGAAGACCTCGAAGCCGGCAAATCCGGCGTCGATATCTACCGCCTGCAGAAGTTCCAGCGTTCGAACCAGAACACCTGCGTCAACCAGCGCCCGCTGGTCACCGTCGGTGACGAGGTCAACCGCGGCGACATCCTCGCCGACGGCCCGTCGACCGATCTCGGCGACCTGGCGCTCGGCCGCAACGCGCTCGTCGCGTTCATGCCCTGGAACGGCTACAACTACGAAGACTCGATCCTGCTCTCCGAGCGTATCGTTGCCGACGATGTGTTCACCTCCATCCACATCGAGGAATTCGAAGTGATGGCGCGCGACACCAAGCTTGGTCCTGAGGAAATCACCCGCGATATTCCGAACGTTTCGGAAGAAGCGCTGAAGAACCTCGACGAAGCCGGCATCGTCTATATCGGCGCCGAAGTTCAGCCGGGCGATATCCTCGTCGGCAAGATCACACCGAAGGGCGAGAGCCCGATGACGCCGGAAGAAAAGCTTCTGCGCGCCATCTTCGGCGAAAAGGCCTCCGACGTGCGCGACACCTCGATGCGCATGCCGCCCGGCACTTACGGCACGATCGTCGAAGTTCGCGTCTTCAACCGCCACGGCGTTGAAAAGGACGAGCGCGCGATGGCGATCGAGCGCGAGGAAATCGAGCGTCTGGCAAAGGACCGTGACGACGAGCAGGCGATCCTCGACCGTAACGTCTACGGCCGTCTGATCGAGATGCTGCGCGGCCAGGCTTCCATTGCCGGCCCGAAGGGCTTCAAGAAGGGCAGCGAGCTTTCCAACGCCGTCGTCTCCGAATATCCCCGCTCGCAGTGGTGGATGTTCGCGGTCGAAGACGAAAAGGTCCAGAGCGAGCTCGAAGCGCTCCGCGGTCAGTACGACGAATCCAAGTCGCGCCTCGAACAGCGCTTCATGGACAAGGTCGAAAAGGTCCAGCGCGGCGATGAAATGCCTCCTGGCGTCATGAAAATGGTCAAGGTCTTCGTCGCCGTAAAGCGCAAGATCCAGCCGGGCGACAAGATGGCCGGCCGTCACGGGAACAAGGGCGTGGTCTCGCGCATTGTGCCGGTGGAAGACATGCCGTTCCTCGAAGACGGCACGCATGTCGACGTCGTTCTGAACCCGCTCGGCGTGCCTTCGCGCATGAACGTCGGCCAGATCCTCGAGACGCATCTGGGTTGGGCTTGCGCCGGCATGGGTCGCCAGATCGGCGAACTGATCGATGCATACAAGGCCAATGGCAACATTGAGCCGCTGCGCAAGACCATCGGCGATGTCGTCGGTACCGGCCCGAAGGCCGAACAGGTGCATGAGTTTGACGATGACTCGGTTCTGCGTCTCGCTGACCAGTGGAAGCGCGGCGTTTCGATTGCGACGCCTGTTTTCGACGGTGCGAACGAAGCCGACGTCAACGACATGCTGCGTCTGGCAGGTCTCAAGGATAGCGGTCAGTCGACGCTCTATGACGGCCGTACCGGCGAGCAGTTCGACCGCCAGGTGACCGTGGGCTACATCTACATGCTGAAGCTCAACCACTTGGTCGACGATAAGATCCATGCTCGTTCGATCGGTCCTTACTCGCTCGTGACCCAGCAGCCGCTGGGCGGCAAGGCGCAGTTCGGCGGTCAGCGCTTCGGCGAAATGGAAGTCTGGGCGCTCGAAGCATACGGCGCGGCCTACACGCTGCAGGAAATGCTGACGGTGAAGTCGGACGACGTCGCCGGCCGCACCAAGGTCTACGAAGCCATTGTCCGCGGAGACGACACGTTCGAAGCCGGTATTCCGGAAAGCTTCAACGTTCTCGTCAAGGAAATGCGCTCGCTGGGCCTCAGCGTCGAGCTCGAGAACACCAAGCTTGACGAGGCGCAGGCAGCTCAGCTGCCCGACGCGGCCGAGTAAGCACTTGATAGGGCGTGCGCTGCCAATGCAGCGCACGCCGGTCCCGCCGGGCGCCGTATCCGTGTCGGCCCGGAAGGGAAGTTTCGCCGCATCTAGCGGTTATTCTCGTTTAAGCGAGGGAGGCGGCTCCCGGGAATTTGCCGCCGACCATCGCATTTTAAGGGCGCTTTAGCCCATGAAGGAGACAGGCATGAACCAAGAGGTCATGAATCTTTTCAATCCGCAGGTGCCTGCACAGAATTTCGATTCTATTCGGATTTCGATCGCGTCTCCGGAGAAGATCCTCTCCTGGTCTTACGGTGAGATCAAGAAGCCGGAAACCATCAACTACCGTACGTTCAAGCCGGAACGCGACGGTCTGTTCTGCGCGCGCATTTTCGGGCCGATCAAGGACTACGAATGCCTGTGCGGCAAGTACAAGCGCATGAAGTACAAGGGCATCATCTGCGAAAAGTGCGGCGTCGAAGTCACGCTGTCGCGTGTTCGCCGTGAGCGCATGGGCCATATCGAGCTCGCCGCTCCCGTTGCCCACATCTGGTTCCTGAAGTCGCTGCCGAGCCGCATTTCGACGCTGCTCGACATGACGCTGAAGGATGTCGAGCGCGTCCTTTACTTCGAAAACTACATCGTCACCGAGCCGGGCTTGACCGCCCTGAAGGAGCACCAGCTCCTCTCGGAAGAAGAGTACATGCTCGCCGTCGACGAATACGGCGAAGACCAGTTCACCGCGATGATCGGCGCCGAAGCGATCTACGAGATGCTGGCCTCGATGAACCTCGAGAAGATCGCTGGCGATCTACGCGCCGAGCTTGCCGACACCACGTCGGATCTCAAGCAGAAGAAGCTGATGAAGCGCCTGAAGATCGTCGAGAACTTCATGGAGTCGGGTAATCGTCCGGAATGGATGATCATGAAGGTCGTTCCGGTCATCCCGCCGGACCTGCGTCCGCTGGTTCCGCTCGACGGCGGCCGTTTCGCGACGTCGGATCTGAACGATCTCTACCGCCGCGTCATCAACCGTAACAACCGTCTGAAGCGCCTGATCGAGCTTCGTGCGCCTGGTATCATCATCCGCAACGAAAAGCGCATGCTGCAGGAATCCGTTGACGCGCTGTTCGACAACGGCCGTCGCGGCCGTGTCATCACCGGCGCCAACAAGCGTCCGCTGAAGTCGCTCTCCGACATGCTGAAGGGCAAGCAGGGCCGCTTCCGCCAGAACCTTCTCGGCAAGCGCGTCGACTATTCCGGCCGTTCGGTCATCGTCACCGGTCCGGAACTGAAGCTGCACCAGTGCGGCCTGCCGAAGAAGATGGCGCTCGAGCTCTTCAAGCCGTTCATCTATGCCCGCCTCGACGCCAAGGGTTACTCCTCGACCGTCAAGCAGGCCAAGAAGCTGGTCGAAAAGGAAAAGCCGGAAGTCTGGGATATCCTCGACGAGGTCATCCGCGAGCATCCGGTTCTCTTGAACCGCGCACCGACGTTGCACCGCCTGGGCATCCAGGCCTTCGAACCTATCCTGGTCGAAGGCAAGGCGATCCAGCTGCATCCGCTCGTCTGCACGGCCTTCAACGCCGACTTCGACGGCGACCAGATGGCCGTTCACGTGCCGCTGTCGCTCGAAGCCCAGCTCGAAGCCCGCGTGCTGATGATGTCGACCAACAACATCCTGCATCCGGCCAACGGCGCGCCGATCATCGTTCCCTCGCAGGACATGGTTCTCGGCCTCTACTATCTGTCGATCCTCAACCAGAACGAGCCGGGCGAAGGCATGGCTTTCTCCGATCTCGGCGAGCTGCATCACGCTCTCGAAAGCAAGGTCGTGACGCTGCACACCAAGATCCGCGGCCGCTTCAAGTCGGTCGACGAGGATGGCAAGCCTTACTCGAAGATCTATGAGACGACGCCTGGCCGTCTGCTCATCGGTGAACTGCTGCCGAAGAATGGCAAGGTGCCCTTCGATATCTGCAACCAGGAAATGACCAAGAAGAACATCTCGAAGATGATCGACACGGTCTATCGCCATTGCGGCCAGAAGGACACGGTCATTTTCTGCGACCGCATCATGCAGCTCGGCTTCGCCCACGCCTGCCGCGCCGGCATTTCGTTCGGCAAGGACGACATGGTCATTCCGGATGCCAAGGCCAAGATCGTTGCCGACACCGAAAATCTGGTGAAGGAATACGAGCAGCAGTACAATGACGGCCTCATCACCCAGGGCGAGAAGTACAACAAGGTTGTCGACGCCTGGGGTAAGGCGACCGAAAAGGTCGCTGAAGAGATGATGGCACGCATCAAGGCGGTCGAATTCGATGAGAAGACCGGTCGCCAGAAGCCGATGAACTCGATCTACATGATGAGCCACTCCGGTGCCCGCGGTTCTCCGAACCAGATGCGCCAGCTGGGCGGCATGCGTGGCCTCATGGCCAAGCCGTCGGGCGAAATCATCGAGACCCCGATCATCTCGAACTTCAAGGAAGGCCTGACCGTCAACGAGTACTTCAACTCGACCCACGGCGCCCGTAAGGGTCTGGCAGACACCGCCCTGAAGACCGCCAACTCCGGCTACCTGACCCGCCGTCTCGTCGACGTCGCGCAGGATTGCATCGTCACGCACGTCGATTGCGGAACGCAGACGGGCCTCACCATGACCGCCATCGTCGATGCCGGCCAGGTGGTTGCCTCGATCGGCGTCCGTATCCTCGGCCGCACGGCGCTCGACGACATCGATCATCCGGTCACGGGTGAGCGCATCGTCGATGCCGGCAGGATGATCCTCGAGCCCGACGTCGTCGAAATCGAGAAGGCCGGCATCCAGTCGATCCGCATCCGCTCGGCACTGACCTGCGAAATCCAGACGGGCGTCTGCTCGGTCTGCTACGGCCGCGACCTCGCGCGCGGTACGCCGGTCAATATGGGCGAAGCCGTCGGCGTTATCGCTGCTCAGTCGATCGGCGAGCCGGGTACCCAGCTCACCATGCGTACCTTCCACCTTGGCGGTACGGCAACCGTGGTCGACCAGTCGTTCCTCGAAGCCTCGTACGAAGGTACGGTGCAGATCAAGAACCGCAACATCCTGCGCAACTCCGATGGCAACCTCGTTGCCATGGGCCGCAACATGACCGTCCAGATCTTGGACGAACGTGGTGTCGAGCGGTCGTCGCAGCGTGTGGCCTACGGTTCGAAGCTGCATGTCGACGAAGGCGACAAGGTCAAGCGCGGCCAGCGTCTGGCAGAGTGGGACCCCTACACCCGTCCGATGATGACGGAAGTGGCTGGTACCGTTCAGTTTGAAGATCTGGTCGACGGTCTCTCCGTTCTGGAAGCGACCGACGAATCGACCGGCATCACCAAGCGTCAGGTTATCGACTGGCGTTCGACCCCGCGCGGCTCGGACCTCAAGCCGGCGATCGTCATCAAGGATGCCAGCGGCAATATCGCGAAGCTCTCCCGTGGTGGTGACGCCCGCTTCTTCCTCTCGGTCGATGCGATCCTGTCGGTCGAACCGGGCACGAAGGTCTCCCAGGGTGACGTTCTCGCCCGTTCGCCGCTCGAAAGCGCCAAGACCAAGGACATCACCGGCGGTCTGCCGCGTGTTGCCGAGCTGTTCGAAGCCCGTCGTCCGAAGGACCACGCCATCATCGCAGAGATCGATGGTACGATCCGTCTCGGCCGCGACTACAAGAACAAGCGTCGCGTCATCATCGAGCCGGCGGAAGACGGTGTCGAGCCTGTCGAATACCTGATCCCGAAGGGCAAGCCCTTCCACCTTCAGGAAGGCGACTATATCGAAAAGGGTGACTACATCCTCGACGGTAACCCGGCTCCGCACGACATCCTGGCGATCAAGGGCGTGGAGGCTCTGGCCTCCTACCTCGTCAACGAGATCCAGGAAGTCTACCGCCTGCAGGGCGTCGTCATCAACGACAAGCACATCGAGGTGATTGTCCGTCAGATGCTGCAGAAGGTGGAAATCACCGATGCAGGCGACTCGACCTATATTGTCGGCGACAATGTCGACCGGATCGAGCTCGAAGACGTCAACGATCACCTGATCGAGCAGGGCAAGAAGCCAGCCTACGGCGATCCGGTTCTTCTCGGCATCACCAAGGCGTCGCTGCAGACCCCGTCCTTCATCTCGGCCGCGTCGTTCCAGGAAACGACCAAGGTGCTGACGGAAGCTGCAATCGCCGGCAAGACCGACGGCCTGCAGGGTCTGAAGGAAAACGTCATCGTCGGCCGCCTCATCCCGGCCGGTACCGGCGGCACCATGACCCAGATCCGCCGCATCGCTACGTCGCGCGACGAGATGATCCTCGAAGAGCGCCGCAAGGGCTCCGGCGCAGCCGTTGCCACGCCGATGCTGCAGGACATGGCCGAAAAGGCTCCGGCTGCGGAATAATCCGCGGCTGAAGTCGACGAATTGAAAAACCGCCCGGAGCGATCCGGGCGGTTTTTGTTTTATCTGCTTGATTGGTCTGGCGGGGAGGGAGGCGCTGCTTCCGCTTATGCTGCCTTGACAGCGTCAGCGGCGGCTCCCTTCAGTTGAACCGGATGATCGCGACTTCGCCTTCGACGGCGCCCTGATAGGCAGATGCGTGCGGCTCTTCGGCCGGGACCTCGGTCAGCATGCCGATCTGGTCGAGATCGGCCTCGATGAAGCCTTCCTCGGCGAGGGCGTTCAAGGCTTCGCGTACGGCAGTGTCGTCGTCAGGCGCCTTCAGCATGATATGCAGGTCGATGCCTTCGCTGGCGTCGGACTCGTAGCCCTTGCCGATGATGATGAAGATCATCGGGCCGTCGAAATTATTGTCGTTATCAGGTGTCGTGATCATCGCCTGTCCTTCGGCTCTTTGACGATTCGGTCGCTCGAATCCTGCTGTGAGGGCCGAACGCCGCAATTGCTGATTCCTTAACTGCTTTTGCTGCAATGCCCAAGTTTTTATCTTGGTGCATAGCCGTGAATTCGTCTAGAAGGATGAAACAGGGCGTTCGGTCGCCATATCAAGGCGATACGGCGAGTTTATTTCTTAACCGGCCTTGACGAGACGGGTGGAAACCAGTAGTACCCCGGCCATCAGATCCCATGTGAGGCTTGGCTGTTCGGGGCGACGCGCCCTGAAGTTCACCTCAAACAAGGTTCTAAACGCACGTTGAAGTCATGATGCTGCACGCACGACGCATATTTTGCGTCCTCTGCTCCTTGTGGTCCATCTGCGGAAGCGGATCGGGCCATATTTTGCGCATTGACGGAAAGTGCGTCACTGCCGGAGACGGCGCGAGTTCAAGCCCGCAAGGGTACTGAGATAAAACGTAAGGGATGGTTGAATGCCTACCGTAAACCAGCTGATCCGCAAGCCTCGCCAGGCGAACGTAAAGCGTAACAAGGTTCCCGCACTCCAGGAGAACCCGCAGAAGCGCGGCGTTTGCACGCGCGTCTACACGACGACGCCGAAGAAGCCGAACTCGGCTCTGCGTAAGGTCGCAAAGATCCGCCTGACCAACGGCTTCGAAGTCATTGGTTACATCCCCGGCGAAGGTCACAACCTTCAGGAACACTCCGTCGTCATGATCCGTGGCGGCCGCGTTAAGGACCTTCCGGGTGTCCGTTATCACATCATCCGCGGCGTTCTCGATACCCAGGGTGTCAAGAACCGCAAGCAGCGCCGCTCCAAGTACGGTGCGAAGCGTCCGAAGTAATTCGGTTTTTGAATAATCCGGCGCTGCGCGAGGTCCTCCGCGTCATGAAGCGCCTTAACGGTTGAAGAGACAAAACTATGTCCAGACGTCATAAAGCAGAAAAGCGCGAGATCAATCCGGACCCGAAGTTCGGCGATCTCGTCGTCACCAAGTTCATGAATGCCATCATGCTCGACGGCAAGAAGTCCGTCGCTGAAAACATCGTCTACGGTGCGTTCGACGTTGTCCACGGCAAGTCCAAGCAGGAGCCGCTCACGGTTTTCCATTCTGCGCTTGAGAACATTGCCCCGCACGTTGAAGTTCGCTCGCGTCGTGTCGGTGGTGCGACCTATCAGGTCCCCGTCGATGTTCGTCCGGAGCGCCGTCAGGCTCTTGCCATTCGCTGGCTGATCGCTGCTGCCCGCAAGCGCAATGAAACGACTATGGTTGACCGCCTTTCCGGCGAACTGCTCGATGCGTCCAACAACCGCGGCTCCGCCGTCAAGAAGCGCGAAGACACGCACAAGATGGCTGACGCCAACCGCGCGTTCTCGCACTATCGCTGGTAATTCCGAACGGTATCGAAAGGCAGTCCACAATGGCTCGCGAATATAAGATCGAAGACTACCGTAATTTCGGTATCATGGCGCATATCGACGCCGGCAAGACCACGACCACCGAGCGTATTCTTTATTACACCGGCAAGTCGCACAAGATCGGCGAAGTCCACGACGGCGCAGCCACCATGGACTGGATGGAGCAGGAGCAGGAGCGTGGCATCACGATCACCTCTGCTGCCACCACGACCTATTGGAAGGGCCGTGACGGCAAAATGCGCCGCTTCAACATCATCGACACTCCCGGCCACGTCGACTTCACCATTGAAGTCGAGCGTTCGCTGCGCGTTCTTGATGGCGCCATCGCGCTGCTCGACGCCAACGCCGGTGTTGAGCCGCAGACGGAAACCGTCTGGCGCCAGGCCGAAAAGTACAATGTCCCGCGGATGATCTTCTGCAACAAGATGGACAAGACCGGTGCGGACTTCTACCGCTCCGTCGAGATGATCAAGACCCGTCTCGGTGCAACGGCTGTCGTCATGCAGCTGCCGATCGGTGCAGAAACCGAATTCAAGGGCGTCATCGACCTGGTCGAGATGAACGCACTCATCTGGCGCGACGAGTCGCTTGGCGCCCAGTGGGATGTCGTCGAGATCCCCGAGGACATGAAGGCCAAGGCTGAAGAATATCGCGAAAAGCTGATCGAGACGGTCGTCGACATCGACGAAGCCGCCACCGAAGCTTACCTCGAAGGCATTCTGCCCGACAACGATCAGATCCGTGCGCTGGTTCGCCGCGGCACGATCGACGTCAAGTTCCACCCGATGTTCTGCGGCACTGCCTTCAAGAACAAGGGCGTGCAGCCGCTGCTCGACGCCGTTGTCGACTACCTGCCGTCGCCGATGGACATCCCAGCGATCAAGGGCATCGACTTCAAGACGGAAGCCGAAATCGAGCGTCATGCCGACGACAGCGAGCCGCTTTCCATGCTCGCCTTCAAGATCATGAACGACCCCTTCGTCGGTTCGCTGACCTTCGCCCGCATCTACTCCGGCAAGCTCGAAAAGGGCACGTCGGTCATCAACACGGTCAAGGACAAGCGCGAGCGCGTCGGCCGTATGCTGCAGATGCACTCCAACTCGCGTGAAGACATCGAAGAAGCCTTCGCAGGCGACATCGTCGCTCTCGCCGGCCTCAAGGAAACCACGACGGGCGACACGCTCTGCGATCCGCTGAAGCCGGTTATCCTCGAGCGCATGGAGTTCCCGGAGCCGGTCATCCAGATCGCCATCGAGCCGAAGACCAAGGGCGACCAGGAAAAGATGGGCCTCGCACTCAACCGCCTGGCTGCTGAAGATCCGTCCTTCCGCGTCAAGACCGACCAGGAATCAGGCCAGACCATCATCGCCGGCATGGGCGAACTGCATCTCGACATCATCGTCGACCGCATGCGTCGTGAGTTCAAGGTCGAAGCAACCGTCGGCGCGCCGCAGGTTGCCTACCGCGAAACTATCACCCGGACGCATGAAGAAGACTACACGCACAAGAAGCAGTCCGGCGGTACCGGCCAGTTCGCGCGCGTCAAGATCGTCTTCGAACCGAACCCGGATGGCGACGAATTCAAGTTCGAATCGAAGATCGTCGGCGGTTCCGTTCCGAAGGAATACATCCCCGGCGTCCAGAAGGGCATTGAAAGCGTTCTGTCTTCGGGTCCGCTCGCGGGCTTCCCGATGCTCGGCGTCAAGGCGACCCTCATCGACGGCGCCTTCCACGACGTCGACTCCTCGGTTCTCGCCTTCGAAATCGCATCGCGTGCCTGCTTCCGTGAAGCAGCCAGGAAGGCCGGCGCTCAGCTGCTCGAGCCGATGATGAAGGTCGAAGTCGTCACCCCGGAAGATTATGTCGGCGACGTTATCGGCGACCTGAACTCCCGTCGCGGTCAGATCCAGGGCCAGGAAAGCCGTGGTATCGCCGTCGTCATCAACGCGAACGTCCCGCTCGCGAACATGTTCAAGTACGTCGACAACCTGCGCTCCATGTCCCAGGGCCGCGCCCAGTACACGATGACCTTCGATCACTATTCGCCGGTCCCGTCGAACGTCGCAACTGAAATCCAGGCAAAGTATTCCGGTCAGAAGTGACCGGAATACCAATTGACCGATAACAAGAATTAGATCCCTTCGGGGACTAGCAAAACGGAGACCCGAAAATGGGAAAGAGTAAGTTTGAGCGCAACAAGCCGCACGTCAACATTGGCACGATTGGCCACGTTGACCACGGTAAGACGTCTCTGACGGCAGCGATCACGAAGTACTTCGGTGAGTACAAGGCGTACGATCAGATCGACGCGGCTCCGGAAGAAAAGGCCCGTGGCATCACCATCTCGACGGCGCACGTTGAGTATGAGACGCCGGCCCGCCACTACGCGCACGTTGACTGCCCCGGCCACGCCGACTACGTCAAGAACATGATCACCGGTGCTGCCCAGATGGACGGCGCGATCCTGGTGTGCTCGGCTGCTGACGGCCCGATGCCGCAGACGCGCGAACACATCCTGCTGGCTCGTCAGGTCGGCGTTCCGGCAATCGTGGTGTTCCTGAACAAGGTCGACCAGGTTGACGACGCCGAGCTTCTCGAACTGGTCGAGCTCGAAGTTCGCGAACTGCTGTCGTCCTACGACTTCCCGGGCGACGATATCCCGATCGTCAAGGGTTCGGCGCTTGCTGCTCTCGAAGATTCGGACAAGAAGATCGGCGAGGATTCGATCCGCGAACTGATGGCCGCTGTCGACGCCTACATCCCGACGCCTGAGCGTCCGATCAACCTGCCGTTCTTGCTGCCGATCGAAGACGTGTTCTCGATCTCGGGCCGCGGCACGGTTGTGACCGGCCGCGTCGAGCGTGGCATTGTCAAGGTTGGCGAAGAAGTCGAGATCGTCGGCATCCGCCCGACGACGAAGACGACGGTGACCGGCGTTGAAATGTTCCGCAAGCTGCTCGATCAGGGCCAGGCCGGCGACAACATCGGCGCGCTGATCCGCGGCGTTACCCGTGATGGCGTTGAGCGTGGCCAGATTCTGTGCAAGCCGGGTTCGGTCAAGCCGCACAAGAAGTTCATGGCTGAAGCCTACATCCTGACGAAGGAAGAGGGTGGCCGTCATACGCCGTTCTTCACCAACTACCGTCCGCAGTTCTACTTCCGCACGACCGACGTGACGGGCATTGTGACGCTGCCGGAAGGCACCGAGATGGTGATGCCGGGCGACAACGTCACGGTATCGGTCGAGCTGATCGTTCCGATCGCGATGGAAGAAAAGCTGCGCTTCGCCATCCGCGAAGGCGGCCGCACCGTCGGCGCCGGTATCGTCGCGTCGATCGTCGAGTAATTAGCGGCTGGGCCACCTGGCCCAAGGAAAGGATAGGGACGCCGATCTCGGTGTCCCTCTCGATCTTTGAAACCGGTGGCCCGCTAACGTAACTGAAGGTAAGTCGTGTCCCTAAGTGGTGACACGCGGATAACAGACACAAGGATAAAGTCGAATGAACGGCCAGAATATCCGCATCCGCCTGAAGGCGTTCGATCACCGGATTCTCGACGCCTCCACGCGTGAGATCGTATCGACGGCTAAGCGCACCGGTGCAAGCGTCCGGGGCCCCGTTCCGCTTCCGACCCGCATCGAGAAGTTTACGGTCAACCGGTCCCCGCATATCGACAAGAAGAGCCGCGAACAGTTCGAGATGCGCACGCATAAGCGCCTTCTCGATATCGTTGACCCGACCCCGCAGACGGTAGACGCGCTGATGAAGCTCGATCTCGCCGCCGGTGTCGATGTTGAGATCAAGCTCTGAGACCTCGGGTCTTCGGGCTGAGTGAGAAGGATTGAACCGATGCGTTCAGGTGTGATTGCACAGAAGGTGGGAATGACCCGCGTCTATAACGACGCCGGCGAGCATGTCCCGGTAACGGTACTGCGTATGGAGGCCGTCCAGGTCGTTGCCACGCGCACTGTCGAAAAGAATGGCTATACCGCAGTTCAGCTCGGTGCCGGCCAGGCGAAGGTAAAGAACACGTCGAAGGCGATGCGCGGCAACTTTGCCATTGCCAACGTCGAGCCGAAGGCCAAGGTCACGGAATTCCGCGTTTCGGAAGACAACCTGCTGGAGATCGGCACGGAGATCAAGGCGGGCCACTTCGCAGCTGGCCAGCTGGTCGACGTGACGGGTACGACGATCGGCAAGGGTTTTGCCGGCGCCATGAAGCGTCACGGCTTCGGCGGTTTGCGCGCCACGCACGGTGTGTCGGTTTCGCACCGCTCGCACGGTTCGACTGGCTCGCGCCAGGATCCGGGCAAGGTTTTCAAGAACAAGAAGATGGCTGGTCACATGGGCCAGACGCGCGTCACGACGCAGAACCTGGAAGTGGTTTCGACCGATGAAGATCGCGGTCTGATCCTGATCAAGGGTGCTGTCCCTGGTTCCAAGGGTGCCTGGATCATCGTGCGCGACGCCGTCAAGTCGGCCGCGAAGTAAGGGAGCCAGATCAATGGAATTCAACGTCAAGACCCTCGAGGGAAAAGACGCCGGGAAGGTTTCCCTTTCGGACGCGATTTTCGGCCTCGAGCCCCGCGAAGACATTCTCGCCCGCGTCATCCGCTGGCAGCTTGCCAAGAAGCAGCAGGGCACTCACAAGGCAAAAGGCCGCGCTGAAATTTCGCGCACCGGCGCCAAGATGTACAAGCAGAAGGGTACGGGCCGCGCCCGCCACCATTCGGCTCGCGCTCCGCAGTTCCGCGGCGGCGGCAAGGCTCACGGCCCGGTCGTGCGCAGCCATGAGCATGACCTTCCCAAGAAGGTTCGCGCGCTCGGCCTTCGCCACGCCCTTTCGGCCAAGATCAAGGCCGATGACGTCATTGTCATCGACAACCTGGTTGCCGCTGAAGCCAAGACCAAGTCGCTCGCGTCCGTTTTCGAGACGCTCGGCCTGACCAACGCCCTCTTCATCGGCGGCGCAGAGCTTGACGGCAACTTCAAGCTCGCAGCTCAGAACATCCCCAACATCGATGTTCTGCCGATCCAGGGCATCAACGTTTACGACATCGTGCGCCGCGGCAAGCTCGTGCTTTCCAAGGCTGCGGTTGAAGCGCTAGAGGAGCGATTCAAGTGACCGATCTTCGCCACTACGATGTGATCGTCTCTCCGGCGATCACCGAAAAGTCCACGCTGGTATCCGAAAACAACCAGGTTGTTTTCAATGTCGCCAAGCAGGCGACTAAGCCGGAAATCAAGGCTGCGGTCGAGGCGCTGTTCGGCGTCAAGGTCACGGCTGTCAACACTCTGCTGCGCAAGGGCAAGACCAAGCGGTTCCGCGGTTTCGTCGGCAAGCAGAAGGACGTGAAGAAGGCTGTTGTGACGCTGGCTGAAGGCCAGACGATCGACGTCTCCACCGGTCTCTGAGGTATAAGAAAATGGCATTGAAAACATTCAATCCGATCACCCCGAGCCAGCGCCAGCTGGTCATCGTCGACCGTTCGGCCCTCTACAAGGGCAAGCCGGTCAAGGCGCTGACGGAAGGTCTGACCAAGAGCGGCGGTCGTAACAACCTCGGTCGCATCACTGCCCGCTTCATCGGCGGTGGTCACAAGCGCACCTATCGTCTGATCGACTTCAAGCGTCGCAAGTTCGACGTCGAAGGCACGGTCGAGCGTATCGAATACGATCCGAACCGCACGGCTTTCATCGCGCTGGTGAACTATGCCGACGGCGAAAAGGCTTATATCCTCGCTCCTCAGCGCCTCGCTGCCGGTGACAAGGTTATCGCTTCCGAGAAGGCTGTCGACGTCAAGCCCGGCAACACCATGCCGCTGCAGTTCATCCCGGTCGGCTCCATCATCCACAACGTGGAAATGAAGCCGGGTAAGGGTGGGCAGATCGCTCGCTCCGCCGGTGGCTACGCACAGCTCGTCGGCCGCGACCAGGGCATGGCGATCCTTCGCCTGAACTCCGGTGAACAGCGTCTCGTTCATGGCTCCTGCCTTGCTTCGATCGGCGCCGTCTCCAACCCTGACCACGCCAACATCAACGACGGCAAAGCCGGTCGTACCGTTTGGCGCGGCAAGCGTCCGCATAACCGCGGTGTTGTCATGAACCCGGTCGACCATCCGCACGGCGGTGGTGAAGGCCGCACCTCCGGTGGTCGCCATCCGGTGACACCGTGGGGCAAGCCGACCAAGGGCAAGCGCACCCGGTCGAACAAGTCGACCGACAAGATGATCATGCGCTCGCGTCATCAGCGTAAGAAGTAAGAGAGGAAGTCTCCAATGGCTCGTTCAGTATGGAAAGGTCCGTTCGTTGACGGCTATCTTCTCAAGAAGGCTGAGAAGGTTCGTGAAGGCGGTCGTAGTGAAGTGATCAAGATCTGGAGCCGTCGCTCCACGATCCTGCCGCAGTTCGTCGGTCTCACCTTCGGCGTCTACAACGGCAGCAAGCATATCCCGGTCAGCGTCAATGAAGACATGGTCGGTCACAAGTTCGGTGAATTCTCTCCGACCCGCACCTACTACGGTCACGGCGCGGACAAGAAGGCGAAGAGGAAGTAACAATGGGCAAGGCAAAAGCCGAACGCCGGCTGAAGGACAACGAGGCGCAAGCAGTCGCCCGCACGCTCCGCGTCAGCCCCCAGAAGCTCAACCTGGTTGCTGCGGCTATCCGCGGCAAGAAGGTCGAGCGCGCACTCGCTGAGCTGGAGTTCTCCCGCAAGCGCATCGCAGGCGCCGTCAAGAAGACGCTCGAATCTGCGATCGCCAACGCTGAGAACAACCACGATCTCGACGTCGACTCGCTGGTCGTCGCCGAGGCCTATGTCGGCAAGTCGATCGTCATGAAGCGTTTTCACGCTCGTGGCCGCGGTCGCGCGTCGCGCATTGAAAAGCCCTTCGCGCATTTGACGATCGTCGTTCGTGAAGTGCAGGCAGCAGAGGAGGCCGCATAATGGGTCAGAAAATCAATCCAATCGGTTTCCGCCTCGGCATCAACCGTACCTGGGATAGCCGCTGGTTTGCGGACAATGCCGAGTACGGCCAGCTGCTGCACGAAGACCTGAAGATGCGCAAGTTCGTCATGAGCGAACTGAAGCAGGCCGGGATCTCCAAGGTGGTCATCGAGCGTCCGCACAAGAAGTGCCGCGTCACGATCCACTCGGCACGTCCGGGCCTGATCATCGGCCGCAAGGGCGCAGACATCGACAAGCTCCGCAAGAAGCTGTCGGAGATGACGAATTCGGAAACGCACCTCAACATCGTCGAAGTGCGCAAGCCCGAAGTCGATGCGACGCTGGTCGCTCAGTCGATCGCCCAGCAGCTCGAGCGTCGCGTGGCTTTCCGCCGCGCCATGAAGCGCGCCGTTCAGTCCGCGATGCGTCTTGGCGCCGAAGGCATCAAGATCACCTGCGCTGGCCGTCTCGGCGGCGCTGAAATCGCCCGTACGGAATGGTACCGCGAAGGTCGTGTGCCGTTGCACACGCTGCGCGCCGACATCGACTACGGCACGGCTGAAGCAGAAACCGCGTTCGGCATCTGCGGCATCAAGGTCTGGATCTTCAAGGGCGAAATCCTTGAGCATGATCCGATGGCTTCCGAGCGCCGCGCGATGGAAGGTGACGCCCAGGGTCCGGCAAGCCGTGATCGTGACCGCGACAGAGACCGTCGCCGCGACAACGCTTGATAGCGCGCGTGGCAGAGAAGTTCGGAGAATAAGAAAATGTTGCAGCCAAAGCGTACCAAGTACCGCAAGCAGTTCAAGGGCCGCATCAAGGGCGTCGCCAAGGGCGGTTCTGACCTGGCATTCGGCGAATTCGGCCTGAAGGCACAGGAACCCAACCGCGTCAACGCGCGCGAGATCGAAGCGGCCCGCCGCGCGATCACGCGTTATATGAAGCGCGCCGGCCGTGTATGGATCCGCGTGTTCCCGGACGTTCCGGTAACCAAAAAGCCGACCGAAGTCCGTATGGGTAAGGGTAAGGGCTCCGTTGAATACTGGGCATGCAAGGTCAAGCCCGGCCGTATGATGTTCGAGATCGACGGTGTCAGCGAAGAAATCGCCCGTGAGGCGCTTCGCCTCGGCTCTGCCAAGCTCTCGGTCAAGACGCGCTTCGTTCAGCGCATTGCAGAGTAAGGGATTGAGCTCATGAAAGCCTCAGACGTTCGCGCGTTCACCGCCGACCAACTCAAGGACGAGCTTGCCAAGCTGAAGAAGGAGCAGTTCAACCTGCGCTTCCAGAAGGCGACCGGCCAGCTCGAAAAATCCTCGCGCATCAACGAAGTCCGCAAGGACATCGCCCGCGTGAAAACCATTGCCCGCCAGAAGGCGGCAGAAGTTAAGGCCTAAAGGAAGAAAAATATGCCGAAGCGCATCCTGCAGGGCGTCGTCGTTGGCGACAAGAACGAGAAGACGGTAGTGGTTCGTGTCGAGCGTCGTTTCGCTCACCCGCTGCTCCAGAAGACCGTTCGTCGTTCCAAGAAGTACAAGGCCCACGACGAGAACAACCAGTACAAGATTGGCGATACCGTATCCATCGAGGAATGCGCGCCGATCTCCAAGGACAAGCGCTGGACGGTGATTTCCGCCCAGGGCAAGTAACAGAATTTTGCGCGAGGCCTTGCGTCTCGCCGAAATATCTGTATGAAGCAGCGTCAGAACGCTCGAAAGCCGGGCGTTCTTTTGCTTTGAGCGCACGGAAGGTCCCGTTCGGGAAACCACCCTGGCACGATCGATCCCGCGCTATTCAGCTATTGCCGCGTCTGTGCTGCCGTCATGGCAGCTCGGCCGGCGAAAATTTTCATAAGCCGGAGTAGGGGGCTAGCCCAACCATTCCGGTAAACCAAGAAGGCGACCTGATATGATTCAGATGCAAACAAACCTCGACGTCGCGGATAATTCCGGCGCACGTCGTGTCATGTGCATCAAGGTGCTGGGCGGCTCGAAGCGCAAGTATGCCTCGATCGGCGACGTCATCGTCGTTTCGATCAAGGAAGCGATCCCGCGCGGCCGTGTGAAGAAGGGTGACGTGATGAAGGCGGTTGTCGTTCGCACCGCCAAGGACATCCGTCGTCCGGATGGCTCCGTCATCCGCTTCGACACCAACGCAGCAGTCCTCATCGACAACAAGAAAGAGCCGATCGGCACCCGTATCTTCGGACCGGTTCCGCGCGAACTTCGCGCCAAGAACCACATGAAGATCATCTCGCTGGCTCCCGAAGTACTGTAAGGAGCGAAGCGATGCAGAAGATTCGTAAGGGCGACAAGGTCGTCATGCTCGCTGGCAAGGACAAGGGCCGTACCGGCGAAGTTGTCCAGGTCATGCCGAAGGAAGATCGTGCCGTTGTTCGTGGCGTCAACGTCGTCAAGCGCCATCAGCGCCAGACGCAGACCCAGGAAGCCGGCATCATCAACAAGGAAGCCCCGGTTCACCTGTCCAACGTTGCAATCATCGACAAGGACGGCAAGCCGACCCGCGTCGGTTTCAAGGTTGTTGACGGCAAGAAGGTCCGTGTGGCCAAGCGTTCTGGAGAAGTGATCGATGGCTGAGGCAAAATATGAGCCGCGGCTCAAGAAGGAATATGTCGAGCGCATCCGCAAGGCGATGCAGGAGCAGTTCTCCTACGCCAACGAGATGATGATCCCGAAGCTCGACAAGATCGTGATCAACATGGGTGTCGGCGAAGCGACCGCTGACTCGAAGAAGCCGACGGTAGCTGCCGCCGACCTCGCAGCGATCGCCGGCCAGAAGCCGGTCATCACCCGCGCACGTAACTCTATCGCAGGCTTCAAGGTCCGCGAACAGATGCCGATCGGCGCGAAGGTCACCCTGCGCGGCGCCCGCATGTACGAGTTCATGGACCGTCTCGTGAACATCGCGCTCCCGCGCGTTCGCGACTTCCGCGGCCTGAACCCGAAGAGCTTTGACGGCCGTGGCAACTTCGCCATGGGCATCAAGGAGCACATTGTGTTCCCTGAGATCAACTACGACAAGGTTGATCAGATGTGGGGCATGGACATCATCGTTTGCACGACGGCGACGACCGACGACGAAGCACGGGCTCTTCTGAAAGAGTTCAGCTTCCCGTTCCGTCAATAACCGTAACGACGAGCGTAGAAAAGGAACCTGACATGGCGAAGACAAGCGCAGTTGAAAAGAACAAGCGCCGCCGTACTACGGTCGCCAACCAGGCCGCTAAGCGGGCTGGTTTGAAGGCGATCATCATGAACCAGGCTCTTCCGATCGAAGAGCGGTTCAAGGCCTCGATCAAGCTGGCATCCCTGCCGCGTGATGGATCGAAGACCCGTATTCGCAACCGTTGCGAAGTTTCGGGGCGTCCGCGCGCATATTACCGCAAACTGCGCATGTCGCGTATTGCGCTGCGTGAACTCGGCAATCTCGGCAAGGTGCCGGGTATCGTCAAGTCGAGCTGGTAAGGAGCAGGTTACATGACAATGACTGATCCGTTGGGCGATATGCTCACTCGCATCCGTAACGGCGCTTCCCGCCGCAAGTCGTCGGTCTCGACGCCTGCTTCGAAGCTCCGTGCACGTGTTCTCGATGTTCTGCAGTCCGAAGGCTACATCCGTGGCTATTCCCTTGTCGATTTCGGCAATGGCAAGTCGGAACTCAGCATCGAGCTGAAATATTATGAAGGCGCATCGGTGATCCGTGAGATCGGCCGTGTGTCCAAGCCGGGCCGCCGGGTCTATGTCTCGGTCAAGTCCATTCCGCAGGTTGCGAACGGTCTCGGCATCACCATCCTTTCGACTCCGAAGGGTGTGATGGCCGATCACCAGGCTCGCGAACAGAACGTTGGTGGCGAGGTTCTTTGCTCGGTCTTCTAAGATCGGGCATGGATCTCCATAGCGAACAGACAGGATTGAAACATGTCTCGTATCGGTAAAAAGCCCGTTCAGGTGCCTGCTGGGATCACGGCTACGGTCGATGGCCAGAAGGTGACTGCAAAGGGCCCGAAGGGCGAGCTGTTTTTCGTTGCTAACGACGAAATCAGCCTCAAGCTTGAAAATAACGCCGTCGTCGTGACGCCGGTGAACCAGACCAAGGATGCGCGCTCAAAGTGGGGCATGTCCCGCACGATGATCGAAGGCATCTTCAAGGGCGTCAAGGACGGTTTCGAGCGCAAGCTTGAAATCAACGGCGTCGGTTACCGCGCCGCCATGCAGGGCAAGAACCTGCAGCTGGCCCTCGGTTTCAGCCACGACGTGATCTACGAGCCGCCGGTCGGTATCTCGATCGTTGTTCCGAAGCCGACGGAAATCGTCGTCAGCGGCATCAACAAGCAGCAGGTCGGTCAGGTTGCCGCCGAAATCCGCGAATATCGCGGTCCCGAGCCCTACAAGGGCAAGGGCGTCAAGTACGCTGACGAGCGGATCGTCCGCAAAGAAGGCAAGAAGAAGTAAGGATCACGCGAAATGGCTAGCAGGAAAGAAGCACTTGCACGTCGTGCCAACCGCGTGCGCCGTCATCTCAAGTCGGTGGCCAATGGCCGTCCGCGCCTGTCGGTTCATCGCTCCTCGAAGAACATCTACGCCCAGGTCATCGATGACGTGGCCGGCAAGACGCTTGCGTCTGCCTCCACCCTCGAGAAGGATCTGCGCGGTTCTCTGAAGACCGGTGCCGATACCGCCGCCGCAACCGTTGTGGGCAAGCTCCTCGCAGAGCGCGCCTCCAAGGCCGGTGTTACGGAAGTCGTGTTCGACCGTGGCGCCTTCATCTATCACGGCCGCATCAAGGCTCTCGCCGAAGCGGCCCGCGAAGGCGGTCTCACCTTCTGATCAGTTTCCGGCCGGACGCCTCAAGCGCCGGCCGGATTTTCGCCGGACCGCAGGCACTCTCCGAAAGGGGAGGCTGATGCGGTCCACATTTGTTTGCCGATTGCACCCGGAAAAGAAAAAGGAAGAGGACAATGGCACAGGAAAGAAGGCCGCAGCGGGACGACCGCCAGAGCCGTGAAGAGCGCGATAGCGAATTCGTCGACAAGCTTGTCGCGATCAACCGCGTCGCCAAGGTCGTCAAGGGCGGCCGTCGTTTCGGTTTCGCAGCACTCGTCGTCGTCGTCGGCGACCAGAAGGGCCGCGTCGGCTTCGGCCATGGCAAGGCACGTGAAGTGCCGGAAGCCATCCGCAAGGCAACCGAAGCCGCCAAGCGCGAACTGATCTTCGTACCGCTGCGTGACGGCCGTACGCTGCATCACGACGTTCATGGCCGCCATGGCGCCGGCAAGGTTCTGCTGCGCTCGGCCAAGGTCGGTACCGGCATCATCGCCGGCGGCCCGATGCGCGCCGTATTCGAAACACTCGGCATGCACGACGTCGTCGCCAAGTCGACCGGTTCGTCGAACCCCTACAACATGGTTCGCGCCACCTTCGACGCTCTGAAGCACCAGGTTCACCCGAAGGACATCGCAGCTCAGCGCGGCATCAAGTATGCAACGCTGCAGGCTCGTCGTGGCGCCTCCGGCAACGCCTCTGAAGAATAAGAGGAGTTTGACAGATGGCCAAGGCTACCAAGAAGGCTGAAGCGAAGACTGTCACGATCGAACAGATCGGCAGCCCGATCCGCCGTCCGGACGTCCAGCAGCGCACGCTGATCGGTCTCGGACTGAACAAGATGCACCGTCGCCGCACGCTGGAGGATACTCCTTCGGTTCGTGGCATGATCCGTGCTGTCCAGCATCTCGTTCGCGTCGTCGACGAGAAGTGAGACGGAGGAAACGCTCATGAAACTCAATGAAATCAAGGACAACGAAGGCTCGACCCACAGCCGCAAGCGCCTCGGCCGCGGTATCGGTTCGGGCTCGGGCAAGACAGGTGGTCGCGGCGTAAAGGGTCAGAAGTCCCGTTCGGGCGTCGCCATCAACGGCTTCGAAGGCGGCCAGATGCCGATCTATCGTCGCCTGCCGAAGCGCGGCTTCAACAACATTTTCGCTTCCGATTTTGTTGTCGTATCGCTGGCCCGTATCCAGACGGCGATCGACGCCGGCAAGCTCGATGCCAAGACGACCGTTGACGCGGCTGCCCTCAAGGCAGCCGGTGTCATCCGCCGCGTCAAGGACGGCGTTCGCGTTCTCGCCGACGGCGAGATCAAGGCCAAGATCACCATCGTCGTTGCAGGCGCCTCCAAGCCTGCCGTCGAGAAGATCGAAAAGGCCGGCGGCACCGTGACGCTGCTTTCGGCTCCGGCTGCAGCCGAATAAATAATCTGATGATATATCGCCCGGGGTGCTTCACACCGGGCGATTTTGCTCCCATATGTGGGCCTCACAAAAACTTGGCTGGCGCGCCCGCGTCATGCCGGTAAGACTCGAAAACAAGGGTGAGGCAAGGGGTTGCGCCGCAATCCGTCCTGAGCCCGGTTTTGAATAAATTCATACTGATTCCGGGTCCGGTCTGTCCCCCAGAGACGCCGGAATTGGTAGCGCGGAGAAACGCATGGCTTCTGCAGCGGAACAATTGGCATCCAACCTCAATTTTTCGACCTTCGCCAAAGCCGAGGATTTGAAGAAGCGCCTGTGGTTCACACTGGCAGCTCTCCTCGTCTACCGACTCGGCACGCATATTCCGCTTCCGGGTCTCAATCCCGAAGCCTATGCCCAGGCTTTCCGCGGCCAGTCAGGCGGCATTCTCGGCCTTTTCAACATGTTCTCGGGCGGCGCTGTTCAGCGCATGGCGATCTTCGCGCTCGGCATCATGCCCTATATCTCCGCTTCGATCATCGTGCAGCTCATGACCTCGGTGGTGCCGGCGCTCGAAAACCTCAAGAAGGAAGGCGAGCAGGGCCGTAAGATCATCAACCAGTATACCCGCTATGGTACCGTCATCCTCGGTGCGCTTCAGGCCTATGGCATTGCCGCCGGCCTTGAAAGCGGCCAGGGCCTCGTTGTCGAGCCGGGCTGGTTCTTCCGTGTTTCCACCGTTCTGACGCTGCTCGGCGGCACGATGTTCCTGATGTGGCTCGGCGAGCAGATCACCTCGCGCGGCATCGGCAACGGCATCTCGCTGATCATTTTCGCCGGCATCGCCGCCGGCCTTCCCACAGCTCTTGCCGGCACGCTCGAACTCGGCCGCACCGGTGCGTTGTCGACCTTCCTCATCCTGCTCGTCATCATCGTCGCGATCGCCGTCATCGGCATCATCGTCTTCGTCGAGCGCGCCCAGCGCCGGCTGCTGATTCAGTATCCGAAGCGTCAGGTTGGTAATCGGATGTTCCAGGGCGATACCTCGCACCTGCCGCTGAAGCTCAACACGTCAGGTGTCATTCCGGCGATCTTCGCGTCGTCGCTGCTGCTGCTGCCGGCAACGGTCGCGGGTTTCGCCAACACCACGGCAATGCCCTCCTGGGCGACATCGATCGTCGCGGCCCTCGGCCATGGCCAGCCGCTCTACATGGTGCTGTACGGCGCGCTGATCGCCTTCTTCGCCTTCTTCTATACGGCCATCGTCTTTAATCCGAAGGACACGGCCGACAATCTGAAGAAGCATGGCGGCTTCATTCCCGGCATCCGTCCGGGCGAGCGCACTGCCGAATATATCGACTACGTGCTGACCAGAATCACGGTGATCGGCGCGCTCTATCTCGTCTTCGTCTGCATCCTGCCGGAGATATTGGTGTCGCAAACCGGCATTCCATTAGCCCTTGGTGGGACTTCGCTTTTGATCGTGGTTAGCGTAACTCTTGATACGGTTGCACAGATCCAGGGTCACCTGATCGCGCAGCAATACGAAGGCCTGATCAAGAAATCGAAGTTGCGTGGAGGAAAGAGGGGGCGATGAGACTTATCCTTTTGGGGCCGCCGGGCGCGGGTAAGGGAACCCAGGCCCAGCGGATCGTGGAAAAGCACGGCATTCCGCAGCTTTCCACGGGAGACATGCTGCGTGCTGCTACCGAAGCTGGCACGGAGGTGGGGAAACGCGCCAAGGCGGTCATGGACGCCGGCAAACTCGTCTCGGATGAGATCGTCATCGCCATCGTCTCTGAGCGAATCGATCAGCCCGATTGCGCCAACGGCTTCATTCTCGATGGTTTTCCTCGCACACTCGTGCAGGCCGATGCCACCGAGGGGATGCTAAAGTCCAAGGGTCTTGACCTCTCAGTGGTTATAGAGTTTCGCGTCGACGACAAGGAACTCATCCGTCGGGTGGATGGTCGTTATACCTGCGTTCAGTGCGGCACTGTCTATCATGACACCGACAAACTCCCGGCCAAGGAAGGTGTTTGCGATAAGTGCGGTTCGACTCACTTCAAACGCCGTCCTGATGACAACGCCGAGACCATGATCAAGCGTCTCGAGGTCTACTACAAGGAAACCTCGCCGCTGATCGGCTATTACCACGCCAAGGGCAAACTCAAGTCCGTGGACGGTATGGCAGAGATCGATCAGGTGACGGCCGAGGTCGAAAGCATTCTTTCCAAGCTTTAAGGCTTTGAAAATAAACTTGGCGGAACGGTTGCTTTTCAGCAGTGATTCCGCTAAACACCGCGCCAACTCGCGACATTCCATGCGATCGGCGCGGATTTCCCAGGGAAGTCCGGGTGCGGTCGTTTTGACATGTTACGGACGTAAATCTGAACGGGCGGTTCTCAAGAGCCGCATAACGAAGCCCACTTGCCGGATGGCAACTGGAATGCAAGGAGAACAGGCGTGGCACGTATCGCTGGCGTCAACATCCCGACTGCGAAGCGCGTTGTTATCGCGCTGACCTACATTCACGGGATCGGTCCGAAATTCGCACAGGAAATCGTCGAAAAGGTCGGTATCCCGGCCGAACGTCGTGTGCATCAGCTGACGGACGCAGAAGTCCTTCAGATCCGCGAAGCCATCGACCGCGACTATCAGGTCGAAGGCGATCTTCGTCGTGATACCGCGATGAACATCAAGCGTCTGATGGACCTCGGCTGCTACCGCGGCCTGCGTCATCGCCGCGGCCTTCCGGTTCGCGGTCAGCGCACGCACACCAATGCCCGCACCCGCAAGGGTCCGGCAAAGGCAATCGCTGGTAAGAAGAAGTAATTTCCGGGAAACCGGGGTGGGGAGGCTGGCGGTCTGCGCCGGCCTCTTTTGAGTTTGGAGCGGGACCATATAGGCGCCGTTCCGGTGTAGCCGCTGGCATTACGGCGGTGAAGAGATCAACGAAAGGAATACCATGGCTAAGGAAGCCGTCCGCGTTCGCCGTCGCGAGCGCAAGAACATCTCGTCGGGTGTCGCTCACGTCAACTCGACCTTCAACAACACGATGATCACCATCACCGACGCGCAGGGCAATGCGATCGCCTGGTCGTCGGCTGGCGCCAAGGGCTTCAAGGGCTCGCGCAAGTCGACCCCGTTCGCCGCCCAGATCGCTGCCGAAGACTGCGCCAAGAAGGCCCAGGAGCACGGCATGAAGTCGCTGGAAGTCGAAGTTTGCGGTCCGGGTTCGGGTCGTGAATCGGCTCTGCGCGCGCTCCAGGCTGCAGGTTTCATGATCACGTCCATCCGCGA
The DNA here is from genome assembly GCF_002953715.1 of Rhizobium leguminosarum. Classification (GTDB taxonomy): domain Bacteria; phylum Pseudomonadota; class Alphaproteobacteria; order Rhizobiales; family Rhizobiaceae; genus Rhizobium; species Rhizobium leguminosarum_V. The sequence continues at coordinate 1,447,674 of NZ_CP025012.1, forward strand.
CGTGACCCCGATCCCGCACAATGGCTGCCGTCCGCGCAAGAAGCGCCGCGTCTGATCATCGCTCTCGTCACCGGTGAGCGCCTTCGCGCTCCCGGTGGTTTTCAAGCTCGGTTGCCACGATTGGATGGTGGCAACGAACGGAAGGCAAACTCATGATTCAGAAGAACTGGCAGGAACTGATCAAGCCGAACAAGGTGGAGTTCTCTTCGAGCTCGCGCACCAGGGCGACGCTTGTTGCCGAACCGCTGGAACGCGGTTTCGGCCTCACCCTCGGCAACGCGCTTCGCCGCGTTCTGCTCTCCTCGCTGCGCGGTGCTGCCGTCACGGCGGTGCAGATCGACGGCGTGCTGCATGAATTCTCCTCGATTCCGGGCGTCCGCGAAGACGTGACGGACATCGTGCTCAACATCAAGGAAATCGCCATCAAGATGGATGGCGACGATGCGAAACGCATGGTCGTGCGTAAGCAGGGCCCGGGCGTTGTCACGGCTGGCGACATTCAGACGGTCGGCGATATCGAAATCCTCAACCCCGAGCATGTCATCTGCACGCTCGACGAGGGCGCCGAGATCCGCATGGAATTCACCGTCAACAACGGCAAGGGGTACGTTCCGGCCGAACGCAATCGTGCGGAAGATGCTCCGATCGGTCTCATCCCGGTCGACAGCCTCTATTCGCCGGTCAAGAAGGTGTCCTACAAGGTTGAAAATACCCGCGAAGGACAGGTTCTCGACTACGACAAGCTGAACATGACCATCGAAACCGATGGTTCGATCACCGGCGAAGACGCCGTCGCTTTTGCGGCGCGCATCCTCCAGGATCAGCTTGGCGTCTTCGTCAACTTCGACGAGCCGCAGAAGGAAACCGAAGAGGAAGCAGTCACCGAACTCGCTTTCAACCCGGCTCTCCTGAAGAAAGTGGACGAACTCGAACTGTCGGTCCGTTCGGCAAACTGCCTGAAGAACGACAACATCGTCTACATCGGCGATCTCATTCAGAAGACCGAAGCAGAAATGCTCCGCACACCGAATTTTGGTCGCAAGTCGCTGAACGAAATCAAGGAAGTTCTCGCTTCCATGGGCCTGCACCTCGGCATGGAAGTGCCGGCATGGCCACCCGAGAACATCGAAGATCTCGCCAAGCGTTACGAAGACCAATACTGAGAAAACAAAAGGCAGGCTCTTTCGGCTGCCTTTCCCCGTCAAACAGCAGGCCGATCGCCTGCATGTGCCAGGAAACGGCAGGCCCACTTAGCGTAAGGGCACCTGCATTAAAGGAGAATAGCAATGCGCCATGGTAAAGCCGGCCGCAAGCTGAATAGAACTGCAAGCCACCGCAAGGCGATGTTCGCCAACATGGCGGCTTCGCTGATTACCCACGAGCAGATCGTCACGACCCTGCCGAAGGCCAAGGAAATCCGTCCGATCGTCGAGAAGCTCGTCACCCTCGGCAAGCGCGGCGACCTGCACGCTCGCCGTCAGGCGATCTCGCAGATCCGCGATGCCGCTGTCGTCTCGAAGCTGTTCGACACGATCGCAACGCGCTACGCCACCCGCAACGGCGGCTACCTGCGCATCATGAAGGCCGGCTTCCGCCAGGGCGACAATGCCGCCATGGCTGTGATCGAATTCGTTGACCGCGATGCCTATGCCAAGGGCGCAGCCGACAAGGCCCGCGTCGCCGCTGAAGAGCAGGCCGTCGCCGCTTAAGTCTTCTGCTTCGGCGGAAACAGAACAGCCGGGCTGCAAAGCCCGGCTGTTTTTGTTTCTGATATGGTGACGGGACCGGCTCCATTGCGCAAAATCATTCAGGCTCGCTCTCCGCAGTTCCTTCGTCTCGCCGCCCTGTTTCTCGTCATCGTTCTCGGGCTGGTGCTCCGCCGGTTTGGCTATGCAGCCGATCTGCCCTTCATCGTCGTCAAATATGGTGGATCGGCACTCTGGGGAGCGATGGTCTATCTGCTCGTGGCGCTCTTTGTCGTAAGGTCACGGCCGGTAGCAATTGCTGTCACGGCGCTGTTCATAGCGATCTCAGTGGAATTGTTCCGGCTCTATCACACGCCCTGGCTCGACGCGTTTCGGCTGACCACGGCAGGCGCCCTGCTGCTTGGGCGCGTGTTTTCGCTTTGGAACATGCTGGCTTATGCAATCGGCATAGCTGCGGCCTGCGCCTTCGATCCGGCACGCCGGACTGCGTTGCGTCCTCGCCGCTAGAGCGCCGCGCGTCTTTTCAGACGCGCTAAGGACGCTCTATCACTTTGAATCTGCGCATAATCCTTTCCGAAAATCGATTCCGATTTTCGGGGTTATGCGCTAAACCTGCCGTCTCACGAAACAGACGCTACTGCGCGATTGCGCGTCCGTCCTTTGCCCTTCTGCCTGTTGCGTGCGATCGGCCGATAGGAGCGATAGAGGATGAGCGCGATGATCAGCCCGACATAGATATATTGCTCGAGGTCGAGGATCTTGGTCGAGAGCGCGAAGTGCAACGCCCCGCAGGCGGCGATGATGTAGACGAGGCGGTGCAGCCAGATCCAGTTCTTGCCGAGGCGGCGGATCGAGAGATTGTTGGATGTCACCGCCAGCGGGATGAGCATCGCAAGCCCGGCCATGCCGAACATGATGAAGGGGCGCTTCAACACGTCGTTGATGACGGCGGAAATATCCATCGCCTGGTCGAGCACCATGTAGACGGTGAAATGCATCAGCGCGTAATAGAAGGTCAGCAGGCCAAGCGCCCGGCGATAGCGCAGATAGTTCCAGCCGAAGAGCTCACGGGCAGGGGAAACGGCGAGCGTTGCGATCAGGAAACGGATCGTCCAGAGCCCAAGGAAAAGCTCGAAAGTCTTGACCGGATCGGCGCCGAGCTGATCGGTCGCGCCGAGATAGAACGTCCAGGCCGCAGGCAAGAGCCCGACGACATAAAGCAGCCAGACCGAGGCGGGTTGCCAGCGCTTCGGGATGGCGAGCGACAGTTCCGCCATCAGAAATTCGCCTTCAGGTCCATGCCGGCATAAAGGCTTGCAACTTCGTCGGCATAGCCGTTGAAGGGCAGGGTGGGATGGCGGCTCGCGCCGAAGAAGCCGCTCTCGCCGATACGCCGTTCGCTGGCCTGGCTCCAGCGCGGATGGTCGACCTCAGGGTTGACGTTGGCGTAGAAGCCATACTCCTGCGCGTTGGTGACCTGCCAGGTATTCTTCGGTTGCTGATCGGTGAGCGTGATCCTGACGATCGACTTGATGCCCTTGAAACCGTATTTCCACGGCACGACGAGGCGGATCGGCGCGCCGTTCTGGTTCGGCAGCGTTTCGCCATAGAGCCCGACGGCCAGCAGCGTCAGCGGATGGCGCGCCTCATCCAGGCGCAGACCCTCGACATAGGGCCAGTCGAGCGACTGGAAGAAGCCCTTCTGCCCAGGCATCTCCTCTGGCCGCACCACGGTTTCGAAGGCGACGTATTTGGCGCTGCCGAGTGGCTCGACCTTGTCGAGCAGCGATGCCAGCGGAAAGCCGTCCCAGGGGATGACCATCGACCAGGCCTCGACGCAGCGCATCCGATAGGTGCGCTCCTCGATCGGGAATTCCTTCATCAGCGCCTCGAGGTCGAAGGTACCTGGCTTGTTGACCATGCCGTCGACCTTGATCGTCCAGGGCAGCGGCTTGAAATCGCCGGAAAGAGCTGCGGGATCGCCCTTGTCGAGGCCAAACTCATAGAAATTATTGTAGGTCGTGACGTCCTTGATTGGCGTCGGTTTCTCGTCGACCTTGTATTTGCTCTCAACGGCGGAGAGGGCCGCAGCACTCGCCTTGCCGGCGCTGTAGAGTGCCATGGCGCCAAGTGCTGCCGCGCCGAGGAATTCACGACGGCGCACATAGATCTGGCGTGGCGTGATCTCTGATGACGCGATCTTCGGTGGGCGATAGGTTGGCATGTCGAAATCTCCTCGGCGGATTTCTGCAATATAGTCTTTAATCGAACCGCCCGCATGTTCGGATGAGTGTCTAAGCCTTGAATATTACAGACGTGAAGCCAATTTTTTGTGTTCGGCCGTGATGGAATAGGCTGTAACGAAACGTCGCGCCGTACCGTATATGATCTATGGGCCTCATGGGGCTTGGCCCATGCGTACCGGATTTGGCCTTCGCGGTAGTGACAGCCCCCGTCGATTGGATTAGGACAATTCCAAAAAGCAGCGTTTGCCCGGCCCGCAGGCTCCATGCCGCCCGGCTTTGCCTGATAATTCCGACACGTTGAGGAAGACACCGATGCCAGCTTACCGTTCGAGAACCACGACCCATGGCCGCAACATGGCGGGCGCCCGCGGCCTTTGGCGCGCCACGGGCATGAAGGATTCGGATTTCGGCAAGCCGATCATCGCGGTGGTGAATTCCTTCACCCAGTTCGTGCCCGGCCACGTGCATCTGAAGGACCTTGGCCAGCTCGTTGCTCGCGAAATCGAGGCAGCCGGCGGTGTCGCCAAGGAATTCAACACGATCGCCGTCGATGACGGCATCGCCATGGGCCATGACGGCATGCTTTATTCGCTGCCCTCGCGCGAACTGATCGCCGACAGCGTCGAATACATGGTCAATGCCCATTGCGCCGACGCCATGGTTTGCATCTCCAACTGCGACAAGATCACCCCCGGCATGCTGATGGCGTCGCTGCGCCTCAATATCCCGACCGTCTTCGTCTCGGGAGGTCCGATGGAAGCCGGCAAGGTCGTGCTGCACGGCAAGACGCATGCGCTCGACCTCGTCGATGCCATGGTCGCCGCAGCCGATGACAAGATCAGTGACGAGGACGTCCAGACCATCGAACGCTCGGCCTGTCCGACCTGCGGCTCCTGCTCCGGCATGTTCACCGCCAATTCGATGAACTGCCTGACGGAAGCGCTCGGCCTGTCGCTGCCCGGCAACGGCTCGACGCTTGCCACCCATCTCGACCGCAAGCGGCTTTTCGTCGAGGCCGGTCATCTGATCGTCGATCTCGCCCGCCGTTATTACGAGCAGGATGACGTCAAGGCGCTGCCGCGCACCATTGCCTCCAAGCAGGCCTTCGAGAATGCCATGACGCTCGATATCGCCATGGGCGGCTCGACCAATACGGTCCTGCACATTCTTGCCGCCGCCCATGAAGGCGAGATCGATTTCACCATGGCCGATATCGACGCGCTGTCGCGCCGGGTGCCGTGCCTGTCGAAGGTCGCCCCCGCCAAGAGCGATGTCCACATGGAAGACGTCCACCGCGCCGGCGGCATCATGTCGATCCTCGGCGAACTCGACAAGGGTGGCCTGCTGAATCGCGATTGCCCGACCGTTCATGCCGAGACGCTGGGCGACGCGATCGATCGCTGGGATATCACCCGCACCAACAGCGAGACCGTTCGCAACTTCTATCGTGCCGCTCCTGGCGGCATCCCAACCCAGGTCGCCTTCAGCCAGGAAGCCCGCTGGGACGAACTCGACACCGACCGTGAGAACGGCGTTATCCGCTCGGTCGAACATCCCTTCTCCAAGGATGGTGGTCTTGCCGTGCTCAAGGGCAACCTTGCGATCGACGGCTGCATCGTCAAGACCGCCGGCGTCGATGAATCGATCCTGAAATTCTCCGGCCCCGCCCGCGTCTTCGAAAGCCAGGATGCCTCCGTCAAGGCGATCCTTGCCAACGAGGTGAAGGCCGGCGACGTCGTCGTCATCCGCTACGAAGGCCCGAAGGGCGGCCCGGGCATGCAGGAAATGCTCTATCCGACCAGCTATTTGAAGTCGAAGGGCCTCGGCAAGGCCTGCGCGCTGATCACCGACGGCCGCTTCTCCGGCGGCACCTCCGGCCTCTCGATCGGCCATGCCTCGCCGGAAGCGGCAAATGGCGGCACGATCGGCCTGGTGCGCGAAGGTGACATGATCGACATCGACATCCCCAACCGCACCATCAGCCTGCGTGTCAGCGAGACCGAACTCGCCGCACGCCGCGCCGAGCAGGACGCCAAGGGCTGGTATCCCACAGAAGTGCGCAAGCGCAACGTCACGACCGCCCTGAAGGCCTACGCGGCCTTTGCAACGAGCGCCGATCGCGGCGCCGTGCGCGATCTGAACGCCCGCTGAGCAGCTTCAGCCTACGACCCGCTGATGAAGAGTCAGCGGCTCTACCGACCGGTCGCTTCAGAGCATGATGCCGAAAAGTGTGAGCGGTTTTCGGACGACATCATGCTCTCACTCTATAATGTAGAACAGGATTCAGATTTTAGGCCGACCCGGCCTAAAATCATCCTGTTCTAGAGTGGCCGGTTGATGTTTTTATAGGTCTCGCCGAGCTGCTTCAGCCGCTCGTCATAGGCAGCCTTGATGCAGGCCGCATCCGCCCCGCATTCCTGCCGTTTCTTCAGCCAGGTTGTCTGTTCGTCCTGCAATGTTCCACGCGAGCCCATCGCCAGCAGACCGGAGAGCAGCTCGAAGGTCGTCACCATCTTCACGTCGGCATCGTTGAGCGCGCGGTTGTCGCAGATCGCTTTTTCATCCGGCTTCAATTCCTTAGCATCGCAATCGAAGCTTGCTGCCTGTGCCAGGTGCGATCCAATGAGCAGGATCGCAAAGCCGAGGGCCGCTGTCGTCGTTCTTGTCGTGATCATTCACATGTTCCTATTGCTGCCGGTCAGGCTAGCTTCCGCAGTGCCAGAGCCAGGAAGATGATGCAGATGAGCCAGACGGCAAGGATGAAGATCAGTCCGACCCGGCTGGAGGGACGCTCGATGCGTCTTGTCGCCTCCGTCCGAAGCCCGTTCATCACCTCTGCCGGAACGAGGCGGATCGCCAGCATGATGCCGAGCGGCACGATGAGGAGATCGTCGAGATAGCCGAGGATGGGGATGAAATCGGGGATGAGATCGATGGGCGACAGCGCGTAGGCGGCAACGGCGCCGGCCACCGCTTTGGCATGCCACGGCACGCGGGGATCGCGGGCTGCAAGCCATAGGGCCACGATGTCACGCCTCAGTGACTTCGCCCAGGTTTTGGCTTTTGATATCAGTTGCATGGCCAATCTTCCTGAATCAAATTCATAATGACTTCAACCGGTTTCCAAGACGTCCCCTTGCCTTGTTCTTCCATGCTTCCGCCCTCTTTCCTTTCTAGCGCCGGGCCGCAGAACAGGATGATTTTAGGCCCGTTTGGCCTGAAATCTGAATCCTGTTCTACATTAAAGAGTTAGAGCATGATGTCGTCCGAAAACCGCTCACACTTTTCGGCATCATGCTCTAAAACGTTCCTCAAGAGGATTCAAAAGGGATACCCATGCAAGGCCTGTTCAAGCGCGCCTCCGTCTCGCTATTCGCTCTCATGCTCGTTCTGCCGGCTGCGGCCCATGCGCAGACGGCAAAGACCGTACCCGAGAGCCAGATGCAGATGCAGCTCTCTTTCGCGCCGCTCGTCAAACAGACGTCAGGCGCCGTCGTCAACGTCTATGCGGAAAAGATCGTTCAGCGGCAGTCGCCCTTTGCAGGCGACCCTTTCTTCGAGCAGTTTTTCGGCCAGCAGATGCCGAACCGTTCGGAAAAGCAGTCCTCGCTCGGTTCCGGCGTCATCGTTGAGGCGAACGGCACTGTCGTGACCAACAATCACGTCGTCGAAGGCGCCGATGACATCAAGATTGCGCTGTCGGATGGCCGCGAATTCCCCTGCAAGGTGGTGCTGCGCGATGATCGCGTCGATCTTGCCGTGCTGAAGATCGATACCAAGGAGAGCTTCCCGACGCTGCCGATCGGCAATTCCGATGCGGTCGAGGTCGGCGATCTCGTGCTGGCGGTCGGCAATCCCTTCGGCGTCGGCCAGACGGTGACGAGCGGCATCGTCTCAGCACTTGCCCGCAACCAGGTGGTCAGGAACGAATTCGGCTTCTTCATCCAGACTGATGCCTCGATCAATCCCGGCAATTCCGGCGGCGCCTTGATGAACATGAAGGGCGAACTGATCGGCATCAACACGGCGATCTTCTCGCGCGGCGGCGGCTCGAACGGTATCGGTTTCGCCATCCCTGCCAATCTGGTCAAGGTCTTCCTCACCTCTGCCGATGCCGGCGTCAAATCCTTCGAACGGCCCTATGTCGGCGCGAGCTTCGATGCCGTGACCTCGGAGGTGGCCGAGGCGCTGGGGTTGCACAAGGCCCGCGGCGCGCTCGTCGTCAAGGTCTCGGAAGGCGGGCCGGCGGCCAAGGCCGGGCTGAAGGCCGGCGAGATCGTCACCGCCGTCGACGGCATTTCCGTCGAGCATCCGGATGCGCTGCTCTACCGGTTGACGACGGCCGGTCTCGGCAATTCGGTCAAGCTCACCGTCATCGAGAACGGCCGCGAGGAGCAATTGCCGCTGGTGCTTGCCCGCGCACCGGAAACCTCGCCGCGCGACCAGCGCACGATCGGCGGGCACACGCCGTTTACCGGCGCCGTCGTCGAGAACCTATCGCCGCGGGTCGCCGACGAGCTGCGCATGCCACCGGAATCGGCAGGCGTCGTCGTATCCGAGGTGAAGGACGATTCGCCTGCCGCCCGTCTCGGTTTCGAACCGAAGGATATCATCGTTTCGATCAATGGCACGGATGTGAAGTCGACCAGCGAACTGTCCGAGATCGCCGATAGCGACCCCGGCCTCTGGCGGGTCGAGATAGAGCGCAACGGCCAGCGCATCCGGCAATTTTTCCGATGAGCAACGATCTCTTCGCGCCGCGTGTTCCGGAGGAGGTAGCCGCCAGGCGGCCGCTTGCCGACCGGCTGCGGCCGAAGACGCTTGCCGATGTCACCGGTCAGGAACACCTGACCGGTGAGGATGGCGTGCTGAAGAGGATGATCGAAAGCGGCTCGCTCGGCTCGATGATCTTCTGGGGTCCGCCCGGCACCGGCAAGACGACGGTGGCACGGCTGCTTTCGGGCGAGGCGGGCCTGGCCTTCGAGCAGATATCGGCGATCTTCTCCGGCGTCGCCGATCTGAAGAAGGTGTTCGAGACAGCCCGTTTGCGGCGCATGGACGGCCGTCAGACGCTGCTCTTCGTCGATGAGATCCATCGTTTCAACCGTGCCCAGCAGGACAGTTTCCTGCCCGTCATGGAGGATGGCACCGTCATCCTCGTCGGCGCCACCACCGAGAACCCATCCTTCGAGCTCAACGCCGCTCTGCTGTCGCGGGCCCGTGTGCTCACCTTCAAGTCGCATGACGAGGAGAGCCTCGAGGAACTACTGAAGCGTGCCGAGGCGATCGAGCAGAAGCCGCTGCCGCTGACGGAGGATGCCCGCGTCAGCCTGATCCGCATGGCCGACGGCGACGGCCGCGCGGTGCTGACGCTCGCCGAAGAAGTCTGGCGCGCGGCGCGCGAAGGCGAGAGCTTCGACACGGAAGGCCTGACGCGCATCGTCCAGCGCCGGGCCCCGGTCTACGACAAGGCGCAGGATGGCCACTACAATCTGATCTCGGCGCTGCATAAATCCGTACGCGGCTCGGATCCCGATGCCGCGCTTTACTATCTCGCCCGTATGTTCGATGCTGGCGAGGATCCGCTCTACCTCGGCCGGCGGCTGGTGCGCATGGCGGTGGAGGATATCGGTCTTGCCGATCCGCAGGCGCTGGTGATCTGCAATGCCGCCAAGGATGCCTATGAGTATCTCGGCTCGCCGGAAGGCGAACTGGCGCTGGCCCAGGCCTGCGTCTATCTCGCCACCGCGCCGAAATCGAATGCCCTCTACACCGCCTTCAAGGCGGCAAGCCAGGCGGCAAAGCAGAACGGTTCGTTGCTACCGCCGAAGCATATCCTCAATGCGCCGACCAAGCTGATGAAGGGCGAGGGGTACGGCGACGGCTATCGCTACGACCACGATGAGCCGGATGCCTTTTCCGGCCAGGATTATTTCCCGGAGAAGATGGGACGCCAGATCTTCTACGATCCGCCGGAACGCGGCTTCGAGCGCGATATTCGCAAGCGGCTGGAATGGTGGGCAAAACTTCGCAAGGAGCGTAATCCGCGCTGAAACCTGGCGAACCTCAGGAAGCGCGCGGCGTCTTCTGATTTGCCGGCGCGGCGATCACCTTGACGGACGATTCCGCAAGCCCGTGATGACCTTCCATATCGACGATGACATGCCAGTGGCCGCTTTCCGGAACGGCGATCTTGATCGGCGATTTGCGCGCCACGCCGCCGATATATTTGAAATCGAGAACCTCGGTAAACCGCTGGAAATTCGGCGCCGTCATCAGGCGGACATTGTTCACCGCATTCAACGACACCTCGATAATCGTTCCGGCGCGTTGTTCCTTGAGATCGTAATGGGTGAAGCGGAAATTCGGTTTCATCGGTCTCGTGGCGTCTGAAGTCTCTGCGACGTGATTTTACCAGTATGTCGCTTAAGGAAAAGTTGGAACTCGGCCTTTCAGCTCACGTCTTCGCGCTCCGCCTCAGAGCACGCCGAAAATGACGTAGAGTTCGACGCAGGCGAGCACCACGCCAAAGACGAGTAGCGCCTGGGCGGTGCGCTTATCGCGGATCTGCTTACTGCCGCGGGTGATCCTGTGTGGGCGAGGGAACTGAAAACCGGAGGACCTGACATCTCGCATGGCATTTGACCTTTGCGGTGATGGCGAAAGTCTACTGCTGCGGGCGATAGGAAATCCATTCGGAGCGGGGCACGAAAATATAGGAATGGCATAAAGGCCGATGCTAGAAATTTCGAAGCGTGATGTCGGAAAGACATGATCGCCGCCGTCCTTGCGGTATCGACGCAAACACGGAGCAAGGACATGTCGAAAATGACGCTGATTTCGATGATCGCAACGGCGGCTGCATTCCTCGCCGCGCCCGATATATCAGGTGCTGACGGTGGCACGCCGGCGAATGAGGACAACAAGGCCGTAGTGCCGATCGTCAGGAAGGGAAGCGTGCCGGTCAACGGCATCGATTATTATTACGAGATCCGTGGAGAGGGCGAACCGCTGCTGCTGCTTCACGGCGGCCTCGGGCAGATCGAGATGTTCGCGCCGGTCATGCCTGTTTTCACCGACCACCGGCAGGTGATCGCCGTCGATCTGCAGGGCCATGGCCGCACCCCGCTCGGCAAGCGGCCGATCGAGCTTCCGGCCATCGGCGCCGACCTTGCGATCCTGGTAAAGGAGCTCGGCTACGACAGGGTCGACGTCTTCGGCTATTCCTTCGGCGGCGGGGTGGCTTTGAACATGGCGGCGAACGCGCCCGACCGGGTGCGCCGGCTGGTGATACTGTCGGCGCCCTATGCGCAGAACGGCTTCTTCCCGGAGATGCTGCCGCAGCAGGCGGCCGTCGGCGCCGGTATGGCCGACATGATGAAGGACACGCCGATGTTCCTCTCCTACAAGGCGGTGGCGCCTGACGTTTCCGAATTTCCGAAGCTGCTCGACGCCATGGGCGCACTGATGCGCGAACCTATCGACTATAGCGATGCCCTCGCCAAGCTCACCATGCCGGTTATGCTGATCTATGGCGATGCCGACATGATCCGGCCCGAGCATATGATCGACTTCTACCACAAGCTCGGTGGCGGTCTGCGCGATGCGGGCTGGATGCGGGAAAACATGTCGAAGAACCGGCTGGCGATCCTGCCGGATCTCACCCATTACGAGACTTTCGCCTCGCCCCTTATGGCGAATATGGCAATGACCTTCCTCGATGGCGGCGGCAAGGCGCCGAACTGGGCCGAGCAGGTCGGAAAGTAAGTGAAGACGGCCGGGCTTTCCCGGGTGCCTTTCCCTCTGCGATCAGCTGCCGCGCTGGTTTTCCCGATCCAATTGCGTCACCAGCGCCAGGATCGTTTCCGAGACCGGCGTCGGCACGGCGCTCAGGCGTCCGAGCGCCACCACCATGCCGACCAGCGGCGTGATTTCGAGCGCCTTGCCGCCGATCAGATCCTGCAGCATCGATGTGCGTACGGCGCCGATATGGCGCGATTGTTCGAGCCGCTGCTCGACGGTCATGCTGAAACGCGCGCCCAAGGCCTCGCCGACGGCGCGGACCTCGTTCATCACCTTGCCGACTGTGGTCGAAAGTGCCGGATCTGCCATGATGTCGGTCATCAGCGCCCTGGTCAGCGCGCTGATCGGGTTGAAGGCGGTATTGCCCATCAGCTTGCTCCAGATCTCGTCGCGGATAACAGGCGTCGTCGTGATGTTGAGGCCGGCGTCGATCAGTACCGCGGCGATCGCCTCGAGATCGGGCGAGATCTCGCCCGAGGGCTCGCCGAGCACGAAGCGGCCGTTGTTGGCAAGCTGGATCTCACCGGGATTGATCACCTCTGCACCTTGATAAGCGACGCAGCCGATGACCCGTTCCGGCCCGATCAGCCGCCAAAGCCTGCCGCCGGGATCGAGCTCGTCGAACTGCAGCTCGGCATGCCGGCTCTGGCTATCGCGGTGAAAATACCACCACGGGATGCCGTTAAGGATCATCACGACGCGGGTACCTTCCTTGAGGAGGTGTGCAATGCCTTCGGCAGCGGGTGACAGCTGATGCCCCTTGAGGCCGGTGATGACGAGATCCTGCGGCGGCAATGCCTTGGGATCGTCGGTCGCGGTGAGGCGGGCTTTGACCGGCCTTTCCGCATCGGCTTCGCGCAGGCTGAGACCATTGTCGCGGATGGCGTCGAGATGGGCTCCACGCGCGACGACGGAGATGGTGGCGTCGTTTCCGGCTTGGCTTGCAAGCTTGACGGCGATAGCGCCGCCGAGTGCGCCAGCGCCATAGATGCAGATGGACTTGATGGACATGCTCGCCTCTTCATGGTGGTGATCGAACCTAGATCTAGGCCATTCCAGACGTGAGGCGAATGCTAATTTGCCGCATCATGCGTTTTCCTGCGGTCAGAGCGGCGCTGCCGCCACATCCCGAGATCTGGGATGCGGCGGGCAATGCCTTTCAGGCCAAGGCCGTTGCATCGCTTGGAAAATCCGTGGACAGCGCGAGTTCGCGCCAGGCGGCAAGTTCCTTTTCGACGCTGGCATGCTGCTGCTCGATGACGGCCACCGTGTCGCTGCCGAACGGCATCCGCAGCGGCGGATTGGCCGAGTTGACCATCGTCATGATGCCGGTGGCGAGCCTGGTGGGATTGCCGGGCTGCGCATGGTTGGAGTCGGCGGCGAAACTGCGCATGTTGCCGGCCGGCGTGCCTTCGTAATCGGCGATGGAGGCCGGGCTGATCGCCAGCGACGTGTCGGCGAGGAAGTCGGTGCGGAAGAAGCCGGGCTCGACGATCGTCACCTTGATGCCGAAAGGTTCGAGTTCGGCGGCCATCGATTCGGACAAGCCTTCGACAGCGAACTTCGTCGAGCCGTAGACGCCCCAGCCGGGATAGCCGAAGTAACCGCCGATCGAGGAAAAGTTCAGGATATGGCCGGAGCGCTGGCGGCGCATATAGGGCAGCACGGCACGCGTCACCTTCAGGAGCCCGAAGACGTTCGTGGCATAGAGCCTTTCGATCTCTTCGGCAGTGGCTTCCTCGACAGCGCCGAGCAGGCCGTAGCCGGCATTGTTGGCGAGAACATCGATGCGGCCAAAGCGGGCGATGCCGGCAGCCGCAGCGTCTTTCGCCTGGGTCTCGCTGGTGACGTCGAGGGTGACGGCAAGCAGGTTCGGATGATCACCGAACTGCTCGGTCACGGTCTTCGGGTTGCGGGCGGTGGCGATGACGGCATCGCCTGATGCAAGGGCTTCCTTGGTCATCAGCGCGCCGAAGCCGCGGGATGCACCAGTGATGAACCAGACTTTCATGACGAATTCCTCTCGATAACTGTTCGTTGGCGTCGCATCTCTCTGCTGACGAGTTGAATTTGACCGAAAATCCGTTGCTGTATAAGATTTGTTATTTTTGAAACTATGATGAGTGAATTTCAGCAATGCGAGCCACCGAACTGTCCGAACTTGCGGCCTTCGCGGCTGTCGCGCGGCATAAGAGCTTCCGCAAGGCGGGCGAGGAGCGGGGCGTCACCGCTTCCGCAATCAGTCATGCCGTGCTCAATCTCGAAGACCGGATCGGCATTCGCCTGCTCAACCGCACGACGCGCAGCGTTTCACTGACCGAGGCCGGCGAACTCCTGGTCTCGCATCTCGATCCGGCCTTCGGCGAGATGGCAGCAGCGCTCGATGCCCTGAACCGCTACCGCGACACCCCGTTCGGCAAGGTGCGGATCAACGTGCCGAATTCGATCGGCCCCTTCGTCATCGGCCGCATCATCGGCCCGTTGCTCAAAAGCAATCCCCATTTGCAGTTGGAGATCAACGCGACTGACAGGCTGGTCGATATCGTCGAGGAGGGCTTCGATGCCGGCATCCGCTTCGGCGAGCGCGTAACGGAAGGCATGATCGCGCTGCGCATCAAGCCGCGCATCCGCTTGGTCGTCGTCGGTTCGCCCGCCTATTTCGAGACCCGGCCGAAGCCGACGATACCCCACGAACTCAAGCGCCATCTCTGTATTCAGAACATGTTTCCGTCGGGTGCGCGCTATGCCTGGGAGTTCGAGAAGGATGGCCAGACCGTCAGCTTTCAGCCGACCGGACCGCTGTCGCTCGACGACCACGAACTGATGATGCAGGCGGCACTCGGCGGTGTCGGCCTTGCTTATATCTGGGAGCCGCGCGTGGAAAAGGCGATCGCCAGCGGCGAGCTGATCCAGGTGCTGGACGACTGGTGCCAGCCGGAGGAACCGCTCTATCTCTACTATCCGAGCCGTCGCCACATGTCGGCGGGCTTCAGAGCAGTCATCGACGCGATGAGAGCCGAGTAAAAAGGTCGGGATTCGCATCCGTCACCCTTTTGACTCCGACGCGTGAACTGGCCAAAGATACTGCCATAGCCGTCATGGCCCGCATCATCGGGAGAGGTTGATGAACCGTCGGATTTTGCCAACTGCCAATCGAAGAAGACCAAAGCGGCCCAGCGGTCTCTTTCCTGCATTGGCTGCACTGATGCTGCTCGCCTCGGCGGCGGCCGGGCGAGACATTGGACCGCAAAGCCAAGTCTCGCGCGAGCAGGTCGAAAAATTCATCGGCCTCTGGAAAGATCACTTTGCCGGCGCCGATAGCCTGCAGCAGCGGCGGACAGCCTTCAGGACGCTGATGGAGACGACGCCGGGGCCGACGCGCATCCAGGTTCGGCAAGTCGATGCCGACGGCGTCGATGCCGAGTTGATGTGGCCCGCTCGTCTTCATCATCCGATCGGCCAAAGGGTGATCCTCTATGTACATGGCGGCGGCTTTTCCAGCGGCTCGATCCGCACGCACAGCCTGCTCGCGGGATCTCTCGCCAAGGCCGCGTCCAGCGACGTTCTTCTCGTCGAATATCGGCTGATGCCCGAATATGCTTATCCCGCGCAGATCAACGACGCGCTGACGGCCTATCGTTGGCTTCTCGACAACGGCTATCGCAACGAGAACATCATCGTCGCCGGAGATGGCGCCGGCGGCAATATCGCGATCGAGACGGTGCTGCGGCAAATGCAGGCGGCGAAACCACTGCCGGCGGCCGTAATTGCCCTGAGCCCCATCACCGATCTTGCCGCGACGGGCGGCTCGATGACATCAAATGCCGGAAACGACCCACTGCTCGGCAAGGCTGAGATCGAGACGCTGCGCAAGACCTATCTCCGCAGCCGGTCTCCGACCGATCCCCAGGCATCACCGCTCTATGCCGACATGGCCGGCTTTCCGCCGCTGCTGCTGCAGGTCGGATCCGGCGAAGTCCTGCTGGACGACACGCTACGGCTCGCCGACAAGGCGCGCCAGGCGGGAGTGGATGTCACCACCGAGGTCTGGCCGGGCATGCCGCATCAGTGGCAGCTGTTTCCCTCGCTGCTCGACGATGCCGATCGGTCGAGCCAGAATATCGCCGAGTTTGCGATCCGGTATTTTGCGGACAAACCGCAGGAATAGGGGCCGCAGGACCAGGCGTCCTAGCGCCTCCGTCATCGCATCATTGCGCGCGAGACGGTGACGGCGCCAGAGGCCGCTCGACCTCCCGGCCGACGCTGAGCGTCTTTCTCACATTCGGCTCCAGCCGCTCGATATAGGCGTGGTCGGGTGCAGCACCCAGCGCATCCAGCATTTTCGAGAAGAAACACCGGGCCGCTGCCGCAGCCGTGACGTCAAAGACATCGGCATCGCTCAGCCCGTGTTTCTTCAGGCCGTCTATATCCTGCTGCGTCACCGACGTCGCATCGCGCGTCACCTTGGCGGCAAAGGCCATGATCGCGCGCTCGCCGGCATCGATCGGCGCCTTCTCCGTCTCGTTGACAACGGCCGTCAGCCCGTCGCTGGTGAAACCCTCGCGCAGCAGCACCGAGCCGTGCGCCAGCATGCAATAGGAGGATTTGAGCTCCTTGGCCGCCGCCAGCGTCACCAGTTCGTAGCGCCGCAAGCTCATATGGCCGCGAATGCTCGAAAGCAGCGCCGCCCAGCTCTCCATCACCTCCGGCCGATGGCCGAAGGCCCGATACATGTTCGGCAGATAACCATAATTCGCCTCGGCCGACGCATACATCGACGTCGTCTTCTCGCTGGCGGATGCATTAGGGGTGTGAATGAAAGCCATGGCATGATCCTCCTCTATTGTAAGAAGGATAGGGTAGATATCCAGGACAGCAATCCTGAAACATCAGGCAGCGTCATTGGTCGCGGAAGCGTTACCACTTCTCTTGATGGGAAGGGTTACGGTAAACGTCGATCCGCATCCTCTTGCGCTTCGAACCTCTATCGAGCCGTTATGCAGTTCAACGATCTGCTTCACCAGGTTGAGGCCGATACCCGTTCCGGCAATCCCGGTCGACGTCCGGGCACGAAAATAGCGTTGGAACAGCCGGGGCACGTCTTCTGGATCGATCCCCACTCCATCATCGCTGATCGAAACTTTGATGTTTCCCGTCTCTGCCCATGCCGTGACGCGAATTTCGGAGGTCCCAGGCGCGTATTTGACGGCATTGGAAAGCAGGTTGGTAAAGACCTGCGCCAAAGTGCGGGGATCGGCATCGATGAACTCCGGCAGCCTATCGATATCCAACACAAAGCTGTGCGACTTTGCGATCGTCGACTGCCGCTCACAACAGGTTTTTATCAATGATCTCAATGCGCAGGCGTCGTAGTTGATATCGATCCTGCCGGTATCGAGGCGTCCCGCTGACAGGATGCTCTCCATGAGATCGACGATCCGGTTCACCGATGCGCGGATTTGATCGACCTTGTCGCTGAGAAATTCGGGCTCGACCGCCCCCTTTTTTCGCAGCAACCGCTGGGCAGCAGCGTCGATGATTGCAAGCGGGGTCCTGAATTCATGGGATGCCATCGCCACGAATTGCCGCTGCAATTCGTTGATGTTCCGCTCCTGCGCCAGCATGCGCTCGAGTTCCCGCGCCTGCCGCTCGACTTCCGCCGTTCGGCTCTTAACCGTCGCTTCGAGCTGATCGTGATGCCGGCGCAGCTCTTCGGCAAGTCGAACTGTCTTGGTGACGTCCTCGTGGGTTGCCACGTATCCACCGTTTTGCATCGGATTGTGGGTGATCTTGATAACCCGCCCATCGGCCAGGACGATGTTCTGGCTGGCCGGCGCACCGCGGGCTGTCGCCTCAAAGACCACGTCAAAATAGGTAGCGGTATCGACCGGGCCATTTCCCTCCCGGCTGCGATAGGCCAGGATATCGACAAGCGGCGTTCCCGGTTGCGTCAGACGGTCAGGCAGATTGTACATCCGCGCGTAGGAGGCGTTGCACAATATCAAGTTCTTGGTCGAATCGAACATGCACAGCCCATGCGGCATGTTGCTGAGGGCTGCGTCGAACCGGCGATGTTGTTCGGTCAGGCTGTCTTCGACCCGAATGAGAGTCGAGATGTCTTCGTAACTGAGTATCCAGCCTCCATCCCTCGATGGGGCGCAGGTCAACGAGACCATCCCTCCGTCGGAAAGGGCAAACTGAGACGTGGGCCGTCCACCGACCGTCGACCGCCGGGATGCCACTGCACGGCAGTCTGCGGTGCCCGGCAATCCGTCGATATTCATGCCTTTGCGGATGGCTCCTTGCGGAAGGCCGAGAATATCAAGCGTGCGTGAATTGAAAGCCGTCACCGTACCGGCAGGATCAAGGAGAACGATGCCCTGAGGCAGGCTCTCCAGAATGGATTCAAACGAGTGTGACATCATCCGGCCCTGCTTCAGATCTGCGCGTTGCACGTATCCGTAGCATTCGTCAGAAACGATAAAGTTTCGCTAATCTCTATCGGCGGGAGTTTCTTGAGAGCAATTCCAGCAAAAGTGCGCCGCGATTCTGCGTCACTTAGCCGAGTTGGGCAAGTTGCTCGTGCAGAAAATCAAGGCTGTCCTCGCCCACCTCGTTGATGTCACTCGGCATGGGCTCGCCGGTCTCCTGGTAAACGAGCCAGGCGACGTACATGACTGCCGTCGTCAGCGCATTCCAGCCGTCTTCGCTGGGCTTTCCGACCGCCTCGGAGAGCCGACAGAGCGTCCCGCGCTCATCGTCGCTGTAGACGAGATCGGTGAAGTCTCGGCCACTCAGGCGTCCGCCACCACCCCAATTGCGGATTGCCGCCAAGGCGGCCTCTGCTTCGGGCGCGTAAGGTTCGGTGTGCTCGATTTGCGTGACCAAAAACGCGGCGACGGCTGCCAAGCGCCGCGCCTGTTCGCGTGGCGGCAGAAGGCTCAGCTCGGCGCGCAATTTCATGTCACCATGGTCTCCACTGGGCTTGTCGCAACGTCTGTTAACACAGAATAGAAACCCTTCCTGCTTTTACCAGAAGGTCCGCCGATTGCGCCGCATTGATCGCTTCGAAAGAAATACCGGGCGAGCCTCAATCTTCCACATTTTTGCTGCCAATGCATCGGTCGGTCGTGCGCCACGCACGATTTTGCAGGTCGAAAAATATCGACAGATGCCTCTCAGTCATGATCATCTTTAGATCGTTCCAATTTACAGGATGAGATTCCGGCAATCGGTGAGGTAGAAATTTGCCGCAGATGCTCCTAATGGATAACAGTATGTATAAATTTCACTTGACAGAATTGGAACGTTCCAAATATTTAAGGCGATCGGTCGATGTGGCGACGGGAGGAAGATGTGACAAAGGCGCGGGTAACCGTCATTGACATTGCGAAGGCCGCAGGCGTCTCGAAATCGACGGTTTCGCTGGTGCTTCAGGGCTCCTCGCTGGTCAATGAGGGGACGCGTGCCAAGGTCAATGCGGTGATGCGCGAGCTGGGCTACGTCTACAATCGCGGCGCAGCCAATCTTCGCCAAGCCAGTGCCAAATCGAGGATCATCGGCGTCGTCGTGAACGACCTGACGAACAGCTTCTTCGCGGAACTGGCGGTCGGCGTCGATATGGTCGTTCAGTCGGCCGGATTTGTGCAGTTCCTGTCGAACACCAGCGAGAGCATCGACAGGCAGCGCGAGGTTGTCGCATCGATGCGGGAGCATGGCATTTCGGGGCTCATCGTGTCGCCGGCGCGCGCCACCGATGCCGCAGACTTCAAGCCACTCGTCGCCGCAGGAATTCCGGTGGTGGTCGTCGTCAGAAACCTGCCTGGCGCCAAAGTCTCGTCCGTCGTCTCCGACAACCAGGCTGGCATGATGTCTGCGGTCAAGCACCTGGCGGAGCTTGGTCACAAGCGCATCGCTTTTCTCGGCGGCTTTCCCGACACCGCTGTCTTCGATGACCGCCTTGCCGGTTACCGAAGCGGCATAGAGGCAGCCGGGCTCGACTGTCAGCAAGAACTTGTCATCTCGTCGGCGCCTTCGCGAGCCGGCGGGGTGGAGGCGATCGGAAAAGCAATCGTTCTTGCTGACAAACCCTCAGCAGCCGTCTGCTTCAACGATGCCGTAGCCTTCGGTGTTTGCGACGGATTGCGTGCGCGCCGCCTGGAGCCCGGCTCCGACTTCGCGGTCGTGGGTTTCGACGACGTCATCGAGGCTCAGGCAGCGGTTCCCGCGCTCACGACGGTTTCGGTCGATCCGCAGGGCATTGGGCGCCGCGGCGCGCAGCTGCTTCTCAAACAGATCAATGCGGGCAAGGCTGAGGCGGAGACGGTGATAACAGCGGTTCGGCTGGTTGTTCGCGAGAGCTGCGGAGCCCGCAAGAGCGTAAAAATCGAAACAGGACTCTGAGTAAGGCCCATGAAGAAGCATCTCACCCCGACCGAAGCAGCCGCGCTGATCCCGGATGGCGCTGTTGTAACGGTATCGTCCTCGAGCGGTCTCGGTTGCCCGGACCTCATGCTGAAGGCGATTGGCGAACGTTTCGATGCGACCGGCCATCCCCGTGATATCACGACCCTTCATCCCATCGCCGCCGGCGATATGAGCGGCATCAAGGGCGTCGACCATATCGCCAAGAAGGGGCTGCTCAAGCGCATCATCGGTGGCTCTTATCCGTCAGGCCCGTCGTCATCAGACCCGCCGCTGATCTGGCAAATGATCACCAACAACGAAATCCCTGCCTACAATATTCCCTCGGGTATTCTCTTCGATATTCATCGCGAGGCCGCCGCGAAGCGGCCGGGTGTCCTGACCAAGATCGGCATCGATACATTCGTCGATCCCGAGCGGCAGGGTTGCGCGATGAACGGCCTGGCGTCGGAGCATCCGGTGGTCAAGCGTGTGCGCTTCGAGGGCGACGACTGGCTGTTCTTTCCCTCGATCGTTCCGGAGGTCGCGATTATCCGCGCCACCACCGCCGACGAGCGCGGCAACCTGACATACGAACATGAAGGCGCCTATCTCGGCGGCCTCGATCAGGCGCTGGCCGCACGCAACAACGGCGGCATCGTCATCGCGCAGGTCAAGCGAATCACCAAGGAAGGCTCACTGAAACCCCATGACGTCCGGGTGCCTGGAATGCTGGTCGATTATGTGATCGTCGATCCGGAGCAGAAGCAGACGACGCAGACGCAATATGATCCGGCAATTTCCGGGGAGATCTTCCGCCCGCTCGATAGTTTCAGCGTTCCGGAGTTCAATGTTCAGAAAGTCATTGCGCGTCGTGTCGCGCAGGAACTTCAGGCGGGAGGCTGCGTCAATCTCGGCTTCGGCATATCGGCCAACGTGCCACGAATTCTGCTGGAGGAAGGGCTCCATGGCGCGGTCACCTGGGTCATCGAGCAAGGCGCGGTCGGTGGCGTGCCGCTGCTCGACTTCGCCTTTGGCTGCGCCTCCAACGCCGACGCCTACATGCCGTCTCCCTATCAGTTCACCTATTTCCAGGGTGCAGGCTTCGATGCATCGCTGCTGTCTTTCCTCGAGATCGGCAAAGACGGTTCGGTCAACGTCTCCAAGCTTTCCTTCCGGCCGCATGTGACGGCTGGCGCCGGAGGCTTCGTCGACATCACGGCGCGGGCGAAGAAGATCGTCTTCTCAGGCATGTTCAATGCCGGAGCGAAGCTTTCGATCGCCGATGGAGCTCTTCTCATCGAGAAGGAAGGCAAGCTGAAGAAGCTCGTGAACGAGGTCGAACATGTCACCTTCAGCGGCAGGCGCGCGATCGAGCAGGGGCAGGACATCACCTATGTCACCGAGCGGTGCGTGATGAAGCTGACGCCCGACGGCGTCGTCCTCACCGAGATTGCGCCAGGCGTCGATCTCCAGGCCCACATCCTCGATCAGTCGGAGTTTCCGCTGGTCATCGCGCCCGAGCTGAAGGTCATGGACGCCGCGCTTTTCCGGGAGGCAAACATCGGTCTGTCGCTTCCAGAAAAAAGCGCACGGACGCTGGAGGGCAGCTTCCATGGCTAGCGGAACAGTCAGAATTGACGTCGATGGACATGTTGCGACGCTGACGATTTCTCGTCCGGAGAAGCTGAACGCGCTCGACCTCGACATGCTCAAGGCGTTGGCTGACGCGGCCGACGAGGTGGAGGCGAACGCCAATGTGCGCGCTGCCGTTCTCACCGGCGAAGGAAAGGGCTTTTCCGCAGGAGGCGATATCAAGGCCTGGGGCGGAATGTTGCCTCAGGAGTTCGGTCATCTCTGGGTTCGGCACGGCCATCGCATCTTCGAAAGACTGGCGACGCTCAGGATACCGCTGGTCGCGGCTCTGAATGGCCACGCCCTCGGAGGAGGGCTTGAACTTGCAGGGGTTGCGGACGTTCGCCTCGCCGAGGAACAGATCAAGATCGGTCTGCCGGAGACCGGCCTTGGAATGGTGCCGGGCTGGTCCGGGACCCAGCGTCTTGTGCGCCGGTTCGGGGCGCAAGCCGTCCGGCGGATGGCGTTGGGCGGCGAAATATTCACCGCCGAGGAGGCACGCCTGCTCGGGATTGTCGACGCGGTCGTTCCCACAGGAAACGCGCTCGCCGCCGCCCGGGAATATGCGCAGCGGATCGCCGCAAGGGGGCCGGCTGCGACCGAGATCGCGAAGTTGATGATTGCATCGGCGAACGGCGAAGACAACGGAACCGCGGTCGAAGCCCTGGGCTCGATCCTCGCTGCGAAGACCGGCGATCTGAAGGAGGGCGTCGCATCATTCAGCGAGAAGCGCCCGGCAACGTTCAAGGGAGAATGGTAATGACGGTTCTCGTCAACCCCACCGCGCTCAGCGACCACAAAGCGCGTGATTTCAAGATGCTCATCGATGGCAAATGGGAGGCTGGTGCCTCCGATCCGATCGAGCGTGTCGCGCCGAGCCATGGTGTCGTGGTCAGCCGGTTTCCGACCGGCAGCAAGAAGGACGCCGAACGTGCGATCGCTGCGGCACGCAAGGCGTTCGACCTCGGGCCGTGGCCCCGGATGACCGCTTCCGAACGTTCCGCCATCCTGCTCAAGGCTGCCGACCTGATCGCGGCGCGCGCAGAGGAACTGGCATTTCTCGATGCTATCGAGGCAGGAAAGCCGATCACGCAGGTGCGGGGAGAAATTGCAGGCTCCGTTGACATATGGCGCTACGCGGCGGCTCTTGCCCGCGACCTCCACGGTGAAAGCTACAACACGCTCGGCGATGGCACGCTCGGCGTCGTCTTGCGCGAAGCGATCGGCGTAGTGTCGATCATCACGCCTTGGAACTTTCCGTTCCTGATCGTCGGCCAGAAGCTGCCATTCGCCTTGGCCGCTGGCTGCACGACCGTCGTCAAGCCCTCGGAACTGACCTCAGGATCGACGCTCCTGCTGGGAGAGATCCTGCAGCAGGCCGACATTCCGGATGGCGTCGTCAACATTGTCACCGGTACGGGACCCGAGGTTGGCGCGGTCATGACGTCTCATCCTGACGTCGACATGGTGTCCTTCACCGGCTCGACCGGCGTCGGAAAGCTGACCATGTCGAATGCCGCACAAACGCTGAAGAAAGTCTCGCTGGAACTGGGTGGGAAGAACCCGCAGATCGTGTTTCCGGATGCCGATCTCGATGCGTTCATCGATGCCGCGGTCTTCGGCGCATACTTCAATGCCGGTGAGTGCTGCAATGCCGGCTCGCGGCTGATCCTTCACAAGTCAATCGCTTCCGATGTCGTCAAGCGGATTGCAGAATTGTCGAAGGCAGTGAAGGTCGGTGACCCGCTCGACCCTTCGACGCAGGTCGGCGCCATCATCACGCCTGAGCATCTGGAGAAGATATCAGGATACGTCGCCGGTGCGCGGAGCAACGGTGCCCGGGTATCACATGGCGGCGAGACGCTCGATCTCGGCATGGGGCAGTACATGTCGCCGACGATCCTCGAAGAGGTCACCCCTGATATGGCCGTGGCGCGCGAGGAAGTTTTTGGTCCGGTGCTTTCGGTCCTGACATTTGAGACATCCGCCGAAGCCATCAGGATTGCGAATTCCATCGACTACGGCCTGTCGGCGGGTGTCTGGAGCCGCGATTTCGACACGTGCCTGACGATCGGCCGGTCAGTGCGGGCAGGGACGGTCTGGATGAACACCTTCATGGACGGCGCCTCGGAACTTCCCTTTGGCGGTTACAAGCAAAGCGGCCTCGGCCGTGAGCTCGGTCGCCATGCGGTTGAAGATTACACCGAGACCAAGACACTCAACATGCATATCGGCAAACGCACCAGCTGGTGGATGCCGCAGACGGAAAAGCTGGCTTAGCCGGCGGCCGAACTACGCTCGAGGAGGGCGGGTGATTGGTGCGGGAATGGGTCCCGCATCTTCCAAACTTGAACTGGGAGGTTCTTCGATGAACAGGTTTTTGACCACGACCGCAATGATCGCATTGGCTTTGGCCGGCGCTAGCGTGTCCGTACGCGCCGCCGACGTGAAGGAAGTGCAGATGCTGCACTGGTGGACGTCGGGCGGGGAGGCCGCGGCGCTGAACGTTCTGAAGCAGGATCTTTCGAAGGAGGGGTTTGCCTGGAAGGACGTTCCGGTTGCCGGCGGTGGCGGCGATGCGGCGATGACGGCGCTGAAGGCGATGGTTGCGGCCGGCACCTATCCGACGGCTTCGCAGATGTTGGGCTATACCGTGCTCGATTATGCCCAGGCTGGCGTCATGGGCGATTTGACGGAGACGGCGAAGAAGGAAGGCTGGGACAAGTCGGTTCCGGCAGCGCTGCAGAAGTTCTCGGTCTATGACGGCAAGTGGGTCGCAGCCCCCGTCAACGTTCACTCGGTCAACTGGCTGTGGATCAACAAGGCTGTGATGGACAAGATCGGCGGCACCCAGCCGAAGACCTTCGACGAGCTGATCGCGCTGCTCGACAAGGCCAAGGCCGCCGGCGTGATCCCGCTCGCCCTTGGCGGCCAGAACTGGCAGGAAGCGACGATGTTCGATTCCATCGTGCTGTCGACCGGCGGTCCGGAGTTCTACAAGAAGGCCTTCAACGACCTCGACGAGGAATCGCTGAAGTCCGACACGATGAAGAAGTCGTTCGATAACCTCGCCACGATCATCAAATATGTCGACCCGAACTTCTCGGGCCGCGACTGGAACCTGGCGACCGCCATGGTCATCAAGGGTGACGCGCTGGTGCAGGTGATGGGCGACTGGGCCAAGGGCGAATTCGTCGCCGCCAAGAAGACGCCGGATACCGACTTCCTGTGCTACCGCTTCCCCGGCACCGACGGCAGCGTGGTCTACAACTCCGACATGTTCGGCATGTTCAACGTCCCAGACGACCGCAAGGCGGCCCAGGTGGCGCTGGCAACGGCAACGCTGTCGAAGAGCTTCCAGTCTGCCTTCAACGTCGTCAAGGGATCGGTGCCGGCGCGTACCGACGTTCCCGATACCGACTTCGACGCTTGCGGCAAGAAGGGCATCGCCGACCTGAAGGCAGCCAATGAAGGCGGCACGCTGTTCGGCTCGCTGGCGCAAGGCTACGGCGCTCCTCCGGCGATCGCCAACGCCTACAAGGATGTCGTCTCGAAGTTCGTCCACGGCCAGATCAAGACCTCCGACGAAGCCGTCAAGCAGCTCGTCCAGGCGATCGACGACGCTCGCTGAGATCACGTGTGATGACAAATGCTTCCCCGCCTGCTTGCGGGGAAGCTTCGGGCTCCGCGATCATGCGCGGATGATCATGCGGGGCCGATTGCCCGGACGATCATGCAGGCAGGAGATGACATTCCATGAGCACCGTTGCGACCACCGATCCGGTTCTGACGCCGAGGCAATCGACGGGGATTTCGTTGAGGGGCCGGCTGCAGGATGCGCTGCCGAAGATCGTGCTGGCGCCGAGCTTCGTCATCACCATCATCTTCGTCTACGGCTTCATCGTCTGGACGGCCTATCTGTCGTTCACCAATTCCAAGACATTCCCCTCCTATGCGCTGACCGGAGCGCGCGCCTATCAGCGGCTGTGGCGCTGGACCTTCGAGAGCGATCCACCGTCTTCCTGGTACACCTCGATCACCAACATGGCGATCTTCGGCTTCCTCTATATCGGCATCTGCCTGGCGCTTGGTCTCTTCCTCGCCATCCTGCTCGACCAGAAGATCCGCGGCGAGGGACTGCTGAGACCCATCTTCCTCTATCCGATGGCGCTGTCCTTCATTGTGACAGGCGTTGCCTGGAAATGGTTCCTCGATCCCGGCCTCGGGCTGGAACAGACGCTGCACCACTTCGGCTGGACGAGCTTCCACTTCGACTGGATCAAGAACAAGGACTTCGTCATCTACACCGTCGTCATCGCCGGCGTCTGGCAGGCGTCGGGCTTCGTCATGGCGATGTTCCTCGCGGGCTTACGCGGTATCGACGGCGAGATCATGAAGGCGGCCCAGATCGACGGCGCCTCGCCATTCCAGCTCTATCGGCGCATCGTCATCCCGCTGCTGCGGCCGATCTTCCTGTCGGCCTTCATCGTGCTCGCCCATATGGCGATCAAGTCCTATGACCTGGTGGTGGCGCTGACCTCGGGCGGCCCCGGCGGCTCGGCCTGGCTGCCGTCGAACTTCATGTATGAATACACTTTCAAGCGCAACGAGATGGCCGTCGGCTCGGCCAGCGCCATCATCATGCTGATGACGATCTCGGCGATCATCGTTCCCTATCTCTATTCCGAACTGAAGGAGAAGGCGCGATGAGCAGCGTGACCTCTCCGATAGCAACCTCGCAGAACAGCAACAACACCCGCTGGATCGGCCGCACCGTCATCTACGGCCTGCTGCTGGTCTTCGCCGTCCTCTATCTGATGCCGCTCTTCGTCATGCTGACGACCTCGTTCAAGACCATGGACGAGATCCAGAACGGCAACATGCTGGCGCTGCCGCAATCGCCGACCTTCGATCCCTGGATCAAGGCCTGGGGCGAGACCTGCGTCGGGCTCACCTGCGCCGGCATCAAGGGTTACTTCTGGAACTCGATCAAGATGGTCGTGCCGGCTGTCGCGATCTCCACCATCATGGGGGCGTTGAACGGTTATGTGCTGACCAAATGGCGCTTTCCCGGCCACACGCTGGTGTTCGGGCTGATGCTGTTTGCCTGCTTCATCCCGTTCCAGTCGGTGCTGCTGCCGATGGCAACGATCCTCGGCAGTCTCGGCCGCTTCGGCATGACGCTGCAGAATGCCACGGGCTGGAACTTCGGCTTCGGCAATCCGACCGTCAATCTGGTCTTCGTCCATGTCGTCTATGGCCTCGGCTTCACGACGCTGTTCTTCCGCAATTTCTACGAGGCCTTTCCGACCGAGCTGGTCAGGGCCGCCCAGGTCGATGGCGCCAGCTTCTTCCAGATCTTCCGCCGCATCATGCTGCCGAACTCGCTGCCGATCATCGTCGTCACCGTGATCTACCAGTTCACCAATATCTGGAACGACTTCCTGTTTGCGTCTGCCTATGCCGGCACCGGTGAATCCATGCCGATGACGGTGGCGCTGAACAACGTCGTCAACACCTCGACCGGGGTGGTCGAATACAATGTCAACATGGCGGCGGCGATGATCGCAGCCGTGCCGACGCTCATCGTCTATATCCTCGCCGGCCGCTACTTCGTGCGCGGTCTGATGGCGGGCGCTGTCAAAGGGTAATCCATGGCCTTCCTCGAAATCTCCGGTCTCAGAAAACGCTTCGGCGCCGTCGACATTCTCAAGGGGATCGACCTCGAACTCGAAAAGGGCGGCTTTCTCGTGCTGGTCGGCCCGTCCGGCTGCGGCAAGTCGACGCTGCTCAACACCATTGCCGGGCTGGAGACGATCACGTCTGGCGATATCAAGATCGACGGGCGCGACATCAGCGGCCTGCATCCTTCCAAGCGCGATATCGCCATGGTGTTCCAGTCCTACGCGCTCTATCCGAACATGACGGTGGCGGGCAACATCGCCTTCGGCATGGAGATCCGCGGCGTGCCGAAGGAGGAGCGTGTCAAGGCGATCGGCCAAGTCTCCGACATGCTGCAGATCGGCCATCTGCTCGACCGCAAGCCGAGCCAGCTCTCCGGCGGCCAGCGCCAGCGTGTCGCCATGGGGCGGGCGCTGGTGCGCAATCCGCAGGTCTTCCTGTTCGACGAGCCGCTCTCCAATCTCGATGCCAAGCTGCGCGTCGACATGCGCACCGAGATCAAGCGGCTGCATCAGCGCATGGGCACCACCTTCGTCTATGTCACCCATGACCAGATCGAGGCGATGACGTTGGCGACCAAGATCGCCGTGCTGAAGGATGGCGTGCTGCAGCAGTTCGGCACGCCGGCCGAGATCTATAACAGCCCGTCCAATATCTTCGTCGCCGACTTCATGGGCTCGCCGGCGATGAACCTCTTGACCGCCACCGTCGAAAACGGCGCCGGCGGGCTGGAAGTCTCGCTGGAACGGCCGAATGCCGCCCCGCTGAGATTGCCGGTCATATCAGGCAATGACGGCCTGACCGCCTATACCGGCAAACAGGTGATCTTCGGCATCCGCCCGGAGGCGCTGACCGATCCCGATGGCGCCGACCGCAAGGCGCGCTCGCTGACCGAGGGCGATTGCCTGATCGAGGTGGTCGAACCGGCCGGATCCGATACCTTCGCCGTCACCAAGCTCGGCGGCAAATCCGTCGTCGCCCGCCTGCGCGCCGATACCGGCATCGCGCCAGGACAAAACACCCGCCTCGCATTCAATCTCGACAAGGCCGTCTTCTTCGATCCCGAGAGCCAGGCGCGGATCGTGTGATGGCCAGGTGCTAACATGAGCAGTTCACCTGACATCGTCATCATCGGTTCAGGCATCGGCGGTGCCACCGTCGCGGCCGGCCTGGCGGTGACCGGCGCGCAGATATTAATCCTCGAAGCCGGCGACCATATCGCCGACCTTCCTGTCAATCGCGACCAACGCGCGATCTTCCAGCGGGGACATTTTCGACCGAAGGAAACCTGGTACGAGGCGAACGGCAAGGGATTCAATCCCGGCAATTATTACAATGTCGGCGGGAATTCGAAGTTCTATGGCGCAGTATTGTCGCGCTATCGCAAGCAAGATTTCGACGTCATCGAACACCGCGAGGGTGTTTCTCCAGCCTGGCCGTTTCCGTATGAGGTGCTGGAGCCGTGGTACTGCCAGGCCGAACGCATGTACCAGGTCCGCGGCAGTCTCGGCGAAGATCCCACGGAACCGCACCATTCGGCGGCCTACGCCTACCCGCCCGTCCCGGACGAGGCGCCGATCGCCGATATCAGGGCGCGCCTCAAGCAGAAAGGCCTGCATCCGTTTTCCCTACCGCTCGGCCTGGATCTTGACGCCTGGCTCTCCAAAGCACCCACTCCATGGGATGCGCATCCAAACGCACGCGACGGCAAGATGGATGCCGAGACTGCAGCCCTCGCAGTAGCGCTCAGACACGAGAACGTGCGGCTCGAAACCAATGCGCGTGTGACGAGGCTCGACACGGAAGCGGGGAGCCGAATCGACCGGGTGACCTACATCAAGAACGGGCAGACGGTAACTGTTTCGCCTGAGATCGTGATCCTCTCCGCCGGGGCGGTCCAATCATCCGTGCTTTTGCTGCGTTCGAAAAACGACCGCTTCCCAAAAGGTCTGGCGAACTCTTCCGACCAGGTGGGCCGCAACTTCATGAATCACAATGCGTCCGCCGTCATCGGGGTCTCGCCGCGGTTCAGGAACACCTCCATCTACCAGAAGACGTTTGCCTTCAACGACTTCTATCTCTCCGACGGGGAGGGCGGACCGCCCCTCGGCAACGTGCAGCTCCTCGGTCGCATCTCTGAAAAGGTTCTCAAGGGCTCTCTGCCACAGGCTCCGGAATGGCTTCTGCGCTTCATCACCGGCCATGCCATCGACTTCTATGCGATGAGCGAGGACGTTCCCAATCCCGAAAGCCGCGTCATGGTGGATGGAGACCGGATTATTCTCCAATGGCAACGAACCAACTGGGACGCCCATCTCGCCCTTGTCGCCAGGCTGAAGGCTATACTGAAGTCGATCGGGTTTCCGATCGTGCTGGCGAGACCCTTCGACAAGCGCACGCCGTCGCATCAGTGCGGAACGATCCGCATCGGAAACGATCCCGCGACGGCGCCGCTGAACGCCTATTGCCGGGCTTATGATCACGAAAATCTCTTCGTCGTCGACGCCAGTTTCCTCCCCACCTCGGCCGCGGTGAATCCTGCGCTCACCATCGCCGCTCAGGCGCTGAGAGTGGCAGATCACATTGCGTCGAAGGACTTTGCAGGCATGACACAGGCGCTGGCGGTCGCCAGGCCGGATGCAACAGGACAGTAAAATGGGATTCGATTACATCATCACTGGCGCCGGTCCGGCAGGATGCGTTCTTGCAAGCCGGCTGAGCGAAGATCCCGATGTCAGCGTACTCCTGCTCGAAGCGGGTGGAGGCGACTGGAATCCGCTCTTTCACATGCCGGCGGGCTTCGCCAAGATGACCAAAGGCGTCGCCAGCTGGGGATGGGAAACCGTTCCCCAGAAGCACATGAAAGGCCGGATGCTTCGTTATACGCAGGCAAAGGTCATCGGCGGTGGCTCGTCCATCAATGCCCAGCTCTATACACGCGGAAACGCGGCGGATTATGACCTCTGGGCTCGTGAAGACGGTTGCGAGGGCTGGGACTATCGTTCGATCCTTCCCTATTTCAAACGCGCGGAGGACAATCAGCGCTTCGCCGACGACTACCACGCCTATGGCGGTCCGCTGGGGGTCTCGATGCCGGCTGCGCCGCTGCCGATCTGCGACGCCTATATCCGTGCGGGGCAGGAACTCGGCATTCCCTACAATCACGATTTCAACGGCCGCCAGCAGGCGGGCGTGGGATTTTACCAACTGACGCAGCGCAACCGCCGCCGGTCGTCGGCTTCGCTCGCCTATCTCTCGCCGATCAAGGACCGCAAGAACCTGACGGTCCGGACCGGCGCCCGCGTCGCGCGCATCATCGTGGAAGGAGGCCGTGCGACAGGCGTCGAGATCGTGACCTCGCGCGGACAGGAGATCGTCCGCGCCGAACGCGAAGTGCTGATTTCCTCCGGCGCAATCGGATCGCCGAAGCTGCTTCTGCAGTCCGGCATCGGACCGGCCGACCATCTGCGCTCTGTCGGCGTCAATGTGCTTCACGATCTGCCGGGTGTCGGCGGCAACCTCCAGGATCACCTGGATCTTTTCGTCATCGCCGAATGCACGGGCGATCACACCTATGATGGCGTCGCAAAACTCCACCGCACGCTTTGGGCCGGGATTCAATACGTCCTGTTCCGGACCGGTCCTGTCGCCTCATCGCTCTTCGAGACCGGCGGCTTCTGGTATGCCGATCCCGAGGCCCGTTCTCCTGATATCCAATTCCACCTTGGCCTGGGATCGGGTATCGAAGCCGGTGTCGAGCGGCTCAAGAATGCCGGCGTGACGCTTAACTCCGCCTATCTGCACCCACGGTCGCGGGGGACCGTCCGTCTGTCATCCTCGGACCCCGCTGCCGCGCCCTTGATCGACCCCAACTACTGGTCCGATCCCCACGACAGGACGATGTCCCTGGAGGGGCTCAAGATTGCGCGCGAGATCATGCAGCAGGCGGCGCTGAAGCCCTTTGTCATGGCCGAAAGGCTTCCCGGACCGAAAGTCATGACCGACGAACAACTTTTCGACTATGGCTGCGCCAACGCAAAGACCGACCATCATCCGGTCGGCACCTGCAAGATGGGAGCGGGACCCGACGCGGTTGTCGGACTTGATCTCAAGGTCCATGGCCTGGAAGGCCTCAGGGTCTGCGATTCATCCGTCATGCCGCGCGTGCCGTCATGCAATACCAACGCTCCGACGATCATGGTCGGCGAAAAAGGATCGGACCTCATCCGGGGCTTGCCAGCACTTGCCCCCACTATCTTCGCCTACGAACGCAACGATGCGAGGCCTCGGGCCCGCGCCGAAATCCGGTAAGCCATGTCGAGAGGAGAGACGACAATGTCTGAAGTCAGAGTTGCAGTGCTTGGCGCCTCGGGCTGGATGGGAAAGGTCCACACGATGGCCTATCAGACCTTTCCGCACTTCTTCGGAGTGTCGGACGGAACGGCACGGATCGTCGCTCTCGTCGAAGGTCCCTCGAAGACAGCCGGGGATCTTTCCCACAGGGCGCCGGGTGCAAGAATTCTTCAGGATTGGAATCTCGCGGTCGCTGATCCGGGTGTCGATCTGATCGATATCTGCCTGCCCGACCACCTTCATTACCAGGTGGCCAAGGCGGCCTTGCTGGCCGGCAAACATGTCTATTGCGAGAAGCCGTTGGCAAACACCGCCGCCGAAGCGCGGGAACTGGCCGACATCGCCCGGGCGAAGGGTGTCATTACCCGCGTTGGACACGCCTTTCCTCGCAATCCCGTCCATGATCTGGCGAAAGACATCATTCAATCCGGCGAAATCGGCGAGATCAAGCTGTTCCGCGGCTGCCAGCACGTCGACATGTACGGCGATCCGAACGCGCCCTTCATGTGGCGCGCCGATGGAAAGCTTGCGCCGACCGGGATCGTCGGTGATACCGGCTCGCACATCTTCAGCTTCATGGATTTCCTCGTCGGCCGCGTCAGCTCCCTGATCGCCGACAATCTCATCGTGACGCCGCGCCGGCCTGTCGTCGAGGGCCTTGCCTATGGCGAGCAGGTGAAACTGTCAGGCAACGAGTCCTGGGCCGATATCACCAATCCCGATGCGACGAACCTGCTGTGTCGGTTCGAGAACGGCGCCGGCGGGATCGTCGATTTCAGCCGTGTCGCGACCGGCCGCAAGTTCATGCAGACCTACGAAATCTATGGAACGAAAGGCAGCATCGCCTATACCTATGACGAGATAAACCGGCTGCGCTTCTACTCCAACGACGACCGGACGGGGCGGCGTGGTTTCCGGGAGATCGACGTGGGTCCTGAGAACCCCACCTTCAGGGCTTTCCTTCCTCTGCCGAATTTCGGCCTGGGCTACAATGAAAGCAAGATCATCGAGGTGGCCGAGGTGATCCGCTCGATCGTTGCAAACAGGCCGATGTGGCCGACATTCGATACCGGCCATCACATCTGCCAGATCGTCGACGCATGCATGGAGTCCTCCCGGCAAAAGCGCTGGGTCGACATCCCGCTGGGTTGAACGCCGATGACCATAGACGTTCCGCAGGAAATTCTTGACGCACTGACCGATGTCGACATGCCGCGGCTCCCAGCCGAGCCCGGCCCTTCGGACGTGGTCGGGCTCGCCGGCGTCAAGGTGCCGATCTATCGGGCTGGTTGCGTCGTCGTCGGATCCGGCGCGGCAGGTCTGCGAGCCGCGGTGGAAATGAAGCGGCGCGGCGACCATGTCGTCATTATTAGCCAAAGCGCGTGGGGTGGAACCTCGGCCTGTTCGGGATCCGATAAGCAGACCCTTCACACTGCAAATACGGCGGATCAGGGCGACAATTACAAGGCAATGGCTCGAGCCATCCGTAGCGGCGGTGCAATGGACGAGGATACGGCCTATGTCGAGGCTGTGGGCTCGTCGCGGATGATGGCGTCGCTTCAGTTCCTGGGTCTGCCGCTGCCGCAGGATCCGCTCGGCGGGACGCTCAGATATCAGACTGACCATGACGAGGTCGGCCGCGCCACCAGCTGCGGCCCGCGCACCTCGCGCCTGATGGTCAAGGTGCTGGCCGAGGAGACGATCCGGCTCGGAGTGCCGTTCTATAACCAGACCACCGCTGTAAAGATCCTCACCGGTGGCGATGGCGCTGACCGCCATGTTGTCGGAATAGTCGCCATGCGCGCCAGCGACCGCACGGAGGAGAACCCGCTGGGTATCGCGCTGTTCGTCAGTGGCGTGATCGTGCTCGCCGCCGGCGGGCCGGGCGAACTCTATCGCGACAGCGTTTATCCCAACGGCTGCTTCGGTTCTCTCGGATTGGCGCTCGAGGCAGGCGTCGAGCTCGTCAACCTGACCGAAAGCCAGTTTGGGATCGGAACACGCAGGGAAGGGTTCCCATGGAACCTGTCCGGCACCTACGTCCAGGCGATCCCGCATATCTATTCGCTCGATACCGAGGGCGCCGAGCACCACTTCCTGGCAGAATATTACCGCAGCGCGCAGGAGTTGGCGTCGAACATTTTCCGCAAGGGCTATCAGTGGCCATTTCACGCGACGCGCATGCTCGATTTCGGCTCAAGCCTGGTCGACCTTGCCATCTCTCGCGAAACGGCAGCAGGGCGGCGCGTCTTTATGGATTTCAATCGCAATCCCCCATCCGTGCCGGGCGATCTGCCGTTCAGCCTGGAAAGACTGGATGAAGACGTCCGCGCATATCTCGGCAAGGCCGGCGCCGACCAGGACATGCCGATCGATCGTTTGAAGCATATGAACCCGCTCGCGATCGAGCTCTACCGCCGCTACAAGATCGATATTGCCGAAGAACCGCTGGAATTTGCGGTCAACAACCAGCACATGAACGGCGGCATCATGGTCGACACCTGGGGCCGCAGCAATCTCGGCGGCTGTTACGCGGTTGGGGAAGCGGCGGGCACCCACGGCGTGACGAGACCGGGTGGAGCGGCGCTCAATGCCGGGCAAGTCTTCGGCACCCGGGCGGCCGAGCATATCAGCGCTAGCCTCAGGGCGAAGCGGCACCCCACGGGGGATATAACCGATATCGCAGAGGCGGGCATCGCCGACCTCCTTGCCGCCCTGCGCAAGGAGAGCCCGCTCACCGTCAAATCAATCCGCTTGGCAGTTCAGGCACGAATGAGCGAGAAGGCTGGCATCATCTGCGATCAGGAGAGCGTAGGCGGAGCCTTGATCGAAGCGCGGAAGCTGAACGCTGAAATTCGCGCCGACGGCATTGCCTATGGTCGCGCAGCGGAGGCGGTTCGAAGTGTGCAATGGCGGCATATGGCGCTCGCCTCGGAAGCCGTGCTCAGCGCGCTTGATTTCTTCATTCGCAATGGAGGCGGCAGCCGTGGCGCGCGCGCAATATGCGATGCGGAGGGCGAATCTCTACCGCTGGCGCGCTCAGGGCCGCTGCAGGATTATCGCTTTCGGAAGGAACGCGACGCGCATCGCGAGGAGCAGATCATTGCTCGGCTTGACGGCGATGAGATCAGGCTTTCAACGCGTGCGAACCGCACGCTGGATGAAAGCGCCAGGTCCTTCTTCGAGCGAGACTGGCCAGCCTGGCTGACAGGCCGCATCTACGATCTGGGCGCAGACGAATGAGGCGATGCCAGTGATAGGATTGCCTTCGAGAAGGGCAATCCGCTCGATCAATCGGGATTCGCAATGGGAGGCGGAACCCGGACGCGCTCGGTATCATCAGAGCCTTCGGCGATGGCTTCCTCGCTTCTGCGCACCCGCCTTGGCGGATCCTTTCCTTCGATCGGTTTCGGCGACAGCTGATCGTCGGCCTGGATCTCGTCGGTGTTCAGGTAGTTCTTGCTTTCGTTCATATCGGTCACTTCGGTTGGAGAATTGCGGGCCAGGTCCTTCGCATCCGCGCTTTGAAAGCTAACTCTCCGCGACATGACAGGTTCCCTCGCTTGCCGCTCACAGGTCGGCTTCCGCCTCGGAAACGGCGAGCTCGATCATGACCGGCGCGTGGTCGCTTGTATGCTCCCAGCCGCGCGGTTTTCGCCGGACGGTCGCCGATCGAAGCCACGGTGCGATTGCCGGACTGAGCAGGAAGTGGTCGATCCGAAGCCCTGCGTCACGTTCGAAGCTGTTCCGCCAGTATTTCCAGAAGGTGTAGATCCGCTCTTCTGGATGCAGCTGTCGGATGGCGTCGGTCCAGCCCTGGGCGACGAGATGGGCATAGGCCTTGCGCACTTCCGGCCTGAAAAGCGCATCGTCCAGCCAGCGTTCCGGCTTGTAGACGTCGATCTCCGTCGGCATCACGTTGAAGTCGCCGGCGAGGATCGAAGGCACCCCGATATCGAGGAGTTCGATGGCGTATTCGTGCAGGCGACGGAACCAGCGAAGCTTGTAATCGAACTTTGCTCCTGGGAACGGATTTCCGTTTGGAAGATAGAGGCATCCGATCAGGATACCGTCGACGACAGCCTCGATATACCGGCTGTGGGTATCATCAGGATCGCCGGGAAGACCGCGCCGCGTCAGGATCGGGGTTTTGCCCTTCGCCAGGATGGCCACCCCGTTCCAGGATCTCTGTCCATGCGAGACGGCGCCGTAGCCGGCCCGTTCGATCTCCTTTCGTGGAAACCCGGCGTCGTCTGTCTTCAGTTCCTGGAGGCAGACCACATCAGGAGCATCCTCCTTGAGCCAGCGCAGCAGAATCTGCAGCCGTCCATTGATACCGTTGACGTTATAGGTTGCAATTTTCACGATGCCCTCGGAAGTCGAAGCACGGACGGGCTCTAGAAACGCTCGGGGTGATCGAGCGAGCCGACTGTCATTTGGCTCCTCAACGCGTCGCACCGAAGACGAAGCCGATGCCGGCGACGATCGCGACCGCTGTGAGCGGCTGCCGGCGTATGCGATCCTCGAGGTCGTGGAAGAATGTGCGAGCCTCCGCCTTTGCCAGCCGCGCTGTTCCAGAAGCCAGATCCGAAGCCGATTCGGCCACACGACCGGCTTCTTTCTGAAGCGCCCGTATTTCCTGGCGATCGACATAAAATCCTTCGGAGGAGCGGGCAGTTTCACCGGTCGAGCGCAGGGCTTGATCCACGAGCGGAGACTCGTCCTCCAGCTTGGTGGGATCGGGCTCCCGGTTCACACGCTCAGCCGCCTCGACGTCGCTGCGGCCGGAGGGAATTGAGGTGTGGGTGGCTGACACCGGATCGGACGCCGGAAAGGTGTCCTCGATTGCTTTGTCGAGTTCGCCTTTTCGGGTCTGCTTCCGCTGCTCTGCCTGCTCTTTTCGCATGGACTGGACTGCGGGGGATTCATTCGGGTTTGCCATCGGGGTTTCCTCTGTTGCACTTCGACAAACAAAGCGACGACGAAGGGAGAAGTTCCATAGAAATGCTTCCTCGCCTCACAGAGCAGCGAAGATGGGGCTTGCGATCGCTCGGACTTTTCTGGACGCCGAGTATGGCAATCAAGTAAGCCGGACCAAAGTCTTGCCGGCGCCTACTACCTAGGTCGGTTGCAATCTGTCTTCGGAACAGCGAGAAATCTTATGCGTCATATATTGCCTGGGAAACGGCGAACGGACGAACGAGGCCATGGCATGAATATCCGGAAACGCGATTTTCTGAGATTGGGCGGCAGCGCGGCCGTCGCCGTCGTCGCTGCCGCATCACCAGCCACATTGAATCTCGGCGGTTTCCTTCCTGTTCTGGCGGTGGAACGCGCGCAGGCAAAAGACGGTAACAATGGGAATGGCAACGGTGGTGGGAACGGCAACGGTGGTGGGAACGGCAACGGCAATGGGGGAGGGAATGGCAACAGCGGCGGTAGCGGCAACGGGGGAGGGAATGGCAATAGCAATGGCGGTGGCAGCAGCAATGGCTCCGGGAATGGCAATGGTGGGAGTTCCACCGGCAGCACGGGATCCTCTTCCTCTTCTGTAGGGTCGTCAGTAGGATCGGGAACGAGAGCGACGGCAGCGTCCGATGGCTCGATCGACGTCCGTCATTCGAATGGTATCACTGAAGTCCTGCAGCGCGGTCGCTACATTATGAAGGACTCAAAGGGCCGGACGATCATAAATCGGCAGGCGACAGCCAACGATGCCCGCCGGCTGAGCCGCTTTCTTCGCTGAAGCGTGATAGTCAAGCAATAACTCTTTCAGCGCCGTTCGCGCCATTGCAGAGCCGCTTCAGTCCTGTTCGAGGCACCAAGCTTGCTCAGAATCTGAGTCATATGGTGCTTTACAGTCTTTTCCTGCAGGTTGAGACGCAAGCCGATATGCTTGTTTGACAGGCCTTGGGCGACAAGATCCATCACCTCGCGTTCCCGGGGCGTCAGACTGTTCTTGTCGGAGGTTCCGCCATTCAGCGAATTCTCCATGACTTTTGCCGACATCGTCGGCGAGATATATCGCGAGCCACGCAAGACGGTTTGGATTGCTTCGGCGAGGCCACGCGAACCGACACCTTTCAGAACATAACCCATCGCGCCCCGTTGCAGAGCTCCCAGCAAGGTGTCCACCTCCTCCGATACCGTCAACATCAGCACTTTCGTTGTGGGGCTCCGCGCCAGGACGTCACTGACCGCAGACAGCCCGCCGCCGGGCATCGAGACATCGAGAAGCATGATGTCGGGGTGGTTGTCCGAGGCGATCATCGCCGCGTCGTCGCTGCTGGCTCCCTCACCAACGACGACAAAGCCGCTGATCTCCGACAGGCTACGCGTTACACCCTCGCGAAAAAGCGGATGATCGTCCACGACGCCGATGGTGATTGATGTCATCGCTACTCTCCCACTTCCATTGGCTCGAAGATCATGGTCACGGTGGTTCCTCCTTCGCCTGTCTTGATGTCGAAGGATCCTCCCAGGCTGTCGACGCGCTCCCGCAACCCCACGAGGCCGAGGCTCGTTGCTCTCACCTCGGTCGGATCGAAGCCGTCGCCGTGATCGCTGACTTCGACACGAACATGACCCTTGCGCGAGGCAGCCCTGACAGCCTGTTGAACGCCGCCACCGTGGCGGTAACGATAGATACAGATCTTCACGGCAGGAGGAAGTTCCGGTCCATCTTCGTTGATAATCGTTTCGACATGGGTCTCCGTCTTGTGTTGATGCGCTTCGACGACCCGCGTGACGATCTCGGTGATTGAGGATTTCTCGATCTGCGGAAGCACCAGTCCGCTGCAGATATTGCGGATCTCCGTCATCGCCTCGGCAAGGCTCGAGCGTATCCAGGCAAGCTCTTTTTCGCGCGCTTCGGGCGGGGTGGACGCATTGATCAACATGTCGCTGTCCAGGCGCAGTGAGGCATAGGCAATGTGCTGGGCTGGACCGTCGTGCAGATCTGCACCGATGCTGCGCAAATACGTTTCGTTCAGCGCTGCCGCCCGCTGGGAGGCGCGCTGCAGCCGGCGCTGGAGTCCGCGATTTTCCGTCAGCAGTGCAGACAGTTCATCGACCCGTTCTTTGAGATCCTTGCGTTGCGCCTCGATCGTGCGGCTACCCCGAAACACCAGAACGGAGAGAACAAGAAAAAAAGTCGCCGTGAGAGCGGTGACGGCGCCCCAGCTCCGGAGCCTGGCATGGGCCAGACTATCGCCCAGTCCTTCTGCTGTCTCGTAGAACTCAAGGACGGCGACCGCTTGTCCGGACCACGGCTGGAGCACGGGGTTATAGATCTCCATCAGCGGCTTGCCGAGCGCGCGCTCCTTGTCGCTTTCCGGATCGCTGGCGATTTCGTAGCGCGCGACGAGAGATCCTGCGAATGCCTTCTGCAGCTTGTCGCTTATCGCAAACTTCCTGCCCACCAGCTCCTTCTCGTTGGAATAGAGGATGGTGCCGTCGCCTCGCCACAATTTGAACGAAACAAGGCGCTTGCCGAGTGCACCTTGACCGAGCGTCTCGTCCAGAGCCTGAGCACTCGCTTCATCAAGCAGTGACTCTGTTTGCATATCGGGAAGTAGCGGCGCGATCACGCTGTCTACATACAGCGCCGTCGCTGCGCCTGAATTGTGGATGACGGCCTCCTCTATCAGGTGGCTTACAAATAAACCCACCACGAACATGGCGGCGATCGATATGAGCCCACCCGCGATGAAGAACTGCGAGGCGAGTGAGCGGGCATTCCAGCGACGAAGCCAATTCATTTTGATACCGGTAAGAGACTGCCCGATTAACCTACCGCGTCTTTAGCGTTTTCCAAACAGCGTCAGGGCACATTCCTGGTGTCGAAGACCTCGGCGCCTCTTATGCTCTGGGTCAACCCGACGGTATCGCCGGATATGGCTGCGCCGAAGACGTAGAGAAGGGCGGCCAGAACGATGACTAGTGCGAAGACGGACGCGTTACAGGCGCCATTCACTCGGGATCTATGACTCTGACTCATGTTCGGATCTCCTTCAGTATCGGTCGAAACGGCGCGAGTCCGATGCGCGTTCCACCCCAGGGACTTCGGTCGGAGGAGGTTAGGACCAAGGTCTGCCCCCGTAGACATCAGCAGATTCGGGCATATTTTCCTGACCGACCGACTTGGGTTTGGAGGCTTGTGGTGACGATTTCCATGGACATCGAAGGCAGCGCCCGCGCCGCATCTATCGCTTCTCTCGAGCCGGTCGAGGAAGGCGTCGCCGAATTTTACGATAGCCTTCTCGTGCCGATCCTCTTCGAGCCCTATGCCTAGGAGTTGGCGATCGTCGCCGAGCGTTAGCGGACCAATCGCGCGATTTTACAAATGGAATTCCAAAGCTCTGTCCGCCAAGGTGTGACGGCGCGCGGACTCAGCTCGTGCGCTGCGCGTAGGAAGGTTCTTGCATCGCGCGGATGACGTGCCGCTCGATCACCAAACAGGTCTCGTCGTATTCCCGTACCAGGTTCGGATTGAACCGTCGCCTTCGAACGGAGTCGCGCGCTTCGACTGCCATCTGGTAGGCCTCGAAGAGCTCGAGCTGCAACGGGTCGCACGCTGCCATGATCAGCGTCCGCATATGCGGCAAACGCATCGCCAGGCGCCGGCGTCCAGCTTCCCGACGGTTGGATCGTGCCATCTCCTTCAGTCTCCTGCCTCCTGCATAATTCCTCAAATCGGCATCGATTTAAGGATAAATTATGTAGCAATTCAAAGTGTTACAGCGTCCTTTACGCGTCTGAAAAGACGCGTGGCGCTGTAAGCCCGTGTGTGCGGTCTTTCGATCTTGAAATAGCGCCGGCGACGGGCATTGACATGGGTTTGGGACCAAAGGCCGGGGTCTATCAGACTGAGGTCCGGGCCGTGGAACGACCCCGCCTTCAACTAGTTGGTTGGCAGCGGTCGCAAAGGCCGCCTCGAAACAGAAGGAGGAGAAAATGATCTCCAAGCTTATCGTCGGTGCGGCAACTGCCGCGACCCTCATGTCGGGCGTTGCATTCGCCCAGTCCTCGACCGTCAACGGTGCCGCCGGTGGCGCAGTCACTGGGGCGATCGTCGGCGGCCCCGTTGGCGCTGCTGTAGGCGGCGTTGCCGGCGCAGTCGTTGGAACCGTGATCGATCCGCCGCCGCAAAAGGTCGTCACCTATGTCCGCGAGGTTCCGGCACCATCGGCGCGCGTGGTCGTGAAGGAGAAGGTTGTCGTCGGCGAGCCCCTGCCTGAGACTGTTGTCGTAACGCCTATTCCGGATGACCCGACTTATGCCTATGCCGTGGTCAATGATGAGCGTGTCATCGTCGAACCGTCGTCCCGCAAGGTGATCCAGGTTATCAAGTGATCTGATCCTTCACGCGGTCTCTGCCGCGTCCTCCATCCGGAAATCATCGCTCAAAGTCCGGGAACCGCCGCACGACCGACGGCAGCGTCGTCGTGCGGCGAAAAACAGCCGATGCCCCCGGCGGCGATCTCCGCCGCCGGAGCGCCAGCAAGGAGAGGAACATGATCTATTCCGAAGAGAAATCCGGTGGTCTGGCCGTGCCGCTGATCGCCATCCTGCTGGCAATCTTCGGCATTCTCGCCGTGCTTGTCGCCACCGGCGGCCGACATAGCAGTGCCGCCGGCCGTGTCTGGGTTCCACAGGCTCAACAGCAGGGGTCGGGACAATGAAAGCCATCGCATCCGTTGCCTTTGGCATCGTAAGCTCGGTCGGGGCCTGCGTCGCTGCCGCATCTGTCGCATCCTATGTCGTGGCGGATTCCGAACCTCACGCCTTCAAGGAGCTCGCAGCGCGCGATCTATGGACGACGACGCCGGTGAAAGTCGATCCTCGGCAGCAGCCCTATGAACGAATTCCGCCTCTCTATTCCAGCTATGTGACCGAGGCGTCGGCCAGCATGGCGTCAGCGGCGAGGCTGGATTCGGCTCGCCCGCCCGCCGAACTTCAGACACCGCAGCCCAGACTTTCGGCAGCGCATCTTGCCTGGTGTGGGGAACGTTATCGCTCTTTCGATCCCGCGACCAACAGCTATCGATCCTACAGCGGTGAGACCCGCGAATGCTCTTCGCCGTTCCAGCCGACTGTCGCCGAGGCCGATGAAGGCGTCGGCACGAACGTGAATGCACGGGCGGCTGCCCGGTGCGCGGCTCGCTACAAGTCGTATCGACCGGAAGACAATACGTATCAACCATGGGAAGGGCCGCGGCGCAGCTGCGACACGTCTGATCTCGTTGCGGCGAGCAATTGATTATCGGCGGTGGTCGCGCGGTGCGGATGATGCTGCACCAAGCTGGTGAATCGGACTAAAGTCCGTGTTGCAAACGCTACGGTTGTGATACCCGGTTGTATTGGAGTGTTGGAGATCAGGGATGGCAACGGCGCTGATAACAGAAATCCAGCAAGCGCAGACAAGGCTTCCGCTCTTGACCCGAGCGGATCGGGGAGCCCTTATCATTCGCATCCTCCGCGAGCTGAAGACGCATCGGCGGGAGGTCCTCGCAAATGTGCCGGCCGAGCGCTGCGTTTGGATCGACAGGCTGATTGCGTCCGTGTCCTCGACGATACCGGAAATCGTCAACATGCAGGACGCCGAGTTCAATCGTGTCTTGAACGAGTTCGAAAAGCTGATTGCGACGCTCGATGATATTTCGCATGCCGAGAAGCGGTCGAAGACAATTCACTGAGAGGGTCGCCAGCGGGCGGCCAAACGAGCGCCGCATCGGAAACCGATCGCTCAGCGTCAGCGTTCTCCTTCCATGACCGAAACGAAATCCGCCGCTGATCACGACCAGGCGCCGCCCAGTGAAGACGGTGCGAAGCCCGGCGCGGACATTTCTTTCCCTTACGACAGGATGACCGTCGAGCAATTCCGAAGACGCTTCCCCCGTGCTCGCTGGAGTGATGCCCGCAAGGCCTGGTTCGTTCCCGGGCCGACGGCGTCCCGCCGCATCGGACGATGGCTTGCCGAGATCGAGGCCGAAGCCGACGCCCATGCGGATGCGAAGGGCCGCGACGCCTTCGCCTTCGATCCCATCGACAGTCCATATCTCGAACTCGGCAAGGCAGGCTTCCGAATCCGCACGCCATATTCGAAGACCGTCGTCGACGAATTGCGCGAGGTGCCATTCTCACGGTGGGACGGCGATCTCAGGATATGGCACGTTCCTTTCCGGTCCTATGAGGAACTCCGACGCAGATGGCCCGATATTGAGGCAGCGGCTCGCAGAAACGAGCCGGAGGAAAGACGACGCC
The DNA here is from genome assembly GCF_002953715.1 of Rhizobium leguminosarum. Lineage (GTDB taxonomy): Bacteria > Pseudomonadota > Alphaproteobacteria > Rhizobiales > Rhizobiaceae > Rhizobium > Rhizobium leguminosarum_V. The sequence goes on from NZ_CP025012.1 coordinate 1,490,767, forward strand.
GGGCCGAGGAGCGGAAGGGGACTGAACAGGATACGCGCAGCAAACTCCGCCCTGCGGAACGAAAGCGTCACCGTTACCCGCTTCAGAGCGACGACCTGCCGCCGATAGGACGTCCTGTGGTCACCACCTATGGAATCGTCGTCTTTACCGAAATCACTGGCGAACTGGTCGACCCGGATGTCGTCGCGGACTTTTATCCCGGCGTTACCGAGGATCACGTCTGGGGATATTGGCGGGTGCCCACACTCGAAGAACTCATCCGCACCTGGCCCGCGAAAATGCTTCCGGTTCAGAACGCCGAGTGGTGGCTGCCGACAATTGAGGAACTGAGGCCGGCCCGCCGCACGGCAAGATCGCGTGAGGCCAGGAAATACGCGAAGACGCCGTGACCGCTGCTTGCCGTTGAAAAGAGGAGTGACATATGCCCGATTCCGATCGTCAGGCTCGGTGGCGCAGGGCGTCCACGAGCGCCACGAAAGCTGGAGAGGACTGCCTTCTGCTGGGATAGTAGAGGTGGTAGCCATCCCAGTGTGGCGAAAAGGCTTCCAGCACGCGTCTCAGACGGCCTTTCGCGACATGAGGAAGAGCGACGTCTTCCGGCACATATGCCAGGCCAAGTCCGTCCACAGCCGCTTCCACACTCTGATAGGAGTTATTAAAGGCAAGCTGTCCCTCCACCCTGATCCTGATCTCTTTCCCGTTGTCTTCGAACTCCCATGCCCAGAAGCCGCCATATGTGGGCAGGCGCTCGTTGATGCAGTTGTGGCGGACGAGGTCCTGCGGATGCTCCGGAACCCCCTTGCCCTCGAAATAGGAGGGTGCGCCGACGACGGCAAACGGGAAATCAGGCCCGATGCGCGTGGAGATCATGTCTTTGGCCACCTGCTCCCCCATCCGGACGCCGCCGTCGAAGCGCTCGGTCACGATGTCGGACAGCCCGTTTTCGCGGATCAGCTCCACCTTGATGTCAGGATTGTTCGGTAGGAAGCGCTGAAGCTTCGGCCAGATGATCCACCTTATTGCGTGGTCTGATGCCGTGATGCGGAGGTTCCCGGCTGGCTTTTCCCTGAACTCGGTGATGGTCTCGAGTTGCGCCTCGATCTCGTCGAAATGAGGCGCCACGCCTTGGAACAACCGTTCTCCGGCGTCGGTGAGCGAAACGGCCCGCGTGGTACGGGTCAGCAGCCGGATTCCGAGCCGCGTCTCGAGCTGGCGGACAACGTGGCTGAGCGCCGATTGAGACACACCCAGCTTCGCAGCCGCCCGCGTAAAGCTCTTCTCTCGGGCGACCGCCAGAAAGGCCATCAGGTCATTGACGCTCTCACGCGGCATTCACGAGCTCCTTCGGATCAAATGGCCGTTGTACTGAATTTGCTGAGGCTGGGCATTGAAATCATCGTGAACAGACGCCGGCGGTTCCGCTGAAGACGCAGCTGTCGCCGAAATTCTTCAGCCGCTCTCGCGCCGTGGAACAAGTTGCAGCGCCGGCCATTTGTCGTCCATGAAAACAGCCCTGCCGATGTCGCTGCTCGCTCTCACCATCTCCGTTGGCGGTGCTAGCGCGCGGGAACTCCGACCCGAAGCAATCAATACCGCTTCGATTGCTTCCATTGAGGCAGGGAAGCCCAAGTCCGCAGATCCAGACCCGGCGATCGTCCGCCTTCAGGTCCTGCTCGACCGTGCAGGCCCGTCTCCTGGCGTGATCGATGGCCTCTCCGGCGAAAACGTCGACAAGGCCGTGGCCGGTTTCGAGGCCATGAACAAACTTCCGGTCGATGGGAGGCTGGATCCAGACGTCGTCTCCCGCCTGGAAGGCAATGCCGCCATCGTTGCCCCGATCGTTGAAAGCTATGTCGTCTCGGCAGAGGATGCCAAGGGTCTCGTCGACAAGATCCCGGAAGACTATGGCGAGAAGGCGAAGATGCAGAGCCTGGGATATACGAGCGTTGCCGAGAAGTTATCCGAGCGGTTCCACATGGGTATCGATCTGGTAACCGCGCTCAACCCGGCTTCGCAGTTTGCTCCCGGCGATGCGGTGTGGGTCGTGACCCCCGGTCCTCCAAGGGAAGGAAAGGTCAAGAAGATCGAAGCCAACAAGAAGACGGGGCAGGTGCTCGCCTTTGCCGATGACGGGTCACTGCTTGCCGTCTATCCCGCGACGATCGGAAGCGAAGACAATCCGGCGCCATCAGGCAAGCACAAAGTCAAGGGCGTCGCGAGGATGCCGGTCTACCGATACGACCCGAAGCGCAACTTCAAACAGGGAAAGAACGACAAGGTTCTGACAATCCCGAAAGGCCCGAACGGTCCGGTCGGAACGGTCTGGATCGACCTGACCGAGCCGACTTATGGAATACATGGAACACCGGAGCCAAAGCTCATCGACAAGGTTGGCTCGCACGGTTGCGTGCGGCTGACGAACTGGGACGCCGAAGAACTGGCCGGCATGGTCAAGCCCGGTGTGCTCGTGGACTTCGTCAATCGAAGTTCGGCGACCCCTAAGTGACGCCTGAGCCTGCCGCCTGATCGTCAACAGTTCACGAAGCTTTGGCTTCGAAAGCCGGGGCGAAATCACCGAGCGATTTTGCCTTGAGGATCGTGGCCTCGATATCCTGCTCGACGATCGCTTCAAGATCGGCGAAGCTGTCGATGACATAGTAGATCGGCTGGAGGATATCGATCCGGTAGGGCGTCCTGAGAACGCTCAGCAGATCGAACGGCCGGAATTCGCACGCCTTGCCTTCCATTGCCGCCTTTGCTTCGCTTGGCGATGAGACGATGCCCGCGCCGAAGCAGCGACGACCGTGCGGCGTATTGATCAGGCCGAACTCGACGGTGAACCAGAAGATGCGGAACAGATGCCATGAATAGCCCTTGCCGAGGCGGACGGCCGTTTCGCCGAAATGCCGGACGAAATTGGCATAGCTCTGGTTGGTGAGCATGGGGCAATGTCCGAAAACCTCGTGGAACAGGTCCGGCTCCTCGATATAGTCGATATGCTCGCGACGGCGAAGGAAGGTTGCGAGCGGGAATTTGCCTTGCGACAGAAGTTCATAAAAGCGCGACGGCGGAATGAGCGCCGGCACGCCTTCGACGCCGAAGCCGGTGGTCTCGTTCAGGCGTCGGTTCACATCGAGAAGCTGCGGCACCTTATCGGGCTTCAGCCCCAGCATTTTGACGCCGTCCAGGTATTCGCGGCAGGCCATATCGGCCAGCAGTTTCATCTGACGCCGGTAGAGTTCGCCCCATATCGCATCTTCGTCAGGGGTGTAGTCATACAAACCGTCCGGGCCGGGCAGTTTGGCGGTGTAGCTGCTTTCCTTGGTCATAGGCTGATCCTCCCAGGCACGGCGCTATTCCTGCCATTATGATCCGGGTTTGGAGGATTTTCTTTTCTTTCATGCTGGTTATTGCCATAGTGATGGAAAATCTTCCCGAATGTGATGCGGAAAATGAAAGAAACTGGGAATTTTCGCCGCAAGCTTCTGCAACTCGTCCAGGCCGACGGCAGCCTTTCGCTGGCGGATCTGGCGGAAAAAGCCGGCATGTCGCAGAGTTCGGCATGGCGGAAGATCCAGGAGCTGGAAGCCGACGGCGTCATCCGCAAGCGGGTGACACTGCTCGATCCTGGCAAACTCGATCTCAAGCTCTGCGTCATCGCGCATGTGACGCTGGAGGATCACCACGAAGAGGCGGTCGCCTCTTTCGCTTCGGTGGTGCTGGAGCGGCCTGAGATCATGGAGTGCTACGCTCTATCCGGCGCCTTCGACTACATGCTGAAGATAAGGGCAAGCGACGTCGAAAGCTACGAAGCCTTCATGACCCGCTATCTCATGCGCAACCCGCATGTGCGCACTGTGGTCTCGAGCTTCGTGCTGCGCGAGCTGAAATTCTCGACCGAACTGCCGATCTAGAGCAATTCCAGAAAAAGTGTGAAGCGGATTTCCGTCCGGAATTGCGTAAGGGATGATGCGACGCTTGTCTCCAAACGAGGCGGCGGGATATCTTGTGCTGTCGACATGTCAGTGACCCGGCAAGAGCACCGGGAAGCCTTCGAATGTCTTCAGCGTGTCGAGGACAATCGACGTCTTCACGTGCTGCACCGACTCGTGGGGCAACAGCACGTCGTTGACGAATTTCGAGAGGTCGGCGAGCCCGCGGGTCGCGACCGTCAGGTGATAATCCATTTCACCGGTCAGCGCATAGGCCTCGAGAACTTCCGGCAACCCGTTGATCAGTTGCGAAAATCGGCGGGCATTGTCTCTGTTGTGGGTCGCAAGCGTCACGGAAATGACCACCAGCATATCCAGCCCCAGCTTCTGCCGATCGAGGTAAGCGCGGTAGCTCAGGATATATCCCTCAGCCTCCAGTCTCGTCCGCCGGCGCGAGCATTGCGACGGTGAAAGCGCAATCCGCTCGCCCAACTCGTTGTTCGTCAACCTGCCGTCCTTTTGAAGTTCCTGGAGCAGGCGCAAATCCAATTTATCGAGCGGCTCATCCATTGCGCGAGATCTCCAAAACACTCACAGATCGTGCATAATATCTTCCTGGGGCATGAAGAATGCAAGAACTTTGCACGCGTTTTGGGCCACACTTTGCATAGAAAAGCTATCTCCTCTGGAGGAAAGAAAATGGGTCCCTTCCCACATGACGCGCCGCCCTCGGAAATCACCGCCGACAATCCGGCGGGCACCGACGGCTTCGAATTCGTCGAATTTGCCCATCCCGAGCCCGAGAAACTGCGCGAGCTCTTCACACGCATGGGCTACGTCGTGGTCGCCAGGCACAAGACGAAAGACATCACCGTCTGGCGACAAGGTGACATCAACTATCTGCTGAACGCCGAACCCGGCAGTCATGCCGCCCGTTTCGTCGCAAATCATGGCCCCTGTGCGCCATCGATGGCATGGCGCGTCGTCGACGCCAAACACGCCTTCGACCACGCCGTGTCAAAAGGTGCTGTTCCCTATGAAGGGGACGACAAGGCGCTCGACGTCCCGACAATTGTCGGCATTGGCGGCTCGCTGCTCTATTTCGTCGAAACCTATGGGGCAAAGGGATCGGCTTTTGAAGCCGAGTTCGACTGGCTTGGCGAGCGCAACCCGCATCCCCAGGGAATCGGCTTCTATTATCTCGACCACCTGACGCACAACGTCTTCCGCGGCAACATGGACAAGTGGTGGGATTTTTACCGCAACCTGTTCAATTTCAAGCAGATCCACTTCTTCGATATCGATGGACGCATCACCGGTCTGGTGAGCCGCGCCATCACCTCACCCTGCGGCAAGATCCGCATTCCGCTGAATGAATCGAAGGACGACACCAGCCAGATCGAGGAATATTTGAAGAAGTACCGGGGCGAGGGCATCCAGCACATCGCCGTTGGAACGGAGGATATCTACGACGCCACCGACAGGCTTGCCGACAACGGTCTGCGCTTCATGCCGGGTCCGCCGGAGACCTATTACGACATGTCCTATGAGCGCGTGAACGGCCATAGCGAGCCGATCGAGCGCATGAAGAAACACGGCATCCTCATCGATGGCGAAGGCGTGGTGAATGGCGGCATGACGAAAATCCTGCTGCAGATCTTCTCCAAAACAGTCATTGGCCCGATCTTCTTCGAATTCATCCAGCGCAAGGGCGACGAAGGCTTCGGCGAAGGCAACTTCCGGGCGCTTTTCGAGTCGATCGAGGCCGATCAGATCAAGCGTGGTGTCATCGGGACTGCAGCGGAGTAAACTCTATAGCGCCGCGCATCTTTCAGACGCGCGGCGCTGGAGTGTTCGGGGAGGAGTGAGCATGGACCAGACATCGATCCAGACGTCGGATGGTGAAGCCGCAACGGCAAACACGCTGAAATATATGCCGGGATTCGGCAATGACTTCGAAACCGAGTCGCTTCCCGGCGCCTTGCCGCAGGGCCAGAACAGTCCGCAGAAATGCAACTACGGTCTTTATGCGGAGCAGCTTTCCGGCTCGCCGTTCACCGCGCCGCGCGGGACCAACGAAAGGTCCTGGCTTTACCGCATTCGCCCGAGCGTGCGTCACACCCGCCGCTTCTCCAACGCTTCCTATCCGCTTTGGAAAACCGCACCCAGCTTCGACGAACATTCGCTTCCCCTCGGCCAGCTTCGCTGGGATCCCATCCCCGCACCCTCGGAGAAGCTGACGTTTCTCGAGGGGGTGCGGACCATCACGACGGCAGGCGATGCCACCACCCAGGTGGGCATGTCAGCCCATGCCTACGTCTTCAATGAGGACATGGTCGATGACTACTTCTTCAACGCCGACGGTGAACTGCTGATCGTGCCGCAGCTCGGCGCCATCAGAGTGTTCACCGAAATGGGCATCATGGACGTCGAGCCCCTGGAAATATGCCTCATCCCGCGCGGCATGATGTTCAAGATTCTGAAGGGCGGTGAGCAGACCGTCTGGCGTGGCTATATCTGCGAAAACTACGGCGCGAAATTCACCTTGCCGGACCGCGGACCGATCGGCGCCAACTGCCTGGCAAACCCGCGCGACTTCAAGACACCTGTCGCCGCGTTCGAGGACAAGGAAACGCCGTGCCGTGTTCATGTGAAGTGGTGCGGAAAATTCTATGTCACGGATATCGGCCATTCGCCGCTTGATGTGGTGGCCTGGCACGGCAACTATGCCCCGTTCAAATACGACCTGCGGACGTTTTCTCCGGTTGGAGCGATCCGCTTCGATCACCCCGATCCGTCGATTTTTTCGGTGCTGACCGCGCCGACCGAAGATGCGGGCACGGCGAATGTCGATTTCGTGATCTTTCCGCCGCGCTGGCTGGTCGCCGAGCACACCTTCCGTCCGCCCTGGTACCACCGCAACATCATGAGCGAATTCATGGGCCTGATCCACGGCCAGTATGACGCCAAGGAGGAGGGCTTCGTGCCGGGCGGCATGAGCCTGCACAACATGATGCTTCCCCACGGGCCGGACGCGCTCGCCTTCGAAAAGGCATCCAATACCGAGCTCAAACCCGTGAAGCTCGATCACACCATGGCCTTCATGTTCGAGACCAGGTACCCGCAGCAACTGACGAAATACGCCGCCGAGCTTGAAACGCTGCAGGATAATTACCTGGAATGCTGGGATGGGCTGGAACGCAAGTTCGACGGAACCCCCGGTATCAAGTGATGCATCAAGTGAAGTCATCCTCCGGCACGGGATCTCGGACATGAAGCTTGCGACGTTAAAAGACTCCACGCGGGACGGCCGGCTGGTCGTCGTTTCCCGCGACCTGACCCGCTGTTCGGAGGTCGGTCACATTGCCCGGACCCTGCAGGCAGCGCTCGATGACTGGGCGCATGTGGCTCCGAGACTTCAGCTGATTGCCGAAGGCATCGAGACCGGCGCCCAGCCGACGATCCGCTTTCACGAACATGACGCTACGTCACCGTTGCCGCGAGCCTACCAATGGGCCGATGGTTCCGCCTACGTCAACCATGTCGAACTGGTGCGCAAAGCGCGCGGCGCCGAAATGCCGGCAAGCTTCTGGACCGATCCGCTGATCTATCAAGGCGGGTCGGACGCGTTCCTCGCGCCGCGCGACCCGATCTTGGCGGCTGACGAGGCATACGGGATCGACATGGAAGGTGAGGTCGCCGTCATCACCGGCGACGTTGCCATGGGTTCCAGCCCGGACTCCGCACGCGGCGCCATCCGCCTGCTGATGCTCGTCAACGACGTGTCGCTGCGCGGTCTGATCCCGGGCGAATTGGCGAAGGGGTTTGGTTTCTTCCAGTCGAAGCCGGCATCGGCATTTTCTCCGGTCGCGGTAACGCCGGACGAGCTCGGAGATGCCTGGGACGGCGGAAAGCTGCATCTGCCGCTGCTGGTCAGCTTGAACGGCAAGCCATTCGGCAAGGCGAACGCCGGCATCGACATGACATTCGATTTTGGCCAACTGATCGCCCATGCCGCCAAAACCCGTAACCTCCTGGCCGGAGCGATCATCGGCTCGGGAACGGTGTCCAACAAGCTCGACGGCGGCCCGGGCAAGCCGGTGGAAGAGGGAGGAAGCGGCTACTCCTGCATTGCCGAAATCAGGATGATCGAGACGATCGAGACCGGATCGCCGAAGACCGCCTTCATGAAGTTCGGGGATCAGGTTCGCATCGAGATGAAGGATAAGGCCGGTCATTCGATCTTCGGGGCGATCGAGCAGACGGTCGAAAAATACCAAGGGGCCGACCGGCTATGAACGAGGTCGTCCTCTACGACTACTGGAGATCATCGGCGAGCTATCGCGTCCGCATCGCGCTCAATCTCTTGGGCGTCGATTATCAGACAGTCCCCATCAACCTGTTGGAAGGGGCGCACAAGACCCCGGAGTATCTGGCGCTCAACCCGCAGGGACTGGTGCCGACATTGGTGATCGACGGAAGAACCCTAACGCAATCGCTGGCAATCATCGAATATCTGGCCGAGCTTCGGCCGGAATACGGATTGCTGCCACCTGACATTGCCGATCGCCAGAAAGTCCGCGCCCTTGCCTATGCGGTCGCCATGGATATCCATCCGATCTGCAACTTGCATGTCGTGTCGCATCTGATGAGCATGACCGAGAAGGCCGATGCCCGCGAGGAATGGATGAAACATTTCATCACCGACGGACTGCGCAAACTGGAATCCATGATCGGCGAAGCCGATGGCGCGTTCAGCTTTGGGGATGCGCCGACGATGGCGGATCTCTGTCTCGTTCCCCAGGTCTACAACGCCCGCCGCTGGAGAGTGGAGTTGACCGCTTTCAAGCGCATCGTCGATATCGACGGCAGGTGCGCAGACCTGCCGGCCTTCCAAGCGGCGCATCCTGACCGCGTGCGACCGTAGCGGCAGACCAGTCGCAACTAAATCCGAAGACTCACTGCCTCTCCTGCAGCTCTCGCATCAATTGACGGCAGCGTATCGGATCGCGTGGACTGGGACCTGCCCTCGCCACCGGCAAGCGCGCCGCCCCCGCCAGGCGCCGCACCGCAGGAGAGCGCAACACCCGCCGACATGCCGTCAGACCCCAGCGCTTCCGAGGAGGTGGCGGCCTCCGAACCCGGCGACCTGACCACGGAGGCGGTTGATTTCGTCAACCGATACAATGACGAATGGTCGAAAGACAGTGCCTCGGCGTTGGCCTTTATGAAGGGCGTCTATGCCGACGAGGTCTCCTTCTTCGGAAACTCGGTCAACGCTGGCCGGAGCGCATCTACAGCGTCAAGCCGGGCTCCGTGACTGCCAGCTGTGCCGGAAAATGCGAAATGTCAGGAATTGTCGAGTGGTCCTCGTCAATCGCGTCGTAAGTGATGCCCACGGTCTGCGCCTTGGCGGCCGTCAGCCACGCGATGCCTTCAGGTGGTGCCGACATCACGTAGGCGATGGCAGTCTCGGACAATCCCAGCTGGTTGAGATAAGCTCCGACCAGCGCATTGGCGACGCCGCTCTCGCTGGCCTTCCCGTCGACCACGCGATAGGCGGCATGGAAGCCGATATTGGATTCGGGCTGAAGAAACCGAGGCGATCCGGCAAGCCAGGTGAGGGCGCAAGCTGAAGCACACAAGGTCCCCGGCGGGGTGGCCGTCGCAAAGCCTCGAAGGCGGATGGCACGCCCGATCTCGATCTCGGCTTTGAGATCCCCGCCCTCGCTGTTCAGAAAAACAAGGGCCTTGCTGGAGGCCGTGGCCAGGTTTCTGAAGACGATTTCGTCACCGTCATTCAAGACGCCCGTGACGGAGATCAGGTCCGTATCATTCTCTAACAGCTGTCGCGTGATCTCTGCCGCAGACAGAGGAAATGACAATAGAAACAGCAACCCAGCAACGATTCCCCCGCGTTTGTGGTTACTATTGAACATTGCGACGAATGTTCTTGCAAGCCTGGGCTGATCACCGAGGTACGTGACCACCTGCGGGAGATTGGCGTCGTGCCGTCAGCGTGATCGCCCCCAAGGCGGGGGAGAAAGATGCTGCAATACAAGAAGCGCGCTCCATACGGGATGTCGATGGTTGCTCCCTGGCTTCTGGTGCTTGCCTATACCTATCACCGAGCGTGCGCGTCATCGAGGATATGTGGGCATTTCAAAATGCCACTCTGCCGACCTCGACAGCGTGCGACGGGCGTCGCAGCGAGCCGGCGGCTCCTGCGATGTTTAGGTTGCGTCTCTTCGCCTCGTCGGTCGTTGATCCCGCGAGGAACCTCTCGATCTCACGCAGATGCCCTGGCTTGACGGCGTCGTCCTCGCATTGGCCATAGTGCCCCTTCCAGATATTCGCGGCGATTGGGCTGTTCACTGCCTCGGTGATCGCTCGTTTCGCAACGTCGTTCTCGGAAACGAGGTTTTTCTTCATCAAGGTGTGGATCGCTTCGCCAAGAACGACGGCCGAATCGTGGAAGTTGATATGCTCGACCGCGGTGTAGATTGGATCTCGTCGTCCGTCATCGAGGCAATGGTGCGCGGTGAAAATCCAATCATGAATCATGTAGGCGGGTGCATACCCCCACGGATTGAAGCCCTTGAACGGTTGAACGATCTTCGGCACGGAGCCGCCGTCGGTATACATGACGCTTGGAACGATCGGAGCCGAATTGACGCCTGGACGACGAAACGTCAACGGGGCATGAGGGTCGGGCACGAATACGAATTTCCCGTCGCCGGCCCTGTCGCCTTCTCCGACCCACATGACGATCAACGTTCCAGAGAAGGTGCCAGCCTGCAGATCGCCGAAATCGATGGTCGTGCAGCTCGCAAGCACGGACGCCATTGATGCCGCGATTAGCATTACCGACCTCTTTCGTCGGCTTGGTCTTCGGCGAATCGAGTTTGCAATCCCAGCCAGGTTCGTCATCAGTGAGTCGCTCCCCTCTCACGTTGACAATTTCCAGGCACCTTGAGCGCCTGGAAAATCTGCGTTTTTATATGCCTGTTGGGGTTGGGCTCTTGCTTCGGGTTTTCACTCCAGAACTAAAGAGCAACAAGCCCTACTCAGCTGCACCCGCTCGTCGCGCCACAAGTATCGCACTTCTCGCAGGTACCATTCCGAACCATCGTGAAGTTCTGGCACTCCGAGCACATGTTGCCGGTATAGCCCTGCATGATCGAGCGCTGGCGGCGTTCGGCTTCGCGCTTCTTGGCTTCGGATTTTGCCGATGCCGCGTCGGCTGCCGCCTTGTCGGAGAAGAGGGCTGTCGCGTCGCTGGTGATTTCCTCGGTCACCTCTTCGGCGATCTCCTCGGCCAATTCCTTGGCGCGCTCCTCGTAGTCGCGCTTGAAGGCGACGATTTCGGAGGTGGAGACGGCGATCGTCGGCTCCAGCTTGCGGGCAGCGCTGCCTGCAAAGACGGTCACAGTGCCGGTGGACGTGGCGCGGGCAGGGGCGGCGGTGGCCGCACCCTTGGGTTCGCCTGCCTGGCGTTCGCCGCCGGTGCCGGACACCAGCGTCGGCTTGTAGCCGCGGGTCCAGCCGGTGGAGAGCAGGTTGGTCTTGCCTTCCTGAATGCCCTTGCCGAGCGCCGTGTTCGAGAAGTCGGACGTATCGACATGCGCCAGGTCGTGGCGGCCGAGATAGGAGACGGCAAGCTCGCGGAAGACATAATCGAGGATCGATGTGGCGTTCTTGATCGCGTCATTGCCGATGACCATGCCGGCCGGCTCGAACTTGGTGAAGGTGAAGGCCTCGACATATTCCTCGAGCGGCACGCCATATTGCAGGCCGAGCGAGATGGCGATGGCGAAATTGTTCATCATCGCACGGAAGGCCGCGCCTTCCTTGTGCATGTCGATGAAGATCTCGCCGATGCGGCCGTCGCCGAATTCGCCGGTGCGCAGATAGACCTTGTGTCCGCCGACGGCGGCCTTCTGGGTATAGCCCTGGCGGCGGTTCGGCAGCTTCTCGCGTTCGCGCGAAACCCGCTCGATCACCCGCTCGATGATCTTCTCGGTGACGGTGACGGCCTGGGCGGCGAGGGGCGCCTGCAGCAGTTCCTCCAGCGCATCCTCGTCGTCCTCGTCCTCGATCAGCGAGGAGTTGAGCGGCTGCGACAGCTTCGAGCCGTCGCGATAGAGCGCGTTGGCCTTGAGGCCAAGCTTCCAGGAAAGTATGTAGGCGTTCTTGCAATCCTCGACGGTCGCCTCGTTCGGCATGTTGATCGTCTTGGAAATCGCACCCGAGATGAAGGGCTGGGCAGCCGCCATCATGCGGATATGGCTTTCCACCGAGAGGTAGCGCTTGCCGATCTTGCCGCAAGGATTGGCGCAATCGAAGACCGGCAGGTGCTCATTCTTGAGGAAGGGCGCGCCTTCCAGTGTCATCGCACCGCAGACATGGATGTTGGCGGCTTCGATGTCCTTCTTCGAGAAGCCGATATGGTCGAGCAGGCTGAAGCTCATGTCGGCGAGCTGTTCGTCGGAAACCTTCAGCGTCTCCTTCAGGAAGTCAGCGCCGAGCGTCCACTGGTTGAAGACGAACTTGATGTCGAAGGCGCTCTTCAGCGCGGCGTTGACGGCCTCCACCTTCTCGTCGGTGAAGCCCTTGGTCTTCAGCGACGACGGATTGACGGCCGGCGCCTGGTTCAGGTTGCCATGGCCGACAGCATAGGCCTCGATCTCGGCGATCTGGCTTTCCGAATAGCCGAGCGTGCGCAGCGCGTCGGGCACGGCGCGGTTGATGATCTTGAAGTAGCCGCCGCCGGCGAGCTTCTTGAACTTGACGAGGGCAAAGTCGGGCTCGATGCCCGTCGTATCGCAATCCATGACGAGACCGATCGTGCCTGTGGGCGCGATGACCGAGACCTGGGCATTGCGGTAGCCATGCTGTTCACCGAGCTCGAGCGCCTTGTCCCAGGCCGATTTGGCGTGGGCGACGAGATCCTGGTCCGGGTTTTCCGAATGGATCAACGCGACCGGGTTGATCGACAGCGCTTCATAGCCGGAGCTCTCGCCATGCGCCGCACGGCGATGGTTGCGAATGACCTTGAGCATGCTCTCGCGGTTCGGCGCGAAATTCGGGAACGGGCCGAGCTCGGCGGCCATTTCGGCCGAGGTCGCATAGCAGATGCCGGTCATGATCGCGGTCAGCGACCCTGCGATGGCGCGGGCCTCAGTGGAGTCATAGGGAATGCCCGACGACATTAGCAGGCCGCCGATATTGGCGTAGCCGAGGCCGAGCGTGCGGTATTCGTAGGAGAGTTCGGCAATGCGCTTCGACGGGAACTGCGCCATCATGACCGAGACTTCGAGCACGACGGTCCACAGGCGAACCGCATGTTCGTAATCGGCGATGTTGATGCGCTTGGTGGCCTTGTCCTTGAACTGCAGCAGGTTCAGCGAGGCAAGGTTGCAGGCCGTGTCGTCGAGGAACATGTATTCCGAGCACGGGTTCGAGCCGCGAATCGGGCCGCCGGCCGGCGAGGTGTGCCAGTCGTTCATCGTCGTGTTGAAGTGGATGCCGGGATCGGCCGAAGCCCAGGCAGCGTAGGAGATGGTTTCCCAGAGATCGCGGGCCCTCAGCGTCTTCATCACGCGGCCGTCCTTGCGGGCGGTCAGGTTCCATTCGCCATCATTCTCGACGGCGCGCAGGAAGTCGTCCTTGATCGAGACGGAGTTGTTGGAGTTCTGGCCGGATACCGTGAGGTAGGCTTCCGAATCCCAATCCGTGTCGTAGGTCTTGAATTGGAGATCCTTGTAGCCCTGGCGGGCGAACTGGATGACGCGCTGGACGTAGTTCTCGGGAACCTGGTCCTTCTTGGCGGCGCGGATTTCGCGCTTCAGGGCAGGGTTCTTGTTGGGATCATAGCAATCGCCATTGTCACCGCCTTCGCAGTTGAAGCAGGCCTTCATGATCGCCTTCAGATGCTTGGCGACGACCTTGGAGCCGGTGACGAGGGCTGCGACCTTCTGCTCTTCCTTGACCTTCCAGTTGATGTATTCCTCGATATCGGGATGGTCGATATCGACGACCACCATCTTGGCGGCGCGGCGCGTCGTGCCGCCCGATTTGATGGCGCCGGCGGCGCGGTCGCCGATCTTCAGGAAGCTCATCAGGCCGGAGGATCGGCCGCCGCCGGAAAGCTTTTCGCCTTCGCCGCGCAGCATCGAGAAGTTGGAACCGGTGCCGGAGCCGTATTTGAAGAGTCGCGCCTCACGCACCCAGAGATCCATGATGCCGCCTTCGTTGACGAGATCGTCCTCGACAGACTGGATGAAGCAGGCATGCGGCTGCGGGTGTTCGTAGGCCGACTTGGACTTGGTCAGCTTGCCGGTGAAGGGATCGACGTAGAAATGGCCCTGGCCGGGACCGTCGATGCCGTAGGCCCAGTGCAGGCCGGTGTTGAACCACTGCGGCGAGTTCGGGGCGACGCGCTGGGTGGCGAGCATATAGGCAAGCTCGTCCTTGAAGGCCGAGGCATCTTCCTCGGAGGAGAAATAGCCGCCCTTCCAGCCCCAATAGGTCCAGGTGCCGGCAAGACGGTCGAAGACCTGGCGCGCATCGATTTCGGAGCCGGTCTGCTCGTCCTTGGACAGGGTCTTCAGCGCAGCATCGTCGGGAACGGAGCGCCACAGGAAGGAAGGAACATCGTTTTCCTCGACCTTCTTCAACCGGGTGGGAACGCCAGCCTTGCGGAAATACTTCTGCGCCAGAACGTCGGTCGCGACCTGGGAGAACTGCGCGGGAACATCGATATTCTCGAGGCGGAACACGATCGAACCGTCAGGGTTCTTGATCTCGCTCGTCGCCTTGCGGAATTCGATATCCGCATAGGCGCCTTGGCCGGCCTTCGTGAAACGACGTTCGATGCGCATGGTCTTGACCTCGTGTTGGCGCCCGGTCCCCGCGACCGGGGCGCAAAATTCCTATCCGGCGGCACTTTGTCGTCGCGCAGCCAGTCTCGTTTCCGTATCGTGACAGGGGTGTCATCCGGAGATGATCTTCCTGTATCTTGTGGTGATGGTGGCTGCAAACACTAAATATAGTATTAACAGCTTATTATCGCCAGCCCCGATGTCACTTTTTTTGGAGGCTGAAAACCGCGCAAAAATCCTGTCGGGCCTGAACCGTTCCCGGTCCATCGCCCTGATTCCGCGTCCTAATTTTCAAAAGGGAACCGGGCTCGTTACCTCCGGTCCTGTCGCCGCCGCAACATCAGGAATAGTAAAGTTTGAAACAGCTGATTCCGTCAAGGGCTGGCTTTTAATTGATTGCTAACCACAACATGTTGTGGATGCGCCTGTGGAGATTGGGGAAAGCCGGGGAGCGCTGATATTACAATGGCTTGCAGGTGTTGCCGGCTAAGGAAAAGGTCGGAACGGCAAAAAAGCGTCCTGCGGCAAATCTTGTGATGGCAATTCTGACGCAAATGGGCATGGCGATTCGCAGAGGAAATCAGGGCTCTTAAATCGCATCGATGGCGATGGTAACGATGGCGACGCCAATCGGCCTGTTCTCTTCGTCCATGACGACGAAGCTCGCCTGCGTTTCGAGATTCTGGGTGGATTCGTTGCGTTCGGCCCGGTCGATGAAGATCTCCCGGGAGCTGTTGGCGAAGGTTCTGAGGTATTTCTCCTCGTCGCCCTGCCAATAGTCGGCGGTGATGGTGCTCTGCCCGACATTCAGCCCATGCGAGTCGGTGACGAAAAATTCGACGATCACCCCTTGCGAGGCGTCCTGCCTGGCTTTCAGATAGTGCGACACGGATTTGTCGAGCAGCAGCGTGACCATGTGCAGGTGGTGCTGATCGACCTCCGACCGGTAGGTCTCGTCGAGCACCCGCATATCCATTTCGCTGACATCGCCGAATTTCGCGTTCTGTTCGGCAATGGCGTTCAGCACCAATGGTGTCTCCACTATCGGTCGGATCCGCTTCTCGACGTAATCGCGCACGAGGGGAATATAGGCAGGCTCAGAGTGGACGGGCATCAGCGGAAACAGAAAGGTCGCCAGCCCGACGGTCACAACCGCTCCGATATGCCCCCACCGCGCCATCTTGTTTCCTTATATCGCATCGTTTGTTGCACGCTTTAAGCGCAATTTGATGCGATTCGCAGCTTCTTACAGCGCCGCGCGTCTTCTTTAGACGCGCTAAGGACGCTGTAACACTTAGAATTGCTGCATAATTTTATCCTTGAATCGATTCCGATTTAAGGCGTTATGCAGTGTTTATGCGAATAAGATAAAATAGATGTGCAGATCCCGATAGCGGATTCAGAAAACCTCGCCGACAAAATCTGGAACAATTTCAAGTGGTAAATGCGAAGGTTGCGCGTTGCGATCGGTGGCGATCAGCGCGCGCCCTTGGCGATCGGCTCCTGATAGGTGAAGCCCATGTCCCAGGGGAAGTAGATCCAGGTATCCTGGCTCACCTCGGTGATGAAAGTGTCGACGGTCGGCACGCCCTTCGGCTTGGCATAGACGCAGGCGAAATGTGCCTTCGGCAGCATGGCGCGCACCTGTGCGGCGGTCTTGCCGGTATCCGTCAGGTCGTCGACGACGAGCACGCCTTCGCCGCCATTTTCCTGAAGTTCGGGTGCTATTCCCTTGAGCAGCACCATGTCACCCTGGTTCACATAGTCATGATAGGACGCGACGCAGACGGTCTCGATCAGCCGGATGTTCAGTTCGCGCGAGATGATCGCTGCCGGAACGAGGCCGCCGCGGGTGATGCAGACGATCGCCTTGAACGTCTGACCAAGGCCCGCAAGCCGCCAGGCAAGCGCGCGCGCATCGCGGTGGAACTGATCCCAGGAAACGGGAAAGGCTTTATCGGGAAGTGACATCGGGCTGCTCCGCGGCATGAAAAAACGACACGCCGTTTGCCGGCGACCGGACGGGCTTGAAGCGGCGATTGGCAAAACGCAAATCGCGCAGCCGGAACTGCGCGAGATGGGCCGAGGCTCGAAGCTGTCATCGGTCGCCGCAATTAGCGGGATTTGCCGGCAAAAGGCAAGAGCAGCCAATCAACGCGATAACAGGGTCAGCGCCGTCATCGATTGCAGCAGGGTCTTGGTCGTGCCGCCGAAGATCATCTGCCAGAGCCAGGAATGCGTATAGGCGCCCATGACGAGAAGATCGATGCTGCTGTCCGAAAGCCTGTTTTCGATGACATGCGATGCGCTCTTGTCGACACTTTGCGCCGTCGAAAGCGTCGTCTTCACGCCATGACGCGCAAGCGTCGCGGCAATGTCGCCACCAGCGGTCAGCGGCGATTGCAGCGCCGTGTCGGCCGGATCGACCGAAAAGATCTCCACCTCGGCGGCGGCTTTGAGGATCGGCAGCGCGTCGAAGGTTGCGCGCGCGGCCTCCTTCGAGCCGTTCCAGGCGATCAGCACGCGCTTGATCGGCTTCGGCTGGCGGATGATATAGGGGATCATCAGCACCGGCCGGCCGCTTTCGAAGAGGAAACTGTCGACGTCGACGTGGCTGTCGGAAGGTCTGGCCGGGTCGGCCTGCGATGCGATCAAGAGATCGGCGCTGCGCGCACTTTCGATCAGCGGTGCGGAGCCGTATCCGGTTGATGTGGCAAAGCTGCGCCATTCGAAGGAGGCGCCTGATGCTTCCGCTTTCGCCCTGAAGATGCGCTCAACCGCAATCGTTTCGCTATGCGCCATGTCCTGCAGCGCCTGCACGGCGACGGGATCGGGGATTTCCATCGGCGCCACCAGCGGCACGGCGGAGATGATTTCGGCATGCAGGCCGATCACATGGGCGCCGCTTTCGGCGGCGATGGCAAAGGCGAAATCGGCAACCGCGCCGCTATTGTCTGATGTATCGAGAATGGCAAGAATAGTTTTGTAAGACATATCAATTCTCCTTGCGCTGAAATGGCGTGCGCCAGGGAAGGAATGCACCGGACCCTTCTGCTGTTCCTTGATGGGGATCAAGGATGGCCCTGAGTTCCGGCGTTGCCCTCAAGCCTCGGCAGAATGGTTTTCGGCGATGTCCTTCCTTTGGCGGATGGCGTCGATCATCTCCTGGACTTCGGTGCCTGCCGCATCGATTGCCGCCTGCGAGCGGCCACGCACGACGATCTCGGTCGAGAATTTCTGGCCGACATAGCGCGGGTAGGAGCCGATGCTGGTTTCCGGATGGGCCTTCTGGATCGCGGTCAAGGGCGTGCCGATCTCGCCTTCGCCGTAAGGGCAGGCGATGGCGAGCGAGAGCACCGGCGTGCCGCTCCGAAGCGTCGGCAGCACATTGTCGACCATCGCCTGGAAGACCTGCGGCACGCCGGCCATGACGTAGACGTTGCCGATGATGAAGCCGGGCGCGGTCGAGACCGGATTGGCGATATGCACAACCCCGCGCGGCATGCGCGCCATGCGCTGGCGCGCCTCGGTGAATTCCATCTCGCGGCGCCGGTACATCTCGGCAAGCAGCGTCATTGCCGCTTCGTCATATTCGCAGGGCACGCCGAAAGCCTTTGAGATGGCATCGGCGGTGATGTCGTCATGCGTCGGCCCGATACCGCCCGAGGTGAAGACGTAATCATATTTGCCGCGAAGCGCGTTCAGCGCCTCGACGATCGCCTCCTCGTCGTCGGCGACGATGCGCACCTCCTTGAGGTCGATGCCGGAAAGGGTGAGCAGGTCGGCGAGGTGGCCGATATTTTTGTCCTTGGTGCGGCCGGAAAGAAGTTCGTCGCCGATGGCGAGCATGGCGGCGGTGACGACGATGTCTTGGCTCATGGGATGTTCCGTGATCTGAGGCTGGTGAATAGGTAGTGCCGTTCGGCCGCTTTGCAAACAGCCAGAGCATGATGCCGAAAAGTGCAAGCGGGAACAGCATTCAGATTTCAGGCCGAGCCAGCCGGAAATCTGAATGCTGTTCGGCGATACCTTCATTTTTGCTGAAATGAAAACGCAAGTGAATTTTCGTCTACGGATGCTGAACACTGAGTTCTTCAAGGCATGGCTGTGTTCGGAAATAGGCGCTGATAGAACTCCCTCGGTCACGAAATTCAACCAGTGCTCCAAGGGAGATTGAAGATGGCGAAGGTTCTCGTCCTTTATTATTCGGCTTACGGCCATATCGAAACCATGGCCTACGCCGTTGCCGAAGGCGCGAAGTCGGCCGGTGCCGACGTCACCGTCAAGCGCGTTCCGGAACTGGTTCCGGAAGATGTCGCCAAGGCTTCCTATTACAAGGTCGATCAGGCGGCTCCGATCGCCACCGTCGACGAACTGGCCGACTATGATGCGATCATCGTCGGTGCCGGCACCCGTTTCGGCACGGTCGCCTCGCAGATGCGCAATTTCTGGGATCAGACGGGCGGCCTCTGGTTCGCCGGCAAGCTCGTCGGCAAGCTCGGTTCGGCCTTCACCTCTTCGGCCACCCAGCACGGCGGCCAGGAATCGACCATCCTCGGCTTCATCCCCACCTTCCTGCACCAGGGCATGGTCGTTGCCGGCCTGCCTTATGCCTTCCAGGGCCAGATGGGCACCGAGGAAGTCAAGGGCGGCTCGCCCTACGGCGCTTCCACCATCACCAATGGCGACGGCTCGCGCCAGCCTTCCGAGATCGAGTTGGAAGGCGCGAAATACCAGGGCGCCCATGTCGCCAAGCTGGCCGCCAAGCTCGCCTGATCTTTGAGGCTGGAATGATGAAGGCGCGGCGGGCGTGGACTCGCCGCGCCTTTTTTGTCCATAGACAGACTGGCGGCCCTTGATCGGCGGCGGCTTTCGAGAGGATGCTTGACCGATCATTCATCGGTGCTGCCGGCCAAAACAGGCACGATTTTTACGCCTCCCGGCTCTTCCCATCGCCCATGGCGCAAGATATTGAAAACGCGAGCGCGGGCGTGGCGAAACTGGTAGACGCAAGGGACTTAAAATCCCTCGGCCTTGGCTGTACGGGTTCGACCCCCGTCGCCCGCACCACAACTATCCTGTTTGAATTTGTCCGTATCTGCGCGTAAAAGCGTGTTTTTGCTTGACAATGGCATTTTCGATGCAAGGATTGCGCCGCGACAGTAGGGCGGTTGAGTAAGTATTGTCTTGTGGGAGTAAGACGATGGTTTACGATTGGAATGGGACTAGGGTTCGGCGCATCCGGATCTTCAAGACCAGCGTCGCACTTGTTCTCGGAACTGCGATAGCTGCGATACCACTGTTCTTCTGGGCAGTGCAGTTGGGCGATTTCTAACTCGAGATAATCAGCGTTCTGCGAAGGGAAGCGCGTTTGACGCTTTGGTCTCGCGCCACCTGTTGATCACCCAGCCAGCGAGCAACCCGAGGGCAGCGCCCATCGCCTTGATGCCGGCATCGTGCAGGCGCGGATGGCGTGTTGGTGTGAGATACTGCAGATATTCGATGGCGACCGCACCGGCGATCAGCAGCACCGCCACCATCTTCCACTGTTTGGGATAACCGAGCGCGAAGGCGAGGCCGACCAGAACAAAGGCGCCCCCACGGTCGGTATCGACCGTCGTCATCGTTTCCGGCCTCAGCCCGATCGGCGAAACGGTGACGAAGAGGATGAGGGCGAGCAGCAGCCAGGCGAGCGGTCTTGCGAATTTGAAGATCATCATGACTTCATATTAGTGGCCGGGCTTTTCATTGACAGTTAAAATCAGTTCATGTGCCATCAATTTTGCGACTGGCTTAAGAAAGGCTTTCCCCCAGAGCGATCCAGCGCTGAAGCGAACTGGAAATGGCTGAAACGGGCTTTCTTTTGTCGATCGGCTCGTGCCATAGCGGCGGTGGCTAATCATGAGAATGGACCACGCCCGTGACGAGACTTGATGTCGAAAGCGCCGAAGAGGCAATGCGCAGCCTGTTTCCGGCAACGCCGCTGCAGCTCAATGATCATCTGTCGGCCCGCTACGGTGCCGATATCTGGCTGAAGCGCGAGGATCTGTCGCCGGTGCGCTCCTACAAGATCCGCGGGGCCTTCAATTTCTTCCGCAAGGCGATCGGGCAGGGTGCCGCCGGCAAGACCTTCGTCTGCGCCTCGGCCGGTAATCACGCCCAGGGCTTTGCTTTCGTCTGCCGCCATTTCGGCGTGCCGGGCGTCGTCTTCATGCCGGTGACGACACCGCAGCAGAAGATCGACAAGACCCGCATGTTCGGCGCCGAATTCATCACCATCCGGCTGTTCGGCGACTTCTTCGACCAGTGCTACCAGGCCGCCCGCGAACACGTAGAGGCGGTCGGCGGCGTCATGGTGCCGCCCTTCGATCATGCCGACATCATCGAAGGCCAGGCAACCGTCGCCGCCGAAATCATGCAGCAGCTGCCGAAGGGAACTGTGCCGGACATGGTCGTCCTGCCGGTTGGCGGCGGTGGACTTGCCGCCGGCATCACCGGTTATCTCGACGGCACGGTGCCGAAATCGGCTTTCGTCTTCACTGAGCCCGCCGGCGCGCCGAGCCTTAAGCGCAGCATCGAGGCGGGCGCGGTAGTGACACTTGCGAAGGTCGACAATTTCGTCGACGGCGCGGCGGTGGGGCGCATTGGCGACCTGAACTTCGCGGCTCTTCGCGATTTTCCGACAAGCCAAGTGCAACTCATGCCGGAGAACGCCATCTGCGTCACCATTCAGGAAATGCTGAATGTCGAGGGCGTCGTGCTCGAGCCGGCCGGCGCGCTGTCGCTGACGGCGATCGCCGCGATGGACGGCCAAACAATTCGCGGCAAGACCATCGTTGCCGTCGTCTCCGGCGGCAATTTCGATTTCGAGCGTCTGCCTGACGTAAAGGAAAGAGCCATGCGTTACGCAGGGTTGAAGAAATACTTCATCCTGCGGCTCGCCCAGCGCCCTGGCGCGCTTCGGGATTTCCTCAATCTGCTCGGCCCCGACGACGATATCGCCCGCTTCGAATATCTGAAGAAATCGGCGCGCAACTTCGGCTCCATCCTGATCGGTATCGAAACCAAGGCGCCTGAGAATTTCGCCCGGCTGATCGGAAATTTCGAAGCAGCCGGCATGGGTTACGAGGATATTACCGAAAACGAGATCCTCGCCAACCTGATCATTTGACTTGGCGATAGCGATGCCGTCGTGCTAAAGGCGGTTCATGGCTTCGTTCATTTCAAATATCTTTTCGATGTTCTCCGGCGGCGGAAAACCGGCCACGGAAGCGGCAGGCCCTTCGGGCGAGCCGCAGCTCTACGGCGATTGCACGATCTATGCCGAACCGCGTAGGGAAGGCAGCCAGTATCGCCTTGCCGGCCGCATCGAAAAGAAGGTCGGCGACGAGGTGCTGGTGCGCAATTTCATCCGCGCCGATCTGTTTACCTCCTCCGACGATGCGATCGAATGCACGGTGCGCAAGGCGCAGCAAATCATCGATCAGCATGGTTCGTCGCTCTTTGGTGACGGCGAGAAGCTTCGTCAGGTCTGAATCGGGATCCGGGCATAGGTCCCTGATAGCGGCTGCAACTATTCCTGTGTGTGACCCGGGGCCCTCCAGCGAGCGCGTTCTCACTCACGCAATCTTAAAGGATTGCGGTGAAAGGTATCGCCTGCAGGATTTGCAGGACACCCCCAGTGTTTGACTGTTTCGGACGATTGACCAAAGCATTCGCTGTCGCGATCACCGCGCCAGCAGGAGGCCGAACGTCCGGAGCCGAGGTCTCATGATGGAGACACTCAACCTCCTTCTCTTCGTCGTCGAAGCCATCGCCTATTTCGTGCTGATGGTAACGCTTCTGCATTTCCGTCATCGGCTCGGTCTCGGGGTTTTCCTGACGGCGCTCGGTGTCATGCATTTCATGGAGACCTATCTGGCGGCGGTCTTCTACGTCTCGCTGCCGTTTGGCGATGTGTCGCCGGGCTCATCCGTCTTTTTCTCCGGCAAGCTGATGATGATCCTGATGCTTTACCTGCAGGAGGATGCGGCGACGGTTCGCCAGCCGATCTACGGCCTGTTCCTCGGCAACCTGCTCACCGTCGGTATTGCCTGGGTGCTGCAGCTGCACCAGCCGCTGCAAATGTCGACCAACCACACGCCGGACGTCGATTTCCTCAAGGAGATGGGCTGGCTGATGGTCTGGGGCACGGCGCTGCTCTATGTCGATTCGCTCGGCATCATCCTGCTTTACGAAAAACTCGGCGATTTCTTCCGCCGCCGCGTCGTCCTGCGTTTCCTGATTTCGGGCTTCGTGCTGCTGACCTTCGACCAGATCGGCTTCTTCGCCGCGCTGCATTATTTCCTTGATGTGCCGATCGCCGCATTCTGGGGCGGATGGAAGGCGAAAATGCTTGCCGTCTGCCTCTACGCGGCGATGTTTGCGATCTATGAGTATCGTGTTCGCCGTATCGGCACAGCCGGGTCCGCACGTTCGATCAGCGACGTATTCGGTGATTTGACGTTCCGCGAGCGCTACAACGATCTTCTGGAGCGCACCGGCCGCGACATGCTCACTGGCGTCTATGATCGGACGCGCATGGAAATGGAAGCGCCGCTGATGCTGCTGGAGGCACTGAAGCAGGGGCTATTCGCCACCGTCCTCATTATCGACGCCGATCACTTCAAGGATGTCAATGACGGCTACGGCCATCTCCAGGGCGACGAGGTGCTGAAGGCGATCGCCGCTCGGCTCGGCACGACGCTGCGCTCCAACGACCGCGTTTTCCGCTTCGGCGGTGAGGAATTCGTTGCCGTCTGTCCGGGCACCGACCACGAAGAAGGGCTGCTGCTTGCCGAGCGACTGCGTTGGACGATCGCGACCAGCGTCAAGACGCCGGATGACAGGCCGGTCACGGTCAGTATCGGCGTTGCGACCGCCGATGAGGACGGCGTCGATTTCACCGCCGTGCTGACGGCTGCCGACGGCAGGCTCTACGCGGCCAAGAAGAGCGGCCGCAACTGCGTCGTCGGCCGCTCCGGCGTGGTGAAACTCAATTAGCCCGGCTAACTCAGTTAGCCCGACCAACCCAGTTGGCCCCGGCCAGCCCCATAGCTATTCCTCGAGAATTCGCATCGATGCTGATGGCGCGCGAGGTCGCGGACGTCGGGAGCGGGTTCCTAATCATCGATCGATACAGTGCGTCGGCCGGGATGTTGAGGATGTTGCTTAAACCGAAACATTTGTCTATCGATCTATGTCTTTTCAATATGTTACAAGCAATATAAAACGGCTTGTTCGTAAAATGCAAACGTGATCTCCATTGCGGAAATATCCCAGATGAGTTTTCCTGCAAGGGGCGTGGAGACATGAGTGATTCAATTGCACGGACGAAAGCCGATGGCGGCGAGTTTGCCGTTTTGTGTATCGGAGGGTTTCTTCTTTCGATCGCCTATGGCGTGACCTTTCTGATCCCGGTGCTGGTGGGCCAACGTGGCGGCGATGAGGCGCTGGCCGGCACGATCATCTCGGCCGCAACTGTCAGCACCGTCATTCTGGTGATCCTGTCCGGCCACATCGCGGATGCCATCGGCTCGGCGCGGGCGGTGGCTGTTTCTGGACTGTTTCTTGCCGCGTCAGCGCTGGGATTCGCCATGGTTCCCTCGGCCGGGTTGAGCCTGATGGCGGTCGGTTTCATCCTCGGTATAGGCTGGGGCACCTTCTATGCGCTCGGACCCATTCTGGTTGCCGCGATCGTCGAACCCGAACATCGGATCAGGTTTTTTGCCCTGCTTTCGGGATCGATGATGTCGGGCATCGGCGCCGGACCGATTATTGGCCGCATCGCCACCAATTGGTCGATGCCGATCGAGGCGGCCTTCGTATTTGCATTCCTTGCCAGTCTCGCCGGCGGTGCGCTCTACTTTTGGCTCCACCTCCGGCTGACCAAGGCCGGCAAGATTTTGCTGCATGTCAACAAGATCTCATTTGGCGCAGCACGCGAGGTGATCGGCTCGCGGGCCATCTATTCCATCATCATGGTCGGCATCGGCGGCGCGATTTTCGGCGGGTTGTCCAGCTTTCAGACCAGCTACGCCAAAGCGCATGGGTTCGACTACTCCCTGTTCTTCATCGGCTTCATGTCCGCCGCGATTCTAAGCCGGCTGTTCGTGGCGGGATATGTGGTCAAGAAGGACCCACTCTATTCGCTGTTGGTCCTGACAAGTCTGACGCTGGCATCGATCCTGCTGTTCCTGATGCTGACATCAAATCAGTTTGCCTATCTGGGAGGCGCGGCGATGCTGGGGGTGGGCTATGGCTTGACCTATTCCGTCATCAACGGCCTGGCGGCCAATGAGGCTCCCGCGGGCCTTATGCCGCAATCGCTGCTGTTATTTTCGCTCGCCTATTCCATCGGCGTCTTCGGCTTTCCGCTGATCGCCGGCAATCTGATCGTTTTCTCCGGCATCCAGACCATGCTTTGTGTATTGCTTCTGCTTGCCGTGCTGAATTTGGCAATCGTTCTGTTTCGTGTTGCCCACCGTGCAACGCAAGAACGAAACAAAGCATCCGTAGGAGACAATACGAGCACTCTATGACGGGTGACCGAGGCCAGCGAAGGGGCCGGGCAAGTTTAACCTGCCCAGCCCGGCTCACTCAGGCAGCGCGGAAGATCTTGGCGCCGGAGGGGGCACTCGTCATGCCGCCGTCGACAGTGATCTCGATGCCGGTGACATTGGCGGAGTCATCCGAGGCCAGATAGAGCGCTGCCTTGGCGATTTCGTCGGCTTCGCTCATGCGGCCGAGCGGGCTCATGCCGCCGATGCGCGCCTCGAGCGCCGACATGGCGTCTTCCGTCTGGGCCATCGGCGACCAGATCGGCGTCTTCGTGCCGCCGGGCGTTACCTGATTGACGCGAATGCCGCGCGGTGCGAGTTCGGACGCCATATTGCGCGTCATCGCACGGACCGCCGCCTTGGTCGCCGCATAGGCCGACCATCCGGGAGCGCCGAGCACGGCATGCACGGAACCGTTGAGGATCACCGAAGCGCCGTCATTGAGATGCGGCAGAGCCGATTGCACGGTGAAGAAAACCGCCGTGAGGTTGGTGCTGATAATCTGGTTAAATTGCTCCGGCGATGTTTCGCCGAGCGGCGTCGCGCCGCCGATGCCGGCATTGGCGAAGACGATGTCGAACTTGCCGACTTTTCCGGCGGCTTCCGCAAAGGCCTTCTCGGTAGCGGCGGCATCGGTGACGTCGACCTTCAGTGCCAGCACACCGGCCCCGAGCGCCTTTTCGGCGGCGGCGAGCGTTTCCGGGTTGCGGCCGGTGATCACAACACTGGCACCCTCGTCGATGAAGACCCTGGCGGTCGCAAGACCGATGCCGCTGTTTCCGCCGGTGATCAGGGCGACCTTGTTTCTTAGACGCATGATTCATGCTCCTCTTGGAATTGGCAACGATCTAGATTATGATCGTTATCTACAAGGATTATGATTATAATCTACATGAGTCAAGAGGCAGTGCCGGGGAGATGTCCGATGGGCCGTTCGCAGCTGGAAAAACAGAAGACGCACGAGAAGATTATCGAGATCGCGTCGAAGCGACTACGCGAAGAGGGGCTCGAAGGTATTGGCGTCGCCGACCTGATGAAGGAAGCCGGATTGACCGTCGGCGGCTTCTACAAGCATTTCGCCTCCCGCGACGATCTGGTCGCCGAGGCGATCCAGTCCGCTTTCGATTCATGGGGACGCAAGCTGGAGGCCGAGGGGGTGAACCCGGCAGAGATGACGGCGGCCGATGTCGCCGATCGTTATGTGAGCGCCGATCATCGCGACAATCCCGGTGAGGGCTGCCCTTTTGCCGCGCTGACCTCCGATATATCACGCAGCGGCGAGAAGGCGCGGGGAATCGCGACGGACGGTCTCAGGCGTAATTTCGCGTCATTGGCGAGCAAGGCTGCGGGAGCAGACGATAGCGAACGGCGGCGCAAGGCGATCATGGCCTTCGCGATGATGGCCGGCGGCGTCGGCCTTGCCAGGATTTCGTCCGATGAGGAACTCTCGGCCGAAATCCTGGCGACGGTCCGGGATTTTGTCGCCGGTATCGACAAATGAAAAACGGCCGGCAAAAGCCGGCCGTTCCATGGAGCGTTGAACAGCCGATCAGGCGGCCAGCGCGATTTCCTGGACGCGCGACTTGGCAGCGTCGATCGCCTTTTCGGCAGCTTCCGGACCGAAGGCCAGGCCTTCGACATAGATGGTCTCGATATCGCTGATGCCGAGGAAGCCGAGAACCGACTTCAGGTACGGCACGGCATGGTTCAGGGGAGCGGCCGGGCCCTGCGAGTAGACGCCACCCGAGGCGAGCACCACGTAAACCTTCTTGCCGGTTGCGAGGCCGACCGGGCCGCTTTCCGTGTACTTGAAGGTCAGGCCGGCGCGGGCGACGTTGTCGATCCAGGTCTTCAGCGACGAATAGATGTTGAAGTTGATGAGGCCGGTGCTGATGACGATCGTGTCGGCGGCAAGCAGTTCGCTGACAAGTTTGTCGGAGGTCTCGACGGCCACGGTTTCCTCAGCGTTGCGGGCCTCGGGCGGCTTGCGGATCGCGCCGGTGAAGAGGTCATCGATATGCGGCAGCGGGTTAGCGGCAAGGTCGCGGCGAACGATGACGCTGCCCGGGTTCTGGCTCTTCAGCTTTTCGGCGAGATCGACGGCGATCGGCGTCGAGAGCGATTCGGCACGCGGGCTGGACGTCAGAAGAAGGATGGACGACATGGTGCATTTCCTTTCGAATTGAATTTGACGGCCCGTTGCTGGGAGGTGAGCCGCAGTCTCGATGAGGAAAATAGGTCTGGCCAGCTATCGAAAAAACGGTGATAATGTCGATCGAAGCTATCGATGGAATGGATAGAAAATGCTCCCGAACCCGACTCTGGACCAATTGCAGGTGTTTCTGACCGTTGCCGAGACCGGCAGCTTCTCGGCCGCTTCGCGAGCGCTGAACCGTGCGCAGTCGGTCGTGAGCTATACGATCGCCAACTTGGAGGCGCAGCTTGAAGTGCCGCTTTTCGAGCGCTCCGGCGCGCGCCAGCCGAAGCTGACGGAGGCGGGCAAGGCGATGCTGGAGGATGCGCGGCGCATTCTAGGCGACCTGCAGGTCATGCGGGCACGCGTCAAGAGCCTGAGGGAAGGGCTCGAAGCGGAGGTATCCGTCGCCATCAGCGTTATGGTGCCTTCACGAGCCCTGGTGGACGTCCTCCACGAATTCCGCGAGATGTTTCCATCCGTTTCGTTGAGCCTCAATGTCGGCGAGCTCGGAATGGTCATGGATCTCGTCCTCAGCGGCAAGGCGACGATCGGGATTGGTGGGGCGGTCGTCAAGCAGGACGATTCGATCGTCACGGAACGGATCGGTCATTCCTTCATGTTGCCGGTTGCCGCGCGCAACCACCCGCTTGCCGGGATCGGCCGGCCGCTGACGCTGGGCGACGTGCGCGAAGAAGTGCAACTCGTCGTCACCGATGCGTCGGGCCGGACGAAGGGGCGTGATTTCAACGTTCTCTCCTACAAGACATGGCGTGTCAGCGATATCGCGACGAAGCACCAGCTCATCAAGGCCGGCCTTGGCTGGGGCGGCCTTCCGGCTTCTGTGATTCATGACGATCTCGTCAGCGGCACGCTCGTCCATCTCGATCTGGATGCCTACGAACAGGGAGAGTATGCCATCTATTCCGTGCGCCAGCTCGCCAACCCGCCCGGACCCGCTGCCACCTGGATGATCGACGCGTTCCGCATGCGGCTTTCCCATTGCCCGAACCAGGCCGATTTTCATGCTCAGATGGCGGAACTCCAGGAACCCGCGACACCGCTCGCGGCCGAATGACGAAGGCGCGGCGAGCGCGCCTTCACCGGCATCCTCTTCGGCCTAAAGAACCAGCCTGAACTTCGAGAAACCGTCGGCCCCTTCGCCGGCATCCTCGATCTTCACGCTTTTGACCTCGGCGAGGAACTGCTTCGCCTTCGGGCCGCTTTCAAAAGTCGCGGTCGTGCCCGGGAGCGGCTTGAAGGTCCAGTTTGCGTCAGCCGACGGATTGATCGTGCCCTGATCATGGATATAGCGGACGATGACGTCGCGGTTGGTATCCGGCGCCTGGAAGATCACCTTATCAGCGGTGATCTCAGGGAAATTGCCGCCGCCGCCGGCGCGGTAGTTGTTCGAGACGACGACGAACTTTTGAGCCGGATCGATCGGCTTGCCATTGAAGGCGAGGTTCTGGATGCGGTTGGCGTCCGGATTGATCGGCTTGCCGGATGAATCATATTTCGGCGGCTGCGACAGGTCGATCTGGTAGGTGACGCCGTCGATCACGTCGAAATTGTAGGACGGGAAATCGTTGTTGAGCAGCGCCGCATCCTTCGAGCCGGCCTCGATGTGATTGAACATGCCGGCAGACATTTCGAGCCAGTTCTTCACCTGGGCGCCGGTGATGGCAACAGCCTGAACCGTGTTCGGATAGAGATAGAGGTCGGCAACGTTCTTGATGGCGATATCGCCGGCCGGAACATCGGTATAGTAATCGGCGCCGCCGCGACCGCCGGCCTTGAAGGGAGCCGCCGCCGAAAGCACCGGCAGATCCTTGAACGCGGTATCGGCGAGCATTTGCTTGATGTACCAGGTCTGGGCTTGGCTGACGACCTGCACGGAGGGATCGTCGGCGACCAGTGCGAAGTAGGAATAGAGCGGTGCGGACGTCTTGCCGACCGGGGTGCGGACATAGGTTAGTGTCGCCTCGTGCTCGGCCTTGGCGGCTTCGATCACTTCCTTCTTGTCGGCGTAGTCGGCAACCACCTTCTTCTTGTCGTCGCGATGATAGATCGGCCGTGCTTCCGAGGTAAAATCGACGATCTTCCAGCTGTTACCGTCCTTTTCGAGCAGCAAGTCGATAAGGCCGAGATGCGAGCCCCAGAAGCCGGCCATCACGGCGGGCTTGCCATGCAGCGTGCCCTTGACGGGATCGGCATTGGCGATGCCGTCCCAGCTCTTCGGGCCGGGGAAGACGAGATGCTGATGGCCGGTGAAGATCGCGTCGATCCCATCGACGGCGGCGAGATGCAGCGAGGCGTTTTCCATCTTTTCGGACGGTGCGCTGCCATCGATGCCGGAGTGCGAGAGCGCAATCACGATATCGGCGCCGGCTTCCTTCATGGCGGGAACCCAGGCCTTGGCCGCCTCGACGATGTCGCGCGTCTGCGCCTTGCCTTCGAGGTTCTTGATATCCCAGAGCATGATCTGCGGTGGTACGAAGCCGATGAAGCCGATCTTGACGGGGCTCTCGTTGCCGGCGCCGTCCTTGATCTGCTTTTCGACGATGATGTAGGGCTTGAAGAAGAGATCGTCCTGCTTCGGGTCGGAGGCGAGCTGGCCCTTGGTCAGGTTGGCGCAGACGAAGGGGAAGTTCGCGCCTGATAGTACCTTGAGCATGAAGTCGAGGCCGTAGTTGAACTCGTGATTGCCGAGCGTGCCCACGATATAGCCGAGCGTGTTCATCGCCTTGATCACCGGATGGACGTCGCCGTCCTTCATGCCATGCTGATAGGCCATGTAATCGCCCATCGGATTGCCCTGCAGCACGTCGCCATTGTCGATCAGCAGTGAGTTGACGGCCTCGGCGCGGATGCCGTCGATGATCGTCCCGGTGCGTGACAGGCCCATCGTGTCGTTCGGCTTGTCGGCGTAATAGTCATAGGGGAAGACGTTGACGTGAATGTCTGTCGTTTCCATCAGCCTGAGATGCGCCTGGTTGGCGCTGGCGCGGGCGCTGAAAGGATGCAGCAGCACCAGGGCGGAAGTGGCGGCGAGGCCGCCGAGCAGGGAACGGCGGCTCATTACGCCAACATCGAAAATGGAAGACATGGAAACTCTCCTTCAGGATCATGCATCGTCCGGCCCGTCAGAATTAGGACGATTTGGCGAGGAGTACACTGCGAAAATGACAGGACGTCAAACAATCCGCCGGAAAAGCGTCATGGCTCAGAAATGCAATTTATGATATAGTTACTCGGCGCCAGGCTGCCGCAGACGTAAGGCCACGGTCACCCTCGGCGGTCGGTGTCAACGGCAGCCGTTGGAGCGATCTCAGCCGCTCCGGCGCAAAGGTGGGGCAGCCTTACGATTTCAGCGTCGATGTCGCCAAGTGAGGCGTCCGCTCGACGTTGGCGGCGGTTCTAACCAGCGGGCGTACCGCCAGCACCGGCCGCATTTCCTTATGGAAAAAGCGGAAATAGGAGGAGATCTGTGCCCGCGCATTTGAATTCACGTCGAACTGGATGCCGACGCGGCCATTGTGCTTCCAGCGGATGACGCCTTCGAGCAGCCCGAGGTTTTCGGCCTCGATGCGCACCTTGCTGCCAGAGGCGGCATGGAGCGGCCCCTTCATCTCCAGGGCGGCACCGGTCGGCGACAGGTTGAGGATGCGGGCATCCACCTGGCTGTTCAGATATTTGACATGGCCGAACACGCGGCAGCTTTTCCGGTCGGCCTTTCTGGCCGTGATTTTCAAGTTGCGGGTCATACTGTCTCCCTTGGTATAGCCGGGGAGCATAGCGCCGGAAAATTGAAATGGTTTTAGGGGCTTGGCTAAAATTGCAGTGAAACCGTCAATTGGCGGCCGCCGCTCTGCGTCCCACCACATGTTCGCGCCAGACGGTGAAGATGCCGGCGGCGACCACGATCGCCGAGCCGACGATCATGTTGAAGCTGAGCGTTTCGCCATAGATCACCATGCCGATGATAGAGGCGTAGACAAGTGACAGATAGGTCAGCGGTTGGACGGCGGCGGCATCGAGAACATCGTAGGCGCGGATCAGGAAATAATGGCTGGAGATGCTGGTCATGCAGACGAGCGCCATCCAGCCCCAGTCGGCCGGCGCCATCCAGCTCCAATAGAACGGCCCAACCAGCGTCATCGTGACGCCGCCGACGACGCCGGTATAGAAGAAGCTGGTCATCGACGAATCGTCGCGGCTGACCAGGCGGGTGGCGATAACGTAGAAGGCGAAGTTGAAGCAGGAAATGACGGCGAGAAGCAGCTTAAGGTCGAAAAATTCGCCTTCCGGCTTCAGGATCAGCAGCACCCCGAAAAGTCCGGCGCCGATGGCTGCCCACCGCCGCCAACCGACCCGTTCGCCGAGGATCGGCATCGCCAGCAGCGCGATCAGGATCGGCGTCGCGGAGAAGATCGCCTGTGAACGGGCAAGGCCGATCACGGCGAAACAGGTGATGGCCAGAACCACCTGAACCGCAAGCAGAACGCCGCGCGTCACCTGCAGGAAGGGGCGTTTGGTGCGGGCCGTCGCCTTGATCCCGCCGCGCATCTTCGACGCGAGGATGATCGTGAAAAGTGCGAAGGCCCAGTAGCGGATCATCGTTACGAAGATCGGCGGATAGGCCGTCGCCAGATGTTTCGAGATGGCGTCCTGCAGCGAAAAGATGGTGAGCGCCAACAGGGCGAAAATATAGCCTTGGGTCTTCGATGTCATGACTTGCCAATGAGCGGGAAACGCCCGCGCGCATCGAAAGTCTGGACAGGCTTTCGGCAAAGATGCAAGGCCTCAAAGGCCGACATTCGGCTTGTCGATGATTTCTCTGAGCGCGAAGCTGGAATTGATCTTGACGACGTGGGGAAGGGCCGACAGCCAGTCGCGGTGGATGCGCTCATAGTCCTCGAGATCACGGGCGGCGACTCTAAGGATATAGTCGTATTCGCCGGACATCAGGTAACAGACAAGCACGTTCGGGCAGAGCTTCACCGCCGCCTCGAATTCCGCCAGCGTCTTGGCGAACTGGCCGGAGAGCGAGATATGCACGATGGCGATCATCTTGTAGTCGAGCGCCTTGTGTGAAAGCCGCGCATGGTAGCCGCCGATGACGCCGCTTCTTTCCAAGATATCAAGCCGGCGCGAACAGGCCGAAGGCGACAGTCCGATCCTTTCGGCAAGCTCGGCATT
This sequence comes from Rhizobium leguminosarum, assembly GCF_002953715.1. Lineage (GTDB taxonomy): Bacteria > Pseudomonadota > Alphaproteobacteria > Rhizobiales > Rhizobiaceae > Rhizobium > Rhizobium leguminosarum_V. The sequence continues at coordinate 1,523,576 of NZ_CP025012.1, forward strand.
GGTCATGCGGGCATTGGCCTGCAGCGCCTTAAGAATCGCAAGATCGATGGTGTCGAGATCGGCCATTCGAAGAACCTTCGAAGAAAGATAGAAAGACTGCAATAATCGCCGAAAAATCGCCTCTTCGCAAATCGTCTTTGCAAGGACATTTCACTGCCTTGATGGTTGGATTCCTCATCTGAAAAATCCGCGGCCGCGGAGATAAAATTGAGAGGAACGCGCATGCGTGTCGGTTGCCCGAAGGAAATCAAGAATCATGAATATCGCGTCGGTCTGACGCCGGCTTCGGTGCGCGAATATGTTGCCCACGGCCACGAGGTCTGGGTGGAGACCAAGGCAGGCGTCGGTATCGGCGCTGATGATGCCGCCTATGCCGCGGCCGGCGCGAAGATCGCCGCCTCCGCCAAGGATATCTTCGAAAAGTGCGACATGATCGTCAAGGTGAAGGAGCCGCAGCCCGCCGAATGGGCGCAGCTCCGTGACGGCCAGCTTCTCTACACCTATCTGCATCTGGCGCCGGATCCCGAACAGACCAAGGGTCTGCTCGCCTCCGGCGTCACCGCGATCGCCTATGAGACGGTGACCGACGAGCGCGGCGGCTTGCCGTTGCTGGCGCCGATGTCGGAGGTCGCCGGACGCCTGTCGATACAGGCGGGAGCGACCGCGCTGCAGAAGGCCAATGGCGGCCTTGGCGTCCTGCTCGGCGGTGTACCCGGCGTGTTGCCGGCCAAGGTCGCGGTCATCGGCGGCGGCGTTGTCGGCCTGCATGCCGCCCGGATGGCCGCCGGCCTCGGCGCCGATGTCAGCATCCTCGACAAGTCGCTGCCACGCCTGCGCCAGCTTGACGATATCTTCTCCGGCCGCATCCACACGCGTTATTCCAGCATCCAGGCGCTGGAGGAGGAAGTCTTCTCGGCCGATCTCATCATCGGCGCCGTGCTGATCCCCGGCGCTGCTGCTCCGAAGCTCGTCACCCGCGAGATGCTCTCCGGCATGAAGAAGGGCTCCGTCATCGTCGACGTCGCCATAGACCAAGGCGGCTGCTTCGAGACCTCGCATGCGACCACCCATTCCGATCCGACCTATGAAGTCGACGGCGTTGTGCATTATTGCGTCGCCAACATGCCGGGCGCCGTGCCGGTCACCTCGGCGCACGCGCTGAACAATGCCACATTGGTTCATGGCCTGGCGCTTGCCGATCGCGGCCTGCGCGCCATCGCCGAAGACAAGCATCTGAGGAACGGCCTCAACGTCCACAAGGGCCGCATCACCAGCAAGCCGGTCGCCGACGCACTTGGCTACGAAGCCTTTGCGCCGGAGAGCGTGCTGAACGTAGCGTAAGCTAGCTGACTCAAGGTTAGGCGCCAGCCTCCGCCAGGGCCGGCGCCTTTACCTTGTCGATCCGGCATTGGAAGCAGTTGTTGCGCGCTGAGCGCACATGCACATAGGCGATATCAGATCGTCCCAGCAACTCTTCGCCATAGGCTGGAATATCGCCGATCTCAGTCACCGCGCCGGTACCGTAGACGATGCGGTCGTTCTCGCTGTAGCCGCGGACGATGAAGTCACGGCTCGTCGTCAGCACCGGCGGCATGATCTCTTCGGCGGCATAGCGTGCGCAAGGCTGTTTGTGCAGGAAGACCGGGCCGGTTTCGGCATAGGGCTGCAGCTCGGGGAAGGGCCGGTAGGCGAAAACCAGCAACGCCTCGCCCGCATCGATATTCTGAAGACAATGGCGGCAGGGATGGCCGGGGCCATCGGAAACGATCGTCTCGGGCAGCCTGTCATAGGCGTCGCGGCCGCCGTTCCAGAGGTGTTCGGCGTCGGTCGTCGGCATCGCGACAAAACGAATGGCGGTCATGGCAGATCTCCTTTGTGATTGCCATGAAATGCACCTGGACGAGCGGGCAAGCCACCCGATTCTTGCCGGCGTCTGCATATGAGATCGCCGGAGAGCGAAAAGCGGAGTATCTTCTGTGCGAACGCTGTAAGCCGAAAGGAGAAGGCCTTGGCCGACGTCGATCTCGCGCTGCTGGCGCAACAGAATGCAGAAATACTGGAAGAGCTCAGGGCTCTGCGCCGGGAAGTGGCGGAACTGAAGGAACAGTCGGGCCGCGCGCTCGATTTCGAGCGCCGCAACGACCCGCGCCGCCCGAACAGCCTGACGCATCGTTAGCCATCTCCCCTTACGTCAAGCCGTCAGCTTTTCCGCGCTATCTCCAAAAGCTCCTTGTCGCTGAGCGGCCGGACGATGCCGGTGCCGGTCGAAACGGGGGAGAAGCCGTACATCTGGTAGAGCTGCAGCGCGCGCGGGTGGTCGAGATTGTTGGTGGTGGTGGTGACCCGCTTCGGATTGAGCGACCAGATGGCATAGAGCGCCTGCAGCAGGAACCATTTGCCGATGCCGAGACCGAGCGCATGTTCGATCAGGCCGAAATGGCTGAGCTCGATCATATCCTCGTCTTCGCAGAAATATTCGTAGAAGCCGGCGGGCGCGCCATTCACGTAGAGAACGCTGATATTGTTGCGCTTGTCGTTCAGCGTCTCGGCAAGCTGCTCGTCGCTCATGCGCAACCGATCCACCCATTGCCAGCGCGCACCCACCTGCCGGTAGAGATAGCGGTAGAAGGGCAATGGGATCTCGGGAGCGCGCATGATCGCCGTCTGGATATTGACGGGCACCGGCATGCTTGCCTTCGGCGGCGCCGTCATTTCGAGCCGGGTGATGTGAGCTTTCAGCGAAGCGGGTGTCTTCCCCATGGCGATCAGGCTTTGACCGGCGTCGGCGGACCGGTGACGATGGGCGTATCGTCACGGCTGCCCCATTCGCTCCACGAGCCGTCATAAAGCTTGTTGTCGTGATGGCCGAGCGATTCCAGCGCCAGCGTGATGATGGCGGCGGTGATTCCCGAGCCGCAGGACGTGACGACAGGCTTGGACAGATTGATGCCGGCATCCTCGATCGTCTGCTTGAGTTCGGGCAGCGACTTGAATCGACCCTGGTTGGCGAAGACGCCGGACGGCAGGCTGCGGGCGCCGGGCATATGGCCGGAACGCATGCCGGCACGCGGTTCTGGTTCGGCGGCTGCGAAGCGGCCGGCGCTGCGGGCATCGGCGATCTGCATCGCGGCGCTGGAGACGATGTCGCGCATCGTATCGAGCGTCACCACGCGGCTTTTATCGAAATTCGGCATAAAGGTCACCGGCACATGCTTGGGTGCCGCGGTTTCCAGCGGACGGCCCTCGGCCTTCCAGCCGTCGAGACCGCCGTCGAGAACGAAGACGTTTTTCGCGCCCATCACCCGGAACAGCCACCAGACGCGCGGCGAGGCGAACAGGCCGATGCCGTCATAAACGACGATTCGATCATTCTCGCTGATGCCGAGCCGGCCGACTTCGGCAGCAAAATAATCGGGCGAGGGGATCGTGTGCGGCAGCGACGTCGAATGGTCGGCGATCTTGTCCTGATCGAAGCGGATGGCGCCGGGAATATGGCCGGCCGCATATTCGGCATCGGCATCGCGCTTCTGCGCCGGCAGATAGAAGGAGGCGTCCAGCACGCGCAGGTCGGCTTTGCCGAGCTCGGACTGCAGCCAGTCAGCCGAAACGACGAAACGGCTCTTGGTCTCACTCATTATGGTCTCCCTTGATGGTCAGGCTTCGTCGCTGGGCGTGCCGAAGCGGATGCGGAAGCGCCGGTTCTCTTTGCCCTTCTTCTCGATTTTGGCGATATGGATGCGGCCGACTTCCTGAGTCTCGGAGACATGTGTGCCGCCGCAGGGTTGGCTGTCAATCGAGGAGTTGTCGCCGATGCAGACGAGGCTGACGCGCCCGAGCCCCATCGGCGGGCGCACGTTCTTCGATTTGACGATGTCGGGATTGGCCGTAAGCTCCTCGTCGGTGATCCATTGCAGATAGACCGGATGGTTCTGCTCGACCAGTTCCATCAGTTTGGTCGTCACCTCGTCCTTGTCGATCGTTTCGGCCATGTCGAAGTCGACGCGGCTCTCCTCCTCGCCGACGGCAGCCCCGGTGATCGGATAGGAGCAGACGACGGAAAGCAGGTGGCAGGCCGTGTGCATGCGCATCAGCCTGTAACGGCGCGGCCAGTCGACATGCAACACCAGCGTCTCGCCGACCGCAGGCCGCGGCTCGTTTTCGAGCGGCACATGGATGATGACATCTTTGCTTGGACCATGCTTCGTCTGACCGAGCGCGATCTTGGTCCCGTCCGCACGTTCGAGCTGGCCGGTGTCACCAGGCTGGCCACCTGATGTCGCATAGAAGCAGGTCTGGTCCAGTTCGATGCCCCCGTCTTCGTGAATGGCGGTGACGACCGCCTCGCACGTCGAGAGATAGAAGTCGTCACGATAGAGGGCATTGACGGGCATGGGTCTCACACGGGTTCGTAGGGAACGTGGATCTCGGGTGACTTGGCCATCCAGCCCGGAACGGGCAGCCCCTTCGAGGTGAGGAAATCCGGGTTGAAGAGCTTAGACTGATAGCGGTTGCCGTAATCGCAGAGGATGGTCACCACCGTGTGACCAGGTCCAAGATCCCGGGCGAGATTGACAGCGCCGGCAATGTTGATCGCTGTCGAACCGCCGAGGCAGAGGCCCTCGTTCTCGACAAGGTCGAAGAGATAGGGAAGCGCTTCGGCATCGGAAATCCGATAGGCGAAATCGGGCGTGAAGCCTTCGAGATTGGCGGTGATACGACCCTGGCCGATGCCCTCGGTGATCGAGGATCCCTCGGATTTCAGCGCGCCGTTCTGGTAGAATTCATAGAGCGCGGCGCCGTCGGGATCGGCGATGCCGATCTTGACGTCAGACTTGAAAGCCTTGAGGCCGGCCGCCACGCCTGCCAGCGTGCCACCGGAGCCGACCGAGCAGATGAAGCCGTCGACCTTACCGTCGGTGTCTTTCCAGATTTCCTTGGCGGTCGTTTCGATATGCGCCTGACGGTTGGCGACGTTGTCGAACTGGTTTGCCCAGATCGCTCCGTTCGGCTCGGTCTTTGCCAGTTGCTCGGCGAGCCGCCCGGACACCTTCACGTAATTGTTCGGGTTCTTGTAGGCAACGGCGGGCACTTCGACGAGTTCGGCGCCGAGCAGCTTCAGCGCGTCTTTCTTTTCCTGGCTCTGCGTTTCCGGGATGACGATGACGGTGCGATATCCGAGCGCCTTGGCGACCAGCGTCAGTCCGATGCCGGTATTGCCGGCCGTACCCTCGACGATGACGCCGCCCGGACGAAGCAATCCCTTCCGCTCTGCGTCGCGGATGATGTAGAGCGCGGCGCGATCCTTCACCGACTGGCCGGGGTTCAGGAACTCCGCCTTGCCGAGAATGGTGCATCCGGTCACCTCTGAGGCACCCTTGAGTTTGATCAGGGGCGTGTTGCCGATGGCTTCAAGGACGGAGGGGTGGAAGGTCATGGAATCTGCCTCTATTCGAACTCTTACTTTAGGAACGGTCTTTTCCCTTCACAAGGCTGAGTTGGCAAGAAAAGCTATTCCACACCTCTGTCGGACGCGATAAAATTTGGCTTTCCTCCCCCGAAATGACGCATGCCCGCAATCCAGCGGTGTAAGGGGTGATCCGAAGATTGACTTTCCCCGTACGGATGACGACAAAGCGAAAACGGAGCGCGGCAACAGGGCGTGACCAAAACCGACATGGTTCACGAGCAGATCGACACGATCGATGCATTGATGGCGCATTATGTTGCCGGCTCCTTGCCCGAGCCGGCGCGTGTGCTGGTGCAGTCTCATCTCGAAATGAAACCGGATAATCGCAGCCTGGTGAACAGCCTCGAGCTGCTGGCAGGCGAAGCTCTGGAAAACGCGCGTGAAGTCGCCATTGCCGATCGCGACGGGCGGCTTGCGGCGATCTTTTCCTCTGCGTCTCCCGTCCCGGCGCCGCAGACGGCCGCGCGGCCGGAAAATGCGCTGTTTCCTCAAGCGTTGCGCGCGCTCTTGGGCTTCGAGGCCGAGGATGTGCCCTGGCGCCGGCGGTTGCCCGGTTTCAGGGAATATTCGCTCGACATGGACGGCTGCGAGGTCAGCCTGATGTGGATTCGGCCGGGCCGCGCCTTGCCGGCGCACACCCATAAAGGCATGGAACTGATCCTCATCCTCGACGGCGCCTTCAACGATGAACGCGGCCGTTTCGGTCCCGGCGACATTTCCATTGCCGACGAGACGGTCGACCACCGGCCGGTCGCCGAAAAGGACAGACCTTGCATCGCCTTTGCCGTTTCGGACGGGCCGATCAAGCTCACCGGATCCTTTCGTCAGATGATCGGCGACCTGATCGGCTGAAAGCAGCCACAATGGTGTGATAGAGCCCTAAATCCGGGAGGAGCAGAGAAACTTCCGGACCTGTTTTCGTGTTGATCAGGCGGCCCGGAGGAACATGTCATGCGTGATTTCATTGCCCATCCCGAACATGGAATCGTCTGGATTTCGGGCGCGAGTTCAGGCATCGGCCGGGCGCTGGCGTTAAAGCTCGCCGCCGAAGGATACAAGGTCGCCGTCACCGCCAGAAGTCACGAAAAGCTGGTGGAACTGCAGACCGAAGCCAGCGGCCTTTCCGGCGGCATTGTCGTTCTCGACGGCGACGTCACCGATGCCGAGGACATGGAACATGTCATGGCCTCCATCGAATATGAGCACGGGACACTCGCGATGGCGATCCTCAATGCCGGCGTCTGCCTGCCTGTTCATGCCGAGGACCTGAACCGCAGCGATTTCGAAAAGAGCTTTGCCGTCAATCTTTCCGGCGTCGTCAACTGTCTGTTGCCCGCGATCCGCCATATGAAGGCGAAAGGGCAGGGACAGATCGCCATCGTTTCCTCCGTCACCGGCTATGGCGGCTTGCCGACAGGGGCTGCCTATGGCGCCACCAAGGCGGCGCTGATCAATATGGCCGAAAGCCTAAAATTCGATCTCGACAAGATGGGCATCCGCATCCAGCTCGTCAGCCCGGGCTTCGTCGATACGCCGGCGACGAGGAAGAATGCCTTTCCGATGCCGGCCCTGGTATCGGTCGAGGAGGCCGCCCGGGAGATTGCTGCGGGGTTGAAATCGCAGGCCTTCGAGATCACGTTCCCGAAGCGCTTCACCACCATGCTGAAGCTCGCGCGCCTGCTCCCTTATGGCGCTTATTTCACGCTGGTGAACCGCGTAACCGGCTGGCGGGAGCGGCCGCCATTGTCTGGTCACCGTCCGGTGACGCCGCATGCGGCGGAATGATCAACGGCGCGAGAACACGACCTGGCGCACATCGATATTGCGGGCGCGGAAGCCGGCCTCGCAATAGAACAGATAGAATTCCCAGAGCCGCTTGAAACGCTCGTCGAAGCCCATCGGGCGGATGCGTTCCCAGACCGACCAGAAACGCTCGCGCCATTCGGCAAGCGTGCGGGCATAGTCGAGCCCGAAGCCGAAGTCCTTGACCAGTGACAGGTCAACCTTGCCGGCGAGCTCGGCCAGATGGTTGCGCGTCGGCAGCATGCCGCCGGGAAAGACATATTTCTGGATGAAGTCAGGGTTGCTGCGATACTGGTCGAAGGACTCGTCCTTGATCGTGATGATCTGCAGGCCGGCCTTGCCGCCCGGCTTCAGACATTGCCTGAGCTTGGAGAAATAGGACGGCCAGTATTTCTCGCCGACCGCTTCGAACATCTCGATCGAGACGATCCGGTCGTAGAGCCCTGCTTCATCGCGGTAGTCCTGGAAACGGAATTCCACGCGGTCGTCGAGGCCGGCCTTGCGAATGCGCTCCTCGGCAAAGGCGAGCTGCTCACGGCTGATCGTCAGCCCCGTCACCTTGCAGTTCAGCTCACTTGCCGCAAATTCGGCAAAACCGCCCCAGCCGCAGCCGATCTCCAGCACATGGTCGCCAGGCCCGATGCCGGTCGCCTCGGCAAGCGCCCGGTATTTGGCGTTCTGGGCCGATTGCAGATCGTTGGCGCCGGTGGAATAGAGTGCAGAGGAATAGGTCATGCTCGGATCGAGCCATTCCCTGTAGAAATCGTTGCCGAGATCGTAATGGGCGGAAATATTGCGCTTCGAGCCCGTTTTGGTATTGGCATTCATCCAGTGGCGGACGCGCTCGAAGAGGCGGCCAAGACCGCCCTTGCCATGCGCATAGCTGAACGCGGCCTCGCCGTTGACGAGGAAGAGTTCGAGGAAGGCGGCGATGTCGGGGCTGTCCCAATCGCCGTCCATATAGGTTTCGGCGACCCCGATCGTGCCGCTCGTCAGCGCCCGATAGGCAAGGTTCCAGTTGTGGAGGCTGAGCGCCGCCTTTGGCCCGGCCTTCTTGCCCTCGACCAGCAGCCTGCGGCCGTCGGGAAGGGTAACGGCAAGCGAACCGTGCTGCATATGCAGAAGTCCGCGCAGCGCCAGCTTTGCCTTGAAGGGCAGACCCTTCACCATGCGGGACATGTTTTCGGCCGTCAGCGTCACAGCATCACGAGCCAGCAGATTCCAGTCCTGCGCCTTGCTCATTTCTCCTCCTCCTCCAGCATTTTCCTGCCGGTTAGGGACGAAGCCACCCTTGATGATACGCGCGGCCGCCCCCCGGCCATTGCATCGAACGCTAATGTCATTCCGCTGCTTCCGCAAGCGGGCGGGTTTGGCGGACGCTGACTTCAGGCGGGGGCGCAGGACGCCTGACCAAGACGGCCTCGGCACCGCTCTCCCTGATGAAGGCGCGGAGCACCTCGAGCGCTTCGCCGCTTGCCAGCACCAGCCGCCCTTACCGCTCACGCAGCGACCTGTCGAGCGTTTCCAGCGAATGATGCAGCCACCAGGCCTGCGCAGCGCCCAGCGGACCGGTGTCTGCTGCCTCCGGCTCTCTTATATAGAGCGGGATGATCGGCCCCCCGAAGCGATGGGCGGCTTCGAGAGCCTGCTAGGGATGTACGGAACGCGCGGATCAAAAGTTTCATCCGGCGGAAAAAGCTTTTCGTGGCCTTCGCGACATGAAAAAGGCCGGCGTGAACCGGCCTTTTTTTGAGAGCGGCAGTCTGTCGCTTAGTTGTCGTATTCGCGGCAGGCTTCGCTGATCGATGCGCCGCTCTGGCCGCCGCGCGTGTCGACGCCGGACATCTGTTGCGGCATGCCGGGGCATTCCATCGTCCTCGGCTGGCCGATGCTCTGTGTCGTCGTCGGATCGACGGGCGAGACGGGTACCGGACGAATGCCGTTGTCATCGTTGGTGTAATCGGATGAATAGGTACCCGAATTCGGATCAGTCGAGCCGCCATTCGTCGGCCCGATTGGATCGGGGTTCGATTGGGCAAAGGCTGACGATGCCATGCCGATCGCAAGCAGCGAAGCGGCGATAAGGGATTTGGACATGGGATATCCTCCTTGGATTTTCATCTTGGATGACCGAGGGGTAACTGCCTGATGGAATCATTGTTCCGAAATTTGCTGAAAACCTGCATTCAAGCCTCGCGGCATACCCGGCATGGTTATGCGTAAACCTTAACGGGCGATGTCGCTGGATCGGCGCCAGCGCATGTCCTACTTGCATGCGGAGATACTAAAAAACCGTGGCATGAGGCCGCTATGTTCATCTCCTTTCGTGAAGCCGCAGATCTCGGTCTCCAGATCGTACTTGCACTCACCTTGACGATGAGTGGCATGGCGGTCGCCTCCTACGCCGTCAGGAATGACAAGGCTAAAATTTCCGCGATCGACGTCAGCCGTCCCTCGCTCTGGACCGCTGCTCCGATGCGCGTCGATCCGACTACGCAAGCCTACCTGCGCGCCGATGCTTCGGCCGCACTGGAACTCGCCGATGGTGCCGATGACCTCTGCCACGACCCCATTGGCCTCCGGCTTTCCTGCGACTTGATCGTTACCTCCGGTACTGCGGCCTTCTAGGCGAAGGCGGTTGGGAGGCGTCACCGCCATCCTCCCGAAAGCTTGCAAAACGCAATGATTTGCCGTTTCATCGCGATAGCGACCACCGTTCGACTCTTTCCCTGAAGGATTCAGCCTTTTGTCTATGCCGATGCCCCGCGGCTTCGAGAAGCCCTATGCCGCCTTCCTGTTCGATATGGACGGCACCATCCTCAATTCGATCCATGCGGCCGAGCGTGCATGGAGTGACTGGGCAAGGCGCCATGGGCTCGATGTCGCCACCTTTTTGCCGAAGATGCATGGATCGCGCGGCATTGACACGATCACCCGGCTAAACCTGCCCGGAGTCGATCCCGAACATGAATCGAAGCTGGTGACCGAGGCCGAAATCGCCGATGTCAGCGATGTCGTTGCCATTCCCGGCGCCGCGACCTTTCTGAGTTCACTGCCCCCGGATCGCTGGGCGATTGTCACCTCCTCGCCGTTGCGCCTTGCTCACCGGCGACTGGAGGCAGCAGGCTTGCCGGTGCCGAGATTCATGGTGACGGCTGAGGACGTGAAGGTCGGAAAACCCGACCCGCAATGTTATATTCTGGGAGCCGAGCGCCTCGGTGTCAGCACCCAGGATTGCCTGGTCTTCGAGGATGTCGCAGCCGGCATCACTGCCGGCGAGGCGGCGGGTGCCGATGTCATGGTCATCACGGCAACACATCACCACAAGATGGAGACGCCGCACCCGACCCTCTCATCCTATGACGAGATATTGGTCCGCATCTCCCCCGATCACAGGATGCTGATCGTCCCGAACGCGGGCTGACAGTGCTCCGGCTGCGTCCTGCTTGCTTTTACGCGGTTCACTCCGCGGCTGCGGCAAGACAGCGATCGATGATCCTGCCGATTTCGCTGCGGCAGGAGCCGCAATTGGTTCCAGCGCTCGTTTCCTTGCCGACCGCCTCGACGCTGTGACATCCGCCGCGCACGGCAGCAGCGATCTGGTTGACCCCGACACTGAAGCAGGAGCAGACGGTTGCGCCCGGATCCGGCCTGCCTGCTCCGGGACGACCCGCAACGAGCGCAAAGCGTTTCCTGAGGTCGCCATGCGAGGCGGAGAGCTGCGAGATCGCCCAGTTGCGTGCGACGGCGACGGGCTCGCGTGCCAGAAACAGCGCGGCAAGCAGGACCTCGCCATCGAAGAAGGCGAGCCTGAGGTCGCCGGATTGCCGGTCGGCATAACCAAGCGGTTCGATCTCTGCCGGAATGGCGAAAACCGCGCGGCACCAGGCCGTCCAGTCTTCGACGTTTTCGCCGAAAGCAAGCTCCAGCCGCCAGCCGCCGGCGGCTTTCGCCAGCGCCCAATAGGCGGCGTCAGGCGTGGCGGGTTTTGTCGCCGAGACGGCGAAACCGTAATGGGTGGCGCGGAACGGCCGGACGGCGACGGCAACGTTCTTCGATGCAGGCTGACCGGAAACAGGATCGGTGATCGGTGCGACCACGGCGTCGATCCGCGCTCTTGCGGCGAACTGGTCGTTCCAGTGCATCGGCGCAAAGATGCCGCCGCGTGCCTGGCGATCGGTGACCAGCGCCCTGACGATTGCTTTGCCGTGTGGGCTGTCGATCTCGACGAGGCCTGCGCTTGATATACCGGTCTCGATCGCGTCGCGCGGGTGGATCTCGGCAAAGGGTTCGGCGATATGGGCAGAAAGCCGCGCGCTCTTTCCTGTTCGCGTCATCGTATGCCACTGGTCGCGGATGCGTCCGGTATTCAGCGTGAAGGGGTAGGCGGCATTGGTGCGATCGGTTGCGGGCGGTTTGACCGCGATGAAGCGCGCCTTGCCATCGGGATGAAAGAAACCGCCCTCGGCGAAGAAGCGGGTGATGCTCGGTTCTGTCCCTGCCGCCTGCGGCCACTGGAAGGGCGACAGTTCGTCATAGGCGCTGCCGCTTATGCCGGCGCGCGCGCCGATGTCGAAATCGCGGCTGCCGTTATTTTCGAAGGCGGAAAGCGCGGCGTGTTCTGCAAAGATTGCGTCCGGCGCATCAAAATCGAAGGCGGCGGCAAATCCCATGCGGCGTCCGACCTCTGCAAGCTGCCACCAGTCGGCCCTTGCGTCGCCGGGGATATCGAGAAACGGCCGTTGCCTTGAAATGCGCCGTTCGGAATTGGTGACGGTGCCGTCCTTCTCGCCCCAGCCGAGCGAGGGCAAAAGTACATCTGCGTGCCGGGTCGTATCCGTCTCTTTGAGGATGTCCGACACGACGACGAAGGGACAGGCGGCGATCGCGCTTTCGACGCTGTCGGCATCCGGCATCGAGACGACGGGATTGGTCGCCATGATCCAGAGCGCCTTGATGCGCCCGTCGGCCACGGCGTGGAACATGTCGACCGCCTTCAGGCCGGGCTTTGCGGCGATGACGGGGGAGTTCCAGAAGCGCTGAACGCGATCCCGATCTTCCGCATTCTCGATCGCCATATGGGCGGCAAGCATATTGGCGAGACCGCCGACCTCTCGCCCGCCCATGGCGTTCGGCTGGCCGGTCAGCGAAAACGGTCCCATGCCGGGACGGCCGATGCGACCGGTCGCCAGGTGGCAGTTGAGGATTGCATTGACCTTGTCGGTGCCGGAGGAGGATTGGTTGACGCCCTGGCTGTAGCAGGTCACGACCTTAGGCGTCGTCTCGAACAGGCGGAAGAACTCCCTGATCTGCATGGTCGGCAGGCCGGTCCGTTCCAGGAGATCGTTGATATCAAGCGCGGCGGCCGCCGCAAAAGCCTCGGCGAAACCTTCGGTATGGGCGGCGATATAATTCTGGTCGATGGCCGGACTTGTCGCGAGATGGGCAAGCAGTCCCATGAACAGCGCGACGTCGCCGTCCGGGCGGATGGCGAGGTGCAGGTCGGCGATGTCGCATGTCATCGTCCGGCGCGGATCAATGACGACGATCCGCATGTTTGGCCGCGCCGTCTTTGCGGCGGCAAGCCGCTGGTAGATGACGGGATGACACCAGGCAAGGTTGGATCCGGTCAGGACCACCAGATCCGCAAGCTCGATATCCTCATAGGTCCCGGGCACCGTATCGGCGCCGAAGGCGCGGCGATGCCCCGCCACGGAAGAGGACATGCAGAGCCTTGAATTGGTGTCGATATTACCGGAACCGATGAAGCCCTTCATCAGCTTGTTGGCGACGTAGTAATCTTCGGTCAGCAACTGGCCCGAGACGTAGAAGGCAACCGAATCCGGCCCGTGTTCGGCGATCGTTTCAGAAAAACGCCGGCCGACCAGATCAAGCGCTTCGTCCCAGTCGCTCCGTTCGCCTCCGATCTCGGGATAAAGAAGCCGGCCATCGAGGTCGATGGTCTCGGCAAGGGCAGAACCCTTCGAGCAGAGCCGGCCGAAATTCGACGGATGCTCGGGATCTCCTTTGACGCTGACTGCGCCTGCCTCGTCGATCGTGGCGACAACGCCGCAGCCGACGCCGCAATAGGGACAGGTGGTCTTGACCTCAGCCGCCATCTATTCCGCCGCCATCATCAGGCTTTCCAGGGCGATGAACAGCCGGCCATCTTCGTTCAGCACCGGTATCGTTCGGACCTCGCCTTCGTCGGCGCCGAGCGCCTTGCCTGTTTCCAGCGAGATCACCCAGTTGTGCAGCGGGCAGGTGACCGACTTGGCGTGGACGATGCCCTGGGAGAGCGGGCCGCCCTTGTGCGGGCAGTGATCCTCGATGGCGAAGACCTCGTTTTCGGCTGTGCGGAAGACGGCGATCTTGCCCTGCGGCGTCTTCACGCAGCGCGCGCCGCGCAGCGGGATGTCGGAGAGGTCACCGATTGCGATCCAGTTCATGTCCATCTCCTTATTCTGCAGCCTGCGGATAGCCGATCGTCGCCATCGGCTTGAACTCGTGCTTGTCCTTGCCGGAGACACGCTCCGACCAGGGGTCGACCTGGGCAAATTTTTGGCTGAAGACGAAGCGTTCGTAATAGGCCTTGCGCTTTTCGGCATCGCCCATGATCTGGCGGCGGATTTCCTCTAGGCCGACGCGCTTGGCCCACTTGTAGATGCGCTCGAGATAGCGGGCCTGCTCGCGGTACATCTGCGTCAGTGCCACGATATGCTCCAGCGCCTCGTCCTCGGTCCGGACAAGCCCAAGGACCTCGGTGCCCTTGATGTCGAGACCGGCCGCTCCGGCGAAGTGGATCTCGAAACCGGAATCCACGCAGATCACGCCGATGTCCTTGCAGGTTGCTTCCGCGCAGTTACGCGGGCAGCCAGAAACCGCCATCTTCAGCTTGGCCGGCGTCCAGGAGCCCCACATGAACCTCTCGATGCGGATGCCGAGACCGGTGGAATCCTGCGTGCCGAAACGACACCAGTCGGAGCCGACGCAGGTCTTCACCGTGCGCAGACCCTTGGCATAGGCTTGACCGGAGACGAAGCCGGCCTTGCCGAGATCGGCCCAGACGGCGGGCAGGTCTTCCTTCTCGATGCCGAGCAAGTCGATGCGCTGGCCGCCGGTGACCTTCACCATCGGGATTTCGAACTTGTCGACGACATCGGCGATGGCGCGCAGCTCGTTCGCATTGGTGACGCCGCCCCACATGCGCGGAACGACGGAGTAGGTGCCGTCCTTCTGGATGTTGGCGTGCACGCGCTCATTGATGAACCGCGACTGGTAGTCATCGGCATATTCGTCGGGCCAGTCGCAGACCAGGTAATAGTTGAGCGCCGGCCGACATTTGGCGCAGCCGCAGGAAGTCTTCCATTCGAGCTCCTGCATGACGGCAGGGATGCTCTTCAGACCCTTCGCCTTGATCAGGCGGCGGACATCGTCATGGCCGAGTTCGGTGCAGGTGCACATCGGCTGGACCGCAGCCGGGTTGTAGCTGTCGCCGAGCGTCAGTGCCATGAGTTGTTCGACGAGGCCGGTGCAGGAGCCGCACGAAGCGGATGCCTTGGTATGGGCGCGCACGTCGTCGAGCGACGTCAGCCCTTTGCCCGAAATCGTCGAGGTGATTTTGCCCTTGCATACGCCGTTGCAGCCACAGATCTCCGCGTCATCCGGCAAGGCTGCAACGGCCGCCATAGGGTCCAGCGGCGACCCTCCCTGATAGGCCTGTCCGAAGATCAGCGTCTCGCGCATCTCCGAAATATCGGTTGCCTTCTTCTTCAGGTCATTGAACCAGGCACCATCAGCGGTCTCACCGTAAAGCACGGTGCCGATGATCTTATTGTCCTTCAGAACCAGGCGCTTGTAGACGCCGGCTGAAGCATCGCGCAGCACGATCTCCTCGCGGTCGTCGCCGTCGGCGAAATCGCCGAGTGAATAAAGCTCGATGCCGGTGACCTTGAGTTTGGTCGGCGTATCCGCGTGAACGAAGGCGGGCGAGCGATCTCCGGAGAGATGAGCGGCGGCGATACGGGCCATTTCATAGAGCGGCGCAACGAGGCCATAGACCATGCCGCCGACCTCGGCGCATTCGCCGAGCGCGAGAATATCGCCGTCCGAGGTCTGCATGCCGGCATCAACGACGATGCCGCGATTGACCGCAATGCCGGCGTCCTTCGCCAGGCCGACACTCGGACGAATGCCGACGGCCATGACGACCAGCGTTGCCGGGATGATGCGGCCGTCGTCAAGCTCGATGCCCTCGACCTTGCCGTTGCCGACGATCGCCTTGGTATTGGCCTTGCAGATGACCTTGATGCCGCGTTCCTCGACCGCCTTCTGCAGCAGGTAACCGGCGGCAGGGTCGAGCTGGCGCTCCATCAGCGTCGGCATGACGTGCAGCACGGTGACGTCCATGCCGCGCTGGGCAAGGCCGGCCGCTGCTTCCAAGCCAAGCAGACCACCGCCGATGACGACAGCCTTTTCGCGCGACTGGGCGGCAAGCAGCATGGCCTGCACGTCGTCGAGATCGCGATAGGTGATGACGCCGGGCAGATCCTTGCCGGGAACGGGAATGATGAAGGGCACGGAACCGGTTGCGATCACCAGCTTGTCGTAGCTTTCGGTGACGCCGTGGTCGGAGGTGACGGTCTTGGCGGCGCGATCGATATTGACGATCTTGTGGCCCTTGTAGAGCATGATGCCATGCTTGATATACCAGCCGTCGCCATGAATGATGATCTGCTCGTAGTCCTTTTCTCCTGAGAGAACCGGCGACAGCATGATGCGGTCGTAATTGACGCGCGGCTCGGCATTGAAGATCGTAACTTCATAGCGACCCGGCGCCTGCTCGAAGAGGTGCTCCAGCATGCGCCCGGGCGCCATGCCATTGCCGATGATGACAAGTTTTTCGGTCATATTTCCAGGTCCTTAGATCAGGTTGCAGCCACGGGCGCCGAGTGCCCTTGGCGCGACAGTTGCTTGACGGACAGGTGCATCCAGATGAGAGAGATCACGACGATCGCAAAGAGCAGCAGGAAACAGCTGGACCAAAGGCCGGTCATGTCCTTGAGGAGGCCAAAGGCGATCGGAAGGATGAAGCCGCCAAGGCCGCCCATCATCCCGACGATACCGCCGACGGCGCCGACGTTTTCGGGGTAGTAGGCCGGAATGTGCTTATAGACGGCAGCCTTGCCGAGGCTCATGAAGAACCCGAGCACGAAGATGACGACGATAAAGATGACGGGGGTGATACCGAACGCCGGACCCGTCCCGGCCACAGAAGCAGCCGGCAGCGAAAGGATAAGGGTGGCCACGGCCGATACGGCGAGCATCGTATACATCACGCTGCGCGCCCCCTTCTTGTCCGACAGCACGCCGCCGAAGGCGCGGAAGATGCTGCCCGGGATGGAGTAGGCGGCCGCGACCATACCGGCGGTTTCCAGGTTGAAGCCATAGACGCCGACCAGGTAGCGCGGCAGCCACAGCGACAGGGCGACGAAGCCTCCGAAGGCGAAGAAATAGTAGAGCGAGAAGCGCCAGACCTGAACGTTCTGCAGCGGCGCGAATTCCTCGGCAAAACTCTTGGTGGCGACGCGGCGTTCGCGGCGGAGACGGTAGGCCGGATCGTCGGTCGTGGTGAACCAGAAGACGATTGCCATCAGTGCCAGACAGACGGCCCAGATCTCCGCAACCGCCTGCCAGCCCCATGCGAGCAGCACGAAAGGGGCGGCGAATTTGGTCACAGCCGCGCCGACATTGCCGGCACCGAAGATGCCAAGCGCGGTTCCCTGCTTCTCGGCCGGGAAGAAAGGCGAGACATAGGCGACACCGACCGCGAAGGAGCCGCCGGCCAGGCCGACGCCGAGGCCGGCGATCAACATCTGCGTATAAGTCTGGGCGTAGGAGAGCAGGAAAGTCGCCAATGCGGCGGCCAGCATGGTGAGCGTGTAAACGAGACGGCCACCGTAGCGCCCCGTCCAGATGCCAAGAACGATGCGCACGAGCGAGCCGGTAAGGACGGGGGTGCCGACCAGCAATCCGAACTCGGCCTCGTTCAGCCCGAGGTCCTGCTTGATGCGAATGCCGATGATCGCGAAGATCGTCCACACGGCAAAACAGAGGGTGAAGGCTACAGTGGAGATCCACAATGCTTTGGCTGGTTCGCCGGCCGACATAGGCTGTGCTTTCTCGATGACAGACATAACTTCTCCAGGGCCCGACAAGGTCGCGCCGATCCATCGCTGAGGGTTAAAACAAAAAGCCGCTGATCAGGACGCGCATACACGAGGTGCGCGAAATATCCTGATCAGCGGCTTTGCTGGTGGCGCCCGCCGTTGGACGCCGAATTCTTGGGCCTTCTAGCCCTTTTGCCTGGGAGCAATCCGTTGGCCGGATTGCTCAAGCTAAAAACCTACCTCTTCAATCTGAAGAGCAGTCTCTGTATCTTCCGCGAGCGTCTATCACTCACTCTGCGCTGATCGCCATTGACCGGCGCAATAAAGATTATGCAAGCTGCGTGCCAGTTTTGTGATCTGCGTTCAATCCACTGAATACAAATGATATTTTCGGAAATGTGTCGCCTGCTTGTTTTTCGGGCGGCCACCCGCTCATGCAAATATTTTGTGCGCTTGTCGTGAGGCGGGCAGATACTTGCTGGCGTTTTGTGCAGGCCGGCATCGGTTAAACTTCGTCGTCGCAAACGAAGGCGAGGGCGCTTTTGACTGCAAAACCTGCGACATAGTCCGGCAGCCTCGCCGGGTCGAAGACGTGGCCGTCCATGAAACGGTCGCCCTCGTCACTGCCTTCGATGCGGATATCGGCATCTTCAGGCGCGTTGGCGTCACCGAGAGCCGTGCGATAGAGATCCGGGCGGTAAGCGGATGCTGCGGCCCTTGCCATGCTAAGGCTGATCTCGGCCTGTCCCCAGCGGATCATCTGGCTGTAGATCCAAAGAGCATGGCTTGGCCGGGGATAATTGGCGAAGCCGGAATGGAACATGAAATAATCGGCGATGATGCGGCGGTTGCCCTTTGCGTCGAGGCTGAATTCGCCGGCGAGCACACGGCGAATGATTTCGACGGGGGCAGCGATATAGCGCGGGTCGGCAAGAGCTGCCGCCAGCGCGTCGTGATTTTCCGGCCGGTCGCACCACTGGGCTGCCGCGTCGAGTGCCACGATCAGCCGGGATACGGTTTCAGGATGGCTTTCCGCCCAGTCCGGCCGCATGCCGATCACCTTTTCCGGTGCCGACGGCCAGATATCCTGTTTGGCGGCGACGATGCGGCCGACGCCGCGCTCCGAAGCGACCATGTTCCACGGCGCGCCGACGCAGAAACCGTCGATCGCACCGGCTGCCAGCGCATCCGAAGTCATGGGCGGCGGCACGACGACGAGCTTGACATCCTTGTCGGGATCGATGCCTCCGGCCGCCAGCCAGTAGCGGAATTCGTAATTGTGCGAGGAGAAGGGGTAGGTGACCCCGAAGGTCGGCAGCGGCTCGCCGCGGGCCTTCATCGCCGCCAATATTTTTGCCAATGCATAGGCATTGTCGAGCGCGCTTGCCGTTTCCGGCAATCCTGCGTCATCCCGCATCCTGTCGAAGAGCCGCGTCGACAGCGTGATCGCGTTGCCGCCGCGCCCCAGCGAAAACGGCGTGATCGTCGGCGAGGGATTGGAGCCGAGACCAAGCATGGAGGCAACGGGCATCGGCGACAGCATGTGGGCAATATCGAACTGGCGAAATGCCAGGCGGTCGCGAACATTCGCCCAGGAGACGTCCTTGACCAGATCGAGCGTCAGCCCTTCCTTCCGCGCGAAGCCGAATTCCGCCGCCGCAATCAGCACCGATGCATCGACGAGCGGAATGAAGCCGGCCCGCAGCACTTTCGGTCCTTCGGTGTTCACCCGCACGGGCGAGGGCAGCTCGCCGCCGGAATTGGCGATCTTCGTCATCATATCCACTCCGGTTTCCTCCGGAAATTCATCAGGTCGGCCATTACATCAACAGCCCCGCGGCAGTGACGACGCTCTGGGCAATTTCCGACATCTTCTTCTTTTCGTTCATCGCTGTCTGGCGCAGCAGGGCGAAAGCCTCTTCCTCCGACACGCCGCGCATCTTCATCAATATGCCTTTGGCGCGCTCGATGAGCTTGCGTTCCTCCAGGGCGGAGCGGGCATCGGCAAGCTCCCGCCGCAGCCGGCTGAAGGCATTGAAGCGGCTGACGGCCATGTCGAGGATCGGTTTGACGCGTTCCTTCTTCAATCCGTCGACGATATAGGCCGAGACGCCGGCATCGACAGCTGCCTCGATCGAGGCCGTGTCGGATCGATCGACGAACATGGCAATCGGGCGGCTGACCGTACGCGTCAGCTGGAACAGGTGCTCCATCATGTCGCGGTTGGGATTTTCGATATCGATGATGATCACATCGGGCACCAGCGTTTCGATGATTCGCGCGATGCCATTGACCTCATGCACGACTGTGACGCGCGTATGCCCTGCCTCGCGCAGGCCTTCTTCGATGATGGAGGCGCGAATGGCATTTTCGTCGATCACCAGAATTGTCAGATCGAGATGCGTCATTGCTCTATTCATGGCGCAGTGCAGCAAATTTAGCAAGGCTCCGCCTGAAAAATGTGCAAAAATAGATATGCATAAAAAATAATCAAATTGCCGAAAATTCGAGCTGGATCAATATACAGCGTCGCGGCAAGGTCTTCAGGGCTGCGGTATTTCGGATGTGAAATGGGGAATGGCGTAACCGCGCTTGACCTGTGGCCGTGCGGCAAGCCTGAGATACCATTGCCTGACGTTAGGGAAGGCGTTCAGGTCGATCTTGTGACGCTGAAACCGAGAAACCCAAGGCCAGACCGCCATGTCGGCGATGGAATAATCGTCGACGAGATAGTCGCGGCCTTCGAGCCGCGCGTTCAGCGTCTCGTATAGGCGGGTGTCCCTGTGAAAGAGATCCTCCGCGAATGGCGCTTTGCCGCTGTTATAGGTCAGGAAATAGTGGGCGTGGCCGAGCGTCGGTCCAAAACCGCCCATCTGCCACATCAGCCATTCGATCGTGTGATGCCGGGCGGCGCCCCGCCGGGGCAGGAAGCGGCCGGTCTTTTCGGCGAGGTAGAGCAGGATGGCGCCGGATTCGGCAAGCGTAATGCCGGTCTCGTGATCGACGATAACAGGAATCTTGCCGCCCGGCTTGATGGCGAGGTAGTCCTGCCGGAATTGATCTCCCTTGGTGATGTCGATCGCATGGGAGCGATAGGAAAGGCCAAACTCTTCGAGCGCGATGGATACTTTGAGCCCGTTCGGCGTGATCCAAGTATAGAGGTCGATCATCCCAGGTTCAATCGAACATCATTTCGTCGACCGGCAGCTTCGTCATTCCGAAGCGGCCGGTGACATCGTCGAGGCCAGAGAACATGTCCCGCAGAGTTTGCACGATCGTCTCGACGCGCGGATCGATGACGCGATAGACGATCGCCTTGCCGTCGCGGCGTCCTTCGATCACACCGGCCTCGCGAAGCTCGCTCAACTGCTGGGAAAGCGTTGGCTGGCGGATACCGAGTTCGTCCTCCATCCCAGAGACCGAAGCTTCCGTCTCCATGAGGTAGCAGACGATCGCCAGGCGGTTGGCGTTGGCGATCAGCTTCAGCAATTCGCTTGCTGAGCCGACATCGCGGCAGACTCTTGAGGAAACGGGCTTCGTCAACGGTATCGTCCTTGAAGGTTCTATAAAAAAGTAAAGTGACGGCGCCGAATTTTCAACTCCGGCTCGCTCACTTCGCTCGATCTGGTAAAAGATTTCATTGCCTATCGATTTTATGGGATTTCAAAGGCGATTTTCTCCTGCTGAGGACAATCGCTTCCTGGCAATCAATTTATAAAAAAGTAAATTGATTGCTATGAGCCACGTCATCGGTCGCACAGAATGAAAATTGGTGTTCATCCCAACAATCTGCATCTTCGCCTCGCGCGGCTCTGGCCCGACGCCTTCGTCGATCTGCAGCCGAAATTCGTCTCCTATGCCGAAGGTCGCGATACCGCGGCCCTGCTGGAAAGCGGCGAAATCGATCTCGGCGGCACCGGCTCGACGCCGCCGCTTGAGGCTGATATCCGCGGCCTCGGCGTCGAATATGTCGCCGCCTCCGCGCCGCGCCCGGCCAATGGTGCCATCTTCGTCAAGAGCGACAGTCCGATCGGCTCCGTCGCTGAGCTGAAAGGCCGCCGGATCTCGCTGATCGACGGTTCGTTTCACACCTATCTCCTGGCCCGCAGCCTGGAAGGTGAGGGGATGAGCCTGCCCGATGTCGAGCGGGTCGAAAGCGGCGCGCGCGATTCGCTCGCCGATCTGCTCGAAAGGCGCGTCGATGCCTGGGTCGCCATGTCGCCACGTCTCGAAAAGGCGCTCGAGCGCGATGACGTCAGGCCGATCGTCCGCTGCGGCGCGGCCATTCCCAACCGTTCTTTGTTCTGGACACTGGAGCGGAACGGCCTCTCGGCCGCGGAGATCCGGGCGATCGTCTCCGAACTCAGCCGGATCGGTAACGAGATTGCGGCCGATCCGCGTGCCGCCGCCCGGCTTCTTGCATCTGGCGACCGCGGCGGAACGGATATCGACGCCTGGGAAAAGGTGGTGCGCTCGCGCGACTTCACCGTCTTTCCGATCGACGACGAGATCATTGCCGAACAACAGGAAGAGGCCGACACGCTGCTGCGCCACGGCCATTTCGACAAGGCCATCGTGCTGAAACGCCCGGAAACGACGAGATAACGAAGGAATCAGGCGATGAACGTTTTCTGGTACATGTGCGCGCCCGACGGCGCCTATCCCTGGCAGCCGGAAGGCTCACGTCAGGTCGACTACGGCTATTACAAGCAGCTTGCCCAGGCCTATGACCATCTGGGCTACACCGGCGCGCTGTTTGCGACCGGCGCCCACGACGTCTGGGTGCTGGCGAGTGCGTTGCTTGCCCACACCGAGCGGCTGCGTTTTCTGGTTGCCATCCATCCCGGCCTCGTCGCACCGACATTGCTTGCCAAGATGGCGGCGACCTTTCAGGAATTCGCCCGCGGCCGGCTGCTGATCAATGTCGTCTCCGGCGACGCCAAGATGCTCGGCGCCTATGGGATGATGCTGCCGCATGACGAGCGTTATGACATGGCGGACGAATATCTGCAGCTCTGGCACCGGCTCTTTGCCGGCGAGAGCGTCACCCATCAGGGCAAGTATTTCTCGACCGACGGCGCCAAGCTCGCCTTGCCGGTCGGCGAGAGCATCGCACCGCCGCCACTCTGGTTCGGTGGCTCCTCGGACAAGGCGCTTGAAGTCGCGGCAAGACATGTGGACACCTATCTCTCCTGGGGCGAGACGCCCGCCCAGATCGGCGAGAAGGTCAAGGCGGTGAAGGCACGGGCTGCCCAATACGGGCGTGAACTGGAATATGGCATCCGCCTCTATGTCATCGTTCGCGACACCGACGAGAAGGCCTGGGAGGCGGCGGCCGACCTCTATGGTCGCATGGACGATGCGGCGATCACCGCCAACCAGCGTTTCGTCGCAAGAAGCGATTCCGTCGGCCAGCAGCGCATGACCGCACTGCATGGCGGCCTCAAGCCGGAAAATCTGCGCGATCTCGAAGTCGCGCCGAACCTCTGGGCCGGCATCGGCCTGGTCAGGCCCGGCCCGGGTACGGCGATCGTCGGTTCGCCGGATACGGTTCTGCGCACGCTCGAAGCCTATCAGAAGGCTGGTGTCGATACTTTCATTCTTTCTGGCATGCCGCTGCTTGAGGAAGCCTATCGTTTCGGCGAAAAGGTGCTGCCGCGTCTCGATGTCAGCAGGGAAGTCTCGAAGGCGCGCAACTACACCTGGTCGACGCTCTTCGATCGCGATCTTTCGACCGTCAAGAATGCCTGATCCTCTCGCCAGAAGGTAAGTTTTGTGGCCACCAGTGAATTTCATCCGATCGAACAGGCCGCTCCGGACAGCGGGGTGGCAGCGCGCCTGCTGCGGGTGATCGAGGCGATTCTCGGCATTGCCGCGGCAGTCGTTCTGGCCGTGCTGCTCTTGATGGTGCTCGTCACCGTCTGCCTGCGCTATTTCTTCAGCGCCGGCTTCATCGGTGCCGAGGATCTCGGCATCTGGCTGCATGTGGGCCTGATCGCGCTCGGCGCGCCGCTCAGCCTCAACAGCGCGCTTGCCATGCGCCTCGACGTCTTCGTCAAGATGCTGCCGGAAAGCCTGCAGAAGGTCACGCGGATCGGCGCCGATGTCTTCACCGTGCTTTCGGCGCTGATTCTGAGCTTCGGCGGCAGCGAGATCATGACGATGCTCGGCGGCGTCTCACCGACACTCGGCGTGCCGGAATGGATCCGCTTCGGCTTCCTCGGCGCCGGCGGCGCGCTGATTCTCGTCGTGCTGCTTCTGCAGCGCATCGCCGAAGGCAAGATCCTGCCGGTTGTGATCTCGCTTGCCGTCGGTGTCGCGCTCTATGCCGGCATCCCGCATGTCTCGCTCGATCTCGACTGGCCGCCGAGCATCTTCCTGGGGTTGATCGCCGCGGTCGGTCTCGTGCTTGCTGCGCCGCTGCCGCACGCCTTTCTTGCCGCAGCCTATGTCGTCATCGCCTTGGGCAGCAGCCTGCCCGAGCCGGCGATCGTTTCCGCGACCGTCACCGGCATATCGAAATTCCTGCTGCTCGCCATCCCCTTCTTCCTGCTCGCTGGCGGCCTGCTGACGGCCTCCGGTGTCGCCAATCAGCTCGTGCGCTTCGCCGCCGCCATGGTCGGTCATCGCCGGGCCGGGCTGGCGCAGACGACACTGCTCACCAGCGTTCTTTTTTCCGGCGCCTCCGGCTCATCGGTCGCAAATGCCGCCTTCGGCGCATCGACCTTCCAGCCCGAGCTGGTCAAACACGGCTACAGGCCGGCGCAGGCGGCGGCCATCATCGCCTCGACATCGGTTCTCGACAATGTCATCCCGCCGTCGATCGCATTTCTCATCCTTGCAACCGCGACCAATCTTTCCGTCGGCTCGCTGCTCGTCGGCGGCTTCTTCGCCGGCGGCCTGATGGCCATATGCCTGGCGGTCGCCATCCATCTGACCGTGCGTGAGCAGGTGCCTTTGCCGCGCGCAAATGCGAAACAGCGCTGGCAATCGGCGGTCCAGGCGATCCCAGCCTTCGGGCTCGGCGTCATCGTCGTCGTCGGCATCCGCATCGGCATCGTCACCACCACGGAGGCGGCAGCGCTTGCCGCTTTCTACACACTGCTGCTCGGCATCGGCGCGCGCCTCGGCATTATTTCACTTTATGCCGCTTTTCGTCAGGCGGCTGTCGAGGCGGCAGCGATCGGCCTTCTCATCGGCACGGCCGGCCCCTTTGCCTTCCTGCTGGCGGTCGATGACGTATCCGGACTGATCTCGCATCTGACGACGGTGCTCGGTGGCAGCGCGCTTGCGGTCATCCTGCTGTCGAACGTCATCCTGCTGGTCGTCGGCCTCGTTCTCGATATCGGCGCCGCGATCCTGCTCTTCGGCCCGATCCTGCTGCCGGCAGCGGTCGCCGCCGGCATCGATCCCATTCAGTTCGGCGTGATCATTGTCGTCAACCTGATGATCCATGGGCTGACGCCGCCGCTCGGCATGCTGATCTTCGTCGTCAGCGGCGTCACGCGTATTCCCGCCTCAGAGCTCTTTCGGGCGGTGGTTCCCTATCTGCTCGCCCTCCTGGTCTCGCTCGCAATCCTCTGCGCTTGGGCCGTCATCTTCTAGTAAACAGGACAACCCCATGGACAATCTCAACCGACGCAATTTCCTGAAAACCGCAGCTTTCGCTGGAACGGCGCTTGCAGCGCCTGCTTACGTCCGCACGGCCGCTGCCCGCACGACGACGATCACGATCGCCTCGTTGCTCGGCGACGACAAGCCGGAAACGAAGATCTGGGTGAAGATCGGCGAACTGGTCGAAGCGAAGCTTCCCGGTCAGTTCAAGTTCAATATCGTCAAGAACGGTGCGCTCGGCGGCGAGAAGGAAGTGGCCGAAGGCGTGCGCCTCGGCTCCATCCAGGCCAGCCTTTCGACTGTCTCGTCGCTCTCCGGTTGGGCGCCGGAACTGCAGATCCTCGATCTGCCTTTCCTCTTTCGCGATGCCGACCATGTCCGCAGGACCGTTGGCGGCGATGTTGGCGCCGATCTCAAGCAGAAACTGCAGGCGCAGAATTTCGTCGTCGGCGATTTCATCAATTACGGCGCCCGCCATCTCCTGACCAAGGAACCGGTGACGCGGCCGGAGCAGCTCAAGGGCAAGCGCATTCGCGTCATCCAGAGCCCGCTGCACACCAAGCTCTGGAGCGCATTCGGCACGACGCCGATCGGCATTCCGATCACCGAGACCTATAATGCGCTCGCAACCGGTGTCGCCGACGCGATGGACCTGACCAAGTCGGCCTATGCCGGCTTCAAGCTCTATGAGGTCGTGCCTGATATGACCGAGACCGGCCACATCTGGGCATCCGGCGTCATCTATTATGCCTCGACCTTCTGGGCCGGCCTCAACGACGAGCAGAAGGCGGTGTTCCAGCAGGCTTCCAGCGAAGGGGCTGCCTATTTCAACCAGCTGATCGTCGACGACGAATCCAAATCCGTCGAGACGGCGCTTGCCAACGGCGGAAAGCTCTTGAAGCCGGAAGCCTTCGAGGAATGGCAGAAGGGCGCCCAGGGCGTCTGGGCGGATTTCGCGCCTGTTGTCGGCGGCATCGACAAGATCAAATCGGTCCAGGCCGCCTAGGCGAGGGGCGGGCGGTTCTCCCGCAGCTTTTGACGGGACCGATGGAAAACCCATCGGTCTCTTCATCGCGCGCACTTGCCGGAAAAATAATGCCGGAGCAGGCCGGAAATCGAAAGAGCATGCCTTCGGTGATCGTGGTATATAACTTACTTAAAATCCTGGAATGGGAAGTTTTTACCTTCGGCCGGTGCGATCCTGTTGACCGCAATCTCGCGACCGCTTCCGGCAGACGGATCCCATGGCCTCGATTTGAGATAAACAACATTGAACATAAGGCTTTGGAGGGCCGACCATGAGCTTACGCATCAACGATATTGCCCCCGATTTTACCGCCGACACCACCCAGGGACCGATCAGCTTCCATGAGTGGATCGGCAGCGGCTGGGCCGTCCTGTTCTCGCATCCGAAGAATTTTACGCCTGTTTGCACGACCGAGCTCGGCGCCATGGCTGGCCTTGCCGGAGAATTTTCCAAGCGTGGCGCCAAGGTCATCGGCATCTCCGTCGATCCGGTGGAAAGCCATGCCAAGTGGAAGAACGACATCAAGACCGCCACCGGCTTCGACGTTGAATATCCGCTGATCGGTGACAAGGACCTCAAGGTCGCCAAGCTTTACGACATGCTGCCGGCCGGCGCCGGCGAGAGCTCGGAAGGCCGCACGCCTGCCGACAACGCGACCGTGCGTTCGGTCTTCATCATCGGTCCCGATAAGAAGATCAAGCTGATCCTGACCTATCCCATGACGACGGGCCGCAATTTCAATGAGATCCTGCGCGCCATCGATTCCATCCAGCTGACGGCCAAGCACCAAGTGGCGACACCAGCGAACTGGAACCAGGGCGAGGACGTCATCATCACCGCCGCGGTTTCCAACGAAGACGCGATCACGCGTTTCGGCTCCTTCGATACGGTTCTGCCCTATCTCAGGAAGACCAAGCAGCCGACGGCCTGACTACTGCTTTCAAGCCATTCCCTAAGCCGCCGCGAAAGCACTTCGCGGCGGCTTTTTACTGATCAGACTAAGCGATGGCTTTATGGGCTCTCACCGCATCGCCGAATGCCTGAAACAGCGCACGATTAACAGGGTTGGTTTGCGGATCGTATTCGGCATGCCATTGCACACCGAGCGCAAATCCCGGCGCGTCCTTGAACCGTATCGCCTCGATCGTCCCGTCCTCGGCAATGCCTTCGGCAACGACCCTCTCGCCGAGTTCGAGGATGCCCTGCCCATGCAGGGAGTTCACCCGGATCGTCTCCCGGCCGAGGATGCGTGCAAACATCCCGTCCTCTATAAGTCGAACGTCGTGTCGATCGCCGAAAACGATGGCAGGGTCGGGATGGATCTCGCCGGTCTCCAGGCGCGGCATCCGGTGGTTCATGCGTCCTGGCAACTCCCGGATTTCAGGATGCAGCGAGCCGCCGGCCGCGACGTTCATTTCCTGAAAACCGCGGCATATGCCGAAGACAGGAACGCCCCGTTCAACACAGGCTTCGATCAACGGCAGGGCCAGATCGTCACGATCCTCGTCGTATGGCTCATGCCTGGTATCCGGCACCATGTTGAAACGGCTGGGATGGACATTGGCCCTAGCGCCCGTCAGTAGAACGCCATCGACGATGGCCAGCAGCTCCGTGATATCGGTCAGTTTAGGATTGCCGGCAAACATCAGCGGCAAGGCTTCGGCAACATCGGCCACGGCCCGCAGATTATTTTCTCCGACAAGCTGGGTCGCAAATCGGCTTTCGACGATGCGGGCGTTCCCGATGATGCCGATTACAGGTCTCGTCATTGCTGGCCACACCCCAAGTCGCAACGCCAGCTGCTGCCCAAACCGTCAGGATCCGCGGGCAGGTGATCTGCAACGCCGCGAAGCGGGAACCGGCCTTTGGCTGGCTGCTGGCTCGGTTGTCACTATGGATATCCTTTGCCGCAATGACGGTGCAAGAGCTATCGCAGCCGATGCTCAATCCGGAACGGGAAGGGCGCGCTGGTTGTAGAGGATCTTGCGGATGTGCGCCTGTTCCTCTTCGGAAAGCTTGCTGTTGTCGGTGCCGAGATCCGCGCCGACCGCAAGGCCGCGCTGGACGCCGGGCCTTGCGCCGACCTCCTCGAACCATCGCTTGAAATGCTTGAATTCGGCGATGTCCTGACCCTGTGCCTGCCAGTTGACGGTCCAGGGATAGCTGACGATGTCGGCGATGGTGAATTCATCGCCGGCAAGGTAGCGCCGGTCGCGCAGCCGCATGTTGAGAACGCCGTAGAGACGGTTGGCTTCGTCGGTGAAGCGCCGCACCGCATAGGACTGATCGCCTTCGCGATCGCCAAGGCGACGGAAATGACCGGCCTCGCCGAGTTTCGGCCCCTGGTTGGCCATCTGCCAGATCACCCATTGCGTGACCTCGTATTTGCCGCGCAGATCCTGCGGCCAGAATTTTCCGGTCTTCTCGGCGAGGTAGAAGAGGATCGCGCCGGATTCGAAGACGCTCAACGGACCGCCGCCATCGGCAGGCGCGTGATCGACAATGGCAGGCATGCGGTGATTGGGGTTGAGTCTGAGATAATCAGGCCTGAACTGGTCGCCACGCCCGATATTGACCGGCACCAGCCGGTAGGGCGTGTCCGTTTCCTCCAGGAAGATCGAAACCTTCTTGCCGTCGGCGTCGGCCAGTAGTGGAGATCAATCATCTGCTTATCCTCGTTTGCTCGGGATTTCCTGGCAAACAGGATGACGCTACGACCATGGCAGGTCGAATATGTTTGTTCCAAAATCGATGGCGAAATTAGAAACCTGTGACCGTTCCCGGCACCAATTCGGGTGCAGATATGGAAATGGGGGGAAGCGTCGCGCCTTCATCGATGGTATCTAGAATCCAGCGTCGCGATGGAAGTTCGAACCTGCCGAGATCCGATGATACGTCGAAAGCGTCAGTCCGACATTGCGAGGAGATCGACGAAGGCCATGCTTTCGCTCTGTCTTCTGTTTCCCGCTGTGGACACAGTAAAGGCCCAGCCTGAGGGGAGCGCGGGGCCGCCGGCCTGCTTGTATTCGGGACCTTCGGCGTTGGGATCTGGTGAGACGCTCTGCATCCGGAAAGATAGTTTCAACCGCGATCTTTGCGTCGCGATCGAGCATTTCGCCAGCGCCAATCACTTGCCGCCGGATTATTTCGCCCGTCTCATCTGGCGGGAAAGCACCTTTCGCCCAGATGCTGTCAGCTTCAAAGGAGCGCTGGGGATTGCGCAATTCATGCCCGGAACGGCGAAACTGCGCGGTCTCGAAGACAGCTACCAGGTGTTGGAAGCCCTGCGGAAATCGGCGCAGTATCTCGACGAATTGCGCAATCGTTTCGGCAATCTCGGCCTTGCCGCCGCCGCCTATAATGCCGGGGAAAACGGGCTTTCCACTTACCTTGCGTCAGGCAGATTACCTTACGAGACGCGCAGCTATGTGATGGCAATCACCGCGCATACGGTCGAGGAATGGAAGGATAATCCGCCGGTAGACTCGGCCGCCCCGCTCAACAAGGACAAATCCTTCCTCGACGGCTGCGTGGCGCTTGCGGAGAGACGGACGTTGAAGGACACGCCCTGGCGTCAGGAGGGCGAATGGGCGCCCTGGGGCGTCCAGCTTGCGGCGAATGCGAATGTCGCGGTCGCTCGGCGCATGTTTCTCGATGCTGTGCAGGATCTGCCTGCGCCCCTGAATGCGGAGCAGCCGCTGATCCTGCGCCAGCGTGATCGCAGCTTTGGTTTTCGCCCGCGTTATGCTGCCCGCATCGGCCGGCAGACGCGCATGGACGCCAACAACCTCTGCAACCAGATCCGCAAACACGGCGGCACCTGCCTTGTTTTCAAAAATCGATAGCGGGCCTGGTCCAGCCCCTTGATCACGAAAAGTCTGCTTGCAGGATCACCTAAGCGCGGCATATTCAACACGGAAATGCTAAGGGAGGAACGATGATGCGGGTTTTGGTAATCGGAGCAACGGGCCATGTCGGAACCTATCTCGTTCCCCGTCTGGTGGAAGCCGGTCACGACGTCGTCACGATCAGCCGCGGCACAGCAAAGCCCTATACGGCAAACCACGCCTGGGCTGCCGTCGATCAGCGTCAGCTAGATCGGGCAGCCATGGAGCGGACGGGTGATTTCGGCCAAGCCGTACGTGGTGTGAAAGCCGACATCGTCATCGACATGATCTGCTTCACGCTGGAAAGTGCCGAGCATCTGGTGACGGCGCTGTCGGGGCATGTCGGTCACTTCCTGCATACCGGCACGATCTGGACGCATGGCCATTCGACAGTCGTACCCACGCTGGAGGAGACGCCGAAATTTCCCTTCGGCGACTATGGGACGCAGAAGGCGGCAATCGAAACCTATCTGCTGCAGCAGGCAAGGCTTCGCGGATTTCCGGCAACCATCATCCATCCCGGGCACATTGTCGGTCCCGGCTGGACGCCGCTCAATCCGGCCGGCAATTTCAACCTGCAGGTCTTTTCAACCCTTGCCCGCGGAGAGACCCTGGCGCTGCCCCATTTCGGCTTGGAGACCGTTCATCACGTCCATGCCGATGACGTGGCGGCGATGTTCATGGATGCGATCGCCAACTGGAATGCGTCGACCGGCGAAAGTTTCCACGCGGTTTCGGAGCAGGCATTGACCCTTCGCGGTTATGCCGAATCCATGTCTCGCTGGTTCGGGCACGAACCGAAGCTGAGCTTCGCTCCATTCGACGCTTGGGCCGAAAGTCAGACGGCTGAGGATGCGAAGGCGACCTGGGAACATATCGCCCGCAGCCCGAATTGCTCGATCGCCAAAGCCGGACGCCTGCTCGGCTACACTCCGAGATACACCTCCCTGCAGGCGGTGCAGGAATCGGTCGGTTGGCTGGTCGAGCAGGGGCGGATCGAGACCTGATCCGCCAGCGCCGCGCGTAGCGGTCGGCTGCTTTTGTTTTACGCAATTCCGGACGGAAAACCGCTTCGCACTTTTCCTGAAATTGCTCTAACGGATCAGGATAGCCCTGAAATCATTGACATTGGTTCCGGTCGGGCCGGTTTCGAAGAGATCGCCGGTGGCCGCAAAGCCCGAATAGCTATCATTGCCGTCGAGCAGCCGGCGCGGATCGAGCCCGGCGGCGCGCAGGCGCCTCACCGTGTCGCCATCGGCAAAGGCGCCGGCATTATCCTCCGAGCCGTCGATCCCGTCCGTGTCGGCGGCGAGAACATGAACGCCCTCCTGTCCGTCGATCGCAAGCGCCATGGCGAGCGCGAATTCCCCATTGCGTCCGCCCTTGCCACCCCTGGCTCTCAGCGTCACCGTCGTCTCGCCGCCGGAAAGAATGATGACCGGCTTGGAAAACGGCCTGTTGCGGCCCAACACCTCGCGGGCAATCGCCGCATGCACCAGCGCCACGTCGCGCGATTCCCCCTCGATCGCATCGGAAAGGATCGCCGGCTCGATCCCCTGCGATTTCGCCAGGGCCGCCGCGGCCTCCAGCGACACGCTGGCCGAGGCGATGATATGATACTCGTGGCCTGCAAAGACAGGATCGTCCGGCCGCGGTGCATTGGCCTTCGCCGAGTTCAGATGGTCGAATGCGGCCCGCGGCAGCTGCAATCCGTATTGCCTGATGATCTCGAGCGCATCGTGCCGTGTCGAACCATCAGGGACCGTCGGCCCGGAGGCAACGTGGGCCGGGTTGTCGCCAGGAATGTCGGAGACGATCAGACTGACGACCCTTGCTTTGGTCGCTGCTGCAAGTCTTCCGCCCTTGATGGTGGAGAGATGCTTGCGCACGACATTCATCGCCGAAATCGGCGCGCCCGAGGCAAGCAGCATTTCGTTGAGCGCGATCTCGTCTTCAAGGGTCAGCCCGTCCGGTGGGGCGGGCAGCAGCGCCGAGCCGCCGCCGCAGATCAGCGCGATCACCAGATCGTCTTCCGTCAGCCCGTTCACCGTCTCGGTCAGCCGCTTTGCGGCGGCAAGGCCAGCCGCATCCGGCACCGGATGGGCGGCCTCGATAATCTCGATGCCGCGTGTCTCGCAGCCATAGCCGTAGCGGGTGACCACCACACCTTCGAGCGGTCCGTCCCAGACGCTTTCGAGCGCCCGTGCCATCTGCGCCGCGCCCTTGCCGGCGCCGATTACCACGGTCCTTCCCTTCGGCCTGTCGGGCAGATGCGCCTTGATGCCGGTCAGCGGATCGGCGGCGCGAACTGCTGCGTCGAACAGGCTTTTCAGGAAATCGCGGGGAGCGGTTATCGTCATCGGTAGTCTCTGCTGCCTCGGTATCGATGGTGATGTGGGGCGCTTGTTGCACCATAGCCTACTGCATAATGCAGCAGTTCAAAGTGTTACAGCGCCTTTTGCGGCTCTCGAAAATCCGCGTGGCGCGGTACACTCGCGTCAGTCGGCGAGGGCGGCCAGGATGCGGACCCAGGATCGTATGCCTTTATGGAAGCTGGAGAGATCGTATTTTTCGTTCGGGCTGTGGACGCGGTTGTCGAAGCGGGCGAAGCCGACCAGGAGGGCATCGCATCCGAGCCGGCGTTTGAAGTCGCCGACGATGGGAATCGAGCCTCCCGTGCCGGCAAGGGCTGCTTCGCATTGCCATTCTGTCGAAAGCGCCTGAAGCGTCCTGGTGAGAAACGGACTATCGATCGGCATGACGGTTGCCGGCGAAAGCCCGTAATCCCTGAAGCAGACCGAACAATCCCTAGGGATACGGGCGCGCACGTGCCGCTGGAAGGCATCGCGGATCGCCTGGGGATCCTGTCCTTCAACCAGGCGAAACGAAATCTTGGCTCTTGCCGTCGCCGGAATGACCGTCTTGAAGCCTTCGCCTGTATAGCCGCCAATCATACCGTTGATCTCGCAGCTCGGCCGCGCCCAGATCTGTTCGAGGACGGAACGGCCTGCCTCGCCGGCCGGATCTCTCAGGCCGATATCGCCGAGAAAGGCCTCCTCGTCGAAGGGCAGTCTTTTCCACAGCGCCTTGATGGCGTCGGGGAGCTCTTTCACGCCATCATAGAATCCCTCGACCGCGACGCCGCCATCGGCTCGCCGCAGGCTCGAAACGACGTCTGACAATACCTGCAGCGGATTGCGCGCGGCATTGCCGAACATGCCGGAATGCAGATCTAGATTGGCGCAGGTGACCTCGATTTCCGTGGTGTAGATACCACGCAGCATCGTTGTGACGGCAGGCGTTTCGCGATCCCACATATCCGTGTCGCAGACGAAAACCGCATCGGCCTTCAACTCGTCCGCCGTGGCATCCAGAAAGGGTGCGAGGCTCGGGCTGCCGGCCTCTTCCTCACCTTCGAACAGCACGCTCACCTGCACCGGCAGTTTTCCGGTGACGCTCTTCCAGGCGCGGCAGGCTTCGACGAAGGTCATCAACTGTCCCTTGTCGTCGGAAGCGCCGCGCGCCACGATCGCGGTATCGCCGTTCGGCAAGGCTTCCATGCGCGGCTCGAACGGATCGCTCGTCCACAGCGCCAGCGGATCGACCGGCTGGACATCGTAATGGCCGTAAAACAGCAGATGCGGTCCAGATGCCGCCTTTTCATGGGCGACGACCATTGGATGGCCGGTCGTTTTGCGTACCGATGCTTCGAAGCCGATGGCAGCCAGATCCCGGCTCAGCCATTCGGCAGCAGTGCGGCAGTGATCGCGATAGGCGGGGTCTGTCGAGACGCTCGGAATGCGGATCAGCTCGAAAAGCCGCGCCAGGCTACCATCGAGGCTTTGGTCCACATGGGCAAGAACGGCATCGATATCTTGATCCATGGCACTAGTCATCGTCTCTCCTCAGCGTTTCAATCTTCCGGATCGAGAATGCAGCATTGCTCTGCTACAGGCGTCAGCACGGCGGACGCCCCTGTTTCCAGCGGATCGGACAGCGCCCCATTGGCGGTGATCTCTCCTGCGGCCGTCGTGCATTTGTACTGATAGGCCCGGCCGAGATAGGTGCGCGTGCCGAGCACGGCGGCGATGCCATCACCGTCACGGCTGACGGCAAGACCGTCTGCGCGGCAGGCCAGGACGAAGTCGTCCTTGATCGGTCCGAATGTTTCCTGAGACAGCTGCAGCCGCGCTCCGCCCGTTGTTTCGGCGGTCACAAGCGCGCCGTTGCGCGTGGTCACCTTCATGCCGATCAGGTTCTCGAAGCCGACGAAACGGGCGACGAAGGCGTTGGCCGGCTGGCGATAGAGCACCTCCGGCGCGTCAAGCTGCATGATGCGCCCGGCATTCATGATCGCCACCCTGTCGGAGATCGAGAATGCCTCTTCCTGGTCGTGGGTGACGTAAAGCGATGTCGTGCCATTGGCGCGCTGGAGCTGCCTGATCTCGACGCGCATGTCGATCCTGAGCTTTGCATCCAGGTTGGAAAGCGGCTCGTCGAACATCAGAAGCGGCGGCTCGATGACCAGGGCCCGGGCGAGAGCCACGCGCTGTTTCTGACCGCCCGACAGAGCCGATGGCAGGCGGTCGGCGAGGGCGGAAAGGCCGACGCGCTCCAGCATGGCCATCGTTCTTTTCGTCCGTTCCGGCTGGGGAATACGACGCTGTCTCAAGCCGAAGGCAACATTGTCCTGCACACTCAGATGAGGAAAAAGCGCGTAGTTCTGAAAGACCAGGCCGATGTCGCGCGCATGCGCGGGGAGGCCGGTCAGGTCGCGCTCGCCGAGCTTGATGCTGCCGCCGGTCGGCTGCAGAAAACCGGCCACGAGGCGCAATGTCGTCGTCTTGCCGCAGCCGCTGGAGCCCAGCAGGGAGACCAGTTCCCCGGCCATGATTGAGATGGACAGATCCTTGAGCACCTGCGTGCTGCCGTAATGGGCGGAGATGGAATCGATGGTGAGGGATACGGTCAAGAGCGTTCTACTTTGTCAGGAAGGTGAGGCCGAGCGTGGCCTCAACGACGGCCATGACGCCGACTGTTACGAACATCAGCAGCACCGATACCGACGCGATCGTCGGATCGAAGAATTGTTCCATATGCGCAAGGATCTGGATCGGCAGCGTCGAGATGCCCGGCCCGGTCAAGAAGACCGAAACCGACACGTCGTTGATCGAGGTGATGAAGGCGAGGATGAAGGCAGCAATGACCCCGGCGCGGATATTCGGCAGGACCACGGTCAGGAAGGTTTTCAGCGGTGGGCAACCCAGGCTGATCGCCGCCTCCTCGACGGAAAAATCGAAGGCCGCCAGGCTGGCGCCGACGACACGCACCGAATAGGGCAGGATCAGCAGCGCATGGCCAACCAGCAGGCTGATGAAGATCGGCAGCCCGAGGCCTATCGTCACCGATTTCATCAGCGAAAATCCGAAGACGATCTCCGGCACCAGGATCGGCAGGACGAAAATGGTGGAAAGCCAGCGCGGCAATTCCACCCGGTAGCGGTTGATCGCATAGGCCGCCGGGACGCCGATCAGCAGAGAGAGCGCCGTGCCGAAAAAGGCGATCTGCAGGCTGGTGAGCGCAGTCGTGCGGAAGGCCTCAATCTCGAAGATATTGACGAACCACCGCAATGTCAGGCCCTGCGGCGGGAAGGTTAGATAGGTCGTGTCGCTGAAGGCCGCACTGATGATGATGACCAGCGGTGCGAGCAGGAAGAAGAAAACGCAGGCCGCGAAGGCGGCGAGGAGCGGGTGAATGCGCCTGTCCATCACACCGCCATCGGATTGAGCCGGCGTGCGATGCGGCTCATGATGAGGACGACGCCGAGCGTCAACACCACCATGATGGCGGCAATCGTCGATGCGCCGACCCAGTCGAAAGTCACCATGGCGCGCTGATAGAGGAAGGTCCCCATCATCATCTGCTTTTCTCCGCCGAGCAGTTGCGGTGTCGCATAGGAGGTGAAGCTGCCGGTGAAGACCAGGACCGCGCCGACGATGAGGCCGGGTGTCGCGAGCGGCAGGATCACCTGAAAGAATGTCATCAGCGGTTTCGCGCCGAGCGAGGCGGCGGCGTCGATCAGATCGCGCGGGATGCCTTCAAGCACCCCGACCAGCGTCAGGATCATCAGGGGAACGAAGAGATAGACCATGGCGACGATCACCGAGCCTTCGGTGTAGAGCATCGAAAGCGGCTCCCCGATAATGCCGGTCGAGATCAGCATGGCGTTCAGGATGCCGTTCTTCCCGAGAATGATCAGCCATGCGAAGGATCGGACGACGACACCGGTCAGCAGCGGAAAAACCGCCGCGATGATCATGATGCTCTTTGCGCGACCGGGCATCTGCGCGATCACATAGGCGGTGATGAAACCGACGGTGAGCGAAATCGCCGTCGTGACCAGGGCGACCTCCAGCGTCCGATAAAGAACCGCCCGCCGAAAGCCGCTGCTGAAGAATGTCACATAGGGCGCAAACACGCCCTTCGGTTCCGCAAATGTCGCCGCGATGGTGATGGCCACGGGAATGATGAGAAGCACAACGACCGCAATCGTCGCCGGCATCGTCAATCCCCACTTGGCAAAATGCTTCATCTTAAAACTCGTGGCAGGTCCTGATATCAGGAGCGCGCCGCATCTCGGATTCGGATGTGCGGCGCTTCCATGTCTGGCCTAGGTCTGGCCCAGGACTGGCAAGAAACCGGCCTCAGGCCGGATATCGCGCAGCTTACTGACCGAAGACTTCGTTCCAGCGGTCGATCCAGTCGGCCTTGGCAGCGTTCATCTTGGCATAGTCGATTCGGGTAAGGCTCGCGACCATATCCGGGCCATAGGTCCAGATCTTCGCCTGGTTCGGTGTCAGGCTGACCTTTGTCGAGATCGGCGCATCGACGCCTTGTTCGGCTTCAGCCTGCTGGACTTCTTTGGACAGGATGAAGTTGATGAACTGATGCGCGAGTTCAACATTTTCCGAACCCTTCGGGATGTTCACGGTGTTCAGCGTCGCGATGTCGCCGTCCTTGAGCTTGGCCCATGTCATCGTCGGAACGGCCGCCTGCATCGATGCCAGGGTAAAGTCCTGGGCCAGCGCAACGCGAACTTCGCCTGTTGATATCAGGTTCACCAGCTCCGAGCCGGTGTTGTAGTTCTTGACGACATTGGGCTTCAGTGCCTCGATTTCCGAAAAGGCCTTGTCGGCGTCTTCATAGGCATCCGCGCCGCCATGCTTGCCGGCTTCCAGCACGACCAGCGGGCCGGCCGTAGTGGTGATTCCGGGCAAGGAGACGGAGCTTTTCAGATCGTCGCGCCACAGGTCGCCCCAGGCGGTGATCGGCGGATTGACCTTGGCGGAGTCATAGACGATGCCGACGCGTCCGATCGTATAGGCGGGCCCGTATTTGCCCTGAGGCGCCTTGCCCAGCTCGTAGATATCCGCAAGGTTGGGGATCTTCGACGCGTCGACTTCCTGGAACAATCCCTGTTCGATGCCGAGCTGCGAGAAGCTGTCGGTGAGATAGATGACATCGACGCCCTTGCCGTCGCGCAATTTCAGCTTGTTGAGCCGGTCGGCATTGTTACCGGTCTCGAACACGATCTCGCAGCCACAGATCTTCTTGAAGGGCGTGATGATGTTCGCATTCATCTTCTCGCCGTTATAGCCCCACCAGGAGATGGTCAGCGTCTTCGATTGCGCCTGTGCCGCAGCGGTGCCCCCGACGGCGGCAAGCAGCGCAAGAGACAGGATTCGGGCAATACGGCTGGCCTTCATGAGCAATGTCCTTCTGTGAAAAACGGCGTTGATAATCGGGATCATACCCCCTGGATTTGAGGGATACTATTTTTTGATCGGTCGGGTCGCAAGCTCAATACTTGGGCAAATACGCTCTTGTGCCGAGAATTTTCCAAGACCGGAGCATCGCTTTACACATCGGCGTGTGGTCTTTACGGTCCGGCGATTCCAGCTTCTCACGGGCATTCCATTCATGGCCACTTCGCGCATTGCTCCTCTTCCCGATGATCTGCTGATCAACGCGTCTGACGAGGTGGTGACGCGCCAGGATCTTGTGCTGACGGCGCTCGGACGCCGGCCCGCCGACAGGTTGTTGCGAGTGGGCAGGTTGCTTGATGTCCATTCGAGGACCTGGCTCGACGATCAGGAGATCGTCATCAAGGGCCGCCGCATCGCCTATGTCGGCCCCGCCGGCAGTTATGCAGGCGAAGTAAGCGAGCGGTTCTCGGAGCCCGATCTTGCGGCCGTGCCGGGCTTCGGCGAGGCCCACAAACATATCGAAAGCTCCCATCTGACGCCGGAATGGGAGGCGGCTTTGGTGATGCCGCATGGCGTGACCTGGACATGTGAGGCGAGCCACGAATTTTCCAATGTCAACGGCGCCCGTAATCTGGAATTTTGGCTGGAAGCGCGCCGGCGCGGATCGCCGATGAAAATCTTTCCCCTGCCTGGCTCCGCCGTCCCGCCGACCGCCTATGAGTGGGGTGGCGGCTGGTTCGGCTACGATGAGCAGAAGGCCTTCCTTTCTGAAAGCCTGATGGTCGCCGGGCTCGACGAGGTCATGGACTGGCCGTCCATATCCGATCCCGGCAATCCTTCCTACGATCGGCTGTGGGGCATGATCGGTGCGACCTTCGAGCAGCGCGGGGTGGTCGAAGGCCACGGTGCCGGACTGTGCGACATGGCCTCGATCAATGCGTTCGCCGCAGCGGGTCTCGCCTCCGATCACGAAGGCTGGTTTCTCGATGAGATCTGGCAGAAGCTCCTCCACGGTCTTTTCATCGAGCTCAGGCCGCATTCCCTGCCGGAGGTCATCCGCGGGCTGATCGACAAGGGGCTGACGGACTGGTCGCAGGTCGCCCTGGTGACCGACGACCGCAGCGCCTCGGACACGTTGAAAATCGGCGCGACCGACCACAATGTGCGGCTCGCCATTGAAAACGGCCTTGCGCCGGAGATCGCCATCCAGTGCGTCACCCTCAATCCGGCGCGCCATATGCGGCTGACGCCTTGGGTCGGATCGATCGCGCCGGGCCGTTTCGCCGATATCGTTCTTCTCAGCGACGTCGCCAGCCTGTCGATCGAAAAAGTGTGGGCGGACGGACGTCCCGTATCCGAGGGTGCGACCTTCATTGGCGTGCGTCCTGAAATCGATTGGCCGCAATGGGCGACGCGCACCGTGAACATAGACAGGACGGTCACGGCTGACGATTTCCGTATCGAGGCGCCGCCGAACCGGACCACGGTCAACGCAGCACTTTTGCGGCCGTTTCACTGGCACGACGATTTCATCACCATGGAATTGCCGGTGGAGGATGGCGTCGTACAGCGGGATCCCGCGCGCAATGTCACCAAATTCTCGATTGTCGACCGGTTCTCCGGGGAGGCCAAGGTCTCCAGGATGTTCTGGCTGGGCACCGGACCACGCACGCCCGAGACGGCGCTCGCCTCCACGCTCGGGCACGACAAGCACAATATCTGGACGGTCGGCTCATCGGATAAGGCGATGGCGATGGCTGTCAATGCCCTGAACGAGCAGCAGGGTGGTTGGGCGCTGGTCTCCGGCGGCAAGATTCTCGCCCGCGTTCGCTACGAGGTTGGCGGCCTGATGACGGCGCGTTCGGCCGAAGCGCTGGATGCGGAGATGCAGGCCCTTTATGCGGCCGGCGCCGGGATCGACTGGATGTACGAGCCGACCTTTTCGCCCCGATGGTGGCCGGGCTTTCCCGAACGCCTGTCATTTGCGACGCTGACTTGCTCGCCCTGGCGCTGGGTCCTGGTCGCGCCGTCGGAGTTGGCGCCGGAGGGGTTCGTCAACGTGCTCACCGGCAAAACCCATCCGATCGTCTGGTGACATTGCGGCCCGCCAAAATTCCACCTGATTGATCTTCTTACTGCAGCAAATAGAAAGCATTAACCATAGTCCCGTAGACAACGAACAGGATCAATGGAACCTGTGTTCGATGGCTACTGAAATGACCCGCCGGCCTGCCGGCGCCAATGAAGGCAGAGTTATTGCCTTTCCCGCTGGAACCGGAACTGCCAATATCGAGCGCTGCGCGCGCGAACTCGGCCGGCGGCATGGCGCAGATGCGATAGAATTCTGGAAAGCCGAATGCCGCAGGCTTGCCGATCAGCTTCTGGCGGCCGGGCTGCCGGAGAGTGATGTCGGTCAGCGGGTGCTGCAGTTTCAGCAAGATGTCCAGAGCGAACTCGTCTTCAGCCATCAAAACGGACCACTGCCCAAGTCTCAAAACCGATAGCGGCAATCTCGCCGATCGCCGTCCTATGCCTTGAGATTAGCGCATCAGTCCAGCGGACCGGAGGGCGTCTTCAATGACCTTCTGAATGCCGCCACGGTCGCTGCCCGCGCCGAATGGGTCTGCGGCGTTTTCCGGTTGCGCAGAGGGTTTCGCGTTGCGCCGTTTTTCAAATGATGGAACCAGACCCCAGGACCTGGCAATTTCGACGGTCGAGGAAATTCCGACGTCAAGCATGAAGGGGCCGCTTGCCCCGTAGCCGGTGCCGACATCGAGCGGGGTGCCGTGATCCATCCCGGCAATCGCATAGAGCTCGATCACTTCGACACCGTGAGCATCGGTCCAGACCTTTCGCTGATGTCGTCCGTTATCTTCGACGCGCCCCGGCGACGCATCGACGCCATGGATATTTTTCCATTGCTCCACGATCGCATTCGCATTGGATGGCACGACGGTTCTGTCTGCGGTTCCCTGCCAGAGTGACAATGTCGGCCACGGGCCTTTGTGCCCTGAAGCGTTTCTCAACCGCAGTTCAAGCTCTTTGCCGGTCGGACCGCCGTGACCGCGCATCCGGTCGAACGCCTCGGGAATGGTCGCGGCACTTGCATATGGGAGGCCCGCAATGATCGCGCCGCCGGCAAAAACCTCGGGATAAGTGGCGAGCATGGAGGCGGCCATGGCGCCACCCGCCGAAAGCCCGGTCACGAACACGCGCCTGCCGTCGATACCGTGTTCCGCAACGACCTTTGCGATCATCTGTCGAATGGAAAAGACCTCGCCGTGATCCCGGCGGATGTCCTCCGGGTTAAACCAATTGAAGCAGAGGTTTGGATTGTTTGCCCGTCGTTGTTCGGGAAACAGCAGCGCGAAGCCATAGTCCTCGGCCAATCGCGACCACCCGGACCCGATATCATACCCGGCGGCAGTCTGGGTGCAGCCGTGCAGGACAACGACCAGGGCCATGTTTTTCCCGCGCTTCGACGGCAAATAGGTGTAGCCCCCTAAGGCGCCCGGGTTTGAGCCAAATGCGTCCAAGGCGACAAGATCGGCGTTGTCCTGCGTAGGTTGGGCGCGAAGGGTTCCCCGCAGCGCAGCAAGGCGTGCGAGGGTGTCTGACATAGATCTCATGAAAGTCTCCGCCAATCAGCAGCCGGGATGGCGGTGATGCTGAACTAAACGCGTCAGTCTACGAAAAAGTTGCTGCGGTGCACAATGTTTTTCGATGGTGCGGACATGACGAGGAGACGGTCAATTCAATTTGACCGATGGCTCCCGGCCCCAGACACGCAGTTTGCCAAGCGCCTTGATAAAAGCCGGAACGTCCTTCGCCGCTCCGAGCGCAATCACGCCCTCATCCAGTGAATCGGCAATTCCGGCCTTCTGCATCAGCGGCAGCGCTGTTTCCACATAGCCGATGAACTTGCAGTGTACGAAGGCGTCCGCCACGAAATCGCGGGCCGTTGCCTCCTTCATGAGATCGCCGGTTCCCTCGGCCGAGGGGAGGAGGGCGACGGCGTCGTAAAGTACCGAAGGTCCGCCGTCGATCATCTGATGTGCTTCGATCCAATTGCCGTCCGAGAGCGTCACGCCGCCGATCTTTGGCGCGATCACTTCGAATGTTGCCTTCTGCTCGGTGATCTCGGCAAGCAGCGCCTTGAAGACAGCGGCATCGGTGCCATCGCTGACAAGAATGCCGAGCTTGCGTCCTTCGAACCGCTTCGGACCGCGTTCGATGATACTCAGCGCCGGCGACGGCTCGAGATCCTGCCGCGTCGGCATGGCGGCATCGGCAGGTTTGGGCATCGATTTGAAGCCGATTGCGTGGCCGACCTTGCTGGCCAGCGTCTCATCGATGTTCATCAGATGCGAGACCATACGCTCACGAATGACCGGTGTTTCGACCTTGCTCAGTTCGAAGATCAGCGCCGCGGCGATATGGCGTTGCTCCGGCGGAGTCTGGCTGATGTAGAACTGCCGGGCCTGGCTGTAATGATCGGCAAAGCTTTCCGGGCGCAGCCGAACCTTGGGACCCCGTTCTTCGGCCGGGAAGTGCCGATAGCCCTGAACCGGCGATTCCCGCGGCCCCTGATTCCAGGAATTCGGCTGGTAATTGACGCGCCCGACAGGATTGCGCATCGCCATATGGCCATCCTGCTGAAAATTATGGAAGGGACACTTCGGCGCGTTGATCGGCAGATGGGTGAAATTCGGCCCACCCAGACGTTTCAACTGCGTATCGAGATAGGAGAAGTTTCGTCCCTGCAGCAGCGGATCATTGCTGAAGTCGATGCCGGGGGGAACGTTCTGCGTCATGAACGCGACCTGCTCGGTCTCTGCAAAAAAGTTCTCTGGCATTCGGTCGAGCACGAGACGGCCGATCGGTTTGACCGGAAGGATCTCCTCGGGAATGAGCTTCGTCGGATCGAGGATGTCGAAGTCGAACGTATCGGCGAAATCCTGATCGAAAAGCTGCACGCAGAGTTCCCATTCCGGGAAGGCTCCCGACTGGATTGACTGCCAGAGGTCGCGGCGATGGAAATCCGGATCGGCCCCATTGATTTTGACTGCCTCGTTCCAGGCGACGGACTGCAGCCCAAGCTTCGGTTTCCAATGGAATTTGACGAAGGTCGATTCATCCGCTGCATTGACGAAGCGGAAGGTATGAACGCCGAAACCCTCCATGAACCGGAACGACCGCGGAATGGCGCGGTCCGACATCACCCACATGATCATGTGCATGCTTTCGGGCGTGAGGGTGATGAAGTCCCAGAAATTGTCATGCGCCGACTGCGCCTGCGGAAATTGCCTGTCGGGTTCCGGCTTTACGGAATGAATGACGTCGGGAAACTTGATCGCGTCCTGAATGAAGAAAACGGGGATGTTGTTGCCGACCAGATCCCAATTTCCCTGCTGGGTGTAGATCTTCACTGCGAAACCACGCACGTCGCGCGCCAGATCGAAGGAACCCTTGCTGCCGGCAACGGTCGAAAACCGCACGAAGGCCGGCGTCTTTTCGCCGGGCCGCTGGAAAAGATCGGCGCGGGTATAGGCGGCCAGGGATTCATATGTTTCGAAGTAGCCATGGGCTCCATAGCCACGCGCATGCACCACCCGCTCGGGAATGCGCTCGTGGTCGAAATGAAAGATCTTTTCACGGAAGTGGAAGTCGTCGATGAGGGCAGGGCCACGGGCGCCAATGCGAAGCGTATTCTGATCGTCGGAAACGGGGCCGCCTTGCGCTGTGGTCAGCACCGGCATGCCGTCTTCGGCAAACTGATGAAGCTCGCCGCCTGCACCCCGGTGCACTTTCTGATCATGGATCGTTGCTTTGTCCGAGTGCGAGGTTTGGGAGGTCTTCTTGGCCATCTATATTCTCCGGAAAGGGTTTACCTAACCGAAGCTCCACGACGGCCACATGTTCCGCTTGATGCGAAATAAACCGCCACTGAGAAAAAGGCCTGGGGGCAGACGATGATCCAACCACAGCAGAGCCGGGGATGGCCCTACATAAAGGGGGCGCGTGGCCTTTCGACCCTGCGCCCCGGTTTCCGTTGATCCTTAGCTACGCGGCCTTAGATCCGGGAGGTAACGATGAGATCTTCCTCTTCGTCGCGTTGCGACCCACCAAACGCTGCGGCGGCAGCAGCGATGAAAGCCCCGATCAGAAGTGACAACGCCCCGAGCAATGCTGTGGTGGAGGCCGCCTTGCGTGCCTCATCGGCAGCTTTCTGGGCGGCGACCTTGGCGTCGTCGATGCGCTTCAGCACAGTGTCGACGCGGGTGCGTGCATCGGCCTCGGAAAGACCGGTGCGAGCAGAGACGATGGTGGCAAGATAGGCCTTGTCGTCATCGGGGATCTGGCCTGCGGCCGCACCGTTGAGGAGGATGCGGGAGACCTCGGCCGTTGCCGTAGTATCATCGGATGTTGCTCCTGCACGGGCCTGTTCAGGACGCAGCAAAGCGTCGGTAAAATAGGCGGTGGGCAGATCCGTGGCCGATGCCGTCGATGACGCTACCGTACCTGCGGCGGTGGCGGCCGAGCCCACGGCTTGTGCGCCCGCACCGGCAAGCGAGGTCAGCGACGACGCTAGAAAGCCGGCAACGAAGATCGTCGCCAGCGCCCAGCTGATGAAGCCATGCGCAGTGTCGCGGAAGAACACCTCGTCGGTGTGGACAGCCGCCCACTTCGTGCGCAGCCGGCCGGTGATATAGCCTCCGAGCCCGGAGGAGAGCCATTGGACGACAACGAGCCAGATCGCCGCCGTCACCCCGACCGTGCCGAGCGAGCTGCTTTGCCCCGACCAGGGCGACACCATCGTCAACCCAACCCCGGATCCAAGCAGCAAAAGAATGAGGGTCACGCCGATGGCAGCAGCGGCGCCTCCGAAGATGGGCCCCCATGTCATGGCGGATTTGGAGGATTCGACCGGA
Source organism: Rhizobium leguminosarum (assembly GCF_002953715.1). Taxonomy (GTDB): domain Bacteria; phylum Pseudomonadota; class Alphaproteobacteria; order Rhizobiales; family Rhizobiaceae; genus Rhizobium; species Rhizobium leguminosarum_V. Next base: position 1,568,241 of record NZ_CP025012.1, read on the forward strand.
GTAGCAATCTCTCCGGAACCTGTCATTGAAACCGACATGATCTGTCCCTATCGCATAAACAGAGCAAGAAGGATGATGATCGGCAGTGGAACACCAAGCAGCCAAAGCAGAATACCGCGACCCATGAAAGACCTCCTGTCAGAAACTGACGTTACGTGGTTGATGCCACTCAACTTTGAACCACGGTCTTTGTTCCCGGCCGGCTTGGTCATCGACGATCTTCATGCGGAGCTGATCGAGCTCGATAAGAATCTTGCGCGTTCGGAGCTGACGTCTGGCGAAGAGAGCGCCATATCTTGCGGGACAAGGTGATTTTGGCAGGAGAGAGCAGAAGCTCTCGTCACTCGGTCACAACCTAAACTGGAGAGGCATCGATGAACAAATTTCGGGCATTTGTAGCAGCCGGAGCAATCAGCCTTGCCGCCATGACCTCGGCCTGCTCGACGCCGCCGAATTCATATGGCTCGGCGTCAGGATATCAGCCGGGAGATTCAATGAACCCGGCTTGCGCCGATGGATTCCGACCCGGCGACGGCCGTTCGTGCAGCTATTAAAGGTGGCCGACTCTTTGCCCGTACAATAAACGGGATCGTCCGGAGCGTCAGGCGGGCGGTCATTTCCGTTTGATGACAGCCCCGACGGCGGCGCCGATCGCGGCGTCATCGAACAGCGTCGGCCCGACTGCGGCGCCTATTCCGATTCCTATCGCCATACCCAAAGCCATGGCCGTGATTTATCCCGGTGCTGTGGCGATAGTATGTGTTTCGCTGCGCCCGGCGGAGCGTCGGCGGTCCTATTGACTGCCGATCCACTTCATTACGGTTTTTTCCGGAGGTCACCTGGTAAAGCATCAATGAGTTGATGCACTTTTCCGGTGGCGAATACGATGTCCTCGCGCGGCAGATGGACTGTTATCTCAATCTCTTCCCACCTGCCGCCATGGTCTTTTGCGAACCTGACGGCGGCTTCCAAAGACGTGAATTGCACGGCCGGTGCGTTGGCGGTCCAAAACTGCATGCTGCAGTCCGCCGCACTGTAATCTAAAAATGCTTTTTCAGGATCTAGCGCCATGGCGTTTGCTTTACACCGCCGGCGGTTGGTTGGCCAGCGGTTGCCTACTCATCGTAAATGCACATGACTAGGCCGCCGGCTTGACGGCGATGTGCGCGCGGATGGCGACCCGGGCAGGGATGGTCTTGGATAAAAAGAAAGGGTCGGGCGAATGCTCGCGCCGACCCTTCTTTGATTGCATTAGCAGGGTGCCAGTACATCCGTGGTCACCAGCAAAAGCCATCTGATAGATTGAATTTATCCGCCTCGTGAATTTTCGCAAGGATTAGGGGGTGCTGATTTAGGGCTAGGTGAGGGAGGCGCAATAACCAGGGTACGACGAGAAGCACGACACGTGCTTTGAGGGCGCTAGTTGCCTGGCTGATCGGTCAGTCGATCGAAAGACAGTGCGATTGCATGGACCGCCCAAGAGGGTACCCTACCAAGTGCTATCGCCTTGCGGCTCTGGCGACGGGATTTCTAGCAGGGCGGAGGGCGGCGCGGTATAGTGCAAACATACTATATGGGCGTTGGGCGAGCAGCGCTTATCCAGAGATCGCAGGCTCCTTCCACTAGTCCACCCAGCTAACTAGGCCTGTCATTACAAGAGCCGGCGATATGGGCGCCTGCGCAAAGCTGTCAAGCTTCTTCCATTGCCTCTCCACGTGGTTCGGATCCAGCATTCCGATCGTAAAGGCATTCGATATGATGCCCCCTCCGATTTCGTCCTTGAAACCGGAAAATTTCAAAATCGGATATTGGCCGAAATATAGCTCACTGGTCACATGCAAGCCGACAAACAAATTCACTGGGACGCGTAATCCATAACCGTTGTCCATTAGCGTAACATCTGTGTCGAATATCGGGACTTCCTCATGGTCGCCCACTTCAGTTGGGAATTGTCCCTTACCCCACTTCCTGGCCGCTACTTCTAGCGGAGTTCCCAATGGGGTGCCTTGAGGATCGTGTATCTCCGCCTTGTCGAAGAAACCGTCCGCAATCATGAGGGGATATAGTGAAGAGCAGCTAATTCCAAATGACATCGCAGCCGACCGATAATCGCAGATTGCCGGCATCGTTACGCGCGCAGTCCATTTATGGATATCGGTATCAACCGGACTATAAAGGTCAATTTGCAGATCTTGTGCGCGCGCCTTTGCGGCTTTGGTAAAGCTCCGCGGGCAGACCAGCACGCCTCGCTGTGCTCTGACGTCTTGCACGAGTCCATTGAACTCTTCGACGCCCTTAACGTCGACCGGCGATTTGTAGTCTTTGCAGTCAATCACGATGAGGAACTCGTATTGCCCGATCCTGTCTCGCACTAAAACATCGATCTGACGCTTTCGCTTACTGCTATAACCATCGAGCATAACATTATGCGAGACCTCAGATTGAGGCGCCAATAATTTTTGTATTTTGGCTACTAGTTGCTCCAGCCCCTTGAAGTCCGCCTGTGGAAGCTTCACGGATGTGGTCCCCCTTGTGAGTTTCAAATCCTCTCACTACGCAGGCGCGAAGTCGAGACCCCGTAAATATATTCACAGGTTGCGACATTGACGTCGAAGATCTTGACAAATTTGTCAATAAAAACATTGTCTTAGATCAAGTTTCCTATTGACGGTTGGGTTCGGTTGTGCCATGAAGATTACGCGGCTCACCAAACCGTAAATGGCTCTCCCGCCAGTTACTACCACCGAAAAGGGAAACGCATGATGGTCTTAACCGGCCGCCTGAAGCGCGGCCCCTATTCGAGGTTTATAAAGCTATGCCGCATCCCGAAGCTTTCACTGGCCGAATGCTAGCTTTGCATGCTGAAATCGTCCGGTTGCGCTCGCTCTGCGTGCCGATGCCGGACGATGCGATGGATGCTCTAGGAGACGCCGCTGCCTCTATACGAAAAGCGATAATTGACGCGCCGATCACCAGCGAAACCGATATCGCCAACAAGTTTCGCCTTGCTGTCATCTTGATTGAGGATCCGGAAGGCGACATGTCAGATGAGCCCATGGCAGTTCGACAAGCGCTTTTTGACCTCATTGGATTCCGCAACGACTTGTGGAGCGCAGACTTCGGAACCGGTACCGGCCACCCGTTCTATCGTGCAGGCTTTAAGCCTTGAAGCCCGCCGTCAGCCGCGAAATCAAACTACTCGCTGCCGAAGCCGGAGCCTACAGTTGGACGCTTGTGCGCGAGGGCAAGCACCTAATTATCGACTTCCAGTTCAAAGACCGCGTCGTTCGGCAAGTCGTTGCCGCTACTCCATCTGCCCCCTCGGCTCGTCGAAATGAGGCGGCATGGCTGAGGCGGCAGGTCAGAATTTAGCGGTTCACCGATGGCCGGCGCGATCACCACCTGCGCCAACACAAGCAGCGCGCCGGCCGGTTCTGTTGACTGCAGGCAGTTCCCCTCCGACTAACCCGTTTGTACAGCTTTTGCTGATGTGCGCTAGGCACTACCAACATGCCGCGAAACTTCGAGGGGAGGGGCATGCGCTGTCGCTCGAGCTATCAACGGCCGACGCGGCGATCGGTCCTGTCGTATCCAGGCCTATTAGTCGGCGCGCTGGCAGATGGCGCGGGTGGTGCCATAACCGCAACTGACTTTGTTGCGTCATTCAGCAGCGGTACCAGCGCCTCCTGCGACATCAAAGGCAACATCAGCACCGAGACCGGCGAGCGTATTTTCCACGTGCCGGGTCAGAAGTATTACTCGCAGACGAAAATTAGCCCTCAATCTGGAGAACGCTGGTTCTGTTCCGAATTCGAGGCGTGGGCCGCAGGATGGCGGAAGTCGAATGTATGAAGTCTTGCCGTCGTCGAATTCACCGGCGGGGGCTTTTCCGTTTCTAGCTGAATGCTAAGCGCCGACGCCAAGCACGAGGCCGGTAGCCGCCTGCTGGTAATCCGCTGCTCCGGCCGCAATGGCGCTCGTTTCGCGCTTTACCACTCCCGCGTGGAATCACATAGAAACTATTGGCTGCAACGATTGTTCGTTGCATTGGACTTTCCATTCCCAAGTGCTCGTGCCACCACCCGATAGGATGAAGATGGGGAGAATAGCAGATGGACTGGAACGTTTGGGGGCCGGCGATCCTGTCGAGTCTTGCTGCAGCTGGCATCGGTGGCGCAATCGTGAAATCACTGGTCGAAAACTCCGTAAAGCACGCCTTTGATCGCCAAATTGAGAAATTGAAGTCTGATCTCCGGGAAAGCGAAAGTGAGTTGCAGAGCGTTAGATCAAACATCTTGAATGCACAATCAGCCAGAAACATTGATCTGATCAAAAGACGGCAGCAAGCCGCAGAAACCTTGTGGTCTGCAACCCTATTTCAGCGAAGCTACAGCATGTCCACCATGTTCGCCCAGGTGGCTCGCATGGACGCCATTAGCGATTTGATGGAGCGCGGCGGCCGTGAGGCTGATGGCGTGAGGGACATGGCCAAGATGCTATGGGACGGTCAAAACCCCGAAAGCCTTAGCAAGAATCCATTGTCATCGGTCGGCTCGCAGCGGCTCTTCGTACCCCCGCGAGCTTGGCTTGCCTATCAGGCGATTGCCAGCTTGTCCGCGCGGTCGTCCATGGTGCTGGCAGTAATTAAGTCGGGTATGTCCCCAAAAAATCTAATGAAGGATCACACTGACATAAATGCCATGGTGCAAGAAGTGTTGCCTCATCAACGAGGGTATATCGAGAAAAGTCCGGATCACGCTTCGTATTGGCTGACCGGGCAGCTTGAGGAAGTGATCTTCTTCGAGTTGATGAAGTCAATAGCCGGTGACGATTACGATTTTGCTGCGGCTCGTAAGGCAGCAGATCTTGTGCGCAAGACAAAGGAGCATCAGTCCGAACTGGCGCTTCAAAGCCTACCGCCCCAGCTGAGGGTCGATCCACCGTCTTTGCAGTAGTCTGCTAAGGGGCGGTACGACAAGAGGTACGACTTGACTGTTATCCAGCCAAGTTCCACGCGCGATCCGTCCATTCGATCATCGGGGCGAATGCAAAAATCGACAGAGGTCGGTTGCGAAACAGACGGCGAGCTGCTTTCTCTGCTTTAACGTTCTTTAAAATGATTCAGAGAAGTAAAGTTGTGAGACTATCGAAGCTTAGATTGCATCTTGATCAAGCGCTGCAAGCTAACGCTGAGGCCATCTGCTCCCACATCAAGACCGTGATGCAGCATGGGAGGACAACAGGGATCGAAGCTGTGTTCGCCGGCGCATTTCATGAGCAACTCGACAGCAAGCGAATCGATTGGAAACCAGAGCTTCCGCTCCACGTTGTTGGCGTTGAGCAGCGCTACCACAACCGGACACATGGGAGGGTAGATTGCCTAATAGCAGGCAGCGCGACTGCTTTGGAATATAAAGCCGTGCGCATGCCTCGCGTTCAATCAAGTCCCAAATTCGACCTTGGTCAGATCTTGGCCGATTACATGCGGCTCCGATCGGGCTCCGGCCTTGACTACGCATACCTCGTAATATTCTTCTACGGACCAATCGTCTCCGATTGTTCGTCGCCGGGTTCGCTTTATCGCCGATTCCATAATCAAATGTTCGTGGACCAAGAGCTGGCACGGCAGACAAATCAACTATCGGCCGACGAAGAGGAAGCGATAGTAGACTTACGTTGGGCGAAGGCTTGGGGTGAGCCGCAGCCGCCGAAATTCGCCGCTGCCGCATTGCATGGAGATATCGGGGTGGTTTGCGTCAGCGCGTTGGATAAATGGTAGCGAAGCCAAGAGGCAAAGAAAGACGTCAAAAGCGGGGAGGGAAAACGGGGAAGAAAGCGCCTGCATTCGGAATTCTCAACGAAACAGGCGCTTAACTTGAAAAATGGCTCCCCGGGCCGGATTCGAACCGGCGACCTGTCGATTAACAGTCGAATGCTCTACCGCTGAGCTACCAGGGATCACTGCTTGGCGCGGTGTGAGTGGGCTAATACAAACGCTTTCCCGATTTGCCAAGCGGTTTTTTCAAAAAAATGAAATGAACTTGTATTTGGGATGCCTGCGCCCATCTCTGGGGAATGACAAACGTGAATGATCGTCAGGAGACGAGAGGCGGGGAGAAGCGCAAGGCACGGGCAGTGCGCTTCGGCATCGATCATGCAAGCGGCAGGCTTGTGCTCGGCTCTTTCAGCATGGGCATGCCGCGCTCGCGCATCGCGCGGATGGCACTCGGCATGGCCCTCATCTTCTGCGGCGTGTTGGGTTTCCTGCCCATCCTCGGCTTCTGGATGCTGCCGCTCGGCTTCCTCGTGCTCTCGCACGATCTGCCGTTCGCGCGCCGGCTTCGGAGACGGCTGGCGGTCTGGTGGCACAGGCGGGGAAAACCGGCTGGCTGATGGCAAGTAGGGTGTGGAACTGTGGATCGCTTTTCGCATTCGTGGTTTATGGAATGTAAAACGCAAAAATGCGTCACGACGGTCCAGGTGAGGAAATGAAGGTATCTTTTGTTGTCGTCCTGTCGGCGGCGGCGGTTCTGTCAGGCATCTCTGCCGAGGCCCAGGTAGACAGCGGCGGTTTCGACGCTCGCGGCATCTGTCGCCGTCCCGAAGGCTGCGTGGTCGACCACGGTCAAGGCGGCAGCTACAACGGGCCTCGCAACTATCGCAATTTCAACGGCCGGAATGAGCGCGATGGGAGGAACGACCGCGAGCGGGACAATCGGCGCTACCGTTCTCAGAACAGGAGCGACAATTTCGACGCCGGAACCACCCGCCTTGTTGCAGGTCCTGAGATTGGGCTGCAAATTCGCGTCTAATTGGATCTGAGTTCGCTTTCTTCGAAAGTTCCGCCGTGGTCCGGGTCGAGGCCGGTCGTCATCAGCAGGCTGCAGGCGGCAAGGAGAAGGACGAGCTTCACTGCGTAGGACGCCATGGAGGCCGGTTGTCGAGGGCCCGGTGATACGCGAGACGGCGCTATATAGTACTGGTAATAGAAGTATGGATCGTCCGTTTCCAGTAGGTTATGGTGGACGTGCGGCGGAATATCCGCATGTTTCACCGGCGGAGAACCAGGGAATTTTACATGCAGATCCCGGGTTTCGGCGTCGTATGCTGCACGCACGCGCTTCGATTTGAGGGCAGCCCAATCCATCTCAAGCTCCTATACCCTCCCGCGGGCAATTGAGTCCCGGACGGTGATCGAAGTCAAGTCAAGAATTTGTTTCAAATGCCATCATTGGCAGGAGATGGGGCATCGCTACGGCCGTGGAAATTCCAGCCCGCGCCCGCTCCGTTTCGCGATGGAAAAATGGTCGTTTCGGCAACCGCAGAATAGCGTTTTTCCGAAATGCCCTCTTGCGATTTCCTTACGATCATTCTAAACGCTCGCCACGGCTCAGATAACGAGCCCGTGAGGCCTCGTGGCGGAGTGGTGACGCAGAGGACTGCAAATCCTTGTACCCCGGTTCAATTCCGGGCGAGGCCTCCAACATCTTCCACATGACATAATCTATGTGAAACGCTGCTGGCTCAGCGGTGCGGCATTGGCGTTTGCGATGCTACCAGACCCGCTGGCCGGGAGAAAAATCGAACTGTAACGGATTGATTCCCGTGAGGCGGTAGAGCGCCTTCAGGCCGCCTTTCCGGATTTGCGCCTGATATTGCAGATCGCTCAATTCAGGTCCGTTATCGATTTCGGGGCCGGCGCCGAGAAGCCGCCGCATGCCTTGCCGCGAAATGCGGGTGAAGCTGCGAATGTCGCCGCTGCTGTATTTGATCAGCAGCAGGCGGGCATCGGCATTGTAGTGAAGCGCTTCTATACCGCGCGATTGGATCAGAAAGGTTTGCATGCGCACACCCATAGCGGGAGGTGAGGGCGCTGCAACATAATGGTTGACGTAACGTTAATGCGTATGCGGCTGTCGAGGGCTGGATTTCAAAAGGAAAGAACGCATGTCAGACCAGCGCTCGCTGACATGAATTGCCGCAGTCGCGATGCGGGGGATATCTCCGAGTGCGCTTCGGCGCCCTATCGCCTCCAGGTCGTTTCGCCGTCCAACAGCCCGCAGCAGAATATGCCGATGAGCGCTGCGACTATGAAGAAATCGAACAGCGTGAAATACTCGAAAATCGCAGACATGGCCTGCTCCTCCTATTTCCTCCGCTGCAGATCATAACATGAAGGGCTAAAAGAATCCACGCTGGAGTTGCAGTGTCCATCCCGCCCCTGTGGCGCGGAAGAGGCGCCGGCCGGATTCTTTTCGCTGGCGCCTGCCAAGCCTTGAAAGCATCCGTGGCGGGGATTAAGAGACGAGGGATAGGAACCGCTTTTCAAGAGCGAGAGGACATGATGGATTTCGAAGCAGCGCGCGTAAAGATGGTCGATACCCAGGTTCGCACGACGGACGTTACCTCGCATTCCGTGCTGACGGCGTTTCTCACGGTACCGCGTGAGGCTTTCGTGCCCGAGAAGGCGAAGCTGCTGGCCTATATCGACAACGACGTCGAGATCTCCGCAGCCGCATCGGGAAAGCCGGCCCGCTTCCTGATGGAAGCGTCGCCCCTCGCCAAGCTGTTGCAGCTGGCCGCGATCACCAAGGACGACTTCGTCCTCGAGGTTGGCTGCGGCACGGGTTACACTTCGGCGCTGCTGTCGATCGTTGCCGGCTCCGTCATCGCGCTCGAATGCGACGAGACGCTGGCCACTGAAGCGAAGGCGCAGCTTGCCGGCTACGCCAAGGTCGAGGTCGTGACCGGCCCGCTCGAACAGGGCTACGCTGCCGGCGCGCCCTATGATCTGATCTTCATCAACGGCGCGGTTGAAGAGGTTCCGGCGGCCCTTCTCGGTCAATTGCGCGATGGTGGTCGCCTGATCACGGTCGAAGGTTACGGCAATGCCGCCCGCGCCAAGGTCTTCGTCGCCGAGCGCGGCGCTGTTTCGGAAAATGTCTTCTTCAATGCCTCGGTCAAGCCGCTGCCGGGTTTCGCCAAGGCGCGCGAATTCGTTTTCTGACGTCGTTTTTATCGACGAAATTCAGCGACGGGCGCCATCGGCGCCCGTTTTTTATCAATGCCGCCGGAAAGCCTTCACAAACATCATTTACGCTGACGCGACCATGTCGGACCGGATGGAGGCAGTGCGCTGAAGTTCTGTTTCATGCGCGTCGCCGCCGCAATATCGCGACAGGCTTTGCGGGTGGCAAACATTGGGTAACAAAACTGTGCATGGCGGCATTCATTTGATTCGCGATGATTTTTTTCACGCCTGGGGTATTCTAAGGTCGTGGTGATTCGGATGAATGCTCCACTCCATCCGGTCGTTGTTTTGGGATAACGGGGATAGAAATGGCTCAGCCAAGTGTAGCGCGTGAACCGTCCATGGAAGAAATTCTGGCCTCCATCCGCCAGATCATCGAAAGCAATGAGCCCGGCGCCGGCAAGGCGATTTCCGCATCCCTGCCGCCGGTCTATGGCGCCGACGAGGATGACAACGGCTCGGAAATACATCTGACGGTCGACGACACCTATGCCGGCGTGGAATTCCCCGAACCGGTCATGCGCTCCTCCGATCCGCGTTTTGTCGCCGCCAATTCGGCCGGCACGGCTCCCGAAGCAGAAGTGCCGGCCCGTGCGCTGTCGCTTGCCGATGTCGCCGCCCGTGTGCGCGCCGCCTCTGAGCGCAGCGCCGTGCAGGCCGGTCAGGCCCTGCGTGAAATTCCGAGCGGCTTCCGTCAGCCCGAACCGCTGCCGGAACCTCCGCGCGCCGCGGCACCACAACCGCAACCACAGCCTGTTTTCCCCGCTGCCGCAGCGCCCATTCAGCATGTTGCGATCCAGCAGCCGGCCGAGCCGGTGTTTGCGGAAACGCCTGGGGTGGCCGTCGCCGAGCCTACGCCTGCCGTCGAAACAGCGCCGCCGGCGATCGAGCCCGCTCAGTCGTCGACCGAGCGTTTCCTGCCGAGCGTTATGGACGAGGTCCAGCCGACGCTGCTTTCGGAGGATGCCGGCCTGCAGATCAGCCGCTCTTTCGAGGAGCTCGCCGCCGCAATCGACGGTGCGGAGCGTCGCTCGCTGGACGAGATCGCAGAGGACATGCTGCGCCCGATGCTGCGCGAATGGCTTGATGATAATCTGCCGACGCTGGTCGAGCGGTTGGTGCGCGAGGAAATCGAGCGTGTGGCGCGCGGCCCGCGCCGCTGATCGGATTGCTTTTTCCTGAAAAGCCGCTCCGGTCTCCGGGGCGGCTTTTTTATTGACTTGGCCGTGACCATCCTATTTACAAACGCCACCCTCGAACCTCGAAATTGGTCAGAAAATGCTCGACAAGACCTATGATTCCGCCGCCGTCGAACCGAAAATCGCCGCGAAATGGGACGAAGCGGATGCCTTCCGTGCCGGCGCGAACGCCAGGCCCGGGGCCGAGACCTTCACTATCGTGATCCCGCCGCCGAATGTCACCGGTTCGCTGCACATGGGCCATGCGCTCAACAACACGCTGCAGGACATCCTGGTCCGCTTCGAGCGCATGCGCGGCAAGGATGTGCTCTGGCAGCCGGGCATGGACCACGCCGGCATCGCCACGCAGATGGTCGTCGAGCGCAAGCTGATGGAACAGCAGCTGCCCAGCCGCCGCGACATGGGCCGTGAAGCCTTCATCGACAAGGTCTGGGAGTGGAAGGCTGAATCGGGCGGCCTGATCTTCAACCAGCTGAAGCGCCTGGGTGCGTCATGCGACTGGTCGCGCGAACGTTTCACCATGGACGAAGGCCTGTCGAAGGCCGTTCTCGAGGTTTTCGTCACGCTCTACAAGGAAGGGCTGATCTACAAGGACAAGCGCCTCGTCAACTGGGATCCGAAGCTGCTGACGGCGATCTCCGACCTTGAAGTCGAACAGCATGAGGTCAAGGGCAATCTCTGGCATCTTCGCTATCCGCTCGAGCCGGGTGTCACCTACCAGTACCCGATCGCTTTCGACGAGGAAGGCAAGCCGACCGAATGGGAAACGCGCGACTATCTGGTCGTTGCCACCACGCGTCCGGAAACGATGCTGGGCGATACCGGTGTTGCCGTCAATCCGGAGGACGAGCGTTACAAGTCGATCATCGGCAAGCATGTCATCCTACCGATTGTCGGCCGCCGCATTCCGGTCGTTGCTGACAGCTACGCCGATCCGACGGCCGGTACCGGTGCCGTCAAGATCACGCCGGCACATGACTTCAACGACTTTGACGTCGGCAAGCGGGCTGGCCTGCGCTCGATCAACATCCTGAATATCGACGGTACGATCACCATCAAGGACAATGAGGATTTCCTCGAAGGCCTCGACAATCCGGCGGCGCTGCATGGCGCCTGGGACCGCCTGGAAGGTCAGGACCGTTTCTATGCGCGCAAGGTCATCGCCGAGATTTTCGAGGAGGCCGGCCTCCTCGACAAGATCGAGCCGCACAAGCACATGGTCCCGCACGGAGACCGCGGCGGTGTGCCGATCGAGCCGCGGTTGACCGAACAATGGTATGTCGATGCCAAGACGCTCGCCGAGCCGGCGATCGCCTCGGTCCGTGAAGGCCGCACCAGGATGGTGCCGAAGAGCTGGGACAAGACCTATTACGAGTGGATGGAAAACATCCAGCCGTGGTGCGTCTCCCGTCAGCTCTGGTGGGGTCATCAGATTCCCGCCTGGTACGGCCCGGACGGCCAGGTCTTCGTCGAAAAGACCGAGGAAGAGGCGCTGCAGGCGGCGATCCAGCATTACCTCTCGCATGAAGGGCCGATGAAGGCCTATGTCGAGGACCTGCTCGAAAACTTCAAGCCGGGTGAGATCCTGACGCGTGACGAGGACGTGCTCGACACCTGGTTCTCCTCGGCACTCTGGCCCTTCTCGACGCTCGGCTGGCCGGACGAGACACCGGAGCTGGCACGTTATTACCCGACCAACGTTCTTGTCACCGGCTTCGACATCATCTTCTTCTGGGTCGCCCGCATGATGATGATGGGCCTGCACTTCATGAAGGACGAGGATGGTGAACCCGTCGAGCCCTTCCAGACCGTCTATGTCCACGCGCTGGTGCGCGACAAGAATGGGCAGAAGATGTCGAAATCGAAGGGCAACGTCATCGATCCCTTGGAACTGATCGACGAATACGGCGCCGACGCGCTGCGCTTCACCCTGGCGATCATGGCGGCGCAGGGCCGCGACGTGAAGCTCGATCCGGCCCGCATCGCCGGCTACCGCAATTTCGGCACCAAGCTCTGGAACGCCACACGTTTCGCCGAGATGAACGGTGCGAACAGCGACCCGCATTTCGTGCCGGAGGCGGCCGAGCTCACCATCAACCGCTGGATCCTGACGGAACTTGCCCGTACGGAACGTGACGTTACGGAAGCGCTCGAAGCCTTCCGGTTCAACGATGCCGCCGGCGCGCTCTATCGCTTCGTCTGGAACGAGGTCTGCGACTGGTATCTCGAACTGTTGAAGCCGGTCTTCAATGGCGAAGACGAGGGCGCCAAGGCGGAAGCCCAGGCCTGCAGCGCTTATATTCTCGAAGAGATCTACAAGCTGCTGCATCCCTTCATGCCCTTCATGACCGAAGAGCTTTGGGCCCATACGGCAGGCGAAGGCAAAGAGCGCGACACATTGGTCTGCCATGCCGAATGGCCGGCGCCGTCCTATGCCGATGACGGGGCCGCCGACGAAATCAACTGGCTGATCGACCTCGTTTCCGGCATCCGCTCGGTGCGCGCTGAAATGAATGTGCCGCCATCGGCAACAGCGCCGCTCGTCGTCGTCAAGGCCAACAACCTGACGCGTGAACGGCTGTTCCGCCACGACGCCGCCATCAAGCGGCTGGCACGTGTCGAGGCGATATCGCTGGCTGACGATGCGCCCAAGGGTGCCGCTCAGATCGTCGTCGCTGAAGCGACCATCTGCCTGCCGCTCGGCAATCTGATCGACCTCTCCGCCGAAAAGGCTCGTTTGGAAAAAGCGATTGCCAAGATGGAAGGCGAGATCTCCCGCATCGACGGCAAGCTCTCCAACGAGAAGTTCGTCGCCAACGCCAATCCCGAAGTGGTCGAGGCCGAGCGCGATCGTCTTGAGGAACTGAAGGGGCAGATCGCAAGCCTGATGACCGCTCTTTCCAGGGTGAGCGAAGCCGGGTAAGTTTCACGGACCCATTTTGGTAAGTTATTTCAAAGACGCGCCCTCCGCCGGCGCGTCTTTTTTTGTTGTGATTCGTGCGGTTCGCGCGTGAAACGGCGCCTTTTCAGCACTTCATCCTGTGGATTGCTCTCATGCGAACCTCCAGCGGGCGAAAACTGCCACTGTTGTCGGATTGATACAGCTTCTGCAATGTTTGGAATGAAAACCCAAAAGCCCACCTGAAATTCGATAGGTCTGGAATAAAATTTTATTAACCAGGTTTTTTGACGTGTCCGTCAATTTCTTTACGTAAGTTAGCCACTGCAATGCCTGGGAGCGCTGCCGTGGGGCGCGTTGCCATATCACGCGAACACTTACTAGAGTGGGGTCACATCAATTGCTGGAGTGGGGGAGACACAATGGCATCTCGTAGGTTTTCCAAGGGCATAACGTCGCTCGTTCTTCTTTCGTCACTTGCATCGCCGTCCTTCGCCGGCGGTCTGGAGCGTGGCGGATATAATATCGACCTTCTCTTCGACAATTCGAGGTTCGCCGTCCAGTCCGGCGCGACCTATGTCATGCCGCAGCGCAAGCTGAAAAACGTCAAGGACACCGATGCCACCGATGGCCTCGGCACGAACGGCATTGGCGGCGGTTCGACCACGGCGGATGATACCGAGGATTACTGGATCCCCTATCTCGGGGTGAAAGTCGGTCTCGGCGACTCCATCGACTGCATGGGTGATTTTTCGACACCCTTCGGCGCACACACCAATCCCGGCGCCGACTGGCTGGGCGTCAACGACAACATCGAAACCAAGATCAGCACCCGCAACTACGGCGCCACCTGCTCCTATCGTTTCGATATGGGCGCCGGCCAGCTACGCCTGATCGGCGGCGGCTTCTATCAGACGGTCGATGGTTTCAAGACACGCCTCGTCGCGCCGATCACGGGGGCGGCCGCGCTGGTCTATGACGGCACCGGCCGTCTGGATCTTGCCGACCAGGCCATGGGATGGCGGGCGGGTATCGCCTACGAAATCGAGGAATATGCCTTCCGCGCCAGCCTGGTCTACAACAGCAAGGTCAAGTATGACGATCTCACCGGCACGGTCGACTTGACCGAGGTGCCAAAGGCCCTCAATCCCGCCAATCCTTATCTCGGCGTTGTGACGCCGGTCTACGGTTCGGCCGAGGCACCGGATTCCGTCGAGCTCAAGTTGCAGAGCGGCATTGCGCCCGACTGGCTCGCCTTCGGTTCGGTCAAGTGGACGAACTGGAGCGTGCTGCAGTCGATCGCCTTCTGCCCGAAGGCCACCAAGGGCGTGGTCGCCTGTAGCGCCAGCAGCCAGCTCACCTCGCTCGATCTCTTTTATCGCGACGGCTGGACGATCAGCGGTGGCGTCGGCCACAAGTTCAACGACCAATGGGCCGGCGCCCTCAGCCTGACCTGGGATCGCGGCACGAGCCAGGGCTACGGCGCCCAGACCGACACATGGACGCTCGGCGCGGGTGTTTCCTATACGCCTGTCGAGAACGTCGAGTGGCGTCTGGCCGGCGCGCTCGGCATCATGACCGGCGGAGAATCCGGCACCTACGTGTATAATGGCCGGACCTACGGCAACGACGTCTCCTATTCCTTCGGCGACGATCTGGTGGCGGCCCTTTCCACCAGCGTAAAGGTCAAGTTCTGATCCTGCGATCCAAGTAGAAGTCTTAAAGCCCGGCAGTTCGCCGGGCTTTTCTTTGGGCGTCAGCAAGACAAATCGACGTTCCAATTTGTGACGATTCAGCAACACATTTTTACGACGTTTGGCGTATGGTGGCGGCAGGGTGAATTTGTCCATTTCCCGCCACAAAGAGGGCGCAGCGCTATTTGCAGGCGAGGAGATGGCAGGCGTACGGTGCGTGTAAATAGTAGCATGGGTCGATTTTTTTCCGGGTACATCAAAACGTACGGCGCGATTGGCGACATTCGTTTGATTGCGGTCGTTTCGCTTTCCGAACAAGGCTGTTCCGGCCGCCAATCCGGTCTCGCGATGAAGTCGTCGATCCATTCATTGTCATTATTTTCGACCCACTCGCATGAGCAGCCCGGCTTTGCGGGAGCTGTCGATACCGGTTTTGTCACATTTGCCGTTTACGAATACGACAAAGGCGGGAAGGCGAATACCGCACCTGCCGAAAGAGTGCCACGGAGATTGCAGTCGAGCCATGCCGGGAGCCGGGTGGTTCTGAAGGATAGGCTGAGAATATCGGCTTTGAGAAAAGGCCAGTGGGCTGGATGCGACGCGGGTAAAGGAGCCATGGAGCTCGCCGCGGGATCGCTCGCCTCGAAGAAATACATCCGCGGGATGCACGGTGCGAGCGCCGTTGCCGCCTGCCTGAGATGAGCGAAAGAAATCGGTTGAAATGGTGACGTCCGAGTTCAAACTGTTCAAATTCATGCTGATGGGCATGTCGATAGCCGTAGCGCTGGCGCTGTCCGGTCCGTGCCGCGCATTCGACATCAAAGGTGGCGTCAGCAAGGAATCCGGCCCCTTCGATCTCTTCAAGTTCGGCTTCAAAGCCTATAAGAACGGCCAGAAGGAAGAGGCGGTCGAAGCCTATAAATACGCCGCCGAAAAGGGCCACACCGGCTCGCGCTGGGCGCTCGCCAATATGTATGCCGATGGCGACGGTGTCACGCAGGATGATTTCGAAGCCTTCAAGATCTACAGCGAGATTGCCCAGCAGGGCGTCGAACCCGGCTCGGAAGATACCGGCTTCTTCGTCAACGCGCTGCTCTCGCTCGCCAGTTATTACAAGCATGGCATTGCCGGCAGTCCGGTCAGGATCGACCTCAGCCAGGCGCGCCAGCTTTATTTTCAGGTGGCTTCCACCTTTGGCGTCCCCGAGGCGCAGTTCCAGCTGGCGCAGATGATGCTGGCGGGCGAGGGCGGCAATGCCAGCCCGCAGCAAGCCAAGAAATGGCTGAACCAGGCCCGCAAGAGCGGCCATCCCGGCGCCATGGCGGTCTTCGGCAATATTCTGTTCGATGAAGGCCAGACGGCCCGCGGTCTGGCGCTGATGACGGCAGCACTCGACCGCTGCAAGCCCAAGGATTGCAGCTGGATGGAAGCGTTGCAGGAGCAGGCCTTCTCGGTTGCGAACGAGGCCGACCGCCGCACGGCGGTATCCCTCTCGCACACCATCGCGAGCGGTTCCGACGACTAAGCGCCGATCGGGCGCTCAGCCCGCGAAATCGAAATACGCGATCACAGGCACATGGTCGGACGGCTTTTCCCAGGCCCGCACATGTTTTTCGATCGCAGCCGATGTCATCCGGTCGGCAGCTTCCGGCGACAGCAGCAGATGGTCGATGCGGATGCCGTTGTTCTTCGGCCATGCGCCGGCCTGATAATCCCAGAAGGAATAGAGCTGCGTCGCATCCGTCGTCGCGCGTACTGCATCCGTCAGCCCGAGATTTTCGAGCTTGCGGAACGCCTCCCGCGTCTGCGGCAGAAACAGTGCATCGTTTTCCCAGACCTTGGGATCGAAGCAGTCGTGCGGTTCCGGGATGACATTGTAATCGCCGGCAAGAACCAGCATATCTTCATAGGCCAGCCGTTCGGCCGCGAACGTCCTCAGACGCCCCATCCAGGCGAGCTTGTAAGGATATTTCTCCGTTTCGACAGGATTACCGTTCGGCAGGTAGAGGCAGCAGACGCGCAGGATGCGCGTGTCGGACAGCGTGAACGCCGCTTCGAGGAAACGCGCCTGTTCGTCCAGCGGATCGCCGGGCAGGCCGCGGTTCACTTCAAAAGGTGAGCTCTTGGAGAGGATCGCCACACCGTTGAAGCCCTTCTGGCCGTGCGTCTCGACATGATAACCAAGCGCCTCGATCTCCAGCCGCGGGAAACCTTCGTCGACCGTCTTGATCTCCTGCAGGCAGACGATATCCGGATCGGAATCCTTGAGCCATTGCGTGAGATTATCGATGCGCGCCTTGACGCCGTTGATGTTCCAGGTCGCGATCTTCATGGCTCTGTCCCGTTCCGCATAATGCATGTCGTCCAGAAGTGTGCAGCGGTTCTGGGATAACGACAGGCATAAAAACAAAGAGCTAAAGCGCACTGCATGAATCAGCGTCGATGCAGCGCGCTTTAGTGCGCTTCTTTTATCGCGGTCTTTCACCGGCGGACAAGACGATAAACCGGCCGGAAGGAATTCTTCGGCCGGTTTGATGAGGAGGCCGTGCGTTTAGACGTTCAGATCGAGAAACTGGTGCCACAGCCGCAGCTTGCCACCGCATTCGGGTTCTTGATCTGGAAGGATTGGCCAAGCAGGTTGTCGACGAAGTCGATCTCCGAGCCCGCCATATAGACGAGCGAAAGGCTGTCGATCAGCACCTTGGCATCGTTCTTTTCGACGATGATGTCGTCGTCATCAGCGCTGTCGGCAAGATCGAACTTGTAGGAAAAGCCCGAACAGCCGCCGCCTTCGACGGAAACGCGCAAGGCGCTCTTGCCGGCTTCGGCGCCGACGATCGCAGCGATACGCTTTGCCGCGGCATCTGAAAGGGTTACACTCGTATCCGTCATGTTTCCTCCTGCCGGGGTCAAGATCCGGAGAGAATGGGTTTTGGCGCTTGAATGTTCAAATGCCTGATATCAAAGAAACTTACCATGATCTTCGCGAAAAGGCGATGATGCGCCGAAGCGGTTAAGAAAGCGCCTCTTTGCCGTTTCATCGACCTATAGGTATGAAGAGCGATAAGCGGCGTCAATGGGCAGATGCGGCAACATGCAGGATGATGGTGAAGAATGACGATCGATACGCGTGCTTTGGGTTTCGGCAGCAGTGAAAGGGCGGTCTATGCGGCCGACCCATGGACGACGCGCGGACGGCTCTATCAGGAGGACGAAAGCCCGACGCGCTCCGATTTCCAGCGCGACCGCGACCGCATCGTCCACACCACCGCCTTCCGGCGGCTGAAACACAAGACCCAGGTCTTCATCGCCCAGGACGGCGATCACTACCGCACCCGGCTGACGCATACGATCGAGGTGGCGCAGATCGCCCGCGCTCTTGCCCGCGCCCTGAAGCTCGACGAGGATCTGGCCGAAGGCGTGGCGCTCGTGCACGATTTCGGCCACACGCCGTTCGGTCATACCGGCGAGGACGCGTTGCACGAGGTGCTGCTGCCCTATGGCGGCTTTGACCACAATGCCCAATCGCTGCGCATCGTGACCAAGCTGGAGAGGCGTTATGCCGAATTTGACGGCATCAACCTGACATGGGAAAGCCTCGAAGGTCTCGTCAAGCACAATGGTCCGCTTCTGACGCCGGATGGAGTCGGCACGCGCGGTCCCGTTCCGCAGCCGATCCTCGATTATTGCGAGCTGCACGATCTCGAGCTTGCAAGCTATGCCAGCCTCGAGGCCCAGGTTGCGGCGATCGCCGATGACATTGCCTATAACACCCACGATATCGACGATGGCCTGCGCTCCGGCTACCTGACTTTCGATATGCTGGAGGAAATCCCGTTTCTTGCCGGGCTGATGGCCGAGGTGCGGGAGCGATATCCGCATCTGGAGGCCAGCCGCTTCACCCATGAGATCATGCGCCGTCAGATTACCCGCATGGTCGAAGACGTGATCGGCGTCGCGCAACAGCGTCTGTCGCTCTTGCGGCCTGAGAGCGCAGCCGACATCCGCGCTGCCGGCCAGGTTATCGCCAGCTTTTCCGAGGGGATGGCCGAGACCGACAGGCAGATCAAGGCGATGCTCTTCAAACGCATCTACCGCAATCCCGATATCATGCGCATCCGTGCCGGCGCCGCCCAGATCGTCACCGATCTTTTTGCCGCCTACATGGCCAATCCAAAGGAAATGCAGAGCCATTACTGGGTCGATCATATCGCCGGCCTGTCCGACGCGCCGAAGGCTCGTCATGTCGGCGATTATCTCGCCGGCATGACCGACACATATGCGATCAGCGCCCACAGGCGGTTGTTTGACCACACTCCGGATTTGCGATAGGCAGCGGTCGCCCACGCCGAGGGCCGATTTGAGCCTTTGGCACAGCCTATGCATGGAAGAGTGCGATGAACCTTTTTACCGACTTCGAAGCCAGGATCAAAACCGCCCTTGAACAGATCGATCTGGTCAGGGAAAAGCGATCCGAGCTCGATTTCGGCCGCATCACCGTCGAACCGCCGCGTGACGCGAGCCATGGCGATGTGGCGACCAATGCCGCAATGGTGCTGGCAAAATCGCTCGGAACCAACCCGCGCGCGCTGGCCGACGTCATCATCGCCAAGCTCAAGGAGGATGCCGACGTCGCCGATGTCTCGGTCGCGGGTCCCGGCTTCATCAACATCCGTCTCGCCGTCGGCTACTGGCAGCGGCTGCTCGCCTCGATGATCGGCGCCGGCACCGATTACGGCCGCTCGTCGCTCGGCAAGGGCAAGAAGGTCAACGTCGAATATGTCTCGGCCAATCCGACCGGCCCCATGCATGTCGGCCATTGCCGTGGCGCTGTCGTCGGCGACGCGCTCGCCAACCTGCTGGCTTTTGCCGGTTACGGCGTCGAGAAGGAATATTACATCAACGATGCCGGCTCGCAGATCGACGTGCTCGCCCGTTCCGTCTTCCTGCGCTATCGCGAAGCGCTCGGCGAAAAGATCGGCGAAATCCCCTCGGGTCTCTATCCCGGCGACTATCTCGTGCCTGTCGGTCAGTCGCTTGCCGCCGACTACGGCGTGCGGCTGCACAACATGCCGGAAGACCAATGGATGCCGATCGTCAAGGATCGCACCATCGATGCGATGATGGTGATGATCCGCGAAGATCTGGCGGCGCTGAACGTCCATCACGACGTCTTCTTCTCCGAGCGCACCCTGCATGCCAATGGTGCGGCCGCGATCCGCACGGCGATCAACGACCTGACCTTCAAGGGTTACGTCTACAAGGGCACGCTGCCGCCGCCGAAGGGTCAGCTTCCCGAGGACTGGGAGGATCGCGAACAGACACTGTTCCGTTCGACCGAGGTGGGCGACGATATCGACCGACCGCTGATCAAGTCGGATGGCTCCTATACCTATTTCGCCGCCGACGTCGCCTACTTCAAGAACAAGTTCGACCGTGGTTTCGACGAGATGATCTACGTGCTTGGCGCCGACCATGGCGGTTACGTCAAGCGCCTGGAAGCGGTTGCACGCGGCGTTTCGGACGGTAAGGCGAAGCTGACGGTGCTCCTCTGCCAGCTCGTCAAGCTCTATCGCAACGGCGAGCCGGTGAAGATGTCGAAACGCTCGGGCGATTTCGTCACGCTTCGGGACGTCGTCGAAGAAGTCGGCCGTGATTCGGTCCGGTTCATGATGCTTTACCGCAAGAATTCCGAACCGCTCGACTTCGATTTCGCCAAAGTGACGGAACAATCGAAAGATAATCCGGTCTTCTACGTGCAATATGCACATGCTCGCTGCATGTCGGTCTTCCGGCAGGCGAGGGAGGCTTTCGCCGACCTCGATGTTTCGCCCGAGAATCTCGCGGAAACCGTTGCAGGCATTGGCGATCCGGCCGAATTGCAGCTCGTCGCCAAGCTTGCTGAATTCCCGCGTATCGTCGATGCGGCGGCCCAGTCGCAGGAGCCGCATCGCGTCGCTTTTTACCTCTACGACCTCGCCAGTTCCTTCCACGCGCACTGGAACAAAGGTAAAGATCAGCCAGAATTACGATTTGTTAATGATAAAAACCGAGAATCAAGTATTGCCAGACTTGGGCTGGTGTACGCCGTCGCGTCGGTTTTGAAGTCGGGACTCGCCATTACAGGCACTGCCGCACCGGACGAAATGCGATAACGTCACCATTTCCCCACAATGCGCTGGCATTTGAGCGTTGGCGTTTGCGAGTGGGAATAGGCATGGCTGATAAACAACTTGCGTATGATACGCGCGGAAAAAACGATCTGTTTGCCGACGATGATCCGTTGGCTGAACTTGCCCGGATCGTCGGCTTCGAGCCGCGTGTTGCGGCGAATACGGTAACTGAGACCGCACGCCGCGAGCCCGCTCTCGATCTCGAAGACGAGCTTGGGCGCGAGTTCGACCGCTACGATTCGCCACGTCCGCTCGCAGAGCTCGACCGGCCCGCCGAGCCGATCTCGGATGATGTCACTCCTGAAGATTACGTCGAGCCCGTTCTCGACGCTTCTCCCGCCGCCGAACGTGCGGAGGCTCCTGAGCCGGTTTCCGTCGCCCCCGTTGAGGCTGAAGAAGTCGAGGCCGAAGAAGAAGTAGCTTTGCCCGCCGCAGGGAATGGGGACGCATCTGCCGCCGACTGGGCGGAGCAGCTTTCCCCCGAGCCCGAGGCGTCGGTGCAATCGGCCTTCGGCGGTGCGCGCGACCTGATCGAGGAGCTTGAGCTGTCGATCGGCACAGCACCCGTTTCTTCGCTGGCGCAGCCCGCCAAGGCGCCGCAATGGTCGGCTGCCAGCATCAGGCTGCCGCTTGCCAATTTCCATGCAGCGAAGCGCGAGGAACCGGTTGTTTTGCCGGAGCCTGTGGCCGAAACGGTCGCAGCACCGGTTGCAGAGGCACCGTCCGCCGAACTTCCTGTGGTGGAGCCGCAATCTGTCATCGAGCCGCCGCCGGCCGTCGCCGCTATCGAGCCTTCCGAGGAATTCGAATCCGCTTCACCGTCGCTTGGCTTCCCCGCCGAGCTCGACCGCCATGATGAGGTGATCGCATCGGAAGAGGCTGCCGAGGCTGAAGAATTCGTCGAGATCGAGGAAGAGCTGCAGGATTTCGGGTCCGATGCCGGTTTTGATCTCATCGCCGCCACCGTCGAAGGCGAGATCCAGGCCGACGCCGCGCTGACCGAGGTCGTGCCTGATGTTCCTCACACCGCCGGCACTTTCGATCTTGACGATCTGCTCGCCGACGTCTCTCGTTATCCGGTGCCGCAACGTGCCAATCCGACGCCCGTCTCGCCACAGCCCGCATCGATCGAGGTAGCGCCCATTTCTGCCGCTCCCATGGCCGCCGCGCCTGTCGAGCCCAAGGTGATCGCGCCCGCACCGCTCGCTGCCGCACCCGTCCCGCCTGCTCCGATCGAACCGGCTCCGGTCTATGCTGCCGAAGCCGCAAGGCCGATCGCACCGCAGCTTGCCGAGGTCGTTGCGCCCCAGCCTGCCGTAACGGCATATTCGCGCGCGCCGCAGCCGCAGCCGGTGCCGGAAGCCGACGATCCCTTCGCCGGCCATGATTTCGAGCTGGACCTTGCCGGCATCGAGCTGGAACTCGCCGATCTCGATTTCTCCGAGACGTCCGAGCCAGCGCCGCAGCCAGCGCCGCCAGCACCTGCTCCCCAGCCGGCCGCTGCCGTCGCTACTCCTCGGCCCGCGCCTGTTTTTGCGCCTGAGCCGCCAGTTCCCGCTTTCCAGCCGGCCGCTGCTGCCCCTGCACGGTCCGCTCCGGCCTTTGTTCCCGATCCACAGGCTCCAGCTCCGGCTCCGGCTTTCAACTGGGCGGCTGTTTCCGACTCGACCGAAGACCTGCCATTCGATCCGGCGATGATCTCCGATCCGGAGGATCGTCCCGAGACCGTCGACGACATGCACGTGCCGACGCTGCCGCCGGTCGAGCAGCCCGCGCCGGTCGCGAAAACTGCTGATTTCGATTTCGATCTCGACGCGGAGATCGCCAGCTTCTTCGAACCGGCCAAGCCGCGGCAAACGCCGACGCCAGTCCGGGATACGGCTGCGGCCGCGGCACAGCCGGTCAAGCCCACCATCGCCGATGGCCTCGATGATTTCGAACGGGCGCTGGAGGAGGATTTCCGCCGCAGCGTGCGTGAGCCGGTCGAGCGCCGTGAGACCTCTGAAGTTCGTA
The DNA here is from genome assembly GCF_002953715.1 of Rhizobium leguminosarum. Classification (GTDB taxonomy): domain Bacteria; phylum Pseudomonadota; class Alphaproteobacteria; order Rhizobiales; family Rhizobiaceae; genus Rhizobium; species Rhizobium leguminosarum_V. The sequence continues at coordinate 1,591,250 of NZ_CP025012.1, forward strand.
TCGAATCGGCAAGCCAGGCCGCTGATTTCAGCCGCGCCCGGTCGATGCGCCGGCTGCTTGCCGGGGCCGTCGTGCTCGTGGTCTTCGCCGGTGTCGGTTACGGTGTCTATTCCTCCGTCTGGAACGGCGAGGGGCTCGGCATTGTCGCGTCCGGCGAGCCGCGCGTGATCACCGCCGATAAGGAGCCGGTCAAGGTTGTTCCAGAAAATCCTGGCGGCAAGACCGTGCCGAACCAGGATAAGGCCGTTTACGACCGTGTTGCGGGTTCTGCCGAAGAGCCCAAGCAGAAGGCGCTCGTTTCTTCCGACGAGGCGCCCGTCGATGTTGTCCAGCGCACGCTGACACCGGAATCGCTGCCTGAAGACGACGAGAACGCCAACGCCGATGATCAGGTCACGCCGACTGCGGTCGGTGAGACGGAGGATCCGCGTCTGCTGCCGAACCAGGACAATGCCGACAAGGCTTCGGCAAGCGACGCTGACAAGACGCCGTCTGTTTCGCCGCGCAAGGTCCGCACGATGATCGTCAAGCCTGATGGTACGTTGGTTGCCCGCGAGGAGCCGGCGCCCGTCGATCAGCCGATGCCGTCTGCCCAGGCGACGCAATCTGCCCAGGCGACACAGTCTGCCCAGCCGACGCCGCCGGCCCAGCCGCCGTTGACGGCCCAGTCGACCCCGTCCGCGCAATCGACCTCGCCCGTGCCTCCAGTCGGCGGAACGGCCGCAAGCTTCCCGGCAAGCGCCGAGGTTGCTTCCGCCGATGCGCGTTCTGCAGCCCCTGTCGAAACTGCGCCGGTACAGCCGTCGCTTGCCGGCAGTGCCGATGCGCAGGCCGCAAATCCCGCTCCGGTGGCTCCGCCGGTGCGCCCGGTCAAGACCTCGGCGCTTGCCGATACCGCGCCGATTCCGACCGCGCGTCCGGCCGACCAGCCCGTCAACGTCGTCGGCACCGTGACCGAGAAGGGCAATGTTCGTCCGCCTGCACAGCAGCCGAAGACGACTGAGGTCGCAGCCGCTGCACCCGTCGCCGCAAAGCCACAGCAGGCCGCATCCGCCGGCGGCTACGGTATCCAGATCGCCTCGCTGCCTTCGGAAGACGAGGCGACCAAATCCTATGCCAACCTGTCGAAGAAATTCGCCAGCGTGCTTGGCGGCCGCAGTCACGAGATCCGCAGGGCCGATATCGCCGGCAAGGGTACTTTCTACCGTGTCCGCATTCCGGCCGGTTCCAAGGACGAGGCCGCAGCACTCTGCGAACAGTATCGCGCGGCGGGCGGAAGCTGCCTGATCTCCAAGTAGATCGGTTTTTTGAATAGAATATGAGAGCGGCGGGCCGGATCGGCCCGCCGCTCTTTTTTGTGCATCGGGCCTGACCTTGCTCGCATTTGGCCGGGCGCCGTCTATGATTCGGACATGACCGAATCAAAAGCGATGATCCTTGGCTGCAGCGGCCTTGCCCTCACATCCGAAGAGAAAGCCTTTTACCGGGGCGAACGGCCCTGGGGCTTCATCCTCTTCGGGCGCAACATCTCCGAAGCACGGCAGATCACCGATCTCGTCGCCGAACTGCGCGACAGTGTCGGCTGGCATGCACCGGTGCTGATCGACCAGGAGGGCGGCCGCGTTCAGCGCATCCGCCCCCCCGTTCTGGCGCGCTATCCTTCCGGCCAGGCGCTCGGCGATCTCTATCGCCGCGATCGCGTGCTCGGCCTACGCGCCGCCTGGCTGATGTCGCGGCTGCACGCCTTCGACCTTTCGAGCCTCGGCATCGATGTCGATTGCCTGCCGGTGCTCGATGTGCCCGTCGAGGGCAGCAGCAACGTCATCGGTGACCGCGCCTATGGCGGCGATCCCGAAACCGTCATCGCGATGGGGAAAGCGGCTGCCGCAGGGCTGAAGGCCGGTGGCCTGTTGCCTGTGATGAAGCATATGCCCGGCCACGGTCGCGGCTTTGCGGATTCACATCTGGAGCTGCCTGTCGTCACCGTCTCGCGCGATGAGCTGGAACTCCATGATTTCCCGCCCTTTGTCGCGATGAAGGACGAGTTGATGGCCATGACCTGTCACGTCGTTTTCGCCGCTATCGACCCGGATAATCCGGCGACGACCTCGCGCAAGGTGATCGACGGCATCATCCGCGAACACATCGGCTTTAACGGTCTGCTGCTCTCCGACGACAGCTCGATGAACGCTCTTTCCGGCACGATCGGTGGACGCGCGGCGAATATCATTGCAGGCGGATGCGATATCGTGCTGCATTGCAACGGCAATATGGACGAGATGCTAGATGTCGTGGCAAATGTTCCGCCGCTCACCGGCATATCGCTTGCCCGCGCAAAAGCGGTGGAAGCAGGCTTCCCGGCGCCGCATACTGCCGATGAAGCGGAATTGAGGGCGGAATTCGAGGCGATGTTTGCGACGGTCTGATCGTAAGGGAGCAGCTAGGTGAGCACGGTCAAGGGCACGGAACGTCCGCAGGCGGCGACGCCGATGGACAAGTTGTGGCAGGATAACGGTGCCGAGCGCGCCAGCCACGAGCCGGCGCTGGTGATCGACGTCGCCGGCTTCGAAGGCCCGCTCGACCTGTTGCTCTATCTCGCCCGCAACCAGAAGGTCGACCTGTCGCGCATTTCGGTGCTGGCGCTCGCCGAGCAATATCTGCTGTTCATCGAAAGCGCCCGGCGTATCCGCATCGAGCTTGCCGCCGATTATCTCGTCATGGCAGCCTGGCTTGCCTATCTCAAGTCGAAGCTGCTCATTCCCCAGCAGGTCAAGGATGACGGCCCTTCCGGCGAGGAGCTGGCGGCAACACTCGCCTTCCGCCTGAAACGTCTCGAAGCCATGCGGCAGGCTGCAGACGGCCTCGTCAACCGCAACCGCCTCGGCCGCGATATCTTCGTGCGCGGCGCGCCCGAGCATATTCCCGACCGGCAGCAATCCGCTTACGCGGCGAGCCTCTACGACCTCCTGACCGCCTATGCGGCGCTGCGCCAGCGCCATGCCGTCACCCAGGTGACGATCGAGCGGCGCACCGTCTGGTCGCTGACCGATGCCCGCGAACTGCTGACCCAGATGATCGGCGAGGTCGCTGACTGGACGGCGATGGAACATTATCTGCTGCGTTATCTCGCCGCGCCCGAAGAACGCGTCACGGCAATCGCCAGCGCCTTTGCCGCCTCGTTGGAGCTGGTGCGCGAGGGCAAGCTCGAAATCCGCCAGGACGGCGCCTTTCAGCCGATATACATGCGCCGCGGTCCGAAACATGCCACGCTGCAGGTGGTGGAACAGGAGCAGCCGGTTTGATCGACCTGAGGGGCGAAGAAGATTTCGAAGGCAATTTCGACGACAGGAGTCGCGACCTGCAGGCCGAGATCGAGGCCGAGCGCATCGCCGAAGCGCTGGTCTTCGCCTCCTCGCAGCCGGTCTCCGAAGGCTTCCTCGCGGAGCGTCTGCCCGAGAAGACCGACGTGCATGCGATCATGCTGCGCCTGAAGGAGCAATATGCGCCGCGGGGCGTCAATCTCGTGCAGGTCGAAGGCGCCTGGGCCTTCCGCACCGCCGCCGACCTGTCCTTCGTCATCCGCCGTGATGACACTGAAGTGAAGAAGCTTTCGCGCGCCGCTCTGGAAGTGCTGGCGATCATCGCCTATCACCAGCCGGTGACACGTGCCGAAATCGAGGATATCCGAGGCGTCCAGACCTCGCGCGGCACGCTTGACGTGCTGATGGAAGCCGGCTGGGTGCGCTTCCGTGGCCGCCGGCGCACACCGGGCCGGCCGGTGACATTGGGCACGACACGCGATTTCCTCGACCATTTCGGTCTCGAAGAGCTGCGTGACCTGCCCGGTCTCGAAGAGTTGAAGGGAGCGGGCTTGCTGTCGGGCCGCATTCCGGCGAACTTCAATATTCCCTCGCCGTTGATGAACGACGAACTGACCGAGGACGAAGACCCGATCACCCAGATGGACCTCGAGGAATTGGGGTTGCTGGCACCGCGCGGCACCCCCGAAGATTGAGGGGCTTACGTCTTGCTTTTGCCATGCATGGCGAAAACAATGGTGGCCACCACTTTTCGATGGGTCGATGGCTTGTCACAAAGGGCGATACCGTGACATTAAGCTCAGTTCAAAGGGCTTGATGTTGGAAACGGTGTGGGAAATCCTTACATCGTGGGAACATAGAAACAGGGAGTTAGCGTAATGGGTTCTTTTAGCATGTGGCACTGGCTGATCGTTCTGGTCATCGTGCTGTTGTTGTTCGGTCGTGGCAAGATTCCGGAACTGATGGGCGACGTTGCCAAGGGCATCAAGAGCTTCAAGAAGGGCATGACGGACGAAGACGCGCCGGACACGGCAAAGACCGTCGATCACAAGGCCGACGAAACGAAGTAACCAAGTCCGGGAAAAAGCGCAGCCCCCGCGCTTCCCGTCCAGGAGCCTTGCATGTTCGATATTGGCTGGACCGAGCTTTTGGTCATCGCGGTCGTACTGATCGTGGTCGTCGGTCCCAAGGATTTGCCGCCGATGCTGCGCGCTTTCGGCAAGATGACGCAACGCGCCCGCAAGGTGGCGGGTGACTTCCGTGCGCAGTTCGATGAAGCGTTGCGCGAAGCTGAGCTTGACGATGTCCGCCAGACGATCAGCGACGCCCAGAAGCTCAACCCGGTCAACAGCCTGCGCGAGGCGATGAACCCGCTCCGCCAGATGGGCAACGAGATCAAGGCCGACCTGCAGAAGGCGACCACGGTCACGGAAAACAAGACCGAGGTGCCAGCCGATGCTGTTGCAGCCCCGACGCCGTCGATGAGCCTGCCGGAAACGCCGCCGTTGGTAGCGACACCTACGCCGTCGGAACCGGTCGCAGCAGCGATCGTGCAGGCCGATACGGTTGCCGCCAAGCCGAAGGCCGTGCGCAAGCCGCGCGTCAAGGCTGCCGATAAGGTCGATGCTGCGGCTGCCGTTGCCGTGCCTTTGGAAAAACCGAAACGCACGACGGCTGCCAGGAAGCCTGCAACGCCGAAGAAGCCGGCGCAGACGAAGAAGGACGAGGCATGAGCGGTGATATCGAAGACAAGCCGCAGCCGTTGATCGAGCACCTGATGGAGCTGCGCACGCGGCTGATGTGGTCGATCGGCGCGTTTTTCGTCGCCTTCATCGCATGCTTCTTTTTTGCCAAGCATCTCTTCAACTATCTGGTCATTCCCTACAAGACAGCCGTCGTATGGGCGCATCTCGACGTCGAGAAGGCCCAGCTCATCTACACCGCGCCGCAGGAATTCTTCTTCACCCAGGTCAAGGTGGCGATGTTCGGCGGCCTTGTGGTCGCCTTCCCGATCATTGCCGCCCAGGTCTATAAGTTCGTGGCGCCGGGCCTCTACAAGAACGAGCGCCAGGCTTTCCTGCCGTTCCTGATCGCCTCGCCGGTGCTGTTCCTGATGGGCGGCGCGCTCGTCTATTTCTTCTTCACGCCAATGGTCATGTGGTTCTTCCTGTCGATGCAGCAGGCGCCAGGTCATGACGAGATAGCCATCTCGCTGATGCCGAAGGTCTCGGAATATCTGAGCCTGATCATGACGCTGGTCTTCTCCTTCGGCCTCGTCTTCCAGCTTCCCGTTGTCACCACGCTGCTCGCCCGTGTCGGTCTTCTGACGTCGCAATGGCTCGCCGAAAAGCGCAAGTTTGCCATCGTCCTCGCCTTTGTCGTCGCCGCCGTGCTGACGCCGCCGGATCCGATGTCCCAGATCGGCCTTGCGATACCGACGATCCTTCTCTACGAGATTTCCATCCATGCGGCGCGACTCGTGGAGCGGCAGCGTGCCCGGCAGGCGGTCGAAAAGGAAACCGGATCCGCAGACGTTGCCAAGACGGACAGCGTCTGAGCTGAGATCTGGAAATCCCTTCATGAACGCCGTCGACTGCATAATCCTTAAATCGGAATCGGTTTAAGGAATTATGCAGCAATTCAAAGTGTTACAGCGTCCTTTGCGCGTCTGAAAAGACACGGCGGCGCTGTAACATCCGGTCGAGGTCCGATCAGGCTTTGGCCGGGCCACCTCTGTTGCAACGACCTGGAACGACGATGCTCGATATCAAATGGATCCGTGAGAATCCCGAAGCGCTCGATGCCGCCCTTGCCAAGCGCGGTGCGGAGCCTCTGGCCCAAAGTCTCGTTGCTCTCGATGAAAAGCGCCGCTCCGCCGTGCAGAAGGCGCAGGACTTGCTGTCCCGCCGCAACCTCGCCTCCAAGGAGATCGGTGCGGCAATGGCCCAGAAGAATGGCGAGCTTGCCGAGAAGCTGAAGGCGGAGGTCTCTGAGCTGAAGACCCTGCTGCCGGCGATCGAGGAAGAGGACCGGCAACTGACGGCCGAACTCAACGATGCGCTCTCGCGCATCCCGAACATACCTTTCGACGACGTCCCGGTCGGCAAGGACGAGCATGACAATGTCGTCACCCGCACCGTCGGCGAAAGGCCGCGCTGGAATCACGCGCCGAAGGAGCACTTCGAAATCGGCGAGGCGCTCGGCTATATGGATTTCGAGCGCGCAGCCAAGCTCTCCGGCTCGCGCTTCACGGTTCTGACCGGGCCGCTCGCCAGGCTCGAGCGCGCGCTCGGCCAGTTCATGATCGATCTCCACACCAGCGAGCACGGCTATACCGAAGTCAGCTCGCCGCTGATGGTGCGCGACGAGGCCGTTTATGGCACCGCCCAGCTGCCAAAATTCGCCGACGATCTCTTCAGGACGACTGATGGACGCTGGTTGATCCCGACGGCCGAAGTGACGCTGACCAATCTGGTGCGCGAGGAAATCCTCGATCAGGAAAAGCTGCCGCTCCGCTTCACCGCGCTGACGCCGTCCTTCCGCTCGGAAGCGGGCTCGGCCGGCCGCGATACGCGCGGCATGCTGCGCCAGCATCAGTTCTGGAAATGCGAGCTTGTTTCGATCACCGATGCCGAGAGCGCCGTTGCCGAGCACGAACGCATGACCGCCTGCGCCGAGGAAGTGCTGCAACGCCTCGGCCTGCATTTCCGTACCATGACGCTTTGCACCGGCGACATGGGCTTCGGCTCGCGCAAGACCTACGATCTCGAAGTCTGGCTGCCAGGACAGAATGCCTTCCGTGAAATCTCCTCCTGCTCGGTCTGCGGCGATTTTCAGGGCCGGCGAATGAATGCGCGCTACCGCGGCAAGGACGATAAGAGCAACAGGTTCGTCCATACGCTGAACGGTTCCGGCACGGCCGTCGGTCGCTGCCTGATCGCTGTCCTTGAAAATTATCTGAACGAGGACGGTTCCGTCACGATTCCGGACGTTTTGCTGCCTTATATGGGCGGATTGACCAAGATCGAACGGGCGGCCTGAGGCGATGCGCATCCTGCTTACGAATGACGACGGCATTCACGCCGAAGGCCTTGCCGCGCTGGAGCGGATCGCGCGCACGCTGTCTGACGATGTCTGGATCGTGGCGCCCGAGACCGACCAGAGCGGCCTTGCCCATTCGCTGAGCCTCTCCGAACCTCTGCGGCTGCGCAAGATTTCCGAAAAGCATTTCGCCCTGCGCGGCACGCCGACCGATTGCGTCATCATGGGCATCAGGCAGGTGATGGACATCAAGCCGGATCTGGTCCTGTCCGGCGTCAATTCGGGCTCGAACGTTGCCGACGACGTGACCTATTCCGGCACGATCGCCGGCGCCATCGAAGGCACGATGCAGGGCGTGCGCTCGTTTGCGCTGAGCCAGGCTTATCTCTATGAGGATGGCGCGCGCATCGTGCCCTGGGAGGTCTGCGAGACGCATGCGCCAGCTCTTCTGGAAAAGCTGATGGTCCTGGACCTGCCGGAGGGTACGTTCCTCAATCTCAATTTCCCGAACTGCCGTCCCGACGAAGTCAATGGCGCCGAGGTGACCATGCAGGGCAAGCTCGCCTTCAACCTGCAGGTCGACGCCCGCTCCGACGGCCGGGGGTTTCCTTACTACTGGCTGAAGTTTGGCGACCGCGCCGGCGCCTTCGTTGAAGGCACCGATATTCACGCCCTGAAGCATAATAAGATTTCGGTAACGCCTTTGAAACTGGATCTGACCGATTATTCCGTGACGGACCGCGTGGCGCGGGCCTTGGGATACGGAGCACAAGTTTGACGGCAAGACTGGCGGAGAAGGAGGGCTTTGCTGCGCTCGTCCTCAGATTGCGTGCCGAAGGCATCTCCGATCTCGATCTGCTGACGGCGGTCGAGCAGACGCAGCGCTCACTGTTTGTGCCGCCGCAATTTGCCGACGACGCCTATTCGAGCCGGACGATCCCGATCGAATGCGGTTCCTTCCTCGAAGGCATCGATTTTGCCGTCCGCATCCTGCATCACCTGAAGCTCAAGCCGGGCCAGCGCGTCCTGGAGATCGGCACCGGAAGCGGCTTTACCGCCGCCGTCATGGGCCGCATGGCCGAGCGTGTCCTGTCCATCGACCGCTACAAGACGCTGACGACGGCAGCGCAGCGGCGCATGGAATCGCTTGGTCTGCGCAGCGTCATCATTCGCCATGCCGACGGCAGTGCCGGCATGCAGGGCGAGGGCACCTTCGACCGCATCCTGGTGACGGCGGCCTTCAACGCGATGCCGCGCTTTTATACCGACCAGCTCGTTTCCGGCGGCTCGATGATCGCGCCGCTCATGATTTCCGAGAACGAGTGTCGCATGGTGCGGCTGACGAAAACCGGCAGCCGTTTCGAACGCGAGGAACTGTTCGAAGCACCCTATATGCCGATCGTTCCGCGTCTTGCTTCGCTGTTGTAGGGCCTCGCTGCCGTAGGCGTAAATGTTTTCCGGCCGGATCGGCCTGAAATCTGAATATGCTTCACAATCAGAAAAGCCGCTCGCAGTTTTCGGCATCATGCTGTGCGCACTACGATTTTTCACCCGTAAGCCTATGGTTATCAACTTCTCAAAAATATCGCACTGATTCCAGCATCTTAACCGCGTGGTAATACTAACGCGTTTTAATAGACTCACAAATGGTTGCGTTCTCAGTGGGTCGAGTCATGCGTTTCAGTCTTTCGCCAAAGTTCGGGAAGTCGGCCGGTAATCTTCTGGTTGTTGGCCTGCTGGCAAGTGCCGCAACGGGCTGCAGTTCCGATGTGACACGGTTTGGCGGCTTGTTTTCCTCCTCCGGGCAGGACCAGATCACCACAAGTTCCATTCCGCGCAGGAATATGAACGGTTCTCAGGGCGATCCGGTGCCGCGCGCCGATCTCGGCGGTTCGGCCGTTGCCAGCCAGTCGGGCTATGGCGGCGGCAATGACGCACTGAACCAGCCTTATCCCGCACGTCAGAGTTACGATCCGACCCGCACATCGAGCTCGAGCGCACGTCTCGCTTCCGCGCCGGTCTCGGTGCAGCGTTCCGAGCTGGCCGCGCCGTCGGCTGTTGCCCCGTCCCGGCAGCGGGAAAAGGAAGTCGCGCTCGCCCAACCTTTCCCGACTGCGCCGCAGGCCGAAAAGCCCCGATTGGTGGCGCCGGCGGCACCCAAGGTGACGCCCGACACGCTGACGACCGGCACGACACCAAAGGTTTCCGGCTGGTCCGCGACCAACGCTCCCTCGGTGACGCTGCGTCCGGGTGAAAGCATCGCCACGCTCTCCAGGCGTTTCGGCGTTCCGGAAAAGGAAATCCTGCGCGTCAATGACCTGAAGACGGCTTCTGCCGCCCAGCCGGGCCAGGCGATCCTCATCCCGACCTTCAACGGCGGCAATGCCGCCAAGGCGGCATCGCAGGCGGCTGACCTTTCCAAGCCCGGCAAGATGCCGGAGGCGCCGAAGGCGCCTGAGCAGAACGTTGCCGTAATTCCGGGCGCCAATTCCGCCCGCGACAAGACGCTGGCGAGTGCCGATGTCACCGGCAAGCTTCCCGCCGGCGCCGGCAAGGATCCGAAGGCGCCTGCCGGCACCTATGTCGTCAAGCAAGGCGATTCCCTGGCAAAGATCGCCAAGGCGACCGGCAGCAATGTCGACGATCTCAAGGCCGCCAACAATCTTTCGGCCAACTCGCTCCGCATCGGTCAGGCCCTGAAGATCCCGAACGGCACCGCCGACAATATCAAGACCGCCTCGATCCCGGCCGAGAAGGTCGATCCGAAGCCGACCCAGCCGGCAGCTGCCCAGCAGACGGCTTCCGCGCAGCCCGCGCCCTATAAGGCACCGGCCGCCACCCAGACCGTCGACGATGCCGAGAAGAAGTCGGACGTCAGCTCCGCCGCGCCGGAATCGACCGGCATCGGCAAATACCGTTGGCCGGTGCGCGGCCAAGTCATTGCTTCATACGGCGCCAACGTCAACGGCAACCGCAATGACGGCATCGACATCTCGGTACCGCAGGGCACGCCGATCAAGGCCGCTGAAAACGGCGTCGTCATTTATGCCGGCAACGGCCTGAAGGAACTCGGCAACACGGTTCTCGTCCGTCACGACGATGGCACCGTTACCGTCTACGGCAACGCCGACACGCTGAGCGTCACCCGCGGCCAGAAGATCCAGCGCGGCCAGACGGTTGCCGTCTCCGGCATGAGCGGCGACGTCAAGCAGCCACAGGTCCATTTCGAGGTGCGCAAGGATGCGTCCCCGGTCAACCCGATGACTTTCCTGGAATAGGTATAGCGTACCAGGAAACGCAAAAGCCCGGCCACCAGCCGGGCTTTTGTCATTTATGCATGTCGCGCAAAAGTGCGCAGCGATTGTGGGATAAACGACAAAGACCTAAAACGCGTCGCGTGCATTCGGATTGAAGCGACGCGCTCTAGCCTCGGTCGATGTGAACGCGCATGCGTCCGGCCAGGTCCTGGATATACTGCCAGGCGACGCGGCCGGAGCGTGCGCCGCGCGTCGTTGCCCATTCCAGCGCCTCGGCATGCATCTTGTCGCGTTCGAGCCCGATCTTGAAGTGATCGGCATAGCCGTCGATCATGCCGAGATAATCCTCCTGGCTGCATTTGTGGAAGCCGAGCCAGAGGCCGAAGCGGTCGGAAAGCGAAACCTTTTCCTCGACCGCCTCCGACGGATTGATCGCCGTCGACTGCTCGTTTTCCATCATGTGGCGCGGCAAGAGATGGCGCCGGTTGGAGGTGGCGTAGAAGAGCACATTGTCCGGCCGCCCCTCGACGCCGCCGTCGAGTGCTGCCTTCAGCGATTTGTAAGCGGTGTCATCGTGATCGAAGGAGAGATCGTCGCAGAAGACGATCACGCGGTACGGCGTGTCCTTCAGGAGGTCGAGCAGATGGGGGAGGGTGGCGATATCCTCGCGATGGACTTCGACCAGCTTCAGCAAGACGCTGCTTTCGCGCCTGACATCCTCGTGTACGGCCTTGACCAGCGAGGATTTGCCCATGCCGCGCGCGCCCCAGAGCAACACATTGTTGGCGGCATAACCCTCGGCGAAACGCACCGTATTCTCATGCAGGATGTCGCGCACATGATCAACGCCGCGGATGAGCTTCAACGCCACCCGGTTCGGTCTCTTGACCGGCTGCAGATGCTGGCGCAAAGGCGCCCAGACGAAACAGTCTGCAGCATCCCAATCGTTGAGGGCGGGTGCCGGTCCGGCAAGACGCTCGACGGCGTCTGCGAGCCGTCTCAGTTCGGCAAGCAGGGCTGTGTTGATTTCCTCGGTCATCGGTGGCCTCCTGATTTCTCACTGCGGCAATCCGCTTTGATCTTTCGATGCCGGGTAGCATGGCGTTTTGACGGCGGAAAGGTTATGAGGCAGCGGAATCGGTACTGTTTCCGGCTGTTTCTGTTGCATTCATCGAAGCCGTAACTATAGTCCGGCAACCTGAAAAGAGAGGCGGAGTTCCGCCGCCCAAGCCTGAGGAGTTTAGCATGTTCATCACCCCGGCATTCGCCCAAAGCGCGACCGATACCGCAACGGGATTCGGCGGTTCCGGTTTCGAAATGATCATCCTGTTCGTGCCGCTGATGGTCGTCTGGTACTTCCTGCTGATCCGTCCGCAGCGCGCACAGGCAAAAAAGCGTGAGGAGACCCTGAAGGCGATCCGTCGCGGCGACCAGGTCGTCACCGGCGGCGGTCTCGTCGGCAAGGTCACCAAGGTCGTCGACGAAAAGGAAGTCGAAGTCGAGATTGCTGACGGCGTGCGCGTGCGCATCGTCCGCAGCGGCATCTCCGAAATTCGCGTCAAGGGTGAACCGGTCAAGGCCGACGCGGCGTAACAAGCGATAACGGCAGGACCGCCGGATCGGAAGATCGTCGAGAGAATGTTGCATTTTTCCCGCTGGAAAACACTTCTGATTTGGCTGGCCGCGTTTGCGGCCATCGTCATCGCTGCGCCCAATCTGCTGACCGAGGCGCAGCGATCCTCCCTGCCGGACTGGTTGCGGCACGACCGCGTAATGCTTGGGCTCGACCTGCAGGGCGGCTCGCATATCGTTCTGAAGGTCGAGCGTTCCGACATCGTCAGGGACCGCCTGGAAGAGCTGGTCGCCAATATGCGCAACGCGCTGCGTGCCGCCGGCATCCGCTATACCGGGCTGACCGGCAATGACCAGACCGTCACCGTCCGGATCACCGATCCGGCTCAGATACAGGCGGCGGTCGATCTCCTGAAGCCTTTGACGACGGCCGGCGGACATTCCGGATCTGAGGTCGCGCTGCAGCAGGGCGCGGAGGGGCAGCTCTCGCTGCAGATTTCCGACGCCGGCATTACCGCTGACGTCGCTTCCGCGCGGACCCGGTCGCTCGATATCGTTGGCCGCCGCATCGCCGGATTCGGCTATGATGATTTCCTCGTTCGCCCCGATGGCGCCGACCGCATTGTCGTGCAGGTGTTGGGATCGGTCGATGCGGAGCGGCTGAAGAACATCCTGAACCAGCCGGCCAAGCTTTCCTTTCATCTGATCGACGAAAGCATGTCGGGGCAGGAGGCGCTGAACGGCCGTTGGCCGGCGACATCGCAGGTGCTCTATTCGCTTGACGATCCGCCGGTACCTTATCTGGTCGACCGCACGGCTTTCGTCACCGGCAGCAACATGGTCGATATCGAGCCTGTCGTCGATCAGCAGACGCAGGATACCGCGATTGCCTACCGTCTCGATGCGGAAGGTACGCAACGGCTGGCGCAGGCGACGGGGCAGAATATCGGCAAGCACCTCGCCATCGTCTTTGACGACCAGGTGATGTCGTCACCGGTCATCGATGCGGCGATCACCGGCGGCGAGGGCAGGATTTCGGCAAACTTCTCCGAGGATGGCGTTAGCGACCTTGCGATCATGCTGCGCGCCGGCGCCTTGCCGGCGACGCTGACCAGCGTTGAGGAACGCAGCGTCAGCCCGAGATTCGGCGCCGATTCCATCTTCAGTGGCCTCGTTGCCGGTCTCGTCGCCGTCGTGCTGGTCGCGGCACTGATGATCGCGCTCTATCGCATCCTCGGCATCATCGCCGTTGTCTCGCTCTTCTTCAACCTGATCCTCATCGTCGCGGTGCTGAGCCTTGCCGGCGCGACGCTCACCTTGCCCGGGATCGCCGGCATCGTGCTGATTGTCGGCATGGCCGTCGACTCGAACGTTCTAATCTACGAGCGTATCCGCGAAGAGGAGAAGATCACCCATTCCTTTGCGGAGGCCGTCGGCCGCGGTTTCTCGCGTGCATTCGCAACGATCGTCGACGCGAATGTGACGATCTTCATCGCCGCCATCATCCTCTTTTTCCTCGGCAGCGAATCCATCCGCGGTTTCGCGGTGACGCTGGCGGTCGGCATCCTGACGACTGTTTTCACGGCTTTCACGCTGACGCGCTCGATCGTTGCCGTCTGGCTGAGCGCGCGCCATCCCCGACATCTGCCGAAGAGCGTTCAGGCGCATCTTTTCGAACACGCCAATATCCGCTTCATGGGAATCCGCCGTTATGTCTTTACGGCGTCGGCGGTCATTTCGCTGATTGCCATGGCTGCCTTTGCCACCGTCGGCCTGCATCTCGGCATCGATTTCACCGGCGGCTCGCTGATCGAGGTGACGGCGAAGCAGGGCAATGCCGACATCGCCGATCTCCACTCGCGCCTCAATGATCTCAATCTCGGCGATGTGCGCGTCGAGCGCACGGGCGGACCGTCAAACGCGCGGATCCGCATCGCTTCCCAGGGCGGCGGCGAGAATGCCGAGCAGTCGGCGGCGACGCTGGTGCGTGGCGAGCTCCAGGAGGACTATGATTTTCGCCGCGTCGACGTCGTCGGACCCGCCATCTCGGGCGAATTGACGATGATGGCGACGCTCGGCGTGCTTGCAGCACTTGCGGCGATCCTGATCTACATCTGGATCCGCTTCGAATGGCAGTTCGCGGTTGGCGCCATCGTCGCAACGCTGCACGACGTCATCATCATGCTTGGTCTCTTCGTCCTTACCGGTATCGAGTTCAACCTGACGAGCATCGCCGCCGTGCTGACCGTCGTCGGTTATTCCCTGAACGACACGGTCGTGGTCTATGACCGAATGCGCGAGAATCTCAAGCGATACAAGAAGATGCCGTTGCCGATCCTGATCGATGCCTCGATCAACCAGACGCTGTCGCGCACCGTTCTGACCGCGGCGACGACGCTGACCGCCTTGCTAGCGCTCTTTCTCTTTGGGGGCGAAGTCATCCGCTCCTTCACCTTTGCGATGCTCTTTGGCGTCGCTCTCGGCACCTTCTCTTCGATCTATATCGCCGCTCCTGTCTTGATCGTCTTCCGGCTGCGGCCGGAGGCTCCCGACGGGGAAGAGAGCAACAAGACGGATGCTGGTGTAAAATCCGGCACGGTGGTTTGAAAACATGGCAAAAGGCATAGAAATCCGCGCCGCGCATTTCCCCGGGCGCGCTCCGATCGACGCTTACGGCAATGGCGGCTTTCGCTTTGCCGACATGTCGCATCGTGGCTCGATCCTTTGCCTGCCCTCCGGCATTCATGGCTGGGACATGGATATGTCGAAACCGCTGTCGCCGGAAAATTTCCGCCGCGTGCTTGATGAGGCTAGTGATATCGAGGTTCTGCTCGTCGGTACCGGAACCGAGCTCCGCCGTCTGCCCGAGGAATTGAAGCTGGCGCTGAAATCGCGCGGCATCTCATCCGATCCGATGAGCACCGGGGCTGCAGTGCGCACCTTCAATATCATGCTCGCCGAGCAACGTGCCGTCGCCGCGGCGTTGATTGCGGTCTGACGATGGCTGAAGCGCATATTGCGACGAACCAGGAGATCTGCCTGGCGATGCTGCGTGACAGCGATCGCGACCGCTATCTCGCCTGTCTGCTGTCGCCGGAGGAAAAGCGCGGCGCGCTTGCGGCTCTCTATGCCTTCAATGCCGAGCTTGCCCGCATCCGCGATCTCGTGCACGAGCCGTTGCCCGGGGAGGTGCGGCTGCAATATTGGCACGATCTTCTGGAGGGCAGCGCACACGGCTCGACGGCGGCCAATCCTGTTGCCGCAGCGCTTCTGAGCGCAATCGAAACGCACCGCCTGCCGCGCAAGACGCTGATCGACATGATCGAGGCCCGCACCTTCGATCTCTATGACGATCCGATGGAGACACGTCTTTCGCTTGAAGGCTATGCCGGTGAAACGGCATCCGCCCTGATCCAGCTCGCAAGCCTGGTGCTTTCGCCGGAGGAAGCCGCACGCTCGGCCGACGCCGCCGGCCATGCCGGCGTTGCTCAGGCGGTCGCCGGGCTGTTGCTGCTGATGCCGTTGCATCGCCGCCGCGGCCAGATCTATATTCCGCTGCAGATCCTGTCCGCCACCGGTCTCGACCGAGATGCCTTCCTCGCCGGAAAAGACAGGCCGCGCATCGCCGCCGCCATCGAGGCCTTCGCCGGTCTTGGTCGCGAACATCTGGCAAAGGCGAGGGCGGCGGGGTCGATTGCGCCCGCCGTCTTTCCAGCCTTCCTGCCGGCGACGCTTGCTGAGCCGGTTCTCATCAGGGCGCAGAAACGGGGCGCCCTACTGTTTGACCGGCCGCTGCAGCCGCCGCAATGGCGCCGCCAGCTGCGGATGGGGCTGGCTGCCGCACGGCGAAAAATCTGATATCGGTCAAATTCGCGCAAGTCTCGCGCGTTACAAGGCTTCGACCGCTACCCTTTGAACGGAGACTCGGCGTGGGCATTATCGTCTGGTGCGTCCTTTTCGCCATCGTCATTTTCATTGCTTTCGTGGCAACGCGCATGGCCGCGCAGAACAAGGAGGACGGCCTGCATGACACGGGCCTCGCCATCATCGAGTTCGGCCGCGCCTTTCCGAACGAGGCGATCCGTCAGTTGCAGGCGACGGAAAATGGCCAGGCCGTCTTCGTGCGCCTGCACGACAACAAGGCGGGCTTCATGCGCAACATGTCGCGCCACTTCGCCTGCCATCTGATCGAGCCGGGTCGGGTGCGCGTCGTGGGCTCGGAAACGGGCAGGGGCCTGGTGATCGACTTCCTCGATGCACCCTATCACAACGGCGATTTCGAATTCGCTTCCGCCAAGGAGGCTTCGGAAGTTTCGCTCTGGCTGCTCGGCAATTATATCGCCGAGCCGGATAAGGACCTGCCGCCCGGCAATATGTCGGCGAACAAGCAGTAATGCATGCCGCCCAAAAGTGTGCACCGGTTTTGGCAGGACGACATGCATAAAGGCAAAGACTTCAAGCGGGTCGCATGAGCCGGTTCGATGCGACCCGCTTGAAAACGCCGGTCAGGCGCTTTCGGCAAGCGTCGATTCTTGACCGAGCCAGGTCGCGCAGTCGGCAAGGGCGCGGCGTGCGATCAACTGCCGCTTCATGATCGTCTTGTCCTTGCCGCGGAAGCGCTTGACGCCTTCAGGTTTGACGATCGAGCCCGGCTGGAGCTCCGGAAACAGCCCGAAATTGATGTTCATCGGCTGGAACGATCGTTTGCCCGGCTCCTCTTCGGTGACGATGTGCCCACCGGTGATATGACCGAGCAGCGAGCCGAGCGCCGTCGTTGCCGGCGGTAGCGAGATCGCCTCGCCCTTGCGTTCGGCGGCGGCGAAACGCCCGGCCATCAGCCCGACGCTGGCGCTTTCCACATAACCCTCACAGCCGGTGATCTGGCCGGCAAAACGCAGGCCGGGCCGCGATTTCAGCGTCAGCGACCGGTCGAGCAGGGTGGGGGAGTTGATATAGGTATTGCGGTGCAGGCCGCCGAGACGGGCAAATTCCGCATTTTCCAGACCCGGGATCATCCGGAAGATGTCCGCCTGCGCGCCATACTTCAGTTTCGTCTGGAAGCCGACC
The DNA here is from genome assembly GCF_002953715.1 of Rhizobium leguminosarum. GTDB lineage: Bacteria > Pseudomonadota > Alphaproteobacteria > Rhizobiales > Rhizobiaceae > Rhizobium > Rhizobium leguminosarum_V. The sequence goes on from NZ_CP025012.1 coordinate 1,608,507, forward strand.
ATGTTGTAGAGCGTGCCGAGTGCATTGTCCTGCCGCAGTTGCACGACGGCGTAGGCCTTGACCGTCGGGTTATGCGCGTTCGTCAGCCCCATCGGCTTCATCGGTCCGTGGCGCAGTGTCTCCCGGCCGCGTTCAGCCATCACCTCGATCGGCAGGCAGCCGTCGAAATAAGGCGTGCCTTCCCATTCCTTGAAACCGACCGTGTCGCCTGATATCAGCGCGTCGACGAAGGCATTGTACTGCGCCTCGTCCATCGGGCAGTTGATGTAATCCTTGCCGGTGCCGCCAGGCCCGACCTTGTCGTAGCGCGACTGATACCAGCAGATATCCATGTCGATGCTCTCGCGGTAGACGATCGGCGCGATGGCGTCGAAGAAGGCGAGCGAATCCTCGCCGGTTTCCGCCTGGATGGCGCTCGCGAGCGACGGCGCCGTCAGCGGTCCGGTGGCAACGATGGCAAGATCCCAGTCACGTGGTGGCAGGCCGGTGATCTCTTCACGCACGACGGTGATGAGCGGGTGGTCATGGACCGCCTTGGTCACCGCCTCGGAGAAGCCGTCGCGATCGACGGCGAGCGCACCGCCGGCCGGTACCTGGCACCGATCGGCAGCGGCCATGATCAGCGAACCCGCCATGCGCATCTCTGCATGGATGACGCCAACGGCATTGCTGGTCGCATCGTCGGACCGGAAGGAATTGGAGCAGACGAGTTCGGCAAGGCCGTCGGTCTTGTGCGCATCCGTGCCACGCACCCCGCGCATTTCATGCAGGATGACCGGAACGCCGGAACTGGCGATCTGCCAGGCGGCTTCCGAACCGGCAAGCCCGCCGCCGACGACGTGGATGGGGGAATAGGAGGAGATCGTGTTCATCCCGGGCTGATATCATGTCGGCAGGTGCGATCCAACACCCCGGAATCAAAAACGGCGCCTTCGTGGCGCCGTCTTGGAAGCATCGTACTCGCTATTAGCGGAACGAGCGGGATGCAATATTGCGGATGTCGTAGCGGCTGACGCCGATATCGGACAGGGTCTGGTTGGAAAGGCCGCCGAGTTCGTTGAGCGTACGACGGTAGCTGAGCCAGCTTTTTGCAATGCGGATCGGGTTCATTGTCTTCTTCCTATGTCCGCGGGACGGCGGGATCGCCCTCTCTCTGCGGTTGATGTTTATATAGGCGAGAACAGTCCCATTGTGCAGTGCAAATAAAAGGCGTCTGCCATGCAATTGTGCAATATGATGCTCGACAATTAGGCGGTGAATATTTTTTGAGCGGGCTAATCAAGCGGAAAACCTGCAACCGCCTCGGCCACCACGTGCAGACAAAAGAAAACGCCCGCTGTGGGTACAGCGGGCGTTTCGATCGAGAACAATCGTGCTTGGGAGGAGCAGCGATCGCCTTGAATTAGCGGGCAGAAGCCTCACGGGCAACGCGATGGATGTCCGAACGGTCGATGCCGAGATCGTGCAATTCGCGGTTGGTCATGCGGCCGAGTTCCGTGACGGTCTGACGATACTTGCGCCAGTTATTGAAAGAGCGAGAGAAGTTCATATTAAGCCCCTTTCCGAGGGTTTCATCTGCCAGCAGCCACCGATCGGCGCTGACCTCTATTTGATGACCAGAATATATGTTGCGGCGCGAAAGACTAAAACAGCCAAGTTTTCAGATCACCCATGCAAATGACGCATTGCTCAAAGGGCATTTGACGCAGACTTACCGTTTTTTGGTCAACGAATAGGCAGAATGACTTTTAGGAAAGCAGTTCGAATTGGAGGGGCGAATGGGGTATCGCAGCGGAAAAACGCTGCTCCCTCCGCCAGTTCCGCCCGTCCTTCTGCTATAAAGAGGCGTTCCGCTTCGGATCAGAAGTCGCCCATCTCTTCACGGGGTTGGTGGGGCGGCGTGACGACAATGTGGCTTTGACGGCTTCGCGCGACGAAAATCCTTCAACCATCAATGCTTTAATAAAGCTTTGGCTAAGCAAAAACGCCCGCCGGGGGAGGATCCGGCGGGCGTGTTATGGTGACTGACAACTGGGAGGAGGAGTGTTGCCAGTCTATCGCAGCGCGCTGGGAGGAGGAGTGCGCAGCTGCAAATCTCGTCACGGACAAAGCATCCGCGGGCATCCGGCTGGAGCCGGGCCGGGGCGCCATCCCCGCGCTTCGATGTTCTGATCAATAGTATGACTAATGAGTATTGTGCAGTGCAATAAATTCATGGGGGATATGCAAAGACCGCATACCTCTCCGTCCATAGGCTTATATTAGCGCTTATGACGTTAGCGGCCGGTTAACACTCGATACTATTTAGACCAATGAGGAACTTGTATATTTGTCGCAAGGGCGTTTGCGAACACCCGTGCTGCGTCTATAACGGCGTGAGCCGCAGCGCCGCAGTCGGCTTTGCGGAAATCGAGGGGTTGAGCATGTATCGCGGCAGATTGGAGCGGGATCTCTCGCTCTGGGTGGGCAAGGGCCTGCTCGGGCAGGAAACTGCAGGTGTACTTCTCGCCGAATATGACAGCCGCCCGGCAAGCTTCAGCCTCGGCAGGGTGCTGATGGCGCTGGCGGCGGTGCTGCTTGCCGCTGCCATCCTGCTGGTCGTCGCCTCCAACTGGGAGGCCATCCCGCGCCTTGTCCGCGTCGGCGGCATCCTTGCCCTGATCTGGTTGGTGCATATCGCCGCCGCCCAGATGCTTGCCCGCGGTGCGACAGCGGCCGCAGGCGGCTTGCTGGTCATCGGCGCGATGAGTTTCGGCGGCGCCATCTCGCTGGTCGGGCAGATGTATCACCTCTCCGGCGACGAGCAGACGGTGATGTATCTGTGGTTTGCGATCGCGACGATCTCGGCGATCCTGTTCCGTTCGGGCGCCGTCGCCGTCGTCGCGGGCTTCCTCTCCTGGGCGTCGTTTGCCGTCTATCTTGAAAATTACGACACGCATTGGATAGGGTTCGATCCCTGGATGGCGCCTCTCATGGCGGTGATCGTCATCGGGCTGGTGCGGTACACCGGCGCCGAGCGAGCCCGCCATCTGGCCTATCTGCTGCTGATCGGCTGGCTCGCCTGGCTCTATACTCTTTATGAGGAAATCGCCGTGGCGCTTGCCTTCGCGATCGGCGGCATGGCGGCCTTTGTCCTGACGGCGTTGCCGCTCCGGCCTATTGCCTCCTTGGTCAGGAGCGCCGGTGCGGCGCCGGCCTTCTACAGCTTCCTTGTCGCCGCGATCGGCTTCCTGCTGCTGCATATCGAGATCGAGGATGGCTGGCGGCTGGTGGTGCTAGGAGTGGCAACGCTTGCCGCTTCCGTGCTGGCGATCGCCCTTCACGGCAGGGATAACGGCGCGGTGCGATATCTCGCCTATACGACCTTTGCCGCGGAAATGCTCTATCTCGCCTCCGTCACCGTCGGCTCGATCCTTGGTACGTCGAGCCTCTTCCTCTTCTCCGGTCTCGTGGTCGCGCTGGTCGCCTGGATGGTCATCCGTCTCGAACGGCGGTTTTCGGCGAATGCCCAGGGGGAACGCGCATGAGCTCGTTCATGGCAAGGCTGCAATCCGGCAAGGGCTATCTGCTTTCGGCCATCATCGTCGCCGGTCTGCAGACCCTTATCCTCGGCACGATCATCCAGAGCCGGGCGTCGATCCTCAGCGACGGCGCCGAGGTGCTGCTGAAGACGGCGCCCGTCGATCCGCGCGATTTCCTGCGCGGCGATTATGTCGTCTTGAACTACGACATTTCCTCAGTGCCGGTTCAGACGGTTTCCGGCGGGATTCCGGCCGAGGCCGGCGAGCGGGTGCTCTGGGTCCGGTTGAAGAAGCAGGAGGACGGTTTCTGGACGGTGACCGAATCGTCCTTTCATGAGCTGCCTCCGCAGCCGGAGACGGTGATCCTGCGCAGCCTGCCATTTTATAGTGGCGGACTTGCGGCCGGCGACAGCATGCGTGTCGAATACGGCATCGAGCGCTACTACGTTCCTGAAGGCAAGGGCAGGCCGATCGAGGAGGCCCGCAACGACGGCAATGTCGCAATATCAGTGCGTGTCTCGGCGGCGGGAAGCGCGCAAATCCGCAGCCTTCTCGTTGACGGCAAGCCGGTTTACGACGAACCGCTTTACTGATCCGACGGCACTTCGGAGAAGGGCGGCTCCAGGGCCGCAAGTCCCCTGTCATTTGCCGTTCATTTTTCCTTTGCCTCGACCAAATCGGGTGATATAGAGACGCCGCGCTCCGGAAGGCCTCATGCGCAGGCATAGGCATGCGGTTTTGTGAACGCGGGTATGGTGAAATTGGTAGACACGCCAGATTTAGGTTCTGGTGCCGCAAGGCGTGGGAGTTCAAGTCTCTCTACCCGCACCAAGCTGTTTGCAGGCGGGAGACTAAGAATCGGTTGTTCCAGAACAATTGAGAGTTGTCCCAAATAGCCCGCGAGTGCCATTCCGCTTTGGGCGGAATGATATGGAATTGGGAAAAGCCACGCGCGGCAGGATCGCCGGCGTCGTGCTCATTGAAACGAACGGCGTCTGGGCACGGCCGCCACGAAATGAAGGTAGGAAGACATGCAGGTTATCGAAACGCTCGCTGAAGGGCTGAAGCGCGAAATCAAGGTCGTTATCCCGGCCAAGGACATGCAAGACAAGATGAATGAGCGTCTTGCCGATGTGAAGGACAAGGTTCGCATCAACGGCTTCCGTCCGGGCAAGGTCCCCGCCGCTCACCTGAAGAAGGTCTACGGCAAGTCGATCATGGCCGACCTCGTCAACGAGATCGTCCGCGAGCAGCCGGCCGCCATCCTGTCCAGCCGCGGCGAGAAGTCGGCCACGCAGCCGGAAATCGCCATGACGGAAGACAAGGACGAAGCCGACAAGATCCTCGCTGCCGAGCAGGATTTCGAATTCACGCTCTCCTATGAAGTGCTGCCGCCGATCGAACTGAAGTCGGTCAAGGGCATCAAGGTCACGCGCGAAGTCATCGACATCTCGGACGACGAAGTCAACGAGCAGGTCCTGAAGGTCGCCGAAAGCGCCCGCGCCTACGAGACCAAGACCGGCAAGGCCGCGAACGGCGACCGCATCACCATGGATTACGTCGGCAAGGTCGACGGCGAAGCCTTCGAAGGCGGCACCGATCAGGGCGCCGAACTGGTGCTCGGCTCCGGCCGCTTCATTCCGGGCTTCGAAGACCAGCTCGTTGGCGTCAAGGCCGGCGTTGAGAAGACCATCACCGTGACCTTCCCGGCCGACTACCCGGCCAAAAACCTCGCCGGCAAGGAAGCGACCTTCGACGTGTCAGTCAAGGAAGTCGCAGCACCTGCCGATGTCGAGATCAACGACGAACTCGCCTCCAAGCTCGGCATCGAATCCGCCGATCGCCTGAAGGAAATCGTCCGTGGCCAGATCGAATCGCAGTACGGCTCGCTGACCCGTCAGAAGCTGAAGCGTCAGATCCTCGACCAGCTCGACGAGATGTACAAATTCGAGACCCCGAACTCGCTCGTCGACGCCGAATATAACGGCATCTGGAGCCAGGTGAACAACGACCTCGCCCAGTCCGGCAAGACCTTCGAGGACGAAGACACGACCGAGGAGAAGGCTCGCGAGGAATACAAGACGCTCGCCGAGCGCCGCGTTCGCCTTGGCCTCGTACTCTCCGAAATCGGCGAAAAGGCCGGCGTCGAGGTCAGCGAAGACGAGATGCAGCGCGCCATTTACGATCAGCTGCGCCAGTATCCGGGCCAGGAAAAGCAGATTCTCGAATTCTTCCGCAGCCAGCCGGGTGCCGCCGCTTCGATCCGCGCACCGATCTTCGAAGAGAAGGTCATCGATCATCTGCTGACCGAAATCGACGTCACCGACAAGAAGGTGACGAAGGAAGAGCTGCTCGCCGAGGAAGAAGGCGAAGCCAAGGCCGAGACCAAGAAGGCCGCGCCGAAGAAGAAGGCTGCCGCCAAGGCCGAAGCAGCTGACGCCGGTGAAGGCGAAGAAGCCGCACCGAAGAAGAAGGCTGCTCCGAAGAAGAAGGCGGCTGACGAAAGCGCCGAATAATCGCTTTTCAGTTCAGAAATTTGGAAGGCCTCGCCATCGTGCGGGGCCTTTTTCTATTATCCGGGGCAGTTCATTCTCGCCGCCTACTCCATTGTGCCTATTCATTCGGAACAACAAATAGTTGCATTAAAGTATAATTAGATGCAAATTTCGCTGATGGTGGAGGGACCTGAAAATGACGGCAAAGTATGACATGAAGAAGCTCGTCGAAGAAATCTATGCTGTGCGTGACCGCGGCGATGTCGAAGCTACGCTGGCGCTGATCGGCGAGGATTGCACCTTTCGCATGGTCGGCAGTACACGGATGGCGCCTTTTTCGACTGAATCAAGCGGGCATGCTTTTCGCCAAGCGATAACGCAGCTTATCACAGTGTGGGATCTATCGAATATCAGGACAGCCGGCATCTATGTGGACGAAGATGAGCATATGGTCTTTGCCCACCGCGAAGGCGAGGTCAGGCACATCCCATCGGGCGTGAGCTTCCATACGGAATTCGTCGACAAGATCCATTTCCGAGATGGGAAACCGGTCAAGATCGTCGAATTCGTCGACACGCTGCAAGTGGCCGAGACGACCAAGATGATCCAAGTCGCTTAAACGGCCACCAAAGTCGAAGCGTTCAAAGCGCGTTGTCAAACTTGATTCATGCGACGCGCTTTAGCGACATGCATTGGCTTAGAGTTTGATGCCGCCAATGTTTTCGGGCGTCAGCAGCCGTTGCAAGAATTGCCGCTCAATGCGCGGTCAGTTGCGCGACTTTTCTGACATGGCTGACGGCTGCGGCGCCGCCGGCTGTCTGTGTGAAGAGGTGGAGCGTTTCCTCTTCGTCGTCGGCAACCGGCGTCAGGGCCTGATCCATATAGGTCTTCGACTTCGCATCCCTTGAAATCAGGAACGCCGAAATCGTCAGGCCAATGATCGTGCCGGCGAGCGACGCATGTTTTCTGAATGTTTCCCAGGCAAAGCGAGGCCAGAAGACCAGCGGATTCTCGCGCGGCAGGTCCGGGCGCCGCTCTCCCGGCGTCTTCAGGCGCAGCAGGCCGCTTTGCAGCGGATGCACGTTTTCCAGCGGCACGGTGGTGGCGAAGGAGACGAGAACCTTGACGAGCCTTGCGAGCGGTACCCCGGTCGCCACGGCGCGGCGCAGCAGCGTCTTCATATGATCAGGCGAATAATAGAGCGACCAGGCCTCGTGGTAGATGTCTTCCCATTCCTGCTTGCTCATTTTGGGATGCGCGGTGCAGACGTGCTCGACATCGTAGATATTGAGATCGGCATCCATCTCGATGCCCTTCTTCCACAGGACCTGATGGTCCTCGGAACCGGGCAGCGGCGTCAGGATGAAGAATTCGATGACGTCGAGCGGCAGCTCTTCCTGGATGATCGCGATGTCGCGACGGATCGATTCCGGCGTATCGGCCGGGAAGCCCAAGATATAACCGGCAAGCGTCATGATGCCCTGTGCCTTCCAGGCGAGCAGCATCTTGCGGTATTCGGTGATCTTGTTCTGGTTCTTCTTGGCGGCGGTCAGATTGTCCGGATTGACGTTTTCGAGGCCGATGAAGACGCGGGTGACACCGGCGCGTCTGGATTTCTCGATGAAATTAGGGATCTTGTGGCAGAGCGTGTCGACCTGGATCATCAGGCCGAGCGGAATGCCGTCCCGCTCCTTGAGCTCGATCAGCCGGTCGAAGATCGCTTCCCAATCCTTGTTGCGGGCGAAATTGTCGTCGGTGATGAAGAATTTGTGGATGCCCTGCGCCCAGTTCATCCGCACCAGCTTCTCGACGTCGTCGGCCGAACGGAAGCGCGACTTGCGTCCCTGCACGTTGATGATGGTGCAGAACGAGCACTGATAGGGACAGCCACGCCCGGCATCGAAGCTGGTGCTGAGCCCGAGCGTGCGCTGGATATTGTCCTTCGGCAGGAAGGGAACCGGCGTGCCGCCGATGCCGGGAAGGTCGTTCATGAAATTGTAGAGCGGTTTCAGTTCGCCGGCGGCGGCGTCGCGCAGCACCATGTCGAGTCGGCCCTCGGCCTCGCCGGCAAACATCGAGATGCCCATCTCGCGGCAGGCGTCGAGCCCGACCGCCTGGCCATCCAGCATCGACAGGCAGCCGGAAACATGAAAGCCGCCGATCGAAACCGGCAGGCCGGCATCTCGGAACGGCCGGGCGATATCGAGGGCGCGCGGATATTGGTTGGTCTGGACGCCGACGAGTGCGATCATGCCGAAATTGTCGTGGCGCTTGAACTGCGCCAGCAGTCCGGCGACATCGATCCGCGTATTGGTTTCGTCGATCACGGTGATGTCGATTGCCGTATCGTCGCCGAGCACCTTGCGCTCGGCACATTCGGCGGCGATGCCATAAAGAGCCGCAAGCGAATTGGAGGGGATCATCGCCCGCCACCAGCGGATGACGTAGCCGTCATCGTCATAATGCGACGGCTTGATCAGGATCAGCTGAAAACGTCTGCGCGCAGCTTCCAAGACATGGGACAAGAGTATCTATCTTTCTTTAGAAGCTTCTGCCCGAGGGCAAAATGGCGTTGAAGGCATATGGCAGGCACGGCGTATCAATGCCATTTATGAGGGTTCAAACTAAGGCGTAAAAAACGGCAAGGCGCGCAAACGCTTCGCGAAGTGTATCATTCCTCAATATACTACCCGATATCGAGCAGCAATGCGCGATGGTCGGAGACTTCGGGCGCCTCGACCACCTCGAATTTGGCAACTTTCACCCCCGGTGTAACCAGCATGTAGTCGGCAAAGCGGCCCTGCTTCAGATAGTAGGAGGTTCGCGTGTCTACAAGACCGTTTCCGGTGACGAGATCCGAAAGTCCGAGTCTGGCGAGAATCGCAAAGGTCGCGCTGTCGGGCAGCACGTTGAAATCGCCGCAGACGACGAGCCCTTCGTCGCCGGGCCAGACGCCCTCGATGAGCCCGACCAGCGCTGCGGCCTGCGCGTCGCGCGCTGCGGTATCGCCCTTGCCTGCGGGATCGCGCAGGCCATGCATGTGGGCGATGGTCACGCTAGAAGCGTGCTCATGGCTGAAGAGGCGTATGCAATGGGCGTTTCGCGGCCGCGGATGTTCGCCCCAGCCATCGGCAGAAAAACGGCCATGCACGAAATCCAGCCCCTGGCCAACGACGGAATGCGTTTTGCGCACGAAGGTCGCCAGCCCGAATTCGGCGGCAATGACCGTATTGCCATCGAAAAGCTCGCCTTTCCAGGTCGGGCAGAAAAAGCCGTCGTGGCCGGGCAGGGCGGTGCTGATTTCGGAAAAGAGGTTGAAGCGCTGTGGCAACTCGACATCGCCGTCCCGATAGATCGACCAGCCCGTGCCGGTGCCGGGTGTGCGCAAAACCTCCTGCAGGCACAGCACGTCGGGATCGGCCGCTGTCACATATTGAATCAGCGCCTCATGAAGCCTGCCGCCCCATGCGTTCAGCGAAATGATGCGCAATGTCATTCGGCTCCGTTTTAGTGGCCGGATTTAGACGACAGCTCTGCCGTTTACGCGACGCACCTTAGAGTTCCGACTTGATGTCGCCCATCCTGTTCCAGGCATCGAGGCCAGCGATCTTGTAGGCTTCGGCGAGCGTTGGATAGTTGAAGGTGTTTTCGACGAAATATTCGACCGTGCCTTTGAGATTGAGTACCGCCTGGCCGATATGGACCAGCTCGGTGGCGCCTTCGCCGACGATATGCACGCCGAGCAGGCGGCGCGTCTTCAACGAGAAAATCAGCTTCAGAAGCCCGGTGTCGAGGCCCATGATATGACCGCGCGAGGTCTCGCGGAAGCGGGCAATGCCGCATTCATAGGGAATACCGCGCTCCTTCATCTCTTCTTCGGTCAGGCCGCAGGTCGAAATCTCCGGCACGGCATAGATGCCGTAGGGGAAATATTTCGGCGGCTCCTTGGCGACCGCGCCGACCGCGACGCGGGCAGCGATGCGGCCCTGTTCCATCGAGGTCGAGGCAAGGCTCGGAAAGCCGACGACGTCGCCGGCGGCGTAGATGTTGGCAACCGATGTCTGGAAGGTTTCCGGATTGACCTTGAGACGGCCACGGCTGTCGGCTTCGAGGCCGATAGCCTGAAGGTTCAGCGCATCAGTCGCCCCCATGCGGCCGGCGGCGAAAAGCACCATGTCGGTCGTCAGGCGCCGGCCACTGTCGAGCGTCAACTCGACCTTGCCGTTATCGAGCCTCTCCACCTTGTCGGCCTTCTGGCCGAGCAGCAGCTTCATGTTGCGGTCGCGCAGCTGGTAGGTAAAATCCTCGATGATTTCCTTGTCGATGAAGTCGAGCATTGTCGCCTTCGGGTCGATGACGGTGACGGCGGTGTCGAGCGCGCTGAAGATCGTCGCATATTCGATGCCGATGACGCCGGCGCCGATGACGACCATCGATCGCGGCAGGTCCTGGATGTCGAGCAGTTCGTCGCTGTCGAGAACGGTCTTGCCGTCGAAGGGCATGTAATCGGGGCGGAACGGTTTTGTGCCGACGGCGAGCAGCACGCTGGCGGCGGTGACCTGCGTGGTCTCGCCGTCATCCTTGATCACCTGCAGCGTCGACGCATCGATGAAGCTCGCCTTGCCGCGAATATGCTGCACGCGGTTGCGGGCGAACTGGTGTTCCAGCACCTCGACCTCGTGGTTGAGCGTAATCAGCAGGCGGCGGCGCAGGTCATCTGCACTGATCTCTTCCTTGACGCGGTAAGACCGGCCGTAGAAGCCGCGTTCGCGCCAGCCGGAAAGATTAAGCGCGGTCTCGCGCAACGTTTTGGAAGGGATGGTGCCGGTATGCACAGACACGCCGCCGACGCGTTTGCCCTGCTCGATGACAAGCACTTTCTTGCCGAGTTTTGCCGCCTGGATCGCGCCGCGGCGCCCTGCGGGACCGCTGCCCACCACAACGAGATCGTACTGAAGCATCATCAAGCCCCGGATTGGAAAGGAATCATATTGCGACGCAAAATGTCGCCCGTCCATCGTTAGCCGGTCAATGTTACAGATTGTTTTACGGCCGCCGATTCCGCCGGACCTGTGCCTTTCAGATCAGCTTCAGCCCCTTCAGGCTGACATGGCCATCCCTGCCGATGATGACATGGTCGTGGACGGTGATATCGAGCGCCTTGGCGGCATCGATGATCACCTTCGTCATGTCGATGTCGGCGCGTGACGGTGTCGGGTCGCCGGAGGGATGGTTGTGCACGAGGATCATCGCCGTTGCCGAAAGCTCGAGCGCGCGTTTCACCACTTCGCGCGGATAGACCGGCGTGTGGTCGACAGTGCCGCGGCCTTGCACCTCATCGGCGATCAGCACATTGCGCTTGTCGAGGAAGAGGATGCGGAACTGTTCGCGGGTCTCGTGCGCCATGGCGGCATGGCAATACTGGATGACCGAAGACCACGAGGACAGGACCTGTTTGCTCCTGAGCTCGCTCTTCAAGGTCCGGTGGGCGACCGTCGAGATCAGCTTCAGGTCGAGCGCCACGGCCTCGCCGACGCCCTTTACCTCGGTCAGCAACGCCGCAGGCGCACCGAAGACACCGGAGAGCGACCCGAACCGCTCGATCAGCGCCTTGGCGATCGGCTTGGTGTCACGCCGCGGGATCAGGCGAAAAAGCAGCAGCTCGAGGATTTCGTAGTCGGCAAGCGCGGTGTCGCCCTGCTCGCGGAAGCGGTCACGCAACCGCTCGCGATGGCCGTGATAATGCTCAGGGACGGCAAGCGAAGCGGGCAGGGCCGTTCTGGCATTTGGTGCGGACGGATTCTGCGGCCATCCGCCAAAAAAAGAGCGTTCGTCGGCGGCAATGGGCTCTTGCGTCTCGAAAGGCAGCTCGTCGTCGGAAGATGTCGAAACGGGGCCTTTCGCCATCGAATCGTCACCCGTTGTGCGATGGCAGACCGGGGCGGTCGAGCCCACCCGGCGACAGCGTGAAGATCTCGCAGCCATCGGAGGTGACGCCGACGGTATGTTCGTACTGCGCCGACAGCGAGCGGTCGCGGGTGACGGCCGTCCAACCGTCAGCCAGCACCTTCACATGCGGCCGGCCGAGGTTGATCATCGGCTCGATGGTGAAGATCATGCCCTCGCGCAGCTCCGGCCCCTCGTTGGCGCGGCCGTAATGCAGGATATTCGGCGAATCGTGGAATAGCCGGCCGACGCCATGGCCGCAGAAATCGCGTACCACCGAACAGCGCTCGGCCTCCGCATAGGTCTGGATTGCCTCGCCGATCGCGCCGGTGCGGGCGCCGGGCCTGACGGCGGCAATGCCGCGCATCAGGGATTCATAGGTGACCTCGAGCAGTCGCTCGGCAGCACGCTTGACGACGCCGACCGGATACATCCGGCTGGAATCGCCGTGCCAGCCGTCGAGCACGAAGGTGACGTCGATATTGACGATATCGCCGTCACGCAGCGGCTTGTCGTTCGGAATGCCGTGGCAGACGACGTGGTTGATCGAGGTGCAGGTCGACTTGGTGTAGCCGCGATAATTTAGCGTCGCCGGATAGGCGCCGTGATCCATGCCGAAATCGAAGACGAACCGGTCGATCTCATCGGTCAGCAGGCCGGGCTTGACGATGTCGGCAAGCGCATCGAGGCAGCGCGCGGTCAGCTGGCATGCCCTGCGCATACCCTCGAATGCTTCAGCGTCATAAAGCCGGATGGCGCCCGTATTCTTCGGGGGCGCAGTAGAGGCTTCGATATAGTTCACCATTGCAGGGCCTTAGCGGAGATTATTAGATTTGTTCATAATGCAGCTATGCCGGGTTCGTCCATCACGATCAACCGCCAGGACGAGATTTCTGAACGGATCCGATCAGTCCAGCGTGCAGCTTTCCACATCCGTTCGGCGGACAATCAATGGTCCGGCTGGAATATCCACAATCTTCCCAAAGGGATAGGATTGATTGCGTGAAGCCTCCCCGCTACTCACCGATTGGTGACAGCGGGGAAGGGTCGATCATGTTGAATGAAGCCGTAAATCTTGAAAATTCACCCGGGGCCGGCGAAGAGCCGGAACGGCGCGTGCGTGATCGCGGCGCCACCGAGCGCGCAATCCTTGCCGCCGCCAAGGGGTTGCTGGCCGAGGAAGGCTTCCAGAATTTCGGCATCAATGCGGTTGCCCGCCGCGCCGGTTGCGACAAGCAGCTGATCTATCGCTATTATGGCGGCCTCGACGGCTTGGTCGAGGCGATCGGCACCGATCTCGGCACATGGGTGAAGGACCGCATCCCGGAAGACGCCGGCGGCATGTTCCTGCTCACCTATGGCGACCTGATGGAGCGGCTGTCGCTTCTCCTCCTCGACGCCTTGAGAACCGATCCGCTGATGCGCCGCATTCTCGCCTGGGAGATTTCGGAAAACACCGAACAGGTGCGGCGCCTGTCCGAAGCGCGTTCGAAGGCGCTCGCCCTGTGGCTCGAGCGCATGCGGGGCTCGCTGGCGCCGCCGAAGGGCGTGGATGCAGCAGCCGTCAACGCCGTCGTCATCGCTGCGATCCAGCATCTCGTGCTGGCGGCCGCAGCCGGCGGGCAGTGCGCCGGCCTGTCGCTGAAGACATCAAAGGACTGGGAGAAGGCGGCGACGGCGCTGAAGCGCATCGTGCGCGGCGTCTACGGCTGATACCCGCCTTATCCACAGGGGGCGGGCGCCGCGTTAACCTTAACAAATGGTTTACATTGCGTGGGGCCGGTTATCCCGACAGTGTGGCGGTGAGCAGAGATGTATGAGTAGAAGCCCCGAGTTGACTCCCATGGGAACCAAGATCGCTAAAGCCGCGTTTCTGGTGACGGCAATGATGTTTTTCGCAGTCTTGGCGCTGGATATCGCAATTCCGACGCTGGTGCTTTGCATCATGGCATTGTCGACTTGGTTGGTCTCCCTCGATCTGCCCGTGGCGCGCAAGCATGGAGGAGAGGCCGCATGAGGTGGTTTCTGATCTTCTGGGCCGGCCCCATCGTCTTTCTGGGCGGATGGTATTGGCTCTCCTATTACGACATGAGTTTCGGCATCTTCATGTTCACGCGGCAGGTCCATGACCTGACCTTCGAGATTTACGGCAAGGCGCTTGGTATTCCGCCGGAGACCATCCCGCCGCTCGTGGCCCGCGCGATCGCGGTGGACAGCCTCGTCGTATTCGCCATCCTTGGCCTGCGGAAGCGAAAGTCGATCATCGCCTGGTGGAGGGCGCGTCAGGCGTTGAATTCATCTCCATCAGACCTTGCCAGCAAGGAAAGCCTGTCGAGCGCGCCCTGAAGGATGAAGCTTGCCGCGGCCGAATCGATCCGTTCGGCCCGCTTGGCGCGCGAGACGTCCATTTCAAGCAGCGTCCGTTCGGCCGCAACCGTCGAAAGCCGCTCATCCCAATAGACGAAGGGCAGCGCCGTCTTCTGCTCCATGTTGCGCACGAAGGCGCGCGTTGCCTGCACGCGCGGGCCTGCTGATCCATCCATGTTCATCGGCAGGCCGATGATAAAGCCTGCGACCTTTTCCGATTGTGCGAAGTCCAGCAGCGCCTGCGCATCGATCGTGAACTTGACGCGGCGGATCACCGTGCGCGGCGTGGCGAAACGCCGCCCGAGATCGGACATCGAAAGCCCGATTGTCTTGGTGCCGAGATCAAGGCCGGCAATTGCCTGTCGCGGGGCAAGCGTCTCGGCCATTTCCTCGATAGTCAGCACCGTCATCGCCGTTTCATCCCGTCAAAACAAATTGAAGTCGCCGCCGCTTTTCTTTGCGGCCGCATAAGATATGTCCTTAGGGCATGACGCCGAAAAGTGTGAGCGGTTTTCGGATGACATCACGCTCTCATTCTTTGATGTGGCATCGAAACCGGTTTTGCATCACGTAATAAAGGAGACATTTCATGAAGATCACCTGGCTCGGCCATTCCGCCTTCCGCATCGAGACATCAAAGGCGAAGATCCTGCTCGACCCATTCCTCAGCTATAACGCCTCCTTTTCCGGCCAGGATATCAAGGATGTTTCTGCAGGCATCACCCACATCCTGCTGACGCATGGCCATGGCGATCATGTCGGCGATACCGTGGCGCTCGCCAAGGAAACCGGCGCCGTCGTTCTCGCCAATGCCGATCTCGCCGCCTGGCTCGGCTCCAAGGGCGTCGACAAGATCGAGATGGGTAATACCGGCGGCACGATCGCGCTCGGCAGCTTCTCGGCAACCTTCACCAATGCGCTGCACTCCTCCGCCCAGATCACCGAGGACGGCGTCTCGCATGCGCTCGGCAACGCCAACGGTCTGATGCTGCATTTCGACGACGAAGCCTCGATCCTTGCCATGGGCGATACCGACATCTTCTCCGACATGGCGCTGATCAACGAATTGCACCAGCCTGATATCGGCTTCGTGCCGATTGGCGACCGCTTCACCATGGGCGGCGCGGTGGCAGCACTTGCCTGTCGGCGCTATTTCAACTTCAAGACCGCGATTCCCTGCCATTACGGCACCTTCCCGATCATCGACCAGACCGCCGAAAAATTCGTTGCCGGCATGGAGGGATCGCAGACGGATGTGAAGGCGATCAAGCCTTCCGAGAGCCTGTCGATCTGACGAAATCCCGTTGCACACGGCGGACATGGCCTTTATAGCGGGTAGGAAAAATCCTATCCGGAGAATGCCATGTCCGTCGATCTTGCCACCGTGAAGCGCGTCGCCCGCCTTGCCCGTATTGCCGTCTCCGAGGACGAGGCAAATCGCATGGTCGGCGAGCTGAACGGCATCCTTGGCTTCGTCGAGCAACTCTCCGAAGTGAATGTCGACAGCGTCGAGGCGATGACGTCGGTTACCCCGATGGCGATGAAGAAGCGGACCGATGAGGTGACCGACGGCAGCAAGGCAGCCGATATCGTCGCCAATGCGCCCGTCACCGACCACAATTTTTTCCTGGTGCCGAAAGTCGTCGAATAAGGCTTCGCGGCCTCTTTCCGACCCTGTTGCCATTTCCAGATCTGAAGCGAAAACACAATGAGCGAACTCACCAGCCTGACCATTGCCGAAGCCCGCCAGAAGCTGCGCGCCAAGGAAATCACCGCGATCGAGCTGACCGAAGCCTATATCTCGGCGATCGATGCGGCCAATGGCCGGCTGAACGCCTATATCAAGATCACGCCGGATCTCGCCCGCGTCATGGCGAAGAACTCCGACGAGCGTATCGCTGCCGACAAGGCAGGCGAGCTCGAAGGCATTCCGCTCGGCATCAAGGATCTCTTTGCCACCGTCGGCGTTCACACCCAGGCCTGCAGCCATATTCTCGATGGTTTCGAGCCTCGCTATGAATCGACCGTCACGCAGAACCTCTGGGATGACGGCGCCGTCATGCTCGGCAAGCTGAACATGGATGAGTTCGCCATGGGCTCCTCCAACGAGACCTCGCATTACGGCGCGGTGATCAATCCCTGGCGTGCCGCAGGCTCCAACCAGCAGCTCGTGCCCGGCGGCTCCTCCGGCGGTTCGGCAGCAGCCGTCGCCGCGCATCTTTGCGCCGGCGCCACGGCGACCGATACCGGCGGCTCGATCCGCCAGCCGGCCGCCTTTACCGGCACCGTCGGCATCAAGCCGACCTATGGCCGCTGCTCGCGCTGGGGCACCGTCGCCTTCGCCTCCTCGCTTGACCAGGCGGGCCCGATCGCCCGCGACGTGCGCGATGCCGCGATTCTTTTGAAGTCGATGGCAAGCGTCGATGCAAAGGATACGACGTCGGTCGATCTGCCGGTGCCGGATTACGAAGCCGCGATTGGCCAGTCGCTGAAGGGCATGAAGATCGGCATTCCGAACGAATACCGTGTCGACGGCATGCCGGATGAGATCGAGACCCTCTGGCGCCAGGGTATCGCCTGGCTGAAGGATGCCGGCGCCGAGATCGTCGACATCTCGCTGCCGCACACAAAATACGCCCTTCCGGCCTATTATATCGTCGCTCCCGCCGAGGCATCTTCGAACCTCGCACGCTACGACGGCGTGCGCTACGGCCTGCGCGTCGACGGCAAGGATATTGTCGACATGTATGAGAAGACGCGTGCCGCCGGCTTCGGCAAGGAAGTCAAGCGCCGCATCATGATTGGCACCTATGTGCTGTCGGCTGGCTATTACGATGCCTACTACATCCGTGCCCAGAAGGTGCGTACACTGATCAAGCGCGATTTCGAACTTGCCTTCGACGCCGGCGTCGATGCCATCCTGACACCGGCAACGCCGTCGTCTGCCTTTGGCGTTGCCGATGAGAACCTCGCCGCCGATCCGGTGAAGATGTATCTGAACGACATCTTCACGGTGACGGTCAACATGGCGGGCCTGCCGGGCATCGCCGTGCCGGCCGGCCTCGACCACAAGGGCCTGCCACTCGGCCTGCAGCTGATCGGCAAACCCTTCGATGAAGAAACCCTCTTCAAGACCGCCCATGTCATCGAGCAGGCGGCCGGCCGGTTTACGCCGGCCAAGTGGTGGTAACGGACCTAACGATCCCGATAGCGGCTGCTGCCCACGAAGTGGACGGCGCCGTCGGGTTTGCCGCATGGTTGGCTAATTGACAGCCGGAACCGGGAGGAGGCCACATGCCGAAACAGGATCTTGCGCAATTGATCGAGGCAGTTGATCGCCTTGCTGCCGGCGGTTTCACCATGGGCGCGGATTGGCAGGCGGTCCACGACATCTGCCAGCACCACGAAGGCGAACAGCCGTTCGACTGGGGGCACGCCCTTTGCCATCGCATCGAGGGCGATGACTGGAATGCCGATTACTGGTATCGCCGCGCCGGCAAGAGGCGCGGTACGGGCTCGATGGCCGACGAGTGGTCGGCGATGCGGACGGAACTCGCTGCAAAGGCTTGAGGCGATACCCCTGACCGCGCCCGTTCGAGACGCGATCAGGGGTGCCACTATTACCTGTTGTTCAGCTGCGACCTGACCAGCCTCAGCCCCCTTTCGGTGATCCGGTAGGGCTGGCCGCCTGAGGACTTGATTGCCCTTAGCCGCTTCAGCCTGCGGAAGAGATCGAGGTCGACGCCGGGATAGAGCCAGCCGTCGCGGGTGAAGCAACTGACCGCCTCGATCTTCCTGTCGTCGTCGCGGGTAATTTCAATGCGGCCGCCCTGGGCCATGAGATGCAGGATGCGCTGCTCCGTGCGAGAAATGTCCATGTGTTGAGATCCGGTGTCGCGCCCGGCAGGGCGCACAAAAACGATCTGGCGCTCATTCGAACGTCAGGGCTTCGTTTTTTCGGGCCCATGCGCGCAAGCGAACTTGCGGGCAGGGCCTTTACCGGGTCTCAGGCAGGCTCAACATAAAACACCTCGATAAGGTTTATTATTCAGCCCGGAAAATTCGGTCAAGAGCGTGGTCTCAGGTCAAAACCAGTCGAAAACCTTAGTTTTGGCCGATCATCCCCTTGGAGGTACTGGTAAATTCCGCGACTCAATGGTCTAGTTGAGGGGTAACGCGGAGGTGTCGTTGATCCACATTCGCAATGCCCGCGACGGTGAAGCGGAGCTATTGAGCGAGATCGGGCTCAGGGCCTGGCAAAATGCGATGGCGTCGATCGGCGAATCGGACGCGATGATCGATGCAGCGCGCAACGCCTTTCGGAACTTCGTGGAAAACGACTGGTTGACCATCACCGTCGTCGAGCAGAACGGCCAGGTCGCAGGCTGGGCGGCGCGCGAGGGATTGGACGAAACCATCTCGGATTTCTGGATCGATCCCGCCTTCACCCGTCAGGGCCTTGGTTCGGCCCTTCTCGTCCGCATCGAAAAGGAGATCGCCGATCAGGGCCTCGAGAAGGCGGCGATGCAGACCCATTCCGGCAATAGCGAAGCGATCGGCTTCTTCCAGAAGCACGGCTACAGCATTCATTGGCTCTCGGTTGCCTACAATCCGAAGCTCGACCGTGACGTGCCCTCCGTTGGACTGACGAAACAGCTCGTTTCGGATAGCCAAGGTGGGTATGGGCTGGAATTTTGATGCTTCAAAAATCCTAAAGAAGGAGAGGGCTCCATTGCGGCAAGAAGGTCAGCACAGCAATCAGTGCGCCGTGCAGGATCAGGATCGCCGCCAGGATTGACCGGAACGGCTCCTTTCTCGTCTTGTGCCGCAGCAACTGCTGTGCAGCCAGCGCGCCAAGGCTGCCGCCGATCAGCGCAAGGATGAGAAGCGTGCGCTCGCTGATGCGCCGCCTGCCGTGGCGCGCCGCCTGCTTGTCCATGAAATAGATCGAGAACACCAAGAGGTTCAGCGCCAGAAACAGCAAGGCCGATTTGATAATATCGATCGTCGTCATCGGGGAACCCTACCGTGGCTCCGTTAACGAACGGCAAAACGGCGATGCGGACCACGGCGAAAGCCTTGCACCGGCACGCCATTTCCTTTACCTCACCAGTGGAAAAGAACAGCCTGCAAAGAGCATCAGATGACCCTTGTCGACGTCCGCACGCCTGATCCGAAACGCTTCATCCCCGGCGCCACCGGCGACTGGGAAATCATCGTCGGCATGGAAGTCCATGCCCAGGTGCTGTCCAATTCGAAGCTCTTCTCCGGCGCCTCGACGGAATTCGGCAAGCCGCAGAATTCGAACGTCTCGCTGGTCGACGCCGCCATGCCCGGCATGCTGCCCGTCATCAACGAGGAATGCGTCAAGCAGGCTGTTCGCACCGGCCTCGGCCTGAAAGCCCAGATCAACAAGCGCTCCCTCTTTGATCGCAAGAACTATTTCTATCCTGACCTGCCGCAGGGCTATCAGATCTCGCAGTTCAAGGATCCGATCGTCGGCGAGGGCAAGATCGTCATTTCGCTCGGGCCGGACCGCCAGGGCCAGTTCGAAGATATCGAGATCGGCATCGAGCGCCTGCATCTGGAGCAGGATGCCGGCAAGTCGATGCACGACCAGCACGCGACCATGTCCTATGTCGATCTGAACCGTTCCGGCGTCGCACTGATGGAGATCGTCTCCAAGCCCGACATGCGCTCGTCCGACGAGGCCAAGGCCTATATGACCAAGCTGCGCTCGATCGTGCGCTATCTCGGCACCTGCGACGGCAACATGGACGAAGGTTCGATGCGCGCCGACGTCAACGTTTCTGTCCGCCGTCCGGGCGCGGATTTCGGCACGCGTTGCGAGATCAAGAACGTCAACTCCATCCGCTTCATCGGCCAGGCGATCGAATATGAAGCCCGTCGCCAGATCGGCATTCTGGAGGAAGGCGGCAAGATCGATCAGGAGACCCGCCTCTTCGATCCGAACAAGGGCGAGACGCGCTCGATGCGCTCCAAGGAGGATGCGCACGACTATCGTTATTTCCCCGATCCGGATCTGCTGCCGCTCGAATTCGACGATGCCTTCGTCAAGGCGCTCGAAGCCGATCTGCCGGAACTGCCTGACGACAAGAAGGAGCGCTTCGTGCGCGATCTCGGCCTGTCGATCTATGATGCTTCGGTGCTCGTTTCCGAGAAGGCGATTGCCGACTATTACGAAGCAGTCGCCGCGGGCCGTGACGGCAAGATGGCGGCAAACTGGGTGATCAACGATCTGCTCGGCGCCCTGAACCGCACCGGCAAGGACATCGAGCAGACGCCGGTTTCGCCGGCCCAGCTCGGCGCCATCATCGATCTCATCAAGGCGGGAACCATATCCGGCAAGATCGCCAAGGATCTCTTCGAGATCGTGCTCACCGAGGGCGGCGATCCCGCCGAGATCGTCGAGGCGCGCGGCATGAAGCAGGTGACCGATACCGGCGCGATCGAAAAGGCCGTGGACGAGATCATCGCCGCCAATCCCGATCAGGTCGAAAAGGTCAAGGCGAAGCCGACCATGGCGGCATGGTTCGTCGGCCAGGTGATGAAGGCGACCGGCGGCAAGGCCAATCCGCAGGCTGTCCAGGCCCTCGTCAAGGCGAAGCTCGGCATCGAGGAATAAGCGGTGTATTTCGTCCGCACTGCCGGCGAGCGCGACCTGGAGAAGGTGCGCGCCCTGCTGGCGGAGAGCTTTCACGCCACCTATGACGGCCTGCATGGCAGAGCCAGGGTGGAGGATCTGATCATCCATCTCTTTTCGCCGGCGGCGCTGAAGGCGCGCCTCGTGCGAAAGGATGCCGAATTCCTCGTTGCCGACGACGGCCGCAATATCGGCGGCATGGGTTATGCGGCAATGTCGCAGGCACTGACGAAGACGGTCATGCTGCATCTCCTCTATGTCAGGCCGGCGCTGCAGCGCCAGGGCATCGGCCGCGATATCTTCGCCGAGCTCGAAACCTGCTTCCCCGATGCGGAGATCATGCGTCTCGAAGTCGAACCGCAGAATGCAGCGGCGATCGCCTTCTATCTCTCGCACGGCTTCACCGAGGTCGGCCGCAACGAGAATAGCGGAGCCGAGCAATCCGGCATTCCGGCATTGGTGTTGGAGAAGCGCTTGGTGGGTTAAGCGCCTGTATCGTTGAATGCCCTGTTGTGGTGGGTGTGGTAGGTCTGGAGCAGTTGCATCAGTCGCTCCCCGCTGACGGTAAGACGACCAGTCGTTTCGATGCGCAGTTGCCTAAGTTCATTCGTCGCACTTGCGGTATGGAATAGTGAGAACACCGGTTTGCGACCCTGAATGCCGTCTGGTCGGCACCAGACAGCGATTGTATCTCCGGTGCCTTCTGCGTCCGTTCCCGGCGATGCGGACAACAGGTTGCCCAGAACGAGAAAAATTGTTCGCAAAATCCTTTGCGCCAGCGTGGGTGCCGCCGCCTCGATGCGTGCGACTGCCGGCCACGGAATTAATTCTTGCATTAGCCGAAGATCTTTGAAGCCATTTGGGCCTATCGCAATAATCGTCTTATTGGATGAAAAGATCAGGACATAAAGATTGCAAAATAGGTAGTACGCAATTGGCGGCCCACAGAGGAGGGACAGGAAAAACGAATTCAAAGTCCTGTCGAAAATCCCGAAGCCGAAGACAATTATCACCAGTGTTGATAGTGCAATTCTAAGCCGAATATCCCTGGCGGAGTATCTGACCTCACGGATATCGCTCAAGAACATCCGTCTTTTTTCCTTCCGCAACAATCATCGTCCGATTTTTACATAGGTAGAAAAGTTTGATGCCACAAGATTTGAATATCCGTGAAGCTCGCAGGGACGACCTGCCGGCGCTGGTGGCTATGTTTTCGGCCGATGCGCTCGGCGGTCATGGCGATACCACGGAAGCTGAAGCCTTCCCGGATTATCTCAGGGCCTTCGCCGTCATCGAGGCTTCGCCCGACCAGGCGCTTTACGTCGCAGAGCGCGGTGGCGAGGTCGTCGGCACGTTCCAGACGATGGTGACGACTTCGCTCACCGGCTGCGGCTCCTCGGCGATGATTATCGAGGCGGTGCAGACACGCGCCGATATGCGCGGGCAGGGGGTCGGCGCGCTGATGATCGAATTCGCCATTGCCGAGGCAAAAGGCCGCGGTATCGGGCGGGTAGCGTTGACCTCGAATGCGATACGCAAGGATGCCCATCGTTTATATGAAAGGCTGGGCTTCAAGCCCTCGCATCTGGGCTTCAAGATGGCTTTGAAATGACCCGTGGCTGTCGTGGAATCGCTGGACAATTCGGCTTGGCGACGGCATAAGCGAGGAAACGAATTCTGGTTTGGCTCGCATCTGGCGGGCACAAGGAAAAGACATGTGGAATCTTCTGGTTCAGACCTTTACCTGGTGGAACAGTCAGACGATGGGCACGCGTTTTGCGACCTGGCGTTTTGGCAAGCGCGTCGGCGAGGATGAATTCGGCAACGTCTACTACGAAGGCGGCATGTCTTCCTACGGTCTGCCGAAGCGCTGGGTGATCTACAAGGGTTATGCCGAAGCCTCCGCCATTCCGCCGGGCTGGCATGGCTGGATGCATCATCGCACCGATGTTCCCCCGTCCAAAGAAACCTACGTCGCCAAGGAATGGCAGAAGGCACATCGTCCCAACCATACCGGTTCGCCGCAGGCCTATCGTCCGCCTGGCTCCATCGCCGTTCCGGGCGAACGTCCGCGCGTCACCGGCGATTATGACGCCTGGACGCCGGGCAACTGAGACGGCCCGACCGGGCGATCCCAAGACCCGGCTTTTGGCCACAATTGACCTTTACCCGCAGGTTGGCCGCGCTTGACCGCGGCCGTGAACTGAAAATGTCTGGAGACGGGTACACATGACGCTCTTCACGCGGAACAAGGTCCTGCGTGCCGCCGGATCGCTGCTGGCGCTCTCGGTCCTGCTTCCGCCAGTTGCGGCAAATGCCGCACGCATCGAAAATCCGGTTGCCGTCTTCTCCGGTCTCGACAAGATCACCGGCCGTATCACGACGTTCGACGTCTATGTCAATGAGACGGTACAGTTCGGCGCGCTGCAGGTGACACCGAAGGCCTGTTATTCGCGCGATCAGTCGGAAGCGCAGAAGATCGACGGTTTCGTCGAGGTCGATGAGATCACCCTCGACCGCAAGATCCGCCGCATCTTCACCGGCTGGATGTTCGCCGCCAGCCCCGGCCTCAATGCCGTCGAGCACCCGATCTACGACGTCTGGCTGAAAGACTGCAAGACGACCTCGGACGTCCCGGCTCCTGACGGCACCAAGGCGACAGCCCGCTAACACCTCTCATCACGCCTTACAGGGCCGCAGGTCTTCTCAGACGCGCGGCGCTGTAACACGTTGAATTACGCAGTAGCCTGGGTGAGCCTATGCGGTGGGTGTCTTGTTCCTGCTGAAAAGGCCCTTGGCAAAGCGAAGCGCACCGGCGAACACGATGAAGACGAGGACGCCGGCCTTTTTGAAGAAGGCGAGGGCGAGCGCCAGCAATCCCACCTTGGCGGCAATCTTGGCGCCCGCGCCCGCAGCAATCATTCCCGCCATCCCATAGGCCGCGATCTTGTCGCCTTCGACGTAGTCGGTATAGGCCATTCCCTTGTCGAACTGCACGAGCTTGGTGACGGACGGAATGACGTCCTCGATCTCCTTCAACTGAGCGAGGCCGGCGACGAAGTCGAATTGGAATACACCCTGGCGGCCGAGCACGCGCACGGAATAGTTCAGCGTGTGCTGTGCCTGCGTGTCATCGCCGAACACCAGATCACGCGCCCAATGCATGGCATGCGCCGATGTGTCGTAGTGCGGCGTGGAAGCCCAGCCGACAAGCGTGATCTTCTGAAAACCCTGCTTTTCGCGTTCGACGTTGTTTTCTCTGATGGAATCTTTGATGTTTTGCAGCAATTCGTCGTAATTCGTCGTGGCGGCGTCGACATCCGAGACGTAGCCGTCGGCGCTGTATTCCACGATTGAGCCCCAGGCCTCGACATCGGTCGGTGCGTATTTCGCCGGGAAGATCATCCCCATCGTTCCCTCCGCCGCCGCCGGAGGATTTCCCCAGATGTCGACGAGCACCCTCTTCGTGTCGGCAGGGCTGAGATAGTAGAAGTCGGCGGGCACGTTCAGCGTTGCCTTGGCTTCAGGCAGCTTGATCACGCCCTGCTGGAAATCAAGCTTCTCCAGCAACGGCTTTTCCGCGTCGGAAAAATCGGTCCTGTTCGGGAACATGTCCTGATATGGGCGTGCGCCGGCTTGACCGGCAAACAAGGTCAAAAGGATCGCGGCTGCAAAATATCGTTTCAAAATTCTATCCCCCGTTGCATTTTGCAAACCTAGCCAAATCGGCTGATAAATCAACGCATGGACGAATTGATCGCGATTAAAACTTAAGGTGCGGCGACTCCATCGCTGCAGAAAGCATCACGGCATAGTCGGCCTTCGGAACGTCGATCGCCCCGAACGTCTTCAGGTGCTCGGTGGTGAACTGGGTGTCGAGCAGGGTGAAGCCCCTTTCCCGCAGCCGGTCGACGAGATGGACGAGGCAGATCTTCGAGGCATCCGTCCGGCGCGAAAACATGCTTTCGCCGAAGAAGGCCGAGCCGAGCGAGACGCCGTAGAGGCCGCCGACCAGCTCATCGCCCTCCCAGGCTTCGACCGTATGGGCATGGCCCATGTCGAAGAGCGTCGAATAAAGTGATCTGATCGTCCTGTTGATCCAGGTGCTCGGGCGCCCGGATGTTTCCTCCGCACAGGCCGCGATGACCTCATCGAACGCGTGATCGAAACGGATCTCGAAGGATTTCTTGCGCACCGTCTTGGCAAGGCTCTTCGACACATGGAAATGGTCGAGCGGCAGCACGCCGCGCAGTTCCGGCTCGACCCAGAAGATCTCCGGGTCGTCGGCGGATTCGGCCATCGGGAAGAGGCCGATGGAATAGGCGCGCAGGAGAATTTCAGGGGTGATGCCTGGTGACTTCCTGCGCGATCCTGCCATTCCCGTCCTATGCCGCCGGTGTGTTGGCGAGGTAGTGTTCCAGCCAGTGGATGTCGTAGTCGCCGTTGGCGATATCCTGGTTGGAGACGAGATCCTGGAACAGCGGCAGCGTCGTATTGATGCCGTCGACGACAAATTCGTCGAGCGCCCGGCGAAGGCGCATCATGCATTCGACGCGGGTACGGCCGTGCACGATCAGCTTGCCGATGAGGCTGTCGTAATAGGGGGGGATCTTGTAGCCCTGATAGGCACCGGAATCGATGCGCACGCCAAGGCCGCCCGGCGCGTGGAAATGCGTGATCGTGCCGGGTGAGGGCACGAAGGTGCGCGGGTGCTCGGCATTGATGCGGCACTCGATGGCGTGACCGGAAAAATGCACTTCGTCCTGCGTCACCGAGAGACCGCCGCCGGAAGCGACGCGGATCTGCTCATGCACCAGGTCGATGCCGGTGATCGCTTCCGTTATCGGATGCTCCACCTGCAGGCGGGTGTTCATTTCGATGAAATAGAATTCGCCATTCTCATAGAGGAATTCGATCGTGCCGGCACCGCGATATTTCAGCTTCTTCATGGCGTCGGCGCAGATCTGGCCGATCTTCATGCGCTGCTCGACGTTGAGCGCCGGCGAATTCGCCTCTTCCCAGACCTTCTGATGGCGCCGCTGCAGCGAGCAGTCACGCTCGCCGAGATGGATGGCATTGCCTTCGCCATCGCCGAACACCTGGATTTCGATGTGGCGCGGTTTGCCGAGATATTTTTCCATATAGACGGCTTCATTGCCGAAGGCGGCCGCCGCTTCCGTGCGCGCCGTCGACCAGGCCTCGATCACGTCGGCCTCGCTCTTGGCGACTTTCATGCCGCGTCCGCCGCCGCCGGCCGTTGCCTTGATCAGCACGGGATAGCCGATTTCGGCGGCTGTCTTCAGCGCATCCTCTTCGGTCTTCACTTCGCCGTCCGAGCCCGGAACGACGGGAATGCCGAGTTCCAGTGCCGTCGTCTTCGCGGTGATCTTATCGCCCATGATGCGGATATGGTCCGCCGTCGGCCCGATAAAGGTGATGCCGTGAGCTTCGAGGATATCGGCGAACTTGGCATTCTCCGACAGAAAGCCGTAGCCCGGATGCACGGCATCAGCGCCGGTGATCTCGCAGGCGGCGACGATCTGGTGGATGTTGAGATAGCTCTCGCGCGAGGAGGGCGGGCCGATGCAGACACTTTCGTCGGCAAGGCGCACATGCATGGCATCCGCGTCGGCGGTGGAATGAACCGCGACGCAGGCGATGCCGAGCTCCTTGCAGGCCCGGAGCACGCGAAGGGCGATTTCCCCGCGATTGGCGATGAGGATTTTCGAAATCATGGGCATGGGCCTATTCGATGACGACGAGGGCTTGGCCGTATTCGACGGGATGTCCGTCATCGACGAGGATCTCGGTTACCTTGCCCGATTTCGGCGAAGGGATCTGGTTCATCGTCTTCATCGCTTCGATGATGATCAGCGTCTGGCCTTCCTTGACGGTTGCGCCGACTTCGATGAACGGACGCGCGCCCGGAGCCGGCGCCATGTAGACGGTGCCCACCATCGGTGCATTGACGACATTGGCCGGGTTGCGGCTGGGAGCTGCGGCAGGTGCGGCTGCGGCTGCCGCAGCAGCGGGCGCGGCAAAAGCCGGTGCCGCGATCGGCGCCTGGACATATTGCGGCGTGCCGGCGCGCGAAACGCGGATGCGCAGGTCATCCTGCTCGACTTCGATCTCCGTCAGATCCGTTTCGTTGAGAATATTGGCGAGATCGCGGATCAGTGCCTGGTCGATACCCGATTTCTTTTCAGCCATGGTGTTGCCCTGTCTTCTTCTTATGCCGTGATGTTCTTCAGCGCGTGGAGCGCCAGGATGTAGCTGTGAGGCCCGAAGCCACAGATCACGCCTTTGCATGCCGGCGCGATCATCGACTTGTGGCGGAATTCTTCCCGTGCATGCACGTTGGATATGTGGAGCTCGACGACGGGAATGGAAATAGCGCGGATCGCATCATGCAGCGCGACCGATGTATGCGTATAGGCGCCTGCATTGATGGCAACGCCGACGGCCTTTTCGTCCGCCTCATGGAACCAGTCGACGAGCGTGCCTTCGTGGTTGCTCTGGCGGAAGTCGATATCGAGGCCGAGTTCGCGGCCTGCGGCCTTGCAATCTGCCTCGATGTCCTTGAGCGTCTTGCCGCCATAAATGCCGGGCTCTCGTTTACCCAGCATGTTCAGGTTGGGCCCGTTCAGGACAAAAATCGTTTGCGTCATCGAATGTTCCGTAAAATGTACGACGGCAACCTATAGACTCCGCGAAGGCTGAATGAAAGCCCTTACGGATTAGCCAGCGGCAATCGCGCCACATTTGTCCACATGGTTGAAACACTTCGATTTTGGCGATTTGATGGGCTGCCGGGAGCTCAAGCATGTCGCGCAAAAGTGTGCAGCGGTTTTGCGACAACGACATGCGCAAACATAAATATCTAAAGCGCGAGGGGCGCAAACTGAAAGATTGCGACGCGTTTTGATTTGCTCAGCAGGCGGTCTTGCCGCAGCTGCGCATGTTCTTGACCTTGGCTTCGAGATCGTCGAGCCCGACGGCGCCCGGCACCAATTCGTTGCCGATCACATAGGACGGCGTGCCGCTGATGCCGAGAGTGGAGGCGAGCTGGTAGGTCGCCTGGACGATTCCGTCATTCGGGCTCTTTGCCATCTCGGCGCGGATCTTGTCCTCCTTGACGCCGAGCGAAGCGGCGACCGCGATCGCTGTTTCGTCAGAGGCACGGCCTTCGGTACCGAGAAGGGCGACGTGGAAATCGGCATATTTCTCCGGTGCCAGCTTGCGGAAGGCATCGGCCACCTTGTGGGCGGCGACGGAATCCGGCCCGAGGATCGGGAATTCCTTGAGGACGAAACGGACGTTCTTGTCCTTCTTCAGCATGGCCTGCATGTCGGGAAGCGCATGACGGCAGTAGCTGCAATTATAATCGAAGAATTCGACGACAGTGACATCGCCCTTGGGATTGCCGAGCGTGACGTCGTTCTTCGAATCGAAGATGTCGGTGGTGTTCTCTTCGATCGCCATATTGGCCTTCACCAGGCGCTGGGCTTCCTGCTTCTTCTGCAGCGCATCCTGGACTTCGAGCATGATCTCGGGATTCTCGATCAGGTATTGCTTGATGAATTCGCCGAACTCCTTCTTCTGCTGGTCGTCGAGCGCTGCCGCCGGAAGCGGAAGGGCGATCGATGCGGCAAGCGCCAGTGCGGTGAAGGTCTTCGGGAAGAATGCCATGATATCCTCGTCATCGGCGGTGTGGTCATCTCTTTGTCGAGAAGACCGTCGCCGGGTTAATGGACTTGAATGCGTCGCGTCAAGGTACGGTGCGTTTGGTTCTGCTCAAACCGGAATTTTTCATCCCCGCGCGGCCCTCGCGGGATTGTGATGAGCCGATTAATGCGGCAATTGTCGGGCCGTCACTGAAGAAGCCGAGCGAGAAACGATCTTGTTTTCCATATCGAAACGCAGCGAAGTCGAACCTTTTCACGCCATGGACGTCTTGGCGGAGGCGACGAAACGGCGGGCGAGCGGCCATCCCGTGATCTCGATGGCGGTCGGTCAGCCCTCGCATCCGGCACCTCAAGCGGCACTCGAAGCGGCTCGCACAGCCCTTGCCGAAGGCCGGATCGGTTATACCGATGCGCTGGGAACGGCGCGGCTGAAATCGGCGCTCGCCTGGCACTACAAGGATCGCCACGGCCTGGAGATCGATCCCACGCGTATCGCCATCACCACCGGTTCCTCGGCGGGCTTCAATCTCGCCTTCCTGTCGCTCTTCGATGCCGGCGATGCGGTGGCGATCGCAAGACCCGGTTATCCCGCCTATCGCAATATCCTCGGTGCGCTGGGTCTGAAGGTCCTCGAAGTGCCCGTAACGGCCGAGACCCATTTCACCCTGACGCCGCAAAGCCTCGAAGCGGCGCAGAAGGAAAGCGGCATGACGCTGAAAGGCGTGCTGCTCGCGAGCCCCGCCAACCCGACCGGCACGGTGACCGGCCGCGATGGGCTGAAGGCGCTTTCGGATTACTGTGCCGCCTATTCCATCGCCTTCATCTCCGATGAAATCTACCACGGGCTGACCTTCGCCGGCGAGGAGGCGAGCGCGCTGGAACTAACCGACGAGGCGATCGTCATCAACTCCTTCTCCAAATATTACTGCATGACCGGTTGGCGAATCGGCTGGATGGTGCTGCCGGAACGCCTGGTGCGGCCGATCGAACGGGTGGCGCAGAGCCTCTACATCTCGCCGCCCGAGCTCTCCCAGATCGCCGCCACGGCCGCTCTGAGCGCCGGCGCCGAGCTCGATCGTTATAAGGCGAGCTATGCCGCCAACCGCGACTTGCTGATGCGGCGACTGCCACAGATCGGATTTTCGATCGCGTCGCCGATGGACGGCGCCTTCTACGCCTATCTGGACGTCACCCGCTTCACCAATGACACCATGGGCTTTGCCAAACGCATGCTCGCGGAAATCGACGTCGCCGCAACGCCCGGTCTGGATTTCGATCCGCTGGAGGGAAATCGAACGTTGCGTCTGTCTTATGCGGGCTCGGAAGCTGAGATCGCTGAGGCGGTGGAGCGAATCGCAGCCTGGTTGAAGTAACGTCCGCTGCCGGACAAGCGGCAGTGCGCTCTCCAATCCTCAGCTGCGTCGCGAAAACAGCGACGCAAAGGTCGAAGACGGTTTGTTGTTCAGCCGAGGAACCACCACGAGCTGCTTGATGTCGCCGCGCTTGTAGGCGGCGAGGAAACGACGGTAGTCCTTGAAGGAGACACAGCCGTTGGAATCGCCGTTCTTGCCGAGCATGTAGGTGTGAGCCAGCAGGCCGACACGGTCATAGATGGCGTCCGAACCCTCGACCGGCGTCAGCCGCAGCGCTTCGACGCCATGGAAAAGGCTCTCGCGCATGGTGAGGACATAGGTGTGCGGCGGCGTCGGTCCGCGCATCTTCTTGTTCACGAAACGCGGGTTGTCGCGCATCTTGCCGAGCCCGGAATGGGCCTCGAGCCGCTCGCCATTCGGCAGATAGACAGTGCTGTTTTCGATGTCGTAGATCGCCACGCCTGCGCGCAGCTTCGGCGAGAAGACCGGCTTGTCGTAGCGCGGCACTGCGTCGTCCTCGTCATCCTCGATCGGCGAATTCGGCTGGGCATAGGCAAGCGCAGGCTCGCCAGAACGCTGCGAGCCCTTGGCGGCCAGCGCCGGTTTGCCGATCAGGCCATCAGGACGTGCCATTGGCAGCGGCACGGAACCTTCGTCCGGCGCCAGCACGAGATCGAAGGGTGGCGCGTCGTCGGCGGCAGCAACGACCACCGGTGCAGGTTCCGATGCGGGAATGGAGGCCGTTCTGACAGGAGGTGTGGTTGGCTCAACCGGAGCCGGTGCGATTTGCCGGGATCCGGCATCGGCAAGCGCAAGCAGGGCCGGGAGTTCGGCTGCGGCGACGGCCTCCTTCGAGGGAACGATGATCCGGTTGCCGTCGTCTTCTTCCGTCTCTGCCGAGGCGAGCTCGACCGGCGTTGGCGCGATCACATCGTCCTTGCGGAATTTGACGCTGTCGGAAATCGCGGCCACGACCGGCTGCTCGGCAGCCATGGCGAGCCGATTGTTTTTGGCGAGAACCGCGAGCGCCGTTGCAGCGGCGGCGGTCTTTTCGGCATGGAATTGAATGAGGCTCGCCGTCAGCGGTACCTTGGGCTTCGCATCGAAGGCGGCCAGCCGGTCGGCCTTGCCGACATGGATCAGGCGCTCATGGCGCGTTGACGGAGCCACCTTCGGCGCAGTGCCGACCTGTGCCAGGCGATCGGACGGAGAAAAGGGAGTGGCTATCGAGTGCATCGTCGCGAAGGTCGCGATCAGCCATGTGGAGGTCAGAAATCCGGCGCCGACAACACCGTAAAGGAAACCGCGAGATCTGCGCCAACGGAAAGCGGATCCGCCAAGAAGGGTGACGTCATCGAACGTCCCGACCGCACACGCCATACTACACTCGTCTTTCAAACTCGCTACGCAGGCCGGCGGCACTGACTGACTTAACTTCGCCGGGGCCGGTACAGGCGCAAATGGGCCGAATTTAGACCATCCACGACGTCCGACTGTCTCGCAAGGATGACGAATTATGGTTTCTAATTTGTTTACGCGGCGTTGCAGTTTCTCACGATGTCTCAAAAAGAGATGCGTGGGGCTTCTCAGGCGCGCTCCATCACATAACTTCCCGGCGCTTCCTCGATCGCGTTCAACGCATCGCCGCCGGGTTTGCGGGCAGGCACGCGTCTGCCGTCATGCGTCTCGATCCAGGCCTGCCAATGCGGCCACCATGATCCTGGAGTCTCCGTCGCCTGGTCGAGCCAGATCTCGTAGTCGCCCTTGGCCGGGCCGCCCGTCCAGAATTGATACTTCTTCCTATCGGGCGGGTTGACGACGCCGGCGATATGTCCCGAGCCGGTCACGACGAATTCCACCTTGCCGCCGAAGAACCGGCTGCCGAGGAAGACTGACTTGGCAGGTGCGATGTGATCCTCGCGGGTGGCGAGATTATAGATCGGGATCTTCACGTCCTTCAGCGACACGGGCTTGCCATCGAGGATCATCTCGTTCTGCGTCAGCGCATTGTTGAGATAGCAATTGCGCAGATAGAAGGCATGGTTTGCCGCCGCCATGCGGGTCGAATCGGCGTTCCAGAACAAGAGGTCGAAGGGCAGGGGATCCTGGCCCTTGAGGTAGTTGTTGACGAAATAAGGCCAGATCAGTTCCGAGGCGCGCAGCATGTTGAAGGCCATCGACATCTTCGTGCCGTCGAGATAGCCGGCCGCCTGCATATGCTCTTCGAGCGATTCAAGCTGCTCCTCGTCGACAAAGACCTTGAGGTCGCCGGCATGGGTGAAATCGACCTGGGTGGTGAAGAGTGTCGCGGTCTTGATGCGCTTGTTCTTCTCCCTGGCATGCAGCGCCAGTGTCGCGGCCAGCAGCGTACCGCCGACGCAGTAGCCGACGGCGTTGACGTCCTTCTCGCCGGTCGCTTTCTCGATTGTATCAAGCGCGAAATCGATGCCTTCGCGGGCATAGGCCGTCCAGTCCTTCTCGGCGTGGCGCGCATCCGGGTTGACCCAGGAAATGACGAAGACCGTCTGACCCTGGTCGACGCACCATTTGATGAAGGATTTTTGCGGGTTGAGGTCGAGAATATAGAACTTGTTGATCCAGGGCGGGCAGATCAGCAGCGGCCGCTTCAGCACGGTTTCAGTCGAAGCCTCGTACTGGATGATCTGGCAGATGTCGTTCTGGGCGATCACCTTGCCTGGTGTCAGCGCCATATCGCGGCCGACGGCGAATTTCGTCATGTCGGTCTGGCGAAGACGAAGGTCGCCATGTCCGGCGGCGATATCCTCGGCCAGCATCTTCATCCCGCGCACCAGATTGGCGCCGCTGGTCGCGATCGTCTCGCGGTAGAGCTGCGGATTGGTGGCGATGAAGTTGGTCGGCGAAAGCGCTGCCGTGATCTGCTTCACGTAGAAGCCGGCCTTGTGCTTGGTGTGCTCGTCGAGGCCATCGGTCTCCCACACCATCTTTTCCACCCAGTCGGTGGTGACGAAATAGACCTGGCGGAGAAAATCGAAGAACGGATTCTTCTGCCAGTCCTCGTCCGAGAAGCGCTTGTCCTTGCGGGTGTCCGGCTCGGCAGGTGTGGGATCGCCCTGCATTCGCTGCATCGAGCGCATCCAGATGCCGAAGAACGAGGACATTAGCTGCGTCTGTGCCTCGAAGGTGCGGCGCGGATCGGAAATCCAGTATTCGGTGACCTTGGAAAGCGTCTTGACCATGTCGGTCATCGGATCGACGGTGCTTTCGGTGATCTCGCCGCGTTCGCGCGGCGCAAGCCAGGCAGACGCTGCTTGTCCGAGATTTTCGAGCGCCCGGGCGAAATTCATCGCCATGGCCTCAGGATCCTTCAACAGATAGGGATCGAGATCGGTCGCGTCGAAGCCGGCCTTGCCGCCATTCTCCTGCTTGCTGTCGGTCACCATTTCCTCCGGCGGCAGCACCACTCTTTTTATCCGTTCGTTGTACATCGTGATCGAACGAGAAAACAAGTTCCACCCGCATCGGCTCATGCTATTGCTTTGTGGCTGCGACAAATTTAACAGTCGAAGCAGTCAAAACTGGATTTGAGGCATGACGAAGAACGGCATTCGGCGCATCGCAACCTTCAACCGCACCGCACTGATCTGCGCCGCGGCGGCGGTGGCCCTTGCCGGATGCAATCTGACGGCGGAACAAAAGGCCGCTGCCGCTGCCAAGCGAGCGGCGCCGACCGCCGTCGTCATGCCGGCCACCAAGGGCGAGGCGGTCGAAGGCGGCCTTGCGAAGTCACCGGACGGCTATCCGAATTTCGGCGCGCCGCTGACGGCCGCCAACGTCCAGATGAGCGACGAGCAGGCTGCCGAACTGCAGCATCAGCTGACGGCACTTTCCGCTCGGCGCAAGGCCGGCACAATCTCGGAAGCCGAATATCAGGCCAAGGTCGCCGAAATGCGGCGCCTCGCCGCCGAGCACGGCACTGATACGCTTTCCGAAATCTCCAAATAGACCTTGCCTTTCAGGCAATTTGGACGCAAAGCCTTCCGGATGGATCGGAAGATACAATTTTCCCGATAAAGCGCGTTATGCGGCCTTTCCGTCAAAGATTTGCCGCGTCGCTTGGGTCTGATGAATACGGCGTTGCGATTCTGAAGTTCGTGTCGCAGCCGCCGGGAGACGGAACGAACTTCGACTGCGGCCCGAAATGCCGCCTTTCCATGGGGAATGAGATGGAAGAGTTTCACAAAGTCCGGCGTTTGCCGCCTTATGTTTTCGAACAGGTCAACCGTTTGAAAGCAAGCGCGCGAGCGGGCGGCGCCGATATCATCGATCTCGGCATGGGAAACCCCGACCTTCCCACTCCCCAGTCGATCGTCGACAAGCTGTGCGAGGTCGTGCAGGATCCGCGCACGCATCGTTATTCCTCTTCCAAGGGCATTCCGGGCCTGCGCCGCGCCCAGGCCGCCTATTACGCCCGTCGTTTCGGCGTCAAGCTCAACCCGGATACGCAGGTGGTCGCCACCTTGGGCTCGAAGGAAGGCTTTGCCAACATGGCGCAGGCAATCACCGCGCCTGGCGACGTGATCCTTTGCCCGAACCCCACCTATCCGATCCACGCCTTCGGCTTCCTGATGGCGGGCGGCGTGATCCGTTCCATGTCGGTGGAGCCGGATGCGAGCTTCTTCGAACCACTGGAACGTGCCGTCAAGCATTCGATCCCGAAGCCCTTAGCGCTGATCCTCAACTACCCCTCGAATCCGACAGCCTTTGTCGCGACTCTCGATTTCTACAAGGACGTCATCGCCTTTGCGAAAAAGCACGACATCATCGTGCTTTCCGACCTTGCCTATTCGGAGATCTACTTCGACGGCTCTCCGCCGCCGTCGGTTCTCGAAGTGCCGGGCGCAATGGACGTGACCGTCGAGTTCACCTCAATGTCGAAGACCTTCTCCATGCCCGGCTGGCGCATGGGCTTTGCCGTCGGCAACGAGCGGCTGATCGCGGCGCTCACTCGCGTCAAGTCCTATCTCGACTACGGCGCTTTCACGCCGATCCAGGTGGCGGCGACGCACGCGCTGAACGGCGACGGCTCCGACATTGCGGAAGTCCGCAACGTCTATAAGCGCCGCCGCGACGTCATGGTCGAAAGCTTCGGCAAGGCCGGGTTCGACGTGCCGCCGCCGGCTGCCACCATGTTCGCCTGGGCGAAGATCCCGGAAAAGTTCCGTCACCTCGGTTCGCTGGAATTCTCCAAGCTCCTGGTCGAGAAGGCCGACGTCGCCGTTGCCCCGGGCATCGGCTTCGGCGAAATGGGCGACGACTACGTCCGTCTGGCACTTGTCGAGAACGAACACCGTATCCGCCAGGCTGCGCGCAACATCAAGAAGTTCATGTCGACGGCTGACGAGACAATGCACAACGTCATCTCGCTGAACGCACACCGCTAATCCAACCGTTGGGCAGCCGCGTCATGCGGCTGCCACCACACAGACATTTCAGGATCGATCCATGGCAGATGCCCTCAAAATCGGCATTGCGGGCTTGGGCACCGTTGGCGCCTCGCTTGTCCGCATCATTCAGCAGAAAAGCAACGAGCTTGCCGTCACCTGCGGACGTCCGATCACCATCACGGCGGTCTCCGCGCGTGACAAGGCGAGGGACCGCGGCATCGATCTTTCCGCCGTCACCTGGTTCGACCGGCCGGAAGAGCTTGCCGAAAAAGGCGATATCGACGTTTTCGTCGAGCTGATGGGCGGCGCCGAAGGAGCTGCCAACATCTCCGTGCGCGCCGCACTCCAGCGTGGTCTCCATGTGGTGACAGCCAACAAGGCGCTGCTTGCCTATCACGGCGTCGAGCTTGCAACGATCGCCGAGGAGAAGGGGTCGCTGCTGAACTTCGAGGCGGCAGTCGCCGGCGGCATCCCGGTCATCAAGGCGCTGCGTGAATCGCTGACGGGCAATTCCGTCTCGCGCATCTATGGCATCATGAACGGCACCTGCAATTACATCCTGACCAAGATGGAGAAGGAGGGACTTTCTTTCGCCGAATGCCTCAAGGAAGCGCAGCGGCTGGGTTATGCCGAGGCTGATCCGGCCTTCGATATCGAGGGCAACGACACGGCCCACAAGCTTTCCATCCTGACGACGCTCGCCTTCGGCAATCAGATCGCGGCCGACGACATCTATCTCGAAGGCATCACCAATATCTCGATCGAGGATATCCACGCTGCCGCCGAGCTCGGTTATCGCATCAAGCTCTTAGGCGTTGCCCAGCGCACCGATACCGGCATCGAGCAGCGCGTCCATCCCACCATGGTGCCGGTCGATTCGGTCATCGCCCAGGTCGACGGCGTCACCAATGCCGTAGCGATCGAATCCGACGTGCTCGGCGAACTGCTGATGGTCGGCCCCGGCGCCGGAGGCAATGCCACGGCCTCGTCGGTGCTTGGCGATATCGCCGATATCGCCAAGAGCCAGCCGGGCGCCCAGCGCGTGCCGGTGCTCGGCCATCCCGCAACGACGCTGGAGCCCTACCGCAAGGCGCAGATGCAGAGCCACGAGGGCGGCTATTTCATCCGCCTGACGGTGCTCGACCGCACCGGTGTCTTTGCCAGCGTCGCAACCCGCATGGCGGAAAACAACATCTCGCTGGAATCGATCGTCCAGCGCTCCAAACAGCATCTGGCGCCATCGCACCACCAGACGATCATTCTCGTCACCCACGCAACGACGGAAGAGTCGGTGCGCAGGGCGGTCGCCTCGATCAAGTCGGAAGGTTATCTCTTCGGCGAGCCGCAGGTCATTCGCATCGAACGGCCGAAAGAGGAAGGCTGAGCCTTTTTCCCGTCCCGGAGGACCTTTGCGCCGCCCTGTCCCTGCAGGGCGGTTTTTTTGTTATCTTTTCAACCTTCCGTTACGGAAGTCTATATTAACAGATACCGAAATATTGATATAACTAAACCTAAGATGGTGAGTCGTCTGGGTGGAGAATTTCATGAGCAAGGACAGCCACGCCGGGAAGGGGTATGGCTACCCGAGCGACGTGCCGCCGAACCATCCTGATTTGCCTGAGGAAATCCTCAAGCCGGCCTACCGCGAAATTCCTCAAGAGGTCTCCGATGAGGCTGATGGCGAGGAAAACACGGAAGGCCGCAACTGGGCCATTCTGCTGACGCTGTTTTCGTTCCTGCTGGTGCAGTTCGCCGGCATCGCCCTGATCATCTGGGCGGTGTTTTGGTAAAAACCCGTGTCTGCAAATCCATCGCTATGTTATCTCCGCTGCTCCTGTAGAAAGAGCAGATGAAGTCAGCGGAGTATGGCATGGCAGATCTCGTCGATCCGGTACAGCGCGCGTTTCTCGGTGTGGAGAAATCCGTGCTCGACAATCGCTGGGTGGCGCGGCTCGACCAGGCAGGGCAGAACCGCGCGCTGGCCATGTCGCAGATCCATGGATTGCCGGATCTGATCGCCCGGGTGCTCGCCGGGCGCGGCGTGACGGTGGACGAGGCGATCGAATTCCTCGATCCGACGATCCGCAGCCTGATGCCCGATCCCCATAAGCTGACCGATTGCGAAAAGGCCGCGACCCGCCTGGTGAGTGCCATTGAGCGTGGCGAGAGCGTCGCGATCTTCGGCGACTACGATGTCGACGGCGCGGCCTCCTCGGCGCTGATGTACCGTTTTCTCAGCCATTTCGGCGTCAGGGCGAATATCTATATTCCCGATCGCGTCTTCGAAGGTTATGGCCCCAATCCGGTGGCGATCAATCAGTTGATCGACAATGGCGCCCAGCTGATCGTCACTGTCGATTGCGGCTCTACCAGTCACGAGGCGCTGGCCGCCGCTGCTGCGCGCAATATCGATGTCGTCGTCATCGATCACCACCAGGTGACACATGAGCTGCCGCCCTGCCATGCCCTCGTCAACCCGAACCGCGAGGACGATCTCTCGGGGCAGGGGCATCTTTGCGCGGCCGGCGTTGTCTTCATGGTCCTGGTCGCAACGCTGAGGCTGCTGCGCGCGGCCGGCAACAAGCGCATCCTGGCGATCGACTTGCTGCAATGGCTGGATATCGTCGCACTTGCGACGGTCTGCGATGTCGTGCCGCTGAAGGGCCTCAACCGCGCCTATGTGGTGAAGGGCCTGGTCGCTGCCCGGCACCAGAGCAATGCCGGGCTTGCAGCACTCTTCCGCAAGGCGGGGCTTGCAGGCCCGGTGACACCCTATCATTTCGGCTTCCTGATCGGTCCGCGCATCAATGCCGGCGGGCGGATCGGCGATGCAGCACTCGGAAGCCGCCTGCTGACGCTCGACGACGCCGGCGAGGCAGAGGTGATCGCGCAGCGCCTCGACGAGCTCAACCGCGAACGCCAGGCGATGGAGGCCGTCATGCTGCAGGAGGCGGAAGCCGAGGCGCTCGCCGAATATGGCGACGGTGAGGGCGCCTCCGTCATCGTCACCGCCCATGAGAAATGGCATCCCGGCATCGTCGG
Organism: Rhizobium leguminosarum; assembly: GCF_002953715.1. Lineage (GTDB taxonomy): Bacteria > Pseudomonadota > Alphaproteobacteria > Rhizobiales > Rhizobiaceae > Rhizobium > Rhizobium leguminosarum_V. The sequence goes on from NZ_CP025012.1 coordinate 1,647,026, forward strand.
GCTGATCGCGGCACGGCTGAAGGAGAAGTTCAAACGGCCCGCCTTCGCGATCGCCTTCGATCCCTCCGGCCGCGGCACCGGCTCGGGCCGCTCCATCAACGGCTTCGATATGGGCAGGATGGTGCGGGCTGCGGTCGACGAGGGTATCCTCGTCAAGGGCGGCGGCCACGCCATGGCCGCGGGGTTGACGGTTGAGCGCGCCAATCTCGGCAGGCTGAGGACCTTCTTCACGGAGAAGGCCACAAAGACCGTGGCCAGCCTTGTCGCCAACGAGACGCTGAAGATCGACGGTGCGATCGGCGCAAGCGGCGCCACGCTCGAACTCATCGACCGCCTGGAGGCCGCCGGCCCCTATGGCTCCGGCCACGCTCAGCCGCTCTTTGCCGTGCCGGCGCATCGTCTGCGCGACGCCCGCCTGGTCGGCGAGAAACATGTGAAGGTGACGCTGGAGGCAATGGACGGATCGCGGCTCGACGGCATCGCCTTCCGCGCCGCCGATACGCCACTTGGCAATCTTCTCATCAATTCACGCGGCGCCAGCCTTCATGTCGCGGGTTCGCTCGGTGCCGAGCATTACCAGGGCGCGCGCCGCATCCAGCTCCGCGTCACTGACGCTGCGCCGGCAAAATAGAATGGCCGCGCAAGAGGCTGGCGAATGAAGGATTAAGCGGGAAGAAAGTGGCACGCCCTAGGGGAGTCGAACCCCTCTTCCCAGAATGAAAATCTGGTGTCCTAACCGATAGACGAAGGGCGCTTCCTTCGTGGTGCGCCCTTATAGTCAGCACCTTCCGAGGCCGCAAGCGCCAAGGCGCGAAAAAATCATCGTTTTCGGCAATCTTTTGCTGTTGTGGAAAACCACCGCGCCGGATACGCCGAAGCGGAGAAAGATCGAGCCTGCGGGTTGGGTTGGGCAGCATCGTGCAAGCGATTGGTACGCCCTAGGGGACTCGAACCCCCAACCAAGCGGTTATGAGCCGCCGGCTCTAACCATTGAGCTACAGGCCCTCGCGTCGGGTGTCCTGCGCCTTGGTGCCGGAGGCCGGCACCGTAATGCCGGGGCAATGGTTCCCGCAGCACGGGTTCCGCTCTAACGCAAATCCGAGGGAGCCACGATCACTTCGGCCTGCGCGTCGTCCGGACGCCTCGGCCAGACCTCGTCGATCGGCGGTCATTACCGGGACTGCCGCTCCAAGACGCCAGATAGCCAATCCCACCGCCCCCATCATCAACTGGCGAGGTTGAAGGGATCAACGGCTATGTCGGCTTCACCTAAAGAACTAGCCTTGGTGAAATGGCCGCGCAAGGCATCAACTATCGATGATCTAGCCACTGGTTGCCAATTCACGGAGGATGGAAAAGAAGGAGCATGCCGCTCGATGAGCGGATAGCGCATGCGTTCGAGTTACCGGGAGCCTACATGCTTCATATCGCTAATATTGCGCCACCTCGGTTCAGGCTATGGACGCGCGCTTCACGAGAATGGCGCCGTGGTGAGCCCGAGCTTCGGATCCTCGATAGATTATGCCGTCGGAACCAGACTGCAATCGATATAGGTGCGAACTACGGTGTCTATTCTTGGTTCTTGACCAAGTATGCGCGCGATGTCGTCGCCTTCGAACCTCAGCCTCACATGGTAGCTTTTCTGAAGGCTGCGCTTGGTTCGTCGGTTCGGGTCGAGCAGGTCGCACTTTCCGACAGCGATGGCGTTGCAACGATGCGGATCCCCAGTGATCAGCTCATGGATGGCTGCGCCACGATTGAGGAGCAGAATACGCTTTCGACGCAAAATGTCGAAGAAATTTCCGTTCCAACCCGGCGTTTGGACAGCTATCAGTTCGGCACTGTAGGCTTCATTAAGATCGACGTTGAAGGGCACGAACTAAAAGTACTCGAAGGCGCAGAGGCTATATTGAACCGGTATCGCCCAAACCTGCTCATCGAAGCGGAAGACCGACATCGACCCAACGCTGTCGCCAGTGTGATCGACTATCTTAAGCCGTTTGGATATTCTGTATATTGCCTGAAAGATCGAAAATTTCGCTCCCTGTCGATCGACGACATCCAGAAGGGCTCTGCCGGAACGCCTTATAACTACGTCTTTTCTATCCGCGAGGATCTATAAAGAGCCTTTCGTGTGCCCCCCCGTGCTCACCACCCCGACGACCGAGCGGCTGCTAGAAGCATCTGCGCCAGGATATTTTATCGGCCGTTGAGAACGGTTTAAACGCTTCTTGAGCCGCTCTTAAAACCTGATTGGGCTTTTTCAAAGATTCCGCAACCTCGTGTCAAAATTTCGCAAAATTGCGTCCGGCTAGATTGAGACGAGAGGAATAGTGGTACGCCCTAGGGGAGTCGAACCCCTCTTTACAGAATGAGAATCTGTCGTCCTAACCGATAGACGAAGGGCGCAAACCGTTCGTTAAAATAGGCGCGCGCGCCGGCTTCTGCAAGCGGATGCGATGGCTTCTATATGGAGAGAAAGTGGCACGCCCTAGGGGAGTCGAACCCCTCTTCCCAGAATGAAAATCTGGTGTCCTAACCGATAGACGAAGGGCGCTTCCTTCGTGGTGGCGCCCTTATAGTCAGGCATTTTGAATCCCGCAAGCGGGAAATGCGGTTTTCTTTCAAAAAAATGACAAGAAATCCTGCTACGTTGCAGACGCCGATTATTGAAGCTGAATCAATAGGCTGTCGGTTATTTCTTGAATAGAACGAGGCGGCGCTGCCCTAACGTGACGCGAAAAGCGCGCGGCCGTCAGATCGCTCTTGCGGTCGTCAGCGGGGCGCGTTTGCCGCCGCAGCCCCAGTTCCAGTCGCGGGTTTTGCCGGTATCGAGGTGAACCGAATCCGTATGGCAATAGGTGCCGACGCCGCCGCGGTCCGGCAATGAGCGGATATAGGCGGCGATATCCCATTTCGTTACGCCGTCGATCTGGATGTCGGCCGCCTCGCAGCTCTTGTGCATCGATTCGTCAGCGCCGCCGACTAGGCGGTTGTGCTCTTCGTCGCGATAGCCGGAGGTGACGATAAGCGGTCGGCCGAAATGGCTTTCGACCGTCTTGATCACTTTCAAGAGGTCAGGCTTGAAGCAGCCGACCTCGACCTTGTCGTTCTGAAGATGCAGCCCGTTCGGCGCGATACGCGTCATGCCGGGCAGGGCGGCCTTGTGCAGCAGGCCGGAAAGACTGCCGAGCAGGTTCTGCTTCGGCGCGCTGTAGAGCGCATTCATCGTCGAGGCTGGAATGCTGGCCGTCGCCAACGACGCCGTTTGCACGGGCGCAAGCTGCGTGCTGCTATTCTGTGAAGATTGCTGCGGCAGCACCGGTTCTGCCGGCTGTGTGGGCGCGGGCGGCTGGCTGTAGACGCTGCTTCGCGCCGGCGCTGCACCTTCCACCGGCACATAGGCCTGCGGCTGAATGACAGTCGACGTGCTGTTGTTCTGCGGCGCCGGCTGGTGATCGGAAAAGATGCTCATCGCCTGCGCGTTGATCCGGGTCGACTGCAGGACCAGCCCGCCGATATTGGCAGGCGCTGCCGTTGCCGAACCGGCGGGCGGGGCGGCGGCATTCGGATCTTGTGCCACGACCTGAGGCGCGCCCTGGGCGCCGGAGACGTTGACGAGCCGGGGGTCCGTATAGACGGAACGTGGGGCAGGGCTTGCAGGCGTTGCCGTGGCAAACTGTGGTGCTGCGGCTTGCGCCGCCGGAACCACCGCTGCCGAATCGAGCGCCTTCTTGTCCGACGCGCAGCCGGACAGCGCCAGCACCGAGGTGGCGATCAGCAACGCGCCCGTCACGGGCATCCGCATCTGCATGTTACGCAAGCGACAGTCTCCAGTTGATGCGGAAAATCGGCGAAAAACGCTTCTCTTCCGCTTCGAGTCGCCAGGAGATTGCCTGCGGCGCAGGATCGCGGCAAGCGCCGAGGCGCCGGCCGGACCCGAAATCGAAAAAGCCGCAAGCCTCGCAAAAGCCTTGCGGCGAAAACGCTTACCAGGCGCCGGTATTGCCCATCGAAGCCCAGGGTTCGGCGGACGGAAGCGGGTTGCCCTTTTGCAGGATTTCGATCGAGATGCCGTCGGGCGAGCGCACAAAGGCCATGTTCCCGTCGCGCGGCGGTCGGTTGATGGTGACGCCGTTGTCCATCAGATTCTGGCAGGTGGCGTAAATATCGTCGACCTCATAAGCGAGGTGGCCGAAATTGCGTCCTCCGCTATAATCTTCCGTGTCCCAGTTGTAGGTTAGTTCGAGGCAGGGAGCTTTTTCGCTGCGCGCACGGTCGAGATCGTCGCGAGCGGCCAGAAAAACCAGGGTGAAGCGGCCTTTTTCGTTTTCGTGGCGGCGAATCTCCTCCAGCCCGAACAGCGTGGTGTAAAAAGCGAGCGAGGCGTCCAGGTCTTTGACGCGTACCATTGTGTGGAGATAACGCATTCTATCTACTCCTTTATTGGGGCTGGCTTTTTTCAGCGAGCCGAGGTCAGCTTCGGGCAAGACATCTTTATAAAATGTGCAGCTGGGAATAACCGAAAACTAGGACTTGCGCTTATCCGTTACCAAGATGTTAATCTTGATTTGAAGAATCAGTTAACCGTAACAGTGTGACGCGTATTCGAGGGGCTGGCGACAATGGCTGATAGGATTTCATCGAACGAATACTCCGACCTCGACGAGCTATCAGGAGAGGCGGTCGATCTTGTTGAAATCACCGGCGTCGTCAAGTGGTTTGACGTCGCCAAGGGTTTCGGCTTCATCGTGCCCGACAACGGCTTGCAGGATGTTCTCCTGCACGTGACCTGCCTGCGTCGCGACGGTTACCAGACGATCCTCGAGGGAACGCGTATCGTCGCCCTCATCCAGCGCCGTGAGCGCGGCTATCAGGCTTTCAAGATCCTCTCGATGGACCAGTCCACCGCGGTTCATCCTTCGCAGCTGCCGCCGGTACGCACCCATGTGCAGGTCACCGCGACGAGCGGGCTTGAGCGTGCGCTCGTCAAGTGGTTCAACCGCACCAAGGGCTTCGGCTTCCTGACGCGTGGCGAGGGCACGGAGGATATCTTCGTGCACATGGAAACGCTCCGCCGCTTCGGCCTGACGGAACTGCGCCCCGGCCAGGTGGTGCTCGTCCGCTTCGGCGACGGCGAAAAGGGCCTGATGGCCGCAGAGATCCATCCTGACGTTCCGAGCCCGGCCAGCCGGTCTCACTGATATGAGCAGCCTTACCCTGTTTCATGCCATCAGAAGCGCCATATTGGCGCTTTTTTTCATGGTCGCGCTGCCGGCGTTCGCTGACGAGGAGATGCGGTTCGACAAGGAGCCGCTGCTCATCCAGACCGCTGCGGGCAAGGTGCTGCATTTCACCGTCGAGATTGCCTCGACCCCTGATCAGCGCGCCCGCGGACTGATGTTTCGCAAGGTGATGGCCGATGATGCCGGCATGATCTTCGATTTCGACGAGCCGCGGCGCGTCACCATGTGGATGGAAAACACCATTCTGCCGCTCGATATGCTCTTTGCCGACGACACCGGCACGATTCGCCACATCAAGGAAAAGGCAGTGCCCTATTCGCGCGACATCATCGATTCGATGAGCGCAGTGAAATACGTCGTCGAACTCAACGCCGGCATCGTCGCCAAACTGGGAATCAAGCCTGGCGACAGGATCGTCAGCGCCACGACGACGAGGAAGGCGAAGTAGCGGCGCGCATGCGAACTGCGATGCAGCTGTCAAGGAATTCAACAATATCGGGATATTGAATGGTCGGAGTGGAGAGATTCGAACTCCCGACCCTCTGGTCCCAAACCAGATGCGCTACCAGACTGCGCTACACTCCGTGCCGTGAATGGCAGGGGAGATACACGGTTCACTTCGCCGTCGCAACCCATAAATCCAGCGTTGGCCGAAGATTCCTCGCCGGACCTGTGGATGCAAGAAAGAAAAATCTTGATGGGCCGCAGTCTGCTTACCGGGCGCACGACTCCGTTTGCCTGGCGCAATTGGCATCAGGACAAGGCTACCTTAGCCGTGAGCGATCAGGCCGATATATTGAGCGTAGCTGATGGCAAGGTAGAAGAACGCCGTGATACCAGCCCCAATCACAATGGCATTGAACTCCGCCGAACGTCTCATCATGAGTGCAAATCCACTGAAACCAACTGAGCCGTAGAAATAGTGCCGAGGGCTGGCTGCGGCAATCAGGTTGCAATCACAACATGCGACGATCGGTAACATTGCGCAATCCGGCCGGAGTCGCTTGGCCATCAAGAGATGGCTGGCTCGACACAAGGGGAAGAATACCCGCAGCCGCTTGTCCGCGGAAATTCTTTGTTCCCTAGCGCATCGGCTTGTCATGGGATGGAGTCGCCAGCGTCGTCGGGCACCGCCTTTTTCCTTGAAAAAGCGGGGATTCGCGGCTAAGCAAAATTCATCTCTTTGCGTTATCTTCAATGATGATGCAAAAGGCCCGGCACGGGTCGGCAACGAGATTGAGACCATGAAAGGCGGGCGCTGCCCGCATAGTCGGAGACGCTGCAGTCATGTCTGCCAAGATCTATCGTCCAGCCAAGACCGCCATGCAGTCCGGCAAGGCCAAGACCAATCTCTGGGTGCTTGAATACGATCAGGAGTCGGCGCGCAAGATCGATCCGATCATGGGCTACACTTCCTCGGGCGATATGCGCCAGCAGGTGAAGCTCACCTTCGAAACGCAGGAACTCGCCGAAGCCTACGCCCAGCGCAACGGCATCGAATACCGCGTCATCGCACCGAAGGATCCAGTCCGCCAGGTCGTCGCCTATCCGGACAATTTCCGCTATACCCGCACGCAGCCCTGGACGCATTGAGATTTCTGGTCCAGATATGCCGCATCCGGTCGCGCTCATGAGACGCGGCCGCCGGACGGCCCCTTAGCTCAGCTGGATAGAGCACCTGCCTTCTAAGCAGGTTGTCGCAGGTTCGATTCCTGCAGGGGTCGCCATTTTTCAAGGGTCCGTTCTGGACACATAGGTTACGGTTTATTCCTGAGACATAGGTAACACTTTTGGACCGAAAGGGTTCGGCAAAGGTTCAAGCCTGCATGTCTCATCATCGAAGTATCCCAGATCGTAATCCATAAAGCTTGTAAGCCAGATATGGTCTTCGACCTGTTTGATGCCGACGGCCTGACCGGCGAAGACCAGACTGAGATTGATCTTCTTCCGCTTGTAGCAGATGCGTCCGCATGTTGTGACGGTGACTGTCTGGTCGTGGAGCGGGTAGTCGAGATCGGGTAGGCCGCGGTAGGCGCGCGGTGAAGCGTCGTAGCATTCTGCCGGGCAGGCCATGTTGAGCGCCTGGTGGGGCCGCTCGGTGTTGAACTCCTCGACGAAGTCGTCGAAGCGGGCTTGCTGCTGCAGGAAATTGTCTCCGGCCGGCTTGGTTGTCTCAAGTTTCAGTGTCAGATGCATGCGCTCGTGGCGGCCGTTCTGCTGCGGATGGCCGGGCTTGATGCGCTCGATGTCGATACCGAGCCTGAGCCACCAGACGGCGAGCCGCGACAGATTGAACAGTCCGTTGGGGCTGGCGAAAGGCACTCCGTTGTCGGTTCTGATCGCCTTGGGCAGGCCGAACTCCTTGAAGACGCGTTCGAAAACGGTAAAGGCGTAGACTTCCTTGGTCGTGTGCAACGCTTCGCAGGCCAAAAGATAGCGGCTGGCGAAGTCGGTGATCGTCAATGGGTAGCAATAGCGCTTATCGGCAAGCATGAACTCGCCTTTGTAATCGGCGCACCACAGGTCGTTGGGCAGCCCTGGATTGGAGAGGGCTGTTCCTTCAGCCCTGTTGCGCCGCCGCCTACCGTGCTTGACCAGGCCGTTGCGGTCGAGGACGGCATGCACGGTTGAGATCGCCGGTGTGTGAACATCCGGATATAGCCGCGCCAGCCGCTCCCTGATCTTTGGTGCGCCCCAGTTGGGCTTGTCCTGCTTGGTCCGCACAATCAGCTTCTCGATTTGGAAAGGAAGCTGATTGGCGTGCCGGTAAGGCCGTCGCGATCGATCTGTCAGTCCTTCCAGACCGCTGTCGTTATAGCGGCTGATGATCTTGTGACCGGTCTTGCGGGAGATGCCGAATTCGCGGCACAGCGCCGCTATCTTCTCGCCATCCAGAACCCGCGCAACGAATTTGAGACGCTCGTCCATGCGGTTGCACTCCTGCCAAGGCACCTTCGCTCTCCTCGCAAAGGCAAAAAGTGTAACCCATGTCTCCGGTATGAACTGTCACCCCTCTCTCGGGAAGGACAAAGTGTCCATCCATGCAGCATGCCGTTCGCCAAACAGGTAGAGCGGCTTCCGTAAAACGAAGTTGCTGGGCCGTGGACCGTCTATCCGATTGGAACACGCATTTACGGCCATGTCTTCGGGCGACATGATTATCAAGGAAAACTATGTAGGTGTCGCGAAAGATGGGTGTCCGCATCGTGCTCATAGGTTTCCCGGGCGTTGGGAAGTTGACCATCGCGAAAGAGTTGAGCGCCATGGTTTCGGCAAAAATTGTCGACAACCACTGGGTCAACAACCCGATTCTGCGTCTGCTGGATGAGGATGGAACGGCCCCGCTTCCAAAGGGAATATGGGAGTTTACAGGTCGAGTTCGACAAACCGTCCTTGATGCAATCACCGCTTACGCGCCGTCCGCCAATTTCATTTTCACGCATGCCGGCTTGGAGGGTGATGAGCGGAGCCTTCGTACCTTTCAACAGATCGCCGGTGCTGCCGAAGCCTGCGACGCCGTATTGGTGCCGGTGCGATTGCTGTGTGATGAAGAGGAGCTGGCTCGCCGGGTTTCGAACCCCGAGCGACGCCAAAGGTTGAAATCCACGGATGTGGCAGCCTCGAGGGATCGCAGTCGGAGGGCGGGGGTTTTCGATCCACTCCACCCAAACACATTGGTGCTCGACGTCACTTCCGCATCACCGGGAAAAACGGCCATCGCGATCCGAGAGCATATTCTAAAGGTCCTTGGCGACCTGTCAGCCTGAAATTCGTCGGAGTTGATACTCTATTCGCGCTACGATCGTCGATACGCCTGATGGCGGGAGGTGAGGCGTTCTGACGAGCTATCGGTTTACGCAAAGCCGGCCCGAAAGGCCGGCTGACGCCTGTCGAAAAATCGCAGCGCGCGGATGGGGCTCCCTCATCCGCGCGCCGAGGTAGCCGACTTTTGCGGCCAGCGTGTTGTGGCGATCGGACGACCGCCACAACGCTATCGTTACAGGAGAAAATCGCCTGCCCCCAGGTGGACGAGGCCCTTCAGCTGAACCTCGAAGTCATGAATGCCGTCGCCGTTCATGTCGGCCTGGATAACGGTAACATCGCTCGCGGATCCGGCGTGGTCGTCATAGTGCCAAGCGAGCGCGCCAGCCTTGTGATCGAACAAGGCATTCTCCTGTGCCTGGAAATGGAAGGTACCATTGCCCGCCGCAGAGCCATTCGCATCGATCGCCGAGATGTCGATCTTATCGACGCCGTGCTGGAAGTCGGTGATGGCGTCGCGGTTCAAGCCGGACCCGGTTTCCGTCGGTGCCTTCAAGATAAACGTATCCTCACCGATGCCACCGGTCATAATGTCCTTTCCGGCACCACCAATGAGGACATCATTGCCGGCGCCGCCGTCCAGCTTGTCCGCGCCAGCCCCGCCAGTGAGAACGTTGCCGCCGCCGTTGCCGCCGGTCAGTACGTCGTTATAGCTTGAGCCGGTCAAGTTTTCGATGCCGGCGATCTTGTCACCGGTCGCTTGGCCGCCCGATGCGGCCTTAGTCGCCAAGTTGACGTTGACCGCGTCGGAGCCCGCATAGCTGGCCGTGTCATTGCCAGTACCGCCGTCGAGCACGTCCGCGCCGGCCCCGCCCTTCAACACGTCACTACCGCCGAGACCCTTGAAGGTTTCGTTGCCGCCGTTGGACTGGCCGGTTTGCGGTAGGATGTCGTTACCGTTGGTGCCGATGAATTCCTTTGTCGGCGCCGTTGGCGTTGTCGGTTGCGTCGGCGTGGTTGGCGTTGTCGGTTCCGTGGGCGTGGGCGTGGGCGTGGTTGGGGTTGTCGGTTGCGTCGGCGTGGTTGGTGTTCCCGATACCGGGCTGGAGCCCGATTCGTAGGCACCCATATCGACAGTTCCAACGACGCGAGCGTGGTCGTCCAGATCTACCGAGCTGACGCCGTACTTGGCGGTTCCGCCGTCGATCGCTGCCGAGCCCGAGGCGAGGTGGAAGTTGTCGCTCGCTGCCCCCGCGAAATGCGGGTCGATGCCGAGCTTGTTGCCGTTCGCCGTGCTCGGCATAGCGTTGCCGCCGTCGGTCCTGACCGAGGCCTGGCCGGCCGTGCCGTTGTAGGTGTCGTTGTTGGCCCAGACGACGTTGGCGTTGGTATAGCCGCCGTACGACGTGTTATCGACTGCGGTGTTGTTCTTGTTCACCGATGGGTCCGCTACGGCGATGTTGTTGACCCAGGTGTTGTTGCTCGACTGCGCGTTGCTGAGCTCGCCGCGCCAGGTGCCGTCGTTCAGCGGGTCCTGATTGTTGTGGTATGCTGTGTTGTTCTGCACCGTGACGGAGTCGCTCCAGGCAACTTGGATGCCTTTGCCGCCGTTCTCGTAGACCAGGTTGTTGTCGACAAGGGTCTTAAACGTATAGTTCGGATGACCATCCGCCTGTGTGCTCTGAAAATCGTCAATGATGATGCCGTTGCCATCGGTGTGCGCACCCGTCTTCGTGACGTTGTCGTGCGAGATGTTGTTTTGTACGATATTCCGGTAGCCGGTCGTCGAGGTATCGCCGGTGATGTTCCGGTTCTCGTAGATCGAGATGCCCGAGAACCAGCCTGACGACGCGTTATTGTAGGTCTCGTTCCCTACGATCTTGACGAAGTCAGAATAGTTGAACTGAATGCCCGACTCCCCGCTGTCGTGGACCTTGTTGTTGAGAATTGAGACGTGATGGACGTTGTTCGCTTCGATGCCGTCACCGTTGCCGCCCTTGATGTCGAAGCCTTCGATTGTCACGTAGTTGGCGTTGACACTGATCCCGGTATACGAGCCTGCGGGCGGCCGGATCAGTGCTGCGCCAGGCACTTCCGAGCGCAGCGTGATGTCGCCCGCCGCCGAGCCGTCCTTGTCGAAGTTGATGCTCTCGTTGTAGGTCCCTGGCTTCACCACCACCTCGTCGCCGGGCTTAAGGTTCGCCGCCATTGCCTCGCTGATCGTGTGAAAGGGAGACGAGGCACTGCCGTTACCGCCGCTGCTGGTCGTCGCTACGTAGTATGTCGTCATGGTCTTGTTCCTCAACCTTAGCGCTGTCTTTGCCGGTTACTATTTTTAGTTAATCAGGCGTTACGGCGGCAGGTTATAGGGCGACGTTTTGGAGGGCGCAACAGCAACGCGACAGTAAGTGCTTGAGAAACATAGCCATATTGCTGCCACATTATCCAAATCGATCCGAAGTTACGTTTTGAAATATTTGGTGAATTTCGAGTTGCCCAAATTGTGGCAAAATATATGTCTCGCTTACCGCGAATTATTCTTTCTGCAACTATAGCGAAATGCCTCTATTGAAAACATTAGAAAAACCTAGTGGGCGTGACTGGATTCCTCCCGTCAAATGCGGAATCGACATTTTTTTCTGAATTTAGCAATTTTCGGCAGCGTCGCCTTAAAGATGCCCGCCCGCAGCCCTGGATGCATTGAGATTTCTCGTCCATATGCCGCATCCGGTCGCGTTCATGAGTCGCGGCCGCCGGACGGCCCCCTTAGCTCAGCTGGATAGAGCACCTGCCTTCTAAGCAGGTTGTCGCGGGTTCGATTCCTGCAGGGATCGCCATCATTTCAAGTGTCCATACCGAAGACGAAGACATGGGTAATAGCTGGTTTCGGACTCATGTCTGGTCCAGGAGCATGAGACTGACTGAAAGGCGCCCCAAGAGCCATCGTCGCTATTCTCTCCAAAGCAAGTTCGCGGAGCGCGTTCACATTTCGTTCCCGTGGTGCTAGTCTCACCTTCATTGACGGGCGAGGGGAGGCCTTATGGATCAAAGGGGCAAATTTGAGCGACTGAAGGCGCTTCACCAGGGCGACAGGGCTTTTGTCATCCCCAACCCATGGGACGCCGGTTCGGCTCGCCTTCTCGCGAGCCTTGGCTTCGAGGCGCTCGCGACGACCAGTGCGGGTTACGCCTTTTCCAAAGGAAAATTGGATTCATTCGCAAGCCTTGGACGGGATGAGGTCCTTGAGAACGCCGCCGAGATCGTTGGCGCTGTTGTTCTTCCTGTGTCTGCCGACCTTGAAGATGGCTTCGGTGCGTCGCCAGAAACCTGTGCGGAAACCATCCGCTTGGCCTGCGAAACCGGACTTGTCGGCGGATCGATCGAAGACGCAACAGGCAATCCTGCTGCCCCCATCTACGAGCTATCGCAAGCCGTCGAGCGCATCCGTGCTGCCGCGGAGGCTGCACGCGGTCTGCCTTTCCTTCTAACAGCGCGGGCGGAGAATTATCTTTGGGAGAGACCCGATCTGGACGACACCATCGAGCGGCTGCAAGCATTTTCAGCTGCTGGGGCAGATGTGCTTTACGCACCCGGCTTGCCGGATATCGAGGCAATCAGAATCGTTTGTGCGGCCGTGGACAAGCCAGTCAACGTGGTCATGGGTTTGAAAGGACGAAAATACTCTGTTGCCGAACTGTCGAGCGCCGGAGTACGCCGCGTGAGTGTCGGCGGCTCTTTCGCGCGGGCCGCGCTGGGTGCGTTGATGCGCGCCGCTATGGAGGTCAAAACAGCCGGTACGTTTGGATATGCCGACGACGCGCTCTCCGCTGCATTCGCCAGCCAACTGATGTCACAGGAGAAGCGCCAGGACAGGCTGTGAGTTGGGCATAAACCGAAATCGAGAAGCAGAGATTTCCTCAAGGAGCCGCTGCGGCAGTTAGTCTGTCTGCAGTAGGCCGCCCCGGAGTGAACGTCACGGTGACTTTCTTCGCGCGGATGAAACCATCTAACCCGTAACAGGGCCGGCGGCCGCGGCTCGATCTGGGGGGCTCATAGAACCCGGTGCTATCCTGCACTTTCCCCAGCCCTTATACGAGGCAGGCTGCGGCTTTCCGCCATCCGTCCAAGCCCGTGTATTCGGCTTCGGCGATCAGCGTTGGCTGCGCGCCTATTGCGTCCTGCCGGATCCAGGCAGCGATCTCAGTGAACGACCGAGAGGTAGCGGATGCCGGCTTCATCAGCCGCTCTCATCAGCGCTTCCCGCGCGGCGTTTGGGGGCGTGGTGCCGCGGATGGCGTCGAGGCATGTCCTCACCGCCACGACGTACTCCTCGCCATCATCCCCAGGCCATTCGGAAATGAGCATGGTGGCTGCGTCGCCGAGGGTCCTGACGACGCTGTATTTATCTTGGCCGCTCATGAGGATCCTCAGCGCGGGAAACTGATGCGATGTGTACCGATTCATTACATTTGGTCCTTGCATCATAAACATATTAGTAACTCTGCAAGAAGTGTTCCAACCGGAGCTGCTGTATGATCATCGGCGGATGGTTCCGCAAAAACAGTCGCCAACTGAACGGGAGATCGATTCCGATTGAAGGAATTATGCAGTCGCAGAGCGATCAAGCCGATCTAGGTCAACGCACTGCGGAACAGATCCGACTTTAGCTTGGGATGCTTCTCGGACGGATGATAGGCTCCAATCAGGGCTGCCGTTACCATGATCGACACCGAAAGGAATGATGCGACGATGCTCAGCACGGGAACCGGAGACTTTCGACCCGCCCAGAGGAACACAAAGCCAGCCGCGAAAGCAAAGAACCAAAAGACCAGGACTTCGCCCATTATCCTCGCGAATACCTCCATTGCTCCAGAGGACACCGAAACCACGGTGTCCAATCCTCCAAGCCACAACAGGATGTTCATCACCATATCCGCGATGAAGGCCAATACCATCGATCCTATCAAAAGCCGTGACATCTCGTTTCTCCGTTGAAATCTTAAGTTGTTATTTTGTCAGGCGCAGCTTTCGATCGGATTATCTGGATTGTTAAAATGCTTAGGGCTATTGCCGTCTTGTCCGATTGGGCAGCAATTCGAAGCAGTGCTCACACAACCAGGCGGCCGGGAACTTGTTTTAAACACATTGCCGTCCTATTGATTCTTCTATCGAAATTGCTTGTCGAGCTTGGTTTGCGCCGTGGCGTCCCAGCTGAACTTTCCTTTCAAAATCGATTTCTGCGCCGTCCGGCAGCCGCCGGAGGGTGATTGTCATGCCGGTTGAGGGGGAATCGTCATGAACGCAGGCAATTCTTTGATCGACGCAAGCCTCCGCCAAACACCCATCGTCGCTGCCTGATATGCCTTCGGTCTTTGACCGCGGATGTCAGTGGCGGCATTCCGGCTGGGTTTTCCAGCCATTGAGGAGAATTTCATGAGCAAGACCAATGCAGAGGCACTGTTGCGCAAAGCGCAGCGCCAGGTTGCCAATACCAGCGGCGGTGGCCATCTCGGCGGCACCAACTTCGGTCAGGGCAATGATGCCAAGACCTCGTCCGGAAGCGGCAATCGCCCGGCAGGCAAGGGTCGGCCACCAGCTGGCGGCAAACGCTGACGACAGCGCCGCGCGTCCTTTAAGACGCGCAAAGGACGCTGTAGCGCTTTGAATGGCTGCATCGCGATTGAAGACAACCCCGCCAAAATGGCGGGGTTTTTGTTTGAAGGCATATGGCGGTGGAACTGCGCGGCTCTTCTCAGCGATCCAGGAAATGATCGAAGTAGATCTGGGGGATGGGGTAGGCGTAGACGCCTCTGTCGACGAAGCTGCGCCTATAGAGGCAATTTCTGAGAGCCGCATTGTAATACAGACTTCGTGGGTCTGGCGAGCCTCGTCGCCATGAGCTTGCCTCCGGCACGCAGCGTTGCAGTGCCTTATCGTATCGAGCCAGGAGGACCGGGTCGGTATCGACTCGAATGCCGCTATAGGATTGATAATTTGAAGGAGATTCTGCGGCCGAAATACAGGCAAGGCTAAGTGCAACACCAACGACTGCCATCAATCTCATCGGATTTAATTCTCCCCTGATCGATTATCGAAGTATCGAGCCGAACGTTATTGGTTCCAGTGCCTGCGGGCAAGCGGACGCCTCGTTCCGGCGTCCGCATCTGCCCGAGACGTTACCCGCATAGCTGCCGCCACAGAAATGGCGGCAGCTATGCGTCATCGATCAATCCAGGAGATCGGCGGGTACTTTACCGCCATTTTCCGAAAGCCGCTTCATCAGCGCCTTGTGCAGCCACATATTCATTTTTGCGGAATCGTTGCTGTCGCCGGTATAGCCGAGTTCGGCGGCAAGTTCCTTGCGCTCGGTCAGGCTCGCATCCATCCCAACGGCTTTCATCAGGTCGACGATCGAGCGGCGCCAATCGAGCTTCTGGCCGCTCTTCTTCACTGCCGCGTCAAGGATCGGGACGATATCGACTGTGCTTGGAGCGGTGGCCGTGGGGGCCGGCTTGCTCTGCGGGGCAGGGGCCGCAGGCGTCGGACTGGGCGCTGCCGACGGTGAGGCAGGCGCTTGCGCCGGCTCTGTCTTCGGCGCGCCGGCAGCAACGGGTTCGGCTGCTTTCGCCTCTCCGAAGATTGCATGTTTGATCTTGTCGAAAATGCCCATTCTAAACCTCCAGTTCCATCAGATGAGAACAAGCTGAAACATGGACTTCCCGCCTGATATATCCAGACGGAAGGGGAGTTATTTTTAGCAATCTAAATCGGAGGTGGAAAAGTCAATTCGGGGGAAGGGTGTAGTCGATTTGCACGAAAACGCTGCAAATGGATCAATCAAGGCCAATCGTATCACGAACTGAGATTTGCTTGCTGGCTCTAAGTTTCCTGGCGCAATGGGGGAGGAAATACTCCGTCGGCTCTCCAGCCGCTGCGAGATATGTTTGATTTTGGCACAGTCTGTCAGATAATTCGTATTTCAATAACCGTGAAACATCATCGCACGCAGCCGAACCGACTTGCCGCGCCGTGTTATGAAACATTCGTCATCCCTTCACGTTGCCTTGCCATGGACGTCCTGTAGTTGCAGGCGTCTGATCGATCGAAGGCACGCGCGTTCCTCGATTTTCGACTGCCGGGCAGATCGTTCGGCGGAATGGAAACGGAGGAAAACATGACCCATAACCCCAATAGACTCTCCTTTGCAGTGCTCGCATCCGCCTGCGCCCTCCTTGCCATGCCGGTAAGCGTTGCGCGTGCGCTCGATGTCGGCGTGTCGGTGAATGCCGGCGATGCTGTCAGCGCCGATGTCGGGGCTTCGATTGGCGGCGGGAGCGGCATCAGTGCCGATGCCAATGCTTCCGTGGGCGGCTCGAACGGCGTCAATGCCGATGCGACCGCCAATGCCGGCGGCGGCAACGGTGTCGACGCAGACGCTAACGCCCGGCTCGGTGGCGGGCGCGGCGTCGATGCCGATCTGAATGCGCGCACCGGCAGTTCCGACGGAATCGATACCAAGGCCACGGCCTCGGTCGGCAGCGGTAGTGGCGTCGATGACAATCTCGCCATCGGCGGGATAGATGAAGCTGGCGGCAATGCCACGGCTACGCCCGGCACCACCCTCAGCGCGTCGCAGGCACGTACCCTGGAGGTCTTCCGCAGCAGGCCTGTCAATGACCAGCGCAAGATGCTCGTCCGTTGCGCCGACATCTCCGCCTCCGGCGGTGATTCCGGCCTTGCCGGTCTCTGCAGTCTGCTGCAGGCGACAGCTTCCGCTGAACACAAAACCCGCCGAGCCAGCGGCTCGGCGGGTCTTTCAAAGGATGCTTCGATCTAAAGCATGTCGCGCAAAACTGTATAGCGGTTTTGCGACAACGACATGCGTAACAACAAAGACCTAAAGCGCGAGGAGCGAATCTGAAGGATCGCGACGCGCTTTAGTGCAGGATCTGGCTGAGGAACAGCTTGGTGCGTTCGTGTTGCGGATTGTCGAAGAATTCGGCCGGCGAATTCTGTTCGACGATCTGGCCCTGGTCCATAAAGATAACCCGGTTGGCGACCTGGCGGGCAAAGCCCATTTCATGCGTGACGCAGAGCATGGTCATGCCTTCCTCGGCAAGCCCCACCATGGTGTCGAGCACTTCCTTGATCATTTCGGGATCGAGTGCGGAGGTCGGCTCATCGAACAGCATGATCTTCGGGTTCATGCACAGCGACCGGGCGATCGCCACGCGCTGCTGCTGGCCGCCGGAAAGCTGTCCCGGATACTTGTTGGCCTGCTCCGGGATCTTGACCCGCTTCAGAAAATGCATGGCCACTTCCTCGGCCTGCTTCTTCGGCATCTTGCGCACCCAGATCGGCGCCAGCGTGCAGTTTTCGAGGATCGTCAGATGCGGGAAGAGATTGAAGTGCTGGAACACCATACCGACTTCGCGCCGCACCTCGTCGATCTTTTTCAGGTCGTTGGTGAGCTCGGTGCCGTCGACGATGATGCGACCCTTCTGATGCTCTTCCAGGCGGTTGATGCAGCGGATCATCGTCGACTTGCCCGAGCCCGACGGGCCGGCGATGACGATGCGCTCGCCGCGCATGACCTTCAGGTTGATGTCGCGCAGCACGTGGAAATCGCCGTACCACTTGTTCATGTTGACGATCTCGACCGCCACTTCCGTCGCGGAAACGGTGAGTTTTTTCGCTGGAGCTTCAGCCATGACTATTTTCCCTCATTCTTATCGTTTTAGCGTTCTTATCGTTTGTGGCCGGTATCGAGATGGCGTTCCATGAAGCCTGAATAACGCGACATGCCGAAGCAGAACAGCCAGAAGACGAAACCCGCGAAGATCAGACCCGTGATCGGCGTGACGGCGCTTGCCCAGTTGGCATCGGAGAAGTTCTGCTTGACGATGCCAAGCAGATCGAACATGCCGATAATGGTGACCAGCGACGTATCCTTGAACGTTCCGATGAAGGTGTTCACGATGCTCGGGATGACCAGCTTGATGGCCTGCGGCATGATGATCAGCCGGGTCTTCTGCCAATAGCCGAGGCCAAGCGAATCGGCGCCTTCGAATTGTCCCTTCGGGATCGCCTGAAGGCCGCCGCGGATCACTTCCGCCATATAGGCCGAGGTGAAGATCGACACACCGATCAGCGCCCGAAGCAGTTTGTCCACGTTCCAGCCTGTGGGAAGGAAGAGCGGCAGCATGACACTTGCCATGAACAGAACGGTGATCAGCGGAACGCCTCGAATGACCTCGATGAAGGTAACGCAAAGCATCCGGATGACGGGCATCTTCGAGCGGCGCCCCAGCGCAAGCAGAATGCCGCAGGGTAGGGAGACGGCAATACCGACAAAGGACAGGACGAGCGTCACCATCAACCCGCCCCAGAGCGGAGTGTCCACCACTTCGAGGCCGAAGCCGCCGTGAAGAAGCCAGAAGGCGAGGATCGGCAGGACGGCGAACAGAAGAATGGCGTTCAGGCCCTTGCGCGGCGCCGACGGGATGAGCATCGGAACCAGCAGCAGAATGAACAGGATCCCGACGATCGCGGGTCTCCAACGCTCATCGAGCGGATAGCGGCCGAATAAAAACTGATCGTACTTGGCGCTGATGAAGGCCCAGCATGCACCACTCCAGCCGTCAGGCTGGATGCCGCCCTGGATCGTCGTCGCGCAGAATGTGCGGTCCGGCCCGGACCATACGGCCTGGATGAACAGCCAGTTGACGAGATGCGGCACGGCCCATGCGATGAGTGCAAGAGCCAGGATTGTCAGGATCACGTCCTTCGGGGTTGCCAGGAGATTGCGGCGTATCCAGGCGACGGCTCCCCTCTCGCCGGGGGGCGGCGGTTCGGCGGAAAGGATGGACGTTCTGACGAAAGGTTTATCGGCGACCGACATCTTATCTCTCCACCAGTGCCATCTTGGCATTGAACCAATTCATGAACAGCGACGTGAGAATGCTCAAGCTGAGATAGACGATACCCCAGATGCAGACGATCTCGATCGCTTGACCGCTCTGATTGAGGATCGTGCCACCGACGGCAACGAGATCCGAGAAACCGATCGCGATGGCGAGTGAGGAGTTCTTGGTCAGGTTCAGGTACTGGCTCGTCAGCGGCGGGATGATGATGCGCAGCGCCTGCGGCACCACGACAAGTCTCGTCACGCTCGACGGATGCAGCCCCAGCGCGCCGGCTGCCTCGGATTGTCCCTTTGCAACGCCGCGAATGCCGCCGCGAACGATCTCGGCGATAAACGACGCGGTATAGAAGGACAGAGCGAGAAACAGCGACATGAATTCGGGGCCGACGACGGAACCGCCCGTGAGGTTGAATTTTCCGGCAATCGGAACGTCGAAGGTGAGCGGAAAGCCGGAGACAACGAAGACCAGCAATGGCAGGCCGACGATCAGCGCGATCGACGTCCATACGGTGTGGAACGGCTGGCCGGTTGCGGCTTGGCGTTTGTGGGCCCAACGCGCGATGATGATGGTGGCGACAATCGCAATCACCAGGGCGATGCCGACCGCTATCATGCCGGTCTCGAAGATCGGCTTCGGGAAGGCCAGCCCTCTGTTGTTGAGGTACATGCTGAACGGCAGACCCACCGACTCGCGCGGCTGCGGCAAGACGGAGAGAACGCCGAGATACCAGAAAAAGATGACCAGCAGCGGCGGAATGTTGCGGAAAACCTCGACATAGACCGTGCAGAGCTTGGCAATCAGCCAATTGTGCGACAGCCGGCCGATCCCGATCAGGAAGCCGATGATGGTCGCCGTGAAGATACCGGTCACCGCCACCAGCAAGGTATTCAGAATGCCGACGACAAGTGCACGCGCATAAGTCGAGTCACTCGAAAAGCTGATCAGCGACTGGCCGATTTCGAAACCGGCGCGACCGCGAAGAAAGCCGAAACCCGATGCCGTATTGCTGCGGGCAAGGTTCACGGCCGTGTTGTGGGCCACCCACCACACAATGCCCACGAGAATAACGATTGTTAGAACTTGGAAAAATATGCTCCGGTATTTCGGGTCGTACATTGCCGACCGGAAACTCCAGCCGGTGCCATGCAAAGGTGTCGTATCCACAGCCTCATGCGTCATGCCGCGCCAATCCCCTTGTGCCCGTTTTCGGGCTTTCTTTTTGCTTTTTTGGAAGATGGGAGGGCGGCTCGGCCGCCTTCCCGGGATTCCATGCCAAAGCTCGATTAACGAACCGGCGGTGCGTACTGGATGCCGCCCTTGCTCCAGAGAGCATTCAAGCCGCGTGCGATCTTGAGCGGGCTGCCCTGGCCGATGTTGCGCTCGAAGATTTCGCCATAATTGCCGACGCCCTTGATGACGTTGGCAGCCCAATCATTGGTCAGGCCGAGATCGGTGCCGATCTTGGTGTCGGTCTCGCTGCCGAGGAAGCGCTTGATGTCCGGATTCGGCGAATTCTTCATCTCGTCGACATTTGCCTGGGTGATGCCGAACTCTTCGGCATTGATCAGCGCATAAGCCGTCCAGGAAACGATATCGAACCATTGATCATCACCCTGACGGACGGCCGGGCCAAGCGGCTCCTTGGAGATGATCTCAGGAAGGATGACGTGTTCGTCGGGGTTCTTCAGCGTCAGACGCAACGAATAGAGACCGGATTGGTCGGTCGTGTAAACGTCGCAACGACCGGCGTCGTAGGCCGCGTTGACCTCAGGAAGGTTTTCGAAGACGACCGGATTGTACTGCAGATTGTTCGTCTTGAAGTAATCGGCGAGGTTCAATTCGGTGGTCGTGCCCGACTGTACGCAGACTGCGGCGCCGGAGAGTTCGAGAGCCGACTTCACGTTCAGGCTCTTGCGCACCATGAAGCCCTGGCCGTCATAATAGGTGACAGGACGGAAGTTGAAGCCGAGTGCGGTGTCGCGGTTGATCGTCCAGGTGGTGTTACGCGAGAGAACGTCGATTTCACCGGACTGCAGAGCGGTGAAGCGTTCCTTCGCATTTGTCGGCGTGTACTTGACCTTGGTGGGGTCGCCGAACACGGCCGAAGCGACGGCCTTGCAGAAGTCGACGTCGAAGCCGGCCCAATTGCCGGAAGCGTCAGGTGCGGCAAAGCCGGTAAGGCCGGTATTGACGCCGCACTGAACGAAACCCTTTGCCTTGACATCCGTGAGTGTCGTGGCCGAAGCAGCCGAAGCGCCAAGAGCGAAAACTGCTGCGCCGATCGTTGCGGACAGAAGCTTGTTCTTCATTTTTTCCCAACCTTTTCCGTTGTCTTGTATTTTCTTGTGGGAAGTTCCGGCCGAAAAACTCTGCCGCCTCCCCATTTTCTCGACACCCTCCCGGCGCGAGTTGTTCTATCACAGTCGCAAATGTCACCATGGTCAAGTGTCGCGGTCAATAATTGCGGCAAATTTCAGCATTTTGGTAGATTGCGCTGCGTTCGTGGGCACTTGGCTATGAAATAGGCGCCTGATTGCGGAAAAATAACGCGAAAATCGTGGCTTCCACCGCTTCGCTACGTCGCCGGCGATCAATTCCTGGGGGTTGACCTGATATGGCGGGGCGTCCAAAAGTCCGGTTTCGCGTCTCCGTCGCCAAAGGCTATTCCCGACATGAAAGACAAAGACAGCTTGCTGCAGAATGCCGGCATCAACACCCGCCTGACCCATATCGGCAACGACCCTTTCGACTATCACGGATTCATTAATCCGCCGGTCGTGCATGCCTCGACGGTGTTGTTTCCGAATGCGCGGGCGATGGAGACGCGCACGCAGAAATACACCTATGGAACGCGCGGCACACCGACGACGGATGCGCTCTGCGAGGCGATCGACGCGCTCGAAGGCTCGGCCGGAACGATCCTCGTCCCCTCGGGCCTTGCGGCCGTCACCATTCCTTTCCTGGGTTTCGTCGCGGCCGGCGATCATGCGCTGGTGGTCGATTCGGTCTATGGTCCCACGCGCCATTTCTGCGACACGATGCTGAAGCGCCTCGGCGTCGAGGTGGAATATTACGATCCGGAGATCGGCGCCGGCATCGAGGCGCTGTTCCGGCCGAACACGAAACTCGTCCATACCGAGGCCCCAGGCTCCAATACCTTCGAAATGCAGGATATTCCGGCGATCTCGGCAGTTGCGCACCGCCACGGCGCCGTCGTCATGATGGACAATACCTGGGCGACGCCGCTCTATTTCAGGCCGCTCGATCACGGCGTCGACATCTCGATCCATGCATCGACGAAATATCCGTCCGGCCATTCCGACATTCTGCTCGGAACGGTTTCGGCCAATGCCGAGCACTGGGAGCGGCTGAAGGAGGCGAACGGTGTGCTCGGCATCTGCGGCGCACCCGATGATGCCTACCAGATTCTTCGCGGATTGCGCACCATGGGCCTGCGCCTCGAGCGGCATTATGAAAGCGCGCTTGATATCGCAGAATGGCTGGAGGGCAGGGAGGATGTCGCCCGCGTGCTGCATCCGGCCCTGCCGAGCTTCCCCTCTCATCATCTCTGGAAGCGCGATTTCAAAGGCGCCAGCGGCATCTTTTCCTTCGTGCTTGCCGCCGACGGTCCCGAGAAATCCAGAGCAAAGGCGCATGCCTTCCTCGACGCGCTCAGGATTTTCGGTCTTGGTTATTCCTGGGGCGGCTATGAAAGCCTCGCTTTGCACGCCTATCTCAACGATCGCAAGGTTGCCAAGGCGCCGACGGAGGGTCCGGTCATCCGCCTGCAGATCGGCATCGAGGATGTGGCCGACCTCAAGGCCGATATCGAACGGGGTTTTGCCGCGGCAAGCGCGGTCTGATCGGACGCCTGGGGCGCCGCCGCTTGCAACGCTCTATGGCAGACGCAGCGCCCGATAGCCGTAGATCCAGTCGAGATCCGCCGCCAGGCTTAGCGGCGGCTTGAGGCCGAGTACGAGATCGCGGCCGATCCGGATCGGCCCTTTCGCATGGTAGGCGAACCGGTTGAAGGCGCCGCGATGGCGAAGCTTGGCGATGCGTGGCGCCCGATGTCGTTCGAACAGCGCTAGCGCTTCCGTCGCGGATCGGTTTGAAAGAAACGCGGCCAGTTCATAGGCGTCTTCGATCGCCATCGCCGCTCCCTGGGCGGCAAAAGGCATCATCGCATGTGCGGCGTCGCCGATCAGAACCGTTTTTCGGCCGTCCTGCCATGTCCCGGCGGTGGTCTCGAACAGCGGCCAGAACGTCAGCTTCCGGTGTTTTTCAAGCAGCGAGACGATCGCGGCATTCCAGCCGGAAAGGCGCGCCCGCAGCTGCGCCCGCTGTTCTTCCGTCGGCTCGCTTTGCCAGGCCTGCGGCGCGATATTGCCGGCAGTGATCGCCACCATGTTGAAGCTGCCAGTTTCCCTCAGCGGATAGCAGACGAGATGCGCCGAACCGCCGAGAAAAGCCGAAACGCTTGCCCGGTCGAGGAAACCCGGCGCCTCAGTTTCGGCAATCGTAAAACGGTAGGCGATATTGCCGGAAAAGCGCGGCGAGGGGCTGCCCGGAATGGATTGCCGAAGCTTCGACCAGACGCCGTCAGCGCCGATCACAACATCGGCGGCCCGCTCGAAAGGCGGCAGGGTCGAATCCATCCGCACGCCAAGGTGAAGCCGGCAGAGCGGATCGGCCGTAACCGCATCCAAAAGCGCTTTCTGCAATGTGGTGCGGTGCAGGACGCCATAGGGAGCGCCCCAGCGTTCCCGCGCGAATTTGCCGGACGGCACCGCCGCGAGCTGGCGCAGCGAACTGCCCGATATCAGCCGGATGGCGTCCGGCTCGAGCCAGACCTTTGACAGTCCTTCAAGGATACCGAGTTCGGCAAGGATGCGCGAAGCGTTCGGCGAAACCTGCAATCCGGCGCCGACGTCGGTGAGTTCGCCCGCCTGCTCGAAGATCTCCGAACTGATGCCCCGGCGCGAAAGCGCAAGGGCAGCTGTCAGCCCTGATATCCCGGCGCCGATGATGGCGGCATGTTCGACCGGCATTCTCCGTCCGATCCGGATCTGGACTGCCTACGCCGCCTTCACGTGGAAAACGCAACCGGCCGGATTGGTCTGGCTGGGCTTGAGCGCGGAATTGAAGCGATAGAGCGTCGAGCAGTAGGAACAGACCTTCTCGTTGTCGTCGCCCATGTCGATGAAGATATGCGGATGATCGAAGGGAGCCGAAGCGCCGGTGCACATGAATTCCTTGACGCCGACTTCGATAACGCGGTGACCGCCGTCGTTCTGGAAGTGGGGAATGTTGTGGCCGGCCATGTCGCTCTCCGAATGCTTTGAAATGTGCGCGAACCTTATAAGCCTTCGCCGCAAATGTGTAGAGCCAAACCGCCGCGCCGGGCACAGTTTTTAGCCACAGTTTTTGGCTTCACGATGAAAGGCTGCTCGACTATGGTCGCGCCAAAAGGAAGGCCCGATGAACCTGAATACACCCGCATTTTCAAGCTTCACCCATGATGGATTGCAACTCGCCTTCTTCGATGAGGGCGATCCGGCCGGTGTGCCGGTGTTGTTGATCCACGGCTTTGCCTCGACTGCAAACGTCAACTGGGTGCATCCGGGCTGGCTGAAGACGCTTGGCGATGCCGGCTACCGGGTGATCGCCATGGACAATCGCGGCCACGGGGCAAGCGATAAGCCGCACGATGGCGAAGCCTATCGTCCATGGGTCATGGCCGGCGATGCGATGGCGCTGCTCGACCATCTCGGCATTCCCGAAGCCAATGTTATGGGCTATTCGATGGGCGCGCGCATTTCCGTCTTTGCAGCGCTTGCCAATCCGCATCGCGTCCGTTCGTTGGTTCTTGGTGGCCTCGGCATCGGCATGACCGACGGCGTCGGCGACTGGGACCCGATCGCCGATGCGCTGCTGGCGCCCTCGCTGGACGCGGTGACGCATGTCCGCGGCCGCATGTTCCGCGCCTTCGCCGAGCAGACGAAGAGCGACCGGGTCGCCCTGGCCGATTGCATCCGCGGCTCGCGCGATCTCGTCGCCCGCTCCGATATGGCCAAGCTCGACATGCCGACGCTGATCGGCGTCGGCACCAAGGATGATATCGCCGGCTCGCCGCAGGAATTGGCGGCGCTGATGCCCAATGCCGAAGCGCTCGATATTCCGGGCCGAGATCATATGCTCGCCGTCGGCGACAGGGTTTTCAAGCAGGCGGTGCTGGCCTTCTATGCAAGGGTCGCCCATCGCTGACAACATCGTGATGCCGAAAAACCATGCTAAAAAACCATGGCGACGGCACCCATTTATGTTATTGGCGTTTTCCTCTATATATTGGCATTCCGAAAACGGCATTCCGGCTGGCAGCGAGGAGAGCGGCGATGGTCGCAAAGACTGAGATTCGTGCTTTTGACACAGGCCATCCGCTGAAGGTGATGGATCCCATCTGGGACAGCCTGCGCGAGGAAGCCCGGCTCGCCGCCGAACGGGACCCGGTTCTCGCCGCCTTCCTCTATTCGACCGTGATCAACTACCATTCGCTCGAGGAATGCGTCATCCACCGCATCTGCGAACGTCTCGATCACCCCGACATGCAGGCGAACCTGCTTCGCCAGACCTTCGAGGAAATGCTCCTCGACTGGCCTGACTGGAGCTCCATCCTGCGCGTCGATATCCAGGCGATCTATGACCGCGATCCCGCATGCCTGCGCTTCATGGAGGCGGTGCTTTATTTCAAGGGCTTCCATGCGCTGCAGACACATCGTCTGGCCCATTGGCTGCTGAACCGCGGCCGGCGCGATTTCGCACTCTATCTGCAGAGCCGCTCCTCCAGCGTCTTCCAGACCGACATCAATCCGGCCGCCCGTATCGGCAAGGGCATCTTTCTCGACCACGCCACCGGCCTCGTCGTCGGCGAGACGGCCGTCATCGGCGACAACGTCTCGATCCTGCACGGCGTCACGCTCGGCGGCACCGGCAAGGAGGGCGCCGACCGCCATCCGAAGATCGGCTCCGGCGTCATGATCGGCGCCGGTGCCAAGATCCTCGGCAATATCGAGATCGGCTATTGCTCACGCGTCGCCGCCGGCTCCGTCGTATTGAAGGCGGTGCCGCCCAAAAAGACAGTCGCGGGTGTGCCGGCCAAGGTCGTCGGTGAGGCCGGTTGTTCCGAGCCGTCGCGCAACATGGACCAGGTGATCGGCGCCGATATCTGAGCGCCGTTGGAAACAAGGATAGGAAAAGTCGGCGGGATCCGAGCGGGGAGAGCCATGAGCAAACGGCAACCTTGCCTTTACACCGCTGCATTTCCTGTGCAAGAAGCGGCCAATCAAGACCGCTTACGGAGATGACAGAGTGAAGCCAGAAGAAATCAAGAAGCTCGACGCCTATTTCAAGCGCATGTTCAATCCGCAGATGATCGTCAAGGCGCGTCCGCGCAAGGATGATTCTGCGGAAGTCTATCTCGGCGAAGAATTTCTGGGTGTCGTCTATATCGATGACGAGGACGGCGACCGCTCCTACAACTTTTCGATGGCGATCCTCGACGTCGATCTCTGATCGCGTTCGAAAGCTTCAAAAGGACCGAACGGCGCGATCCGTTGGGTCCTTTTTTCGTTTTTTCGATTCGCAACGAGAATTTATTCAAAACTTCCGGTTGCGGCATTCTGATATATTTTAGCAAAATCAGTTAAAGACGTACGTGCCCCGGCGCGCTGCCTTTGTTATGTTATTGTAATGCAACCTTTGGATGTTTTGCAACGCACAAGACTACTTGACTATTTGTGCATTGCAGCTACCCTGCGGCCACCAACAGCCCAACGGAGGATGGCTCATGTTCAACTTTGAAGACGCCAACAAGAAGAGCAAGGAAGCCGTCGACACGGCCCTGAAGACCTATACCGACACGTCTAAGGGCTTTCAGGCAATCGCCGCAGAAGCCACTGAATATTCGAAGAAATCTTTTCAGGACGCGGTGACGCATTTCGAAACGCTGGCCGGCGTCAAGAGCTTCGAGGCTGCCTTCGAGCTGCAGACGAGCTACGTCAAGGCGTATTTTGAAGGCTTTGTCTCCGAGACGACGAAGCTCAGTGAGATGTATGCCGATCTCGCCAAATCAGCCTACAAGCCCTATGAGGCACCGATCGCCGCTGCGGTCGTCAAGACCGCCAAGTCGGTGTCGGCGGCGACGCCTGCGGCTGCTTGAACTGATTTCAAAGGCGCAACCTGCGCTACATATTGAAAAATGAAGACCGGCTACGCATCTGTAGCCGGTCTTTTTGTTTCCACTTTCGCTGCAGCGCCCGCATGGGATCGACCGGGGACTTTTTTGGTCTTTCCCGTGCATGCCGGCCATTTCTTGATTGCAGTGTCTGACAGGGGGCTTAAAATCAGCCTATTATGAACTAAGTTAGTGTTTCAGATATTCGGCGGGAAAAGCACCCTCCCATGCTCCGCTGGATTGCTTGAGGAATGAATGACAATGATCGCAAAGCCGATCCGGATGCAGAACGACAGCGAAAGGAACGGGGACAACGCAAATCGAACCTCGGTCATCACGCGCACCAAGCCGAAGACCAAGAAGCCCAATCTTTATCGTGTGCTGCTTTTGAATGACGACTACACTCCCATGGAATTCGTCATTCATATTCTGGAGCGTTTTTTTCAGAAGGATCGTGAAAGTGCCACCCGCATCATGCTCCATGTCCATAACCACGGCGTCGGCGAATGCGGAATATTCACATACGAGGTAGCGGAAACGAAGGTCAGCCAGGTGATGGACTTCGCCCGGCAGCACCAGCATCCGCTGCAATGCGTCATGGAAAAGAAGTGAGGATCTGAACGTGCCAACATTTTCGCCTAGTTTAGAGAAGGCGCTCCATCAGGCACTGACCTTTGCCAACGAGCGGCACCACGAATATGCGACGCTCGAGCATCTGCTGCTCGCCCTGATCGACGATGCCGATGCGGCCGCGGTCATGGGTGCCTGCAATGTCGATCTCGACGCGCTGCGCAAGACGCTCGTCGAATATGTCGATAACGAACTTTCCAACCTGATCACCGGTTATGACGAGGATTCGAAGCCGACCTCCGGCTTCCAGCGTGTCATCCAGCGTGCCGTCATCCACGTGCAATCGTCCGGCCGCGAAGAGGTGACCGGCGCCAACGTGCTCGTCGCGATCTTCGCCGAGCGCGAAAGCCATGCCGCTTATTTCCTGCAGGAGCAGGAGATGACCCGCTACGATGCCGTCAACTATATCTCCCACGGCATCGGCAAGCGCCCGGGCGTTTCGGAAGCGCGTCCCCCGCGCGGCGCCGAGGACGAAGCCGAAAGCAGCAAGCCGACGGCGCGCGGCGGCGAGGAAGAGGGCGGCCCCAAAAAGCAGCAGGACGCGCTCAAGGCCTATTGCGTCAATCTCAACGAGAAGGCCAAGGGCGGCAAGATCGATCCGCTGATCGGCCGTCACGCCGAAGTGAGCCGCACGATCCAGATCCTGTGCCGCCGTTCGAAGAACAATCCACTCTACGTCGGTGATCCCGGCGTCGGCAAGACGGCGATCGCCGAAGGCCTTGCCAAGCGCATCGTCGAAGGCAAGGTTCCGGAAGCGCTCGCCGATGCAACGATCTTTTCGCTCGACATGGGCACGCTCTTGGCCGGCACGCGCTACCGCGGCGATTTCGAGGAACGCCTGAAGCAGGTCGTCAAGGAACTGGAAGAATATCCGGGTGCCGTGCTCTTCATCGACGAGATCCACACGGTGATCGGCGCCGGCGCCACCTCAGGCGGCGCAATGGATGCATCGAACCTCCTGAAGCCGGCCCTGTCATCGGGCGCCATTCGCTGCATTGGTTCGACCACCTACAAGGAATACCGCCAGTTCTTCGAGAAGGATCGGGCGCTGGTCCGTCGTTTCCAGAAGATCGACGTCAGCGAGCCGTCGATCGAAGATGCGATCGAGATCATGAAGGGCTTGAAGCCCTATTTCGAAGAGTATCACCACCTGCGTTATTCGAACGACGCCATTAAGTCGGCCGTCGAACTGTCGGCCCGCTACATCTCCGACCGCAAACTGCCCGACAAGGCGATCGACGTGATCGACGAAACCGGTGCGGCGCAGATGCTGCTGCCGCCGTCCAAGCGCCGCAAGCTGATCACCGAAAAGGAGATCGAGGCGACGGTCGCGACGATGGCGCGCATTCCGCCGAAGACCGTCTCCAAGGACGATGAAGCCGTGCTTGCCAATCTCGAGAAGGAACTGCGCTCGGTCGTCTACGGCCAGGATATCGCCATCGAAGCGCTTTCGACCTCGATCAAGCTGGCGCGCGCCGGCCTTCGTGAGCCGAACAAGCCGATCGGCGCCTATGTCTTCTCCGGTCCGACCGGCGTCGGCAAGACCGAGGTGGCAAAACAGCTGGCCTCGTCGCTCGGCGTCGAACTCCTGCGTTTCGACATGTCGGAATATATGGAGCGGCACACGGTTTCGCGTCTGCTCGGCGCGCCTCCCGGCTATGTCGGCTTCGACCAGGGCGGCCTTCTCACAGATGGCGTCGATCAGCATCCGCATTGCGTGGTGCTGCTCGACGAAATCGAGAAGGCGCATCCCGACATCTACAATATCCTGCTGCAGGTCATGGACCACGGCACGCTGACCGACCATAACGGCAAGAAGATCGATTTCCGCAACGTCATCCTGATCATGACGACCAATGCGGGCGCATCCGAAATGGCCAAGGCGGCGATCGGCTTCGGTTCGTCCAAGCGCACCGGCGAGGACGAGGAGGCGCTGACCCGTCTGTTCACGCCGGAATTCCGCAACCGTCTCGACGCGATCATTCCCTTCGCGGCGTTGCCGACGGCCGTCATCCACAAGGTCGTGCAGAAGTTCATCATGCAGCTGGAGGCCCAGCTTTCCGAAAGGAACGTCACCTTCGACCTGCACGAGGATGCGATCGCCTGGCTGGCGGAAAAGGGTTACGACGAGAAGATGGGCGCCCGCCCGCTTGCTCGCGTCATTCAGGATACGATCAAGAAGCCGCTCGCCAACGAAATCCTCTTCGGCAAGCTGAAGAAGGGCGGCGTCGTCAACGTCACTGTCGGCCCGAAGGAAGACGGCAAGCCCGGTATCGTGCTCGAAGCCATTTCGGAAACGGCGCCGATCAAGCCGAAGCCCGAAGCCGAGGTCGTGCATCCCGAAGGCGATGATGGGGATGACGGCGAGCTGAAGACGAAGGCGGCCCGCAAGACCCGCGCCAAAGCGGTGCCGCAGGCCGAGCCTGAGGTGCGAGACGCCCCGAAGAAGGGAAGCGCGGTTCCGAAGGTTCCACGCAAGAAGTAAGATACCGTCACCGAATTGGAAAAGGCCGCGTTCTCAGCGGCCTTTTTCGTTTTCGGATCTGCATGCGCCCTTTTCAGAGCCTGGTGTAGTCGATCTCGAGAAAGTCGGCGACCTCGGGCACCCAGCGGTCGCGCACGAAGGAAACATGCAGTGGATGGACGTTATAGACATCATGGCCAGCCTGATCGTCGAACTCCATCGAGAAGCCGAAGGTGAAATCGCTTTTCCGGCTCGTCTGCCGAAGCTGCTCGAAATTCCGCACGCTCGGGATATTGGCAAGCACCAGCGCGTCGGCGAGGAATGACTTTTCTTCAGCCGAGCCGGATTCGTGCTTGAGGCGGAATGCGACGGTGTGGCGGATCATGATCTTGTTCCAAATGATTGTCTGGTGAATTCTCTGAAATCGACAGGTGTTGACCCTACGCCAGCGCTGCCCTGATCTTTTCGGCATTGGCGGCGAGCACGGCACCGTCCTCCATCTTGCCGGAATGCGGCTTGAGGGCCGCGCCTTCATGCCGCGGGATGACGTGGAAGTGCAGATGGAACACCGTTTGCCCGGCGGCCGGTTCGTTGAACTGGGCGATGAACACGCCATCGGCGTCGAAGACGTCCTTCACCGCATTGGCGATCTTCTGGACGACTGATATCGCATGGGTGAGGGTGGCTGGATCGGCATCGAGGAGATTGCGGGACGGCGCCTTGGGAAGGACGAGCACGTGGCCCGGCGCCTGCGGCATCACATCCATGAAGGCGATGGTATGCTCGTCCTCGTAAACCCGGTGCGAGGGGATTTCGCCGCGGAGGATCTTGGCGAAGATGTTGTTGTCGTCATAAGCGGCCGGGCTGGTCATCACGAATCTCCTCGTTTTTCACAGCGCCGTGCGTCTTTTCAAACGCGCAAAGGACGCTGTCGCACTTTGAATTGCTGCATAGTTTTATCCTTAAATCGATTCCGATTTAAGGAATATGCGTCGTTGAGTGGCTGGCGCGGCCGATGCGGCGGCGTCAGTCCTCCTGCAGACGCTCGCCCTTGCGGAAAGGACTGTGCTCGGTCAACAGCTCGCTCATCTGTTCGACATCGGCGCGCTCGCGCGCGAGATAATCGCCGATCGCCCGGCGAAGGCCGGCATGAGCGACATAATGGGCGGAATGCGTCGTCACCGGCAGGTAACCGCGGGCGAGCTTGTGTTCGCCTTGCGCTCCGGCCTCGACCCGCTTCAACCCTTTCGAAAGGGCGAAGTCGATCGCCTGGTGATAGCAGACCTCGAAATGCAGGAAGGGATGGTCCTCGATGCAGCCCCAGTGACGGCCGTAGAGCGTATCGCCGCCGATGAAGTTGATCGCGCCGGCGATATAGCGCCCGTCGCGCTTGGCCATGACGAGCAGGATGTCGTCTGCCATGCGCTCGCCGATCAATGAGTAGAACTTGCGGGTGAGATAGGGCCGGCCCCACTTGCGTCCGCCAGTATCCATGTAAAACTTGAAGAACTGGTCCCAGATGCGTTCCGTCAGGTCGCGGCCGGTCAGCCAGTCGATGCTGATACCGTTTTCGAGGGCGGCGCGGCGCTCCTTGCGCAACGCCTTGCGTTTGCGCGAGGCAAGCGTTTCGAGAAATTCCTCGTGATTGGCATAGCCGTCATTGATGAAATGGAACTGCTGGTCGGTGCGGTGCAGATAGCCGTCCATCTCGAAGACGCCGATCTCTTCGTCCGGCACGAAGGTGATATGGGCCGAGGAGATGCCGAGCCGCCGCACAACCTCCTTCAGGCTTTCGGCGATCGCGCTCTGGATCGGCAGCCGCTGCAGCCCCTCGGCGACAAGAAGACGCGGGCCTGTCGCCGGAGTGAACGGGATCGAGCACTGAAGTTTCGGATAATAACGCCCGCCGGCCCGTTCGAAGGCGTCGGCCCAGCCATGGTCGAAGACATATTCGCCCTGGCTGTGGTTCTTGAGATAGCCGGGCAGGGCGCCGATCAACTCGCCGCGCTCGGTCTCGAGCAGCAGGTGGTGGCCGAGCCATCCCGTCTCTGCGTCGGCCGAACCGGATTCTTCCAGCGACGATAAAAAGGCGTGTGAAACGAAAGGGTTGTAGGCAATCGTAGCGCAGGTCTTCGACGCTCCGGAAAGCTTGGCCCAGCTCTCCGGGGAAATCGCGGTGAAGGAGCGTTCGACGCGAATGGATAGTTCGTCAGTCATGGGACAAATGCGAAGCCTGTGGGAGGATGGTTTCGGCTCTGTCTTACAGCGCCACGCGTCTCCGATTTAAGGAATTATGCAGTCTGCGCATGATCTTGGCCAAAAAGCGAGCGTCAAGCAACCACACGCGGATCGAAGCCTTCGAAGGTCATTTGGTCTGCGTTTGCAAATGTAAGCCGGCGCGCCTCTTCGTCACGCACCGTCCAGGTGATGACAGGAATGCCCTTTTCGCGTTCGCTGGTGATAAAGGGGTTCGGCAGGTCGCCATAATGATAAGAGATGAAATCGAGACCGATCTCCATCGCCTTCGCATGTGTCTTGAACGCCTCCGGCGTGTTGCCGTCGGCCGTCAGCCCGAGCGGGTAGGGTGAGCCAAGCGCCTTCAGATCGCGCAGCAGCCAGTGGTCAAAACTCATCAGCGCCACCTTGCCATCATAGCCTTCGAGCACCTCGAGAACAGCCTCGGCGAAACCTTCGTCCTCGGCCTCGCGGCCCTTGAGCTCCAGCACCAGCGGCACCTTGCCCTTGACGAGGTCGAGGAGCTGGCGCAGCGTCGGCACCTTGTCGCTCGTGCCGCCAATGGCGATCAGTCCGAGTTCCCGGGAGGTGCGCTCGCGGATGTCGCCGTGGAGGTTGCACAGGCGCTGCAGGTCCTCGTCGTGAAAGATCACCGGTACGCCGTCGGAGGCGTAGTGCAGGTCGCATTCGATCGCAAAACCCGCTTCGACGGCGCGCGAGAAGGCGGACAGTGTGTTTTCCCAGACATGCGTGTTGAGATCGTGATAGCCGCGATGGGCGACCGGCAGGTCCCTGATCCAGGCAACATTGGTCATTCTGCGATTTCCATGATAGCGTCTATCTCGACGGCGGCATTCAGCGGCAGGGCGGCCATGCCGACAGCGGCACGCGCATGTTTGCCGGCTTCGCCAAGCACGCCGGCAATCAGGTTTGAAGCGCCGTTGATGACGAGATGCTGCTCGACGAAGTCGGGCGCCGAGGCGACGAAGCCGTTCAGCTTGATGACGCGCCGGATACGGCCGAGATCGCCGCCAAGTGCCGCCTTCGCCTGGGCAAGGATGTTGATGGCGCAGAGTTCTGCGCCGCGCTGGCCCGTTGCAACGTCGACGGTCTTGCCGAGATGGCCCGATACGGCGACCTTGCCGGCTTCGAGCGGCAGCTGGCCGGAGATGTAGAGAAGATTGCCGCTGATCACATAGGGAACGTAATTTGCAGCGGGTGCTGCGGCTTCGGGCAGGGTTATCCCCATCTCAATCAGGCGCGCTGCAATTTCATCGGACATTTTCGTCTCCGCTTTTGTTGTCAATTCTTCAAAAATTATGCATCAAGACTAGAATCTTTAATATGACAGTTTCGAGCCTCGATTTGGCCGAAAGCGTTCTTATAACATCGCGACCGAGTCCAACAGGAGTTAATGAATGTTCCGATCGAGTCTTGTCGCTCTGCTTCTCGCCAGCGTTTCCGCCAATGCATGGGCGGCTGCGCCCGCGGTTAGCGCTGCGATCGCGACCGGCCTCGTCGCACATCGCGCGGTCTACGATCTGGAACTGAAGGACGCCTCGGACCGCTCCGGCATCGCCGGCATGTATGGTCGCATGGTCTATGAGTTCGACGGCAGCTATTGCCAGGGCTTCACCACCAATTTCCGCTTCGTGACGCAGATCGACACCGGCGACAGCGTGCGTGTCAGCGACCAGCAGACCAAGACCTTCGAGAACCTGAAGGACGGCAAGTTCACCTTCGACACCAAATCCTTCACCGACGAGCAGCTCGACAAGGAGGTCAACGGTGCGGCGCAGGATCAGCCTGATGGCGTCAAGGTCGATCTCAGGCAGCCGGCGAGCCGCGAGCTGCAGCTTGCTGAAAGCCGTTTTCCCACTGAACATATGCTCGATGTGATCCAGCACGCCAAGGACGGCAAGCGCTTCTTCGAGGCGCGCGTCTTCGACGGTTCCGATGACGGCGACAAGTCGCTGGCGACGACGACGATCGTCGGCAAGCAGGAGACACCGATCGCCGAGGAAGCCGATGCCGGCAATGCGGGCGCCTTTTCCAAGACGGCCTTCTGGCCGGTGACGATCGCCTATTTCAACGAGAATGCGAAATCCGATGCTTTGCCGGTCTACCGCATGTCCTTCAAGCTCTATGAGAACGGCATCACCCGCGACCTGACGATGGACTACGGCGATTTCGTCCTGACCGGCAAGCTCGCCAAGCTGGAGCTGCTCGACCGCAAGGCCGAGGTTTGCAAGTAGGCTCGCCTGTCATAAAACTGTATCATAAAATTCACTATGGTTCGGCGATCAGCGATGACTGAGTCGCCGTCTGTCGTCCTGCTTTTCGGGTCGGTGCGATCCTAGCGGGCAAGCCATTGCGATGACGTCTATCTTTTAGACCGCGTAGACCATTACGCATCGCAAGCTTGAAAGCCCGAACCATGGCCGATACCGATCTCGCGACTGTTCAAAATGCCGCCCTGCCGGTTGTTGTCGCCGATCCGGCGGAAATTGCCCGCATTTCCGGTAGCATCAATATCACCGACCGCGCCGGCATCTCGGTCTATGGTGACCGCGCCCAGCAGGCGGTCAGCGATTATGCCGACAGGATCCTGCGCGAAGTCCGCAACAAGGACCTCGGCGATGTCGGCCGCCTGCTGACCGACATCATCCTCAAATCGAAGAGCCTGGATCCGGCGTCATTGAAGGATAAGGGTTTCCTCAGTCGCATGTTTCTCTCGGCCAAGGCCCGGCTCGAACGCTTCAAGGCGGAATTCGAGGATGTGGCCGGCCAGATCGACCGGATCGGCCTCGAGCTCGACCGTCACAAGGATACGCTGAGGCGCGACATCGCGCTGCTCGACGACCTGC
Source organism: Rhizobium leguminosarum (assembly GCF_002953715.1). GTDB lineage: Bacteria > Pseudomonadota > Alphaproteobacteria > Rhizobiales > Rhizobiaceae > Rhizobium > Rhizobium leguminosarum_V. Next base: position 1,682,389 of record NZ_CP025012.1, read on the forward strand.
ATGAGGAAACCCGGCAATCGATCATGCGGCTCGAGGCCTATGTCCAGGCCGGCAAGACTTTCGCCGAGCATTTTCGCAGCGTCGAGCTGCCGAGACTGAAGGCGCAAGCCGAGGCGGCGGCAACGGGCCCCGGCGGGGGCATGTTGGAGGCGCAGACTTATCAGGACAGCCTGCAGGCGCTCGACCGGCTGGAAAAGCGGGTCTTCTACCTGCAGCAGGCCCGCCAGCTCGGTATCCAGCAATTGCCGCAGATCCGCATCGTTCAGGCGGGCGACGAAACGCTGATCGAGAACCTGCAGGCGACTTCGGCGCTGACGGTTCCGGCCTGGAAGCAGAAGATGGTGATCCTGCTCGGCCTGACGCGGCAGAAATCGGCGCTCGACCTGCAGAAGGCGGTGACCGATGCCACCAACGACATGATCCGCCAGGCATCCGAGATGATGAAGGATCAGGCGATCGCCATCGAGCAACAGTCGCAGCGCGGCATCGTCGATATCGACACGCTCGCCAAGGCGAACAGGGATCTGATCGACACGATATCAGGCGTGCTGCAGGTTCAGGAGGAGGGCCGGCGAAAGCGGGCGCTCGCCGAGCAGCAGATGGAGCAGATGACGATCGAACTCAAGAAGGCGATGACCCAGGCGTGATCGGCAAGATGACGATGCGAGCACTGCTTTCAGGCCTGGCACTTCTTGCCGCTCTGCCTCTTGCCGGCTGCAATCCCTTCGGTCAGGGGCCGGATTTCTCGATCGTATCGGGGTCGGAGAACACCGTTCTACAGCCGATCGTCGAGGAATTCTGCAAGCAGAAGAACGCCACCTGCACCTTCAAATATGAAGGCACGCTCGATATCGGCCTGGCGCTGCAGAGCGACCAGGGTGTCGCGCAGGATGCGGTTTGGCCGGCCTCCAGCGTCTGGGTCGACATGTTCGACACCAAGCGCCGCGTCAAGAGCCTGACCTCGATCGCTCAGACGCCGGTGGTCTTGGGTATACGCAGATCGAAGGCGCAACAGCTTGGCTGGATCGGCAAGGATGTCTTCATGAAAGACATTCTCGCTGCCGTCGAGAGCGGATCACTGAAGTTCCTGATGACTTCGGCGACGCAATCCAATTCGGGCGCCAGCGCCTATCTCGCCATGCTGTCGAGCGCGCTCGGCAACAAACCGGTGATCGAACCCGGCGACCTCGACGACAGACACGTCCAGGAGAGCGTCCGGTCGCTGCTTTCAGGAGTCGTGCGCTCTTCCGGCTCCTCCGGCTGGCTTGCCGATCTCTACGTCGAATCCGCCGGCAAGGGCACGGTCTATGACGCGATGTGGAATTACGAGGCGGTGCTGAAGGAAACCAACGACAAGCTCGCCGCCCTGTCGCAGGAACCGCTTTACGCGATCTATCCGGCTGATGGTGTGGCCATGGCGGATTCGCCGATCGGTTTCGTCGATCATGGCCGCGGTGCCGAAGTCCAGACCTTCTTCAACGATCTGCTCGCCTATCTGAGCTCGGCCCCGGTGCAGCAGCGCATCGCCGATACCGGCCGGCGCATTCCGCTGACCGGCGTTGCCGCAAAACCGGACCCAAGCTGGAATTTCGATCCCGCTCGGCTCGTGACCGCGATCCGCATGCCGGAGGCGGGCGTCATCCGCCAGGCGCTCACCCTTTATCAGGCAGCACTGCGCAAGCCGTCGCTGACCGCGCTCTGCCTCGATTTTTCAGGCTCGATGCAGGGTGACGGCGAGGACCAACTGCAGAAGGCGATGCGTTTCCTGTTGACACCAGATGAAGCGAGCAAGGTGCTGGTGCAATGGTCGCCCGCCGATCAGATCATCGTCATTCCTTTCGACGGCAGCGTGCGCAACACCTTCATGGCGAGTGGAAACCCGCTGGAGCAGCAAGGGCTGCTGAACGAAATTTCCCGACAGAAGGCCGATGGCGGCACCAACATGTATGCCTGCGCCGAACAGGCCCTGCGGCAGATTGCCCGAACCGACAGGCTCTCGACCTATCTGCCTGCCATCGTCATCATGACCGACGGCAAGTCCGATGATCAAAGCCAGGCTTTTATGCGCGCATGGAACGCGACGGAGCCGCATGTGCCGATCTTCGGCATCACATTCGGCGATGCCGACAAGACCCAGCTCGACAGCCTCGCCAAGCTGACCTCAGCGCGCGTCTTCGACGGCGGTTCGGATCTCGCCACCGCCTTCCGCACGGCGCGAGGCTACAATTAGGACAGGCATGCGCAACTGGCTCGGCAATGACGGCAACTGGATCGTGGCGGGACTGGCGGCGGCAATCACCGTGCCGCTCTTGAGCTTTGTCGCCGGCATGCCCTTCTGGATCGCCGTCATCATAGCCCTTCTGGTCTTTGCCGGCCTCGTCATTCTGCTTGCGCCGCGCCGGCTGTTCGAAGGCCTCGATATCAAGAGCATCGGCAGCGGACGCATCGCCTTTGCCCGCGACCTGCTGGAGGCCGCCGTTCCCTTTGCCAAACGCCTGGAGACTGCAGCGGATGCGATCGGTGACAAGCGGATGGCAGCCGCTGTCCGGCATCTCGCTGAGATTGCCGCCGATGTCTTTCGCAAGGTCGAGGCCAAGCCCGAAAGCGCCAATGCCGTGCGGCGGTTCCTCTCCTACTATCTGCCGCGTGCCGCCGAGGTGGCGGAGGGTTTTGCCGTCATCGAGGCCAAGCGCGTTCCCGACCCCAAGCAACTGGAGGAAGTGCGCAGCGTGCTGGTCAAGCTCGAAGAGGCCTTCGTCCACTATGCCGACAGCCTGGTCGATGAGGAACTCGGCACGCTCGACACCGATCTGCGCCTCATTCAGGCATCGCTCAAAGAGGATATCGGACGCTGATGGCCCTTTCTCGTCGCGCCTTTGGAGTGGGACTGCTCGGAGCCGGCGTCGTCGGCACCGGCGGTTATTTCGCCGTCCGGGATCGGCCGGAATTGCAAGGCCTGCTCGGCAGCCGCACGACGTTGTTCGGCTTCGTCGGCGGTGAGAAGGAGGCCTTCCTCGCCGACCCCGACGTCGTCAGGGCGCTCGGCGGATACGGATTGACGGTGGACAGCCGCGTGGCCGGCTCCGTCGAGATGGTCCGCGAACAGGCGCTGCTGTCGCAGCATCCGCAATTCCTCTGGCCGTCCTCCTCGATCATGGTCGATATCGCCAGGCAAAACGGCATTTCTATCCGCAACGACCGCGTTGTGCTGAACACGCCCATCGTCGTCTATTCCTGGCAGCCCGTTGTCGATGGATTGATGAAAGCGGGATTGGTGACGGTGACGAACGATGGCCATCATCAGCTCGACCTCAAGGCGCTGCTTGATGCGATCCTTGCCGGATCCGACTGGTCGAAGCTCGGCGTCAATTCGCTCTATGGCCGCGCCCGCATCGTCTCGACCGATCCCAACCGCTCGAATTCCGGCTTCATGTTCGCAGGCCTGGTGCTCAGCCTTTTCAGCGGCAATGTCGCGACATCAGGCGACCTCGCAACCTTCGGCGGCAAGGTGCAGGCGATCTTCCGCAACATGGGCTTCAAGTCGCCGTCGTCAGGCAAACTTTTCGATCAGTATCTCGCAGGCGGCCTCGGCGGTGAGCCGATGATCGTCGGCTATGAGAACCAGCTGGTCGAATGGATCCTCGCCGATCCCGCGCGCTGGGACCGCATCAAGGCGAGTGCCGGCGCAAAGCCGGTGGTGCTCTATCCGCGTCCGACCGTCTATTCAGCGCATCCGCTGATCGTCGTCGACGAGAATGCCAACCGGCTGATCGAAGCGCTGTCCAGCCCGAAGCTCCAGGAACTTGCGTGGACGAGGCATGGCTTCCGCGGTCCGCTGGGGACCGCCACCGGCAACGCCGACAGCGCGATTGGCACCTTGCTGCCGGCCGAGGTCGATGCCATCCTGCCGATGCCGGACGCAGGCGTCATGCTGTCGCTGCTGCCGACGCTGGCAAGCTGAGCCAGGTTTTTTCGGCATAAGCCTTGCTTTTGCGCCAAATCGAATGTATGGGCACCGGCATTCCACACGTAAGGCATGGGATCGTCCGGGAGAAATCCGGGCTGTTCCGACCGGTGGCATCCTCGAAGAGGGTGCTGTTCGCCTTGCGGAGGTTCAACCGGAAAAGGAGTAACAAGGCATGGCATTGCCTGATTTTTCTATGCGCCAGCTTCTTGAGGCAGGCGTTCACTTCGGCCACCAGACGCATCGCTGGAACCCGAAGATGAAGCCGTACATCTTCGGCGATCGCAACAACATTCACATCATCGATCTGGCCCAGACCGTTCCGATGCTGTCGCGCGCCCTTCAGGTCGTCAGCGACACCGTTGCCCGCGGCGGCCGCGTTCTCTTCGTCGGCACCAAGCGCCAGGCGTCTGAGATCATTGCCGACAGCGCCAAGCGCTCGGCCCAGTACTACGTCAACTCGCGCTGGCTCGGCGGCATGATGACGAACTGGAAGACGATCTCCAACTCGATCCAGCGCCTGCGCAAGCTCGACGAGATCCTGAACGGCGAAGCCCAGGGCTTCACCAAGAAGGAACGCCTGAACCTCGAGCGCGAGCGTGAAAAGCTCGACAAGGCCCTCGGCGGTATCCGCGATATGGGCGGCACGCCTGACCTGATGTTCATCATCGACACCAACAAGGAAAAGATCGCGATCGACGAAGCCAAGCGCCTCGGCATCCCGGTTGTCGCCATCATCGATTCGAACTGCGATCCGGACCTGATCGACTATCCGATCCCGGGTAACGACGACGCATCGCGCGCGATCGCTCTTTACTGCGAGCTGATCTCCCGCGCCGCCATCGACGGTATCGCGCGTCAGCAGGGCTCTTCCGGCCGCGATCTCGGCGCATCCTCCGAGCTTCCGGTCGAACCGGCTCTCGAGGAAGCAGCCGAAGGCTGATGAAAGCGGGCGGATCGAAAGATCCGCCAAAGCTTACAGAGACTGGGAAAGGCCGCTCGCGACTCATCGAAGTTCGGCGGCCTTGCCTGTTTCAGGGCGAAGGCATCAGGCTCTTCGCCAGAGAAGTTTCGTTATGGCGCGTCTTCATCACGCTGTCATACATACAGGTACATTTCGTGCCTCAATCCGGTGCTGAGCCGCGCTTTACGGCCCACCGTATGAACCGACAAGAGGAAGCTAATGAGCGAGATTACGGCTGCAATGGTGAAGGAACTGCGCGAAAAGACCGGCGCAGGCATGATGGACTGCAAGAAGGCTCTTGCTGAAACCGGTGGCGACATGGAAGCGGCGATCGACTGGCTGCGCGCCAAGGGCATCGCCAAGGCCGACAAGAAGTCCGGCCGCACCGCTGCCGAAGGCCTCATCGGCGTTTCGAGCCAGGGCACCAAGGCCGTCGTCGTCGAAGTCAATTCCGAAACCGACTTCGTCGCCCGTAACGATGCCTTCCAGGAACTCGTCCGTGGCATCGCCAAGGTCGCCGTCTCGACCGACGGCACTGTCGACGCCGTTGCCGCTGCGACCTACCCGGCATCCGGCAAGTCCGTGTCCGACACCATCAAGGATGCGATCGCAACGATCGGCGAGAACATGAACCTGCGCCGTTCGACCGCTCTATCCGTCGAGGACGGCGTCGTCGCCACCTATATCCACAATGCTGTTTCCGACGGCCTCGGCAAGCTCGGCGTTCTCGTTGCGCTGAAGTCGACTGGCGACAAGGAAGCCCTGAATGCCATCGGCCGTCAGGTCGCCATGCACATCGCGGCGACCGCGCCGCTGGCGATCCGGCCGGAAGAAGTCGATGCCGCCGTCGCCGAGCGCGAGCGCAACGTCTTCATCGAGCAGTCGCGCGCTTCCGGCAAGCCTGACAACATCATCGAAAAGATGGTCGAAGGCCGCATGCGCAAGTTCTTCGAGGAAGTCGCTCTTCTCTCGCAGGCTTTCGTCATCAATCCGGATCTGACGGTCGCCGCCGCCATCAAGGAAGCTGAAAAGGCCGTCGGCGCGCCGATCGAAGTTGCCGGCATGGCCCGTCTGCTGCTCGGCGAAGGCGTCGAGAAGGAAGAGACCGATTTCGCGGCCGAAGTTGCGGCTGCCGTCAAGGGTTGATCTTCCAGCCATAATTGGGAAAACACGAAGGGCATCGCGTGACAACGCGGTGCCCTTCGTGTATCGGGCATTCACGGCAATTTACGAGGAGCCAAGATGTCTTCAGAGCCTGTCTATAAACGCGTTCTACTCAAGGCTTCCGGCGAAGCGCTCATGGGTGGCCAGGGTTTCGGGATCGATGTGACGGTGGCGGACCGCATTGCATCCGACATCGCCGAGGCACGGCATATGGGCGTGGAAGTCGGCGTCGTCGTCGGTGGCGGCAATATTTTCCGCGGTGTCGCGGTGGCGTCCAAGGGCGGCGATCGGGTCACCGGCGACCATATGGGGATGCTCGGCACCATCATCAACGCGCTGGCGCTGGCGACCTCGCTGCGCAAGCTGAACATCGATACGGTGGTGCTTTCGGCCATTTCCATGCCCGAGATCTGCGAGAGCTTTTCGCAGCGCGCAACCCTTTATCACCTGTCCATGGGACGCGTGGTGATTTTTGCCGGCGGCACCGGCAACCCCTTCTTCACCACCGATTCCGCCGCAGCACTTCGCGCCGCCGAAATGGGCGCGGAAGCGATCTTCAAGGGCACGCAGGTGGACGGCATCTATACCGCCGACCCGAAGAAATATCCCGATGCGACTCGCCTCGACCGGCTGACGCACCAGGAAGTGCTGGACAGGGGGCTTGCGGTGATGGACGTTGCCGCCGTGGCGCTCGCCAGGGAGAATTCCATTCCGATCATCGTCTTCTCGATCCACGAGAAGGGTGGTTTTGCTGAAATCTTGACGGGCGGTGGCCTCAAGACCATCGTCTCCGACAACTGATAAAGCTGCGCCGCGGTTTCGGCGCAGCCCTCGCCAGACGGGAGCATCGACATGAGTGAAGGTATCGATATCAAGGAACTGAAGCGCCGCATGGACGGCGCGATTTCCGCATTCAAGGGCGACATTGCATCGCTGCGCACCGGCCGTGCTTCGGCCAACATCCTCGACCCGGTGACGATCGAGGCCTATGGTTCCCGCATGCCGCTGAACCAGGTCGCCAACATCACCGTGCCCGAGCCGCGCATGCTGTCGGTTTCCGTCTGGGATAAATCGATGGTCAGTGCCGTCGAGCGCGGCATCCGCGAATCCAATCTCGGCCTCAACCCGATCGTCGACGGCCAGAACCTGCGCATTCCGCTGCCGGAACTGAACGAGGAGCGCCGCAAGTCGCTCGTCAAGGTGGCGCACGACTATGCAGAAAAGAGCAAGGTGGCGATTCGCCATGTCCGCCGCGACGGCATGGACGGCCTGAAAAAAGCCGAAAAGGATGGCGTCATCGGCCAGGACGAGAGCCGGGCGCAGTCAGAACGTGTACAGAAGATGACGGACGAGACGATTTCCGAAATCGACCGCTTGCTTGGCGAGAAGGAAAAGGAAATCATGCAGGTCTAGTGGATCTGTGCCTTTGCCTGGAAAGACCGGACGGGAAATGTCGGAATCTATATTTGTGACTGTGCCAGAGCATGTTGCCATCATCATGGACGGCAATGGTCGTTGGGCCAAGCAGCGTGGTCTGCCGCGCACGATGGGCCATCGCAAGGGCGTCGAGGCGGTGCGCGAGACAGTACGCGCCGCCGGCGCAGCCGGCATAAAATATCTGACCCTCTTTGCCTTCTCCTCGGAGAACTGGCGCCGGCCCGAAGCCGAGGTCTCCGATCTGCTCGGCCTGCTCAAGGCATTCATCCGGCGCGACCTCGCCGAGCTCCATCGCCAGAACGTGCGGATCAAGGTGATCGGCGACCGCCACAGCCTGCGCAGCGACATTCTCGGCCTGCTGCTGGAGGCGGAGGAGACGACCAAGGACAACACGTCACTGACGCTCGTCATCGCCTTCAACTACGGCTCGCGCGACGAGATCGCCCGCGCCGTGGTGAGCCTCGCCCGGGATGTCGAGGCTGGCCGCCTGAGGGCGCAGGATATTACACCCGCGCTGATCAATGCCCGTCTCGATACGGCAGGTATCCCCGACCCGGATCTCATTATCCGCACCAGTGGCGAAGAGCGGCTTTCCAACTTCCTCCTCTGGCAGGCCGCCTATTCGGAATTCATCTTCCTTCCGGAATACTGGCCGGATTTCAGCCCTGAGATCTTCCGCTCGGCGCTTGAGACATTCGCCTCTCGCGACCGGCGCTTCGGCGGCCTGTCGTCGCAGGCGGCTGCGGTCGGCACCTGATGCAGCAGGAATTAAAGCTCCGCATCGTTTCAGGACTGATTCTTGCGGCCATCGTTCTTGTCGCCACCTGGTATGGCGGCCTTGCCTTCCGTATCCTGGCGGTCATCATCGGCCTGCTGATCTATTATGAATGGTCGAAGATCACCGGCATCGCGCGGGATTGGATCGCCAATGCCGTCGGCTGGATCGGTGAGGCGGCGATCGCCTTCCTCGTGCTTGTCGGCAATTTCGAATTCGCTGCCGGCATGCTGGTCGGCGTCACTGCCGTTGGCATAGCCCTGGTTATCCTGCACGGCACGAGCCGCTGGTTGCCACTGGGCCTGTTTTATGCCGGCGCCACCGGCCTGGCGCTTGCCGCGATCAGAAGCGATGACCGGCCTGGCCTTTACGCCATGCTCTTCGTTTTTGCCGTCGTCTGGGCAACCGATATCCTTGCCTATTTCGTCGGCCGGGCGATCGGCGGACCGAAGCTTGCCCCGTCGATCTCGCCGGGAAAGACCTGGTCCGGCGCAATCGGCGGCGCCGTTTCGGCGGTCGCAGCCGGCGTCGTTCTCGTCCATTTTCTCCTTCCGGGCGCTGAAATCATCGCCGCCTTCGCAGCGCTTGTTCTCTCGGTTTGCAGCCAGTCCGGCGATCTTTTCGAATCGTTCATCAAGCGGAAATTCGGCGTCAAGGATTCCAGTCGTCTCATTCCGGGCCATGGCGGCGTCATGGACCGTGTCGACGGACTGATTTTTGCCTGTTTTTCGGCGTTCTTGCTTGCAGGGCTTTTTTCCCTGATAAAGGGGACCGGAATGACGTCGCTTGGCGCGGCATTGTTCGGACTCTGACAACGCGGCAGTCTGACGGAAGGCACTCATGGAAACGCTGAGCGGCATATACGCATTTTTGATGGGGAATATCGTTACCTTCATCCTCGTGCTGTCACTGCTCGTCTTCGTGCATGAGATGGGCCATTACCTCGTCGGGCGCTGGAGCGGCATTCGCATCCTTGCCTTTTCCGTCGGTTTCGGTCCGGAGATATTCGGCTTCACCGACCGCCACGGAACGCGTTGGAAGATCTCGGTGATCCCGCTTGGCGGCTATGTCCGGTTCTTCGGCGACGAGGATGCCTCGAGCAAGCCCGACACCGACACGATCGCCGCCATGTCCGAGGAGGACAGGGCGCGCTCATTTGCCGGCGCCAAGCTGTGGAAACGCGCTGCAACCGTTGCAGCTGGCCCGATCGCCAATTTTCTGCTGGCGATCGCCATCTTCACCATTCTTTTCTCGGTCTATGGCCGCACGATCGCCGATCCTGTCGTTGCCGAGGTCAAGCCTGATGGTGCCGCGGCTGCCGCTGGCATCCTTCCAGGCGATCTGTTGGTCGCCATCGATGGCGGCAAGGTCGAGACCTTCGACGATGTACGCCGCTATGTCAGCATCCGTCCGAGCCAGAAGATCGTCGTGACCATCGAGCGTGGTGGCCAGAAGCTCGATCTGCCGATGGTGCCGCAACGCACCGACATGACTGACCAGTTCGGCAACAAGGCTGAGGTCGGCCAGATCGGCATCGTTACCAACCAGCAGGCCGGCAATTTCCGCCTGCAGACCTATACGCCGCTCCAGGCGCTGCGCGAGGCTGTGCTCCAGACCCGGGATATCGTTACCGGTACCTTCAAATATATCGCCAACATCTTCAGCGGAACGATGCGCGCCGATCAATTGGGTGGGCCGATCCGCGTGGCGCAAGCCTCGGGCCAGATGGCGTCGCTTGGGATAGGCGCGGTGTTGCAGCTTGCGGCGGTGCTTTCTGTTTCGATAGGATTGCTTAACCTGATGCCGGTTCCGGTACTTGATGGCGGCCACCTGATGTTCTATGCGGTGGAAGCGGTGAGGGGGAAACCGCTGGGCTCTTCGGCCCAGGAAATTGCATTTCGCATCGGCCTGGCGATGATACTGACATTGATGGTTTTCACGACCTGGAACGACATTGGCTCGTTGAGAGGGTAAACGAGCAAGGCGAGGGTAATTACTATTTATTTACGATGTTTCAAGGCTGTAGTGGCGAATGGGTCACGCTTGCAAATGAAGTAAACAGAAATTAACGACCTGCCTTGCTTGTATGTCAAAAGCGGGTAAAACGACACACGTGACCGGAATCGGGTTCTCCTGGAACCGGGGACGAGGGAAACAAAAGGTAATGGGTGAAATGAAGGCTGGTTCAAAGTTTTTGAACGCAGTATCGGCGGTTGCGCTGTCTGCTAGTGTTGTTGCTTCGGGCGCAGGTGCTTTGACGTTCGTTTCTGCTACGGCCGCTGAGGCCGCGGTTATCCAGCGCATCGATGTGCGCGGCGCAAGCCGTGTCGGCGCGGAAGCCGTTCGGTCGAACCTCACCATCGCTCCCGGAAAGAGTTTTTCGAACAGCGATATCGATGCCTCGGTCAAGCAGCTCTACGGGACGGGTTACTTCTCCGACGTCAAGATCTCGGTTTCCGGAAGCACGCTCGTCGTCAACGTTCAGGAAGCCCAGCTCGTCAATCAGGTCGTCTTCAACGGCAACCGCAAGATCAAGGACGACAAGCTCGCGACGATCGTCCAGACCCACGCTGCCGGTCCCTACAGCGACACCCAGATTCAGGCTGACATCCAGTCGATCAAGGAAGCTTACGCGGCCACCGGCCGCAGCGAGGTCGAAGTCACGACGCAGGTCGTGCCGCTCGGCGAAGGCCGCGTCAACCTCGCCTTCGTTATCAACGAGGGTGACCGCACCAAGATCGATTCGATCAACTTCGTCGGCAATAATGCCTATAGCGCCGGCCGCCTGGCTGCCGTCATCGCCACCAAGCGTTCGAACTTCCTTTCGTTCCTGACCCGCAAGGACGTCTACAACGAAGACAAGCTCCACGCCGACGAAGAAGCGCTGCGCCAGTTCTACTACAATCGCGGCTATGCCGACATGCGCATCGTCTCGTCCGATGCCACCTTCGACGACGCGACCAACAAATACACGCTCACCTTCAACATCGAGGAAGGCCAGCGTTACGACTTCGGACCAGTGACCGTCCAGTCGACCGTCGAAGGCGTCGGCTCCGACCAGCTGCAGCCGCTCGTGCGCACCCACGAGGGCCAGGTCTACAACGCCAAGGAAGTGCAGAAGTCGATCGAGGCGATCTCCGATCAGGTGGCGTCTGCCGGTTATCCCTTTGCGCGCGTCACGCCGCGCGGTAACCGCGACCTCAACAACAACACGATCGGTGTCGAATATCTGGTCGACCAGGGCGAGCGCGCCTATGTCGAGCGCATCGAGATCCGCGGCAACAGCCGCACGCGCGACTACGTCATCCGTCGCGAATTCGACATGAGCGAAGGCGACGCCTTCAACCAGCAGATGATCACCAAGGCCAAGCGTCGCCTCGAAGCGCTCGGTTATTTCTCTTCCGTCAATATCTCCACCCAGCCGGGCAGCTCGCCCGACCGTGTCGTGGTGGTCGTCGACGTGCAGGATCAGTCGACCGGTTCGTTTGGTGTCGGCGCGGGTTATGCTGCCGGCGGCGACGGTCTGCTGCTCGAAGCATCGATCGAGGAAAAGAACTTCCTCGGCCGCGGCCAGTATATCCGCATCTCGGCCGGCGGCGGTCAGGAAGGCTCGCGCGCCTACGGCGTCAGCTTCACCGAGCCTTATTTCCTTGGCTACCGTCTGGCGGCAGGCTTCGATGTCAACCGCAGCGAAACGTCGAGCAATGACAACTACGATTACGAGGAAACCAGCGTCGTCCTGCGCGTCACCGCGCCGATTACCGAGGATCTGGCGACGACCTTCCGTTATAACTACAAGCAGATGAAGTATGATGCTGATAACAGCGATCTTTCCGATCTCTCCGCTCCGTATCAGCACCTCGTTGAGGACAGCCCGTGGACGCGTTCTTCCGTCTCCCAGACGCTGACCTACAACACCCTCGACGATACGGTCCTGCCACGCGAAGGCATCTATGCGACGGCGACGCAGGAAATTGCCGGTCTCGGCGGTGACTCGCAGTTCTACAAGCTCTACGGCAAGGCCCGTTACTACCGTCTGCTCGCCGACGATGCCGATATCATCGGTTCGGTCTCGGCTTCGGCGGGTTATGTCATCGGCTTTGGCGACCATCTGAACGTCTTCGACCAGTTCACGCTGACCAATGGTGACATTCGTGGCTTCGAAAACAAGGGTATCGGCCCGCGCGTTTCCGGGACCAACGACGATCCGTTGGGCGGTACGACTTATTTCACGGCATCGGCCGAAGCGACTTTCCCGATGCCCGGCTTCCCGCGTGACTTCAACCTGCGCGGCGCGGTCTTCGCCGACGCCGGCACGTTGTTCGGCAACGACGTTGACCTGAGGGGCGACGGCATCGACGGCGAAGACGCCTCCTTGCGCGCTTCTGTCGGTGTCGGTGTTGTCTGGCAGTCTCCCTTCGGTGCGTTGCGTCTGGATTACGCGATCCCGGTTCTCAAGGAAGACTTCGACAAGACGCAGAACTTCAAGTTTGGCATCAACAACCAATTCTGATATCGGCAGTCCGGAACTGTAAGACTCAATTCCGTTCTGGAGCATTGCCGATGGAGCAAAACGTTTTTTTTCTGCCCCATGAAGGTCTGAAGCTCGCTGAGCTGGCAGAGTTTCTTGGGGCGGACCTTGTTAATTCCGACCATGCCGGTGTTATTGTCAGGTCCGTTGCCCCCATCAGCCGGGCACGGGCAGGCGATGTCTGTTATATCCTGTCGCGCCGCAGCCGCGATGAGCTGGCGACATGCGAAGCCTCGGCGGTGATCTGCGACAAGGCGCTCGCCGATCTGGTACCCCAACATATCCCGGTCATCCTGTCGTCCAATCCGCATGCGGCCTTCGCGATGGCGGGCGGCCTATTCTATCCCGCGGCACTGCGCCCGGTCGTCGTTTCCGGTAAAAGCGAAATTGCGCCAAGCGCGGTGATCGATCCGAGCGCCAAGCTTGAAAAGGGTGTGATCGTCGAGCCGCTGGCCGTCATCGGTGCGCATGCCGAGATCGGTGAAGGGACGCGTATTGGCGCGCACAGCATCATCGGCCCGAATGTCAAGATTGGCCGGGATTGTTCGATTGCGGCCGGCGCGAGCATTCTCTGCGCGTTGCTCGGCAATGGCGTGATCATCCATAACGGCGCTCGCATCGGCCAGGATGGCTTCGGTTATGCACCGGGTCCGCGCGGCATGATCAAGATCGTCCAGATCGGCCGGGTGATCATCCAGGATAATGTCGAGATCGGCGCCAACACCACGATCGATCGCGGCGCCATGGACGATACGGTGATCGGCGAAGGCACCAAGATCGACAACCAGGTACAGATCGGCCACAACGTTCAGATCGGCCGCCATTGCGCCATCGTCGCGCAGGTCGGCATCGCCGGCAGCGCGAAAATCGGCAATGGCGTTCAGATCGGCGGCCAGGTCGGCATCAAGGGGCATGTGACGATCGGCGACGGCGTGCAGATCGCCGCCCAAAGCGGTATCATGACTGATCTTGCCGCCGGCGGACAATATGGTGGCACACCGGCGCGTCCGCTAAATGACTATCTGAGAGATGTCGCGCAAATGATGTCCAAGACGAGAGTGCGCGGGAAGAAACCTGGAGGCGAGCAAAATGACTGAGGAAGCCACGACAACGCTTTCTTCGGCTGACATCATCGAGATCATGAAACTGCTGCCGCATCGCTACCCGTTTCTCATGGTCGACAAGATCATCGAGATCGACGGCGACAACACAGCGATTGGCATCAAGAACGTCACCGTGAACGAACCGCATTTCACTGGCCATTTTCCGGAAGCTCCGATCATGCCCGGCGTTCTCTTGATTGAGGGCATGGCTCAGACCGCTGGTGCGATCTGTGCCAAGAAGGATGGCCAGCCCGGCAACCTCGTCTATTTCATGACTATCGAGAATGCGCGCTTCCGCAAGCCCGTCGTGCCCGGCGATCGTGTTGAATTCCATGTCAGGAAGCACAAGCAGCGCGGCAATATCTGGAAATTCCATTGCGATGCCAAGGTCGACGGCGCGCTTGTCGCCGAAGCCGATATCGGCGCGATGATCGTTCGTAAGGATCAGGCATGAGCACTATCGCCGAAAGCGCCCGCATTCATCCGATGGCTGTCGTCGAAGACGGTGCTGTTATCGGTGAGGGCGTCAAGATCGGTCCCTTCTGCCATGTCGGGTCGCACGTCGTCCTGCATGCGAATGTCGAGCTTTTGTCGCATGCGGTCGTTACCGGCCGCACCGTGATCGGCAAGGGCACCCGCATCTTCCCGATGGCGGTCGTCGGCGGCGATCCGCAGAGCGTGCATCATGGCGGCGAGGAGACCACGCTGACGGTCGGCGCCAACTGCACGATCCGCGAAGGCGTGACGATGAACACCGGCACGGCCGATTTCGGCGGTCAGACGATCGTCGGCGACAACAACCTCTTCCTTGCCAATTCCCATGTCGCGCATGACTGCCGGGTCGGCAATCACGTGATCATGTCGAACAACGTCATGCTCGCCGGCCATGTCGTCATCGAGGATCGCGTTATCCTGGGCGGCGGCTCGGCCGTTCACCAGTTTACCCGCGTCGGCCGTCAGGCCTTCGTCGGTGGGCTCTCGGCAGTGAGTTACGACGTCATTCCCTACGGCATGCTGAACGGCAATCCCGGGCTGCTGAGCGGCCTCAACGTCGTCGGCATGACGCGTGCCGGCGTCGACCGCGCCGTCATCCACAGGGTGCGCCGCGCCTACAAGTCGATCTTCGAAGGAACGGGCTCCGTCCGCGAAAACGCCGCCGCCATCCGCGAAGAATATGCCGATTGCGAGCAGGCGGTCCACATCCTCGACTTCATCGCCGCCGACAGCGACCGCGCCTTGTCCTCGCCGACCCGAGGACAGAAGGGCTAGTCCGTGACTCTTTCCGGCGATACCGCTGCGGGCCGGCTGGCGATCATCGCCGGCGGCGGCCTTCTGCCTTCCTATGTCGCCGAAGCTGCGCGCGCGGCGGGCGAAAATCCCGTCATCGTCGCGCTGAAGGACGAAAGCGACCGGCGCTGGGAAGGGTATGACCATGCCGTCATCGGCGTCGGCGATTTTGCAGCTCTCGAGGGCCTCTTGAACCGCTACGGCATCGGTCGTGTCGTCATGTCCGGCAGCGTGCGGCGCCGGCCGGAATGGCGCGAGGTGCGCCCGACGCTGCGCACTCTGATGAAGATGCCGGCCGTGATCCGCACCTTGCTGTCCGGCGGCGACGATACGGTGCTGCAGATGGTGATCCGGCTGATCGAGGGAAACGGCCGCCGGGTCGTCGGCGCTCATGAGATCGCTCCCGACCTTCTTGCCTACGTCGGTCCGCTTGGCGCTGCAGCGCCTGGCGAGGAAGACCGACGCGATATCAGGCGCGCAGCCGATGCCGCTGAGATGCTGGGCCGGCTCGATGTCGGTCAGGGCGCCGTCGCCATCGGCGGGCGTATCGTCGCGCTGGAGGGTCTTGAGGGCACGGACGAGATGCTGGAGCGTGTCGCGGGTCTCAGAGCCGCTGGGCGCATCTCGCCGCGCCGCCGTGGCGCACTCGTCAAACTCTGCAAGCCGCAACAGGATATTCGCGCCGACTTGCCGGCGATCGGCGTTTCCACGGTTCTCAACGCGAGGAAAGCCGGCCTTGCCGGCGTCGCCGTCGAGGCCGGCCGCTCGCTGGTGCTCGATCGCGCCGCCGTCATCAAAGCCGCCGATGAAGCTGGGCTCTTCGTCTGTGGCATCGATCGCGGCCTGCCTGCATGGGGGTTTGAATGAACGGGGCGCCGCTGAAGATCGCCGTCATTGCCGGCGAGGTGTCGGGGGATCTGCTCGGTGCCGATCTCATCGCCGCCCTGAAGCGGATTCATAGCGGACCGGTGGAACTCGTCGGCGTCGGCGGCGAAGGGCTGCAGGCGGAAGGCTTGCGATCTCTCTTCGATTTCTCCGAGCTGTCGATCATGGGCATCACTCAGGTGCTGAGCCGGCTGCCGAAGCTCTATACTTTGATCCGCCAGACGACGGCTGCCATCATCGCCGCAAGGCCTGATATTCTTCTCATTATCGACAGCCCGGATTTCACCCATCGCGTCGCAAAGCGTGTCCGCGCCGCGCTGCCCGATCTGCCTGTTGTCAATTACGTCTGTCCGAGCGTCTGGGCCTGGAAGGAATATCGCGCCACGCGCATGCTCGGCTACGTCGATCATGTGTTCGCCGTCCTGCCCTTCGAGCCGGCGGTCATGCGCACGCTCGGCGGGCCCGAGACCACCTACGTCGGCCATCGCCTGATCGCCGATCCGGCGCTGCTCGAAGCGCGGCGGTTGCGCGCCGGGCGCGCAGCCGTCGGCGGAGCGGGTAAGACGATCCTGATGCTTCCTGGGTCAAGATCCTCCGAAGTTGCCAAGCTCCTGCCGTTCTTCGAGGATGCGGCCAAAGAACTCGTCGCCCGCAACGGCCCGATGCGCTTCCTGCTGCCGACCGTGCCGCACAACGAAGCGCTGGTGAAGGGTCTCGTAGCAGGCTGGGCCACGCCGCCTGAAGTGGTGGTCGGGTCGGTGCAGAAGTGGAAGGCCTTTGCCGAAGCGGATGCGGCGATGGCGGCTTCCGGTACGGTAATCCTCGAACTCGGCCTTGCCGGCGTGCCGACGGTGTCCGTCTATAAGACGGATTGGATCATCAGTCTGCTGACCAAGCGCATCAAGGTATGGACGGGCGCATTGCCCAATATCATCGCCGATTATGCCGTCGTGCCGGAATATCTGAACGAGGTGGTCCGCGGCGCCAGCCTGGCGCGCTGGATGGAGCGGCTGTCGGCCGATACGCTCCAATTGAAGGCGATGAACGAGGGTTACGATCTCGTCTGGCAACGCATGCAGACCGAAAAGCCGCCCGGCGAGCACGCCGCCGAGATCCTTCTCGACGTGCTGAAAAAGAAAAAACCCGGTCGTTTCTAACCGGGTTTTCTTTTGGGTTCTCTTGAAGCGATCAGCGCTTCGAAACCGGGATGTAATCGCGCTTCGGTTCGCCGACATAGAGCTGGCGCGGACGGCCGATGCGCTGTTCCGGATCCTCGATCATCTCGTTCCACTGCGCGATCCAGCCGACGGTGCGGGCAAGCGCGAAGAGCACGGTGAACATGGTCGTGGGGAAGCCCAGCGCCTTCAGCGTGATGCCGGAATAGAAGTCGATGTTCGGATAGAGCTTCTTTTCGATGAAATATTCGTCGGTGAGCGCGATGCGCTCCAGCTCCATCGCCACTTCGAGCAACGGATCATCCTTGATGCCGAGTTCGCCGAGCACTTCATGCGTCGTCTTCTGCATGATCTTGGCGCGCGGATCGTAGTTCTTGTAGACGCGGTGACCGAAGCCCATCAGGCGGAACGGATCGTTCTTGTCCTTGGCGCGGGCGATATATTCCGGAATGTGGTCGACCGAGCCGATCTCGTTCAGCATGTTGAGCGCTGCTTCGTTGGCGCCGCCATGTGCGGGGCCCCAGAGGCAGGCGATGCCGGCGGCGATGCAGGCGAACGGGTTGGCGCCCGACGAACCGGCGAGACGGACGGTCGAGGTCGAGGCGTTCTGCTCATGATCGGCATGCAGGATGAAGATGCGGTCCATGGCGCGGGCAAGCACCGGATTGACCACATATTCCTCGCAAGGGACGGCAAAACACATGCGCAGGAAGTTCGAGGCGTAGTCGAGGTCGTTCTTCGGGTAAACGAAGGGCTGGCCGATATGGTACTTGTAGGCCATGGCGGCAAGCGTCGGCATCTTGGCGATCATGCGCAGGCTGGCGACCATGCGCTGGTGCGGATCGGTGATGTCTGTGGAGTCGTGATAGAAGGCCGACAGCGCGCCGACGCAGCCGCACATGACGGCCATCGGATGCGCGTCGCGGCGGAAGCCGGTGAAGAAGCGGCTCATCTGCTCGTGCACCATGGTGTGGTGCGTGACGCGATAATCGAAATCCTTCTTCTGCACGGTGGTCGGCAGTTCGCCGTAAAGCAAGAGGTAGCAGACCTCGAGGAAGTCGCCATGTTCGGCGAGCTGCTCGATCGGATAGCCGCGATGCAGCAGGACACCTTCGTCGCCGTCGATGTAGGTGATTTTCGATTCACAGGATGCAGTCGACGTGAAACCCGGATCGTAGGTGAAGGAAGCCGTGTTCTTGTAGAGGGCACCGATATCAATGACGCTCGGGCCGATCGTGCCGCTTTTAACGGCAAGGTCGACTGATTTGTCACCGATTTTTATTGTAGCGCTTTGATCCGTCATGCTGATCCTCCGAAATGGCGGTGGCGCCATAAAAGCGCCATAGGGGTTAAGCGTCCTCACCGATAGCTATATGATCGCGAGGCTAATGCCAAGTTACCGTGATGGCATTTTGTGCATTGCAGTATCACCTTTTAGGCACTGCAGCGATGAGCCGCATGCATATCGGAAGCCAATGATTCGACTGCTCTTTTGGCTCTTTCAATTTTCCCTCACTTTTCAATCGATTATTCTTGCCGGATTTGATTGGTGGTTGCATTCTGCCTGCCTGGGCGGGTGACCTTGGGCGGCACATGCAGGAGTTGACGACAGCCGAATTGCGGCCGGAAGCAGGCGCCGGCCTTGCCGACACCGCCGGTTTTTCTGCGCCTGCCGTGGTGACGCGGCCGGCAAGGACGCAGTCGGCGACACCGTGGCGCCACCGGCTGCCGGCAGCAGCCTCGCAATCGCTGCGTGCCGGCATGCGCATGCTGGGCGAAGAAGCGGACCATGGCCGCCTGCTGCTGTTCTCGCCGGTCTTCCTCGGCGCCGGCTCAGCCTTCTGGTTTCTCGCGGCATCGGACTTCCCCTTCGTTGCATCGCTGCTCTGCCTGTTGGTTCTGACCGTGGCGGTTCTCATCGCCGGCCGCAGCCGGGCGGCGTTGCGGGCAACGCTGATGGCGCTTTCGCTCGTGGCCTGCGGCATGGTCTCGGCGCAGTTGGAGAGCCGGCGGGCTTCGACCGTGATCCTCGATTCATCAGTGACGACGACGGTGACCGGCCGCGTCGAGCGGCGCGAAGGCGACGGTCGCGGGCGGTGGCGCTATATTCTTGCCGTCACCGGCACGGAGGCACCGGAGGTGAAGCGGCCGCCGGCGCGCATAACCGCGATCGCCCGCGGCGCGGACGCGCCCTTCGAGATCGGTGACATTATTACCGGCAGGGCACGACTGACGCCACCGGCAGGTCCAGCGCTTCCTGAGCTCAACGACTTCTCCTTCGGTGCTTATTTCGATGGCATCGGCGCCAACGGCTTCTTCTACGGTGCGCCGACAAAGGTCGATTTGCAGGCAGGTCCGCAGGCTGCAAGGTCGACGACGGAAGCGCTGCTCGAAGGGCTCTACCGGCTGCGCAGCGGTATCGGCGACCGCATAAGGTCGATTCTGCCCGGCGACACCGGCGCTTTCGCCGCTGCTCTGGTGACGGATGAGCGGCGCGCCATCTCGAATGAGACGACGGAGGCGCTGCGCCAGTCCGGTCTGGCTCATATCATCGCCATCTCCGGCCTCAACATGGCGCTGTCTGCCGGCATCTTCTTTGTCGGCTTCCGGATGCTGCTCAGCCTCTTTCCTGGCGTCGCCCAGGCCTATCCGACCAAGAAGATTGCTGCTGCCGGCGCGCTCATCGCCGTCACGGCCTATTTCCTGATCTCCGGCTTTGCGGTCTCGGCCGAACGCGCCTTCATCATGATGGCCATCATGTTGATTGCGGTCTTCTTCGACCGGCCTTCGATCAGCCTGCGCAATGTCGCGCTCTCGGCGCTCGTCATCCTCGCCATTTCGCCGTCCGAGGTCTTGGGTCCGAGCTTCCAGATGTCCTTTGCCGCGACATTGGCGCTGGTCTCGGGCTATCAGCTGTGGAAGGACCGGCGCGTCCGCGAAAACGCCTTCCTGAAGCTGCCGTTGTTTCGGCCCATTGTTACGGTTGCGGGTTTCTTCGGCGGCGTCTTCCTGACCTCGCTGATCGGCGGCTTCTCCACCGCGCTGTTTTCGATCGAGCATTTTCATCGCCTGACCGCCTACGGCCTGCCGGCAAACCTCGCGACGATGCCGATCATCTCCTTCATCATCATGCCGGCCGGGTTGCTGGCGATGCTGCTCATGCCTTTCGGTCTGGACGTTTTGCCTTGGAAGGTCGTCGGATTCGGCCTCGATCTGGTGATCGCGGTCGCAAAGACGGTGTCCGGCTGGGGTGGCGATATCGGCGTCGGCCGTTTGCCCGCCTGGTATTTCGCGGTAGCCGTCGCAGGCTTTCTGCTGCTGACGCTGCAACGCACCCGACTGCGCCATATCGGCACATCGATGATCGCGGTCTCGACGCTCATCCTGTTGCTTCTGCCGGTTCCCCGGCCGCCAGATCTGGTGATTTCGGAGGATGGTAGTCTCGTCGCAATCGTCGAGGCGGGGGCCATGGCGTCCAACCGTGAAAGACCGCCGGATTTCATCTTCGACCAGTGGCAGAGAGCGCTGGTCCTGCCGAAGCATGATCCGCCGAAGATGTTGGATGGTCCTGCCATCCCGCCGGAGGGAGAAGACCGTCGCGTCAGGCTTTCCCGCGATCAGCAGAACGAAGCAAGGTCGGCGATGCGGGCGGCTGCAGCTGGTGGTGAAGCAAACCGCTTTTCCTGCGTCAAGAAGGCCTGGTGCACATCAAGGCTCGGCAATGGTCATGTGGTTGCTGTCATCGACAATGCCGCCTATCTCGGTCCGGCATGCGACGCGGCCGATATCGTCGTGACGTCGGTTCGCCTGCGCTTCAACAGCTGCCGCTCAGGCGCGACGCTCTTCACCGGCGAGACGCTGCGCAGGACTGGTTCCGCCGAGTTGCGCTTCGCCGACGCCGGCCTGGAGGTCGCAACCGCATTCGATGCGTTGTCGCGGCCATGGATGCGGCATCGCGCCTATGACTGGCGCAGTAACAGTTTTGTCGAATCCCGACTGCCTGATGTCAGTGATAGCGGCGAATGAGGCCGACGAGCTTGCCCTGAACCTTGACGCGGTCGGGCCCGAAAATACGGGTCTCGTAAGCCGGGTTGGCCGCTTCCAGCGCGATCGAGGCGCCCTTGCGGCGGAAACGCTTGAGTGTCGCTTCCTCGTCATCGACGAGAGCAACGACGATATCGCCAGGACTTGCGGTGCTGCCGTTGCGAATGATCACGGTGTCGCCGTCGAAGATGCCGGCGTCGATCATCGAATCGCCTTTGACCTCGAGCGCATAATGTTCACCCGAACCCAGCATGTCCGCCGGAACGACGATGTCATGGGTGTTGTTCTGGATCGCCGAGATCGGAACACCGGCGGCGATACGGCCCATGACCGGCACGGAGACCGAGTTGCCGTTGTCGGCGACGGGTTTTGCGGGAGCAGGATTGGCGACCGGCTGCGGCTTGCCAAGGCTGCCCTCGATGACGCTCGGCGAAAAGCCGCGCCGGGGCTGGATGCTGGGGCTGTAGGCCTCCGGAAGCTTGATGACCTCGAGCGCACGGGCGCGGTTCGGGAGGCGGCGAATGAAGCCACGCTCCTCAAGCGCCGTAATCAGGCGATGAATCCCGGACTTGGAAGCGAGGTCCAGGGCATCCTTCATTTCGTCGAAAGATGGCGGGACGCCGGATTCCTTCATGCGCTCATGAATGAAAAGGAGAAGCTCCTGTTGTTTGCGCGTGAGCATCGACGTTGTGACCTCGTGATTGAAACAAATCCAGAACAGACACTATATGTTCCATATGTGTTCCGCAAGTAGCTAAATTTCCGTAAAACTGGAGGCACAAAAATCAATTTGGAATGGCGAAGAGACGGAAATTCAGAATTATTCGAGAATTTACTCAGCTAAGGCATTGTTTTTTCTAGCGATCGCTATTGAGCATATTGCGGTTCGTGAAGGATATGAAGCGGACCGGATATCGCCGACGGTGAATACGTTCACCCTGCGCTGCGTCGGTTTGGTGACGCTGGTCGGACCTTGCTGAACCTTCCGGGACAATCCCACTTAATTGCCGCGCATTCTCAGAGAGGAAGCTTTTCAGGCAAAAGTGACGTGAAAGAAATCACGGAGAACCACCGAGACCTTCTCGGGATTCTCCCAGTGCGGGTTATGTCCGAACCCTTCCATCAGGACCGATTGTGCTTTCGAGAGCGCATCTTCAAGCGCCAGCCGGTGACCCGCATCGAACAGCACATCCTCGCTACCACCGATGCAAAGTACGGGCATTCTGACCTGTGCCGCGGCCTCCGTCAGATCGAGTGTGGAAAAGCAGATCAGAATGCCATGCCAGATCTCTGCCGACATAGCTGCTGCCTCACGGCTGAGGGGGGCGAGGAAAGATGGATCGACCGGATGCGGACAGGCGTGCCAGAGATCGAAGAATGGATCGCCGGGATCGATCGGATCGCAAAGCCCAAGGATTCCGTCCGTGACCGGATCGCGCTGCGGAAAAGCCGGGCGCACCGTACCGGAGATCGTGACCAGCGCGGCAACAACGTCGGGCAGCCGGGCAGCAAGGTCGATACCGATCATGGCTCCCATCGAATGGCCAATGACCGCGAAGCGCTCAACAGAGAGAGCCGCCGTCAGCACAACGATGTCATCGGTGAAATCCGCGACGGTCATGCTTGCCCCGACCTCGGAGCCTCCATGACCGGGCAAATCCGGGATGACAAGTCGGTAGCCGCAAAGCCACGGCTCCAATAGCGAAAAGCTACGGCTGGAATCCGAGTAACCGTGCAGCAGCAGTAGCGTCGGCCCCGAGCCACCGCTATCTATATATGCGAGCGACCGCCCGTCGATAAGGCGCAGCGTGCGCTTGCGGGCCGTCCATCCGTCTTGATCGACGATGCTCATCAAAACGGGCTCACAGCGCGAGCTTGGCTTTCACCGCCCCAAGCCCCGGTTTGCCGTCGAGGGTCGTCACGCCATCCAACCAGGCATCGAGACGTCGCGGTTCGCTGACGATGGCTTTCAGGCCAGCCTCCTCCGGAGCTAAACCATCCGCCATTAGATAACCCATGCCTCTGTTTTCGAAATCGACGTCGAAAGTCAGGTTTTGCAGCAGTTTCGCGACGTTGGGGCATTCCTGATGGTAACCCCTGCGTACCTGCGTCGAGACCGTGGCTGCGCCGAAATCCGGTCCGTAGAACTTATCTCCACCGGTCAGGTATCTGATATCCAGCGCGGTATTCATCGGATGCGGCGCCCAGCCCTGGAAGACTATGAAGGCCTTGTTCTTTACGTGGCGCTGGACCTCGGCGAGCATGCCCTGTTCGCTGGATTCGACAACGTCCCAGCCGGAAAGACCGAGCGTCTGATCCTTGACCGCGTCCAGCATCAACTGGTTCGAGCCGGGCTCGATGCCGTAGAGCTTCTTTTCGAACCGATCGGGGAATTTCTGCAGGTCGGCGAAATCTTTGACACCGGCGTCCCAGACATAGGTCGGGACCGCAAAGGTGTATTTCGCGCCCTTCAGATTAGTCACGACGTTCTCAACTGAGCCGTCCTCCTTGTAGGGCTTGTAGTAGGCGACCATGGCAGGGTCCCAATAGCCAAGAAAGACGTCGAGATCCTTGTTTTTCAAGCTGAGATAGATGACGTCAATGCCGAGCAGCGAGCTTCGCGGCTCGTATCCCAGGGCCTTCAAAAGAGTGAGGCCGACGCCAGTGGTGAAGGCGAGATCGTTCCAGCCGGGCTCTGCCATGCGGATCACCTTGCAGCTTTCCGGATCGGCGGCGAAAGCCGGCATGGCTACGGCGCCGAGGAGTATGGAAAGAACGCCTGTCTTCAGATGCCGAATCATTGCATGTCCCCTTTATTGACCAATCGGTTATTTAATTGTCCCATCAGTCAATAATTGATCTTTGCGGAAGAATTGTCAATATTGAGGCAAGATGAACGGGCACGAGCATGAAACTGACTAAAATCAGCGCGATCCGGCGCAAGGAGCTACGACAGGCGGCCTTCGAGGTGCTGCAACAGGAAGGCATGGCCGGCGCGACGTTGGAAAAAGTGGCCGCCCATGCCGGTGCTTCCAAAGGCATCGTGCTGCACTATTTTCGCAGCAAGCAGGAGCTCTTCGAGCATGCGATGCGTGAGGCGAATCTTTCACTCAGTGAGGCGGTGAACGCTCGGTTGAAACAGGCGACGACGCCTTGCGAGCGACTGGAGGCGATCATCGAAGGCAATTTCGAGGAGCGTTTCTTCCGACCTTCCATCTGCCACGCCTGGCTTTCACTTTGCGCCGAGGTTCCCCGCGAGCCGCAGCTCGCCCGCATCCAGAAGGTGATCCATGCCCGCATGCGTTCCAACCTGATGTCGGCGCTGGTCCATCTTCTGCCACGCGCCGAATGCGAGGCCGTGGCGCTTGCGATCACAGCGCTGATCGATGGACTCTGGCTGCGGGCCGGTTTGCAATCGGAAGGACTGACCCGAGATATAGCCCTCAACCAGATGCGCGAATATTTGAAATATCGCATCCCACGCTGAATATCGGCGCAGTGCGCTCGGTGAGGCAAGCGCCCAGGAGTGGCTATGCAAATCTCCTTGGTGTGAACGTGATGCACCGCCCACACGAGTATGGGCTGCTGCGTTACAGGATCAAATCTTGCATTCGTTGCGTCCGCCCGACTTGGCTTGGTAGAGGGCCAAGTCGACCCCTTGTAACAAGTTTTCGACTTGAACGTTCGCGCAGCGTGCCTCGCAAAGGTTGGCGATGATACACCTTTGCGGTCGAGCATATTTCGGTTCGTGAAGGATATGAAGCGGACCGGAATATCGCCGAGACGGTGAATGCGTTCACCGTCCGATGCGTCGATTTGTGACCCTGTCGGCCCTTGCTGAACCTTCCGGGACTTGCCTTAAAGGCCGCGGTGTCACACATCTCTGCCGTGTCAGGGAGGGATATCATGAACACGCATTCCACCAAACCGCATCCGCTGGATCATGTCGTGCTGCCGGTCGTCAATATCGATCTGGCGCGCGAGAGGCTCGGCAAGCTCGGCTTCACCGTTGCCCCCGATGCGCGCCATCCCTTCGGAACGGAGAATGCCTGCGTCTTTTTTGCTGACAAGACCTATCTGGAGCCGCTCGGGATCGCGAGCGTCGAGGAGAGCGCGGCATCGGCGCGGAAAGGCAATGTCTTCACTGCCCGCTACCAGGCCTTTCGCTTCCGCTGTGGCGAGGAGGGGCTTTCGGGGCTGGCTTTCGGCAGCAAGGATGCCGGCATCGATCATCAGAACTTCGTCGGCAACGGATCGAGCGCCGGCGAGATGTTGCAGTTCACCCGGCCGATGACGATGCCGGACGGTTCCGAGAGTATTGCCGGATTCAAGCTGGCTTTTGCCGGCGACCTGCGCGCGCCCGATCTGTTCCTCTTCAACGTCGAGCGCGTCAATCCGCTGCCGGCCGACCGCGGCGCGCTGGAAACACATGCCAATGGCGTCACCGGCATTGCCGAGATCGCGCTCTGCGCGCCTGATGCCGCCGCGTTCGCCGCCTTCGTCGGCCTTGCCGTGGCGCAAGCGGCAGTCGAGAAAACCGGCTTCGGCGTCAATGTCGCGGCGTCGAACGCGAAAATCAGCCTGATGACGCCGGAAGGGCTGGAGGCCTATTTCGAGATCGCCGGCTCATCCGCCGATCGCGGCCTACGCGGCCGGGCAATCCTCTTCATCGTCGCTGATCTTGCCGTGACAGAAGCGCATTTGGCTGCTAACGGGGTGACATACACGCGCAAGAACAATCGCATTCTGGTGAAGCCCGCGCCCGGGCAGGGCACACTCTTCGCCTTCGAGGACACACGATGAGCACTGAGACGAATTCCGAAGTCAAGATCGGCGAAGGCCAAGGCCAGGTCACCTTTTCCAATACCGGCCGCCTGTCGCTGATTGCCGGTCCCTGCCAGATGGAGAGCCGCGACCACGCCTTCATGGTTGCCGGCACGCTGAAAGAGCTTTGCGCAAAGCTCGGCATCGGCCTCGTCTACAAGAGCTCCTTCGACAAGGCGAACCGCACCTCGCTCTCGGCTGAACGCGGTATCGGGATCGACAAGGGCATGGAGGTCTTTGCCGACCTCAAGAAGGAATTCGGCTTTCCTGTTCTGACCGACGTTCATACCGCCGAGCAATGCGCGGAGGTGGCAAAGGTCGTCGACGTCCTGCAGATCCCGGCCTTCCTTTGCCGCCAGACCGACCTTCTCATCGCCGCCGCCAAGACCGGCCGCGTCGTCAATGTCAAGAAGGGCCAGTTCCTCGCTCCCTGGGACATGAAGAACGTCCTGAAGAAGCTCAACGCCAGCGGCAATCCGAACGTGCTGCTGTGCGAGCGGGGCGCCTCCTTCGGCTATAATACGCTGGTTTCCGACATGCGTTCGCTGCCGATCATGGCGGCGATGGGCGCGCCCGTTATCTTCGATGCCACCCATTCCGTGGCGCAGCCGGGCGGGCAGGGCGATTCCTCCGGCGGTCAGCGGGAATTCGTGGAAACGCTAGCGCGCGCAGCGGTGGCTGCCGGTATCGCCGGCGTCTTCGTCGAAACCCACCAGGACCCCGACAATGCACCTTCCGACGGCCCCAACATGGTCTATCTCAAGGACATGCCGCGGCTGCTTGAAAAGCTGCTTGCCTTCGATGCTGTCGCCAAGGCTTGACGTTCAACAGCCTGACATGATCGTGCTATAGGCATGTCGCGAAAAAGTGTGCAGCGGTTTTGCGACAACGACATGCGGAAAGCCAAAGACCTAAAGCGTAGCAAGCGAATCTGAAAGATCGCGACGCGCTTTAGGCGAGATCCGAACACTGGTTCGAAGGCTGGAAATTGCAGCATTGTAATTTGCACGCCTTCGACTAAGACAGGTTTCGAACCGATTTATCACCCACCGAGCAGGAAGAACCCATGACTGCAATCACCGATATCATCGCCCGCGAGATTCTCGATAGCCGTGGCAACCCCACCGTCGAAGTCGATGTCTATCTCGAAGATGGCAGCATGGGCCGTGCGGCCGTTCCCTCGGGCGCCTCGACGGGCGCGCATGAGGCGGTCGAGCTGCGCGACGGCGGCAAGCGCTACCTGGGCAAGGGTGTCGAAAAGGCGGTGGAAGCCGCCAACACCGAGATCTTCGATGCGATCGGTGGCATCGACGCCGAAAACCAGATCCAGATCGACAACATCATGATCGAGCTGGACGGCACGCCGAACAAGTCGCGCCTCGGCGCCAACGCCATCCTCGGCGTGTCGCTCGCCGTCGCCAAGGCTGCTGCCCAGGCGTCCGGCCTGCCGCTCTACCGTTATGTCGGTGGAGCTTCCGCCAGCCTGCTGCCGGTGCCGATGATGAACATCATCAATGGCGGCGCCCATGCCGACAATCCGATCGATTTCCAGGAATTCATGATCCTGCCGGTCGGCGCCGATTCGATCGCCGAAGCCGTGCGCATGGGTTCGGAAGTCTTCCATACGCTGCGCAAGGAACTTGCCGCGCAGGGCCATAACACCAATGTCGGCGACGAAGGCGGTTTCGCACCGGGTCTGAAGAGCGCTTCGGAAGCCCTCGACTTCATCGTCAAGTCGATCGAGAAAGCCGGCTACAAGCCGGGCGAGGACATCTACCTCGGCCTCGATTGCGCCTCGACCGAATTCTTCAAGGACGGCAAATACGTTCTCGAAGGGGAAGGCCGTACGCTCGAATCGGGCGCCATGGCCGAATATCTGGCCGAACTCGCCGCCAAGTATCCGATTATCTCGATCGAGGACGGCATGGCTGAAGACGATTGGGACGGCTGGAAGACGCTGACCGACCTGGCCGGCAAGAAGACCCAGCTCGTCGGCGACGATCTCTTCGTCACCAACTCCGCCCGTCTTCGCGACGGCATCCGCATGGGCGTCGCCAACTCGATCCTCGTCAAGGTCAACCAGATCGGCTCGCTGACGGAAACGCTCGACGCCGTCAATACGGCGCACAAGGCGGCCTATACCGCCGTCATGTCGCACCGCTCCGGCGAGACCGAAGATTCGACCATCGCCGATCTCGCGGTCGCCACCAACTGCGGTCAGATCAAGACCGGCTCGCTGTCGCGTTCTGACCGTCTTGCCAAGTACAATCAGCTGATCCGCATCGAGGAGGGCCTCGGCCCGCAGGCCCAGTATGCCGGCCGCTCGATCATTCGCGGCTGATTGGATCTGATTTCCAATGGTTTGACCCGCGCCTTCCCGGCGCGGGTTTTTTATTGCGCGGTTTTTAGAGTCAACGAACGGTTAATCTCTGCGCGTTAGATTGAACGAATTGGTAATGCGTTCAAGAGCATGCGTGTATGTGGACAAAGCATCATAAGAAGAGAAAGATCGGTCGCTTCGTCATTCCGGCCATGACGGTCGCCTTCCTCTCCTATTTCGGTTATCATTGCATTCATGGCGATTACGGCCTGCGCGCAACGGAGACGTTCGAGCATCAGCGTGTCGCGCGTGAAAAAGAGCTTGCAGTCTTGAAGGCGAAGCGCGAACATCTGGAAAATCAGGTCGCGCTCCTCAGTGACGGCTCGCTCGACAAGGATATGTTGGACGAAAAAGCGCGTTATCAGCTCAATATGTCGCGCGCGGATGAGATCGTCATATTCAACCACTATTCCAATTAACCGGAAACAGGTTAATTAGAATTTTCGTAGTTTTTCCAATAATTTAGCGCCGAATATGAGCCATGCAATTATGGCATTGCTGCGGTCATATTTCTTCCCTATGGTACGCGCGACCAAGAAACGACAAACCCATAGGGAGGGTTGAATGGCGCCGCGAAAGACCGCGACCGTTTCCAGCCGCAAAACTGCAGCAAAACCGGCAGCCAAAGCATCGAATGGAGGTCCTGTAGCCGACTTCGATCGCAATGAAGAGCTCAAGGCCTATCGCGAGATGCTGCTGATCCGCCGCTTCGAGGAGAAGGCCGGTCAGCTTTACGGCATGGGCTTCATCGGCGGCTTTTGTCACCTCTACATCGGTCAGGAAGCTGTCGTCGTCGGCATGCAGATGGCGCAGAAGGAAGGCGACCAGGTCATCACCGCCTATCGCGACCATGGCCATATGCTGGCAACCGGCATGGAAGCGCGCGGCGTCATGGCGGAACTGACCGGGCGTCGCAGCGGCTATTCCCACGGCAAGGGCGGCTCGATGCACATGTTCTCGAAAGAGAAGCATTTCTATGGCGGTCACGGCATCGTCGGTGCCCAGGTCTCGCTTGGAACGGGTCTTGCCTTCGCAAACCGCTACCGCGGCAACGACAATGTCTCCATCGCCTATTTCGGCGACGGCGCCGCCAATCAGGGCCAGGTCTACGAGAGCTTCAACATGGCGGCTCTCTGGAAGCTGCCGATCGTCTATATCGTCGAGAACAACCGTTACGCCATGGGGACTTCGACCGCGCGCGCCACCGCACAGTCGAACTACTCGCTGCGCGGATCCGGCTTCGGCATCCCCGGCATTCAGGTCGATGGCATGGACGTCCGCGCCGTCAAGGCCGCGGCCGACGAGGCGCTCGAACATTGCCGTTCCGGCAAGGGCCCGATCATTCTCGAAATGCTGACATATCGTTATCGCGGTCACTCCATGTCCGATCCGGCGAAATATCGCTCCAAGGACGAAGTGCAGAAGATGCGCTCCGAGCATGACCCGATCGAACAGGTCAAAGCACGCCTCGTCGAAAAGGGCTGGGCTTCCGAAGACGATCTGAAGGCGATCGACAAGGATGTCCGCGACATCGTCGCTGACAGCGCCGACTTCGCCCAGGCCGATCCGGAGCCGGATGTATCCGAGCTCTATACCGACATTCTGCTCTAATCGGGGAGGGAACCCATGCCTATCGATATCCTCATGCCCGCCCTCTCTCCGACCATGGAAGAAGGCACACTGTCCAAATGGCTGAAGCAGGAAGGTGACAAGGTCACCTCAGGCGACGTGATCGCCGAAATCGAAACCGACAAGGCGACGATGGAAGTCGAAGCCGTCGACGAAGGCGTCATCGGCAAGCTTCTGGTTCCTGCTGGAACCGAAGGCGTCAAGGTGAACGCCAAGATCGCCGTTCTCCTGCAGGACGGTGAATCCGCATCCGACATGTCTGCGTCCGCTCCGGCAGCAGCGCCGGTTGCTGCACCGCAGGCCGCGCAGGAGGAAAAGCCGGCTGCCGCAACTTCGGCATCCGCACCCATTCCGGCCGAGCCGAAAGCCCAGGTGCAGAACGATCCAGAAATCCCGGCCGGCACCGAAATGGTGTCGACGACCGTGCGCGAAGCGCTTCGTGACGCCATGGCCGAGGAAATGCGCGCCGACGAAAACGTCTTCGTCATGGGCGAGGAAGTCGCCGAATATCAGGGCGCCTACAAGGTGACGCAGGGGCTGTTGCAGGAATTCGGCCCCCGCCGCGTCGTCGATACGCCGATCACCGAGCATGGCTTTGCCGGCGTCGGCGTCGGTGCCGCCATGGCCGGCCTTCGCCCGATCGTTGAATTCATGACCTTCAACTTCGCCATGCAGGCGATCGACCAGATCATCAACTCTGCCGCCAAGACGCTCTATATGTCCGGCGGCCAGATGGGTGCTCCGATCGTCTTCCGCGGCCCGAATGGTGCTGCGGCTCGCGTCGGCGCCCAGCACAGCCAGGATTATGCAGCCTGGTACAGCGCCATCCCCGGCCTGAAGGTCGTCATGCCCTATACGGCATCCGACGCCAAGGGCCTGCTGAAGGCTGCGATCCGCGATCCGAACCCGGTCATCTTCCTCGAAAACGAAATTCTCTACGGCCAGCACTTCGATGTGCCGAAGCTCGACAATTTCGTTCTCCCGATCGGTAAGGCCCGCATCCATCGTCCGGGCAAGGACGTCACTGTGGTCTCCTTCGGCATCGGCATGAGCTATGCGACCAAGGCTGTCGCCGAACTCGAAAAGATCGGCATAGACGTCGAACTGATCGACCTTCGCACCATCCGCCCGATGGACCTGCCGACTGTCATCGAATCGGTGAAGAAGACCGGCCGTCTCGTCACCGTCGAGGAAGGTTATCCGCAGTCCTCCGTCGGCACCGAAATCGCCACCCGCGTCATGCAGCAGGCCTTCGACTATCTCGATGCGCCGATCCTGACGATCGCAGGCAAGGATGTTCCGATGCCTTACGCCGCCAATCTCGAAAAGCTTGCCCTTCCGAACGTCGGCGAAGTGGTCGATGCGGTGAAGGCTGTTTGCTACAAATAAGGGGAGGGTGTTTCGATGCCGATCAATATCACGATGCCCGCCCTCTCTCCGACCATGGAGGAAGGCAATCTTTCCAAATGGCTGGTCAAGGAAGGCGACAAGGTCAAGTCTGGCGATGTGATCGCCGAGATCGAGACTGACAAGGCGACGATGGAAGTCGAAGCCGTCGATGAAGGCACGGTCGCCAAGCTCGTCGTTGCCGCCGGCACCGAAGGCGTCAAGGTCAATGCGCTGATTGCGGTTCTCGCCGCCGATGGCGAGGATGTCTCCGCTGCCGCAAGCAGTGCGGGTTCCGCCGCTCCGGCATCGAAAGCTGACGGTGCAGCCGCGCCGAAGGCCGAAGCTGCACCGGCTCCGGCCCAGTCTACTCCGGCTGCGGCACCCGCAGCCGCCGCCGCAACCGCCTCAGTTTCATCTGATGGCAGCCGCACCTTCTCTTCGCCGCTCGCTCGCAGGCTGGCCAAGGAAGCCGGTATCGATCTTTCGGCAGTCGCAGGCTCCGGCCCGCACGGCCGCGTCGTCAAGAGCGACATCGAAGCCGCCGTTGCTGGTGGCGGCGCCAAGGCCGCAGCCCCCGCCGCTGCTGCTTCCGCTCCGCAAGCCTCCGCAGCTCCGGCTGCCGCAGCGCCGAAGGGCGCGTCCGAAGAAGCCGTGCTCAAGCTCTTCGAACCTGGCTCCTACGAGCTCGTGCCGCATGACGGCATGCGCAAGACGATCGCCAGGCGGCTGGTCGAATCCAAGCAGACGATTCCGCATTTCTACGTCAGCGTCGATTGCGAGCTCGATGCGTTGCTGGCGCTGCGCGCCCAGCTGAACGATGCGGCTCCGCGCAAGGACAACGCTCCGGCCTACAAGCTCTCGGTAAACGACATGGTCATCAAGGCCATGGCGCTGTCGCTGCGCGACGTTCCGGATGCCAATGTCTCCTGGACCGACAGCAACATGGTCAAGCACAAGCACGCCGATGTCGGCGTTGCTGTCTCGATCCCCGGCGGCTTGATCACCCCGATCATCCGCAAGGCCGAGGAAAAGACCCTGTCGACGATCTCCAACGAGATGCGCGATCTCGGCAAGCGGGCCAAGGACCGCAAGCTGAAGCCTGAGGAATATCAGGGCGGCACCAGTTCGGTCTCGAACATGGGCATGATGGGCGTGAAGAACTTCGCAGCCGTCGTCAACCCGCCGCATGCGACGATCCTCGCGGTCGGCGCCGGCGAACAGCGGGTCGTCGTCAAGAAGGGCGAAATGACGATTGCCACCGTGATGTCCGTCACGCTCTCGACCGACCATCGCTGCGTCGATGGCGCGCTGGGCGCCGAGCTGCTCCAGGCCTTCAAGGGCTACATCGAGAACCCGATGGGCATGCTTGTCTAATAGCGTCGCGGAGGCGGAAATGACCAAGACCGTTCTTTGCTATGGTGACTCGCTGACCTGGGGTTATGACGCCGAGACGATCGGCCGTCATGATTACAAGAATCGCTGGCCGAGTGTGCTTCAGGCAGCGCTCGGCAGTGAGGCCCGCGTCATTGCCGAAGGCCTGAACGGTCGCACCACCGCTTTCGACGACCATCTCGCCGATTGCGACCGCAACGGTGCGCGCATCCTGCCGACGATCCTGCAAACGCATGCGCCGCTCGACCTCGTCATCCTTGTGCTCGGCACCAATGACATGAAGCCGGTCGTGGCAGGCTCCGCCTTTGCCGCATGCCAGGGCATCAGCCGGCTCGTGCGGCTGATCCGCAATCATGCCTGGCCCTTCGAATTCGATGGGCCGGAGATTCTGATCGTGGCGCCGCCGGCGATCCGCGCGACGGGCAACGTGCCCTTCGCAGCATCCTTTCCCGGCGGTATCGAGGAATCGGCAAAGCTTGCAACGCTTTATCGTGATCTTGCCGACGAACTCGGTTGTGGCTTCTTCGATGGCAATTCCGTCGCCAAGACCACACCGATCGATGGCATTCACCTTGATGCGGACAATACGCGTGCGCTCGGACGCGGGCTGGAATCGATCGTGCGGATGATGCTGGGGATCTGACCATGGCCTCCTTTATCGCCCTCCGGCAGGCCTCACGGCGGGATGCCTCGGAGCTGGCGATTCTGGCGGATATCGCATCGCGCGGTTTTGCCTCCTGGCTCTGGTTTGCCGGTGTGGAAAACGGCGTGAGCGACACGCCGCTGGAGCGGGGCCGGCTGAAGATGAGCGAGGAGGAGGCTGTCGGCGGCTGGCGGGATGCCGTCATTGCCGAGGCCTATGGCGAGGTCGCGGGTGTGGCGATCGGCCATGCGCTGGGTGAGGGGATAGGCGATATCGAGGCGACGATTCCGGCAACCGCACCGATGCTCGCCTTGCAAAAAACGGCGATCGGAAGCTGGTTCATCGGCAGTCTCGGCGTCTATCGCCATCTGCGCGGCATCGGCATCGGACGCAGGCTGCTGGACGATCAGATCGAAAGGGCGGATCGCCGGCCCGTCAGCCTGATCACCGCAAGCGACAACGAAGCGGCTTTGTCGCTTTATGGAAGAAACGGATTCCTGGAGGCTGCGCGCGCCGATGCCGTGCCGCTCTTCGAAAACAGCAAGAGACACGCGTGGGTGCTCATGACCCGCAGCGCAGCGTAACAAAGGCAGGAAACACATGGCTGAATCCTACGACGTCATCATCATCGGCTCGGGTCCCGGCGGCTATGTCGCCGCCATCCGCGCCAGCCAACTCGGCCTCAAGACCGCGATCGTCGAGCGCGAGCATATGGGCGGCATCTGCCTGAACTGGGGCTGCATACCGACCAAGGCGCTGCTGCGCTCGGCCGAGGTGCTCGACCATGCCAATCACTTCAAGGATTACGGCCTCGTTCTCGAAGGCACGGTGAAGCCGGATGCCAAAGCCGTCGTTGGCCGCTCGCGCGCCGTCTCCGCCCGCCTGAATGCCGGCGTCGGCTTCCTGATGAAGAAGAACAAGATCGACATCATCTGGGGCGAAGCGAAGATCACCAAGCCCGGCGAGATCGTCGTCGGCAAGTCGTCGAAGCCGGTCGTCGAGCCGCAGCATCCGCTGCCGAAGAACGTCAAGAGCGGCGAAGGCACCTATACCGCCAAGCATATCATCATCGCCACCGGCGCCCGCCCGCGCGCGCTGCCCGGCATCGAGCCGGATGGCAAGCTGATCTGGACCTATTTCGAGGCGCTGAAGCCGGACGTGCTGCCGAAGTCGCTGATCGTCATGGGCTCGGGCGCGATCGGCATCGAATTCGCCAGCTT
Source organism: Rhizobium leguminosarum (assembly GCF_002953715.1). Lineage (GTDB taxonomy): Bacteria > Pseudomonadota > Alphaproteobacteria > Rhizobiales > Rhizobiaceae > Rhizobium > Rhizobium leguminosarum_V. The sequence continues at coordinate 1,717,195 of NZ_CP025012.1, forward strand.
CTATCGCTCGATGGGCGTCGATGTGACGGTCGTCGAAGTCATGCCGACCATCATGCCGGTCGAGGATGCCGAGATAACGGCGATCGCCCGCAAGCAGCTTGAAAAGCGCGGCCTCAAGATCTTCACCAGCGCCAAGGTCTCGAAGGTCGACAAGGCCACGAACAGCGTTACCGCCCATGTCGAGACGGCCGATGGCAAGGTGCAGCAGATCACTGCCGACCGGCTGATTTCGGCCGTCGGCGTTCAGGGCAATATCGAAAACCTCGGTCTCGAGGCGCTCGGCGTCAAGACAGACCGCGGCTGCGTCGTCATCGACGGCTACGGCAAGACCAATGTCGCCGGCATCTATGCGATCGGCGATGTCGCCGGCCCGCCGATGCTGGCGCACAAGGCAGAGCATGAGGGCGTCGTCTGCGTCGAAAAGATTGCAGGCCTGCCGAACGTTCATCCGACCGACAAGGGCAAGGTCCCGGGCTGCACCTATTGCAACCCGCAGGTCGCCTCCGTCGGCATCACCGAGGCGAAAGCCAAGGAACAGGGCCGCGACATCCGCGTCGGCCGCTTCTCCTTCGCAGCGAACGGCAAGGCGATCGCGCTCGGCGAAGACCAGGGCATGGTGAAGGTGATCTTCGACAAGAAGACCGGTGAGCTGCTCGGCGCCCACATGGTCGGCGCCGAAGTCACCGAGCTCATCCAGGGCTTCGTCGTTGCGATGAACCTCGAAACGACCGAGGAAGAACTGATGCACACGATCTTCCCGCATCCGACCGTGTCCGAAACGATGAAGGAAGCGGTGCTCAATGCTTACGGCCGTGTGCTGAACGCTTGAGAATTTCCGAAGCTGCCCTTTATGTCCGAGTGGAAAGCCATTCCGCTGGGGTGGAAAAAACGAAAGGAAATCATCATGTCTATGGAGACGCAGGCGTTGCTGGTATTTTTGCTGATCGGCCTGGTCGCAGGCTTCCTCGCAAGCCTGGTCGTCGGTGGCGGCGGGCTGATAAGATGCCTGCTGAGCGGCATCATCGGCGCCTTCGTCGGCGGTTATCTGTTCAGCGCGCTCGGCATTTCGCTGGGCATTGAAAACGCGCTGGTCGTACAGATCATCCACGCCACCGTCGGCGCCATCATCGTGGTTCTGATCGCCAGGGCGGTCGCTTGAGGCGTAACTGAGGGCCAACTTGAGGGTAGGGCAGGCATGGAAAGCGTCGGTTGGATTTCGGCAATCATCATCGGTGGGCTTGCGGGCTGGCTCGCCGGCAAGCTGATGGAAGCGCGATATGGGATTTTTCTGAACATCGTGCTCGGCATCGTCGGCTCGGTCGTCGCAAGCGCTGTCCTCGCACAATTTCATGTCGAGGTGGTCGGCGGGCGGCTCGGTTATTTCGTGACGGGTTTTCTCGGCGCCTGCCTGCTGATATTCCTTGCGCGGCTGGTGCGGCGCTAGATCCGATTGATTTGCCGCATAGGGGCGGTAGAAAGCTGAAACTGCAATGGTGACGATCCTCGATACGATCAATCCCGACGCCAAGCGCGTGCGGCATCCCGAGAAGGCGCATCGGCCTGATACGGAAGTCATGCGCAAGCCGGACTGGATTCGCGTCAAGGCGCCGACCTCCAAGGGTTATGCCGAGACGCGCGCGATCGTGAAGGAGCACAAGCTCGTCACCGTCTGCGAGGAGGCCGGCTGCCCGAATATCGGCGAGTGCTGGGACAAGAAGCACGCGACCTTCATGATCATGGGCGAGATCTGTACCCGCGCCTGCGCCTTCTGCAACGTCGCCACCGGCAAGCCGAATGCGCTCGACATGGCCGAGCCCGAGAATGTCGCCAAGGCGGTCAAGGAGATGGGCCTATCCCACGTCGTCATCACCTCGGTCGACCGTGACGACCTGGAGGACGGCGGCGCCGAACACTTCGAAAAGGTGATCTGGGCAATCCGTGCCGCCTCGCCGATGACGACGATCGAGATCCTGACGCCCGACTTCCTGAAGAAGCCTGGTGCGCTGGAACGCGTCGTCGCCGCCAAGCCCGACGTCTTCAACCACAATATGGAAACGGTGCCCGGCAACTATCTGACGGTTCGCCCCGGCGCCCGCTACTTCCATTCCGTCCGCCTGCTGCAGCGGGTGAAGGAACTCGATCCCACCATGTTCACCAAATCGGGAATCATGGTCGGTCTCGGCGAAGAGCGAAACGAAGTCCTCCAGCTGATGGACGATTTGCGCACCGCCGATGTCGACTTCCTGACGATCGGCCAGTACCTGCAGCCGACGCGCAAGCACCATAAGGTCGAAAGCTTCGTCACCCCCGACGAGTTCAAGTCCTACGAGACCGTTGCCTACAGCAAGGGCTTCCTGATGGTCGCCTCCAGCCCGCTGACCCGCTCCTCCCACCATGCCGGCGACGACTTTGCCCGGCTGAGAGCGGCGCGCGAAAAGAAGCTGCTGATCGCCGCCGAGTAAGCTTCGGCACTTGCTTTTTGATTGAACCGCGGCGATTTTCGCCGCGGTTTTTCTTTGGGAGGCCGACGATGAACATCACCTCCGGATTGAAATCGCCGCTGATCGAAGCCAACCGTATCCTGGTGATCGGCTGCCCCGGCAGCGGCAAGAGCACGCTCTCAGCGCGGCTTTCGCGAGCGCTCGACCTTGACTACATCTCCATGGATCGCGACTTCTACTGGCAACCGGGCTGGAGAAAGAAGACCGCGGATCATGGATGGAACCGGCCTCAGCTCCTTCCATCTTCGCCTGCCGCGCGCAGACGCCGTCATTTGGCTTCGGCTGCCCAGATATGCATGCCTGTACGGCGCGGTCTCGAGAACATACCGTCATTTTGGGCGCAACCGTCCCGAACTGCCTGCCGGCTGCCCCGAACGCCTCTCGCTGGATGCGCTTGCCTATATCTGGAATTTCGAGCGCGATGCCGCACCTCTGATCGAGGTAGCACTTCAGGATCACGGGCTTGCAAATTCCACCGTCATCATAAGATCGCGCAAAGCAGCTAACCGTTTCGCCGCTCTTAGCGCTTGAGTCGCGCCGGCGAAACGCACATCTGGCTCGAGGGAGTTGCATGATGGATCAGAGAGTAGACTTGCCGCCGCGTCAGCAGATCACCGATCTCGAACAGGCTGCCGAGCATATTCGCACAGCCCGCCGCATCCTCGTCATGGGTTGCTCGGGCGGCGGCAAATCCACGCTATCGCTGAAGATTGCCAAGCGCTTCGGGCTTTCCTACATTTCGCTCGATCGCGACGTATTTTGGCTTCCCGGCTGGGTGGTGCGCGACAGGGCCGAGCAGAGAAATATCATCGCCAGCCGGATTCTCGAAGAACGTTGGATCATGGACGGCACGAACCCGTCCTCCCTGGACATTCGGCTGCCGCGCACCGATCTCGTCCTCTGGGTCCGCATGCCGCGGCTTCTCTGTATCTGGGGCGCAATCAGCCGGTGGGCGAAATGGATCGGCCGCACTCGCCCCGAAATGGCGCCGGGCTGTATCGAGAAGGTCGATTGGGAATTCCTCCGCTTCATCTGGACCTTCGAGGAGAAATTTGCGCCGCGCCTCGTCGCCGGCATCGCCGCACATGGCCCTGACGTGCCGGTTCTTCAGCTAAAATCCCGCCGCCAGATGCGCGAGCTTCTTGATCTTCTCGGCCGGCCCGATTAATTGCCGCCTATGCCGCAATTCGAAACGCACCGTCCCGTACCGCACACGCCCGAGCAGATGTTCGACCTCGTCGCCGATGTCGAGCGCTATCCGGAATTCCTGCCGCTCTGTGAAGCGCTGGCCATCCGAAGCCGCAAGGAGCGCGATGGCAAGATCCTGCTCGTCGCCGACATGACGGTCGGCTATAAGGCGATCCGCGAGACCTTCACGACGCAGGTGCTGCTGAATCGGGCCGAGCAGGTGATCGAGGTCAAATATATCGATGGCCCGTTCAAATATCTCGACAATCGCTGGCACTTCGCCGAGACGCCGTCCGGCGGCTGCACCGTCGATTTCTTCATCGACTACGAGTTCAAGAGCCGCATTCTCGGCGCGTTGATGGGCTCGATGTTCGACCGCGCCTTCCGCATGTTCACCGAAGCCTTCGAGACCAGGGCAAACAGGATCTACACGCCGGCTCGATGAGCGAACCCGTGTCAGGCGGCAAGGAGCGAGCGCACCATCTCCAGCGCCGTCCTGATCGTCGCCAGCCGAACCTCGCTGCGGCCGATATCGCCATAGAGCATTTTCCGATGGATGAGCGCGCCGGAGCGCGATTTGGCGGCGAGATGCACGAGGCCGACCGGTTTTTCCGCCGATCCGCCGCCGGGACCGGCAATGCCGGTGACGGCAACGGCGATTTCGGCGCGAGAGCGGAAGAGGGCGCCATGCACCATCTGCCGCGCCGTTTCCTCGGAGACCGCCCCGAAGCGCAGCAGCGTTTCCGCCTGCACGCCGAGCATCTCGATCTTTGCGGTATTCGTATAGGTGACGAAGCCCCGGTCGACGACGGCTGATGAACCCGATATCTCCGTCAGCGCCCCGGCGATCAGACCGCCGGTGCAGGATTCGGCGGTCGAGACCATCAGCCCGGCAGCCGTGAAGTCGCGGATGATCGCTTCCGCCATCGAAACGATATCCTGAGGAAAAAGGCTCATCAAATCCGTCCGCGATAGACGACGGTCGCAGTCGCGATCGCCGCGATGCCTTCGCGCCGGCCGACGAAGCCGATCGTCTCATTGGTCGTTGCCTTGACCGAGCAACGCTCGATATCGATGCCGAGATATTCCGACAGTTTCGCCCGCATGGCGTCGCGATGCGGGCCGACCTTCGGCGCCTCGGCAATCAGCGAGACATCGGCATTCATGATCATGCCGCCGCGCTCGCGCACGATCCGGGCGGCATGCTCGATGAAGATCCGCGAAGGCGCGCCCTTCCATTGCGGATCGGACGGCGGGAAATGATCGCCGATATCGCCGGCGCCGCAGGTGGCGAGCAGCGCGTCCGTCAGCGCATGCAGCGCGACGTCGGCATCCGAATGACCTTTCAGCTTCTGGTCATGCGGAATGAACACGCCGCAAAGTGTCACGCCGTCGCCCGCTACGAGTTGGTGCACGTCGTAGCCGTTACCGGTGCGCACGTCTGGAAGCAGCGAAGTCGACAGCTTGTCGTCGGCCATGGCGATATCGTTCTTGACCGTCAGTTTGACGTTGTCGGCCGTGCCCTCGACGATCGTCACCGGAATGCCCAGCCATTCGGCGATCGAGGCGTCGTCGGTGAAATCGGTTCGTCCGCTCGCCGCCGCCTTTTCATGCGCCTCGAGGATCGTTTCGAAGGCGAAGGATTGCGGCGTCTGCGCTGCGTAGAGATGCTCGCGTGAAACCGTTGTCAGCACGGTGCCGGCGCCGTCGGCGCGTTTCAGTGTATCGGTGACCGGGATCGCCGGCAGGACCGCCTGTGCGCCGGCGTCAAGGCTCTCGGCAATGCGGTCCAGTAGCACATGATCGAAGAACGGCCGTACGGCATCGTGGATCAGAACATGGCTGATTTGCTTGTCCTTGAGGTATCTGAGGCCGGCAAGCACGGATTGCTGCCGGGTGGCGCCGCCATGCACCGTTTCGATCGGCGTCGCCGAGATGATGTGGCGGAAGGCTCTTGCAAACAGCGCCTCGTCATCGGGATGAATGACGACGACGATCTGAGTTGCCGCTTCCCATGTCATGAAGTTTTCAAGCGTATGCACGATAACCGGCTTGCCGCCGATCATGCGATACTGCTTGGGGCCTTCCGTGGAGGATCCCGCGCGCTCGCCACGGCCGGCGGCCACGATGACAATTCCAGCCGATATCGGTTGCTTAGAAGGCATTTGCAGCATAAATCCCCTAAAATATGCGGAACTGACCCGAGTGCTCTAACGTCTTGCTTTGGCCTTTTCCAGCATCTGCCCGAAAAATATCAATTCCCATCCCAGCCCCCTTGGCAAGCTAGGGAATAATGGCTAAAAATAATGCAGTTCTATTGTGTGCCCGAAAGATAATCATTTGATTTCCAAGGACCTCGCAGCGCCTTTCCGAATCGGACCCGTGTCCGTGCGGAACCGCGTTGTGCTGGCGCCGATGTCCGGCGTCACGGATATGCCCTTCCGCGAGCTTGCGTGGCGCTTCGGCGCCGGCCTCGTCGTCACCGAAATGGTGGCGAGCCGCGAGCTGGTCAATGACACGGCCGAATCCTGGTCGCGGCTGCGGGCGGCGGGCTTCCGGCCGCATATGGTGCAGCTTGCCGGGCGCGAGGCGCATTGGATGGCGGAGGCGGCCAAGATCGCCGCCGATCACGGCGCCGATATCATCGACATCAACATGGGCTGTCCGGCAAAGAAGGTGATCGGCGGTTATTCCGGCTCGGCGCTGATGCGCGATCCCGATCATGCGCTCGGTCTCATCGAGGCGACGGTCAAGGCCGTCGACATTCCGGTGACGCTGAAGATGCGCCTCGGCTGGGACGAGAATTCGATCAACGCGCCTGACATTGCGCGCCGCGCCGAGGCCGTCGGCATCCAGCTTGTGACCATTCACGGGCGCACCCGCATGCAATTCTATGAAGGTCGCGCCGATTGGGGTGCGATACGCGCCGTCCGCGAGGTGATCTCCATTCCGCTGATCGCCAATGGCGATGTCGAAACCGCAGGCGATGCGCAAGAAATATTGCGCCGCTCCGGCGCCGATGCCGTGATGATCGGCAGGGGCTGCCAGGGCAGGCCATGGCATGCCGGCACCATATCAGGTGCGCCCGCACCACAATCCCTGAAGATCGCCGAGATTGCCGTCGAGCATTACCGGATGATGCTGGATTTCTACGGCGAAGCGGTGGCGATCCGCCACGCCCGCAAGCACCTTGGCTGGTATCTCCAGCGTTTCGCCCCTGATCTGTCAGGTGCTGAAAAGGCGGAGATCATGACCTCGCGCGACCCGCGCGAGGTGGCCGCGCGCCTTTACGATGCGCTTGCGGCAAATATTGTCGACAGCCGGGAGGCGGCATGACGAAGGATATGACATCTCCGTCCGATCACGCCGGCGGGACCGTCGCCATGGCCGTGCTGAACGCCATCCAGAACCCCGTCATCATGGTCGACGAATCCGGCTTCGTCGTCTTCGCCAATTGGGAGGCGGAGGCCTTCTTCGGCGCCAGCGCCTCGCATCTGGCGCGTTACCGCATCTCGACCTTCATTCCCTTCGGCAGCCCGCTGCTCGCCTTGATCGACCAGGTGCGCGAGCGCAAGGCGCCGGTCAATGAATATCGCGTCGACCTGAGTTCACCCCGTCTCGGCCAGGACAAGCTCGTCGATCTCTATGTCGCCCCGGTGCTCAGCGAGCCCGGCGCCGTCGTTATCGTCTTTCAGGAACGCTCGATGGCCGACAAGATCGACCGGCAGCTGACGCATCGCGCCGCTGCCCGCTCGGTGACCGGTCTTGCCTCGATGCTGGCGCATGAGATCAAGAATCCGCTCTCCGGCATACGCGGCGCCGCCCAGTTGCTTGAGCAGTCTGCGATCGACGACGATCGGGCGCTGACCCGGCTGATCTGCGACGAGACCGATCGCATCGTCTCGCTGGTCGATCGCATGGAAGTCTTTTCCGACGAACGGCCCGTCGACCGCATGCCGGTCAATATCCATTCCGTGCTCGATCATGTGAAGGCCGTCGCCAAGGCGGGTTTTGCCCGCAACATCCGGGTCACCGAAAGTTACGACCCGTCGCTGCCGGCCGTTTATGCCAATCGCGACCAGCTCGTCCAGGTCTTCCTCAATCTGGTGAAGAACGCCGCCGAAGCGGTCGGCGATCGGCCGGACGGCGAAATCATGCTGACGACGGCCTATCGCCCCGGCATCCGTCTCTCGGTCGCTGGCACGCGCGAGAAGATTTCGCTGCCGCTGGAATTCTGCGTCCACGACAACGGTCCCGGCGTTCCCGCCGATCTGGTGCCGCATCTCTTCGATCCCTTCATCACCACCAAGCCGAACGGCAGCGGCCTCGGCCTGGCGCTGGTCGCCAAGATCATCGGCGATCACGGCGGCATCATCGAATGCGACAGCCAGAACAGCCGCACGACATTCCGCGTTCTCATGCCGGCGTCGAAGGACGCCTCGCTCGAGGACGCTTCTATAGCAAGCTCGACAGGACCTTCTCGATGACAGCCACGATCCTCGTTGCAGATGATGATGCGGCCATCCGGACCGTGCTCAACCAGGCTTTGAGCCGCGCCGGTTATGACGTCCGCATCACCTCCAACGCCGCTACCCTCTGGCGCTGGATTTCGGCAGGCGAGGGCGATCTGGTCGTCACCGATGTGGTGATGCCCGACGAGAACGCCTTCGATCTGCTGCCGCGCATCAAGAAGGCGCGGCCCGACCTGCCCGTCCTCGTCATGAGCGCCCAGAACACCTTCATGACCGCCATCAAGGCCTCGGAAAAGGGCGCCTACGACTATCTGCCGAAGCCTTTCGATCTCACCGAACTGATCGGCATCATCGGCCGGGCGCTTGCCGAGCCGAAGCGCAAGCCTGCCAAGCTTGAAGACGACATGCAGGACGGCATGCCGCTCGTCGGCCGGTCGGCGGCGATGCAGGAAATCTACCGCGTGCTTGCCCGCCTGATGCAGACCGACCTGACGCTGATGATCACCGGCGAATCCGGCACCGGCAAGGAGCTTGTCGCCCGCGCGCTGCACGACTACGGCAAGCGCCGCAACGGCCCGTTCGTCGCAATCAACATGGCGGCGATACCGCGCGATCTGATCGAATCCGAACTCTTCGGCCATGAGAAGGGCGCCTTTACCGGCGCGCAGACCCGCTCTACCGGCCGCTTCGAGCAGGCCGAGGGCGGCACGCTCTTTCTCGATGAAATCGGCGACATGCCGATGGACGCCCAGACACGGCTTCTGCGCGTCCTGCAGCAGGGCGAATACACCACCGTCGGTGGCCGCACGCCGATCCGCACCGATGTGCGCATCGTTGCCGCCACCAACAAGGACCTGAAGCAGGCGATCAACCAGGGCCTCTTCCGCGAGGACCTCTATTACCGCCTCAATGTAGTGCCGCTGCGGCTACCACCACTGCGCGACCGCGCCGAGGACATTCCCGATCTGGTGCGCCATTTCATCCAGCAGGCCGAAAAGGAAGGCCTCGGCTCCAAGCGCTTCGATCAGGAAGCCCTAGAACTGATGAAGGCCTATGCCTGGCCGGGCAACGTGCGCGAGTTGGAAAATCTCATCCGCCGTCTGATGGCGCTCTATCCGCAGGATGTGATCACCCGCGAGATCATCGATGCGGAACTGCGCTCCGACGTGCCCGACAGCCCGATCGACAAGGGGCCGATCCGCAGCGGCTCGATGACGATCGCGCAAGCCGTCGAAGAGAACATGCGCAGCTACTTCGCAGGCTTCGGGGACAATCTGCCGCCGCCCGGCCTCTATGATCGTGTGCTGACGGAAATGGAATATCCGCTGATCCTCGCCGCTCTGACGGCGACGCGCGGCAACCAGATCAAGGCGGCCGATCTTCTGGGTCTCAACCGCAACACCCTGCGCAAGAAGATCAGGGAACTTGGCGTCTCGGTCTACAGAAGCTCCCGCACCGCCTGAGCTCGCTCGGGGGCGCGATAAAAAGAAGGCGGCGGGCCCTCATGTTTGCCCACCGCCCACCCCTCCCGGCGTCCGCCGCCACGGTCGGGAGGAGAGGTGAGCCTATCTGAGCCAGGTCGCGGTTTATATCCAAGCAGACAAACAAAAATGCGGTGTCATTCAACAGTCACATAAGCATTTGTGAGGAATGATTTGCCGCCAGGCGAATGTCATTGAAGTTGCTGCGGTCGTCGTCGCCGTGCCTGTGGATAAGCTGTGGATATCCGGTGGACGACACGATCAATCAGCGGTCGATAACGTCGCAGATTCCAATCGCATGTTGCCTATCCGTTCCGAATCTCATCATTCTGCCGTTGCTGCCGTCGACCTCCGCCGCAAACGTCGTCGATCGCATGCCACGGGCGCTCCGACAGATGTCGTGGAGCGCCCTTTTTCTTTGCGGTCGGGGGCTGACGGCAACTGCGACATCGTGTTTTGGTCAACTTGGCGGGCTGAGCCTCGCATATCTTTGCGCATGCCATAGATTACGCGAATCGGTCGTCGATCAATCGGGCGACGCCGACCCCGGTGACAGACCGGCACATATTCATAATTTGCGGGAGTTGCATGATGGAATATCGACGTTTGGGAAAGTCGGGCCTGAAGGTGAGTGAGTTCTCCTTCGGTTCCTGGGTGACGTTCGGCAAGCAGGTCTATGGAGGCGACGCCGTCGACCTCATGAAGCTTGCCTATGACAACGGGGTGAACTTCTTCGACAATGCCGAGGGATACGAGAGCGGCAAGTCCGAGATCGTGATGGGCGAGGCGCTCAGCAGGCTTGGCTGGAGCCGTGACAGCTTCGTCGTTTCCAGCAAGGTCTTCTGGGGAGGCCAGAAGCCGACGCAGCGCGGCCTGTCGCGCAAGCATGTGACCGACGCCTGCCACGCAGCGCTCAAGCGGCTTCAGGTCGACTACCTCGACCTTTATTTCTGCCACCGCCCGGATATCGACACGCCGATCGAGGAAACAGTCCGGGCGATGCACGATCTCGTCGCCCAGGGCAAGGTGCTCTATTGGGGCACGTCGGAATGGTCCGCGCAGCAATTGACGGAAGCCTACGCCGTTGCCCGGGACTTGCGCATCACGCCGCCGACCATGGAACAGCCGCAGTACAACATCTTCGAACGCCAGAAGGTCGAGTCCGACTATCTGCCGCTCTATGACCTGATCGGCCTTGGCACCACGATCTGGTCGCCGCTCGCCTCGGGCGTCCTGACCGGCAAGTACAATAATGGTGTGCCGGCCGACAGCCGTATGAACCTGCCGGGCTACGAATGGCTGAAGGAAAAGTGGTCCAGTGATGCCGGCCTTGCCCAGCTCAAACAAGTTGGCGAACTCGCAAAGCTCGCGGACGAGATCGGGATATCGATCACGCATCTCGCCCTTTTGTGGTGCCTCGCCAACCGGAACGTCTCGACTGTCATTCTTGGAGCCTCGCGCGCCAGCCAGCTGCAGGATAATCTCGCGGCCCTCTCACACCGAGAGAAGGTGACGTCTGACGTGCTGGACCGGATCGACACGATCGTCGGAAACAAGCCCGAAGGACCACGTCGGTTCTAGAGGACAGAAGCCTCGCTCGACGGGCCAGATTAAGGCTCGTCGAGGGAAGCACGGCTTGACAATGTGACGAGACGCGTTGCATTTTCGCCACAATGCGTTGCTTAAAGGTCACGCACGGGTTTTGGACATTCGCTCCCGATCGAGTCGTTGTAGCGCTGGCTTTTTTAAGCCGGCGTTGCTTGGTTTTAGATCGGACGGCGAGGGCGGCAGGTGTCGTCCGAAGAGAGGCCGAATGACGCAGGATGGGGTATCGCCGGCGGCGGCGGGCGAGACGGTGACGACAGTGACCGATCGCCGCGCCCTTTTTGCCGTGCCCGGCCTCGTGCTCGCCGGCGGCGCGCTTCTCTGCGCCACAGCCACGCTTTTCGTGCTGCTCGGCCTGACGCCGATCGCGCCGACTTCGCATGTCGTCATCACCTCGGTGATCGTCAATTCCTTCTTTGTCCTGACGCTTCTCGCCTTGATTGCTCGCGAGGTGGCAAGGCTGCTGAAGGCGCGCACCCGCGGCCGTGCCGCAGCCCGCCTGCATATCCGCATCGTCGTGCTCTTTTCGATCGTCGCGATCACGCCGGCGATCCTCGTCGCCATCTTCGCCAGTATCACGCTGAATGCCGGTCTTGACCGCTGGTTTGCCCTGCGCACCCAGTCGATCGTCAGCTCGTCGCGCAATATTGGCCAGGCCTACATGATGGAGAATGCCAGCTACCTGCAGGGGCAGACGGTCTCCATGGCCAACGACCTCGAGCGCAACCGCGCGCTCTACAGCCTCGACAGGACCGGCTTTGCCGACCTGATGACCCGCCAGGCGAGGGGCCGCGGCCTGCTTGGCGCCTTCCTCGTCGAGCGCGACGGCTCGGTGATCGTCCAGGCCGATATCGCCACCGAAAAGCCGCTGCCGGCCATTCCGCAGGACGCGCTGGAAAAGGCGGCGGCCGGCCAGCCGACGCTGATCCCGCCCGGCGTCACCAATCTCGTCGGCGCCATCATCAAGCTCGATGCCATCCAGGGCACCTTCCTCTATACGGTGCGGGCCGTCGATCCCAAGGTCATGGGCGCCATGCGCATGATGGAGGAGAACGCCACCGAATACCGCTCGATGGAGGCCAACCGCTTCTCGCTGCAGGTCGCCTTTGCCGTGCTCTATATCGGCTTCGCGCTGATCGTGCTCCTGGCGGCGATCTGGACCGCGATCGCCGTCGCCGACCGCATCGTCCGGCCGATCCGCCTGCTGATCACGGCGGCCGACAGCGTTGCGTCGGGCAATATGGATATCGTCGTGCCGGTGCATGCCGTCGACGGCGACGTCGCCAATCTCTCGCGCACCTTCAACAAGATGATTTCGGAAATCCGCACCCAGCGCGACGAGATCCTCGAGGCCAAGGACGAGGTCGACGACCGCCGCCGTTTCATCGAGGCGGTGCTGTCGGGCGTCACCGCCGCCGTCATCGGCGTCGAGCAGGACCGCCGTATCGCCATCGTCAACAGTTCGGCCGAGACGCTGATGTCGCTGTCGGCCGACGAAATGCTCGGAAAGCAGCTGGTCGACATCGCGCCGGAGGTCGATCACGTGCTGACCGAGGCGGCGGTGCGGTATCGCGGCGATTTCCGCAAGCAGATCGCCCTGGTGCGCGGCGGTACTGTGAGGACGCTCAGCGTCCAGGTCACCCGCGAGGAAGTGCGCGACATGAGCGAATCCTACGTGATCACGCTCGACGACATCACCGATCTCGTCATCGCCCAGCGCTCGACCGCCTGGGGCGACGTGGCAAGGCGCATCGCCCATGAGATCAAGAACCCGTTGACGCCGATCCAGCTTTCCGCCGAGCGCATCCAGCGCCGCTATGGCAAGCAGATCGACCCGGGTGACCGCACCGTCTTCGACCAGTGCACGGATACGATCATCCGCCAGGTCGGCGATATCGGCCGCATGGTCGACGAATTCTCCGCCTTTGCCCGCATGCCGAAGCCGACCAAGGAGCCGAGCGACCTGCGCAATATCCTGCGCGACGCGATCTTCCTGCGCGAGATGGGCAACCATCACGTCACCTTCGAGCAGGATTTCGGCGAGCAGCCGCTGGAGGGCTTGTTCGACAGCCGCATGCTCGGCCAGGCCTTCGGAAACCTCATCAAGAATGCCGTCGAATCGATCGAGGCCGTTCCGAGCGAGGAGCGGGACGAACGCAAGGTTCTCGTCCGCGCCGCACTCGATACCGGCCGCGACCGCTTCACCGTCGACGTGATCGACAATGGCCGCGGCCTGCCGGTGGAGAACCGCCACAGCATTCTGGAACCCTATATGACGATGCGCGAGAAGGGCACCGGCCTCGGCCTCGCCATCGTCAAGAAGATCATCGAGGAACATGGCGGGCAGCTCGAGCTGCATGATGCGCCCGCCGATTTTGACCGGGGAAGAGGGGCCATGATCCGCGTGCATCTGCCACGCCTAGATCCGACGCCTGCTGCCCCCGCAGCCAATGACAAGGAAAGCGTTTATGGCCTCTGATATTCTCGTCGTCGACGATGAGCACGATATTCGCGAGATCGTTTCCGGCATTCTCTCGGATGAAGGGCACGAGACGCGCACGGCCCATGACAGCGACAGCGCGCTGGCGGCAATTTCCGATCGCGTGCCGCGGCTGATCTTCCTCGATATCTGGATGCAGGGCAGCAAGCTCGACGGCCTGTCGCTGCTCGACGAGATCAAGACCCGCCATCCGGAATTGCCCGTCGTGATGATATCAGGCCATGGCAACATCGAGACCGCCGTCTCGGCGATCAAGCGCGGCGCCTTCGATTTCATCGAGAAGCCCTTCAAGGCCGACCGGCTGATCCTGATCGCCGAACGCGCGCTGGAGAATTCCAAGCTGAAGCGCGAGGTTTCCGAGCTGAAGCGCCGCACCGGCGACGCGCTGGAGCTGATTGGCACGTCGGTCGCCGTTTCGCAGCTGCGTCAGACGATCGAGAAGGTGTCGCCGACCAACAGCCGCATCATGATCCTCGGCGCCTCTGGCTCCGGTAAGGAGCTGGTGGCGCGGATGATCCACAAGAAGTCGGCCCGCGCCAACGGTCCCTTCGTTGCAATCAACGCCGCCAACATCACGCCCGAACGCATGGAAGTGGCGCTGTTCGGCACCGAAGGCACGCCCGGCCAGGCGCGCAAGATCGGCGCGCTCGAGGAAGCCCATCGCGGCATCCTCTATCTCGACGAAGTCGGCGAAATGCCGCGCGAAACGCAGAACAAGATCCTCCGCGTGCTGGTCGATCAGCAGTTCGAGCGCGTCGGCGGCTCCAAGCGCGTCAAGGTCGATGTCCGCATCATCTCCTCGACCGCCTATAATCTCGAGAGCCGCATCGCCGAAGGATGGTTCCGCGAGGATCTCTACCATCGCCTTGCCGTCGTGCCGGTGCGTGTGCCGGCGCTGGCCGAACGGCGCGAGGACATTCCTTTCCTCGTCGATCAGCTGATGCGCCAGATATCCGAGCAGGCCGGCATCCGTCCGCGCCGCATCGGCGACGACGCCATGGCGGTGCTGCAGGCGCATGACTGGCCCGGCAACATCCGCCAGCTGCGCAACAATATCGAGCGGCTGATGATCCTTGCCCGCACCGACGGGCCGGATGCGCCGATCACCGCCGACATGCTGCCGACCGATCTCGGCGACATGCTGCCGAAAGTGTCTGCCAAGAACGACTATCACATCATGACGCTGCCGCTGCGCGAAGCCCGCGAGATGTTCGAGAAGGATTACCTGATCGCCCAGATCAACCGCTTCGGCGGCAACATCTCGCGCACCGCGGAATTCGTCGGCATGGAGCGTTCGGCGCTGCACCGCAAGTTGAAGTCGCTCGGCGTCTGATCGTTTCCGGCGCGGCCGCCGCCGCGCCGCCTCCCATATTGCTTCCCGGAAGACCAGGTTTCCCATGCCGAGAATTGCCTATGTGAATGGCCGTTACGTCAAGCATTCCGATGCCAGCGTGCATATCGAGGATCGCGGCTACCAGTTTGCCGACGGCGTCTACGAGGTCTGCGAAGTGCGCCACGGCTATATCGTCGACCTCACGCGCCATCTGAACCGTCTCGACCGTTCGCTTAGTGAATTGCGCATCGCCTGGCCGATGGGCCGGGCGGCGCTGACGCAGGTCATTCGCGAGACGTTGCGCCGCAACCATGTCCGCAACGGGCTTTTCTATATGCAGGTGACGCGCGGTGTGGCCCGCCGCGATCATGTCTTTCCGGCCGCGGGAACGCCGCCTTCACTGGTGATCACCGCCAAGAGCACCGATGCGAAGATCATCGCTGCCAAGAACGCCAACGGCATCAAGGCGATCACCCTTGTCGACAATCGCTGGGACCGCGTCGACATCAAGTCCGTCGGCCTGCTGCCGAATGCCATGGCCCGCCAGCAGGCCAAGGAGGCCGGCGCCCAGGAAGCGATCTATGTCGATGGCGACGGCATGGTGAAGGAAGGGGCGGCGACCAATGTCTGGATCGTCGATCCGGACGGAACGCTGGTGACGCGCCCGGCCGAACACGGCATTCTGCGCGGCATTACCCGCACCACTCTGATGGATGTCGCAGCCAGGTTGGGGTTGCAGATCGCCGAGCGGAGCTTCTCCGTTTCGGAGATGCTCGCAGCCCGCGAAGTCTTCCTCACTGCAGCCACAAGCATTTGTTTTCCGGTCGTTTCCGTCGATGGCCAGGCCATTGCCAACGGCCATCCGGGCAGCGTTTCGCAGAAAGTCCGCGAAGCCTTTTTCGACGTTGCGGAAAAGATTGCGATTTGATACCAAGATTTGCTGGACAGGTGGAACGAGGATGCCACCGGTCTTTGCATGGTGAGGTTGATTGATATTCTACCGGCCAGATCAGGTCGGCAATAAAGAAAGAAGCGGCGCGATGGCGGAACGTTCTCAGAATCTTCAGGACTTATTTCTCAATACTGTTCGCAAGCAAAAGATTTCCCTGACAATCTTTCTGATCAACGGCGTGAAACTCACGGGCGTTGTTACGTCTTTTGACAATTTCTGTGTTCTTCTTCGCCGTGACGGCCATTCGCAGCTCGTGTATAAGCATGCGATCTCGACGATCATGCCGGGCCAGCCCATGCAGATGTTTGAGAGCGAAGAAGCAGCGTCCTAACAGGATCAGCCGTCATTTCGACACGCGATACCAAGAACGATTCGATCATCCCTGAGGCCGCCAAGCACAGGGACGATATGCGCGCGACTGTCGTCGTGCCGGTTCTGAAATCGCGCAGTCGCGGCGGCCAGAGTGAATCGGCCTCGACCCGCACGCCGGAAAGCCGTCTCGAAGAGGCGACAGGCCTTGCCCAGGCGATCGATCTCGATGTCGTCAATGGCTCGATCGTCCCGGTCAATGATCCGCGACCGGCCACACTGCTCGGCACCGGCAAGATCGAGGAGATCAAGGCGCTGCTCGATGAGCGCGATTCCGGTCTCGTCATCGTCGATCATCCGTTGACGCCGGTGCAGCAGCGCAACCTCGAAAAGGAATGGAACGCCAAGGTCATCGACCGGACGGGCCTGATCCTCGAAATCTTCGGCCGCCGCGCCTCCACCAAGGAAGGCACGCTGCAGGTCGATCTCGCCCATCTGAATTATCAGAAGGGCCGCTTGGTCCGAAGCTGGACCCACCTTGAACGCCAGCGCGGCGGCGGCGGCTTCATGGGCGGCCCCGGTGAAACTCAGATCGAAGCCGACCGGCGGATGCTGCAGGACCGCATCATCAAGCTCGAACGGGAGCTGGAGCAGGTCGTGCGCACCCGCCAGCTCCACCGCGCCAAGCGCCGCAAGGTGCCGCACCCGATCGTGGCGCTGGTCGGCTATACCAATGCCGGCAAGTCGACGCTGTTCAACCGCATCACCGGCGCCGGCGTGCTGGCCGAAGACATGCTCTTTGCCACGCTCGACCCGACGCTTCGGCGCATGAAACTGCCGCACGGCCGCACCGTCATCCTGTCGGACACCGTCGGCTTCATCTCCGACCTGCCGACCCATCTGGTCGCCGCCTTCCGGGCGACGTTGGAAGAGGTGCTGGAAGCCGATCTCATCCTGCATGTCCGCGACATGTCCGACGCCGACAACCAGGCGCAGAGCTCCGACGTGATGCGCATCCTGAACGACCTCGGCATCGACGAGGCCGAAGCCGAAAAGCGCCTCATCGAAGTCTGGAACAAGATCGACAGGCTGGAGCCCGAGGTGCACGATGCCATGGTGCAGAAATCGGCCGGCGCCAGCAACGTGGTGGCGGTTTCAGCCGTCAGCGGCGAGGGCGTCGACACGCTGATGGAAGAGATCAGCCGCAGACTGTCCGGCGTCATGACCGTGGCAACGATCCGCCTTCCGGTCGACAAGCTGGCGCTGCTGCCCTGGCTTTACGATCATGCAATCGTCGACGGCCGCGAGGATAATGAGGACGGCACGATCACGCTCGATCTGCGCCTCTCCGAAACCGAGGCGACCGAACTCGAGCGTCGCATCGGCAGCGGCCCGAAGTCTTCAAAGGAATATTGGGAGCGGTAAGGTCGACGAGACCAGCCCCTCATCCGGCTGCCGCCACCTTCTCTCCGTAAACGGGGCGAAGGGACAAGCCGCAATGTCTCGGCTCTCGCGCACCTCTGGTATGGCACGTCCCCTCTACCCGTTTACGGGGAGAGGATTAGGGTGAGGGGCAGCCATCTGCACGAACCGGACAGGCGATAACTCACTCCTCCACGATCGCTCTCTCGATCGCCTTCGCCGCCTGCCAGATTTCCTCCATTCGCTCCAGCGTCGCGTCTTTCAGCGTCTCGCCTTCTGCTTCAAGAACCTGTTCTATATGGCTGAACCGACGACGGAATTTCGTATTCGTTCCGCGCACTGCCTGTTCCGGATCGGCCTTCACATGCCGGCCGATATTGACGACCGCGAAGATCAGGTCGCCGAGCTCGTCGCTGACCTTTGCCTGATCGCCTTCGCGAAGGGCTGCCCGCAATTCGCCGATCTCCTCCTCGATCTTGTCGAGGATCGGCTCGGGTGCTGACCAATCGAAGCCGACCTTGGCGGCGCGTTCCTGCAGCTTCAGGGCTTCCGTCAGAGCCGGGAAGCTGCGCTGCACCGAGCCGAGGAAGCCGCTGTTGAAGTCCTCGGTGATGCCGCGCCGTGAGCGCCGCTCGGCGCGCTCGCGTTTCTCCGCCTGCTTGATCTCGTCCCATTGTATCTTCACCGCGTCTGGCGTATCCGCCGCCGAGCGGGCAAAGACGTGCGGGTGGCGGCGGATCATCTTGGCGGTGATGGCGTTGACCACGTCGCCGAAGGAAAATTCGCCGGCCTCCTCGGCCATGCGGGCGTGGAAGACCACCTGCAGCAGCAGGTCGCCCAGTTCGTCGCAGAGATCGTCCATATCGCCACGCTCGATCGCGTCGGAGACCTCATAGGCCTCTTCGATCGTATAGGGCTTGATCGTCTCGAAACTCTGCACGATGTCCCAGGGGCAGCCGGTTTCGGGATGGCGCAGCGCCGCCATGATCTCGATCAGCCGCGAAATGTCTTTGGAAGGTTGCATGTTGCCTCGGTTCAGCAGGCTTCAGTTCAGAGGCCCTCAGTTCAGTGCCCCTCAGTTCAGTGGAATATTGTTGGCGCTCTTCGACGACTGGTAGCTGGTCGACAGCGCGTCGTAGCGCGCCTTGATGCGGGCGGTCTGCGCCTTCAGCGTGTTTTTCAGCATGGCCTCCTCGGTCTCGACGAGATCGGCGATGGCAAAGCTGTTCCAGAAGGCGTTTTGCCTGCGGTAGCCGCCGGGTTCAAGCCCGAAGACTTCCTTCAGGATCTTCAGGTCGTGCGGAATGGCGAAGGCGTCGCGGGAATCCTCATGGCTGAAGAAATAGTAGAAATTATCGAAGCCCGCCCAGGTGATCGCCGACATACACATGGTGCAGGGTTCGTGCGTCGACAGGAAGATCAGATCCTTGGTCGGCGGCTTGTCGCCAAGCTCATAGAAACGCTTCAGCGTATGCACCTCGCCATGCCAGAGCGGATTCTCCAGCTCGTTATTGGTCTCGGCGACGACAAGCGAAAGATCGGATTTCCTTAAGATCGCCGCACCGAACACCTTATTCCCCAGCGAAACGCCACGCTCCGTCAGCGGCAGGATATCGTCTTCCATGACCTGAAGCAGGCGGGAGGCAATGGTCTTATCAGGCATGAGGGCCCTCCAGTTTTCCTCAGTCTATCGCCTTGGCGGCGCGAGTGAAATGCGTGAAGCAGCGGTGGACGTCTTTTGTCACAGGCTTTATACTGCGCTGCAGCAAGCGGGCTGGGAATATGCGGCTTTTTGGCAGCACGGGTGACTTTTCTCAAATCACTGACGGCGCGAGCAAAAGAATACCTGCTTGCTTGGCCTTTCGAATTTCTGTTCCTTCAATCCCTTGTCGATCAAGGGCATATTCCGGCAACTTCGAAGTGGATTGATGATGCCTCCCAAGACTGAACAGCTTTCGGTATTTCCCGCCTTCTTTCGCGTGGAAGGCCAGAAGACGGCTGTCTTCGGCAATGGCGACGAAGCTTTCGCCAAGGTGCGGCTGCTGCTGAACACAAAGGCGCGGATCATTGCCTATGCCGACCGGCCGGAGGCCGATTACCACGCCTTCCTGATCGCCAACCGTATCGAGACCGTGCGCGCTGCCTTCTCCGCCGAACAGGTCGAGGGTTCAGCGCTCGTCTTCGCCGCAACCGGCAATGAAGCCGACGACCGCAGCATCGTCGATGCCGCCCGCGCTGCCAGAATTCCGGCCAATGCCGTCGATCAGCCCGATTACTGCGATTTCTTCACGCCGGCGCTGGTCAACCGCGCGCCCGTCGCCGTTGCGATCGGCACCGAAGGGGCAGGGCCGGTTCTGGCGCAGATGATCCGCGCGCAGATCGACCAGCTTCTTTCGCCCTCGCTCGGCCGCCTTGCC
This sequence comes from Rhizobium leguminosarum, assembly GCF_002953715.1. Lineage (GTDB taxonomy): Bacteria > Pseudomonadota > Alphaproteobacteria > Rhizobiales > Rhizobiaceae > Rhizobium > Rhizobium leguminosarum_V. Next base: position 1,737,375 of record NZ_CP025012.1, read on the forward strand.
GGGCTGGCGACGAGCTACCGCAAGGCCGTCGAACAACTGATTCCCAGAGGCGTCTCCCGCCGGGTCTTCTGGCGCCGTTTCTTCTCCGGTGCCGTTGCCGATGCGGTCGCCAACGGCAACCTGCCGCAGGCCCGCCATGCCGCCGATCGGCTGCTGCACGCGATGGACAAGGTCGCCGGCCACGTCTGGCTGGTCGGCGCCGGTCCGGGTGCCGAGGATCTTCTGACGCTGCGCGCCCAGCGCGTGATGATGGAAGCCGATGTCATCGTCTATGACGCGCTGGTGCCGCAGACGATCGTCGATATGGGCCGCCGCGATGCCGAGCGGCTTTCCGTCGGCAAGCGCAAGGGCTGCCACTCGAAGTCCCAGGAAGAGATCAACGACCTGCTGGTCGATCTCGGCCGTCAGGGCAAGCGCGTCGTCCGTCTGAAATCCGGCGATCCCCTGGTCTACGGCCGGGCAGGGGAAGAGATGGCGGCACTGCGCGCTGCCGGCATCACCTATGAGGTCGTGCCAGGCATCACCTCGGCTTTCGCCGCCGCTGCCGATTTCGAGCTGCCGCTGACGCTGCGCGGCGTCGCCTCCTCGCTGGTCTTCACGACCGGCCATGATCTCACCGGCGACGTGCTGCCCGATTGGGCAAGCCTTGCCGTTTCCGGCGCGACGATCGCCGTCTATATGGGCCGCACGGTTGCTGCCTCCGTCGCCGAGCGGCTGATGCAGGCGGGCATTCCCGCCGAAACCACCGTTGCCGTCATCGAAAATGCCAGCCGCGCCGATCGTCGCCTGCTGCATGGCACGCTCGCCGATCTGCCCGATCTGCAGCACCGCGACGAATTAACAGGGCCTGTCATGGTCATCATCGGCGATGCGGTCGCCGGCGCCAATTTCGAACTGTCCGAGCCCCTGGTGCGCGCAAACGCCCGGCTCGAGGAACTTGCAAGGAGCTGAATATGGGTGACAAGGTTCTGACCGCCAACCGGCTGACGGACGGCATTGCCGTCTGGCTGGATGCGAATGGGAAGTGGTCCACCTCACTGCAGGAGGCGCTTGTTGCCCGTCATGCCGAGGCCGTTGCGGCGCTGGAGGCGATCGGCAAGAAATCCTATGCCGACAACGAGGTGGTTGACGTCGCCGTCGTCGACGTTCAGGAAACCAACGGCATTCTCTGGCCGCTTCGCCTTCGCGAGCGCATCCGTGCGCAAGGGCCGACCATGGAATATGCCCCGGGCTACGCTCCTGCCGATCCCGAATTCATTGCAGTCTGAGGAAGACGATGTACCGTTACGACGAATTTGACCATGCCTTTGTTACCGAGCGCGTCGAGCAGTTTCGCGATCAGGTCGAGCGCCGCCTTTCCGGCGAGCTCGCCGAGGATGCGTTCAAGCCGCTGCGCCTGATGAACGGCGTCTACCTGCAGCTTCACGCCTACATGCTGCGCATTGCCATTCCCTATGGCACGCTGAGCGCGCGCCAGCTGCGCATGCTCGCCCATATCGCCCGCACCTATGACCGCGGCTATGGCCACTTCACCACGCGCCAGAACCTGCAGTTCAACTGGCCGAAACTGTCCGATATTCCAGATGCGCTCGCCGATCTTGCCAGCGTCGAGATGCATGCGCTGCAGACCTCGGGCAACTGCATCAGAAACGTCACGGCCGATCACTTCGCCGGTGCTGCCGCCGATGAGATCGCCGATCCGCGTCCTTACGCCGAAATCCTGCGCCAGTGGTCGTCGGTCCACCCGGAATTCTCCTTCCTGCCGCGCAAGTTCAAGATCGCCGTCACCGGCGCCGAGCGTGACCGCGCTGCGATCCAGGTCCATGATATCGGCCTGCACGTGAAGACGAACGACAAGGGCGAGATCGGCTTTGCCGTCTATGTCGGCGGCGGCCAGGGCCGTACGCCGATGATCGCCAAGCTGATCCGCGACTTCCTGCCCGAGGAAGACCTGCTCTCCTACACCACGGCCATCGTGCGCGTGTACAATCTGCACGGCCGCCGCGACAACAAATACAAGGCCCGCATCAAGATCCTCGTGCACGAAACCGGCACCGAGGAGCTGACGCGCCAGGTGGAAGCCGAATTCGCCGCGCTGAAGGATACCGAGCTCAAGCTGCCGGAAAAGGACGTGCAGTCGATCGCTGCCTATTTCGCGCCGCCGGCACTGCCCGAACGCGCCGAAGGCTGGGAAAACCTTGCCCGCTGGAAGAAGGCCGATTCCGGTTTCTCCCGCTGGGTCCAGCAGAACGTGCAGCCGCACAAGAACCCCGATTACGGCATGGTGACGATCTCGCTGAAGCCGATCGGCGGCATTCCGGGCGATGCCTCGGATGCGCAGATGGATGCGATCGCCGATCTTGCCGAGGAATATGCCTTCGACGAAATCCGCGTCAGCCATGAGCAGAACCTGATCCTGCCGCATGTGGCGCTTGCCGATCTCGAAGCCGTCTATCGCGGCCTCGTCGCCATCAATCTCGCCGAAGCCAATGCCGGCCTGATCACCGATATCATTGCCTGTCCCGGGCTGGACTACTGCGCGCTCGCCAATGCGCGCTCCATTCCGCTGGCGCAGGAAATCTCCCGCCGCTTCGGCAATGCCGAACGCCAGGCCGAGATCGGCGAGCTGAAGATCAAGATCTCCGGCTGCATCAATGCCTGCGGCCATCACCATGTCGGCCATATCGGCCTGCTCGGTGTCGAGAAGAAGGGCGCCGAACTCTACCAGATCACGCTCGGCGGCTCCGGCGACGAACATACCTCGATCGGCGAGATCATCGGCCGCGGCTTCGAGCCGGACCGGGTGACCGACGCGATCGAGACGATCGTCGACACCTATCTCGGCCTGCGCCTCGACCAATCCGAGAACTTCCTCGCCGCCTATCGCCGCGTCGGACCGCAGCCGTTCAAGACTGCACTCTACGGCTCGGCCGCCGAAGCGGCATAAGGAGGGGATGATGACGAAGATCTGGAGAGAAACCGGTTTTGTCGAAAACGATCCCTGGGTGATCGAGACCGACGAGGTGAAGGCGACCGAGGAGCAGAAGCCGCTGCTCGGTCTCGACGAATTGATCGCCAGGGCCGACGAAAGCAACGATGTCGGCCTCGGCGTGCTGATCAAGCCGGCCGACGATGTGCGCCGGCTGGAGCCCTATCTCGATCGCCTCGAAATCGTCGCCGTCGCCTTTCCGGCTTTCAACGATGGCCGCGCCTTCAGCCATGCCTCGCTGCTGCGCCAGCGCCTCGGCTACACCAACGAGCTGCGTGCCGTCGGCGACGTGCTGATCGATCAGGTGCCGCTGATGCTGCGCGTCGGCATCGACAGCTTTTCCGTCACCAACGCCACGGCGCTGAAGCGGCTTTCCGAAAACCGTCTTCCCGCCATTCCCCATCATTATCAGCCGGCGGTGCGTGACGCCGAAGCCGGCAAGGGCTATAGTTGGCGCCGTCAGGCGAAGCCGGCCGCATAAGCGGCCGGTCCGCCGTTTTACGATGGCGGAAGAGTAGTATGAAGAGATTCGAAGTGGCGGTGATCGGTGGCGGTCTCGCCGGCATGATCGCCGCAATCGCGCTGGCGCGCGGCGGTCGCAACGTGGCGCTGGTGGCACCCCTCGCTCCGAAAGAGGATCGGCGCACCACCGCGCTGATGGATCAATCGATCCGCTTCCTCGACCGCCTGGCGCTCTGGGAAAAGCTCCGCCCCGCAGCCGCTCCTCTCACCAGCATGCGTATCGTCGACGGCACCGATCGGCTGCTGCGCGCGCCAACGACCACCTTCCGCGCGGCCGAGGTCGGCCTCGATGCCTTCGGCTACAATTTCCCCAACAAGGCGCTGACCGGCATTCTCGAAGAGGTTGCAGCCGGCGAGGGCAATATCACCCGTTTCACCGATATGGCCGAATCGATCGAAATATCAGCCGAGGCTGTCTCGATCCGGCTTACCGGCGGCGAGACGCTGTCGGCCGATTTTGCGGTCGGCGCCGATGGCCGCAGCTCGAAGCTGCGCGAGACCTCCGGCATTACCGTGCGCAACTGGTCCTATCCGCAATCGGCCATGGTGCTGAATTTCGCCCATTCGCTGCCGCACCAGAACATCTCGACCGAATTCCACACCAAACACGGCCCCTTCACCCAGGTGCCGCTGCCGGGAAGCCGCTCCAGCCTCGTCTGGGTGCAGGATCCCGCTGAGGCGGCGAGCCGCTCGGAATTGCTGCTTGCCGAGCTCGGCGCTCTTGTCGAGGCGCGCATGCAGTCCATGCTCGGCAAGGTTGATGTTGAGGAGGGCGTCCAGGTCTGGCCGCTCTCCGGTATGATGGCGCATCGTTTCGGCAAGGGGCGAATCGCGCTGATCGGCGAGGCCGCCCATGTCTTCCCGCCGATCGGGGCGCAGGGGCTGAACCTCAGCCTGCGCGATATCATGGCGCTTGCCGATATCCTCTGCGACCGGGCGGAATTGCCGGTGCCGGCCGACGCCGGCGAAAGCTTCGACCGCAGGCGCCGCGCCGACATCATGACGCGCACGGCAAGCGTCGATATTCTCAATCGGTCGCTGCTCTCGGATTTCCTGCCCGTCCAGATGCTGCGGGCTGCCGGCCTGCATATCCTCTCGGCCATACCGCCGCTGCGCAACATCGTCATGCGCGAGGGCATCGAACCAGGCCGCGGCTTCCGCGATATTCCGGATGCGCTACGGGAAAAGCTGAAGCGGAAGAAGGCCTGATCGGATCACGATCAGCCAGAGCGAAACCGTCACCACTGAAAGCACCGTCGTGATCAGGATCGTCGCCGAGGCGCGTTCCTGCCAGACGCCATATTGCTGGCCGATGACGAAGACGTTCGTCGCAGTCGGCAGGCAGGCAAGCAGCACGGCCGCTTGGATCCACACTGGCTCGAAACCACCAACCGCTGTCAGCGCAATGAAAACCGCGATCGGATGCAGGATCAGCTTCGCCGGCACGATATAGGAGATCTCAGCCGGGATCCGCTTCAGCGGCCGCAGCGCCAGCGTCACCCCCATGGCAAAGAGCGCGCAGGGCGCCGCCGCCTGGGCGAGGTAATCGACCAGGCGCTGAAACGCCGGCGGCTGGTCGATGTGCAAGGCGGCAACAGCAAAGCCCAGCGCCGTCGACAGGATGAAGGGATGCAGCGCGACCTTCCGCACGATATCGGCGACAAGCTGGCTTGTTGAACGCTTGTCGTCGCCGGCCGCCGCCATCAGCGCTGGCGCCACGATGAAATGCAGCGCGTTTTCGAAGCAGATGATCAGCGCCACCGGCACGGCCGCGCCTTCGCCGAGCGCCAAGAGTGCCAGGCCCGGCCCCATATAGCCGATATTGCCATAGGCGCCGGCAAAGGACTGGATGGTGCAGTTGGCGAGCGAATTGCCGCGCACGACGCGGCCGATGACGAAAAGCAGGATGAAGACCGCATAGGTCGCCGCGATATCGGTGACGATGAAATCGACGCGCGTCAGCTCTTCGATCGGCGTGCGCGAGACGAGCTTGAAGAACAGAGCGGGCAGGGCGGCATAGATGATGAAGGTATTCAGCCAGCCGAGCGCTTCGGCCGGCTGCTTGGTCGCCTTGGCGGCGATGTAACCGATCAGGATCAGGCCGAAGAACGGCAAAAGCAGGCTGACAATATCGGCCAAGAGGTCTTCCAGGGCGCGGGAGTGATCGGCGGGTCTGGATCTGACTTAAGCAATTCCAGCAAAAGTGTGTAGCGGTTTTGCGTCCGGAATTGCGCAGTAACAAGAGCAGTTCCTGCGAAACTGTGTAGCGGTTTAGCGTTCGGAAGTGCTCAAAAAACAAACCAGTAGAGCGTGGACTCATTCACGCGATGAGTACACGCTCTAAGATCCCAACCCAACAAGCGATCAGTAGTCCCAGAAGGCCGCTACCCAGCGAAAGGCGTCGCCGTCGGCCGCCACCCGGCCGACAGACGGGAACGGCAGGTGAGTGGCCACCAGCTGCTCGCCGGTATCCGCCAGTTCCCGCAGAAGACGGAGGCGAACGCGGACTGCCTCCTCGGGGTCGTGTTCGAAGCCATTGTACCAGTCGGGGTGTTCGAACCCGACCGCAAACACGGCGTCGCCGGCAAACATCAGCCTGTCGCCGCCGGACGCCAGGCGGATCACGCTGTGCCCGGGGGTGTGCCCGCCGGTGCGATGGACGACCACGCCCGGCGCCACCTCGTACTCGTCATCGAACAGCCTGAAATGGCTGTGATACTCTTTGGCGAACCGCTTGGCGGTCGCCCGAAGCGCGTCCGGGAACCCCGGCGGCATGGAGACCCGGGAAAAATCGGGCGCCTCCCAGAACTTGACCTCGGCGGCCGCCACGTGGATCCGCAGGTCCGGACGCAGCTGGTCCTTCACCCCGTCGACGAGCAGCCCGCCAATGTGGTCCATGTGCATGTGGGTCAGGACCACGTCGGTCACCGACGCAAGATCGATGCCGGCGGCCTCCAGTCGCTTGATCAGCTGCCCGGCCCGCGGCAGGTGCAAGTCGGGGTCGAGCCCCAGCCCGGCGTCGAGGAGTATGGTCTGGTCGCCGCTGCGCACCACGACCACGTTCAGTGCCCAGTCGAAGGCGTCCTGCGGCAGGAACATGTCTTTCAGCCAGGCCGCTCGGACTGATGGATCGATGTTGTGTCCCAGCATCGCGGTTGGGAGCGGTAGCACGCCATCGCTGACCACCAGCACCTCAATCTCGCCGACCTGCACCGCGTAGCGCGACGGAACCAATTCGTCGAGCCGAGGTCTGCCGGTGTGTGCAGTGTTGTCCAGGCTCATCTTTGTCTCAAGGTTCATGTTCGTCTCCTTCTGACCGCCGCCTTAAACACGGCATCGACGACGCTACATGGAGGCGTGTTTGCGATCGATTGGGTCGAGGGATAAGGGCGGGTGGGGCCGAGGGACAGGGCAAGCCATACCACGGCATAGGTGCGGGCCTCGCTTTTACTGCCGGCGGCGTGCTGATGAGGGCGGAGTCGATCAGATCAGCGAACGCGGCAAGCCTGCTGCATAGTCTGGAAATCGGCAACCCGTGGCCTAGCCGATCTGCATCAGGATCGGAAAGGTCTGCTGGAACCAGATCGCCACATTGCTGACCCATCCGAACAGGAAGGCGAGGCCGGTAAGCACCAGGAAGACGCCCATCACCTTTTCCACCGTGCCGAGATGGCGGCGGAAGCGCGACAGGAAGCGCATGAAGGCGCCGGAAAAGCCGGCGGCGATCCAGAAGGGGATGGCAAGGCCGAGCGAATAGATGGCGAGCAGCCCGGCTCCGGAGCCGACCGTCTCGCGCGAGGCGGCAACACCGAGGATGGCGCCAAGCACGGGGCCGATGCAGGGCGTCCAGCCGAAGGCGAAGGCAAGGCCCATGATATAGGCGCCCGTCAGCGTCGCCGGCTTGCCGCTGCTCTGGAAGCGCGCCTCGCGGGCAAGTACCCCGATTCGAAAGAGGCCGAGGAAATTCAACCCCATGACGATGATGATCAGCCCGCCGATCTTCGACAGGAGGTCGAGATGCTGGCGAAGCGCCATGCCGATGCTGGAAGCACCGGCGCCGAGCGCCACGAAGACGGTGGCAAAGCCGAGCGTAAAGAGCAGTGCCGAGAAGAACACACCGCGCCTGATGTCGGGTGCCACCGCAACCGCACCACCGCCGCGGAACTGCTCGACCGAAATGCCGGCCATATAGCAGAGATAGGGCGGGACGAGGGGAAGGACGCAGGGCGACAGAAAGGAAAGCGCCCCGGCAATCAACGCGCTCCACAAGGAAATATCGGCAATCGACACGCATTCTCTCCGGCTGCAATCTGCGTGATGTTCCTAGCTTTGCAGACCCGGGATTGCCAATCACCTTTTTGCGCGCGCAAGACAAGACACCCTCACGCCCGCAAGAAATGTGCCGACCGCCGGAAAAAGGCAAATTTTTCGGTTGACCGCAATGGGTCGCCTGCCTATGTTCCGCCCACTTCCAGCCGGGGTGGGCACACCCGCGGAGAGGGAGAGCGTAGCTCAGCTGGTAGAGCAACTGACTTTTAATCAGTAGGTCTCGGGTTCGAACCCCGACGCTCTCACCAACGATTTCAACGGCTTAAAACCTTTGATTGGCCAAAATATCGGCTATAATACCCTCACGCATGTCTCGCACAGTCTGAGGGGGGTAAATGACCTCGCATACGGTCTTCGGTGACAAGGTTCGAATCTACCGCGCCTGCTCATTAAGCGGACCAGGATGTCGTCGGTTTCAGACCGGCAGCCCGAGTTGTTTTCGCAGGCTCTTGTCGAATGCGGATGCAGGGACGAAGCGGCGCAGAAAACTGACTTGGCGTGCCATTTTTCCGGCCGCGTAACGCCTCTTGGGAGCGGGGTCAGTCGCAGCGGCAATAATTGCCTTGGCCACCACGTCGGGCGCGTCGCCTATTTCCATTGCTTTCTGCACGGCTACATTCATGCCAGCGCGCGCAGAGTCATATATATCGAGCACTTGATCCGGTTTGGCGAGATTGTCTTCGAACGACGTCCGGGTGTAGGCTGGCTCCACCAGCGTAACGCGAATGCCGAAGGCGCGCAATTCGTGATCGAGCGATTCGGAATAACCCTCGATGGCATGTTTGGTCGACGAATAGAGCGCGAAATAGGGAGCGGGGATGAAACCCTGTACCGAGCTCAAATTCACGATTCTGCCCTTCCCTTGGCGTCGCATTACCGGCAACACCGCGTTGGTCACACGGAAAACGCCGAAGACGTTCACGTCGAACAACGACTTAGCCTGGGTCATTGAGGACTCCTCCGCGCCACCAAGCAGCCCCATGCCAGCATTATTGACAAGAAGATCGATGCGGCCGGCCTCTGCTAGCACGTCATCAACCAATTTCGCCACCGACGCGTCGTCGGTCACGTCGCATGTCAGCATGGATACACCGTCGCTCCTCTGGGTTGCGAGGCGGCGGCTGGTTCCGAACACGCGAAAGCCCGCGTTCTGCAGGGCTGCGGCCGTTGCATACCCGATGCCGGTGGATGCCCCAGTCACCAAGGCTACGCCAAGATTGTTCTTGTTCATGGAAATCACTTCTTTCTGTGTAATGAGCTGCGTCTTGTAAAAGTCGGGTAGGCTGTCTGCGACTTACGTGCAAAAGGGAGGTCTCCGACGATATCGTCAGGCAGTCGACGGATACCTCTTTGGCCCCGCAAGCAGGGGCGACCGTGATATCCCGACATTCGCACCAAGTGGGCTGACAGCTCCCATTCCTGTGACAACGATACGACGCATCTTTCTTCCACCTGTCTTCACTGTAAAAATAGGCATGCCGTAAGCCTGTAGACGGATGATGTGGTAAGGGCCTGTTCTCTAAACATGCGGCTTATGCAGGAGCCTTAGGACACACTCACCTTGCCAGGGCGGGAGCTAAACTTCGGCACTTTTCCGCGCCAAGTCATTGAACCCGGCTTAGCCGTCAGCGACATCGTCGCCGCGCGCAATGCGCCTGACTTCGCCAGCCGCTGCGTTAAGGATGTCTAGTGAAAGGTCCTCGTCTTCCATGATCCGCGACAGCGTAACGGCGCCCACCATGAGAGACAGTATGGCCATCGCCCTGCCGCTGGGACTAGAGCTCGTGTCGCTGGCCATCAGTTCATCCAGAACCTCGAAGTGAGCCCGGATCCCGTCTTCAAATGGGCGCCTGACCTCTTTGCTCTGGCGAGCCGCGTCCGATCCCAGCGCCACAAGTGGGCAGCCTTCTGACTTTTCGCCTCTGTGGTCCGATGAAAGGTAGAACGCCATGACTGCCTCAAGGGGCTCAGAGCTGTTTGCAGCCGCTGCGGACCATCTCTGTGTGGCGCTTTCCATCGCACGCCGCGATGCTAGTGCGGCGAGGTCGTCCTTCGACGCGAACTGCTTGTAGAAACCTCCCTGGGTCAGGCCGGCCCCTTTCATCAGATCCTTCAGCCCAATTCCATCGAAGCCATGTTCTCGGAACAGACGGCTTGCGACGTTGATCACCGTTTCGCGGTTCTCCTCAGCCTGTGCCCGGCTCACTCTCATATCGATCTCCGATTAGATTTTGTTTGACATCTATAACAAAAATAGATTTAGATCGCAATCTAAATAATCCGTGTCGCCCGTCAAGAAGAGAAACTCAAAATGAAACGCAAACTTGTCCTGACTTTCGTAGGTCTGGTGGCAGCGGCCGGCGCAGCCGGGGCCCTTTTCGTGGTTTTTGAACCCACCAAGCAGGAAGCGGTGGCCGCTGATCCAAGAACAGCGTCACCACTCGTAAGAGTGGTGGAGGCAACGACCACCGGTGCGGCTGAGCGCTCTTTCACAGGCACTGTCGCTTCCCGGGTACAAAGCAACCTTGGTTTTCGTGTTCCCGGCAAAATCGTCGAGCGGATGGTCGACATGGGGCAGCAGGTGAAGCAAGGCCAGGCACTGATGCGCATTGACGAGACCGATCTCCAACTCGCGCTGACCGCAAAGCGTAATACCGTTACCGCAGCACGCGCTGTCTTGGTCCAGGCGCAAGCAGACGAAAAGCGCTATGCGGCGCTGGTAAAAAATGGCTTGGCAGCTACTCCGCAGCGTTATGAACAGGCAAAAGCAGCGCTCGACACAGCCTCTGCTCAGCTTGCTGCAGCAGAAGCCGACGCCAAAGTGGCCGAAAATGGGACTGCATACACGCTTCTTGTTGCCGACGCTGATGGAACCATAACCCAGACCCTTGGAGATCCGGGACAAGTCGTGGCAGCGGGCCAGACCGTCGTTCAACTGGCGCAGGCGGGCCCGCGCGAGGCTGTTGTCTGGCTTCCGGAGACTCTGCGGCCCAAGATTGGCTCCGAAGCGCAGACCAGCGTCTATGGAGGCGGAAGTTTAAGCGGAAAGGCCAAACTTCGGCAGATCTCGGATTCCGCCGATCCGCAAACCCGTACCTACGAGGCGCGTTATGTTCTCGAAGGCGATGCGGCTTCCGCCCCGCTTGGCTCGACAGTGACGATTAGAATTCTCGATGCTGACCGCCAGTCGGAGGTTGCTATACCAGTGGGCGCAATTCTCGATGACGGTAGTCGCACCGGAGTGTGGGTCGTCAACGGCACAACATCAACGGTGAAGTTCACCCCGGTCAATGTTCAGCAGATTGGCGAGGAGATGGTATTCGTCACGGGAATCGGAACTGGAGAGCAGGTTGTAGCACTGGGCGCGCATCTCCTCGCCGATGGCGCGGTCATCAGGATTGCCTCGCAGCAAGAGGTGAAAAAGTGATGAACTTCAATCTGTCAGCCATCGCCGTTCGCGAACGTGCCATCACCCTCTTCTTTATTGTGCTGCTGGCCGCCGCTGGCGCCTACGCCTTCGTCAAGCTGGGGCGCGCCGAAGATCCGTCTTTCACAATCAAGACCCTAACTGTTACTTCGGTCTGGCCAGGTGCCACTGCCCGTGAAATGCAGGACCTTGTCGCCGAGCCGCTTGAAAAGCGCATTCAGGAACTCACATGGTACGACCGCGTCGAGACGACAACCCGACCGGGCTACGCCTTCCTGACGGTCACCCTCAAGGATAACACCCCGGCAAGTGCCGTGGCAGAAGAATTCTATCAGGCGCGCAAGAAGCTTAGTGACGAAGCCCGCAATCTCCCTCCGGGCGTCATCGGGCCATTTGTCAACGATGAATACTCCGATGTGAGCTTCGGTCTCTATGCATTGAAGGCAAAGGGACTGCCGATGCGCGATCTCGTGCGGCAGGCCGAGGTCATCCGGCAGGACCTGCTGCATGTTCCTGGCATCAAGAAAATCAACATCGTCGGGGAACGTCCCGAACAGATTTTTGTCGAGTTCTCCTACGCGAAGCTCGCGACACTCGGCATATCGGCGCAAGATATCGCTGCTGCTTTGCAGCGACAGAACACGGTCACACCCGCCGGCTCGATTGACACAAGGGGGCCACAGGTCTTCATCCGGTTCGACGGAGCTTACAACAGTGTGCAGGCCGTTGCCGACACGCCGATCGTGGCCGCTGGCCGGACTTTGAAACTCTCCGATATCGCGGATGTACGGCGCGGTTATCAAGATCCTGCCACCTACATTATCCGCCATGAAGGCGAGCCAACAATTATGTTGGGTGCCGTAATGCAGGCGGGATGGAACGGACTTGATCTCGGAAAAGCGCTTGAGGCTCGATCCGCCGCGATCGCGGAGACACTGCCGCTGGGGATGACGCTCACCAAGGTCAGCGATCAGGCTGTCAATATCGAGGAGGCCGTCGGCGAGTTCATGCTCAAGTTCGCCATGGCGCTTGGCGTCGTGCTGTTCGTAAGTCTAGTCGCACTCGGCTGGCGCGTCGGCATTGTCGTCGCGCTTGCTGTGCCGCTCACACTTGCCGTGGTCTTTCTCATCATGCTGGAAACCGGGCGCTTCTTCGACCGCATCACGCTCGGCGCTTTGATCCTTGCGCTGGGCCTTCTTGTGGACGATGCCATCATCGCCATTGAGGTGATGGTCGTGAAGATGGAAGAGGGCATGGACCGCATCAAGGCGGCCGCCTATGCCTGGAGCCATACTGCGGCGCCAATGCTGTCGGGCACGCTGGTGACGATCATCGGGCTGATGCCCGTGGGGTTCGCAAAATCAACGGCCGGCGAATATGCCGGTAACATCTTCTGGGTCGTCGGTTTTGCCCTGATCGTATCCTGGATCGTGGCTGTTACCTTCACGCCCTACCTTGGCGTCAAGCTGCTGCCGAACATCAAGCCGGTCGAGGGCGGTCATCACGCCATCTATGACACGCCGAATTACCGTCGTCTGCGTTCCGTCATCGAGTTCGCTGTCCGCCATAAGTTCATGGTCTGCGCCGTGGTAGGCATCACCATGGCCGTTTCGGTTGTTGGGATGGGCGGCGTCAAACAGCAATTCTTCCCGACATCGGATCGCCCGGAGGTGCTGGTTGAAGTGCGCATGCCCGAGGGCACCAGCATCGAGGCGACGACATCCGCGGTTAAGAAGGTTGAAGACTGGCTACAGACCCAGCCCGAGACCAATATCGTCACAAGTTACGTAGGGCAGGGCGCACCCCGGTTCTTCTTTGCTATGGCACCGGAATTGCCGGATCCCGCCTTCGCCAAGGTCGTCGTTCTCACGCCCGACGCCCATGCGCGCGAAGAACTGAAGCACCACCTTCGTGCCGCTATTTCGGAGGGTCTTGTTCCCGAAGCTTCTGTGCGCGTCACCCAGCTCGTGTTTGGTCCGTACACGCCGTTCCCGGTCGAGTTCCGGATCATGGGGCCTGATCAGGATGAACTCTATAAGATTTCCGAGCAGGCTCTGGCGATCATGAAGACCGTTCCCGATGTCCGCCAAGCCAACCGTGACTGGGGCAACCGAACACCTGTTCTGCGATTTGTCCCCGACCAGGAAAGGCTCAATCTGATTGGTCTTTCTCCATCGGAGGCTGCCCAGCAGATGCAGATGCTGCTCACCGGCATCCCTGTCACGCAGGTGCGCGACAACATCCGCAACGTGCCTGTCGTTGCTCGAAGTGCTGGCGAAAACCGCCTCGACCCGTCACGACTTGCCGACTTTTCGCTGATGAGCCGGGATGGCCGCCAGGTTCCCCTCGATCAGATCGGGCATTCCGAAATCAGGTTCGAAGAGCCGATCTTGAAGCGTCGTGACCGGACCCCGGTCATCACTATAAGGTCTGATATCAACGAGGCGACGCAGCCACCGGAGGTTTCGCAACAGGTAATGAAAGCCCTCCAGCCGCTGATCGCATCGCTTCCCGTTGGATACCGTATCGAAATGGGCGGCAACATCGAGGAGTCATTGAAAGCCAATGTTGCGCTTGCGCAGGTTTTCCCGCTGATGATTGCTGCCATGTTGATCATCATCATCCTGCAGGTTCGCAGTCTCTCGACAATGACAATGGTGATGCTGACCGCACCGCTTGGTCTTGCCGGGGTGGTTCCGACCTTGCTGCTGTTCAATCAACCCTTCGGCTTCAACGCCATCCTCGGCTTGATCGGGCTCGCCGGCATACTGATGCGAAACACGCTTATCCTGACAGAGCAGATCAAGGAGAACCAGGCGGCAGGGCTCGACGACTACCATGCCGTGATCGAAGCGACCGTCCAGCGAACAAGACCTGTTATCCTGACTGCACTCGCGGCGATCCTGGCATTCATACCTCTGACCCACTCAGTGTTCTGGGGGTCGATGGCCTATACGCTGATCGGCGGAACGGCGGCAGGCACCGTGATGATCCTGCTCTTTCTTCCGGCCCTCTACGCCGTGTGGTTTCGGATAAAGCCGCCGAAGGTGGCAGACCATAGCCATCCGGTCCAGGATGCCGAGCCGGAACATGGGCGGGCGATGGCTGCCGAGTAAGGATCTCTGTTGGAACGCTGGATGGATAGGAATTCTGCTCGAGAAGTCGGGAGCCGCCCTAAAGTGGTGGAACTTGAAGCCGAGACGACGCGCGAACGTATCCTGGATGTGGCGGAAGAGCACTTTCGCCATATCGGCTTCCAGAAAACTACAGTCGCCGATATTGCAAGATGCCTGGGCATGAGCAGTGCAAATATCTATCGCTTTTTTCCTTCCAGGGTGGCGATAGATGCTTCGGTTTGTGGTCGGTTCTTCATGGAATCCATCAAAGTCGTGAAGTCGACCGCGTGCGTTTGTGGATCGGCTCAAACGAAGCTCGCAAAAACTTTGACGCTACTACACCAGAAGCGGAAGACAACGTTTGTCGAAGAGAAGCGCGTCCATGATTTGATGGTTGCCGCGGCGGGTGAGAATTGGGAGATCAACAAAGCTCATACTGATGAAGTTGTTGCGATCATCGAAGCGATTATTAGGGACGGTACAGTATCCGGCGAATTCGCAGCCGAGGATCCCGGGCGTGAGGCAAGAAGTATCATGACGGCCTTCACGCCATTCTACCACCCTGTGCTCGTTGAACAGGAGGTCCGGCAAGGCAACGATACTGGAGCACGTCTTCGCGACCAGATCGCGTTTTTCATCAGGGCTCTGGGCGGCTCCGCTACTGATGGGCGTCACCCCGGTAACGAGCGAGAGCTGGCTGGTACAGCATCCCTTCGCGACCTTATTCCGTAAAGGCGAATTTTATCGTGGATACAATTCTTCGCATGCCACTCCCCCAAGCGTTGCAGAACCGTAGGATGCAGTTATAACCTACTTTTTTCGGGGAGTGCCCGGTCAAAGTGTAGGAGCAGAGATGTTTGCCGTCCGCTACTTCGTGAAAGACGTGAGTGCATCAATCAAGTATTACTCAGATGCTTTCGATTTCGAACTTGTGCAGCAATACGGGCCAGCCATGGCAATATTGACGAAGGATAGTCTGACCTTGTGGTTGGCTGGTCCAGCGTCCTCTGCCGTTCAAGCGGAGAAGAAGGTCAACCCGGATATTATGCCGGGCTTTAACCGGATAGTAGTTTTGACCGACGACATCAAAAACGTCACCGCTCGAGCATTGGATTGTGGGGGGAGGGTTCGAATTGACATCGGATCTGGACCGACTGGTGAACAGTCAATACTGGAGGATCCAGATGGCAACTTGATCGAGTTATTCAGCAGTCGGCCTTGATTGCGTGACCACCGCTAATTTGCTTACGGAACCAACAGAACGCTGCCGAATGCTTTGCCGGACGCAGCAGGTCGGTGCTTCCGCCGCGTGTGCCGCTGATCAAAGAAGCGATCGCCAATGGCGAACGCATCTGGGCCATGCCTTCGAATACACCTGCGCCACTAGCGATATCGAGCACCGCACGACCAAGCCGAGGCATCCGCGGTCAAGTCGAGAGGATGAACCGAACCATCAAGGCCTCACACCCTACGAGTTCATTTGCAAAGCATGGGCTTCACAACTCGAGCGCTTCACCTTCGATCCGCTCCATCAAATGCCGGGACTAAACATCTAGGAAATTTTTTGGGGAGGCGGCCGAGGCCGGAATTGATCGCACACCACAAATAACGGGAAAATTTCCGCTTATTCGTACACGCATTTTTACGCACAGTTGAAAATTAACGCTAAACAATAAAGTAAAATCAGTGATTTATGTCATGATACAACTGACTTCTAATCAGTAGGTCTCGGGTTCGAACCCCGACGCTCTCACCATTTCTAGTCGTCAAGATAGTTGCCGCAATCTTAGATCAACAGTCGCATTAACGCGCCCTCATCCTTCACCCCATGCTGGTACGAATGGATAACCCGCCGCGCCAAATCTTCGCGCTCTGTGTCTGTTGTGATTTGTCGCACCGAGCTGATGTGGTCGAACACTCTCTGGCAGAGGGAAACTTCTTCGTCGCTCAACACGGTTTGCGCGTCGGCTATCTGGGATCGGATCATGATCGCCCTCACTTCCTTCGGATCGATAGGAGGATGGAACATCCTTTAAGCGCATGCAGGGAGACACAAGGTCGTGAGCTCTCACCCCATTGTCGTGATAGGTCCCACCTGGCAACTAGTTCTCGTTCGGCCCGCTCCACACATATGCAGAAGCCGGCTTTCTCTGGGCATTCCAGATCACTTCGTACCCTATCTTCTCAAGTGAGAGTAAAGCGCCAAGCCTTTCGTCATCCGGTAGGCTTCGCAGAGAAACGTTAAGTGCGTCCAGGCCACCTAAATTGTAGAGGTTCACGAATACATCGAGTGCCATTGTTCTTCTCCCTGTGAAACAGTATAACACAAGAGGAGAGGAATATTTGCTTTATACATAGATAAATATTTTATATATCTATTCGTTATTCACAAATTATTTATGGTTTTCTTCATTAGGGTGTGGATATTTGACATGGGCAGCGCCTTGCGTCTTTACCGCTGGAATTGAGCTTCGCGGAAATCCGCTGAGACTCAGGAACCAACTTCCACTGCCGTCCGTTTTCTTCTTATCGACAAACAGGAGAAATCGACCATGGATTGGAATCGGATCGAAGGAAACTGGAAGCAGGCGAAGGGCAAGATCAAGGAGCAGTGGGGCAAACTCACGGACGATGATCTCGACCAGATCGCCGGCAAGCGCGACCAGCTGGAAGGCAAGATCCAGGAGCGTTATGGCATCGAAAAGGACCGTATCAGACGCGACATCGATGACTGGACCGGTCGCCAGACTTGGTAGTGCCTGAACAAAAACCCGGTGAAAGCCGGGTTTTTGCCGAAGGAGCTAAGGCGGCCAAGGGCTGTCGGATGTCACGAATATCCACCAAACGCCAATAGAAGTGCACCGATCGCGATAACGGCCAGCGCCGGCCAGTTTTGCGATATTCCGAGGAACCTGAGGCCTTGGCGCCGTGGTTCCAGCGTGGTGCCCCCTTGCGGCATTTGATGCGGATCACTCGGTCTTCGACCAAGCGCCGAGGTAAAGAGAAAAAGAAGTCCGCCGATGATGAGAGCGGCTCCGGTCAGGATGGCCCACATGATGGCCTCCGCTAGCGATGAGGATGTGGGTTAAACCAGATCCGGACAGGATCGTTCCGTGAATGGCTGCTCCCTTGAACAACCTCCGCGTCGGAACCAAAAGCGCTCGCATTGAATTTGACCGCTGAGTAATCTTGGAGATCTTGATGGACGAGACACCGAAGACGGCAATCCGCGGCATGATGTTCTACGTCCTCGCTCTTCTCGTCTTGGGGGTGCTGGCGGGGCCCCTGTACACAATCTATGGCCATCCCGCCGATCCGTCTGAGCGACCAGCGGCTGAGACCATTCCGCAAAAAGCTCCAGCTCCGCAGTGAGATACGTCTTTCCAAGGAATTGATTGATCCCTTCGAGAGGAACGACCCCGGACTAGCGCCTGCCACATCCGGCACCCACCCGGTCAGGTCCTATTGAAAAGCTTGGGCTCCACAGCAAGCGACCCGCAAGTGGCAGCGAATAGGGCTTTGGAGAGCAAGCCTGAAATCCTGTCGCAAGTCCTTCCAACCAGTATGGACCTATATTTATAGGGAGAACAACCTGCGACAGAGAAAATCGGTATCTGCCCAAGGCCGATTGGATGGGCCAATTGGATGGGAAGGAAGCAGTGGGGCCAGGTCTCTGGAACCCTGGGATTTGCGTTGGAACAATTGAAATAAGGGAGTCTGCGGATGAGCGAACATGCAGTCGTGGTTGCCGGGGCAGGGCCGACGGGCCTGATGCTGGCAGGCGAGCTGGCCTTGGCAGGCGTCGACGTGGCGATCGTCGAACGCCGCCCCAACCAGGAGCTTGCCGGTACACGGGCCGGTGGTTTGAGTGCGCGCACGCTCGAGGTTCTCGATCAACGCGGCATCGTCGACCGGTTCCTTGCTGAAGGGCAGATAGCCCAAGTCACGGGATTCGCGGTGACGCGTCTGGATATCAGCGATTTTCCGACCCGGCACAATTACGGGCTGGCACTGCGGCAGAAGCATATCGAGCGCATTCTGGCCGGCTGGGTCGGCGAGTTGGCGGTGCCGATCTATCGCAGCCTTGAGGTAACGGGTTTCGCGCAGGACGATACCGGCGTCACCATTGAACTCTCCGATGGTGCCTCGCTGAGGGCACGCTATCTCGTCGGTTGCGATGGAGGCCGCAGTCTGGTTCGCAAGGCTGTCGGCATCGAATTTCCAGGATGGGATCCGACGACCGGCAACATTCTCGCCGAAGTGGAGATGGAAGAGGAGCCGCCATTGGGCATCCATCGCACCGCCCTTGGCATCTATGCCTTCGGCAGGGAGGAGTACGAAATCCACGACGGCAAGATCGTCTTTGCCAAGGAAGGTCCGATCGGCCTGATGGTGCCGGAGAAAAATGCCGGCGCGACGACCGAACCGACGCTCGGCGATCTCAAAGAAGCGCTCATTGCCGCATTCGGAACGGATTACGGACTCCATCGCGTCAACTGGATTTCGAGGTTCACCGATATGTCCAGGCAGGCAACGGCCTACCGCAAGGGCCGGGTACTCCTCGCTGGCGATGCCGCCCATGTGCATTCTCCGGTCGGCGGGCTGGGCCTCAACACGGGCGTGCAGGATGCCGTCAATCTCGGTTGGAAGTTGGCCCAGGTGGTGAAGGGGACGTCGCCTGACGCCTTGCTCGACACCTATCACGCCGAGCGGCATCCGGTTGCGGCCCGCGTGTTGCGCTCGACGATGGCGCAGGTCGCATTGCAGCGGACGGACGATCGCACCGAAGCCTTGCGAGACATCGTCACCGAGCTGCTTGGCATGGAGGAGCCGCGCAAACGCATCGCGGCCGAAATGTCCGGACTTGCTATCCATTACGACCTCGGCGAGGGGCATCCGCTGCTCGGCCGCCGCCTGCCTGACCTCGACCTGGCCACATCGGATGGTCCCGTGCGTCTCTTTGCGCTGCTCCAAGATGCACGACCCGTGTTCTTGAACCTCGGCGCGCCCGGCAGCTTCGACATCGCGTCGTGGTCGGACCGCATCAGGTTGGTCGACGCCGGATATGACGGTGCATGGGAGCTGCCTGCGCTGGGTGCGGTCTCCGCGCCAACCGCACTGTTGATCCGGCCCGATGGATATGTGGCGTGGGTGGGCAACGGGACGCAGGATGGTCTGCAAGAGGCTGTGAATAGCTGGTTCGGACCACCCGGCTAAAAGCCAAAAAAGCTCTGACCTAAGCGGCGAGCGAGATCGAACCGCAATCCGATATCGTCTTGGGATCTGGCATTGGTTTGCCGCGGCGTTCCCAGGTCCGGCGGCTGATGCCGAAAGCCTCCCAAGGGCGCGCTTGGCTGAAAGAGTTGGCGAGATAGTCAGCCCTGGAAAGCGCGCCGGCGGCACGGCGTTGCTCCTCTTTTCGAGCTCGGTCCCGCTGCCGCCGCTTTTCCTTTTGCAGTTTTGCTCTTTTCCGCTTCGGCACGTCGAAGGCACCGATGGTGCGGATATCGAGGGCGCTCCGTTCCGCGTAGCTTAAGTGCAGAGCGTGGCCGAGCGCGTCGGCGGACAACGGAGAAAAGCGCAGCTTTGTCCGCTCGTAGATGACTTCCTCTATCTCGGCTTTCCCAGCCCATGGCAGCCACCGCGCCGCCCAGCCGAGCACCACATCGACGAACTCTTCCTTGAATTCGACAAGGGCGAGGCCGGCGATCACCTCGACATAGATCAATGCGTCGTCGGCCTCGGTCACCATTTCGCCATGACGATGCCGGATCAATTTTTCGATCTCGCGCATCCGGCCCCGGAAATGGTTCCAACGGCTGGCCCGCATGCGGCGCTGGACGGCCTTGTAACCCAGCAGACAGTCGCCGACCTTGATGGCCGTAACATCCCGCGCCAGGCCCTCCGGCCGATCCGCTTTTGCAGCCCGCTTCTCCGATTGCGTCGCTTCATCTGCGCCAACAAGGCGATCCATCGATATTCCCTTACGATCTGCCTTGAGAGGCCGAAACGACTGATTGTAAAGGAAGACCGAGGGGGTGATCATCCACTTTTGGTGCTGATCACACGTCATTCTACGGATAGTCGAAGAAGCGGCAGTAGTCTCTATTCGAGCCCGACGCTTTCAGGAAGCGGGCTAAAGACATTGCAGCAGCACTCTGCGGGACGCCGCTCGACGTGCAAATATCGGCCTCAGCCGGGCCAAGCGCGGCCAAGAAGGAAAGGGTGCTCGTAATCCTTATCGATCCATCGGCGCGGGGGATTCATCGTCTATCCGCCGGCCGCGAGTAGAAGACGCGGTTGAGCCGCCACATTCACATCAGCACGCGTCTGCAATCAGCGAAAGCCGAAGAAGCTCAAAATCGCGAGCACGATAACGACAGCGCCGACAAGCCAGATCAGATTGTTCATGGGGAACCGTTCTCCTGTTTCGGATCGGGCCAACTGTGACCCGATCACATAACGGTGAAGCAGGCTTAGGAGTTCCCGACCGGTCCCATTGCTGTCGCGTGCCGCCTCAGGCGCAAAACCAATTTCCGGCTCTATGCCTTTCAATAACTGCACGAGCGAGCATTGCTCGGTCTGAACCCATCCGCGCATGCCGGGTTTGTTGAGCTATCCCGCTGATATTGAAAATCCTGGTGATCCTGCCTTGCCGGCGTTGTGCAGGAAGACGTGAACGCGGACATGCCAATCAGCATTCCCGCTACCAATGTAAAAAATCGGTTCATCTGAACGTCTCCTCGCAAGGTTGTCATGGTCGCAATCTACCATGCCAACACGAGAATATACGAAACTTCCGGCACGGTTGATCACGCTCGCTTGACCCGCAACATTCGCGCGATTGATCAATCAATCTATATTCGTGATGCGTCGACCCTCAACCGATGATCAAATACGCTTAAGTCTAATCTGATCGGGTTATTCTGTCGTTATGGAAGTAGTTGCACGACGTTAATAGCCAAATAGGCGCGATTTTGACTTGAATAAGTCGCGGTTTTTCAGTAAAATTACAGCATAAAAAAGTAATATAAATGGGAGGATACTATGTCGTCAACTCGGTTTGATCCGATTCTGCTTCATCGTCAACACTTCATCGATGAGGTCACGTGCCTCGATGAAATCTTCGATGTTCTGGACGGGTGGCCGGAGGACAAACGGGGTTTGGCATATGACACGCTGTTGAAGGCGTGCAGAGATACGGCCAACGGGCGTTTCCCGCTGAGCGCTGCGCGTGAGAATTTCCGGCGTTTTCTGAAGATGTCGGGCGTGCTGGCGAAGGTCGAGGGCGGCCCCAAATTCGAGCTGCTGATGAACGAACACATGGGCAATGCTTAGGTCGTCGACGCATAAGCGCGCAGCCATAGCCGGATTGAGGCGAGTTGGACCATAGCGGGGAAGTTGGCCTCGCGGCCGTTTCATCGCGCCGAAGTTGACGCCCAAAACAGGCAAGCAGAATGCCGCCGAGCATTGTCAGATGCTCGGCGGCATCCTGTTTTTAAACCCGCTGTCGGCTCAGCTTTATGAGCTTATGTTTCAGTTGGTCGATGGGGCGTTGATCGCAAATTGCGCGGCGAAAGCCCTGGCATAAGCGGGCCGCGCTTCGCCGCGCGCGACATAGGCAGCCAGGTTTTGATATTCGTCCAAAATGCCTGACATTCTCAGTCGCAGCAGCACCGATACCATCAACAGATCGCCCGCGCTGAACGCATCATCGAGCCAGTCGGCGACGCCTAGGTAAGCCGAGAGCTTGTCCAGCGGCGCGCGAACACGATCCTTGACCAACGGCAAGCGCTCCTCGCTCCAAGGCTTGTCAGCTTCGAATATTCTTGCCGTCATCAATTCGAGGATCGGCGGCTCGACGGTGTTAAGTGCGGCAAACATCCACGTGATCGCGCGCGCTTTGGCATCGCGATCCCTGGGCAGCAGGCCCGCATGCTGCTCGGCAAGATGAAAGACGATCGAGCCGGTCTCGAACAGCGAGAAAGAACCTTCCTCATAGGTGGGGATCTGGCCGAAGGGATGGATGGCCAGATGGCCGGGCGTCTTCATCTCTGCGAAGGAAAGAAGACGAACCTCATAAGGCTGCCCCACTTCTTCGAGCGCCCAGCGAACGCGCGTATCGCGCGCCAGTCCCTTGCCGCCGTCGGGCGATCGTTCAAAAGCTGTGATCGTGATTGTCATCGCATCCGTTTCCTTGCTTGGGCGAATTTCTTCGGCTTCCTATCGTGACGACGCATGAGCCTGCCGGAAACCGACACCGGTCTTGAACTATTTTGATTACCGGGTGCAGATCGCCAATGCCGCTTCCGATCAAAGGTCGTGAGCGCGCGGTGGCCAATTCGTCAAGGCCGCATGTCGTTGTCGCAAAGCCGCGGCACGTTTTGCGCGCCAGGCTTTGATGATCGCCTATTTCTTGGCCACAAAGCGCCGCGGCAAGCCCTGCCTGGAGGCAACTGGCTATGCGGCTGTCGGATCTCGACTGATCTTAATTTACGCCGGCATTCGCCCACTCGCATCGGAACGCCAGCATGGGCTTCGAAAACCCCTTGAACCGTCGGCGCGTTGCGTGAGCGAAGAGATCGGCGGCGCCGTATTCCCGAAAAATATTCTCCGAGACGAGGATCTGGTCGCTGGAGGCTGCCGCACAGAGACGCGCGGCAAGTTGCACGGTGGAGCCGAAGAGGTCGTTGCTATCCTCGACCGGTTCGCCGCAGTCCAGTCCGATGCGGATATGAATCGGCTCGGTGTTGCCGCCGTTGTAACGCTCGAATTCCCGCTGGATCGCCATGGCGCATTCGACGGCTGCCGTTGTCGCGGCGAAGGCTGCCATGATGCCGTCGCCAGTGTGTTTCACCTCCCGGCCTGAATTCTGGCTGAGGCATCGGCGCACGATAGAGTCATGGGCCCGGACCATTTCGGTTGCCATGCGGTCGCCGAGGCGCGATGTCATCGCTGTCGATCCGACGATGTCGGTAAAGAGGATTGCCCGGTGGCCGGGATCCACCTGAGCGGGGGATTGGCCGGGCGCCGGCTCAGGGTCATGGATTCTGCCTAGAAAAGCCTCGACCGCTGACAAGGCGACCTCGACGATCTCGCCGGCGACGAAGCCGTGCGCCTCGCGATGCACACATTGCGCGGTTTCCGCATCCGGCGCATCCACGAGGCAGAAGACGGTCCCGCGCCGCTGATCGAACCAATAGGTCAGGAACTTGACGCCGTACTTGTCCTGGATATCGAGATCCATGCGATGTGCCTGAGCAACGTCAGCCGCTGACGTTCCTTCAAGAAAGTGCCGGTCCATGAAGATAGGCATCGCGCGCTCCTCCCAGATCCGCCGCCTGCAGGATAGATCGCATTGTACGACCCGGATGAAACTCCGTCCACCTCTGGCACAATCGATGAATGATTAGAGAGGTTCTTGCTTCCAGCAAAGCATATGAGTTGCTGTAATCCTTATAGAGTATAAAAGGAAAGACTGAGTTTTAATCAGCAGGCGTGGGATGGGAAGCCCGATATTTACCATAATCAGTCGCTTAATGACTGATCTCAGGACTCCACTTCAAGCTCCATGTTCTCAAAAGCACCGGCTGCAGGGGATCTGGAGGGGACGAAGAGGAACGTCTACACTGCGAGCCTCGCTGAAGTTCAAGTCCCGTAGGGCCGCGCCTCGGCTGGTGACGCGGCCCGCCAACGGCACGCAATTTGCATCGTACCCATAAGCTCCACGGAAATTGGGAAAAGCTGTAGCAAAGTGAGACAGACGGAACATTTTCGACCGGTTGGCTTGGCCTCAATGGGGCTCGGCCATTATGCCGTTATTAACTCAGTGTGGGACGCTGCGCGCACGCTCCTGCGCGACTGGCCGGTAGACGACGGCGAAGAGTATTTCGAGGCCGTCAAATCGTGCCTGGATGCGATTATCGGCGATCTCCCGCCGGAACATGTGCGGGCGGCCTTCATCAGGGCTGCGCAGGAGGCCGGCATCGCGGTCATAGAAGCAGCGGACTGACTATCGGCCGCGCCTCGACGCCGGTACTCAGCCAGATCGTCCCGGCGCTTGACTTTTCCTGCCAAAGTTCTAACTTAGAACAAAACAGGAACATTGGAGATGATCATGACGCATACGGAACAGGTGATCGCCAACGCCCTCGCGCTTGTCGAAGCGTCCCGCGCAGCCCGCGAGCGAGATCAACAGCGACGTGCCGCCTGGCAGAGAAAGGTCGAACTCAGCCGGCCGCTGCCGCCATTGCCGCGTCCGGTTCAATTGCCGTTGGCGCTGAACTGATGCGGCCGGCAAGGATCTTGGAACCCGGTCAGGCACGCCCCGAACAAGCTGGGGCCGAACAAGCCTGGCCAGATCAAACCTGGCCCGATCAAGCCTGGGAAGTCGAAGCCGTGCTTGCCTGGCATGATGACAACGCCAAGGCGGCGATACGCTCGCTGCTCGATGACTGTAAACATCTCCGCCAGCAACTGGCGCTGGCGGAAAGCGTGATGAGCCGCGGGATGGCCCGCGGATGGGCGCCGCGATACGAGCGCGACGCTCTCTGAAACATAGGCCAGCCAGGCCCGGTGTCAGCCGCCCGCAGCGCTCGTCTCCGGATCAACTGGCTGAGCGCTTCCGCACCGAGGACGAGCCCCAGAACGAGCGGCGACGCCCCGAGTGTCGTGAGGTAGAAAGGCAGGATCGGCAGAATGGCGCCGCTGCTGGCGGCATCGAGGCTGACGATGATGAAAACCGGCAGCATCAGCCGCCAATCAAGCCGCTGCGACGTGGCACTTGCGGCGGCATCGATCGGACGCAGTTCGTCGCTCATCACATTTCTCTCTGATTGCGGCTGGGACGGTGCGCTTGGGCGGTCGCCCCGAGCGTCGACCCGCTTCGCCGGCGCCATGCGATCGTGGCGGTTTCCCGCGGCCAGGGGCCAAGCAGCGCGTCCTTTCAGACGCGCCAACGGCGCCGTGGCGCTTTGAGTTGCCGCTTATGCAGCAAGGCCGACATTTGCGAGATAGGCTTCCAGCGCCCAGGCGTGGCCAGACGCGACGATGGCGCCGACATAGCCGTCCGGACGCACGAGCACCCAGTCGCCCGATGCCAGACCGTAAGCATCACGGAAATGCCCGCCTTCGTCGATGATATCTCCGCGCCGGCCGATCCTGTGGATGTGCAGGCCTGGGCGCGGCTGCATGGCGGCTTGCTCGACCTCATAACCCAACAGCGTCCAGTGCGCGCCCTTGAACAGTTCGAACAGGCGCGTCGGCTGGCCGCCGGCACCTCTGAGCGGCGCATCGGGCGCACGGTCGCCGGCAAGCAGGCCGGCGCTCCGCTCCGGCTTTTCCAGCGCGAAAGAGGAGGAGGGGTAGCCGATATCGAGTTGATGGACCTCGCGGCCGCGCCGAATATCGCCTCGCTTCATGGCGTCGAGAAGATTGGTCGCCAGCCCGAGCATGGTGGCGGCGACCGGGCGACGCTCTTCCTCATAGCTGTCGAGCAGCGCGTCAGGGGCGCCGGCAGTGACCGCAGCCAGTTTCCATCCGAGATTATAGGCGTCCTGAACGCTGGTATTCAGACCCTGTCCGCCGGTCGGCGGATGCGTATGGGCGGCATCGCCGGCCAGGAAGACGCGGCCGAGCCGGTAGCGATCGGCAAGCCGGGCGTTCATATGGAAGGCTGACGCCCAGGAGACCGAGTGGATCTCGATGTCGTTACGGCCGGTGCGCTCCTTCACCAGGGCGGTCAAGCCTGCCGCGGAGAGATCGACTTCGCCATCGAGCGGGATGGGTCCCTGGATCTGGAACAGATCCGTTCCCGCCAGCGGGCAAATGGCGATCTGCCGCTGCATGTCGCCATCGCCGAAGCGATGCCAAGCGTCGCGATCCAATCCCTTGAGAATGACATCGGCGACGATGGCGCGCACTCCGAGCGTCTTGCCGGGAAAGCCGATATCGAGCGCATGGCGCACGAAGCTGCGGCCGCCATCGGCGCCGACGAGCCAGCACACGCGGATGGTCTCTTCGCCGGATGCGCCCTTAAGCCGCGCAGTCACGCCCGCCTCATCCTGTTCGAAGCCGATGAGTTCGCTGGCGAATTGGGGGCGATGCCCAAGTTCGAGCAGGCGCTCGCGCATCACACCTTCGGTCAGGAACTGCGGCACCATCAAGGGAAGATGATAGGGCTCGGCCGGCGTCGGCTCTTCACGCACCACGGCGTCGGATTCGCTGACGCTGCCGTCGTCACGATATTCCCGCTGCCTGGGATAGGCGCCGCCGAGCGCAACGATCCGGTCGAGAATGCCGAGATCTTCGAACACCTCCTGGCTTCGCGGCTGAATACCCTTGCCGCGGGAACCGCGGAATGGGTCGTTCAATTTTTCGATCAGGCGGAAGGAGACGCCGCGCCGCGCCAGCTCGATCGCCAGCGTCAGGCCGGCCGCACCGGCGCCTGATATCAGCACGTCGACTGTGGAATTCTCTGTCATTGATTTCTCCATATGTGTATTATGCACATAATAGGGGAATCGACATGACGTCAACAAAGAATGTGCAAAATACACATATAAGCGGAAAGCTGCGCGAACTGCATGGGGCTTTGATCGAGATCGTCAGCGTCATGAACCGCCCGCAGCGCGATGAGCAGATGGTCCGGGAGGCTGGGATTTCGCTCGATCGCGCGCTGTTTCCGCTGCTCGTCACGATAGAACGGCTCGGCCCCATCGGGGTGGTCGAACTCGCCGACCGCGCCGGGCGCGACTACACCACCGTCAGCCGTCAGGTCGCCAAGCTCGAAAGCCTCGATCTGGTGGAGCGCCGCGGAAATGCCGCCGACCGCCGCGTGCGCGAGGCGGTCATCAGCCCGAAGGGCAAGGCAATGACCGATCGCATCGACATCGCCCGCGAGCGGATGGGCCGCGCCATCTTCGAAAGCTGGGAGGAACATGACTTCAATGAACTCGTGCGGCTGATGCGGAAGTTTGCCGAGGATATCAGCGGCGATATCGGCAATGGCGCGGGAGAAACTGAGGGCGAGGGCGGACCGCAGCCGGATTAGCCTCTGAATTGTGGTAGGTGAATTCACCGCAGCCATTGCGCCGGCGCGTCTGCGATGATTTTGTAGCGTCCTGCAATCGCAACGTTTTCCGGTGATTCCCAATGTTCGATATTCTGTGGCGCGGCCTGGTGATCGGCGCCGGCGCAACCATCCTCATGGACCTCTGGGCGATCCTGCTCACCCAGTTCGGCCAGTCGGCCCCCAACTGGGCACCTGTGGGACGCTGGTTCTGGCACCTTCGCCGCGGCAAGGTCTTTCACGAGAGCATTGCCGACGCCGAGCCTTATGCCCATGAGCTGGCGCTCGGCTGGATCAGCCATTACGCCGTCGGCATCCTCTATGGGGTGATCTTCGCCATCATCATGGGCTCGCCCTGGCTGGCGGCCCCGACATTTCTTCCCGCCTGGATCTTCGGCATCATCACCGTCGGGGCAGGGTGGTTCCTGCTGCAGCCCGGCCTCGGCATCGGCTGGGCCGCCTCCAAACATCCGACCCCGAACAAGGTCCGGTGCTTCAACCTGCTGGCTCATACGGTGTTTGCATTGGGGCTCTACGGGACGGCGTTGATCTTGCGCTGAGATCGCGAGTTGCCCCTCATCCGGCTGCCGCCACCTTCTCCCCGCAGGCGGGGAGAAGGGGACATGTCGTGACCTCTCCGTTCCCCACTGGCCTCTCGCAGGGCACGTCCCCTCGCCCCGTTTACGGGGGTCCGAAGGACGGGGCGAGACGAGTGGCTCGACCCCGGTAAGGTTAGGGTGAGGGGCAGCCATCCGCACGAACTGGATTAAGTTAGGGTGAGGGGCCGCGTCTCGGGTCCAAACCGGACAGCCTTACCGCGCCGCCCAGTTGGCGCCGCGGCGGAAGATGGTCTTCATCTGGGGAACGTCGAATTCCTTGGCCTGATGGCCGAGCGAGGAATAGAAGACCCGGCCCTTGCCGTATTTCCGCTTCCAGACGACGGGCATGACGACGCCGTCGATCCAGTAGGCGTGTTCGCCGGTAAATTTCGTCGTCGCCAGAACCTCGTTCGAGGGGTCGACATGCATGTAATATTGCTCTGAGGTATAGGGAAAATCGGCAATTCCCTCCATGAGCGGATCATCGGGGCGGGTGATGTTGACGGTATAGTCGATGATGTTGCCGGGGTGAGCCACCCACTGGCCGCCGATGATGAACTGATAGTCGACGGAGTCGCGGAAGGCATCGCCCGCGCCGCCGTGATAGCCGGCGATGCCGACGCCGCTTTCGATCGCGGTCGCGAGGTTCTTGACCTCTTCCTTCTCGATCTTCGACATCGTCATGATCGGCACGACGAGGCTGAGATCATGGACGGAAGGGTCGGCAAGCGCCTCGGTGCCGTGCTCGAGATAGACCTTGAAGCCATCCTCCTCGAGCATGGTCTTGATGATTTCGGCGCACTCCTGCGGCTCATGCCCGCTCCAGCCGCCCCAGACGATCAGTGCTTCACGCATAGTCTTTCCTCCTGAAACTTATTTCGCCAGTCGTCCGTCGACGATGGAATCGGACAAGGGGGCAGGGCGCTCCGTTGCCGTGGTGATCGCGACCGTCCGGCCGGTTGCGGCGGCGGTGTGGAATGCTTCCATGACTTCGAGCACATGCAGGGCCAGATCGCCATTGGCGCGGTGCGGCCGGTTGGAGCGGATCGCATGCGCCATATCGGCAACGCCGAGCGAGCGGTAGTTGCCATCGGCATAGGGTGATGTGACCGGCTGGTCCTCGAACGAACCGCCCTTCTTCAGATATTCCACCGGTCCGCCAAACTTGTTGGGATCGGGAACGATCAGCGTGGCTTCGGTTCCGTAGACTTCGAGCGGCACATGCTTGTGGCCGGCAACGTCGAAGCTCATGGCGATTTGGACGACGGCGCCGTTGGCAAAGGCCATCATGCCGGTGACATGGGTCGGCACGTGCACGGGAATGCGTTCGCCGTTTCGCGGTTCGCTGGTGATCAGCCGTTCCGATCGCGGCGTCGTCGCAAAACCCGCCACCTGTGAAACAGGTCCGAGAAGATTGACGAGATCGGTGATGTAATAGGGACCCATATCGAGCATCGGCCCGCCGCCGACTTCGTAATAGAAGGCCGGGTTCGGATGCCAGCGCTCATGGCCCGGGCACATGAAGGTCGCCGAGCCGCCGACTGGCTGGCCGATGACGCCTTGGTCGATCAGGGTGCGCGCCGTCTGGTGGCCGCCGCCGAGGAAGGTGTCGGGGGCAGCGCCGATGCGAAGATTCCTCGCCTTGGCGGCTTCCGCCAATTTTTTCCCTTCCGCGAAATTAATCCCGAGCGGCTTTTCCGAATAGGTATGCTTGCCGGCCTCAAGCGCCTGCAGCGCCACGGCAACATGGGCCTTCGGGATCGTCAGATTGACGATGATCTCGACCCTAGGGTCGGCAAAAAGCTCCTCAACCGTCTTGACGGGAACGTTGAATTCCGCAGCCTTTGCTTCCGCCAGCTCCCGGTTGAGGTCGGCGACGCCGCGAATGTCGAGGATGGGAAAGGATGCCATCGCCGTGAGATAGGCGCCCGAAATATTGCCGCATCCGATGATGCCGATACCGACCTTGTCCATGAATTCCTCCATTGGTCTTGCCATTGATCTTGATTGTGTCGCTAGTCAGAGCGCCGGCCCCGTCGTGCTCCAGGGCGATTCGTAGAGTTCGTAGAGCGCCACCGCTGCGGCACCCTGCGCCCAGAAATCATCGGTCGAATCGTCGAAGACGAGTTCGCTCACGCCGCGCAGCGACGGCGGAATGGCAAGCGCATAAGCATCGCGCAGACTGTTGAGAAAGGGTTCGCCGAGCGCCAGGCTCGACCCCACCAGAATGACCCGCGGCGGCGCAAACAGCGTGACGATATTGGCGATGGTCAAACCAACCGCTTCGCCGGCGCGGATGGCGGCACTGATCAGCCGGTCGTCGTCGGCCTTGATCAGCGCCTGGGCATGGTTCATGCCGCGGCCGAGACGGATCGCTTCGGCAAAACGCCCATCGGCCTGCTGTTCGCCGAGGATCGCGCTTTCGCCGGCCTGGCTGAAAAGCCGGACGACGCCATTCGGTCCCATGCCGAGCACGAGGTCGCCGAGATTGTGGCTGAGGCCGCCGGCGCCGCGAAACAGGCTGTTACCGTGCAGGACCCCGAGACCCAGCGTTTGTTCGAGCGAAATCAGCACCATATCCTCAAGATCGCGGGCCTTCCCGAACCAGTGATGGCCAAGCGTGATGGCGTGGGCGTCGCTTTCGACAATGGTCGGCGTTGCCAGCCGGGTCGACATTTCGGCGGCGAAATCGACATTGGTGTCGCGAAAGATCGGGCTGCTTCTTATGTAGCCGGTGCGGTGCTCGATGACGCCGGGAAAGCCGAGGCAGACGCTGTCGACATCCTCCAGCGACAGCCCGGCATCGACGACGCAACGCCTGACCCCGTCCTCGACCAGATCGGCGATGACGCCGATCGGCTGCCGGTCGATGCGAATCGGCAAGGCGAGCTTCGACAGCACGTCGCCGCGGAAATTGGTGACGACGAAGACCATCCTGTTGGCGGCGATCTTGGCGCCCACCACGCGGGCAGCATCGGGATTGAGCTCCAGCATCACCCGCGGCCGTCCGCGCACGGCCTCATTGCGGATATCGCCTTCGTGACGCGGCAGGATGAGGCCGTCGTCGAGCAGCGAGGCGGTGATGGCCGAAACGGTCGTGGTGGAGAGTTCGGTTCGCTCGCTGATCTCTATCCGCGAGATCGGACCATGGCGCCTGATGGTATCGAGCACGTTCAAGCGATTGATCGCGCGCATTAATTCGGGATCTGCGGTCTTCATTGGAAATAGCCAGGCGATCGTTTCATTGGGGCGGAACCCAAATATTTTTAACGGGTTACGAAATAAATAGCGGGCAATTCGGCGGTCCTGTCAAGCGCGTTTGATAAAAATAGAGGCATTGGGTTGACATTGGGTCAAAGCTCCGTTGAATTAATCCGCATAGGGGAAAAATTGTGAGGATAGCCCCCTGGGAGGAAAATCATGACTTTTAGGTTCAAGAGCGCCGCTCTTCGCGGCAGGCGTATCGCATCCATGGCCGCGGCTGCCGGCATGTTGCTGGCCGGAGCAGGAGCTGCCTCGGCAACGACGGTGGTCAAGTGGCTGCATCTCGAGCTCGACCCGAAATACGTCGCGGCCTGGGAAGATATCGTCAAGAAATACGAAGCCCAGCATCCAGACGTCGATATCCAGATGCAGTTTCTCGAAAACGAGGCCTTCAAGGCCAAGCTTCCGACATTGCTGCAGTCTGACGACGTGCCGGATTTCTTTTTCAGCTGGGGCGGCGGCGTCTTGAAGCAGCAGTCCGAGACCGGCGCGCTCCAGGATGTGACGCCGGCGCTGGATGCCGATGGCGGCAAGTTGCGCGGCGCCTATAGCCCGGCTTCGGTCAGCGGCCTGACATTTGAAGGCAAGACCTGGGCTATTCCCTATAAGGTCGGTCTGGTCAGCTTTTTCTACAACAAGGACCTGTTTGCCAAGGCCGGCGTCAAGGCCGAGGACATCAAGAACTGGGCTGATTTTCTCGGCACGGTGAAGAAGATCAAGGCCGCAGGCATCGTGCCGATCGCCGGCGGCGGCGGTGAAAAATGGCCGATCCACTTCTACTGGAGCTATCTCGTCATGCGCGAAGGCGGACAGAAGGTCTTCGAAGCGGCAAAGACCGGCCAGGGCGAAGGTTTCCTCGATCCCGCGATCATCAAGGCCGGCGACGATCTCGCCGAACTCGGAAAGCTCGAACCGTTCCAGCCCGGCTATCTCGGCTCGACCTGGCCGCAGGCGCTCGGCGTTTTCGGTGACGGCAAGGCCGCGATCATCCTCGGCTTTGAAAATACCGAGGCCAACCAGCGCAAGAATGCCGGTGACGGCAAGGGTCTCGCGCCCGAAAATATCGGCCGTTTCGCCTTCCCGGCGGTCGATGGCGGCGCCGGCAAGCCGACGGATACGCTTGGCGGTCTGAACGGCTGGGCTGTCACCAAGAAGGCATCCAAGGAAGCGATCGATTTCCTCGCCTTCCTGACGAATGCGGACAATGAGCGGGCGATGGCCAAATCAGGCATGCTTCTGCCCGTTGCCGTCGGCGCCGGTGACGGCGTCACCAACCCGCTGCTTGCCGAATCGGCAAAACAGCTGGCCGCCTCGACCTGGCATCAGAACTATTTCGACCAGGATCTCGGTGCGGCGGTCGGCCGTGTCGTCAACGACGTGTCGGTGGAAATCGTCTCCGGTCAGATGAATTCCAAGGACGGCGCACAGATGATCCAGGACGCTTTCGAGCTGGAACAATAACCAGCGCCTGCAGATCCATCCTGGCGCTCCAGTGAAGAGCAGGAGCGCCAGCATTGCTGCCGACGAGATGCGAAAGCAGGACCCATGGCCAATATTTCAGTCCCATCGATAACCACTGCCGCGAGGCCGGCAAAAAGAGCCGCAAACAGCAAGAGCTCGGTCGCCCATGACCGGCTGGCGGTGCTGTTGATCTTCCTGCCGCCGGCGCTGCTGCTTTTCACGCTCTTCGTCATCATGCCGATGGGCGAGGCGGCCTGGTACAGCCTCTACAAGTGGAATGGCTACGGCACGCCGACCGAGTTCATCGCGCTGCGCAATTTCCAGGTTCTGTTTCGAAATGCGGCTTTCACCCAGGCGCTGGTCAATAACGGCCTGATCATCGTGATCTCGATCTGCATCCAGGTGCCGCTCGCCATCTGGCTCGCCACCATGCTGGCGCACCGCATTCCGGGTGTCGTCGGCTACCGCCTGATCTTCTTCCTGCCCTATGTGCTGGCGGACGTTGCCGCGGGCCTTATCTGGCGCTTCGTCTATGACGGCGACTATGGCCTGTTTGCCGCCGTTTCCAATTTCTTCGGCTTCGCCAACCCTTATGTGCTCGCCGACAAGGATGTGGCGATCTATGCCGTGCTTGGCGTCATCGTCTGGAAATATTTCGGCTTCCACATGATGCTGTTCATCGCCGGCCTGCAATCCGTCGACAAGAGCGTGCTGGAGGCAGCCGAAATCGACGGCGCCACCGGCTGGCAGAAATTCCGTTACGTCACGCTGCCGCTGCTCGGCTCGACCTTGCGTCTTTCCATCTTCTTTGCCGTCGTCGGCTCGCTGCAGCTCTTCGACATGATCATGCCGCTGACGGGCGGCGGGCCGTCCAACTCCACCCAGACGATGGTCACCTTCCTCTACACCTATGGCGTCATGCGCATGCAGGTCGGCCTCGGCAGCGCCGTCGGCGTCGTGCTCTTCATCATCTGCGTGACGCTCGCCTTCGGTTACAAAAGGATATTCATGCGCCATGACTGATATGAGCTCTTCCATCCGCATGAGCACGTCCACGCGCGTCTATCTCTACGTGTCGCTGAGCCTGATTGCCGCAATCGTGCTCGTGCCGTTGCTGACGACGGCGCTCGGCGGCTTCAAGACGCTGGGTGACCTGCGCACCAATCCCTTCGGCCTGCCGACAGAGTGGCAATGGGCGAACTATACCGACATTCTCTTCGGCGAACGCTACTGGTTGCAGATCGGCAATTCGCTTGTGATCGCGTCGCTCACCGTCCTCCTGACGCTGATTGTCTCGTCCATGGCGGCTTTCGCCTTTGCCCATGTCCGGTTCTTCGGATCGTCGTTCCTGCTCAATTATTTCCTGCTCGGCCTGATGTTTCCGGCGGCGACCGCGATCCTGCCGCTCTTCATCCGCATCCGCGATCTCGGCCTGCTCGATACCTATTGGGGCGTGGTGCTGCCGCAGGTGGCCTTCGGCCTTGGCATGAGCATCCTGCTGTTTCGAAACTATTTCCGCAACCTTCCGGAAGAATTGTTTCAGGCGGCCTTCGTCGACGGCTGCGGCTATCTCAGATTCTTCTGGCATATCTCGCTGCCGCTTTCCCGGCCGATCGTCGCCACCGTCAGCATCATCTCCTTCGTCGGCAGCTGGAACAGCTACATCCTGCCGCTGATCATGCTGAATTCGGAATCGAAATATCCCTGGCCGCTCGGCATCATGGTCTATCGCGGCGAGTACGGCACGGAGTGGCAGCTGGTGCTGGCCTTCATCACGCTGACCATCCTTCCCACCATCATCGTCTTTTTCGTCGCCCAGAGACACATCATCGCCGGTCTGACCGCCGGCGCCGTGAAGTCCTGAGCCGAACCGTTGGAGTGCAATCATGGCATCCGTTGAACTCACCGATATCAGCAAGACCTATGGCGCCGTCGACGTCATCCACGGCATTTCGCTTCATATTGAGGATGGCGAATTCGTCGCCCTCGTCGGCCCGTCCGGTTGCGGAAAATCGACGTTGCTAAGAATGATCGCGGGCCTCGAGGAGATCACCGATGGCGAGATCGCCATCGGCGGCAAAGTCGTAAACAGCATGACTCCGCGCGAACGCAACATCGCCATGGTCTTCCAATCCTACGCGCTTTACCCGCACATGACTGTCGCTGAAAACATGGGTTTCAATCTGAAGCTCGCCGGCGTTGCCAAACCCCAGATCGAGGCCCGGGTGGCCGAAGCCGCCCGCATGCTGGATCTCGCCGAGCTCCTCGACCGCAAGCCGGCCCAGCTTTCCGGCGGCCAGCGCCAGCGCGTCGCGATGGGCCGCGCCGTCGTGCGCAACCCCGCCGTCTTCCTGTTCGACGAGCCGCTCTCCAACCTCGATGCCAAGCTGCGCGTGCAGATGCGCTCGGAAATCAAGACGCTGCACCAGAAGGTCAGGACGACCTCGATCTATGTCACCCATGACCAGATTGAAGCGATGACGCTTGCCGACCGCATCGTCGTGCTCAATCAGGGCAGGGTGGAGCAAGAGGGCACGCCGCTCGAACTCTACAGGAAGCCCGCCAATCTCTTCGTCGCCGCCTTCATCGGATCCCCGGCAATGAACATGCTCGAAGGCACGGTCGACGGCGAAAATGGTGGGCCTGCTG
This sequence comes from Rhizobium leguminosarum, assembly GCF_002953715.1. Taxonomy (GTDB): domain Bacteria; phylum Pseudomonadota; class Alphaproteobacteria; order Rhizobiales; family Rhizobiaceae; genus Rhizobium; species Rhizobium leguminosarum_V. Next base: position 1,772,800 of record NZ_CP025012.1, read on the forward strand.
CTCGTCTCAGCGACGGTACGGCAATCCGCATCGCGCCTGACCGCAAGGTCAAGGCCGGCCAGGCCATCACCATCGGCCTGCGCCCCGAACATCTCATTCCGGGTGTCGCCGCCGGCACGCCGCTCGCCGGCCGGACGATGCTGGTGGAACCGACAGGCGCCCAGACCCATGTGGTCTTCGATCTCGCCGGACAGCAGGTGACCGCCATCGTCGACGGCGAATACCCCGCCCGTTACGGCGCCGTCTTCGAGGCAAGCATCACCAGCGATCAGGTCCACGTCTTCGATCGCGGTACTGGCGTGGCGCTGTAGGCGCTAGAACCGGTGGGCATACGAATCCTCGGCCCAGGAGATCGCCGAAACCAGCCCGTCATCCGGTTTGCTGCCACCTTTGCCGTGGGTGATCACGATCATTTCTGAGATGAACAAGTCCGATGGTTTCGCGCACACAGGTGATGCCGATATGGCCACCTGGGCGGAATCGGCCGCAATGTGGACCGTCCTTAACGTCACCGAGCGATTGGCACCCACCGACTACGGACTGATGCCGCGGGTCTAGCCAGCTTCCGGTACTTTTAAACCACCAGCTGCGCTCTATCTGAGGATTTCCTTCTGGAAATGGCTCCGCGAACGCACGGCAACGCCACCAGCCGTGGAGCGCTGGCAATTAGCCAAAAGCAGTCAGCAACTGCGAATATTGGTGACCAATTTCGCGATATTGGAGGTCAGAGAATGCAGCAACACCACCTGGGGATTTTGATTGGTGGCAGTTCGCATGTTGGAAAATCCACACTGGCAAGGAGCTTGGCTGTCTCGCTTGGTCGGGAACTCATTTCCACCGACAAATTGGGCCGCCACCCCGGTAGACCGTGGCCGACGCTCCGTCCCCAGGTAGCTGAATATTATTCTCGTCTCTCCGACGATACAGTGCATTGGTTTTTGAAGGTTCACCACGAGAATATGTGGCCGTACATATGTCAGATCATCGAAAATCAGAGGCGGCTTTTGAAGCCCTTCGTAGTTGAAGGGTCAGCACTACGGCCAGAATATATGACGAAACTCGATCCCAACCTTGTCAGAACTGTCTTTCTGTACGCAGAAGACGACTTCTTACGTGCCCGCATGATGAAAGAAGCCGGCTACAAGGACGCCACTCAATCGGCGGCTTTGATCATCGAGAAATTTATCGAACGCTCGATCCGCGACAAGAGGGAAATGTTAGAGGCAGCGCGAGACGCCAAACTTCAGTGTGTTGATGTAGCTTACCCGGAAGCCCTTGAAGCTTTGGCCAAGGAACTCGCTGACGCCTACTCGGTGGCCAAATGAGTGATGACCACTTCAGCGCGATACCGAGCTTCGGTCACCGCTTAACCGGCGGTTGAAGCGGAAGTTATGGGCAGACGACCGAGGAGGCGTGATCGGGTCCATTCTTCTGGGCTGGCAACCCATGCCCACCAACACCGGAATTGGATCCGCCGCTCTGGAAGGCTGGACGATCAAAAGACGAAAACCTAAAAGAGATTAAGCCCAAACCCGCCTCTTGAAGGAGGAGAAAAAATGAAACGCATCGAGATGGAGGTGAGCGGCGGCTGCCAGTGCGGTGCCGTGCGCTACCACGCAACCGCTATGTTTGACAATTCGCATCTCTGCCATTGCCGCATGTGCCAGAAAGCCTCGGGCAACATCTTTGCCGCGCTCGTCGCCGCGCCCGATGATGCGCTCAACTGGACACGCGGCAAGCCGAGCGTCTGGAAGAGCTCGGAGCTTGTCGAGCGCGGCTTCTGCGCCAGTTGCGGCACGCCATTGTTCTTCCACCACCTCGAAAACGGTCGCACCAATCTGATGATCGGTTCGCTCGACGATCCGCATGCCTTCTCGCCGCTTGCCAATACCTGCACCGAGAACATGGTGGGATGGTTCGATACGATCACGGGCATCGAAAATACCGGTGCGACCGAAGACAACGGCGCCGACTGGGCCGCGGCGATCAATGAGAGCAACAACCAGCACCCCGATCACGACACCACCTCGTGGGCGGTGAGGGGGCGTGATGGCTGAGCGCTACTCCGGCGGTTGCCAGTGCGGCGCTGTCCGTTGCCAGGGCGCGTGGGCAGTAGTGTTGCCGGTGATATGGGGTCAGCGCTGCGAGTGCGACCCTGCAAGTGGGATCGTTGCACATCGATGCTACCGACCATTGCTAGGCGGGCGATAGCATCGGTTGACGAGGGCTACTTTGCTCCTGCGGCCGCTTCTATGACCGCAGCCACTTCCTTGGCGTGCGAGGCCAGCGAGGCGTGGCTCCCCTCGACCGTCGTTACCTTGGCCTTCATCCGTTCGGCAAAGAAAGCCTGTGCGTGGGGATCAAGCACGAGGTCCTTGGAGCTCAGGACGTACCAGCTTGGCTTGTCGTGCCATGCCGCGACCTCAGCAGGCGCATCGAAGGCGGTGTGATTGATCGGCATCTGGTGCGCTGCCAGATGTTCACCGATCTTCTTGGGCAGGTCGCCCGCCACTGCACTGGGGAATACTGCAGGATCGATGGTCAAGTAACCCTTTGCGTCGGGCCGAATGGCCGCCGCTCCGGGGGTTGCCGGACCGCTGGCTGCCAATGCTGTGATGGTTTCACCTTTCTCGGGCGCAAAGGCCGAGACATAGACGAGTGATGCCACCTTGGCGTTGTCGCCCGCCTCGCCGATCACCACGCCACCCCAGGAATGGCCCACCAGGACGACCGGGCCATCTTGCGCATCCAGCACCGCATTGGTGGCAGCGACATCGTCAGCAAGCGAGGTCAGTGGGTTCTTTACCGCAGTCACCTTGTAGCCCTTGGCGGTCAGGATTGCAGCGACGCCGTCCCAACTGGTTTCGTCGACGAAGGCGCCGTGGACAAGAACGATATTCTTAATTGTTTGATCCGGGAGAGCCGGCTGGGCCCACGCGGGTGCAGCACCAAGCATGGCGGTCGTCAGCATCAGGGCGGACATAAGAAGAGATTTCATTTGGAGCTCCTATAGGGCGCATCAGCGCGATTGCTTAATTCGGATAATCTGCAATGCTGTCGCCTACGCGACGGCAAGAAGACCAGGATGGCCTTGCCTTCGCGCAAACACTTGAACTGCCAGATAATTCCTCTTTGAAGACAAAACCAAACTAGGGCTTACCGAGATGGATCACCATGACCCGAGCCCCGCAATGCATGCTCCATCGTCCAAAAATGCGATCATGCTCGCCTCTCGGGTGGATCTGCTCTCCCAGATTTTGGCCATGGTCAGCCTGCATGGCGAAATCGTCTTTACAGTCGAGCTCAGCCAACCATGGGCGCTACGCTTTCATCCAGGAGCGGCTTATTTCTTCATCGTGCTCGAAGGGGGGCTGACGGTTGTGAACGATCAGGGCCATGCCTTGCAGGTGGCAACTGGCGATCTGATCATGCTGCCGCGAGGCCTTGGGCACGGCTTGAGCGATGGCGAGTGTGCAACTGAGGCTGACTTGGCAGCCCTGATGGCGGCGCAGGTTACCGCCGAAAAACTCAATGTCTCCCACGGCGGAGGCGGCCAACAGACCAAGCTTATCGCTGGAGCCTTTCGGTTCGAAAGCGCTTCCGTGCCCTGGCTCGTATCGGCACTGCCGTCAGTCATTCACATTCCAAAAGCCAGCGGCGAGACCGCCGGATGGGCCGAGGGCCTTGGCTACTTCATGATGAAGGAAGCCCAGGAGGTGTATCCCGGCGCGTCCATCATGATTTCGCGGCTGATCGACGTGCTGGTGATCAGTATCCTGCGGAGCTGGGTGCGGATCGAGCGGGGCGGCAATGTCGGCTGGCTTGGAGCGCTCGGGGATGCGCGCATCAGCCGCGCGCTCAAGGCCATCCACGACGAACCTTATCGGCGCTGGACCGTGCTCGATCTGGCTCGGGTGGCGGGCCTGTCCCGGTCCGGCTTCGCGGCGCGATTTACAGCATTGGTGAAAGAAGCGCCACTTTCCTACCACAGCCGCTGGCGGCTGACGCTCGCCTTGGGCTTGATGCGGCAGCCAGATGCCAAGGTTGGGTCGGTCGCCAGGCAAGTGGGCTATGATTCCGAAGCAGCCTTCAGCCGAGCCTTCAAGGCACAGTTTGGTTTTGCGCCCATGAATGCCAAATCGACAACTATTCAGGATCGATGATGGTGTAGATCCGGCGCAATGCATACCAGATTATAACGCGCGAATGTCCGACGTGGGGTCGGATGCCGAATGTCAGCTTCTGCTGAACTCGCCCCGATAACAGACGCGCCGCTTCCGGCCCCGTAGCGGTCGTCTATCCAAGCCGAGCCGATGTCCGTTGTTGGTGGTGTGAACCGGACAGCCGCCGGGCCACCCCGGCGGCCGACTGCCGCGATATATTATTCAGCCGCGATCCGTGTCACGCCGTTGGCCTGGACGATCTTTTCCAGCAGCACGAGCTCTTCTGGGGTAAGATCCGTCAGAGGCGGGCGCACGGGGCCCGGGTTCTGCCCGAGGACGCGAAGGCCGGCCTTGATGATCGAGACGGCATATCCCTTCTTGCGGTTGCGCAAGGCGACGAAGGGGAAGAAGAAGCCCTTCAGGATCTCATCGACCGTCGCCTGATCGCCGGTGCGCAAGGCGCCGTAAAAGCGCTGGGCAAGCGCGGGCACGAAGTTGAAAACGGCCGATGAATAGGTCGTCACGCCTGCCGCGAAATAGGCCTGGGCGTAAACCTCATGGGTTGGCATGCCGCCGACATAGACGAGACGGTCGCCAAGCAGGGTGGTGATCTCGATCACCTTGTCGACATCGCCGACGCCGTCCTTGAAGCCGATCAGGTTCGGGCATTCCTCCGACAGGCGCGCGATGCTGTCGGCGGTCAGGACGGCGTTGTCGCGGTTATAGACGATGACGCCGATGCCGACCGATTGGCAGACTGCCTTGACGTGAGCGATGAGACCCGCCTGTTCGGCAAACATCAGATAGGGCGGCAGCAGCAGCAGTCCGTCCGCTCCGGCCTTCTCGGCCGCGACTGCGATCTCGATGGCGAGCGACGTGCCGTAGCCGGTTCCCGAAATGATCGGCGTCTTGCCGGCCGATGCCTTGGCGGCCCGGATCACCTGCGGAATCTCGGCCGGATTAAGCGAGAAGAATTCACCGGTGCCGCCGGCGGCAAACAGTGCAGCAGCGTCATAACCGGAAAGCCATTCGACATGACGGCGGTACTTCGCTTCGTCGAATTTGAGTTGATCGTCGAAATGGGTCACCGGAAACGACAGGAGACCACTACCAACGGCCTTCTTCAATTCAATCGGGTTCATCATGAAGTCCTATTCTTGACGTGTTGAAAACCGGCTCACTCGCTCTCGAGCACTTGGAGAAGTGCCGCGATATAGCCGTAGCAGAAGGCAAATGCGGTGGCGGTTGGATCCTTGCCGCTGACGGTCGGCACATGGTCGGGCATCAGCATGTATTTGAAGCCCACCTCCTTGTAGATCCTGGCCGAGCGAACCATGTCCATGTCGCCTTCTTCAGGGAAGGTCTCCATGAAGGACAGCTTGCCGCCGCGAATATTGCGGAAGTGAACATTGAAGATCTTGCCGCGCTGGCCGAACCAGCGGATGACATCGTCGATTTCCTTGCCGGGATTTTCCAGCATCTCGCCGATCGAACCCTGGCAGAAATTGAGGCCGTGATACGGGTTTTCGCGCATCAGCACGAATTTCTTCAGGCCTTCCACCGTACCCAGAACCCGCGTGACGCCGCGATAGCCCGGCGGCGTATAGGGATCGTGCGGATGGCAGGCGAGCCGGACGCGGTTGCTTGCGGCGACAGGAACGACGCGTTCCAGGAAATAATCGATCCGTTCCCAGTTCTCATCTTCGGAAAGCACACCGGCAAGGCCGGGCTCGGCCTGCTGATCCGTCTTGTCCCAGCGGAAGCTCGCATTCAAAGATCCGCCGCGTCCCGGCTCATCCGGCGTACGGGGAATGCCGATCAGGTTGAGATTGTACTTCACCGCAGGAATGCCGGCGGCGGCGGTATTCTCGATCAGCTTGCAGACGGCGTCGATCTGTCTGTCGCGCTCGGGGCCGGCAAGCAGGATATCGGGATAGGAAGCCTTCTCGATCGGCTGCGAGGGCAGCGGCAACTGGATCATGTCGAGGATCAAGCCGAAGCTTTCGACCTTGTCGCGATGGCGCTCGGATCGGAGAGCGTCCAGCTGCTCGGCTTCCCCGGTGGGTCGGCATTGATATGCTTCACGCCCAGTTGCGCGAAGATACGATAATCGTCGTCGTCCCGCGCGGCGACCTGTGTTCCCAGATACATTTGAGTCTCTTCCGAAATTATCCAATGTCATATGACATAATATGAATTTCGAAGAGTGTCGAGCCCTATTGCTGCTCCGCGAGCATGCGATAACGGCGTTGGCTGGCCAGCATATGCGCCCGCATTGCCTGTCTCGCCCGCTCCGGATCCTGGTCGGCGATCGCTGACAGGATCTCGACATGTTCGGCATAGACCTTCTGGAGATAGTCGCGGTCATTGGCCTCGGGAAGCGTCGGAAATTGGCCGCGAGGAATGGCTTTTGGGCCGAATTGGCGCAAGACGGCAACATAGAATCGGTTGTTCGTGGCGGCGGCGATTGCCATGTGGAAGGCATAATCTGCCTCCACCGTCTGCTGTCCCGTCTCGATCAGGTTCGCCATTCTGCGGTTGGCTTCGCGGATCGCCGCTTCCTGCTCGGCGGTGCGGCGATAGGCGGCGATCGCCGCCGCTTCACCCTCGGCGGCCATGCGAAACTCCAGCAATTCCAGGGTTTCCGGAATGCTCTTGATTTCCACTGGTGTTAAGGAAAGCATCGAATGCGCCTTCGGATCCGCGACGAAGACGCCTTTGCCCTGGATCGGCTTGACGAAGCCAGCCGACCTCAGATCGGCTATCGCCTCGCGCACCACGGTGCGGCTGACGCCGAATGTCGCTTCAAGCTGCGGCTCGGTCGGCAGCTGGTCGCCGACGCGCAGCTTCCCCGTTTCGATTTGCGCCCGCAGTTGATCGATAACCTGTTGCGCCAGTCTTTGCCGGCCCCGGCTGAGTGTCGTCATATCGGCTCCCCCAATCCCTTCGCATCAAGTCTCTGTCGCCCGGGACTTGTCAATCTTATCGGACTTCGTTAAATCATAATACGACATACGGACGACATAATATGTTTCCTATAGTAATCCAGGGAGGAGTGACAATGAAGCATTTTTCTAAGAGCTTGTTCGTCGGTGCCGTCATCGGCGCCCTGACGATATCGGCAGCACAGCTGCAGGCCGCCACGCCGCAGGACCAGCTGGTGATTGGCACTTCGCTGGCGCAGGTTTTGTCGCTCGATCCGCAGCAGGCGACCGAAGGCAAGGCGGTCGAAATCATGTCGAATCTGTACGATCGGCTGGTTGCCAGCACGGCTGATGGCAAGATCCTTCCGCAACTGGCGGAAAGCTGGAAGATCGACGACAAGGGCATCACCTTTACGCTGCGCAAGGCCAATTTCGTCTCCGGTAACCCGGTCACCTCGAAGGATGTCGTCTATTCACTGGCGCGGCTCCTGAAAATGGACCAGGCCGCCGCCGCTAACCTCAAGCGCGTCGGCTACGACAAGGACAATGTCGAAAAGCTCGTCAAGGCCGTCGACGATCAGACGGTGCGGATCGATCTCTCCGACCAGGTGACGGCAGAGCTTCTGCTCTATCGGCTGACAACGACGACGACCAGCGTGGTCGACAGCGTCGAAGTCGAGAGCCACGCCGTCGATAACGACTACGGAAATGCGTGGATGCGAACGCATTCTGCCGGCTCCGGTCCGTTCACCCTCAATCGCTGGTCTCCGAACGAACTGGTGATCCTCGACGCCAACAAGGACTATATGGCCGGCACGCCGAAGATGCGTCGCGTCATCGTCCGGCATGTGCCTGAAAGCCAGGTCGAGCGGCTGATGCTCGAACGCGGCGATATCGATATTGCCAGCGCCTTGACCGCATCGGATCTCGCGACGTTCCAGACCAAGAAGGGCTTTGCCATCCAGCGTATTCCGACGGGCGGTTTCTACGTGCTGTCGATGAATGCCGGCAACAAATACCTCGCCAATCCGAAGGTTCGCGAAGCCATCGCCTATGGCATCGACTACAAGGGCATCGAAAAGACGATCATGGGCCCTTACGGCCGGGCGAGAAACGTTCCCGTTCCGGAGAATTTCGAATATGCCATCCCGAACCCCGATTGGCATCTCGACGTCGAAAAGTCGAAGCAGCTGCTGAGCGAGGCAGGCTTCAAGGACGGCTTTTCGCTGACGCTGAAGACCATCGCGCAAACGCCGCGCATCGATCTTGCCACCGCCATCCAGGCATCGCTTGCTCAAGTTGGCATCAAGATCGACATCCAGCAGGGCAATGGCTCGGAAATCATCGCCGCCCATCGCGCCAGGGATTTCGATCTGCTGATCCCGCAGACCAGCGCCTATATGCCGAACGTGCTCGGCTCGATGGAGCAGTTTTCCTCCAATCCCGACAATTCGAAGGAAGCCAACAATGCCGGCAATTTCGTCTGGCGCTCGGCCTGGGATATTCCGGAACTCACGGCGCTGACGGCGAAAGCATCGATGGAGCCGGACGCCAAGAAGCGTGGCGAACTCTATGTTCAGATGCAGAAGATGTTCGTCGAACAGAAGCCGGCGGTGCTTCCGCTCTTCGAGCGCTTTGAGCCGATCGTCCTCAACAGCAAGGTCGAGGGATATGTGGGGCATCCGTCTCAGCTGACGCGTCTCGAGAACGTCACCAAGGTCGAAACCCAGTAATACTCCCAGGACAGCCGATCATGAAGGAACTCTCCGTAGCCGAATTTGGCCGACGCCTGGCGCATTTGCTGGTCAGCCTGTTCATCCTCTTATGTGTGACCTTCGTGATCGGCCGTATCCTGCCCACCGATCCGGTCGGCGCGATTGTCGGCGAGCTCGCCGATCCCGCCGCCTATGCGGCGATGCGGGCGCGTCTCGGGCTCGATCTGCCGATCTACCAGCAGTTTTTCCTCTATCTGAACGGGCTGGCCCACGGTGATTTCGGCACCGCCGTCCTCACCGGCAATCCCGTCTCTTCGGATCTCGCTCAAGCCTTTCCCGCGACATTCGAACTGGCGACGCTGGCGGTGATCATTTCGACCTTCGTCGGTGTCCCGCTCGGGCTGGTCGCAGCACTCTTTCGAGATAGCTTCATCGACAAGACGGCCCGCGTGGTCGCGCTCGTCGGTCATTCGATCCCGGTTTTCTGGTTCGGCATCGTCGGGCTCGTCATCTTCTATGCCGGCCTCAACTGGGTCGGCGGGCCGGGCAGGATCGATGTGTTTTACGAGGGTCTCGTCACGCCGCGCACCGGGCTGTTGTTGATCGACAGCCTGCTGCAGGGCGAGACGGAAATCTTCTGGAATGCACTTGGCCATATCATTCTTCCGGCCGTCATTCTCGCCTACGCGGCGATGGCCTACATCACCCGCATGACACGCAGCTTCACCCTGGAGCAGTTGAGCCAGGATTATGTCATCGCGGCCCGAGCCAAGGGTGTGAGCCCGCTCGGCACGATCTGGCACCACGTCCTGCCGAACATTGCGGTGCAGCTGATCACCATCCTGGCCATTTCCTATGGCGGTCTGCTCGAAGGCGCTGTCGTGACCGAGATCGTTTTCTCCTGGCCGGGCATTGGCCAGTACATGACAAACGCCCTGATGATCGGCGACATGAACGCTATCGTCGCCGGCACCATCATTGTGGGATTCATTTTCATGTTGTTGAACTTCCTGGCCGACGTCGCTTACGCCGTCTTTGATCCGCGCATGCGGGAGGCGGCCCGATGAGCGATGTCATCCGCAGCGAAATAGAGATCCGCCCTCCAAGTGTGTCGACCCGTATCGCGGCGTCGTTTGCACGCGCCGGCCGCAAATTGGCCCACGAGCCGCTTGGTCTTGCCGGTTTCGTCATCCTTGGTCTGCTTTGTTTGATCGCGATCTTCGCGCCGCTCCTGGCGCCCTACGATCCGGTCATACAGTCGCTTGGCGATGCCTTGCAGCCTCCGAGCCTCGTGCACCTGGCAGGCACGGATGAATTCGGCCGGGACATCTTGAGCCGCCTCATCTTCGGCACGCGCATCACCATCCAGACCGTGCTGTCGATCTCCTTGATCGTCGGCCCGATCGGCCTATTGATCGGCGTCGTCGCCGGTTTCTTCGGAGGGCGCACCGATGCGCTGCTGATGCGCGCCACCGATATCGTTCTGTCTTTCCCGTCGCTGATCCTGGCTTTGGCTTTTGCTGCGGCACTCGGCGCCGGCTTGACCACGGCAATCATCGCGATCTCGTTGACCGCATGGCCGCCGATTGCGAGACTCGCGCGCGCCGAGGCCCTTGTCGTCAGAAACGCCGACTATGTGGTCGCCGCCCGCCTTTATGGCGCTTCGCCGATGCGCATTCTTCTCCTCTATATCGCGCCGATGTGCGTTCCCTCCGTCATCGTTCGGCTGACGCTCAACATGGCGGGCATCATTCTGACGGCAGCTTCGCTTGGCTTCCTCGGGCTTGGCGCCCAGCCGCCGGCGCCGGAATGGGGCGCGATGATCTCCAGCGGCCGCAAGTTCATGCTCGATTATTGGTGGGTCGCCGTGATGCCGGGTATCGCCATCCTCCTTACCAGCCTTGCCTTCAACATCGCCGGAGATGCTCTGCGCGACCTTTTGGATCCCCGCCATGCAAGATCGTGATCTGCAGCCCGTTCTTTCCGTCGAAGGATTGACCGTCCGTTTCGGCCGAGGCGCCGTACCCGCCGTCTCTAATGTCAGTTTCGACGTCGGGCGCGAACGCGTCGGGATTGTCGGCGAATCCGGTTCCGGCAAATCGACGACAGGTCGCGCGATCATGCGCCTTTTGCCGCCGGCCGCGGTGGTCTCGGCCGAACGCATGGATCTTAGCGGCGATCCGTTGCTTTCAAAGAGTGAGCGTCAGATGGGCGCGCTGCGCGGCAAGGACATCGCGCTGATCATGCAGGATCCGCGCTATTCGCTGAATCCGGTGCTTTCGATCGGTAAGCAGATCGCCGAAGCCGCCCGCCTTCACCTCGGTCTTCATAAGAAACAGGCGCATGAGGCTGCCCGCGCCATGCTGGAGCGCGTGCGCATCAGCGATCCGGAGCGGGTCATGGCGCTTTATCCGCACCAGATATCGGGCGGCATGGGCCAGCGCGTGATGATCGCCATGATGCTGCTGGCGCGGCCGAAGCTTGTCATCGCCGACGAGCCGACCTCGGCGCTTGATGTCAGCGTCCGAAAGGACGTGCTGCTGCTGCTCGATGAGTTGGTGCGCGAGAATAATTCCGGCCTGCTGTTGATCAGCCATGACATTCGCATGGTGGCAGCCTTTTGCGAACGCATCATCGTCATGTATGCCGGCCGGATCGTGGAAACGCTGACCAGTCTCGAGGAGGCGCGCCATCCCTATACCCGCGGGCTGATCGCTGCGCTGCCCGACCCGAGGAATCCGGTTCGCCGGCTTGCAGTCCTCGACAGGACGAAACTCGATCTGGAGACGGCGCAATGATCAATGTGCGTGACCTCGATGTCGTCTTTGCCTCTGGCAAGACTAGCAACCATGTCGTCAGGGGCATCAGTTTTCAGGTCAACCAGGGGGAGACCCTTGGCATTGTCGGTGAATCCGGATGCGGCAAATCGACGGTGCTGCGTTGCCTCGCCGGTATGGAGGCCGGTTGGACCGGTCACATCGAACTTGGCGGCAAACCGATCGGCAAGAAGCGCTCCCGCGAGGAGCTGAAATTTGCCCAGATGGTGTTTCAGGACCCTTACGGATCCCTGCATCCGCGCCATCGTATCGGCACCGCCCTGGCGGAACCGCTGCGCGCGATGGGCCATTCCGATATCTGGTCGAAGGTCGAAAGGGCTTTGATCCAGGTCGGTTTGCCGGCGAGCTTCGCAAACCGTTTTCCGCACGAACTTTCCGGCGGCCAGAGGCAGAGGGTGGCAATCGCCCGGGCCCTGATCCTGTCGCCGCCCATCCTGTTGCTCGACGAGCCGACATCGGCGCTCGACGTCTCGGTCCAGGCCGAAATCCTCAACCTGCTGGCCGATCAGCGCGAGGAAAAGGGCCTGACCTATCTGCTTGTCAGCCACGACCTCGCGGTCATCGCCCATATGTGCGACCGGGTGCTGATCATGAAGAATGGTTGCTTCGTGGACGAGCTCACCAAAGCGGATCTGCAGGCCGGCACCACGCATGATGCCTATGCGCGAGAACTGTTCGACGCGAGTTTTATCGAGGCTTGATATCCTCGATTGCGGTGTGGGGTCAGCGGTCCGTCGTTGCGCCAGGGATGCGGACAGCCACCACGCTACCCCTTTCGACGAGATGGCAGGCAAGCTCAACCCGCCGCCGTGGGGCAGCAAGGCCGAGCATCATGTCGCGCAGCAGATCGAGCGCGGTGGCGCCGAGTTCGCGCATCGGAATATGCACCGTCGAGAGCGGCGGATTGAGAAAGGCCGACTGCGGCAGGTCGTCTATGCCCATGACGGAGATGTCCTGCGGCACGGCATAACCCATCGCCTGCAATCCGCGCACCGCGCCATTGGCCAGACTGTCGCCCGCCGTCAGGATGGCGGTGAAGGTGAGGCCTTTCTCGCGGATAAGACGGGTGACCGACTCGGCGCCGAGTTCCGGCAGCCAGTCATCGACTTCGAGCACCAGATCGGCATCGGCTGTCAGCCCATGATGCTGCAGGGCATCGCGCCAGCCCTCAAGGCGCCGCTCGATGGTCCGTCGCCCCGGCCTCAGCATGAACAGGATGCGTTGATGCCCGGCCTTGATCAGCCGCTCGGCAGCGATGAAGGCGGCAGAACGGTTGCAGGGCGTAACACTCGAAAGCCGCATATAGGGATCGTCGCTGTTGACGAGCACCACGGGCTTTCCGAGATCGGCGGCCGCGGCCAGCATATCCTCCTCATCGACGGTCAGGATCAGCATGCCGCCGAAGCTCGGATCATCACGCATCTCGGCGACGACGCGGGCTTCATCCCCCTTGCCGGCAATGGGGCGCATCGCCAGTTCGATGCCGAGGGCGGCGGCACGCGCATTCAATCCTTCGAGCACATAGAGCGTGAACTGGTTGCGGACATAGTCGATCATCGCCGCGCCGGAGGCGACGAGCATGACCTTCTTGCCGGCAACACTTGCCGGCAGAGCGTAGCTGACCGCACTCGCCGTTTCCAGCACCAGCTTGCGAATCTCCGGCCTGACGCCCTTTTCGCCGGCCAGCGCACGCGACACCGTGCTGATCGAGACGCCGCATCGGGCGGCAATGTCGTCGAGGCGCGTGCGCCTGCCTTTTTTCTCTTCCGCCGCCATGTCTTTTCCTCGCTTGCCGCCACTATGCAAAAATCTTTCAGATTGCGCAAATGGAATGCCTATGCACAATTGTTGCCTGAGGAGTCCGCGACAAGCGGCAGAGCAGGGAGGCTTTGAAGATGCGGCTAGACGGCCAGTCCATGCGTCGGCGTATTACCCGGCGCTCCAAGGCTTGAGCAGGCTGAAATATGACCGCTGAGCAGCAATCCCATCTCCACCGCGCAACGGCGAAGGATAGCCCGATCGTCTACTGGCAGCTCGCCAACCTGTGGCAGGAGCGCTATGACGTCGCCGACCGTCCGATGGACGGCAGCATGGATCCGTTTTTCTTCGTCACCAAGACAAAGAACTTCATCCCGCATGAATATCCCTGCCGCACCGAATTCAAAAAATCCTTCTCCGGCCGGCGACCGCAACCGGCTGTCGAATTCGAGGCCGCCCGCTGGTGGCTTCCCTTTGCTTCCCCGCGTGTCGATCTCTCTGGCTTCTGGTTTCGCCCGACGCGCATCGGCTGCTGGGCGCGCACCTTCCTTGATGCCCGCTCAGTGGGAGCTGCGACGCTTCGCCTGTCGACCTGCGGCGGCGCGATCCTCTTCGTCAATGGCCGCGAGCAGGGCTTCATGGCGCCTTACCAGCGCAATCTCGAAGCCGAGCAGCTGTTCGAGGTCGATCTCGTGGCCGGCCTCAACGAGATCCGCGTCTATTTCGACGATCTCGCCGAGCGCGACGCCCGCTTCTATTTCCAGCTGGATTATGTCGAAGGACCTGAGGTTGAAACCGCCGTGCCCGTTCCCATCGCCGCCGGCGATGCGGATGCGCTGGAGGTCATCCTCGAAGGCATGCGCTTCGACCGAACTGCCTATCTCGGCGAAGATGTGACGATCCTCTTCCCCGCGCCGCTGCCGGTGGCGCTGAGCTGCCATGTCGAGATCGAAGGCGACTTCATGTCGATCGAACGCTTCGACTATGATTTCGAGCTGAAAGCGGGAGCAACCAAGCTGGAACTCGGGGCCTCGGCGGATATGCCCGCCGATTTCCGCCATTTCCGGATCACCTTCAAAACAGGCGAGCTCTCGCTCGGTCGCACGCTCGGCGTCGAGATCTGTCATCCCCAACGCCAGAGAGAAGCGCCCGCCGCCCTTGATGATCGCGTCGCCGAGGCGTTGGCAGAGGTCGCCGCCCATTCCGAGCCCGACACGGTCTGCGCTTTCGCGCGTCTCGCGCTGGGGCAGGGCGGCGAGGAAACCGAGGCGATGATCTCGGCCATGCTGCCTGTTATCGAGGATTGCCACGACTGCGCCGATTTCGTGCTGGTGCCGCTTCTCTTTGCCTATACGCGCTGGAGCGATCTGCTGTCACCTGCGCTGCGCGACAGGATCGAGCACGCCGTCCTCAATTACCGCTACTGGATGGATGAGTCCGGCAACGACGTTCAGTGGTATTTCTCGGAAAACCACGCGCTTCTCTTCCATACCGCCGCCTATCTCGGCGGCAGGCTTTTCCCCGATGCCGTCTTCGTCCGTTCCGGCCGCACCGGCGCCGAGCAGATGCGGGTCGGCGAGCAGCGTGTCCGCGCCTGGCTCGATCATTTCGAGCGCTGGGAAATGGCGGAGTGGAATTCCGTTCCCTATTTCCCGATCGATCTCAAAGGCTTGACGGCGCTGGCCGCATGCGCGCCGGATGAGACGATCCGCAACCGGGCAAACGCCAGCATCGTCCGACTGATGGAGATCGTCGCCCGCTCGGCTCATCACGGCATGCTGACCGGCAGCCAGGGCCGCTCCTACGAACATACGCTGCGCCCCGGCCGCTCGGTCGAACTCTCCGCCATTGCCCGGCTGCTCTGGGGCCGCGGCTGGTACGGCCGGCGTGTCCACGCTTTGCCGCAGCTTGCCGTCTGCATCCGCGACCACGGCCTGCGTTTTCCAGGAGCGCTTGCCGAAATTGCCGCGCACAATTCCGATGACGCGCAGGAATGGACCTTTTCTCAGGGCGAGAACCGTTTCGCTGCCCTCTATCACTACAAGACCCGTGACACCGCGCTCGGCACCATCGCCCATTATCGTCCCGGCGCCTGGGGCTACCAGGAGACGGTGCTGCATCTGCGCTTGGGCGTCCGGCCGGAAGCGCAGATCTGGATCAATCATCCCGGTGAAACCATCCAGTTCGGCTACGGCCGGCCGAGCTTCTGGGGCGGCTGCGGAACGCTGCCGCGCGTGCATCAGTATCGCGATCTGGCGATCCTCGATTTCGAGATCCATGAGGGCCAGCCGGATTTCACCCATGCCTGGTTCCCGCTCGAGGCTTTCGACGACACGGTTGTCGACGGCAATCTGGCGCTCGCCCGCTCCGGCAATGGGATTGCGATGCTGATCGGCAACGGAGCACTGGAGCCGGTAAAACAGGGCCCGACGACGGATATCGAGCTGCGGCTGGCTGGCCGCAAGGGCCGCTGGATCGTCCGTCTCTCCGATGTCGGGCGTGAGGTTGGCCTTGACGGCATGCAGGCGCGTTTCGCCACGCTTTCGGCCCGCCGCGACCAAGAGGGTGCATTGATCGTTATCGATCCGGATTATGGCCGGGTCGTCTTCGAAGAAGACGGCACCGTGCGCGCCGAAGGCCGTATTCTTCGCCCGACGGACTGGTCGGTGCGGGGAGACGCGGTACATCTGAAGATACCGGGCAGGCAGCCTCGGCGCGCGGCCTCGTAGACGACGTGTCTGGCAGGTGGAGGACCGGCCGGACGCAGGAATTGATCGATCAAGAGGAGGAAAAAATGACCAGAATGAAATCGATCGGCGCGGCTTTTGCTGCAGTTCTCTTGAGTTCTGTTGCCGCCCATGCCGGCGACGTGCGCATCATGTGGTATTCCGACGGCGGCGAAGGCGAGGTGATCAAGGACCTACTCTCGCGCTTCTCCAAGGCCAATCCCGATGTCAACGTCATCCTCGACGAGGTTTCCTATGACGTCGTCAAGGAACAGCTGCCGGTTCAGCTCGAAGCCGGGCAGGGGCCGGATATCGCCCGCGTCACCAATCTGAAGGCGCCGGCGCAGCACTGGCTCGATCTTCGGCCCTATCTCACCGATGCGAAATATTGGGAGGACAATTTCGGCGCCCAGGCCGACTGGATGCGTCCGGACGGCTCGAATGCCATCACCGGCTTCATGACGCAGCTGACGCTGACCGGCGGCTTTGTCAACAAGACGCTGTTCGAGCAGGCCGGGGTCGAAATTCCCGGCCCGAAGGCCACCTGGGACGATTGGGCGGCGGCCGCCAAGAAGGTCGCCGACAGCCAGAAGGTCTTCGCCATGGCGATCGACCGCTCCGGCCACCGCGTCTCCGGCCCGAACATCTCCTACGGCGCCAACTACATCGCCGCCGACGGCAAGCCGGCGCCGATCGATCAGGGCGCCAAGGATTTCCTCAGCCGCTTCGTCAAGTGGAACGAGGACGGCACCATCAACAAGGATGTCTGGGTGAGTGCTGCCGGCACCACCTACCGCTCCGCCGCCGAGGACTTCATCAATGGCGGCCTTGCCTATCTTTATTCGGGCAGCTGGCAGGTTTCGGGCTTCGCCCAGAAGATTGGCGACAATTTCGACTGGGTGATGGCGGGCAGCCCCTGCGGTTCGGTCGCATGCTCCGGCATGCAGGGCGGCGCCGGTCTGGTGGCCGTCAAATACACCAAGAACCCGAAGGATGTCGCCAAGGTGATGGATTACCTGGCAGGTGCCGACGTGCAGAAGGAATTTGCCGAACGCAGCCTGTTCATTCCGGCGCATAAGGGTGTTGCCGCCGGCCAGATGGACTTCAAGACCGACAATCCGCATGTGCAGGCGGCGCTGAAGGCCTTTGTCGAAGCGGCCGGCCAGACGGCGGCACCCGCCATGAAGCTGCCGGGCTGGAAGTGGTCGGACGCCTATTACAGCGCCATCGTCGCCCGCATCAGCCAGGTGATCGCCGGCGAAATGAAGCTCGACGACGCCTATGCCCGCATCGACGAGGACATCAAGGCCAAGGTCGCCGGCAACTGACGGAAGAACAGATGACGGCGAAGACGGCTTCTTCTGAACCATCGGCGAGAACCGGTCTGCGGCAGGCGCTGCTTGCGCCTGTCCGGCTTGTCATGGGGCTCGTCGACATTCCCATGCGCGGCTGGCAGAAGCTGACCGGGCTGAACGGCATGGCGGGCGTCTTCCTGGCGCCCAACATGCTGATCTTCACCGTCTTCGTGCTGCTGCCGCTGGTGATCAACTTCATCTATTCGACGACGAGCGGCAGCGCCATCTTCCTGCAGAACAGGACCTATGTTGGCGCCGACCAATACCGAATCCTCTTCGATTGCGGCAGCTATCTCGACCCTTCGACCTGCGCGGCCGACACCTTCTGGGCGGCCGTGCGCAACACCGCCGTCTTCGTCGTCTTCCAGGTGACGGTGATGCTGATCGCAGCGCTCGCAACGGCGCTGATCCTCAACCGCGAGCTTTCCAATCGCGGCTTCTGGCGCGCCGTCTTCTTCTTCCCGGTGTTGCTGTCGCCTGTCGTCGTCGGCCTGATCTGGAAATGGATCCTGCAGCGTGAGGGCCTGTTGAACTATGCGTTGAGCCCCTTCGGCTTCGAGCCGTTCTCCTGGCTCAGCGATCGTTTCTGGGCTTTCTTCTTCGCCGTCTTCGTCTCGGTCTGGGCGCATATGGGCTTTTATGCGCTGATCCTGCTCGCCGGCCTGCAGGCAATCCCGCGGGATCTCTACGAGGCGGCGGCAATGGACAGCGCCCGTCCGACCCGCATCTTCCGGCGCATCACCCTGCCGCTTCTGATGCCGAACCTCATCGTCGTGCTGGTCTTGGCGCTGATCCGCGCCGTGCAGATCTTTGACGAGGTCTTCGTTTTGACCGGCGGCGGGCCGGGCACCAGCACCATGTACATCACCCAGTATATCTACGAGACCGGCTTTGCGAGTTCGCTGCGCAATCCGGGGCTGGCTTCCGCCGCCTCGATCCTGATGGGCATCGTGCTCGTCATCCTGACGCTGGTCCAGCTCGGCGTCAGTAGCCGCAACGAGAAGAAGGGAGCACGCCGATGAGCGCAGTCTCTGCGTTTCTGCTCCGCCGCCGCGGCCGAGGCTGGCACTGGACGGATGTCGTCACCTGGATCTGGCTGATCTCAGGCGTCTTCCTGATGTTCGGCCCGGCCGTCTGGCTGGTCTTCTCCTCCTTCAAGACGCCGGCGGCCCTTGCCGAGTTCCCGCCCTCCTTCCTGCCCTATGTCACCGAACAGGCAGTGGTGCCGGGATACGACAAGCCGTTGCCGCTCTATAATGTCGCAATGCCGGATGGCAGCACGCGTGTGCTCGCTGAAGTCCGCCGCATCGGCATCATCGGCCAGATGGTCGATCCGAAACAGCCGGGCGAAATCGTCAAGGCGAATATCAAGGACCGCACGCCGGTGCGCCAGGTCGAATTCGCCGGCGGCAACTACACCGAACCTTTCCAGCGCTTCGATTTCTTCCTGTTCCTGCGCAACTCCGTCTTCGTCACCGTCGTGGCGACGGCCATTACGCTGCTCGTCAATTCCATGGCCGCTTTCGCGCTGTCGAAATACCAGTTCCCCGGCCGCACCGCCGTCATGCTGATGATCCTGGCGACGCTGATGGTGCCGCTTTCGGTCATCGTCGTGCCGCTCTATTCCGTCATCGGCACGCTGAACCTCTTCGACAGCCTGTGGGGCGTCATCCTGCCGACGGTCGCCACCCCGACGGGGGTCTTCCTGCTTCGGCAATACATGCTGACGATCCCCGACGAATTGCTCGACGCTGCTCGCATGGACAAGGCCAGCGAATGGCAGATCTACTGGCGCATCATCCTGCCGCTGTCGGCGCCGGCTCTCGCCGTGCTGGCGATCTTCTCCGTCGTCTGGCGCTGGAACGATTTCCTCTGGCCGCTGATCGTGCTGTCGCGCAAGGAACTCTATACGCTGCAGGTCGGCCTCAACGTCTATGCCGGCGAGCTCAATGTGCAATGGCACTACATCCTCGCCATGACCGTCGTCTCGATGATCCCGGTCGTGCTGATCTTCGTCTTCCTGCAGCGCTTCATCACCACGGGCATTGCCGGCTCGGGGCTCAAATAGGCCACCTTAAAAGAAGAAAACAGGAGAGTGCATGAGCGGGCTCGAGCTCAGGAACATCGTCAAGAATTTCGGCGCCGTCGAGGTCATTCGCGATGTCTCGCTTCATGTCAACGACGGCGAGTTCGTCGCTTTCGTCGGCCCTTCCGGTTGCGGGAAATCGACGCTGCTGCGCCTGATTGCCGGCCTCGATAAGCCGACAGACGGCAGCATCGCCATCGACGGCAAGGATGTTACCGCTATCAGCGCTGCCGATCGGGGCCTGGCCATGGTCTTCCAGTCCTATGCGCTCTATCCGCATATGAGTGTCAGGGAGAACCTCGCCTTTGGTCTCGAGAACACCAAGGTGGCGAAAGCGGAGATCGAAGCGCGCATCACGGACGCCGCGCGCATGCTGGAGATCGAGCCTTTCCTGCAGCGCCGTCCGGGCCAACTCTCCGGCGGCCAGCGCCAGCGCGTCGCGATCGGCCGCGCCATCGTGCGGCGGCCGGATGCCTTTCTGCTCGACGAGCCGCTATCCAATCTCGACGCCGAACTCAGGGTCAGCATGCGGGCCGAACTGGCGGCCCTTCACGCCCGCCTGAAGGCGACGATGATCTACGTCACCCACGATCAGGTCGAGGCAATGACACTGGCCGACCGCATCGTCGTGCTGAGAGGCGGCAGGATCGAGCAAGTGGGAACACCGCTGGAACTCTACAACAAGCCGGCCAACCGCTTCGTCGCCGGCTTCATCGGCGCGCCGCACATGAATTTTCTCGAAGGTGCGATTGTCGGTCACGAGGGCGGTTTCGCTGAGGTCGAAACCGTCGGCGGCCATCGTCTCTCGGTGATTGCCAAGGAGGCACGCCCGGCGGGCGAAAGAGTCAGCATCGGCATCCGGCCGCAGCATATCACCCTTGCGGATGAGGGCTCGGCGGGCAGTCTGGATACCCGCGTTACCCTCGTCGAGGAACTGGGCTCGGAGACCGTCGTCCACGCCGACGCAGCCGGGAAGAAATTGATTGCGGTCTTTGCCGGCCAGCAGCGGATGAAATCTGGCGACAGCCTGCCGCTGCACCTCGACCCCGCCGTCCTGCACCTTTTCGGCGAGGACGGCCGGCGTCTATCCTGATGTCCTTTGAGACCTCTTGTCATTTCGCCGGGACTATCACTCGCGATGAGGCAACCGGTCGATAAACTTCTCCAGTGTGATCGGATATTGCCGCACCCGCACGCCGGTTGCATTGTAGACCGCATTTGCGACGGCCGGCGCGACACCGGTCAGCCCCAGTTCCCCGACGCCTTTCGCTTTCACCGGCGATATCGCTGGATC
Source organism: Rhizobium leguminosarum (assembly GCF_002953715.1). Taxonomy (GTDB): domain Bacteria; phylum Pseudomonadota; class Alphaproteobacteria; order Rhizobiales; family Rhizobiaceae; genus Rhizobium; species Rhizobium leguminosarum_V. Next base: position 1,793,658 of record NZ_CP025012.1, read on the forward strand.
TACTTCGTCGAGGAACACGGCCTCAAGATGAGGGATGTCGGCGTGGACCGGAACCTCGTAGCCGGCGAGATCATGATTGACGAAGAAGCCGGATCTCTTATCGACTACCATCTCTTCCATCAGGGCCGCCCCGATCCCCATCGTCATCCCGCCGATCACCTGGCTGCGCGCGGTCTTGGAGTTGAGGATGCGGCCGGCGGCGCATACTGCGAGCATGCGGCGAACGCGGATTTCGCCGGTGTAGACGTCGACGCCGACCTCGGAAAAATGCGCCCCGAAGGTCTGGATCGCGAAGCGCTTCGCCAGATCGCCGAATTCCATGGTGTCCTCGGCGACGAGATCGCCGTCGGCGGCAGCACTAGCGAGCAGCGCGCTTCGATTTCCGGAACGAACCTCACCGTCGACGAACTCTGCCTCTGCGGCGTTGAAGCCTAGACGCTGGGCGACCACCGCCCGCAGCTTCGTGCAGGCGGCATAGACGCCTGCAGTGACCGAAGGCGCGCCCTGCTGTCCTCCAGATCCCGGCGTTTCCGGAAAGCTCGAATCCCCGAGCTTTGCCACCACGCGCTCGATCGGCAAACCCATCATCTCGGCCGCCGTCTGCTGCACGATCGTATAGCTGCCGGTGCCAAGGTCCGTCATGTCGGTCTCGACCGTCAACATGCCCTGGCGATCGAGACGCACCCGCGCTCCGGCCTTTGAAATCGGTGCCCCGCGGATCGCACCCGCCATGCCGATGCCGATCAACCAGTCACCATCGCGGACTTGACCTGTCTCAGTTTTGCGCATGCTCCATCCGAAGCGTTCGGCGCCCGTGCGCAGGCATTCAACGAAGGGACGCGAGGAAAAAGGCCGATCGGCATTTTCCGGGTCCACCTGGGTATCGTTCAGGATGCGGAACTCGACCGGATCCATGCCGAGCTTCTCGGCCATCTCATCCATGGCGATCTCGAGCGCCATCAAACCGGGTGCCTCTCCCGGCGCACGCATGGCATTGCCCTCGGCCAGGTCGAGCGTCGCCAGTCGGACAGCTGTCATCCGGTTCGCCCCGGCGTAGAGCGACCGTGTCGAAAGGGTGGTCGGCTCGGTGCGGCCGCCGGCGAGATTGCCCGACCAGCTCTCATGACCGACCGCCGTCAGCCTGCCGTCGCGCGAGGCGCCGAGCCGGATTCGTTGGATCGTCTTCGGCCGATGGATCGTATTGTTGAACATTATCGGACGTTGAAGCGCGATCTTCACCGGTCGCCGCACCATTCGCGCGGCAACGGCCGCCAGCACCAGATCTGACTGCACCGTGCCCTTGCCGCCGAAGCCGCCGCCGATGAAGGGTGAGATCAGCCGAACGTTTTCGTGCGGAATGCCGAGAATGAGTCCGAGATCGCGGGTTCCCCAATTCATCTGCTGAATTGAGGTCCAACACGTCACCCGATCGCCATCCCAGGTCGCGATCGTCGCATGCGGCTCCATCATTGCATGCGCCTGGTCGGGAACAGTATAGGTCTCGTCAACCTTCACCTCCGCGGCTGCGAAAGCCTGGTCGAAGTCTCCGACCTGCGTCTCTGTCGGTCCACCAAACTCCATCTGCGGTGCAACCGGCGCGCTGTCCAGTTGCTCGGCGAGATCGAATCGGCCCGGGCTGCGCGCATAGTCGACGCGGATCATCGAGGAAGCCGCGCGTGCCTGTTCGAAGGTTTCGGCCACCACGACTGCAACAGGCTGATGGTAGTGATCGACATCGGGGGCAGCCAACATGCGCTGGACATAGAATTTTCCGACACCAAGCGGACCGGCATTGCGGTGAGTAATGATGGCCAGCACGCCGGGCGCGGCCTCGGCGCGCCGAGTGTCGATCGATGAGATCCGGCCCTTGGCAATTGCCGCGCCAAGGATATAGCCGTAGGCGGCGTTTGGTGCGACGTTGTGATATTCGTAGGCGTAAGTCGCCGTCCCAGTCGTCTTGAGCTCTGCCTCGAAGCGGTTGTGAGGCTGGCCGACAACGGTCATCCGGTCAATCGGGTTCGGTCCTGCAGGTGTGTCGAACTTCATGGATCAGCCCTCGCTTGCGCTTTCACGTCGCTGAGCGTCCGCTCCACCAACAACAGCTTGAACGGGTTCTTGACTCGCGGCTCCGCGCCTTCAGCAGTCCGTCAGCCGGTATAGTCGATGCTGGGACTCGTGCTCAGGCGCGAAGCAGTGGATCGCTCACGTGAGTAAATGGGTCACGCATCGGAAAGGATTACCGGCTCCAAATTGCAAGACCTTATGACTCTGCCTCACGAACGGGAGGTTCCTGCCGAGATCAGGCGAGCAAGCGGCCTGCGGTGAGGCGCTCCCAGTTCGCATGCGCGAACTTTGCCTTTTTGGCCGCATCGAGCTCCAGATCTTCGACAAATCGCCGCGCATCGCCTCCGGGGCGATACTGGTATGGGTAGTCTGTCGAGAACAGGATGCGGTCCACGCCGACCGCATCGATCGCCTGCCGCAAATAGGCGGGGCTGAACATGCCGCTGGCCGTCAGATAGAGATTGTTGCGGACATAGTCGAGGAATGGCCGCTGGAGTTTGGACACCCGATCCAGCATGACGAGCCGCTCGAGATAAAACAGCACCAGCTCACCCCAGTGCCCGAGGATGACCTGGAGGTTCGGGTGACGGTCAAAGACGCCGCCCAGGATCAGACGCACGAACTGGATGCCTGCCTCGAAATGCCATCCGAGGGCAAACGTGGACAGGGCGAGATCGATGGGGGCGTCGAAGCCCGCATAATAGGTGTCGCGAATGCTCGTCTGCGGGATCTGCGGGTGAATCAGAAGTGGGACATTGAGCTCCGCTGCGCTGGCGAATGTCGGCTCGAAGATCATATGATCGAGATTCTTGTCGCCGACCCGGCCGAACAGAACGGCACCTTTGCAGCCGAGTTCCTCGACGGCTCGCCGCAGCTCTCGCGCCGCCTCGTCCGGTTGCGCAAAGGAGAGAGCCGCCATCGCCTGGAAGCGGGATGGGTGAGCTGAAACAGCGCCGGCCAGAATGTCATTGGCGCGACGAGCAAGATCGACGCCGTGACGGCCGAGATTGTTGAGACCCGGAGTCGTCAACGAGAGAACCTGCACATCGACGCCGGTCTCGTCCATCAGAGCCAGCCGCTGCTCTCCAAGATCCGCCAGCCGTTCGCCGAGCAGACCCGGATTGAGCCCAAGCGTTCCGTCGTCGGCGCCGGGTATCGTGTCCCACCCATGCTTCACCTCATCGGGCAGGACATGCTCTTCGATTGCGATGATCTTCATTGGTGAATTCCTTCGGTCAGGACTTCTGGGTGAGTTGATCGACGATCGCCTGGCCGACGCCGTGTGCAGAAGCCGGGTTCTGGCCTGTGATCAGACGGCCATCAACCACCACCTTCTCCGTCCAGTTCGGCGCCGGCTGATGCAGCGCGCCTCGCTCCTTGAGGGTCGTCGCCAGCAGATAGGGCACGACCTCGGTGTACTTGACCTCCGCCTCTTCCTCGTCCGTGAAGGCGGCGAGCTTCTTGCCCGCGACCAAATGGCTGCCGTCCGAGAGCGTTGCGTTCACCAATGCAGCGGGGCCGTGGCAGACCGCCGAGACGATGCCGCCGGTTTCGTAGATATCGCGGATGACGCGTTGCACAGCCGGGCTGTCGGCAAAATCCCACATCGTGCCGTGGCCGCCGGCGAAGAAGACTGCGGAGTAGCGGGAGGGATCGAGTTCGTCGAGGATGAGCGAGTGGGCGAGCGCATCGCGGAACTCGCGGTCCTTCCAGAAGCGAGCGTTGACCGGATCGGTGAGGTCGAAGAAGTCGATCGGCGGATGGCCGCCCCGGATCGAGGCGATCTCGGTCGGGATGCCGGCCGCGCGGAAAACGTCGAGCGGATGCGTGAGTTCGACCATCGCAAAGCCGGTCGGCTCGCCGGTGTCGCCTCTGATCGGATGGCTGGTGACCACGCAAAGGATAGGCTTGATGTTATTTGCCATTGTCTTGGCTCCTCAGGAATTGAGCGAGGCCATGTCGACGACGATGCGGAGTTCATATCGCTCTTCAACATACGCTCGTAGGCTCTGCTGCGCCCGCCGAATTCGCGATCGGGCGCAAAGTGTTCCGTTGTATCGCGGACAAGGATTCTCAGGCGTTGCCGGGCGCAAACAGCGCTTCCCAGTTGAGGAAGGGGCCAAGCGGGATGACCTCCCAGTCGAGAAGCCCGGCCTTGGCCAGCGGGAATTCGCTCAGGGCCTGCTTGGCGGCTTCGACCGATTCGCATTCGGCGATGATGGCGACACCCGGACGATCCTGGCGGAAATAGATGTCGCGGATGATGCCGCCCTTGTACATCTGCCAGGCGTGTCGGGCTTCATCCGACATATGCGGCTGGTACTTTTCCAGGCTGGCGTCGGGTTGGGGAATATCGAGGCAAAGCAGTTTCATGGCAGGATTCCTTGGTTGGAAAAGATGGATCAGGCGGGTTGAAACCGGCGCACGGTCTCGGCGACGCGATGACCGAGATAGCCCGCGGTCTTAAGGTCGCTCCCGGCAGGCGTGACATCCGGCGCCTGATCAATGTTCGATTGGGTCATGACGCCAAGCCAGCTCCCGAGCCGGTTGAGGTCGTCTGTGCTGCCTGTGCTGCTGCTGTTGCCCGGCATCAGATCGAGACCGACCCAGATCATGCCGTGTTGCGCGGCAAACAGCGCCATCGATACGAGCGAGTTCAGCTTGTCGCCGTGCTGGGCTCCGGAGTTGGTGAAACCGGCAGCGATCTTGTTGCGCCACTTCAGCTCCGACCAGGCCGCTTTGGTGGAGTCCTCGAAGAACTGCTTGAGCTTGGCGCTGATGAGGCCGTTATAGGTCGGCGACCCGAAGATAATGGCGTCGCTGCGTTCCAGCGCGTACCAGTCCATCGCGCCATCCGCGACGGCGACCAGTTTCGCCTCGATTCCTTCCACTTCCCGTACGCCTTCGGCAACCGCCTCGGCGACACGCGCGGTATGGCCGTAGCCGCTGTCATAGACGATGGATACCAGCAATTGCCGTCCTTCCGTTGATGAGATAGCGCGCGAACGGCGGGCGATGTTTTGCCATATGTCCGGCTTGCTTAGGTCGCGGTTGCCACGAAATACCGTTTGCTTGGCCGGCCTTATATCGTAGAATACAGTTGACGATTAGAAATCGTTTTTCTCTTCTTTGGTTCCTGAGGTTCTCCAATCGAAGGGCCGCTCTTCGCGAGGATCCGCTTGGTGAGAGACAGGTTTGATGGAGTGCAAGTCTTTGTCGAGGCGGTCGAGACGGGCGGCTTTGCCAAAGCTGCCGAGCGATTGTCGTTGACGCGCTCCGCGGTCGGTAAGGCCATCGCGCGTCTCGAGGAGCGCCTGGGCGTCCGGTTGTTTCACAGGACCACGCGGACGCAGAGCCTGACCGAGGATGGTCAGCAATATTACGAGCGCTGTGTGCGTGCGATCGAGGAATTGCGCGCGGGCGAATCTCTCCTGGAATCCGGCCGGCGCGAGGTCGTCGGCAGGTTGCGCGTGTCGCTGCCCGTCTTGTTTGGGCGCTACTGCGCCGCGCCCATCCTGCGTGCCTATGCGCGCCAGCACGAAAAGCTTGAACTCGAACTCAGCTTCAGTGACCGCCGGATCGATTTGATCGCCGACGGCTTCGACCTGGCGGTGCGCAATGGCGTTCTAGGCAACGGAACCGCGCTCCACGCGCGGCGACTGGCCAGCCCACGCAAGGCGCTATGCGCCTCTCCAGCCTATCTTGCCGCACGAGGGGAGCCGCGTTCTCTGTCGGATCTGTCAGAACATGACACGCTGGTATTCTGGCGCAACGATCATGGCCTGATTTGGCAGCTTCCCGATGCGACCGGTGCTCTCATCGACCTGTCGGTCACGTCAAGACTGCGCTTTGACGATCTCGAAGTGATCGCCGATGCCGCCGTCGACGGCATGGGCCTGGCTTGGCTTCCCTACTGGCTGATCCATGACCGCGTGCAGGCAGGCGAATTGGTCGAACTCTGGACCGATCGGCCGAGGGCGGCGATGGAATGCTACGCCGTCTGGCCAACCACCCAATATCTGCCGTTGCGGTCGCGACTGGCGATCGATGCGCTTGCCACCGAATTGCCGAAGCGTTTCGTCGTCTGAAGCGGATCCCTTTGCGCTTTATTTCCCGCAGGAGCCGCGCAACGGTGCAAGAAAGCGGCTCGCCACTCTGTCGTCGCAGCCGCTCACGTTGAATAACGCAACGCGTTCACGAGAAGGGAAAAGGCGGGCGAAGACTGGCGTCGGCTTGGGTAGTAGAGATGGAAGCCCTCCCAATAGGGCGAAAAATCTTCCAGAAACCGGTGGAGGCGACCGGTTCCGAGATGGAGCTTGGCGATATCTTCGGGGACATAGGCAAAGCCGAAGCCGTCGAGAGCCGCCTCAAGAACGTTGTAGATCGTGTTGAAGACCAGCTGTCCGTCCACCCGAACCCTGATCTCGCGGCCGTTCTCTTCGAACTCCCAGGCATAAAGACCGCCATAGGTGGGCAGGCGCAGATTGATGCACCTGTGCTGCATGAGGTCCTTCGGATGTCTTGGAATATCGCGTGAGGCAAAATAGGATTCTGCGGCGACGACCGCGAAGCGAACATCCGGCCCGATCCTCACCGAGATCATGTCTTTGGCGATCTGTTCGCCGAAGCGCACGCCCGCGTCGTAGCCTTCGCTGACGATGTCCTGCAGACCGTAGTTCACGTCCAGTTCGAGCCTGATGTCGGGATATTGTTGGAGAAAGGTTCGAAGCTTCGGCCATATGTAGCACTGGATCTGGTAGTCGCCGGCGGTCAGCCGGACGGTTCCAGCCGGCTGGTCCCGAAGAATGTTGAGCCCATCGAGCGCAGATCCGATCTCGTCAAAAAGCGGACCGATGCTCTGCAGCATCCGTTCGCCTGCCTCGGTCGGTGAGACGCTGCGCGTCGTCCTTGTCAGCAGCCGCACGCCCAGCCGCTGCTCGAGCTGACGGAGCGTATGGCTCAGCGCCGACTGCGAGACGCCGAACTTGGCGGCGGCTTTGGTGAAACTACGCTCCCTCGCAACCACCAGGAACACCATCAGGTCGTTGATATTCTGTCGCTCCAATGATGATTCCTCCTCATAGACCGACGCCCATCATAAACGCCTGCCTATGAAATGTAGCAATCAACCCTGAAGCAGCAAGCACGCCGGACCCCTTTGTTGCTGCAGGCTGGTGCTTCACTTCGCCCGGCTGCGCAGCACCTCTCCGACAACCGACGATGCAGAAAAGGTGTTCGGCCAGCCGGCGTAGAAGGCCGTATGGGCAAGGACCTCGCCGGCTTCGTCGGCGGTCAGGCCGTTATCCATGGCGCGGTTGAGGTGATAGGTGATCTGAGCGCTCTGGCCCGATGCGATCAGCGAACTGACCGTCACGAGGCTGCGGTCTCGCGGTGCAAGGCCCGGCCGTTGCCAGAGATCGAGGAACAGCGGGTCGGTCGTGAACTGCACAAGCCCCGGAGAGATCGGACCGACATTCTTTTCGACGCCGGTGGCGCGTTGGCGCTCGGCTTCCTCGTTGAGCGGCAGCAGTTGCGGAGAGGCCGCAGGCAACTGGTCGGCCGTGATGCCCCGGTCTTTGAAGACGTCCTTGGTCGCGGCGACTGCCGACATCGCGTTCGACCAGCCCGAGTAGAAAGCCAGATGCGTGATGATCTCGGAGACCTCCGTCGAGGTCACCCCGCTATCGAGAGCGACGTCGACGTAGTGCTTCAGATCGATTGCCTGGTTTCGGGCGATTAGCACGGCCAGAGTGACGATGCTGCGATCGCGACGTGACAGTTGCGGCCGCTGCCACAGGTTTCCGAGCACGTCCTCTTCAGCGTATCGGCCAAGAGCCGGCGATACGGACTGGATATCGCTGACCGACAATGATGAAGCACTTGCCGGCATGGCTCCGCCTCCACTTCCTTCCTGGGCCATGACAGGCTCGCCCATCGTGAGCGAGATTGCCGTGGCGGCCAAAATTCGTTTCATGATGATATCCTTCCAACTCGGTTGTTCCGGCATCGCCTGGAATGGGCCTGCAACGGCGCAACGACGAAAGCCGCAATGCGCCCGTCGTCAGCTTCGAAGCAGGTTGCTGTGGTATTGCTGCCGCAGAATGTGCCGCTAGAGACCGGATCGACGCAGCATTTCTTCGGGATAACGAGCTCCCTGAATGACGATGTTGGTCTGCTCGATCTCATCGAGATCGGCCTTGTCCAAGGTGACGTTCAGCGCCCCAATATTCTCCTCGAACCGTTCGAGCTTGCGGGTGCCGAACAGCGGAACAATCCAGGGCTTCTGCGCCAGCAGCCAGGCTAGCGCGACCTGCGCCGGCGTCGCACCATGCTTCTCGCCGATCTTGCCGGTCAACTCGACCAGCTTCAGGTTGGCAAGACGCGCTTCCTCGGAGAAGCGGGGGATTCCCGCTCGGATATCGGAACTGTCGAATGTGGTGTTGAGGTCGATCTTGCCGGTCAGAAATCCCTTGCCGAGAGGGCTGAAAGATACGAGCCCGATGCCGAGTTCCTCGAGCGTCGGAATGATTTCGGCCTCCGGCTCGCGGGTCCACAAGGAATATTCGCTTTGCAACGCGGCCACCGGCTGTACCGCATGCGCACGGCGTATCGATCGGGCACCGGCCTCGGACAGACCGAACCACCGCACCTTGCCCTCGGTGATCAGCTCCCTGACCGTCCCGGCCACATCTTCCATGGGCACGTCTGGATCGACCCGGTGCTGATAATAGAGGTCGATGTGATCGGTGCGCAGGCGCTTTAGGCTGCCCTCGATGGCGCGGCGGATCTGCGCCGGCTTGCTATTGACGCCACCGCGGTGCTCGCCCGTCTCCTGATCGATGTCCCAGCCGAATTTCGTGGCGATCTTGACCTTGTCGCGAACCGGAGCAAGCGCCTCGCCCACCATCTCCTCGTTCGTCCAGGGGCCGTAGACTTCAGCGGTGTCGAAGAAATCCATGCCGTGTTCGACAGCGGTGCGAAGCAGGTCGATCATCTCGGCCCGGTCGGGAAGCTCGCGGGCCTTGCCATAGCCCATGGCGCCCAGTGACAAAGCGGAGACCTCCAGGCCCTGGCCGAGTGTGCGCTTGATCATCTTGCGTCTCCTTGCTCGAGTTGGTTTGGGTGGCTAGCGATGACGCCATGCGGATCCGACCGCCGTCAGGCAGTTTCTTCGCGCGGTGTGATCCGAACAGTTGCCGCGCGTGCTCGGGCGCTGACCATTGGCGGTAGATACTGGCTCTTGCGGTATTTGGCGCGGTAGGCGTCGTCGATGCGATCGTTGATCGCGCCGTCCACAGGCTCGAAGGCGACCGTGCGCGTCATCCCGGCGGCAATGATCTGTCCGGCCTTCTGGTGGACCGCCGCCTGATACCATCGGGACTTCTGACCATGGTAGCCGCGTACATAGAGCCCGCCATCGACAACGACCTCCCAGATCCAGGTCGGGGTGCCATAGGTGGCGCCATCTTCGCGAAACGGTGCGATTTTCAGATCGTTGGCCTGATCGATTTTGCTAAGCTCGTCATCCGACCAGTTCATCGTCGCTCTCCGCTCAGTTTGGCTACAGTCGTGGTACCGCTTCCCGATCTCATGTTCTGAATATAGAGCGCGTACCCAACCATGATTAGGCGCCGCAAATCGCATGAACTTATGAGCGTGAATCATCAATGCAGGTCACGGGTGGAGGTTCGGCCTGCGACGCAGCCTTTTGCTCTTACGGCGCTCTGCTGGAAAGGTGGCTGAAACGCACATCCGTCATCAGCTCACGTCAACGAGCGGCGTAACCCGGTGGGAGGGAACATGGCGACTGATTGCGGTATGATCGGCATTCTGCTACGAACGGCCTGTCGAAAGAGTGCTGACCGGATGGTAGCCCGGTCGCCGTCTCAAGGGACGGCAATTCTCCCTCCAAGGGTATCCGCGACACCCGAGACCGGCTTGCCGGTCGCAAAGGTGTGTCCGCTGATAACCACGTCATCGTCGGCGCACCTTCTCAACTGTTGGAAGGATGGACGACCTTGAAGCTCACAGGAAACACAATTCTCATTACTGGCGGCGCAACCGGCATCGGTTTTGCGCTCGCGCGGCGCCTTTCCGAAAAGGGCAATAACGTCATCATTTGCGGCAGAAGCGAAGCCGCGCTCCGCAAGGCACAGGAGGACGTGCCTGCGCTGATCACGCGCATTTGCGACGTTGCCAACGGCGAGAGTCGCCATTCTATGGTCGAATGGCTGAAGGCGGAGCATCCGGCACTCAACGTCGTCGTCAACAACGCCGGCGTTCAGCATCGGCGCGATTTCAATACCGATCCGGCGATCGACACTCTCGATCAAGAAGTGGCGATCAATCTTACGGCGCCGATCCATCTGATCGCTGAACTGCTCGCTGCCTTGCGGCAGCAAGAACATGCGTTCATCATCAACGTCAGCTCGGGCCTCGCTTTTTCGCCGATGGCCGATGTGCCGGTCTATTGCGCCACGAAGGCCGCGATCCACTCCTTTACGCTCAGCCTGCGCCATCAGTTGAAATCCACAGCAATTCGGGTGATCGAGGTCGCGCCACCGATCGTCGATACCAGTCTGGGCGGTGGTACGCGCAGCGAAGGCACAGCAAGCCGCATGATGGTCTCCTCGGAAGAGTTCGCTGCCGATGCGCTGGCGCAGCTTGAAGCGGATAAGGATGAGATCCTCGTCGGCATCTCCGCCGACACACGCCGGATGGGTGAAGCCCTGTTCGAGCGCATGAACAGCCGCTCCTGATGGGTGTGGATTGCAGTGACCGGTCGCGGCAATCCCTCCCGGAGATCGCTGCTCGGCCGCTAGATCTCCAAGCGGACGACGTCACACCAACGATGGTGCCAGATTCTGGCACCGTGGTGGTCTAACCTGCATCGACGTGACGGAATTCAGGAAAGCCATGGTCATCAGACTTCGCGGCGACGCCGGAAATTGCCTCCGCGGATGTCCATGCGATCCCCAAGCATCCCCGTCAAACGCGGGCAGGGAGGTCGCCTAGTCATCGAGCCGCTGGCGCTGCCCGGGCTCGCGGCGGCTGCCACTGTCACAATCGTGCCTTCAGCAAAACAGGAAGAATGGCCCACCATGAAACGCATTCAATATCACCAGTACGGCGGCCCCGATCTGATGCGGCTCGAGGAGTTCGAACTGGCTTCGCCGGGTAAAGGACAAGTGGCGGTCAAGATCAAGTTCGCAGCGATCAATCCCATCGATTGGAAGCTGCGGGCGGGACGGATGAAGATCGTTACGGGAAGGGCTTTTCCTCGTGCAATGGGGATGGATATTTCCGGGACGGTCATTTCGGTCGGTGAAGGGGTGACGCGTTTCAAGACCGGCGATGCCGTGTTCGGTCTTGCCCGGTTCAAGGAGAGCGGCGCCCTGGGAGAGGCTGTCGTCACTAAGGACAGCTTCTTGGCCAAGAAGCCCGACACCGTTTCGTTTGAGGAGGCGGCTTGTCTCGGGACGCCTGGAGCCACTGCTTGGAACGGGCTGGTCGACAAAGCGAAGCTGACTGCCGGCGAGCACGTCTTCATCAATGGCTGTACCGGTGCGGTGGGCGAAGCGGCTGTGCAGATCGCGCAGATTCTGGGCGCAAAGGTCTCGGGCAGTTGCAGCGCGGTGGCGGCGGAACGGGCGCGGGCCCTCGGCGTTCAAACCGTGTTCGACTATCGGACAACTGATTTGTCGACGGTTCGCGAGCGTTTCGATGTGGTCTACGACACGGCTGCGACGATGACGGACGCCGTGGGGCTTGGGCTCTTGCGTCAGAATGGCCGGTTCGTCGACCTCAATCCCACGCCGGGAAAATTCATTCGGTCGATATTCAACCGAAAACTGAAGGTTGTGGTGTGCACACCGAGGTCCGAGATCCTCGATAGAATCGCTCGTGCCGCCATGGACGAAAATCTTCGCCTTCCGATCGCCGAGATCGTGCCCCTCGGCGAAGCGATTCCACTCATCACGGCTCTTGAGTCCGGACGGAAGCTCGCCGGAAAAGCCCTCGTCGTGATGGAGTGAGCGTGTCACGAAGCCATCGATTATTTGACCTGATGCAAGTTCTTCGTCGTCACCGCGGAACGGTGGCCGGCTTGACGCTTGCGCGCGAGCTCGGCGTTTCGCTGCGGACCATCCGTCGTGACATCGTGACGCTGCAGGCCATGGGCGCGGATATCGATGGAGAGCCCGGGGTCGGCTACATACTGCAGCCGGGCTTCCTTTTGCCGCCTCTGTCTTTCACGGAAGAAGAGATCCAGGCGCTTGTCGCTGGCGCGCAGTGGGTTAGTCGGCACACAGACGATGCTTTGGCGCACGCTGTTCAAAACGCGCTCGCAAAAATCGGCGGTGTGCTTCCCCCCGACCTGCGACGGGGCTTGGACGACAACACGTTCTTTGTTGGTCGTTCTGAAAAAGGTTCATCGGTGCTTGATCTGGCGCAGGTCAGGCGAGCGATGCGCGAGCAGCGAAAGATCCGCATCACGCACGCAGATCAAAGCGGGGCTGTGTCCGAAAGAAACATATGGCCAATCATGCTGGGATTCATTGATTCACAGCGATTTATCGCGGCTTGGTGCGAACTGCAGGGCGACTTTCGCATCTTCCAAGCTGACCACGTCATGACCGTCAGTTTCCTGGACGATCACTATCCGGGAAACCGCCGCCAACTCGTCAAGAAGTGGCGCGCTCAGGAAAAGCATCCCCGCAAACAGAGGGATTGCGGATAGCTGATTGTTGCCTCGGCCCCCGAATTCAACCTCGCTCTGCAGGCATGCCTGCAGAGCGTTTCGAAGACTTTATAGAGATCGGAAATAATGATGGCTTATACGACTTCCTCTGACCGCCCCTTCAAGCAGAAGCGGCGAATTTGGGCCTTTTGGGTGCTGACCGTTGCCTTTGTCACCTTCCAGCTTATCGCGCATCCGGGCTTCGGACCTGAAAGCCTTTTTCTCACACTGCTCGCTCAGTTGGGAACATTGTTGATCGCTTTTGGCATAATCGGACGAATCTGGTCGACCATCTATATTGGAGGTCGAAAGAATTCCGCGCTTGTGACTCAGGGACCCTATTCGATCACGCGCAACCCTCTTTATCTCTTTTCGCTCTGCATGATCAGCGGCGTCTGCCTGGTGTTTGGAAGTCTGCTTATCACCGCAATTTTCACGCTGCTCGCCTATCTTGTGTTCAGATATACGGCGAAGCGGGAGGCTGTATATTTGTCTCACCTCTTCGCTGAGCCATATGCGGAATACGCCCGGCGCACTCCGTTGTTCTGGCCCAATTTCTCCAATTTTGAGTGGGGGCAGGCTCCGGTGATTTCCAACCGGGCGCTGCTGGTGACATCAAGAGATTCTCTCTTCACCGTCGCCATGATCCCATTTTCCGAACTGGTCGAATACCTTCGAGAAAGCGGCTTTCTAGCCATGGCTATTATTGTTCGTAAGCGGTTAGCTGATGGCGTCAGGCCTGAAGTTCCATGGCATAAGCGCCTCGAGCTCGGATACTGGCCAGCCTTTAGCGATGCGGGTCAATGTCTGGGAGAGCCAGTCGAGCGGGTCAACATTGTTCATTTTGGCCGTCTGGAGAAGCGTGGCCAGCGTCGCCCATGTCCGTCCACCGCCCTCGCTACCGGCGAATAGACTGTTCTTCCTCGTGATCGTTTGGGGCCTGATTGCGCGCTCGACGATATTGGAGTCAATTTCGATCCGGCCGTCCGTCAGGAAGCGCTCCAGTGCTTCGCGCCGGGTGAGCGCGTAGCGGATAGCTTCGGCGGTCTTGGACTTGCCAGAGACCTTGCCCAGTTCCTTTTCCCAAAGATCGAAGAGGTTGGCGACGATGGTCACCGACTTCTTCTGACGCAGCGTGGAGCGGCTGTCGGCATCCCGACCGCGGGCCTCATCTTCGATGCCCCACAACTCGGTCATCGCGACGATCGTGTCCGTTGCGGCCTTGGAGACACCGCTGATGTGAAGATCGTAAAACTTGCGGCGAAGATGCGCCCAGCACCCTGCGAGCTGGATCGTTTCATTGCTGCCGGCTTTGGCACGCGTCTTGGCCAGACTGGTATAGGCCGAGTATCCGTCAACTTGCAGGATGCCGTTGAACCCGGAGAGATGATGCGCCACGCAATCTGCGCCCCTACTATCCTCAAACCGATAGGCCACCATCGGCGGACTGGTTCCACCAAAGGGTCTATCATCGCGAGCATAGGCCCAAAGCCAGGCTTTCGTCGTCTTGCCCGAACCCGGTGCGAGGGTAGGCAATGTCGTCTCGTCGGCGAAGACCCTGTCGCCCTCCTTGACGCGCTCAAGAATGTAGTCGGCGCATATCTGCAGTTCGAAGCCCAGATGCCCCATCCACTGGGCCATCAACGATCGGCTGATCTCGACACCGTCGCGTAGATAGATTGCCTCCTGCCGGTAAAGCGGAAGGCCGTCGGCGTATTTGGAGACGGCGATATAGGCGAGCAGCCGTTCTGTTGGCAGGCCACTTTCAATGATGTGTGCCGGTGCCAAAGCCTGGATCACGCCATCGTTGCCCCGGAAGGCATATTTGGGGCGACGCGTCACGATGACCCTGAACTGAGGCGGCACGACATCCAATCGTTCGGAGCGATCCTCACCGATCAGGACCTTTTCCAGCCCCTCGCAGCCGGCCGGGATCTCTGGCTCGATCACTTCCTCGATGCGTTCGAGATGAGCGGCAAAACCCTTGCGCGGACGTGGTGCTCGTTTCGGCTTGTCTTTGGCCGCGTAATCAAGCTCGCTCTGGATTGCCGAAAGGCCGGTCTCGACTTCCTCGAAGGCAAAGGACACCTGCTCGTCATTGACGCCAAGGCGCAGTCGCTCGGAACGGGTGCCGTGTTGGGTGCGCTGCAGAACCTTCAGGATCGATGTGAGGTTGGCAATCCGCTCGTTGGCACTCTTCTCCACCGCTTCCAACCGGGCGATCTCGGCTGCCGCGGTGACAAGCCGGGCTTCCTTCGCGGCCTGTTCGCGGGCCAGCGCAAGAACCATCGCTTTCAGCGCGTCAACGTCGTCCGGCAGGTCGTGAAGGGGCAAATCCATGGGAATGAGTAGAGCACAAAAACAGCCGTTTTCCCAACCATTACAGCGGCATGATTCATCTTGCCGCAGGCGCTGTCAGCCCGTCAACAAGGGTCGCCTGACCTTGGTCGGGCGGATCTTTTTCCAATCCATTCCGGCCAGCAACGCCATGAGCTGAGAATGGTCAAGACGTATCCGTGCCGCCGATATGCCCGGCCAGCAGAAGCCTTGATCTTCCAGGGTTTTCAAATAGAGGCAGACCCCGCTGCCATCCCACCACGCGATCTTAATTTTGTCTGCCCGTTTCGACCGGAAGACGTAAAGCGCGCCATTGAAGGGATCGAGACCGCCATCGCGCACCAGCGCCATCAAAGACGCGGACCCCTTGCGGAAGTCGACTGGCTGGCACGACACATAGACCACAACACCAGACGCGATCATGCCTTGCGAACCGCCCGCAGAACCTTCACCAGGTGATCGGGGTCAAAATCGCCGCCGACGCGCACCACCATATCTGCAATGACAATATCTACCGAGCCGCTGCTTACCGTTTCAACGCGCGCGAACTTGATCTGCTTGCCCGTTTCCTCCGTCAGCGGCGCAACAACTCCCGATGCCAGTGCCTTGCGACGCCACCCATAAAGCTGCGAGGGATCCAAGCCTTCAGACCGGGCAACCGCCGAGACATTGGCCCCAGGCTGCAGCGCCGCGGCGACGATCCGCGTCTTTTCGTCATCCGACCATTCCCGGGGCTTGCGTCTTTGTCGCACGGGCTCAGCCGTCAAAACCTCAAAGGTTCGATGGTGATTCACAGTATCGCTCATAGGATTCTCCGCATGATTCATGCAGAAAATCGCTGATCAGCAGTCCGAAAGATACGTGGGATGGCCTACGCGCTTACATTGTTCCTTGAAGTGACCGTGTGAACTGCACTTCGAGGCGCGAACGGCGGCCTCTGTCCTAATAGGCTGTGACAAACCGCTCGTCAGCTTCCAGTCGGGCGCTCCCAATTCGCATGCGTGAACTTCGCCTTGTCGGCGACGCGCCGAGGTCCAGATCTTCGATAAACCGCCGAGCTCGGGCTTGATTGATCGAGGCGTCAGGCCTTCCGGGGACGAACCTCCATAAACACGTATGGCGCGCCGGTTCCCGAGGGGATCGCATAGACGTCATAGACCGCGGCCGGATCGACACCCATTCCCAATGAGCCGGACGGCATCCCCGGCACGGCCAGTCCTCGGACCGGCGGCCGCTCTCGGAGCAGGCGCTGCACGGCCTCGAGCGGAACATGTCCCTCGAGGTAATATTCCTCGACGGCAGCGGTATGGCATCCTTCCATTTCGGCAGGCACGCGAAGCCGTGCCTTGACTGCGGCAAGGTCGTCGGTGTTGTGGAGATCGACGGAATAACCTGCCTCTGCCATTGCCTTCGCCCATTCGTGGCAACAGCCGCAATTCGGGTCCTTATAGACAGTCATTTCTGCCGGAGCCGTGGCACGGGCCTTTCCGCTCAGGAACACCAGGGCAGAGCCCGCCATTGCAATGAAACTTCTTCTTCCGTGCATTGTCTGCGCTCCTCGATGTCCTGCCGCCCGGATCGACCCGGGCGGCAGGAGTTGGCTATTTTACATTGGTGACGGTCAGCTTGCCATTCACACGCTCGGCAACGAACTCGACATTCGCACCTTCTTTCAGTTTTTCGACCAGAGCCGGGTCTTCGACGCGGAAAACCATCGTCATCGCGGGCATGTCGAGGTTCTTCAGGTCCTCATGCTTGATGGTGACCTTCTTTGCCTTTGTGTCGACCTTGTTGACGACACCCTTGGTGAATTCCTCGGCGAATGCGCCGAAGGCCGCGCTGGCGCAGAGCAGGGTGGCGAGGCCGATTTTGATCATTGCAGTTTTCATGCGTGTAGCTCCTTTGTTGCAGATTATTTGCCGGCGACGGTGACGTCGCCATGCATGCCGGCTTCGTAGTGACCGGGGATCAGGCAGGCGAACTTGAACTCGCCGTCGGTGGTGAACTTCCAGACGATCTCGCCGGATTGGCCAGCCGGAAGACGGATGGAGTTGGCGTCGGCATGTTCCATTTCCGGGAACTTCTCCATGACCTTCTTGTGCTCCAGGATCTTGTCTTCCTGATCGAGCACGAATTCGTGGTCGACGGTTCCGGCATTCTTGATCGCGATCTTGACCGTCTGCCCCTTGCGGACGTTGAAGACCGCGGGAGTAAACAGCATCTTTCCGTCGTCGGTTTCCGTCATCGTGACGCGGATGGTCTGTGTCGCCTTGGCCTTGTCGCCGGGTTCTCCGATAGCCATCTTCTCGCCGTGGCCACCGGCATGATTGCCTGAGGCAAGTGCTGGCGAGGCGAGTGCTGCGAGGGCCAGTGCCATGAGATAATTCTTCATTCGTCATTCCTTTTCGATGTTGAGATTGGACCTCAGCCGTTTGTCGGCTTCGGCGTGATTTGCGTTTTCGCGTCTTTGGCCTTGGTCGCGTCCGGAAGTTCTCCGGTCCATTCCCAGGCCTGCGTTCCGGGCGGGTTTTCGTACCAGCCGGGATCTGAGTAATCGTCTGCCGAGATCCCCTCGCGGACTTTCACGACCGAGAACATGCCGCCCATTTCGATCGGACCATGCGGCCCCCAGCCGGTCATCATCGGAACGGTGTTCTCGGGGATGGGCATTTCCATTTCGCCCATGTCGGCCATGCCCTTGGTGCCCATGGGCATGTATTCCGGCTGCAGCTTCCTGATCTTTTCGGCGACCTTCGACTTGTCCGCGCCGATGAAAGTTGGAATGTCGTGACCCATGGCGTTCATCGTGTGGTGCGACTTGTGGCAGTGGATCGCCCAGTCGCCGAGATATTTGGCGTCGAACTCGTAGGCACGCATCGCGCCGACCGGGATGTCGATGCTGACCTCCGGCCACCGCGCTTCCGGCCGCACCCAGCCGCCGTCGGTGCAGGTCACTTCGAAATCGTAGCCATGCATGTGGACCGGATGGTTGGTCATCGTCAGGTTGCCGACCCGGACGCGCACTCGGTCATTCCTGGACACGACGAGAGGGCTGATGTCCGGGAACACGCGGCTGTTCCAGCACCACATGTTGAAGTCGGTCATCTCCATGATCCGCGGCACGTAGGAGCCGGGGTCGATGTCGTAGGCGTTGAGCAGGAAGACGAAGTCCCGGTCGACGCGCATGAACTTGGGATCTTTCGGATGGATCACGAAGAAACCCATCATGCCCATGGCCATCTGCACCATCTCATCGGAATGCGGGTGGTACATGAAGGTGCCGGATTTCACGAGGTCGAACTCGTAGACATAGGTCTTGCCGACTGGAATATGCGGCTGCGTCAGGCCGCCGACGCCGTCCATGCCCGACGGCAGGATCATGCCGTGCCAGTGGATCGTCGTGTGCTCGGGCAGCTTGTTGGTGACGAAGATGCGGACGCGATCCCCCTCGACAGCCTCGATCGTCGGTCCCGGTGACTGTCCGTTGTAGCCCCACAGATAGGCGGTCATGCCGTCTGCCATCTCGCGTTCGACCGGCTCGGCGACGAGGTGAAATTCCTTGACGCCGTTGTTCATCCTGTGCGGCAAGGTCCAGCCGTTGAGGGTGACCACGGGCTGATAGTCCGGACCGGAGCTAGCGTGGAGTGGCGGCTGCATGTCCGCCGATTCCATGGTCGGGGCGTCGGGCAGATCCATCGCCGACGTCTTCGTCCAGGCGGCTGTGGTGAGCAGAGCAGCGCTGGCTCCAAAAAGTTGTCGTCTGTTGAACATGGTGTGTCCTTTCTCAATGACCGAGGCCACCGCTGCTTTCGGAAGCAGCGGTGGCCTCGGTCTCTGCCGACGCCTTCGTGCCGCCGCCGCCGTAGATCGCAGGCGCCAGATCGGCTTCGGCCAGCCAGAAATCTCGCTTCGCGTTGACGGAAAGCAGGGTGGAGTTGATCTTGTCGCGGGTGTCTGTCAGCAGCTCGAAGGTGTTCGAGATCATGCCGTTGTAGGTCAGCAGGGATTCCTCCTCGACCTTGGTGCGCAGCGGCACGACGTTGTTGCGGTAGTGCCGCGCGATATCGTAGTTCGAGCGGTAGGCCTCATAGGCGGAGCGTGCTTCAGAGCGGATGTTGACGGCCTTCTCCGCCAAGAGGTTCGCCGCCCGCATGTAGGCCAGCTCGGACTTGCGCATCCGGGCCTTGCCGGTGTCGAAGATCGGGATGGCGAACTCAAGCTCGACCTGTGCAGTGGTTCGCGTTTTCTTCTCGTCGTCCTCGATTTCCCGTTCCGTTTCGAAACCGGTCAGGATTTCGAGGTCGCTGACATAGCGTGTCGCCTCGGTGAGGCCATAGGATCTGGCCGTGGCCTCAAGGTCGAGCTTGGCGATCTGCAGGTCGATGCGGTTCCTGAGAGCCTCGGCCTCGATGGTATCGCGTCTGACGACGGATTTGGGGAGCGGCGGCAGGCTGTTCGGAACCTGGTAGTCCAGATCGGAGCCCCAGAGGCCCGTCAGCCGCGTCAACTCCTCCTTGGCAAGACGGGCGGACAAGCGGGCCTTCGCCGTTTCCCCGGCGAGTTCGGCGACGAACACATGTTCACGGGCCTGGGCGCCCTTGGCCATTGCGCCTGTCTCGCCGAGTTTCTCGGCGAGTTCGGAGGCTGCATCGGCAGTCGCCTGGGCGTGCTGGAGCTGCCCGACATTCTCCCATGAGGCGACCGCACCGATAAAGGCGCGCCGGGTGTCAGCGGCGACCTGAAGCGTCTTCACCGCCGCGATCAATTGCGCCTGCCGGAAGCGGGTGTCGGCGATCGCCATGTCCCTGTTCTTCGTGGCGAGCGCCAGGATGTTCGTCGTGATCATCCCTTCGATCGTTTTGAACGCCTGCAGTTCCGGAGTTCCGATCCCGGTCGTGCCGATGGAGACGGTCGGGTTGATGAGCATCGTTGACTGCCAGGCGTCGGCGGCGCTGTCGCCAAGATCGGCATAGGCGGCCTGGAGGCCCTTGTTGTTGAGCAGCGCGATCTGGACGGCCGTCTCGACGTCGAGAGGCTTCGTTCGAGCAAGCAGGCCTTTGACCTGCGCGGCCGCCGATCGGGCCTGGTTCTGGTTCTGGATCCAGACGGTTTCTTTCGCCGTGACAGTGGCGGTTTTGTTGGCAACGGCGGTGAAACCCGCCTCCTTGCGGGAATAGTCGGCGCCTGTAACGCAGCCGCTCAAGGCGAGCGGGAATGCCAGCGCCGCGATCAGTCTTGTGGTGCCGATCATGAGCCGTCTCCATTCATGGGAGACTGCAGATCGTTCTGTCTGCGCCAGGGTTTGGGATCGACCGGCTGGCGGGCGACGTAATCTGTGATCGGCGACCTGTATGCCGCCGGAAGCGCGGACGGCTGAACGACCGCGGTGGGAAACGCCACCACGTCGGGAGGAAGCGTGGATGCGCAGCCACCGGCAACAAGCGGCAGCCCCACCACGAAAAGCGAGGGTTTCATTTTGAAATGTCCGAATAGGAGATAGCCTACAGGGCGCTCGCCCAGAAGCAGGCAAGCGTCCGACTAGACCCGATCAAGCGGGTGCGTCTCTATTCAGATATTCGGGGGACGGTTGAGGGTCGGCAGTTCGCCAAGGGTCGTCCGGTCGTCGATGAATTGCCGGATCGAGGTTACGACGGGTCCGCCGACATCCTGGCCCTCACAGATAATGCCGAGCCCGCCGCAGAAATCCTTGCAGCATTCTTGCTTGACGGGCTTCGATACGCCATCCGCGTCACCGCTGGCCTCGCCCTGGGAGTGGTCATGGACAGCCATCTTCGTCATGTCGTGGCCATCGTGATGCTGCACAGCATCGGTTTCGGACACGACCGCTGCCATTTCCGGGAGCGAGGAGCCATGCATGGCGGCACTGGCGTTCGACAGCGAGTACCCCGCCAGTGATACGATGATCACCAGCCGTATCATCACGAGCAGCCTGCTCATTGCGATTCGGTACATCTTGCCCATGCTCCTCGAACTACATGCAAAGCAGCTCGATTTCAATTGCAACTCATCTATCGTCAATGTTCGAGCCCTTTATGTGGCACGAACATCATCCCGTTCACGATCCTGGTGTTCGCCGCCAAGACCGGCCGCTATGTCGCGCTGACGCTGGCCACTCTAGAAATTCTCGGCTGACCGCTTCTGGCGCGATAACACCATGCGGTCGACCGTTTCGTCCCGGGCGACCAACGTGTGCCAGGCGGCTGCGGCGAGGTGCAGCGCGACCATCGCCAGGATAATCCTCGACCCGATCACGTGATACGGCGCAATGGCGAACGAGAGATAGCTCGCGACGAACCCCATGCAGGCCTGTCCGATGATTGCGACGTAGAAGCCGTAGTGAAGCGCCTTCGCGGCCCGCCCCGCCCATGAACCGGGCCTGTTGGCTTCGGGCGGTTGAAGGAGACGAAGAACCAGCCGCAGGCCCATCAGCAGGCCAATCACCATTCCCGCGTAGTTGTGAAGCTGGTGCTGGACAACGTCCCAATAGGATGGCGTGAGACCCATGTGGACGGCGTGATGGGTTCTCTCGATGCTACCGCCGGTCAGATATTGCACCGGCACCATGAGGGCGACGAGCCAGTGGAGTCCTATCTGGGCGAGCGAGTAGCCACTCTTCATCGATCCTCTCCGAGCGAGAGGCGCAGATTAACCGGCGACAGTTAATGCTTTCTCATCGCCCGGTTGCCAAAAGATCTGAGTCTATTGGAAGCCGGGAATGCGCCGAAATCCGCGCCCACTTTGCCAGGGACTGCAAACGGGCCGGCGATATGCAGAGCTGCGTCGACGCCTGTCGCCATTGCGCCGAGAGCTATGAGAAGATGGCCGCCTGACGGGCGCATCCGCCCTCTTGCTGCCCAGATAAAGACGGATATCCGTTGCAGCATCATGGTCACCAATCCAGGCGGCGTCGATGAGATTAACAGCTGACACCAGCAAATTCAGACTGTTCGCCTTCATGGCGGCGGTCCTGATGCTAGCAGCCGTGTCTTCGGCCGCGGAGGGCGTTGTGGCCATTCGGCAGGCGGACATGAAAGCCATGGCCGCAGCGGCAAAAACGATCTCCGGCATGTTCAAGGATTCGACGACCTACAAGGCCAGCGAGTTCAAATGGGCGGCCGACACCATCCGCGACAGGTCTGGAGGCGTTCTCTCTGCACATTTCGCGTCCCAGGCCGACAGTCGGCAGTCGAAGGCCGGACCGAACATCCTTGAGGAGCGCGACCGGTTCGACCGCATCGCCAACGACTTGCGCGACTACGCCGTCGCGCTGGATGCCGCCGCGCAGAAGAACCCAGGGCCGATGACTGCAAGCATGCGCATGAAGCCCGGAGAGGCGATGGGCGGCGGTCCCTTCGGCACTCACGTCTGCAACGAGGACGAATTGTCGACGATGGCGGCGGAACACGCGTTCCACCTCATGCTACAGACCTGCACGACCTGCCACACCCGGTTCAGGATGGAATGACGGCGGCCACTCGCGATTGGAATTGTCTGCGCCCGAATATTCATTGAGGAAAGATCGGCGGTTGGAGGCGGTCGACCCATTGTAGCGACTCGACAAAGAAAAGCCCGCGCCGAAGCGCGAGCCTAATTCATATCAGAACAGCTTTAGTGGCTGTTCTTGTGGCTTTGTTGACCAGCCTTCACATGCTGTTCATGGCTGCCGCCGCGGGTTCCGCTGGACTGCGCGTCGCGGCCGGCCGAGGCGTTGCGGGCATTCGAGTCGTTCTTGTGACTCTGCTGCCCAGCCTTGACGTGCTGTTCATGGGATCCACCTTGGTTTGCCATTCGGTTCTCCTTGGTTGTTGAACGAGGCCACGTCGACCTCAATGGGAAAACCTCGCTCCGGCGCATGCGTTCCGCATTTTAATATTTCGTGATCTCCGCTCGAAAAGAACCGGATAAGGAAGCGAACCGGGCGGGTAGGGAGCTCGCCTGCCATTGCGTTGGCCATCGGGAGAAAGCGGAAAAATCCCGATGTTCTCCAGCACCGCCGCGTCCGCTTGGCGCGGCCCGCAACCTCGATCAAAAAATGCGCATGTCGACGAAAAGGTTCCAGGAAAACAACCGCATCCATCCATGCCGGAAGGCTCAATGCGGCTTGCGGGCTCTTTCCAAATCGACGGGTCGCTCTAGCTTAAAGGGTACCTGACGAAAAGGAGAAAACCATGACCGACGCACCGAATACGGCGACCCCGGCGCGGAGAGTGTTGCGTGGCCGCCCCTACAGCATCGGCGAATTTGCCAGGAAATATCGGCTCGACGACAAGGAGGCAAAGCGCCTCTACGAGAAGTTCGGCCCGTCGGCCACCGAACTCGACCTGTTGATGGCGGCAAAGCGGCGCCTGCCGGGCCTGCCCACTAATCTCGACGCCTGACGGGCGCCATGGGGATCCGAACCGGAAGCTGCCTTTGCGGGGCAGTCGTCTACAGGGTGGAAGGCGAGCCGCTTCGCACCGGCCTCTGCCACTGCGCCGATTGCCGCAAATCGAGCGGCTCCGCCTTCGTGTTCTTCGCGGTCTGGCCGCGCCAGGCTTTTTCCCACAGCGGCGAGATCGCCACCTTCGCCGGCCGCAGCTTCTGCCCCACCTGCGGCAGCAGGCTTTTCTGCCTCAGGGAAGATGAGGCCGAACTCCGCCTCGGGTCCCTGGACACTCCACCGACCGACCTTGCGCCTAGCTATGAAGTCTGGATCAAGCGGCGTGAACCGTGGCTGCATCCCTTGCCCGGCGCGGGCCAGTTTGCCGAGGATGCGACCTGACGGGCGCCAAAGCGCGTCGCGATCGAGATCGCTTGCCGCGCTTTAGGCCTTTGGTTTGCCGCATGTCGTGATCGCAAAACCGCGGAAGGTTTTGCGCGACATGCACAGGCGCACCGAAACTTGACTTTCCTTACCAATATTTCATTTCACCCATCTGCAATTCCGTGCCAGTTCGGCGGCAATGCTAATCGCCGGTTCATCTGCGTTGTGATTATTTCGCAGCAGAGGCCGCAAGCGGCCACTGACTGATTGAGGACGACATGAACAAAATCGTAAGCGGCAGCGAAACCGGAGCAAAGACAGGCGCAGCGTCCGATCTCGCCGCGGTCCTTTCCGCATCGGGACGGCAGGGCAAGCGCAGCCGCTGGCGCGGACGCCTGCTCATCCTGCTGATCCTCATCGCCGCTGCCGCAGTCGCCGCTTATTTCTACATGGGCCGTGGGCAAAGCGAATTGAGCTATGACACCCAGCCGGCAAAACGCGGCGACCTGACAGTGCTCGTCACCGCCACCGGCTCCGTGCAGCCGACCGAGCAGGTGGATATATCGAGCGAGCTTTCCGGCACGGTTCGCGACGTCAACGTCGATTACAACAGCACGGTCAAATCAGGCGAAGTGCTCGCTCTCCTCGATACCAACAAGCTCGAGGCCGATGTGAAGAGCTCGCGCGCCAAGCTCAATTCGGCCAAGGCGAACGTCGTCAAAGCCAATGCCGATATGCAATCGGCAGGCACCTCGCTCGAGCGGCTGAAAAGTCTGGTCAGGAGCAATGTCTCCACCCAGCAGAGCCTCGACGACGCCAGCTACAAATATGATTCCGCCGTCGCCGCCAAACAGATCAATGAGGCCGAGGTCCTCGCCGCGGAGGCCGACCTGCAGCTTGCGGAAGTCAATCTCGCCAAGGCGAAGATCATCTCGCCGATCGACGGCGTCATCCTCACCCGCTCCGTCAATCCGGGCGCCACGGTCGCAGCCTCGCTTTCGGCGCCGATCCTTTTCACCATCGCCGGCGACCTGAAGAAGATGGAGCTGCAGGTCGATGTCGACGAGGCCGATGTCGGCCAGATCGCCGTCGGCCAGAAGGCGAAATTCACCGTCGACGCCTATCCCGACCGATCCTTTCCCGCCGAGATCGAGCAGATCCGCTTCGCCTCCGAAGTGGTCAACAATGTCGTGACCTATAAGGCGGTTCTATCCGTCGACAATGCCGATCTGCTGCTGCGCCCCGGCATGACGGCGACGGCCGATGTCACCGTCGAGGCCGTCAAGGACACGCTGATGGTGCCGAATGCCGCGCTGCGCTACGCCCCGGCGCAGGCGGAAAGGCGCGGCCGCGGTATTTTCGGCCTCTTCGGCCCGCCGCGCCAGCGCAACAACAATGCCGGTCCGGCGCTGAAGGGCGCTGAGCGCCGCGTCTGGCTGCTGCGCAACGGCCGCCCGGCGCCTGTTGTCATCCAGGTCGGTTCCTCCGATGGTCAGTTCACCCAGGTCGTCTCCGGCGACATCAAGGAAAACGACGCACTGGTGACCGACGCCACGACGCGTGCGAATTAGGCGGAGAGACGGATGGCAAGCCCGCCGCTCATCGAATTCAGGCAGGTCTCGAAAATCTACGGCGAGGGCGAGGCGGAGATCCGCGCGCTCGACCACGTCGACCTTGCGATCAACGCCCATGAATTCGTCGCGATCATGGGGCCGTCTGGCTCCGGTAAGTCGACGGCGATGAACATTCTCGGCTGCCTCGACGTGCCGAGCGCGGGCGAATACATCTTCGAAGGCATTCCGACCAGCGGCTTCGACCGTAGCCAGCTGACGCTGCTGCGCCGCCACATGCTCGGCTTCGTCTTCCAGGGTTTCAACCTCCTGTCGCGCACTTCGGCCGTCGAGAATGTCGAGCTGCCGTTGATCTATCGCGGCATGGCGGTGCGCGAGCGGCGCGAGCGGGCCCGCGAGGCGTTGGCGCTGGTCGGCCTTACCGGGCGCGAACATCACAAGACACAGGAACTGTCAGGCGGCCAGCAGCAGCGCGTCGCTATCGCCCGCGCCATCGTCACCGAGCCGGCACTGCTCTTGGCCGACGAGCCCACAGGCAATCTCGACACGAAGACCAGCGTCGAGATCATGGATCTGATGACGCGGCTGAACCGCGAGCAGGGCATCACCATCGTCATGGTCACCCACGAGCCCGATATTGCCGCCTATGCCCAGCGGCTGCTGCGTTTCGTCGACGGCAAGCTGGAGACTGAGGTCGAGCACCGGAGGAGGGCGGATCATGTTCTTTGAGACGCTGAAGCTGGCGCTGCGGGCCATCAGCCGCAACATGCTGCGCTCGTTCCTGACCGTGCTCGGCGTCGTCATCGGCGTTGCCGCTGTCATCGCGCTGGTGACGATCGGCAACGGCACCACCGCTCAGGTCTCGACCGAACTGTCGCGGCTCGGCACCAACATGCTGTTCGTCCGTCCCGGCCAGTTCGGCCCCGGCCGGGCGAGTTCGGAGGCCAAGCGCTTCAGCGTCAAGGACGTCGCGGCCATCCGCGACCAGATCGGCGGCCTCAGGGCCGTGGCGCCGCTCAACCAGTCCACAGCGACCGTGATTTTCGGCGGCCAGAACCATTCGACCAGCGTCTCCGGCACCACCAACGATTATTTCATCGCACAGGACTGGGATCTGGCGCTCGGCCGCAATTTCCTGCCCGCCGAGGAACGCGGCCAGGCGCGCTGCATCATCGGCGAGACGGTGCGCTCGCAGCTCTTCGGCAGCGCCGACCCCACAGGCCAGCAGATCCGCGTCGGCAAGGTCTCATGCCCCGTCATCGGCGTGCTTGCCAAGCGCGGCCAGTCCGGCATGGGCAATGACCAGGACGATGTCGTCATCATGCCGGTCAAGGTGTTCCAGCGACGCATCAGCGGCAACAGCAACGTGCCGCAGATCATCATCTCTGCGCGCGACGGCGTCTCCACAGCCAAGGTGCAGTCCGATGTCGAAAATCTCCTGCGCGAGCGCCGCAAGATCGTGCCCGGCCGCCAGGACGATTTCAACGTCAACGACATGACTCAGATCGCCGAGGCGATGACCGGCACGACGACGCTGCTGACCGGCCTGCTCGGCGCCGTCGCGGCGATCAGCCTGCTCGTCGGCGGCATCGGCATCATGAACATCATGCTGGTCTCCGTCACCGAGCGCACCCGCGAAATCGGCATCCGCCTGGCGATCGGCGCGCTCGAAAACCAGGTGCTCACCCAGTTCCTGGTCGAGGCGGTGGCGTTGTCGCTATTCGGCGGCATCACCGGCATCGTCCTGGGCTTGAGCCTCGGCTTCGGCGCCGTGACGCTGCTGAAAGTACCCTTCGTCTTCAGCCCCCTGATGGTCGCCGTCGCCTTCCTGTTCTCCGCGGCAATCGGCATGATCTTCGGCTATTTCCCGGCGAGAAGGGCGGCGCAGTTGAATCCCATCGAGGCGCTGCGGCACGAGTGAAAAAGGCCGTGGCAAAGCGCATGATGTCTCTCTACTCTTGTCAATCGAATGCAAGCGCTATCGGAGGCTGGCATCATGCCGCTCAACAGACTGGTGATCTACGCTGGGAATGTCGAGGAAACGGCGCGGTTTTATGAGAAGCACTTCGGTTTCAAGGCGACCAGCCTGCCTGGCGACAGGATCATTGAACTGGTCGCTCAGGACGGCGGTGCGAATATCATGCTTCATCAGGCCGCCAAGGGACAGCGGAGCGGTCAATCCGCCGTCAAGTTGGTCTTCGACGTGGAGAATGTCGAGGCTTTTTGCAGGCGTTGCGCGGAGAATGGCCTCATGTTCGGTACCATCCATAAAGCCGATGGCTATCTGTTCGCCAATGCAAAAGACCCCTGTCAAAATTCGATCTCGGTTTCCAGCCGGGCTTTTCGCAAGGGGTGACCGAGGGGTAGTGCCGGCCTGATGACGTAGGCGAGGCGGTGTGCCTCAGCAGGCCGGGGCGGGTGGCACGAGCCTTTGCGGCGCAGACGTCAATGTCTTGCCGGTTTTCGGCAGCCTCACCTATGTTATCTATCTGTTCGTATTCTGATATTTCAATGCCGACTTGTCTTCTGTTTTTGACCGTGTCACTATGTGATATATCAGATTTGGCGACGGAGTTCCGTATTGCAGACTTCACAGAGCCATCTTGCTTACCTCGCGCTGGAACATCTGATCGTGACGCTGGCGCTGAAGCCCGGCGCGCTCGTCACTGAAAAGCAGCTGATCGATATGGCGGGCCATGGGCGTACGCCGGTGCGCGAGGCGATCCAGAAGCTTGCTTGGCAGGGGCTGATCCTGGTGAAGCCGCGCGTCGGGCTGCAGGTGGCCGAGATCGCGCCTGAGGATCATGGCAATGTCATGCAGGTGCGCCGCGAGCTGGAGCCGATCGCGGCAAGCCTCGTCGCCGAACACGCGAGCGACGAGCAGCGCGCGCGCCTCACCGACTGCGCCCGCGCGATGGAGGAATGCGCCGTCGGCGGCGATCTCGCCGGCTTCTTTGCCGCCGACAAGGCCTTCGACGAAATCCTTGAAGATGCCTGCCCGAACGGCTTCATCACGGCAGCACTCGGCCCGGTGCAGACGCATTCGCGTCGCCTCTGGTACTCCAAGGCAAGCCCGGAGCGCATGGATCGCTCCATCTCGCTGCACGTCGCCGTCATCCGCGCTATCCATCAGGGCAGGCCGGATGAAGCGCGCACCACCATGGCGGTGCTGATCGATTACCTCAGCCAGACATAGAAACGGCCCCGTTTCCGGAGCCGCTGTCAGATCGGATTGTCGCAAAAACGTCAGCCGACGAAAGCGCGCTCTATGACGAATTCGGCAGGCTTGCTGTTGGCGCCTTCATCGAGGCCGGCCTTTTCGAGCAGTTCCTTGGTATCCTTCAGCATCGCCGAGGAGCCGCAGATCATGCCGCGGTCGATTGCCGGGTCGAGCGGCGGCACGCCGAGATCGGTGAACAGCTTGCCGGAGGAGATCAGGTCGGTGATGCGGCCGCGATATTCGAAATCCTCGCGGGTGACTGTCGGATAGTGGCGCAGCTTGTCGCCGACGACTTCCTTCAGCAGCTCGTCATTCTGAATCTCGTGCACGAGGTCGAAGCCATATTTCAGCTCGGCGACATCGCGTGTCGTATGGGTGAGGATGACCTCCTCGAACTTTTCATAGGTCTCAGGATCGCGGATCAGGCTGGCGAAAGGCGCAATGCCCGTTCCAGTCGAGAACATGTAGAGACGACGGCCGGGCGTCAGCGCGTCGAGCACCAGCGTGCCCGTCGGCTTCTTGCGCATCAGCACCTGGTCGCCCGCCTTGATCGCCTGCAGATGTGAGGTGAGCGGACCGTCCGGCACCTTGATCGAGAAGAATTCAAGCTCTTCGGCCCAGGCGGGGCTCGCGATCGAATAGGCGCGGAAGACCGGTTTGCCCTCGACCATCAGGCCGATCATCGCGAATTCGCCGGAACGGAAACGGAAGCCCTGCGGCCGGGTCATCGTGAAGCGGAAGAGCCGGTCGGTATAGTGTGTGACATCGAGCACCGTCTCGGCATAGACGCCGGCGGGGATGGACTGGGCGAAGTCTTCGGTCTTTGCAGGCGCGTTCATTTCGGTAGCGGATCCCGTTTGGTCGGATGAACAGTCGGATGCGAGCGAGATATTACAAATCGGGCCGGAATTAAAGGCATTCCATTCCACGCGACGCTTCTAAAGGGAAATATGCATGTCATTGTCAGGATTCAATGGCTGGCGGGGAATGTCGTATTTCCCGCTGGCGAAGCCCGGCAAAGGATGCATATTAGAGCAGCACGCCGGAAACGGATGCCGGTTTTCGGCAAAAACGGTGCGACAACAAAGACCTACGGCGTCGAACCCGATTCAGCAACAGGGTTCGGCGATGGTGGCGAAAAAAATATGCTTGCCGGGGCGAGCGCGATAGGGCGGTCGGGGGAATATGAAGATTTTCAACTACAAGCGTGTTCCTTATGCGGAGATGCGCGCCTTTTCCGTCCATATCCTGACGGCATCCGGCTCCTTCCTTGCCTTTCTCGGCGTCGTTGCCGCCGCCGAGCACCGCTTCATCGACATGTTCTGGTGGCTGGGCCTCGCCCTTCTCGTTGACGGCATAGACGGGCCGATCGCCCGTAAGGTGCGTGTCAAGGAAGTGCTGCCGAACTGGTCGGGCGATACGCTCGACAATATCATCGATTACGTCACCTATGTGCTTCTGCCGGCCTTCGCGCTCTATCAGAGCGGCATGATCGGCGAGCCCTGGTCCTTCGTCGCCGCCGGCATGATCGTCGTCTCCAGCGCCATCTACTATGCCGATATGGGCATGAAGACGGACGAGTATTTCTTCTCCGGCTTCCCCGTCGTCTGGAACATGATCGTCTTCACGCTGTTCGTCATCGATGCCAGTGCCACGACGGCGCTCACCGTTGTCATCGTCTCGGTGGTGCTGACCTTCCTGCCGATCAATTTCCTCCACCCGGTTCGGGTCAAAAGGCTGCGCCCGCTCAACCTCGGCGTCTTTTTCCTGTGGTCGGCGCTCGGAATTTTTTCGCTGCTGGTGCATTTCGACACGCCCGAATGGGCGCTCATTCTCTTTATCGTGACCGGAGCCTATCTTTACGTCATCGGCGCGGTGCTGCAATTCTTCCCCGCCCTTGGACGCGAAGCTTAGGATAGGCAGATGACCAAAACGCAGGCTGTTTCATTTTCGAGGACGGGCGGGCCGGAGGTTTTCGACTATGTCGAGATCGATCTTCCGCCGCCGTCGACGGGCGAAGTGCAGATCAGGCAGGCGGCAGTCGGGCTCAATTTCATCGACGTCTATTTCCGCAACGGCACCTACAAGACCCCGCATTTGCCCTTCGTCACCGGCAAGGAGGGCGCCGGCACCGTGACATCGGTCGGCCCCGGCGTCGAGGATTTCAAGGTCGGCGACCGTGTCGCCTATGCCGGCGCCGATGGCGCCTATAGCGCTGAACGCAATATCGAGACGCGGCATCTGGTGCAGGTGCCTGACGGCATCGAGCTCGAAACGGCAGCAGCGATGATGCTGAAGGGCATGACCGCCGAATATCTCTTGAACCGCACCTTCAAGGTCGGCCCGCAGACGGTCCTGCTGTTCCACGCTGCTGCCGGCGGCGTCGGTCTGATCGCCGGCCAGTGGGCAAAGGCGCTCGGCGCCACCGTCATCGGCACGGCGGGCTCGGAAGACAAGATCGAGCTGGCGCTCGCCCATGGCTACGACCATGTGATCAACTATAAGAGCGACAGCTTCGTCGACCGTGTCCGCGACATCACCGGCGGCAAGGGCGTGGATGTCGTCTACGATTCGATCGGCCGCGATACTTTTCCACAGTCGCTTGACTGCTTGAAGCCTCGCGGCCTTTTTGCCTCCTTCGGCCAATCCTCCGGGCCGATCGAGAATTTCACCCTCGCAATGCTGGCGCAGAGGGGCTCGCTCTTTGCGACGCGGCCGACGCTCTTCACCTATATCGCCGCGCGCCAGGAACTGATCGACAGTGCGAAAGCGCTATTTGATATTGTGCAAAGCAACAAAGTGCGTATCAATATCAATCAAACCTATCCGCTGCGTGAGGTTGGGCGGGCTCATGCGGATCTGGAAACAAGAAAAACAACAGGAACGACGCTGCTGATTCCATGAGATCCGAACGGACCGGTTGGCAGAAGAAATGAGGGGAACGTGTCGCCATTGAATGTGCCGGATTCCGGCGCGTTATTATCGGTCCAGAAGCTGACGAAGTTCTTCGGTGGCTTTGCAGCCTGCAATGAAATCGATCTCGATATCGCGCCGGGCGAAATTCATGCGCTTCTCGGCGAAAATGGTGCAGGCAAATCCACGCTGGTGAAGATGCTGTTCGGCGTTCTCGAGCCGACGGGCGGGCATATCCTCTGGCAGGGCCAGCCAGTCGCGATCGCATCGCCAGGGGAGGCCCGCAAGCTCGGAATCGGCATGGTCTTCCAGCATTTTTCGCTGTTCGAGGCGCTGACGGTTGCCGAAAACATCGCCCTGTCGCTTGATCACGCCATCCCGATCGACAAAATCGCCGAGGAGGCGAGGGCGCTGTCGGTCGCCTACGGCCTGCCGCTCGATCCGCATGCCCATGTCGCCGATCTCTCGGTCGGCGAGCGCCAGCGTATCGAGATCGTCCGTGCGCTGCTGCAGAACCCGAAGCTCATCATCCTCGACGAGCCGACCTCGGTGCTGACGCCGCAGGAGGCCGACAAGCTGTTCGAGACGCTGTTCAAACTGCGCGCCGAGGGGCGTTCGGTTCTTTATATCAGCCACCGGCTGGAGGAAGTGCAGCGCATCTGCGATCGCGCCACCGTCCTGCGCCATGGCCGCGTGACCGGCGCCTGCGATCCGAAACGGGAAACGCCGGCCTCGCTCGCCCGCATGATGGTCGGCAGCGAAGTGGCGAGCGTGACGCATCCGGAGCGTAGCGACAAGGGCGAGGTCCAGCTTGCCGTCGCCAACCTTTCCGTCGCCGCGCGCACGCCCTTCGCCATGCCGTTGCGCGATGTGTCGATGGCGGTCCGCTCGGGCGAGATCCTCGCCATTGCCGGGGTCGCGGGCAACGGCCAGAGCGAGCTCTTCGACGCATTGTCCGGGGAATATCCCGTTGTTTCGGTCGATGCGATCGTCATTCGCAAGAAGCACGTGGGCAATCAGGGCATTACCGCCCGCCGTCTGCTCGGCGCCGGCTTCGTGCCGGAGGAGCGCCATGGCCATGCCGCCGTCTCCGCCATGAAACTGTCCGACAATCTCGTCCTTGCCCGCAACCAGTCGGACCGCAAAGCGTTTCTGGGCTGGCTCGGCATCATCCGCCACGCGGCAGTGAAATCCGCCGCAAGGCGCATTTCAGAGGCCATGGATGTCCGCAAGAGCGGCGATGATCCGGCCGCCGGCTCCCTGTCCGGCGGCAACCTGCAGAAGTTTATCGTCGGGCGCGAGCTCGACCGTCAGCCGGCAGTACTCGTTGTCAACCAGCCGACCTGGGGCGTCGATGCCGGGGCTGCAAGCCGTATTCGCCAGGCACTCGTCGATCTCGCAAGAGCTGGTTCGGCTGTCGTCGTCATCAGCCAGGATCTCGACGAGATCTTCGAAGTGGCGACCGATATTGCCGTCATCTGCGAAGGCCGTCTCTCCCGTCCGTTCCCGGCCGGCGAACTGACGCGGGAAAGGATCGGACTGCTGATGGGCGGACTGCACGAGAGCAGCTCTCCCCCGGAGGCGCCGCATGCGCATTGAACTTGAAAAACGGCCCGACGTCTCGAAGCTCTTCGCCTTCGTCTCGCCGCTGCTTGCCCTTGTCCTGACGCTGGTATTCGGCGCCATCATGTTCGCCATGCTCGGCAAGAACCCGGTCGAGGCACTCGACGCCTTCTTCATCGAGCCGCTGCTCGAGGTCTGGTCGCTGCACGAGCTGGCGATCAAGGCCGCGCCCCTGATCCTGATCGCCGTCGGCCTGGCCGTCTGTTATCGCTCGAACAACTGGAATATCGGCGCCGAAGGCCAGTTCACCATCGGCGCCATCACCGGCTCCTATCTGCCGATCGTTTTTTACGACTGGCATTCGCCGCTCGTGCTGCCGCTGATGCTGATCCTTGGTGCGCTCGGCGGCGCGCTTTTCGCCGCCATTCCGGCGCTGCTGAAGGCGCATTTCAACACCAATGAGATCCTGACGTCACTGATGCTGGTCTATATCGCCCAGCTCTTCCTTGACTGGCTGATTCGCGGCGCCTGGCGCGATCCGAATGGCTTCAACTTTCCAGTCTCGCGCGATTTCGCGCCAGAAGCGGTGCTGCCGGCGATCTGGGAGGAATCGGGCCGAGCCCATTGGGCCTTCATCTTCGCCATTGTCGCCGCAATCGGCGTCTGGTTCATGCTGCGCTATACGCTGAAAGGCTTCGAGATCGTCGTGCTCGGCCAATCGGAACGGGCAGGGCGTTTTGCCGGCTTCTCGTCGAAGAAGATGATCTGGTTCAGCTTTCTGTTCTCGGGCGCTCTTGCCGGCCTTGCTGGCATCAGCGAGGTTTCCGGCTCGATCGGCCATTTGCAGCCGGCGATCTCGCCGGGCTATGGTTTCACCGCCATCATCGTCGCTTTCCTCGGCCGCCTCAATCCGCTCGGCATCATCGCATCCGGCCTGGTGCTGGCGTTGACCTATCTCGGCGGCGAGGCTGCACAGCTTTCGCTCGGCGTTTCCGACAAGGTCACCCGCGTCTTCCAGGGGCTGCTGCTCTTCTTCGTGCTGTCTTGCGATACGCTGATCTATTACAAAATCCGCATTGTCTGGTCGCGGCTAAGGGGCAGGGTGGCATGAGCATCTTCGAAGCCATTCTGCTGACTGTCATCACCGCCTCGACGCCGCTGGTCATCGCCGCACTCGGCGAACTGGTGACCGAGCGCTCAGGAGTTCTCAATCTCGGCGTCGAAGGCATGATGATCATGGGCGCTGTCGCCGCTTTTGCCGGCGCGCAGATGTCGGGTTCGCCCTATGTCGGCATTGTCTGCGGCATTGCGGCAGGCGCGCTTTTCTCTCTGCTGTTTGCCTTCCTGACGCTGACGCTGGTGGCGAACCAGGTAGCAACCGGACTGGCGCTCACCCTTCTCGGCCTCGGCGCCTCAGGCATGCTTGGCGAAGCCTATGTCAGCGTGCCCGGCATTCGGCTGGGAGAGATCGTCATTCCGGTCCTGTCGGATATTCCGGTCGTTGGCCACGCTCTCTTCAGCCAGGACCTGATCTTCTACCTGTCGATCGCGCTCGTGGTCGGCGTCAGCTGGTTCCTGTTCCGCAGCCGGACCGGGCTGAAGCTCAGGGCGATCGGCGACAATCACGGTTCGGCCCACGCGCTCGGCATTCATGTCATCCGCACGCGGTATCTGGCGGTGATGTTCGGCGGCGCCTGCGCCGGACTTGCCGGCGCGCAGCTTTCGCTCGTCTACACACCGCAATGGGCCGAGAACATGTCGGCCGGCCGCGGCTGGATCACGCTGGCGCTGGTGGTCTTCGCCTCCTGGCGGCCGTGGCGGGTCTTTGCCGGCGGTTATCTCTTCGGCGCGGTCACTATCCTGCAGCTTCATGCGCAGGCCTTCGGTCTCGGCATTCCCTCGCAATTCCTCTCGATGCTGCCCTATGCCGCGACTATTGTGGTTCTGGTCATCATTTCCCATAATCGGCGCACGACGTTGATCAACACGCCTGCGTCGCTCGGAAAAGCCTTCGTGCCGGAGCGATAAAGCAACAATTCAAAGACGAGTTTCCGCAATAACTTCAAACCAACAGGGGTCATCATGAAGAAGTTAGCATTCACACTTGCCGCCTCGGCTGCCGCCGTGATCGGCATCTCTTCCGCCGCTCAAGCCGCGGACAAGACGAAGGTCTGCTTCGTCTATGTCGGTTCGCATACCGACGGCGGTTATTCGCAGGCCCACGATCTCGGCCGCCAGCAGGTCCAGGCCGAGTTCGGCGACAAGATCGACACGCCTTACCTCGAAAACGTACCGGAAGGCCCGGATGCCGAGCGCGCCATCGAGCGCCTTGCCCGTTCCGGCTGCAAGCTGATCTTCACGACGTCCTTCGGCTTCATGGATGCGACGGTCAAGGTCGCCGCCAAGTTCCCGAAAGTCAAGTTCGAGCACGGCACCGGCTACAAGGCCGGCCCGAACCTTGCGACCTACAATTCCCGTTTCTATGAAGGCCGCTACATCCTCGGCCAGATCGCCGCGAAAACCTCGAAGAATCACGGGGCGGCCTACATCGCCTCCTTCCCGATTCCTGAGGTCGTGATGGGCATCAACTCCTTCGAGCAGGGCGCCAGGTCGGTCGATCCGAGCTTCAAGCTGAAGGTCATCTGGGTCAACACCTGGTTCGACCCCGGCAAGGAAGCCGATGCCGCCAAGGCGATGGTCGACCAGGGCGTCGACGTCTTGACGCAGCACACCGACACGACCGCGCCGATGCAGGTTGCCGAAGAACGCGGCATCCACGCCTTCGGCCAGGCCTCCGACATGATTGCCGCAGGCCCGAAGGCTCAGCTGACGGCAATCGTCGACACTTGGGGGACCTACTACTCCAAGCGCGTTCACGCTCTCCTGGATGGCACCTGGAAGTCCGAGCAGAGCTGGGACGGCCTGAAGGACGGCATCCTGAAGATGGCGCCCTATACCAACATGCCCGATGACGTGAAGAAGATGGCCGAGGAAACCGAAGCCAAGATCAAGTCAGGCGAACTGCATCCCTTCACCGGACCGATCAACAAGCAGGACGGCACGCCCTGGCTGAAGGCCGGCGAGAAGGCCGATGACGGCACCCTGCTCGGCATGAACTTCTATGTTGAAGGCGTCGACGATAAGCTGCCAGGCAAATAGTCCCGAAGCCATCTCGCAAATGCGAAGAGCGCCCTCGTGGGCGCTCTTTTTTTGCTGCAATGCATCCCAAGATTCCGATTTACAAAAGTAATACTATATGATTTTTTGACCCTGCGCCGCGAGATGCGGCATTGGGAGGAAATCATGAAATTGAAGACTGCACTTTTGAGTGCCACGATTCTGGCTGCCTGCATGTTCGGTTCGGCTTCGGCCGCCGGCCTTACGGTCGGCTTCTCGCAGATCGGCTCGGAATCGGGCTGGCGTGCGGCTGAAACGACCGTGACCAAGGAGCAGGCCAAGAAGCGCGGCATCGATCTGAAGTTTGCCGATGCGCAGCAGAAGCAGGAAAACCAGATCAAGGCTTTGCGCTCCTTCATTGCTCAGGGCGTAGATGCCATTCTCATTGCTCCGGTCGTCGAAACCGGCTGGGACGACGTTCTCAAGGAAGCCAAGGAAGCCAAGATTCCGGTCATCCTTCTCGACCGTACCATCAAGGCTCCCGACGATCTCTACCTGACGGCTGTTACGTCAGATCTGGTCCATGAAGGCAAGGTCGCAGGCGACTTCCTGGTCAAGACCGTCGGCGACAAGAAGTGCAATGTCGTTGAACTTCAGGGCACCACCGGTTCGTCGCCGGCCATCGCCCGCAAGAAGGGCTTCGAAGAGGCCCTTGCCGGCCATGACAACCTCAAGATCGTTCGCAGCCAGACCGGTGACTTCACCCGCACCAAGGGCAAGGAAGTCATGGAAAGCTTCCTGAAGGCCGAGAATGGCGGCAAGGATATCTGCGCTCTCTACGCCCATAACGACGACATGGCCGTCGGCGCCATCCAGGCGATCAAGGAAGCCGGCCTGAAGCCCGGCAAGGATATCCTCGTCGTCTCCATCGACGCCGTGCCTGATATCTTCAAGGCCATGTCCGAAGGCGAGTCCAATGCCACGGTCGAGCTAACGCCGAATATGGCAGGTCCGGCCTTCGATGCGCTCGAAGCCTATCTGAAGGACAAGAAGGCTCCGGCCAAGTGGATCCAGACCGAGTCGAAGCTCTACACGCCTGCCGACGAGCCGATGAAGGTCTACGAAGAGAAGAAGGGTCAGGGCTACTGATCTGATGTGACACTGCTGCATAATTCCTTAAATCGGAATTCGATTTCGGGATAAATCATGCAGCAATTCAAAGCGCTACAGCGTCCTCCATGCCTCTCGAAAAGACGAGAGGGCGCTGTAGAACCGCACCGGCCCGTCATGGACCGGTGCGGAACTGCCTTTGCCGCCTTGGGACGTCATGTCCGGCCGCGGCGCGGCTTTTGCCGTCAATATCAGGAAAACAGACCCTTATGATTCACGATTTCGAGAACGTTCTCGCGGCCTCCGGAATATCGAAATTCTTTCCTGGCGCGGTGGCGCTGGATAAGGTCGATTTCACGCTCCGCAGAGGCGAGGTGCACGCATTGCTGGGCGAGAACGGTGCCGGCAAGTCGACGCTGATCAAGTGCATCACCGGCGCCTATCATCGTGACGAGGGCAGCCTGACGCTCGACGGCCAGGAAATCAATCCGGCCAATACGCTTGCCGCCCAGAAGCTCGGCATCGGCACGGTCTATCAGGAGGTCAACCTCCTTTCCAATCTGAGTGTCGCCGAAAACCTCTTTCTCGGACGCCAGCCAAGGCGTTTCGGCATGACCGACGTGCGTGCGATGAACCGCAAGGCGCGCGATCTGCTCGCCGGCTACGGCGTCGATATCGACGTCACTGCCGAACTCGGCCGTTTCTCCGTCGCCGTCCAGCAGGTGGTTGCCATCGCCCGTGCCGTTGATCTCTCAGGCAAGGTGCTGATCCTCGATGAGCCCACGGCAAGCCTCGACAACCAGGAAGTCGCGCTGCTCTTCCGCATCATCGAAGACCTGAAGAAGCGCGGCCTGGGCATCGTCTTCATCACCCATTTTCTCGAGCAGGTCTATGCGATCAGCGACCGTATCACCGTGCTGCGCAACGGCAAGCTCGTCGGTACCCGCGACGCCGCCGATCTGCCGCGCCAGGGCCTGATCGCCATGATGCTCGGTCGCGAACTGGCGCATGTCGAAGAGACTGTCAGGGAACGCAGCCTTGCTGCCGGCGACGTCCGATATCATTTTGCAGGCTACGGCAAACGCGGCAAGGTCAAACCATTCGACCTTGAGGTGCGCGCCGGGGAGGTGGTTGGCGTTGCCGGACTGCTCGGCTCCGGCCGAACCGAAACCGCCGAACTGCTTTTCGGCATCGAGCATGCCGACAGCGGCAGCGCGACGATCGACGGCCAGCCGGTCACGCTTTCGAGCCCGCGCGCCGCGATCGCAAAGGGTTTCGGCTTTTGCCCCGAGGACCGCAAGACCGATGGCATCATCGGCGACCTGTCGATCAGGGAGAACATCGCACTTGCGCTCCAGGCCCGCCGCGGCTGGACGCGGCCGCTGTCGCGCGCAGAGCAGAACACGCTTGCCGACCGCTACATCAAGGCGCTCGATATCCGCACCACCGATCGCGAAAAACCGATCCGGCTGCTCTCCGGCGGCAATCAGCAGAAGGCGATCCTCGCCCGCTGGCTGGCGACCAATCCGAAGTTTCTGATCCTCGACGAGCCGACCCGCGGCATCGATGTCGGCGCCCATGCCGAGATCATCCGGCTGATCGAAGAGCTTTGCGCCGGCGGCATGTCGCTGATCGTGATTTCCTCGGAACTTGAAGAACTTGTCGCCTATAGTTCACGTGTCATCGTACTTCGCGACAGACAGCATATCGCGGAACTGACAGGCGAGCGCATCACCGCTGCCGGCATTGTCGAAGCCATTGCCGCCGCCGAACACAAGATGGAGGATGCATGAGGTCCTCCCTGAAAGCGCTGGCATATCGCCTGGCGCCGCAATTGATTGCGCTCGTTGTCATTCTTTTGTTGAATTTCATTACGTCACCGCAGTTTTTTAATGTTGTGGTTCAGAATGACCGGCTTTATGGCAGCCTGATTGATGTGCTGAACCGCGGCGCGCCTGTGGCGCTGCTGGCGATCGGCATGACGCTGGTCATTGCCACCAAGGGCATCGACCTGTCCGTCGGTGCGGTCATCGCGATCTGCGGCGCCGTCGCCGCATCGTCGATTGTTTCAGGAAATTCAGTTTCTTATACCATTATCCTGACACTTGCGATTGGGCTTGCCTGCGGCGTCTGGAACGGGTTCCTGGTGGCAGTCCTCAATATCCAGCCGATCATCGCCACGCTGGTGCTGATGGTGGCCGGCCGCGGCATCGCCCAGCTGATCACCGAAGGCGCCATCCTGACCTTCAACGATGATGGGCTCACCTTCTTCGGCAGCGGTTCGCTGGCTCTCCTGCCGATGCCTGTGGTCATCTGGCTTCTCGTCGGCCTGCTCGTCATCTTGCTCGTCCGCCGCACGGCGCTCGGCATGCTGATCGAGGCCGTCGGCATCAATCGCCGCGCCAGCACGCTCTCCGGCATTCAAACGCCGGTGCTGCTGATGGCGGTCTATATGCTGAGTGGGATCTGCGCCTCGATTGCGGGCATCATCGTCGCAGCCGACATCAAGGGCGCCGATGCCAACAATGCCGGCCTCTGGCTGGAACTCGACGCAATCCTCGCCGTCGTCGTCGGCGGCAATTCGCTTCTCGGCGGTCGCTTCAGCATTCTCGGATCGCTGATCGGCGCGATGATCATCCAGGCGGTGAATACCGGCATCCTGTCCGCCGGCTTCCCGCCTGAGTTCAACCTGATCATCAAGGCCGTCATCATTATCGTCATCCTCGTCATCCAGTCGCCGGCGGTGCAATCGCTCGCCATCTTCGCCAGCCGCCGGCAGGGCGGTAGGGAGCAGCCGAAATGAACTCCAAATACCTGCCGCTGCTTGCGACCATCGTCATCTTCGTGCTCGCCTATGCCGGCTGCGCGCTGCAATATCCGAACATTCTGTCGACGCGCGTCATCGGCAATCTTTTGACCGACAATGCCTTTCTCGGCATCGCTGCCGTCGGCATGACCTTCGTTATCATCTCGGGCGGCATCGATCTGTCGATCGGCTCGGTCATCGCCTTTACCGGCGTCTTCCTAGCAGTGATCCTGCAGAACACCTCGATCCATCCGCTGCTCGCTTTCGCGCTGGTGCTCGTCATCACGACTGCCTTTGGCGGTATCATGGGCGCGATCATCCACTATCTCGAAATGCCGGCCTTCATCGTCACGCTTGCCGGCATGTTCCTGGCACGTGGCATGGCCTTCGTGCTCTCGATCGACAGCATCCCGATCGATCACGAATATTATTCGACGCTGACGAGCCTCTATTACCGTCTGCCCGGCGGCGGGCGGCTGACGCTGATCGGTGGCATCATGCTTCTGGTCTTTGCCGTGGGCATCTTCATCGCCCAGCGCACCCGCTTCGGCACCAACGTCTATGCACTCGGCGGCGGTCCGCAGACAGCGCGGCTGATGGGCGTGCCGGTCGCCCGCACGACAATCCAGATCTATGCGCTGTCGGGCTTTCTGGCGGGCCTTTCCGGGATCGTTTTTTCGCTGTACACCTCTGCCGGATATTCTCTTGCAGCAGTCGGCGTCGAACTCGATGCCATCGCGGCGGTGGTCATTGGGGGGACGCTGCTGACCGGAGGAGCGGGATTCGTGGCGGGAACCTTAATCGGTATCCTGATCCAGGGGCTCATTCAGACCTACATCACCTTCGACGGCACGCTGTCGAGCTGGTGGACAAAGATCCTGATTGGCCTTCTGCTGTTTGCATTCATCCTGATGCAGAAAGCGATCCTGTTCGTTTCCAGTCTGAACAAGAGGTACGCCTGAGGGGGAGACGGATCGCTTGCGCTACAAATTGGACGAGACACGCAAGACGGGGCGCAGAACCCGGACGAGCCATGCCCAGGTCGTCGACGAACTCGGCAAGGCGATCGTCGCCGGCACCTATCCCGTTGGCTCGATCCTGCCTGGCGATACGGAACTGGCGCAGCGTTTCAAAGTGTCCCGCACCGTCTTGCGCGAGACGATGAAGACGCTTGCCGCCAAAGGCATGGTCGTCGCCAAGGCGCGGGTCGGCACGCGCGTGACCGAGAAGAATCTCTGGAACATGTTCGACAGCGAGATCATCGCCTGGCACTTCGACAACGGCGTGACGGAAGAGTTTCTGCTGCAGCTCTACGATATTCGTCTCGCCTTCGAACCCTTCGCCGCCGGTCTCGTCGCCGAGCGGGCGAATGCCGAGGAGATCGAGATGTTGCGTGGGCTGGCGCTCGAGATGGCGGCGGCCGGTCATACGGCCGACAGCCTGGCACTCGCCGACCTTCGTTTTCACCTGGCGATCGCCGAAGCCTCGCACAATCCCTTCATGCGGACACTGGGGAGCCTCATCGAAGCAGCCCTCGTCGGCATGTTCCGCATGAGCACGCCGCCAACCGAAAACGGCTTCGCCAATATCGCCGACACCCATATGCGGATCGTCGATGCGATCGTTTCCGGCGATAACGCCGCCGCGCGCCGCGCGATGGAGGACGTCATCCTGGATGGCCGCGTTCATGTGCATGAAGCTTTCGCGGCCCGCGGGTCCGAGACTGTCACAGGGCCGATTTCGGCCGCAATTTCACCTTTGTGAGGCTTTGCTTATCGACAGCGCCACGCGTCTTTTCGGGAGCCGCAAAGGACGCCGCAGCACTTTGAATGGCTGCATAATTTATCCTCAAATCGATTCCGATTTGAGGAATTATGCAGTATGAGGCGATAAAGCCGCCTCATGGCGCGGATTCGCGGAGCAAATCATGGAACGCACTTGTCTTGCCGTCATCCTTGCCGCCGGTGACAGCACGCGGATGAAATCCTCGAAATCGAAGGTGCTGCATCCGGTCGCCGGACGGCCGATGATCGCCCATGTGGTCGAGGCGGTTGCCTCCGTGGGCATCTCGTCCGTCGCACTTGTCGTCGGCCGTGACGCCGAGGACGTGGCAAAGGCGGCAAGCGTCGCCGGCGTCAGCATCGAATCCTATCTGCAGAAGGAACGCCTCGGCACCGGCCACGCAGTCTTGGCAGCGCGTGAAGCGATCGCGAAGGGCTACGACGATATCCTCGTCACCTATGGCGATGTGCCGCTCCAGACCGACGGACCGCTGAAGGCTGCCCGCCAGGGCCTTGCCGATGGCAGCGATGTCGTCGTCATCGGTTTCCACACCGACCGCCCGACCGGCTACGGCCGCCTGCTCGTCAAGGACGGCGAACTCATCGCCATCCGCGAGGAGAAAGATGCGACCGATGCCGAGCGCACCGTCACCTGGTGCAACAGCGGGCTGATGGCGATCAACGGCAGCAAGGCGCTCGATCTTCTCACGCGCATCGGCAATGCCAATGCCAAGGGCGAATTCTATCTGACCGATCTCGTCGAGATCGCCCGTTCGCTCGGCGGACGTGTCACTGCCGTCGATGCTCCTGAGATCGAGATGACCGGCTGCAATACCCGTGCCGAACTCGCCGTCATCGAGCGTTTCTGGCAGGAGCGCCGCCGTCACCAGATGATGCTTTCAGGCGTCACCATGATCGCGCCGGAAACGGTCTTTCTGTCCTACGATACCGTCATCGGCCAGGATGCGCTGATCGAGCCGAACGTCGTTTTCGGTCCCGGCGCGGTGATCGACAGCGGCGCCGTCATCCATGCCTTTTCGCATATCGAAGGCGCGCATGTCAGCGAGAGCGCGACCGTCGGACCCTTTGCGCGGCTGCGGCCGGGTGCGGATCTCGGTACCGGTTCGAAGGTCGGCAATTTCTGCGAGGTCAAGAACGGCAGGCTCGGCGAGGGCGCCAAGGTCAACCACCTGACCTATATCGGCGATGCCGTCATCGGCGCCGGCAGCAATATCGGCGCCGGCACGATCACCTGCAACTATGACGGCGTCAACAAGAGCGAGACGGTGATCGGCGAAAACGCCTTCATCGGTTCCAACTCCTCGCTGGTCGCGCCGGTGACGATCGGCGATGGCGCTTATATCGCCTCCGGCAGCGTCATCACCGTCGATGTTCCGGCCGACGCACTGGCGCTCGGCCGCGCCCGGCAGGAGATCAAGCCCGGCCGCGCGACGCTGCTGCGTCAGCGTGCGCTCGCCATCAAGGCGGCGAAGAAGGCGAAAGCCTGACCGGCCGTGCGTAACCGGCGGAAATTGAAAGTGACTGCCGAGGTGATTGAGAAATAAGCAGGAATCGTTAGGACTGGCCTCATTGTTGAGGCCTAGTGGGGATGTTGCATGTGTGGAATTGTGGGGATCGTCGGAACTGCGCCTGTTGCCGGCCGCCTGGTCGATGCGCTGAAGCGTCTCGAATATCGCGGTTACGATTCCGCCGGTGTCGCCACCATTCATGATGGTGTGATGGATCGCCGCCGCGCCGAGGGCAAGCTGTTCAATCTGGAAAAGCGCCTCGACATCGAACCGCTGCCCGGCACCGTCGGCATCGCCCACACGCGCTGGGCGACCCATGGCGTTCCCAACGAGACCAATGCCCATCCGCATTTCGTCGAAGGCGTGGCCGTCGTTCATAACGGCATCATCGAGAACTTCTCCGAGCTTCGCGACGAACTGACCGAGGAGGGTTCGGTCTTCGAAACCCAGACCGACACCGAGGTGGTCGCCCATCTGATGGCGAAATACCTGCGTGAAGGCCTGGAGCCGCGCGCCGCCATGCTGAAGATGCTGAACCGGGTAACCGGCGCATATGCGCTGGCCATCATGCTCAAGGCCGATCCCGGCACGATCATGGCCGCCCGTTCCGGCCCGCCGCT
Source organism: Rhizobium leguminosarum (assembly GCF_002953715.1). Classification (GTDB taxonomy): domain Bacteria; phylum Pseudomonadota; class Alphaproteobacteria; order Rhizobiales; family Rhizobiaceae; genus Rhizobium; species Rhizobium leguminosarum_V. Next base: position 1,837,791 of record NZ_CP025012.1, read on the forward strand.
TGCCGTCGGCTACGGCCGCGGCGAGATGTTCCTCGGCTCGGATGCGATCGCGCTGTCGCCCTTCACCAACGAGATCACCTATCTCGTCGACGGCGATTGCGCCATCCTCACCCGCGACGGTGTCGCGGTGCTCGATTTCGCCGGCAAGCCGGTCAAGCGCGCCCGGCAGATCTCGCAGGCGACCGCCTATGTCGTCGACAAGGGCAACCACCGCCATTTCATGGAAAAGGAAATCTACGAGCAGCCGGAGGTGATCTCTCACGCTCTCAGCCACTATGTCGATTTCGCCGAGAACACGATCGGCGCCAATGCCGCCGCGATCGACTTCAAGGCGGTGACCGGACTTGCGATCTCGGCCTGCGGTACTGCCTATCTCGCCGGCCTCGTCGGCAAATATTGGTTCGAGCGTTATGCCCGCCTTCCGGTCGAGATCGACGTCGCCTCCGAATTCCGCTACCGCGAAATGCCGTTGTCGCCGTCGCAGGCCGCACTCTTCATCTCGCAGTCCGGTGAGACCGCCGATACGCTGGCATGCCTGCGCTATTGCCGCGACAACGGGTTGAAGATCGGCGCGGTCGTCAATGTCCGCGAATCGACGATTGCGCGTGAATCCGACGCCGTCTTCCCAATCATGGCCGGCCCGGAAATCGGCGTCGCCTCGACCAAGGCCTTCACCTGCCAGCTTGCCGTGCTGGCAGCGCTGGCGATCGGCGCCGGCAAGGCGCGCGGCACGGTGAGTGCTGACGAGGAGAGGGCGCTGGTGCGCCATCTCGCCGAAATGCCGCGCATCATGAGCCGGGTGCTGAACCTCATCCAGCCGCAGATGGAAAGCCTGTCGCGCGAGCTGTCGAAGTGCAAGGACGTGCTTTATCTCGGCCGCGGCACCAGCTTCCCGCTTGCCATGGAAGGCGCGCTGAAGCTCAAGGAAATTTCCTATATCCATGCCGAGGGTTATGCCGCCGGCGAATTGAAGCACGGACCGATCGCGCTGATCGACGAGAACATGCCTGTCATCGTCATCGCCCCCTATGACCGTTTCTTCGAAAAGACCGTCTCGAACATGCAGGAGGTCGCAGCCCGCGGCGGCCGCATCATCTTCATCACCGATGAGGCCGGTGCAGCCGCCTCGAAACTGCCGACCATGGCGACGATCACCCTGCCTGTGGTCGACGAAATCATCGCGCCGATGATCTTCTCGCTGCCGATCCAGCTGCTCGCCTATCACACCGCCGTCTTCATGGGCACCGATGTCGACCAGCCGCGCAACCTGGCGAAATCCGTGACCGTGGAATAGGCCTGCAACGTCGGGATCGTCGCGCCGAAACATATTGTGCGACGCCCCGAATTCTGGCAGTTTTGGTCTGCGGACAAGGGGGAAGGGCCGGCGTACCGGCCTGTCCACGACTGAGATGGAGATCATCAGGAAACGATGACCGACAACACCCCCAGAATGCCGGTCGCGACCCGGCTGAGGAATAATTTTCTCGCAGGGCTGATCATCTGCGCGCCGATCGCGATCACCATCTGGCTGACCTGGACCTTCATCCACTGGTCGGACAGCTGGGTCAGGCCCTATATTCCGGCGCGCTGGAATCCGGAAAGCTATCTCAATTTCGCCATTCCCGGTTTCGGTCTGCTGACCGCCGTTATCCTGATCACCGTCGTCGGCTTCCTCGGCAAGAACCTCATCGGCCAGAGCATCGTCCGGTTCGGCGAATCGATCGTTCAGCGCATGCCGTTGGTGCGCACGATCTACAGAAGCGTGAAGCAGATTTTCGAAACCGTGCTGAAGGAACAGGCGAACTCCTTCAAGAAGGTCGGCCTCATCGAATATCCGGGTCCCGGCCTCTGGGCACTGATCTTCATCGCTACCGACGCCAAGGGCGAAATCGCTTCGAAGTTCAATGCCATGGGCCAGGATATGGTCGCCGTCTTCCTGCCGCCGACGCCGGTGCCGACAGCCGGCTTCCTCATCTTCGTGCCGCGCGAGAAGATCGTCATGCTCGACATGTCGCCGGAAGACGCCGCCAAGTTCCTGATTTCAGGCGGGCTCGTGGCGCCCGAACACAAGCCGGCCGATGCCAAGCAGAAGCATTTGCCGCGGCCGAAGCCGGTTGCGATTTCCAAAGCGGATTGATGCATGTTGCCCAAAGGTGTTCAGCGGTTTTGGGGTAACGACATGCATAGAACAAAGACTTAAAGCGCGCTGCAGCGCACTTTATCCAGCCCTGAGAAACCGGATCGCCTCGTCGCGGCGGAAAAGATAGAGCAGGGTGCGGATCGCCGTTCCCCTCTCCGTGGTCAATTCCGGATCGCGCTCGATGAGGTAAGCCGCATCCTTGCGGGCGATCTCCAGCAGGTCGGCATGCGCCTCGAGGCTGGCGATGCGAAAGCCCGGCGTGCCGGATTGCCGTGTGCCGAGCAATTCGCCTTCACCACGCAGCTTCAGGTCTTCCTCGGCAATACGGAAGCCATCCTCCGTCTCCCGCATGATTGAAAGCCTGGCATGGCCGGTCTCGCCGAGTGGTCCCTTGTAGAGCAGGATGCAGGTCGATGCCTCGTCGCCGCGTCCGACGCGGCCGCGCAGCTGATGCAGTTGCGCCAGGCCAAAGCGTTCGGCATGTTCGATCACCATGATCGTCGCATCCGGCACGTCGACACCGACCTCGACGACGGTCGTGGCGACGAGCAGCCGGGTCTCGCCGTTCTTGAATGCCATCATCGCTGCATCCTTCTCCGGTCCGCTCATGCGACCGTGGATGAGGCCGATACCGGGGCCAAGTGCTGAGATCAGCGTTGCGTGCCGTTCCTCGGCCGACATCAGGTCGAGCTCCTCGGATTCCTCGACCAGCGGGCAGATCCAGTAGGCCTTCTTGCCCTCGGCGATCGCGCTTTGCAGTCGGCCGACGATTTCGCCGGTCCGTTCCATCGGCACGGTGATCGTCTGGATCGGCTTGCGGCCGGCCGGTTTTTCGGTGAGCTTGGAGACGTCCATATCGCCGAAGGCGGCGAGCACCAGCGTGCGCGGGATCGGCGTCGCCGTCATGACAAGCATGTGCGGCGAGAGGCCCTTGGCCGTCAGCCGCAGCCGCTGATGCACGCCGAAACGGTGCTGCTCGTCGACGACGGCAAGCATCAGGTTGGCGTAGGTGACGCTGTCCTGGAATAGCGCATGCGTGCCGATGACGATCTGGGCAGCACCCGAGGCGATTCGCTCCAGGATTTCCTCCCGTTCGCGTCCCTTGGTGCGCCCGGTCAGCACCTCGATGCCGAGCCCGGCAGAGGCGGCGAATTTCGAGATCGTCGCGTGGTGCTGCCGCGCCAGGATTTCGGTCGGCGCCATCAGCACGGCCTGGCCGCCGCTCTCGATCACCGCCGCCATCGCCATCAGCGCCACCAGCGTCTTGCCGGAACCGACATCGCCCTGCAGCAGCCGCAGCATGCGCTCGTTGCCGGCCATATCCTTCAAAACCTCGGCGATCGCCTCGTTCTGGCTTGATGTCAGCGAGAAGGGCAACGCCTTCAGGATCTTGCTGCTGATGGCGCCGGTCGCAGTGACCGGCTGGCCCGCTACCTTGCGCAGCCTCTGCCGCACCAGGCTCAGCGACAGCTGGCCGGCGAGGAATTCGTCATAGGCAAGCCGCCGCCGGGCAGGGGCCCGCGGGTCGATATCCCCAGGATCGCGCGGCTCGTGCAGCATGTGGAAACTGTCGCGGATCGACGGCAGGCTCTGTTTCTCGGTCAAGGCCAGGTCGATCCATTCCGGTAGCTCGGGAAAACGCGGCAGGCCGGCGTCGATGATCTTGCGCAGCGTCTTCGGCGAGAGCCCCGCCGTCAGCGGATAGATCGGTTCGACCAGTGGCAGGCTCTCCGCCTCGTCGGCCCTGACGATATAATCGGGATGCACCATCGAGGCGCGACCGTTGAACCAGTCGATCTTGCCGCTGACCGTCACCTCCGCGTCAACAGGCAGCTGCTTTTCCAGCCACGCTGCCTGTCCGCGGAAGAAGACCAGCGTCAGCTCGCCGGTCTCGTCATGCAGGAAGACGCGGTAGGGGATATTGCTTTTGCCGCCCGGCGGCACCTGGTGGCGGTCGACGCGCGCCGTGATCGTCACGATCGCGCCCTGCGGCGCGCGAGCGATTCCCGGCTGGTTGCGCCGGTCGATCAGCGAAAAGGGCGCGTGGAAGAGCAGGTCGATCACCCGGCAATCCTCCAGCGTCTCGCGCCCGAGCAGCTTGACCAATAGGTCGGCGATCTTCGGGCCGACGCCCGGAAGGCCCGAAATAGGGGAAAACAGAGGATCGAGAATAGCGGGGCGCATGCGGCCAAAATGCGATGAACAATGCGGCCTTGGCAAGGCTGACAAGCCGCTTTCCAGGGTCTATAGAGGCGCATCAACAGGAAGGTAATGCCATGACAGGTGTCACGCTCACGAGTGCCGGTCTCGACCCGCGCCGCCGCAGAATCCTTTTCCGCTGCTGGCATCGCGGCATCCGCGAGATGGATCTGGTCTTCGGCCAGTTCGCCGAAGCCGAGGTCGCGACTCTGTCGGAAGCCGAACTCGATGAGTTCGAGACGATCATGGCGGAAGAGGACAATGATCTCGTCCGCTGGATCATGGGAACATGGCCGGTGCCTGAGCGTTTCAAGACACCGATGTTTGCCCGCATCGCCGCCTATAAGCCCGATTTCGACAAGCCCCTCAGGACGCCGGAATGATCCCTGGTTTCGATGCGAAGAAGCTTGCGGCCATTGCCGAGCCGCTGACGATCGGCAATGTGCCGGCAGGTCTTGAGACGCTGCTGCTCGCCGAGCTCGCCCGAACGGGAGAGCCGGTCGCCTATGTCATGTCCGACGGCCATCGCATGGCCGATCTCGAACAGATGCTGGGCTTTGTCGCCCCCGACATTCCGGTTCTCACCCTGCCGGCCTGGGATTGTCTGCCCTATGACCGCGTCTCGCCAAGCGCCGACACCTCGGCCCGCCGGCTTGCCGCACTCGGCGGCCTCATCGCCCATCGCAAGAAGCCGCATGCGGCAATTGTGCTCGTCACCGCCAATGCCATGCTGCAGAAGGTGGCGCCGCAGGATATCATCGAAAGCCTGACTTTTTCGGCCCGTCCAGGCAACCAGCTGCGCATGGACGATCTCGCCGGTCGTCTGGAACGCAATGGCTTCGAGCGCGTCGCGACCGTTCGCGAGGTCGGCGAATATGCTGTGCGCGGCGGGATTCTCGACGTCTTCGTGCCCGGTTCGGAAGAGCCGGTCCGCCTCGATTTCTTCGGTGATACGCTGGAGAGCATCCGCAGCTTCGATCCCGCCAGCCAGCGCACGACCGGGCAGGTGCGCTCCCTCGATCTTAACCCGATGAGCGAAGTGACGCTGACCCCGGATACGATCAGCCGCTTCCGCAAGAATTACCTCTCCGCTTTCGGCGCGACCACACGCGACGACGCGCTCTATCTTGCCGTCTCCGAAGGCCGCCGTTACCCCGGCATGGAGCACTGGCTGCCGCTTTTCTACGAGAAGCTCGATACCGTCTTCGACTATTTGAGCGGCTTTCGGATCGTCATCGACCATACGGTGCGTGAGGCAGCCGAAGAGCGCTCCAAGCTCGTTTTCGACTATTACGACGCCCGCCTGAATTCCGGCCAGCCGGCCAAGGGGATGACACAGGGCACGCCCTACAAGCCGGTGACGCCGGGCCAGCTCTATCTCGACAGCAAGCTTTTCGTCAAAACCCTCGACGCGCTGGGTGCGATCCGCATCAGCCCCTTCAACGAGCATGAGGGCGAGGCGCGGCGGGTCGTCAATGTCGACGCCCGCCAGGGCCAGCGCTGGGCCCGTTCGAATGCTGAGGGCGGCGGCGATGCCGAACGCATCAACATCTTCGACGTCGTCGTCAAGCATATTGCCGACCGCCGCGCCGCCGGCGCCAAAGTGCTGGTCACCGCCTGGACCGAAGGTTCGCTGGAACGCCTGCTGCAGGTGCTGAACGAACACGGCCTGGAAAAGGTCAAGCCGATCGAGGCGCTGAAGGATGTCGGTTCGCTGGCGAGAGGCGAGGCGGCGGCCGCCGTGCTCAGTCTCGAAGCCGGCTTCGAGGCCGGCGACCTCGTCGTCATCGGCGAGCAGGACATCCTCGGCGACCGCATGGTCCGCCGTTCCAAGCGCCGCAAGCGCGCAGCCGATTTCATCTCGGAAGTTGGGGGCCTCGACGAAGGCTCGATCGTCGTCCACGCCGAACACGGCATCGGCCGCTTTATAGGGCTGAGGACCATCGAGGCCGCTGGTGCTCCGCATGCCTGCCTCGAACTGCAATATGCCGACGAGGCCAAGCTGTTCCTGCCGGTCGAGAACATCGATCTGCTTTCGCGCTATGGCGGCGAGGGCACCGAAGCCCAGCTCGACAAGCTCGGTGGCGGCGCCTGGCAGATGCGCAAGGCCAAGCTCAAGAAGCGCCTGCTCGACATGGCCGATGCGCTGATCCGCATCGCCGCCGAGCGCCTGACGCGCCATGCGCCGATGCTGACGACGCCTGAAGGCCTTTACGACGAATTCGCCGCCCGCTTCCCCTATGACGAGACCGAGGACCAGGATAACGCCATTGAGGCGGTGCGCTCCGATCTCGGCGCTGGCCGGCCGATGGATCGCCTCGTCTGCGGCGACGTCGGTTTCGGCAAGACCGAAGTGGCGCTGCGCGCCGCTTTCGTCGCGGCGATGAACGGCGCCCAGGTCGCCGTCGTCGTGCCGACGACGCTGCTTTCCCGCCAGCATTTCAAGACCTTTTCCGAGCGTTTCCGCGGTCTGCCGGTGCGCATCCAGCAGGCCTCGCGCCTCGTCGGTGCCAAGGAGCTGGCGCTGACCAAGAAGGAGGTGGCGGAAGGCAAGACCGATATCGTCGTCGGCACCCATGCGCTGCTTGGCGCCGGCATCAAATTCGCCAATCTCGGCCTGCTCGTCATCGACGAGGAGCAGCATTTCGGCGTCAAGCACAAGGAGCGGCTGAAGGAGCTGAAGAGCGACGTGCACGTGCTGACGCTGTCGGCAACGCCGATCCCGCGCACGCTGCAGCTTGCCATGACCGGCGTGCGCGAACTATCGCTGATCACCACGCCGCCGGTCGACCGCATGGCGGTGCGCACCTTCATCTCGCCCTTCGACAGCCTGGTCATCCGCGAGACGCTGATGCGCGAGCATTATCGCGGCGGCCAGAGCTTCTATGTCTGCCCCAGGCTTGCCGACCTCGAGGACGTGCATGCCTTCCTGCAATCGGATGTGCCGGAGTTGAAGGTCGCCATCGCCCATGGCCAGATGCCGGCCGGCGAACTCGAAGACATCATGAACGCCTTTTATGAAGGCCGCTACGACGTGCTATTGTCGACCACCATCGTCGAATCCGGTCTCGACGTGCCTACAGCCAACACGCTGATCGTTCACCGCGCCGATATGTTCGGCCTTGCGCAGCTCTATCAGCTGCGCGGCCGCGTCGGTCGCTCGAAGGTGCGCGCCTTCGCGCTCTTCACCCTGCCGGTCAACAAGGTGCTGACGGCCACCGCCGAACGCCGTCTCAAGGTGCTGCAGTCGCTGGATACGCTTGGCGCCGGCTTCCAGCTGGCAAGCCACGACCTCGATATTCGCGGCGCCGGCAATCTGCTCGGCGAGGAGCAGTCCGGCCATATCAAGGAGGTCGGCTTCGAGCTCTACCAGCAGATGCTGGAAGAGGCGGTTGCCGAGGTCAAGGGTGTCGACGAGATCCACGACACCGGCTGGTCGCCGCAGATATCGGTCGGTACGACGGTGATGATCCCGGAAGGCTACGTGCCCGACCTGCATCTGCGTATGGCGCTCTACCGCCGCCTCGGCGAAATCACCGAGCTCAAGGAAATCGACGGCTTTGGCGCCGAGATGATCGACCGCTTCGGGCCGATGCCGATCGAAGTCCAGCACCTGCTGAAGATCGTCTATATCAAATCACTCTGCCGCACCGCCAATGTCGAAAAGCTCGATGCCGGCCCGAAGGGCGTCGTCGTGCAGTTCCGCAACAAGGAATTCCCCAACCCGGCAAACCTCGTCGGTTATATCGGCAAGCAGGGTACGATGGCGAAGATCCGCCCCGATCACAGCCTGTTCCTGACCCGCGACCTGCCGACGCCGGAAAAACGCCTGCAGGGCGCTGCTGTTATCATGACGCAATTGGCGGAACTCGCGAAATAGAGCAATTCCAGCAAAACTGTGCCGCGGTTTTGCGTCCGGAATTGCGTGGAAAAGGGAGATAGAGATGGGAACATACGGCGCAACGATCGCCTGGCAGCGCAACGGCGAAACTTTCACCGACAATCGCTACAGCCGTGCCCACCGCTGGACCTTCGACGGCGGCATCGAGGTGAAGGCATCCTCGTCCTCGCATGTCGTTCCGCTGCCCTATTCGGCCGAGGATGCCGTCGATCCGGAAGAGGCCTTCGTCGCCTCGCTGTCCAGCTGCCACATGCTCTGGTTCCTGTCGATCGCAGCGAAACAGCGCTTTTGCGTCGACAGGTACACCGATGCCGCCGAGGGCATCATGGAGAAGAATGCCGAAGGCCGCCTTGCCATGACCGTCGTGACGCTGAGACCGCATGTCGTTTTCAGCGGCGAAAAGCAGCCCTCCTTGAGCGAACTCGAAGCTCTGCATCATCGCGCGCATGAAGAATGCTTCATCGCCAATTCGGTGAAAACCGAGGTGCGCTGCGTTCCGGTTCTGGGTTGAAGCTGGGGCCGTCGACGTCAGTTGAGGCCTGATCGCGCCTCGGCCTTCGCCTTGGCGATGTCGCGCAACGCGTTTGCCAACACGTCAGGCATCTGGGCGCCGCTGACGGCATATTGCTGATCGAAGATGAAGAATGGCACGCCGTTGACGCCCATCTCCTGCGCTGCCTTGATCTCGGCGACGATCAGATCGCGATCGGCATCGGAGGCAAGCAGCGAGGCGATGACCGAACGGTCGAGGCCGGCCTTTTCGGCGATATCGAGCAGCACGGTGTGGTCGCCGACATTGCGGCCTTCCTCGAAATTCGCCTTGAACAGGGCGGCAACGACCCTGTCCTGCTTCTCGCGGCCTTCGATCATCGCCCAGTGGATCAGTCGATGGGCGTCGAGCGTGTTCGGGCCGATCTTGATCGCCTCGAAATTGAAGGCGATGCCGACTTCGCGGCCGTAATCAGTGAGCATCTTGTGCGCCTGCGCCACGCGCTCCTCGCCGCCGAGCTTCTCAGCCAGCGCCTTCTTCTGGTCGACGCCTTCCTTGGGATAGTCGGGATTGAGCCGGTACGGCCGCCAGTTGATGTCGACGCCGATCTCGTCTTGCACCTCGGCGATGGCGAGCTCCAGCCGCGCCTTGCCGAGATAGCACCAGGGGCAGACGACATCCGAGACGACGTCGATGGTGATACGCTCCATGAGGATTTTCCTTATCTGTGCGTCTCCCAAGGGAGACATTCAAGCCGGGGCGGTCCGGCTGCTTCTTATTGGGCGCTCGTATCCCACCATAGCGGCAGCTGGTAGCCGTAGAGCGGCACGGTGTCGGGATGGCCGATGCGTTTGCTGCGCGCCACCCATTGCTGACCCATATGATAGAGCGGCAGCACGTAATGGCTGGAAAGCAGCAGCCGGTCGTAGGAGCGCACCGCCGCGGTGAAATCCTCAGCCGAGCGCGCCCTGAGCAGGTGATCGATCAAGGCATCGAGATCGGGGTCGGCGGCGCCTGCGAAGCTGTCGCTGCCCTCGCGGGTCTTCGCGGCTGAAGACCAGCGGCCGAGCTGTTCGTTTCCAGGCGATAGGGAGGACGTGTAGGACTTCATGATCATGTCGTAGTCGAAGCTGTTCGTCCGGCTCTGATACTGCGAATCGTCGACCGTGCGGATCGAAGCGGCGATGCCGATGGTCTGCAGCGAACGCTGATAGGCGACGGCGAGCTTCTCCTGGTCGGCATTCTGCGTCATGATCTCGAAGGCGAGTTGGCGGCCGGAGCCATCGAGCATCTTGCCGCCCTGGATCGTATAGCCGCCCAGTTTCAGTTGCTCGACGGCCTGCTTCAGCACATTACGGTCGCGGCCGGAGCCGTCAGTGACCGGCAGCTTGTAGGTGCCGTCGAGAATCTCCGGCGCAATTTTGTCCTTGATCGGCCCGAGCAGGGCAAGCTCGGCCGCATTGGCGGGAACCCCGAAACTCGACAGCTCGGAATTCTGCCAGAAGCTCTGGGTGCGTTTGTAGGCGCCGGAATAGAGATTCTTGTTCGCCCATTCGAAATCGAACACCAGCGACAGGCCTTCGCGCACCTTGGGATCGGCAAAGATCGGCCGGCGCGTGTTGAACACGAAGCCGAGCATGCCGCTTGGCAGTTTTGGTGTGAACACGTCCTTGACCACAGCCCCCGAGGTGACGGCGGGGAAATTATAGGCATTGGCCCAATGACCGGGATTGCCGTCGGGATAGATGTCGACATCGCCCTTCTTGAAGGCCTCGAACAGCGTCGTATCCTGCAGGAAATACTGGACGGTGATCTGGTCGTAATTGTCGGTGCCGACCTTGGCGGGAATGTCCTTGCCCCAGTAGTTCGGATCGCGCTCATAGGTGATGCTCTCGCCGGGCTTCACCGTCTTCACCTTGTAGGGACCGGAGCCGACCGGCGGCGTCAGCGACGAACGGTCGAAGGTTACCGGATCGATCGCATGTTTCGGCAGCACCGGGAATAAGCCGAAGATCAGCGGCGTCTCCCGGTCGGCCTTCTCGTTGAAGGTGAAACGCACACTGCGCTCGCCGACCTTCTCCATCTTGGCGACGACGTTGAGGCGGTTGGCGAAGGGCACACGACCCTTGTCGCGCATCAGCTCGAAGGTGAACATCACATCCTCGGGCGTCACCGGCTGGCCATCGGCCCATTTCGCCTTCGGATTGAGGTTGAACTGAATGAAGCTCCGGTCGTCGTCCCATTCGACCGTTTCGGCGAGCAGGCCGTAGAGCGTGAAGGGCTCGTCCCTGGAACGCTGCATCAGCGATTCGTAGACGAGATTGCCGTAGTCCGGATCCCACATGCCGCGCGCCGTCGTGCGCATGCTCTTCAGGATGAACGGATTGAGGCTGTCGAAGGTGCCGACGACGCCGTAGGTGATCTTGCCGCCCTTTTTCACGTCGGGATTGACGTAAGGGAAGTGTTTGTAGTCCGGCGGCAAAGCTGGCTCGCCGTGCATCGCGATGCCATGCAGCGGCTCGGCGGCGACAGTGCCGCACAGCAGCGAGAGGACGAGGGGGACGACGATCCGGAGCATTCGGCAATCCTTGATCCGTGAAAACGGGCATGATTCACCGCGGAGATTATCATGGGGTCGATCGATTCCAACACGGAGCGGCGATTTCTTTGGCATCGCGACGAAATGCACCTCAAATTGCCAAAGAAATGCTGGATATCTTGAACGCTGCGATGTAACAGGTGAACCCGAAGTTTCGGGGTCATGCATTTGCCTTATTTTTTTAAGAGGTGGAGTGCCGAACGACCCGATGGTTGGGGCGGCAAGACGCTGCCCCGAACGGATATCAGGAGACGGAATTCGTTATGATGTTCAAGTCTGAAAAGAAAATGCGGGCAGCACTGTCCGTTCTGGCGGTGGTGTTCGGCGCTTCGGCTCCGGTCTCCTCCTTCGCACAGGATGCGGCGGCGCAGGCTCCGGCCGATGCCCCGGCACAGGCCGCAGGAGCGCCGAAGCTCGGCTGGTACAAGACCTGCAGCAAGCAGGAAGACAACGACATCTGTGTTGTCCAGAACCTGATCCTCGCCAATGGCGGCCAGCTCGTTACGGCCGTCGGCCTGATCTCGGTTTCCGGCAAGATCAACCGCAAGCTCCTGCAGGTCTCGGTTCCCACGGCACGCCTTGTTCCTCCCGGCGTCATCATGCAGATCGACGGCGGCAAGGGCCAGAAACTCGACTACGCTGTCTGCCTGCCGGACAAGTGCACCGCCGAAATTCCATTGACCGACGCGATGATCGCCAGCCTCAAGAAGGGCAGCGACGTAATCTTCACCTCGATCAACTTCCGCCGCGCTCCGAACCCGATCAAGATTTCGCTTGAAGGCTTCACCGGTGCTTATGACGGCGAACCGGTTTCCGAATCCAAGCTCGCTGAAAGCCAGCGCAGCCTGCAGGACAGCATGCAGAAGAAGGCCGAGGAAGCTCGCAAGAAGCTGGAAGACGCCCAGAAGGCAGCCAAGGCGCAGTAATCCTGCCATCATCTCTAAACAGAAACCCGGCCTTGCGCCGGGTTTTTTGTTGCGCAAAAAAAGGCCTCGCCGGGAGAAGCGAGGCCCTGATTCAACGATCGGCGTGATTGAGTTAGTGGGCGAAGCTCATCTTGGGTTTGAACTGCCCTGACGGGGCCTGATCGAAAATCTGGTAGATCTGCGGGTTGCGAAGCGGCGTGCCGCTTTCGTCGTTCATCAGGTTCTGCTCGGAGACATAGGCGACATATTCGCTTTCGTCATTTTCGGCGAGCAGGTGATAGAAGGGCTGGTCTCTGCTCGGGCGCACCTCGGCCGGAATGGAATTCCACCATTCCTCCGTATTCGCGAACTCAGGATCAACGTCGAAGATGACGCCGCGAAACGGAAAAACCTTGTGCCGAACCACTTCGCCGATACTGAACTTTGCTACTCTTTCTTTCATGGTACGACTTCCTTTCATCACCAAATTTGGTGATTGGTGCCGCGCAAATCAAGATTTTGCGCGCCGTTCGTCACATGAACGCCATATCCTCGCCATTTGCCGTCCATGACCTGGGAGGCGAAAGCCCCGGCGGGCCGGGACTTTCTGTGTTTAGAGCCCGATCAGGCCGAATAGTACATGTCGTATTCGACCGGGTGCGGCGTCATTTCGAAACGCATCACCTCAGCCATCTTCAGTTCGATGAAGGCATCGATCTGATCGTCGTCGAAGACGCCGCCGGCTGTCAGGAACTTGCGGTCCTTGTCGAGGCTTTCGAGCGCTTCGCGCAGTGAGCCGCAGACGGTCGGGATCTTCTTCAATTCCTTCGGCGGCAGGTCGTAGAGATCCTTGTCCATGGCCTTGCCGGGATGGATCTTGTTCTTGATGCCGTCGAGGCCGGCCATCAGCATGGCGGCAAAGGCGAGGTAGGGGTTGGCGGTCGGATCCGGGAAGCGGACTTCGACGCGCTTGGCCTTCGGGTTGGAGCCGAACGGAATGCGGCAGGAAGCCGAGCGGTTGCGGGCCGAATAGGCAAGCAGCACAGGGGCTTCGTAACCTGGGACGAGACGCTTGTAGGAGTTCGTCGACGGATTGGTGAAGGCGTTGATCGCCTTGGCATGCTTGATGATGCCGCCGATATAGAACAGGCAGCTCTCGGAGAGGCCAGCATATTCGTCGCCGGCAAAGGTCGGCTTACCGCCCTTCCAGATCGACTGGTGCACATGCATGCCCGAGCCGTTGTCGCCGAAGATCGGCTTCGGCATGAAGGTCGCCGTCTTGCCATAGGCGTTGGCAACCTGGTGCACGACATATTTGTAGATCTGCATCTTGTCGGCGTTGCGCACCAGCGTATCGAACTTGATGCCGAGTTCGTGCTGGGCGGCAGCGACTTCATGGTGATGCTTTTCGACGACGACGCCCATTTCGGAGAGCACCGTCAGCATTTCCGAACGCATGTCCTGGGCGCTGTCGACCGGGGGAACCGGGAAATAGCCGCCCTTGACGCGCGGGCGATGGCCGAGGTTCCCGGTCTCGTAATCGGTGTCGTCATTCGACGGCAATTCGGTCGAATCGAGCTTGAAGCCGGTATTGTAAGGATCGGCCTTGTACTTGACGTCGTCGAAGACGAAGAATTCGGCTTCCGGGCCGACGAAGACCGTATCGCCGATGCCGGATGCCTTGAGATAGGCTTCGGCCTTCTTGGCGGTGCCGCGCGGATCGCGGTTATAGGCCTCGCCGGAGACCGGATCGAGGATATCGCAGACGATGACCATGGTCGACTGGGCGAAGAACGGGTCCATATGCACCGTTTCGGTGTCGGGCATCAGCACCATGTCGGACTCGTTGATGGCCTTCCAGCCGCCGATCGAGGAGCCGTCGAACATCACGCCGTCAGCGAACATGTCTTCGTCGACGCAGACCACGTCCATCGTCACATGCTGCAGCTTGCCCTTCGGGTCGGTGAAACGCAGATCGACGAACTTTACGTCGTTCTCCTTGATCTGCTTCAGAATTTCGCTTGCGGTCGCCATTAATGAGTTTCCTCCGATTTGCGATGACGGTGTAGGTCGGCGATGACGGTAACGGACTTTGCGCGATTGGCAAAGTGGTCAGATGGCATCGATGCCGGTCTCGCCGGTGCGGATGCGGATAACCTCTTCGATATTGGAGACGAAGATCTTTCCGTCGCCGATGCGGCCAGTCTGCGCCGCCTTGCGGATCGCATCGATGACGGCCTCCGCGTTCTCGTCGGCCAGTACGACCTCGACTTTGACCTTCGGCAGGAAATCGACGACGTATTCAGCTCCGCGGTAGAGTTCCGTGTGGCCCTTCTGACGGCCGAAACCCTTGGCTTCCGTGACCGTGATACCCTGCAGGCCAACTTCCTGAAGGGCTTCCTTCACTTCGTCCAGCTTGAAAGGCTTAATGATCGCTTCGATCTTTTTCATGAGAAAATGTCTCTCCGCTTCTCTTGTTATGGCAGGAATTTTCCCGCTCGCGGGATATGATGCAGATATCGTGCCAGTTTGAAATCCATCTTATCGAAAAAAGACGTCGATTCTGTCAAAACCGGCGCGTTTGCAGGGAATTCCATGTCGTTTTGGGGGCAGAACAGGTGAAAAAACATTGTCTCTGATCAAAATCACATCCGAAACAGAAAAAGTCAGGTATTTTCGCAACTGCGAATACACATCTCAAGGCGATGAAAATATAGGCAAATGCTTAAATTGCGTCCTCATCTTTGGTATTTCAGGCGGTTGTTTTTTAGGCGTTTTTTGATTGAATAGGGTGATGATCAAACATCTGTCCGACCTTCTTCTCACGCCTGCCGAAATGGCCGCCGTCGATACGGCTGCGGCCGCATCCGGCATCGACTCCTTCGGCCTGATGGAGAGGGCAGGTGCCGCGGCCGCGGCCGCGGCTCTGCGCCTTCATCCCGGAGCGTTGCGCTTCGTCGTCTTCTGCGGACCCGGCAACAATGGCGGCGACGCCTATGTCGCAGCGCGTCATCTGCAGGAGAGCGGGGCGAGGGTGGCGCTCTTTCACCTCGGCGATCCCTCCAGGCTGAAGGGCGATGCCGCCCGTGCCCAAGCCGGTTGCGTACTCCAGGGGCAAAACCTCGACCTCTATCGGCCCGAAACCGGCGACATCGTCATCGATGGCCTGTTCGGGGCGGGGCTTGGCCGCGAGGTGCCGGCCGATGTGCGCGCGCTGATCGGCCGCGTCACCGAGGCCGCTATTCCCGTGCTCGCCATCGATCTGCCCTCCGGCCTCGATGGTCGTACCGGCAAGGTGCTGGGTGCTGCCTTCCGGGCCCGCGACACCATCACCTTCATGACCCGTAAGCCCGGCCATCTGCTGATGCCGGGCAGGGAGCTTTGCGGTGAATTGGAGGTCTTCGACATCGGTATCCCCGCCCGTATCATCAGGGCTGAGGCGGGCGGTGTCATCGCCGAGAACACACCGGATGCCTGGAAGCGCGTATTGCCGGCCGAGCAGCTGGAAACCCACAAATACAAGCGCGGTCATCTGGTCGTCTTCTCAGGCGAGGCCGACAAGACGGGTGCTGCGCGCATGTCGGCGATCTCGGGCCTGAAGGCCGGCGCCGGCCTGGTGACGATCGCATCCCCCCGCGCGGCGACGGCCGCCAATGCTGCGCATCTCACCGCCGTCATGCTGCATGCCATCGACGACGAGGTCGACCTCGGCGACTGGCTCTCCGACAAGCGGCTGCAGACCTTCGTCCTCGGCCCCGGTTTCGGCATCGGCGCCAGGGCGCGCGGCTTCGTCTCGGCCCTTGCCGATCGCCATCTGGTGCTCGATGCCGACGGCATCTCCTCGTTCAAGGACGATCCACAACAGCTGTTTGATCTTTTCCGGGGTGAGCCGCGTCTGGTGCTGACGCCGCACGAAGGCGAATTCGCGCGGCTCTTTCCCGATATCGGCGGCGACGACGCGCTCGGCAAGGTGGACAAGGCCTTGGCCGCCGCCCGCCGCGCCAATGCCGCGATTATCTACAAAGGCGCCGATACCGTCATCGCCGCGCCAGACGGTCGTGCGCTCATCAATACCAACGCTCCCGTCTGGCTTGCCACCGCCGGTTCCGGCGACGTGCTTGCCGGTATCATTGGTGGATTGCTCGCCCAGGGCCTGCCGGCCTTCGAGGCCGCGGCTGCCGGCGTCTGGCTGCATGGCGAGGCAGGTCAACGCGCCGGCAAGGGGCTGACGGCAGAGGAGCTTGCGGCCGAAGTATTGCCGCTTTAGAGCGCCGTGCGTCCTTACGGACGCACGAAGGACGCTCCAACTCTTTCAATCCTCGCATCGTGCTTTCCGGCAATCGATTCCGATTTCGGGCCGATGCGCTAGCGCCTCCGCACGGGCCGGGATTGATGAGCGCGGACGTCGCGGATCCGGCCATCTGACGGATCTGCCCGCCGCTGGCCTCCTGCACCTCGAACGCAGAAGTAGTCCGCATCGTCACCCGACATGTGTGGCCGTGGCGCAGGCTGGGTTGTTTTACAATTGTAAATGCGGCCAGAGTGTTCTGTCGCAGTTTCGCAGAAACGGGAACGGGCAGGTCTGTCCTCCGTTGGACGAGGGCGGGTTGACCCCGATGCCGGCTGAAGAACGGCCATTGTCGTCGCTGTCCTTGCGTGCATCTTCCCGGCGGAGTATGCCACGTCTCGTTGACGGGCTTTCCGTTTTTTGCTGCGTAAGTCTGTCTTCTCAACGGAGGCTCGAATGAGTATTGGCCTGATCGCCCTTCTTGATGATATCGCGGCATTGGCCAAGGTGGCTGCGGCGTCGCTCGACGATATTGCTGGCCAGGCTGCCAAAGCAGGCGCGAAAGCGGCTGGCGTCGTCATTGATGATGCCGCAGTCACGCCCCGCTACGTCACCGGATTTTCGGCAGCACGCGAATTGCCGATCATCGGCAAGATCACGCTCGGCTCGCTGAAGAACAAGCTTCTGATCCTGCTTCCGGCAGCACTGATCCTGAGCCTTGTCGCACCGCAGGCGATCACGCCGTTGCTGATGATCGGCGGGCTTTATCTCTGCTACGAGGGGGTGGAAAAAGTCTACGAACTGGTGCTGCCGCATGCAGCCCATGCCCATGAATCGTCACTCGAGACGACAAGCCTCGATGCCAAATCGATGGAAGACGAGAAGGTTGCCGGCGCAATCAAGACGGATTTCATCCTGTCGGCCGAAATCATGGCGATTACGCTCGCCGCGGTGCCGTCAGGCAGCATGTTCACGCAGGCCCTCATCCTTGCCGTCGTTGGACTGGGGATCACGATCATGGTCTATGGCGGCGTGGCGCTTATCGTGAAGGCCGATGATCTGGGTCTGATGCTGGCGCGTGTGCGGACGCCATCTCCGATGGGCGCCTTCTTGCGTTCGATCGGGAAGGGGCTTGTCACAGGCATGCCTTATTTTCTGAAAGTGCTCGGCATCGTCGGAACTGCCGCCATGATCTGGGTCGGCGGCGGCATCATCGTTCATGGCCTCGAAGCCTATGGCATCAGCGGCCTTGCGCATCTGATCCATGATGCCGGTGAGGCGACGGCGCATGCAGTTCCCGTTCTGGCATCGGTGCTGCGCTGGGTCGTCGAGGCCGCAGGCGCGGGCATCGTCGGTATCGTCGCCGGCTTGATCGCAATTCCGGTCACAGGCTACGCAGTCTCGCCGATATGGCGGTACCTCAAATCGCTCCTGCCGCGCCGGCGGAAAGAGGCGCTGGCGGACGGGAAAAAATAAAGCCAGAGTCCATCGACGAGCAAGGCGTCATATCCAGCCTCATGGAATGCGTGACCGACGATGTGATACCCACAATGTCACGATGCCTCGCCTATTTCGCCAGCGCCTGCTGCAGGGCGATCGCCCCGTGCGGCGCATTGACCTTGCCCTCATGGATCATGAAAGCGAAGACGTCGCGTGGCTCGGTCTTCACCTTGCGATCTCCATCGATCAGCGGCAGATCATCAGGAACCTTGCCCTCGGCCCAGGTTTCCAGCCGGCCTGCCCAGGCCTTCAGGTCCTTTTCCGGGTAGCAGGTCGGAATATCGTCCGAGCCCTTCTGCAGCCTGATATAGACGAAATCGGCCGTCACGTCGGCGATCATCGGATATTCGAAATGTTCAGCGCAAACAGGAGCCACGCCGTATTTCGAAAGCAGCGCCACGAACTCCGGCACCTTGAAGGAATCGTGCCGTACCTCGACCACGTGGCGCAGCGTCAGCCCGTCCTGTTTTGCCGGCAGCAGCTTCAGGAAGGCTTCGAAATCGTCTGCATCGAACCTCTTCGTCGGCGCGAACTGCCAGAGCAGCGGCCCTAGATGATCGCCGAGTTCGCTAATGCCCGATGACAGAAACCGCTCCATCGATTCACCGGCTTCGCCAAGCACCCGCCGATTGGTGACGAAACGCGTCGCCTTCAGCGAAAAGATGAAACCGTCGGGCACGTCAGCCGCCCATTTGGCGAAGACCGCAGGCTTCTGCGTGCTGTAATAGGTGCCGTTGACCTCGATGACCTTCAGCTGGCGGCTGGCATAATTCAGCTCGTCCTTCTGTTTCAGGCTCTCGGGAAAGAAATGCCCGCGCCAGGGCTCGAAGGTCCAGCCGCCGATGCCGGTGCGGATAGTGCCGGATTTCGTCATGTCGTCCTCCCCATTTGCAGCCGCTCAGGCCGCATTGATCTCTTTCGTCATGTCGACGAGCGTCCATCCTGGCCGATAAGGGTTCGGCCGGCGACCCGTTTCCTGAAACCCGAAGGCGCTGTAGAGCGCGATATTCCGCTCCATCCGCGCATTCGTGTAGAGCCGGATCTCCGGCACGGCCCATTCCCGTGCCTTGCCCTCCAGCCAGCGCAGCATCGCCAGTCCATGCCCGGCACCCTGAAACGCCGGCGAGACCGCGATGCTGAACAGCATGAGGTGATCGGAATGCTGCTCGACGACCACCAGGCCAGCCGTTTGCCCGCCGATCTCGCAGAGCCAGACCTCGCCGCGTTCGATCCGCGGCGTGTAATCCTCCGTCACCGGCATCGGCGGAGCGCCGAACAGTTCGCTATAGGGCCGATAAGCGGCTGACGTCAGCGTCGCGATCGTTTCCAGATCATCGGGCGACGCTGGCCTCATCGTCATTCTGCCGCAACCGCCTTCTTCGCCGGCCGCCGTTCCAGCAATTCCTTCAGGAACTGTCCGGTATAGGACCGCTTTTCCTTGACGATCGCTTCCGGCGTACCGGTTGCGACGATCTCACCGCCGCCGTCGCCGCCTTCGGGGCCGAAATCGAGCACCCAGTCGGCCGTCTTGATGACTTCGAGATTGTGCTCGATCACCACCACCGAGTTACCCTGATTGACCAGTTCGTGCAGCATTTCGAGCAGCTTGGCGACGTCGTGGAAATGCAGGCCGGTCGTGGGTTCATCGAGAATGTAGAGCGTGCGCCCCGTCGAGCGTTTCGACAGCTCCTTGGCAAGCTTGACGCGCTGCGCCTCGCCGCCCGAGAGCGTATTCGCCTGCTGGCCGACCTTGATATAACCGAGACCGACATCCTTCAGCGATTGCAGCTTGTCGCGCACGGCAGGCACGGCCGCGAAGAAATCGACGCCTTCCTCCACCGTCATGTCGAGCACCTCGGCAATCGACTTCTGCTTGAAGGTGACATCGAGCGTCTCTCTGTTATAGCGCTTGCCGTGGCAGACGTCGCAGGTGACGTAGACATCGGGCAGGAAGTGCATCTCGATCTTGATGACACCATCGCCCTGGCAGGCCTCGCAGCGTCCGCCCTTGACGTTGAAGGAGAAGCGGCCCGGCTGATAGCCGCGTGCCTTCGCCTCCGGCAGACCGGCGAACCAGTCGCGGATCGGCGTGAAGGCGCCGGTATAGGTCGCCGGGTTCGAGCGCGGCGTGCGGCCGATCGGCGACTGGTCGATGTCGATCACCTTGTCGATATGCTCGAAGCCGTCGATGCGATCGTGATCGGCCGGGTTTTCACGCGCGCCCATGACGCGGCGTGCTGCCGATTTATAGAGCGTCTCGATCAGGAAGGTGGATTTGCCGCCGCCGGAAACGCCGGTCACCGCCGTGAACACACCGAGCGGGATCGACGCCGTGACGTTCTTCAGATTGTTGCCGCGCGCCCCGACCACCTTGATCTCGCGGCCCTTCTTCGGCTTGCGGCGCTCGTCGGGAACGGGAACGCCGAGTTCGCCGGAGAGATATTTGCCGGTCAGCGAGTTCGGACTGTCCATGATGTCCTGCGGCGTACCATGGGCGATGACCTCTCCGCCGTGAATGCCGGCCGCCGGGCCGATATCGACGACGTCGTCGGCCGACAGGATCGCATCCTCGTCATGTTCGACGACGATGACGGTGTTGCCGATGTCGCGCAGGTGCTTCAGCGTGTCGAGCAGCCGGGCATTGTCGCGCTGATGCAGGCCGATCGACGGTTCGTCGAGCACGTAAAGCACGCCCGTCAGCCCTGAGCCGATCTGCGAGGCAAGCCGGATGCGCTGGCTCTCGCCGCCCGACAGTGTGCCGGAATTGCGCGAAAGGCTGAGATATTCCAGGCCGACATCGTTGAGGAAGCGCAGCCGGTCACGGATCTCCTTGAGGATGCGCACGGCGATCTCGTTCTGCTTGGCATTGAAGCTTGCCGGCAGTGTCTCGAACCAGTCACGGGCGACGCGGATCGACATACCAGTCACTTCGCCGATATGCAGCGTGTCGATCTTCACCGCAAGCGCCTCTGGCTTCAGGCGGAAGCCGTTGCAGGCCGGGCAGGGGGCCGCCGACATGAAGCGCTCGATGTCCTCGCGCGCCCAGGCGGAATCGGTCTCTTTCCAGCGCCGCTCGAGATTGGTGATGATGCCCTCGAAATTCTTCTGGGTCGTATAGGAGCGGGCGCCGTCGGCATAATGGAACTCGATCTTGTCGTTGGTGCCGTTGAGGATGACGTCCTTGGCCTCGTCGGAAAGATCGTTCCAGCGGGTGCCGAGCTTGAAGCCGTAATGTTTGCCGAGCGCTTCCAGCGTCTGGTTGTAGTAGGGCGAGGTCGACTTGGCCCAGGGCGCGATCGCCCCGTCGCGCAGCGTCCGCTCCGGCTCGGGCACGATCAGATCCGGATCGATCTTCTGCTGGGCGCCGAGGCCGTCGCAGGTCGGGCAGGCGCCGAAGGGGTTGTTGAAGGAGAACAGCCTGGGTTCGATCTCGGGAATGGTGAAGCCGGAGACCGGGCAGGCGAATTTCTCCGAAAACAGCACGCGTTCATGCGTCTCGTTCAGCGACTTGTTGGCCGAGCCGCCGGCCGAGGTCTCTTCCGGCGGCAGCGGCTTGTCGGCGAATTCGGCGACCGCCAGCCCGTCGGCGAGCTTTAGGCAGGTCTCCAGACTGTCCGCCAGCCGCGCCGAGACATCCGAGCGCACGACGATACGGTCGACCACCACGTCGATGTCGTGCTTGTATTTCTTGTCGAGCACCGGCGCCTCGGCGATCTCGTAGAACTGGCCGTCGACCTTGACGCGCTGGAAGCCTTTCTTCATCAGCTCCGCCAGTTCCTTCTTGTATTCGCCCTTGCGCCCGCGCACGAGCGGCGCGAGAATATAAAGACGGGTGCCCTCGCCGAAATCGAGGATGCGGTCGACCATCTGGCTGACGGTCTGGCTCTCGATCGGCAGGCCGGTCGCCGGCGAATAGGGAACGCCGACGCGGGCAAAGAGCAGGCGCATATAGTCGTAGATCTCGGTCACGGTGCCGACCGTCGAGCGCGGGTTGCGCGAGGTGGTCTTCTGCTCGATCGAGATCGCCGGTGACAGGCCGTCGATCTGGTCGACGTCGGGCTTCTGCATCATTTCGAGGAATTGCCGGGCATAGGCCGATAGGCTCTCGACATAGCGCCGCTGGCCCTCGGCATAGATCGTGTCGAAGGCGAGCGAGGATTTGCCGGAACCCGACAGCCCGGTCATGACGATCAGCTTGTTACGCGGCAGATCGAGATCGATGCTCTTGAGATTATGCTCGCGCGCGCCGCGGATGGAGATCGTCTTCAGTTCGCTCATCGTCTCTGCTTTGGTTTTCTGGATGACAGCCCTTATTTAGTGATGCCGACGGGCGAGTCGAGGCTGAATATCCGCAAGGGCTCAAGGTTTTCGATTCTGTTGACAGGATCATACGGATAAACTAGAACAAATAAAGAACAAAATTCCTGATGAATGCATGCGGCTTTCTGATGGATAAACATGTGGATTAAATGCCGCCCATGCGCATCGGCGGTCCGTGATGGTTTAAGGTGCGCCGATCGATTAAACGCCGCCGGGCAGGGCGGCAGGCAGGGTGAGAAGTATGGCTGGAAGCGTGAATAAGGTAATTCTGGTTGGAAACGTCGGTGCAGACCCCGAAATCCGCCGCACTCAGGATGGCCGGCCGATCGCCAATCTTCGTATCGCGACCTCGGAGACGTGGCGCGATCGCAATTCCGGCGAGCGCCGTGAGAAGACCGAATGGCACACTGTCGTCGTCTTCAACGAAGGTCTCTGCAAGGTCGTCGAGCAATATGTGAAGAAGGGCGCCAAGCTCTATATCGAAGGCCAGCTGCAGACCCGCAAGTGGCAGGACCAGCAGGGCCAGGATCGCTACAGCACGGAGGTGGTGCTGCAGGGCTTCGGTTCGACGCTGACGATGCTCGACGGCCGCGGTGAAGGCGGCGGCGCGAGCGGCGGCCGTGGCAGTGCCGCTGGCGGCAACGATTATGGCGACGATTACGGTGCCCCGGCACCCTCCTCATCGCCGAGCCGCGGCGGTGGCGGCGGCGGCAACTTCTCGCGGGATCTCGACGACGATATCCCGTTCTGATCGGCAGCCTTTCCTGGCTTTGTGAAAGACATGAGAGAGCATGATGCCTTGGATGGCGTCATGCTCTTTTTCTTTGATTTCGCGGCAGATGATTCAGACCGCATCCGCCTGAATGATTTCGCACCATTTTGGGGAATTTCTGAATGAGCTGCCACATCTTTAAGAAACCTTCCGGTACGCGCCTCCGACTTTGGTTGGACCAGGCCCCGCCGTCGATGGATTCAACTCGATGCCATCTGTGGGAGAGTAAAGTTTTTGTCAGCGGAGAAGGCACTCCTCATCGGAAGAGCGTTGCAGCGGAAATAGCTCGGCCGGTTGGAGGCCTAACTGTATATGGTCTGCTGTCAGTCACCCTGGATCAGTCCATTAAAACGCAAGGTCTGCAGGTGAATGTCCCAATTGAACGTACCAAAGGAGAGAGTTGGTCCCTATCACTTGCTCCAAGTTACGACAAAGTGCTTACCGGATTTGCCGCGGAATACATTCCGGGCCTTTTCAAGGGGATAGAGGATCTTAGTGAGGGTGCATTACCCAGTTTTGGAATTCTCTCTTTTGATCGCATGGCACATTCGGACATAGGTTCGTCGATAGATATTTTTCGCGAGTTGACGAGAGCTATCGTGCGCGCTTTGGCTATGAAGCAGGTTCCTGAAACACCGGATGAGGCGTTCGCACTTCTCGAAGCTTAGATTGGAGGGCGCTCAAGTTTTTTCAATGCGGCGTCGCGCTGATGAGATTGAGCGCCGATTTCGCGCCGTCGACGACGAATTGTGCGGCGAGGGCGGCGAGGATGACGCCGAGAAGCCGTGTGAGGATCGCCCGGCCGGTGACGCCGAGGAAACGGTCCAGCCGTTCAGCGACGAGCAGCATGAGGAAGGTCAGCAACAGATTGGCGGCAAGGACGCCAATCAGTTGCGCCTTTCCGACGGATGTCGCCAGCGTGCCGGCAAGCAGGATCGTCGCCGAGATCGCGCCCGGGCCGGCGATCAGCGGCAAGGCGAGGGGAAAGACGGCGATATTCTCGATATGATCCTTGGTGATCGCCACCTCGGTGGCCTTCTCCTTGCGGTCCTGGCGCTTCTCGAAAACCATCTCGAAGGCGATCCAGAAGAGCAGCAGCCCGCCGGCGATGCGGAAGGCGCCGATCGAAATCCCGAGCACGCTGAGCACGCCGGCGCCGAACAGCGCGAAGACGGCGAGGATGATGAAGGCGATGGTCGAGCCACGCAGCGCCACCTGCGTGCGCTCACTGCGGCTCATGCCTGTCGTCAGGCCCAGAAAGATCGGTGCGAGCCCCGGCGGATCGATGGTGACGAGCAGCGTCGTGAAGGCGTTGATCAATTGGTCGGCGCTTGCCATCGGCTCTCCGGAACCCCATATGAGTGCGTGGTTTTTATGATTGTGAAGCGGGGATTCCGATTTGGCAAATATCCCGCGGCGGCCCGCGGCGGATTTGTCCGGTCCGGCCGCGCAACTTGCATGTTTTACCGTCTTTAAGCCGCAAAAGCCTGTTCAAAACGCGCTGTGAAATTGGCGCGGGAACAGGCTTTCCGCTATAAATCTTCAAGTGATTCTAGAAGAGATCGTGATCTGTTTTGACTGAGCAAACACCCCCCGGCGGCGGGAAGCTCCCGCCAGGCATCGAGCCCATCTCCATCATGGAGGAAATGCAGCGGTCGTATCTCGATTACGCCATGAGCGTCATCGTCAGCCGCGCGCTGCCCGACGTGCGCGACGGCCTCAAGCCCGTGCACCGGCGCATCCTCTACGGCATGTCCGAGCTTGGCATCGACTGGAACAAGAAATACGTCAAATGCGCCCGCGTCACCGGTGACGTGATGGGTAAATTCCATCCGCACGGCAATTCCGCGATCTATGATGCGCTCGCCCGCATGGCGCAGCCCTGGTCGCTGCGGCTGCCGCTGATCGACGGCCAGGGCAATTTCGGCTCGGTCGATGGTGATCCGCCGGCGGCCGAACGTTATACCGAATGCCGCCTCGAAAAGGCTGCCCATTCGCTGCTCGACGATCTCGACAAGGAAACCGTCGATTTCCGCGACAACTACGACGGCACGCTCTCCGAGCCGGTCGTGGTGCCCGCCAAGTTCCCGAACCTGCTCGTCAACGGCGCCGGCGGCATCGCCGTCGGCATGGCGACCAACATCCCGCCGCACAATCTCTCCGAAGTCATCGACGGCTGCATCGCACTGATCGACGATCCGGCAATCGAGCTGCCGGAACTGATCCAGATCATTCCCGGCCCCGATTTCCCGACGGGCGCGAAGATCCTCGGCCGTGCCGGCATCCGCTCGGCTTATGAGACCGGCCGCGGCTCCGTCATCATGCGCGGCGTCGCTGCCATCGAGCCGATGCGCGGTGACCGCGAGCAGATCATCATCACCGAGATTCCCTATCAGGTGAACAAGGCGACGATGATCGAGAAGATGGCCGAGCTGGTGCGCGACAAGCGCATCGAAGGCATCTCCGATCTGCGCGACGAATCCGACCGCCAGGGGTATCGCGTCGTCGTCGAACTGAAGCGCGATGCCAATGCCGAGGTCATCCTCAACCAGCTTTATCGCTATACGCCGCTGCAGACGTCCTTCGGCTGCAACATGGTGGCGCTGAACGGCGGCAAGCCCGAACAGCTGACGCTGCTCGACATGCTGCGCGCTTTCGTCTCGTTCCGCGAAGAAGTCGTTAGCCGGA
Source organism: Rhizobium leguminosarum (assembly GCF_002953715.1). Taxonomy (GTDB): domain Bacteria; phylum Pseudomonadota; class Alphaproteobacteria; order Rhizobiales; family Rhizobiaceae; genus Rhizobium; species Rhizobium leguminosarum_V. Next base: position 1,863,593 of record NZ_CP025012.1, read on the forward strand.
GAACGAAATTCCTGCTGCGCAAGGCGCGTGACCGCGCCCACGTGTTGGTCGGTCTCGCCATTGCCGTCGCCAATATCGACGAGGTCATCCGCGTCATCCGCCAGGCGCCCGATCCGCAGTCGGCCCGCGAAGAGCTGATGACCCGCCGCTGGCCGGCGGCAGATGTCGAAAGCCTGATCCGTCTGATTGACGATCCGCGCCATCGCATCAATGACGACCTGACCTACAATCTGTCGGAAGAGCAGGCGCGCGCCATCCTCGAACTGCGCCTCGCCCGCCTGACGGCCCTTGGCCGCGACGAAATCGGCGACGAACTCAACAAGATCGGCGAGGAAATCAAGGATTACCTCGATATTCTCTCCTCGCGCGTCCGCATCCAGACCATCGTCAAGGACGAACTTCTCGCCGTCCGGGACGAGTTCGGCACGCCGCGCCGCACCGAGATCGTCGATGGCGGCCTCGAAATGGACGACGAGGACCTGATCGCCCGCGAGGACATGGTCGTCACCGTCTCGCATCTCGGTTATATCAAGCGCGTGCCACTCACCACTTACCGCGCCCAGCGCCGTGGTGGCAAAGGTCGCTCCGGCATGACCACGCGCGACGAAGATTTCGTTAGCCGGCTATTCGTCGTCAATACCCATACGCCAGTGCTGTTCTTCTCCTCGCGTGGCATCGTCTACAAGGAGAAGGTCTGGCGCCTGCCGATCGGCACGCCGACCTCGCGCGGCAAGGCGCTGATCAACATGCTGCCGCTCGCACCCGGCGAGCGCATCACCACGATCCTGCCATTACCCGAGGACGAGACGAGCTGGGACAATCTCGACGTCATGTTCTCGACGACGCGCGGCACGGTTCGCCGCAACAAGCTGTCGGACTTCGTCCAGGTCAACCGCAACGGCAAGATCGCCATGAAGCTCGAGGAGGAGGGCGACGAAATCCTCTCTGTCGAGACCTGCACCGAAGATGACGACGTGTTGCTGACGACCGCGCTCGGCCAGTGCATCCGCTTCTCCGTCGACGACGTCCGGGTCTTTGCCGGCCGCAACTCGATCGGCGTGCGCGGCATCACGCTTGCCGGCGGCGACCGCATCATCTCGATGACCATCGTGCGCCATGTCAACGCCGAACCTTGGGAACGTGCTGCCTATCTGAAGCGCGCCGCCAACGACAGGCGCCTGACGACGGGCGAGGCCGAGGAGATCGCGCTGGTCGGCGAGGAAGTCACCGAAGAGGGACAGCTGAGTGACGAGCGTTACGAGGAGCTGAAGCTGCTGGAGCAGTTCGTCCTCACCGTTTCCGAAAAGGGCTTCGGCAAGCGTTCGTCCTCCTACGACTTCCGCATCTCCGGCCGCGGCGGCAAGGGCATCCGCGCCACCGACACGTCGAAGACTGGCGAGATCGGCGAACTGGTCGCGGCCTTCCCTGTCGATGACGGCGACCAGATCATGCTGGTCTCCGATGGCGGCCAGTTGATCCGTGTGCCGGTCGGCGGCATCCGCATCGCCAGCCGCGCCACCAAGGGCGTTACCATCTTCTCGACGGCCAAGGATGAGAAGGTCGTCTCGGTGGAGCGCATCAGCGAGCCGGAGGAGGATGAGACGGAGGAGGCTGTCGACGTTGCCGAAGGCGCGCCTGCTACTGATGAAGGTGCTGCCGATGAAGGTGGCGACGAGGCGCCGATTGCCGATGGTGATCCGACCGGGCCTGTCGAAGAGTGATCAAATGAACGGGGCGGCTTCGAGCCGCCCTTTTCTTTTCAGGCCGCCCTTTTCTTCTCAAATCCGAAATGGATTGAGATCACGCCCAAAGAAAAAAGCCGGAGGCTGGATGCATCCGGCTTTGAATAGCCCCGGCGACCGAAGGGTGCCGCTCAAGGGTGGGAAGAGGGTGGTAAGAAAGGAATGTCAGAACGCTCTATGTTTTTCGTTCAGAGCCTTCACCTCTTCGCCTTCACGCCGGAGCGCAGAAATCGTCGAGGCCACAGACACGATGAACATCACGCTGATGAGGGCGGTGAGCACTGTCAAGATCGTGAACATAGGCATTCCTTTCCTGGGGAGTTGCGTTCTCGCCCCTCAGTACTGGCCCAGTACGGCCGTCCGGGCCGAAGCATAGGGTCCATAAACCTTGGACGTATCAACCTTCTGATCATAGAGAGCGACAGTTGCGGTCAGCATGCCCGTGACCATTACCATCCAGAGCACGTTAATCATCGTAATCTTGCCGGGCATTTTTAATCCTTCCGCGCCGCTCTATGTATCGGTTGAATGAACGCATCCGTCTGTAAATGGTTCCGCCGGATGTTGATCGGGTGTTTACCAATGGCGATCTGAAGCGACCTTGAATGTCTCGTTCATCTGGCATTCAGATTCGAAGCTCGTTTTTCGCGCAGCCGGCCCTGGGCGCGCACGATCGCCGCATGCTCGGCAAGCTCCGGCCGCACCCAGCTCATCTCGTATCGATCGGCGAAATAGCCATAGGCCATCTCGGCGGCGAGGGAGGAAACGACGGCAAGTGCAACGAGCACGATCAGCATGGACCTGGTCTTTCGGGGAGCGCCGGATGCCGGAATGGCATCGGCGGCTTTGATGATCGGAATTAAGCAGATCCTGTCTGAAACGGTCTTGAACGCGCCATTCATCCGCCGTTTAACCGCCCGGCGCCTAACGTCCTTTACGTGTCTGAAAAGACGCGCGGCGCTCTAGCCGGAGCTGGGCAAATCACTTGCGGCAAGGCGTCATCCGTGACAAAAGGCGTCAAACCAACGGTCGGGCCACATGACGACAGCTTTCTATCCGGGGTCCTTTGACCCGATCACCAATGGGCATGTGGATGTTCTGGTCCAGGCGCTCAACGTCGCCGAAAAGGTGATCGTCGCGATCGGCATCCATCCCGGCAAGGCGCCGCTCTTCTCCTTCGAAGAGAGAGCCGAGCTGATCCGCCGTTCTCTGGCTGAAGCGCTGCCCGGCAAGACCGGCGACATCACCGTCGTCGCCTTCGATAATCTGGTCGTCGATGCCGCCCGCGCCCATGGCGCCACGCTGTTGATCCGCGGTCTTCGCGACGGCACCGATCTCGATTACGAAATGCAGATGGCCGGCATGAACAGGACGATGGCGCCCGATCTCCAGACGATCTTTTTGCCGGCGGGTACGGCCTCGCGGCCCATTACCGCCACATTGGTCCGCCAGATCGCCGCCATGGGCGGCGATGTCAGCGCTTTCGTGCCGGCCGCCGTCTTGCAAGCCCTCACATCCAAGCGCCCAAACTAGCAAGCGCAAAGACCAGGCGGAACCCGCCGCAATGGAGCTCATATGAAACTCTTTTATCTCGCATTTGCCGGCGTGTTGTACCTCGCCTCCTTCGCGGGGGATGCCTTCGCCCAGTCGGCCGATCATTATCTCACCGTCCAGTTGAAGGATGGCCCCGTCGTCATCCAGCTCATGCCTGACGTGGCGCCGAAGCATGTCGCCCAGATCGAGGCGCTGGCTAAGAAGGGCGAATATGACAACGTCGCCTTCCACCGCGTCATTGACGGCTTCATGGCGCAGACCGGCGACGTCAAATACGGCAACATGGAAAAGGGCTTCGATGCGAGCCTCGCCGGCACCGGCTCTTCCGACTTGCCGGATATTCCGGCCGAATTCTCCAAGACCCCGTTCGTGCGCGGCACGGTCGGCATGGCCCGATCGCAGGATCCGAATTCCGCCAATTCGCAGTTCTTCATCATGTTCGCCGACGGCTCCTTCCTGAACGGCCAGTACACCGTCGTCGGCAAGGTCGTCTCCGGCATGGAGAACGTCGACAAGATCAAGCGCGGCGAAGGCCAGAACGGCGAAGTTAAAAGCCCGGACCGGATGATCAAGGTCACCCTGGGCAAGAAGTAAGTTAAGAGAGAAAACTAGAGGAGAAGATAATGGCCGAGATCAAGGATCCCGAAAACACCGTCATTCTGGAAACCACCAAGGGCAAGGTTGTCATTCAGCTTTTGCCGCAGGTCGCCCCGGAGCATGTCGCCCGCATCAAGGAACTCGCCCGCGAGAAGGCCTATGACGGCGTCGTCTTCCACCGCGTCATCCAGGATTTCATGGCCCAGACGGGCGACGTCGAATTCGGCAAGAAGGGCTCGGAAACCTTCAATCCCGGCCGCGCCGGCATGGGCGGCTCTTCGAAGCCGGATCTGAAGGCCGAATTCTCCGCGACCACGCATACGCGCGGCACTTGCTCGATGGCCCGTTCGCAGAATCCGAACTCGGCCAATTCGCAGTTCTTCATCTGCTTCACCGACGCGCCCTGGCTGAACAAGCAGTATTCCGTGTGGGGCCAGGTCATCGAAGGTATGGACAACGTCGACAAGATCAAGCGCGGCGAGCCGGTTTCCGATCCGGATTCGATCGTCTCCATGCGGGTTGCCGCCGACGTCTGATTGTGATTTCTGCTGAAACCCGCCCTTGCGTGTCAACCGCGCGGGGGCGGGTTTCGCTTTGCCTGAAAGTGCCCTGATGCGCGTAGACCTTTTCGATTTCGAGCTGCCGGATGAACGCATTGCGTTGAGGCCCGCCGAGCCACGCGACAGCGCGCGCCTGCTCGTCGTCGATCCGAATGCGGAAAGCCACCTGTCAGATCATCGCGTCGGCGACCTCACGTCCTTCCTGCGGGCTGGCGACGCGCTGGTCTTCAATGATACCAAGGTCATTCCCGCCCAGCTCGAGGGCATCCGCTATCGCGACGGCGCCGGCGGCCAGCAGGTGTCGGCAACGCTGCACATGCGCACTGGCCCCAGCCGCTGGAAGGCCTTCGCCAAACCCGGCAAGCGTATCAAGGAGGGCGACCGCATCGCCTTCGGCCATTCCGGCGAAAGCTGTTTCCTCGGTTCGCTCGATGCCACCGTCGAGGAGAAGGGCGAGGCCGGCGAGGTGACGCTGCTGTTTGATCTCTCAGGCCCGGCGCTCGACGAGGCGATCGCCGCCGTCGGCCATATTCCGCTGCCGCCCTATATCGCTGCCAAGCGCCCCGAGGACGAGCGCGATCGCGCCGATTACCAGACGATCTATGCCCGCGAGGAGGGTGCCGTCGCCGCCCCCACCGCCGGCCTGCATTTCACGCCTGGTCTATTCGAGGCGCTTGATAGGGCCGGAATCGAACGCCATTTCGTCACGCTGCATGTCGGCGCCGGCACCTTCCTGCCCGTCAAGGCCGACGATACCGCCGATCACCGGATGCATCTGGAAAGCGGCACCGTCAGCGCTGCGACGGCCGCGCGGCTGAACGCCGTCAAGGCAAATGGCGGGCGCATCGTCTGCGTCGGCACGACCTCGCTGCGTCTCATTGAAAGTGCGGCGGAAGAGAGTGGCGAAATCCGCGCCTGGAGTGGCGCCACTGGCATCTTCATCACGCCGGGTTACCGCTTCAAGGCCGTCGACATGCTGATGACCAATTTCCACCTGCCGCGCTCGACGCTCTTCATGCTGGTCTCTGCCTTTTCAGGCCTCGATACCATGCGCGCCGCCTATGACCACGCCATTCAGACGGGCTACCGCTTCTATTCCTATGGCGATGCCAGCCTTCTCTTCCGGAAAGACTAGATGACCGACACCTTCCAATTCACGCTTGACAAGACCGATGCCGGCGCCCGCCTCGGCCAGGTTTCCATGCCGCGCGGCGAGATCCGCACGCCGGCCTTCATGCCGGTCGGCACCGTCGGCACTGTGAAGGCCATGTATCTCGACCAGGTGCGCGAGACCGGCGCCGACATCATCCTCGGCAATACCTATCACCTGATGCTGCGCCCGACGGCCGAGCGCGTCGCCCGGCTCGGTGGCCTGCATAAGCTGATCCGCTGGGAACATCCGATCCTGACGGACTCGGGCGGCTTCCAGGTCATGTCGCTGTCCGGCCTGCGCAAGCTCGACGAAAGGGGCGTTACCTTCAAGTCGCATGTCGACGGCAGCCTGCACCACATGTCGCCGGAGCGCTCAATAGAAATTCAGGGGTTGCTCGGCTCCGATATCCAGATGCAGCTCGACGAATGCGTGGCATTGCCGGCCGAGCCGAAGGAGATCGAGCGCGCCATGGAAATGTCGCTGCGCTGGGCCGAGCGCTGCAGGGTCGCCTTCGGCGAGCAGCCCGGCAAGGCGATGTTCGGCATCGTCCAGGGCGGCGATATTCCGGCGCTGCGCATCCGTTCGGCCGAGGCGCTGAGCCAGCTCGACCTCAAGGGGTATGCGATCGGCGGCCTTGCCGTCGGCGAGCCGCAGGACGTTATGCTGCAGATGCTGGAAACGACGCTGCCGGTACTTCCTCTGGAAAAGCCGCGTTACCTCATGGGCGTCGGCACGCCTGACGATATCCTGAAATCGGTCGCCCGCGGCATCGACATGTTCGACTGCGTCATGCCGACCCGCTCCGGCCGCCATGGCCTGGCTTTTACCCGCCGCGGCAAGGTCAATATCCGCAATGCCCGCCATGCCGAGGATATGCGCCCGCTCGACGAACAGTCGAACTGCCCGGCATCGCGGGACTATTCCCGCGCCTATCTGCACCATCTCGTCCGCTCCAACGAAGCGCTCGGCGGCATGCTGCTCTCCTGGCACAATCTCGCTTATTACCAGGAACTGATGCAGGGCATCCGCAAGGCGATCGCCGAAGGCCGCTTCGCCGATTTCATGGCGGAAACGCAGGAGGAATGGGCGAGGGGTGATCTCCAACCCGTGTAGAGCATGTCGTGCAAAACCGTGCAGCGGTTTTGCGATAACGACATGCGTAAAAACAAAGACCTAAAGCGCGAGGAGCGAATCTGAAAGATCGCGACGCGCTTTAGTGCCCCTCGGTTAATCAGCGAGCAGCCGTGCAGCTCCCGACATCAGCCGGCTTGACGCGGCCGGCCTGAAGATCGCTCCAGTGCGGTATTGACAGGTCAGGACCTCCGATCGATGCCTAAAACGTAGCATGGTCCACTTTGATGAGCCGTCCGCTTGAAAGGATGCTCACCATCTTATTCTTGTTGACATAGGCCAGGCTGGCATCCAGCCGGCAGAAGAACCGCTTGCTACCGTTCGAAACGACCCAGCCGTAGTCGCCGGCCTTCCCCTCGCTGAATTTGCCGATGGCATAATTCTGCCCTGCAAGCTTGGAAAAGGATTCCGCCTGCGCAATGCCCGGCATGACGGCAAAGCCGATCACCACGGCGGCGACCGAACGTCACAAGGTGGAAAACCTCTTCGCCAAGCTCAAAGACTGGCGGCGCAGGCCCGATAGGACCTATGCGCTCACACCTTCTTCTCAGCTATCTACATCGCAGCAACAGTCATCTTCTGGCTCTGATTAACGAGTCCTGGGCCTCGCCGCGTACGAAAACAATGCTCTCTCAATGCACGCCCAAATCTCCCCCTTACCTTTCGTTGAAAAACACATCGTAAGGTGCATCCAAAAGATGCGCCCCATCATCCTGGCGGCGTCCTCGACGCCGCCAGGATGATGGGGTTGCCAGCTAGGTGTCGCGTTTGCGGAGAATGTGATGAAGAGCTTTGGAGCGATGCTGGCGGGCTATGGGGGCTTTGGTCCGGGCTTCAATTTTCTGCGCATTGCGCTAGCATTCTCCATTGTTTTCTATCACGTTCTCACCAATTCCGGCCACTGGGCGCTGGCGCACGGCCCAGTGCTGTGGTTCCTTGAATACAGCCTGGTGCCGATGTTTTTCGCCCTGAGCGGCTTTCTGATCACCGGCAGCGCCCAGCGTCTCAGCCTAGAAAATTTCCTGCTCAATCGCGCCTTGCGCATCGTTCCGGCGCTCGCGGTCGATATTCTGGTGTGCGCCTTCATCATTGGTCCGGCCGTTACCACGCTGCCGCTCGGCGAATATTTCACCGATGCGGGCTTCTTCGCCTATATGCTGAACATTATCGGCTGGGCGCATTTTGAACTGCCAGGTGTCTTCTCAGGCCACCCCGTGCCGCAGGTCAACGGCGCACTGTGGACCATTCCCTGGGAGATCAACTGCTACATCATCATGTCGGTCATGATGGTCACAGGTGTGGTGCGACGGGCAGTGGCAACCGTCCTGCTGCTAGCGGTCTTTGTCGTCGCGGGCCTTGCAGTCGAGTATTTAACGTTTGCGGAGGCAGGGGACGTCTCTGGCCTACATACGCTCTTCGTCGGCCGAGGCGCCCAACTCATCACGGCCTTCCTGTGCGGAATCCTTGCCTATCAGTTGCGCCACAGGATCCCGATGAGCAGGATGCTGTTTGCTGCCTGCATTGCCGTTGCGCTCACCGCCATGCTCCTGCTCGAAATGAGTGCAACCGAAAGTGTCGCAAATCGCCTAGTGCTGATGCCTGTCCTTACCTACATCACCATCTATGCCGGCCTGTCGCACCTGACACTGCCGAAGATTCTGGAGGGCGGCGATTATTCGTATGGCGTCTATCTCTACCACGTGCCCTTCATTCAACTCGCTATCATGCTCGGGCCGCCGATCCTCGTCGGCACGGTAGTCGGCATTGTCATGCTGATTTTGATGGCAGGCACTATCGTCCTCTGCGTCGCCGCAGTCTCCTGGCACTTGATTGAAAAGCCAATCCTGTCCCTCAGGAAGCGCTATTCGCTGGCGGCTAGGATGATCGCGGCAGGTGAGGACCGGGCAGTATCCGGAGCAAAACCGGCGCCTGCGCCAACATCGAACGGAACGGGAGCTTGCGTCTCGCACGCGCATCAGCCTTTGCCGGCCAGTGAATTTCCTGGTTATGGCCAAAACTCTCAAGCTCAATAGACCTGCACGGCAGAAACTGATTTCGGCTCAGCTTAAGGTGACGTAAATGCAAGTGTTATACGGGCGAACCAAGGGCGGACTGAACTCGAAGCTCCATGCCGTCTGGGATGATGACGGCCGGCCGATCATCATGCTGCTTTGAAGGCCAGCTGAGCGACCACAAGGGCGCCTGGTCGTGCTCAACGCGTTGCCAAGCGATTGCCTCATCGCCGATAAGGGCCTACGTCTGCACCTGGCTCCGCCAAGAGCTCCTCGACAGGGCATCGAGCCCTGCTCCCGCTCTCAAAAGCCGGAACAAAGGGTACCTACGACAAAGTCCTCTGTCATCACGGACACAAGGTCGAGAATTTATTCGTCAAACTCAAGGATTGGAGGCGCATCGCAACACGCTATGACCGATGCGCCCACGCCTTCTTTTCTGCAATCTGCATAGCAGCTTCTGTCATCTTCTGGCTGTGACTAACAAGACCTGATCCTAGATACCCTTGCTGTCGGTATTCGGCACGATCTGCACGCCGTTGATCCTGTAGCTGCCGTCCGGCTGGCGCATGATCTGGTAGATCGCTGTCCAGTCCTTGCCGTCGCGGCCTGAGATCAGCACCTCGTGATAGATCAGCGCGCCGTCGTCGATCGAGCGGCTGCGCCCGAAGGCGTAATTGCCGGGATGATAGACCGGCTCGTAGCTCTTCTTCACCATGGCGAAGAACAGGTTCTTGTCGGGATACATCGCCTTGATGCCGGGGGCGGCGAAGGAATAGGCGGTCTCGGCATCGTCCTTGAGGAAGGCCTTGATCTGTTCCTCGATCATAGTCCGCGTCGTGTCGATCGGATCTTCGGCGCGGGCCGACACGGAGGAGAGGGCGGATGCGGCACACAGGATGAGAACTGCGAAGAAGGCGCGCATGGATTGATCTCCGGCTCTGTCAGGGAAACGATCCCCCGACAGGCGGAAGTGTAGGCGAATTCTGGCGCAAGAAAAGCGGACTTTACGACCAGCGCCGAAAGAGGGCGCTGGCATTCACCCCACCGAAGCCGAAACCGTTGGTGATCGCATAGTCCATTACCAACGGCCGCGCTGTCTTGCCGACGATATCGATGCCGTCGGCGGCGGGATCCGCATGCTCCAGGTTGCGGGTCGGCGGCGCGATCTGGTCGCGCAGCGCAAGGATGGTGAAAATCGCCTCCAGCCCGCCGGCGGCTCCGAGCAGATGCCCCGTCGCCGATTTCGTCGCGCTGACGGCAATGCCGCCATTGCGGCCGAAAACCGTGCCGATCGCCGCGATCTCACCCCTGTCGCCGACCGGTGTCGAGGTCGCATGTGCGTTCAGATGCCGGACCTCCGAAGCCGGGATCTTCGCCTGCTTGAGTGCCGCCTCCATCGCCCGGCGGGCGCCGTCGCCGTCTTCGGGCCCTGAGGTCATGTGGTAGGCGTCCGCCGCCGTGCCGTAGCCGACGAGTTCGGCGAGCGGTGTGGCGCCACGGGCAAGCGCATGCTCCAGTGTTTCGATGACCAGGATGCCGGCGCCTTCGCCCATGACGAAACCGTCGCGGGCCGTGTCGAAGGGCCGAGATGCCAGTTCCGGCGTCTCGTTGAAGCCGGTGGAAAGGGCACGCGCAGCTGCAAAGCCGCCGAGGCTCACCTTGTCGATGCAAGCCTCGGCACCGCCGCAGATCGCCACATCCGCTTCACCGGAGCGGATCAGCCGCGCCGCATCGCCGATCGCTTGGACGCTGGCCGCGCAGGCCGTCACCGGAGCACCCAGCGGCCCCTTGAAGCCGTAGCGGATGCTGACCTGGCCGGCGGCAAGGTTGACGAGGAAGGACGGCACGGTGAAGGGCGACAGCCGCCGCACGCCGCGCGTTTCGCCGATCCGCACCGCTTCGGCGATCGCCGGAAAGCCACCGACCCCCGACGCGATGATCGTTGCCGTGCGCTGGCGCTCGCCTTCGTCGGTCGGCATCCAGCCGGCCTGTATTACTGCTTCTTCCGTCGCCGCCATGGCGAAGTGGATGAAGCGGTCCATCTTCTTCTGGTCCTTGGGCGTGATGTAACGGTCGGGATCGAAACCGGCCTCAGCATCTTCCGCGATACCGGGAACGATGCCGCCGACCTTGGCCGAGAGTTCGCCGACGATATCCTCCGCCAGCACCCCCAGCCCCGAACTGCCATCGAGAAGGCGCTTCCAGGCAGGTTCGACGCCGGTGCCGAGTGGCGAGACAAGTCCCATGCCGGTGACAACGATGCGATCCATTTCCTTTTCCTTTCTATCCGTCGATTCCGAGATACCAGGCGCGCATGCGGGCGATGCGCTCGTGCACCTCATCATCGGCGGCGGGACCTGCAAGCAGGCTGGTGTTTTCGGGTGTCACTTGTTCGCCGGTGCGCGCATCGACCAGCATCGTCTCGCGCTCTGTGCCGGAAGCCGCATCGCCCAACAGAAAGGCGAGGTCCTCCTGGGGGATGTGCCGGCTTCCCCAGGAAAACAGCGTCATCAGAACAGGAAAGAAATCACGGCCCTTGTCCGTCAGCAGATATTCGTAGCGGGCAGGGCGCTGATGGTAGAGCCGCCGTTCGAACAGCCCCTTTTCCGTCAGATGTTTGAGCCGCCGCGTCAGGATGTTCGGCGCCACGCCGAGGCTTTTCTGGAATTCGTCGAAGCGCGAAAGCCCCTGGAAGGCGTCGCGCAGGATCAACATGCTCCACCAGTCGCCGACGCTGTCGAGCGCGCGCGCCGCCGGGCATTTGACATCGCTGAAGCTTGTTCGCTGCATGGCTGCTGTCACTATAGCAGTGACTATCATCATGCAAGTTACTTTCTGGCGTCGCCCTCGAAAATGCGGGCGAGCAGAATGGCGGTGACGAGCATGCCGGCCGCCACGAAGATCGTATCGCCCGGCGTGCCGATATAGAGCGGCCCGACATTGGCAAAGAGCAGGAAGGCGACGAGGAAATTCGCCCAGCCCCAGACGACATTGGCTGTCGGCGAGCCAAGCTTTGCCCCTTGCGCGAATGGGATGCGAAACGGCCTGCCACTGACGCCGTTGACGAAATGCGGGACGCCGTTGGTCAGAAAGGCCGCGGCGATGAAGTGGGCGATATAGGCGATCCAGGGCAAAGGCTTCTCCGTTGCGGCACGAGTGGGGTCAACGGAGAATGTGGCCGGGAATTTCATGCCGGCAAGAGGAGGCTAAAGCATGTCGCGCAAAAGTGTGCAGCGGTTTTGCGGCAACGACATGCGTAAAAACAAAGAGTTAAAGCGCAAGGAGGGAATCTGAAAGATCGCCACGCGCTTTAGAAACGCACGTGGTGCGGCAACCCGCCGCCGAATAGCGACGGGTCTGGCCGGGTCAGATCAGCACGAAATCCTTGAAGTGAAGCGCCGGAGAATTGTCGAGATCGGCGACATGGATTGCCGCACCCGCGGCACTTCCATCCGCATCAAAGGATAGAATGCCCCTAGTCTGGTCGTAGATCAGTCTATCGTCAGCTTCGAGCGCTTTCGTTCCGACAACGAAATTCTCATCCGAAAATCCGGATAGGCTGAGTGCGGCGAAAATCGAATGGTCGAGCAGCAGCTTGTCGCCGGCCGCCGAGGAGAAATCCCGGATCTTGTCGATGCTCACATTGTCGGGCTTAACGTCGAAAACGAAGGAATCGGCCCCTCCGCCGCCGGTCAGAATGTCTGCGCCGGCTTTGCCGATCAGCTTGTCGTTGCCGAGCCCGCCGCTCATCTGGTCGGCGCCCTTGCCGCCATTGAGACTGTTGCTGCCGTCGTTGCCGGTCAGCACGTTGGACGTGTTGTTGCCCGTCGCGCTGAGATTGGCCGTTCCGGTCAAGGCAATGTTCTCGATCGTTCCGGCCGTGCGCTTCAGATCGGCCAGGCTGAAGGAAGTCGAAGCCTTGACGGTGTCCTTGCCGGATGCCCCTGTTTCATCGGCAAAATCGCCGGCATTGTCGACCACATAGGTATCGTTGCCGGCGCGCCCCGACATGTGGTCGGCGCCCGTGCTTCCATCGAGGATATTGTTGCCGGAATTGCCGGTGAGAACATTCGCCAGGCCATTCCCGGTGCCGTTCAGATTGGCGGTGCCGGTCAGCGTCAGATTCTCGACGTTTCCGATCGTATGCGCCGTATCCTTGAGGCTGAAGCTGATCGACGACATGACGGTATCGGTTCCGCTACCCCGGCTTTCGTCAACGATTTGAGCGGGGTTGCTCACGGTGAATATGTCATTGCCGGTGCCGCCATAGATATGGTTGGTTGCCGGCGGCGGCGTGCTGGCGCTGCCGCCTTCGATGTCGATGATAACGGGATGGTCGACGACATCAACCGTCAGGGACGAGACATCACTGAGGCTTTTGATCGCCGTCGTTCCGATCAGCGGGTCGAAGACCTTCACGGAGCCGAACGAGGCGCCGAGATTGACTTTGACGGCCGTTTTTGCAGCCTGAATCGCGGTATCGGTGGACTGGTTCCAGATATCGGGCTCGTTCCAGATGGTGATCTGGTAGCTTCCGTCCGATTTTTCCGTCAGCAGGCTACGGGCCGAGGACGGCAGGCCGTCGATCGAATAATTGAGGGTCCCCGTGCTGAAGCTCGCCTTCGCAGCGCCGTCGTCCGCAAGGATTTCGGTCAGATTGTGGATCGCCGTCGCAGCCGGCTTGGCGGAATAGTCGAGATGAAAAAGGCCGAAATGCTTTTCCTGATTCGTGCCCTGCGGATCGGAATAGGCGTCCAGCAGCTCGTAGATGAACGTCTGTTTCGATCCGAGTGCGGCGCCGTCCATCAGCGTATTGAGCAGGAGCTTTGCCTGCGTCGCTTCGCTGACGCCTTCCCAGCCGCCATTGGTATCGGCGGTCAGCGAGGTGTGGTAACCGGTTTCGGTGATCGCCAGCGGCTTGCCCGGATCGGCAGCGCGCTGAACGCCGGATTCTCGGGAAAGCCATGAATATGGCTGGTCGCCATCCTTGGCATAGGTGTGGATCGTCGTGTAGTCGGAGGCGGAAGCGACCGTATATCCGGTAAAGCCGAGAACGGGGATGTTTTTCAACAAGGGATCGGCGTTGACGGCGGCAGACAGGTCCTTCTGGTAGGCGACCGCTGCGGCCTGGCCGCTCAGGCCATGGTAGCTGACCGGCCAGTTGTTGACCTCGTTCGGACCTTCGATTCCGACCACCGATCCGGGGTGGGCCTGCACGAAATCATGTAGCCGCTGGGCGATGGTGGCGGGGTCAACTTCCCGCTGGGCGCTGAAGACGAATTGCACGCCGGCCTCGGCCGTATCGCCGAGATGCGTTTGGCCGTTGGGATCGGAAGCGGAGTTGGGGGCGTGATCGCGGACTGTATCAAAACCAAGATAGTCGAGAGCCTTAACAACTTCTCCGACACTGGAATATTTTCCGTCGGTGTAGTCGATATGCGTGTCAATTCCAAAGGAACGAATAATATCGTTTATTATAACGGCTTGAGCCATAAGTTCTTCTCCCAGTTTACGAGGGAATTGGCGATGGGAATGAATCCCTATTTGTTGATGCCAATTCGATTTAATACACGAGGAGGGTCGTGCGGCGCGGTCTCGTTAACCATGATATGTTGTTGCGAATGTGGCCCGTTTCGGATTGTATTTATTATGAAATCTGCGCTTGCATTTTTTCGTCCGGCCGGCTGATCATGCCCGAGTGGGACGGCCCATAGGCAGAGTCTGGCGAAATCCGACATGGATTTGGAGGATCCGATGACCGTCAATGTTCAATTCCGGTTTCGCAGCGGCTTGCCCTCGATGGCGTTCGACAATGTCCGTCTCCGCGGCAGTTGGGACGAGCAAGGCCGCCCCTCGAACGAGTGGACGTCTGTTCCTATGCAGCGTTCTCGTGACGAGGATGGCTATGATGTCTTTGTCGTCAGGGTTCCGTTTCCCGATGATGAGATCGGCACGCATTTTCGCTGGGGGGTCGAACTGGATCGACTTGGCGCTTCAAGCCTGTGGGCGATCGCCGCCGAATTGGATGACGAAGCCTCGACGCGTCGCGAACGCTCTTTCGATCTCCAGCAGGGGACGGCGCAGACCTATTATCTGACATGGATCGGCCGTCTGGGGCGAACCGGGTTGAAAGGCGCAACAGTGCAGACGGCATTCGCTTTTCAGTCTGGGCGCCGAATGCCCGGGAGGTCTTGCTCGTGCTCGCCGATCCCGCCATTGGCTACATCGCCGATGACGGCACCGGAGCGGTCGCAACCATCAGGATGCGAAGGACCGTTGATGGATTCTGGAGCGTTGAAACCGGCGAGGACCACGGCCTTTCCGATTTCGACAGCATGGTCGGCACGCCCTACATGTACCGCGTCACCAGGGATGATGGATCGCTCGCCTACCGCACCGATATCTGGTCCCTCATGCAGATCGGCGCGGGAGACTTCGATCCCGATGGAGCGATCTATCACGGATCGCCGGCGGCATTGGACGGACCGCAAAGCTGTTCGGTCGTCTGCGATCCTAAGCGGGTGGTGCTGCCATCGGGAGAGGAGGTTAACGCCGATGCCTTCTGGGCTGATGAATTCGCCGGCGGTCGAAAGCTTCCCGATCGGCTCGAGGATCTGGTGATCTATGAACTGCATGTCGGCGCACTCGGTTTCGGCAAGCCTGCGCCCGGTACGCTCGATGATGCTATTGCCTTCGTCGAGCATCTCTCGGCACTCGGCGTCAACGCAGTGGAATTGCTGCCGATTGCGGAATTCGAGACGCGGGCCAACTGGGGCTACGGCACCTCGCATTTCTTTGCCGCCGACCAGGGGGCGGGCGGCACCGACCGGCTCAAGATGTTCGTCAAGGTCTGCCACCAGCGCGGCATCGCCGTCATCCTCGATGTCTGTTACAACCACTTCGATCCGGATGGCGAGCGGGCGCAATGGGCCTATGATTCCAACGATCACACCCACAATATCTACTATTGGTACGAGGGACGTCCCGAGGACTATGCCGATCCCAGGGGCGGCTACATCGACAACATTTCGACGGGATGGGCGCCTCGCTTCGATGAGGAAGCCGTCCGCCAGCTTTTCATCTCGAGCGCTGCATTTCTCGTCTCCGTCTGCCATATCGATGGTTTTCGTCTCGATCAGACAAGTTCGATCCATCAATATCCGGTTCTGCATGCCGATGGCCGGCGCGCCGATCGCGCCGCTGCCTTCGGGGCCAAGTTTCTAAAGCAATGGACCCGCACGATGCGGCTGATCAAGCCGCAACTTTTCCTGACGGCCGAGGATTATTCGGACTGGTCGGCAATGACGGAGCCGAGCCTGACCGGCGACGGGCTCGGCTTCGATGCCACCTGGTACGGCGATTTTCATCACAACCTCGTCGAATACCACGGCGGCGCGCAGGCGCAGCTGTTGAAGAATGCCGGTTTCGGGGACAAGCGGGCGCTGACCATGTCGTCTCTTGCCGGCGCTTTGCAGACGAGCGCGCGATCCAAGGTGGTCTACAACCAATCGCATGACGATTGCGGCAATCGTGAAGGATCGGCACGAACCGCGGTTATCGCGGTCAATTTCGCACCTGTTGTCGGTGAGACCCGGGCGTGGGCGGAGGCGAGATCGAGGTTCGCAGCGGCGATGACGCTGCTGTCACCTGGGACGCCGATGTTTTTCATGGGCGAGGAGATCGGCGCCCAGAAGCCCTATCGCTACAATGATTTCCTCGAAAACCGGGAGAATATTCTCGGCGAAGCGGAAGGCAGCGGCGCAGGGATGGTCAGCTGTTATCGCGATCTGATCGCGCTCAGCATCCATCAGGATGCCATTCGCTCGCGCAATATCGCCATTCCGCTGGTTCACGACGAAAATCGGGTGATTGCCTTTCATCGATGGGATGACGGCGAGGATTTTCTTGTCGTGGGGTCGCTGAACGACACTCCCTTCGAACACGGCTACCGGCTGCACAGCGAACGCCTGGGGGATGATCTCTGGGAGGAGATCTTCAATACCGATGCTCACAAATATGGCGGCTGGAACGTCGGCAACGGCGGCGGAAGAATTAGAGCCACGGCGGGCGCGCTCGATGCCGTGCTGCCGGCATCAGGCGTTCTGGTCTTTCGCAGGCTGTGACGCGCCACGCCCGGAACGGTCAGACGAAGCCGAGCGGCAGATTTTCGACTTTCCTGTCATTGCCGTAGTCGCGCTCATGCGGCGAGCGACGGCGCCCGTCGCTGCGAGCGGAAAGGTCGATGCGGTTTTCGGCGAAGATCCCATCGGGCCAGGTGCCGGTGTCATGGCAATCGGCGTCGATCTTGGGGGCAAGAATTTTCAGGATCATCAGGGTTCCTCCACGGCGCACCATCAACACTCGAAAAGGCCGTCTGGTTCCGTTTATAAACTCCGAATTATTAATAAATTAACCATAAAACTTAAGGGCAAGTGTATCGCCGCATCGATCCCGTCATTCTCGCAAGGGTGACATTAGTGGACGACTGATGACGAGGACATCGACGCCAGCATCCCCTCGGTCGCCCGGATCAGCCGCGCTGTGCGCGCCATCACTTCGGCTCCGGCCTCTGTCTCGGCAATCGCGGTTGCCATACTGTCCAGTCCGTCCGCCACCTGGATCAGCCTCGGCAGCATATCTGCGCGTCCGACCGCCTCGGTCGATCTGGCGAGCTTACGCAGCGTCTCCGAATAGCTCGATATCAAAGCGAGTTTCTCGTCTGCGGGAATATTGGAGAACGAGCGTTTCTCGGAAGGCGACAGCGGCAATTTCGGCATGGATGCGACCTGTTGAACTGCGTGTGAACTCGCATCGCCGCTTTTTGTTCCGAGCCGACCCATTGTGCCGAGGGCCGATCGCTTGCTTTGAAATGGAACTCCGGAGCTTGCTTGCCGTTGAGATGCATGAACACAGGAGGTTTCCATGCAGTTGATCGATACGCGAGTGACACAGGCCGGCGACATTTTCACCGTAGAATTTTTGGGCGAGGGAGGAGAATCGATTTCCGTCAAAATTGATAATTCTCACGGCGAGCTCGACGATACGACGGCGGTCGATCACGCCAAGGTCATGATGGTTCAGCTGACCTCTTTTGCCGACCGTGAAGCAGATGGCAGCATCAACCGTTACGATGCATTGAGCAACGGCAATTTCGACGAAGGCAGCAAGGGTTTGATCGGCCAGCCGAGTGCGCGTTCGACCGGCGACAGGCAAACGCTGGAGGAGGAGCTCAACGAGGGCCTCGAGGACAGCTTTCCTGCAAGCGACCCTGTCTCGGCAACGGTGTCGTCCATTCCCGCCAACGCGCCACGGCACTGATTTCACCGCGATCCTAATTCCAAATGCAGGCGAAGGCTGCCCCGGCTCCGGCGGGCAGCCTTCTTCTTACATGACAGATTGATGTCAAAACTGAGAAACAGCTGAAAACTTCAGCTGTGTGATTGACATGGGAGCCTTCTAGAGAGGGCACGAGAAGGGGGCGCGGGTGACGCGCTGCCGACGTCTCGGAGACGCGCCCATGAAAATCATTCAGATCACCGACACCCACTTCAGCCCAGACAAGCCGCATTTCAACGGCAACTGGGCGCCGCTTCTGACCTGGATCGAAGAGACCGGCGCAGACCTGATCGTCCATACCGGCGATCTCACCATCGACGGCGCCGACAAAGACGCAGACATCACCTTTTCGATGGATCTGATGCGCCAGGTATCGATCCCGATGCTGATCGTCCCCGGCAATCACGATGTCGGCCACCTCAAGGGATCGGACCAGCCCGTCAATGCCGAGCGGCTGTCCCGCTGGCGCAGCCTTGCCGGCGACGACCGCTGGCTGGAGGATGCGGCCGGCTGGCGTTTCATCGGATTGAACTCATTGCTTCTCGGTCATGAGGATGACGAGGAGGAGGCTCAGTTCGAATGGCTCCACCGGGCGCTCTCCGACAGGGCAGGGCGGCGCGTCGCACTCTTCGCGCACAAGCCGCTCTTCGTCGATGCACCCGACGAAGGCGATACCGGATATTGGAGCGTTCGCCCGGCTCAGCGCCGGCGGCTCTATGATCTGATATCAGCCCATGACGTGGCGCTGTTTGCGAGCGGCCACCTCCACTGGGCCTGGCAGGGTCGCTTCGACAATACCCAGCTGACATGGGGTCCGTCGGCCGCCTTCATCATCGACAAGATGGAGCGCGAGATGCCGGGCGAACGCCTGATCGGTGCGGTCGTCCACGAATTCGATACGGCGGTTGAAAGCACGGTCGTTGCCGTTCCCGGCATGACCGCATATGTGCTGGACGATGTCGTGCACGAGGTCTATCCCCAGGCGGTGAAGCAGCGGGAACCTGTCGAATGAGCGCGCTCTCGCTTCGCGGCATCACCAAGGCTTTCGGCGGCAACCAGATCCTCGATGGCGTCAGCCTGGATGTCGCCGACGGCGAATTCATCGCGCTGGTCGGCCCTTCCGGCTGCGGCAAGAGCACGCTGTTGCGCGTCCTTGCCGGCCTCGACTATGCCGACCGCGGCGAGATCCTGATCGGCGGGCAGGACATGTCCGGCGTTGCCGCCGCCGACCGCAACATCGCCATGGTCTTTCAGTCCTACGCCCTCTATCCGCATCTGACGGCCTCTGAGAATATCGCCGTGCCCTTGGCGATGCGCCGGCTGTCGAGAATGCAGCGGCTGCCCTTCATTGGGTCGTTGACGCCGGGCCAGCGCGCCACCCGCGCGGCGATTGCCCGCGACGTCAGGGATATGGCGACATCGCTGAAGATCGACCACCTGCTCGACCGCAAGCCCGGCCAGATGTCGGGCGGCCAGCGCCAGCGCGTGGCGCTCGCCCGCGCCATGGTGCGCCAGCCGAGCATCTTCCTGATGGACGAGCCGCTCTCCAACCTCGACGCCAATCTGCGCGTCTACGCCCGCGGCGAGATCGTCGACCTGCATCGCCGCGCCGGCGTGCCGACGCTCTATGTCACCCATGACCAGGCTGAAGCGCTGTCTATGGCCGATCGCGTCGCCGTGATGATGGGCGGAAAGCTGCTGCAGATCGCCAGCCCTGAGGTCATCTACGACGATCCCGCCCATATCGAGGTCGCCCGCTTCATCGGCCAGCCGCGCATCAACCTGCTGCCGGCCTTTGCCGAAGGCGGCGTCATTCTCTGCGGCGGCCTGCGCCTGGCGCTTGAAAATGCACCGGACAGAAAGATGCCGGTCACCATCGCCATTCGCCCCGAATTCGTCTTCCTGTCCAAGAACCGGCATGACGGCCTTGCCGCCCGGATCGAACGCGTCGAATTCCTGGGCTCCGAAGTCATCCTCCATTGCCGGCTCGAAGCGATCGGAGAGACTGTCGTTGCCAAGGTTCAACCGTCGGAAGCCTCCGGCCTTGCTGCCGGCGATCCGGTCGGACTGCGGCTTTCACCCGGCCGCACCCTGATCTTTGCCGAGGACGGCAGCCGGCTACCCGGCGGCGTTGCTGCTGGTGATGCCGGGCTCGGCGCCGCCGATGCCGGGCTCTCCAACAGCGATGCCGGGCTCGCTGCAAGCGATGCCCAGCGGGAGAGGGCGCATGGCTAGCATCGTCTCCATGGCCGTGCCACACGATGCCGCCGTTGCGCATCGGCGCAGCGAGGCCCGCATCGCCTGGATGCTGGTGCTGCCGGCGATGGCCCTGCTGTTCCTCTTCGTACTTCTGCCGGTCGCAGCCGTCATCGTGCTCGGCTTCACCGATTTCGAACTCGGCTACGGCAAGTTCCGTTTCGTCGGCTTCGAGAATTACGCGCACCTGATCAGTGACCGGACGTTTCGCAAGTCGCTCTGGAATACGACGGTCTATACCGCGATCGTCGCACCTGTCTCGATCCTTCTCGGCCTTGGCATCGCCATGCTGATCGAGAGCGAGACCAAGGCGCGCAGCTTCTTCCGCACCGCCTATTTCCTGCCGGTCGCCTCCTTGATTGTCGCCATGGCGACCGTCTGGCAATATATGTTCCACCCCACAATCGGGCCGGTCAACGCATTGCTCGCCCTCGTCGGGCTTCCCGGCCCGAACTGGCTGGGCAGTTCCGGCACGGTGCTTTACAGCCTCTCGATCATCGGTGTCTGGCAAGCGGCCGGTTTCAACATGGTGCTGTTCCTCGCCGGACTGACGGCGATCCCGCGCGAGCTTTACGCGGCCGCCGAAGTGGATGGGGCCAGATCCTCCCTCGACCGCTTCTTGCTGGTGACCTGGCCGATGCTTGGGCCGACGACGCTCTTCGTCATCACCATCAGCATCACCAATTCAGTCAAGGTCTTCGAAACGGTGAAGACGCTGACCGACGGCGGCCCGAACAAGGCGTCGGAAGTGCTGCTCTTCACGATCTACCAGGAAGGCTTCGTCTATCTGCGCGTCGGTTATGCCTCGGCGATGACGGTGGTCTTTCTGCTGATCCTGGTGGTGCTGATGTTCTTGCAGTACCGCGTTCTCGATCGCCGGGTGCATTACACATGATGACCAGCGCTCTTTCCCTCGGCAGGATCATCCGCCTGACCCTGCTTTCCCTCGGCGCGATCATCTTCCTGTCGCCCTACGTCTTCATGATCTCGACGGCAGGCAAGGCCCAAAGCGACATCTTCACCTCGTCGCTGTCGCTGATCCCGGCGCACCTGACCTATGTCGAGAATTTCACCAAGGCCTTGAGCCGGGTGCCGATGGCGCAGCTCTTGTGGAACGGTGTCGTCGTCTGCGGGCTGATCTTCTTCTTCCAGGTGCTGGTGGCGATCCCTTGCGCCTACGCCATGGCGAAGCTGCGCTTCGGCGCTGCCCGCGCCATGATGGTGCTGGTGATGCTCGGCCTGCTGGTGCCGATCCATGCGACCGCGCTGCCGCTCTATGTCGCCTTCGATCGCGCCGCGCTGCTCAACAGCTATGCCGCCCTTGTCGCGCCCTTCACCATTTCGGTCTTCGCGATCTTCATGTTCCTGCAGTTCTTCCGCGCCATGCCTGACGATCTGATCCATGCAGCGCGTCTCGATGGCATGTCGGAACTCGGCATCGTCGCCCGCGTCATCGTGCCGAATGCCTGGCCGGCGGTCACCGCCTTCGCCATCTTTTCGGTCGTTGCCCATTGGAATGATCTCTACTGGCCGCTGATCGTCATCAGCAAGCAGGACTACGCCACGCCGCCGCTCGGTCTGATGTATTTCCGCGCCGCCGAGGCCGGCGACGACTACGGCGCGCTGATGGCGGCGACCCTCATCATCACCCTTCCCCTCGTCATCGCCTTCCTGCTCGCGCAGAAGCGCTTCGTCGAGGGCATCACCATGACCGGTCTCAAAGGCTGACCGGTTTCAACCCAGGAGAACGAGCGATGAAACATATCACCCAGCTTCTCGCCGCAGCGGCCGTCTCGATGGCAATCGCGCTTCCCGCGCACGCCGAGACGACGTTGACGGTTCATTACCCGATGCCGGGCTTCTTCAAGGACGTGATGGACACGATCTCGAAGAAGTTCATGGAAGAAAATCCCGCTATCAAGATCCAGTTCGCCAGCCCGTCGGCCACCTATGAAGAAGGCATCCAGACGATCCTTCGCCAGGTCGGCACCAGCGAAATGCCCGATATCACCTTCATCGGCCTCAACCGCCTTCGTATGCTCGACGAACGCGATGTCGCCGTCGACCTCGGTCCGCTCGTCCAGAAGGACGGCAACATGGCCGAGCAAGGCTTCTCCGACACGATCCTCAAGCTCGCCCAGGTCAAGGGCAAGCAGGTGGGCCTCGCCTTCGCGACCTCCAACCCGATCATGTATTACAACGCCGATCTCGTGAAGGCGGCCGGTGGCGACCCTGAAAATCCGCCGAAGACCTGGGATGAAGTCATCGCGCTCGGCGGCAAGATCAAGGCGCTCGGCAATGGCGTCGATGGCATCGATTTCCGCTGGCAGGGCGACGACTGGATGTTTTCGGCACTGCTCTTCGGCGCCGGCGGCAAGATGCTGAGCGATGACGAAAGCAAGGTCGCCTTCAACGGTCCGGAAGGCCAGAAGGCCGTCGAGGTACTGCATCGCCTGGTTACTGAAGGCGGCATGCCTGTTTTCACCAAGGCCGCCGGCGAACAGGCTTTCGCAGCCGGCAAGGTCGGTTTCGAGTTCCAGACGACAGGCGCGCTGCGCAACACGATCAAGAATGTCGGCAACAAGTTCGATCTGCGCACGGCAAAGATCCCGCTGATCGATCCGGTGAACGGACATCTGCCGACCGGCGGCAACGCCGTCGTCATCCTAACGCATGACGCCGCCAAGCAGGATGCTGCCTGGAAGTTTGCCAAATTCGCCGCCGGCCCTTACGGCGCCTCGGTCGTCGTGCCCGGCACCGGCTATGTCCCGAACAACGAGCTCGCCGCGAAATCGGCCGATTATCTCGGCGACTTCTACAAGCAGAACCCGCTGTTCCAGGCAGGCCTCAGCCAGATGCCGGTGATGATCCCGTGGTATGCCTTCCCCGGCTCGAACGGCGTCAAGGTCACGCAGACGATCGTCGACAACCTCTCGCGCATCGTCGACCAGTCGGCCGAACCGAAGGAAGCGCTCGACGACGCAGCCGCCGATGTCGAGGACATGCTGCCGCGCAGCTGATCGCCTTCCTTACTGGGAATAGGGCAGGGCCGCCACGCCGAGCGTGTGGCGGCCTTCCTGTTTCGCAAGCGTTAGATGGCGCGCACCGTGCCGCCGCGGCGCAGCGTATAGGCGACATCGAGATGGCGGGCAGGGGCGGCATTCTCCGCCATGTCGAGCAGCAGCGAGGCGGCCGTCGCGCCCATGCTGGCATCCGGCATTTCGATGGTCGTCAGCGGCGGATCGATCAGCCGGCCGATGGCGATGCCGTCGAAACCGGCGACTGAAACATCCTCAGGCACCGACAGCCCCTCGCGCTTCAGCGCGCCGATGACGCCGAGCGCCAGCAGATCATTGGAGGCGATGATCGCCGTCGGTGCAAGCGAGCTCATCGTGACGCCAAGATCGAGCTGGTCATAGCCGCTGACAAAGGGGATCTGCACGGCATCGAGGGGTGTCAGCCCGTTCTCGGCCATGGCGTCGAGATAGCCGCGGTAGCGAAGATGGGCGCGGTCGGAGGCGGCAAAATTGCCGGAGAGAAACAGAATGCGGCGATGGCCCGTGCCGATCAGGAAGCTTGCGATCTCGCGGCCCGCGCCGCGATTGTCGGCGGTGACGGCCGCCGGAAACTGCGCCGTCGGCAGGTTGTTGAGCAGCACGGTCGGCGGGAGCTTCGCAAGCAGCGCCTTGCTGGTCGAGGGGTCACAGACGGTGAGGATCAGCCCGGTCGGCCGGTCGTTCAAAAGTGCGGCGACGGCATCGGCCTCGCGCGCCGGATCGTAGTTCGACTGGGCGATCAAGACGCCATGGCCGGCCACCAGCATGCGGTTCTGGATGCTCGACAGCGACGAGGCAAAGACCGGATTGGTGATGCTCGGGATCAGCACGCCGACCACGGGCCTGCGCCCGAGCCGGCCGGCGGAGTGATAGCCGAGTTCAGCGGCCGCGCGGCGCACCTTGCGCACCATCAGGTCGCTGGCGGGGCCGTTGCGGTTGAGAACACGGCTTGCGGTCGCCAGCGAGCATCCTGCCCGGAACGCGACCTGCTCCAATGTCGCCATCGAAAGCGCCTCCTGGTAACAGCATCGAGGCGCAATCCTTTAGGCGGGTTCGATGACAATGGTCTGACACCTAGAGCATGATGCCGACAAGTGTGAGCGGTTTTCGGACGACATCATGCTCTAACTCTTTAATTGAGAACAGGATTCAGATTTTAGGCCGACCGGGCCTAAAATCATCGTGTTCTAGGCAGAGTTATCGACTTCTTATTTATTCACACACATGGAAGTTGCTGGGGAATGCAACCTGTGGAATAGTCAGATTGACGCCATCTACCCTCTTCATTCTCATCACCTGGACAAGAATGTCTCACAAAAAAATGGAATGCTCCACGGTGTGGTGGTTTTGTGCGACGGTCTCGCTTGTCGCAAACTTCGCGTTGCCAGCCTATGCGGACACCCCGTCCGTGCCCTGGCCACAAACGCAAAGCGACATGCAAGCCGAGCCCGATGTGCATTTTGGCACGCTCGCCAACGGTATGCGGTTTGCGATCATGCGCAATGTCACGCCGCCCGGACAGGCAGCTATCCGCTTTCGCATTGGCTCCGGTTCGCTCGACGAAAACGACGACCAGCAGGGCCTGGCGCATGTTCTCGAGCACATGGCCTTCAAGGGTTCGACACATGTCGCCGAAGGGGAGATGATCCGTATCTTGCAGCGCAAGGGCTTGGCCTTTGGACCGGACACCAACGCCCATACCTCTTATGACGAGACCGTCTATGCGCTCGATCTGCCCGAGGTCGATGCAGACACGGTTTCGACGGGCCTGATGCTGATGCGAGAAACGGCGAGCGAGCTTAGCCTCGATGCCCGCGCTTTCGATCGCGAACGCGGCGTCATCCTGTCGGAAGAGCGGCTGCGCGATACGCCGCAGTATCGCGCGTCACTCGGAATCATGAATTCGCTGCTCGCCGGCCAGCGCGCGACCATGCGCGCGCCGATCGGTAAAGCTGACATCATCAGCAATGCGCCCGTGGACCTCGTCCGTGATTATTACCGCGCCAATTACCGACCTGATCGGGCAACGCTGATAGTGGTGGGCGATATCGACCCCGCCGCCATGGAAATCGAAATCCGGCAGCGCTTCGGCGACTGGAAGGCGGTGGGTCCTGCGCCGACAAAAGTGGATCTTGGCGCGCTGGAGACGAAGGGCGAAAGCGCCGAGGTCATCGTCGTTCCCGGCGGCATGACCAGCATACAGATCGCCTGGACCCGTCCCTTTGACGCCGTGCCTGACACCTTCGCCAAGCGCCGCGCTGAGCTTATTGAGGATCTCGGTTTCCTGGTGCTCAAACGTCGGGTGAGCGCCATCGCCAGCAAGGCGAATGCTCCTTTCATCAGTGCGGACGTCGGCTCACAGGATCTCCTCGATTCCGCCCATGTCGTCCTGATCGCGGCGAATTCGGAGCTGGACAAATGGCAGGCGGCGCTCACGGCCATTGACCAGGAACAGCGCCGGATCCAGGAGTTCGGCGTTGCGCAGGCGGAGATCGATCGCGAAATCCGCGAATATCGCTCGGCCCTGCAGGCTGCTGCGGCCGGAGCCGCGACGCGGATGACCACCGACATTGCTTCCATGCTGGCTAGGAGCGTCGATGACGATCAAGTCTTTACCTCGCCCGCCGAAGACCTCTCGATGTTCGAGACGATGACGAACGGCGTCACGGCGGACGAGGTCAATCGGGCCCTGCAGCGTGCTTTCTCCGGCAACGGTCCGCAGGTCGTGCTACAGGCGGACCAATCACCTGAGGGCGGAGCCGACACGGTTCGGCAAGTCTATGACGCGTCAAAGGCCATTGCCGTCTCGGCACCATCCAGTGCAACTGACGTCGCCTGGCCCTACACGCATTTCGGCGAACCGGGCGCTGTGGTCGAACGCCGTGCGGTTGAAGATCTCGGCTTGACCATGGTGCGCTTTTCCAACGGCGTACGGCTTACCGTCAAGCCAACCAAGCTGCGTGCCAACGAAGTGCTGGTGCGCGAAGATATCGGCCGCGGTCGGTTGGACCTGCCGCCCGACCGTTCCGCCGCGATCTGGGCATCTCCGGCCGTCGTGCTGTCCGGCGTAAAGGCCTTGGATTACCAGGATATACAGAAAGCGCTGACGGCCAACATTGTCGGCGTCGATTTCTCGGTCGGCGACAGTTCCTTCAGGTTCGACGGTCGTACACGGACTGAAGATCTTGCGACGCAGCTGCAGCTGATGAGCGCATATACCTCCGATCCCGCCTATCGCCCCGAGGCGTTCAAGCGTGTGCAGCAGGCCTATTTGAGCGGCCTCGATCAGTATGACGCGTCGCCCGGCGGCGTTGTCAGCCGCGATTTCGCAGGTCTCGTGCATTCCGGCGACCCGCGCTGGACCTTCCCCGACCGCGCGCAGTTGTCCGCCACCAAGCCAGACGATTTCGAGGCTCTGTTCCGGCCCATGGTTTCCAATGGCCCGATCGACATCACCATCGTCGGCGACGTAACGGTGGACGACGCAATCCGGCTGACGGCTGAAACCTTCGGCGCTTTGCCGCCGCGCCCGGAGACGGCGTCGAGCAACGATCGGGACGACGTGCATTTTCCGGCGACGACCGAGAAGCCCGTTTTGCAGACCCATAACGGCAGGGCGGATAATGCCGCCGCCGCGGTAGGAGCTTCCATCGGCGATT
Source organism: Rhizobium leguminosarum (assembly GCF_002953715.1). Classification (GTDB taxonomy): domain Bacteria; phylum Pseudomonadota; class Alphaproteobacteria; order Rhizobiales; family Rhizobiaceae; genus Rhizobium; species Rhizobium leguminosarum_V. The sequence goes on from NZ_CP025012.1 coordinate 1,890,652, forward strand.
TGCTCTCCGATCTGCCGCGGTCCTTCACCGCCAATATTGCCACCCAGATTTTCCAAAACAGGTTGATCGACCAGTTTCGCATTGCAGAAGGAGCAAGTTATGCCCTGCAGGGCGATGTTGAACTTTCAAGGGAAGTTCGCGGCTACGGCTACGCATATTTCTACGTTGAGACCGACCCGGCAAAGGTTGCGCGCTTCTATGCACTTGTCGACGAGACCGCCAATGATCTGCGGTCGCATGACGTTTCCGAAGACGAGCTCGCGCGCGCCCGGGAACCCATCATCGAGACATTGAAGCATCAGCAGCAGAGCAACGAATATTGGATCGCATCCCTGCACCACGCTCAGGCGGATTCGCGTCGTTTGGACCGGATACGCGATAGTCTCAGCGGCTACGGCAGGGTCACCGCCGGTGATATCCGCGCCTTTGCCGCGGCCTATTTGAGCCCGGAAAAATTCTGGAAATTCGAAGTGCTGCCGGCGGTGGTACGATAGGTGGTGAGCACCGCTCAGGAACGGCGTTTGACCACGCGCATGTTCATTTCCGAGCGAAGAGCGAAGCCCTGCGTTTCGTAGAGGGAAATGGCCGAGGTATTCGCCGCATACGCATGCAGATAGGCCGTGTCGCCGGTGGATGCGATTTCGCCGGCGACGAAACGGAAGAGCAGGGTGCCGAGGCCGCGCCCCTGGAAATCGGGATGGGTGCAAAGCCCGCTAAGCTCGGCAAAGCCAGTCTGCCGCATCCGCTGCCCGGCCATCGCCACCAGGCGGCCCTCGCTTCTGATCCCCCAGAAGCTGCCGAGGCTCTGGGCTCGCAGGGTGAACGGCCCGGGTTTGGTCAGTGTCGCCAGCGCCAGCATGTCGGCGGCATCGGTCTCCGTCAGGGGCTCGATGCGCGGATCTGAAATCCTCTCATGGGGCCGCTCGGCCACCATCTGGACCACCGATGCCTCTGTGACGACGGCTAAGCCCGGTGGAATGGCGATCGGTCCCGCCTCGACGAGGATCATGCTCCCCTCCGGCGCCGGCAGCTCCTCCAGGGCGTCGAGGCTTTCCGGCGCATCGTCGGCGGACGCCGCGAAGGGGACGATGGACGGCGGGTACCGCCGTGCCTTTTCACTGCCTTCTGCGAGATCGGCATGTGCGGTTTCCAGCGCGCTCCAGATCGGCCGGTCGAGAATATGTTTCATCATGTTTCCTCCTTGACAGGGCTGCGGCGCGCAAGCGGCGCCACCGCAAGCCCGTCCTCGATGGCGGCCAACTGTTCGAGGATCGGTCCGTCGAGATCGCCGCAGAGATCGGCAACAGCGGCGGCGATGCGTGGCCAGATCACCTTCTTCGAATAATCGACGAGGTCCTGTCCCTTGGCGGTCAGCGAGACCAGTCTGCGACGCTGATCGTCCGGCGCCGGCTGCATGTCGACGTAACCGAGTTCGAGAAGCTGGCCGGTGGTCCGGGTTGCGCCGGGCTGGGTGATGCCCACCGCCTGCGCAAGCTCGCCGATCGTCAGCGGCCCGGCCCGGTCGATTGCAGCAAGGAACGGATACTGGCCCGCCTGGATGCCGAGACCGGCCTCGTCGATGACCTGCTGCGTATCGGCCTGCAGTCTCTCTCCGATGCGCCGCAGCCGGCTGCCCATGCACAGAAACCCCAGCGTCCGGACCACATCCTCGACCATGCCGACTCCCCATTTGTATTGGATGTTATATAACGTGTTATAGATTAAATGGCAAATTCTGCTGCGAAAGAGGTCGGCAGATGAGGACAGGGCAAGGCGGCCCGAGCAAGTGCCTCGATCAGCCCCGCCATTTCCTAGCCATCAGCAACACCGCCAGCACGGAGCTGAGCAGGCCAAGGGACAATGGCAGACCCTGATGTCCGATCAGTTGCATCGCCAGTCCTGTCGCGGGTGAGCCGACAATGCCGCCGATGCCCCATACCAAGGCGAAGGCCGCGTTACCGGCGATCAGGGCCTGGCCGGTGAAACGCTCGCCGAGCTGGATCAGCGACAGGGTGTAGATCCCGAACGAGACCCCGCCCCAGACGAAAAACAGCGGCCAGATGAGCCACGTGGTGAAGACCGACGGCAGCAGCAGGCAGCCGGCCAGGCAAGCCAGGATGCAGAATAACATCATCCGCGTCGAGCCGAACCGCTCGGCCACGCGCCCGAGCAAAATCTGCAGCACGGCATTGCCGGCGATGAAGCAGGTGATGAGCGACGCGATGCGTCCCTCGGCGCTGCCGAGTGCTGCGCCATAGACCGCGAACAAGGAAAGCAGGATCTGCTCGAAGGCGGCAGCCGTGAAAACCGCAAACAGCAGCAGCGGCGCCAATGCGAAGAAGCCGCCGACCGATGTTGCCTCGCCTTCGTCAGGCATCTCGGGCAGGCGAGGGGCGACGGCAAGCACGATCAGGCCGCAGAGAAGAAAGGCCGTGATGCCGATCATGAAGGGCGGCCATCCCTCGCTGCCGGCGAGGCCGAGCGACAGCGGGCCGATGGCGAAGCCACCCGAAACGACCGATGAATAGAGGCCCATGATCCGACCCCGGCGTGGCGCCGGCGTGATCGAAATCAGCCAGGTTTCGCTGATCACGTAGAGCGGATTGGCGAAGAAGCCGAGCAGGAAGCGCAGCGGCATCCAGGCCGAGATCTCCTGCATCCAGGCAATCGTAATCAGGGTGAGGGCGGCCAGGATCGAACACAGGATCGCCAGCCGCGCCCCGCCCACACGCCGCGACAGCGCCGGTATGAAGGGCGCGGATAGGATAAAACCCAACGGCGTCATCGCCGCCGACAGGCCGATCAGGCCCGATGTCGTTCCCTGCCGCTCCAGGATGAAGCTGAGCAGCGGATAGGTCAGCCCCTGTGCCACGGCGAATACCATGACGGTCGCGATGATGCCCGCCATCGCGGCCCATGGGATCCGATCCGCGCGCGCTGATGTGATGCTTTCGGCAGTCATGCAGATGTCCTCGTCAGACCGTATGGTTTGAGGGGCCGGGGAGCCTCAACGTCAAAGAGGATGAATTCTGCAGGAGCCGGGGAGCGTCGTACTTAAGTTTTCCCAAAAAGTTCTCAAAAACGTCCAAAGGGACTAAACAGGTCAGCATCGCATTTTGCCCCGACCGCAAGCCCTCACCACCGCAATTTCAGCCGGACATCATCGGGACTACAGCAAATGACCGCCTCACTTTCCTTTCTCGGCCTTCCCGATCGCCTCGCCGATGGGCGTTTGCCCCGTGTGGTGATCTTCGCAGCCGCTCACGGCAGCACCTATCCCGGCAAGGACAGCAGCGGCTACGCTCTGGCCGCTGATGCCATCCGCGCTGCGAGCCAGGACGATGCCCCGCTCGTCGAGCACTGGGATTTCAATCTCGGCGGCCCGCTGTTCGACGGCAGGCCGGTTTCCTGCATCGACGCCGGCGACATCCCAACCACCCTGCATGACAATGCCGGCAACCGAGCCCGGATCGAGGCGAAGACGCGCGATGTCCTGTCAATGCCCGCCGTTCCGATCCTAGTCGGCGGCGATTGTTCCGTGACCATTCCCTTCCTCGCCGGCTTTGCGGATCACGGGCCGGTCTGGATCTTGCAGATCGACGCCCATATCGACTGGCGCGACGAGGTGCATGGCGAGCGTCACGGCTATTCGAGCCCTATGCGTCGGGCGAGCGAGATGCCGCATGTCGTCGGCATGGTCCAGGTCGGCCTCCGCAGCGTCGGCAGCGCACGCCTCGCCGACATCGAAGCGGCGCGGGGCTACGGCAGCCGCTTCGTGACCGCCCGCGAAATTCACGCCGAGGGGGCCGAAGCCGCTCTCCGGCATATTCCTGAAGGAGCGCGGGTCATCGTCACCCTCGACTGCGACAGCCTCGATCCCAGCATCGTGCCGGGCGGCGCGTACGCCCGGCGGCCTCACTTACACTGAGGTGATCGACCTAATCGCGGGCCTCGGCAGGCGGGCCAGAATCGCAGGATTCGACCTTGTCGAGCTCTATCCTCCTGCCGACATTGATGGCCTCTCGGCTCTGACCGCCGCGCGCCTTCTGGTCAATGCGGTCGGCGCCATCGTCCGGCAAGATTGAAACCCTGCTTCCTCTGGTAGCAAGCAGTGCATGGTGCGGTGCGTTTTCGCTTCTAGGCGACCTTGCCCAGACGAGGCTCCGTCCCGGCCAGTAGCCGCCGAATGTTGGCGCGATGGCGGGCAATCACGTAAATGCCGCCTGTGATCACCAACAGCCGATAGGGCAGCGGCTGCTCCAAGCCGCAGACGAGAGTGATGGCCGTCAACGCCGCCAGCATCGAACTCAGGGAAACAATCCGGAAGGCCGCCAGCGCAACGCCAAAAACCGCCACAGCGCCCAAACCTACGGGCCATGACATCGCCAGCAACACGCCAAGCCCCGTGGCAACCGACTTACCTCCGGTAAAGGTGAGCCAGACCGAACGGCCATGCCCTAACAACACGGCAAGTCCCGCCAGGCAAACAGCCCAAGGCTCTAAGCTTTGCGGATCAAGCGCTGTCGGTGGCGTGCCCGATGAGACTGTCGAGAACCAAGGGTAAAACCAGCGGGCAAAGACGACTGCTCCCACACCTTTCAGGACATCGACCAGAAGCACCACCAATGCAGGCCATTTGCCGAGCGTTCGCAATACGTTCGTTGCTCCGGTGGATTTGGAGCCATGATCCCGGATATCGATGCCCTTGAGCAGTTTGCCCGCCAGATAGCCCGAGGGTGTGGAGCCGAGGAGATAAGCGATCGCCAATCCAACCGCACCCCCTATCCAGAAAACCATGGGAGTCACCTCGATGCACTATTTTCAGGCAGCCATCATTTGGTCGTCACCGCCATCAGCCATTGGCACATGATTTACACTGCTCGCGTCCGCGATGCCACGCGGCCTAAGCGGACGAACAGTTCCATCAAAGCTTTAAAGACTCTAGGATGCGCCTCATGCAGGGATCGCGTTATGCCTTTGGACCATTCGTGCTTGATCCGACTAAGGGGACGCTTCTTCGGAACGATGATCCCGTTGCCGTCGGCCACCGCGGAGTAAAGCTGCTTGCAGCGCTTGTCGGGCGGCCCGGCGAAATCTTGGGGAAGGCCGAGTTGATGGATGCGGCGTGGCCGGGCAGGGCGGTCGAGGAAGGCAACCTCACCGTCCAGATCGCGCAGCTGCGCAAGTTGCTCGGTCCGACCGGCGACGGCGGCGAATGGATCTCCACGGTGCCGCGCGTGGGCTACCGCTTCACAGGGGCCATCAACCAGCTTGGCGGCGTGAAGCGAAAAGCTTTGCCGCTGCCTGACAAACCATCGATAGCAGTGCTGCCGTTCCTGAATATCAGCAACGATCCCGAGCAGGAATCCTTCGCGGACGGGCTGACCGAGGACCTGATCACCGACTTGTCCAGAATGCCGGGCCTGTTCGTCATCGCCCGCAGCTCGGCCTTCGCCTATAAGGGAAAGGCCAGAGACGTAGGCGAGATCGCCGAGGAGCTCGGCGTGCGCTACCTGCTGGAGGGAAGCGCAAGACGCGTAGCAGGGCACGTGCGCGTCAACGCCAAGCTGGTCGATGCGGCAAGTGGCGATCATCTATGGGCGGAACGCTTCGATCGCAGCCTCGACGATATCTTTGCCGTTCAGGACGAGGTCACCGGCAAGATCGTCGAAGCGCTGCTCGGGCGGCTGCGCGCAGCACCATCGCGCAATCGGCCCAAAAATCTCGAGGCTTACGATCTCTGCGTGCGGGCGCGCAGGCTGATGGATGATACGCCGCAGGCGGCGCGGGAAGCGCATCTGATGCTGACGCGCGCGATTTCCCTCGATCCCGACTATGCCGAGGCCTATCGCTGGCTTGCCATGAACCACTGGATGGGAGAGGTGCATTCCGGCGGACCAACGCAACCCACCCGCAGCCTTGCTTTGGAGCTGGCACGCAAAGCGGTCGCGATCGATCCCAATGATGCCGGCTGCCGCTGGATTTTGGCTTACCTGCTTGCCTATGAGCGTAGCTTTGCCGAAGCGGATGCGGAATTCGCCAAGGCGATCGAAATCGATCCGAACGAGGCCGACACCTTTGCGGCACTATCCGACATTGCGGTCCTGGCCGGGCGGGTCGGGGAGGGCCTTGAGCATATCGCCAAGGCCTTCCGGCTGAACCCGTTTCCGGCAAGCTGGTACTATCTGACGCTAGGCCAGGCGCAATATGCCGCCGGCCAATACGTAACCGCCGTCGAGACGCTGCGCAGGGACGAGACCTTTCGGACAAGCTCACGCCGTTTCCTGGCGGCAAGTCTTGCCCAACTCGGCCGGCTCGACGAGGCGCGCGCCGAGGCCGAACTGTTCCTCGTCGCCAACCCGCATTTTTCAACCCGCCACTGGGCGGAGACCGAGCCATTCCGCGACGCTCGGACGCTTGAGCATTTTATTGACGGCTACCGCAAGGCGGGACTTCCGGAGTGACGCCGGCGCGCCTCGAAGACGGCTCGATGTTAGACGGTGCCGGGCCGCGCGGTCGATTGGCTCGCGAAAGACAAAAAATCCTCTTCGGCGGTGGGCAGTTTTCCGTTTGGGGTCAGGTCGTCGACAGCCTTGGGAAGATCGCGCTTCAGTCGCCCAAGAATCTCTTGATGAGAAAGGCCGGTATTGGCAGCGATCTCGTTGAGAACCTCCGGACCTAGTGCTTCCGCGAGCTGGCCGTCATCGATGTCGGCATTCGGACCGGGCTGTACCCACGACTCCACCTTGTCACCGTGACCATTCTGCTGAAACGTCTTCAGCAGGTCGCCCAGACCGCCGCTGACGATACCGCCGGATGTCAGCCCGCCGAGAAGACCGCCGAGACCGCCCGAGCCGCCCAGTCCGCCGAGAAGGCCCCCCAGCCCGCCGGGCTGCTGGTTTCCTGCGCCAGCCTGCTGAGGGTTCTGGATGCCCCGCAGGAGCTCCCCGATCTTGTCTCTGTTTTGGTAGCCGGCAACGGCAAGCACGGCGAGAAGCGCCTTCAATTGACCGCTCATCATGATGAATCCTCCTATGGTGCCTATGCAGCGCGGCGCGCTGCATGGACGCAATGTCCAGCGTGCTCAAAGGTTCCGCGCCGGTTTGGAAACAGGGCCGCGCCGTCCGCATTCGTTCGCGGCCTCGAAGACCCTGCCGTCCGCCTCATTGCTCAAGCAGCGGTCAGATTTCCGGGCAGCCGCGCCGGTTTGCAAAGGTCATTCGTTCCGGTCCACGGCGCGTCATCCCTTGCACAACGATACTGCGGGGAGACATGCGCACGATCTGCGCCCTGCGAAGTCCTTCGCCGCGTGCGATGTCGAGAGCGTCGTCTGGATCGCATCCTCGCGGTCCGCGCCGGTCATATCCGTCATATCGGTCACGGTCGCGATCACGGTCGTAAACGCCAACGCCACCGGGGCCGACACGCAACTCCAATTCCTGCGCCGCCGAGATCGTTGGCGAGATCGTTAACCCAGTTATCGCGGCCAAGCCGACCAGTACGAACTGAAGAGATTTCCGCATGAGTTCCTCCCACGTTGCTGTGCCATCGTAACGACAACATCGACGTGCGAGTTTTGTTCCTTGAGATGGGGCCCGCGCTGCGGGTGTCAGTCAGTCGGTATCGTTACAGCGTGATAGCCTGCGGAATTGTTGCAGCGCCATTGCGCCTGAAAAGACGCACGGCGCTGCAAGAGATCACTCGCTTCAAACAGCCATATTCGACGCTGCCGACATCACTTCCCGAGGGGCGGGACCGCCGAACATATGGCGGCCATCCTCCTCGACTTCCGTGAAACACCAGCGGACGATACCATCCCGATCGAGCAGGAATTCGCCGACGAGTTGGCCATGGCCGGTGGCGATCATCTGCTTGTCATCCTCGGTGAATTCATAGCCATCCGCCTTGTCGAGAAATTCCACCGCCGCCATCAGGTCCATGGGCGCTGGGAGCTCGTCCGGCATGTCGATGCGCATCGACGTCACCGCACTCATGCTGATTTTGTGCGGCCAGTCATTCTCGGCCTCGGTAAACTGAAGATTCGGCAGGCCGAAGGCCCTGTGCGATACCCGTTCCGGGTCCGAGGCCGCCAGCAGATTGGGAAGCGGATGGTAGCGGAAATAGAGGCGAGCGCGGTCGATCGGCGTGTTGACGACGGTCAGGCTGTCGATACCTTTCTCCTGCAAGGCATCGGTGAGTTCGGCCATGGCGGCAATCTGCCGGCGACAGAAGGGGCAATGCAATCCGCGGAACAACCCGACGAGCACCGGCTTCTGGCCGCGAAAATCGTCGATGGCGACCTTGCCCTGGCGGGTGATGGCATCCAGCACCACGTTCGGCGCGCGATCTCCCGGCTTTAATGGTCTTGCGGCGTGGTTCTCCTGCATGTTTCGTTCCTCCTTTTATGTTCTTGAATCGATTGCTTAATCGATCTTCGGCGATCACTGCAACGAGGACAAGTCAATCGAGAAACGGCAGGACGACGAGCGTGCCGGGATCGAGGTTGTGGCGGATGCACACATCCTGTGCCAGCGTGAAATATCGTTCCGCCTCGTCCATGTCGTCATGCTCAAGGCTGAGTGTCGCCAAGCCATCATAGCATGGAAAGAGCAGTTGCGGTTCATCAATTTCCTTCGCAACCTCAAGGGCTTCCTCGTAATACTTACGAGCTAGCTTCGGCTGCCCGTGGCATTGATGAATTTGGCCCAGCACGATCAGCGGCACGGAGAGATGGTCGCGCTGATCGAGCGCCCGGTCGATTTCGACGGCCCTTTCTGCAGCCGGTACACCCTCGGCAGCGCAGCGATCGGTGAAGGTGCAGCAGGCAACTGCGAGGTTGGCGAGAAGCCGCGCCTGGAAGCCGAGATCGCCGATACGGGTCGCGACCTCCAGTCCGCGCCGGCAGATCTTGATGGCGTTGGCCGGATCGACAATCGTGTAGAGAACGCCGAGATTGGAATAGGCGCGACAGGCAGCACTTTGCAGGTCGGCCTTTTCGGCGACGGAGAGGCTGCGCTCCACTTCCTGCACGGCCTCGCGGCGACGTCCGAGCCGCGCAAAGGCTGCACCCTTGGTGTTCAGCGCCTCCGCCATCGCTCGCGCTGTCTCCCGTCCGGCCTCGGTCGTCCCGTCGATCGGCAGCGTTTGCAGGCATTGCAGCGCCTGCGTCGCCCACTCGGCGGCCGCGGCCTGATCCCCCATGCGGAAGGCCAGATGGCCGCGCTCCTGCAGGACATGCGCACGTTCGACCGGCGCATCGATTGTTGCGATTATCGCTTCGGCTTCGGCCAAATGTGTCTCCGCTTGATCGCGGCGCCCGGCATCGAGATGCAAACGGCCGACCTTGCGCAATATCCGCGCTGCGGCGATAGGGTTGTTGTTGCGGTGGATCGCAAGCGCTCGCTGATAATGGTTCAAGGCAACGTCGCGGAGGCCGGCGGGACCGCAGAGATCGGCAAGACGCTCCAGCAGCGCGAGTTGCTCTGGTGTCACCTCCGCCTCGTTTGCGAGGGCCGCAAGGGCCTGACGGTAGAGGCGCATCGCATCGTCATTGGCGTAGGTTTTGCGCGCCAGATCGCCCGCCGCCATCAGATAGGTGGCCCCCTTGGCCTTTTCGGTGGTCAGGCTGAAGTGATGGCCGAGCTGCGCCAGATGCTCGGGCCGGTCGGGTACTGCGCCATATTGACGTTCCAGAACCTGACCGATCCGTTGATGAAGCTCCATGCGCCGTTGCAGCAGGAGATTATGGTAGATGACGTCGTGCATCAGCGTCTGGCTGAAGCGATAGCCCGGCGATTGCCCGGCATCGGGCCCGCGCAATTCCTCGATGATATTGGCATCGCAGAGATGATCCAACGCAGCATCGATGGCGGCCGGGTCCGTGGCGACGGTGCGGAGCAAGGCGGTATCGAACTTCGGGCCGACCACAGCCGCCTCTTGCGCCAGCCGTCTGATGTCCTGGGGCAGACGATCGACGCGGGCAAGCAACAGGGCTTGCAGATTCACCGGGATATCGACATCTGTGTCTTCCGCTGCGACATGCCAGCGCTGACCGTCATTGTGCAACGTGCCCATGTCGATCAGCGCCCGGAGGATTTCTTCGATGAAAAGCGGATTGCCGCCGGCGCGGTCGAGGATGCGCTTGCGCATCGTGACCGGCAACTTGCCATGATCCTCGCCGAAAAACGCAGCAAGCAGCTTCTGCCCGTCGGCCGCAAACAGTGGGGCAAGACGCTGCACGGTGACGCTGACACGATTGGAGTCCAGTGGGTCGGTCTGCGATGTCGGCCGGTAGATCGCAAGCAGCATCAACCGGCTGCGCTCCAGCCGGTCCATCATGAAGCGAAGCACTTCCAGCGAGGCGGCGTCCGCCCAGTGCAGATCCTCGATGACAAGCAGCAGAGGACCTTGCGCCAGCCGCCGCTCGAAGACGGTGCGGACAGCATAGAAGATCTGCCGCCGCAACTGCTCCGGCTCGATGTACCGCAAAGCGCCGTCGGGATCGCCGAGACCGAGGACATGCAGAAAGAGCGGCAAAAGTCCCTCGACATCCTCCTGCGTCAGATCGAGCGCGCGGAACCCCGTTGCCAGCAATTGCCGCGCCCTGTCGAGATCGTCTCGCTCGCCGATGCCATAGGCGCTGCGCACGACCGCGCCGAGCGTGCCATAGGATTGTTCGCCGAGCGGAGAGCAGGTCGCTTTGCGGATGGCGAGGCCCTGGAAGCGGGCAGCACTGCCGGCAATTGCAACGAATTCGTTGACCAGCCGCGACTTGCCGATGCCGGCTTCGCCGATCAGGCGGACAAGTTGCGCCGCACCGCCGCAGGCAAGGTCGAGGCATGTTAGCAACCGCGACATTTCCGTATCCCGTCCGATCATCGGTGCCTGAAGGCCGAGACTTTCGAGCCCGCGCGCCGTATGCGGCGCTTCCGACAGCCCTGTCAGCCGATGGACAAGGACGTTTCCGCTTTTGCCGCGCAACGCCTGCGCGCCGAGACTCTCGAAGGCAAAAGCATGGCGGGTGAGGCGATAGGTCAGCGGCCCGACAAGGATATCGTTTTCGCCGGCCATGGATTGCAGGCGTTGGGCGGTGTTCACCGTGTCGCCGGTCACGGAATAGGATTTTGCACTGACCGCACCGAAGCCGCCGGTAACGACAGGGCCGCTATTGATGCCGATATGCAGACGCAGCGGCACGCCGGCGCGTGCGTGCCAGCGCTCGCCGACCTGCGTCGCCCGACCGATCATATCAAGTGCGGCACCGAGCGCCCGGACCGGATCGTCCTCATGAGCGACCGGCGCGCCGAACAGCGCCAGCAGCGCATCGCCGACGAACTTGTCGACGAAGCCGCCATAGGCTTCGACTGCCTGGGTCATCTCTTCGAACAATTCGTTCTGCAGCACCCGCATGACTTCAGGGTCGATCTGCTCGCTCAACGTCGTGAAGCCGCAGAGATCGGCAAAGAGCACGGTTACCGGCCGCCGGTCGGCGTCGCCCTCCGATTTAGACAGTACCGCCTCGATCTTCGGCTTCGACGCGGGTTGCGCTGCGCCCGGTATCGACGCACCGCATCGGGGGCAGAAGGCAAAATCGGGCTGACAAGGATGGCCGCAGGCAGCACAGGAGAGTGGTTGCTTTGCGCCGCATCGCGGACAGAAAGCAAAACCACTCTGAATATCGAACCCGCAGCCGCTGCACTCCATCGGACGCATCTCACGAAACCCCGATGTACGGCTATTTCAGCCGCAACCAGCAGGCCTCAGACAGGGGACAAGCATGAACCTGCTGCCCCAGGCCCGCAAGCACTAAACAAGCGGCGGATCTGGCGACAGCTTTGGCAGCTTGAGAACGGTGATCTGCGGGCTGCAGGACCGCACGGCTTGCTTTTGGTGTGTTCGATCATCGGCCGTCACTGCGGATGGGCGTCGGCGAGCCTCGCAACCCGGCAGTGAAGGAGCACCGGCCGGTCCGCGTCGATCATCTCCTCGATCCTGGCATCGAGTTCGCTCGGGCTCTCGCAGTGAAGGCCGACAGCGCCATAGGCTTCGGCAAGCTTGGTGAAATCGGGCAGCGAAGCCGAATAAGAGCGCGATCGACCACTGCCATCCGGTACTTGACCCCATTCTCGCGTCATGCCCGGATGCTCGTCGCTCAACATGAAGATCTTGATCGGCGCTTGATGCTGTATCGCCGTCGACAGCTCTTTCATCGTCGTTTGCACCGAAGCGTCGCCGGCAATGCCGATGACAAGGCGGCCGGGATTTGCGATCTGCGCCCCCAGCGCGGCAGGAAGACCGAAGCCCATCGTCCCCAATCCCCCTGAGGTAATCCAGCGATTGGGTTTGTCGAAACCGAAGAACTGCGCCACCCACATCTGCTGACCGATCTCCGTGGCGATGATGGGGTCGTGCGGCTTTGTCAGCGCATGCAGGCGCTCCAGGGCATGTTGCGGCATGATTGCATGGTCCAGCCGTTCGTAGGAAAACGAATGGCGGGCTCGCCAATGATCGATCTGCGTCCACCACGCCCGCAATCGCTTCTGGTCGGGCATAGTGGAGAGCGACCGCCAGGCATGGATCATATCCGCCAGCACATGCGCGGCGTCGGCCTGAATGCCGATGTCGACGAGAATGCGTTTGTTGATCGACGACGCATCGATATCGATCTGGATCTTCTTCGAGCGAGGCGAAAACTCCTGGGCACGCGAGGTCGCAAGGTCGTCAAACCGCGCGCCGATGGCGATCATCAGGTCGCAATCGCCAATTGCCATATTGGCTTCATGCGATCCGTCCTGTCCGGCAACGCGCAGCCAGTTCGGCCCGGTGGCGGGGTAGGCTCCAAGTCCCATGACGGTGGAGGTGACGGGAAAGCCAGTGAGGTCGGCGAGTTCGCGCAGCAATCGCGACGCCTCCGGTCCCGAATTGATGACGCCGCCGCCGGTATAGATGATGGGCCGTCGGGCTTCGGCCATCAATGCGACCGCCGCCCGGATCGCGTTCTGATCGCCTTGCATTGCGGGCTGGTAGCTCGGCAGGGGAGATACCTTTTCAGGTGCAACGTAGGTGCCGCTGGCGAAGAGCACGTCCTTCGGCATGTCGACGAGAACAGGGCCGGGTCGACCCGCCGCCGCAATCCGGAAAGCCAGATGGATCGTTTTGGCCAGATCGTCGATGTGGTTGACCAGGAAATTGTGCTTTGTGCAGGGGCGGGTGATGCCGACCGTATCGCATTCCTGAAAAGCGTCCGTGCCGATCAGATTTGTCGGCACCTGACCGGAGAGGCAGACGATCGGAACGGAGTCCATAAGGGCATTCTGCAGCGCCGTGACCGCATTTGTAACGCCCGGTCCCGATGTCACCAGCATGACGCCAACTCGTCCCGTCGAGCGGGCATAGCCTTCGGCTGCGTGTCCGGCGCCTTGCTCGTGGCGCACCAGGAAATGTTTGATGTCCTCTTGTTGGAAGATTTCGTCATAAATCGGCAGCACCGCTGCGCCGGGATAACCGAAAATGTGTTCGACACCGTTGTCGCGCAGCGCTTGCAGAACGATCTCGCCGCCGTTCATGCGACGATCAGAGGGGTTGTTTAGAGAAGAGTTGGCTGTCTCGCCGGTCATATCTGGGTTCCGTCGTGAGTGAGGTGATCGGTGCGACGGGGCATAAAAAAAGGCCCCGTCAGGGACCTGTTTTCGGCGCATGGGTGGCTATTGCCGGACGATCAGACCGTCCTGCCCATGCGCGATATCACCACTACGAGAACCATTGCGATTTTCATGGCCGATAGAGCTAGCTCCAAATCTACACGTCGTCAACGTTGCCTCTGCGTAGATTGTATCTGTGGTTGAGAATATTTGAGATCGGTTGGGTAGCCAGCGACGAGGCAAGGGCAGGGGGCAACCCGTTCGCAACCTATCGACAAGGCAAACTCTGCCCGTACGATCGCACTAAGCGATTTCGACCACGTCTTCCGGTGCGCCCCGATCAGGGTTTCCGAGCTAGCCGCCGGCGTCGGTCCCGGCGCGAACCCAAGTTCTATGAAGAGGTATGTGCGCCATCCAGGATCTGCCGCGCCTCGGCCCGCGGCGCGGCGACGGAATGACGCTTGACGAGCGAGCATTCGAGCTTCGCAATGGGATAGCGCTTGCCGGGCACACTTTCCGGGTTGAGATGTTCGATCGCCCATTGCCCCATGGCAAGATGCGGAAGGACCGAAGTCGTCAGCGGAGGGACGAGATGTCGTGAAATTTCTTCGTCGTCATAGCCCACCACCGACATGTCCTGGGGAATGCGAAGCCCTGCATCCTTGAGCGCCTCGTAGCACCCGATGGCAGTGCGGTCGTTCTGGCAGAAGATCGCGGTGGGCGGCTCTTTCAGAGCAAGCAGTTTCATCGTGGCGGCATAGCCGGCACCGGCCGACCAGTCGCCTTCAATGACCAATTCCGGATCGAAGGGTATATCGGCGGTCGCCAGCGCGCGGCGATATCCCGTCAGCCGGTCCTGCGCAGCCTGCATCCAGATTTCGCCGGTGATCGTCGCGATACGATGGTGTCCATGCATGATCAGATGCCGGGTGGAACTCTGCCCTCCCGCGATCTCGCTCGGCACCACGGCGGGAAAGGCATGGTCCGCCGTATAACAGTTCAGCAGGACCGTCGGGATGTTAAGCTTGCAGACATAGGAAGGAAGCTCCACCTGGCGGGTATAGATCGTCATATAAATGAGCGCCGATATGCCTCCGCTCGTCAACGCCTCGATTGCCTTCGGCTCCATGACGGGATCACTGAGCGTCTGGGCTACCAAAAGGACATTGCCGGCGTTCCAGGAGGCTTGCCGCGCGCCTTCGATCGCAACGATCGCTTCCGGGCTGGTGGCGAGTTGATCCACGGCGAAACCGATGACGTTGTCCAGTCCGGAATAAGAGGCCTTCGTCGTATAGGTCTTCTCCATGTAGCCGAGCGCGCGCGCCGCCTCCCATACACGATCGCGCGTCTGCTGTGAGATACGGGTGCCGGGCGTGTTGTTGAGGACGAAGGAGACGGCCGCCTGCGAGCAGCCAGCCGCCGCGGCGATGTCCATCATCGTCACGCGCGCAGGCTTATTTTGGGTCTTGGGTTTTCGCATTCGTGGAAACTGTCTCTCTCGGGATAATAGGGTAGGGTGGATTGATCGTCGTTTCTGATAATTAATATTAGCATCTATCTGAAAGCGCTGGCAATTGCATGAATTACTGCAACACTATCAGTTATTGGCCATTGCCAGTACAAAATTGCCATCCTGGCCACTGCGTGATGAAATGTTTTGATCTGCATTGATAATACTATTTACTAATTAAATTTCTTGTATACCGTCAGGGAGCGATCGGAACCTATGCCACTCGTCGCTTTGCGACGGCCCTAGGAGGGGGCGCGCATCCGGCCGGCCGTAAATCGGAAACGGGCCCGTGCAACTGCGGCCCCTCGGGAGGTGTATTATGAAACAGCTGAAACGCAATGCAGCCTTGTTCTTCGCCGGGTTGATGCTGAGCGCGGCGCCGATTGCCGTATCGCATGCTGCCGACAAACCGACACTTGCATTTGTCGTCAACGGCGCATCCGACTTCTGGAAAGCCGCAGAAGCGGGCGTGAAGAAGGCGCAGGGCGAGATGCCAGACTACCAGATGGAGCTGAAGTACCCTGAGCAGGCATCTGTCGCCGTTCAGCAACGGCTTATGGAAGACTTGGTCAGTGCCGGCGTCAAGGGGGTCATGGTCTCGGCGGTCGATCCCAAGACCCAGACGGACGGCTTGAACAAGATCGGCTCGCAGACTGCTCTCTTCACGACCGATAGTGACGCGCCGCAGACCAACCGCGTCGCCTATATCGGCTCATCGAATATCGACGCCGGCATGCAGGCCGCCGAAATCGCCAAGAAAGCGATGCCGGACGGCGGCAAATGCATCGGCTTCGTCGGCCTGCTCGGCGCCGACAATGCCAAAGAACGCATTCAGGGCATGAAGGACGGCCTGAAGGGCACGAAGATCGAGCTGACAGATGTACGCGGCGACGATATCGACCAGACGCGCGCAAAGAAGAACGTCGAGGACGCGCTGGTGGCCAGCCCCGACGTCACCTGCATGGTCGGCTTCTACTCCTACAATACGCCGCGCATCTATGAGGCGCTGCGCGACGCCGGCAAACTCGGCCAGATCACCGTCGTCGGCTTTGATGACGATCCGATCACGCTCGGCGGCGTCAAGGAAGGCACGATCGCCGCGACCGTCGTGCAGCAGCCGTTCGAATGGGCCTATCAGGGCATGAAGCTGATGGCGGCCTATCTCAAGGGCGACAAATCAGGCGTTCCCAGCAACGGCTTGATCATCATCCCGACGGTAATCATCGGCAAGGATGACGTTGACAAATATGCCGCCAGCCTCAAGGCCATGTCTGGAAAATAGCCCTCCTTCGCGGCGGCAGCACTTGCCGCCGCCGCGAAAGACGTCTCATGCCGACAGCATCAGCAGCCATGGACAGGCGATGAACCACAGCTCCGACATCCCGTCACCGGACGCGCTTGCAACGCCGTTCCTTTCGCTTTCCGGCGTTGGCAAGACCTATCCAGGCGTCATTGCGCTTGAGGGCCTGTCGATCGACATCATGCCGGGCGAGGTCATCGGCCTCGTCGGCGAGAACGGGGCCGGAAAATCGACGCTGATGAAGATTCTTGGCGGCGTGATCGCCCCCGACCGAGGCACGATCCTGCTCGACGGCGCAGAGCTTCGTTTCCTCACTGTGGAATCGAGCATCGCATCCGGCATCGCCTTTGTGCACCAAGAACTCAATCTCTTTGAGAATCTCGACGTTGCCGCCAATATCTTCCTGGGCCGCGAACCGCTGAAGGCGGGGCCTTTCAAGCTCGTCGATCGCGATCGGCTGCGAGACATGGTGAAGCCGCTTTTGAAGCGGGTAGGGGCTCATTTTTCCACCGACACACCCGTAGCATCGCTTTCCCTTGCCGAGCAGCAGATGGTGGAAATCGCCAAGGCGCTGTCCATCAACGCTAGGCTCGTCATCTTCGACGAACCCACGTCCAGCCTGCCGCTGGCCGAAACCGAGCGGCTCCTGAGCATTATCAAATCGCTGAAAGCAGATGGCATCAGCGTAATTTTCATCTCGCATCGCCTCCACGAGGTCGAGCGCGTCGCGGACCGGGTCGTAGTCCTGCGCGACGGCACGCTTGTGGGCACGCTCGCCAAGAAAGACATCGGCCACGACCAGATGGTCAAGCTGATGATCGGACGGGTGCTTGCTGCCCGGACCGCAAAACCGCAGCGCTCGCCCGGCTCGGTTGCGCTGAAGGCAAGCGGCGTGCGCACCGAGGCCTATCCCGGCCGTCCGGTTGATCTGGAAATCCGGTATGGAGAAATCATGGGGCTTGCAGGGCTCGTTGGGTCGGGCCGCACAGAGCTTGCAAAAGTACTCTTCGGCATCGACCGAAGCTATGGCGGAGCCATTCTGCAGGATGGGCGGCAAATTGCGGTCAGGTCTGCCCGGGACGCCGTCGCTCGTGGCATTTTCCTGGTGCCGGAGGATCGCAAGCGCAACGGCATTCTTCTTGATCTCCCGATCGCCCAGAACATAACCCTTGCCGATCTCCCCAAGCTTTCCAGCCGCTTCATGCTCTCCGCTGAGCGGGAGAGGGCGGCGGCCGAAAAGCAGCGCGTTCGCCTTGGTATCAAGGCGCCCTCCGTTTCGACGCGAACCGGCACTTTGTCCGGCGGCAACCAGCAGAAGGTGGTGCTTGCCAAATGGTTGTCGATGAGCCCGAGGGTGATGATCTTCGACGAGCCGACGCGCGGCATCGATATCGGCGCGAAGAACGAGATCTACGGCCTGATGCGAGCGCTTGCCGATGCCGGAGTGGCGATCCTGATGATCTCCAGCGACATGGAAGAGGTGATCGGCGTTTCTGACCGCATCGCCGTCATGCATGAGGGCCAGATCGCCGGCATATTGGAAGAGGACGAAATCAGCCAGGAAAGCGTCCTTTTGCTTGCTGTCGGCAAAAGGGTAAAATAGCGGCTGCGGCCAATATAAATAAGTATCGGGGATGGATCTCGAATGATCAAAAAAGATCTCGGACTGCTGCTTTTGATCGTCGTCGTCGGCATCGTCGTCGCCATCATCAATCCGCGCTTCCTGCTGCCGATCAACCTGGCCAACACTGCCAACCTGATCGGCCTGTTCGGCATCCTGTCGATCGGCCAAGCCTTTGTCATCATTACCGGCGGTATCGAGCTTTCCGTGGGCTCGCTCGTAGCACTTCTCGGCGTGCTCTTCGTCGATTTCATCGCGGTCCAGGATATGTCATGGATGCTGGCGCTGCCGTTCATTCTCGCGCTCGGCGCGGTTATAGGTGCCGTCCACGGCTGGCTGATCACCCGGCTCAACCTGCAGCCCTTCGTCGTCACCCTCTGCGGCCTCCTGATTTATCGTGGGGCAGCACGCTTCTATACGGCCGACGGAACGGCGGGCTTTGCTTTCGGCCAAAATTTCCCCGACCTCGAATTCCTGACCGCTGGGCGGTTTTACGGCGTTCCCAACACCTTCATCGCACTCGTCATCATTGCCGTGGTCATGTGGATCATGCTGCATCGCTCTGTCTTCGGGCGTTATCTTTACGCGATCGGGAAGAACGAGGAGGCGGCCCGCTATTCCGGTATCCGTACCGGCCGCATGGTCATGTCGGCCTATGTCATCTGCGGGCTGCTTACGGCACTTTCGGCGATTTATTTTGCCATGTACACGCGCTCGATCTCGCCGGCGAGCCATGGCCAGTTCTACGAACTCTACGCGATTGCCGCTGCCGTACTCGGCGGTTTTTCGCTCCGCGGCGGCGAGGGGTCGATCGTCGGCGTCGTGCTGGGAACGGTCCTGCTCCAGGAGTTGCAGAATCTCGTGAATCTACTGGGTATACCCTCGTCGTTGAATTTCGCTGTCATGGGGGGCGTGATCCTCATCGGCGTCCTGATCGACCAACAATGGCACGCGATCCGCGCAAAGCGCCGCCTTGTCTTTGCCGCCCGGCAGACCGAAACCCGTCTTTCGAACGAAGGCAGTTTGCCAGTCGTTGCCAATCAGGACTAGGTCAGTGGATGTGGGGCGGCCACGCGTATCGTGACCTTGCCCCGTTGAAATAATCCGTTTCAGGAGGGCAGCATTCAGCCAGCTTCCGCTGAACTCACGGAAGAACGTTAGGCTATACCGTCCACGTTTCTGGGCGATAACCTCGAC
This sequence comes from Rhizobium leguminosarum, assembly GCF_002953715.1. Lineage (GTDB taxonomy): Bacteria > Pseudomonadota > Alphaproteobacteria > Rhizobiales > Rhizobiaceae > Rhizobium > Rhizobium leguminosarum_V. The sequence continues at coordinate 1,909,920 of NZ_CP025012.1, forward strand.
ATTGACGCCGGCCGTCCGCCAGCGAGCGATCTTGCGGCGTTCAGACCCGGGGAGTGTGACATTCTAACTTTGCAGAAACAGGACACTTCAACTTTGCGGTGGAGAATCTACGCCAAGTGCAACATGGGCGTGTGAAGGGTAGGGGATTAGCCGCATTCACGCAAATGCGCCATGAAGACCTCCGCCGGTGTTTTGTAGCCCAAGCACTTTCTTGGGAGCGAATTCAGGTGATGGGCGAGGTCGACGAGCTGCTGCTGAGCGACGTTGGACAAATCCGTATCGCCTGGCATGAAGCGTCGAATGCGCTTGTTGGTGTTCTCGACAGCGCCTTTTTGCCAGGGCGAATTGGGATCGCAGAACCAGCTTCTGGCGCCGATCCCATCTTCCAAAGCCCTAAAGCCGCGAAACTCGGTACCGCGGTCGAAGGTGAAACTCTGGCGGGCGAAGGCCGGCAAAGGTGCGAACGCATCGATGATCTTGTCAATGATTGGCCGCGAGTGCCGGCTGCGGTTCTTGATCATCACGGTATAGCGGCTCTTGCGCTCGACGAGCGAGGTGACGTTGGTCTCTCCGAGTTCACGCCGGAAGATCAGGAGATCGCCCTCCCAATGCCCGAACTGTGATCGATCATCAATAAAATCAGGGCGTTGGGAGATTCTGCAGTCAAGCGGGATCAAGCCGTCGCGTGACTTGCGTGCGCCGCGGCGCCGGCGCCTGCGACGTCGTTCCGGCAGGTGCTGATACAGCCCGAGCGGATAGTCTTCCTTGCAATAGATGAAGCGATAGATCGTTTCCGGGCAAATACGGACGGGGCTGACGCCATCTGCGAGAAGCCGGCCAGCGATCTGCTCGGGTGACCAACGCGCCTTCAGCCGGTCGATGACGAGGTCGCGCAGATGCGGATGGCGTCTGAGTTTGCGCAACCGTCGTCGGCGCTCCTTGCTCATGTCGTTGGCGATACCGCTGTAATAGCCGCTATATTCCGGAAAGTCGTGATCCTGGAACGTATTGCGCTTAAGCTCGCGATAGATCGTCGAGCGATGACGGCCGAGCTGGTGGGCAATCTCCGAGACGGGAACCTTGCGTTCTCTGAGGTGAAATAGGCGTCTGCGGTCAGGCAAGGTGAGCTGCGAATAGCAAAGGGACATGCATATATCTCCAAGGCGAAGCCATTGTTTTTATAAGCATGTCGCACTTGGAAATAGAATGTACCCCGCTACATGCATGTATCGCATAAGATAGATTATGGAACAAGAAGATGCCGTTTAATTACAATGGCATACCTTCGTCATCCATCTCATGGGCCCACTCTTTTAAGATCGGCCGCTCGAATTTGCGTCTTGACGATCCAGCACATCGACGAGTTCACCTGCGGACGTGCCCTCATGGAACAGCTGATCCCAGCCAACAGACTCTTTCGAAACCTGTGTCTCGGACGACGAGCGCTTGGCGAAAACGTCCGGGTCGAATGTGTTGCCTTGACGGGATCCGCCGAAAAGCTCGCCTGTCCGTTCACCGTTGCTATTCCTCAAGTGTCGAGATGACTTTCGATGGTCTTTGCAGCTCCGAGGCGGCTGCAGTTGCCGCGGCATCGGCGGGACCGCCGGAAACATGAACCGTCGGCGTTGCAAACTGGATGCCTTTTTCCGCGAATGTCTTCTTGAGCATGGCGAGCGCCTTTCGGCGAACGCCGAACTGTTCGCCGGGTTTCGTCATGAACTTCAGCCGAATCTGCACGCCGTAGTCCGCCATCTGCTCGATCCCTTGCATTTTCAAAGGCTCGATGATGTTAGGCCCGAGTTCGGCATCCTCCAGAAGCTCAACGCCGATGCGCTTGATGGTCTTGCGGACCTCCTCAAGATCGCTGTCATAGTTCAGGGTGAGCGTAATGATATCGATGACCCAGTCACGGCTGAGGTTTTGCACCGCGCCGAGTTCACCGAAGGGAACGATGGTGACCGGACCGCGATGGTGTCTTAAGCGGATCGATCGCAGCGAGAAACCTTCGACCGTCCCTTTATATTTTGCCGCCTGGATGTATTCGCCGATGCGAAAGGCATCGTCGAACAGATAGAAGACGCCGGAGATGATGTCCTTGACGAGTGTTTGGGCACCGAAGCCGACGGCTATGCCGACGACACCAGCGCCCGCCAGCAGCGGTCCGATCTGAATGCCAACGGCATCCAGGATCATCAGGAAGCCGACGGCGCCGATCGCCAGGAACAGTACATTGCGAAGAATGGGAAGGAGGGTATTCAACCGCTGACGCCGGCGCGCGTCGGGTCCCTCCTGATGTCCCGCCTGCACGCTTCGCGACGCCATCGCCATCTGACTGTCGATCAGAGTGCTTGCGAGCTTCCAGATAACATCGGTCACCAGCAGCACGATAACGATGCGGATTCCTGCGCGGATCAAACGCGTGGTCACCGTTTCGGCCGCGGCAAGATCACTGAGATTGACATTCCACGCACGGGCAATGAGCAGCGCAGCGACCACGATGAGGCCGTTGCGCAGCGTTTGCATGATGACAACGGACCATCCAACGATGGCCGGATCATCGACCGCCTGCCCCTCCCCGGATTGAATAATGCGGCGAATGATATCATGAGCCACCGAAACGGTAAGCGGCAGAAGCGTGATGACGACTACTGTCCAGAATGCCCCGCGGAGACCGGAAACCCATAACAGCCACGATAGCAGGATGCTCGCGCTGAAGCCGACACAGACCAGCCGGCTCACGGGCGGCCCGTCGGAACGAAAGTGCCGCAGCCAGATCATAACGATCAAAGCGATTGAAACGACACCAAGCCATGCTGCGGTAAAGAGATCGGCCAAGATGGGTGAAGCCCGGATCGTCCCGATCACTTCGATGGTGGCCCAGCCAGCCGCCAGCACTGCGACGATTCCGAGGAGCCAGTAGTACCAGAACCAGGCAAGCGAGGTGACAAGCGTCAGAAGCCGCATATGCGGCAGGCGGGCGCCTGGCGCGATGACAATACGGCCCACGAGCACACCAAGGCGCACCATGAGCGCGGCCGATAGTAGGATGAGCGCGATATCGCGAAACACGGCAGGCCATGGAAAGAGGATAAACGCGCCGAGACTTCCAATCAGGTAACCGACCAACGCGAGAAGACCCATTGAAAGCCGGGCGGCGTGGAGCTTGATCCGTTGCCGGACGGTGCCGGCGGGCGCATTCAGCACAAAATGGAGCAGCCCTCGCCCCGACCACCAGGCAAGGCGCTGCGCAACGAACCCGCCTGCGACGAAGAGTATGACCGCCAAGATCAGGCCGACAGGTTCGATACGATCATCCGTTTGGAAGACCTGGATCGCCGATTGGATCTGCCCGGGAAGGGTCGGAACGGCATCGACGAGTGTGAGCAACCTCTGGCGCAAATCCTGTAGCGACGTGGCAATCGACGTCGGTGCCGCCTCTTGCGAGACTGCTACCGGCTGCGCCGTTTCCTGATTGCCGGGGACGATCCGATCGACCAGCGCTCGTCCGGAATCATCATTCGGCAATTCGATAATAACCCGGATCGGCGCAGAGGAATTGGTCGGCTCAGCCGCCGAGGCGGGGTTTGCACTCGCGAGCAGAAGCGTTGAAAATACCACCGTCAGGAATGCGCACACTCTGCGGAGGGGATGACGGTCGTCGTTGATGCGCATGTAGCCGTGGTCCCCACGACGGTGTCGTCGCTTTTGCTGGGTTGGTCGAAACTTCGGACTTTGTGAAGCGTTGCACGACCAACGTCAATCGACGAACCGGTCTTGGGGACGCTGACTGCGAACCAAAGGCCAGGCGGCGCTAGAGCATTTCCGTTTTTCTTCGAATCACGGAAATGCTCTATCTCTTTGTTTTCACGCAATTCCGGACGCAAAACCGCTACGCACTTTTGCTGGAATTGCTCTAAGACCGCAAGCTTCTGAAGGCCTCCCTGATCTCCTGACTGAAGAGTTCTGGCTCCTCCCAGGCGGCGAAGTGACCGCCTTTGGAGGCGCGATTGTAGTAGATGAGTGTCGGATAGGCCTTCGACAGCCAGTGCCTTGGCGGCTTGTAGACCTCGCCGGGGAACACTGTGACCGCGACCGGTACTTTGACGGCCGTGAGCTTGGCGCCCGACATGACGTTTTCCCAATAGATCCGACCACTCGAGGGGCCGGTGTTCGTCAGCCAATACAGTGTGATGTTGTCGAGGATCGCATCCTTGCCAAGAGCCTGTTCGGGATCGCCGCGTGTATACACCCAGTCGGCGATCTTGTCGTAAAGCCAGGCGGCGAGGCCGACTGGAGAATCCGCAATACCGTAGCCGACCGTCTCCGGCCGTGTACTCATGATCGCTGCGTAGCCGAAGCCGTTGTTGAGGAAGTCCCGGGCCTCGTCGAAGACGACCTTCTCATCCTGAGACAAGCTATCCGGAGCCGGCCCTCCATTTTTGAGAGCCTGCGCTGCGTCCGCTGGAAACGTCGTGGCACGCTCGACCCTGTTGACGTGGATCGCGAGTAGCCCATCGGGCGCCTGGCGACCCAAAGCGTCGCTGATGATCGCGCCCCAGTCGCCGCCTTGCGAGACATAGCGATCATAGTTCAGTCGCTTCATCAGCACGTGCCAGGCAGCCGCTATCCGCTGGGGGTTCCAACCTGTTGCTGGTGGTTTCCCGGAGAAACCGAATCCTGGAATCGAAGGGATCACCAGATGGAAGGCATCATCAGCCCTGCCGCCATGCGCCGTCGGATCCGTGAGCGGCCCGATGACATTAAGCAGCTCGAAGACCGAACCTGGCCAGCCGTGAGTCATGATCAGCGGCAGCGCGTTTTCATGACGGGAGCGGACATGGATGAAATGGATGTCCAGTCCATCGATATTGGTGAGAAACTGCGGAAAACTGTTCAGCCTGCTCTCTGCCTTCCGCCAGTCATAGAACGACTGCCAGTAGCGCACCAGCTCCTTCAGCCTGTCGGGCTGCACGCCCTGCGAACGATCCATGACGGTTTCGCCGTCGGGCCACCGGGTCTCGTCAAGCCGCCGCCTGAGATCTGTAAGCGCCGCGTCGGAGATATCGGCCTTGAACGGTCGGATTTCCCCGGAGGCGGTGACGACGACATCAGCGGCGTCGGACACGCGTCGAAGAAGAACGGCGGATATGCCGGCCGCCGCACTGCCCACCAGCAGCGAGCGTCGCGATAGATCCCCGCGTTTCAAGGAGTTCAGCAGCGCCATGATACGTGTCCTTTCATGACCTCGGCGGCGGCGCTCTGGATCGACAGAAGGCTTGCGGCCAGAGCTGATATAATGAGGTGGTTCAATGTCACGACACTATCCTTCCTGGGGTGCTGGGGAGGGAACCGATGGCCCTGCCCCGCCTCAATGCCGAAAACGTCAGGCCGCGTCCGCGCCGGAACGAAAGATCAGAAACTTGTTGCCTTCGGGATCTCGAAAATAGGCACAGTAAGGACCCGTGCCGTTCTCGCCACGTGGACCAGGAGCCCCTTCGTCCGAGCCACCTGCTGCCAATGCCGTTGCATGGGCTTCGTCGACCTTGGAACGGGACGGAGCTTCGAAAGCAATCATTCCACCGTTGCCGACGGTGGCAGGGCGGCCATCGAACGGCTTGATGATGCCGAATTCGAGCGTGCGATGACCGTAGTAGATGGCTCGGTTGGGCTGGACGAGGACTCGTCCGATCCCGAACACGGCCAGAAGCTTGTCGTAGAATACCGACGCGGCATCCAGATCATTCGTGCCGACAGTGGCGTGGCCCGGGAGGCTGCGGACCTTGTCGGGGGCGGCCGCAACTTGTCTGCTTTGGGTAATGTCGTTCATATCAGTTCTTCCTTATATTGTCGCGGCCGACGCTCTGCCTTCCGCACACAAACGCCAACGAGCTGTCTCAAATCGGCGGCTGGTGGATATTTGGGCGGGTCGACGGCCGACCGGCACCTTGGGAAATTGAGAGGCACCCTCTCGTTCAGCTGTCAGTCTTGGGCAGCCGGGTTGCAGCGCTGCCGCCGTAGAGAGGGTTCCTCTCACTTTCTCCGGCTACTGCGAGCTGACGCCATGCTCAATTATGTCAGCAGACAGCCGGCTTTTGGGCTTTGGCTGACCGCCGTTCAGAAAGGACATCCTATGTCTAAGGACAAAACCGTAAATGCTACATCAGTCGCGGCAACTCCCGCTTCCCACTCGTCCAAAGCCTTCGCTTCTACGCAAGCCGCGCACGACGCCGTCGGCTTCATCGAGATCGACGAAGTCCTGACGCTGAGGAGGATGGCTGTCAGCGCGCGCGCGCCAAAAGGCACCGTGCTTCTCCTGCATGGGTTTCCGGAAACACTGACGGTGTGGAACGACGTCGCGACAACGCTTGCTCACGACTACGACATCCATGCCTTCGATTGGCCAGGCTACGGGCAGTCGTCGCGCCCGGCCTCGGAACGGTTTTCCTATGCGCCGAGGGCGTACGCCCAGGTGTTGAAGGCCTATATCGAACGGGCAGGCATCGATCGGTCGAAGCTCGTGATCTACGCGACTGACATCGGTGCCCTCCCCGTCCTGCTGCTTGCTCTCGACGAGCCGACGATCGCCAGGCAGATCATCGTCGGAGACTTCGCGCCGTTCGACCGGCCGCAATATATGTGGGAGAACCTGCAGAACCTCAAAGCCGAGCCGACCGCCTCGCCGACCCGTGCCTACATGAACAAGACGAGCGACGAGATCCTCCAGAACGTGCACAGGCGCGGCCTCTCTCCCGCTGAACAATTCGATCTGCCGGTTGACGTCCAGCAGGACATGACCCGTTCGTGGAGCCTTGACGGGATGACTTCAGCGGATGCCTTCGCCCATTACTACGCAAATTTCACCGGCGATCAGCATTATCTTGAGGCCAACCTCACCCGGCTGAAGACGCCCGTGAAGGTGATCTGGGGTGAGAAGGACATCTACATCGCAAGGGAGATGGGCATCGAGTTCGCCGGCAAGATCGGTGCAAAAGTCGATATCCTCTCAGGTATCGGCCACTTCCCGCATCTTCAGAATTCGAAACAAACGGTTGAAGAGATCAGCGCATCATTCAGATAATGTTTGATTATCTTCGTGATAACGCGCGCAGCCGCGGCAATGACCAGTCGACGAAAGCCCGTACCTTCAAGGCGAGAAGCCCCTGTCGTGCATAGACGATATGAATGGGCTGTGGTGGCCCGTCGAAATCGCTAAGGATGGGGACGAGCGCGCCAGATGCCAGCTCGTCGGGAACCTGATAATCGAACAGCCGCGCGATCCCCGCCCCGCCGATGGCCGCCGCAACACAGTTCGCCGCCGTATTCACCTCCAGCCGGTTGCGGGGCACCGCCTCAATCGGCGTGCCGTCGACGTCGAAGGTCCAGAAGAATGTCCGCTTGTTGAAGATGATCCCGTCGCGATCGATGAGATCGCCGGGACGCTCCGGCATGCCATGCCGCTCGAGATAGGCAGGGCTCGCGCAGGTCATCAGGCGGAATTCCCCGACCTTGGCGGCATGGAGCGAGCTGTCGGCGAGCTCGCCGAGACGGATCGCGATATCCACCTGCTCGGACACGAGATCGACCGTGCGGTCGAGCGACAATAGGTTCAGCGATACCTCGGGATATTTGTCCATGAAGCTCAGAGCAACGGGCAGCACGTAGCGGCTCCCGTATTCGATCGGCATCGTGATCGCCAGCACGCCTCTGGGCGTCTGGTATTCCCCGGACGCCCTTCGTTCGGCCTCCTCCAGATCCGCCATGATCTTTCGGGCGGCGTCGACATAGTCGCGCCCCGCGTCGGTGAGCTGAAGATTGCGGCTGGTGCGAACGATGAGGTTCGCCCCAAGATGGCGTTCAAGTTCGGCCACCTTGCGACTGACGCTGGGTAAAGGCGCGTTGAGCTTCCTGCTGCCGGCAGAGATGCTTCCGGCGTCGACGACGGCCAGCAACATGCGCATCGCTTCGAGACGATCCATCGTACACCGCCAATAAGATATCGCTTCTGTTCAGCCCAACTTAAGGCTCGGCTTTAGAACAAGATGATTTTAGGCCGGGTCGGCCTAAAATCTGAATCCTGTTCTACATTATAGAGTTAGAGCATGATGTCGTCCGAAAACCGCTCACACTTTTCGGCATCATGCTCTAGTCAAGCAGCTTCCGTATGGCCATCATCCCCTTTGCAGCATCCGACCATGATTGACGCCAGATCAACACGCCGACGCTGAGGATGGTCGCAACAGCGAAGGGGATTGGCCCGAGGAACCAGAAGGCGGCTGCGAAGGTGAAGTAGTAAGACCGGACACCGACGCTGAACGATCGAAGAGCCGGGTTCAAAACCAGGGTCAGGGCATTCGTCCAGCCGCCGATGTCCCTCTCCTCATCCCGGGATGGGCTCGCCCCGATCGCCGCCAGGCAATAGTTGATCTGCCGGACCGCCCAGATGAAATCGGATAGTCCCCGCAGCAGCGTGGCCATGATCAGGAGGACCTTGCACTGGAAAAACCACGCCGGATCCTGGGCCGCAAACATCGCGATCAGGCCCCCACCCGATCCATAGTTCGGCTCCATGAACAAGGCGCCGCTGAGCCCGACGATGACGATGAGATTGGCGGAGCCGAAGAAGGATGCTGAATTGATCGTGTGCCCGAGGATCGCGGCGTCGCCGATGAAATTGTTGTCTCGCGTCAGCACCTCCCGCATCCAGGCGGCGCGAACGCGCACCATATCAACGGAAAGGCTATCGTTCCTTCTCGGCCACCCCGCAGCCATCAAAGGCTCGACCGCCACCCAGACGAGAAGGAAGAAAACGATCGCCGCGACATTCAGAAAATCCATGGTGCCCCCGAATTCTATCTGGATTTTCTGAACACTACTTCGAGCTAACGGCAGCTCCAAGCGTCTATCGCCGCCCTGCCCTTCAGATCGACACGCCTATATAAGGGCGTTCCATGGTCCGTCGCGGACCGCCGCGAGGTAACGGGACAAAGTCGCAGCCCGAAGCCGAATGTGCTCGATCGCCTGTTGTGGTGTCACGGCCAGGAAACCGACGTGGTCGCGTGGGCGTAGCTGGACGAAGGCGTCCAGATCCGAATCCACCACCGTTGCGATCTTGGGATAGCCTCCGGTCGTCTGGTGGTCGGCCAGCAGAATAGTGGCGACGCCGTCTCCGGCCACCTGCACCGAGCCCCGCACGATCGCTTCCGACGGCATGTCCAGCGCGACGCTTGGCGCAAGCGAGGGACCCTGGAGGCGTACTCCCATGCGGTCATAGGCATCGCTCAGGCGGAAAGGCGATGAAAGGAAATTCGACAAGGTTTCTTTCGAGAAGAACCGATCCTGTGGACCGACCACCACACGCAGCTCGGATCGCGGTCTTGCGATGACCGGACATGTGATCGGACCATTTCGATCATCCCGCACGTCCGGATCAGCTATAGTGAGCGTCTGTCCGGCTGCAAGGCGCCCGCCGCCGAGGCCGGAGAGACTGTGGGTCGACATGCTGCCCAGCCAGGTCTTCGCCTCGATATGACCGGCGAAGGACAGATACGTCCAGCTTCCCCAGTGTCCCGGACGGATCGCCAGCCGTTCCCCGGCCCTCAACGTGGCGACCATCCATGCGCCGCGCTTGTCGCCGGCATGCTCTACGATGAAGCCTCCTCCGGCGACGGCGAATGTAACATCCCCCGACAGGCAGTCGAGAACCAGGCCGCCCATGGAGACTTCGATTGCCGGCTGACCGGCAGGATTGCCGACGGCGGCGTTGGTGGCTGCAAACGAGGTCCTGTCCATCGGACCGGAGGCCGGAACGCCATACCGCATCAATCCGTGACGTCCTTCGTCCTGGACCGCGACGTGAGGACCCGCGAAGTTGACTGCAAGGACAGCTTCGCTCATGCGGGGCACCTCGCGTCGAATTCGGCCCTCGATATGCGGCGGAAACGCACCGCGTCGCCGACGTCGAAAAGGAACGGACGGTCGTTGGAAGCGGCGTCGAGGATCTTCGTCGGCGAGCGGCCGATGATCCACCAGCCGGTCGGCATGGCGAGCGTGCTCACCAGGCACTGCGGACCGGCGATCAGCACGCTTCCAGCGGCGATGCCGCGAACAGGCGCCGGCTTCCTCGGCTGTTGAATGGCTTTGGGCACGCCTGCAAGGTAAGCGTAGCCGGGAGCGAAGCCGTACATGAAGACGCTGTAGTCGCCGGAGAGATGGGCGGATATAACGTCTTCCGGCGACAATCCGCTTGCCTCGGCGACGGCGGCAAGATCGGGCGCGAGATCAGGATCGTAGCAGACTTCGACTTCGCGCATTGCTCCAATCGTCTCTGGAACCTTAGCCCCCAGACGCTCAGCAATGGCCGCCTCCGTCGTGCGGTGATCGGCCACGAGCGGATCGAAGCATACGAGAATGCTTGCATAGGCCGGAACGGCTTCGACGAATCCTGGAAAGGGTGCCGCCTTCAAGGCGGCGTCCAGCTTGACGACCCGATCGTGGATCCGTCTATCGATGGTCGTGCCGAATTCAACGAGCACCGCGTGCCCGCCCACCGGGCGGTAGTTCGGAACGATGCCGGACGATGCGGACGGGTCCTGTGACAAATCAGTCGGCACCTTCGATCAGAATGAAGCCCGCATCCGCGGCGCCTGCCCGAAGCGCCTTGGCTTCCGGATCGGTGACGGCAGCCTGGGCGATAAGATAGCCTTTGGCCATCACCTGTTTTCCTTTGTCGGTTGGAGGAATGGTGCCACCTCGATGCCTGCCTTTTGCAATTCCCTGCGCACGTGGACGGCCATGGCGAGCGCTCCCGGGCTGTCCCCGTGAACGCAGATTGAGTGCGCATCGAGAGGGATCGGAACGCCGTCTACCGTCGGCATGAGGCCGCTGGACAGGTACCCGATCAATCTCGATGCCGCCTGTGCGGGATCATCGATCATCGCTCCCGGTAAGTTGCGCGGAACGAGCCGACCCGTGGAGAGGTAGCCGCGGTCGGCAAAAATCTCGCTGAAGACGGTCATCCCGGCATCGAGGGCCGCATGCTCCAGCTCTGTCCCGGAGATCGCCAGTATGGCAAGTTCCGGCGAGACCGCTCGGGTTGCGCGGATGATGGCGTCGGCGACCGGCCGTTCGTCGGCCGCCCAATTGGCGAGTGCGCCGTGTGGTTTGATGTAACGGACTCGGGCGCCTGCCAGAGCCGCAGCTCCCATCAGCGCTCCTGTTTGCGTCGCGACAAGCTGCTCCACCTCCCGGATGCTCAAGGGGATCAGGCGTCGTCCGAAGCCCTCGCGATCTGCAAAGCCCGGATGGGCTCCTACGACGACACCTCGCTCGCTTGCGAGCGCAAGCGTCTCCACCATGGTCGCCGGATCTCCGGCATGGCCGCCACATGCGATGTTCGCACTGGTGACGACGTCAAGGATCGCCTTGTCGTCGCCCATGCGCCAAGGTCCAAATGCCTCCCCCAGATCAGAATTGAGATCGATTTTCGTCATGATTTCCGTCAACCCTTCGCACCGGTCTTGTCAGCTTCGTCGCCTTCTGGAGCGTCGAAGCCGAGGTGGAGCACACCTTCGCCATACGCGTCAAGAAAACGACGCTGCTGGCTGCGCGTGGCGAGCTTGTGTGGCGGTCTCGGGCCGCCTTTCGCGCGGAGCTTCGGTGGCAAGCTTACCATTCATCCGGCACAGATCGAACCCATCAAGCGTGGGTTCCTGCCAAGCAAGGAATGCTTAAATCGATTCCGATTTGAGGAATTATGCAGTAAGATCGGCGGCGAAATGGTCGAGCGCGTCGTATTCTCTCAAGAGCCGGGGTGACGTGATCGACCGGCAGCAATGGCGCGCAGACTGGGGATGCGGAATGAACCTTGTCGACAGAGCTTTCGGAACGTCCGAATTTTCTTTTGCCGAAGAGCCTGGCATTTTCACCTGGGAGTTGGCGACCGACAAGGTTTATGCGGATTCGGCGCTGGCAAACCTCTTTGGGCTTGATCCGGAACAGACCCTCACGGGGCTGCCGGTCATACGATACCTCGACCGGATTCACCCGGACGACAAGCCGTCTGTGGCCAAGGCGATTTCAGAATCGGTGATCACAGGAAATCCATATCGCTGTGACTATCGGGTATTGGACCGAAGCGGGCAAATAGTAGCCGTGGCTGCCTTTGGTCGGTGTTTCAGGGATGAAGCCGGAAACCCGTCGCAATATGCGGGCATCGTCTACCCGACGAATGATCACGTCCAGCAAGACCAATTAACTGCTCACTGCAGCGAGGCACTGAAAATTGCGCGGTCATCCGGCCTGCAGGCGACGGCCGATGCGCTTGAAGCGATTCTCAAAGAGCTTGCCAAGCCGATGCCTTCAGACACCGTGCAGGTTCATTGATTCCTTCCCAAGTGTTAGTTGTCGCATCAGACTTTCGGTGATGGCAACGATCTGTGCGAGCCGTTGATACTTGACACCCGCAGAGGGCGCTCTTCTCCGGGCAGTGATCGATGTTACGGTCATCGGCAACGCGCCGCGCGCACCGCAGTTAGTGGCAAAGGACAGTGGGCATTTCGAGGCGTGTCAACAGGGACCGTGTGATCCCTCCCAAGATGAATTCGCGCAGCCGCGAATGGCCGTATGCGCCGGCGACCAGCAAATCTGCCTTGCGTTCCAGGGCTGCACCTTGAATGACGCTGGCTGACGAGTCTCCCTTCGCCTGCACGGCTGCGATTTCGACGGCAAGACCAGCCTTCCGAAGCGCAGCCGCAAGGTGATCTCGACTGCGCTCGTCAATCTGCTTGTCATCGGTGACGGAAATCAGCACGACACGCGAAACCCGTTCAAGCAAGAACCTGGCGCCCGCCAGTGCCCGCGCGACAGTGGCTCCTCCATCCCAGGCGACGGCAACAGCATCGATCCGGCTGCAGAAATTGTCTGTGGGAAAAAGCAGGAGCGGTCGACCGCTTTCAAACAGCACGCTCTCGATCAGCGGTCTCATCAGTTCAGATGCTTCCAAAATGGAAAGATCGTATGCGCGCGACAGCTCGGCAAGAGTTTGTGCGACAAACGGCTGCCTGACATCGAATGGCTGGATCTCGACCTCGACCTCGGCTTTTTTCGCATAATCACGGAGCGTCTGCCCGAGAACGGTTCCATTGTCTTTACTCAATCGCTCCGCCTCCGCACGCATTTTGTCGACGTCAAGGAGTGATGGAAATCGCGGCTGAACGGGTTCGATCCTGATCTGCGGTATACTTGCCGTCAAACCGGCCTTTTGGTGAAGGGAAACATCGACAGCATTCTGAAGGAGCGAGAAGGAGCTTGCGTCTGGATAGGTGGCCAGCGGTAAATGGAATTGCGCTTTCATGGCTGAAGTCCTCCCAATGGTTGGAGGTATCATAGCGTAAAGGCGTCTCCCGCGCTTTGATGAAGATCAAGGTCGTTCCACCGCGAAAGCGCGACCGTGATATTGAACGTCCTCATGAGGAAGGAAGCGGAATTCATAGGGCGAAGCGGCAAAGATCTATGCTAAGCGATGAAGTGCGATCAGCGATTGAATATCAGCACTTCGCGGAGCAGACCCGTCCGGACGCCGCCGGGCAGCAGCTTGCGGATGAACAGCAGTGGCATATACGGCGCAGCTGCCTTCGATGAATCGGCCGGCGCGCCTGGACCCATCGGATGATGACATCATTGGTGACGACAGAAGCATTCCAGCGCCTCAGTCTGGCACTTGCAATCGGCATTCTTGTCGGTATTGAGCGCGGCTGGCAGGATCGTGAGGCTGCTCCAGGCAAAAGAGTAGCCGGTATCCGCACCTATGGCCTGTCAAGTTTCCTCGGCGGCTTCTGCGGTTTTCTGCAGCCTCTGACAGGGCCGATTCTGCCGACAGCTATCTTTATATTCTTTTGCATCACCGTTCTCCTCTTCAGCCTCATGCAGGCGGCACAAGAAGAGGATTACAGCGCCACCGGCACCATTGCGGCCCTGGCGGTTTTTGCGTTGGGCTTTGGCGCGGTCGTGGCGGATATGACGGTAACGGCCGCAAGCGCTGTGGCCATAACGGCCCTTCTTGCAGCGCGGGAGCCGTTGCATGGATTTCTTCGCCGTTTGACCTGGCTTGAACTCAGGGCCGCTCTGATCCTTTTGACGATGACCATCGTCATCCTCCCTATCCTTCCCAATAGGCCGATTGATCCTTGGCAGACAATCAATCCTTTCGAGCTTTGGATGATGACAATCCTGGTGGGAACCGTTTCCTTTACCGGTTATATCCTCATCAGGCTGAGCGGCGCCCGCGCCGGAATACTGCTGACGGGGGCCAGCGGTGGCATCGTTTCCTCGACGGCCTTGACGCTTTCCTTCGCCCGTCAGTCGAAGCAGATGCCTGGCCTCTCGCCACTCCTCTCAGCGGGAGCAATGCTGGCGGGAGCCGTTTCTCTCGCCCGCGTGCTTTTGATTTGCGGCGTTATAGCACCGGCAGTTTTCAGGGAGCTTGCTCCATCACTCGCTCCGGCTGCTGCCACCCTCGCCATAGCAGGCGGCTTCGCCGCATTGCTGCAACGTCCGGATGACGGCACCGATTTTTCACCCCGAAACCCGCTCGAGGTGATGGTCGTGCTGCGCTTCGCACTCCTTCTCGCCGTCGTGACAGTCCTGACGCGAATGACCTTGATCGGCTTTGGAACTCAGTCGTTGATCGCCCTTGCATTCATCACAGGACTGGGCGATCTCGATGCGATAACGCTTGCCGTTGCGAAACTGTCATCCGTCCAGGTGCCTGCAGACGCGGCCGCTCGAGCCATAGCGGTCGCCGCTTTCGCCAATCTTCTTGCGAAAGCCGTTCTTGCAGCAAGTACGGGGAGCATCGCTTATGCGGTTCGTTTTGCGATCGCAGGCGGTGTCGCGACCTTGGCCGGAATTGCCGGCTTGGTTTTGGCATGAGCGCATCGGTGCCTGGAACGATATTCGTCCGCATCAGGCAGTCACCATCAACGATCGTCACAGCGGTCTCGCCTCGGAGAAATGACCGGCAAATCCCGCAAGCATGGCCCCGAGCGGAAGACGCCGAACCAGTCTGGCTGCAATGAAGGTTGCGCCGATTGCCGCGGCAAGTTTCAGCCAGGGATAGTCGCCGAGCTGGACATGCGCGCTTGCGTCCACCGATGTGGCCTTGGCTTTCAACGCCGCTTCCGCATCCTCGCGCAGCACGCCTATGCGGGCATTCAGCAGTCTGACCTCATGCTGCAGGGCGTTCAGGCTCTCGTCGGCCTTTTCACGCGCGGTCTGCTCAGCGGCATCGGCAAAGGGCGGATCACCTTCCGCGATCAGTTCGTCGGGGTCAGGCGGAAGGCCGTGGCGGTTGATGGATGATTGCATGGACATGTCCTCGAATAGGTGAGCGAGAGGAAATAAGGCCCGGCATTGCGGCCGGGCCCCATAATATCAGTGGTCGCGCCGGAAACCCTGGCTCTGGTGAGATCCGCCCTGGGATTGGGTTTGGGACTGGCCTTGGGATTGGCGATTGGTTTCGTCCGGTGACGCGGTGCCGGGGTCGGGGAAGGTATAGGCACGCACCTTGGCGCTTCCATGCGTGGTGTCGCGCATTGCCACAGGGCGCGCATCGTCTAATGCACTCTCGGACACGGCGAGATCTTCCGACGATTTGCCGCCGGAGGGTTGGCCGGCAAACCCGGTATTGGATGCGCCTTGCTGCCTGTTTTCCAATGACCAGAGGTCGGCCCGCTCATCCATGTCGATGCTGCCCTCGTCGTCCAGAATATCGTGGACGGTCTCATAAAGCGCGTCATCGATATCATTGACCTGGACGAGGAAGCCGCCTCGCCGCAGCCCTTCTGCGTAGACCGCGCGATCCTCGTCGGGGAAAAAGAAGTCTGCCAAAGCGTCGAAGAAGCCGCTACGGTCGTCGCTCATCGCGCCGGCATTTTTTCCATCTGCCTCATATCCGGGCATCAGCCTTATTCTCGCAACCGGCACGCCCGCGTCTTCAAGGCGGGAGACGGCGGATTCGGCCTCCGATCGGCTGTCGAAGAATGAAGTAAGGCTGCTACCGCCTGTCGGGCCTGAGAAGGCCGGGTTGGTATCGTTGTAAATGCTGCCCATGGGACTCTCCTCTCGATGTCTGGATCCAGCCGCCAATGCGAAGTTGGCCGATATCTGGTTTCCTGACTTGAAGAACCGGTGGCTGAGTTGAATGTTCCAAGGGAATGGCAATGGGAATGACGATGCTCCGCCATGTCGCCCGCGGTTCCATAACGCTGCCGCCTGCCATCAGATACGCAAAGTCGCAAATTGCGCCGTTCGCGAAATCCCTCAGCGGTTGACGTCAAACCTTCGAGACGCTAGCACGGCTTTGACGCATTGGGGATAATTCATATGGACATGTTTACGGCAGCCGGTCTGACGGCTTTGCTGCAGGTCATCGCTATCGACCTCGTTCTCGCCGGCGACAACGCCGTGGTTATCGGTCTTGCCGCTGCCGGCCTCGAGGCCACGCAACGCCGCAAGGCGATTATCGTTGGCATTCTGGCCGCGACCGTTCTGCGTATTCTCTTTGCCAGTGTCGCGGTCTATCTGCTGGCAATCGTCGGCCTGCTGCTGGCCGGCGGCCTCCTGCTGCTCTGGGTCTGCTGGAAGATGTGGCGCGAGCTTCGCGCCGGCCATGGCGAGAACCACGAAGCCGCAGGTGCCGAAGGCGCGCCGAAAAAGACCTTCTTCCAGGCGGCGACCCAGATCGTCATCGCCGACGTTTCGATGTCGCTCGACAACGTTCTGGCCGTTGCCGGTGCTGCGCGCGAACATCCGAGCGTGCTGGTCATCGGTCTCGGCCTGTCGATCGCGCTGATGGGCATTGCCGCAAACCTGATCGCTCGGTTGCTCACCAACCATCGCTGGATCGCCTATGTCGGTCTGCTGATCATCCTCTATGTCTCGCTCGACATGATCCACCGCGGTGCCGTCGAGGTTCTGCCCTACATGCAGTGACCCTGCATGTCGTGACCGGGCATGCAGTAACGAGGCTCAGGCCTCGATCCTGACCTCGGTCTCGAAGCTCATCTGGTCATACGCCGGCACCACATGGTCCGGCGTCTCAGCCATCACCACGTCGTAGTCGAGCGGCGTGTGCATATGCGTGAGGATCGCCTGTTTCGGCTTCAGCCGGCCGATCCAGTCGAGCGACTGTTCCAGCGACAGATGGCTCGGATGGTAGGTATATTGCAGCGCGTCGATGATCAGCATGTCGAGATTTTGTAGCTTCTCGACGGTCTGCGGCGGGAAGTCGCTGATATCGCTGCAATAAGCCACATCGCCGATCCGGAAGCCGAGCGAGTGGATGTCGCCGTGCTGCTGGATATGCGGGTGGAAGGCGATCGTGCCTCCGGGGCCGCGGATTTCCAGGGGTTCGTCGAGGTTTTCGATGACGATCGGCAGCACGATCGGCGGATAATTGCTGCCCGGCGGCGTTTCCAGGCAATAGCCGAAGGCTTCCCGCAGCCTGTCCATCGTAAATTGGTCGGCAAAGATCGGCACCCGGCGGCGGGTATTGTGAAAATAGCCGCGCAGATCGTCGATGCCGTGAATATGATCGGCATGCGGATGGCTGTAGAGCACGGCGTCGACATGGTCGGCCCCTGCCCTGATCATCTGCTCGCGGAAATCCGGCCCGGTGTCGATGACGACGGTGGTCACCCCACCATCCGGTGCGAATTGCTGCACCATGAAGGCTGCGCGCGTGCGCCGGTTCTTCGGATTGTCGGGATTGCAGGCGCCCCAGTCGCCGGTGATGCGCGGCACGCCCGGTGACGACGAACAGCCGAGAATGGTGAAACGCCGCCGGTAGAGCACGCCGCTAGATCCTCGGCATCTTCGAGAACAGCCGGAAAGCGTTCTCTGTCGTGATCCGCGCGACCTCTTCGTAGGAGAGGCCGATCGTATCGGCGAGCACCTCTGCCGTGTTGACGACGTAGGACGGCTCGTTGCGCTTGCCGCGCCAGCGCTTCGGCGCCAGATAGGGCGCGTCTGTTTCCACAAGCAGCCGCTCATGCGGGATCATCCTGGCGATCTCGCGCAGCTCTTCCGACTTCGGGAAGGTCAGGATGCCCGAGAAGGAAATGTAGCCACCGAGTGCGACACCGGTCTTGGCAAGCTCCGGGCCGGCGGAGAAGCAGTGAAGAATGAAGGGGAAGGCCCCCTTCCCGCTTTCCTCGGTCAGGATGTCCGCCATGTCCTCGTCGGCACTGCGGCTGTGGATGACGAGCGGCAGCCGGGTCTCGCGCGCCGCCGCAATATGCCGACGAAAGCCGGTCTGCTGATCCTCAGGCTTCTGCGTGTCGTAGAAATAATCGAGGCCGGCCTCACCGATCGCCACCACCTTCTCATGGGCATTGGCGAGACGCACCAGCTCTTCCGTCTGGATGTCAAGCTCTTCGTCGGCATTGTTCGGATGCGTGCCGACCGAGCAGAACACCGAGGGATATTTCTCCGTGATGGCAAGCAGCGTCTCGAGCTTGCGCACTCGCGTCGAGATCGTCACCATCTGCGCAACACCAGCCGAATGGGCGCGCGCGACGATCTCGTCCCGCTCCGCCTCGAAGTCGGCGAAATCAAGATGGCAATGCGTGTCGATCAACACGGCCTCAAGCCTCCGGAGCCACGTAGCGCGGGAAGACCGGCGTCGGCGCTTCGAGCGCCGTTCCGGCAACCAGACGGCCGGCTTCGCCGAGGGCAGCAAAATCGCGCTTGTCTTCGGGTGCCGCGACCAGATCGAGCAGCTTGCCTGATGATTCCGGCATGAAGGGCTGCAGCAGGATGGCAATCTGGCGCACGACTTCGGCAGTCACGTAAAGCACCGTGCCCATCCGCTCCGGATCGGTCTTCTTCAGCGCCCACGGCGCCTGGCCGGCGAAATAACGGTCGGTCTCGGAAACGACCGATATGATCGAGGCGAGCGCCCGGTGGATCTGCTGCTTGCCCATATCCTCGCGGGTCGAGGCGTACAGCGCGTCGACCTGTGCCAGCATCGCCTTGTCTTCGTCGCTGAGCGCCCCGCATTCCGGGATCTTGCCGTCGCAATTCTTGACGATCATCGACAGCGAGCGGCTGGCGAGATTGCCGATGCCGTTGGCGAGGTCGGAATTGATGCGGGTGCCGATCGCCTCTTCGCTATAGCTGCCGTCCTGGCCGAAGGACACTTCGCGCAGGAAGAAGTAGCGCACCTGGTCGAGGCCGAAATGGTTCACCAGATTGACCGGATCGACGACGTTGCCGAGCGACTTCGACATCTTCTCGCCCTTGTTGAGCAGAAAGCCGTGGGCAAAGACCCGCTTCGGCAGCGGCAGCTTCGCCGACATCAGGAAGGCCGGCCAGTAGACGGCATGGAAGCGGATGATGTCCTTGCCGATGATGTGCACGTCGGCCGGCCAGTATTTCGCCCGCGGGCCGTTCCTGTCCTCGATATAGCCTGTTGCGGTGATGTAGTTGGTCAGCGCGTCGACCCAGACATACATGACGTGGGCCGGATCGTTCGGCACCTTGATGCCCCAGTCGAAGGTCGTGCGCGAGACCGAAAGGTCCTTGAGGCCCGACTTGACGAAGGAAATCACCTCGTTGCGGCGCTCGGCCGGACCGATGAAGTCGGGGTTCGCCTCATAATGCGCAAGCAGCTTCTCCTGGTACTCGGAGAGCTTGAAGAAATAGCTTGCCTCTTCCACCCACTCGACGGGCGTGCCCTGCGGCCCGTAGCGCACGCCGTCGGCGCGCAGTTCGGTCTCGTTTTCCTGGTAATAGGCCTCGTCGCGCACCGAATACCAGCCGGCATAGCTGTCCTTGTAGATGTCGCCATTGTCGGCCATCAGCTTCCAGATGTTCCGCGACGTCTCGTGATGACGCTCCTGCGTGGTGCGGATGAAATCATCATTCGAGGCGTTGAGCAGTGTCGCCATCGCCTGGAATTCGCCGGAGTTGCGGTCGGCGAGCGCCTGCGCCCTGATCCCCTCGGCGCGCGCTGTCTGCTGCATCTTCTGGCCGTGCTCGTCGGTGCCGGTCAGGAAGAAGACATCCTTGCCATCCAGGCGCTGATAACGCGCCATCGCATCGGTCGCGATCAGCTCGTAGGCATGGCCGATATGCGGCTTGCCGTTAGGGTAGGAAATCGCGGTGGTGATGTAGAAGGGTGTCTTGTCTGTCATGGCGGCCAATGTCCGGCTAACTCTATAAAAATGGTCAGCCGCTCTTAGCGCATGTCACCGTCAAGCGAAACCTCAACTTTCCAGCTATCGATGATTTCCCAGACGCTGACGTGGTGAACTTGACTCGGCTTCTGCCGCCATCTACCCGTCTTGGGAAAGAGGGCGGGACAAGAACGAAGTGTCAGTTTTCATCTACCGGATTTGTCGTGGCCCCGCGCAGTCGGGGGCGCTTGCTTGACATTCGAGCCGCTCTATTCGCTTTCCGGCCTGGTCGTCGGCGCCCTCGTCGGCATCACCGGCGTTGGCGGCGGTTCGCTGATGACACCCCTGCTGGTGCTGCTCTTCGGCGTCCATCCCGCCACCGCCGTCGGCACCGATCTTCTCTATGCGGCGATCACCAAGACGGCAGGTACGGCCGTTCACGGCATGCATGGGCGGGTCAACTGGAAGATCGTCGGCAGCCTCGCTTTCGGCAGCGTGCCGGCCGCCCTGCTGATGCTGTGGCTGCTGGCCGGCGTGGATCGCAAAAGCATCGGCGTGACCAATACCATCACCACCGCGCTCGGCTGGCTTCTGGTCATGACCGCGATCATGCTGGTCTTTCGAGGTCCGATCCTCGAATTGGCGCGCCGCGCCATCGGCGACCGCACGCCGCCGAAGCCGACGACCATCCTCGCCCTCACCGTCATTCTCGGATTCGTTCTCGGCGTCCTCGTCACCTTGACCTCGGTCGGCGCCGGGGCGTTGGGTGTGACGATCCTGCTGATCCTCTATCCCAGGCTCGATGTGCGCGAGATCGTTGGTTCCGATATCGTCCATGCGGTACCGCTGACCTTGATCGGCGGCACGGGCTATTGGCTGATCGGCGAGATCGACTGGCCGATGCTGCTTGCCCTGTTGATCGGCTCTATCCCCGGCATCATCATTGGAAGCCTTCTGGCGCCGAAGCTGCACGAACGCACCATCCGCATCGTCCTTGCCGCCACGCTTGCTGTCGTCGCATTGAAGCTGTTGACCGGCTGATCAGGTGCAGACTGATAAACGGGGATAATGCATGTCAGAAAATCACTTCGATCCTATGCTGGAAGACCTGAAGAAACGGTCCGTCGACAGGCGTCTCGAGGCGGATATATTCGACGCTTCAGCTTTTGAGGCCTTGAAGGACCATCTTTGGCGAAAGGCGAAAGGTCTCAAGCGCAAGTCTTCCATCTCAAAGCAGGTTTTGTTCATCCTTCGGTCCGCCGCCGCCACGATACGAAGCCGGGCAGGATACCTTCCCAACGTGCACGAGCAGCTTCATTGGGCCAGCCATTTTGAGTTAATACTCGATCGACTGATAGCCGGTGAAAGGCTCGATGAGCGCCAACCCGGCGTCCCCCGCATCGTATAACGAACCATCGCTCAGTTGATGGGTTCACGGCCTAAACACGTGTCGCGCAAAAGTGTGCAGCGGTTTTAGGATAATGACATGCATAAAAATAGAGACTTAAAGCGCGTCGCGCTTTAGAGGCCTGGCTGCTTGATATCGGCGAGAATGCTGATGATCGTCTGCTTGCGGTCGAGATTGTAGCCATCGGAAACGGTGAGCCGCTCGGTGATTTCGGAATAGAGGCGCGCCAGCCGCTCCGCCGCGGCGATCTGCCCCTTGCCCGCTGCCGCGCGCGCCCGGTTCATGATGTCGTCGCCGACATGGCTGACGAAGAAATCGAATATCGTGTCGCTTTCCCGACCCGAAAGCGCGTCGGCCAGCCGATGCATTGCCTTGCGTGCTGTCGGTCCCTCGGCGGAAAGCATCTCGTCATAGGCGGCGATGATCTCGCCGCCGCCGTAGTTCAGGAGTTTGAGCGCCTCGCCGACGCTGCCCTTGGCGGCCGAAAGCACCGCCCCGCCTTCGCCTGATATGCCGAGATGGGCAAGGGCCGCGAAGAGTTCATCGTCGGCAAGCGGCGCCAGCTTCAGCGGCAGGCAGCGCGAGCGGATGGTCGGCAGCAGCCGTCCCGGCGCATGCGAGAGCACCAGGAACAGCGCCCGCTTCGGCGGTTCTTCCAGGATCTTCAGGATGGCGTTGGCGGCATTGCGGTTCATGTCGTCGGCCGGATCGATGATGACGATCCGCCAGTTGCCGGTGCCGGATGTCTGCGAGAAGAATTTGCCGGCGCGGCGCACCTCGTCGACTGTTATCGCCGATTTCACCTTGCCGGTCTTTTCGTCCACCGGCCGGGCAAGGTGCAGGAGATTGTGCGAGGCGCCCGACGCGATCTGCCGGCTGACGGGAGAGGCAGGATCC
The DNA here is from genome assembly GCF_002953715.1 of Rhizobium leguminosarum. Classification (GTDB taxonomy): domain Bacteria; phylum Pseudomonadota; class Alphaproteobacteria; order Rhizobiales; family Rhizobiaceae; genus Rhizobium; species Rhizobium leguminosarum_V. The sequence continues at coordinate 1,932,399 of NZ_CP025012.1, forward strand.
GGATCGCCGATCGTTTCCGGCGCTGTCTCGGGATCGGAATGTGAGAGCACGTGATTGGCGAAGCGGAAGGCGAGCGTCGCCTTGCCGATGCCTTCCGGCCCCTCGATCAGGATGGCGTGATGGCCCTTGCCGGACCGGTAAGACTGCGCAAGAAACGCCTCCGCCTCCTTATGCCCGAACAGCCTGGTATTTTCCCCCGGCCAGATGGCGCCGTCGAGCAGTCCGGGCCTTTCCTCACTCATACTGGGCCTCACTCATGATGTGCGGCTTCCGGCATTCGGGCACGGCCTGCGGGCGATAGCAGCTGTTTGACGATCGCCAGGATCTCGGCGCCGATCGTCTCTTCCGGCTGCATGGCGTTGACCACGTGGCAGCGCTCCGGCTCGCGGGCGGCGATATCGAGAAAAGCCTCGCGCCGTTTCTCGTGCGTTTCCAGCCGCTCCTTTTCGAAGCGATCGGGAGCATCGGCCGCAGCGCGCTTTTGCGCCCGCTCCAGCCCGACCTTGGCGGGGATATCGAGGATCACAGTGCAATCCGGCATGACACCGTTGATGGCGATGCGCTGCAGCGTCTCGATGAAATCGGGCTCGAGATTGCCGGTGACGCCCTGGTAGACGCGGGAGGAATCCATGAAGCGGTCGCAGAGCACGACCTTGCCTGATGCAAGGGCCGGCCGGATCACCTCTTCGACATGGTCGTTGCGGGCCGCGGCAAACAGGATCGCCTCCATCCGCGTGCCGAAGGCTTCGGCAGCCCCCGACAACAGCACATGGCGCACAGCTTCGGCGCCCGGCGATCCGCCTGGTTCGCGCGTCACCAGCACGTCGTGACCTTCGCCCTTCAGTGCCTCGGCGAGGCGGCGGATCTGCGTGGATTTCCCAGCGCCTTCCCCGCCTTCAAACGTAACGAACAATCCCGTACCGGATGACAATGACAACTTCCCGCATTCCAGGCGCCGCACGCGCCCTGCTCCTTCTATCTATCCGAAGATATCAGGGAGGAAAACCTTTCGCCGCGGCGACATATTCACCTTTCCCGGCAAATTGCATGAAAGGACCGGGCTTTTAGCCGGGCGCGGACTTGTCCCAGAGCCAGGAGAAGAACAGCGATTCGCCGAGTTCCAGCATGGCGTCGACCGCCCGGCTGCTGAGCGAGCCCTCGCCGACCGCCTGCACGGTATAGAGTGGCACTTCCCTGAGCAGCCGGCTGCCGGCGAAAATCCTGAGCGTGCCTGCCTGGGTATCCGGCTTGACCGGCGCCGTCAGCGGCCAGCGATAGATGATGCGCGCCGACAGCCGGTCGGGATTGCTGATTGGGATATAGACGCTGACCGGCGCCTTGGCGACGAGATCGACGGTGCGCGCCGTGCCGCCATAGACGCTGGCGGCACCGATCACTTCCTTCTCGCCGAAGATTTGCCGGTTCTCAAAGGCCGTCAGCCCCCATTCGAGCACCCGCTTGGCCTCCTCCGTCCGCTCCTTGTCGGAAGCGATGCCGGCAAGCGCCACAAACAACCGCCGGCCGTCGCGCTCAACCGACGCGACGATCGAATACCCCTCGCCCTCGGTAAAGCCGGTCGCCAGCCCATCAGCGCCGAGATCGAGCCCGAGCAGCGGATTGCGGTTGCGCTGGAAGATCTTGTTCCACTCGAAATCCGGCTGGACGAAATAGGGATAGAGGTTCGGATAGGTCTGCTGGAGGGCGGCGGCAAGCGTCACCATCTCGCGCGCCGTCACCTTGCTCTTGCCGTCGGGAAGGCCGGTGGAATTGCCGAACTCTGCCTTTTCCATGCCGAGCTCGCGGGCGCGGCGCGTCATCGACACGGCAAATTGCTGCTCGCTTCCGGCCATGCCTTCGGCGAGGATGATGCAGCTGTCATTGGCGCCCTGGATGGCGACGCCCTTGATCAGGTCCTCGACGCGCACGCGCGATTTCAAGCTGGCAAACATCGTTGCCGTCCGCGACGGCGCGCCGCCGGTGCGCCAGGCATATTCGGAAACGGGATATTCGGTATCGAGCGTGATCTGGCCCTTCGTCACCGCCTCGAAAACGAGATCCATCGTCATCAGCTTGGCGAGCGAAGCCGGCGAAAAGCCCTGGTCCTCGTTCTTGGCGAGAAGCACCGTGCCGGTGGCAGCCTCGATCATATAGGCCTGCGCCGCCTTGGTGGCAAAACCGGCGGCACCGCCATCGGCTGCAAACGCGCCGGTGGCGAACGGCATCAGGCATGCAAGCAGGCGAAGCGCGGGCTTCAGCATCGCAATTTCCATTTATGGAGCGGCTTATGTCGGCAGGTTAGAGCGAGGGGGAATCCGATGCAATGCCATGCTCAGCGCGCGGCGAATTTGGCCTGATGACGCTTGGCCGCGGCAAGGATCGAATCCTGCGTCAGCCCGTCATTGCGCACCATCACCGCATCGAAGGCGAGATCGACGGTCACCGTCTTCACCTCTTCGTTCTGGTAGCCGAGCGCCAGTGAATTCTGAGGCCGCTCATAGGGCATCGGACCGATCTCCGGCAGCACGACCATCTGGTCCATCGCCTGCGCGCCATTGTTGAAGGACGGCGCTGATGGCGCGACCAGAACATGGGCAGCCGGTGCCGGAGCGGGTGCTGCGTTGTAGCGTGCGCTCGGCGTCGAGCCGGCATAGGAGGTTGCCGACATCGGCACCGGCACGTTGGACGGCGTCTCGTAGTCTTCCGAACTCTGCAGCTGGTCGCGGGTGATCTTGCGACTGTTGGAGGCGACCATGACGCCGGTTGCGATCTGGCCTTCCGGATTGACGCCGGGAATACGGCTGCCCTTCGGCGAATAGGAGGCCATCAGATAGGGCATGTCGTGGCCGTCCATGCGGGCGCGGCCGACATATTGCACGCGCACCTTGCCGGTGCCGCTGTGCTGCAGGTCCAGCATGTCAGCCGTCTTGTTGGAAAGGTCGATGATCCGGCCTTCGTGATAGGGGCCGCGATCGTTGACGCGCACGATGACGGAGGAACCACTTTCGAGATTGGTGACCCGCGCATAGCTCGGCAGCGGGAAGGTCGGATGCGCGGCGGAAAGATGCATCTGGTCGTAGACTTCGCCGTTCGCCGTCAGGCGCCCGTGAAAGGCCGAACCATACCAGGAGGCGACGCCGACCTTGTTATAGGCGAAGTCTTCCTTCGGGTAGTACCACCTGCCCTTCACCTCGTAGGGGTTGCCGACGATGTAGCGGCCGCCGCCCTTGGGGATATTGTTGCCGGTGGCGACCCGTGGGCTCGCCTTCACGCCATATTCGGATTCGGAGAAATATTCTTTGCCGTGGGATTTTTTCTTCGGCACTGCCTGTGTCGTGCCGCAGGCCGCAACCGTTGCACACATCGCCGAGATCGCCAGCCACCGTGCTGTCGTTGCGAAAGACGCCGCCCCGTATTCCAGTTTCATGTGCCCCACGCCGCTCAAAGATCGTTATGGTTAAGGAACCCTGCCCCATCCTGGGGCAATACCGCCTTATTCCCGCCCGCCTAACGAGGCTTTAATCTTGTTAAGTTCGTGGCAATTTTACGAACGATTTCGCAGCGATAGCGACAATTCTAATAATTATGGTTTATAAATCACTAACGCGAACCCTCCCCGCCTGCCCTTCCGCCGCCGCAATGAGGCCTGAAATCATCGTGCCGATGCGGGGCATATGGTGAACATCCGGGCGCTTCCGGACGCCCCAAAAGCTCCATATTGAAACACGGTCTGCGCGTATTTCACGAGCGGCAGCACGGCACTACCTTGCCCATCCCGGCGATATGACGCTATGCACTCTCATCGCGGGTTGGGGGCATAAGAATGGGCCGAAAATTCATAAGCTTGATCTTGTTGATGGTGATATCAGCTTCATCGACCGTCGGCGCCGACGCGGAGGAAATTCCAGCCTATTGGCGCAAGACGATGACCAATGATCCCCAGACGAATTTTTATCTTGCCGAGAGCCTGAAACCCTTGCCGAACAAGGATGCCGAAACCCTCAAGGTGCTCCGGCTGTCGCTGATCGCCGGCAACCTATGCCTCGGCGCCGCCATCGACACCAAGACAGGCGATGCCTTTTTGCGGCGGGCTGGATATAATCACATCCGCGGAAAGGTCTGGGACGAAGCCACCTTCCTCGCCGACGACTGGTTCAAATATTTCAACTACCGCTCCCTCGCCCATCTCTGCGCTGGCATCGACTATATTTTCGGGCCGGAGGGAAAACTGGTGCCCAATCTGGTAAAGCCCGGCAATGGTGAACCGAAGGGATCCTACGATCTCCAAAATCCCTACCTGCGGCTTCCACCCCTACGCAAGCCGAATGGGTAGGTCACCTGGCCGACTGGATGTGATGCAACGCGGATCGCGTATTTGACTCTTCGTGGCTGTATGGGAACGAAATGGCCGCCACGGGCTTTGAAGGTTTAGACCTTTGGAGGATCACCATGAACGATGAAACCCTGACGCAGCTCGACACGGTCAGCCAACAGTTGCATGTCCGATCTCGCGCGCTTTCCCAGCCAGATGAAGACAACGACATCGCAATCCTGATGTCGGCACTCGCGGTGACGATGGAGGCGGTTCGTTCTCTCTGCGAGGATATGAACCAGCTCAACGGTCCGAAGGGCCTTGGATCTGACGGGGGCTAGCTCTCTCATGTCTCCCGCGCAATTCCTCATGTCTCCGGCGCAATTCACGGAAAGCGTGCGCCGGGGAAAGTGATACGCGCGAAACACTTCTTCCACATCAGTGGACCGCCACCTACGCTGCCGGTGGACGATACCGAATCGACTTCGCCTTTTCCAAGGCTTCGATCGTATCCTCGACGCTGAGCAGGACAGTGGTCTCCATGGAGCTGAGCGCGCCTCCTGCACCGATAGCAAGCGCGACTGCCGCCATCGATACGTTATCGGGCGCCTCCCACAGATTCCAACCATCACGCTCGCCGAAGGCGTACCAGAATCCATGGAGCTTTCCGCCAACGGATTCAATGTAACTACGTGCCGCCTCTCGGCGATCCTCGGGGTTTTCGATCATCCGCGCCCACGTCTCGGGCGTATAGCTAAAGCGCGTGAGATATATGGCCATGGTTTGCTTCCTCCCCGGCACAACACAGTAAGCGCTCAAGCCGGGGCGAACGCGAGTCATTTCCAATGTGCGGAACAGGCCGCTCTGCCTGTTTCGTTTCGCAAAGAGGCAGAGACTTATGCGCCGGAACTGCGATCGGCGAAGATACCGGCAAATGCTGCAGAGCAAGTTGACGCTGCTATCAAAGCTGCTAAAAAGCCTGCCATCGAGTGATTGGGTAGCAAATCGGCCGCAATGTCCGGTTGGTAGAAATCAACAGAATGTTGATGTCTCAACCTTTCAATCAGATGGAAGAGTGTCCGAGTGGTTTAAGGAACCGGTCTTGAAAACCGGCGTGCGGGAAACCGTACCGTGGGTTCGAATCCCACCTCTTCCGCCATCTTATATTGATTTTGTTGGATAATTTCCGCTTTCTGCCCGGGAGTTGTACGCTTATCATAACCCTGATTCTCGTATGAAAAACCGCCAGCTGGTGAGGCCGGCGGCGGGCTATGGTAGGGCTTCCGTTTTACGGTCGCCCCGATGATCGACTGGACGGATCGGCCAAGCAACTAGGGCCCTCAGAGCGCGTGTCGTACTTCTCGTCGTACCGTGGTTATTGGGCCTTCCTCACCTAGCCCTAAATCAGCACCCCCTAATCCTTGCGAAAATTCACGAGGCGCATAAATTCAATCTATCAGATGGCTTTTGCTGGTGACCACGGATGTACTGGCACCGTGCTGATGCAATCAAAGAAGGTCGGCGCGAGCATTCGCCCGACCTTTCTTTTCATCCAAGACCGTTCTGTGGCCACTGCCCCGACACCTTAATTTCCTGGCAGCACAGCTGGTCAGAGGTTGGCTTTCTCTGAAGTAATCGGTGAGCCTCACGCCTGCTCCTTTGCGTCGCCGATGAGATGATGTACAGGCTGCGGCAGGACGCGACTGCCATTAACTTAAGAATGGGGTCGGGCGGCAGATTGACGTCACGTCGCTGCCACGAGATCACGTGGCCGTCCTCTGAGCCGGCGTCGCAAAGACGTCCCGACATGACACGGCAACCTTGCAGGGCTAAAGTCACCCCGAGTTAGGTTTGCTTCAATCCTCCAATTGAGCCGCTTTAGGCTCTCGGCGTTCGCGCAGCTTGTTCCTGGGCCGAAAGCAGCCGCCGCCTATCCCGGCTGATTTGATATCACTGGGGCTGCAACAGCAAGGGAAACGGCCGTGATAGCGGCGCCCTCAAGGTTCTTCGAATTTTCCAGATTTTGGTATACCCAGTGTCTTAAGCGGCCAACAAGCGCGAGGCTCCTTTATGATCGTTCAAGCTTGCATCAACGGCGCACGGTCGAGGGATTTCCATCCGCTCCTTCCGCTGACGATCGATGCCATGGTGCGCGATGCCGCCGCTTCGGTCGCTGCGGGCGCCGCGGAGCTCCACATTCATCCGCGCGGAGCCGATGGCAAAGAGAGCCTTGCCGCCGTCGACGACACGGTCGGTGCGATTCGCCGTGTCTGTCCAGGAACGCTGATCGGCGTTTCCACAGGCGCCTGGATCGAAGGCGATCGGGAGAAAACGCGGGAAGCCATCCGCCGCTGGTCTGTCCTGCCGGATTATGCGTCAGTGAACCTGTCGGAAGACGATGCGCCTGGTGTCATCCAGCTGCTCCGGCAAAAGGGCGTCGGGATTGAAGTCGGGCTGGCATCAGTCGCCGATGCGGAGCGCTACACCAGCCTCGGAGATCATAAGCGGGTCTTTCGACTGTTGATCGAGCTCGACGACGAACAGGACCTGCAGCGCGCATGTGATATCAGGGATGGCATTATCGAGGTGCTCGAGCGCAGCCGCGTCAATCGGCCGATCCTTCTGCACGGTTTCGACGGGACTGTCTGGCCCTTCGTCAGATCGGCGCGCGAGCGACACTATTCCACCCGCATCGGCCTTGAAGATGGCAAGCACCTTCCAGATGAAACAATTGCGAGTGACAATGCCGCATTGGTCGCTGCGGCCGTTGCAATCTTCCGCGGCCAATCGAACTGATCCCACTGTCGAATTTTCGCCGTCGCCGGTCCACTTGATCCCGGCCGACTGATCGTTGCCCGCGAGCTAGAACTATGACAACCGGAATAGAAGCTTTCCGATTTTCGGAATTCGGCGCGCCTGATGTCCTCTGCCGAACGCGCGGTTCGATTATCCTCATTCCGTGATGCCGCACGCGCCGATGCGAATGTTCATTCAGTAATTCGACCAAGGAAGAATGTTCACGAAAAATACGAATATATCAGGACGCCAACGGAACCCCAGAAGATAAGCGGTGCCAGTATCATCCCCGCGACGATAATCTTAGTCACATCAAAAACTCCGCAAACTCCGGCCCGGCGCAAAACCTATTGCAGCGGCCGAAGCGTTGGTATGGGCATGAAGTCCGGGACAGGTCGGACCTTGGTCTGAGCTTCACCGCGGCGGACGAGTGCCGGGCTCATTTATCCCCGCGCGCTGGGTGCCGCCGGTAAGGGATCGCTGGCTGCGTTCGGTATGCCTGTGCGTGAGTTGATTAAAGAAGGGTCGCGTAGGGCTGAAGATCAGCCTGGCCGGCCCCTTCGCATTGACTATCCCATGCCAACATGATTTCCCGTCCAGGATCACGGCAGCGCCACGCGTCCTTTAGGGCGCGCAGAGGACGCTGTGGCACTGAATGGCTGCGGAGACATTATGGCCGACGACATCATCGTAAAGGACAGCAACGGAAGCCAGCTTCACGACGGCGATTCCGTGACGCTGATCAAGGACCTCAAAGTCAAGGGAACCTCGGAAACGCTGAAGCGTGGAACCCTGGTCAAGGGCATTCGCCTGACCGACAATCCGGGTGAGATCGAGTGCAACACCAAGCAGGTCAAAGGCCTCGTACTGAAAACAGAGTTCCTGAAGAAGGCATAGGATCTCCCTCGCCCACCGTCAGTCGTCCTTGAGTGCCTCCTGCGGCACTTCCTCGGTGATCACCTCGAAACGGGAAAGCGTTGCCGGGCCGAAGGCCGTCGACATCGCGACGTCGGTGGCGTCGCGGCCGGTCCCCATGAGTATTCTACCAATGCGCGGCGTGTTGTGGCGGGCGTCGACCGTATGCCAGTGGCCGCCGAGAAAGACCTCGAACCAGGCGCTGAAATCCATCGGATTGGGGTCGATCGGAACGCCGATATCGCCGAGATAGCCCGTGCAATATCTGGCTGGGATATTCATGCATCGGCAAAGCGCGATGGCGAGATGGGCAAAATCGCGGCAGACGCCCGCCTTGTCGGTGAAGCCGCCATGCGCGGTCCTGAGGACGTCAGCCTTCAAGTAATCGAAGGTGATGTGGTCATGGACGAAATCGCAGATCGCCTGGACGCGCGCCCAGCCGAGCGGCGTCGATGAGAACGTCGCCCAGGCGAAATCTGCAAGCCTATCGGTGTCGCAATAGCGGCTGCCGAGCAGGAAGACCAGCACATCGTCTGGCAGGTCACTGATCGCGTGCTGGACGGCATCGTCGGGAACGATGTCGGGCTGGCCGCTGTCGTAGATCTCGAATTCCGTCGAGATCGTCGTCAGGCCCGGCGGGGCGACGATCCGGCTGCAGGCATTGCCGAACACATCAGTATAGCTCCATGCCTCGATGGGCTGGTCGAATGTCAGGATCTGATCGCTGAGAAGATCGGCACGACGGGAGGGGTGGATGTTGAGGACGAGCAGCATCGGCGTTGGCTGCATGCATTCGTAGCCCAGATGAAACCCGGCGCGTATCTTCATTGTGGCTTCCTTGTCGCGTCTCCGCTTTGGCAGCGGTGAGTAGAGAACGCTGATCGCGCTACCCGGTTCCCGCAAGATCGGGACTGTCATCGCGTGGCTGGCCAGATTGCCTCGTGGTGACGTTCACCTGCACCGTCATGCTGTCGAAATCCTTCCCATCCCCGTCATAACTGCCGCTCAACGGGACTGCCTGGCGCGGATCGCGGGCAACGGCGACACGAATAAGATCGCGGTTACCGACGATGCCGTTGGTCGGATCGAACTCAGTCCAGCCGGCGCCGGGAAGATAGATCTGGCACCATGCATGCGTCGAACCGCCGCCGAGCACGGTGGAGCCGTCCCGGTCGGGAACATAGACATAACCCGTGACGAACCGCGCCGCGAGACCGAGGACGCGTGCCGCCTCCATCATCAGCAGCGCAAAATCCCGGCAGGTGCCGGAACGAAGCTGCAAGGTCTGCACCGGCGTCTGCGTCCCATGTTCCTGGCGCCGCGCATAGACGAAGCTTTCCCGAATGGCGTAACAGAGCGTCATCAGCAGGTGGCCGGTCTCCGTCGGACGCCCAAGGCGCACGAACTGGCGCGCCCAGCGTCCGACCTCGTCGTTCGGATCGGGATAATGGCGCTGCATCGCCGGCGTCAAATCGGCAATCTCATCCTTGTCATAGGAGAATGGATAGGTCAGGGCTTCGTCGTCGACCTTAAGATCCAGGGCGACCTGCGGCGTATGATCGAGCGTGATCCAGGTTTCGAAACGAAGCTCGGACGCCGGCCTCGAAATATCGACAAGCGCCACGCAATTGCCGAAAACATCGTGGATCCAGCGCACATGGCTTTCCTCAGGATAGATCGTCAACGACGCTTCGATCAGCCGCTGGTCGAAACTGTCGCGCGGTCGGAACATCAAGCGATGCTCGCCGAATTCGACTTCCCTGACGTAACGATAGGACGTGATGTGGCGAACGGAGAAAATCGTCATGAGCCGCCGCCCGGTAATCTGTTCACTTTGCTGCTCCAAGACGGCGATGCCGCCTCTCCTCTGCGGAACCGCCCTGCCCGCTTTCAGGCTCATCCCGATTTCTTGTCATATAAGCACATTCGAAAGATTGCTATTGTATCTTCAACCGATCGACGGCGGGACCGTCCAACCTAAGAGGATAACATGCATATCATCTGGGACGTTCTGACCCTTCTGCTGACAATTGGCTCGCTTTATGGCGGGCGCGAATACCGGATTATTCGCGCCCGTGCCCGTGCTCAGAACTGGGGCAACTTCTGACCTGATCCCTATCATTGATTCGATCCGGATATCTCTGATTCGTTTCAGAACCATGGATCGCATCGGATCGCTGCCGGTCGCGGTTACGTCGAATGACGTAACGCCACACGCTTAAGAAAGTGCTTTATTAGCTGAGACGGAGTCTATCCGTCCATTCTCCCTGTTATTCTAAGCCCGCCTCACCCCAGGCGGGCTTTTTTATTCCGTCGCCTGCGTCACTTCTTGGCGCCGGCGGAAAGCACCCGATGGGTCGCGTTGTCCATGGCGTGGCTCGCTTCCTGTCCATCCTTCTTCAGCCCGTATGCGGTATTGCCGCAGCCGGAAAGTGTCAGCAGGCAGATGCAGGCGATGGCGATTGCAGCTTTTGGCATCAAGTGTTTTCCCCGGTTGAATGGCGATTCAGAGCATGATGCCGAAAAGTGTGAGCGGTTTTCGGACGACATCATGCTCTAATTCTAAATTTTGAACAGGATTCAGATTTTAGGCCGACTGGGCCTAAAATCATCCTATTCTAGGGAAAATGATGCACTCCTCGCCAAAATCAATCCGCAGGAGATAAGCGCGAACAGGCGGTATGGAACTCCATGACGTGGATCGACGTTAACGGGAGCTATCCAACCGGGGTTAACGACATGGATTACCAGATTGCCTTCGCCGCGACGGTCGCAACAGCATCCTTCCTCTTCTTCATGTTGATCGTCCACCGGACCTGATTGCTAGCCGGCGGCGCCTTGAGGCGCTCGATCACTTGACCAGCGCCGACCCATGCTGCAGCCCGCCCGTTTGCCATCCGGAGAGATGGCAGCACCAAGTGCTGCTGCGCCTGCAGTCGGCGTTGATGAGGCGGCATAGACCGGAAGGCCTGGAGAGCATAGATTGCAGAAGATCCGTCAGCAAACACGGGAAGGGTGCAGAAGAAGAGTTTCGACATCCGAAAGTATTACGACAAAGCAAAATGTACCGAATTTTAATTAATTGCCAGGCTTAACTATCTGTTAACAATATAGTTGCGCTCCGTCCGCTTCCGCTTATGCTTTAAGCAAAAGGGGAGAGGAAAGATGTTTAGCAAAAGCCTGATCATGCCTTTCGGATTCGCAATGCTCGCCATTGCCGGCCTCCTGTTCCAGATTGCCGCCCACGCGTTGAACTCTCCGGTCACCTTGCTGCAGCCGTGAGTCACATAAGTTGCTGAACCCGCAAGCAATCTCAGTAACCGGGAGTGGAACTTCCTTTCGTTTCGTGCATTCTGTGACTCGTTTTGCCAGGAGGGAGATAACCATGGAAGACGCAGGCGTGGGTTGGATTGCAGCCATCATTATCGGCGGTGTCGCCGGATGGCTGGCGGAAAAGGCCATGCGCAGCAGCATGAGCCTACTCATGAACATATTGCTCGGCATCATCGGCGCTATTGTCGCCAACTGGATCCTGGGTCTGTTGCACATCCAGCCGCTCGCCGGTTGGCTGGGTTATCTGATCACGGGTTTCGTCGGTGCCTGCATCTTGATCGCGATCGGGCGCGTCATCCGACGCTGACGATAGCTTTTGCTGTCCTCGGAAATATTGAAAGCCGGGCGTTCACGACGTCCGGCTTTTTTTCACCCGATATTCCCGTTCAACGGCGGCTGAGCAGGCCGAACACGTAGGCAATGCCTGCCGTCACCGCGAGTGCCATGAGCGGTTCTTCTCGCACCTTGTCGCGCAGTTGCTCCGTCATCAGCGAAGCCTCGTCGGTTACCGCCGACTTCGCCCCCTGCCCCAGCGCCACCACGCTTTCCGTCAGCCGGGAGAGATCGTTGCGAAGGGCTGCGACCTGCGCCGACAGATCGTCTGCTGCTATGTCAGCCTTGACGCGCGCAGCGGTGGATTCGGCGGAAGCGGTTTTCAATTCTGCCATGGTCTGCTCCTGTTTCATGGGATGCCGCTTCAACGAAATGGCGGCCAAAAAGGTTCCGCCGGAGCCGATCTTTTGTTCGCCGCAAAGCTGCTGCCGCGCTGCCGTCGGTCCGCGCAGCTTTTCGCGTGACAAACCCTTCATTTCCTGTCGGGTTTGTTTTAAGGAACGTCGAATGTCTGCCCGCGCGCGGGTCAATGATACTGCGAGGTTTGCGTTTCTATGTTCCATATCCTGAGAAGGGCCGCTCAGACCTGGGTCGCCAAGCTGCTGATGCTTCTGCTGGTCGCGTCCTTCGGCATCTGGGGCGTCTCCCGGTCGCTGATAACGGGCAGCAACAGCACCACGGTCGTGACCGTCGGCGATCAGCATGTGGACGTCAACGAATTCCACCTCGCCTATCAGCGCCAGGTGGCAAGCGTCAGCCAGCAGTTCGGCACGCGCCTCACCCCCGAGCAGGCCCGCGCCTTCGGCATCGAGCAGCAGGTTCTCGCCCAGCTCGTCGCCGGCGCCTCGCTCGACCAGCTCGCTGAAGACATGAACCTCGGCCTGTCGCAGGATCGCCTCGCCCAGCTGATCGCCGACGATCCGGCTTTCAAGGCCGTCAACGGCCAGTTCGACCGCGAGCTTTTTGTCTCGCGTCTTCGCAATGCCGGCATCCGCCAGGACGATTACATCAAGGAGCGCAGCAAGGTCGCTGTCCGCAGCCAGGTGGTCGATGCCATCTCCAACGGTTTCACGGCCCCGAAGACGCTGGTCGATGCCCTGAAGCTCTATGGCGATGAAAGCCGCAGTATCGACTACCTGCTGCTGACCAACGCCAATATCGAGCCGATCAAGGCGCCTGCCGACGACGTGCTGGCGACCTGGTTCGATGGCGTCAAGCAGCGCTACCGGGCGCCTGAATACCGCCAGCTCGTTTATCTCAAGCTGCAGCCCGCCGATATCGCCGATGCGGCGACCGTCACCGACGACCAGATCCACGAAACGTTCGACAAGAGCAAGGATACCTATCGTACGCCGGAAAGCCGCACCATCGAACAGCTGACCTTCACCAGCAAGGATCTTGCCGCCGCCGCCGAAACGGCGCTGAAGAGCGGCACCAGCTTCGACCAGCTGGTTTCCGACCAGGGCAAGACGGCAAGCGATGTGCTGCTCGGCGAGTTCACCAAGGACAAGGTTCCCGACCAGGCCGTTGCCGATGCGGCCTTTACGGTTTCGCGCGATGGCGGCACGACGCCTGTCGTCGATGGCTCCTTCGGCCCCGTCATCCTGCGCGTCACCAACATCAAGCCGGAAACGACGAAGAATTTCGACGAGGTGAAGGAGGATATCCGCAAGCAGCTGGCGCTCTCCAACGCCTCTCAGGAAGTGATCAACGTTCACGATCGCATCGAGGATCTGCGCGCGGGCGGTTCCACGCTCGAGGATATTGCCGGCCAGCTGAAGCTCACCGCCGTGGCCGTCGACGCCGTCGATATGACCGGCGCCGACAAGGACGGCAAAGAGGTCAAGGATATCCCAGCCAAGCAGCAGCTGCTCGGCGAAGCCTTCAAGACCGAGGTCGCCGTCGATGCGCCGCCGCTGCCGATCGGCAACGACGGCTATGTCTGGTTCAACGTCCGCGAAATCACGCCGGACCGCGAGCGCCCGGTGGCCGAGGTGCGCGAAAAGGCCGTCGAGGACTGGACGGCGGAGCAGCAGAAGGCAGAACTCGCCAAGAAGGCCGGTGAATTGAAGGCCGAAGCGGCCAAGGGCACCGCACTTGCCGATATCGCAACACCGCTCGGCATCGCCGTCGAGAGCAAGAGCGGCGTCACCCGCTCCACCGATGATGCGGTCCTCGGCCGGGCCGGCGTCACCGCCGCCTTCTCCGGCCCCGTCGACACGGTCGCAAGTGCTGTCGGCGCCGATCCCTCGACGCAGATCCTGCTGAAGGTCACCGAGGTCAACACCCAGCCGACCGGCGATGTACTGAACAACCGTGATGCCCAGATCACCGCCATGGCCAATGCCGCCGGCGATGATATTCTCGATCAGATGGTCAACCTGCTGCAGACGCAGTACGGCGCGCAGATCAACCAGACCCTCGCCGAACAGGCGACGGTCCGCTAGGAGGCTCTATGACCGATCTCAAGCCGTTCCTGGCCAAGGCCGCAAGCCGCGAGCCGCTGACGCGTGAGGAGGCTCGAGCCGCCTTCGACATCCTGATGTCGGGCCAGGCGACGCCCTCGCAGATCGGCGGCTTCCTGATGGCGCTGCGCGTGCGCGGCGAAACCGTCGATGAGATCGTCGGCGCCGTTACCGCGATGCGCTCGAAAATGCTGACCGTCGAGGCGCCTGCCGATGCGATCGACATCGTCGGCACCGGCGGCGATGCCAGCGGCACCTACAACATCTCGACGCTGGCGGCGCTGATCGTCGCAGGCGCCGGTGTTCCTGTCGCCAAACACGGCAACCGGGCGCTGAGTTCGAAATCTGGCGCAGCCGACAATCTGGCCGCACTCGGCGTCAAGCTCGACGTCGGCCCGGAGATCATCTCCCGCTGCATTGCCGAGGCCGGCGTCGGCTTCATGTTCGCGCAGATGCATCATTCCGCCATGCGCCATGTCGGCCCCTCAAGGGTCGAGCTCGGCACGCGGACGATCTTCAACCTGCTCGGGCCGCTCTCCAATCCGGCCGGCGTTCGCCGCCAGCTGCTCGGCGTCTTCTCACCGCAATGGCTGGTGCCGCTTGCCGAAGTCATGCGCGATCTCGGCTCCGAATGCGTGTGGGTCGTCCATGGCGACGGCCTCGACGAGATCACCACCACCGGCGTCACACAAGTGGCGGCACTCGAAGACGGCAAGATTCGCACCTTCGAACTTTCGCCCGCCGATTTCGGCGTCAGCCCTTGCGTGCTTGCCGATATCAAGGGCGGTGACGGTGTCGCCAACGCCGCGGCTCTTCGCGAGGTGCTCGGCGGCGCCAAGAATGCCTATCGCGATGTCTCGCTCGCCAATGCTGCCGCCTCGCTCGTCATCGCCGGCAAGGTCGAGACGATCCGCGACGGCATGACGCTGGCTACGCAGTCGCTGGATAGTGGCTCCACCGCGCTCGCCCTCGACAAACTCATCGCCGTTTCCAACGATATCGACTAGGATTGCCCGATGACCGATATCCTGAAGAAGATCGAACTCTACAAGCGCGAGGAGATCGCCGCCGCCAAGGCGACAGTGTCGCTTGCCGATCTGAAGGCGATGCAAGCCGGTCAGTCCGACCCGCGCGGCTTCCACAAGGCGCTCATTGCCAAGCGTGATGCCGGCCGCTTCGGCCTGATCGCCGAGATCAAGAAGGCCAGCCCCTCGAAGGGCCTCATTCGCCCCGATTTCGATCCGCCGTCGCTGGCGAGCGCCTATGAGGCTGGCGGTGCCGCCTGCCTTTCGGTGCTGACCGACAGGCCGAGCTTCCAGGGCGCGCCGGAATTTCTGACAGCCGCCCGCGCTGCCTGCACGCTGCCGGCGCTGCGCAAGGATTTCATGTTCGAAACCTATCAGGTGCACGAGGCCCGCGCCTGGGGCGCAGACTGCATCCTGCTGATCATGGCCTCGCTGTCGGACGATGAAGCCGAACGCCTGCAGGACGAAGCCTTCGGCCTCGGCATGGACGTGCTGGTCGAGGTCCACGACGCCGAAGAGATGGAGCGGGCGCTGAAGCTTTCTTCGCCGCTCGTCGGCATCAACAACCGCAATCTCCGTACTTTCGAAGTCGGCCTGACCGTCAGCGAGACGCTTGCCCCCATGGTGCCGGACGACAGGCTGCTGGTGGGCGAAAGCGGCATCTTCACCCATGCGGATTGCAAGCGCCTGCAGGCCGTCGACATCAATACCTTCCTCGTCGGCGAAAGTCTGATGCGCAAGGACGACGTGGCGGCCGCCACCCACGCGCTGCTCTTTGGCGAAGCCGCCATCGCGGCCGAATGATATGAGCGGCGCCGAGCCCGGTCTGACCCATATCGATGCCTCGGGCGAGGCGCATATGGTCGATGTCTCCGATAAGGCCGAGACGGTGCGCATCGCCACTGCCGAGGGCCATGTGAAGATGACGCCGGAAACACTCGCTCTCATCCGGCAAGGCAATGCCAAGAAGGGCGATGTGATCGGCACCGCGCGCCTTGCCGGCATCATGGCGGCAAAACGCACCGCCGATCTCATACCGCTCTGCCATCCTCTGATGCTGACGAAGGTCACGGTCGAGATCCAGGAAGATGCCGCCCTGCCCGGCCTGCGCGTTACGGCGACCGCCAAGCTGACCGGCAAGACCGGTGTGGAGATGGAGGCGCTGACTGCCGTCTCGGTCGCTTGTCTGACCATTTACGACATGGCCAAGGCGGCCGATAAGGCAATGGAGATCGGTGGCATCCGGCTCCTTGAAAAGTCCGGCGGAAAATCCGGCGATTTCCGTCATCCGGAGGCAAGATGAACCTTCTCCCGGTCGCCGAGGCTCTGAACCGTTTGCTCTCTCGCGCAAAGCCCGTCGCAGCGTCCGAGACGCTGCCGCTTGCCGAGGCTGAGGGCCGCGTCCTGGCAGTCGATCTGACCGCCGGCCTCACCCAGCCACCCTTCAATGCCTCCGCCATGGATGGCTATGCGCTGCGCCGCGAAGACGCGCCGGAGCCGGGCGCCGAGCTGAAGGTTATCGGCACGTCTTCCGCCGGCCACGGCTTCGAGGGAAGCGTCAGCCAGGGTGAAGCCGTCCGTATCTTCACCGGCGCGCCTGTTCCGCCGGGCGCCGACAGCGTCCTGCTGCAGGAGGATGCGGAGAAGATCGAAGGCGGTATCCGAACCAATTTCCCCGTCCGGCAGGGCCAGCATGTGCGTCCGCGCGGCCAGGATTTCGCCGAAGGCGAAGCCGTTCTGTCGGCCGGCACCGTGCTCGATTTCTCGCGGCTGACGGTCGCTGCCGGCATGAACCGGCCCGATGTCGAAGTGCTGCGGCGCCCGCTGATCGCCATCCTCGCAACCGGCGACGAACTGCTGCCGCCCGGAAGCACGCCCGGCCCTTCGCAGATCATCGCATCCAATACGTTTGGTATTGCAGCCCTTGCCCGCAAAGCCGGCGCCGATGTGCTCGATCTCGGTATCGTGCCTGACGACAAGGCCAAGATCAGCGGGGCGATCGACACGGCGCGGGACGCCAAGGCCGATGTGATCGTCACGCTCGGTGGCGCTTCGGTCGGCGACCATGATCTGGTGCAGGCCACGCTGATCGAAGCCGGCATGCAGCTCGATTTCTGGCGCATCGCCATGCGCCCCGGCAAACCGCTGATGGTCGGCAGCTTCGGCGAGACCCATGTGCTCGGCCTGCCCGGCAATCCGGTCTCGAGCCTCGTCTGTTCGCTGCTCTTCCTGGAGCCGCTGATCCGCAGGCTTGCCTCCCTGCCGCCGGTGCGGCGCGAGGCAAAGGTGGAGGCGGCCGTCACTCTGCGCGCCAACGACCACCGGCAGGACTATATCCGGGCGAAGCTCTCGAAATCCGCCGCCGGCCACTGGCTCGCCGAACCTTTCGGCAAGCAGGATTCTTCGATGATGAAGGTCTTCGCCGAAGCCGACTGTCTCGTCATCCGCCCACCGCACGCGCCAGAGCTGCCGGCCGGAGCGCCTTGCCCGGTCATGCTGTTGCGGCCGGACCTTCTGGCATAATCTCGCCTTCAGCTTTGCCGGAGAGCGCAAAGACGCCCGCCGGCACGGCACCGCCGCCAGTGCCCACGCCGAAATCCGCAACCGCATGGGTGGCGATTCGCCTGAGTTCACCCTGCGGCAGGTAGGCCCGCTCGGGATCGCCGATCAGCACCTCGATGCCAGAGGCCTGGCAACGCCGCAGAAAGGCCATGACCCCCAGGGCAAGTGAGGGGTCGTAGAACAGATCGCCGACAACGAGGAGATCTGTCTCTGGTGGCAGCCCCTCGATGATATCGGCGACCCGGGCCACAATGTTCACGCCGTTGATCGCTGCGTTGAGGCCGATCGCGGCAATGGCATTGGCATCGATGTCGACCGCCGTCACCGCGGCAGCTCCAGCCTTTGCCGCCGCGATAGCGACGAGCCCTGAGCCGGCGCCGAGATCGAAGACACGGCGGCCCGCGATCGTTTCCGGCTGGTCGAGCAGATGGCGGGCTAGCACGGCGCCGCCGGCCCAGGGATAAGCCCAATAAGGCGGCGGATCGGCCTCTCTGCTACCGGCAAGCCGCCAGAGCCCGCTCGCAGGCCCTGCCGTATGAAGACAGATCTCGGGGATCGAGGGAACGGGTGATATAGGCAGGTTGGCACGGATGAAGGCGGCCGGATCGGGTTGCGACATGCCCGGGCGTTTCATCGTCGTCTGCTCCTGCCGGCGCTGTAACGGCGTCATCGTTTTTAATAGCAAGAGCAAGCCGCCGTTGTGGAATTACCCGCCATTGATGCACGCCACGATTTAGGTGAAATAATGAAGCCCAGCCAGGCTTTTCGCAAGGAACTGAACGGCTATTCGTGATGAGGCGTGCCATATGCCATTCAAGAACGCAACACTGGCCGCTGAAGCGAGACCGTCTTAGGAGCCTCGGCGCGTGCGAGATCTGCCAGAAACTGCTCCATCAGCAGGGAATCACCAAACCGACGATAGTTGCGCTCTGTTTCAAGCGAGAAGTCGGGCTTTGCTTTGACCAAATTGGCCATGGTCGCCTTGGCCTTGTCCAGCTCTGAGCGACCAGCTTGCAATGCGGTTTGAATGAGCAGGCAGTTCGAATCCTGCGGCGCACGGATCAGGCACTCTTGGATAACGCTCGCAGCTTCATCGCTACGACCAGCCGCATAAAGCGCCTGACCATGGACATAAGCATAATATTCCGGAGCTATGGGATGAAGACGGCGGGCACGCTCGGCATTGCGTAATGCCCCATCGTAGTCACCAAAACGAACTTGGGCCTTTGCGAGCGCCATCATGCTGTCAGGATCGTTCGGATTGAGTTCCACCGATCGGTGTCCAGCTTGCAACGCACCGGCGTAATCACCGCTTGCAGCCAAGCCGTAACTCAACACCTGATATCCCATCGCCAAATTTGGATCGAGTCGGATGGATTGACGCGCCTCACTCAAACCAATCTCAAGGTCTCTGTCTGTGGCGTGACCGCTGACGTTTTGCGTGACATCGAAAATATAGGTCATACCGAGATTGGCGCGCGCCACGGCATAAGCCGGATCTAGTTCCAAAGCCCGTTGGAAAAGACCTCGGGCGGAAAGAAGCCCCTCGGCATCTTTTGAATCGTGCGTGAAGCGAGCACGTGCCTGAAGAACCAGATCGTAGGCCTGCAGATCCTTGGTTGGGCGTTTCATCGCCTCTGCAGCTTCAGACTTGCGTACAAAGGAGACAAGGTGGGCCACGATCTCGGATGTTAATTCGCTTTCGACCGTGAATATATCATCGATATGGCGGTCGTAGCTGCGCGACCAGAGGTGAGCTCCACTATAAACGTCAATAAGTTGAGCCGCGACGCGGAGTTTATCACCCACCCGCCGCGCGCTACCTTCAACGACGTACGCCACACCCAATTTCTCGCCGACCTTGCGAATATCGGCTTCCTGGTTTCGCATTGCATAAGTGGAGTTGCGGGCAATCACCTGAAGCTCAGAGTTTCGGGCAAGTTCCGTCGTGATGTCTTCCGTCAGTCCATCGGCAAAATAGGCCTGCGTTGCCTCGCCGCTCATATTGTCGAAAGGCATAACAGCCACGGACGGCCGAGGATCCGGCCGTTCACTGCCGGCAAGCACCGAAAGCTCCGCCGGTATCCGGCCGATCATTGCCGCGAGAGGAAGTGGCTGGATTGCAATTCCGGTGAGCACGAGCGAGGCAGCCCCAAGACAATAACCAAGGCGAGTGCTCACGTGCGGGACAAGGGCCGCGTACCCGCCCCATCTGCTTCTCCTTTGTCCCGCGCGCCTGACCGCATAGACTTCGAGTGGTTCAGGAAGGTTTTTCGCATATCGACGTCCAATGCGGAAAAACTTGTCGCCTCGACCCCGGTCAGCGCTCAAGACCACTGCCCCACTAACAAAGATACTGCCAGGATCTGCCATTGCCTCGAGGCGCGAAGCGACATTCACCCCATCGCCGTACATGTCACCATTGTCTTCGATGACATCACCTAGATTGATTCCGATCCGAAATTCGAGGGGCCGCGCATCGAAGCCGTTCTGAATCTCCACCGCCGCATTCAACGCTTCGTTGACGCTCGGGAATGTAGCGAGGAAGCCATCGCCAGAGTTTTTGAATGTTCGGCCGCCATGGTGCTGGACCGCTGGATCGATCACGTCGTCAAACACGGAACGCAACTCTGCATACGTCGTCGTTTCGTTTTCCGCCATGAGCCGACTGTAGCCGACAATGTCCCCGGCGAGAATCGCTGCGAGCTTACGTTGCATCGCGGAACTTTCTGTTCGCATCTCTGTCTCGTTCCACTGCCAATCGCTCTTCCGGGTGGAAGATCCCACTATGGGCAGTGAAGAGCGATAGCAAAGAATGAACGGCTGGATTAGCCGTCGCTGCTCGCATGAAGTTATGAATGCCGTTTCTAAATAGGCGAACTTCCGCGCTGCAACCGATGTCTGCAGAACCTCTCCGAGGGAAGCTGAAGCTTCACTGATTGCATGCTGCGGCAGCATCAACAGGGTCGAGTCCTGTTGGTGCAAAGCAAGCCAGACAACCCTCGTCGACGATCGTTGGCAGTCGGGCATTTATGAACCTCATTTCTAACATCATGCAGATAGTACCGCCTAATGCTCCCTGCTGAGGCGAGGTAACGTCCCCAACCAACCGCCGCCTCCAGTGCCATGTCCGCAGAAGATGAGGCGTGGCTTGGGTCTAGGGTCTTCAGCGCGGCCAGCCGGCAAGGGTGCTGGCGCGCGCTACTCAACCGTCCTTTCAGGGCTTCGACAGCCTCTATTCGGGAAGAACACGCATGACAAAAATTTTGGCTTCTGTTGTGGTCTCCACCTTGATCCTTGTGTCGGCGACGGCTCCTGCGGCAGCGGAGGGAGATGTCGCCTTGGGACAAAAAGCGTTTCAGCGCTGTTCCGCCTGTCATTCGACCACGGACCAGAAAAAGGCTGGGCCGGGGCTCGGTGGCGTTGTCGGGCGCACGGCCGGCGCTGCGGAAGGCGTCCGCTATTCGGCGGCCATGAAGGCGTCGGGATTGGTATGGGACGAGGCGACGTTGGACCGGTTTCTAGCAGCGCCTCGCGAAGTTGTACCAACCACCACAATGACCGTCGGCGTACCCAAGCCTGAGGATCGGCTAAACATCATCGCTTACCTGAAGTCCCTGTCGGAGTAACGGCGAACCTCGTGGCTGAGCGAGCCGGCGATCGATGAGCACCCAACCCGGCTGATCATCGCTGACCCGTCTTGGGTTGACGTGTCTGTGTGTGCTTTTGCCTCGCATTCAGAAGCCGCCTTTCTAACGTCGTGCAGGTTTTGCCAACTAATTTGGCGCCGCCGGACGAGCTAACGTTGCCGCGGAGAGCAGGCTCTTGGTCACGGCGTCTCATCATCCTGGAGGTTGCAGGCGGTACTCCCGCTGCCGTCGCTCTCCTCGGAGATCGACGGTTCTAACCGTTAGCTGAACAATCTCAGTCAACGAGCACATCCATTATGAAACATCGGAGAAACGACCAGTCATGATCACACTGAATATCAACGGTAATCAGCACGAGGTCGATGCCGACCCGGAGACACCCATCCTTTGGGTTCTGCGCGACACGCTCGGCATGACCGGGACCAAGTTCGGCTGCGGCGCCGCGCTTTGCGGCGCGTGCACGATACATCTGGATGGTGAGGCTGTCCGTTCCTGCAGCACCCCTCTCTCCGCTGCCGAGGGCCTGAATATCACCACCATAGAAAAAGCGACCGACGGCAGCGACCGTGTCGGCGCCGCTGTGCACGCAGCGTGGGTCAAGCACGATGTAGCGCAGTGCGGTTATTGTCAGAGCGGTCAGATCATGAGCGCCACGGCGTTCCTGGCATCCCTGCCCTCCGGTTCGCAGCCGACTGCCACGGAGATCGATTCGGCAATGGAAGGCAATATTTGTCGTTGCGGAACTTATGTCCGCATCCGCGCCGCCATAGCCGATGCTGCCAGCAATCTCGTCTGAAGGAGACGTCATATGTTGCCGAACATGGATTACAGCGAATTACCGCGTGTGCTGCAGCACATGCTGGAACGGGGTCGTTCAACGCCGGGCCAGGCGTTGCGACGCCGCAGCTTTCTCAAGCTGACGGGGACCCTCGGTCTGGCTGTCGGGATTTTCCCCCATTTGGCCGCGGCCCAGTCCACCGACGCGGGTGAGGCGCTCACCGCTTTGAAGCCGACCGAGCAGCCTTCTGCATTTGTTCAGATTGCGCCAAATGGCGAGGTTATGGTCACAATCAACCGGCTCGAGTTCGGTCAAGGCGTCCAAACGGCATTGCCGATGATCCTGGCCGAGGAGCTCGACGCAGATTGGAAGCTAGTACGCAGCCAGCTCGGCACCAATGACATGGCCTATGTCGATCCGCTCTTCGGCATGCATCTTACCGGCGGTTCGAACACCATCAAGAACAGCTTTATGCAGTATCGCGAGCTGGGTGCCCGCGTCCGCGCCATGCTACTCGCAGCCGCGGCGGACCGCTGGAAGGTGGATGTTTCGACGCTGCGAACCGCGGCCGGTGTGGTTCTGGCTCCCGATGGCCGCAAGCTCGGTTATGGAGAACTTTCCGAAGCGGCCATGGCCCTGCCCGTGCCCCGGAAAATAGCGTTGAAGGACCCGAAGGATTTCCGCATCATCGGCCAGCCCACCCAGCGTCTGGATGCACAAGCCAAGAGCAGTGGCCAACAGAGTTTTGGCATCGACTTCAAGCTGCCGGGACAATTGACGGCCGTGGTGGCTCGCCCTCCAGTCTTCGGAGCCAAGATAGCCTCCCTGGACGACAGCGCAGCACGTTCAGTAAAGGGCGTGAAAGCTGTTTTGCGTGTACCGCTGGATCGCGGTGCAGAGGGTGTGGCCGTGGTGGCCGACGGATATTGGCAGGCGTCTCAGGGTCGCAACGCCCTTAAGGTGGAGTGGGACACATCGGCTGTCGAAAAGGTCGATAGTGAAAAGCAACTTGCCCAGTTTCGCGAGATCGCCAATCGCCCCGGCCCGCGCCAGTTTGATGCCGACATGTCGCCATTGGAAACCGCACCCTTGAGTCTGGAAGCCGAGTTCGTGTTCCCGTATCTCGCCCACGCGGCGATGGAACCGCTGAACTGCACGGTTCGGCTTTCCGACGATCGTGCCGAGATCTGGATGGGGAGCCAAAGTGCGGGGCTAGACGCCGGCGTTGCAGCAAACGTGCTCGGCCTCAAGCCGGAACAGGTCGTGGTGAACGTGCAAACATCGGGTGGTGGCTTCGGCCGCCGCTTTTCCAGCAGCAGCGACACGGCGATGGAGGCCTGCCAGATAGCCAAAGCTGCCAGGGCGGCGGGGCTGAACGCGCCAGTGCGCACGCTCTGGAGCCGCGAGGACGATATGAGGGGCGGCTACTACCGTCCAACGCATCTTCACCGCGCTCGCATCGGCTTCGACAAAGAGGGCAATGTGCTGGCCTGGGACCACACCATCGTCGGCCAGTCCATACTGACGGGAACCGTCTTCGAGAAGTTCCAGGTGAAGGACGGCATCGATGCCGCCACGACCGAGGGGATGCGGAGCCCCTACCCGCTTCCCATGCGCCTGACTGTACATCATCCTGTTGCCAACGTGCCGGTTCTGTGGTGGCGCAGCGTTGGCTCCACCCATACGGCTTTCGTGATGGAGACCTTGCTTGACGATATAGCGAGAGCCACCGATCAGGATCCGGTCGCATATCGCATGAAGATGTTTGGCGATGAGCATCCTCGTCATCGCGATGCACTGCAACTCGCCGTAGACAGGAGCGGTTACGGCAGTAGGGCATTGGCAGAAGGCCGGGCCTGGGGTGTGGCCGTGCACGAATCCTTTTCATCCGTGGTGGCCTACGTGGTGGAAGCCTCCGTCGTCGACGGGCAGCCCAAGCTGCATCGGGTTACGGCGGGAGTGCACTGCAATCTGGCCGTCAACCCTCGGACTGTGGAAGCGCAGGTCCAGGGCGCGGCGATCATGGGCTTGTCGACATGCCTTGCGGGCGCGGAAATCACGCTCAAGGACGGTATTGTGGAGCAAGGCAACTTCAGCGAATTCACGGTGGCAAGGATCACGGATGTGCCGGAGTTCGACGTTAACATCGTACCAAGCGCGGATGCACCGACAGGCATGGGCGAACCCGGCCTGCCGCCTTTGGCGCCGGCATTTGCCAATGCCATCTCGCGTTTGACGGGCAAGCCAGTCCGACAGATGCCTTTCAACCTCGCTTAGAACCTGGCTCGGACGAGAGCCTGGCCCGGTCCTGTGTGCCGCTGAATGCAGCGGGCCGCACAGGGCCGCGATGTTCCTGTCGCGTGGCGTCTTGACAATATTGGAGCTAAGACTTCGCGGTCAGCGATGACCGCGCGGATCACCAGCAATCAGGACAGGCGGGACCTCACATCTATCGGGCAACCGCGCGACTGAGG
Organism: Rhizobium leguminosarum; assembly: GCF_002953715.1. GTDB lineage: Bacteria > Pseudomonadota > Alphaproteobacteria > Rhizobiales > Rhizobiaceae > Rhizobium > Rhizobium leguminosarum_V. The sequence goes on from NZ_CP025012.1 coordinate 1,957,039, forward strand.
TCAATCCCCCAATCCAACGCAACCATCTTCCGGATAGGCCTGGCAGGAGCGTCAGCCTTTGAAACGAAGCGCCTCGACGAGGAGCGCAAACGCCGCCGTATGCTGACGTCTGCTTGGGTAATAAAGGTGATAGCCAGGGAACGGCTGACACCAATCGTCGAGGACTCGGATCAGTCGCCCGTCTGCAATATATTGTGAAACCTGACTTTCGAAAGTGTAGGCAAGTCCGAGCCCATCCAAAGCAGCGGCTTCCAGCATCAAACTATCGTTGATGATGAGCGGCCCGTTCATTCTGACCTGAAGCTCCTCGCCTTCGCGCTCGAACTCCCAGGCATACAATCCACCTCCTGTGGTTTGCCGGTAGCTGATACCCCGGTGGTCGCCGAGATCGCGGGGCGTTATCGGGATTGTGCGGTTCTGAAAGTAGGACGGCGATCCGACGACTGCCATGCGAAGGTCAGGGCCGATCCTGACAGCAACCATGTCTTTTTGAACCTGTTCCCCAATACGAATACCGGCGTCGAACCGGCCGGCCACGATATCCGTCAGGCCCTCGTCAAGAATGACCTCCATTTCAATATCCGGGTATTCCGCCAAGAACGTTGTCATGACCGGCCACAGCACGCTCATGGCGGCATATCGAAACGTCGTGATGCGGATAGTGCCCGCCGGCTTGTCACGAAGTGAGGTGACGGCTGCGATCTCTCTTTCGATGTGTTCGAAGGCAGGGCGGAGGCTCCGAAGCATACGCTCTCCGGCATCGGTCAGCGACAAGCTTCGTGTAGTGCGTGAGATCAGCCGCACCCCTAGCCTCTGCTCCAGCATCCTGACTGAGTAACTAACGGCAGACTGGGAAAGTCCCAGCTTGGCGGAGGCACGCGTAAAGCTTCCGGCTTCGGCAACGGCGATGAAGGCTGCAAGCTCGCTGAAATCACCGTGCCTCATTTATCTCTCTCATTTCTAACTTCATGCAGATTATACCAACTAATCAAAGTTTGTCTTCATTGCTACCTGTCATTTCACAAACCGCTTGGACGGCATGCAAGAGAGACGAATGATGATGGAAGCCACCCCCGCACTATTTGAACCCTTCGTTTTCGCCAGTGGGATCACGCTTCGAAACAGGGTCGTCATGGCTCCGATGACGACGTGGTCAGCCAATGACGACGGAACAGTCTCGGATGAGGAAGTGTCCTACTATCGACGCAGGGTGAACGGCGTTGGCCTCGTTCTAACCGGCTGCACGCATGTCTCGCCCAACGGCATCGGGTTCACGGGCGAATTCGCTTCTTATGATGACAGCTTCATACCAAGCCTCCGGCGTCTGGCCGAGGCGGCCAAAAGCGGCGGTGCGCCAGCGATTCTTCAAATTTTTCACGCCGGCAGCAAGGCCGTGCCGGCGCTTGTTCCGGACGGAGACGTTGTCAGCGCCAGTTCGCTGCAAGTTTCAGCCGGTCCTTTCAATCCAGGCGGCGGCACGACGCGCGCACTGAGCCACGACGAAATCCTTGATGTGATTTCTGCTTTCGGCGAAGCAACCCGCCGCGCTATCGAAGCCGGCTTCGATGGGGTCGAACTGCATGCGGCCCACGGCTTTCTGATCCAGAACTTTTACTCGCCGCTCCACAATTATCGCGACGACGAATGGGGAGGCTCGCTGGAAAAGCGGATGCGGTTTCCGCTCGCCGTGGTCCGCAACGTGAGGCGGGTGATAGGCACACACGCGACGCGTCCGTTTCTTCTGGGATACCGGGTCTCGCCCGAAGAACCTGAAGAGGGCGGCCTTCGTATTGAAGACACCCACGAACTCATCGAGCATCTGATCGACGGCGGCGTCGACTACATCCATGCTTCGCTGACGAGCGTACTCGAAGCCCAACCACTCGAAGCCATCGCCGATCGTCCCATCGCTGAACTGATCGCCGCCACGGTAGCGGGGCGCGTTCCGGTTATTGCCGCTGGCCAGATCAAGTCACCCCAACAGGCGGAAAGCGCCCTTCATCTGGGCCTTTCGCTTGTGGCTGTAGGCCAAGGACTGGTGATAAACCCGGAGTGGGTCGAACTTTCACGCAGTGGCAATGAGAAGCTGATCGAGAACGAGATCAGGACCACGACAATCCCGGAAATTGCCCTTCCGGCCAAACTCTGGGGCGTCATCGAGGCGGCCACCGGCTGGTTCAACATCAACGATGATCACGAAGAGCAGCGGCAGAAGGCCACCGCATAGTGCATCGGCACACAATCTCGCATGAAGGAAAATTCGATGAGTAAGGTTTGGTTGATCACAGGCGCCGGGCGCGGCATGGGCCTGGATTTCGCAAAGGCGGTTCTGGCTGCAGGCGACAAACTCGTTGCAACCGGCCGCAATCCGGAACGCGTTGCCAAGGCGATTGGCCAGTCGGAAAATCTGCTCGTCGTCACGCTGGATGTAACCAAGCCGACTGAAGCGGACTCTGCCGTTAAGGCTGCACTCGAACGCTTCGGTCAGATCGACATTTTGGTCAACAATGCCGCAAACTTCTATTCAGGCTATTTTGAGGAACTGACGCCGCCTCAGATCGATCTGCAACTGGCTAGTAGTCTCCTCGGCCCCATGAGTGTCACCCGCGCCGTCCTGCCGGTGATGCGCCGGCAGGGGTCCGGCAAGATCATCTCGATCTCATCGACGGCCAGCCTGCTGGGCTTTGAGTTTTGCAGCGCTTACTCTACCGCGAAGTTTGCCCTCGATGGTTGGATGGAATCGCTGCAGCCCGAAGTGGCGCCGTTTGGTATCGAAACGATGATCGTCAATCCGGGCTTCTTCCGCACGGAATTGCTGACTGACGAATCAACCCAATATGCTCCGGCGTCTGTCAGCGACTACGACGAAAGACGCGCCCAGCACCTGGCATTCTGGAAGTCCGCCAACGGCCAGCAGAGCGGCGATCCCGCAAAACTTGCCCAAGCGCTGATCACCCTGGTCAACCAACCGGAGCTGCCCCGCCGGTTCATCGCCGGAGCTGATGCTGTTGGCATGGTGGAACAGAAAATCGCGCTGCTGCAGCAACAGATCGACGCCTACCGGGAGCTTTCAAGTTCGCTTGCCTTTGACGTGAAATCCCAAGCCTGAAACGACGCTTTGCTGATGCTCAGTAATTCTTCATGGCAAGATGCGGCATGCCACCGTCAAGAAATTCCGCGCCATAGGCAACGAAGCCGAAACGCTCGTAAAGCGGCAGCTTGTCCGCCTGCGCAGTGAGATAGAAGCGGTTGCCGCGGGCGCCGCGATGCAGTTCCATCGCCCGCCCGATCATATCAGCCGCAATGCCGCGGCCGCGCCATCGGCCGGCAACCGCAACCCGGCCGATCTTCACATGTTCCTCGGCGTAAATGACCCGCAGGGTGCCGGAGACTTCGCCCGCCGTGACGGCGACAAGATGATGGGCGTTGAGATCGTCGGCATCGAATTCCTCGGGTTCGGGAACCTTCTGCTCATGCACGAAGATAGCGCGCCGCAGCCGGAAGGCCTCATTGCAGAGCGTACTGAAAACCGGGACGCTGAGGATCGCCGTTTCCATCACCATCCTTGCCTCCCTCAGGGATACGGCCCAAAGCCCTCCGCCGGACCAGCGAAGGGCTGCCGGCAAAATCAGCCGGGCTTCTTCTTTGAAAACTTGTTCTTCGGTGCGCCGCCGCCCTTGCCCTCATATTTGGGGCCTTCGGATCTGGCGCCTTCGAATTTCGGCTTGTCGGACTTCGGCCCATCGAAAGGGGGTTTGCCCGGCTTCTTGCTCCAGGGCTTGCTATCCCGTCTTTCCCCACCGCTATTGTCGGCCGCGACATATCCGCCGCCCGGACCCTTGCCGAACTTGTTCTTCGGCCGCTCGCCGCGGAACGAATCATCCGGCCGCTCGTCGCGAGATGGCTTGCCGGCATAGGGTTTTGGCGCAGGCGCCCGGCTGAAATCCGGCGTGCCGGAAAGCCTGGTCACGCGGATGCCGCGTTCGAGCGCCTTGTTCGGACCGATCGCCGCCAGGAAGCTTTCGGCGCTCGCCGCAGCGATCTCCACAAAAGTTTCCTCGGGCTGCATCTTGATCGCGCCGATCTCGCGCTTCGTCACATTGCCGTTGCGGCAGAGCATCGGGATCAGCCAGCGCGGCTCGGCATTCTGCTTGCGCCCAACCGAGACGGAAAACCAGACGCTGGCGCCGAAATCCTCGCGCGGTCCCTTCTGCGCCGGCTCGTAGGGCTCGGCATTGTCGCGGCGCTTGCGGCTGCGGTCGTCCTGCACTGTAACTTCGATCAGATCTTCCGGCGCCGAATGATTGGTGCGGTAAAGACGTAAGAAAGCGGCGGCGAGCTTTTCGGCGCCGTGGCTGGCGAGAAGCTGCTGTACCAGCCCCTGCTCTTCCTCCTGCGGCGTTTCGTTGAAGATCGGATCGGCGAGCAGCCGCTCGTCGTCGCGCTCGCTCACTTCCTCGGCCGAGGGCGGCCGCGCCCAGGCAGCCGAAATACCGGCATTCTCGAGCAGGCGCTCTGCCTTGCGCCGTGCATTCAGCGGCACGATCATGGCGCTGATGCCCTTGCGTCCGGCCCGACCGGTTCGGCCGCTGCGGTGCAGCAGCGTGTCCGGATTGGTCGGCAGGTCGGCATGGATGACAAGATCGAGCCCCGGCAGGTCGATGCCGCGGGCGGCAACGTCGGTCGCGATGCAGACGCGGGCGCGCCCGTCGCGCATCGCCTGCAGCGCGTGGGTGCGCTCGTTCTGCGTCAGCTCGCCGGAAAGCGCCACAACGGCGAAATTGCGGTTGTTGAACCGCGCCGTCAGATGGTTGACGGCGGCACGCGTCGAGCAGAACACGATGGCATTGGTCGCCTCGTAATAGCGCAGCACGTTGATGATCGCATTCTCGCGGTCGCTCGGGGCAACCATGAGCGCGCGATATTCGATGTCGATATGCTGCTTTTCCTCGGCCGCGGTGCTGATGCGCACGGCATCGCGCTGGTAGCTCTTGGCAAGCTTGGCGATCGCAGCCGGCACCGTTGCCGAAAACATCAGCGTCCGGCGTTCGTCCGGCGCCGCATCGAGGATGAATTCGAGGTCTTCGCGGAAGCCGAGATCGAGCATCTCGTCGGCCTCGTCGAGCACGGCGGCCTTCAGTTCCGACATGTCGAGCGCCCTGCGGCGAATATGGTCGCAAAGCCGGCCGGGCGTGCCGACGACGATATGGGCGCCGCGTTCCAGCGAGCGGCGCTCGCTGCGGATGTCCATGCCGCCGACGCAGCTGACGATCACCGCGCCGGTCATCTCAAAGAGCCATTCGAGCTCGCGCTTCACCTGCAGCGCAAGCTCGCGCGTCGGTGCGATGACGATGGCGAGCGGGGCGCCGGCATTACCGAAGCGCTCTCTGCCCTCAAGCAGCGTCGGCGCCAGCGCCAGGCCGAAGGCGACGGTCTTGCCGGAGCCGGTCTGGGCCGAGACCAGCGCGTCTGAAGCGGCAAGGGCCGGATCGAGCATCGCCTTCTGCACCGGGGTGAGTTCGGCGTATCCGCGCTTCTGCAACGCCTTGGCGATCGCCGGGACGACGCCGTTAAATTCTGTCATGGATTCGATCTTTCGGAGCTGTCAGGCGCGTTGCTGCGCCATGGCCGGAGCCAGCCGGCGGGGTATTTGCGCCGTTCCTAGCCGCTCCCGCGGCGATTGTCAAAGCGTACGGCTACGCCACAGCCAGACGTCGATGCGGCTTGCCCGGCCGCGCAGCGCCGTTTCCAACGGTCCCTCCATGCGGCCGGACTGCGCGAGCAGGCTATCGGGGCCGGCAGCGCGGACGATTTCGGCGCTCAGCGCCAGTTCGACGCCATGGCGGGCGGCCACCTCCATCAACCGGCTGCCGACATTGATGGTGTCCCCCGCCGCCGTAATCTGCTGCCGGTCGCCGGTGCCCAATCGCGAGGCGACGATCGGGCCGCAATGGGCGCCGACCTTGAAGCCGATCTTCTTCGGGGCAAAGCCCGCATGCGCTTGAAGCCAGGTCCGTGTGCGCTCGCAGAGGCTGACCGCGCAGGCAGCGGCGCGGGCGGCATCGTCATCGGCAGGCTCCGGCAGGCCGAACAGGATCATCGCGCCGTCGCCCATGAAGCTGGTGATGGCGCCGCCGTGGGCCCGCGCCTCCTCGTCGACCAGTTCGAAGAAGCCGCTCAACATCTCGCTGACCGCCACCGGCCCGACATTTTCGCTGAGGCCGGTGAAGCCCGAGAGATCGATGAAGATGACGGCGGCGTTCTGGCGAACCGGTTGTGCGAGGAAATTCGGATCGCGCGCCAGCCACTCGCCGAGGCCGGGCGCTTCGATGCGCTGCAGGAGCGCGCTCTGCTCGGCGAAATGGCGGGCGCGGCCGCGGTCGAGCCAGAGCTCGGCCGCCCCGAAGATCAGCGCCGGCGGCAGCGCTGCAGCGATCGGCAGCGCCGCACTCAACCAGTAGCCATGCGCAAAGGCCGACAGGTTGATCATCGCCCAGACGATCAGCGTCAGCACGATGATGACATAACCTGCAGCACTGCGGCGCCAGGCAATCAGCGAAACGAGCACGAGCGTCAAACCGACCGCAATGCCGGCATCGATCAGCCTTATCCTATGGTCGCGCACCATGCCGTCGCCGGTGACGAGATGGGTGATAGCCGTCGACATTACCTCGACGCCCGGCATGACGGGATCGAACGGCGTCGGGAAGACGTCGCCGCCGCCGGTCACCGTCGAACCGATGACGACGATGCGGCCAGTGACCGCATTCGCCGAAAGCTTGCCATCCAGCGCATCGGCGGCGCTGAAGGTGGCGATGCTGCCATGCCCGCCATAAAAGGTCACCGGCAGGCGCTGGCCGATATCGGTGGGAATACGCAGCTTTCCGAGCATGATGGCATCGGGTTCGATGGTGGGATCGACGCCGAGCGCCACCGACGCGACACGCAGTGGAAAAGCCGGATCCAGCCGGTCTGCGGAACGCGAGATCAGCGGAATGTAGCGCGGCGTGCCGGTCTGGTCGGTTGCGACATTGACGATGCCGACCGCAGCTGCCTCGGCAAAGCGCGGAAGCGGCAACAGCAGCTGGTTTGCCTCAGGGATGGCGGCAAGCGGATCGCCTGCCGCATCCGTGACCCGCTGGCTGCTTTGCGCGAAAGTGGCTGCGGCCGCAATTACGCTCAGCCCCTGGCGAAGGGCAGCAGTCAGCGCCGCATCACCCGCCTCCGGCCCCGGATCGACGAGCAGAATGTCGATCGCCAAAGCCTTGGGCTTCAACGCGGTGATCGCGCCGGCAAGGCGCGCAAGTGTCGCCCGATCGAGCGGATAGCCGTGCGCCCCAGCGGTGCGGTCGTCGATCGCAATGATCGAGACGACGGGAGGCGGTGTTTTCGCCCCGACGATGGCGCTGCGGATATCGGCAAGCGAGGCTTCCATCCGGTCGAGAAGGCCGCTTCCGGCATTGAGATTGGTATAGCCGAGCGCAGCCGCCCAAAGACCGGCGAGCAGCAGCGCGATCACGGTCAGCAGACGATGGTTCATGGGATTTATTGGCCGAGGCGGGCAAGAAGGGCGGCGGCACGCGGCGCCGGCCAGCGGCGCACGACGAGGGGTTCCGTTCCGCCGGTAACGTCGACGCCCTCGCCCGGCGACAGCACCACCGCCTCACCGGCCGGCCGGCGGACTGCGACGCTACCTCTGACGACCAGCACCGAGGTCTTGCCGCCTGCGACATCGACAGCCCATTGGGTGCCGCGCACGGCAGCGATCGCCTGCGGCGTCACGACCTGGAAACCGCCCGCGTGCTGACTGCTGTCGACATCGACGAGGATGGCCTTGCGCCGCAGCGACGCCGAATCAGGGCTGCCGTCGCGGTTGCGGTCGACGAGGCTGTAGGCGGCTCCGGCCTCTGCCGTCACCGTGACGCCGCCTGGACAACTGAGCACCTGGCGGGCGCCGGCATCACGCGATACCGTGCAGCCGGCAGACTGCGCAAAGGCCGCCTCATGCGGAATGAGGCCGACAGCGAGTGCGGCGGCAAGCAGGCTGCGAAGCGTCGTATTCATGGAAAGTCCCCTTGACCGTGCGGAACAGCTCTTTTCGAAAGCGCCCGCCAACCGTCTTCTTCCATGTGAGGCATGATAGCCGAATTCAAATATTTCCCTAGGCAAAAAAAGCAAACCGGCGCAATCGCCGGCGGAATTCTTACGTTCTACTATCCGTTTCAAGCACCGGTCCGGCATAACGCGCCCGCGGCCGGATCAATTCACCGCTGTCGATCTGCTCCATCGCATGCGCAAGCCAACCGGCGGAACGGGCAAGCGAGAAAATGATGATCGGCGCCTCCCTCGGGAGATCGAAGGCAGCGGCCATTGCGGCAAGCGCGAAATCGACGTTGACCTTCTCGCCGACCATCTCCTCGCCGGTTTCCCGGACCTCGGCAAACTGCGCCGGCAAGTCAAAGTGCGAAAGCAGCGCCAGAGCCCTGACATCGCCGTCGGGATAGAGCGGATGACCGAAGGCCGACAGGCGATTGCCCTGGGCGAGCGTGCGGCGGATCGCCTGCTCGGCCCCAAGGGCGGAAGTGTTCTCGATCAAGGCGTCGACGCCCTGCCAGGCGGCGCCGTGCAGCGGCCCTGTCAGCGTCGCCAGACCGGACAGCACGGCGGCCGAAAGGGCCGCACCCGCCGATGCCGTGACCCGCGCCGCAAAGGTCGAGGCGTTGAGTTCGTGATCGGCAAGCAGCACCAGCGCGCGACGCAGGCAATCGGCAGCATCCCGCCGCTGCCAGCTTGCCGCAAGCCGCAAATGCAGCGGCTGGTCGAAAGATCCCGGCGCCAGCGCATCGGCGACGGTACGGAGAACGCCACTTGCTTCACGGCGAAGTGCTGCCTGCGAGCGGCCGAGCGACGGCAGATCCGATGTCACCCGCCCTGCCAGCGCCAGGAATGCCGCCTGAAGCGACGGAGCGGCATGTCCGGTCCCGCTGCCGGAGGAGAGTGTTTCCGCGCCGTTCCAGAGCAGCGCCGCCGTCTGCTCCAGCGTCGCGACTTCAGCGAAACCGGCGGCATCCTTTCCGCGATAGAAAAGGCGTCCGCCGATGATGGTGGAAATTGCCGAGGAAAGAACCGGATCGCCCCAGCGGATCGCCTCGGCGGCGACCGTTTCGGTCTTGCGGCGGCCGGCATGGCGTTCGGCAAGCCGCTGCACGTCGGAAGCCTGGTAGAGGCTGCGGCGCGGGTCGGTGGGATCGGGCTTGGCGCGGATGCGCCCGCGACTGACATTGGCGTAAAGCGTCTGCGGCTTGGTCTTCAGCGCCTGCAGCGCCTCTTCGGCGGTCAGCCACGACATCGGAACCTCATATTGATCAATTGCATCAAGATTGACGTCAATGAGACTAGGTCGGATCATCCGTGTCGTAAAGGAGAAAACAACATGAAAAATGGCTTGGAAGACGTCATAGCCGCCGAAACGCAGCTCTCGGATGTCGATGGCGAAGCGGGACGACTGATCATCCGCGGCGTATCGCTGGATCATTTGGTCGCTGACGGCACCTATGAAGGCGTCGCAGCCCTGTTGCTGGACGGGCTGATGGAGCGAAGCTTCAATGAAGTGGAATTGCGCGACTGGCTGGCGCAAGCACGAACTGGAGTGTTCGACCACATCGAGTCGGCCGATGCCGCCCTGCTCGCCCTACCTCCGGTCGATGCGATGCGGGCGCTGATCGCCCGGCTGCCCGACGGCGAGGATTTTGACACCGCGCTCGGCCTTCTGGCGGCGCCTGCGGTTTTTCTGCCGGCCGTTCTGCGCCTGCAACGCGGTGAAAAACCGATCGCGCCCGACGCCTCGCTGACACAGGCCGCCGACATCCTGCGCATGCTGACCGGAAAATTGCCGAACAGGGAGCAGACAGCGGCACTCGACGCCTATCTCGTGACGATATCAGACCATGGCCTCAATGCCTCGACCTTCGCGTCGCGCGTCATCGCCTCGACGCAGGCTGGCCTCACCTCTTCGGTGCTGGCGGCGCTGAGCGCCCTGAAGGGGCCGCTGCATGGCGGTGCACCCGGTCCCGTGCTCGACATGCTGGATGCGATCGGCACGGCCGAGAATGCTTACCCGTGGCTCGGCGAAGCGCTTGATCGCGGCGAAAGGCTGATGGGCTTCGGCCACCGCATCTATCGCGTCCGCGATCCGCGCGCCGATGCGCTGAAGGGCGCGCTGAAGCCGCTGATATCAACCGGACAGGTAAACAGCGCCCGCAGCGCGCTGGCGGAAGCCGTGGAGGCTGCTGCATTGGCGATCCTGAAAGTGCGCAAGCCGAACCGGCCGCTCGATGTCAACGTCGAATTTTATACTGCGCTGCTGCTCGAAACGCTCGGCTTTCCGCGCGAGGCCTTCACCGGCGTCTTCGCGATCGGCCGCACCGTCGGATGGCTGGCGCATGCGCGTGAACAGGCGCTCGACGGCCGGCTGATCCGTCCACGTTCGGTCTATATCGGGCCGCTGCCGGCCGCTGCCTGAAAGTTGAATTCGCCGGCCGGCAGGGCATGTCCTTGCCGGCGATCCTCAGCCGCCGACGAAGGCGGCAAGTTGGTTGAGCGTCAAACGGCAACCTTCCTCATTGTCTTCGAGGCGAATGCCAGAGGGGATGTTGTCGCAGACCATCGTCACATCGGTGCCTCCATCGGCGGGCGACAATGTCGTGCTGACCGTCATCTCGCCGGAAAAACCTTCATTGTCGGAATCGAAGACCGTAGCCCAGACGATGCTTTCGTCAGGCACGAGCCGCGCAAAACGGCCCTGGAATTTGTCGGTCTTGTCGGAGGTCTTGCCCGGCTCCGACGCCTCGTCATCGGGATAGACGAGCGACATGCTGAAGGCGCCGCCTTCCCTGCCCTCGAAGGCATGGACGATGCCCTTCATCGAACCCGGCGGAAGCCAGGTGGCGACAGCATCTGCATCGAGGAAGGCGCGGTAGATGTGCTCGCGCGGTGCTGCGATGAAGCGTGAGACGGTCGTGCTGCGTGAAGTGGCCATGCCGGCAAGATAGCTCGAGCACGGATGTTATCCAGATCGCGCCAGAGCAATTCCAGCAAAAGTGCGCAGCGGTTTTGCGTCTGGAATTGCGTGAAAACAAAGAGATAGAGCATTTCCGTTACTCGAAGAAGACGGAAATGCTCTAACCGCGCGATCTGGTCTTGGCTTTCGTCAGACGAGGCGGCTTTGTTCCGTCGCCGCTTCGATGAAGCTCGCAAACAGCGGATGCGGATCGAGGGGCCGGCTCTTCAGTTCCGGGTGGTACTGCACGCCGATGAACCAGGGATGATCGGGATATTCGATCGTCTCCGGCAGCACGCCGTCCGGCGACATGCCGGAGAAGACGAGGCCGCAGTTTTCGAGCCGGTCCTTGTAGTCGACATTGACCTCGTAGCGGTGGCGGTGACGCTCGGAAATATCGGTGGAGCCGTAGATATCCGAGATCTTCGTGCCCTTCTTCAGCGCCGCCTTGTAGGCGCCGAGGCGCATCGTGCCGCCGAGATCCCCGGCTGCGGTGCGCTTCTGCAATTCGTTGCCCTTGACCCATTCGGTCATCAGGCCAACCACCGGCTCTTTCGTCGCGCCGAATTCGGTCGAGGACGCACCGGCCACGTCGGCGAGATTGCGCGCCGCCTCGATGACCGCCATCTGCATGCCGAAGCAGATGCCGAAATACGGCACCTTGCGCTCGCGGGCAAAGCGGGCAGCGTGGATCTTGCCTTCCGAACCGCGTTCACCGAAGCCGCCGGGCACGAGGATGCCGTGCACCTTTTCGAGATAGGGCGCCGGATCTTCCTTTTCGAAGACCTCGGATTCGATCCATTCGAGGTTGACCTTGACGCGATTGGCGATGCCGCCGTGATGCAGCGCCTCGATCAGCGACTTATAGGCATCCTTGAGGCCGGTATATTTGCCGACGATCGCAATCGTCACCTCGCCCTCCGGCGTGCGGATGCGATTGCAGACCTCTTCCCACTGGTCCAGCCGCGGCTTCGGCGCCGGCTCGATGCCGAAGGCGGCAAGGACTTCGTCGTCCAGACCTTCCTTGTGGTAGGCGATCGGCACATCATAGATGTTGGCCACGTCGAGCGCCTGGATAACGGCGGACGGGCGAACGTTGCAGAACAGCGAGAGCTTGCGGCGTTCGGCTTCCGGAATTTCGCGGTCGGCGCGCACCAGCAGGATATCGGGATGAATGCCGAGTGCCTGCAGCTCCTTGACCGAATGCTGCGTCGGCTTGGTCTTGAGCTCGCCTGCCGCCGGAATATAGGGCATCAGCGTCAGGTGGACGTAGACGGCGGTGCCGCGCGGCAGGTCATTGCCGAGCTGGCGGATCGCCTCCATGAACGGCATCGCCTCGATGTCGCCGACCGTGCCGCCGATCTCGCAGATGACGAAATCGTAGTCGTCATTGCCCTCGATAACGAAATCCTTGATCTCGTTGGTGACGTGCGGAATGACCTGCACCGTCGCGCCGAGATAGTCGCCGCGCCGTTCCTTGTCGATGATATTCTTGTAGATGCGGCCGGTGGTGATGTTGTCGGTCTTGGTCGCCGAACGCCCCGTGAAGCGTTCGTAGTGACCGAGATCGAGATCGGTTTCCGCGCCATCGTCGGTGACGAAGACCTCGCCGTGCTGGGTCGGGCTCATCGTGCCCGGGTCCACGTTCAGATAGGGGTCGAGCTTGCGAAGCCGAACCCGATATCCACGGGCCTGCAGCAACGCTCCGAGAGCCGCGGCCGCAATTCCTTTTCCGAGAGAGGAAACCACGCCGCCAGTGATGAATACGTATCGCGCCATGGGATTCACCGGATACCTTTTCAAAAACGATTCCACCAGCCCCAAAAATTCTTTTCCGGAACTTTCGGAGCGTGGCGCAGGAATCTGAACAAAAGAAAACCGGCAGACCCTGGGGCCTGCCGGCGGTTTATGTCGAAGCCCGGTTTACTGTCCCGTCGGGACGCCGGAAGGCTGAGCCGGCGCAGGCGTGGCCGGAGCTGCAGGCGCAGTCGTCGCCGGAGCGGTGGCAGCCGGAGCCTGAGTTGCCGGAGCAGTCGTTGCCGGCGCTTGAGCGGCGGGAGCCTGCGGTGCGGGCGTCGCCGCCCCGCTGCTTGGTACGCCGTTGCCGGCCGGTTGACTTGCCGGAGCCTGTGCGCCGCCGCCGAGCGAATCGAGAATGCCGTTGCCCTGGCCGCCTGTTGCCGGAATCCGGTCGAGAATATCGCTCGGACGGCCCTCGTAACGCGTCAGTATGCCGAGGCCGAGCGAGGTCAGGAAGAACAGGGTTGCAAGGATCGCGGTGGTGCGCGTCAGTGCATTGGCCGTACCCCGGGCCGACATGAAGCCGGAACCGCCGCCGATGCCGAGGCCGCCGCCTTCAGAGCGCTGGATGAGCACGACGCCAACAAGGGCGAGCACGATCATGAGATGGATGACAATCAATACTGTCTGCATGGGTCCAGTCCTGCCCGCCTGAAGACGGACATAAGTAAGAATTCTGGCGGCTCTTTACATGAGGCTTTCATCTATTCCAAGCCCTTCGGCTCGGAATAAACCCGGGAATAAACCCAGAAATAAAAAATGCCTCAGGCGAGCAGCGCCTCATAGGCCCGGTAGATGGCGAGGAAGTCGGCCGCTTTCAAGCTCGCTCCGCCGATCAGCGCGCCGTCGACATTGGCGATGCCCATCAGTTCATGGGCATTGGCCGGCTTGACTGAGCCGCCATAGAGAAGACGCATCTTGCGGCCTTCATCGCCGAAGCGGGCCACAAGCTCTGCCCGCATGAAGGCATGCGCCTTTTCGACATCACCTGATGTCGGCGTCACACCGGTGCCGATCGCCCAGATCGGCTCGTAGGCGATAACGGTATTTTCGGCCGTCGCGCCATCGGGAACGGAGGCGGAAAGCTGGCGTTTGATAACGTCAAGCGCCTGGCCTGTCCGGCGTTCATCCGCCGTCTCGCCGATGCAGATGATCGCCGTCAGCTCTGCGGCGAAGGCCGCCTCCGCCTTGGCGCGCACCAGATGATCCGTTTCGGCATGGTCGGTGCGCCGCTCGGAATGGCCGACGATGACGTAGGTGCCGAAACAATCGGCAATCATCTCCGCCGAGATGTCGCCGGTATGCGCACCCGACGGATTCTGATGGCAGTCCTGAGCGCCAATCGCCAGCGGGCTGTCGGTGCACAGCGCCGTCGCCACGTAGAGCAGCGTCGCCGGCGGGCAGATCAGCGCTTCGACCTTGTCGGCCAGCGGCGAGCGAACACCCTCGGCGATCGTCTTGATCTGATCCAGGGAGGCACGCATGCCATTCATTTTCCAGTTCCCCGCCACAAGCGGGCGCACATCAGGTGTCATGCTGGCCTTCCACAATCTGCTTATGCCTTGGGCAATATCAAAAGCTTGCAGCAAAGAAAAGCATCATGCCCTTGACGTAAGGGGAATCTCTGCGATCCCGCGCATATTTCTGCCGAATATCGTTCGCTACAGCGCCGCGCGTCTTTTGAGACACGCAAAGGTAGTATTTTGAATTCATGCATCGTGTTTCTAAAAATAGTCTCCGAATTTCCGACCGATGCGCTAGCCGGCAAGAATCCAGTTCACCACCCTGCGCCAGTCGATCATCCGGATCGGTGTCCCGTGATTGCCGGTCTGAAACAGCGTGAAACGCGCCGGATATTTTGCCTTGTGCAGGCTTTCGAACAACGCCTGCTGGTCGGAGGCGGCATAGACCGGGTCGCGGCTGCCATGGGCGAACCAGAGCGGCAGCTTTGCCTTGTAGAAGGCGCTCTTGATGAAATCCGGATCGGTGACCCCGCTCATGATCAGCATGCCCTTCAGCCGCTTGACGCTGTCGCCATCGCGCGCGATGCCCCAGCAGACCTGGCTGCCCATGGAGGCACAGGAAAGGATGATCGGCCGGCCGGGTGATTGCACGCTTGCATAGCGGATCAGGCCGGCGATCGCCGCAACGCCGCTGCTGTCGAAGCTCTTGACGGTCGGCGAATAATAAACGCCGCCATTGCCGGCAACGAGGTTCTTCAGCCGGTTGAAATTGCCGCCGAAGCTGTAGTCGTTGGCGCCGAGCCGCCGGTCGCCGTCGCGCCCATGGATGAAAATCACCGTGAAAGCAGCACTCTGAGCCGGTCCCACCCTGGTGACATCGAGCTTGATGCCGTCGAGAGACAGTGTTTCGTCCGCTTGAGCCTTGCGGATGCCGAGCGCCACATATTTCTGCTGCACCCGTTTTTGCGGGATCTGGTCGCGGCCGTTGATATCGCGCGTCTCGTCATAGTCGATGACCTCGGAGGCGCCGTCATCGCCCGTCTGCAGCACGGTCTGCTTCGAAAACAGATCGTCCTTGAAGGGCGCCAGCACATCGGCTGCCTGTACCGGGCCGACAGCGGACAGCATGGCCGCAGACAAGAAAAACGCCGCAATTGCGGTGATGATGGTGCAATGACTTGTGGACATTCGCATTCGGATGGTTCCTGAAGCCTGCCGCCGCTTGCCATTCCGCGCCCGGCAACGCAAATCATTTGGGAAAAACCCGCCAAAACAGGCGGTGTCGCGTATAGAGGTGCTTTCTGGCAAAATCTGCCTGATTCGCAAACGTGGCATGAAATGCGGTGATTTTGGGTCGGCGGCGGATGCCCGCCCAAGCCAGACCTAAGACAGGATGAAGATCTGAACGGCTCCATGGACGATAGCAACGACCTCTTTTCCGGAATGCCCCTCTCTGAAAAACGCGAGGAGGCGCAGAAGCCTGCCGCTCCGGCCGAGCGGCCGCCGGTGACGGCTGCGCCCGTCGCCGCCGCAGCACCCCCTGCTGCTGGAGCCTCAGCGCGTCCGGCGCCCGCCGCCTCGAACTCGGATGATTACGGCGCCTCGTCGATCCGTGTCCTCGAAGGCCTCGAGCCGGTGCGCATGCGTCCTGGCATGTATATCGGCGGCACCGATGAAAAGGCGCTGCATCACCTGTTTGCCGAAGTCATCGACAATGCGATGGACGAGGCGGTCGCCGGGCACGCCAATTTCATCGAGGTCTATCTTGACCTCGAGGGTTATCTCACCGTCTCCGACAACGGCCGCGGCATCCCGGTCGAGAACCATCCGCAGGTGCCGGGCAAGTCGACGCTCGAAGTCATCATGACCAAACTGCATGCCGGCGGCAAATTCGACGGCAAGGCCTACGAGACCTCTGGCGGCCTGCACGGCGTCGGCGTTTCGGTCGTCAACGCGCTCTCCGACGACCTCGAGGTCGAGGTAGCGCGAAACCGCAAGCTCTACCGCCAGCGCTTCTCCCGCGGCCTGCCGCAGGGCGGTCTCGAAGAGTTGGGTGACGTTCACAACCGCCGCGGCACCCGCGTGCGCTTCCATCCCGACCCCCAGATCTTTGGGGATCACATGAAGTTCGATGCCGCCCGGGTCTTCCGCATGGCGCGCTCGAAAGCCTATCTGTTCGGCGGCGTCGAAATCCGCTGGAGCTGTGAGGCGGGCGTGCTGCCCGAAGGCTCCGAGGTCCCTGACAAGGCCGTCTTCCACTTCCCCGGCGGCCTGAAGGACTATCTCCAGGCGACGATGGGCAAGGAGTTCACCGTCACCCGCGAGATCTTTGCCGGCAAGACGGAGAAGGTGAGCGGCCACGGCTCGATGGAATGGGCGATCACCTGGTATGGTGGCGATCCGCAGGTGCATTCCTATTGCAACACCATCCCGACGACCGAAGGCGGCACACATGAAGCGGGGCTGCGCATCGCGCTGACCAAGGGCCTGAAGGCCTATGCCGAGCTGACGCAGAACAAGCGCGCCGCGCAGATCACCACCGACGACGTGATGATCTCGGCGGTCGGCATGCTGTCGGTCTTCATCCGCGAGCCGGAATTCGTCGGCCAGACCAAGGACAGGCTTGCGACCGTCGAGGCGCAGCGCATCGTCGAGAACGCGCTGCGCGATCCCTTCGACCATTACCTTGCCGACAATCCGAACGAGTCGGCCAAGCTGCTCGACTGGGTGATCGAGCGCGCCGAGGAACGCCTGCGCCGCCGCAAGGAAAAGGAAGTCAACCGCAAGACGGCGGTGCGCAAGCTGCGCCTGCCCGGCAAGCTTGCCGACTGCTCGCAGAACACCGCCGTGGGTGCCGAACTCTTCATCGTCGAGGGCGATTCGGCAGGCGGTTCGGCCAAGCAGGCGCGCAACCGCGCCAACCAGGCAATTCTGCCCCTGCGCGGCAAGATCCTCAACGTCGCCAGCGCCGGTCGCGAAAAGCTCGGCGCCAACCAGCAGCTTGCCGATCTGGTTCAGGCGCTCGGCTGCGGCACGCGCTCGAAATACCGCGACGAAGACCTGCGCTACGAGCGCATCATCGTCATGACCGATGCCGACGTCGACGGCGCCCACATCGCCTCGCTGCTCATCACCTTCTTCTATCAGGAGATGCCGGAGCTGGTGCGTGGCGGCCATCTCTTCCTCGCCGTGCCGCCGCTCTACAAAATCACCCAAGGGGCGAAATCCGCCTATGCCCGCGACGACAATCATCGCGCCGAGCTGATGCAGACGGAGTTCAAGGGCAAGGCCAAGGTCGAGATCAGCCGCTTCAAAGGTCTCGGCGAAATGATGCCCGCGCAGCTCAAGGAAACCACCATGGATCCGTCCAAGCGCACCTTGCTCAAGGTGCTGATCGACGAGGTGGATTTCGAAGGCACCCGCGCCGCCGTCGACGATCTGATGGGCACCAAGCCGGAAGCCCGCTTCCGCTTCATCCAGGATCGCGCAGCCTTCGCCGAGAACCTCGATATCTAGGGTATAACATCGAGCGCGCCAAACGGTCGGATAGACACGGGTTCGGCGCGCCGCATTTTAGCATTCACGATTTCACGGAACTGACGAAGAACCGTAACAACTCCGTCAAACAACCGGCGCATGAAGCGGACGGCGCGCCTTCCCCTCGGGGAGGAGCTGCGCCCGTTTGAACCGTTTTCAACCCCTTGCCGGATATTTGTCATGACCAAGCGTTTTCTCGCGGCTGCCGCTTTCGTTCTCCTGTCCAGCACCGTCACCGTCAGCGCCACCGATATCGGCGCCACCTTCGAGACCGCCTGCCCCTTCGGCGATTGCGCCGCCGGCATTTCGCTCTCCTATCTCGGTGAATTCGTCATCCCCACCGGCCACATGGAAAACGGCGTCGAATTCGGCGGCATTTCCGGCCTCGATTTCGATGCCGCCACCGGCCACTATCTCGCCATCAGCGACGACCGCTCGGAAAGAGGCCCGGCCCGCTTCTATGAACTCGACGTCGATGTTGACGCATCCGGTCTCAAGGGCGTTTCGGTCGTCAAGCGGGTGACGCTGAAGGACAAGAACGGCGAGCCCTTCACTGCCCGGACCGTCGATCCGGAATCGATCCGCCTCGGCAAGGACGGCATCTATTGGGGCAGTGAAGGCGACGGCAAGGCGCTGCTTCCGCCCTTCGTCCGCGTTGCTGCGCCCGACGGTTCCTTCATCCGCGAGTTCAAACTGCCGGAAGGCGTTGCCCCGACGGCAGACAAGTCGACCGGCATCCGCGACAACCTCGCCTTCGAAGATCTCGCCGTCACTCCCTCCGGCGATGTGTTCGTCGGTGTCGAAGCCGCCCTCTACCAGGACGGCCCGAACCCCTCGCTGACGTCAGGCAGCCTCTCGCGCATTATCCGCTACGGCGGCGCCACCGGTGAGCCGAAGGCCGAGTATGTCTACCCGGTCTCGCCGATCCCGCAGGCCGCCACCAAGGCCGACGGCGGCAATGACAACGGCATGTCGGAGATGCTTGCCCTCGACGATCACCGCCTGCTTGCCGTCGAGCGGAGTTATGCCCAGGGCTTCGGCAGCAGCATCAAGATCATGATGATGGATCTGGCCGACGCAACCGATGTATCCGCCATCGCGTCCCTCGCCAAAAGCGACCAGCGTGTCATCCCCGCCCGCAAGAGCCAGGTCCTCGATTTGAGGGCGATCGGCCTCGTTCCCGACAATATCGAGGCCATGTCGCTCGGCAAGGCCAAGGACGGCACCGACGTCCTCATTCTCGGCTCCGACAACAATTTCTCGACCAGCCAGAAGACGCAATTCTACGCCTTCAAGATTCTCAGCCGTCCGCAGCAGTAAGACGCCCGGGTCTGAGGGTCGAATAGCGACGCTTTGTATACGCTTTCATGGTGCGGACCTTGAAACCGCCGGGTTGATGGCCCATAACCAGAGTACAAGAAAAAGAAGAGGCGCGCGTGGGTGTGTTCGACCGTCAGAAAAGCAATCATGAGCCGCGATGGCTCGGATCTTCAGCGCAGACGCGCACGCCGCTGATTCCCTCCATTTCGGCGGCGCGCTGGCTGCTGGTCCTGGTCGTCGCTGCCGGCGTCTATTTCTTCTACGGCTTCCTCGTGCCGGTGCTCGCAGCCCTCGTCATCGGCTTCGCCAGCTGGCCGCTCTACCGCAAGCTTCTTGCCCGCGTCGGCGGCAATACGACGATCGCCGCGACCATCGCCATCATCATGATCATCACCTTCCTGGTCATCCCGATCGGGCTTGCGGTGACCTATACGACGGGCGAAGTGCGCACCTGGGTCACCTGGGCAATCCACGCCAACCGCGCCGGCGCCCCGACACCCGACTGGATCGTCGCGCTGCCTTGGGCGGGCGCCTATCTCGATGAAGTCTGGACCAAATATATCGGCAGTCCCGGCGCCCTGGGCGAAGTCATCCAGGCGGTCAGCGGCGCCAATATCGGCAACATCTACCGCGCCGTGCTGGCGGCCGGCGGCGGCGCCTTCCACCTGCTGCTGACGCTGCTCTTCATGCTGATCGCGCTGTTCTTCGTCTATCGCGACGGTTTCTCCTTCTCCAAGCAGATCGATATGCTCGGCGAGCGCATCCTGCCGAACCGCTGGGAGCGCATTTCCCGCGTCGTGCCGGCGACGATCAGCTCCACCGTCATGGGCATGACGCTGATCGCGATCGGCGAAGGCATCGTGCTCGGCCTTGCCTATTGGATTGCCGGCGTGCCCTCGCCGGTCACGCTCGGCGTTCTGACCGGCGTGATGGCGCTGATACCGGGCGGTGCGCCGCTATCCTTCACGCTGGTCTCCATTTATCTGCTGGCGAGCGGCTCGCATGTCGCCGGCATCGGTCTCTTCGTCTGGGGTACGGTCGAGCTCTTCATCGTCGACAAGACGCTGCGGCCGAAACTCGTCGGCGGTCCGATCAAGCTACCCTTCCTGCCGACCTTCTTCGGCCTCGTCGGTGGCGTCAAGACGATGGGTTTCCTCGGCCTCTTCATCGGCCCGGTGCTGATGGCGCTGATCGTTGCCATCTGGCGCGAATGGATCCACGAGGCCCGCAACGCCGACAAGAGCGAAACCGGACCGCAGATCATCATCGACGAACCGGCCCCACCGCCAGTTTCCGGTTCGCCGAAAACCATGCCGCGCGTCGCCGAAGGCTGAACATATCTTCGCAGACCGGTTACCCCAGCCGCTTTTCCATGAACAGGCTGAGCGGATCCGCCAGGTAAGCGCCGAAAGGCTCGATTTCCCGATATCCGTATTTGCGGTAGAGCGCGATTGCCTCGGGCTGGTAGATGCCGGTTTCGAGCCGGATCGCCGTCAGCCCCTTTTCCCCTGCGATTGCTTCGAGCGCATTCATCAGGCCGCTGGCGATCCTCAGCCCCCTCGCCTCGGGATCGACGAACATGCGCTTGATCTCCGCCGTGCCGTCGCCGGCGTCGACTAGCGCGCAGCAGCCGACGATCACCGCGTCGCTGCGCGCGACGAGGAAGCTCACCGAAGGTTTCTCCAGCACGGAGAGGTCGACCAGATGGTTGCTTTCCGCCGGATAGAGCGATTGTGCATAGGCATCGGAAAGATCGAGAAGGCGGATGACGCCCTGCTGGCGCGGCGGCTCCAGGGCGATGGTCACGGACATGCTGACTTCCTCTGCTGGCGCGGGGCACAATTTTTCCCGACATGACGAAGAGTTAATGCCGTTGCCTTCATTCGGTTGGAATTGCGCCTTCTAAGACGATGATATGCTCAATAATCAAGGAAGCAGAATATGCAAGCGGTGCTGATCGCGATGACCATTCTTGGCTGCGACGATTCCATCAGCCAGTGCAACTATGTCGCGACGGTCGATAAACGCTGGGAAACCGTTGCCGCTTGCGATGCGGAAGCCGAACGACGGCTGAAGACATATGTGAATGTCAACTATCCCTCGGTGATCGCGGTGTGCGAGGCGCCGAAAGTCATCGCCGCCGCTGAGCCGCCGAAGCCGGCGCCCGTGCCTGCCGCTGCGCCCGAGGTTGCTGTCGCCGCGCCCGAGGAACCCGCAGGACGGATCGCCGGTTTTGCCGAAGGCATCGCCGGGCAGGTCCGCGCCCATCTACCCTCGGGCAAAAGCGTCAGGGACACACTCACCAAACCCGTGCATTTCGTCTCCGCCAGCTATTCCTGGGTGGTGACGCGGCTCGCCGATTAGGCCGCAGCAAGCGCCGCATAGACGCGGGCCGATTGTCGCTGCTCGTTAACGTGCAGCTTTTCCACCATGTCGAGAAGTTCGCCGATCGCGCCATGCACGTCGTGATGACGGAATTTTTCGAGAAGACGGCCGCAGACATTGCCGAGCACGCTGCCCGGCGCCTTTCTGGCGGCGTCGCGCCACAACATCGTCGCCTCGACGAATATCACGCTGATATCCCTTGGCAGGCCGGCGGACTCATAGAGCGCACGCACGGCATGCATGCGCCCGGTTGCCAGGATCGAACGCACCCGGCGCTCGCCGCAGCCCGTCAGATCGACGATCGCACCGGCGAAGAAGTCCACCTTGCCGGCGCAGAGCGCATGCATCAGGAAGGATGGCGTCAGCCGGCCGTTGAGGCGCAGATGCTGGACGAGGTCGGGGATTTCGCGTGGGGCGATATCGCCGGCGATCGAAACGATGGCAGCCTCGGTCGCCTCGCGGCTGATGCGCTGAAGCCGCTGCAGGCCGATCGCCGCCTGCGCCAGCGGCAGCCCGATCAACGCATTGCTGACATGCTGGGTGAGCAGCTGGCGGGCATCGGCGGGAAGATCGCTGCGATCGAGAAGCAGGTTGCGGATATTGCAGCAGTCGCCGAGCCGTTCGGCGATGCGTTTCAACGACAGGCCGGAGATCACAGCGCCGTCATTCTCAAGCAGGCAGAGCAGTTCTTCCTCGTCGCCAACCTCCGCAAGCGCGGCGGAAACCGGACGCGTCACATGCGCCCTCGCCGCAATCAACATGCGGGTGGCGCCGTTGCCGCGCGCGGCAAGGTCGACGAGATCGGCATCGCTCAAAAGTGGCGAACAGGTCACCGCGTGGCAGGCGACCTCGGGCTGGTCTTCGGCAAGCGAAAGAATCAGGTTGCGCGGCGCATCGGGCGACCAGGCAATCGCCTCGGCAAGTGCAAGCCGCACGCGCGGCGACGGATCGTCGAGAAGAAAGGTCATCGCCATTTCGGCCGCCGCCCGCTCGTCCGCGGACATTTCGGACTGCAGATAGGCGCGCCCGAGTGCGTTTGCGGCCCGGGCCCGGTCACCGGTCTTGGCCGTTTCGATCCAACGAAGAAAAGCTTCTACGATCACGCGACGCCCCAGCACTTGAACGCGATTCCCTCGCGCTCCATTCAATGCTGGGACCGTAGCGGCAAAAGGTTTAAGATTGGTTCACCATATTTCTTAAGCCTTTGTACGCTTTGCCGGTTCGGCTCAGCCTTGCTGCGGCTTCGGCCGGACCATCTCGAAAACATCGCTGCCTTCGCTGTAATCCATGTAGCCCATGCGGGCGACAGGCCGGGCGATCGACATGTCGAGGCGGCCGTCCCTGACGATCGCTTCGTCGATGCGGATGCCGACCACTTCGCCGAAGACCAGGACGTTTTCGGACGGTTCCCCCGACAGCGTCTTCGGCTCGATGATCTCGGTGACCTTGCATTCGAGCACCGCGAAAGCCTCGCCGACATAGGGCGCGTCGATCAGTTCGGCCTGCTTCGGCGTCAGGCCGGCAAAATCGAATTCGCTGTGGCCGTAGGGCAGCGCCGCCGAGGAGAGGTTCATCTTCTCGGCGAGATCGCGGCTGACGAAATTACAGGTGAAGACGCCGGTCTCGGCCGCATTGCGCTGGCTGTGTTTGCGTCCGGCGGAAGAAAACATCACCAGCTTCGGCCGGTCAGCAACGGCGTTGAAAAAGGAATAGGGCGCGAGATTGATCGATCCGTCCCTGCCCTTGCTGCCAATCCAGCCGATCGGACGCGGCGACACGATCGCTTTGAACGGATCATGCGCGAGCCCGTGCCGGTTGCTCTCGGTGGTGTAAAACATCAATCGTCTCCGCCGACCCAGGTCACCGTATCGGCAAGTTCCGGCCGCGGCCGCTCGATTGCCGGAAATGTGGTCGAGCCGATATGGATGAAGCCCGCCACCTTTTCATCCGAACCGACGCCGAGCAGCGGATAGGCGCGCTCGTCATAGGCGAACCACTCCGTCAGCCAGTTGGCGACATAACCACTGGCGTTGGCGGCGAGGATGACGTTGAAGCAAAGCGCGCCGGCCGACATCAACTGCTCCCATTCCGGGATCTTGATATGCGGTCCGGCTTTGCTCACGACGGCGACGACCACGGGCGCGCGGGTGAAACGGCTGCGCTCGACCTGGATCATCTCTTCGGAAAGGTCGGTCTTTGTCTGAAGTGCCAGCGTCAGAAGCTCCTCGCCGAGACGAACGCGCTGCTCTCCGCGATAGACGATGAAGCGCCAGGGGGCGATCTTGCCGTGATCGGGAACACGCGAGGCAAGCCGCAGGATCTCCTCGATCTCGGCCTTCTCGGGGCCTGGTTCGCACATCTGGAAAGCGGGGATGGAGCGGCGCACGGCGAGGTAGTCAATCAGCTTGATATCGGATTTCATGCGGGAGAGGCTCTCATTATTTATGCTGCGGCAAAGGGTGGGTCTTGAATTTGCCATCGCGTTGGTCTTGAAGTGGCCTTTGCGATTTCAGAAGTCAATCGGTTCACGAAACAGATGTTTGGCATTTTGCCTTTTGCACGCATCGGCCTTGCCATTGCCCTGATCATACTGACGCCCTTCGGCGCCAGCGCTCAGGATGCCTTCAAGGGATTCAAACAGCTTGAATCGACGCCGAAAATGCCGAAGCTCGATGCCTTCATCGCGCCCGGCGCGGCGCCCGAAGGGGTCAAGCTGCGCGACGTCCCGATGGAAGCGAAGCTGACGGCGGATGGCAGGCCGGTCGAGGAAGGCCTCTCCTGGTACGTCTTCAGCCCGATCGCCGGATCCGACGGCAAGCTGCCGCTGATCGCCAGCGCCAAGGGCGGACCTGCCGCCTTCCAGCTCGCTCCGGGCGATTATTTCGTCAACGTCTCCTTCGGCCGCGCCGGCGTCACCAAGAAACTGACCGTGCCGGCTGAAGGCGAGGTCGACAAGCAGGTGATGGTGCTCGATGCCGGCGGCCTGCTGCTCAATGCCGTCTCCGGCACCGATGCCCGCATCCGCCCCGACCAGTTGAGCTTCTCGATCTATTCCTCGGAAGTGCGCGACGATGGCGAGCGCGGCCTCGTCATGGCCGATATCTCGCCGAATACCGTCGTCCGCCTCAATGCCGGCACCTATCACATCGTTTCCGAATATGGCAGCGTCAACGCCGTGATCCGCGCCGACATCCAGGTCGAGGCCGGCAAGCTAACCGAAGCGACGATCCAGCATCGCGCCGCGCAGATCACCTTCAAGCTGGTCTCCGACGCTGGCGGCGAAGCGATCGCCGATACGGCATGGTCGATCCTGACAGCGGCTGGCGACAGCGTCGGCGAAAGCGTCAGCGCCTTCCCCACCATGGTTCTCGCCGAAGGCGGATATTCCGCCGTCGCCCGCAACAAGGACAAGATCTACCAGCGCGATTTCACCGTCGTCGCCGGCAGGAACACCGATGTCGAGGTTCTGATGAAGGACCAGCAGCCGCAGCCTCCGGCGGATGCTGCCCGCACGGTTCAGCAAGTACCTGTGGGCACACCGACACCGCCGGGCGTCCAGCCGGCTCCGGTGCAGCCGCTGCCCTCTTACGAACAGCTCGTGCCGCAGCAGGGCGGTGACGACACCAGCCTCGATTGATTTTGCCGCGCGCGGTTTCGGCTCAGCCGAGACGTTTGGAGCGCGCGCTTCGGCGGCGCCACCGAGGAAACAGCCTCGTGATCGCGGTCCAAAAGCCCCGACTGTGCAGATCGGGAGCGTATCGGGCGCGTTCCGTCATTGGCATAGGGAAATTTTTTGAAGCGCGCTGCGGTCGGGTGATCCGTTCCCCGATCATGGTGGTCTAGTACAGATCTTGATCGGATTTCCGACAGCGCCGAATCCGGCGCTGTCCAATCCCGGCGATTTTCAGGCCGCCTTGGCTTTTTTTGCTTCGGCCTTGCGACGAATGTCGGGCGGTGTCGCTTCGAGGGCAAGGCTCTCGACGGCGGCGTCGAGCCCCATCGAAACCTGTTCCTGGCTGCCGAGGCGGCGGATATTGACCGTGCGCTCCTCGGCCTCCTTCCTGCCGCAGACGATGATGACAGGAACCTTGGTGACCGAATGTTCGCGGACCTTGTAGTTGATCTTCTCGTTGCGGAAGTCGGTTTCGACGTTGAGACCGGCCTCGCGCAACGCCTCGGCCACTTCAAGCCCGTAGGCGTCGGCTTCCGAGGTGATCGTTGCGACCACCACCTGAAGCGGCGATACCCAAAGCGGCATGTGGCCGGCAAAGTTCTCGATCAGGATGCCGAGGAAGCGCTCCATCGAGCCGCAGATGGCGCGGTGGATCATCACCGGCTGCGTCTTTTCGGAGTTGCTGTCGATATAGAAGGCGCCGAAGCGTTCCGGCAGGTTGAAGTCGACCTGCGTCGTGCCGCACTGCCATTCGCGACCGATCGCATCCTTCAGCGTATATTCGAACTTCGGCCCATAGAAGGCGCCCTCGCCCGGCAAGATGCCGGTCTTGATGTTGTTCGACTGCTGCTGGATCGTCTCCAGCACGCCCATCATCACGCTTTCGGCGCGGTCCCAGAGATCGTCCGAACCGACGCGCTTGTCCGGCCGGGTCGAGAGCTTGATGGTGACTTCATCGAAGCCGAAATCCTTGTAAACCGAAAGGATCAGGTCGTTGATTTTCAGGCATTCGGCGGCCATCTGCTCGTCGGTGCAGAAGATGTGCGCATCGTCCTGCGTGAAGCCGCGCACGCGCATCAGCCCGTGCAGCGCGCCCGACGGTTCGTAACGGTGGACATTGCCGAATTCGGCAAGCCGGATCGGCAGCTCGCGGTAGGATTTCAGCCCGTGCTTGAAGATCTGGATATGTCCGGGGCAGTTCATCGGCTTCAGCGCGAAGACGCGGTCGTCATCGGTGTCGTCGCCGGCAACCGTTACCTTGAACATGTTGTCGCGATACCAGCCCCAATGACCGGAGGTTTCCCACAGTGACTTGTCGAGCACCTGCGGCGCGTTGACTTCCTGATAGTCGCCGGCAAGCCGGCGGCGCATGTAGGCGACCAGCGTCTGGAATACGCGCCAGCCCTTGCCGTGCCAGAAGACGACGCCGGGACCCTCTTCCTGGAAATGGAAGAGATCCATCTCGCGGCCGAGCCGGCGATGATCGCGCTTTTCGGCTTCGGCAAGCATATGCAGATAGTTGTCGAGCTCCGACTGCTCGGCGAAGGCCGTACCGTAGATGCGGCTCAGCATCGGATTGTTGCTGTCGCCGCGCCAATAGGCGCCGGCCACCTTCAGCAGTTTGAAGGCGCTGCCGATCTGGCCGGTCGAGGCCATGTGCGGGCCGCGGCAGAGGTCGAACCAGTCGCCCTGATAGTAGATCTTGAGATCCTGCCCTTCCGGGATCGCGTCGACGAGTTCGACCTTGTACTGCTCGCCCTTGTCGGCGAAGACCTGTTTCGCCTTGTCGCGCGACCAGACCTGCTTGGTGAAGGCGGCGTTGCGGGCGATGATCTCCTTCATCTTCTTTTCGATTTTCGGCAGATCGTCGAGTGTGAAGGGCTCGTTCTTGGCGAAGTCGTAATAGAAGCCGTTTTCGATGACCGGGCCGATCGTCACCTGGGTACCGGGCCAGAGTTCCTGCACCGCTTCGGCCATGACATGCGCCGCGTCATGGCGGATGAGTTCGAGCGCGCGGTCGTCATTGCGGGTGATGATCTCGATCCTGCCGGTCGTCACGGGATCGGAAAGGTCGCGCACGGTGCCGTCGATCGCAACGGCGACCGCCTTCTTGGCGAGCGATTTGGAAATGGATTCGGCGACATCCCGGCCGGTTGCGCCGGCATCATAGCCGCGCACGGAACCATCGGGAAATGTCAGGGAAATAGCTTGGGACATCGAAATTCTCCTTGTCCAGTCCCGCCAACGAATGCGGGTGGTTGACACGAACGCGCCTCCGCGGAGCTGAATGCGCAGCCGCCTGATAGCCAGAATTCCTGTCTGAGTAAAGAAAAAGCGGGGTTATATAATCATTTCGGTCAGGCCGCACACGGTGTTCCAGTTGCGCATCGTGCCGACGCCGAGCCGCTTGGTCGTCAGCGCCGAAAGCAGCTTGGATTGGCTCGGCTTGCCGGCAAAATCGATCCAGAGATCGCCGCCGACGACGGCGATGCGCTGTCCCTCCGTCATCAGCGGTTTCAGCGCCTCTACCTTCTTGGGATCGACCGGCAGCCGCATCACCCGGACGATCACCTGGTCGCCGTTGCCGTCCTTGAAAGGATTGGTGCTGCAAAGCGCCATCCAGGTGCAGTCGCTGCGAACGATGATGTCGACATGTTTGCCGAACTTTTCTTCGAAGCCCTCTTCCAGGGCCACCTCGAGTTCGTGCGGCCGCATCTCGTCGGCCTCGAAGACAAGATTGCCTGTGGAAACCAGCGTGCGCGGCTCGCGATAACCGAGTTCTTCGGCAAGTGCGCGCAAATCCTGCATGACGACGCGGCGCTCAGGCGTCAGGACAATGCTGTGCAGAAGGGCGATGAAGGTGCTCATGGCCGCCAGAACTCCTCTGCCCCATCTGGCAGGGTCTTCAACACCCTGTCGAATGCGGCGGCGTCGACATGCTTTCGAACCGCCATCGCCACGTCTCGGATGGCGGTGTCGGGGGCAAAATTATGGTCACTGCGCAGTGACTGCACCTCCCGCGTCATCGCCACACGATCCTCGAAAGAGCGTTTGGCCTCGTCGGGATTCCAGTCGGCGACGAAGATCGCCCGCAGCACCGGCGGCAGCACATCGGCAAACCGGAGCGCGTCTGCGACATCGAGGCGGCGGCGGAATGTCTGAAAGACCCCTTGGGTCATGGTGTAGACCACATTGCGGCTGTCGATCAGCGTATCGGCTCTCACATCATCGAGATAACCGTCGAAGTCTTCCGATGCGCGCCTGTATTCGCCGGGCATCGTCATGGCGCTCACCCTTTCTTGCGTCCGAGGGTGAAATAGCGCCACGGGGTCCACCAGCGGAAGCCGTCGCCAAGAATTTCCGGCACCTGGTCGAGGCCGCTGGTGCCGCCTGGGCCGCAGCGACCGACGCGAAACAGCGTCATCCAGCCGCCGGCCCAGAGGCCATGGCGGGCGATCGACTCGTAGCCATATTCGGAGCAGGTCGGGATATGCCGGCAGGAATTGCCGACAAAGCCGGACAGCGTCAGCTGGTAGAGGCGGATAACACCCATGCCGAGCAGGCGGTCGGGAGTCTTGCGGAACGGACCGGCATAATTGCGGGAAGTGCGCGCCGCCTTTTCACGCGGCTTGTCCGACACGGCGGCACCGCCGTCGTCCTCATCGTCAGCCTGCCGAGCGCAGAACTCGCACATGTCAGTTACGCCTCGACAACTTCCGCCCGTTTTGCATCGATCTGCCCGATCGCGTCAACGACCGCATCGAAGGTCAGCATCGTCGAGGCATGGCGGGCCTTGTAGTCCCGCACCGGCAGCAGATAGCGCATGTCTTCGAACCGTCCATGGGGGCCCGCCCCGTCCGCCTTCAACATGGCGAGCATGTCCTGGCGGGCCTGCCGCAATTCGTCCGAAGTGGCGCCGACGACATGGCGGGCCATGATCGAGGACGAGGCCTGGCCGAGCGCGCAGGCCTTCACGTCATGGGCAAAGCCGGTCACGGTGTCGCCATCCATCTTCAGCCAGATCCGCACCTTCGAGCCGCAGAGCTTGGAATAGGCCTGGGCGGTCGCATCGGCATCATCAAGCGTGCCGGTCAACGGAATATTGCCGGCGAATTCGAGGATTTTGCTGTTGTAGATATCGTCCATGCTGGATTTCCGCTCCAAAATCACTGCGGATCGGCCTTTATGGGGGCGTTATTGTCATCAAAACAAAAAACACACCGTGTCGTCTGAGGATACTTACATACGATGGCCGTCTTCCTATATGTATGTCGTTCGAAGGCCATTAAAATGCAATGGCCTCGTGTAAGTTTGATTGGGAAACCGTGCCGGACGGGCTGAACTTGCCCTGAAAGCCCCGGAGCCTGCCAAAGGTGCATGAATTCCCGCATGGGATTGACCAGTGGCGATTCCGACAGATGGGTCCGCGGTGCGGACCAGGAGACCATTGTTCATGGACGCCATCGTAAAGAATTTTCCGCAGACGAACCGAGACTCGGATCGCCCCTCCCAGCAGGAGGCGGAGGAAGCCGTTCGCGTTCTGCTGCGCTGGGCCGGCGACGACCCGACGCGTGAAGGCCTGCTCGAAACGCCGGCCCGCGTCGTCAAATCGTACCGCGAACTCTTTTCCGGTTACGACATGGCGGCGGAAGACGTGCTCGGCCGCACCTTCGAGGAGGTCGCCGGTTACGACGACATGGTCCTCGTCAAGGACATCCCGTTTTACTCGCATTGCGAACACCACATGGTGCCGATCATCGGCAAGGCCCACGTCGCCTACATGCCGGACGGGCGTGTGCTCGGTCTGTCGAAGATTGCCCGTGTCGTCGAGATCTATGGCCGCCGCCTGCAGACGCAGGAAACGATGACCGCGCAGATCGCCCGGGCAATCGACGATACGCTGCATCCGCGCGGTGTCGCCGTGTTGATCGAGGCCGAACACATGTGCATGGCGATGCGCGGCGTTCAGAAGCAGGGCTCGACCACGTTGACGACCACCTTTACGGGAACGTTCAAGACCGAGCCGGCCGATCAGGCCCGTTTCATGACCATGGTGCGGAGCCGCTGATACCGGCTCCCTCAGGAGGGCCGCGATGAGTCAACTGATCTTCAATCAACCATCCGAGGACAAGTCGGCGTTGGAAGACGCCGGCGATTTCACGCCGCGTTTCGACGACCGCGGCCTGATCACCGCGATTGTCACCGATGCTGGCGATGGCGAGTTGCTGATGGTGGCGCATATGAATGCCCAGGCATTGGCGCTGACCATCCAGACCGGCACGGCGCATTATTTCAGCCGTTCGCGCGGCAAGCTCTGGAAGAAGGGCGAGACCTCGGGCAATCTCCAGACGGTGAAGGAAATCCGCACCGATTGCGATCAGGACGCCATCTGGCTGAAGGTCGAGGTCGCCGGCCACGACGCCACCTGTCACACCGGCCGCCGCTCCTGTTTCTACCGGACGATCACGCTTCAGGACGGAAAGCCGATGCTTGATATCGTTGACGACGAGCTTCAATTCGATCCGCAGGATGTCTACGGAAAATAACCCGAATTCGCCGCCATTTGCTCCTTATTGCGCCAGAAACCGCTTCTATATACCATTTGGAAACTGATCGGGCACACTATCGGAAATCACGTGTTCTGCTGGGAGGGGAGAGCGCCATGTTGAGCTGGAGTCTGCATCGTCAGAGCTCTGAAGGCGAGGGTTCTGGTTCCGGCATGTCGACCACGCTCGATATGCTTCCGCCTCCGGCGCCTCAAAAGAAAATCAAGATCGCGCTCGCGCTCGGCGGCGGCGCTGCCCGCGGCTGGGCCCATATCGGTGTGCTGCGCGCACTCGACGAGGCAAAGGTCGAGATCGGCATGATTGCCGGCACCTCGATCGGCGCGCTGGTCGGCGGCTGCTATCTCGCCGGCAAACTCGATGAACTCGAAAGTTTCGCGCGCTCGCTGACGATGCGCCGTATCGCAAGTCTCCTCGACCTCACCATCGGCGGCAGCGGCCTGTTCGGCGGCATGCGGCTGACCAAGCGCATGCAGGAACATCTCGAAGGGCTGAACGTCGAGGATCTCGACCGGCCGTTCGTCGCGGTCGCGGCCGAGGTCAATACCGGCCATGAGGTCTGGATTGCCAATGGTTCGCTGATTACGGCGCTGCGCGCCTCCTATGCCCTGCCCGGCATTTTCGAGCCGGTGCGCAGCAATCACCGCACGTTGGTCGATGGCGCGCTGGTCAATCCCGTCCCTGTCTCCGTCTGCCGCGCTTACGAGCAGCCGCTCGTCGTCGCCGTCAATCTCAATTACGATCTCTACGGCCGCTCGGCCGTCGTCCGGCATAATGCCAGCCTCTCTCCGCAGGAAGTGCAGAAGCAGGAAGAGGCGCCCTATGCGCGCCTCGGCATGACCGGCGTCATGGTGCAGGCCTTCAACATCATCCAGGACAGGATCGCCCGCGCCCGCCTTGCCGGCGACCCGCCGGATATTTCGCTGCAGCCGCGTCTCAGCTATATCGGCCTTTCCGAATTCCACCGGGCTGGCGAGGCGATCGAACGCGGCTACGAGGAAGCCAGAGCCCGGCTCCCCGAGATCAAGCGCATGCAGGAAGTCTACGCAAGCAACCCCTGATGCACGTCGTCCAAAAGCGCGTGGCGGTTTGGGACGACGACATTAGTCTTGCGAGGCAGGCGAAAACCTCAGCCGGCGATATAGGCCTTGATTTCCTCGGCCTCACGCTCGACTTCGGCGATGCGCGATTTCACCACGTCGCCGATCGAAATGATGCCTGCAAGCTTGCCATTGCTTTCCACCGGCACGTGACGGAAACGGCGGCTGGTCATCAGCTCCATCAGCTCGTTGACTGTCGTCTCCTCATGGCAGCGGTAGACCTTCGCGGTCATGACCTGGGCCAGCGACTGGTCGAGGCCTTCCTTGCCGTGTTTGGCGATCGCATGCACGAGATCGCGCTCGGTGAACATCCCCGAAATCCGGTTCTCCATGCCGACGACGACGATGGCGCCGATCTTCTTCTTGCTGAGGATGGCGGCCGCCTCGGCGACGGTGGTGCTCGGCCCGGCAGTGATGACGTCCCTGCCCTTCAGGTCGAGAATTGCTTTGACTGAACTGGTCATTCGAACCTCCTATGTCCGTGAAACACTTGTCACAGGCATCCGCGGCGGTTTCTCCCCCCATCGCGGATAGGTAGATCGTGCACTGCCCGGCTCAGGATTGCAACATATCCTTCTCGGTTCCGTCAGGTTCCATCACCGGCGGGCGCGGCGCCCGGTCGAACAGTGAAAACAGCAAGAAGCCGAAGACGAATCCGCCGATATGCGCATCCCAGGCAATCGCCTGGTCGCTGTCGCCGACGAGCGGGATGCCGACGGCGATCAGCGCGTTACCGACCAGCCAGAGCAGCATGAAGATGATGACGGTGCGGCTCTTCAGCGCTCCGACGATGGAAAGCCGGGGATTGAGATGCGCCGGCGCCATCGGCCGCCGTTCGGCCGGAAAGGCGAATCGGCAGGCGGCGCCCATCAGCCCGGAGATGACGCCTGACGCGCCGATCAGCAGCGACACGTCCCCCCAGTTGAGCACCGCGTGCAGGGCGGCGGACGCGACGGCGGAAAAAACCCAGAAGAGCACGAAACGCAGCGTCCCGATGCGACGCACGACCGGCGCGCCGAAGGCCATCAGCCAGAAGGCGTTGAAGAGAATATGCTGGACGCTGCCGTGCAGCAGCGAATAGGTGACAGGCGTCCAGAACAGCTCCGGCCCCTGCTGCGACAGCGGAATCACATAGCGGGCGGGAACGAAGCCGAAGGTGAAAAACAGCCAGTTCAGCGCATCGTCGGAGAGCAGGAGTTCCTGCACCACATAGATGACACCAAGCAGGCAAAGACTGAAGAACAGTGCCGGTGGGAGGTTGAAGACCGGTTCGCGCGGTGGCCGTGCCGGCGGCTGGACCTCGGGAGGTTCGGGCGCCCTATGCGGCTCGGCCGTCTGCTCATTCATCTGTGTTTCGCCTCGTTGAGGCCACAGCCATA
Organism: Rhizobium leguminosarum; assembly: GCF_002953715.1. Lineage (GTDB taxonomy): Bacteria > Pseudomonadota > Alphaproteobacteria > Rhizobiales > Rhizobiaceae > Rhizobium > Rhizobium leguminosarum_V. Next base: position 1,990,319 of record NZ_CP025012.1, read on the forward strand.
CAGGAGCGACTGTCAAAAAAAAAGCCGTCCGAAGTGTCGGACGGCATACCGGGAGCTCCAGGAAAAGACCTCGACCCGGGCAGGTTGTGCTGAACTTCGAAAGTCGAAGCGATGGCAGGACAGTGTCACGACAGGCACCGCATCTCAACCGAAACCATCTCTTAACCTTAACCGCCGTGATTTGGCATGAAATCCGCAAGGTAGAGTCTGTACGGGCAATGACTGCCCGAAAATGCTCCGGAATGGGACAGGTTGGTGTGAAATGCGTGTGCAAACGACCATCGAAATTTTTGACTATTGGAACCGTATCCGCGGCGCTGCCGATGCGCCGCTGAAATCACAGGTCGAACCCTCAGCCGTCCCCCACCTGCTCCAGAGTCTGTTCATTCTGGAGAGGCGCGAGGGCGGAGACATCGGTTTCCGGCTCGCCGGCACCCGCATCTGCGATCTCTTCGGGCGTGACCTGCGCGGCGAACGTTTTTCGTCTCTCTGGGCAAATGGTCAGATCGCCGACATCGAACGCACGGCGATGGGCGTCATGGACCATGCCATGCCGGCCCTGTTCAATGCCACCGGCTACAGCACCGTCGGTCATCAGGCCTCCTTCGAGATTATCATGATGCCGCTGCGTTCGCCGGACGGCGCCTGCGACAGGCTGCTCGGCGCGATCGCGCCGGCAGTAGCCGCGAGCTGGCTGGAGATCGTACCGCTCGAATTCCTGGCGCTCGACCGCAGCCGGCTGCTGCCCGGAAAGTTCGACAAGCCAGCACCGGCCAAACTGCGCCCCATCAATAGGATCGTCGCTGGCAAAAGCATCCATTTCGGGCGGGTCATGCGCCGCATGGTGTCACAGCTGCTGAGCGTGGAGGCTCGCTGACGGTCCCATTTTAGGACATCTGATATACTCGTTTTCCGCTATGTCGGGACTGGGCGAAACAACCTTCTGTTAATGGATTGTGGGTAAAGATCGGTCTCTGCGATTTTCATGAAGAAGCCCTTTGATGCACTCGTTCCAGCCAGCTCAGACGCAACGACCTGCGCCGCGCCCTGAACAGGGCGTTTTCCAGCGCGTGCCCATCAATATGCAGGGCCGGCTGATGCTTGCGAACTATGAGGAATTCGAATGCATGGTGATCGACATGTCGCCTGGCGACATGTACGTCACCTGCCCCGGCCGGCCGCGCGCCAACGAACGCGTCGTCGCCTATATCGACCATCTCGGCCGCGTCGAAGGTTATGTCCAGACGATCGATGGTCGTGGCTTCACCATGTCGATCAACGCCACCGATCGGAAACGCGAGAAACTCGCGGCCCAGCTCACCTGGCTTGCCAACAAGCATGAACTCGGCCTGCCCGAGGATCGCCGCCACGACCGTCTGACGCCGCGCGACACGAAGACCGAGCTGACGCTCGAGGACGGCACGCGTTATTCCTGCCGTATCATGGACCTTTCGCTGTCGGGCGCTGCCGTCGACGTCGAGATGCGCCCTTCGATCGGAACGGCCGTGCGCCTCGGCAACATGCGTGGTCGAGTCGTACGCCACTTCGTCGAAGGTGTGGCGATCGAATTCCTGTCGATCCAGTCCCGCGAGACGCTGCGGGAATTCCTTTAGAGCCTTTCCTGGTCAGATTGAAGCATTCTGTTGGCTCAAACGGAGTCGGATGGTCGACCGGCCGGCGCACGTCGTAGCCCAGTTCTACGGCCAAGCCGGCCGGTCGATCAGCCGGCCCGTTTCAGCCAACCCGAAGGGCCGCGCATCTTTCCGCCAGGGCAGAGGCGATCGGCTCGAACGTACCTTGGGGTATGCCCTTCGCCAATCGCCTCTGCCCTGACGAAAACCTGCTTCCGCAGAATGCTTCAAGCTGACCAGAAAAGGCTCTAACCGCTGCTGAAATAGGCGCTGCCCTGCCGCGGATTCCGTGGCGGCTGCAATTCTCGACGGACTTCCATCGAACGCGATTGCCAGGTCCGGTGCGCACCCGGTCAGGTCGTGTTGAAAAGCCTGCCTTCACGGCAACAGCCTTGCAAGCGGCAACAAATCTGGCTTTGGAAAGCCAGCGCGAATTCATGTCGCAAGTCGTTCCACCCAGTCGGTTGACATATTATGTGTGGAACAAGCTGCGACACCGATCGGCATCCAGTTCGGTCGCCCAAAATTGTGCAGTGTTTTGCGTCCGGCAGTGCTTCGCCCTCGCCCGTCTTCCCCTCGTCTGCGATATGACGGATAAGGTTCGCTTCGACCGCAGGCGCACCGATGTCAGCTCTCTATCCGGAAATCGAACCTTATGATCATGGTCTGCTCGATACGGGCGACGGCAACCTGATCTACTGGGAGGCCTGCGGCAATCCGACGGGCCGCCCGGCGCTGGTGTTGCATGGCGGCCCTGGCTCCGGCTGTTCGACCACGGCGCGCCGCCATTTCGATCCCGATGCCTACCGAATCATTCTGTTCGATCAGCGCAATTGCGGCCGCAGCCTGCCGAGTGCTGCCGATCCCGAAACTGATCTCTCCCTCAACACCACCTGGCATCTCGTTGCCGATATCGAACGGCTGCGGGCCTGTCTTGGCATCGACACCTGCCTGCTTTTCGGCAATTCCTGGGGTTCGACGCTGGCGCTCGCCTATGCCGAAACCCATCCGGAGCACGTCGCCGCGATCGTCCTGTCAGGCGTGACCACCACCCGGCGCTCGGAAATCGACTGGCTCTATCGCGGCATGGCGCCGCTCTTTCCGGAGGAATGGCACCGTTTCCGCCAAGCGGTTCCCCCAGGCAGCCAGGAGCGAGACGAGGACATGGTTGCCGCCTATCATCGTCTCCTCAACGATCCCGACCCGGAGACACGCCTCAAGGCGGCGCGCGACTGGCATGATTGGGAGGCGGCCTCGATTCTGCTCGCCGATCCCCAAGGCCTGCCGCGCCGCTGGGCCGATCCGGCCTATTTGCTGACGCGGGCCCGCATCATCACCCACTACTTCAGCAATGACGCCTGGCTGGAGGACACCCAGCTTTTGAAGAACGCCGCGCGCCTCGCCGGCATCCCCGGTATCCTGCTGCAAGGGAGGCTCGACATCGAGGCGCCGCTCGTCACTGCCTGGGAATTGGCCCGCGCCTGGCCGCAAAGCGAGCTCAGCATCCTTGCGCATGCTGCCCATTCCACCGCAAATCCCGATATGAGCGCGGCAATTGTCGCTGCCACCGATCGATTTCGCGATATCCAGCAAAAATAATTTCACGCCGGAATCGGGGATCTGAGCGATATTCTGCTTTTGAATCGGCCGAATCGGCCCATTCCGGCGGCATCGCCGGCCGGCTGTGCGCTGCCGCAGATCGCCAGCCGGCAGCTGAGATTTACCCGGCTCAACGAAAATCCTTAACATGAGGACGGCAACGCAACCTTTTCACGGGCGAAAGCCTTGTTGCGTGGATTACAATTTTAATCGATTTCGAGACAAATCCGCGTCAAATTTTATGCGCATTCGAATCTGTTTTTAGTCAAGTTTTCTCGGCATTTGAATCAACTAAGCCTTTAATTCTATTGCGTAATTTTGCGTGAGATAAAAACGTCTGTGCCATTGTCACCTCAACTTACGGGGAGACGGCAATGACAACTGCGAATATCCTGAAAGGCGGCCTTCTGGCCGGCGCCATCATGATGGCAATGGCGGGTTCGGGACAGGCGATGCCCGCCAGCATGGTACTGGCAGGCAATGCCAGCCCGCCGATCGGACACTACGAATTCTGCAAGGCGAATCCGACGGAATGTGTCGAAGTCGGCGGCGATGCCGGGCCGGCCATTCTCACCGAGGATCGCTGGAAGGAAATTCTCAAGGTCAACTACACCGTCAATTCGACGATCCAGCCGATGACGGATGAGCAGATCTACGGTGTCGAAGAGCGCTGGGCCTATCCGCGCACCGTCGGCGACTGCGAGGATTACGCGCTGCTGAAGCGCAAGATGCTGATCGACGATGGTTTCTCGCCGTCCGACACGCTGATCACTGTCGTGCTGCAGCCGAATGGCGAAGGCCATGCCGTGCTGACCGTCCGCACCGATCACGGCGACTTCATCCTCGACAACATGCGCAATAAGGTGCTGCTGTGGTCGGATACCGAATACACCTATCTGAAGCGCCAGTCCGCCGACGATCCGGCCCGCTGGTCGAAGCTTCAGGACGGCCGCGCTGTCGCGGTCGGTAGCGTCAAGTAAGAACAGCCTGCCGGCCAATGCCGGCTGCTGCCTGCGGCCCGGTCAGTCCCCGCATCCCGTCCCCGACCGGTGCCCAAGAGCCGTTCCCGCTGTCCCGGGAACGGCTCGCCCCTTTTCAAGCCCTACCTCACCAGCATCTTAGCGAATTGTTAACCCTACCGGTCCGATCATGGCGATGAGATTCATCATCGGCACCGGCGGCTCATGTTCTTCCTGCGGCGGACCGAAACCCGAAGAACCGCCATGAGCCATGCCGCGCACAGCGCACCCGACGAGCAGCCGCTTCTTTCCATGGGGTTCCTCCTCCGCACGATGGCGGTGATCTCAGTCCTGGCGGTCCTGACTGTTGCCATCAGCATCGGCGGCCGTTGGTTCGGCAGGCATATCTCGCTTGCCGGCAACACCGACAGCACGGTTGAAATCAAGCTGGCCATCGGCCGCGACATCGTGAAATTCCCCGAGAATGCCATCCGCTTCCCGAGTCAAAGGCACGAAGGCGCCGCCGAGCGCGTCGATCTCTACCTCGCATGGCCTGAGATGCAGGGCTACGGCAAGGAAAACCACCTTCGATTCGACGATATCGCCCAATCCTCCGGCCTGATCTTCCTGCAGATCACCCAGAGCACCATGTCGCGCGACATGTCCGGGCGGCTGGAACCGATCTATTTGCATCTGCTCGAAGGCCCGGCCGAGCCCTTCCGCGACGGGCTGACGCTGCATCGTCTTCGCGCCGATGCGGGTTACGGCGATGAAGTGCTGCTGACGGCGCCCGTCAAGGGCGGGCAGGATTACGTCGTGCGCTGCATCTTGCCTTCAGCCCCGGATAAGGCTGCGGGCGGAGATTGTCAGCGCGATATCAAGGTCGGTAGGGATCTCAGCGTTCTCTACCGTTTCTCAAGCAGCCATCTCGACGACTGGGAACATATTGATGCCGCTATCCGCACCTTTGTGGAAGCCCGTCTTGTGAACCGTTCTGCGACAAGTCCCTAAAATGCTCTCCGGACAGCGAAATAAACGATTCATCATAAACGGATTGGTAACGCCCAACCGGTAATTTTAGAAGACGAGCTGTACGGCGGGAGGTGTGCGGTTCCTGCCAAAATCTGAAGTGCCAAATATCTGAAATGCAAGCGAAGAGTGGAATAGTGTCAAGGTCAGTCTCCTCCGTATCATCGTCCCGATCCGGCAGTTTTTTCGCAAAGCTGCTGGCGATCCTTTCGGTGGCCGTCACGATCGTCCTGGTCGATTCGGTGAATGCCGACGCGGAAGCGGCAAATCCGAAATATGCAGGCATCGTCGTCGACGCCAAGACCGGCAACGTTCTCTACAGTGAGAATGCCGACCGGCTGCAATACCCCGCCTCCCTGACCAAGATGATGACCCTCTACATGACCTTCGAGGCGTTGGAGCAGGGTCGCATCCGCCTCGATACGCCGGTCCCCTTCTCCGCCCATGCGGCAGCTCAGGCGCCGACCAAGCTCGGCGTGCGCGCCGGCGGCACGATCACCGTCGAGCAGGGCATTCTCGGCCTCGTCACCCTGTCTGCCAATGATGCCGCAACTGCGCTCGGCGAAATGCTGGGCGGCGGCAGCGAGGATCGCTTCGCCCAGCTGATGACCGCCAAGGCGCATGCGCTCGGCATGACGCGCACCACCTATCGCAACGCCAACGGCCTGCCGAATACGGCGCAGATGACGACGGCGCGCGACCAGGCCCGCCTCGGCATCGCCCTTCGACAGCATTTCCCGCAATATTACGGCTATTTCTCCACCCGCGCCTTCAAGTTCGGCAGCCGCACGATCCGCAGCCACAATCGCCTGGTCGGTTCAGTACGCGGCGTCGACGGCATCAAGACCGGTTACACGCGCGCTGCCGGTTTCAATCTGGTGAGCTCGGTGCAGGTCGACGGCAAGTCGATCGTCGGCGTCGTGCTCGGCGGCGCCTCGACGCCTGCCCGCGATGCCCAGATGCGCAATCTGATCGCCAGTTACCTGCCGAAGGCATCGAGCCGCGGCGGATCGTCGGCACTGATCGCCCAGGCAGCCCCTGCCCCGGCGATGATCGAGACACCCGCTCCCGTCCAGCCGCAGAAGGCCCAGCAGAAAGCCCAGCCGCAAATTGCCCAACTGCAGGTCGCAAAGACGATCACCGCAGCGCAGCCGCCGATCTCAGCCGCAGCCGATCTCAGCCTGCCGCACAAAGGCCCGCTGCCGGATGCGCGCTATCAGGTTGCCGAGACCGAAGTCGCCTATGCCGAGACCGCTCAGCCGAAATCCGACAATCCACTGGTGGCGCAGCCGATGCCGGCGCCGACCAAAGTCAAGACCATGACCTTCAAGCAGCAGGCATCGGTCACCGTACCGACGCCGGCACCCGCCTATATGCCGCCGGAACAGGGCGATACTTCGGTCGATGAGGTCACCACCGCCTCGACCACTCCCTCCCCGGCTCGTGCTGCTTCAACCAGCGACGGTCCGACCGGCTGGGTCGTGCAGGTCGGCGTCTCGCCGAGCCGGCAGATGGCCATGGATCTTCTGGAAAGCGCCAAGAGCAAGGGCGGCAAGGCTCTGGCCTCGGCGAAGCCCTTTGCGGTCGCCTATGCCGCTGGTGGTGACCAGCTTTATCGCGCCCGCTTCGGCGGCTTCGATGACCAGCGCGATGCGGTCAATGCCTGCAAGGCCTTGAAGAAGGCCGGCATCAAGTGCTGGGCGGCTGCCCAATGAGCTATTCGATGCTGCCTGCAAGATGGCCGGCGGCATCGGTGACGGCCGGAATCGGTGTTTGCGTTTCCGGCCACCGTTCTTGAACTCGATCAGTATTGCGTACGGGGAAAACAATGGCGATCAATGAGAATGTTCCGGGAATGCCTTCAGACCGCCGCACGGTGGCCAAGGGGCGCTCATCTCTGCATCCGCTGCACGAGGCGGCCTTGCGCCTTGCCGAGATCGGCCTGCAGCGGCCGAAGGCGAAGTCTCCGAAGACCCGGGATCTCATCAATCTGCTGCTGTGCCATGGCGCCCGCGCCTGGCGTTACTCTCAGCCCGAAGCCCGCATCCATCTGCATGTGACCTCGCCGGACGGCAGCGCGCCGGTGCAACTGCGCCTGCGCTGAACTGCAGAACGCCGCGCGTCCGAAAAGACGCGCGGAGAATGTTTAATCCGCGCATAAACCTTTCCGGAAACCGGCTCCGATTTTCGGGAATTAGAGCAGACCAAGGTCCGTAAGCTCGCGGCGGAGATCCGCGGGCATTTCCGCAACGCCGGCGCCAAGGCTTGTCAGGTCGCGCGGCACGTCATCCTCAGTGTAATAACGCCAGCCCTGGAACGGACGCTTCGGCTGCACGGCCGTCTCGATGACCTCCGGGCCGAGCATCAGGCGGCAGCGCGAAATCCCCTCGCCGTCGGTGAATGTCTCGATGTCGAGCAGCTTCTGCCTCGCCTGCACCTGCCCCTTGATCACCCAATAGAGCGAGCCGCCGTCAAGCAGCTCCTCCATCCGTTTCGGCGCCATGCGCGTCGTGTGCACCGAATGCGGCTCAAGGCCGGCGGCGATGGCGCGCAATGAGCGTTCCGCCACCCATTCGCGCAGATCGTCTATCGAGTCGGCGCCGACACAGAGTTTGATGAGATGCAATGCCATGCTGCCGTTGAAATCCTTTTGGCAGCGAGCGTCAAGCTTCAAGCATCAAGCATCCACAAACTCAGCATTCGACGACGTTGACGGCGAGCCCCCCGGTCGAGGTTTCCTTGTATTTCTCGCTCATGTCATGCCCGGTCTGGCGCATTGTTTCGATGCAGGCGTCGAGCGGCACGAAATGCTGGCCGTCGCCCTTGATGGCGAGCGAGGCTGCCGTGACGGCCTTGACGGCGCCAAGCGCGTTGCGCTCGATGCAGGGAACCTGCACGAGGCCCGCGATCGGATCGCAGGTCATGCCGAGATGATGTTCGAGCGCGATTTCGGCGGCGTTCTCGATCTGCTCCGGCGTTCCGCCCATGACCGCGGCAAGGCCCGCGGCAGCCATCGCCGCCGCCGAGCCCACCTCGCCCTGACAGCCGACCTCGGCGCCCGAGATCGAGGCATTGTGCTTGATGATGCCGCCGATGGCGGCAGCCGTCAGTAGATAGTCGCGGATGCCATTCTGGTCCCAGTCCTCGTGGAAATGCTCGTAATAGCGGATCGTTGCCGGAATGACGCCGGCCGCGCCGTTGGTCGGCGCCGTGACGACGCGCCCGCCGGCCGCATTCTCCTCGTTGACGGCCATCGCATAGACGCTCAGCCAGTCGTTGGCGAGCAACGGGTTGATGCGGTTGCTGCGCCATTCCTCTTCCAGCTTGTCGTGAATCCTGCGCGCGCGCCGCTTGACGTTGAGACCGCCCGGCATGATGCCCTCGACCTTGAGGCCGCGCTCGATGCAGGAACGCATCGCCTCCCAGATGCGGTCGAGCCCCTGATCGAGCTCCTCGGGGCTGCGCTGACTTTCTTCGTTCGCCCGCTTCATCTGCGCGATCGAAAGCCCGGAGCGCTCTGCCATCTCGAGCATCTGCTTGGCGGTGGAGAAGGGATAAGGTACGCGCGTGCCGCCAACCGCGTTCTTCTTCGCCCGCATCTGCTCCAGCTCGGTGTCGGTGACGACGAAGCCGCCGCCGACCGAATAATAAATGCGCTTGACGAGCAGCCGGCCGTCCCTGTCATAGGCGGAAAAGACCATGCCGTTGGCATGCCCCGGCAGCGGCTGTTTCTTGTCGAAGATCAGGTCGGTTTTCGGCTGGAACTGATAGCCGGGATGGCCTTCCGGCGTGATGCGGCCGGTGCGCTCCACCGTGTCGACGATGCCGTCCATTTTGTCGGGATCGACGCTGTCGGGCGCCTCGCCCATCAGCCCGAGAATGACAGCCCTGCCCGTGCCGTGGCCGATACCGGTATGGGCGAGCGAACCGTGCAGGCTGACCTTGATGGCTGTGACCTGTGCGCCGGATGACGGGCGCGGCCATTCGTTCGACAGGATCAGCTCGAGAAACCGGTTGGCCGCCGACATCGGACCCATCGTGTGCGAGCTCGACGGCCCGACACCAATCTTGAAGACATCGAATACCGAGAGAAACATGGGTGCGCCTTCTGAAGATGAGCATGCAAGCTTAAGCGAGGTCGGTTTCGAATCCGTGCAGCACACCGACATCGCATGGAGCCGGTGCGACATTCCGGCTGTACACTGGAGCGCCGAGTGTCCAATAGGACGCGCAGGCACTTTGAGTGTGCGCATAATCCTTCACGAAAATCGAATCCGATTTTCGGAGTCATGCGCTGAACCAAGTGTCCGCCTTGCCACTCATTGCTGCATTCAATGAAGCCTATGCGGAGGAAGAACTGGTGGTTGCCTTATCTTGACAGTCTGCTCCGACTCCCAATGTCCTGCTGACGTCGATACTAGACGACACCTTGTAGATTGGGAGATTGGACACATGGCGCTCAAACGGATGGACAACGTGGGAATCGTCGTCGATGACCTCGAAGAGACGATTGATTTCTTTCGCGACCTCGGCCTCGAGCTCGAAGGGCGGGCCATGATCGAAGGAGAATGGGCTGGACGTGTGACAGGACTGGGCGATCAGCACGTCGAGATTGCCATGATGCGCACGCCTGATGGCCACAGCCGGCTCGAGCTCTCCCGCTTCCTCAGGCCGCCTGCCGTTGCGGATCACCGCAATGCCCCGGTGAACGCTCTGGGCTACCTCCGCGTCATGTTCGCCCTTGATGACATCGACGAGACGCTTGAGAGGCTCAGCAAGCGCGGCGCGCAGCTCGTCGGCGAAGTCGTGGACTATCAGGACACCTATCGGCTCTGCTACATCCGCGGGCCTGGAGGGCTTCTCATCGGACTCGCCCAAGAACTTAGCTGAACTATGCGCGAAGCTTCTCGTCGCGTTCATCTTGAATGACCGTGCCGTCTGCTCCATCCCAGGGTTCGGGCGTCGTCGAGATTTGTCGTTGATCGGCCATGGTTGAAGTTGCGCCGCTCTGCAGGCGCTTTTCGATCTGTTGCAGGTTGAGGATCGCGCGGTCCATTTGATCAGCCGGAGTCTCGCGCGAAACCATCCGCGAGCGATTATCCTGCCATAGCAGGACCAGCCGCCGCCGACCGGGAACCTCGATCGTCTCGTGGATGAACCATGCCCCGACTGCCGCAACGAAAAGCGTTACCACGATGAGCGCCGGTTCCGGCAACAAGGCACCAAAAGTCAGACGCGCCAGGAACATTATGGGGACATGAAAAAGGTAAAGTGAAAAGCTGATCTTCCCTAGAAACCGTACTGGTGCGGCTGCCAGGACATGGGCAGCGATGGGCGGCTGTCGAGCGACGAGCGCGACAATGACGGCCGCAGCCACCGCACTTTGCAGGCTCCAAAATTCAGGGGAAAAGCCCGACAAGATATGCCTGTAAGTGAAGAACACCGCCAGAAGGAAAAGCGTTAAAATTCCTGTGAGGGCAGATGGAATCCATCCTTTCCAGTAGGAATGCATCACCCCGGCAATTGCGCCGAAAAGAAAGTAAGGAAGCTTGGAGACGAGCATTATTCCCGGGCCTGGCAATTCAACCAGGCCATCCACGATGACGACCACCGCGAGGCCGACAATCACGCCGCTATAGCGCTGCGGTTGGGCCAGGCAAAGCCACAGGACAGGAAAGAGCAGGTAGAATTGGATCTCGGGTGGTATCGACCAGAAAACACCACTCGAGCCGAGAAGAAAGACATGACGCGCAAAATCTGTGACGCCAACGATAGGCTGAACAAAATCCAGATTTTGCATGATCGACAGCATCGCCACGAAAACGACGGCCGCCAGGTAAACTGGATAGATGCGAGCAAAGCGGCTCACAAGAAAATCCAACACGTTTTCTCTCGTCACCGGCCGTGAGCCGTAGAGATGAGCCATCAGGAAGCCACTCAGAGCAAAAAACAAACCGACAGCTTCGTCGCCCAGCGTCACGAGATGCGGCGCTGTGATTGGAAAGATAAAGCCAATATGGGCTTCAACGACCAGAAGCGCAGCGACACCGCGCAGGCCATCGAGACTGGGAATGTAATCCGGCCGGCTCATGGGTCACTTTTGAATCAGGTTTTCAGTCATGAACAATTGGCTATCACGACTTTACAAGCGGTTAACGCGGCGCCCTGCTCGTGCGCTTCTAGACTGGTGTGGCACTACCAGAGCGGGATTGTTTTGGTCGGAATAGGGATTCCCTTTGCTGTGCAAATCAGATTCACCGTTCTGGCCGGTGAAGAAGGCCGGCCTGGATGGCGAGACCTTTTTCGGATGATCTTCGTGAGCGCGTTGTTGGTGCGGTGACACGTGGTTGTCGTGCCAGACGGCGGGCAAAAGCCGCGGGCGACTGCGGGAGACCACCGGGTCACGCCCGAAGAGTGCCAAAACTACTTCAGCGAAGTCGGATGTGAACGGACCTAAAACAATCCCCGCTCTAGCCGGTGTATTTGCCGGCGGCGACTTCGCGACCGCCGGGGCGGCTTTGAGCAAAACTCAATTATCTTTCAGCCCTCTGGCCAGCTTCTGCAAGTCAGCAAAGGCCGAGTAGCGTTTGGCATGAATCTCCGCCAACACGCCCACCGCCGGCCTATAAACATGCGCGGGACTGCAGAGCCGTTTCATCGCCGAGACTACGTCCGGAAAGGCACCGCCTGCCACCGCTCCAAGGATAGCCGAACCAAGCAGAACCGGCTCTTCCGATACGGTCCCCACCACCGGCGCGCCACAGGCGTCGGCAAGTATCTGTCGGACCAGTTCATGCTGCCCCGCACCGCCGCTGATGACGACGTTCTCGATATGCGCACCGGACTGAGCTTGGGTCTCGATGATCTGTCGCAGACCGTAACCGATGCCACAGAGCCCTGCCACATACAGCGCCACGAGATTGTCGAAATCGCGTTCCATGCCAAGGCCTGCGATCACCGCTCGGGCATGCGGATCGGCAAAAGGTGCGCGATTGCCAAGAAATTCTGGAACGACATGCAGGCCCCTCGCCAGACGTACGGCCTCCGACGTGGTGCCGGCTTTTTCAAAGGCGGCGTTTGCGATCAGGACCGGCAGCGGCACATGTCGTTGTTCTGCCATCCCATGCGCTTCGACTGCGGCGGGATGAAACGCCAGCAGTTGATCGATCGCGGCACCGGCAGCGCTTTGTCCCCCTTCATTGAGCCACATGCCAGGCACCATGGCTGAATAATACGGTCCCCAAACACCCGGCACGAAGACGGGCTCGATGGTCGAAGTCATGGTACAGGACGAGGTTCCGAAGACATAGGCGAGATTGGCACCCGGGCGGCCACCAATACCAACGGTGCCGATGCCGCCAGCGTGAGCGTCGATCATACCAGCGGCGACTGGAGTTCCTGGCAGCAATCCCAAGGCCCTCGCAGCCTCCGCCGTCAGTCCCTGCCCTAGCGGTGTTCCTGGCTCGACGATGCGCGTGCCAATCCGGGCGAAGCCTTCGTCGGCAAGTGACCTGAGACCGATCTCTTGAAAATAGGTCCGGTCCCATCTTTGCTCGTGGGCAAGATAGGTCCATTTGCAGGTCACGGTGCAGGTGGAACGCGCAAGGTCGCCGGTTGCCTTCCAAGTAAGGAAATCGGCGAGGTCGAAAAATTGCCACGCCGCATCGAAGGTTTCCGGACGATTCTCCTTTAGCCAAAGGATCTTCGGCGTCTCCATCTCGGGCGAAATCCGCCCGCCCACATATCGCAGGACATCGTGCCCCATATCGTTGATCCGTTCCGCCTGGGCGACAGCACGGTGGTCCATCCAGACGATAATGTCGCGGTTGGGATCCTCCGATGCACCGACAGCGAGAGGGCGGCCGCCCTCGCCGAGGACGACCAGCGAGCATGTCGCATCAAAACCAAGACCAATGATCGCCGCCGTATCCACCCCGGCAGCCATGACCACCTCGCGGATAACAGTACAGACGGCATCCCAGATTTCAGTACTCGACTGCTCGACAATGGTGCCGGCTTCCCGGAAGAGGGAAATGTCGCGCTTGGCCACCGCCAGCAGCCGGCCCGCCAGATCAAAGAGCCCGGCACGCGCGCTTCCAGTGCCGACGTCGACGCCGATGAGATAGCGTGAGGCGGGCGCTGTGGTGTTCGCTGCGTCGATCATGATGTTGGCTCTTGCATATGTTGGGATGTTGGGAAGATGCCGTCGGCGTCGATTAGAGATCGACGCTGTTGGGCAGGATGACGAGGTCGCGGATGGTGACGTTGCGAGGGCGAGACAGCATGAAGAGCACGGCATCGGCCACTTCCTTCGGCTGCATCAGACTGCCATTGGCAAGCGCTTCCTCCATCTTGGCCTTCGGCCAGTCGTCGAGCAGAGCGGTGACCACCGGACCAGGCAGAATTGCGCCCACGCGTACCCCATCCTTTGCGACCTGTCGGCGGGTCGAATGAACAAAAGCCTGAACTGCGAATTTCGACGCCGTGTATATGGGCTCCCAGACAACCGGCACGACACCGGCAATCGAACTGGTGAACAGGATGTCGCCCGACTTTTGCGCGATCATGTGCGGCAGCACCGCGTGAACCGAGCGGAAGGCGGCGTTGATATTGAGGTTGAGCATCCGGTCCCAGGCATCCGGATCGCCTTCCGCGACCGGACCGCCAATATAGCCACCGGCATTGGCATGGAAGATGTCGAGACTGCCGGCGACCTCGAGAATGCGCGGCAGAATGCCGGACAATTCCTTACCGTCGAGCAGATCGACCACCAGCGGCTTGGCTCGGTCTCCGAGTTCCGAGCACAGCGCTTCGAGCTTGTCCTTGGCCCGGTCGATCAGCACTACGGTTGCGCCTTCCGCCAGCAGGGTACGGGCGCATTCCAGACCGATGCCCGATGCGGCGCCGGTGATTGCGGCAACTTTGCCCTTCATGAGTTCAGCCATGAGATTTCCTCCAGTTTATTGTTAGGCACGGCCATGGCTGACACGCGAACGGCGCGCAAGCGAATCGACGATGACAGCAATCGCCAGCACCGCGCCGGTGATCATGTAGCGCAGGGACGAATTGAGATTGAGCAGGGTAAGGCCATTGGAGATCGCCTGGATGACAATGATGCCGAGCAGGGCCGAGTAAGCGCTGCCACGACCGCCAAACAGGCTTGTCCCGCCGATGACGGCTGCCGCGATCGCATTCAAATTGACGTCGCCGGTGCCGGCCTGCTGGCTGGACGATGCCAGGCGAGATGCCGAGAGGATGCCACCGAGGGCGCCCAGGGTCGAGCACAGCATGAAGGCGCTCAGGTAGATGCGACGGACATTGATACCCGAGCGGCGGGCCGCTTCACGGTTTCCGCCGACGGCGAACATCGACCGCCCCCACTGCGTCTTCGTCAGTGCATAGTTCAAGATGACGGCCAGCGCGACGAACAGGCCGAACATCCACGGCACGCCGCGGCCGAGGTTCAGATAATAAACAGCGAATTCCAGAGCGACCGTCAGCACGGCCACCTTGACCAGGAGATTACTCAATGGTCGCGAGGAGAGATTGACCGATTGCCTGCGTTTGCGAATGGCAAAGCCGGCAATGACCATGACGAGACCCGGCACCAATGCCAGAATATGTGACATCCAGTCCGGCATCACCAGGATCTGACCGAAGCGCACCAGGGGTGAGGCATAGGGAAGATTGATGCTTCCGGTCGCGCCAAGGATATAGAGCTGCAAACCCAGGAGTGCGAGTAGGCCTGCAAGCGTGGCAACGAAGCTCGGCATGCCCAGCCGGTTGTACATCATGGCGTAGAGCGCGCCGACAAAAGCGCCGGTGACGAGCGCCGCGAAGATCGCGACGATGACAGGCAGACCCGAATTGACCCAGAGCACACCGATGATAGCCGATGACAGGCCGCTCATCGAGCCGACAGACAGGTCGATCTCGCCCAACAGCAGGACGCAGACGATGCCGAGCGAGATGATGCCCACCGTCGCGCAATCGAACAGCAGATTCACGAGATTGTTCGGTGCCAGGAAGATCGGGTTGAGAATGCTGAAGACCGTTGAGATAACGATCAGCCCCACCGCCACCGGCAGCATGCCGAGATCGCCGGAGCGAACGCGATTAACAAAACTCCTGAGCATGCCGGCCAGGCCATCATCATGTTTGACCCTGATGTCGCCGCGGTCGAGCGCCTGATCCTTGTTTGACATATTCTCGCTCATGCGATGCTCCCGCTGCTTTCGTTGTGGCCCATCTTACGATCCAGGCGGCGCGACACGGAGTTTTCCGTGGCTCCGGTGATGGATGCGACGAGTTCCTGATTGGATGCGTCTGGAGTGAAGATGCCGTTGTTGCGCCCGAGGCGCAGGACAACGATGCGGTCGGCAACCGCACGCACATCTTCCATGTTGTGGCTGATGATGATGACGCCCAACCCGCGATCACGGACGCGTTCGATGAGGTTCAGCACCTCTGCTGTCTGCGCCACGCCGAGAGCCGCGGTCGGTTCGTCGAGCATGATAATTTTCGGGTCGAGAAGCAGGGATCGCGCGATGGCAACTGTCTGGCGCTGGCCACCCGACAGCGAAGCAATCGGCTCTCGCACCGATGGAATGCGCGCCGCCAGCTCTTTCAAGAGCGTCCAGGCGCGGACCTCCATCGCGATTTCATCGAGATTCCACGGCGACAGTTCATGGCCCAGGAAAAGATTGGCGACGACGTCGAGATTCTCGCAGAGGGCCAGATCCTGGAACACTGTGGCAATGCCGAGTTCAAGGGCACGGCTTGGACTGTCGAGCGACACTTCCTGGCCACAGAACTCGATTTTTCCGGACGACGGCTGGTGCACACCTGCCAGAACCTTGATCAGGGTCGACTTGCCGGCGCCATTGTCTCCGACGAGAGCAACGACTTCGCCGGCGCGCACTTCCAGATCAATATCGCTCAGCGCCGACACTGCACCAAAATTCTTTGAGATATTGGTGAGCCGGAGAATGGGAGTGCCTTTCTCCGGGTTCGCCCTGTGTTCTTGCACCATGGTTTGACGCTCTTTTTAGGTTCGGGGGTATCTCCGGCCACGCCTTGGCGCGGCCGGAGATCTTGGGAGAACTATTACTTGGTAATGCCGAGCTTCTTGCAGCCTTCGGCGTATTCACCGGTGCAGACCTCTTCAGGAGTCTGGATCTTCTTGTCGAAGATTTCTGCCTTGATGTTGTCTGCCGTCACGACGGCCGGCACGAAGAGTTCGGACGGCGTGTCGTAAAGCGAGGTCTTCGCCTTCGGCTTTTCGCCCTTCAGAAGCTGTACCGCCACCTTTGCGGCAGCGGCAGCCACGATTTCCGACGGTTTGGAAATCGTGTTGTACTGGTCGCCGGAGATGATCAGCTGCAAGGCCGCGATCGTCGCGTCATTGCCGGTGATGGGCGGAACAGGGTTTACGCCTGCAGCCTTGAAGGCAGCGATCGCGCCGCCGCCCGTGCCGTCATTGGCGGCGACAACACCCTTGATATCTGCGCCAAAGCGGGTGATCTGACCGGCGGCCCATTCCTGGGCCTTCGGCGGCGCCCATTCCGGCGTGTCGAATTCCGCAAGTGTCTTGTAGCCGGAATCCTTCAGGCCCCGATGGATACCGTCACGGATAAGACCCGCCGCCGCGTCGGTCGGAGAGCCATTGATCTGCAGCAGCCCGGCGCCCTCTGCAACGCCGCCTGCCTTGAGATGCTGAACCAGCGACTCGGCGATGGCATGGCCGATGCCTTCATTGTCGAAGGACACGTAGAAATCCGCCGGCTTGGCAGGGATCGGACGGTCATAGGCAATGACCTTGACGTCCTGGGACTGTGCGATCTCGACGAGCGCAGCCGCAGCGGCCGAGTCGACCGGGTCGATCACGACAACCTTGGCGCCCTGGGCGATGACCGAATTGAACTGCTGCTGTTGAAGCGCCGTATCGGCATTGGCATTTTGGTAGATGACCGTGCATTTCGCGCACAGCTTCTCCATCTCCGCCTTGAACCCAGGATAGTCATGCTTCTCGTAGCGCGTCGACGCCTGGTCCGGCATCAGGAATGCGACCGTAGCGGCCTCCTGCGCATAGGCCGAACCGGCAAACATGGCGGCGGCAGCAACCGACACCATCATCATTGAACGGAATTTCATGTTTTCCTCCTTTTTGAATGCATAAACCCGTGCCGAGAGGCGCGTTCCGGTTTCATGCCCAAGCCTCTCCTCAAGCCGTGCTGCAGAGGCAGCAAAGCGTGCATATCACCGCCCTCGGCGACCAAGTCGACGCGGGTCATGATCGTGGATTTTCCCGGACACCTCCCGGTCGACTCTCCACAGCCAACCAAATTCATCGATTGAGCAACGTTGCTCAATCGATGAAGCAACAATTGCCACCTTCCTTCAATAATGTCAAGCTGCGATCGAAGTGGAGATATCAGTGAATCAGGACAGGCCGATAAAAAAGACCACGATCTATGATCTGGCCGAGCTTGCGGGAACGTCGGCCAGCGCTGTCAGCGCCGTGCTGAACGGGAACTGGAAGAAGCGCAGAATCAGCAGCCAATTGGCGGAGAAAATCACCCGGCTAGCGGAGGAGCAGGGTTATGCCATCAACATGCAGGCCAGCCTGCTTCGACGAGAGAAGTCGAAAATCATCGGCATGATCGTGCCCAAATACGACAACCGCTATTTCGGATCAATTGTCGAGACCTTCGAAACCATGGCACGCGAGCGGGGTCTTTTCCCGATCATCACCTGCACACGCCGCGACCCTGAACTGGAGGTCGAAGCGGCCCGGACCATGCTTTCCTATCAGGTCGAATGGCTGGTCTCGACCGGCGCCACGGATCCCGACCGCATCAGTGATATCTGCGGGGCCGCGGGCGTCGGAAGCCTCAATCTCGATCTGCCTGGCACCAAAGCGCCTTCCATCATTTCCGACAATTTCACCGGCGCCCGAGAATTGACGCGGCGCATTCTCGTCAACAGCGAGCGCAAGTTGGGCGCGGCTCGCCCGCTTCTCTTCATCGGTGGCCGAGGCAGCGATCACAACACAGTGGAGCGCGTGCGCGGCTTTCGCGCGGCCCATGCCGATATCGGTGTAGCGGTCGACGAGAGGCATATCCTGACCTGCGGATACGCTCCGGAAAAAGCCGAGATGTCTCTTCAGGCGCTGGCCATGGCAGAGCGTGAGCTGCCGAGCGGCATGTTCGTGAATTCTACTATTTCGCTCGAAGGCGTCATGCGTTGGATCAAGCGCTCCGGGCACTATGTCAATCACACCCCGGTCATAGGCTGCTTCGACTGGGACCCCTTTGCGGCACTGCTCGGCGACGAGATCGAGATGGTGCGGCAGGACGTCCAGGGCATGCTGAACGCCGTATTCGAGGTCATCGACCATGGAGCCAAAGGCGCCTCGCTGATCGAGATCCCGCCTATCTTTGTGGATAGCAACTATGCACTTATCAATGATCCAACGGCGTGAGAGGCATCGAGCCGTACCGGCGTCAGAGACGTAGTTCCGTCTTCTTTGTTTGGGATGAGCCGGCTTAGCCATGTGAGCGAAGCATGATCAGCGGCTGGAGAGCGCGCTCGCTAGCGGATCGATGCAGTAGCGGGCGTTCTCGCGTTAGAACTGTTTAGTGACCCGCAAACAGTTTCGCCGGTCATGATATTGATTTCCGTTGCTAGCCGGCCCCCCTGCCTCAACCGTCACCTGCCTGCTCACCCATTGGACGGGGGCGATATCCATCGTCCGCGACCGCGGTACGCCAACTTCTCCGGGCGGCAAAGCACTGGAGCAATTGCTTCCATGGAATTGGAAACCGAAGGCCCTGAACGATCGAGCGGCCTGACCGGCGGTATGAAGGTCCTTCGCGGGACGATGGATGAAGTGAATTCGGTGCAAGCAAGGGTGTGTCATGCGACGCGGGTGGGGATGATTGAGGCGCTGGAGGGATAGCGCCGTCCTTTTCTCCTTCTTTGGGTTCCATCCCTAATCCCCAAGCTGACGGATGACCGCATTGTTGTCATTAGTTCCAGAAGATGCCAGTCCGCTGTCCACCAAGCCTTGTCGTTTCCCGACGGCTCGATTATGCCGAACTGCCGCATGGCCAAAAGCCCGCGTAAAGCCGCCGAACTCGGCCATACGGCATAATCCGACTTGCGGCATACTGGCTGCGTTCATGCGGAGACTGAATCACTGATGACGACGGCGGACTATATCGCTCTGGCCTTCTTTGCCTTTGTCTGGATGGGCTATTCCTGGCTGCTGCACGGCCGCACCTTCTTCGGGCGCACCAGCCTGACCCATGCGATGACCGAACGGCGCCGGGAGTGGATCTATAATTCGCTGCGCCGCGACCTGAAGATGATCGATACGCAGATCATGGCCGGTCTGCAGAACGGCACCGCCTTCTTCGCTTCGACCTCGATCTTCGCGATCGGCAGCTGCTTTGCTTTGCTCGGCGCGACGGAGAAAGTCGACGCCGTCTTCGCCGACCTGCCCTTCGTCTTCCATGGCGGCCATGCCGTCTTCGAGATGAAGGTCGGCGGGCTGGCAGCGCTTTTCGGCTATGCCTTCTTCAAGTTCGGCTGGTCCTACCGACTGTTCAACTATTGCACCATTCTCTTCGGCTCGATCCCGATGATGCGCGACAGCGAGCGCGACATCATCGCCGCCGAGCGGGCCGCCGAACGCGTCATCCGCATGAATGTCATTGCCGGCAGCAATTTCAACGAGGGCCTCAGGGCGATCTTCCTGTCGATCGGTTATCTCGGCTGGTTCATCAACCCTTATGTCTTTATGCTGACGACGGCGATCGTCATCTTCGTGCTGGCACGGCGGCAATTCTTCTCGGAGGCGCGACTGGCGATCATGGATGCCGGCCCGCCATCAAATCTCCACCTTTCTGCTATTCGCCGCGATATGCCGTCGAGCGACGGACGTGATTTGCCCGAGGGACTTTGATGAGATTGCCGGCAACGGAAACCGATGCGGCGGCAAGGCCACCGCGCATCGGTCTATTGGATACGGCGCGCGGCGTCGCGCTGATCGCCATGGCGAGCTACCATTTCAGCTGGGATATGGAGTTCATGGGCTATCTCGCGCCGGGCACGGCCGAGACCGGCTGGCTGAAGATCTATGCCCGGGCGATCGCCACGACCTTTCTCTTCATCGTCGGCATCAGCCTGGTGCTCTCGAGCAAGCCCGAGATTCGCTGGCCCTCCTTCTGGAAGCGCTTCGGCATGATTGCCGCGGCAGCCGCGGTGATCTCGATCGCCACGCGCATCGCGATGCCGGACGAGTGGATCTATTTCGGCATCCTGCATTGTATCGCGGTGCTCACGCTTATCGGCATCGTTTTCTTGAGACTGCCGCTCGCCTTCACCCTCATCGCCACGCTTGCGCTCTTTGCTGCCTGGATCACCGATAATTTCGGCCCGCCCGGCCTGCTGCGCTCATCCTTCTTCGATCCCCGATATCTCGCCTGGATCGGCCTTGCGGTGATGCCGGAACGGTCCAACGACTACGTGCCGCTGTTTCCCTGGGCAACGCCCTTTTTCGCTGGATTGAGTATCGCCTCGATCGCCATCAAAACCAGGCTGCTGCACCGGCTTGCCGCCATCGGCACCGGCTCCTGGTGGCCGGCAAGGCTTGGCCGCCACAGCCTTGCCTTTTACCTCATCCACCAGCCGGTGTTGATCGCTATCGCCTATGGGCTGTCCCTCGTCGTCCCACCGCAGGCGCCGGATCCGGTTGCGACTTACCTAAGGCAATGCAACTCCGCTTGCGTCATGCAGCAAGGCGAAGCGCTCTGCCGCAGCTTCTGCCAGTGCACGCTGGAGAAATTGCAGGCGCAAGCCCTGTTCACGCCGCTTCAGGCGGGCGCGATCGATATACAAAACGACGAGCGGGTCCAGACGATTGCCGCCGAATGCAGCGCCGAGGCTGAATGAATTCAACCGACAATACAGGGGTGATCAAGTGGTGACGCCGATTTCGGCGAGGCGGCCGAGGCAGGTCTCTTCGATAGCGTCGAGTTCCGTCAGCGTGTCGTCGATATCCTTGCGCTTCTGGCGCAAGTCGTCGCGCTTTTCATCGACGCGCTTCATCAGGAGCTTCAGCTGGCCAAGTTCGCCCGGCGGCTCCTTGTAGACCTGGATGATCTCGCGGATTTCGGCGATGGTGAAGCCGATGCGCCGGCCGCGGAGGATTTCGGCGATGAGCCGCCGGTCGGCTTGCCGGAACAGACGGGTGCGCCCGCGTCGCTCCGGATGGATCAGTCCCTCATCCTCGTAGAAGCGGAGCGTGCGCGTCGAGACCCCGAATTCGCGCGTCAGCTCCGTTATGCTATAAAATTTGTTCACCGGCATGTCTTCCCCGTCATCACAGGCGATAATATTGACTTTTACGTAATAGTCAATTTCGGCAGCCGGTCAGATGCCGAACCACCATGTGGCGATGCCGAGAAACGCGAAGAAGCCGGTACAGTCCGTCACCGTCGTGACGAAGACGGAAGAGGCGATCGCCGGGTCGGCCCCCATCTTGTCGAGCAGCAGCGGCAGCAGGATGCCGGCAAGAGCTGCCGCCATCAGGTTGATGATCATCGCCGCCGCAATCACCCCGCCCAGCTGATAGTCGTGGAACCACGTGCCGGCGATCGCGCCCATGATGGTCGCAAAGACGATGCCGTTCAGGATGCCGACACCCGCCTCCCTGCGGATGATGCGGCCGGCATTGTAGATGTCGATATCGCGGGTGGCGAGCGCGCGTACCGTCACCGTCATCGTCTGCGTGCCGGCATTGCCGCCCATCGAGGCGACGATCGGCATCAGCACCGCAAGCGCGATCATCTTCTCGATCGAGGCGTCGAACAGGCCAATCACGCTTGCCGACAGCATCGCCGTGCCGAGATTGATCAAAAGCCACAGGAAGCGCGAACGCACCGTCGAGAGCACATTGTCCGACAGCTCTTCGTCGCCGACGCCGCCGAGGCGCTTGATGTCCTCATCTGCCTCCTCGTGGATGACGTCGACGACGTCGTCGATGGTCAGCACGCCGACCAGCCGGCCGTTTTCGTCGACGACGGCGGCCGAGAGAAGGTCGTACTGCTCGAAGAGCTGGGCGGCCTCCTCCTGGTCCATCTCGGCCGGAACCGGATGGTTGGTCTCGCGCATGATCTGCTCGATCTTCGTCTGCCGCTTGGTGCGCAGGATCTGATCGAGATCGACGGCGCCGAGCAGCTTGAAGGTCGGATCAATGACGAAGATCTGCGAGAAGGAATAGGGCAGATCCTCCTCGTCGCGCATGTAGTCGATCGTCTGCCCCACCGTCCAGAATGGCGGCACAGCGACGAATTCCGTCTGCATGCGGCGCCCGGCCGAGCTTTCGGGATAGTCGAGCGCCCGGCGCAGCCGCACCCGTTCGGTGAACGGCAGCTGGGCGAGGATCTCCTCCCGGTCCTCCTTGTCGAGGTCCTCGAGAATGTAGACGGCATCGTCCGAATCGAGCTCGCCGATCGCGGCGGCGATCTGCGCATTCGGCATCTGGTCGACGATTTCACGGCGGATCGCCTCGTCGACCTCGGTCAGCGCCGTCATGTCGAAATCGTCGCCGAGCAGGCGCACCAGCGCCAGGCGCTGATCCGGCTGGATCGATTCCAACAGGTCGCCTATTTCCGATTCATGCAGACGGGCAACGTTCTGGCGCAGGAACAGCGTATCGCGGTCGGCGATCGCAGCGCCGACGAGCGCCAGGAAATCGCTGCGGACATTGCCGTCCTCGTCGTAGATATCGGCGTCCTCGTCATCGGGACGCCTGCGAATGCGGTCTTCCTCATCGGTCGTCGTCATCTGCCGCCCTCGCATCTGGTTCGAATTTCAACGACTGCCGCGCCGCATTCGCAAATGTCGGCCGAAAACACATTATCAACAAGCGGATAAGCGAATCCCGCGCGAGGCTCCCGCAGCCGGAATTCTTGGCTCCTGCTAGCCCAAAGCACCCGTGTCGTAAAGCGGCAAACCGTGCTTGGTGATGACAATGCCTGCGGCCGGCGATAGTTTCCTCACCCGTCCAAGCAGAGGAAGCCTGCCCCATGCCCATCCGTCCGATTCTGCGCTATCCACATCCGGGCCTGAAGACTGTCTGCGCGCCGGTGACGGCCTTCGATTCCTCGCTCGCCGCGCTTGCCGACGACCTGCTGGCGACGATGCGCGCAGCCCCTGGCGTCGGCATCACCGCCGCCCACATCGGCGTCTTCAACCGTGTCACGGTGCTGGAACTCGACAAGGCCGACGGCGTGCGCCTCTACGTCAATCCTCATATCACCTGGTTTTCGAAGGAGACGATGAGCCATACTGAAGGCAGCGTCTCCATGCCCGGTGCGACCGACGAAGTCACGCGCCCGCGGGCGATCCGCTTCCGCTATCAGGATGCCGAAGGCGCCGTGCACGAGGACGGTGCCGAAGATTTCCTTGCCGTCTGCATTCAGCACGAGGTCGACCAACTCGATGGCATTTTCTGGCTGCAGCGCCTCTCACGGCTGAAACGCGACCGTCTCGTGAAGAAATGGGAGAAGGCGCAGGGCTGACAATCACGGCTGACAAATCCCCGTCCGCACCGAACCATTCGCCGCTGCCGGCGTTTCCAGCAAAGAAACCCAGCAAAGAAACAAGGAGCGACTGCAATGGCAAGGATCCGTGACAAGACCCCGATTTACCGGGAAAAGCCTGAGCTTTCCCGTGAAGAGGATTATCGCGACCTCGAAGAACGCAACCTCGATGAGGGCTGGCCCTATGCCGACGGCAGCGGCGCCGACCCCGCCAACCGCCCTTATGGCGAGACCGCGGCCAATTTCGACAGCGATCCCAACAGGGGCTTCCGGGTCGACGGCACCGATGAGGACGGCAACGAGAATCGCCTGAAGGATTCGCTGCGCGCCGATACCATCGACCGCGATGAAAGCGACGACCTCGAAGCGCGGGTGAACGACAATCTCGAAAACATTCCTGAGGTCGACCTCGACAGTATCGAGGTTCATGCGGATGGTCACGTCGTCACCCTGGAAGGGTCGGTGGAGACGATCGGCATCGCTCGGAAGGTCGAACTCGGCGCGCTTTCGGTCGATGGCGTCCGTCACGTCCGCAACAAACTGCAGCTGACCGGTGTCGATGCGCATATCCCGAACGAGGACTGACTTCACGCAAAAGGCATAGATCACTAATGGGAAACTGGCTGCCGCCTCCCGTTAGTGACCCTTCCCAACATTACCAAAAGTTAACAATTTACGATTGTAGCACCAGCTGTCTTATTCGTGAGCTCAATTGCCCATTTTTGTTAGGCGGCTTCTGTAACGCGAACGTCAATTTCGTTGACAACACTGTGATTTCATTTGGACAAAAGGTCGCGGGCACGTCGCCATATTATCACAAAATTGCCTGAATTGGGGCGCGAACTCGTGTGTGCCGAGGGTTAGTTTATGTTGTCGAATTCAACAGTAGATTGAGGAGATAGACCCATGCGCATCAAATTTGCCCTTGCCGCGTCCCTGTTCGCCGTCAGCCTTGCAGGCGCTGCCTTCGCCCAGCCGACCTATTCCGACGATTACACCAACGACAGCGACGGCTTCGCGCCGAGCCCGACGTCGAAGCCGGCCCCGGTGCACTACAGCAGCCGCAAGGCCCCGTCCTATTCCAACGACTACACCAATGACAGCGACGGCTTCGCACCGAGCGCCATGGCCGCCCCTGCCGTCGACAAGACCGCAACGGCCAGCATCACGCCGCTGCCTCCATGCCATAGCATGATCGGCCCGAAGGGCTCCCATACCAAGGGTGCCGACAGCGGCGCTTCCCGCACCGAAGCATGCCGCGCAACCCATTGATCCGATAAAAGAAAGGGCCGGAAACCGGCCCTTCTCTTTTTCAATCCATCTCTATGTCGTCTTAGAATACGAACGGAACGAGCCGGTAACGGGTCGTGGCCATGAAGGCCTCGTAGGCAGGATCCTGCTTGAGCAGACGCTCCTCCGCCAGGAGGCGGAAACATTGGGCGGTTAGGGCCGTCGCATAGATGGCAAAATTCCAAATGCTCGGATGGGCCAGGAAGAAGCCGATGTGTGTCATCAGATAACCCGCATACATCGGATGGCGGATAAATTTGTAAGGCCCGCCGATCTTGACGCCGCGATTGGCCGGCACGAGGCCGAAGCTTCGCAGCAATGTCAGCTTTGCCGATATCTGCAGGACAAAACCGAGTGCCATCGCGGTCCCGCAGAACGCGAGCGGCGCTAGCGACTGTGTCGCGGAGGGCGCGGCAAGCAGCGGGGAGGTCGTCCCGATGGCGGTGACCGTCCAATCAAAGAGGCGCAGCGACGCATTTCTCGTCGGCCGACGGGTCAGGATGAGGAAGACGGCAGCGCTCTCCGAAACGATCAGCAGGCAATCGATGATCGCCCGATTGTCCTGCATCTGCGGCAGGACACGCATGACAATCCCGACGAAGAAATAGCCGATGAGAACCTTCTCGATAACATCGAGAGCGAAATGCACATCGAGGAATGACCAGCTTGCCGCTGCTTTTTTTCTCATTGTCCTCGGACTTCCATATTCACACAGCTGCGGTGTCGTATATATCTTCAATCGCTAATTATAGGTTAAAACATTGACTCAGATCTGACAGTGAAGCGATGGCCGAGTCTCACGGCAGAATGCGCCCGGCGAGCGTTTCGCCGAAGGAAAATGGTGGGTCGAGAAGACTCGAACTTCCACGGATTCCTCCACAGCGACCTCAACGCTACGCGACCGCCAAATCTGCCACGAAGCATTGTTTCACTTAAGAAAAGTCCGAAACCAGCCTATCTTTCCGATACAAATTGCGCCGGTCGCCGTGATCAGTCAGGTTTCGCCCGTCGTTTCGCCGAAAACCGCCTCGAAGGCGGCGCGCAGCCGGATATCGACATCAGCCATCATCACAGGCAGGCCAAGATCGACGAGGCTGGTCACGCCATAGGCTGATATCCCGCAGGGCACGATGCCGCCGAAATGATCGAGATCGGGATCGACGTTCAGCGACAGTCCGTGGAAGGTCACCCATTTCCGCAGCCTTATGCCGAGAGCGGCGATCTTGTCCTCAGCCATCGTCCCATCGGTCAGCAACGGCTTTTCCGGCCGGCGCACCCAGACGCCGACGCGATCTTCACGTCGCTCACCGCGGACATTCATCATGTCGAGCGTGCGGATGACGACATCTTCAAGGGCGGCGACGAAGGCGCGCACATCCTGGCGCCGCCTTTTCAGGTCAAGCATGACATAGGCGACGCGCTGGCCGGGTCCATGATAGGTGTATTCACCGCCACGCCCTGTCGCAAAGACCGGAAACCGGTTCGGCTGGACAAGGTCCATCGCATTGGCGCTGGTGCCGGCAGTATAGAGCGGCGGATGTTCGACGAGCCAGACGAGTTCATCACCGCCATCTGATATCACCGCCACCTCCCGCTCCATCGTCTCCACCGCCTCCTCATAGGGAACGAGGCCATCGGCGATGCGCCAGCGTACCGGCCGGGTTCCGAGTTGGGGAAGCATGGAGAATTCGAGATCGGTGCGAAGCATGGCCATTCCTTGCCGCTCTCCCCGAAATGCCTGTGAAAAAAGGGGCGGCAGGACAGCTATATGGACCCGTTTCAGGGCCAATTCAAATGCTGTGAGCGGTTTTCAAAAAAACTGTCATATCGCCCTTGTGCACCCCAGATGCTTTTGCTACATGCTGCCCCGCCGACGCAAATCGGCACCTACCACGATGCGGTCGTGGCGGAATTGGTAGACGCGCAGCGTTGAGGTCGCTGTGGGGCAACCCGTGGAAGTTCGAGTCTTCTCGACCGCACCATCCCCTTCTTGGGGCGTTGTTTTTATTGATTGTTTTGTCTTGCCAACGAATCCTTTGTGTCCCAGTACGTGGCCCAGTTTGTGTCCCATACCTTTCGGCTCTCACGGTCACTTGAATCTTCAAAAAAATTGATGATTGTTTTGGCTGGTTCCGGTCACAGCTCGTTTTCTTGCGACTGCCAACAACAGAACTGAGAGCCACAGGCGACGGAGCGAATTCTTCCCTGTCAGCGGTCCCACTTTTTCATGGCGCCGCCGTCCTTACTCGAATTAATCCATTCGCTCAGCGATTCTATTCTCCTCGCTGACTGACGGCTTTCTCGCAGTTGGAGTGCCGCGTGGCCTGGCCGTCCCTACGAACTTTCCGTCCTCGCGTTTGTTCACACCGCCCCACCGGTGAGTCGACACTCGTTCGACCATGCGTCTCCGAAAGGGAAGCGACCCTAGAAGCCTACCTAAAAGCTGCACAAACTCCATGCTCACTATGTAAGCAAAATGATCAGGAGTCTAATGGATTCAGGTCCACATACCGGGGAATATGCGGCCCTCTCCAGCGTGACGACCGGTGCCGCGTCGTAACCCTGACCATCCTGGAGCTTTCCAGGTTCGTGGAAGCGCCGACGTTGGTTTCTCCAGGTTGGCGGTGGAGCCTACCTGCGGCCGCGCTGGCGGCAGGGGCTCCTCGACCTGACGACGACGCGGCCCTGCCTGCCCAAGTGTCTGAGCTTCGCCGCAGAACTGTTCGCCGCTCTCGCGGCGCGCGGCCATCGCGCCGGGATCGCACCGCCGTGCGAGGTCTTCGTCCGCACGAAAGTGGATCGACGGCAGACCGCGGAGGGACCGGAGTATGGGGTCGGTGAAAAACTCTGCACCGTTCTGCCCCACCGTCGCTTATGTCGGGCGCTTCCCGGTGGGTCTGGCGATCGTCGAGATCTGCGAATACCGGCCCGATGCACTACGTTGGATGCGGCCGCTTCGTGTCGGAGTCCGAGTATGTGCGGCTTTCTCCGGCGGAGCGCGGCGGCCACACCTTGCGGCGCATGATGCATGTGGCGGCGGGCCGCTTGAAGCTGATCGCGTATTCGCCGGTCTTCAGCGACGACTGGCGGCTGGAATGGACGGAGACGCCGAGCTCGGCGCTCGAGCGTCGCCTGGACACCATCATCGACGACATCGAAGCCGCGGCTCGAAATTTCGACCGAGACGCCGGCCCGACGTAAGAGCTGGTGTGCGGCGGCCGCCTTCGGCACCAAACTGCTCGTCGGGTTGCGAAGGAGCAGTCCCCGCCCCTTGGATGAAACGCGAGGCGAAAAGAATCTTCCGTGTTCGACGCCCACCTCTTGTGAATTCGGATCGGGAAAAGGTAAAAAGCGACTGCTGACGCTTCACCGCTTCGAACGACGTTAAAGGACCGGGTCCTCTCTCGAAGGATTTTCTCGAGCTTGTAGGCGCCTGCTTTGGGCCGTGAGAGCAACGCCTGACGCTCGCGGGTCGCTTCTGAAGACGCCGTCAGGACGCGCTTCTGGTGAGACGGCCTGAACTCCGCAGCATCCTCGCAATGTTTGGTGGACGATCATAAAAGTGCTTCTGGGCTTCCTCCGGCTGACTGTCACCCTCGCGCGTGGCGCGGGTGGGACCGCTCCACCCGGACCGGATCAGCGTCATGAACGCCTCCGCGGTGGGCGAGAGCTGTTTCGGCGCCGCTCGTGCTTCGCGGACACCGTCTTCATCCGCATCTCGAGGCACTGCCTTCGTGCCACGGGTTCCCCATTTCTACGAAAGGGATCGGAAAGGCGGTCCATCCCGAAGCCCTTCGATCGGGGAACGGTATTTTGTCCGCCTGTAGAAGAGCGCGCGATCGATGACGGCCGATGCCGGCGACGCGATATCGATCCAATTAACGAGCGTTATCAGACCGTACTGCGGGAGGGGTTTGCTGTAGCAGATGCCAACGCTTATCTGGAATGCGCGCAACGCGACGCTATCGTTGAGACCGCCGTCGAGGTCGTGCGAATCCAGGACGACGAAGCGAGCGCTGCTCCGCTCCAGCTCGGAGATCGTCGCGTTTGCGCTCTCGGTTAAGACGACGGTCGCCCCTAGCTCGACGAAGAGCGCGCGGAGCTGCGCGGCCGTCTCTGGCTTGTGCTGTATGATGACTCGGTATCCGGCAAGCGGCTGCGGCGATGACAATTTCGGACCCTGTGTAGCGTGGTGGGATAAGCATGAATCCTAGCTTCAGGTTTCAGTCGCGTTAACATCATGTCCGAGAAGAAATCGTCTGCCTGCGCTGCTAGGTCAGGCCATCGATTGGAACTGCCTTGGTTGGGAGCCACGTATGAAGCGCGCTTCTACGGCACTTCCAAGCCGCGCGACGTTTCGTCTGTAACGAAGAGGCGCAGCCCCGGCGATCGAGGGTGGAGTGATCCTTCTCGCTCCGCTCCGCTAGACCCGGCGGCCCATTCGGATCCTTCTCCTTGGATTGTTGACAGCAGCCCCTCGAACGAACACTGTGCTCACCACATGAGCACTACGTTCATGATTCTCAATTGGAGTGGGAATACGATGGCAATTCTACGATACGGCGAACCTGACAAGAATTCTTCATTGCGGTCCATATCGGCCCGCGCTCGCGCCTTGCGATCGCTGTCGGTCGGATTGCGACTTCCATGTCCTGGCACGTGCTCTCACGAAATATCGGTTGGGAATCCACGAGGCCGCTGCGCTGAGAAAGCGATCTGGGGGAATTTCCGTTGGGGGCCCTTCACTAGATGACATCCCCGGCTACGCGTCCTTGAAACCTTGGGCGCGTTCATTGACCGAGGACCTGGCAAAAGAACGCTCCGGCGAGATCGGGTGGCAGGACGTCGATCGCGGTCTTCTGATCTATGGCCCTCCTGGAACAGGAAAGACCTTCTTCGCCACGGCGCTTGCGCGGTCCTGCGGCCTTCCGCTGGTCACGGCGTCGGTGTCAAAATGGCAGTCGGCCGGCCACCTCGGCGATCTCCTTGCGGCGATGAAAGCGACCTTCGAAAAAGCCCGCTCTCAGCAGCCCTCGATCTTGTTCCTGGACGAGCTGGACTCGATCGGTGACCGGACCAGGTTCAAGGGGGAACACGGAGTCTACTCGACACAAGTCGTCAACTACCTGCTCGAATGTATCGACGGCGTCGAGGGACGAGACAAGATCGTCGTGGTCGCGGCGACCAATTTCCCGGAGGCGATAGACCCGGCGCTCCTTCGAAGCGGACGCATCGAACGTCACGTGCGACTCGATCTGCCGGATGCGGACGAGCGCGCCGACATCCTCCGCTTTCATCTGGGATTTGCCTGCATCTCGGACGAGCTGCGGTCATTGGCCGCCGATCTGGACGGATGGACGCCCGCCGATCTGGAACGATTGGCGCGAGACGCGAAGCGTCATGCCCGAGCCAAGGAGCGACCGACCAGATTAGCCGACCTCGCGGAT
The DNA here is from genome assembly GCF_002953715.1 of Rhizobium leguminosarum. Classification (GTDB taxonomy): domain Bacteria; phylum Pseudomonadota; class Alphaproteobacteria; order Rhizobiales; family Rhizobiaceae; genus Rhizobium; species Rhizobium leguminosarum_V. The sequence goes on from NZ_CP025012.1 coordinate 2,020,885, forward strand.
GCGCTTCCTCCGCTGCGAACGCTATCGGACGAGACCGTCGCGAGGGTATCGATACACGAAGCGGGTCACGCCGTCGTCACGCTGCTGCTCTGGTCGGACATGAAGGTCGCTCTATCTGTGCGGAGGAACTACAGGCCTACCGCGTCGACCGAGCGGCTTGGCCACGCACGATTTTTCCACCCCGACCCCGAAGTGCATACTCGCGAATCCATGGAAAATCTGATCTGCGGGGCCCTCGCGGGCGCGGCGGCCGAAGAGCTGGTACTGGGGGCGCACTCCAACGGTGCCGGGGGGAGACAGGGCAGCGATATCGAATACGCAACCCGTTTTGCGACCCTGATCGTGGCGTCGTACGGAATGGGCGAAAGTCTGCTGTTCGCGCTCGAGGAAACGAAGATCGAGGCGAGCACGGCGCGTCGCCTGCCCAGTCCCATGCAATCCGAAATCAGCGGTATTATGCGAAAGCAGTTCGACCGGGCGAAAGCTCTTCTCTCCCAGCACGTCACGATCCTGAAATCGCTCACGGATAGTTTGCTTGAGAAAGAGAACCTCACCGCCGACGAGGTCGCGACGCTCTTCCGGGGGGGTGCGTCGACCATTCTCAAGCGGTGAGACAGACCGTCTCACCGATCTGGGCGTACCATGGCGACTGCCGGCCCGTGGCCGGCGTTGCCGTCGATGAAAACCACCCCTTGCCCCTCGAGGGCGTCCCTCACCTTTTCGATCGCGTCGACCAAGACGTTGGATTCGCCCTTCTCTAATCGAACAATGATCTGACGGCTGACGCCCGCCAAGGCCGCCAGCTCGTCCTGGCTAAGTCCTGCCAGGGCGCGGGCCGCCCTGAGCGCGCTCATGATTTCCGACGTCGAATCCATACGCCGAGCAGGCGACAAATAGCGCGAATTGTCAACAATTAGGATAAAGGATTCGCGCCGTTGCGCGGAGCTCTCACGTGGGTCGTCGGCGCTTCAATTTCTCCCTCGGTCGTCCCTCGTTCACCCGTTTGCGGGACAGAGGATGTCCGTGCTCCGAGCGTTGTTCAGACGGAGGTTCGCCCGCGCTCTCGTTCCCTGATGGCGGTGCCTTCGTCGGGTGCTGGAGGCCTTTCTCAAAAGGAGGCTCGTTCAAAGCGGATCTCCCACGTCCGTGCGCGCCGACATTCTACACCCCGCCCTTGATATTGGCCAGCAATCACGGTGGAGGCGCTCGACCTCGTGCATCCATAAAGGCGTGGCAAGATAGTCGCGCGAGCCCCGCCCAGCGCCACGTCACGGCTCGTTGACCACGACGTTGCCACGCCTCTGGCAGCCATGGCAGGTCCCGCTCCGCTCCCCCATCTACGAGTACGCCTGGGCATTCGTCCGGCGGAATAGTGGGTGCGGATCAGATCGGAAATGCGGCCGCTCCGGCGCCCATGGCCGGCAGGTTCGGGCAGAAGAGAGGAGCAAAGCCCGCGGGGCGTGTCTTTCGAATGTCGATATGGCTGGCAGAACCGCATCTTTTCGGGATTGCCGCCGAGCAGTAGGTTCTAGTCATGGCAGACTCACTCCGTTCGCTCGGTTGCCTTGAGTAGCATCTTTGGACGCCGGCAGAACTATCGGTCCGCTTTATCCGCTTTGAGCTGTGGCGCGCCGCGGATGTTTAAGGCCGGTTAGACGCCGCATCGCAAAGGTGCCATTTCATCTGGTACCCGTAGTCGTTCTTGTGACCATAACACCAGCCGAACGTGTCAAGCATGGCACCAATTTCTTCCCGCCTCGCGCACGCCGTCTGCGTCTCAGGACTGTCGGGATTGGTGCTGCCGCGGCATTCGCCGTTCTCCACATGCCACTGGCTAATGATCCGCTCCGGCGCCTGGGCGCCTCTGTCCGTCGCGAGCACCTTGCTGTTTTCGGATTCGATCTGGCTCGTTGCCGGATTCCAGACAATCGCAAACTCAGCCATCCCGGACGAGGTCTTGCCTCTTTCACGGCTTCTTGCGAACCACTCGATGACGCCGGATACGTCACATTTCTCCCCACATACTGCCGCCTCGGATCCGGGCTTGACGCTGTAGATTCGCTCCGGCCATCGCAGTGCGAACGTCGCCTTGTCCTTCATGACGGCGTCGCGGTCGACGACCCTGCCGTAGAATGTCACCTGGTCCTCATAGGCCTTGCGCATAAAGGCAAGCGCCGTCGAGTTATCGCGAGACCAGGCCTCATGATATCGCCGAATAAAATCGAGGGCATTGTCCCTAGATGTGCTTGGTGCAGTCGCCGTGGCCCCGGCCTTTGCACTCGGGCTGGAGACTGGCTTATCGACCGGTTCGGAGGATGGGACTGTCTGTGCCGTCACGGTATCGTTGGACGTGATGATGTTCCAGTCGCGCATCTCGGCCGTCGTCAGATACCGCATGTCCGAGCTCTCTATAGAGAGGCTGAGCCTGAGCAGGTTCGGGCTCACTCCCATATCGGAGAGGTAGCCGATGATCTCGCCGGTCATTATCTGCACCGTGGTGACCGCTGTCTTGCTGTCGAGTGCTGCGTCGTCCGAGAATGAAGCCTGATGGACGCCGATCGAACCAGCTTCGGCCGAGCGCTTCACGCCTCCGATAAATGCGAGGGCGCATGCCGAGGCGCACTGCGTCGATCGGATCTGAACGGTGTTTGCCGACAACGCACGGATCGCTCGTCCGATCTTGATTGCAGCGACGACGCTTCCGCCATTGGAGTCAAAGCTATGACGCTCGGCTGATACTGGGAGTATTCGGCGACGAGTTTCATTGGATCGTCAGAGGGCTCGAACTCGCCCTTGATGACCAGAAGCCGTCCGCCATCATTCAGAGACAGGCGCTCGTAAGTGATCGCCGCAGCCGCATCTTCGAAGCCCACGCCCACCAGGGCCGCGGCGACGATAAGAATGGAGAAAGCTTTTGCGATAAAGCTAATCAGTCGCGGCTGGGAGTCATCAATCACAGCAGACTATCCTGACGTAGGTGTTTCCGATGGTGACCATCGAGTCCTTGGCGATGAGCCCATGGCCCTTGAGGGCAGTGGAAACATCCTTCGCCTCCTGCTCCCCATAAAGGTCGTGCAATGTAACGGCGAACCAGCCATTGGCAGCCAAGTGCACGCTCAATGGCACAGGCGACCCCTTCACGAATTCCTGGGCGTCTGGCAACGAATTGAAGCTTTTTATCTGAACATAACGTTGTTCGCCGGAGTCCTCATCGAACTGGCTGACGTGGACCCACGAGTAGTGCATGAAGCCGACCAGCCCGGCGACGGAAACCTTGTACCAATCGCCGCGGATATCGAGAATGTCGACGGATGTGCCGTTTCCAGCATCGCCGATCGCCTTGGCGTCGGCGTCCGCGGAAAGCTTGACCGGAGCCCTGCCCTTGGGATGTCGGACAGTGCCATCTCTTGCGAGAGGAACCTCCAGCGACGGATCGGCCTTCGCCTCGACACCGCGCGGTACCGGAGCATCTCGCGCGATGTCGCGAGGTTCTACCTTTGTCGACAGATCAGGTGACTGCGAGCCGGTCGTGACCCGATACTTCGCCATCTCGCTTCCTGAAAGGTAGCGAATGTCGTTGCTGTCGTAGGAAAGGGAGAGCTGGAGAAGCGTTGGATCGACGCCCATCTCCGACATGTATCCAATGACGTCCGCAGTGGTATCCTGTACGGCGGAGACGGCGTCGTTGATCTTCATGCCCTGCGTGTCGTTGAAGGATGACTTGTGGACGCCGATCGAGCCCGGCTGTGCGAGACGGCTGACGCCTCCGAGGAACGCGAGCGAACAGGCCGAGGCGCACTCTGCTTGTCGCACCTGAATTGTCGAGAGCCCGAGCGAGCGAATGAGGCGGCCCAGTTCGATAGCCTTGGCTACATTGCCGCCGGGACTATCAAAGCCGATGACGGACGGGTGTTCGCGCGCGACAATCTCCCTGAAGCGCGCGAGATCGTCGGTGTACTCGAACGCGCCGCTAACGGTGACGAAAGCCCACCCGGCGTCTGTGTGATGAGCGGCATATTCCAGCCCAGCATTTGCTTGACCTACCGCGGCCCCAAGGAACATCGCTACAGCAGCGACCGGAAACTTTACCGACATCTGACGCACCCCAACTCAGGAGATCAAATGCACAGTCCACTTCAGGTCGCAAGTCAGCTTTTAGTTAGTTGTAGATAAGGGTAAATGGGCGACGATGATCATCGGCAAGCTGGATGCTAACGAGGGCCACGATAGCCACTTCCCGACGCGCCGGGCCAACCACAAGCCGCCATCCCTGGGCTCACACGCCGGACTTCCGACTAGGAATGCAACACGATGACTGTCTCGCGTCATCGGAGGGCGAAATGACAACGCCGCAAGTCGAGCGTAGGACCACAGCCGTCGTGGTTTACCCAGTTCTATCGTGTCGGCAAAAAGACCGTGACGCCCTTCCCATGCGCCCGACATAGTGGCAGCGACGTTCTCAAGAGATGCGGATTCGGCGTGTCACCTGGCCATTGCTTTCCCAGTATGTGTGCTTTTTGGCGATTAAGGGGTCGTCCATTGCCGGTTGAATCTGCCCAGTGGTACTGATCGCGCGTGAGGTCACGGTGTGTTCTCCAGGAGAGGGATTTGCCCAATCCAAGGACCAAATTTTCCATGCGTGATCGGCTTCCTCACTGTGATCAATGATCGCTGGTTTCCATGGCGTTTGATCGATTTGCACTTCGACCCGGTCGATTGGCGCCCCCCAGGCCGCGCCGATAATGCGGTAACCTGTGTCTGTCCGCGTGACTTTGGCAGGCGCGGACTTTATCAGGGCTCGGCCGACGGAAGTCTCAGCCCAAACCGTCTCCCCGTCGTGCTCTTCCTCCCGGATGGTGACATAGTCGCGGGCCATCAGCAGGCTCATAAAACGGGAGTCGCGAACCTCGATTTCCTTCAGCCACTTGACGTTGGCGATGCCGTACCAGCCCGGAGCGATCAGCCGCAGCGGGAAACCATTGGGCGCTGGCAGGGTCGCGCCGTTCATTTCATAGCAGAGTAGATTGTCCGGGCTCATTGCATCGGCGAGCGACATGCTACGAGCGAAGTTCTGTTGCATCTTGATGTCGCGTATTTCGATGTCGCCCCTGTCGGCACCGAAGAAGACAACCTCGATGCCATTATCAAGGACGCCGGCTTCCTGGAGGATTGGCGCAAGCGGCGTGCCTGCCCAGCGGGCATTGCCGATGCCGCCCGTGAAAAATGGGAACCCGTGGTTACCCGAGCATTCCACTGTAAAAACGACCTCCTGTCGCGGTCGCGCCTTGATGTCGGCAAGCGTCAGTTTAAACGGCTTCTTGACCAGGCCGCCGATATCGAGGGACCACGATTTCTCGTCAATCGTCGGTCGATTGAAATGCGCGATGCTGAAGAACTTGTCATTTGGAGTTATGAAGCTATCCAAGTCTTCCCAGACGAGCTGCGTCTGGATAACGGCAGGATTGGGATTTTCCGCCGGCTGATCTAGCCACGGAATAACCTTCGCGCCCGCCTGCGTCGGAAAAGCGTTGACCCCCGAAGCGTACAGACCCGCGATTCCGGCGAGTACCGCACCTCCCTGAACGATAAATTCCCTGCGTTGAAGATCAAGCATGTTCTTCCCTCCCGGATGTCATCCGGAACGGGCTGCAATGCGTCTTGGGCCATAGTCTGAAGGACGGATATGCGCACGAAGTTCACACCCCACCCGGAGATGCCCCGGACGAAGTCAAGCGTCAGCTTCGCATATCAATTATGCAGCACCGGACGACTTCTACTTTGCCTCGTATATGCGCGATTGCGAAAATAGTCCAGAGTTGTGGACGTAGAATCCTGACGGAAACTCAGAATAATCGGCCAGATGCTGCCACGGCGCTCGGGACGTTGCCGTGCTATCTAGCTCCCATGCCTGACGCGACTACGTTGTTGAATCTGGCCTGATCCAAACCTCATTGATGCTGCGTCCTCTCCGGCCTGAGGACCGACAGTTTCGATTTGGGAAAGGATTTCCCGCTCCCTCGACAGGCAATAAGAGGTGTCCCGCCTGTGCGAACGGGTGAGCCATCAAAAAATCGATAACGACATGATGCACCATTTTTTGGACTGATCGAACCAACAATTGGATCATCTGGTTCGCCAAGCGGCGCTCCGGTATCACTGCTGTGTTTGGAATCATCCCGGTCGTTCGGCATATGGGGCGGCGAAAGAAGACGTCGGGAACGAGGAGCGGTGCCGCGAAGCGCGCAAGGCCGTCGACGCGGCGAAGGTAGGCGTCGAAGAGCGCGGGCCGGCGTCGTGGACGGACGGAGACCCGGAAATCGGCATATGGCCCGGACGACAACGTTCGCATAGTGGTATCGGGAACACACGCGCGGCGGCCGAAGCTATTTGCTGCTCGTGTCCGCCATGTCGGCGTGCCGATGGACGAGTTTCCATTCGCCGTTTTCACGACGGAAGACCTCCGTGACGCGTAGGGACATCGGAACCTCTCCTTCCTTGCCCTCCATGCGCACTTTGGCATGTTGAAGACCCGTCCAGAACGAGAGATCGCCACTCTCCGCCGATTGGATCACCTCGAAATGTCCGGAGCTGCCCTCCTTGAAGGAGGATGCACCCTTTTCGTTGGCGGCGTTCACGTTCGTTGCACCCGAAATCCGATCGCCGGACGGCGGGAAGAAGGTCGCCGGATCGTGCGACGTCGAGATGTCGATCAAGGTGGCCGGGTTGCCGTTGATGTAGTCGAGGGAAACGCTTTCGCGGCGTTTCATGAACTCTTCGAAAGATTCGTCCAAGGCTGGCATGTCGTTCTCCTCCGTTTCGCTTGAAACGCGAGTGAAGAGGAGTTGTTCACCGACATCACCGCGGAAACTACTCCATTGCGAGTATCTTCCGGAAGAAAGGGTCGAAGACGGCCGTCACCCGGTCGAACTCCGTTTCTCGGAGAACCTTGCGTTTCGCTTCGCCGTAGGTGGCGATCATGATGTCCTCGAGGTCAACACCCGTCTCGCCCCCGTCGCTACGATGGTTTGGGCGTCGTCAGGTAACCCCGCGGTCCGCCAGCCGCCCCGTCGGTCGCAAGTCCACTCAAGACGTCGCTCGTCCGTCACCTCCGTCTTCGGTAGCGGGCTCCATCCTGACCCGCGTCGCGCGAGGCCTGTCGAGGCTGATGGCGTTCATCGCCTATGCGGCCCTTAATCGTCCGGCGAGCTTCCTGGAGAGAGATGAAAGTAGGACCGGAAGGGATCTCGAGCCGCGCGGCGTCGGTCTTTAGCAGGTACCTGATGAAGATGTCCCGTAGTTCGACGAACTTCTGGGCGTTCGGGTGGATCGTGAGCTTCTTTAGTTCGTCTCGTATGGGCTGATCGGCGAGGCCGGTTACCAAGGCGGTCTGCTCGAGGTAGACGCTCGATGTGAGAACCATTTCGAGGTGTGCCATGCCGCTTTCCTTGATCGCAACGCGGTCGGACAGCTCGACATCTTCCGCGTTGGGATCGAGCGTCTCGATCAGTCCGCGCTTGTAGAGCCTCCTGAGTGTCCGGAGCGTGATGTCCTCTGGAACGCCGCACTGATCGAAGTACGCGCAGAGGTCATCGGCGAGCCAATGCCGATCATCGGACTCTCCCGCCTTCGAGGCGTTCAGCTTCTGACGCAGCACCCAAAGGGAATAGAATGGCAGGAGCGGCGATCCGGGCTTGGTCTGCTCGGTCACGAACACATTGGTGACGAAGTCGTTCTCGATCTCGCTGAGGCGGTCGTACTCGCCTTTTATAAGGGCCCTGTGCGTCCTGAGACGATCCGCCGTCACGCTGGGACCGCCGAAGCTCGACCTGATGATGTCGTCGACCTTCAGCTCGGGGGACACGAAGATTCGCTCCGCCAGCTTCAGCATCCTTCGGATGTCGAAATTGCCGAGTCGACCGATCAAGCCTGTGACATAGTCGTTGTCGACGAAAACCTTTTCGACGGTGTCCGCCATAACTCGGATGTCATTGATCTGAACACGGAAACCGCGTCTCGAGAAATACGCTTCTGTGGCGGGCTTCTCACCCTCCAACTTCTTCTTGATGAACGTAACGCGCCGCGAAATGATCTGTTTGGCGTCCGGGACGGGCAGGTAAAAGCTGCGCGATGTGTAGCTCTGCAAGGCCCCCGCTTTCGAAAGGCGCCATACCGACCGATCAGTGATCGGGACGATGTTAAAAACCGGGGCTGCGCTCTCCAACGAGTGCGCCAACTGGTAAACCTTGTCCTGAATCTCGAGCGGGAATTGGTCGGTATTGTCGAACACCAGGCAAGGCAGAAGCCCGTGACCTTTCACGGCCCGATTAAGGAGAAGCCGGACATACTCGTCCGGCTGGGATTCCCGTCGGGTCTCGATGAGCCTGCCGAACTCAATCTTGAACGCGTTCTTGTCAGACTCGTACAGGTGCCTCAGCGGCCCCTTCGAGAGGCGCTGGTAGTCATTGAAGAAGATACCCTGGAGCTCTTCATAGTCGGGTGCGGCGCCGGTCGTGATCCCCATCTCCAGCGCATTCCGGAGCTGAAGGATGCACCAGTCGATGGCGTTGGCGGGGGAGCCGGTGCTTTCGGCGAGGTCCACGCGCGCGAGCAGGCATTTCTTCCGGAGAGGCGGAGGAAGAATATCTCCGAAGAAGCGATCAATGAAAGTGGACTTGCCGGACCCCTTGTTACCGATCAGCAGTACGGTCTCGGCACGCTGCGCGGCCATGGCCCTTTCGATCTGGTCTTGCAGCGCGCCGCCGCGATTTGTGGCGATCGCAGAGACGTTGTTGAGCACGTTCTGGATGATCTTTTCGAGTTCGAGATCGGCCTTATGGCTCTCGGCGGTCTCGACGAAGCAGTCCCGCAGCATCTCCTTGTCCTGGTCGTTCGATAGGCGGGAGAAAAACTGCGCGAATAGCTCCGCGGCGTCGCTTGCCATCGGGTCTCGGGCGCGCATCTTAGCCTCGTTCGGCGGGTACACCGTGTATTGCTGCTCGGCTTGCGAAACCGTGTACCCCTCGGCGTCGTTCAGGTGGGCGAGATGCCGTTTGTCCAAGACTGCTCGCGGCGAGATCAGTTCGGTGAACGGCACGAAATATTCCACGACTGACTTCCAAGAGGGAAACAAGATCCCCTTTCCCTTTAGAGGCGGACGTCCATCGGTGCGGGAGGCGCGGAAGAAGAGCCATGTCAGTCCATCCGTCAGGACCGCGGTAGGCACGCCCTGCTCGGTCGCATAGGCAAGAGCCTGCCGTATTCCGTCCTTCATGGGTTTGGCAACCGGGCCGTCGAGAGCGATCGTCATCTTGTCGTTCGACTTCGTCTCCGGCGCGAGCAGTCCCGCCTTCTTGGCCTCGATGACGAAGAGATTTCGGCCCGAACCGGTTCGCACCAGATAGTCGATGAAACCGCTACCTGTCGGAGGCTCGGTGAAGATGGCGTCGCGTTCCCAGCCAAGCACGTCGAGAAGGATTCGATCCAGCGCCTTGAAGCGTGTATCCGCTTCGTTCGGACCCGACCGTAGTGCTCCGACGATTTCCGCCTCGATCTTCTGAAGTCTTTCGAAAGCGTCGTCGGATACATTGGTCACGTGCGGTCCTCATCCCCAAATCATCCACAACTTAAAGAGTAGCTACGCCCAAGTGATTCTGTCGAGGGGCCAACCTGGTCTTGTGGACGAATGCGGGGCAACGACGTCCGGCTGCGCCTACCGCTGGGTATGTCAATCTAGCCCTTCCCTCGGTTGCCGCCATCTGGTTCGTCGTGCTTGGACTGATCGTCACAACGATAGGCGACTTGTCGGAGGTCGTCCATGAACCGGTGCGCGGCCGCCCGGTCGACTCGGGTTTCCGTCGTCGTCGACGAAGGCAAGATCGTCATCCGAAAAGCTTTCGGAGAGCATCCGGGCCCGAATAGAAATGGTTTCATGCGAACCGACGCGAGAGCTACAAGACCTCTATCTTCAGGCTGTGAAAGTCGGCACGAGGAGACGTCGAGCGCTTGTTCGTGTTCGAAGACAGTGCGTCGATTGCGACGCTCGCCAAGACGATAGAGAAAGACGAACATCAGCCCACAGCCTCGCCGTTAGTGCCGCGTCTTTGAAAGCGAGTAGTTCGTCGGGCCCGGATCACGGCATTTTGACCGCGCGGCTATGCGACATCGAACCTTTTAAGGGCGGGGCGCACATGGGCCCAGAAACACAAGAGCTCCCCGTAGGGAGCTAAGCGTCTCGTATCCCAAAACTGAAATCTCGTTCAGCGAGCGAATCCGGTCCAGGACGATCTCGTAATAGGCGGTCGTCGCACCGAAGCGGTAGAGACTCGCCGCCGCGTCTGCTTCAGTTCGGCCGCGAGTTCGCTGATTTCGTCGAGCAAGGAACTGCTCTGGCTGGAGGAGTTTGCCGCCCCTTATTACGCATTCAAGGACGTCGGCGCCCAGATCACGGTCGCGTCTCCGCGGGGGCGGGCAGCCGCCTATTGATCCCAAGAGTGATGAACCCTGCAATCATAACCCCTCGGCAAGATTTTGATGGTTCTGACCTCGCGTGACCGCCTAGGAGACACCGGCAGGAAACCCGGCTTCGCTCATTCGCCTTCCTTTACATGTTTGGCCAGTTTCTGTTCGAGCGGCTCGAGGAGGTGACATGTGTGAGAAGAAATTGACGTTGACCATTGCGTTCGTCACCGCCCGGATCGCGCCCAACGCCTCACGAAGCTGATCGACGCTCAACTGCGCGGCCGGAAGAGAACCCAATCCCCCTGCCTTGCAGACGGCGATCACCATGTCGACCGCCGTCGCGCCGGTCATGGGAGCCTGCACTAAGGTGTTGCCTCGGCCGAATGCCTGACATGCCACCATACGAACGTATCGGCGACACCTTGGTACAATAGCTGACGCAGCCCTTTTGCCGGATGCTCTCGGCAGATTTTGGCGTCGAACCCGAGCCAAACACAAAACGGAATCATTCCGTCGGATATTCGCGCTCTCCTGACCAGGAGAGTCGACGACAAGCCGTTTCGCAAACCCGGAGGCAGGACATGAGCAAGACCGTCGTGATCACAGGAGCATCGCAGGGCATTGGCGCAGGATTGGTGAAAACCTTCATGGAGCGTCGCTACAACGTCGTCGCGACTTCGAGACGGATCAGCGAAACCGCTGGGTTCGACCGTTCGGGCGGGCTACAACTCATCGACGGAGACGTCGCGGATCCGGAAACAGCCGAGCGCGTGTCTCGAGTGGCGATAGAGCAGTTCGGCTCTATCGACGCACTTGTCAACAATGCCGGGATCTTTCTGACAAAGCCCTTCCTGGAGTTCACGCTCGACGACTTCCGTCAGCTTACGTCGACGAACGTCGAAGGATTCATCCACTTCACCAAACACGCGGTTCGCCAGATGCTCCGACAGAAGTCTGGGGGTAGCATTGTCAGCGTGACGACGTCGCTGACGGACCATCCCATCGCCGGCGTGAACGCCTCGGTGGCGATGATCACCAAAGGCGGGATCGACGCGGCGACGCGAAACCTCGCCATGGAGTTTGCCACGGAGAACATCCGCGTGAATTGCGTCGCACCAGGAATCGTCGATACTCCGATGCACGCGAAGGATTCCAAGGACTTCCTTAAATCCCTGTCGCCCATGGGCACGATTTCACCTGTCCAGGCGATCGTCGACGCCGTCGTCTTCCTAACGGAAGCGGCTCATGTCACCGGGGAGGTGCTGCACGTCGATAACGGCGCACATCTGGGCAAATGGTGAGCGCCGCGGCCGCTCGGAGTAGCGATCCAGAACTCCGCCTGAAAGAACTGAGCATCGAGCTCCCCCCAGCTCCGACGCCGTTCGGCGCCTATGTCGAAGCCGTCCAGTGCGGTTCATTGCTGTTCGTGAGCGGCATGCTTCCCGTGATCGGGCACGATGCGAAATACCTCGGGCGGGTGGGAAGCGAGCTGTCGGTTGCCGAAGGCTACGATGCCGCGCGAACGGCCTGCCTCAGCGGGCTTGCTGCGGCCAGGGCACATCTCGGCACGCTCAACTCCGTTCGCTCGATCGCCAAACTCGGCGTCTACATCGCGTCAAATGCGGACTTCCGAGAGCATCCCAAAGTCGCGGACGGCGCCTCCGAGCTCCTTCTCCAGGTTTTCGGGGCCGACAAGGTCCCTCCCCGCATCGTTCTGGGTGTCGCCAGCATACCGCTGGGGATGCCGATCGAAGTCGAACTCGTATTCGAGCTCGAAGCCACGCGAGAGTCTCGCTAACCCCCTACACATAGAGGCAATCATGAAAATTCAGTCAGATCGAAATCCCGAGTTCGCCTCGACCTCCGTGGCCGGAGCATCGAAATTCCTGACCGCGGCCGCCGTGCTCATGCTCCCCGCGCTGGCGCTCTCCGGACAGCCGGCGGCTCTTGCCAAGGCGGACCGGCCGGACAAGACGAGCCCGCAGGAGACCGCGGCTCAAACGGAGGTCCGAATCGACAAGCGCACGACCGCATACTGGCGCGTGACGTTCGACAATCCACCGTTCAACATTTTCGGTCCGGAGACGATCCCGCAATTCGAGAAGGTGGTTTCGGAGATCGAGAACGACCCGAACCTCAAGGTCGTAGTCTTTGATAGCGCCGTGCCTGGGTTCTTTCTGACCCATTACAACTTCACGCCGCCCCTCGCAGAGTCGACCGGTCTGCCTTCCGGACCAACCGGTCTGCATCCCCTTCCCGACATGCTCGTGCGCATCAGCAAGTCGCCGGTCGTTTCCATCAGTCTCATCCGCGGCCGTGCGACGGGCGTCGGCAGCGAGCTGGCGCTAGCAAGCGACATGCGCTTCGCAAGCCGCGAAAAGGCGATTCTCTCCCAATGGGAAGTCGGCGCGGGGCTGGTTCCAGGCGGCGGACCGATGGCGAGGCTCCCCAGACTGATGGGTCGCGGACGAGCGCTTGAAGTGCTGCTGGGATCCGATGATGTGAACGGCGATCTCGCCGAGAAGTACGGCTACGTCAATCGCTCGCTTCCGGACAGCGAACTGGACGGCTTCGTCGACGCCCTTGCCACGCGCATTTCGGGATTCGACCGCCAGGCCATCGCGGACACGAAGCGGCTTGTCGATTTCGCGAGCCTTCCCTCCGATCCCGAAATCGGCGCCGGGTGGGATGCCTTCATCACGTCTGTTCTGCGTCCGTCGACGCAGGTGAAAATCGGAAAGCTCATGAAAATGGGCCTGCAGACCAATCCTGACGTCGAAGCCCGTCTTGGTCACTACACGCAGACCTTGGCCGACAAGTAGGCCGAACCTGTGCTCGCGGGAAGATCCGGCAGGTCGAACGCGGGTACCTTCGAATTCCAAATCGCTGCGTGGTCCGCATCATCTCCGACGGGCAACAGGTATCACTTGGTCGTAGAAGGCCTACCTGTATCGATCGAGCAGCTCCTTCGCGCGCAATAATTTTGGGTATGCGTGTCCTTCAGTGAAACGTTCGAATACGGGTAAGACGAATTTGCGGGCGTTGTCCGCGTCTTCGCCGTCATCTTTGAGAGACTCGACGAGATTGATCCCAGCGGCGAGCTGCCAGTAAATGGCGTCTTGTCGGGACGCTTGCTGCATAGCTTGCCGGAATAGGTTTCCGACAAGTGAGGGTGGGCTTAAGCCTTGATCCCTGAGGATCTCCCCCTTTTTTCGCAGTATTTCCGGAATCATCCAGCGGTAGCCGTTCTCCTCCGAGAAGCTGAATGCATTCCCAATCTCATTCAGACCTTCGTTGAAACGGCCCATGGTCCGCATTGCGGATGCAAGTTCGCAAAGGAAAAACGGATAGAAGAGGAGATACGCCGCATCATGCATCTCGCGCAGACCGGATCGGAGGGCTTCTACCCCTTCGGCCGGTTCGCGTGATCTGGCCGCCACGCTTCCTCTGACGCACTGCCCGACGGCATGAAAAGGGCGCAAACCGTGCTGGTATGAATGTTCGCGCAGTTCTTCGCCCCACTCCTTTGCTCGGTGCAAGTCATCGATGCTCAATGATACGAATCCGGCGGCCCATGCGAGCGCGACACACAGCACGAAAGGCTGCCGCGTTTGCCGCGCTTCCTTGATTGAGTCCTCCGCCAACCTGACCGCGGAGTCCAATCGACCTTGCGAAATCAAGTTGACGGTATTGTGAGACATGGACGACGTCCGCATGTCCGCACCCAGTCGCAGCATATCTATCCGGCGAGTTTGAAAGGGTGAATGTTTTGCCGCCCAATCGAGCCGCTCTGAAGCCTCTCGGTGCTGGCCCAGATAGGTCTGGGGAATTCCCACCAACCATGCCGCCGTCGCACGCGCGTGCTCGTCCTTTTCCTTGACGACTTCCTCATACTCGCGAGCGAAGGTCAGCGCATCGTCAAGCGCCATGGAGCGCGCGGAAAACAGCCATAATGCGCAGGTGACGCGCTCGATATAGTCGAAGTCATTGAATGTCTTTGCGAGCGCCAAGGCACCGATGAGAACCTCCTTGCCACGATGGCTCATGCCATGGGTGTAAATCAGCGCGAATCCCAGGGCGCACCGCAGCACCATCTCCGTACGGGTTCCGCTTTCGTCTCCGATAGAGTTGAGCGCACGCTTAGCCCAATCGCCTGCTTCCGATACGATGGATATCGCAGTCCAGAAATCGCTGGTACTCGCAGCAAGTTTCGCTCCGAGAACTCCGTCACCTTCCTGGGAGAGAGCCCAGCCCAGGGCGGCGCGAAGGTTGTCGATTTCACGCCGATAGGGGGCGATGTTCTCGATCGCGCCCTGAAGACGGTGTTTCTCTGAGAACGGGTGAAAGAACTTGAGGAAGAACTTGACAAACCTACGCATTGCACGTCGGAAGTCGTCGCGGGCTCCAAGCTTTTCCAACGCATACACTCGCACGGTTTCAAGAAGGCGCCAGCGAGGAGCAGCTTCGGATCCTTCGAAGGTTACCAGCGACTTTGAGACGAGATTGGAAATTCCTAGGGCAGCTTCCGCCTCAGGCTCACTGCTGACTGCCGTTGCTGCCTCCAGGGTGAAGCCGGCGGGGAAAATTGCCAGGTTGCAGAGGAGCTCGCGCTCGTTTTGAGGCAGCAGTTGATAGCTCCAATCCAGAGCCGCACGCAGCGTCTGGTGGCGGGGCAGCGCCGTTCGGCGGCCCCCCGTCAAGAGCACGAAGCGATCATCCAATCGGCCGGCGATCTGCTGTATTCCCAAGGTCGCAGCGCGGGCGGCAGCAAACTCGATAGCTAGCGGAATCCCATCGAGACGGCGACAAATTCCCGCAATGGCCGACAGTTTTTCTGCGTCCGGCGTAAAGTCCCACTGCAAGGCTCGGGTACGCGCCACAAAAAGTTGAATGGCACTGTGTTCGACAATGTCGACACTGGCTTCCCCGACTGGCACCTCCAGCGGAGGGACCCGGTAGGCGTACTCCCCTTCGATCCGAAGAAGCTCTCGGCTAGTCGCGACCACCGTCACGTTTTGGCAAGTACGGACGATTGCCTCCACAACCGCCGCAGCCGCATCGATCAGATGTTCGCAGTTATCGATGACCAGCAACATCTTTCTGCCGCCGATGGCCCGTGCGACCAGATCCGCGGAAATCTCCTCACTTTGAAGGTGGAGATCGAGCCTCTGAGCGACAGTAGTGCACACAAGCGCTGGATCCGAGACTCCCACAAGTTCGACAAAGAACGCGTCACCGTCATAGGAAGGAAGCAGATGACGGGCGATCTCGGACGCCAGCACGGTCTTGCCGATCCCTCCTGGCCCGGTCAACGTCACAACCCTGTACGCCGATGTCAGCGTTAGAACCTGCGCAATTGCCGCTTCGCGCCCGATAAGGTCGGACGCCGATGCGGGAATGTTCGTGAGGTAGGGACGGTCGGCAGACCGCAAACGCACAGGAGGCGTCGAAGCTTCTGCAGCGCGGTGGCTCGACCAGTCGCCAAGTAGTCGGTATCCGCGACCCGGAATAGTTTTCAGTAAGTTGCGGTCCTTGCCTAGCGCCTTCCGAATGGCTGATATGTGGACCTGAATCGTGTTTTCCTCGACCACGATGCCCGGCCAGACACGTTTCATCAGGTCGTCCCTGGACACGATGTCGCCGGCAGAAACGACCAGCGTTTCCAAAATGTCGAAGGCGCGGCTGCCGATTGGAACTGGCGTTCCTAGCGCTCGTAACTCTCGCGTCGCGAGGTCCAACTCCCAGCCACAGAACTCGAAAAGACTTTTCTCGATTTGTCCCAAGCGATCTAATCCGTTTCGCGATGTCCCTAGTAATTGGGGCCAAAGAACTCCAAGACTGCAAGCGAAAATGATGACAGTCGATGTCAGCTCGGCAGCATTTCTTCAGATCTTTTCAGATTCTTTCAAGCCACTTAAGTCGATTTGAAGACCACGATTCGCTAGACATGCACCATCAGCATATCGCGGCCTTAGTCGCCGTACGCGCATTCTATTTCTGGCAACGTTTAGATTTCCCGCTGAAAGAACGATGGAGAATAGCATGTACAATCCCGATTTGATTCATGGAGCTCCGCGTACCGTTAAGGCCGATCAACAGGAAGCCCCCGTCGTCTTCGTGGTCAGCGATGACAATGCGATCAATCAGCTTTTGGGCAGCAGAGCCTCTTCTCAAGGATGGCAGACGACCATCTACGGTTCGGCCACCGAGTTTTTCGCGTCCGAGAGCATTACGAATTGCGGCTGCGTCGTTCTCGACGCTGGGCTGCCAGACCTGACCGGATCCGCGCTGACACGCCTCATTTGCCTTAGCGCAGCCCGTATGCCCGTAATTCTTCTTACCGCGCCTGGCGATCCAGCCATGACGATCGAAGCGACCAAGTTTCATTTTACCTTCACACCGAAACCGTCGGACGTCACGGGGCTTGTCGATCAAATCAGCTTCGCCATCGGAACGTCGATCAAGACCAGCGGCCTCGAAAGCCGATACCGGACGCTTTCGCTTCGTGAGCGTCAGGTCATGGGCTTCGTCGTCGAGGGACTGCTGAACAAGCAGGTCGCCTACAGATTGAACATCAGCGAGATTACGGTGAAGGCCCATCGTGGAAAGGTAATGCGAAAAATGAGCGCTCGCACGCTCCCCGAACTGGTCAATATGGCTGCGAAGATTGAACTTGATCTGCAACCTGTCCACTAGCTGCGGGCCAATCTCGGTGTTTAATCGCTTTCCGTCCACTTCGCGAACCGAGTAGCCTGGCCTCGATAGTTGCGGTGTTCGTCGACTAGCCGCCAGACGAGGCCGTCCTTCATCCAGAACCCTGTACCGGACTTTCTAACGCGAAGCCCTCGGTAGTTCGCGATGTAACCATTGGAAGCAACGGCGTCGAGCAATCGCTGCTGTTCTGACCGCTCTGAAGCCTCGGCCGACAGACGAGACGGTAACGTTGTGAACTCGTTCCAAGGGTATTCGAACAGCTTTTGGGCCGTTCGGTTAGCCCCTTCGTGGACGCCGCATTCACTCTTTCGTGTGCCTCGGCGGTCGGCACCGTTACGAGAACTGCGCCGATCATGAGAAGCGTTTTATGCATCGAGCGCCCTCTGTTTCCTGAACGCGCCAGGACGGTACCGGGTCGTTAGACCCTGCGTAATTGTACTTGTTGGTCATTGATTAAGCTTCGATTTGAACCATCGCAGTGCGTGGGTTGGCCGCGATCGACACCATCGTATTGGAAATACCAAAGTCCAATATTTGTGGCGCCAGGCGACGGTTAAGCTACGACCAGTTGAAGCCGATCGCGATACACACGCCTCATCGTAGCCAGTTGTTGCGTAAGCTAGGGCCATGTAGCACGATCAATAGCCGAGGACGTTGGGACGATGTCACACCATTATTCAGGCCCGGACTTCGGATTTCCGAGGGGCGACCCACGATTGGATCTCACTGACATCTATGCCTTCCCCTCGCCTGTCCGCGAGGATACTTCGGTTTTTGTGTTGAACGTGCACCCTTCGGTCACTCTGACCAGCCTAGAGGCCACGACCATGGAACCCTTCGCGCCCAATGGGCTATACGAAATCAAAATCGACATAGACGGCGATGCCATAGCCGATATCGCCTATCGGGTGCGGGTGACGCCGCTGCCTGGAGGGGCGCAGACCGCGACGGTGCGCCGAGTTACGGGACCCCTTGCTGCCGGCACCGACGATGGTGGAGAAATCATCTTCGTAGGCGTACCTGTTTCGACAGGTCGTGATGCAGGGGTTGCAGAATCCGACGGTTATCGCTTCTTTGCAGGATGGCGTAGCGAGCCGTTTTTCTTCGACACCCTTGGTGCCGTGAACGGTCTGCGGTTCACGGGGGATGACTTCTTTGTGGACAAGAACGTATGCAGCATCGTTTTGGAAGTGCCGAACTCCGCACTGGGTTTCCAACCCATTCATCTGTGGGGTCGCACACTGGAGAATAAGAACGAGCGCTGGTTGCAGGTCGAGCGCGGCGCGCGGCCCCAGCAGGCAGTCTTCCTTCCCGGTGAGCAGAAAGAGGCTTACCTTGCGAGCGAGCCCGCAGAGGATAGCAGGTTCGTTTCGACGTTTGCGCACGCGCTGGAGCACACTGGCGGATACCGTCCTGATGAAGCAGAGCGCGTGGCAAGGACTTTGCTCCCGGACATCATGTTCTACGATCCTACACGGCCAGCTTCGTTTCCTGAAAATGGACGATCGCTCACCGATGATGCAGCGGACGCATTCATGGCCATTCTCACGAACGGCAAGCTCACGGGGGACGGGGTCGGGCCCCATGCCGACCTGCTGAGAGAGTTTCCCTATCTCGGGCCGCCGCACGGCGCCCAAGTCTAAGAGGACTGGATCGCAACGTCCTCTTCTCGAACTTGTATCGAACACTACTAAGGAGCATCAATATGCGGTTGTTTGTGATTGTCGCAGCTCTCCTTCTGATCCCGGTGACGGCGGCTTCGGCACATATGGCGCTGGCTTCGGCTTCGCCTTTCGAAGCGGGGATCGCGCACCCCCTGTCCGGCCTCGATCACGTGGCAGCCATGGTAGCGGTCGGAATCTTGGCCGGAGTCAAGGGCGGTCGTGCGCTTTGGCTATGGCCGCTGACATTTGTCGGACTGGCGGTATTAGGTGGAATGCTTGGGTTTGCGCATGTCTGGCTGCCCTTCGTCGAGCTTGGCATTCTCGTGTCCGCTGTCATGCTGAGCCTCATGGTCACCCTCGCCATAGCTCCCAAGTTATGGACCGGCGCTGCGTTGGTCGGCGGCTTTGCTCTTCTCCATGGTCATGCCCACGGAAACGAGGTTGCTCACTCCGTCTATGGGCTGGAATTCGCGGTCGGATTCTCGGTCGCTACTCTGGCGCTGCATGTAGTTGGCATCGGTCTCGCCCTCGCGTGGAAGCGTGTGGTTTCGACACGCGTCCGCCGCCAAGGCATTCCCCTAGGGCGCCGCCGTCAATGGCCGTTGGATTGTGTCGCAATCAACCTGCGCACGCCTTGATAGGCGACAGCAATGCGTCGCCGGTCACCGCGTACAAACGGAGAATCGCTATGGAATCGACGTTAGAGACACCCAAGATGGCCCGCCTCCCGATTGGAATCGACGCGACCGAAAAGCGGAGCGAGTTTGACTCAATGGGGCGTATCGACGTTCCTGGTGACCGTTACTGGGGAGCTCAGACGGAACGCTCGCTTCACCATTTCGACATCGGCGATGATCGCATGCCGAAGGCTATTTATCATGCATACGGCTATGTGAAGAAAGCGTGCGCGCTCGTAAACGCCGCTGGCGGAAGGTTGCCTGGCTGGAAACGAGACGCGATCGTTCAGGCAGCGGAAGAGGCAATTGCGGGGAAGCTTGACGACCACTTCCCGCTTTTTGTTTGGCAGACGGGATCCGGCACGCAATCGAACATGAATGTCAACGAAGTTCTATCGAACCGAGCGATTCAACTTCTCGGAGGCACACTTGGCTCGCAGAGTCCGATAGGACCCAACGATGACGTCAACATGGGCCAGTCGTCCAACGATACGTTTCCGACAGCGATGCACATAGCTTCAATCCATGCGATCGACCGTTCACTCCTGCCGCAGGTTGAAAAGCTTGCCGAGATCATCGAACGGAAGGCAGACAAATGGATGGATGTCGTGAAGGTGGGCCGCACCCATCTTGAAGACGCCGTTCCTCTGACTGTCGGCCAGGAATGGTATGGTTGGGCCGGCCAAATTCGAGCAGCCATCGCTGAAATCAAAGCCGGTCGAGAAGGCCTTTATGAACTGGCGATAGGCGGTACGGCCGTTGGCACCGGGCTCAACGCACCGAAAGGCTTTTCTCAGGACGTCGCCACCAAGATAGCCGAGTTGACCGGAAAGCCATTTAGAACTGCGCCGAACAAGTTCGCGGCACAAGGTTCGCTCGATGCCATGGTGCGGGCTCACGCCTCGCTGAGAGGGTTGGCCGTTTCCCTGATGAAGGTCGCAAACGATATGCGGTGGTTGGCGTCGGGACCGCGCTGCGGCTTGTCGGAGCTTGTTCTCCCGTCAAACGAACCGGGCTCGTCGATAATGCCCGGAAAGGTGAACCCGACGCAGTGCGAGGCCATGGTGATGATCTCGATCCAGGTGCTGGGCAACGATACAGCGGTCGCCATTGCGGGAAGCCAAGGCAACTTCGAGCTCAATGCCATGCGCCCGATCATTATCAAAAACTTCCTACATTCGGCGCGAATTCTTGCCGATGGCTGCCAGAAGTTTCGCGAATTCTCGGTCGAAGGGACGGAGTTAAACACTGCGAAGATCACCTCCTACGTCGATGGAAGCGTGATGCTTGTCACAGCGCTATCGCCTGTGATCGGTTACCAGAACGCAGCGCATATTGCCGAGCGGGCGATATCTGAAGGAACGACCCTCCGAGAAGCGGCGCTGTCCTCGGGCAAGGTCGATGCCGCGCTGTTCGATAAGATGATTAGACCCTTGGAGATGGTCGGCACCGGCTTGGCTGGAGCGTAACTCGGGGGATGCGGTCCTAAGCCAGCTAAACGTAGTCTCGGATCGTCACCCCGCTCCAAAGGACTGGGTTCAGTGGTGGAGCCGTCCCGGCACTGAAGGCTTGCGCCGGGGTCTTAAACCAACCTCGCCGTATTGATTAAGGACGCCAAAGGCCAAATCCTTCCAGCCAGCGAAATTGTGGTAGCTGACTGGCACTCGCATCGGAACCGTTGACGCCGACCATTCCACCGCGACTTCGCCGACAAAGCGCTGGGCCGCATCGCCATTGCGCGTGAAGATCGAAACCGGGTTGCCCTGGTGATGGTCGCTCGGGTAGTACAGCGCCTCCTCGAAGGTCTCCGCGCGGACGATCTACAGGACGGGACCGAAAATCTCTTGCTGGTAGCTTTTCATCGACGCTGTCGTTTAATCGACAGGGTCGGCCAAAGGAAAAAGCCCTTCTCGCAATCGGTTAAGCCTATGCTCCGACCATCGATGACGACATCAGCTCCCTCGTCGATTGCCATCTGGATATAGCTCTCGACCTTGCGCTTGTGTTCGCCGGTGACGACCGGACCCATTTGCGCGCCAATATCAGAGGCGGTTCCAACTCGGAGCAGGGGATCTCCAGCAGCAGGCATTCGCGTAGCGCATCGGCCGACCCCCGCGAGCACCGGCATCGCCATGCAGTGGCCGGCGGCCAAAGAACCCCGCAAGGGCGTACGCAACCACCTGATCAAGATCGGCGTCGGGCAAGACCACCGCCGACGTTGTCGCGTCACCCAGGTCAAGATGGGCTTGCACTTGCCCGGTGTTCGGATCGTAGACCGGCCTGGTAACGGCACCGGCGCGCGAGGTGCGCTGGCCGTTGAAGTGGTGCCTGCTCGTGCGCAGGGGTCTCCTTATGCCAGTACGCTCCAAACGTGAAGAACTGAGTCCTTCGACTTACTCTGCTGAAAGAAAAACGCAGATCGAGGCCGCTGCTCGAATCCAGTACGCGTACCGAACGCCGTCCTTTCTCCTCAGACCGGCTGTCGACGGCAAAAACGTCTCGGAACTTCGAGGAGACCTAAACTCGGACGCTCGCTGAGCTTCGGTGCCACACCGCCTCGCTGAGCTGGGGCGTGAACTGGTCATCGCCAAGGAGACCGGGCAAGCGGGTTGTAATTTCCTGGATGGTCCATTCGTTACCGTCTGGATCGGAAAACGAAATGTAGGACGCGTAGCTTTTCCGCTGCGGATTCACGCCCGGAGCAATCCCACGTCCATCCGCGTGATGAAATATGCCGCCAATGTCATGGAACGGTTCGCCAACCTCGATACCACGCCTGATCAGATCCCTTCGAGTGGCCTCCACATCTTGAACGACAAGGTGCAGCCCCCGTGAAGACCCGGCTTCCGCCTTGCTGATGTTCTTCCCGAACATGACTGAGCACTCTGAACCTGGCGGGGTGAACTGGATGACGCGGTAGTCGTCGCCTTGGAAGTCTATGTCCAAACGCCAGCCTAGTTGCGAGTAGAACGACTTTGTACGGTCGATGTCCGAGACGGCAATGACAGCCAGTTCGAGCGCCATCGAAACACCTGGAGCGGCGGGAAGAACTTTTTCGCCGACAGATAGCGTTTCACTGTCCATGACAAACCTCCGAATATGGCGTCGGCAAGAGCGATGGTTGCGACTACTCCCGCTGAGCATAGGGGTATGTCGGGCTGGTGCCATTGCACTTAGGTATCGAGCATCGCTGCGAACGGCGAACGCTGGCGAAGTGCAGCGTCTTGCGTCAATGACATCGGGCCTCATGGAGCGATATGGAGCGCTTCGAGGTTGACGGGGCAAACGCCGCTGGGTCCTTCCTCGGATCTTACAACCTGCCTGAAAGAGACGTCGATGACGTATGGGACCCGATCGCACTACACACGGCGCCCGGCATCCCTAAGCACAAGCGCTCTACGGTCGGCCTCGTGACAGCCGGCGTCGAGATTGACGTTCTGGGGGTCGGTTTCGACGAGTTCACTTCGAAACAGCGGCAGGAGGTCTGCACCTGTCATCCGCGCGGATTGAAGTTCAAGCAAGGAATCCTTTAGTCGTTCTGCATGGGGACGATCCGAAAGCCGGAAACGACATTTGGAAAGGCGAAGGCTGACGTGCTCTCCAAGATGGATCCGACCTACAAACGGATCGATTTCGCAGCATCTATCCTGTCGTCCAGATGGACCAGTTAAGGTTCGCGCCTCCAAAATCTACGAGCCGCGGGCTCAAGCGTTTGGCCCCACTCCGGACATTGGGCACCGGCTCGAAGCAAAACGCAGCCGGAGTGGTGCTTGAGGATGGTGTCGTGGCCAACGTTCTGAAGTCACGATCCCGCAAATCGATACCTTTGTACGTGTTGTCGATATCTGATCCGAGGCCTAACCTTCTCACGGGTTCTACTCGCAACCGTGTCCAACGCGGCGCTTCAAGAATTCGTACTTGATGAGCCGGATGAGCTTAACGTCACGTGAGACGGTCTGTGAGCTTTTATTCGTAGTACAGGTAAACGTGTCCTGATCCAAAATCCTGGTTCAGGGGTGACGCTGCGAGGCGTCAATCATCGCCGGTCTTTAACCGTATTTCACCGTGAACCAAGGAGCTTGACCATGGCTGTAGAAGCTATGTCCAAGGGCTATGCGCTGCTGCGCAACCCCCATTCAAACAAAGGCACCGCCTTCACGGATGAGGAGCGCGACGAATACGGCCTCGAAGGCCTGCTCCCTCCGACGCCCACGTCACTCGAAAGTCAGGTCGCCCGAATTCACACCCAACTCGCGGCCCTTGAGAACGACCTGCAAAAGTACCTTCTGCTCTCGGACCTGCAGGTTCGAAACGAAACGCTCTACTACGCAGTGCTGATGTCAGATCCAGCGGGCTTCATGCCGCTTGTATACACGCCTACTGTTGGCGAGGCCTGTCAGAAATTTGATCACATCTTTCATTCCGCGCGTGGCGTGTACGTTCCGATTACCTTAAAGGGCCGCGTCAAAGAATTGCTCTCGAATTGGCCCCAGAAGGACGTCCGCTTTATAGTGGTGACCGACGGTGAGCGGATCCTCGGGCTCGGCGACTTGGGCGTGGGGGGGATGGGCATTCCTATCGGCAAGTTGTCGCTCTATACCGCTTGCGCCGGCGTGCCTCCGGAGCTTTGCCTTCCCGTGACACTCGATGTAGGGACCAATAACGCCTCGCTTCTCGAGGACCCGCTTTATCTCGGGCTGCGCCACGACAGGGTGCGTGGGGACGAGTATCACGCGTTCATCGATGAATTCGTCCAAGCCGTAGTAGAACTCTTCCCAAGATGCTGCATCCAATGGGAGGACTTCGCAAACTTCAACGCCATCCCAATCCTCTCAAGATATCGCAACAAGGTTTGCACCTACAACGACGACATCCAGGGTACGGCATCGGTCGCCCTTGCGGGCATATATGCTGCCCTCCGGATCACCGGTGGAAAGTTGACCGACCAGAAGTTTCTTTTCCTTGGCGCAGGATCGGCGGCGACCGGCATCGCGGAGTTGATTTCTCAAGGGATGGCGATGCAGGGGCTGTCTCTGGAAGCCGCTCGGAAACGCATCTCCCTATTCGACGTCGAGGGGCTTCTGGTCTCCTCGCGCGAGGTGAAGGAATTCCAGAAGCCGTTCGTCGTTGACCACGAGCCCGTGTCGGACTTCGTCGAAGCCATTAAGGTACTGAAGCCAACAGGGATAATCGGCGTCAGCACCGTGCCGAAGCTCTTCAATCAGAACGTCATCGAGACGTTGGCTTCGATCAATGAGCGGCCAATAATCTTTCCGTATTCCAATCCGACGTCACGCTCTGAGTGCACCGCCGAGGAGGCCTACACCTGGTCCAAAGGTCGGGCCGTCTTCGCGAGCGGGAGCCCCTTCCCGCCACTGCTGGTCGAGGGACGCCGTTTCGTGCCGGGTCAGGGGAACAACGTCTATATCTTCCCAGCGATGGGGATGGCCGTCTATGCGACAGAGGCCAAGCGGGTCACCGACGAGATGTTCATTATCGCGGCAAAAGCAGTGGCGGAACAGGTCGGTCAGGACAGTTTGGACGTCGGGTTGATCTATCCTCCACAGAGCAAGATCCTCGAGGCTTCTCTACATGTCGCGGCGAAGATCGCAGAGTATATTTTCGACAAAGACCTCGCGGGCGTCGGGCGGCCCGCGGACATCGGCAAGCTGATTACCGGCAAGGTGTACAAGCCGGTTTATCGACCCTTGAATTGAACGAGGGCTCGATCATGGGCATCCAATGCACTCCCGTACCATCCCGTCCTCGCGTCGTAGTCGTCGGCGCCGGCTTTGGCGGGCTCTCTGCGGCGAAGAACCTGAGATCGGCACCCGTTGACATTACTTTGCTGGACAGACGGAACTTTCATCTTTTCCAACCCCTGCTCTATCAGGTCGCGACTGCCTCGCTTTCGCCGGGGCAGATATCCTGGCCGGTTCGAAGCGTATTTGCAGGGCAGAAGAACGCACGCGTGTTGATGATGGAGGTCAACGCAGTCGATGTCGACGCCCGGACAGTCACGGACGGGAAGACCATCGTACCATACGACTATCTCGTGCTCGCGACGGGCGCTACGCATGCCTACTTCGGCCACGAGGCTTGGGAGCCGTTCGCGCCGGGGCTGAAGACGATCGAAGACGCGAGATCGCTTCGTGAAAAGCTTCTCTATGCATACGAGACCGCGGAGAGAACGTCCGATCCAGATGAGAAGCGTCGGTGCCTTACGACGGTCATCGTGGGCGGTGGCGCAACCGGCGTCGAAATGGCTGGAGCCGTCGCGGAACTAGCACACAGGACCCTGCTCGGAGAATTCAGAAGCATCGACCCGCAGTCGATGAGGATCGTGCTTGTCGAGGCGAGCCAGAGGCTGCTGCCGGCCTTTCCATCGGGACTTTCACAGAAATGCCTGGCATCGTTGAGGGCGATGGGCGTCGAAGTCCGTCTGAAGTCACTCGTTACCGAGTGCACTGGAAAAGGCGTTTCTGTGGGCGACGCCTGGATAGATGCGGCAACGGTGATCTGGGCGGCTGGCGTGCAGGCCTCAGACGCAGCAAAGTGGCTGAACGTCGAACGCGACCGATCCCATCGTGTCGTAGTCGAAAGCGACCTCACCTTGCAAAGCAGGCCCGACGTCTTTGTAATTGGGGACACCTGCCTCGCAAGGCTCGACGGCAAGCCGGTTCCCGGAACCGCACCCGCTGCCAAACAGATGGGCACGTATGTAGCCAGGGTCATCAAGGCGCGCGTCGCCAACACCTCCCCGCCGCCGCCCTTCACCTATCGTCATCAAGGGGATCTGGCCGTAATTGGCCGAGGTTCGGCGGTGGTCCGCGTAGGAAAAGTGTCGATGTCCGGATTTGCCGGATGGCTCTTCTGGTGTCTCGTGCACGTGATGTTCCTCATCGGCTTTCGGAGCAAGAGCTCGGTCGCGTTCGACTGGTTTTGGAGCCTCGTCACACGCCAGCGCAGCGCCCGCCTGATATCAGACGGAGACGCCAATCCTATCAGCAGCTCGACATCATCGAATGTCCAACCATGGACTCGAAAAAACAGCAAGCAAGGAGGCGACCATGCCGCATAGGGCAGCAGACATCATCACTGAAGTCCTGCATTCCATCGGCGTCCGCCGAATTTACGGCGTTGTCGGCGACAGTCTCAACGGAATGACGGAGTCCATGCGGAACCGTGGCGACATCGATTGGGTCCACGTCCGACACGAGGAGGCCGCTGCGTTCGCGGCTGGCGCGGAGGCCCATCTCACGGGCCAACTCGCTGTCTGCGCAGGAAGCTGTGGCCCCGGCAATCTCCACCTGATAAACGGGTTGTTCGACGCGCATCGATCCCGCGTCCCGGTCCTCGCCATCGCGGCGCAGATACCGTCTACGGAGATAGGTCGCGGGTATTTTCAGGAAACTCACCCCGACCAGCTTTTCAGCGAGTGCAGTCACTACTGCGAGCTCGTATCGAATCCGCAGCAGCTTCCTGGAATACTCGAAACCGCCATCAGGACAGCTATCGGGAGACGAGGCGTTGCCGTCGTCGTGATTCCGGGAGACATCGCGCTTGCCAATTACGAAGCCCCGATCTCACAGCCGGAAGCCCTCAATATTCCCGAGCCGGTAGTCGTCCCGGCAGATCAAGACCTCGATAAACTCGCGGCCCTTCTTGCTAAGAGCGACCGGACAACCATCCTATGCGGACGGGGATGCAAAGGCGCCCACGCAGAAGTGCTCGCCCTCGCGGAGCGTCTGAAGGCGCCGATCGTCCACGCGCTCGGTGGCAAGGAATACATCGAGTACGACAATCCATACGACGTGGGCATGACAGGCTTCATCGGCTTCTCTTCGGGTTACACCGCGATGCTTGCCTGCGACACGCTACTGATGCTGGGCACAGACTTCCCTTATCGCCAGTTCTATCCAACCGACGCCAAGATCGCCCAGATCGACCTACGTCCTGAAAATCTTGGGCGCCGGGCGCCTCTCGAAATAGGTTTGGTGGGAGACGTCAAAGCGAGCGTCGCAGGGCTACTTCCCAAGCTTGAACGAAAAGCGGATATGGCGCACCTCTCCGACAGCCTGAAGAACTATGAGAAAGCTCGGAAGGGGCTGGATGACCTCGCGTCGGGTAAGCCCGGTCGCAAGCCTATCCATCCTCAATACCTTGCTAAGCTCGTTAGCGATCTCGCATCAGAAGACGCCGTCTTCACATTCGACGTAGGCACACCGACGGTTTGGGCGGCACGGTATCTGAAAATGAACGGTCGCCGGCGCATGATCGGGTCGCTCGTCCATGGGTCGATGGCCAACGCCCTTCCCCAGGCGATCGGCGCTCAAGCCGCCTATCCCCGCAGGCAAGTCGTCAGTCTTTCTGGAGACGGCGGGTTTGCGATGATGATGGGCGACCTCTTAACCCTCTCGCAGCAAAAGCTTCCGGTTAAGATCGTTGTCTTCAATAATTCCGTGCTTGGATTCGTCGCACTCGAAATGAAGGCTGCCGGTTTTCTCGAGGCGGGCGTCGACCTCGCAAACCCGAATTTTGCTGCCGTGGCGAACGCTGCCGGCATCCACGCCATCCGTGTGGAGGATCCGGGCGAACTCGAAGGCGCACTCGAAGACATCCTCGCCCATGACGGCCCCGCCCTGCTCGACGTGGTCACGAACACCGAGGAGCTCTCGATGCCTCCAAAGATAGAGGCCACGCAGGTGAAGGGCTTCGGTGTCTGGGCTTTGAAGGCGGTTTTGAACGGTAGGGGCGATCAGCTCGTCGATCTTACCGTATCCAACTTCTTGCGACGCTAAGGAGGCCGGCATGGAGATCACAGCCCTGCTTCTTTCGCGAGTTCAGTTCGCCGGGACGATTTCGTTCCACATTATCTTTCCCGCCTTCACGGTCGGGTTGGCGGCGTACCTCTGCTTTCTCGAAGGAATGTCTCTAAAGACCGGCATGTCGGTCTATCGGCGCCTGTTCGAATTCTGGCTTCGCGTCTTCGCGATCGCGTTCGGTCTGGGTGTCGTTACTGGCATCGTGATGGCCTTCCAGTTCGGGACAAACTGGAGCGAACTGTCGCGAAGGACAGGATCAATCCAGGGTCCGCTTCTGGGATATGAAAGCTTCACCGCTTTCGCGCTCGAGGCGTCGTTCTTCGGCGTGCTGATGTTCGGCAGAAATAGGGTTCGTCCTGGCTTTTACTTCTTAGCCTGCTTTATGGTTGCCTTCGGGACGACGATGTCTTCCTTCTGGATCATGGTCAACAATAGCTGGATGCAATGGCCGGTCGGCTTCGTTGTCCGTGAAGATGGCGTCTACGAGCCGACTGACTGGATCGCCATCATCTTCAGTCCGGTAGCGTGGGTCCGTTTCCCTCATATGCTTCTCGCCGCCTATCTGACGTCGGCTTTCTGCGTCGCCGCGACCGGCGCTTGGCATCTTCTCCGCGGAAGATTCAAGTCCGAAGCAGGTGTGATGCTCCGTACAGGGCTCGGGTTGGCAGCCATTCTTGTACCCATCCAGATCGGCTTCGGACACCTGACTGGCGACTACGTTCACGACAAGCAGCCGGCCAAGTTCGCGGCGATCGAGGGACGTTGGAATGACGAGCAGCCGGCCACCGAAGTCCTGATCGCCTGGCCGGACGAAGAGACGGAGCAGAACTACTTTCAGGTCGGCGTCCCCTACCTTGGAAGCCTCATTGGCTCGATGAGTTTCACATCAAAGGAAGTTGGGCTCAGGAGCTTCCCAGTCGAGGACCGGCCTCGCGTACTCATTCCCTTCTTTGCCTTCCGTATCATGGTCGGTTGCGGGCTGCTCATGCTGTTTCTTGCCTGGGTCGGGACGGCCTGTTCATGGGCGGGCAGGATCGAGCAGCAACGCTGGTTGCTCTGGGGAACTTTCTGCAGTTTCCCCGTGGGTTTCATTGCCACGCTGACCGGGTGGTTTGTCGCCGAGGTCGGAAGACAGCCATGGACGGTGTATGGCGTCCTCCGGACGGCGGAGGCGGCGACGCCATTTCTCGCAAAGTCGCAGGTTGCTTTCAGCCTTGCGCTGTTCGGCGTGGTTTACTCGATCCTCTTCGTCTTTGGCTCGATTTACATCTACGTCCTTCTCAAACGTGGACCCATCCAAGGGCTCAGACCAAACGACGTCGTCGGTAACCCCAAGCGGCCGCTCTCCGAATCTCATGATGCGGCGATGGCAGCAACACAGGAGCGATTTCCGTGATGGAGTTCTGGGTGGCGGCCCTCGCCCTGACGATCTTTCTCTACGTGACGCTGGATGGCTTCGACCTGGGCGTTGGCATGCTGTTCGCCTTCGACAGGAACGACAGCAGCCGCAGCCACATGATGTCGGCGATCGCGCCGGTGTGGGATGGCAATGAAACCTGGCTCGTGCTGACCGCAACCATTCTGTTCGGCGCGTTTCCCCTCATCTATTCGATCCTTCTTTCGGCCTTTTATCTTCCCCTCATCGTCATGCTCGTCGCCTTGATCTTCCGAGGGGTCGCTTTCGAATTTCGAACGAGAAGCGGATCGCTGCGGGGGATCTGGGATTTCGCGTTCGCGGGGGGCTCGTTCCTTGCAACCTTCATTCAGGGAGCGACGATCGGAGCGCTCGTGGAGGGTCTGAAGGTCGTTGGACACCAATACGCAGGTGGGCCGTTTTCTTGGCTTTCCCCGTTTGCGATCCTTTGCGGGGTGGGCCTATGCATCGGGTACATGCTCCTGGGAGCGAGTTGGCTGACTTACAAGACAGAAGAAGGCGTTCAGGCCCTCGCGTTTCGAATGCTGCCAAAGCTGCTCACTGGCGTGCTCATATTTCTGGCCGCCGCTGTCGCAGGCGCGATAATCATCGATCTCGATCTCATGAGCCGCTGGGCGGAACGGCCTGTGATCTTTATCTTCCCGGTAATTGGAGCTCTAGCATGCGTAGCGCTCGCCGTTGCGATCAAATGGCGGATTGAATTACTGCCCTTTCTCTCCTCGGTTGCCATATTCGGCGCTGCGTTTGGAACGCTCGGCATCTCGTTCTATCCCTACGTCATCCCGCCATCCGTAACCATTGTCGAGGCAGCCGCGCCTGCATCCACCCTCGCCTTTATGTTCTGGGGCGCCGGCGTGTTCGTACTGCCGATCACCATCGTCTACACCCTCCTCGTGTACTTCATATTCAAGGGCAAAGTGACGCCCGAACAGGAGCACTACTGATGCAGAACATACTCGTGACGACGACTCACGCCCTGGCTCCCATCTGCTTCTGCATCGCCCTCGGTTGGATGGCTGGCAAGCTTGAGATGATGCCTGTCGAATACGGTCGCGCGCTGGCTCGCTTCGTCGTTCTATTCGCGCTTCCGATTGCATTGTTTCTGGCCGCGGCTAAGGCCAATCCGGCCGACATCTTCAATGTCAGAATTCTGCTTTCCTTGCTCGTAGGGTTCGGTCTGACTTTCCTCGTCGGTTGGTTCGGAGGGCATCTGCTTTTCAAGCATGGCGAGGCCGACAGCGCGCTGCAAGCTCTGGCTTGTTCGTTCCCCAACATCGCATATTGTGGTCCTCCGGTGCTGGTGGCGTCGGTCGGATCGTCCGCGCTCCTCATGGTCGTATCGGGGAATCTTATCGTCACCTTGATCGTGGTTCCGATCGCGCTCGTCGTGCTGGCGCGAAGCGCTACCGACGACCAGCACAAGATCGGCATAGCCCAAGCGCTCTGGAACGCAGTGAAGCAGCCATTGATTTTCTTGCCGATTGCGGGCGCCTGTGTCGCCGCGATTGGCGTCAAGGTCCCCGAACTGGCTGCGACGGCCGCCAACGAGATTGGTGTAGCCGCGGGCGGCGCTGCCCTGTTTGCGCTGGGACTGACCCTGTCGGGCATCCAGTTCCACCTCAACAGGGAGGTGACGTTCAACGTGCTGGTCAAGAACGTTCTGCAGCCGGTCGTTATCTTCGGCGCGGCTTACCTTGTGGGACTGCGAGGGCCATTGCTCGCGCAGACCTTTCTGCTTGGCGTGCTTCCAACCGCGACCGAGGTCTCGGCGATCGCCGTTTCAAGGAACGTCTACCGGGATAGCGCGGCCGGCAGCACGCTGGCAAGCGTCCTCGCGAGCATATTCACCATAGCGGCTGGCGTATCGGTTGCCGTCCTCTTGGATGAGTAACCTCGGGGATCCCAAGCTCCTGCAAGGTCGCGTTGCGAGCGAATGGCCGATTGAACTGACCCTGCAGGATGTATCGTCCCACCTGAACGCCCCGTATTTATGCTGAGACGCAACGGTCGCCGCTTCGAAGTCATGATCGTCGTCTCACCCGCGACCGAGATCAGTTGCGTGGAAACGCCACGTCGAGAAGCTCCCGCAGGCATTCACCGTCCGACACACCATCCTGAAACAAGCGGATAAGCTCGCGAGCGCCGGCGAGCGCGGCGCTGCTGTTTCTATCGAGTTGTCGGGCTGCGCAATAGTTTCGGAGTACCGCGCGTAACATGACGACGTCGCTGGTCTCCAACGGCCGCTTTGCCGTTCGATAGTCAATTGCCTGGAACATCATAACCCCTAGCCACAAAATCACCCAAGTTCCGCAATGCGGAATACTGCACGCATTTTGGCCCGCTCCAAGGTTGTTAGCTGGTCTGGCTGAGCGCCATGGCGTGCTCCCGGTACCCAGACTCGCGCCGGACTGACCGGGTGTCTGATCAAGGCCAGGGTCACGACGATCGCCATCATTGCGATGAGGATCGCGAAGATGGGAAGGGCACGCCCCACCTCTGGCTTGTCGTCACGATAGGTCATTGCACGCTCCTACTGAACCGCAGTCGATATGCGAGCTGCGAAAGTTGATAAGCGTGAGTATGTCTGCGGACCGCCGTAGGCGCAGTTGTCCATTGGTATGTGCGATACCTTGGTATCGCCAATACCATCATGCAGTAGCCCGCTTGGGCTCGCTAACGCAGTCTTCGCTTGGGGTGTGTCTGGCAAGCTCCACGAGCCATCGCCTCCATTGAGCCAGCGTGGACCGAGCGGGCGGATGCTCCGGCATCCAACGCAGCCTCCTCACTTGAGCGCCCCGAGGCAATAGCTTGCCAGAAAAGACCGCGCTCCTCACGCTGCCACGCCGACCGACGGCCTGGGGAGCGCTGTTTATTTCGTGTGCACCTGTCCGGCGCACGCTTCGGGACCTTCGTCGATGAAGGAAATCATCGCTTCAGTGGACGCATGCGGGAGAGAGCGGGCGGCGCGTCGTTTCCGCCTTAATCGCCACGGCGTTTGCCCAGGAAAAGCCTGGAGGGTGCTAGCACGCAGTGGCGCAGCTTAGCTGACCAGGCCAGGCCGTAGGCCCCGAAACTTGCCCATCTCATGGACAATGCCCACAACGATGTGCTGGCCTACAATGACCTTAGGCCAAGCTCCACTCCACTAAATCCCATACAGGTCTAAACGGCGAGATCAAACGACGCACCGAGGCCGTCGGGACCTTTCCCAACGAGGATGCCATCATGGGTCTCGTCGGCGCTCTCTTGCTCGAACAGGACGACGAATGGGCGGTCCAGCGATCCCGTTAAATCACGCTGGAAACTATCGCTAAAATGAGCGATAATCCCGTTATCAGCTTGCCTGCCGTGGCCCGCTAATATTCCCTCCGGCCGAGGCGGCATACGCCGTGGATGGCCTAGAGGTACACCACGCTACGGGACCGATCAGCTTGACGGTGACGCGAGTGAACCGATGTCAGTAATCAGTGCGCAAACCAATACCTTTGGATGATGGAAATCTAGCATGATTATGGTGCTATACTAAGCCGTGCACTGAGGTTCGAATGCTGATTAAGACTTCGCACCATCGCGCAGCCTGAAAAGCAGGGCGGGTTCTGACGGTAGCGGCAGAGGAGGATGTCTTGCATAACATCAACCTTCCTACGGGTCGATGCCTATCGGCGCCGAGTGCGTTGTCGGATCGATCGCGTCCCGTCATCATGATCATTGACGACGATGATTCCGTGCGGGAATCGCTTGAATTGCTTGTCCGCTGTGCAGGATGGATACCTCTGTCGTTTGCATCTGCGCAAGACTACCTGTCGCATTTGCCACGACAACTCCCGAGCTGCCTGGTTCTCGATGTCAATATGCCCGGCTTGGACGGCCTCGACCTACAGGCGGCTCTCACCAGCAGGGGAAGCCGGGTTCCAATAGTCTTTATATCAGGCTTTGGCGACATCCCCATGACCGTTAAGGCGCTGAAGGCTGGAGCTTGCGACTTCCTGACCAAGCCGATTGATCCAGGGGCATTGCTTGCGGTGATTAGAACGGCAATCGCTCAGAACGACTTCATCCAAAAGGAAGAAAATCACCTCGCCCAAATACGCAGCCGACACGGTTCTCTGACGCGCCGCGAAGGGGAAGTGATGGCACTGGTGGTGGCTGGGCTGCTAAACAAGCAGGTCGCTCATGAACTGGGTATCAGCGAGATCACTGTGAAGGCGCACCGAGGCCAGGTGATGCGAAAAATGGACGCCCGTTCCCTTCCCGATCTTGTGACCATGGCGGCTTTGTTGAACGGCAAGAGCTAGAGTTAGGCGGTCTGACACCGGCGCTAACGCGTGTCGAGAGACAAGAGCTTCGACTGTTGCAGAAACGTTTACCTCAATCCGCTACCAACGTATCGGACACACCATCGTACAATATCATCCTTCCTTCTTTCGCCTGATAGTGCCCTCACCCAATCTCGCGGACCGAGCATGCCTTTTCCGAAGGTCAAGGGACCGTCGAAGAACTCTGCGCGCTCAGAGAGCCGGCTAGAGAAGCGAACGTCGCTGCGGGGTGGGACGCCCTTATTCCCTCGGTTCAACGGCCCGCGCCCCAAAAAAGGAATAGGAAAAACTAATGGCGATGGATCGCCCAAAAGATCCGGACGTCGATGCGAGGCTTAATCACTATGAGGTGATACTCGGCCAACACTTGACAAACCGATCCGTCACGCACACCCGATACCATCGTACCATATACTCTGGGTTGTCTGGGGTCTATGTGTGTTGGTGCGCATAAGACATTCAGACGTGCTTGCAGATAAAGGAAGGCTCGGCCCCGATTTTGGAGGTGGCGATGGTGTATCCGCGGGCGCTCATATCCGTGGTGGACGATGATGTATCGATACGCGAATCTCTCCCGGTTTTGCTTGGTTCTCTGGGATACGACGTCGACACATTTTCATCTGCAGACGAATTTCTGCGCTCCCCTCGGATCGATGAGATTGATTGCCTCATCCTGGACATCGCAATGCCCGAGATGTCGGGACCGGAACTATTTCAATCGATGATCGCTAGCGAGCGCGCTATTCCGGTCGTCTTCATCACGGGCGTCGAAGACGAACGCCTTCGAAGCCGACTCATTTCGATGGGAGCGATCGACTGCCTGTACAAGCCTCTAAGCGTTGATGACCTTTGTCAGGCAGTCGCGTCTGCGCTCCCTTTCCGATAAGTGCCGGTCTTGCGAAGACGACGCCGCATCTTGTGACCGTTGATGGATTCCGGGAATTGGAAGTCCCCACGATGACCTGACAAGGTGGCGTTAAGCGGCGGCAAGCCGGATACTGTTGGCCTGTCTCAAGGCGCCTGCAAAGGGTACAACTCAACCGTTTTGCCGAAGCCTCTGACACCATGGTGCAATAGACCGATGCTCGGTTCGGTGAGAGGCTCCCGCCCTCTGGAATTTGCAGGAGAGCCTATGACTGCATTATCGCATTACACCCGCAGAAACGTTCTCGCTGGGGTGGCTTCGGCCACGGTGCTGAGCGTTCTCGCATCGCGCGGCTCCAGCGCTGCAGGGCTCGTCCCAGGCATTCGTTCCTTCAGATTCATGGCTTCTCAAAAGGAACTGGAAGAATTATGAGTTCTGCCCGGTTCTCGTAGGCGATCATTACTCTCAGAGGAGGCAGAGTTGAGGAAGTTCTTGAGCGCTCGAGGTTTGGCTTCGACCGAGGGGGCGGCGTATTTTCCAAGAGTGCAAGCAAGTTATTTTGGGTGCGTCCTGGGCCTATCCGGGCTGGCAACAAACTGGCGCCTAGCCGCGGAGTTGTGGAGGCTTCCAGCGATCATTGGCGAGGCGCTGTACCTTTGTGCCGGCTCAATTTGGGTCGTGTTCACTCTCCTTTTCATCACCAAATGGGCGCTTGCGAGAGACGAAGCTCTCGCTGAATTTTCCAACCCCGTGCAAAGTTGTTTCGTCGGCCTTCTCGGAGTGTCGTCAATGCTGATTGCTCTGGGTGTCCTGCCCTATTCCTGGCCGGCGGCGGCGACGCTATTTGCATTTGGGGCGATGTTCACGGTGATCTTCGCAGTCTGGTTGACGGGATCTTTGTGGGAGGGGAACCGCGATCCGGTGTCGACAACCGCGGCTCTCTATCTCCCGGCCGGCGCCGGATCTTTCGTGACCGCTATCGCCTCAAGCGCGTTCGGTCACTCAGACTGGAGTCAACTTGCGTTCGGCGCGGGCTTCTTCTCCTGGCTAGCCATAGAGTCGGTGGTTTTGCACAGGCTTCTCACGAACAAGGAGCTCCCCGAGTTGCTTCGTCCAATGTTGGGCATCCAACTGGCACCGCCTGCGGTCGGGTGTCTTGCATACCTCAGTGGCACGGTTGGGCATCCGGATCCGCTGTCGCACGCCCTCTTTGGATATGGCTTACTTCAATTTCTGGTGCTCGTTCGACTGGTCCCTTGGATTCGGCGGCAGCGCCTAGATCTATCCTATTGGGGAATAACGTTTGGGCTCACAGCGCTCACCAGCGCCTCGATGAAGATGGCGGCGCGGACCGATGGCCCTCTGCTAGGCATGATGGCGCCATGTCTTCTGATCATTTCGAGTGTGATCGTGCTTGCCATCTCGGTCGGAAGCGTTCGATGGCTCGTAAAGCGATGAACGCTGCGAGAACCGAGGTTCTCGATGGGAGTTAGTGTATCAAGGGCGCGGCTTTCAACTCGGCAACGCCCAGGGATTCGCTGCATCATATCCCGGTCCTCGCTGTCGTCACCTCCTCTGCCGCCCCCATCGCACGCAAACTTTAAAGATCTAAGATGATATCGTTTTTTGGCTTCGAACAACAGATGAGGACGTTTCCTTTAGAGGCCTTATCCAACGGCTGGGGCTCGTAGGCGACATCGCCCGAGATCATTGCTGTCTCGCAAGTATGGCAGACACCGGTGCGACAAGACCAGCGCACAGGGACATCGCAGGCTTCCGCAAAATTCAACAGGCTGTCGAAGTTTGAACTCCACGCTACGGTGAGGCCGCTACGGGCGAACGCGACCAGTGGTCCTGCGCCCCTATCTCCTGGCGGCTGATGCGGGCGACGCCCCTCAATCGCCGCAATGCCGGGCGTGATCGAATGCTCGGGGCCGAATGCCTCGGTTTGGATGCGGCTCGCATCTATCCCTGACGTACGGAGAAATTCGGTGAGGTCACTCATGAAACCGGAAGGGCCGCAAATACAGTAGTCGGCGTCGATTGGAAGAGACAAGGATTCAACGACGTCTGAGTTCAATCGGGACCTCCGGTCGTAGTCGCGCCCAATCACGTCCGCAGACGCCGGCGAGCTGTAGCAGATCACGCTGTGCGCATGCGACATTGCTGATAGCAACCGGCGCGTCCTGTCGCCAAATGGATGCTGCAGACCACTTCGTGCGCCGTAGAGCCACCAAACCTCTCGCTTAGCTTCCTCAGCCGCCAAGGCATCAAGCATTGCGAGCACCGGCGTCACACCAATACCCGCGCTCATTAAGACTACCGGCCCATCGCCTTGGGGGAGGACGAACGCGCCACGGGGGGCGCTTAGGCCAATGACGTCGCCCACGGCAAGTTTGTCGTGGATGTAGCCGCTGGCGCTACCGCCGACTTCGCGTTTCACGCCAATGGACAAACGTCCGCCGTCCGGTCGACTTGATAGGGAGTAGCTTCTCAGCAAAGGAAGAGAACCGGTCCGCCTCAACTCGATTACAACAAACTGGCCAGGAAGGGCCTCGCCAATAGAAAGTCCATCGATGGGCTCCAACTCCAGAGAGACGACGTCACTGCTCGCCGGCGTCTTCCGGCTTACGCGGAATTCACGAAATCCTACCCACGTCGGGTCAGGTTGCGGGTTCGCGGCCAGACCAGCGTTCGCGCCGGAGTTCCCGCTGAGGCCAGCTTCCTTCAATTTTTCGAATGACCGCCTCCAGCCGAGACTTAGTGCGGGATTGTCGATCGCGAGTTCGAGACGATCGATTGGATGGTCCGGCTTATACAGTAGGGCATCGACCTCCGAGATCGTCAGTCGGTGGGAGCCTGCGGCGACCATTTCGATGGTGTCTCCCGACTGGACCAGTCCCTCCTCCAAGACTCGCATGTAGAAGCCAGGGCGACCATGGGCGACCAGTAGCGCCGCCATCTCGGACACCTCCATACGGATGCCAAGCCGGTAGCAAGTCACGCGTGGTTGCGAGACTTCGAATAACGCCTTCCCGATCCGAAATCGGTCACCGATGCATGTTTCCGCGTCAGACAACCCCTCCACCGTAAGGTTTTCGCCGAACTGGCCGAAGACGAAATCTCTTCGACCAAGGAAACGCTGCCAATACTCGTAGGACTCGATTTGGTACACGTAAACGGCACGGTTCTCACCACCGTGTCCCGCCAAGTCGCCCTGACCGTCGCCGTCGATATTCAGGTGCCTCGCCATCCGGGGTTCGGTAACGGGCTCTTTCCAGATGGCCGTCCTGACCTGTTTGCCATGCCACGATATGGTCCGAGGCAGGCCTACGTTTAATGATAATAGCCGGGGCATCGTGTCACCTCAAACAAGCTCGTTGCCCAAGAAGGCCGAGCGCGCAGCGCGCCCATCGAACCATCCGGCAGCGTCATGAGCTATCATACAATGGTATCGTCGATACCTAAGTCCTGTGGCGCCCGGCGTCCCAAGCTGGTCTCCTACCCACGTCCAGTGTGAGCAAAAACGAATAGCAGCACCAGTAGAATTTCATGGATACAACCTAGTCGATACGCTACGTGTCGTTTATATATGGGTCACAGGTTTCGGCTGCCTGTAGGAGTGTTCAAGCGATCTCGGAAAAATGCGCGCGTGGTGTCCGACGGAAGCAGCGAAAGAAATGTGTAACAGCGGACCTCGGGTCCCCACAGGACGGATGAAGTTATGGCTTGGTCGAGGAAAAAGAACCAGAGTTTGAGTGCCGAGAACAATGTAGCGCCTCTTGTGCCAAACGCAGGAGGTGCCGCGGGTGCGGCTACTGCGGTGGCGGCTTCCCGCAACAAGTCATCGCTGATCGTCCCTGGATTGGCCATCGTGATTGCACTCGGCGCGATTGTCGCAGCCGGGTCAAACTGGGATTCATGGGTCGCCGCACGAAGTGTTCAATCGACGGACGACGCCGCAGTTTATGCAGATGTGTCGTCGGTGAGTTCGCGGATCGGCGGAACGGTGGAGCTAGTACCGGTAGCAGACTACACGCGCGTTAAGACTGGTGATCTTCTATTTTCGATCGATCGGAGGCCGTATGAAGTGGCACTCCGTTCCGCCGAGGCGAAGCTTGTGGCCGCGCGCGCGCAACTCGAAGACAATTCGACGCAACGCACTTTCCAGTTCACCCAGATTGACGTGGCCACCGCACAACGGGAAGCGTCCGAGGCTGACAAGGTCCAGGCGGATAAGGAGCTGCAGCGTCAGACCCGTCTGGGCCTGGACGGGCGCGCGAGCTCTGTCCAGAACTTGGAGAAGGCTGCCGCGGCATTCGAACGAGCTACGGCAAACTCCAAAACGGCCAAGGCAAACGTGGATGCGCAACGAGTGAAGCTCGATGTTCTCGCGAGGCAGCGGGAAGTGCTGCAGGCGAATGTCGATCTGGCGGAAGCAGACGTCGCCGCACGGCGGCTAGATGTCGGGTATACCACCGTTCGGGCACCCATCGATGGCATTGTTGCCCGGCGCAATGTCCAGCTCGGCAATTATGTAAGTGCTGGTACGAGCCTCATCTCGATCGTCCCCCTCCCCAATGTGTACGTCCTCGCGAACTATAAGGAGAACCAGCTATCGAGGGTTCGCGACGGGCAATCAGTCAAGGTCACGGCGGACCTTCTTCCCGGAGTGACGTTTCACGGCGTCGTCTCGAAGATTTCGCCCGCTAGCGGTTCGACCTTCGCCCTGCTTCCTCCCGATAACGCCACCGGCAATTTCACAAAGGTTGCTCAGCGCCTGACGGTTCGCATCGAGCTCGACGCAACGCAGCCACACTTCGAGAGGCTTCGGCCCGGAATGTCGGTAATCACGAAGATCGATACAAAGGCAGACGGTAATGAGTAGGATCGGCAACAGCAGCGACCTGCCGCGGCAGGGTTTCGTCGCCGTGGGAGTGGTTCTCGCGTCGATATTGACTGCGTTCGATGTCCGCACGGCGAATATTGGACTTGCTGACCTGCGCGGGGCCTTTGGGTTAAGCTTCGACGAGGGTGCGTGGTTGAGCACGTTTGCAACGGCTCCTCAGATACTGCTCGCCCCGAGCGTCGGCTGGTTGATAGCAGTCTTCGGCGTCAGGCGCGTGATGACCGTGCCCGTGGCGCTTTACTCGACAGTGTCGATCCTCATTCCATTTCAGCATTCGTTTGAAACGCTTGCGGTTCTGCACGCGCTGCGAGCCGTGGTGCTCGGAATGTTCGTCGGCGCCACGTTGATGATAGCGTTTAAGAACCTTGACCGCAGATATTGGATATTCGCGCTGGCATTTTACGTGCTTCGAATACCGTTCGCACAGAATCTAGGTCTCTACACGGCCGGGAGCTACAGCCAGACTATAGGGTGGCAATGGCTATACTGGCAGGGCGCCTTGATCGCTCCGATGGTTGGAATCCTGTTTTGGTGCGGCGCAAAGACGGTCGTGACGGATCGGGAGCTACTGAGCCGTGCAGATTGGGGTGGGATGGCGCTCTTTGGCGTAGCGCTCACCACGCTCTACTTCGCATTGGACCAAGGAAACCGATTGGATTGGTTTCGATCCGGAATAATTGTTTCTCTGATGATCGCCGCCAGCTTTCTGGTCCTCATATTCCTCTGGCATGAGGCGCGCGTCGTGCATCCGTGGGCGCATATTTCCGTGCTCTTCTCACGGAACGTGGCCCTCGGCTTCGCTGCAATCGCGTGTTTCATGACTACTAGCTTGGGAAGCTCGCTTCTTGAGCCCAACTTCCTCGTTTCGGTCACGCGATTGCGCCCCGAGCAGGTAGGCGACTTTTCGGCACCGTTGGCGATCGCACTGCTACTAATAGCCACCGGCACTGCAGTTGTGCTGGTCAGGACCATAAAGCAGCGGGCGACTCTGATACTCGGTTTCTCGTGTTTCTTGATGTCTGCTTGGTTGGGCACCGAACTGACGAACCTGTGGTCGTTGCCGGAGTTCCGACTTGTAGTCGTTCTCCAGACGTTTGGAGAGGAGCTGGTATTCCTTGCAGCCGTCGCCACGCTCTTCAGCAACGTAAACCCGGCACGGGCTGTATCGCTCACGGCTTATGTCCAGGTCATGCGACTGATCTGTTCCGAGACCGTAGCGACGACGATGACGACTTGGATCCGGCAGCGCGAGCAGTTGCACTCCAACCTCATCGGTCTTCACGTCACCGGCACGACGCCCGGATGGAGTTCAATGCTTGCCAGTCTTGGTTCTGGCCCTTCGAGCAGTTCGGCGTCTGCGGACGCCTTGAAGCGAGGATTGGGTGTCTTGGCTTCGACGGTGCAGCGAGAGGCCAATGTTCTAGCCTACATCGATGGCTTTTGGGTCACGTTCGCTGCGGCCGTCGCTGGACTGGTTATTGTCTCTCTCATGGCCCCCTCTCCCGCGCACCCACTCACAACCCGCTGAGATCGCAGCGCCGAGCCTAAAGCCTATTGAGACTTGCGATGAAAAATAACAGAGTCGCCTGGCTGATGCAGTCGGGTATTGAAGGGATGACCGAAGCCGATTTGCTGTCGGGCTTCTGCACGCGTTGCGCAGTGTCTCGTGTCCCAGTGGAACGAGCCAGTGCCGTGATTGAGGCGCTGCACCCCATGTACGAGCGTCGTGCTCTCAGGTGGGACGCCAATAACGCGCTCGAGAGAATGTCTGAGTTCGGAATGGGCACCGGTGGAAGCCTTGCGATGAATTGGGAGCGGACGGCATTCTTTCATCTACGCACGACCGGTGACATCGAAGTCAGGAGACGCTTCTCCCGCGGTGATGCGGCAGACTTTTATCTGCTCGATTCCATGAAAGCGGATGGGTTCACTGATTTTGTGGCTCTGGCTCATAGGTTCGGGGGCAACGGGACGATAGGAGAGATCGACTGCTTCTTTTCGCAGGTCGCGACGCGCGCACCCGGCGGGTTTTCGGAAGCGGATCTGAACGCGCTCAAAGCACTTGTTCCCTGTCTAGCGCTTGCGACGAAATGCGTGGCGATGAGCGGCGTCGCACGAACGATCGCCAAAGTCTATCTCGGTGAGGATGCTGCACAACATGTGTTGCACGGCGAAATGCGTAGAGACAGAGCTGATCGAATTGCCGCCGCGCTCTGGTTTTCGGATCTTGCGAACTTCACGCGTATCTCAGACCTGTCCGATCCGGACGAGATCATTCCGATGATCAACGACTACGCTGAGGCTGTCATCTCGTCCGTGAAGACGGCTGGGGGTGAAGTGCTCAAACTGATGGGCTATGGCACTCTCGCGATCTTCGGAGGAGCTACCGCACAGAAGGCTTGCGAAGCCGCGCTACGCGGCCGGTTCGTACTTGAAAGGGAGCTCGTTGATCTGAACGCGCGTCGCAGGATCGAGGGACGCGCGGTCACCGAAGTCTATCTGGGTCTACACTTTGGCGATGTGTTCTACGGAAACATTGGCGGTCGCGAGCGATTGGATTTCACGGTCATCGGACCGGCCGTCAACGAGGTTAGCAGAATCAACTCCCTATGCCGATCGCTAGACAGGAAGCTATTGGTATCGTCGCAGTTTGCCTCAGCGCTTAACCCGGACCAGGGAAGCATCCTGCTTTCACTCGGCGCACACACCCTGCGAGGGGTGAGCCGTCCTCAGGAACTTTTCACAATTCCACAGTGCGAACACGCGATGGCGACGGCCTGATCAGGTCGACGTGGATTTAACGTCGGTACCGATGGGCAAAGAAGCTTATCGCACCGATGATCTCTTAACTAAGGAGCAAGAAATGCAAGAGATAGCAGAGCCTCGGGACCGCCGCATCCCCCTCTTGGATGGCCGAGGCCATATTCCAGTCGTAGGCTTCGGGACATTGATACCAAACCCAGCGGCGACCAAAGAAGCGGTCAAGTTAGCCATAGAAAGCGGCTTCCGTCATTTCGACTGCGCGGAGCGTTATCTAAATGAGCATGTCATCGGCGAAGCTCTGCAGGATGCGCTAAGTACCGGCGTGGTTGATCGTGAGGACCTTTTCATTACCACGAAGCTGTGGAACACCAATCACAGACCAGAGCGGATTGAAGCCGCATTCAACGGAAGCCTTCGCAGACTGCAGGTGGACTATGTTGATGCATACCTCATACATACGCCGTTTGCCTTCCAACCTGGAGATGAACACGATCCACGGGACGAGCATGGCAGCGTCATCTACGATGATCAGGTAAGCCTGATCGACACATGGCGCGCACTGGAAGCGCTTGTTGACGGCGGAAGATGCAGGGCGATCGGTCTCTCTGACGTCACACTGCCGAAATTGAAGCTCATCGTCGAAGCCGCGAGGATAAAA
This sequence comes from Rhizobium leguminosarum, assembly GCF_002953715.1. Lineage (GTDB taxonomy): Bacteria > Pseudomonadota > Alphaproteobacteria > Rhizobiales > Rhizobiaceae > Rhizobium > Rhizobium leguminosarum_V. The sequence goes on from NZ_CP025012.1 coordinate 2,064,169, forward strand.
CCCGCCATCGTTCAAGTGGAATCGCACCCGTATCTCCCTGAATGGGAAATGCTCGATTTTTGCAAGCGAGAGGGAATCGTCCTCCTCGCCTTCGCACCTCTAGGCCATGGCATGGAACCGAACCTCCTTCAGGACCCGGTGATCCAAAACATTGCCGCTCGCCTTGACATGACGCCGGCCCAGGTATCGCTTGCGTGGGCTGCTCAGCGAGGAACCGCTTTTCTAACGACGTCGGTCACTCCGAGCCGCATCTCGGAAAACGCCAACCTCCTCCCCATTCCCGAGGAAGCGCTGCTCGAGATCGACCAGAAGATCAAGATCGAAATCCGCTTCAATTCGGTCGTCGATACTGGCGTTCCAGGTTTCATCCCGCGCGTGCGACCATCGAACCGTTAGATCAGAACGGCGGACGTTTCGCTGTTGATCAGCACCTTCAACCTGAGTTACCCCTGAACGATGACCAGTTTTACCAAATCTGTCGCCAAACCTCGCAAATCCGTTGGAGCCCGTCGCAATCCCGAGGCGGAGGCGGCGGTGCTTGCGGCGGCGCGCGACCTGGTCTCCGAGAAGGGGTATACCGGATTCTCCGTCGAGGAAGTTGCGCGCAGGGCCGGATCGGGAAAGACGACCATCTACCGGTGGTATCCGACGAAGGCCGACCTTTTCATCGCGATCTATACGGCTGAGCGCCACGCTTCAGTTCCAGTCCCAGATACTGGCGACCTCTTGGACGACCTGGAACAGTACACCATCAGCTTGTGGCGCTTCTGGGCGTCGCATCCGGCCGGCGCGGCATTGAAAAGTCTGATCGCCGAAGCGCAGGGCACAACCGAGGCGCTGGAGGCCTTGCGCCACCGGTTCCTCCCCGCCCGCACAGCCGATGTTCGGCAGATGTTGAAAAAGGGCGCGGAGAGAGGTCAGATCCGCGAAGAAGACGTGGACGACAAAGTGTCGCTCTGGGTTGGCCTGAGCTGGCTCAAACTGCTGGTGAACGAACTGGATCAGGAGTCGAGCGTTAGGCGTCTAATGGCGCAGATCACGGGCATCCGCTCCACTGGATGATGTTTGACGCGTCGGCCGGCCTTAACCGAGCGTGGCAGCAATGGACGTGCATCTGTCCGTTTTCGCTCTCAACAAGAAAATCCGGACATGCTTGAATTCTCTATACTCTCGTGGACGTGAAGCGGAAGAGCTTCTTCATATAGAGTGGAATTCAAGGATGAGACCCAACGAATATGCTATGCCGCGTGCGCTCGATGAAATTTCGGGAGCGGAAATGGTCGTTCGAGCGCTCGCAGATCAAGGCGTCGAAGTGCTTTTTGGATACCCCGGCGGTGCGGTGCTGCCGATCTATGACGCGATGCTTGACGAGCCAAGGCTGCGTCATATTCTGGTGCGGCACGAACAAGGTGCGGCCCATGCAGCAGAAGGTTACGCGCGCTCCAGCGGAAAGCCGGGCGTCGTGCTCGTGACCAGCGGGCCGGGAGCGATTAACACGGTTGTTGGGATTGCGGACGCGCTTATGGATTCAATCCCCCTGATCGTGATCACAGGACAGGTGCCTACGCATCTCATAGGCACGGACGCGTTCCAAGAGGCCGATATCATCGGCATTACAAGATCGTGTACAAAGCACAGCTATCTGGTCAGAAGCATTGATGAACTCCCTCATGTGTTACACGAGGCCTATCGTATTGCGACCACTGGCAGACCGGGACCCGTCGTCATTGACGTTCCAAAAGATATCCAGGTGAAGACCGGCAGATATTTCGGCCCAGCGGACGCTCTACCGTTGCATCGCTACGACCCGCAGACTAAGGCAAATCCCGTACTCATAGACAAGGCGGTAGCCTTACTGGCTGAGGCACGACGGCCCATCATCTACAGCGGTGGGGGCATAATCAATTCGGGCCCTGTTGCGAGCCAGCGGCTCAGAGAGTTCGCGGCATTAATGGGCGCCCCCGTCACATCGACGCTAACCGGTCTGGGTGCGTTTCCCGCTTCCGATCCGCTGTGGATTGGAATGCCGGGAATGCACGGAGCGTACGAGGCAAACCACGCGATGCATGACTGCGACGTGATGTTTTGTGTCGGCGCCCGATTCGACGATCGAGTCACGGGTCGGCTGGATGCTTTTTCTCCCGGCTCGCGCAAGATTCATGTCGACATCGATCCTTCCTCGATCGGCAAGGTAGTTCAGGTCGATGTCGGGATTGTTGGTGACGCCTGCTCGGTTCTTGACGACTTGATTGCTGCCTGGCCGCGGACGTCGAGCAAAGACCGCCAAGACCAACTCAGGCCCTGGTGGGACAAGATCGACATGTGGCGATCGCGTAACGGCTTCGGCTACCGACGGTCCGAGGAAGTGATCAAGCCACAGCATGCCATCGAGCGATTGCGTGCCCTAACCCTTGACCGGGACGTCTACGTCACGACCGAAGTCGGACAGCACCAGATGTGGGCAGCACAGTTCTTCAGTCTCGAACAACCGAACCGATGGATGACTTCGGGTGGGCTCGGCACTATGGGCTATGGCCTCCCCGCAGCGATTGGGGCGCAACTCGCACACCCGACGAGTACAGTGATCGACATTGCGGGAGAAGCGTCCATCCTGATGAACATGCAGGAGGTGTCCACGGCGGTGCAGTACAAGCTCCCGGTGAAGATCTTCATTTTGAATAACGAGTACATGGGGATGATCAGACAATGGCAGGAATTGCTCCACGACGAGCGCTATAGTCACTCCTACTCGGAGAGCCTGCCAGATTTTGTGAAGTTGGCGGAGGCCTACGGAGCCAAAGGGATTAGAGCCGAAACGCCCGCGGAACTGGATCAGAAGATCCTCGAAATGCTTTCCCACCCCGGTCCCGTAATCTTTGACTGCAGGGTTGAAAAGACCGAGAACTGCCTGCCAATGATCCCTTCCGGCAAGCCCCATAACGAGATGATCCTTTCGGACGAGGCGGTCGACCTAGGTTCGGTCATCACTGGGGACGGTCGCGCGCTGGTATGAGTAGACCGGGACCCCAGTTCGAAGCAGTCCTCGCGGCGTCCTCCGCGGGGCTTTCGGATGTCTTGGCGCCTCACCTCTCCGTAGTTTTCTGCGGATTGAACCCGGCGAACTCTGCTGTCCGGGACGGCCATAATTTTTCATCGCCGAGCAATCGGTTTTGGCGCGTGCTCCATTTTTCCGGCTTCACGCCGTGTCTGCTGCGCGCTGACCAAGAGCGGCAGATATTGGAATACGGCTGCGGTGTCACCGCGTTCGTATCTCGCGCGACAAAAAGCGCCGCCGAACTTCGTCCCCAGGACTACGCTTCCGCCGCTCCGGACTTCGAGCGCAAGATCGCGGCTTTCCAGCCGGCGAGGCTCGCGTTTCTCGGGAAGCGGGCGTTTGCTAGCCTCTTCCAAACTCAAAGATTAGAGTGGGGTCGACAAACTGTGAAGTTCGGCGGCGCAGAGATCTGGGTACTGCCCAATCCCAGCGGGCTGAACCGGTCGTTTTCGTTGCACCGGCTTGTCGAAGAATACACTCGGCTCCGCGCGAGCTACGAGTAAAGCTGTCCCAAAGTCCAATTGCTCGAAGCCACAATCGCAGTCACGGTTGGTGCAGGAGAGTTCAACAACTGTGGTGCCGATGTAAGGGGGCGTCCCATGCGCATAGCAATACTAGCCATGCCCGGCGTTCAGATGTTGGACGTCGCGGGACCGATGGACGTATTTTCCGAAGCGAACAAGCTAATCAATGGCAGGTCCGGGTACGAGCTCAGTGTCGTGGGGCGTGACAGGGAGCCGGTCGTCGCGTCCAATGGCGGGCGTCTGCTCCCGGATCGGACAATTGGAGAACCGCTGGACGGGTTCGACACGCTTGTAATCGCCGGCAGCCCAAGCGTCCAAGACTTCGAGGCTGACCTCGCCCTAATCGAATGGGTTAGGAGCGAATCCGCCCATGTTCGCCGGTTGGCCTCGATATGTACGGGAGCTTTTCTGCTGGGAAGCGCGGGTCTCCTGAACGGTCGACGGGCCACGACCCACTGGAATTCGACGACCCGGCTGAGAAAAATGTTCCCCACGATAGATGTACAGCCGAACACAATTTTCATCAAGGACGGGAGCGTCTACACCAGTGCCGGCGTGACGGCGAGCATGGATCTGGCGCTTGCCTTGGTTGAAGAAGATTTCGGTCGCGGTGTTGCCTTAAGGGTCGCGAAAGAGCTGATACTCTTTCTACAGCGTCCCGGTGGGCAGTCGCAATTCAGCGTGCATCTTGAGGCTCAGGTCTCCGAACTTGGCCCTATCCGCGACGTAATCCAGTGGATAGCAGAGAATATTGCCGACGACCTCACTGTCGCTACGCTGGCGTCCCGCCTTGGAATGAGCGCGCGCAACTTCGCCCGCACATTCAAACGCGAGACAGGCATGACACCTGGTGATTACGTCGACGCCGTTAGGGTGGACACAGCAAGGAGAATGCTTGAAGAGGGCGACGTGCCGTTGAAGAGAGTGGCAGCGTTGTGCGGCTTCAACGATCAAAGCGCCTTTCGCCGGGCTTTTATCCGTCGCATCAATGTCACGCCGGTCGAATACCGGAGCCGCTTTCGCCGAGGCGCCAACCACGCGCCAAAAGAAATCGCCGCTGCCTTGGGAGTGTGATGCAAGTCAAATTTCTGTCGCGATTTGCTTTATGAAGCTCGATATTGCTTTCTCGTCACGACGGTAAAACCTCCACTGCCCGACCTTCTTGGAGCTCAGTAGACCGGCCTCTGTCAACGCTTTAAGATGCCCGGAGACCGTCGACTGAGGCATTCCGTCGCGCTGGAACTGGTTTGCGCAGACCCCGAACTCTAAAGGGTACTCCTGCGGCCCAAAATACCTTTCGGGATCCTTCAGCCACTTTAAAATGTTCAGTCGTGTCGGGTGTGCCAGCGTCCTTATGACGATCGCGGAATCCATATCTTCGTTCCTGAGTTTCATTGTCATTTACAGCGGCGATGAACCGCTTTTGGGAAAATATCTGCCGCCGGAAGCCGCGCTAACGCGTCTCGACCGGCGGGCCAGACAGGCCTCCCTGCCCGTGCGAAACAGTGTTTCCAACCGGGCGGCCCGAAACCAGTTCCGGTAAACAATAGTCGGCAGACCCCACCTGCAAGAACGTCCATGCCATCGATCTTCGCCGCCGACACATGACCGTAGTCCCTGTAGCTGTTGTAACCTATTTTGTAGGATCAAATGCAGCACGTATTCCGACGACTCTCGCTTCCTAATAGCAGCGTATTCTCATCATCTCTTTGATATTCAGGTGCCTTGCGACAAGGCCTTCGATTTTGACACCTCAGACAGCGAAAGCTTCGTCCATTATCGCCTGAAGTTCGGCGGCATGGCGTGACATTTGTCCGGTTGCGGTCGAGGCTGAGGCCGGACGGCCGACATAACTCGGCCGTAGAGCCACTCCACGTCCCTGGCCTGACGACCACTCCACGTAGGGTTCGACGAAGGACCAGGCGCCCATATTCTTCGGCTCCTCTTGGCACCACCATATTTCGGCGTCTCCGAACCGATTCAGCTCAAGGGCAAGCGCCTTGGCGGGGAACGGATAGAGTTGCTCGAGCCTCAGAATGTAGACGTCGCTGACCGCGCGCTTGCGTCGCTCGGCCTCAAGATCAAAATAGATCTTGCCTGAGCACACAAGAACTCTTCGGACCGATGAAACCTCGACCAGGTCACCGTTGCCTTCCGCATCGTCGCGAAGGATTCGCCTAAACGACGATCCCGGACCGAAGTCGCTGAGATCGGAGCGGCACCGTTTATGCCGCAACAGGCTTTTCGGCGTCATGAGGATGAGGGGCTTACGAAACGGCCGGGCGATTTGTCGTCTGAGCAGATGAAAGTAGTTGGCGGGAGTAGTGCAGTTAGCTACCTGCCAGTTGCCCTCCGCCGAGCTTTGGAGATAGCGCTCCAGGCGTGCCGATGAATGCTCTGGCCCCTGGCCGTCATATCCGTGCGGCAATAGGCAGACCAAGCCTGACATGCGCAGCCACTTCCTTTCGGCCGACGACAGGAACTGATCGAAAATGACCTGCGCGCCGTTGGCGAAATCTCCGAACTGCGCTTCCCACATGACGAGGCAATGCGGCTCGGCGAGAGAATAGCCGTACTCGAAGCCGAGCACGGCGACCTCCGATAGCATTGAGTTAAAAGTCTCGCACGGCGCTTGGTCTGCGCTCACATGACTGAGCGGCAGATAGCGCTCGCCGGTTTCCTGGTCGATAATCACCGAGTGGCGCTGAGAGAACGTTCCTCTTTCGCTGTCTTGGCCAGAAAGGCGCACAGGATGGCCTTCCCTCGCTAGGGATCCCATGGCGAGAGCTTCGGCCGTAGCCCAATCCAAATCTCGTCCGCTCTCTACAGCCTTTCCACGCGCATCGAGGAACCGAATAATCGTGGGATGCGCCGCGAAGCGATCAGGCAGCGCGGTTATCGCCCGCCCGACCTCCCGTAGCGCCGCCAGATCGACGCCCGTGGATTCCGAAAAATCTTCCCTTTCAGGGTCACCACGTTCCAGCCCTGCCCACCTACCGTCAAGCCAGTCGCCCTTGTTGGGCCGGTAGCTCTTCGATGTTTCCAGTTCTGTCTCGAGATGAGCCGACCAAGCCGCGCTGGCTGCATCGACGTCCGCTTCGGCCAGTATCCCCTCCGCGGCCAGCCGCTGGGCGTAAAGTGACAGAGTGGACCTATGGGATCGTATTTCCCTATACATCGCCGGCTGCGTGAACGAAGGCTCATCGCCCTCATTATGGCCGTACAGCCTGAAGCACATAAGATCGATGACCACCGGGAGGTGAAACGTCTGACGGTACTCGACCGCGAGCCGTGCGACCCATGCGACGGCTTCTGGATCATCTCCGTTGACGTGAAAAATGGGCGCGTCGACGGCTTTCGCTACGTCGGAAGGATAAGGCGAAGAGCGCGCGTAGCTTGGATCAGTCGTGAACCCCACCTGGTTGTTTATAATGAGATGCACTGACCCGCCGGTTCGAAATCCTTTTAGTCCAGACAACCCCAGACTTTCCGCGACGATCCCCTGACCCGCGAAAGCTGCGTCCCCGTGGATTAGGAGCGGCATTACGCCAGATCGCTCGACAGCATCGCCCCTCTGCTCCTGCTTGGCCCGAACCTTCCCCAAAACGACAGGGTCTATGACCTCAAGATGGGAAGGGTTCGCCACAAGCGACAGATGCATTTTCCTGCCTTGGACGACGCGGTCGGAAGAGGTTCCAAGGTGGTACTTGACGTCTCCAGATCCTTCCACGTCATCAGGAAAGGACGAACCCCCTTTGAATTCGCTGAAGATGGCCTGGTGAGGCTTTCTAATTACCTGACCCAGAACGTTCAGGCGCCCTCTGTGCGCCATGCCCAGAACGACTTCAGTTACGCCCAGCTCCGCTCCCCGCTCAATTATCTCCTCAAGCGCGACTATCGTCGTTTCCGCACCGTCGATCCCGAACCTCGTGGTACCGACGAACTTTTTTCCAAGGAAGCGCTCGAAGCCGGTAACCTCGACCAGCGTCTGGAGGATCGTGCGCTTCTTCGCCTTGTCCGGTTCAGACCTCCGCCCTTCGGCGTACCGCTGCACCCACCCTCTTCTAGCGGGATCAGCAATGTGCATGTATTCAAACCCAACCTTTTCGCAGTACGCGCTGCGCAAGGCTGAAACGAGCTGACGTACGCTCGCGGCCTCAAAGCCCATGACACCATCTACGAAGACTTGACGGTCCAGATCCGCCTCGTCGAAACCATACGACGATGGATCGAGTTCGCTATCCCTCGCGCGCGGATTCAGCTTCAGGGGATCCACGTCCGCTGAAAGATGTCCTCTGGTTCGGTAGCTCCTGGTCAGCGCCAAAGCGCGCGCGGTGTCACGTGGTGCAAATTCTGGCGAGACCGTGAGCTCAGCGATCGCCTCGGCTTCGGCCTTCGCCGGCACATCAGTTTGGTGCCAATTGCCGTCTAATACCGCGGCCAGATCGCCATGCAACGGAACAGGCCAGTCCACCCCCTTCCGAGACGCCACCTTCTCGACGTCGCGGACGTTATCGCCGAGCTGGTTGAAAAAATCGCGCCATTCTGGCCCTACAGAACTCGGATCCTTGGCGAACCGTGTTTGTAGCTCTTCAACATAATACGCATTGGTGCTGTCGAGGAAAGATGTCTGACGGAAGGCTTCGTTCGCCGGCTGTCTTGTAAACGCGCTATTCATTTCAAACACCTGGACCCGACTGTTCAAATATTGCTGTTCGTGGATCAGCTCAGCGTCTTGCCCAGAAGCACAACAGCGCGGGCGTATTTTTCCGGACCTGCTTGAGAAGACTAATTCGGACAAAGGCCCTGCAGATCCCGCCGATCGATGTCCCTACAATCCGCCACTGCCCGCGCCGCTCCAATTGCACCATGGTATTGGAACCGGCCCTGCAACGCGGCGGAACGTCGTACCGATACCTAAGTTCAGTTAAATCGTCCGCCTGAGTGCGCTACCTTCAAGTTGTCGTTGACCTCCCACTCTCGAACGAATGTTCAAGACCAGCGACACGCTCCGGCGCCCTCCCCTCCGCCGGGGCCAGCGGCCAACAGAGGCCCGCTTGGGCCGTCTCTCCCGCCTTAGAGACGGCCCACCTTTTCAAAGAACAAATGGGAGGGATCGCACCGGAGGGTCTATAGCAACCGCGATAAACTCGGAAGGCCAAAGCCACCGGTTGTAGAATGCCGTTGTCCCGAGTTTGCAAGCACGACGTCCGCCATACAGGGAGCTGTTGCTGATGATATTTGGCTGCAGGGATGCCCCCTCGAAAGCTAGATCGGCTTCGCTGGTCGACGCACCCTTTTGCTAAATTATCCCGGCCATCATCTTAGTGAGTTGCATCTCATTTAAGTTCGCTTTGTCGAATGTGCCGACCGAACGCCCCCGAAATAGCACTACAAATGTATCTCCGATCGAATAGGCGTGCTGCACGTTGTGCGTGACTAAGATCACGCCAATCCCGGCCTCTTTGGCCCGCCGGACATAGCCTAGCACCCTTTCGACTTGCTTGACTCCGAGGGCAGATGTCGGCTCATCGAGAATCAGGATTCGCGCGCCAAAATACAAGGCTCTCGCCACCGCGACGCCCTGCCGCTGACCGCTAGAAAGCGTTCCAATTGGAAGTCGGACGGCGGCGGAACTGACGCCTAGGTCGCGCAACGCTCCCTCAGTAATGGCTATGGCTTTCCGTTTGTCGAACATCTGGAATGGCCCCCAACCTACCGTTGGCTCACGCCCGAGAAAAAAATTGCGGTACACGGGCATGATTGGCACGACCGCGAGGTCTTGGAAAACCGTGGCGATACCTCTTTCGCGTGCTTCGGCGGGAGAACCTAGTCTCACGTCGGCACCGCTTATACGAACCGTACCGCTGTCCGCCCTTTCCACTCCGCTCAAAATATGAAGGAGCGTCGACTTGCCGGCACCGTTGTCACCTAATAGGCAGACCACCTCGCCGGGCCGGACGGAAAGACACACTTCGTCTAATGCCGAAACATCCTGATAGAACTTTGTGACTTTGACTGCCTCAAGATAGGGTTCACCTTTGATGGCCCGCCCTCCGCGGTTTCATCGCCTTTAATCTGGCATAGTTATTAATGAGGACCGCGAGAAGGAGCACAACGCCAAGAAATGTCATAAACCAAACGTCTGGCAGCGGCGTGAAAAAAAAGCCCTGTTCCACCATGCCGAACAAAAGCGCTCCCAAAAGTGAACCTATAGGGGACCCGTATCCGCCGGTCAGCAGAGCACCGCCAATGACCGCAGCCGTCACCACCTCGAACTCGCGTCCAGTCGCTGCGTTTGCATCGCTTTGGTTTATGGCAAAAATGTCCAGAGCGGCAACCACCACCGCTGAAGCCGCCACTGCTATATAAAGTATCACTTTAACTCCTTGCACTGGAATCCCCAACCGCACCGCCGCTACCTCGTTGCCGCCGGTTGCGTAAATCCAGTTGCCAAAGGCAGTTTTTTCGAGAACCCAAGCCCCCAGAACCGCTATCAGCACCCACCAAACGAGCGATACTGAAAAAGGACCGATCGAATTCGCAAACAGAGATGCCAAATGGTCCTCGCTGACAATATCTCGAACACCGTCTATCGTCGTCGTTCCAACCAACATTCGCAAACCACCTTGCGCACAGCCTCGAAGAATAAACAGCATTGCAAGGGTTATGATGAACGAGGGTAACCTAGTCTTAACAACCAGAAGACCGTTCACTGTTCCAACAATTGAGGCCGCGACCATAGCGACGGCGAACGCAGCGGCAAACGGCCAACCGCAATATACCGTCAAATATCCTATAATCGATTGACTCACTGCGACCATCGCCCCAACGGAAAGGTCGAACTCACCGGCAACAAGCAACAGCGTGACAGGCGCGGCGATGATACCAATCTCGGCTCCAACCTCAAGATAGTTGCGAGTCATCGGCAACGTTAAAAAGCCCGCTTGACCGGTAAAAATCGCAAAAAAAGAAAAGACAACTATCGTTCCAATAACTGCGGTCAGTTCCGGTCGCGAAACCATCGAAAGAATGACCTTGGCCGTTCGCATGTTAGGTTTCCCGAGTCGGTCGCACCTTAGCGATCGGTGGCCTCAAGTCGGCTTACGTTGCTTTGGGTTATCACCACCGGGCCGGTAATTAGCCTTGGCTCGGCCGGCCGGATCGCTTGGCGAACATACAAATCTAGCATAACCGCGGGATAGTAGCCTTGAGCATACTGCTGTGCATCGAGCGCAAAGTCGAGTTGGCGAGCTTTCAGAGACCTAATGGCGCTCGCCGTCATATCGATCGTGCCCCAGTGAATGTCCTTGCCCTTTTCCCCAAGATCGGCGCGGACCTGCATCATTGCTGTGATACAGCAGCCGCCAATAGAGAATACCGCATCAATCGACGCGTCCTTCTGGAGCTGCGACTCGGTGATTGCTTTAATCCGATTTGAGTTGTTGAAATCTGACAGCGGGATTTCCGCCAACGCCGATGTTCCCACAAACGCTTTCTTAAATCCGTTCGTGCGTGCGTCCAGGAACGGCAAAGCCCCCGGAGGAGCGGTAATTATCAGCGCGTGTTTGGATCCCAAGGAATTAAACTGAGCGGCGCCGAGCTCGCCTTGAGAGCCCGGATCGTCCCCCACAAACGCGAGCGCGGCCACGTTTTCAACCTGATCGCCTCCCTGGTTAACCAAAACCACAGGGATCCCCGCATCCGACGCCTTCTTGATTGTCGCGTTCAACGACGACGGCGTTGGATCAGAAACGATAATTCCGTCGGGCTTGGCCGCGATCGCTGCTTCAAGATTTCGGCGCTGCTGGTTGGGATCGTTGAGATTATTCTCAACGCCACGGTATTGGACTTCGACGCCCAAGTCCTTACCCGCCTGCTCCAATCCCTTGATCACGCTCACCCAATAAGTATCTGATGGCGGGGAATGGGTTACCATAATGAAGATGGAGCCAGCCCTAGCTGAACCATGAACTACGAAAAAGAGTGCGGCTAACGTAACCGCGAATGCCAGTTTCTTGACCATAACATCCCTCACCTGCACGATTTATGCCTCTAGGGAGCCGATACCGCTGGTTTCGCCCATCTCACGATATATTCCTTTTTCCAACAAAACGGAATATACGATAAAGAAGGGAATTCAGTGAAGCGTTGCATCGTTGTGCCGCCAAATGCAAAACGGGCGACGACAAAACGTCGGGCTAGAGACCGCGATCAACGAGTTAGTCGTTGGCGACGTTTTGCATCCTACTTTGCGTTTCGTCGACACTCACCGCAGGTATCGTTTTTTGGACAATCGTGGAGCGTGATGGATGGATCCCCAGATCTCGCTTGGCGCACGCGGAGGCGGTCTGAGCATCTTGTGGGAAGATGGCGAGCGCGCGCTTTGTCGAGGGGTGATTTCCGATGGCAACAAGTCCTCACGCAACGTACTCACACTGCACCTCACTTCAACCTCCCCCCGCCCGGCGAGCATCGACCGGCTGGCAAATGAATTTCAACTCAAAGATCACTTGGACAGGGGGTGGGCCGCCCGCCCGCTAGAATTTGTTCGCGAGCCGGATCGAACAATGCTCGTATTGGAGGACCCCGGTGGCGAAGTGCTCAGCCAGAGAATTGGTGAGCCGATGTCGGTTGACGAGTTCCTTAGACTGGCAATAGGCACCGCTGCGGCGCTAAGTAGAGTTCACCGACATGGCCTTGTCCACAAAGACCTCCGGCCGATCCATATCTTGGTAGATGGTCCAAACGCCGATGTGCATATAACTGGTTTTGGACGCGCTTCTCGGCTTCCTCGCGAGCGTCAGACACTAGCTCCCCCCGACTTTTTGACCGAAACGCTCTTATATGTAGCACCCGAGCAAACGGGGAGGATGAACCGTTCGATAGACTCGCGCAGCGATCTTTACGCGCTTGGAGCTATTTTTTACCAAATGCTGACGGGAGCGTTACCATTCTCGTCGTCTGACCCGATGGAGTTGGTTCATTGCCACATTGCGCGCACTCCAACTCCGCCGCATGAACGACTAGCAACTATCCCGATCCAGGTCTCTAACATTGTAACAAAGCTGCTCGCCAAGACGGCCGACGATCGCTACCAGACAGCGGCCGGCGTGGAATATGATCTCCGGTTATGTTTGGCCGAGTGGCAAGTCAAAAGGAACATCCATCCTTTTGCAATAGGCGTCTTTGATACGCCTGACCAGTTGATAATGCCCGAGAAACTTTACGGCAGGGATTTGGCAATCACGTCCCTAATGGATGCTTATGACCGCGTGGCAGCCAACGGCACTCCTGAGTTGATTACAATTTGCGGCTACTCGGGGATTGGCAAGTCTTCAGTAATTAATGAGCTGGAAAGGCTACTGCTTTCTTCCCGTGGTATGTTCGCAACTGGAAAATTCGATGAGCAAAAACGCGATATTCCATATGCAACTCTCGCCCAGGCGTTTCAACGCTTGATCCGCGGTCTCTTGAGCAAAAGTGAGACTGACCTGGATTTCTGGCGAGATTCCCTGAAGGGGGCATTAGGAACGCAAGCGCGGCTTCTTGTGGATGTCATACCCGAGTTGACGCTGATAATAGGTCAACAAGGCCCTGCTCCCGATCTTTCGGTGCAGCAGGCGCAGCAGGCTTTCCAAATCGCCCTCCGCCGGTTCGTCGGGGTGTTCGCTACCTCGGACCACCCCCTAATATTATTCCTCGACGATCTACATTGGGCCGATTCGGCGTCACTTGATCTTCTGCAAGATCTCACGACACACTCCGAATTGCGGTTTCTGTTAGTAATCGGCGCATATCGAGAAAGCGAAGTTAACCCGAACCATCCGCTGGTATTGAAGTTGGAGGCGATCAGAGACGCGGGTTGTGAAACCGGACAGATAGTGCTGCAGGCCCTTAGCCCAAAACAGTGTGAAGAATTTGTTGCCGACGCTTTACATCGCACAAGGTCGCGCGCGGCCTCGCTTGCTCGGATACTACACCAGAAGACTGGCGGGAACCCATTCTTCTTAAAGCAGTTCCTGTCGGGGCTTTACGAGGAGGGTCTCGTTTCATTCGATCCAGCCAAGCGCGAGTGGTTTTGGGATCCCAGCGAGATACGACGGAAGCAGCACACCGAGAACGTCGTCGAACTGATGGCCGGTAAACTCGTCCAGTTGCCGACAGAGACAAGAATTGCATTGCAACAACTTGCTTGTCTTGGGACCAGCGCAACGACGTCGATGCTTTCAACGGTACTCTCGATGTCGGAAACGCGCGTCGACGCTGCACTGTGGGAGGCAACCCGGCGCGAATTCGTCGAACACAGCGACGGATCGTATCGGTTTTTCCACGATCGGATTTTGGAGGCCGCGTATTCGCTGATCCCTGAACAAACACTCGCCCACACTCATTTACTCATCGGCCGTCTACTCGTATCGCACACACCAGTTGAACAGCGAGAAGAGATTATTTTCGACGCCGTCACCCATCTCAATCGAGCTAGAGAGCTGATTGTTTCCACGGAAGAAAAAGAGCAACTCTCTGAGTTAAATTTGATGGCGGGAAAAAGAGCAAGGGCTTCGACGGCCTACCATCAAGCACTCAAGTTTTTCGAGGTTGGGGCTTCGCTCTTGACCACCGAGGCTTGGGAAAATCGCCACGAGACCGCCTTTGCGCTCGAGTTCTACCGCGCCGAATGCGAGTTTCTTATTGGCGAGATGAGAATTGCGGAAAAACGCCTCAATCTACTTTCTTCTCGATGTGCAAACGGTCTTGAGCGGGCAAATGTCGCGTGCCTTCGCATTGATTTGCACACGACCCTCGACGAATGCGACGAGGCCGTCGATGTATGTATCGGATATCTACGGTTCCTAGGAGTTAACTGGGTCGCGCATCCTAAGCGTGCGCAAGTGAAGCGCGAGTATGAAAAGATTTGGAAAAACCTTGGTTCTCGGACGATAGAGCAACTAAGTGATCTACCATTGACGAACGACGCCATCGCTCGCGCTACGTTAGACGTGCTTACGCGGGTCCTTCCGTCAGCGCTGTTTACGGATGCAAACCTGCTTTCGCTCGCGATCTGCCATTCGGTCAACATCAGCCTAGAAAAGGGCCACGGCGATGGATCGTGTGTCGCATACGTTTTTTTCAGCAAAATAGCAGGACCACAGTTCAACGATTTTGACGCTGGGTATCGCTTTGCCAACCTCGGTTATGAGTTGGTCGAGAAACGTGATCTCGAAAGATTTCGCGCTCCCACTTTGCTTTGGTTCACTCAGTTTTCATTGATGTGGACGAAGCATGTACGTTTCAGTCGTACAGTAATAATGCGAGCGTTTGAGACAGCGACGAAAGTCGGCGATTTAAATTTTACAGTCTATTGTTGCGACAACCTTAACACCAATTTTCTAGCCGCAGGCGATCATCTCGTTCACGCCGAGCGGCAAGCCGAGGCCGGGTTAGTACTCGCCGAACGCGCCCGCTTTGATCACATAGTGGACATCATGAAAGTGCAGCTCGGAGTAATCCGAAATCTGCGCGGGCTAACATATAAGTTTGGCTCATTCGATGACGAACAGGTAAGCGAGAATGACTTGGAGGCTCGCTACGCTAACGATCCCGCGACAAAGCAACCCGAGTGTTGGTATTGGATCAGAAAGCTGCAGACACGCTTTTTCGCCGGAGATTTTCCCGCGGCATTAAATGCCGCGACGAAGGCGCGCGACTTACTTTGGACGTCCGCTGCCATGTTCGAGATAGCAGAGTATCATTACTATCATGCGCTATCCCTCGCCGCGACCCAAGGCCGAGGAGGCCCCCCGGTTGCGAAGGAGGACATGATTGCTCTGGTCGCTCACCACAACCAGTTAGTGGCGTGGGCAAATATTTGCTCAGAAAACTTTGAGAACCGGGCCGCGCTTGTCGGTGCCGAGCTTGCTAGACTTGAAGGCCGCGATGATGACGCCGGACGCTTGTACGAGCTTGCAATTCGGTCCGCTCGCGCAAATGGTTTTATTCATAACGAGGCCATAGCCTATGAAACTGCGGCGCGCTTCTACGGTCTCCGCGGCTTCGAAGAATTTTTCAAACTGTACCTTTCCAAGTCGCGCGACAGCTACTTGCACTGGGGCGCGCATGCCAAAGTGAAGCAGCTAGAGTCGCTCTATCCGATGCTTTTGAACCCGACCCTCAATCCCGTAAAAGACGAAAGAACTGGAGCTGAAAGGTTCTTCGACGCTGACGCCGTCCTAAAAGCATCGCAGGCATTGTCTAGCCAAATTCTCTTGCCAGACTTGGTTGAGCGCCTGATGACGCTAGCGTTGCAAAATGCGGGCGCCGATCGCGGACTTCTCATCCTATCCCAAGACAACAGTTTCAGTATCGAAGCGGAGGCGTTGACAGAGGGGGAAGCGATTGTGTTGCGTCACGACCGCTCCGCGGCGCCGGCAATTCCACAAACGATCGTTCGTTACGTCATCAGGACACACGAAACCGTGATCATTGACGACGCAGCGGCGCAACACATCTTTTCGAGTGACCCATACATCGGCAGACAAAAGCCCAGATCCGTGCTTTGTCTTCCTCTTATCCGTCAAGGCGTTCTAGGTGGGTTACTGTATTTAGAAAATAGTCTGGCGTCGCATGTGTTCACGGAGGACAGGGCGCGGTTGTTGGAGGTTATCGGAACCCAGGCGGCTATTTCACTTGAGAATACGCGTCTATACGCAGATCTCCAAGAACGCGAAGCGCGTATTCGACGCCTGTTCAACGCCAATATCATCGGAATATTCACCTGGAGCCTGGACGGAACGATCACGGATGCGAATGATGCCTTTCTGCAGATCGTTGGATATCAAAGTGACGATTTGGCCTCGGGTAGCATGCGATGGAAAGATCTGATGCCCAGCGACTGGGACCCGGAGAACGACCGAATTATCGGCGAGATGCTTGCAACCGGCGTTGCGACGCCGTTTGAGGGAGAATACGTTAGGAAGGACGGCAGCCGTGTTCCCGCCCTTATTGGCGCCGCACTTTTTGATGGCCGACCAACAGAAGGCGTTGCGTTCGTCATTGACCTCACTGAGCTCCGACGCGCGGAGTGGTCTGCCCGTGACAGCGAACGCCGATATCACGACAGCCAGTTAGCTCTCGCACATGCCAACCGTGTGACCACTTTGGGACACCTGGCAGCATCGATAGCCCATGAACTTAGCCAACCCCTGTCCGGCGTAGTTGTAAATGCGGAAGCGGCAAGATTGCTACTGAATGAGAGACCGAATTTGCCCGAGGCGCGAGAAGCTCTCGGTCGGATCGTGAGAGACGGCACCCGCGCTAGTCAAGTATTTAGCCGAATTCGTACTCTTATCAAAAGAAAGCCGCCGGAGAGGTCTTGGCTTGATATGAACGTTGTCGTTGGCGAAGTAATCGGCCTAACGTCAGGCGAAGCGCACAAAAATGGGATATTGCTCAAAGCGAACTTGACTGAAGGTTTACCGCTAACTCAGGGTGACAGAGTGCAGTTGCAGCAGGTGTTGCTTAACCTGATCATGAACGCGCTGGAAGCGATAAAGCAGGGCAGCGGTGGACGAGGCGAAGTTCAAGCAACTACTAACTTTTCAGCGTCAGGCGAAATTCGAATATCCGTACGGGATACCGGACCGGGTATTGAGCCAGAAAATCTGGAGCTCATCTTTGGGGCATTCTACACGACCAAGGCCGAGGGATTGGGCATGGGGCTCTCGATTTGCAGGTCCATTATTGAGGCGCACGGTGGCAAGTTGTGGGCAGAGACCGCGTTTCCGGTAGGGACCACTTTCAATTTTGTTTTACCCGCCCCAGAATAACGGCAGATCGCGCATTTTTTTCATCGACGTCTTGGGCGAGTGCCGTGCAGGGTTCTACGCTGCCGCGCGACGGGCAGAAGGTTTCCTACGAATTGGGGCCGAGAGCGCAAGACGGGCAAGTCGAAGGCGGAAAACGTCCGCGGATTCTGACCAATCCATCGGCGGAGCGTTGCGATGAAGATCAGGACGGCCACCCTCGATGACGTGGCGGCGATGGGCGCGATGCTCGAGAGGCTGGTCGCCGCCGGCAAGCGAACTGCGGCGGCGGACGAAGAACACGTCGAAAATCCGCTCGGTATACGTTGCACTCTCGCGGAAGACGGCGACGGCAATCTCCTCGGGTTCCAGTCGCTGATCCACGCCGTCGAGGGCAAACATTACGACACGCCTGTTGGCTGGGATCATTGGCACGCATCTGTCGCCCGAAGCAGACGAACGGGCGTCGGCACCAAGCTGTTTGTGGCGAGCAAAGAGGCCACAATCAAGGCCGGGCTAACAAAGATCGAAGCCTTCATCGGCAAGGACAACTCGGTCGCGCAGGCATTACGAGCGGATGGGTTTCGAGACCTTTCGGCATACGGAAGCGGCGGTCTACGAGGTTTGGACACGAAGTTAAGGGAGGACCGCCCTTTTGAGGTCGCTTTTACGCCCCGTCCGCTGCCGCTTCAACTTTGCGCATCAGGATAATTGCATGATTATGGTCGTGATCGCGTGCGGCATAAAGCAAAGTGACGTCCTGACTCGACACCAATCCCCGAAGCTCGCCGAGGGCGCTATTGCAGCTCAGTTCCTTTTGATAGCGATCTTGGAATTCCTCCCAGCGATCGACGCGATGGTCAAACCATTTTCGCAGTTCGGTACTAGGGGCGACGTCCTTCATCCAGCGGTCAAGGCTGGCGTCCTTTCTTGAGAGGCCGCGTGGCCAGATCCTATCGACCAATATCCTCTCGCCGTCGGCTGTTGCCGGCGCCTCGTAGACGCGTTTAATCCTCACTGCCATCGCCTGCGATCCCCCTCGGTACTCCTACGCCTCGCCCAACGTTTCTGCCAGGATCTGGCCGTACGGAAAAAAGTCGTCCTTTCGGCCTCCGTTCCATGCGTCCCGAAGCGCCGGCTTTGTGATGTCCCAGTCCGCGAAGGACTTCGTGCAGACCGCGCGAAGATCAAGTCGCAGTTCCTCGACGGTGGGACGCCCGAAGAACCAATAGCCATTGTAAATCTTGTGAACGACCAGTTTCGGCTCGAGCACGATCACGTGCGGGATCATCGGATTGTGGATTGGATCGGTGTACTCGGCGATATCCAAGTCCTTCTGGATTATCCGTCGCGGGTCGGCCAGGAACGGCCACTGCGCGCCGACGCCGCTGCGATACTCGTGCGTCTCGGCGATAGCGTCGGTGCTGATCGTAACCATACGGCAATATCCAACGGTCATCTCTCGATGGAGTTGGAGCAATCCCTCCGCTTGCCGTCGGTCTTTAGGGCAGTAGCTTCCCCGACTAAGCACGACCACCGTCGGATACACGCCCTGGAGTTCAGAAAGCTTTCGGCGCTTGCCGGTGTGATCGCTCAGTTCAAAGTCGGGGAATACGGCGCCCGGCACGATGTCCGCTCTCATCTGTTCCTCCGATAAAGGCTCTGACCTGTTCCATCCGACACAGGAAACCTCACTCTTGCCTTCCGCGCCATTGCACTTAGGTGTCGCCGGGAACCCTTTCGGTGATAGGCGGCTGGCGAGCGTTGGGACCGCCTGCCGCTGCTTGTCAGGCGATGGATGTCATGTCTTTCAGGAAGTGATACCGGAGGTCGCTCTTCAGGACGCGCTCGTAAGCTTCGTTGACATCCTTGATTTTGATCGTCTCGATCTCGGGAACGATGTCGTGCTTTCCCGAGAATTTCAGCTTCCGCTTGAAGGATCCGATCGTCGAACCTGCGACGTTCCGGCAAGCGTGAAAAAACCCCGCCAGTGTCGAGTAAGGAATGTCTCGCATCTACTGGTCGCATCTCCCCGACGCTAACACACGGCAACGACGGCGCGCCGGCGTCGCGCCGATACGATGGTGCAATAGCGGGCCGTGCCCAGTTGACCCAAACTCTGCGGATAGTGAACCCAGCGGCCGGGCTGTCGAGCCACTCTCGAAGGACGCCGACTAGGGCTTGGCTTTTTCAACGGAGAACGCGGCAATGGGAAACACACAACTCGCAAGCCTGACGCGGCGTTCGTTCGGAGGCGTCGCGCTCGGCCTCACCGCTGCAGGGATACTTCCTGAACGCAGCACATCGGCGGCGGAAACCCATAGAGTCTCGGCGTCGCCGACATTGGCCACGTTCGACGACATCCGGCACGTCGACGCTGGAGATCTCAACGTCGCCTATGCGGAACTCGGCCCATCCGACGGATCTCCGGTCCTTCTGCTTCATGGCTGGCCTTACGACATAGACAGCTTCGCCGAGGTCGCGCCGGCCCTCGCCGCCCGCGGCCACCGCGTCGTGGTCCCCTACCTTCGTGGCTACGGTGGCACGAAGTTTTTGTCAGGCAAGACGAAGCGGAATGGCCAGCCCTCCGCTCTCGCGGTCGACACGATAAAGCTCATGGACGCGTTGAAGATCGAGAAGGCGACCCTGGCAGGGTTCGATTGGGGCGCAAGGACTGCGGATATCGTCGCTGCCCTGTGGCCAGAACGATGCAAGTCGCTCGTGTCCGTGAGCGGATACCTCATCGGAAGCCAAGCGGCAGGCGCAAAGCCCCTTCCCCCAACGGCGGAGCTGCAATGGTGGTACCAGTTCTATTTCACCACCGATCGCGGTCGCGATGGATACGAAAAGTACACGAACGACTTCAACAAGCTCATCTGGAAGCTCGCCTCCCCAAGCTGGAGTTTTGACGACACGACGTTTGCGAGGAGCGCCAAAGCCTTCGACAATCCCGACCATGTCGATATCGTCGTTCACAATTACCGTTGGCGATTGAGCTTGGCAAAGGGAGAGGCCCGTTTCGACAAGTACGAGGCTCTCCTTGCCCAATCGCCCGAAGTCCAGGTGCCGACGATCACGCTCGAGGGCGACGCGAACGGCGCACCTCATCCCGACCCGCAGGTCTACGCGGCCAAGTTCAAGGGCAAGTACGAACATAGGCTGGTCACTGCTGGGATCGGTCACAACCTCCCTCAGGAAGCACCGGAAGCATTTGCGAAGGCGGTCATCGACGCGGAAGCGATGGCATAGCGGCGACATCGCCAACGTAGTCGCCGCGTTTGAAAAGAAAGCAGCCCCGGAGATAGCAAGCTGACGGAATTGAAAAACGAATTGGCGGCGAGGCTGTTCGACAATTTCTTTGTCGGTGGTTGGTTACTGGCGTCCGGGAGTGAAACGAATGCCGTCATCAGCACTTCTATCAGAGAGATGGTGGCGATCCTTCTCTACGCCACGTCCGAAGAAGTCTACATAGCCATCCTTGCAGCCCGCATCGCATTCGATAGGGGAGCGTAGGCGCCCCTCGTCAACGGGGTGGCGGAATCTCACGAACGCCGCCAGCCGCTTTTTTCAAAACTCTGGACCGCGCAGGTGGCGGCAAGGTAACGAAGGTTTGCTTCACCAAAAGCGTCGCGACGGCTAGCAGCATCGCTTCCGTCGTCGCGGCACGGATGGGCCGACTGACATTCGAGATCGGCGGGAAGTCGGCCGCCATCCTGCTGCCGGACCTGGACATTGCCAAAGCGCTGCCGACACTCGAACAATTCACGATGCGGTTCTTCGGCCAGTTCTGCTTCTCTCAAACCTGTCTCGTCGTCCCTCGATCGCGGGAAGAGGAGATGGTCGGCGCCTGCCCCAGCCGCGTTTCTTCATTTCGAATGGTCGACCCGTGGTACCTGGAGGTGCATGTCGGACCCGTCCCCAACCGCGTGCAGTTCGACAAGGCAATGGGTTACATCGCGCAATGCGTCGAGGACGGGGCCAAAGTCACCGTGCAGACCTACGACGACAGCGACGAGGCCGTCGCCATCGCGTACGACACGGGCTTCGGCTTGAGCGGAGCCGTTTTCGGCGACGTCGACCGGGCACTCGACGTAGCCCGCAGAATTCCGACCGGCCAGATGCATTTGCCATGGAGCTGGCCGCGAGTGCGCCGTTTAGCGGTGTCACGATGTCGGGCGTCGGTCGAGAAGGCGGACCCGCTTGAAGCATTCCTTTTGAACACAAAGCGATCACCTCCCCGTCGAGCTGATGAAAGCATCGCTCTACGCACCCGAGCATTAAAAAGGCCGCGAGACAGGCGTCCCGCGACCTTCGGGCCCGAAATCTTCGAGCCTAGGCAGCCGTCGAAGCTTGGACGCTGGAGAGAAGCGCAACCAACGCTTGGGCGCCTGCCGTGGACGATGCTGGGTTTTGGCCGGTAATGAGCCGGCCGTCGGTAATGGCGAAGCTCTCCCAGTCGCCCTTCTTTTCGAACAGTCCGCCCAAGCGCTTCAGTTCGTCCTCCACCAAGAAGGGCACGACCTTTGTGAGCTGGACCGCCTCCTCCTCGGAATTGGCGAACCCGGTCACCCTCTTGCCCTTGACGATCGGCGCGCCCTTGTAGGTCACGTGGTGCAAGACGCCAGGCGCATGGCAAACGGCCGCGACAGGTTTGCCGGAATTGTAGAAGGACTCGATGAGGTTGATCGAATCCCGATCTTCGGCCAGATCCCACATCGGCCCGTGGCCGCCGGGGTAGAACACGGCGTCGAAGTCTTCAGAGCGCATGTCCTTCAGTCTCTTCGTGTTGGCGAAGACCTTCTGTGCCGCCTCATCTTTTTTGAAGCGCGTCATTGCAGGGGTCTGGTTTTCCGGAAGATCGCTTTTCGGATCGACCGGTGGCTGGCCGCCTTTCGGCGAGGCAAGCGTCAGTTCGATCCCGGCGTCCTTGAACACATAATACGGCGCCGCGCCCTCTTCGAGCCAGAAGCCAGTCTTGCGCCCGGTGTTGCCAAGCGTGTCGTGCGATGTGAATACCATCAGGACCTTCATCGTCGTCTCCTTCGGTCGGTTCAGCAGCCGGAGTTGGGCTGCGGGGGTACTATGTTCCCGAATGACGAGAGACGCAGTTGCACAATGGTATCGGTCAGCGCCCCGCATCGCCGAGGATCAGCTCTTGGTACGCCGCCAGCATCTTCGGGTCTTCGACAGATCCATGATGATGGAGCTGCAGCCAGGCCCCGTCCCTCCGGACGAACCACCGAGTCGTGCGGAAGGCCACCGTCATCGGCCGTTCCGGCGTCTGGCAGACGCCGCGCTCACGACCGACGAACAAGTGCCAGTCGTCTCCGCCCTGGCTGGAGAAATCGTGGAAGGTCACCTGCACATTCGTCCTGCCTTCGAAAATCCTGGAATAGCCTTCGGCAATCGTGCGCCATCCGCGCCGTATCCCTCCGATGGGGTTGTCCATGCTCGGTTCATGACCGACCGCCCAGACGGCTTGTACCGGGGCCAGGTCTCCTGAGTTGAACGCCCTGTAGAACTCTATAAGAGCGTCGAGAGCTCCCCCGTCTTCAGCCTTCGCCTCGTCTCCGGTGACTTCGAGAAGATTGCGTTGCATGGCGTGACCCTTTCGTAGGCGAACATCTAGGAGCGCGACGGAGCCGCACGGCGATCAGGATGGAAATTCGAGGGACAAAAAGCTATTGTACGATGGTGTGGCTAGTATCGCGCTCGTAAGGTGATGCGGCATTCGATCGAAAAACAACTAGCCGCATTGTTCGGTTCTTTGTTTCCCTTCGATGGCGATCGATGCGTGTGGATGGCGGATCGCGTCGTCTCCGGACTACGAAGAAACTGAGGCTTGATGGGCGCGATCAGCAGTCGCCTAGCTGACCCCGGAGCGTCTACCAACGACTTCCATGGCGGTCTCGAAGCGGGACTTCGTCGTAGGCCGGGAGCCGTGGCGCAAGGCGCGCGGCCTGCCCGGACCAAAGGTTGGTGAAGTCGTCCGAATCCAAGGCTTCGGCCTTTGCACGAATGGGCACCAGCGCGGCGGCGGCCATCGGGAAGGCTGGAGCGGATGGTGAGAGCGGCCCGACTTCCCGGACCAGCCGATTGACGACGTGCGAGCCGGCCGCCCCGTGAAGACGTTGGTGATGGCGGTGTTGTCGTCACAGGCGGAGAGCAAGGCGTGGGCGTGCATTTTTGGAATTCGCGCTTCCGGGCAGAGGAGATAGGCAGTCCCGACCTGCACTGCGGATGCGCCGAGCATAAGGGCCGCCGCGACCCCTCTCCCATCCGCAATCCCGCCGGCTGCGATCACCGGAACCCTTACGGCGTCGGCGACCTGAGGGACGAGCGCCATCGTTCCAGTCTGCGTGGACATATCGTCCCCGAGGAAGTTGCCGCGATGACCGCCAGCTTCAAATCCCATCGCGATGACGGCGTCGACGCCGTTCTCTTCGAGCCAGACCGCTTCTGCGACTGTCGTCGCCGACGATAGTATCTTCGCGCCGGTCGCCTTCACCCTCTCCACGAAACTCCGCTCTGGCAGGCCGAAATGAAAGCTGACCACGCTAAGGCGGAATTCTCGACCACCTCGCAGAAGGAGGAATCGAACGGAGCCCGCCCTGCGCCCGTCGACGGCACCGGAGGATCGAGGCCATGTTCCAGATAGTAGGGCGCGAGCAAGGCCTGCCATCGCTTGAGCGCGGCAGGGTCGTCGGCCGGCGTCGAGTGAGCGAAGAAATTGACGTTGATCGGAGCGTCGGTCGCCTCGCGTATCGCCGTCAGCGCCTCACGAAGCTGCGCGACGTTGTACTGCGCGCTGGGCAGCGAGCCCAGTCCCCCCGCCCGCGCCGTCGCCACCACCATCTCGAAGCTGGTCGCTCCAGCCATCGGTGCCTGGATGATGAGAATCTCGACCCCGAGCAGATCCAAGATACGGCGGTCGGTCCAAGTCCTCATCTCTTCCTCCTGCTGCTTTCCCGACCGGTATTTATCGCGCGCGGCATCATGCGTCCATTGAACGTTGATGTCAGCAAGGGCCTTGCGGGGGACACCATCGTACAATAGCGGGCGGACAGAAATCGTACGAAGGTCCACCTCACCGAGGGTGGGCAACCTGCTCGACCTCAACCGACAAGGCTGTCGCCGCGACATCGAGGCCAGGCTCGGGCACTACACGCAGACTCTGGCCGACAAGTAGGCAGACACGGTGCTCTCCTTTGCGATCCGCTCCTTCAGATAACGAAATCGGCGACTTTGAATTTCGCTATCTCCTTTTTTACTGTGAGCGCAATATCCGCGAGCGAGACGCTAATGAAGAAGCCTAGGAGGTAGATGTTGTGCGCAAGGTCTTCGACCGCGAATTTTAACGGAGTGGGTTGGTCTTGCACGAACGTATCGCCGACAGCCGCATGATGTGGGCCCGAGCACACCGACACCATCGCATAATAGACGGGCGGTCCGGCCTGGCTCATCGTCCCAATCAAGCCGTCCAACAAACGGGAGGCACAGATGACAGTCCAGGAGCGAGCAACAATTTCCCAAAAGACATCGGCCGGCGAAATCGACATGAAGCTTGAAGTCGTCGTCATTCCGGTGTCCGACGTGGAGAGGGCGAAGTCGTTCTACGTGGGTCTTGGATGGCGGCTTGACGCCGACGTATCCGGGCCGAACGAATTCCGCGTTATCCAGGTGACGCCGCCCGGCTCGCCCTGCTCAGTGATCTTTGGAAGCAACATCACCTTTGCAAAACCCGGTTCAGCGCAGGGACTTCATCTGATCGTCTCAGATATTGAGATGGCGAACGCGGCCCTTGCGGGACGTGGAGCTGAGATGAGCGGTGTCTTCCACGACGCGGGCGGCGTATTCCACCACAAGGGGACCGACGACCGGGTCGCCGGGCCAAACCCCTCCAGGGCGAGTTACGGCTCTTTCGCGTCCTTTGCCGATCCGGATGGGAATGGATGGGTTTTGCAGGAAATCACGAACAGGCTGCCCGGCCGGGTCGACGGGGGCGCCGCCTACTCCTCGTCCGCCGACCTGGCCAGTGCGCTTCGACGCGCGGCCGACGCACATGGAGAGCACGAGAAGCAGAACGGCGGCGTTCATGACGAGAAATGGCCCGAATGGTACGCGGCCCACATGCTCGCGGAAGTCGCCGGGGCCGCGACGATCTGAGAGGCGCTACCGATACCTTGGTACAATACACCGGGGGTTGAGCAGACCCTAAATTCGAAATAGCGTGAAACGACGGCCGTGTAAGCAACCCGCGTTGTTGGAGAGGTATTGCGAGATCGCTGTGGTGGCGGCGCGCAAACTGATTGCGGTGATCGACGAGACGTTTCGGTTCGCGAATCCCTGCCCGGTCTCCATCAATCTTTCGGCTTCGACGTGGTATCCTTCGCGTCGGCCGAGGAATTTCTGGACTCCCCGCAATTGGCCGGTTCCGATTGCTTGATTCTCGACGTCAAGATCGAAGGTATGGCAGGACCTGCGCTTCACCTGGAAAAGACGGAAGATCGACGTGCCCGTCGTTTTCATAACCGCCAGTCCCTGACGACAGCCTCCGCGCCCGTCTGCTGGCGCAGGGCGCGGCGGACTGTCTCTTCAAACCGTTTTCCGACGATGCGCTCAAGCAGGCGGTGTTCCGAGCGCTTGTCGGAAGATAGCTTAGACCTTCCTTGCGGCGACGATCTTTCGGTATTCCGACGTCGGCAGTCCGCCCCAGCCCCAGTTATCTAGATCGACTTCCTCGATCACCACGTAGGTGGATTCGAGCGGCTTGTTGAGGACGTCCAGCATCACCTGGCTAACGCCGGCGATGATCGCGGCCTTCTCCTCGGCAGTCACCGAATTCCTGTCGGGCTTCGTTCCTTCGCGCGTGATTTGTACGGTTACGATGGGCATTGAATTTCTCCTATCGGTTCGTGTGTTATGCTGCTGCCTTCAGCCGGGCCTCGAGTTCATCGACCTTGGCGTATCCCGGTGAAACCAATTGAAGCCGGGATTCCTTGCGGAGGAAGAGTGCCGGAAAGCTGGTGACGCCGATCGCACGGGCGGTCGCGAAGTCCGCTGCCGCCTCCTCGATAGTGCTGCGGAGCTTCCATATCTGCAGAAACTCTTCGGCCGACATGGGTCGCCCCACAGCCTCCAGCGCCCGCGACCCCACCTCCGCCAGTACCGCGCCCTTCGTCGTATCGAGGGCGTCGACGTAAAACGCATGCTGGAAGGCGCGGAAGACGCTCAGGATGTCGACCTGCGGGCGAAGGATCCGTGCGGTGACGACAGCGCGGCAGATCGGCTCGGTGTCGTAGACGAATCCCGTCCTTGCAAGCAGTCCTTCTCGATTGAAGGCCAGCCCGCTTGCTTCCTCTACCCTTTCCCAGTGATACAGCCGAAATTGCTTGCCGGCATCGTCGAGTACGTCGGTCGCTCCGGCACGAAGGCCGCCGAGTATGATCTTGAGCGTGATGTCGGGACGACGCTCTTCGAGAAGCGTCAGCTCTTTCCCGAACCCATAGCACCACGAGCACAGATCCGCGGCTAAAACCAGTTCCATATTTCGATCCTGTTGTTTCACAACCGCCCCCCCGCCCGGCACCGCCGGCAGGCGGGAGGACAGACTCGTGACCAGCGGCCGGCGTTCTGGCCGCCATCGACGTGCAGAATCTCTCCGGTGACGGGCGTCGGCGCAGTAGATTTATATGCTCGCCGATATCGGGAGAATTGCCGCCGCCCGGCGGTCAATCGACCCTTTTTCGGGATAATGATTGCAGGGTGCCGGCCTCGTCCGCGATCCGGCCCAATTCCGACCGTAGACGCGGAGACGCGAAATCGATGAATGCACGAACCCTCGGCACGGTGGTTCTTCCCTGCGGCGTTAGCAGGTGCACGGGCAGCGCAGGCGGCTCGGCGTCGGCAAGAACGATGACCAGCCGTCCGTCCCTGACGAACTCGGCGACGTGATACGAGTAGAGCCTTGTCGGTCCCATCCCCGCCACGGCCGACGCCGCCGCGGCCCGGACGGTGTTCATCACGTAGCGCGGAGAGAAGTGCACGTGCCGTGGGATCGTCGCGCCTTCCATAGGCGGAAAGCTCCAGGAATCGAGGCCGAAATTGCCGAAGGCGATGATCTGATGCTTGGATAGGTCGGCGGGATCGGTCAAAGCCGGTTTGTCCGCCAGATACTCGGCGGACGCGACCACGACCCGCCGGACGTCGCCACCGATGCGGGTCGCAATGTTCGACGAGTCCGCCAGTGTTCCTATGCGAAGCGCGATATCGACACCTTCATCGACGAGGTTCACGAAGCGATCATGCATGAGCATTCGCACGGAGACGCTCGGGTGCACGGTAAGGAATTCGTCGAGTATCGGCCGGAGCACCTCCTCGCCCAGGATCGGCGGGGCCGAGATCGTCAGCATTCCCTTCGGCGAAGAGCGCTCGCCGCCCGCGACCATGTCCGCCTCCTCGAGATCGACGAGAACCCGGCGGCAGGCTAGCACATAGCGCTGCCCGGCATCGCTGAGCTTCAACGTGCGCGTCGTGCGATGTAGCAGTTCGACGCCGACGTGCTCCTCCAAAGCGTTGAGCGCGCGCCTGATTGCTGTCGCGGCCCGCTTCAGCTTTCGCGCCGCACCAGCAAGGCTGCCCTCGTCCACTGCCGCAACGAAAACTCTCATCGCGTCGATCCGATCCATTCAAAACTCCTCGTGCGTAGTCTTCGCACACTGCCAGATTCTACACGGTCGGGTGCCAGCGTCGATTGTACCAAGGTCTCGCCGACACCATCGTACAATGGCGACGCTTCAGCATTGGTGACACGGTTTCGCCCGCCCACCCTCGAACTCACAGGAGAGTGCCATGTCACCCATTGCCAGAAATATCACACGCCGCTCCGTGCTTGCCTCTGCAGCCGCCGCGGGCGTCCTCAGCGTCGTTCCCGGCGCGATCGCAGAGGTCAAAGCCGACACGTCTGAAATCAAACCGTTCAAGTTCAAGGCGACCGACGCCCAGCTCGCAGACCTGCAGCGTCGCGTCAAGGCGACGCGCTTTCCCGAGCGCGAAGTCGTCGATGATAATTCGCAGGGTGTTCAATCCGCCACGATCGAGAAGCTCGCAAAGTACTGGGCGACGGACTATGACTGGCGCAAGGTCGAGGCCAGGCTCAATGCCCTACCGCAATTCACAACGGAGATCGATGGCGTTGAGATCCATTTTATCCACGTGAAGTCGAAGCACGACGATGCCCTACCGATCATCGTGACGCATGGCTGGCCCGGATCCATCATCGAGCAGATGAAGATCATCGGACCGCTGACCAACCCGGCTGCGGCTGGCGGTTCGGCGTCCGACGCGTTCCACGTCGTTATTCCCTCCATTCCCGGCTACGGCTTCTCAGGAAAGCCGATCGAGAAAGGCTGGGATCCCATTCGCGTCGCCCGCGCATGGATCGAACTGATGGACCGCCTTGGCTATACCAAGTATGTCGCGCAGGGCGGCGACTGGGGCGACGCCATCACCGAGCAGATGGCGCTGATTGCGCCGCCCGGACTTCTCGGTATTCACGTCAACATGCCCGCGACGATCCCCGAGGACGTGGCCGCGGCACTGCAGCCAGGCGGCAAGAAGCCTGATGGCTTGTCCTCCGACGAGTCTCACGCCTATGACCAGCTCGCGGACTTCTACGCGCATGGTCTTGGCTACGCGATCGAGATGGCGAACCGGCCCCAGACGCTCGTCGGCATCACGGATTCACCGGTAGGTCTCGCGGCATGGATGATCGACCACGACATCCGAAGCTACGAACTCATCGCACGCGTATTCGACGGCAAGACCGAAGGACTGTCCAGGGACGACATCCTCGACAACGTGACGCTCTACTGGCTGACCAACACCGCCGTCTCGTCGGCACGTCTCTACTGGGAGAACAAGCTTGCCTTCTTCCAGCCGAAGGGAGTCAAGATTC
Organism: Rhizobium leguminosarum; assembly: GCF_002953715.1. GTDB lineage: Bacteria > Pseudomonadota > Alphaproteobacteria > Rhizobiales > Rhizobiaceae > Rhizobium > Rhizobium leguminosarum_V. The sequence goes on from NZ_CP025012.1 coordinate 2,093,506, forward strand.
CCGTCGCCGTGAGCGTCTTCCCTGACGAGATTTACGCGGCGCCGCGGAGCTGGACCGAAAAAGCCTATCCCAACCTCATCCATTTCAACAAGCTCCCAAAAGGCGGCCACTTCGCAGCCTGGGAGCAGACCAAGGTTTTTTGCGACGAAATGCGGTCCTCCTTCAAAACGGTCCGTGCATAGTTCGGAAATTCGCGCCGCGGCGACCATCGTCCGCGGCGCGCGACGACACCATCGGATTATTGACCCGAAAAGCCAGGAGCGCGACGATCGTGCATCACCTCGGCAGTGCCCCATTCGATGACAATGAACCGGTGGCTACTCTCCGCTCTGCACTGGCGGCTTGAGCAGCACGACCGGCTCAACGGAAGCCAACTATTTCGACGCGCGCCAGACAGCTTCAGAGAGCTGAGCGGTAAAGCGCGCGTCGCCGTTGATTCCAGGGAGGCGGGCCGTAATCTCCTGCACCGTCCAGCCGTTGCCGTCTGGGTCTTCGAAGGTAATGTAGGACGCGTAGCTCTTGCGATCGGGATTCGGTCCAGCCGTGATGCCCTTTCCGTTCGAATGATGGAAGATCCCACCCACGTCGTGAAACGGGTCGCTGACGGCGATGCCGCGGCGGAGAAGGTCCTCCCGGACGTTGTCAATGTCGGAGACGACCAGATGCATCCCTTGCGCCGAGCCAGGCGCCGCGGCGGTGATGTTCGTGCCGAACATGATTGCACATCCGGAGCCCGGAGGGCTGAACTGGATGATGCGATAGTCGTCCCCAAGAGAATGATCAATGTCGAGATGCCAGCCCAGGCTTTGATAGCATGTCCGGGATCGATCGGGGTCGGAGACCGGGATCAACAGGAGTTCGATATTCATCGCGATCGCGACGTCGGCGGATTGTGTTGCTCTTCGTTCGCCAATACTCATGTTGGTCTCCTTGAGAGGGTCCAGCGTTGCCACTACATCTGCCGGACCGGGAAACGATAAAGGGGCGACCACAGCCACGCCATTGCACGAACGTATTGGCGACACCTTCGTCGCTTCCGGAGAACACCATCGTTCGATTCTGCTGAAGCTCATCGCTCAGAAGAAGAAGACCCTCAAGCCGGCGAAGAAGACAGCAAGAGACCAGAAGGAAGACGCCGGTCCGACGTCGAACGTCATCAACATCATGGACGCCCTCCGTAAGAGCATGGAGGCGGATCTCAAAAGCCGGAAGAGCGGTTGAATGAAGCTACCGCCGATCGACAAGAACGGCGGCGACCACTGGGGGATAAGGATTCGGCAACGTGAAGGCACCCTTCCTTGTGAGCTAGCCGGCGGAGCGCGAGGCGGCACGCACGTCGCGAAGCAACCGCTTGTGTCAGGTGTGACGATTTTCGTAGCTGGAGACGCTTTTTGGCGGCGTCAATCCGCAACTCTGTCTAACGGTGTCGATCCGCTGATCACTTCTCGCAAAGCTTGGCCAAGTTTTTCTCCAGACTTCGCCGGAGGGCGCCAGAGATTTCAGTCTCAAGTCCTTTGACGATGTCGCCGAACCGGCCACCGGTCTTCACGATCTCGATGGAGGTCTCGGTCATCTTGCAGGTCGTAAGGTCGACCATCAGCCGAACCTCAGCGGCCGCTGAAAACCCTCCTTCTACCAGCGCTTCGTCCGAGGTCTTGCAAGCAAGCGTGCCGCGGGCGCTCGCCTCCGCGGTGTTGCCATTCACCGACAATTGCAGGTTTTCGATCTTCACGGAATCGAGCTTGTCGACGCCTACCTCCACACTGATGCCGAAGCTCGATACCTTGGTCTTCAACGACCTGCATGGCTGCGCATCTCCGATGGCCCTCTCCAGGGCATTCGGTTCCTGTGCGTTGGCGAAGGAGCATAGCTGGAGGAGAGAGACTCCTGCCGCTAGCAGGCCTAAACAATTCCGCATCGCTCTCCCATCTCCCTGGATTTCATGCGGGCGCCTCGCGGGACCCGAACTTCCAAAGCATCGGATCGGGCTATTATCACCTCGAACCAGGTCCGCGGTAAGCCCCTCAATCAAGCCCCGACCCGCGCCTTGGCGAGGCGCTTGATCGCCTGTTCCAGTGGCCGTTGGTCGTCGCTACGACAATGCAATGCTAGCCGCGCACGAACCGATACTCCGCACCTTCCCTCTCGACGTACCCGACGCCTGGATAGGTCCAATGGTAACCCAACATTCGAAGCTTTTCGTTCGAGGCCTTGTCCAGGAGCGCGGCCCTGTTCTTAAGGGCAATATCCGGGTCCGTGTCGAACCCGAAATACCACTTCGGATTTTCGAAGGAGACTATGTTGTTGGGGATGACGTCACCCGCGATCAAGAGGTTTCCATCACCGGCGAGCTCCAGAGATATGTGTCCTGGCGTATGCCCGCGGGTACTGACGACATTCAAACCCGACACGATCTCGTCCCCTGGCTTCACCATCGTCAACCTATCTTTGACGGCGAAGAGGTCGCGCTGGGCACCGCGCGCGAAGGCGTGCAAAGTTCCCGGCATCTTCGTCTCGTAGTCGGGGTCCGTCCAGAACGACCACTCGGCTTCGTTGACGTAGTAATATGCGTTCGGGAACAGAAGCGATCCGTCCGCCTTCGTCGTGCCGCCGGAGTGGTCCGGGTGAACGTGCGTGAAGATGACCTTCGTGATGGACGCGGGATCGACGCCGACCGCAGACAGGTTCTCTGCGAGCCGGCCATCGGTCGGCTGGAAGTTAGCGCCTGCCCCGGTGTCGACGAGGATGAGATCGCTGCCGTGGCGAATGAGCGGGATGTTCGTCTGCAGCGGGGCGCTGTCGGCGTCTCCTCCTAGCCGACCGAGGATGCTTTGTCTTTCATCCGGGCTTCCGTCGGGCATGAGGATATCCGACGTCAGGGTGATGTAGCCATCGCTGAGAACGGTGATCTCGAAGCGACCATGCTTTAACTCATGAAACCCGCCCGCCAGCACGCCGGGCGGAAGTATCGCCTTTTCGGAAGACATGTCGATCTCCTTCGTTTCATCGGCAGACATTGATGTCCGCTCGGGCGCCTGGAGTTTGTCGTCTGCTCTCTGGGAACGCGAGTGTTTTCCTGTGAGTTCTTGTAAGGCGACACGAAAACGGCAAGCGGAGGTTAAGTAGCCGCCGCCTTCAGGGTGAAGGAGAACACGCTTCCGTCAGGCTCGTTCGGCGACACCCAAAGCCGTCCTCCGTGGGCTTCGACGATTGAACGGCAGATCGACAAACCCATCCCCATACCGCCAGGCTTCGTCGTGAAGAACGCTTCAAATATCTGATCCAACTTTGTCAGCTCGACGCCGGGTCCGCTGTCGGCAATGGCGATCAAGACCTTTCCTTTGTCCGACATCTCCGAAGTGACTTGCAGGCGCCGTGATCCGCCCTCGAACGATCCTATCGCCTCGACTGCATTCAGGATCAGGTTGAGGACGACCTGCTGCAACTGAATCCGGTCTCCGATCGCCGAGCCAGCACCCGCAGACAGAACCTTCTGGAGAGTGATCCCGTGGCGTTGAAGCTCGCCGCGTGTAAGGACCAGGACGTCTTCGATCATGGCGTTGACATCGACGTCCGCCATGGCCAGGGGCGACTTCCTCGCCAACGCGCGGATGCTCGTTATGACGTCGCCAGCACGATGGCCATCCCGGATGATGCGCTCCGCTGCCTGCCGGGCCTCGTCAACGTTGGGCTGGTCGTCGCTGAGCCAGCGCAGGCATGTCGCCGCGTTCGTGACGATGGCCATCAAGGGCTGGTTGACTTCGTGTGCGATCGAGGCAGTCAGCTCGCCGAGCGCCGTCAGGCGACCTGCGCGAGCAAGCACCTCCTGGGCCTCCTCGACGCGCTTAAGATCGTCGATGTCGGTGTGCGTGCCAAACCACTTCACGATCGCTCCTGTCTCGTCACGCATAGGCGCTCCCCGCACAAGGAACACCCGCGACACTCCGTCATGACGTACAATTCGCGCCTCGATCTCGCCGGCAGTTCCCGTCTGAACGAGCTCGGTCCATTTCCGGACTACTTTGTCCCTATCTTCGGGATGATATGAATCCACCCACCCGCCAGCGCGCGCGCTCTCAGGCGAGATTCCCGTGTAGTCGTGCCACTGCTTGTTGAACGCCGGATAAAGGCCGTCAGGCTGCGTGTTCCATGCCTGGGCCGGGATCATGTCATACGATACGCGAAGCTCCTCGGCCGCTCGTCGAGCCCGCTCCTGGGTTTCCTGCGCCTCGCGATATAGTGCGGCGTTTTCGAGAGAGATAGCCGCCTGAGAGGCGAGAAGACGAAGAACTGCGACCTGCTCTTCGGTGAACAGATGGGATGAAAGGCCGTTTTCCAGATACAGAATCCCGACCAATTGCTGCTGCTTGACGAGTGGCAAGCATAGGACGGACGTCGAACCGGAACGCTGAACGTAGGCATCGCCAGAAAAGAAGTCGGCCTGCTGGGCGTCGTCTAGGATCACCACTTCCCGAGTGTGGCTGACGTAGCTGATCACGGTTTCCGGAAATCCGGTCTCGCCCGACGGCTCAAGCAATACGGAAATCCCACTTTGATCGGTGACAGCCTCCGCAGCGATCTGCATTTTTCCGTCTTGGGAAAGCAGCAACAGCCCTCGCACGGCACCCGAATGCTCGACGACGGTGACCATCAGGCGCTCGATGAGGCGGTCGAGAACAATCTCCCCAGAAACCGCCTGCGACATTTCCATGACCGCCGCCAGGTCCAGGTGGTTTGCCGCCGTCCCCGTCGACGGCGGCCCCTGTTCCTTTTCGATTTCCAGACTGCGGTTCGGCCAATCGATTTGGCGCACTTTGGGCTGTGCACCCCATTTTGCGTAAGAGGTCCTTGCATTACGAAGGAAGGACTCCGTGCTCGTTGTCAGCCCGCGAGCGACACAGAGGCGGGACGCCAGTTCGTTCGAGATCGCCTCATTCTGGATGAAGCCGTATGTTCTCGCCGATCGAATAGCCTCCTCGTAGAATTCGAGGGCTTCGAGATCGCGACCTTCGAGGCGGGCAATTTCTCCCGCGACAAGGCTGCGACGATTGCCGAAATTCTGAGGGCAGCTCTCAGCCCAGATCTCGATCTGTTTTTGGTGCGCTTGGATCGACTGCATATGGAACTGCCGCTCTTCGCGGGTGGCGGAACCCCATGCTCCCGCGTGGGCGAGTGCGCCATAGAAATGATACTCGCCGAGATCGATGAAGGATCGCGTCGCGTGGACAACTTTCCGGGCTTCGTACTCGGCCTCAACCGCCGCGGCGTAGTCTCCTTCGAGAAATCGGGCCTGTATTTCCTGGATCCAGTACCATGCCAGGGGCAGCACAAGTGACGAACCGGCTTCCTGCAGTCGCTGGAGAAAGGACGATCTGTCGGGCAGATCGTCCCTCGCGGAGCCGGCTTGCCCGTTGAGCTCGCGGATCAGCAAAAGCTGCCCGATGGCGGAATCCGCTGCGAGGCCAAATCCAGCCTTCTTCGCCATCGCAAGGAACTGCATTCCTTCGTTTTCGACAACCTGCAGAGGCTCGCCGGAAACGAGGAGGTTGGAGACCAGGCTCTTGGCGGTCGTGGCGGCGTAAACGAGGTCACCGGCGGCGATACCGACTTCGATGGCGCGCCGTGTGAGCGATATCGATTCAGGAAGGTGTCGGGCCCATGGAACGACATAGCAAGAATAACATGTGTAGACGCGAGCCTTGAAGCGATCCAGACCGTATTCGTCGACGAGGGCCAGCCCCAGGTCGCCGAACTGGCGACCTGATGCATAGTCCCCGAAGCGGAGGCCGAGAGGAACCATGAACGAAGCATAGGCATAGCAGGAAGCATCGCAGTTGCCGTATTTAAGGCTCAGGTTGACCATCTGGGTATAGATCAGATCTTCGAGATTGCTGTCGGTCAGGAGCGCCGGCAGGATCATGTAGGCAAGGACGTCCATTGCCGCGAGCCAGTCCGGGTCGATCATGCGCGGCAGATCTACGAGCTGCTTGATGGCTCGCTCTCCGAGCAGGCCTCGCATCGCTTCGATTTCCATGCGGAGATCGGCTTCGGTCGGATGCGCCGACCACTCGATACCCAGATTGCGAAGAAACGCCAACCCGACGTCGACAGCCTTCGTCTGGTCGCCGAGCGCGACATATAGAGAGGACAACAGACGGACGACAGCGGCTTCGTCCACACGGGATGCCGCGCGCGCGAACAGTTCGACTAGACGAGCTTCCGCCTCTTCGTGCTCGCCCGTTAGGAACTCGCATTCGGCCTTCTGAAGCTCCAAAGCGAACATAAGACGGTAGCGCCGTTCCCAGTGTCGCTGGTCAAGCAGGCTCAAACCAGTTCTAAGATATCGGAGCGCCGAGGGATATGCCGCAGACGTCTTCGCGCGAGCGCCTGCCTCGAGAAAAAGCTCTGAGACCTGTTCTCGCTCGGCATCCGAGGTGATCAGATCGAGACCTTTCCCGATCTGGTCGATGACTTCGAAGATCCGATCCCGGAGATCGCTGGATGTCATCTTTGACATGAGAGCTCGGCCAATCCGAAGGTGGATCGCCGGCCGCTCATCTTCTGGAACGAGGAGATAGACCGCTTCCTGTATCCGATCGTGAGCGAAAACGAAGGCGTCGTCCACGCGCAGTACGAACCTCGCCTGCACCGCTTCCCACAGGATCGCGGCAACTTGCTGCTTGGATTTTCCAGTTACGATGCCCAGCGTTGACAGCGATGCACCATTGCCAAGACATGCGAGAAGTTTAACCGTCTCCAATGTCACTTCGGGGAGCCGCAAGAGCTTCGATGACACCAGCTCGGCGACGTTGGCGGTGATACCTTTTGTCCTAATCCGCTCCGGTTCCCATGTCCAAGTTCCCTGAACGGCGTCGAAAGCGACGAGCCTCTCGTCGTCCATCGTCGCCAGGAACTGGAGTACGAAGAAGGGATTACCCTCTGTCTTTTCGTGAACCAGCTTCGCCAACGGCGCGACCAGCTCCGTTTCCGACTGGAGCGCGTCCGCCAGGAGAAGCTCCAAGTCGTCGAGGGTGAGCGGCGAAAGATGCTCTTCCTGTACGTGGATCGGCGCATTTCGCATCGCCTCTCGCGTGGCGCTAAATGGATGGTCCCGAGGAACCTCGTCGTCTCGATATGCGCAGATGAGGAGGAGATCGGTGACGTCGGGCTCTACCGTGATCCGCTCGAGAAGTTCTATCGTGGCCGTATCCAACCACTGAACGTCGTCGATGAAGAGCACCAGAGGACGGTTCGGCATGGCGAAGATGTTCAAAAATCGGCGGAAGATCAGATGAAATCGAGCCTTCGCTTCCTGGGGTGGAAGATCGGGCGCCGGGAGCTGTTCGCCAATGACGAGGGAGAGCTCTGGAACGAGGTTCACCATGAGCTGCCCATTAGGGCCGAGGGCCTCGACCAGCATCTTTCGCCAACGTGCGAGGTCTTCGTCCCCAGCGCCGAGGATCTGCCTCACAAGCTCCCGGAAAGCCTGCGCTATCGTCGCATACGGAATGTCGCGGGTGTATTGATCGAACTTTCCCGAGGCGAAGAGACCTGCCTGCGGAAGGCGCTTCTTCCGCAGTTCGTGGACGATGGAGGATTTGCCCACCCCGGCGGGGCCGGATACCAGGACCACCTCCGCCCTGCTGGAAGATCGCACACGTTCGAATGCCGCTGCGATGGCGTCGTTCTGTCGTGAGCGACCGTACAGCCCATCAGGCACACGCAACCTGTCGCCGGCATCGTTTGTTGCGACCTTGAACTGGTGAATGCGCCCGCTCTGATGCCAACTGTCCAAGCACCGCTTCAGGTCGGCTTCAAGTCCCCCAACGGTCTGGTATCGCTCCTCCGGCTTCTTTGCTAGAAGCTTCTGGACGACGGCCCCGAGCGTGGGTGGAACGTCTTCGTGGCGTTGATCGGGTGGGATCGGCTGTCGGGCAACGTGCGCATGGATCCATTCCATCGCGTCGGTGGCGACGAAAGGCAACTCTCCGGTCAGGATTTGGTAGAGGGCGACACCGAGCGAATAAAGATCGCTGCGGGCGTCGACCGGGCGCTTCACCCGCCCGGTCTGTTCAGGCGAAATATAGGCGAGATCAACACCCGCGATCGGGGGACCCACTGGCTGGTCGTTGGGCGTCGCCGGGCCAGCGTTGCCGAATCCGGCTAACCAGACCCTTCCGGAAGTGTCTACGAGAAAATTGTCCGGCCTGATATCCTTGTGGACGAGGCCGACAGCGTGAGCCTTTCGAAGTGCCGCGGCCGCATTGGTCGCGATGACCATGAACCGCTCGGTTTCGAAAGGCTCCCCGAGCAGGTTGCTCAGGGGTGTTCCGCCCTCGTCGGACAGCACAAGAAACGGCCTTCCGTCGCCACGCTCCAGCGCCAAAGGCTTCGCTGCCCAGGACTCTTCAAGTTTCTCCGCGAGTGCAAGTTCATGTTCAAGTCGTTGGAGACCTTCTCCGGCTTCGTTCGCCGAAACTGGCATGACCAGAAGGACGGATGCGTTTCTCTCCGGTGACCAGCCGCGATAGACGGCGAAGTTGCGGTCCTCACGCAGTACCTGTGGCTGGTATCGAGACATGTCCATCACAATGCTCCGCGCGGCCCAGCACTCAATAGGTCGCCCGGCCTCACCCACCCCGGATCACCGGTCGTGCGCGCCTGAACAGACGGCCTCGATCCTAGAACATTTCGTCGACAGCGGCGCAAAAACTTTCTCCGCAACTCCTCGGTCGTTTTCAGGAGGTCAGAATGAGATCGGGGCGCTAGATCTGCGCCGATCCGCCGTCCGCAAAGAGCTCGCATCCATTGACGAAACTGCTTTCGTCGGAGGCGAGGAAGAGTGCGGCGTTCGCGATTTCCCGTGGGTCGCCCATGCGCCCGAGCGGGATACTCGCGACGGTCTGCCGCAGCATTTCCTTCTCCATCTCCTCCGAGTGCGCCAGACCGTGCCAGCCGGGAGTGGACGTGGCGCCCGGCGAGAGCACGTTTACCCTGATGCCGCGCGGAGCGAGATCGATGATCCAGTTGCGGGCGAAATTGCGGATGGCCGCCTTAGTGGCGGCATAGACAGAGAATGCCGGCGTGCCTGTCGATCCCGTAGTCGAGCCCGTGAGGATCACGGAGCCGCCGTCCTTCAAGAGGGGAAGCGCCTTCTGGACGGTGAAGAGCGTGCCCTTCACGTTGATGTCGAATGTCCGGTCGTAGTGCTCTTCGGTTATCGCGCCCATCGGCGCGAACTCCCCGCCGCCCGCGTTGGCGAACACGATGTCCAGGTGGCCCGCCTCGGCCTTTACGATCTCGTACAACCGATCAAGGTCGGCAAGATTGGCGATGTCACCTTGAACGCCTCGCGCATTTCTACCGACTTCGCTGACGGCTGCGTCGAGCTGCTCCCTGCGCCGGCCAGTCATGAAGACCTGCGCGCCCTCTTCTGCAAAGCGTTTGGCGGACGCGAGACCGATACCGCTGTTTGCTCCGGTAACGACTGCTACTTTTCCCTGGAGTCGCATGCTCGTCTCCCTCAGCGGCTTGAACGATTTCGATGACGGCAATGTTACTCCGGGTGTTTCGGAGGGGCTAAGAAGTTGCAGGGAGAGATTGTGAGATTGCGTTAGGCCCTGGCAGACGACAGGTCTGTGTTGGGGCCGACGTCCGTCGACCCCAACGCTCCGTCAGGCTTTGATGAAGGCCAGGATGTCCGGATTCAGCACCTCGGGGTGTGTCGACAGCATCCCATGCGGATATCCATCGTATAGCTTCAAGGTGCCGTGCTTCAGGAGTTTGACTGAAAGCTCCGCCGCGTCCTTGTAGGGCACGATCTGATCGTCGGTTCCGTGAATGACGTAGACCGGAACCTCGATCTTCTTCAGATCTTCGGTGAAGTCCGTCTCCGAGAACGCCTTGATGCACTCGTAGTGGGCATTCGCAGCACCCATCATGCCCTGCCTCCACCAGTTGTCGATCAGGCCCTGGGAGATCTTGGCGTCCGGACGATTGAAGCCGTAGAAGGGACCGGTCGGAACGTCGATGTAGAACTGTGCGCGGTTGGCGGACAGGGCCTTGCGCAAGCCATCGAACACGTCGATCGGCAGGCCGCCGGGATTCTTGTCAGACTTCAACATGACCGGTGGAATGGCGCCGGCGATGACCGCCTTGGCAACTCTGCCCGGTTTCGACCGCGCGACGTAATGGACTACTTCGCCGCCTCCTGTCGAGTGGCCAATGTGGACCGCGTTCTTGAGATCGAGCGCTTCCGCCACCTCTGCAACGTCAGCCGCGTAGGTGTCCATCTCGTGACCCGTCCGGCTCTGCGACGAGCGGCCGTGCCCCCGGCGATCATGTGCGATGACCCGGAAGCCTTCTCCGAGAAAGAAGAGCATCTGGTTGTCCCAGTCGTCGCCGCTGAGCGGCCATCCGTGATGGAATACGATCGGCTGCCCGTCCTTCGGACCCCAGTCCTTGTAGAAGATTTCGGTTCCGTCTTTCACTTTCACTGTACCCATGAACTTGTCCTCCGTTCGGGATTGTTTCTGTTTGGTGGCGGCTGATGCCGACGGACCGACTGCCAATGCGATCGCGGCGGCGGATCCTGCGAGGAGAGCATCTCGTCTCGTAAGGGAAATGTCTGACGTCGGTGTCATCGGGAGAACCTCCAGTTCGTGGTTCGAGGCTACAGCAAGACTATCGACGCGCACCGGCCGCCTCTTGGAACGAACGATTTTTGCGTCCTGATGGCAGCCGGTCTTTCGAAATCGTCCGTTTCAATTGGGCGGCCGGCTACGCCAGATAGCCGCCGTTGTTATGATCGCGAGTAGCAGTTGGACAGCCGCCGCAGACTTCGTCGACGATCGCCTGTTGAACCGCATCAAATCGGGCCGCGACTTCGCGCTTCACCCCAAGTTCTTCGAACATCTCCGCCATAGGATGGAAGGCGACCGCGGAGTTGCGCCCAGGGAGCTCCCGGACGAGAATTCGCAATGGAAGATCGAGGGCGGTCAGCGGCATGTCCAGCATAACTGGCGTTCCCGCCTTCGGATTGCCGTAGACGATCACGCGCGTCTCGGGCATCGACAGCCCGTTGTCTCGTGCCGCCTTTGCGTGATCGATCTCGGCGAATACTGTCATCCCGGCCTTCCCGATCGCCCTTGTGGCCGTCTCCAACGCCTCCTCGAACGCGTGGGTCGTACGATGCTCGATGGCTTTTGAACGCATATGAAGCTCCTCTATTCCTGGCCGGCGTCGTCCCGACGGGACAATTTCCCCTCCTCGGCCTTGTAGAAATACTGGCTGGCGACAAGCCACCCCTTGAGCGGGCGCAAGGGCGGAATGCACGTCAGGATCATGAACGGCCCGGTCACGAAGATCTGGGTCCAGATAGACGCCTGGTGCGCGACCGCAAGCCAGACCGACAGGAGCACCGTCGGAATGCAGGCGAAGCAGATCACGAAGAAGGCAGGCCCATCGGCGGGATCGGCGAACGAGTAGTCCAGGCCGCAGACCTCGCACTCCTTGCGCAACGTGAGGAAGCCGTCGAACAGGTGGCCGCGCCCGCATCGGGGGCACAGTCCGCGGACGCCCGTCTTGAGCGGCGACAACGGCGGATAAGGATCTTCCATGTCTGCGCCCTTCCATTCACCCCATAGGGCTCATTACGTCACTGGTTTCACTGGCTGTCGAGAACCATCCGGGATGGGCGTCCACGGTATCGTACTCTGACGAAATTTCGGGCAACTTGCCGATATCTCGCGTCCTGCTACTCTGCACCTCGGCGACATCCGGCGGAACGGACCATGGATGCAACGGAAGGCATGCGATTGCTGCGAGCGCTGTCCGCCGATGCGGATCGCGACAGCGTCGTCGATGCGCTTTCGAATGCCTGCTTGAAGTTCGACGACGTCGATCGGGCGGAAGTGGTCTTTCTCCCGAACCAAGGTTCCGATCTTTTTCCGTCCGCGGTCATGTCCTCGCTCCGGGAAACCAAGATGCCGCTGTTCGCGGCAGGATTTGACGTCGGCGGCAACGGTTCCGGTCTGCGCTGTGAACTGCTTGTCCCTCTCCTCGTCGGAGAGGACGTCCTCGGGATCTTGAAGATTGAAAGCTCCACGACCGCGGCGTTCGGCGCGGAACAAATGAGTGCATTCGAATTTCTCGCCTCGTACGCAGCCCTACGCATCGACAAGGCGAACCTTGGGTCAGATCTCGACCAAGCCCGAGAGAAGGCCCGCCTTGCCGAACGGGAGCTCCGGCTTTCGTGGGACATGCTCCCTGCACACGCTTGGCACACCAGACCTGACGGAACGTTGGAGGCTGTGAACCGGGAGTGGTCGGGCTATTTCAAGCTTACCGAAGAGGAGTCTTCCGGGTTCGGGTACACACGCGTCTTTCACCCCGATGATCTTCAGAAGGTGATGGACGTCTGGATGCGCCTTCTATCAGAAGAGGTTCCAGGAGAGGTCGAAACCCGCATGATGCGAGCCGACGGCGAGGCTCGCTCCTTTCTCATCCGTACGGTTCCGATCCGCGACGAGAGCGGCAACGTCATCCGATGGTACGGCATCAACATCGATGTCGAAGATCTGAAGATTGCACACAACCGCATCCAAGAGAGCGAGCAACGCTACGCCGCCACGTTGTCAAGCATTGGTGACGCGGTGATATCGACTGACGACAAGGGACATCTGACATTTCTCAATCCGGTCGCCGAAAAGCTCACGGGCTGGACTCAACAGGAGGCCGTCGGTCGGCCCGTTGCAGACATCTTCAGACTGATCGACGAGTCTCACCAACTCGTCGTCGACCCAGTATCCGAAATCCTCGGTCGTGAGACCGATCTTGCAATAGGCAACCAGTACGCGCTTCGGTCGAAGGCCGGATCGGAACTCGTCGTCGACGTATCCGGCGCGCCAATTATCGATTCCCGCGGCGAGATGAAAGGCGCGGTTCTCGTGTTCAGGGACATGACGCAGAGAAACGAGACTTCGGCCGCCCTGCGAAAGTCGAAGGAGGATCTGGCCCGCATGAGCCGCCTGACCGCAATCGGCGAGTTGGCGGTGTCCGTCACGCACGAAATGAACCAGCCTCTCATGGCCATCGTCACAAACGCGGCGGCATCCATGAGCTGGTTGAAAGCCAGTTCCCCGAACATCGAAGAGGCCGTGCAGGCGATCGACTGGATTCTGCGCGACGGCCATCGGGCGGGCGAGGTACTGAGCGGCATCCTTGCATTGGCACGGAATTCGCGGCCGAAGGTCGAGCCGCTAAGTATACGAGGCGTGATCGAAGAAGTGCTGCTGTTGACCAAGAGCGAACTCCGACAGAAAGGCGTCCTTGTCGAAACCGCTTATGATGGTACGGCGGATGCCGTCAACGGGGACCGAATCCAGCTCCAGCAGGTGCTAATCAATCTGGTGATGAACGGCGCGGACGCGATGGGGGCGATCGAGGGCGAGCGAAAGGTGCTGCACATCGTCACGAGCCGGAGCAACGGATCGGTTGAGGTCAGCGTCACGGACAACGGCGTCGGGCTCGATCCGGATACAGCGGATCGGGCGTTTGAGGCATTCTTCACCACCAAGGCGACCGGCATAGGCATGGGACTTTCGATCTGTCGATCCATCATCGAGGCGCACGGCGGCCATATCTGGGTCGCGACCGAGAAGGGCACGGGAAGCACGTTCAGCTTCACCCTGCCGCCTCCGCAATCCTTGCAAGTGCGATCCGCAACTCCTGATGAATAGCCGGGCGTGGGTCGAAGCTCGTGTAGGAGAGATGAAGCCGAGCTTTAGCGGCGGACACGAGCAAGTTCGGATGAGAGCTTGTGAGATCGCGTATGATGCGACCAATGCTCAGAATCCGAAGTCGCTTAGGCCCAAATGCCCGTCGGGCCTTCTTCCGAGGGACCAATTGAAGGCACGTTCTTCAGGCTTGATGGGGTGCTCGTTGATCGACGCGTGCCGGTATTTCATAAGCCCATCGGCATCGAATTCCCAATTCTCGTTGCCATACGCCCGAAACCAGGTGCCGCTGTCGTCGCGATGCTCGTAGGCGAAGCGCACGGCGATCCGGTTCCCGGAAAACGCCCACAGTTCCTTGATCAAGCGATAGTCGAGTTCCTTCGCCCACTTGCGTGCAAGGAATGCCTCGATGGCCGTGCGCCCGACGACGAACTCCGCACGGTTCCGCCAATGGCTGTCGACGCTGTACGCCAAGGCGACCTTCGAGGGGTCGCGGGTGTTCCAGCCGTCCTCAGCCAGCCGCACCTTCTCGATCGCCGACTGCAGGGTAAAGGGAGGTAACGGCGGGCGGCTCATGTGTGAATCCTTCGAATGAGGCTATTGGCCGGAAGATTTCGCGGATTTGAGCGTGGCGATCTCGGCCTCGAGTTCTTTGATCCGCGCGTCCCTGCTCTCGATCGCCTTTAGAACTTCGTCAGCCTCGAACCTGAGCGGAATATGCTGCGGGCAGTTCGCGTCCCAAGCGTCGACATGGAACAGGATCACCTGCTCCGGCCTGGCCTGGTAGCCCTTCGGCATCAACTGCTCCAGGAGCGCCGGGTCGTCTTCGACGACGCGGGCCGTCCCCCAAATCTTCACTCGGGACCGGCTGCCGTAGTCGATGAGGAATAGCTGCGCCTTGTCGTTGTCGACGAGGTTTCCCTGGGAGATGTATTGCCGGTTGCCGATGTAGTCCGCGAATCCCAGCGTGGTCTCGTCGATCACGCGGAGGAACCCAGGCGGGCCGCCCCGGTGCTGGATATAGGGCTGGCATTCCTTGTTGGCGGTGGCCATGAAGATGCTGATTTGCTTCTCGATGAAGTCCTTCAGGTCGGGTGTGATCTCGGTCGCCCATCCGCCGCGTTCTTCCACGCGTGCATAGGATCGGCGCGAACCCTTCCTTGCCTGAATCTCCTTCACCGACGGCGAAAAGGCGACGTCGCTCGATATATGCTTTTCAGTCTCCACGGCCGCCTGCCCTCGTTTTGGAATCGGCGGCCCGACGCCGCCGCGGAGAGTTTCAGCTCAGACGCCCTCATAGGCAAGGCGGGTGAACAGCGCCGGCGATATCGCCCAGTTGCCGAAGACCGGATCCCATTTCGCAGTGGGCTTCGCGGCGATCGTTTCTTCGACGCTTCGACCATCTTTCTTCAGCTTGGCGACGTTCTCCCGGATGCCGACGAGCATATCCCGCCAGGCGATGAGATCCTTTTTGTTGCCGATCTCGCCGTGGCCCGGAATGACGATCGTCTGGTCGTCGACCATCTTGACGTTGGCCTCGGCGGCCTGGATCTGCCCGTCGATGCTGCCACCGGTCGAATAGTCGATGAAGGGATAGACGCCGTTCCAGAACGTGTCGGCGACGTGGACGACGTTCGCCTCCTGGAAGAACACCGATATGTCGCTGTCGGTATGGGCCGGGCCGTAGTACTTCAGCGCGATCGTCTGGCCGTTGTGCTTCAACGTCTCCTCGTCGCCCTTCATGAGCATCGTCGGCAGCGCGCCCTTCGGCGACGCCGGGAAGTCGAAGTCCCAATCCTCGACGCGGGTGGCGACCGTCAGATGTTTCAGCGAATTGGGGTGTGCCGTGATCATGGCGCCTTCCGAATTGAGCCACTCGTTGCCGTCCGTGTGGTCGAAGTGCCAGTGCGAGTTGATGAGATGCTGGATCGGCTGCGGCCCGAGATCGGCGAGCGCCTTCTCGATCTTGGGACGGGTGGCCGTGATCCCGGCGTCGACGAGAAGCTTTCCGTCATCGCCGACGAGAACGCCCATGTTGCCGCCGGAGCCGGACAACGCGCTGATACCGCCCCGAAGCTTGGTTGTGGTGATATCCGCTGCGGCCGCGGCCTCGCGGATCTGGACGACGAGACTTTTGGCGGCGGCGAAAACCTCGGCCGGAGTGAGCCATCCGCCCGTGGCCGCGAATGTCGCGCCACCGAGGCAGCAGAGGCAGAAGCCACGTCTCGAGAGGTGGTAATCGTGCTTGGTCATTTCCAGCTCCATCGTGTTGTGACAGTCGCGGTGAATGGGCGCCACCACGCAGGGAGGCGTGCGTGGTGGCCAGGCCTCGATCTAGTCGCGGCTGAGCTTCCGATCGAGGAAATCGTGGATGAGCGGGGCCATCTCCGGCAGCTTGTCTTCGAGCGCGAAGTGGCCCGTGTCGAGCAGATGCATCTCGGCGTGCGGCAGGTCGCGCAGATAGGGCGACGCGCCGTCGGCCGGGAAGATCTTGTCGTTCTTCCCCCAGACGATCAGGGTCGGCGGCTTCTTGTCCCGGAAGAACTTCTGGAATTCCGGATAGAGCGGGACGTTCGTACCGTAATCGTGGAAGAGGTCGAGCTGAATGTCGTTGTTTCCGGGACGATCGAGCAGGGGCTGATCGTGTCCCCAGTTGTCGGGATCGATGTGCGCCAGGTTACTCATGCCATCCGTGTACTGGAACACAGTGGTCTCGGGCTTGAAAAGCACCAGCAAGGCCTGCCGGTTTTCGGGAGTGTCGTTTTTCCAATACGCTTTGATCGGATCCCAGAACTCCTTGAGCCCCTCCTCGTAGGCGTTGCCATTCTGGACGATCAGGGCAGACACTCGGTCCGGATGCTTGAGCGCGAGGCGGTAGCCGACAGGAGCGCCATAGTCCATGACGTACATCGCGTATTCAGTAATGTTCAGCTTGCCGAGAAGGCCGTCGACGATATCGGCGTAGTGGCCAAAGGTGTAGGCGAACTTGGTGTGGTCGGGCGCGTCGCTCTCGCCGAAGCCAGGGTAGTCCGGCGCGATGACGTGATATTTGTCGGCGAGAATCGGGATTAGGTTCCTGAACATGTGTGACGACGTCGGGAAGCCATGAAGCAGAAGTACGACGGGAGCGCCGGCGGGACCGGCCTCGCGATAAAAGATCTTCGTGCCGTCGACGTCAACCGTGTGATAGGTGACCTGCGGGACCACGAGCTTATGTATGGTGACAACCTTCTTCGCTGCGTAAGAGATGGCCGGCAGAGCTGTTGATGCAGACAACGCGACTGCTATGGCCAAGGCGGTTCTGCTCATGATGGATCTGTTCATTTCAGCCTCCAGTTTTTCGAACGAGGATGCGAGCGCGACTTACCCGTTGCGTCGCTTATTTCCTCTTGATTGCTACGCTCGGCGAGCGGAAACCACGAGCTAGTTGTCGTAAGGCGTCGTGAGTTTGCGTGAGAGGGCATGCCAAGCGACTTCGCCAAGTCGTTCGAATTCCTAGACCTTGGTCTAGTTCTTCACGACGTTGTCGGGGTCGGACTGGCCATTGGTCGGATTGTTTGCGTGCATCGCGGGAGCTAGGCTCTCCCTGCAATCGCACGCATATGGAGATCGCCTCCCGCAAGCGGGGCCTGATTTGTAGGACGCCGATCTTCAGCAGCGCGATGAACAATTGCAGCCGACGGGGGGAAGTCAGCCATGCAAGTCCAATTCGCCGATACGCTCGAACAAACGAACCCAGCAGACGCATACCTGCCTCACCATTCCAGAGAGGCGAAGCGCGAAGCCTATGACGACGCGATCCGGTTCGGCAGGTTCTGCGCGATCCCGCACTCCCGTCAGCTCCTGCTGGATGGGAGCCCGCAGGAGATAGGCGGCCGGGCGTTCGACCTTCTCATGGTGCTGCTCAGGTCCAACGGCAGGATCGTCAGCAAGGACGAGATCCTGAACGAGGTGTGGCCGTCGCTGGTGGTCGAGGAATGCAATCTCCGCTTCCAGGTGAAGTCCTTGAGGCGGGCCTTGGGCAGCCAGGGCAACATGATCAAGACGATCGTCAGGAGAGGCTACATGCTGATCAGGGACGACGTGGTGCCCGAAGGCGAGGCGCGGTTCGACGCCACAAGATCAACGACCATTTCTGAGGTCGACACGCCTGTGGCGATCAGGGCCTCGGCGCCCTACATTGTCCTGATCGAGGACGACGAGAGCGTCCGGCGCTCGATTTCAACACTGCTGAGATCGGTCGGCCTTGGCGTCGCATCCTTTGAATCCGTCAAGGAATACCAAGAGAGCGAGCACTCACCTCAGCCCGACTGCCTTATCCTCGACGTCTGCCTGCCCGGAAGGAGCGGCTTGGACTTCCAGGCCGATCTCCTGAAGTCTGGAATACGATATCCGATCATCTTCATCAGCGGCCATGCGGACATCCAGATGTCGGTGCGCGCGATGAAGGCGGGCGCGGTCGAGTTCCTGACGAAGCCGGTGCGCCATCAGGACTTGTTGTCGGCGGTGGACATGGCGATAAACGCCTGACGCGTAGGCGTGACCGGGCATTGACGTTTTAAATCGAAGGCGGCCGCGAAGGCCGCCTTCGTCCGTCGTGGCTTCGATCCTGACCTTCCCGTATCTCCGACCACGTCGAACGCAGCATTCGTGGCCAACTGGATCTCACACGCCATCTCGACAACTCACACCATTGGACGGCGCCGCGTAGTAGCCTCGCAGGAATATAAACCAAGCGCGCATGCTCACTGCTGCAGGCGCCCAGTGTGAGGTTCTTCGCATGAAAAAGTGGTTGTCGAGTTCAGCAATGGTCGCGGCGCTGTTCCTGAGCCAGAATGCGATGGCGGCCTCGAAGCCGACGATCGTCCTCGTCCACGGCGCCTTCGCGGAGTCGGCGAGCTGGGACGGCGTCGCCGCCAAGCTGGTGAAGGACGGCTATCCTGTCGTCGCGGTGGCCAACCCACTGCGGGGACTGAAGTACGACTCCGACTACGTCTCGGCTGTTCTGAAGTCCATCGACGGGCCGGTCGTCCTGGTCGGTCATTCCTACGGCGGCTCGGTGATCACCGACGTCGCCGTCGAAGGAACGAACGTCAAATCCCTCGTCTTTGTCGCAGGACTCGCGCCGGACAACGGAGAAAGCGCAGGCAGCCTTGGCAAGAAGTTCCCGACCGGCACGCTCGGCGACGCCCTGGCACCACCCGTCATCCAGCCCGATGGAAAACATGATCTCTACATTCTGCAGAGCAAGTTCTGGAAGCAGTTCGCTGCGGACGTCACGGAGCAGCAAGCGGCACTCATGGGTGCGGAACAGCGCCCGGTCACGGCCGAGGCCCTGAACGATCCTTCCGGCGATCCATCCTGGAAGAAGCTGCCTTCCCATTTCATCTACGGCACCGCCGACAAGAATATTCCGAGCGAACTCCATGAATTCATGGCAAAGCGAGCGGGCGCAAAGGAAACGGTCGGCGTAAAGGGCGCGTCCCATGTTGTGATGATCTCACATCCAGATCTGGTGTCTGCAATGATCGAGCGGGCCGCCACCGACAAGTAGCGCCACGGCCATCAACTCAATTCGCGCCCTTTTGATGAGGAGCAGCCGATGCAGACCGATGTCGCCATCAAGGTGAGCTTGGGCAGGATACGTGATGGCTTCGAAACCATCGACGACTGCCTGCACGTCGAGCACTACAGCGTCGCCGACCCGAATATCTCCCTTGCAAAGCTGACACGAGAGAACGGAAACCGAGCGATCACCGCCTCGCTGGGGTCCGGCGTCGGGACGTTCGTCGTTGCGGCCCGCGATTCCGAGCTGCGCCTTGAGCAAAAGGGGCGTGTCCTGTTTCAGGGACTGATGGTCGAGGACAGCGTCACCTTCGTGGAAGGCCCCGATCCGATCGCCGTCGAACTGCAGTCCGACGCCTATCTCTACGTACTCACCTTTCTGCGAGAGCCTTGTCGAGGCCTCTGCTCCATTGTCGGAGGAAGGTTCAACATCCGCGATATTCGCCTCGCGGAGCTGATCGGCGAAATTTCCGAAAGCTCGCCCGCGCGAAGGAGCGAAATCACCAGGGATTTCTCGCAATTGGCGTTCGAGCACTATCGGTCACTGCCACGCGTTCATCCCCTCTCGGCATGGCGCCTCAGTCGCGTCAGACGATATGCGGAATCTCGTCTCGATCAGCGGATGTCGCTGGAGGACCTGGCGGACGTCGCAGGGTTCTCGCGGGCGCATTTCGCGGCAACGTTCAAGGCGGCCACCTCGATGAGCGCCCATGAATTCCTTCTGCGGATGCGAATTCAGGCTGCAGCCAGGCTGCTGACTTCCACCGATCTGGCCCTCGTCGAGATCGCGTTGCAGACTGGGTTCCAGAACCAGCCGCACTTTACGACGGTCTTCAAGAAGATCACCGCGGTCACCCCGCGAAAATGGCGGGATTCCCGTCGGTCTACCGCAATGGCGCACAGCCTCAAGCAAGTGGTCGACGGTGCCATCGTCATCGAACATCTGCCACATGAGCCGGACGGATTCCTTCCGCATGATCTGCATTGAAGACCGGCTTCACACAGAACGACAGAACCTGAAGCAACAAAGGAGATTGAAAAATGGCCCGAATTCCAATTCCCGCGACACTCGAAGCGGCCCCTGAGGCTTCCAAGTCGACGCTGGAGGCGATCAAGAAGCAGATCGGCGCGCTGCCCAACGTATTCCGCATGATGTCGACAAGCCCGGCCGTGCTCGAAGCCTACGCAGGTCTCAACGGAGCACTGGGCAAGGGCAAGCTCGACAAGAAGATCCGCGAGCGCATCGCGCTGGCGATCGCCCAAAAGAACGGCTGCGAGTATTGCCTCGCAGCCCATACCTACACCGGCACCCATGTCACCAAGCTCAGCCTAGAGGAGATTGCAGCGGCCCGTCGCGGCGGGTCCTCCGAGGCAAGGGCCGACGCCGCCGTCAAATTTGCGGTCAGGGTCGCCGAAGCCAGGGGCGGCGTTTCCGAACAGGAAGTGGAAGCACTGAAGGCGGCCGGCTTCGATGACGGCGAGCTTCTGGAGATCGTCGCCCACGTCGCGGCGAGCACCTTCACGAACTACATGAACGAAGTCTTCAAGACCGACGTCGACTTCCCGAAGGTCGAGCGCGAAGCCGCCTGAGCGACCTGAACCTTGAGAAGACACTCTCCGGAGGGCGGCACTCCCTTCCGGGGATTTGTGATGCCATGTTCGCCTCGTTTATCCACAAAAGAACATGCCCTCGCGACAGGGTCCGCGAGGGCAAATTCTTGGGAGGTTGCGGCTCGAAAGCGGCAGGCGTTTGCGGCATGGCGCCTACCGCGTGCGATCGCCTTGGGAGCTCGAATCCTTCAAACTATCTCTTCTCCGGCACGAAGAAGCTGACCGTCTCCGCCGTGATCACGTGATGTCTCGGATCGGCCAGTTCCACGAGAACCTTGTGCTCGCCCGCCGGAAGGCCGACGACGATCAGCGTCTCACCGCTTGCATCGACGAAGTGCCATGGGAGATCATCGATGGTCACGTGGACGTGCCCTAGCCGGGGCGATACTCGGAGCGCGCCCTCTCCGAAAACTGGGACAATGCGAATGTTCTCCGCCCGATATTGAATGAAGACAAGGCCACGGGACAATGGCTCCGGAAGCGGCGGATCGACGATAAGCTTCGGCGCCGGCTCGTCTTCGATGGTGATCAGTGGCGAAGGTCCAATGATGTCTCTCGCCGTGTGGGTGGGAGCGCTCGTGGCAGGCGTCGTCATGGCGGCCCTCGTAGCTCGATTGCTTCGATGTCCGAGGTGCATATTCGCGCGACGTCGTCCATCTCTCCGTCAATTTCTGCCGGAGGAGCGATGGAGTCGAGTTAGATGTCGTGAGGTGCCGTTGGTTCTGGTGCGATCAGTTGCGGCTATCACTCTCAGGGCGTGGAAGCAGGACCGCTCGCCAGAGCCGTCCTGATCGCCTCCAGCAAATCCGTTGGACTGACGGGCTTTAGGAAGATACGCGACGCCCCTGAATTCCTGGCACGGTCACCCACCGCGACGTCGGAGTGGGCAGTGATAAGAATTGACGGAATCCTTCTGGCCATCCCGGACAGTCGATCCAGCAGGTCCAATCCCGAAATACCGCCGAGCTGGATGTCGGTGACGAGGCAGGCCGCGGTCTGCAGCTCCGTGGAAGCGAGGAATTCTTCCGCCGACGCGAAGGCGGCAACCCGCAGGCCATTGGCGCGCAGCAGTCCTCTGAGCGCGTCACGGACGGGCTCGTCATCCTCGACGCAAATCACCAGGGAGGTCTTCGAGGCATCAACCATCAATCGATCCTATCATCGTGATTCTATGACCGGGGTTGCACGCTCGCAATGCGACTAACGTCACAAAATTTCAAATGAAAACTAGCCTTTAGTAGAGGTGTTCGCTTGCTCGCCCAACTCGAGCAGATCGTAGTGCCGTACAAGCTCCGGCAGCGTCAGCACGTGCATCTTCTGCATGACGTTTCCTCGGTGCAGTTTGACCGTCGCCTCCGTAATCCCTAAGGCCGTGGAGATCTGCTTGTTACGCTGTCCCTCCACCACCCGGATCAGAACTTCCTGCTCACGTTTCGTCAGCTTCTCAAAATCGGCTCGGGCGCTCGCTGCCGCCTCCTCCTTCATCGCCGAGCGACTGTCCCGCTTCATTGCGGCGTGGACCGCGTCCAGGAGATCCTGCTCGCGCACCGGTTTCGTCAGGAACTCTACTGCGCCTGCCTTCATCGCCCTGACGGCGATCGGAACGTCGGCATGGCCGCTCATGAAGATCACCGGTCTGTGGAAGCCGCGGGTCCGCACCTCTTCGTAGAATTCGATTCCGCTCTGGCCGGGAAGCCGGACGTCCAGGATCATGCAACCGACGGAGCCCAATTGGCCCTTCGACGAGAACTCGGCCGCCGAGGGAAATGCGGTCACGTTGAACTTCATAGAGCGGAGAAGGCCGACTAGCGACTCGCGTACGCCGACGTCGTCTTCGATGACGACGACCTGCGGGGTGATCTCCTCACGCTGCTTCTGGTTCATCTGCCCCCCTTGCATATGGTATCGCGAACTCGAACACCGATCCTCCCGACGCCCGAGGTCGCGCGGACAACGTCCCGTTATGCGCCTCGATGATAGACTTGCAAATCGCCAGACCCATGCCGGTACCCTCCGGCTTGGTGGAGAAGAATGCGTCGAAAATACGTTCCGATGCAATGGGGTCGAGACCATGGCCATTGTCCTCGACCCGGACGACCACCGAGTGCGCCCCTCGATCCTCACTGACCACGCTCATCGTCCGGCCATGCTCCTTGCCCGTCATCGCTTCGGCCGCATTGAGCATGAGGTTCAGGAGAACCTGTTGAAGCTGAACCTTGTCGCCCCGGATTGACCTTATGGCCGACGACAACGAAACGGATGCGTTGATTTGCCGGCTGCGAAGTTCGCTTCGCATCATCGTAAGCACGTCAGCGACGACTTCGTTGATATCGACTATCGCGATGGATGGACGCGAATTGCGCGCCATGTTTCTGACGTTCAGGAGAACGTCCCCTGCCCGTTTCCCCTCATTGACGATCCGTTCCGCTGCTACCTTCGCTTCATCCAGATCCGGTTCTGGGCGATCGAGCCAGCTTAGACATGTGGCCGCATTCGTCACGATAGCCATGAGCGGCTGGTTCATTTCGTGAGCGATAGAGACGGTGACGGCGCCCATCGCCGTCAGGCGGTTCATTCTGACGACGTCTGCCTGAGCTTTCCTGAGCGCCTCCTCCCCGTTAATTCGATCCGTCAGATCGATGATCGCCCCGAACACCTCGGGCTCTTCGTCAGGATCTGACTCGACGCGGGTTACGCAATGTACATGTCTGATCGTCCCGTCCGGCATGAGAAGCCGGTGCTCGGCCTCCCAGGGCTTCCGGTCACGGATCCCCCTCGCATAGATCTCGTTCATCCTCTCGCGATCGTCGGGGTGGATGCGCTCCATGATCGCCTTGCCCGTCAATGGCTCCGCCGGGTCGAGACCGTATATGTTGTAGGTCTCCGCCGACCAGATAATCTCGCTGCTAGAGGGTCTGATCTGGAAACTGCCTACGTGAGTGAGCTTCTGTGCTTCGGCAAGCGAGGCCTGCGCCCGCTGCGCCTCGGCAAGCGAACTTTGTATCCGCTCTTCGGAAAGCCTTGCCTCGGTGACGTCGACGATGGTGCCGATGTAGGCGCGAGGATGGCTTCTCTCATAGATCAGACGGCCACGCGCATGAATGAACTTGACCGTTCCATTTGGCAGGACGAAGCGATGCTGGACGTTCAGTTCTTCGCCTTGTAGCGCCCTCCCATGCGCCTCTGCGACCAATTCGCGGTCTTCTGGATGCACCCTTTCCATCAAGGTCTCGAAGGTGATGTCGGTGCTCGGGAGACCGACGATGTTGGTGCACTCGGCAGAACAGGTGAAAATGTCCGATATCATGTCCCAAGACCAACTGCCGGTCTCGATGATCCGTTGCGCCTCTGCCATGACGGCCTGGCTTTTGGCCAGTTCGAACTCGGCACGTTTCAGGTCGTCGATGTCAGTGTTGATCCCGTACCACTTGCGAACCTTGCCATCGTCGCCCACAAATGGGACGGCCCGGAGCATGAAGTATCTCGCTTCCCCGTCGTGACGCAGGATGCGCGCCTCGACGCCGCCGGGCTTTCCGGCGACAAGGAGTTCGGTCCAGGCGGTTATGACTTTCTGAACATCGTCGGGATGGAACGACGCCAGGAACCCCATGCCAAGGGCGTCTTCCCGCTTGATGCCCGTGTATTCGTGCCATTGCCTGCTTGCATCTTCGAGCTCGCCGCCGGGGCCACCGATCCATGTAAGGGCGGGGATCATGTCGAGGTTGAGCCGTAGCTCCCGTATCACAATGGCTGCTTCCTCCTTGAAAGAGCGCAACTCCTCGTCGGCCGTTCTCTTCGCGAGCGAGGCGGCGAAGGTCGACGCCATCCACTCGAGATTTTCCAACCGCCAGTCGGAGACGCGCTCTCTCTCGATCTCCAAATAGACCGCTGCCTTGGCACGGTCGGGAAAACCGATCGGAACGCACACGATTGATCGGGGCGTACCGGGAATCGCCCTTCCTTTCCCTGAGGCGATCACTTCGCGGACGATGATCTGATCCCGTTCGTGAAGAGCCACAGATGAGACATCTTCGGCGCCGGCATTGGCGGCGACCATAAGGCCATCGTCGCCGGACGTCACGATGAACGCCCTGACCGCTCGAGCCGCGTGCAACGCCGATAACAGGAACTGCTCCATATCGTGCTTTTCGGCACCCTCGATGTGCGACGTTCCCAGGGTTTCCGCATGCGCGACGTCGTTCATCGGTGCCATTGCTCCGCGATCATACCAGGATGCTATTCCTGAGGGCCGACGAAAGCCAGTTGTGAAAGCAGTCAGGCGTTCGGTATCCCATGGCGTGCAACGCCTTCCATGCGACGATCTCGCTCGACGACATGTTCGGCCGCCTGCCCGAAGAGTAGGCCCAGCCCTGCCCAGACGATCAACTGCACCAGTGCTGCGTATACGTGGAATTCGAACAGAAGGCCCCTTGGAAAATCGTGAGGCGTTTCCGAGATCGCAGGCATCATCGTCATCAACAAGCTCGCAAGTGCGACGAACATCCCAATGCCGATCGAGACCGCTGTCGCCGGCCCCATACGCAGTCTCGTCCGGTAGGCGATCCATGCCGACGCCGCCATGCACATGGCCGATGCCATTATCATGACGAAGTAAAGTTCCGTCCTGACGCCAATGGTCTCCGCACTCCCGACGCCGGGAGGGCTCGCGGGATATTTAAGCTGGGGCACCAGCACGAGGGCGACGTAGCCGGTCAGAGCCAGCATCCAGACGGCCGAACGTGGCCGAGCGCTCAGGCGGCCATGAACGGAGGCCAAGCCGATTGCGAGGATGCCGCCGAGCGCCGCGCAGTACGAGGCCAGGCCCGTTAGCAGGCCGGCGTTGCGCTGCGTGCTCCGAGAGACAGTGCCCTCCTCGGGCGAAGCGTGATCTTGAGCGACGTCCTCCTCCAGGGCGATCGCGCGTTCGATGGTGGGCTCGGCGTAGACGCGCGCGAATGAGAAGGCGAACAGCGCGACGATCAGGCCGGACAGCATCCCTGCCAGAAGAAGTCTCTGAACCATGACGTTATCCTCAGTGGCACGGAAAGCCGAGCAGATGCCGGCCGTCATGGACGAACTCGTGAACGGCGTCGCCCCGTATGAGAGAGGTCGCGCCCTGCTCCGCGCCGACGAAGTAGAGGGTCATCAGCAGCAGGAGGCCGACGAAGACGGTCCACGGCAGCAGTTCCGGCGGGGAAATTGGCACCGCGCTTTGTGCGGGCTGGACGATGATGTGGGTCATCGGAAGGTTCCTTTGCGAAGTGTGGATGTTGTTGTCACCAAATCACATCAATGGCCCGCCGTTTATCGAAACCGTCCGATTGCGCGCATCCCTTCCCGCCATCGCACGAATTCGAAATATCGCCCGTCGCCGTCCTCGTAGTGTTCGGCGAGATTAATCGGAGGCTCGAATGAAGTCCGCCCATACACCAACAAAGAAGCTCGATGGCATCGTCCCCGCCTTCGGCGAGCTACCAATCTTCGCGGTCGGGCAATCCGTCAAGGTCTCGGATCGCGCACCGGTCGGACATTACCGGGTGCCGACCTACCTGCGTGGCAAGACTGCGGTCGTCGAGGCGATCATGGAGCCCAAGGCAGTCAACAACGAGGAAGAGGCGTTCGGCCGCAACGCAGGCTCCGTTCGCCACTACTATCGAATTGCCGTGCCGATGACGGCGATCTGGAGCGACTATGCGGGCTCGCCCGATGACGGGCTTCGAATCGAGGTGTTCGAAACGTGGCTGGAAGGAGTTTCAGGATGAGCGACCACGACCATGGGCATGACCACGATCACGCTCCTATCGCCGCGACGGAAGCGCCTGGCTACTACGATATCATGGAGACGGCGTTCCAGGAGCTCATGATCGAAAAGGGATACTTCACTGCCGGGGAAATCCGACGGCAGATCGAGGTGCTCGATTCCCGCAACCCGGCATTGGGTGCGAAGGTCGTCGCAAGGGCCTGGACTGATCCGGGCTTCAGGGCCCGTCTGCTGGAGAACGGCAGGACCGGCTGCGAAGAACTGGGGATCACCTTCTACGACGAAACCCAACTGATCGTTCTTGAGAACACGCCGAAGGTCCACAATCTGATCGTCTGCACGCTCTGTTCCTGCTATCCGCGGCCAGTCTTAGGTCTTCCCCCCGACTGGTACAAGCTGAAGCCTTATCGCGCGCGTGCGGTCTACGAGCCGCGGAAGGTGCTGGAGGAGTTCGGGACCAACATTCCAGACAACGTCGAGATCCGCGTGAGCGACTCCACCGCCATCCAGCGCTATCTCGTCCTGCCCATGCGCCCGGCCGGCACCGACGACCTCGACGAAGAGCAACTCGCAGCTCTCGTCACCCGCGATGCTATGATCGGCGTCATCCAGATCCCATCACCATCCCAGGGAGTTGCGGCATGACCGGCAGCGAACAGTTCGTAAAGCGTCTCCCGAACGACATCGGGGGATTGGAGGCGCCGAAGATCGAAAAGGTCGAGCACGAACTACTCCCCTGGGAGAAGCGTTGCCATGCTCTCGCCGACGTCCTCGACTTCTATAAGATCATCAACACCGAGGAGAAGCGACGCGGCGTCGAATCCTTGGGATCCGACCTGGTCGGCAAGCTCTCCTACTACGAGAGATGGATCGCCGCCTTCGCGAACATCGCCTTCCAGAAGGGTCTGCTCACGCCCGAAGAGCTCGCGGTGAAGATGGACGCCGTGGAGGCGAGATGGGCGTCGCACGCCTAGGGCCTGGCAGCACGTTCTCACGCAAATGCTTCGTCGAGGACGATGCGACCGTCTCGCTGTTCAGGCGATCGCTGGCGGAAGGCGTGGGAACCGCGATGCTGATGATCGCGGTCGTCGGGTCGGGCCTCCATGTCGGCAGCTCGGCACTTTCGTCCGCGATGGCGATCTCAGGAAGTCTGATCGGCTTGATTCTGGCCTTTGGCGCGGTTTCCGGCGGCCACTTCAATCCGACAATCACGTTGATGCAGTGGCTCTCGGGACGACGAAGGCTGGACTGCACGGTATGGTACATCGTGTCCCAGATCGCAGGAGGACTGGCCGGGGTGCTCGTTGCCGCCACCATCTTCGATGCTCTGCCCGGTAGACCGGGTTTCGACTTTCCAGCGGTGTCGTCCTTGGCGAGCGAGGGCGCGGCTTCGTTCGGACTGATGACGGTCGTCTTCTGCTGCTCGCGAAGCACGAACAAATTCGTGGGGCCCTTCGCAGTCGGACTATGGCTGCTGGCAGCGATCCTCTCGACGCCGACGGGATCGATCGCGAACCCGGCGGTGGCTATCGGTCTCCTCGCCTCGCCCGCAAGCGCGTCGGTGGTTGCCATTACTCTCTTCGTGGTCGTCCAGATAATCGGAGGCGGCCTCGCCGCACTGGCAGTATCGACGATCTATCCAGATGGAGGTTGAAATGCGGAAAATCACAGCATTCTGTCTACTGGCGGCCGCCGTGGTCGCAGTCTCGGTCGACGCAGCTAGCGGCGTGTCGGACAACGTGTCACCGATCTACGGCGTCAGTCTACCGGAAGGATATCGAAACTGGCAGATGATCACGGTCGCCCATGAGGCCGGGAAGAACAACGACATCCGCGGCATCCTTGGAAATGACATCGCCGTGAAAGCCTTCCGCGAAGGCACGCGACCATTCCCCGATGGCTCGATAATCGCCCGCCTCGCGTACGTCTACAAGTCGTCTCCGGAGAACGACGCCGTCTTCCCGGCGCCGCAGTCCTTCGTGGCCGGCGACCCGACGAACGTGCAGATCAGCATCAAGGACTCGAAGAAGTACGCCGAGACTGGAGGATGGGGCTACGGCCAGTTCGAGAACGGCGTCGCCAACAAGAGCGAGCCGCTTCTGAACTCCTGTTTCGCGTGCCATACGAAGCTGGACCGTTCGAAGGACTTCGTGTTCAGCCACTACTCTCCGTGAGCATTGGCGGTCAGAAGCTGGACGGGAGCATTTCCGATGGCCAGGTTCTACTTCCATATTCGGATGCAGGAGGGGTTCGATCCCGACTACGACGGCGTGGAAATCCGATGCGGTGACGGCATCGCGGAAGCGGTCTCGATCGCGCGCAGGATGGTGTCCGAACTCCTGGTGGCGGCCAATGGATCATATTCGCTCGTCTCACCTTTGGTTTCGAAGTTGGCCGCAGGCCAGACACCGAAGAAGGTGAACGCCGACCCGCTTTCCTGCCTGCAGTCCGTGTGGCAGATGCCAATCCGGCTCGGCGAGCCTCGGACGGCAAGTCGAACGTCCCCGCACTTGCAAGATCCGGTCAGCGCCGTCATCTCGTCGAACCCTTAGTCGTCCACGACCTCGGTATCCGGCCGGTCGCCGCCATCCACGTGTTCCGTCTGCCAGCTCCCATCGGCGACTTGATAGGATATCTCGGCGTCGCGGCCTTCGAGGTGCTGCCGCTCCGCTGCAGATTTGGCGGCTCTGAGCGCCGTGTCATGATCAGGAAAGGTCTCGGACCAAACGTCACCGAGCCTGTATCCAAAACCGCCGTCATGCTCGCCGACATGATATGTGAGCTTCGTCATGCAAATTCCTCCGTTGGAGGGACGTATCTAGTGCGACGAAGGGACCGGTCCAACCCCATCCTTCGGTGGCAGGTTGAAGCTCTTTTTCACAGTCCTAGGTGTTGGAGGATGGAAGGAGCACTTGAATGAAGAAAGAGCTCGACAAGCCCGACTTTAAGACGATGTCCGAAGCCGTGCAGGCGTGGTACCGCTACTACGAGGTGGATCCGAAAGACGGCCTTTCCGACGTACTTCGCCAGGCGACGATCGAGTTCTACCAGGAGGGGCATCGCACTTCCGACGATATCGCGACAGCGCTCATCGGAACTTACGTCGGCATCCACGCCACGCGAGTGAACGCGCCGACCTCTGCCGCGTTGCACTGATCCCAGACGAAGACCGCTTTGTTTCAAACAGCCTCCAACCTCAAAATCCTTCGCGAAGAACTTTCAGATCACATGGAGATTCCCGAATATTTTTTGGGAATGCACGCCTTTTTCGACGGAGAGGTCGTGTTCGCCCGCGACGTCGTCCAGGTGAACTTCGATCTG
The DNA here is from genome assembly GCF_002953715.1 of Rhizobium leguminosarum. Classification (GTDB taxonomy): domain Bacteria; phylum Pseudomonadota; class Alphaproteobacteria; order Rhizobiales; family Rhizobiaceae; genus Rhizobium; species Rhizobium leguminosarum_V. The sequence continues at coordinate 2,123,500 of NZ_CP025012.1, forward strand.
TCGCCGTTCCCCGTGGATTTCGACAGCGTCTGGAGCTGGTTTAAGGAACAGCTTCGGGTCAGGCCGAGCAGGAGACATTCGCGTACGAGCTCGCTTTTGCGATCGACGCCGAAGATGACCCGGCGATGGTGATGCTCATGGAGATCACTCGAGGATCGGGCATGACAATCTGGATGATCGATCTCGCGCATCAGGAGACGCCGACGGATGGCAAGCGATACGTTGTAGTCTCCGTGCCGCGCGATAAGCTAGACCTAAACCTCAAGCCCGGCCATGGCAGCCTGGTTTTCTCGCGCGAGGAATAGATGCGCACTTCTCTATCTGCCCTTTGTGCCGCCTTCCTGGCGAGCATGTACTTCCGAAGTTATTTCGGCGTCGTCGGTCCGTTGATTTCTGATGAGCTCGCACTGTCGCCGGTCGAATTCGGGTGGCTTGCGTCCGCGTTCTTCGGATCATTCGCATTGCTACAAGTCCCCGTCGGCATCGCGTTCGACCGATTTGGCGTCCGTTGGCCAATGGCCTCGATGATGGTCGTGGGCGCCGTCGGTTCTGCGCTCCTCGGGTCGTCATCCGGCTTTTTGTCGGCGTTCGCTGGTCAGGTCGCCATCGGCATTGGATGTGCGCCGATCTTTATGGGCGTCCTCTACTATCTGGGCCGGCTTCATTCGCCGGACAAGGCCGGGCGGCTGGCAGCGACGGTGAGTTCGATGGCTCAGTGGGAGCGCTGATCTCCGCGTCTCCGTTGTCCTTCTTCACGGCGGAATGGGGTTGGCGCGCCGCGTGCTGGACAGCCGCGGCGATGACGTCGGGCTGCGCCCTCTCGATCGCGTTGTCGTTGCGCCAGACGCCCTCGGCCAGGAGTGCCCTACAGACGACGGGGCACGGAACATGGAGGCTGCCTCACCTCCTCTACCTTGTACCCATCTGCTTCACGCTCTCGCTAGGTGGCACCTTTAGAAACGCTTGGGCGGGACCATACCTCACGGACGTCTTCGGGCACGGCACCAATGTCGGCGCCGTTCTGACTGCCGTAAGTGTTTTTGGAATTGCGACTTCGTTCGTCCTGCCTTTCGCGCTCCCGCGTTGGCGCGGGCGTAGGATCGTGACCGCAACCTACGTAGTGGGCGTTCTGAGTGCGCTTCTCCTCGCCTTCTCGCCGGGTGCAAGCATCTTCGCCGCATCCGCGGGATTGGCGTTCCTCTACGCGATGGGAAATGTCCATCCCGTGGCGATGACGGAGGCGCAGGCATTGTTGCCGACTCAAATTAGAGGCATCGGACTGGGCGCGCTCAACACGCTCGTCTTCCTCGGGGTGTCGGCGTCGTCCTCTGTCTTTGGCGCTCGCCGAGCTTCATTTCAGCGCGGCCGCGACCTATGGCCTGATTTTTGGCGCGACGGCCATGGCGCTTGCGATTGCCCTTGGTCTCTACGTGGTATGTCGTCCGAAGGCTATTGCCGTGCAAGAGGCCGCGCGAGTGTTCGATTGAAAGCGACCTCTCGTTCGGCCCCTACTCCGTCATCCGCCGCCGCCAACCTATCGCCTCTTCGACGACGGCTGCGACCGGCTCTCGGATGTCCACCCATCTCGCCCAGGTTATCAGCCCGTCCTTCGGGAAAGTCTCGCTGTAGATGCGACTGGTCCGTCGGTCAAACGTAGCGAACCACGTGCTCGATGAAGACGCCGTCGGCCTCTTGATGACGGAGATGTTGAGGGTGCCGTGATCGTCGAGCTGATCAGTGGTTACGCCAAAGAACTCATCGAAAAAAGTCGCCATTGGCCGCCCGCATGATAGTTAATACAACACGAAGAAGGTGGGGCGTCGAACGAAATTTCGTAACCACGAATCTATGCGCGCCTTCGCTAATCAACCAGCGGAATCAACTGATACCGAACACGGGGCACCGAGGTGCTTCGACGGTCCTCCCTGCATCGTCCCTGCCCTCCACCTTTCCAGCCGGCTCTTCCGCACTCCCAGTTCGTCAGGTGCCCGCAACCGTATGACCCCACCTTGTCGTTAACGGTCGGTTCCGGCGTGCCGTGAATTCCAAAGGTTGGCTCGGTCAGATCAATCCAGACGCTCCCAAAGGGTCGAACAGCCAGTAGACGTATCCGACACCGATCGCCTACCCGAACCCCGCGATCCTCTGAGCGAACCAGAACGCCGACACCGTTCCGATCACGTAGGCCAGCGAGACGCGCAGGCGAGCTATGTCCGCGACCAGCAGCCGTATTGCTGCCATAGTCAGAAGTGCGACCGCCACGAAGGCGAGCTGCCCGACCTCGACTCCCAGATTGAATGTCAGGAGCGCCAACGGTACGTCCTTCTGCGGCAGTCCGATTTCCCGCAATGCGCCGCCAAATCCGAAGCCGTGCAGCAGTCCGAAAGTAAAGCTGATCATCCAAGGATATCGGCTCGAGAGATTCCGCCTTCCTCGATCCGACCGAACGATCTCCGCGCCGACGAACATGATGCTGAGCGCTATCAGCGCTTCTATGGGAGGCTGCGGCACGGCCGCGATCCCCAGCGTCGCGAAGGCAAGAGTCACCGAGTGCGCGACCGTGAAGGAGGTGATTGTCGCAAGTAGCGTCCTTGGATTCCCGATTAAAAGCAGGAGCGCGAACACGAACAGGAGATGGTCCACGCCGGTCACGATGTGCTGGACGCCGAGTACGAAATACGTCCGGGCCGTGGCCATCCCAGTCGGCGTCGCGGCGATCGCGACCTCCGGATAGTCGGGCGAAACGCGGCTCGTCTGCGTCGTGCCATCGAGATTGACCACTCTGATCAGCGCATCCGTGTAGGTTGACGCGAGACCGTCGATGGCGACCACGCCGCCCGCCAGACCACCCTCGCACACGGCCTGCCAGCGGCTGACGAAAGCATTGTCGATGACCCCCCCTGCGCGGTCGCCATCCTGCATGCATGATGGAGGGAGGAGCACGTCGAGCGCCATCTTGTAGGCGCCCTGGGCGGGAACCTTCCACGTCAATGCGTAGCGATGCGTTGCAACCTCGTCGATCTCGAGGTAGGCCGGTCTCAGCTCATGCGCACGGGCTGCGGAACAGGCGAGAAGAACGAAGCCAATGATGAGGTAGAGGGATCGGGTCATCTGACCCCCGATGTCTTGATTGCCGATGCGGACGTGCCGGTCGGCCAGACCACGCGCACCTCGTAGTGCTTCTTCATGTCATCGTAACGCCGGGCTGCGATCTGCGCACGTCTTCCACTCTCCCAGTCAAGCCGGACAGCCTCTCGCACATCCGCAAGCGGCGGCGTGCCTCCGTCCTTCTTCTCATCGACATAGACGAGATGGCCGCCGAAAGGAGAGTTCAAGGGTCCGACCCACTCGCCTTCGGGGACGAGTTTCAGGGCCGCGACGAAGTCCTTGCCGAAGATGCTGGCGACGACGTCGGCATCCGACAGTTCCATTCGTTCGGGAAGAAGGGTCGGATCGCCAGCGGTTTCCTCTGAAGCCGCTGCTGTTTCGAGGTGCGCCAGGACGATTTTCGCTCTTTCTACGGTGCTCTCGGATGATCCCTTGCCGTCGAAGAAGATCTGGCGGAACGCCAGCCTGTCCTGAGTGCGGAACTTTCCCGCATTTGCAGCGAGATACGCCTCCAGTTCTCCCTCCTTCGGTGTCAGTTCTTCACCGCTCGGCTCGAGCAGGAACTCCATCTTCTGCTGCATGCGGCGCCGCACGAGGGTGTCGTCCTTATCGAGGCCCATCTTCAGTCCCTCACGATAGAAGACCTCCTCCTTGACGCGGCTGTCGACGAGCGTGACGAACTCGGATTCGGTCGGGGGACGCTGCCATGTCCGCGAGAAGCTCTCGAACAACTGGCCGAGCTCGCCCTGTCCCAGCTCGATCACCTGGCCATCCGCTGCCACAGGCGATCGGTTCACGGCCGAATACAGACCGAAGACCGTGACGCCCAGCAGTAGGAAATGCACCAACGGTTCCCTAATGATCGTTTTGAGGATCTTCATTCCAGCCCCCTGGCTGTCCGTAAACTCGGCATGCACACGGCGGTCCTCATGCCGGATTGTACCAGATCGGCGAGGTGTACGCCCGCTCCTGGGTCTTCATCCGCACCTCGGGTCCCATCTCGCTGCCGAAGTACTTGGCGTCGTAGGCGGTCCACCGCGGCGTCGGAATTTCGAGAACGCGACCGTAGTAGAACGCCCTTTGGCTAGGGTCGAACTCGGGGTCCTTCCAGAACGCGATCAGTTCGGAAGAGCCGATGGTGTTCGTGAAGGTGGCGTTGGCGACGTCGACGGTATCGCCGACGGGAGGCAGCTTTCCATCCGCCCCTGGTTTGCGCGCGTCGGACCAGGCGACGTCGTAGACCTTCTCGTGGACTTCGCCCGCCGCATCGAGCCAGCCCTTCACCACCTCGTAGCGGTCGAGGTTGGCACCGATCGGATCCTTCAAAGCGGCGACCAGGAAGGTGGGAACCTTTTCGTTCGGAGCGGGGCCGATGTCGCCGCCCATTGGGACACCCTTCGTATATCCGGCGATTGCCGGGCTACGGCTGGTGGCGTCGGCCTCATCGAAATCGAACCCGCCGAAGAAACGCACCAACATCCGTGGTCCCGTGGTCGCATAGGTCTCCCGCCGTTTCATCGCGTCGAAGATGGATGCGCGGGTGTTGTCTTGCGCCCAGACAGCCGCGTAGCCAGATGCCGTCTGCTCCCAGCCCGTAATGGTTATGCCAAGGCTGGGATTCTTCATGAACGGATGTTTCCAGCGCTCGGCATTCGGCTCATTGCTCGAGATCTTTCCCCAGAAGTTGTCGTCGTCCGCGGTGGAAAGGCCGGTATGAGAATCCGTGCTGCCCACCAAACCGAACTTGTAGGGATTGACCCCGAGTTCCTTTTCGAGCTTCAAGCCGGTCTGAAACGCGGAGCGGGTATACTCGTACTGCAGCATGTCAGGCGTCTTCTTCTGGCTGACATCCAGATTACCCTTGTCCCAGCGCTCAAAATTGGCGAATTCGTCGTTGGGAGAAAGCAACGGATGCGTCTCGCCGTCCCCTTTCATCTGGGTGGTCTCGTAGAGAACTTCCCAGCGTGCGCGCTGCTCCGCATATTCCCGGTCGATGGGTTTGCCCGTGAACGACTCGATGATCGGGAACATGGTCCCGTTGCTGAGATTGCCGTTGTGGGCGATCGCCAGCGCCTGGCCGCCTGTCTTGTCCTCATAGGCTGCAAGCCACTTCCACAGATCGCGGGGATTGTTGCTGCCGAGCGGCGGCTGGGTAGTATAAGGCTCGATCATCGCCGCCTTGTCGCCGTTGTCACGGAAGATGACGTTGCGGTGGAGGTTGTTGCCCGTCGCCAGCGACGTCCATTCGTAGCCAATCAGCGCGGTGAAGCGGCCCGGCTCGTTCGCCTCCTCGGCGGCGTCGATGATGCTCTGCCAGGTAGACCTGTATGCGGCTGTTCCGGGTCGATAAAGGAGATCAGGAGGGAATTTCCCTTGGGAGAACGTGGTGACGATGTCGTAGGCGGCGGCGGCCCCCTGGCCGTTCTGGATCATGTCGAACCAGCTTCGGGCCTGGGCATTTTTCAGGATCTCGGGCTTTCCTGCCATGAAGTCGGCAATGAAGCCGAGATTATCGGAGTGATCGGCGACGACGAGGAAGTCGAGCGGCCTTGAGAGCTTGACGGGCTGGCCGCTCGAGGCGGTGATTTCCTCTCCCCTTGCGAACCTGTAGGCCTCGCGGGGCCCTATCCTGGCTCCTGCCGCGCCCGCGTCGAACGACAGGTTGGTATGCAGGTGGGTGTCGCCGAAGAGCGGCCGCATCGGAAAGTTACGTCCGGCCCATGGGGAGTACGGCCGCTTCTTGGGAAAGATGTCCGCCCCGGTGGTCTTGTCGATGTCACCGATGTCGGTATGGACTGCATCCTGGGACCAGACCGTGTGAGGCATTCCGGCGGACAGAAATCCGGCCAAGGCGATGCCCGTCCACAAGTCGCGTCTGTTACGACTGCTGTTCAAGTACATTCTCGTTCTCCTCTACCGAACACAGTTTCGGCTTCCAGGTCGGAATCTCGAAATCGCAAGTTCCAGGGTTTGATCAGTCCACGTTGACGACGACGTAGCGGCCCCCGGCGGACTGATAGTATGCTCCTCCACATCGCCAGACGACCGCTCCGCCGACGCTCGTCTTCGCACAGCCGGCAGGCAGGGCTGCGACATACATCGAAGTACGACGGATGGTTCTGCGCGTCGTGCGGCGAGCCACGCCTGCCACGCTGCCTGGAGTCACCGGTCTGCCGACGCGTGCTTGTGCTTGCGTGGCGATGAAACCGGGCTGGCCCGACAGGACTGATAGCCAGCCGTCGGTCACGACGAGGGCCGCCACCATGACTGCGGCCGAGATGAATTTGGAAAACGTGCGCTTCGTGCTCATTCCTGTGCCTCCAGTACGAGATCGCCGACGGCGTCCGAATAGACCGCGTCGAGCTTCTTCGCGTCCGCCGGGGGGGTGAAGAAAAACTGCTTGTCGTCGACCTTGTCGGTGTTCCAGTTTCGTAGACGCAGCGTGTACTGCGGCGCGCCCGTCACCCACTTGGTGGTGATCACATATTTCAAGGGCAGCTTGCGGTCGTCGGCGCTGATCCAGATCTGCCAGTCGACGCGATCGTTTCGAAACGCCAGGTGGTCGCACTCGATGCCGCCGACAAAGGAGGTGCCGACCAATGATCCGGAGACCACGCCGTCCATCAGAAGCGGATAGGGATCGGCGGCGAGCAGGTCGGCGCCGACCGCGTCGAGACCGGTCGACATGCGGAATTCGTCCACCGCTTCGTCGATCGACGGGCCGGGGCTGTCGATCTGGGCGTAGACGTTCAAGGCCTTGCCATAGAGCGAGACGACCTTGCCGTCGAAGACGACTTCGGTGTCCGCGTATGGACCGCTGCGCGTGACGCGCAAGCCGCTGGGACGCGATATTGCGATCGTCCCCGAGGCGCTGTACTGGAGCTTCTGGCCCTGCCGGTCGACGATCTCATGATCGGTGTCGTACTCGGCGCTGAAGGAAGCCATGCCCTTTAGCTTGTCAGCCATGGCGTGCAGGATGGCGTCCGCGTCGGGGTCGATGGCACTCTGGCTCAAGGCTGGCGCAGCCGACAGCGCGACGGTGATCGCGGCGGCCGCCAGACCTATGGCTCGGCGCCGCGATCCGGACCGGGCGGCGTCATGGATGTTCTCTCGCTTCATGTCGTTCAATCTCCGTCCTTTGGGGAGTGTCCTAAGACACCCCGGCATCGTTGGGCGGCGGCCTGTCGGTCCTTCGCCTGTTCGGCAGAGATGGCATTAGCTATTTGAACCGGGCGACCATCCCTCGCTCTCCCTCAGTACCTCGCCGATCTCGCAGACGAGGGTTTCGATCATCTCCCGCCATTCCAGCTTTCGCTCCTCGCACAACGCCGGTGGCGCTGTCGGAACGCTTGCCAACGCCCGTTCGGCGTCGGCGAGGTCCGCGCACAGATTGCAGAAGTCTTCGTTCCTATTCATCAGTCTGCGGATCGCGAGTTCGGCCCGCGGGAACCGTAGCGCCGCAGCCGAAAAGGCCAGCTCCTTGCGAGTCAATTCGCCATTCGTCGCCATCCGCCCGCTGCCATAACCTCACCAGGTGCTGGAGCCTAAGATTTGATTTCCGGTTGGGCTAGAGAACTACTGTAGGTTACGTGGTATAACGGGCAGCGATACGCCTGGGCTGGCTGATGAATCGGTGCGGCACTTCTCGGCAGACGGGAGACGCGGGTCAACGACTATCGCGGGCACGCGCGATAGTATATTGATGTCCATATAATATTTAGACTTGAGGTTGAACGAGGACTCTATTCGGTTTTCACGCACGGGGGGGTGTCGTGATGCACAGTGCCGACGTCAAGGAGAAGTCGTTCCGGCATTCGCAGGCCATGTGCCGCGAGCAGCTCGGACGAATTCTGAGCAGCGGCGACTTCGACGCGACCGACCGCGAACGTCGGTTTCTCCATTATGTCGTGGAAGAATGCCTGTCCGGTCGAGACGCGAGGATAAAGGCCTACACTATCGCGGTCGACGTGTTCGGGCGCGTAGACACGTTCGATCCACAGGTCGATCCAATCGTTCGCATCGCCGCGAGCCACCTGCGCAGATCGCTCGAACGATACTATTTGAAAGCCGGTAAATCCGATCCTATCGTCGTCGGCATTCCCACGGGCTCCTACGTTCCGACATTCCTCGGGCGGTCGCCGGCCGACGAAGGCGCCGCGCCGCGCGCCAGTGACCTATCCGCAACGCTGGATCGCCCGCCTCCGGGGCGCGACGACATCCGCGCCCAACTCGAGCGCATGGCACTGAGCGCGGATTTTCCTAATGCCGGGAGGACTAGGGCTTTCCTCAACTATGTCGTCGAGGAAGTGCTTGCGGGGCGGGGCGACCGGATCAAGGGATACTCGATCGCGCTCGAGATATTCAAGCGCAACGAAGGCTTCACCCAGGATGATCCCGTCGTCCGCATCGAGGCGGCCCGGCTCCGACGGGTACTCGAGCGGTACTACCTGGTGGCGGGGCAAAACGATCCGGTCCGCATAGACCTACCCAAAGGTGGCTACATCCCGGTATTCAACTGGAACGCCGTCCCCTCCTCGGAGGGAGACAAGGTTGCCGGGCCCGGCTCGGTCGCGGCGCCCTCCGCTCCCGAGCAACGCTTCCCGCCAAGGCTACGCTTCATTGGAGCGGCGGTCGTGTTCGCTGTGGCGATCGTTGTCGCGTACTGGACGGTCGGACGCTACGCGTCCACTCTACCGGCCGGCCTGTCCTTGAAACCCGACGGCCCGACACTGGTGATCGCACCGTTCGCCAATCTTGGATCCGAGCCGAATTCAGAACTGTATACGAAGGGTCTGACCGAAGAACTGCTGACGGCCCTTCCTCGTTTCAAGGAGATCAAGGTCTTCGGTCGTGAGACATCCACGGCGCTGCAGCCGGATGTGGCTGTCGCCCAGGTACGGGATGAACTCGGCGCGCAATACCTGCTCGCCGGCGGTGTCCGCGCCTCGGGAACGCGCATCCGGGTCACCGCTCGCCTTGTCGACACCTCGGACGGTTCTATCCTTTGGTCGCGGGACTATGACAACGATCTGCAGTCGCGCGATCTGTTCACGATCCAGTCGGATGTCGCGAGCAAGGTGGCGACGGCGATCGCACAGCCATACGGCGTCATCGCCCATGTCGACGTCGTCAACGCCCCTCCCGACGATCTCGGCGCCTATGAGTGCACGCTCGGCTTCTACGCATACCGTGCCGACCTCACCGTCGAACGGCATGCCAAGGTGCGGGAATGCCTTGAGAGAGCGGTGGCGCGATATCCGGGTTATGCGACCGCCTGGGGGATGCTGTCGATCATCTATCTCGACGAGGGCAGATTTCAATTCAACCCGAAGGTAGGCTCGCCCGCACCCTTGCAGAGGTCGCTGCAAGCGGCACGCCGGGCGACCCAGCTCGAACCGGACAACAGCCGCGCACTCCAGGCGCTCATGACGGCCCTGTTCTTCAATCGACAACCAGACGAGGCACTGCGAGTCGGCGAACAGGCGCTCGCCGCCAACCCAAACGACACGGAACTCAAGGGCGAATTCGGTACGCGCCTGGCCATGGGCGGGCAGTGGGAGCGCGGCGCAACGCTTTTGGACGAGGCTCTCTCGCTCAATCCCAGAAATGGCGGATACTATCATGGAACCCGCGCGCTCGCGGCGTATATGCTTCGAGACAATCGAAAGGCGGTAGCAGAGATTAAGCAGGCGGACCTGCAGAAGTTTCCCCTTTTCCACGTGGTGGCGGCGGTGATCTTCGCGGAAGCCGACATGATTGCCGACGCTCAGCTCGAAGGGGAGACGTTCATGCGAATGCGCCCTGATTTCATTGCGAACCTCGAGGAGGAACTCAACGTCAGGAACTTCCGGGTGAGTGATCAGTTGCGGCTGGTCGCTAGCCTCCGCAAGGCAGGACTGCCGGTCGCGGATGGCATGGAGGCTTCCATCTCCCACTCCCTGGTGAAGCCCTAGATGGAGCCGATAATCCCCCAAGCGACCGGCGGGCCGCCACGTAAACTACGGTATGTTACGAGCATTCCGGGCCGTCCTTCCATAGTGTCGACCCGGCTAGAGAATTTGCGCACGTGGTCTGCAGTTCGGCTGACGCGGTGCGCCATCGCTGTGCCGCAGGATGGGTTTCGGGGACACGATCCTCGCCGCGACGACGGATACAGCGGCGGGCAGCGCAGCCGGCCTGATTCTTGTCGAGCCGGTCGCCGTCGTCGATGCGGATACCAGGGACGAGGTCGGAAGCTTTGCAGGAAGCGCCGGGCCAGACAAGGCACCAAAAGCTGCGCCACGTCGACAACCGACAGCGACAGCCGTTGACCATGCAGTTGCCACGAGGGAAAAAAGCTATGAAGACATATCTATCTGCGGCGGTCCTGATGGTCGGTCTGGCATTGCCGACGTTCGGCAAGACCGCCGACCTTGGTCCGCTGGCGCCAGCGCCGCAGGCGTCAGAAAATCTGGACGAATGGACCTTCACGATTGCCCCATATTTCTGGGGCGCCGGCATCTCCGGGGATACGGCCCAGTTCGGAGTGCCCGAAGTTCACATCGACGCCGATCTCGGCGACCTTCTCCAGAATCTGGACTTTGCGTTCATGGCGGCCGGCGAGGCGCGGCATGGCCGTTTCAGCATCTTCGGCGACATCATCTACACCAAGTTCGGAGCGGACGGGGATACCCCGAGCGGAATTTTGGCCGACAGCGTCGACGTGACCTCGACGATGTTCGCCGGCCTCCTTGGCGTCGGTTATTCCGTACTCGAAGATCAGACGGGAAATCTGGACGTAGTCGCCGGGGTGAAGGTCTGGTCGCTCGACACTGAACTCTCCTTTAACGGAGGCATCCTCGACGGGCGGGACGTTGACGACAGCGCGACATGGGTGGACGGCGTCGTCGGCGTCCGAGGCAACTACTTCTTCACCCCGGAAATCTACCTGACCGGATGGGGTCTGGTCGGCGCAGGCGGGGCGGACGTCGACTGGGACGTTGCGCTGGGCCTCGGCTACAAGTTCAACGACACCATATCGGCAATCGCGGGATACCGCGCCCTGGGGGTCGACTATGACAATGACGGGTTCGTCTTCGATGTCGTACAGCAAGGTCCGATCCTCGGAGTGGCCATCCGCTTCTAGCGGCTTTGCCGACAGCGAAGAACAGGAGTCTGTTCTGAAATGGTCGTTAGGCCACGAGATGGAACGGTCTATGCGATCCTATTGGCAGCTCAAACGCTGGCAGTGGGATTTCTGCTGTGGACAGTATTTCCGATCTTTTACTCGGTCGTGACGCATCTCGGCGAACGGCAGGACGTCTCCTGGTCGAGCCTGCTTGGCCTCGCGGCGGGCACGGTGCTGCTCCAGGCTTGCTACTGGGCAAGAATTCGCTGGGTAACTGTCCGAGCGCCCTGCCACTCCCTCTTCGTCGCACACCTGGTCTTCTTTTCCGCTCGCCTGAGCTTCCTGTTCGGAGGCGCATTCTTTTCCGCCATCTTCTTCAGGCATCTGCCCGCACTCGGGTCGGTACCCCCGTTCTGGGAGATCTTCATCAGGGCAATTTCGATCGGGGCGATGCTGTTCGGGCTGTTCTGCTACTCGCTCGAGCTGGAGCGGCTTGGAAGGGCGATCGAGGAACCGACCTTACCAGTGTGAATTCGGGTCGAGCTGGCGGTGATAGAAATCGACCCGACTCTACGCACCGGAAGCAGTCGTCGTTGGGTGCCTGGCATGCGGCGAGGTGGCACGACCTTTCATACTCCTTCGGGGGCCGAGGCTGCTCGCGTGAGCTGGCCGGCTTCATCCATCTTTGCCAGCTCGAAACCATGCGCGAACGAGCAGGACGCCCAAGACGCCATGCAGCAGGGTCGCCGGCAACAGCAGGTTGCCGACAAACGCTCCTTCGACGACGAGTGCGGAGAGATAGATGGCCGCCAGGAGATTGTAGGTCAACACGGCCGCAAGCGCCGGGCTTCTGCCTGATATCTGTCGGCCCACCCAAGCCATGACCGCCAATGACAACAACGCAATACCCGTCAGACGGGCAACCGCCAAACCCGCACCCGGTAGCGCCGCCCCTAACAGCAGTCGCGCGACGGTATCGGGGACGAGAAATAGCGCGATACCGGTCAGACTCTCTATACAAGCGGTTATCCTAAACAATGCTGCCGTCATATCCAATCCTCTCAGGTCTGGAGCCGCCCATTTCACATCCATAGCACAAGCACGCCGTGCGGCATCAGGTTGCAGAAGCGCACGACGGCTCGATGGCATTTCGCATGCCGAGAAGCCGTCGAAGACAGTTCATTGAGAAAGTGTCGGCAGCCACTGCACCGCCTTCGTCGGAAGTTGACGGCGATGCGCTGCAGTGGCGGGCTATTTGGCAGCCTTCCGAAGCTCTTCTATCCACCCCTTCGCAGACCAGTTCCGGGGGTCATATGGACGGGGGCGCCGTCCAAGACAGCGCTCCCGCACCCTCCTTCGAATTAGGCGGCGGCCTGCTTTTCGCCCTCGATCTGCAGAGCGCCCTGTGTTCCGGCGCTGCTGCCGATCGCGATCTTACGGGGCTTCATCGCTTCCGGAATCTCCCGCTTAAGCTCGATGCTGAGAAGGCCGTTCGTAAAAGAGGCGTTCTCCACCTTGACGTGGTCGGCGAGCTCGAAGCGACGCTCGAAGGCGCGGCCGGCGATACCGCGATGTAAATACTCGCCATCCTTCTCGTCGGGCTTCTCACCCTTCACCACCAGCACGTTGCGCTCTTGCGTGATCTCGAGATCGGCGTCGGCGAAGCCGGCGAGCGCCATCTGAATGCGATAGTTGTCCTCGCCAGTCTTGACGATGTCGTAGGGCGGCCAGGTGTCGATGGCCTGCAGGCGCTGCTGCGCGTTGTTCAAGAGGTTAAAGACACGGTCGAAGCCGATGCTGGACCGATAAAGCGGCGCGAAGTCGAAGTCGTTTCTCATACCAAATCCTCCGTAAAGCGAGATGGAATGGAGACGCGGAATCTGGCGTCTCCTGGTTGCTGTCGGCCCCATCGGGCGACCGACGGAAAATCATCTGGTCTCGAGCGTTTTTTGATTCAAGAGGCGCATCAAAAAAATTTTGAGCGTCGCGCTTCGAACCTCTTGAATGCTGTTTTCGTTGAAACAATCTCTTTTTCACCTGGAGATTTTCGCTCCATTAGCTGGAAGTTTTTAGGAGACGCAAGATGAAAACGAAAGGCTCTGACCACACTGATCCCCACAACGCCGTCGACGCGATATCCGCGTCGCACATTCTTCACCCGCACCGACACTTCGACCACCCCGAGGGGGTCGTCTCCGCGCGGCTTTCGAAAGACGAGAAACGAGCAATTCTCGCTTCGTGGGCTTCTGACCTTCACGCGGTCGAATCTTTGCCGGAACTGCGCCATCCGCCGGGTGTCCCCCATCCAGTTCGATACAGGGACATTGTCGACGCACTGAAGAAGCTCGACGAGTGGCGAGACGAGGGCTCGCAGACGCAGCCCGCGCGCCGTCCTGTTTTACCTTGGATAAGCGGAGGCCGAACATGAAAGTCCGACAAACCCAACCTCGGAGTGTCACCACTACCCATGATCCCGTGCCACAGCGGCTCTTGGTGATTTCGCGCTATGTGGAGAACATCCGCCGCCTTGCACGGCTGGCAGACCGCATCGGCCGCAGAGAACTCGGCACGGCAATGATGGAGGTGGCAGGCTGTATGGAAAGGATGTCCAACGACATCGCGGTGAGCGCAACCGGCGCGGTCATCTTGCGGCGGGCCGCGAGGCTTGTTGGTACCGTCGAGGGACTTCTGGAGAGGCAGGCGAAGCTTGCAGTGCTGCATTAGAGCTGTTCCAGTCCAGATAGACTTTTCCGCGAGCCGAGCCTGGGTGCCGAATACCGTGCTCGGGGCCACGCGAACGTCGCACGATGACTTGATCTGGCAAACGCGTTTCGCACGGCCGCCGAACTCCGCCTCGCCGAACATCATCTCATCCTGTGCCATTATGCATTTCGGACCTGGAACCAGATGGGCAGGAAGTCCAATAACCAGCACGGCCACTCCCATGGGCGGCTGAAGCCCCTTCCCCGGCAATACGACGTCGGTGTCGATGGGCAGGGACTTCGTCCCGTCGCTCTCGAACTTCTGTTGAAAAGAGGATCGCGTGCTCGCTACGCCGGACGGCCGGTACATCGTCGTGAGGGGCCGGCTTTGGAGAAGGTCGAACCCTCATTTGCGGGAGGACGAGCGGAAACGCCGGGTGTCTGAGCTGATGTCGGCGCGCCGGGCGGTGAAAGACGCTGCCGGGGACGAGGAGCGGCTGCGCCAGGCGAGGATGCGGTCGACCGCCGCGAAGGTCGGGCTAGGAGAACGAGGGCCGGTCTGGTGGTCTGACGGCGAGCCGGATCTCAATCGCCATATGGCCAAGACGACGACCTATGCAAGATGGCACGGGAAAGCGACCTCTGATGTCCCCAGTCAATCAAGATAATAGAACGTCGAGTCGCCACCGTGGACAAGCGGTTCCTCCCAGGATCCGACCAGCCATCCGGGGCGCTTGCGTTTCGAGACTGCCTTGAACCCCAACTGCTTGTCCGACTGATAGGCGGCAAGCTTCAGGAGCGCCGTGTGGGGAACCTTTGTCGCCGTCCGGGTGGGCCTTGAGAATGACGAGAAGGCCGGATTACCCAGGACGTGCTGCGCTTCCCGCATCAGCCACAAGCCGAGGCCCCGACCTCGCACCGGGTCGCCCCACATGAGGGACTACGTGTTCTCCGACCCCAGGGGATGTGGGTGACGTTCGACTTCCACGTGCCCGCCATGCCGTGGCTAGTTTGGTCCAGTCTGAATCCGGCCAAAGACTGTTCATCGAAACCAGCAACCGAGCTGGGCTTCTGCCGATATCATCTCGACGAACTCGGCGCTGGTCATGATCCTGGTTTCGTGGAAATCAAGTTCCCTGACGAAGGTGACCGCCCAGAGCGCACTGTCGACCTGAACTGCGAAATGAAACGATCTCATAGTTGCCTCCTTCTTTCGAAGAAGACAGCACGGCAATCAGGACGCGTCGACTCGCAAATCTGCGAGCGACCCATCGGCGACCGTCGAGCGATGTTGCTAGGTGTTCTCGTCTAACCCGAAGTCAATAACTCGTATTGGGCAATTGCTTTTTAAGACATTGCTGATGGTATGGCGGCATGACGAAGCCGTCGAAACCAAAGCCGCTTCTGCAGGATGCCGAGAAGCCTGTTCGATCCCGGCCTCGCAAAGCGCGAGATCCAGCGCAGCCGAATCTTCCCTTGGACCCTATGCCAGATCGCATTGAGCCGTGTCTTGCGCTTCTGAAAGCAAGACCGCCGAAGGGCGACGGTTGGGTTTATGAGATCAAATGGGATGGCTATCGCCTGTCGGTTCATGTCGAGCCGACGCGCATTCGCATCCTGACGCGCGGCGGCCATGACTGGACGGATCGTTTCCCGGCAATCAAGCAGGCGGCATTGTGGCTTCCTGTTGGCACGGCAATCCTCGACGGCGAAGCGGTGGTTCTCGACGAGCAGGGAAGGTCGGATTTCGGCCTGCTGCAACAATCGCTGGGTGGGCGGGGCGGCAAGAAGAGCTCAAGCGACGCCGTCTTCATGGCTTTTGATCTGATTTATTTCGACGGCCACGATCTCAGAAACTCCGAACTCGACATGCGCCGGCATCTGCTTGAGGATCTGGTGCCTGCCGGCGAGCAGGGCGATATCCGGCTCTCGGAGGAGATTGAGGCCGATGGCGATCGGTTGCTGGCAAGCGCTTGCGAACACGGGTTGGAAGGCATCATCGCCAAGCGCCGGGACGCGCCCTATCGCAGCGGCCGCCTGGGCGACTGGCTGAAGATAAAGTGCACCCAGAGCGACGGCTTCGCGATCGTCGGATATGAGAAATCATCAGCGTCGTTCGGTGGCATCGGCCGACTGCTCCTCGCGGCGCGCAAAGGAGATGAGTTCGTCTACGTCGGTGGAGTAGGGACCGGCTTTAATCAGCGATCCGCCGCCGAGCTCCGGGAGCAGATGGACAAGCTGGTCATCAGCAAGCCCGCCGTTGATACGGGGAGGAAGCGAAACGCGCTCTTCATCGCTCCCAAACTTGTTGCCGAGATCGAGTATCGGGCATGGACGCATGACGGCAAACTGAGGCATGCGTCTTACAAAGGGCTGCGCGACGCGGCTGACGGGGCGACTGTTTATGAGCTGGCGTAATCGCTCGGGCTGGCTTCGAACCCCCTACAACTTGCCCGAAGTCGGCAAGGAATTGTTCAAGCTCTAGGAGAATTTAGTTGAGCCCGCAGGTTGTCATCCTTCTGCGTCCCACCTACCGTATTGTTCCGTAAACGATTCCGGGGACTATCATGGGCAATGCATTGCGAGCGAGCAACCGGGTGCGCAGACTATCCCGCAACCTGCGCGGGCTGCTGGCGGGCGTCTCGGGCGTGGCGCTGATCGTGATGTCCTCAGGAGCGGCCCACGCCGTTGATTGGCACGGTTTGACGAGCAGTGACTGGACCGACGGGAGCAATTGGGCAGGCGGCGTCGCGCCCGGTGCCGGTACAGCCGTCAACATCAGTACGGCAGGTGCACCGGGGAATACGCCGGTCGCTCTCGGCGTCACAGCGCCGGCCAGCGTTTCGGTAGGGATCGTAACTGTCGGACAGGGGGGAGCCGTTCCCGGTATCCTGACGATCCAGAATGGCAGCACCTTGACCAGCTTCCCCAACTCCCGGCTGGGCGGAGCAGCCAATACCATCGGTATCGCCACCGTTACCGGACCAGGATCGCAGTGGACCACATCCGGAAATTTTCATATCGGCTTTCTCGGTACGGGCATCCTCAACATTGAGAATGGCGGACAATTCAACGCGGGCACCGCTATCCTTGGTAACTTCGCCAGCGCTTCCGGCACGCTCAACATAAGCAGCGGCGGCACGCTACGGGCTCTGGCCTTACGGGGCGGTGTGGGCGCAAGCCAGGCCAATTTTGACGATGGCATTCTGCGCGCGACGGCTGCTAATGCGACCTTCATCAACGGATTTTCCGGCACTGAACTCAACCTGCTCGCCGGCGGGCTGACGATCGATACCGCCGGCTTTGCCGTCGGAACCGACGCAACGTCGGGGTTTTCAGGCGTCGGTGGCCTGACCGTCACCGGTGGCGGTGTCTTCAGCCTTTTGGCAAGCAGCGTCTATACCGGCGAGACGCAGATCGACTTCGGCAGCAGCCTCGCCCTTACCGGCGCTGGCGCCATTGCCAATTCCAGCCGGGTTGTCGCGGATGGTATCTTCAACGTTTCGGCCGCCACGACGCCGACCATCCAGAGCCTGGCCGGCAGCGGCAGCGTGCTGCTCGGCGCCCAAACTCTGACGATCACCAATGCCAACGACATCTTCGGCGGCGTCATCGGCGGCACAGGCGGACTGAACGTCATCGGCGGCAATCAAACGCTCTCCGGCGTCAACACCTATAGCGGCGCGACGACCGTGAGCGGTGGCCGGCTTTCCGTCAATGGTTTGATCACAAGCCCGGTCACGACATCGGGCACCGGCATTCTCGGCGGCACCGGCACGATCTTCGGCGATGTGACCAATGCCGGCGTGGTAGCACCCGGCAATTCGATCGGCACGTTGACCGTTGCGGGCAACTATACCGGCAGTGGTGGGACACTCGAGATCGAAACGGTCCTCGGCGGCGATGCGTCGCCATCCGACCGTCTGGTGGTGACTGGCAATACCGCAGGTACGGACCAATGTCACGGTCACCAACCTCGGTGGTGGCGGCGCGCAGACGGTCGAGGGCATCAAGATCATCGATGTCGGCGGCATATCCGCCGGCAACTTTTCGCTGCTCGGCGACTATGTGTTCGAGGGTGATCAGGCCGTGGTTGGCGGCGCATATGCCTATCGCCTCTACCAGGGCGGCGTCAGCACGCCGGCCGATGGGGACTGGTATCTGCGTTCGGCCTTGCTCGATGCCGCAGGCGCCGCGATCGGGCCGATCTATGCGCCCGGCGTGCCGGTCTACGAGGCCTATGCCGGCGTGCTGCAAAGCCTCAACCAGTTCGGCACGCTGCGCCAGCGCACCGGTGGGTGGATGCTCGACGGTGATCGATCCGCAGACCAGGACGGCAACACCGCCGCCACCGGGATCCAGACCCGCATCGGCGGTAACCGTTCGCACTTCGAGCCGGAAAGCTCGACCACCGGCACCGACTATGAGGTCAGCAGTTGGACGCTGCAGGCGGGTGTCGACGGAATGCTGCGTGAAAGCGAGGCCGGTGCTCTGATCGGCGGGATCAACTTTCATATGAACACCGCTTCGGCCGACATCTCCTCGCGCTTCGGCAAGGGCGACATCGACACCACGGGCTATGGCTTCGACGGCACCTTGACCTGGTACGGCAAGAGCGGCTTCTACGTCGACACGCAGGCTGCCGTCACCTGGTATGACAGCGACCTCAGATCCTCGACACTTCAAACTTCGCTTGCCGACGGCAATGACGGCTTCGGTTATGGCCTCAGCATCGAAGCCGGACAGAAGATCGCTCTGACGAGCCAATGGTCGCTGACGCCGCAGGCGCAGCTCGCCTATTCCTCCGTGCGCTTCGACAGCTTCACCGATGCCTATGGCGCCGATGTATCACTCGATGACGGCGACAGCCTGACCGGCCGCCTCGGCGTTTCGGCCGATTTTGACCGCGAGTGGAAGAACGCCTCCGGACATTCCAGCCGCTCGACGCTCTATGGCATCGCTAATCTCTATTACGACTTCCTCGACGGCTCGAATGTCGACGTCTCGGGGGCCAGCGTCATCAGCGAGAACCAGGCCCTCTGGGGCGGTCTTGGCCTGGGTGGCTCGCTCAGTTGGTCCGACGAGCGTTATGCAGCCCACGGCGAAGCCTTTGCCAGCACCAGCCTCAAGGACTTCGGCGACAGCAACACCATCGGCGCAAAGATCGGTTTCACAGTGAAGTGGTAGGTCCGGGCGGAGCGCCGCGGAGAGCGGCATCAGACCGAACTATGACTACTCCTCGTATTCCAGCTCGGCTATTTCATCGGCCAAGGTGACCACGTGCTCGCTTAGAATCTCAGCGACATTGTCGAGAAGCTGGGCCAATTCGGGGTCGCTCGCGAAAAGCTGCTCCTGCTTCGCTTTCAACTTCCCGATATAGAAATTGTGAATATGCAGAGAGCCGTTCATTTGCGCGAGGCTTGGCATGCTGATGCTCCATCTGAAGATTAGGTGGTTCGCCAACCGCGGGTCGTGCATTACCGATAGGCTTCAGCCGCTGCTCAACCTCATCCTCTGTATACTCAAGGTAACGGGAAAGCGGAAATGTAGTTTCGTGCTCGGACCCCTCATCCACGTTTCAGTCGTCGTCGCGGGAATCGATAATTGGCGCGCCGGATACGTCGACGACGAGTTCCGATCCGGCCTTCGACCGAAGCGCGTACTGGTTGCCTATTGCAAGATCGGTCTCACGACCGAGGATTTCGGATACTGGGTCGACGACGAGTTGGTGAGACTCGTCGATCAGCCTGAAGATGTCTGCAACGGGCCGACCGACGGCCTCCTGTTGAGTCCAGCCCGTGAGCTTTTCGGCGACCAAGTTTTTGAAAGCCCCCGAGCAAAAAAAAGCTCAACGATTTCAATGAAACGGATTCTACGTTTATGTGACGGGTACGTCCCGCATCTCGAACATCACGCGATCAAACCCGTCTGCGCTCTCTGCGGTTCGTCGAAGCCATTCCTGCAGCCACGAAAAATCTTTCGCTAGCTGGGCGTCTCGTTCGGCTTGATCATCACGCTCTGCGGCATTTCCAGGACGGGTTGTTCGGAGGAGACTTCGGTTATGGCATCCTAGACCGTGATGGCATCACGAAGGCCATCGACGGGTCCTTCGTCTTCGAGAGAACAGACGGAAGGCCTCGATCAGCTCTGTCCGGTGCTTCCGCTCGCGAACCTTGCCGATCTGGGCAGGTACCTTTCCGGTGAAAGGCTGCAGGGCGTCAGGGATTATCCGAGAGACGGATCGGTGTTGGGGCTTCGGATCTTCACGCCCACGCCAGAATATTGCTGGCAATGAAGGTGCCGGCCAACAGAGCACCCGATGACGACAAAAACCTTACCGATGCGACTGATGCTGTAGCGCTTATGAAGCTCACGGGAATCAATACCTATGAGAAGATTGTTGAACTCATGGAGCAGCGTTATCCTAATATTCCGGAATCGTGGTTCCAACCGTGTCCCCGCGAATGAGCGCGAAGATCAAGGGTCTGGTAGATGAATATGATGGCGCCAATGCAGCAAGTCCGACCTGGATCGCTGGCCGCGGCCGTCCACTCGCACCTTGCGAGTTTCGCTACCACCTTGCCAGTTTCCTCGACGGTTTTTATCTTGATCCGTCCGGCCGCCGGAGACGAGATAGGCTCGTTGATGCACCCGATTTGACGGGTGATGAGCGCTTCGATGCACTCGTGGGCGCTATTGGCGAGCATCTTTGCCGAAGGTGGAGGTTAGGCCCCGCCCCGCTCTGGACCGACGAACCCGGACGCTTCCTGAGAATGCCATGGTTCCTCGGTCCGGAGCGTATGAAGCCATTCTTTCTCGCCGAAAGCCCCAGCGCTTACAGGCGCCGGTTCATTTTCACCGAAATGGAGCCTCTTCGTCGGGCCCGCACGCCCCGTGACGCGATGTGGTGGCATGCGGAAGAAATCCGCACGGGCATGACCCCACTTCCGGAGGAAGTTGTGTCGACTGAATCCGTCGATGAGACAGAGCAGCCATACGCGATGGCGATGTGAAATCGCAAGTTAGCCTATCTTTCAAGAGCGCTGCTGGTGAACGGGACGATTGTCTAGGCCTGCGCAGCGCCGTATTAGTTGCTCGCACTGACCCCGACGAAGATCTCGAGAAAATTCCTCGATCAATGATCGCAAGCTCGCTGGCCCAGCGTTCCGCAGCCTCTGCTGCGCAATCGGCACCATGAGTCAGCCGAGTCGAAAGAACGCCGCCGCGCATGCGCGAGCCATCAGGTGAGCGAATTCATCTCATGAGCGAGCCGTTCACTTCTCACGCACGGCCCGCGATACACGATCACGGATCGGCTGCCACAAGTACTGGGCAAATGTTCTGCTCGACGTGGTTATGAATATCTCTGCCGGCATCCCAGGGACAAGATGAACGTCGTCGAGCTTATCGATAGCGCCAGGCTCCAGGCGCAGCTCGATTGGGTAGTAGGTCACGTGCGTCGTCGAGTCCTGAGCAAGGTCAGCGCCAACCATTGCGACTTCTGCCTGTAGGTCCGGGTTCGTCGAATGGTTCAACCCGACGATGCGGATGAACGCCTTGTCGGCTGAACGGATCGAATCGATGTCCTGCGGACTTACTCGCCCTTCGACCCTCAGGGGCACGTGCTCGGGCACGATCATCATCAGCACTTCACCGGCACCGATCACTCCGCCGACGGTATGTACCGAGAGCTCGTGAACGAACCCATCTCTCGGAGCCTTGATGTCTGTCCGGGCAAGTGCGTCGACCGCCTGGATTCGCCTTCCTTCAAGTTGACTGATCTTGGGTTCGACATCCGCAAGCAGCCTGCTTGCCTCGGCGACGGCCACCTGATCGATATTGAGAATTTGGAGCTTCGTTTCAGCGATCCTTGCCCGAACCTCGGCGACCGTCGCCTGAATCTCTCCGATTTCCCCGTCGAGCTGCGTGGCGCTACGCTCCAGCGTGTTGACCTGCGAGACGAGAACAAGCTTCTGGTCGAGCAGCCCGTGTAGGCTTAGAAGCTCGCGGCTAGCGATCTCCTTCTGGATGATTTTTGCTTTGGACTGGACCGCCAGTCCATCAATCTGCTTCTCGAGCTGGTTGATACGTTCTGCTAGTCCCTCTTCCTGCCCACGGCGTGCATCCTGGCTGGCCTTCATCATCCTCTTCTCGCGGAGATATAGCTGGTCTTCGAACGCGGACTCATCCGACGGAAGAATGTGTGGTGGGGACGGGAAATCGTCATTGCCGCCTCGTTCTGCATTCAGCCTCGCTGCTGTCATCCTTAAGTCGGCGAGCTGATGCACCACGATTTGGAGATCCGAACGAACCGTCGTTGGATCAAGGCGCATGACGGTCTGGTTCTGGCTTACCCGTTGGCCGTCCTGCACGAGAATTTCGGAAACGACGCCGCCGGCGTTGTGCTGCACCTTCTTTATGCTGCCGTCGACTTCAAAGCGCCCCGATGCCACGACCGCGCCGGAAAGCGGAACGAACGCCGACCACGCTCCGAAAGAGCAGGCGAAAAGCCCAATCAGCGCGAGGCCTCCCAGCCCATAGCGACGCAAGGACGCCCGATGATCTAGATGCTGCCACGTGTCGCTACGCATTGTCGCTGGAGCCTCCCACCGCCCTCAGAGGCGTCGGTTCCGCAGGCCTTGACAAGGCCGCCATGACCTCGTCCCTCGGTCCGAGGAGCTTCAGCGCCCCGTCTTGAAGAAATGCCACCTTGTTGACCGCGGCCAGACCGGAGGGTCGGTGCGTCACGACGACCGCGATCCCGCCCCGCGCCCGCACGCTCGCGATCGCTTCCGTAAGAGCTAAGTCGCCCGTGGCGTCCAAGTTTGAATTGGGTTCGTCCAAAACCACGAGGAACGGATTGTCATATAGAGCCCGCGCCAGGCCGATCCGCTGTCGTTGACCGCCCGACAACAGGATCCCGCCTTCGCCAATCCGAGTCTCATATCCGCGTGGAAGAGCGAGGATCAGATCATGAGCGCCTGCGGCCACTGCGGCGTCGATGACCCGGTCCGAGTTTCCTTCTGCCTGAAACCGCGAAATCACCTCCGCCACGGATCCGTCGATGAATCCGAGATCCTGCGGGAGATAGCCGATATGTCGCCCCAGCCGATCTCGATCCCACTGGTCCAACGCCGCCCGGTCCAGCCGGACGACACCTTTCATGGGCGACAGGACTCCGACGATAGACCTGGCAAGGGAGGACTTGCCGCATCCGCTCGGTCCGATGACGCCTAGCGCGTCGCCTGCCTGCAGCTCGATGTTGACGTCGAGAAGTATAGGACCGCCATCGCTCCGTATGATCGTCAGACCTTCGACGGTCAGGCTTGATCTGGGCGCCCTCAATTCCATCATCTCATTCCCGACGGCGAGCACGAGCGAGGTCTGTAGGCGCCGGTAGGCAGCGCGTGCGGCCACCAGGCCTTTCCAGTTGGCTATCGCCGTCTCGATGGGCGCCAGCGCCCGAGCCGTCATAATGGACGCGGCAATCATGGCGCCGCCTGAAATCTCCTGATCGATGACGAGATATGCACCGGTTCCGAGAATCGCAGATTGCAGAACTGCGCGGAAGACTTTGGCGAGCGCGCCGACGCCGGCGCTCACGTCGCTCGAACGGAGCGTGATGCAAATGTGCTCTCGGTTCAGGATGCGCCAACGGGTTTCAAGGGCTCCGTTCGCGCCCATGGCCTCCACCGTCTCGCAATTTCGTCTGGCGCTTTCCGCGAAGGTCTGTCTTGCAGATGCGGTGCCCCCCAGGAGCCGGACAGGATCCCGCAGTTTCGCGTCGGTGGTGACAGCAAGCAGAACGATGATAAGACCACCGCCAACCGCCAGGAAACCTAACCATTGATGGAGGATGAAGCAGCCGACGACGAAGAGCGGCATGAATGGAAGGTCGAATATCGCCGCGGGGCCGGCTCCGACGAGGAAGCTGCGCACTTGGTCCAGATCGCGGATCGGCTGTGTCGCGCGCTCCGCGGGCCCGCCGCGGAGCGGGATCAGGTTCGATGCGCGAAAGCAGAGGCTGGAGACATCTTCGTCGAACTGGGCGCCAATCCGGCTAAGCATCTTCAGACGGATCGCGTCGAGCGAACCTTGTAGAGCGAAGGCCACGAAGGCGACCAGCGTCAGGGCCACAAGCGTCTCGACGCTCCGGCTTGCCAGCACCCGATCATAGACCTGAAGCATGTAGAAGGAACCGGTGAGCGTCAGCAGGCTTATCATGGCGGAGAAGAGACCGACCAGCTTGAAATCCCGCATGCGAGCGTGCAGCGCCTCGCGCGCCGGATTGCCGCCAGTCGAGACGCCACGTTTGGCATTGGCGCCCTTCGGCATGTGATTCATCTGAAGTTCCCCACTGTCCGCGCGCATGTCGGCGCGCAATCACCCCGCCTCCAAAATTGGTCACACCACGAGGAAGTCAGAAGCGTGCAACGTCAGGCCCGGCTGCAGCGTCGCGAAGTGAACTGGACTCCCGCCTGCAGCACTTCCGTTTTCGTCGTAGGTCAGCCATCCGGTGGTCGGATCGTAGACGATCCTGTCGCTGGCATCCTGCGCCTGTCCGCCATTGGCGACGGCGAATGCCGCGTTCGACAGAGTGCCGTCCTGAAGCTGGGTGAACATTCCTGTCGAATTGCTCAGGACGATCCTATCGTGAACACCGGGATTGGCGGACCTGCTGACGAAGTCGGCGATCGTGTCAACGCCTGCCGTACTCAGAGCAGCATTGAAATGGAACTGGTCGGCTCCCGCCCCTCCGGTGAGGAAGTCGCTTCCCGCACCGCCCATAATAACGTCGTTGCCGCCGCCTCCATTGATATGGTCGCTTCCGCCGCCGCCGCTGATCGTGTTGTTCAGAGCGTTGCCCGTTCCCGTGAAATTGCCGCCGCCGGTGTAGACAAGGTTCTCCACGTTGTCGGAAAGGACGAAGGTCGCAAGCGAAGTTTCGACCGTGTCCCTGCCCTCGTTGGCGTTTTCTTTGACGTTGTCTCCGACGTTGTCGACGATGTAGACGTCGGCGCCTCTGCCGCCGGTCATGACGTCGGCCCCGGTTCCTCCGTCGAGATGGTCGTCACCCGTGCCTCCGGCGAGAACGTCGTTACCTGCCCCGCCGCTGAGAACGTTGTCGCCGCCGTTCCCGTTGATGGTGTTGTCAAGGTCGTTGCCGGTGCCGTTCACGTCGCCTGCTCCCGTCAAGATCAGGTTTTCGACCTGGCCTAGAACGTGCGCCGACGTCAGCAGGCTGAAACTCAGAGAGGTCCTCACTGTGTCCACGCCACCTGCGCCTGCGGTGCTTTCGTCGACCGTGTCGTTGACGCCGTCCACGACATAGACGTCGTTTCCGCCGCCGCCTTGCATCGTGTCCCGGCCTGCACCGCCGTCGAGGACGTTGTCTCCGCCGTTGCCGACGAGCAGGTTGTTCAAGGCGTTTCCTGTCACATCGAGGTCCGCCAGCCCGGTGAGGACGAGGTTCTCAACGGAACCCGTGACGCGTCCGGAGGACAGGTTGAAATCGATCGCCGCCATCACGGTGTCCGTACCGCCGCTGCCGTTCTCGTCCACCTTGTCACCGGCGCTGTCGACGACATAGATGTCGTTGCCAGTACCGCCGCGCATTGTGTCGTTGCCCGATCCGCCGTCGAGGAAGTCGTCTCCGCCATTGCCGACGAGGGTGTCGTTGCCTCCACCGCCGACGAGGTGGTTTGCCCCGCCATTGCCGGTGAGGACGTTGACGAGCCCATTGCCCCTGCCGTCGATGTCGGCCGACCCCGTGAGCGTCAGATTCTCCAGATCGCCTAGGAGCGTCGCCGATGCGGCGAGACTGAAGGTGATCGAGGACTGCACCGTATCGACACCGGTCGAACCCGCGACGGATTCGTCAACGACGTCGCCAACATTGTCTACGATGTAGGTGTCCCCTCCCGCGCCGCCCCGCATTACGTCGGCGCCGGCTCCGCCGTTCAGGACGTCGGCGCCCGTTCCCCCGGTCAGCCGGTCGTTGCCTGCCAGTCCGTTCAGCGTGTCATTTCCGGCCAGACCGTTGATGAGGTCGTCTGCCGCCGTGCCGTTCAGAATGTCGTTGCCCGTCGTGCCTGGGACGGTGGCCCCGCCTTCGGCGACGTCCGTGACCGTGATCGCAACAGCCTCCGACGCGGAGAGCGTGCTGTCGGACGCGGTGACGACGATGTCGTAGACGTTGTTTGCACCCGCATCTCCCGGCGCTTCGAAGTCCGGCGCGGCCTTGAACGTCACGACCCCGGTCGCGCTATCGATGTTGAAACGCACCGCGTCGGCCCCGCCCAGCGAATAGGTTATCGCTGAGAGATTATCGGCGTCCGTTGCGTTGGCATCGTAGGCGGCGCCGCCACCGTTCTCCGGAAAGCTGGCGGTCGTCCCCGAGTTGAACACGGGAGAGTTGTCATTGACGTTGGTCACGGTGACCGCGATGAGCTGGGTGTCGGTCAGGTTACCGTCGGAGACGGAGACAACGACGTCGTAGACATTGTTGCCGTCGGCATCTGTTGGAACCTCGTAATTCGGCGCGGCAACGAAAGAGAGGGAGCCAGTCGTCGGACCGATCGTAAACTTGGTCGCGTCGTCGCCCCCGGCGATCGCAAAGAGTAGGGTCTGCCCACTATCCGGGTCGGTGGCAGTGATCGTCGCTGTCTCGACGGTGTTCTCGGCGAGATTGACCGAAGCGCTGTCGCCGCCCCCGTTGGAGTTGATGACTGGCGCGTGGTTCGTTGCAACAGGCAATATTTCAATCGAGACACTGTCAGATAGGTTCCCTCCAGCGCCGGTGTTCCCGCCGTCGCTGAAGCTAATGGTGGCGGACCGCGGCGCGGCCGTGATCGACTGAAAGAAGTTGTCCAGGATCAACGATTTGAGAAGTGCGTCAACCAGGGACGCCGTCGCATTCGCGTTAAGCGAAAACGACATGTTTGTGGTGCCGAGCCCTGACACGGTGCCGGCATCGACGCCGTCGACCGTGAAATGGAGGATGCCATTGACGTAGCCGACTTGCACGTTGCCGGTCGGCAGGTTGTTCATGATGCTGAAGCGGTCGCCTAGATCTCCTCCCGACAGTGCGATCGTGATCTGCCCCCCGCCGAAGTTGGCTGGATTGTCGGGGTCGACGACGTGGGCGGTTGAAAGCAAGCCCACCGCCGCTCCGGTGTAGGTGAGAGGCGCCGGCGTGTCCGGGGTAAGGTTCGGAGCGTCGTTGCGGGCCGCGATATCGACGGTGACGGCCGCGGAACCGGTATCGTTTCCGCCATTGTTCGCGAACCCGCCATCCTTCAGTGTGAAGGTGAGAGAGCGCGGACCTGCTGCAGGGTTTTCGGAGGTGCTGGAGAACTGGACGTCGCGCAGAAGGGTTTGCACCGCGTCAAAGGTCGGCACCGTAGTGGTCGCAAGGCTGACATGGAGGGAGCTTCCGTCATGTCCGCCACTTAACGTGCCCAATACCGCTCCTTGGTAGGTGACGGTGTTGCCTGAAATGCCGATCTGTCCTGCGCCAGTTCCGATGTTGGCGAGAGTGAGTTGGTCGCCTGAAGACCCGCCTGAGGAAAAGGCGACGTCGAGAGCACCGCCGCTAAACCAGACCGCATCGAGGTCGCTTACCGTTGCGCCGGGAGCCACAAACACCGGCGCCTGGTTTTCTGTATATGCAAGGTTCGAAGGCAGCGTCAGAACCGGGGGATCGTTCACCCCGACCATGTCGACGGTAACGGCGACCGAACTCTGGTCTCCGAACCCATCGGTGAGAACGTATGTAAACGTCCGGTCGATAGTCGAGAAATTGTCCAGCGGGTTCGAAAAATAGATGTCCTTTAATAACGCCTGGACCGCATCGAGGTTCGCGTTCGCATTGGAGAAACTGATGACGAGATCGGCCCCGCCCGTGCCTCCTGCAAACGAGCCGATGATCACGCCTTGGTAGAGTACCGAAGAGCCGCTGAGGCTGATCTGGCCAATGCCCGTCCCTATATTGGCAATCGAAAGCCGGTCGGTTCCAGCCGATGCCGTGTTGGCGATCCGAAGCGAGCCGCCGGCGAAGTTTTCCGCCAGAGTGTCGTAGATCGAGGCGTCCGGGGTCAGGGCGATGGGCGCAGAATTTTCAACAAAGACCGCGGCCCCCGCGGTTCCTCCAGCCGACCCATTTAGGTCGAGCTTGGGGTAATTGAGCTGGAGCACCTGATAGCGGTCGCCGCCCAAGATTTCCTGGCCGAGATACAAATGCCCTGTGACGGGCCCCGAAAGGTTGACCGAGAGGTCCGACGTGCCGTCGCCGTTCAAGTCCATTGCGAGGTGAGAATTAGTACCATCGAAGCTCAGCAGGTAGTTGGAGAGCGTCGCAGGACCGCCAAAGACGTATATCTTCTCGCCATTCTCGTAGTCGGTTATCGTGTCGCCGTTGATGTCTGTCGTTGCAAAGGAAAACGCGTCCCGGCCGGATCCTCCACTCAGGACGTCGACGCCATACTGACCCGCCAGAGCGTCGTCGCCAGACCCGCCAAGAATGGTGTCGTTGCCAGAATTTCCTAGCAGATTGTCGTTTCCCTCGTCGCCGAATATCGTATCGGACCCGGTTCCCCCGTTTATGAGGTCGTTTCCGCCAAGACCGTGAATCACGTCGCCCAGACCCGTGGGGAGTGGTTGTCCGGGTACGGTCTGAGCTGGAGTTATCGTGTCCGCTCCTTCAGTCCCGAAGATCGCGACTCCAACCGGCGCTACGTCGACGATCGTACCCGTCGCCGTCGATCCAGTAGGGTTGATGCTGCCGCCGTTGCTCGTCGACGCCAGGGAAACGACAACGGACTCAGATCCCTCGACAAAAGAGTCGCTGGCTGTCGATATCGTCAGGGTCTTCGAGCTCTCCCCGACGGCAAAACTGATGCTGCCGGAAACCGCGCCGAAGTCTGCGCCGGGCGTCGACGACCCACCCAGGCTGTAGTCCACGGTCTCGTTGGTGGTGGAAGCGGTCCGCAATATCGTGAAGACAAGGTCTCCGCCCTCCGCGATCGACGGCGTTCCGGAGATCGAATACACCGGCGCGATGATCGTGACTGCAAACGGACCGGTCTGTGTCAGCGCATTACCGGCGACGTCGGTCGCCGTCACCTTGAACGAATAGGTCCCATCGGGCAGGACCGGCGTGGGTATGCTGAAGGACCCCCCGGCGTCGGCCAAGACATTTCCAAGGGCGATCACGGCGCCGGCGGAGGGAACGGCAAAAGCTTCCACCCGGACTCCCGCTTGCGTGATGCCGGCAACGCGAAGCGTATTGTCGTTGATCGTTACGCCGCCGCCGGTGTTTCCGCCCACGTCCTTGAGGATCAAGTACGTCGCCGTGGGCGCGGTGGTGTCGACGCTGACTTCTAGTGCGTCGGAACTGTCGCTGACCTGGCCCTGCCCGTCGATCTGGACCGCCCTTAGGTGGTGAGCCCCCTCGGACAAACTGATGTCGAGCGAAAATGCTGCGTTTGCAAACGAGCCTGTCACGCTGATCTCGGATTGATCCAACTGTCCGTCGTTATCGGTGTCGTCGAAAAGCGTGACCGTTGCACCGGGCTGGTGAAGGCCGCTGATCGTTAGATTTTGGGATATGTTGGTGATGTCGTCATTTGAATTCCCGCTATCATCGCTCTCAGCCAGGTCAAGGCCGGTTGGTGCGGAGAGAGCCGCCGTGTCGTTGACGTCCGTCACGGTCACGGCGACGGCCAGACTGCTTGTAAGAGTTCCGTCTGAGGCGGCGACGACGACGTCGTATACGTTATTGCCCCCAGCATCGCCTGGGGCCTCGAAATTCGGGGCCGCCTTGAAGGTGATCTCGCCCGTAGATGCGCTAATGTCAAATAGCCCCGCATCTGTGCCGCCCAAGGAATAATTCACGGGGCTGAGATTGTCCGCGTCGGCGGCGCTGGCGTGATAGGCCACGCCCGTGCCATTCTCCGCGAAGCTGGCGGTCGTACCGGAGGTGAACACCGGTGCGTTGTCGTTGAGATTGGTGACGGTCACGGCGACGTTAAGGATCGAGCTGAACGCCTCGTCTGATGCCGTGACGACGATGTCGTAGATGTTGTCCGCATTCGAATCCGACGGCGCTTCGTAGTTCGGCGCAGCTTTGAAGCTGACTGCCCCGGTTGCGGAGTCGATATCGAAGGCGCCCGAGTCCGCGCCCGACAGCGCATAGTTGATCGCACTGGCGTCCTGTGCATCGGCGTCGTACGCCACGCCGACAGAGTTCTCGGCAACCACCGCCGAGGTGCCGGACGTGAAGATTGGTCCATTCTCATCCACGTCGGTGATCGTCACGGCTACCGACTGAGTATCCACGCCACCGAGTCCGTCCGATACCTGCACGGTGACCTCGTAGACGTTGTCACCATCAGAGTCGGCAGGTGTCTCAAAGTCCGGTGCACTGACGAAGCGGAGGGCGCCGGTCGCGACATCGACTTCGAATTTTGCAGCATCGGATCCTCCGTTGATGGAGAACGCCAGGGCGTCGCCTGCGTCTGGATCGGAAGCGGTGATCGTTGCGACCGTCGTCTGGTTCTCGCCGACGCCCAGTGCGACGGCGTCGCCACCCTCTATCGCCGGCGCGGAATTGGCGGCTCCCGCAACGACGCGGTCGGCAAATTGCAGGAGTTCGATATCCCGAACGACGTCGGTGCCGTCGGGGGCTCCGCCGCGCAGGTCGGCAACCGTAAGGCTGCCGTCTCCATTGTCCGTGATCAGATAATCCGCGCGGTTGCCCCCGTATTTCGCCTTATCGCTGCCGTTACCGCCGTCAAGCGAGTCGTCCTGCGCGCCGCCAAGCAGGATGTCGTCACCGTCCCCGGCAATCAGTGTGTTTGCGTGATTGCCGCCATAGATCACGTCCGCGAACCGAGTTCCAATGACGTTAGGGATTCTGGCGACGACGTCGATGTTGCCAAAGGAATCGCGCGCCGTATCGGCGTCGAGACCCAACTCGGGCCTCGCCGCGTCGCCGAGAAGGTTCACGGTCACGCCTGCGGTTGCTCCGTCGTCCACCTCGTGGCTGTAGTCGACGGTATCACTACCGCTGCCTCCATCCATCGTATCTTTGCCATTGCCGCCCTGCAGGAGATCGTCTCCACCGCCACCCAGCAAAGTGTCATCGCCGTCGCCGCCGATAAGGCTGTTCGCCTCCCCGTTGCCGATGATGTAGTCGGAAAGGCCCGAGCCCGTTACGTTTTCGATGCTGACGAAGGTGTCGATATCTCCGTAGAGATCAATCGCACTACGCGGGCCGACCGTTCCCATCGGCGTCGTGAAGGTCTGCCCTGAGAGGTTGACGAGGGCTCCGTGCGCTGCAGTCCCATCGTCGTCGAGCCGATAGTTGACGGTATCCGACCCCCCGCCACCATCCACCACGTCGTCGCCTGCTCCCAGCTCGAACTGATTGTCGTTGTCGTCTCCATAAATGATGTCGTTAACGGCGGTCGCCCTAACGTTTGCGATGCTGGAAAGACTGTCGGTGTCTCCAAACGCGTCGGTGGCCGTGTGTGCAGCTTGAGTGCCATGGACGGCACCTGAAAGATTAACGGTCACGCCTGCGGTCCCACCAAACAAGGCGTCTTCGCTGTAGTAAGCCCACGTATTTTCGCCTCCACCCGCGAGGGTGTCGTTGCCAGCAAATCCCCAAAGCCCTTGGTATTTTCCGGACGCGGGCTCCGCGATTAGCACGTCGTCAAAGCTGCTGCCTTGCACCTCCTCGATGCTGAGAAGCGTATCGATATCGCCATAGAGACCGATGGCCGTGTGGGCCGCGGCTGTACCAAGAGCCGACGTCGCCGTCGCGTCCGTCAAGTTTACAAACACTCCATGTATGGCCGTTCCATCGTCGTCGTAGGCGTAGTTCACGGCGTCGTCGCCATCCCCGCCATCCGCAAAGTCGTCGCCAGCTCCGAGTTCGAACATGTTACGGCTCTGGTCGCCGTGGATGACGTCGGCGGAGGCGGTTCCCCTTACCCGCTCGACGTGCGTAAGCGTGTCCGTATCGCCGAAACCATCCGTCGCCGTGTGCGCCGACTGCGTGCCTTGCGTGGTGTCCGAAAGGTTGACGGTCACGCCGGCATTCCCACCGAACCTGGCATCCTGGTCGTAGTAGAGCCATGAGTTATCGCCGCCGCCGACGATCGTGTCGTTCCCGCCCAGGCCGTGAAAGCCTTGATACTTGCCCGGCACCGGATCGCCGATCAAAACGTCCGCCAGTTCCGAGCCCAGCACCTCCTCAATGCTTATGAGCGTGTCGATGTCATTGAAGAGTCCCATAGCGCTGTGGGCAGCGACAGTCCCAAGAAAGGAAGCCTGAGCCTGTCCGGAAAGGTTTACGAAGACGCCGTGGAGCGGAGTTCCGGACCGATTGTCGCCACTGTAGTTGACCTCGTCGTCACCGGCGCCGCCATCGACGAAGTCGTTCCCGCCCAGCATCTGGAATCTATTGTTATTACTGTTGCCGTAGAACACGTCGTCATGATCGGTGCCGCGGACGTTATCGACGTTGAGCAAGGTATCGGTGTCGCCGAAGCCATCTGTCGCGGAACGGGCAGCCAGCGCACCCTGCTGTTGATCTGAAAGATTGACAAAGACTCCTGCCGCTCCGCCATAATCTTGGTCGCGGTGATAGTACATCCAGGTATTACGGCCTCCGCCCACTATCGTGTCGTTCCCGGCCAGACCCCAGAAGCCGTTGTAGGTTGCGTCGGTGTCGCTCACGAAGACGTCATTCTCTGCCGTACCACGCGCCTCCTCGATGGAGATTAGAGTGTCCGTTCCGCCGAACGTGTCAGTCGCAGTGTGCGCGGCCTGAGCGCCGTACTGTGTTCCGGACAGATTGACGACCACTCCCTGCCCGCCGTTCTCGCCTGGCGAGGTGTAGGCAACTGAGTCTGTGCCAGATCCTCCGTCAATCTGGTCGTTCCCAGCTCCGCCGACGAGCCAATCGTCGCCCTCATGGCCGAGAATGACGTCGTCGCCGCCAAAACCGTAGATTTCGTCGTCGCCTGGCGTGCCCTCGAGCGTCTGAGGATCGTCGGTGCCGTTGACGACACTGCCGACTTGGGCAATCGCGAGGGTGGCGTCGTCGCCCTCAGAAATAGATTGATTGAGTGCGGGCATTTTTTCCCCTCCCTTTTCGGCCGTCGCGTTGGGCATCGTCGTTCCGCCCCTGACAGCAGGCGCTTCACATCATACCGACGCGCGAAACGAGCCGCATGACCCAAATGGGAGGGAGCCGAAGGCCTAGGCGAGGCTCGCGAGCGTTGCGACAAGGTCGGACTGGCTGTTGACACCGATTTTGGCGAAGATGCTCTTCAAGTGATTGCGACCTGTCTCGTAAGAATAGCCTCCGCTTATTGAAAGCTCGTGCAGCTTGCGGCCCTTCGTCAGAAAATGCGCGAGACGAGCTTCGGTCGGTGTCAACGGGAAAATCTGCTGTAGGAGTTCGGGGGACGGCACCCTCCGGTCCATCGGATCAATGAGAATGACGAACGCTCGACAGCGTGAAAAAATACTCTGCGCGGCGCCTCCGGCGGACGTAACGAACCCGACGATCGGAATGCCACTCCGCCGCGTGATCCTGACGGGAACAGGTATCTCGGAGCCTGCCTCGGAAGTGCAGACAGAGTGGATCGCGGCGTCCAGCGACCTTCTTGCCGTTGCGTCACGACACGTGAGACGCCGGTTGAGAATGTAGACGTCGACGCACACGATCAGGGTCGCGCTGCGGTTCATGAGAACGACCTGCCCGGTCCGGTCCAAAGCAATCACGGCCTTGTTGGAAACGTCGAACGCCTCCAGCGCCGCCTCGGCCCTGGCGAACCCCATTGCACTGCTGAACGCCACCGTCGTTGCAAGTCTGGGCGGTGTTGTTCGGCCGACCTCCCACGTTTCGGCACGGCGAACGGAAACGGCCCACTCCTCAGTTGCTCCTGCCATTTTAACCCCCACGACCATCGCAGACCAACGGCCAAGTTCACTCTGATAGAACTCACGCTGAACAGATGCAGGCGACGTGAAATGTCGAGAGCGACGCGGCGTCGATCGTCCGCGTCAGGGGCATGTCGCCTGATGCGCCAAACTGTTTCGGAAAACGCTGCACAATTGCATCGGGATACAGTCGGTCACAATGATCTCATCGTGCCAACAGTCGGCCCCCCCGGAAGAAGCACATTAGCCAAACGCCACAAGGCATACAACCTACACGAAAGGACTAGACGCGAAAAACAAATCAGTAGTCGATTTCTGCGGTTTATGCCGGCACACGCGGGGCGCTCCCTCTTTTGTAAAAAAGCATCGGGACCGGATCCGACAATGGGTGCCGTGATGCCTGATCGTGCAGAGGGCGCTTGCGTCTCCGCCCGCACGAGCCTGGCGCTCTACGCGATGTGCGCCCTCGTCGAGGGGAGTGCCAGACCGCGACGATGTTGCCCGTCCTTTCGGCCGCCCACTCCTGTCACACCGCCGAACTCGTCTGAGTGCGTGATGAAAGGACTGTCCTGCGCGAGGCCGGCGACACAAGACAAGCGGCCGACATGTCGGCCCGGTAGAGCTTTTTGCACTCCCGAGGCAGTTGCGATTTCCGACAAAACCGTTAGATCGCTCTCTGCATGAGGTACGGAGATTTTTCGACGGGAACCCCTGCGACGATCTTCATCACCAGCGTGGGAGACACGTCGGGTACAGACCTAACTCGTCCGTCCTTGTAGAGCACGTGCAAGACGCAGGTCTCTCCGTCAAACTCAAGTTCGGCGATCGTCTTTGAATGAACCAGAAACTGCATCTTCAGCGGCCTCCCCGCACCGCGGCATGACTAAGATGAGAAATCGCCGACCGCCGATGTCCTGAAGGGACTATGCTAGATCGGTCAAGACAACGCGTTGCCACCCCGACGGCCGGCGTTGTCCGAAACATGATCCCCAAAGTCACCCGCGTTCTGCCAAACCGTTCTGGCGAAATCTCACGCGAGTTTACTAAAGCCCGCCGTCGAATTCACGTGAAATCAGCGTGACACACGCCTTGCGGATCGGTGGAGGACGAATCCACAAGAATAAGATGTGGGCGGCCTTGCTGCAAAGAAGATGGAAACGGCTGCAGACAGCTTGAGGTCCCTCGCGCCGTTCCAACCATCTGCAATGTCGGCCTTGGGAGTGCCGATGCGTTAGCGCTGCGACTTGCAAACTATTCGGGCCGGCCGCGCGCGCCGCTTTAACGGTTTCGGAGCGCGGGATGGCCGCCATCCGACGAAGACCCGCGCCTCGTGTCTTCGTCGTGTGTGGATTGCGTTTCTTCAATAACAGCGGAAAACTCCCGCAGAAACGGAAGGTCCTCGAGGTGCTGTTCGGGCAGGCCCCCGCCGTGGACAGGTCTTCGTCCCCGTCGAGGTCCTGATCTGATGTGCGAGAAAAACAGCATCGCTTGCCTTGCACCTAATGTACGCCAAAGGAGACCGCGACGACTGACGGAGCACCCCCGTCGCGTTCTCCCGCCAGTTCCGCGGCAACACATGAACGCGCACCGCCCCGGACCGCCCTTCCGTAACCGCTCTGCACATTGTCGGAATCGCGACCCCGGAAGGATTCGCGATCGGTACTGGATGAGCGCGGCGATGGATTCGAGCGCGCGGAACAAACAATCATCGGACGGGCGTCAAGGATTCGATCGCTACCGGGCGCTTCCACATTCCAAGGATTCAGTAATGCGCGTTTAACGTGTGCCTATTGTCAACAATTAATGCTTCAACATCAATGGCTTGATTGGTCATAGACCGAGGATCAATCGGAAGGCGTAGTTTACAAATAGGTGTACAGGCCCGATAATCCGGACAAGTTTCAGGGAGGGTCCCGCCTTCCAAAAAACGCAACCGCACGAAGCCCAGACCCGTCCCAGAAGGCTGACGCTCGAATTCCGAAGTGGAGAAAGGACTGATGGATATCCATGAGTACGTCATGATGCGGCCGCCCGATCCGCGTCCTTTCGAACCGCGGCAAACGGACCGTCGTCAGTTCGCCGCCAAGCAGGAATGCGTCCGAGGGCAGGTCTTCTTCACCGCGAGAGTGCGCGAGAAGCAAATCTTGCGGGTCGCCGCCGGCAGATCGAAATCGCTACGGCGGCTCGGGCCGCCGCCGGACCGCCCGGACCTCCACGACGTTCGCGACCGGCGGCCGCTCACATCAAAGGGATCGAGGCGAAGCTTGGACCTTCCGGCGCATCGCCATCCTTCGGGAGCTGTTCGATCGTCGGACTTTGCCGGCATAAGCGTGACGGTACGCCGCTGGTCGTTCAGGGGCCGGCGCGGTCGGACGCAAGCCGGCGATCCGCCTCGGCTTCCGCTAATGAACACGGGCCCCGCCCCTCGTGGACGTGGAAGGCCTGAGACAACGCCCCGACGTCGATCGTCCCGCACCAGCGATAGCATATCCATTTCTCCCGTTGGAGTTCGACCGCGATGGTCGTGCGAGATGCGCGGACGCACCGGCACTGTTCACCGTGGCCGGCGCCTTGCGAACAGTCGGCCGTGCGGCCCGATGACGGACGGGCTCAGTAGATGGCAGAGGTGTCCGGTGATTGAGTGGGAGCGAGCCGACGAAGTCGTCGTTTGACCCGGCGGGAACCGGGAGTGGACGGGACGCGCGCTGCGAAAGACCAACTTCGAGGAGATGACTATGAAACAGCCGCATTACCTAAGGGACGAGTTCGAGCCACACGAGATCGTCTGCTACTGGATCGCTGCTGAGCGGTTGTCGACGAAATGGGATGTGTTTTTCAAACTCCTGCTGCTTTCTGGCCTGCGAACGGACACGTTGATCGGCTCGACCCAGGCAGATGTCGACGAAGGCGGCCGGACATTGAACTTGGGCAGACGAGAGAGACCCAAAGCCTTGTTCGAGCCGTACGGAGAGAAGGGCGAGCTGGCTTTGTCGACCGGGATGGTCGAGTTGCTGGGGCGCCTTGACCGCAAGGAGGCTCCCCATCTGCATATATTTTCATTCGTATCCGGCCAAGACCGGTCACACCTGTATCGCCAGACCCGGATGATCAGGATGCTTATGCGGGCGGTATGCGCGGAACGCTTCCGGGGCCGTACCGTCCAACGTTGGGGATTGAGCAAGATCCGTCGGACCCTCCGCTTCTGGCTGATGCGCAGACGTGGCCTTGAGCCCAACGACCTCAACGTCAAGGCGCTGGCCGCGGCGCTAGGCGAGACCTGGCCGACCGCACAGGATCTCGAGGCCTGGCAGCACGAGATACTGAAACATGTTGGAGGCCCCTGTGACCAAGTCAGATAGTGCCGGTATGCCCGAGCGGAGATCCGTACCGGCACCGGTTCCGATGTCGAAACTAGATCCGGCCGAGGCGACGGAGCGCGAAATGCAGGACATGCTCGATCGCTTCGCTTTGGAACTGGTCGCCAGGGGCCGCAAGGCGATGGTCCTTATCAGCCTCTACGACCGGTTCGAAGGCGACGTCGTCACCCGCCTTCGACAGTTTGCCGTGCTCGATGCGGCACGGGAACGGGTTAGACGATTGCGGGATCGAAGGGCAAAGCGATTTTAAGAAGTTCCTTCCGCTGAAACGCAAGCGAGCCCTTCTTCCCATATTTCGGCCGACTCGACGTGTGCCCCATCAGGAGCATCCGAACCTCCGTATCGATGCCAGCTTCCGTCATTCGATCCTCGAAGCTGTGCCTCAACGAGTAGATCTTATGCTTCTTCGACGGAAACAGGTGGTGCTCTCGAAAGTATTTGTTGAGGGTGTTCGAAAGATGGGTGCCTTTGTCTCGATACCGTGGAAAGCCATCTGGAAATTTCTTCAACGCTTCGAGCGCGACGCCGACGAGGGGAATCTCCCTGATCGATGAGTTTGTTTTGACCTCGCGCGTGCCGTCATCTTCGTCCTCGTCCTCGTCGTGCCCTCGCACATTGATGTGCGGAGTCAAATCCATGAGCCCGACGAAGATCTGCTGGCCATTGAGGTTGGCAATCTCGCTCAGCCGCGCTCCGGTTT
This sequence comes from Rhizobium leguminosarum, assembly GCF_002953715.1. Lineage (GTDB taxonomy): Bacteria > Pseudomonadota > Alphaproteobacteria > Rhizobiales > Rhizobiaceae > Rhizobium > Rhizobium leguminosarum_V. Next base: position 2,161,450 of record NZ_CP025012.1, read on the forward strand.
CGATCAGGATCAGGACGATCGCACGCGCCTCGTCATTCAGCGTTCGCAGCGCTCCCGGTGCCAGGATCTTTTCCAGGATCCAACCGCGCTCGAAGGGCGGCCGTGTCCTCTTCGTCTTTTCGCTGAAGCCGAGCTTCGCAAACGGGTTCTTAACGTCCTCCTCGCCCATGTACTCGTGATACTTCTGATACAGAAGGCGCATGTTTCCAATGTCGCGGTTGCCGCAGGTGGGGGTGTGTGTGGCGGGTTGCTTTTTCCCATCCACGCTCGGAGGCGCGATTTTCTGCTGCCACCACTTGTAGAACGCCTTGCCGTCCTCGCGGGTGATCAGACCGATCGGCTTGTCGCCGACCACAGCTACGAAATTGTTCAGCGCCCGACGCTTCGTGTTGAGCCAGCCGCGTCTTTGTCCGGGGCTCTTGTTTGCGATCTCGGAGGTGGCGATCTCGTTGACGTACACGTCGAAGACCGCGCGGATGGTGACCTCCGGCCGTTCGACGGTTCCGAGAAGCGCATCCGCTGTCGGTGAGTTCGGCTTGCAGTCCATCAGGGCGCGGACACGGTCGAACAGTTCATCCCTGGTGGCCACCTGCAGGATTTCCATCGTCGTCCGGTACGTGAAGCCCAGCGCCGCAAGCCGCCTGACCGCGGAGAGATAACGCTTCGTCGCCGCCTCCTTGGAATCCGATGCGAGGTACGCGCCCCAGAGATCGTCGTCCGCTCTGGCGTATCCATCTCGCAAAAGGCGGGCCTTCGCCAGGTCGCGCGTCTTGAGCGATATTCTGATGATCGGCCCTCGGTTGTCCTCGTCGGCCACGACGGCCGGAACCCGGCGTTTATAGCAGTAGACGCCGTTTCGCCGAGTGAGGTATCTGTCGTCGGGCATTTCCATGTCGCGTCCTCCCATGTGGTTCAACATGTATGGCGAATTGTGGTCCAGACGGCCTGTACTGTCAAATCAATCGTTCTTAACCTGTAGCTAATGTTGACGTCTTTTCAGGATGTTGAATGAAAGGTCTCAAGCTAGGTATGGCTCCGAAGCCCCGCGCCAGTGACTCGTCTCGACCGCACCATTTCCCTTCAGGGAAACGCTCTCTAAGCGACGATTTCGATTTTACCTCGAAGCTATTGGCGGCTGCTCGGCTTGATTGCCTGGCCTGCCCATGGTTGATGGCGTCATCCTTGCAAGAATCGGCAGCCATGTCAGAGCCCCATCAAAATTCCCTGCAGGGCATGGCCATCATGTCGGGCGCCATGCTCATCCTGCCGACCATGGATGCGATCGCCAAATACATGGCGACCTTCGAGGCGATGTCGCCGGGTCAGGTGACCTTCTACCGATTCTTCTTCCAGATCGCCTGCACTCTGCCGATTCTTTTCGGCCTCTTCGGCCTGAAGGCGCTCTCGGCCAAACGGCCATGGATGAACCTGCTGCGCGGTGTGCTGCATGGTGCTGCAAGCCTGCTTTTCTTCGTTGCCGTCAAATACATGCCGCTCGCCGATGTCTTCGCCATCTATTTCGTCGAGCCCTTCATGCTGACCGCCCTGTCGGCGCTGTTTCTCGGTGACAAAGTCGGCTGGCGGCGCTGGACGGCGATCGTCGTCGGGTTCGGCGGCGCGATGATCGTCATTCAGCCGAGCTACGAAATCTTCGGGCTGAAGGCGCTGCTGCCGGTCGCCTGCGCCTTTCTGTTCTCGCTCTATCTTTTCCTCAACCGCGCCATCGGCGAGGCCGATTCGCCACTGACCATGCAGACGATGGCCGGCATCGGCGGAACGGTCTTCATGGCGGCCGCCCTTCTCGTCGGCAGCAGCTCCGGCAATGCCGATTTTTCCGTCTCCCTGCCCTCCTCCGGCCTCGGCCTTATCCTGCTTCTCGCCCTCGGCTCGATATCGGGATATGCGCATATGCTCGTGGTCCGGGCTTTTCGTCTCGCGCCCTTGTCGCTGCTTGCGCCGTTCCAGTACTTCGAGATCATCTCGGCGACCGTTCTCGGCTATGCGTTGTTCAACGATTTCCCGAGCTTTTCCAAATGGATCGGCATCTTCATCATCGTTGCTTCAGGCCTCTTCATCATCTGGCGCGAGCGGCTGCAGGCGCAATCGTTAAAATCTTCCTGACCCCGGGAATATCGGGTTAACTCCTCTTCTTGAGGGATCGTCAATTCGCAGGCGCTAAAACTGTCTCCGGTTTCATGATGAAGCCTGGAGTTAAAACATGAGCGAATTTCGTCTCGCTTTTCCGGCCTGTGTGGTGGCCGGGAAGCATCGGCTGACGGCCGAAGATATAGTACTGCTGCGCAAACATAGTTTTCCGGAGGGTATCCGGACATCCGACGACGTCGTGGCGATGTTGGCGCTCAATAATTCCTGCCCTGAAAAATGTGCCGACTGGAACGCTTTCTTCGTGGAGCAGCTCGCCGGTTTCATTGTCCGCTACACCTATCCGCAGGGCTCGCTGGACGACATCAACGTCGCCTGGATCATGCGCATGTTCACGACCGATGGTGTCGTCAACTCGGCGCTCGAGCTCGAGCTCATTCTCCACGTCATGGAGATTTCGGCCGATGTCCCAGTTGAGTTGAGAGCGCTTGCCCTCGATCAGCTTCGTCTGGCGATCACCGAGAATATCGGTGGCTACAAGCTGTCGCGCGCCATCGATCGCCGGGGCATCACCCGCCAGGACGTCGACTACGCGATGCGCATATTCAGAAGCGTCGCCGAAGGCGGCATCATCCCCGTCTCGTCGGTCGAATACGGTGTTCTCCAGCAGATCGAGCAGGCAACGCTGTCCGGCGCCAATCATCCGCACTGGGCGGGGATTATGGCGGCCGTCGAGCTGCGCGATTATGCCGAGCCGCGTCGCAGCCGCTGGCTGCGCATCGTCGACGAAGAACCTGTCTCCGAAGCTGCCGTCGCCTGACGCTCCGCAAGCCTGATTGTGCGTTCCGGTGTTTTGTGCGTAAAACTCCGGGATGCATTTCTGGGTGGAGTCTCGATGTTCAAGAAAATCCTGATCGCGAATCGCGGCGAAATCGCCTGCCGCGTGATCAAGACTGCGCGCCGCATGGGCATTCTGACCGTCGCGGTCTATTCGGATGCGGATCGGGACGCGCTGCATGTCGAGATGGCCGACGAGGCCGTGCATATCGGCCCGGCTGCGGCGTCCGAGAGTTATCTCGTCGCCGAAAAGATCATCGCCGCCTGCAAGGCTACCGGTGCCGAGGCCGTCCACCCCGGTTACGGCTTCCTCTCCGAGCGCGCCTCCTTCTGCGCTGACCTGGAAAAACAGGGCATCGTCTTCATCGGCCCGAAGCCGAAGGCCATCATGGCGATGGGCGACAAGATCGAATCGAAGAAATTCGCCAATGCCGCCGGCGTCTCCACAGTGCCTGGCCATCTCGGCATCATCGAGGATGCCGCCCATGCGGAAGTGATCGCTGGCGAGATCGGCTATCCCGTCATGATCAAGGCGTCGGCCGGTGGCGGCGGCAAGGGCATGCGCATCGCCTGGAACAAGGCTGATGTGCGCGACGGCTTCGAGCGCGCCCGCTCGGAGGCAAAAAGCTCCTTCGGCGACGACCGCGTCTTCATCGAGAAGTTCGTCGTGGAACCCCGCCATATCGAGATCCAGGTCCTGGCCGATGCGCATGGAAACGTCGTCTATCTCGGCGAACGCGAATGCTCGATACAGCGGCGGAACCAGAAGGTGGCGGAAGAGGCGCCCTCGCCCTTCCTCGATGAGAAGACCCGCAAGGCCATGGGCGAACAATCGGTGGCGCTGGCGAAGGCCGTCGATTACCAGAGCGCCGGCACCGTCGAATTCATCGTCGACCGCGACCGCAATTTCTATTTCCTCGAAATGAACACCCGCCTGCAGGTCGAGCATCCCGTGACCGAACTCGTCACCGGCATTGATCTCGTCGAGCAGATGATCCGGGTCGCAGCCGGAGAGCCCCTTCCCTTTGCTCAGGAGGACATGAGGCTCGATGGCTGGGCGATCGAGAGCCGGCTCTATGCCGAAGATCCCTACCGCAACTTCCTGCCCTCGATCGGCCGCCTGACGCGTTACCGCCCGCCGGCGGAAGGCAGGACCGGCAATGTCGTCGTCCGCAACGATACCGGCGTCTTCGAGGGTGCCGAGATCTCGATGTATTACGATCCGATGATCGCCAAGCTCTGCACCTGGGCGCCGACGCGGCTCGAGGCGATCGACGCCATGGGCCGGGCGCTCGACGGCTTCGTCGTCGATGGTATCGAGCACAATGTGCCTTTCCTGTCGGCGCTGATGAAACATCCGCGCTGGCGCGAGGGCCGGCTGTCCACAGGCTTCATCGCCGAGGAATATCCTGACGGCTTCGCGCCGATGAAACCGGACCCGGCGGAAGAAGCTGTGCTTGCCGGCATCGCCCTCTCCGCCTCGCTGATCGAGGCAAACCGCCGCGAACGTTTCGCCGATCGTCTGCGCGCCGCATCGGGCGCGCTGCGCGAGGACTGGATGGTCAGGATCGGCGACAACCACGTCGCTGCAAGATTGCTCGACGGCCTCGTCACCATCCCCTTCGATATGGACATTGCGATCGAGGGGGCGATAGCGGGCGAGAGCAAGAGTGTTGTCACCGATTGGAGACCGGGTGATCCTGTCTGGAGCGGCAAGGTCGGCGGTCGCGACATCACCGCGCAGATTCGCCCCGTTCTGAACGGGTTGCGTATCGACTGGCAGGGGCTTTCGGTGATTACCAAGGTCTTTTCGCCGCGTCATGCTGAGCTCGACCGGCTGATGCCGGTGAAGCTACCGCCCGATACCTCCAAGCTCCTGCTCTGCCCGATGCCCGGCCTTGTCGTCGCCATCGCGGTTGCAGAGGGCCAGGAGGTCAAGGCCGGTGAGACGCTTGCGATCGTCGAAGCGATGAAGATGGAAAACGTGCTGCGCGCCGACCGTGATCTCGTCATCTCGAAGATCAATGCCGCGGCCGGCGAAAGCCTGGCCGTCGATGCCGTGATCATGGAATTCGCCTGAGAGGAGAAGACCGGGCGACCGGCCATTTTCGCTTGAGCCGAGTTCGCCGACCATGCCAAACTCAGCCCGATAAATCAGCTGGGAACCAACAAAAACCGACAGGGAGATGTGAAGATGGACGTTCGCGCCGCCGTTGCCGTTCAGGCAGGAAAACCGCTCGAAGTGATGACCGTGCAGCTGGAGGGGCCGCGGGCCGGCGAAGTGCTGGTGGAGGTCAAGGCGACGGGCATCTGCCACACCGACGATTTCACTTTGTCGGGTGCCGATCCTGAAGGCCTCTTCCCCGCTATCCTCGGCCATGAGGGCGCCGGCATCGTCGTCGATGTCGGCCCCGGCGTCACCTCGGTGAAGAAGGGCGACCATGTCATTCCGCTCTACACCCCGGAATGCCGCGAGTGTTATTCCTGCCTTTCCCGCAAGACCAATCTCTGCACCTCGATTCGATCAACCCAAGGCCAGGGGCTGATGCCGGATGGAACGAGCCGCTTCTCGATCGGCAAGGACAAGATCCACCACTATATGGGGTGCTCGACTTTTTCGAACTTCACCGTGCTGCCGGAGATCGCCCTTGCCAAGGTCAACCCGGACGCGCCGTTCGACAAGATCTGCTACATCGGCTGCGGCGTCACCACCGGCATCGGCGCGGTCATCAACACTGCCAAGGTGGAGATCGGCGCCACGGCAATCGTCTTCGGTCTCGGCGGCATCGGTCTCAACGTGCTTCAGGGTCTGAAGCTTGCCGGTGCCGACATGATCATCGGCGTCGATATCAACCCTGATCGCAAGGCCTGGGGCGAAAAGTTCGGCATGACCCACTTCGTCAATCCGAAGGAGGTCGGTGACGACATCGTGCCTTACCTCGTCAATCTCACCAAACGCAACGGCGACCTGATCGGCGGCGCCGACTACACCTTCGACTGCACCGGCAACACCAAGGTGATGCGTCAGGCGCTGGAAGCCAGCCACCGCGGCTGGGGCAAGTCGGTTATCATCGGCGTTGCCGGTGCCGGCCAGGAAATCTCCACCCGTCCGTTCCAGCTGGTCACCGGCCGCAACTGGATAGGCACCGCTTTCGGCGGCGCGCGCGGCCGCACCGATGTGCCAAAGATCGTCGAATGGTACATGCAGGGCAAGATCCAGATCGATCCGATGATCACCCACACCATGCCGCTCGAAGACATCAACAAGGGCTTCGAGCTGATGCATTCGGGCAAAAGCATCCGCGGCGTGGTGGTGTACTGATGCATGTCGCCCAAAAGTGCGCAGCGGTTTTGGGATAACGACATGCATAAATCAAAGACTTAAAGCGCATCGCATGAATCCAGATTGACGCGATGCGCGTTAACGCATGACACTAAGACTGCGGGCTTGAAGTAAAACCGCTCGATACCCCAAAAATAACGGGCCGGATCTGCAAAGGGCTTCACCAAGTGTGAAGCCCTTTCATGTTACCGCTTCGGTGCTTGGCAATCATGCTTCGCCAAAAAGGGGGACCCTATGATTTTTCGGACTATTATTTCGGCTTGCGCATTTGTGTTACTGCCCGCCATTGCATTTGCGGACCCCACAGGTTCCTACAAGGTCGCTGGCACCAGCGAGGACGGCAGCAAATATCAGGGCACCGTCAAGGTGCTTCGCAACGGCGAGACCTATATCGTCGACTGGATGATCGGCAAGAACGAGTCGATCGGCACCGGCCTCGGCGCAAAATTCAGCGGCGATCGTTTCGAAATGGGTCCGGCAAGCGACGAGGACACGGCGATCTCCGTCGGCTACGTCTCCAAGGAGAATTTCGGCATCGCCATGTATTTCGAGCAGCCGGACGGCAGCTGGCAGGGTGTCTGGACCTATGGCGGCTCGGAAAAGGTTGCGAGCGAAATCTGGACTCGCGAGTAATCCGCGCGTATCAGGCGTCGGCATTGAATGAGGTAAACAGCCTTTGATCTATGTCGACGCCGATGCCTGCCCGGTGAAGCCGGAAATCCTGAAGGTGGCCGAACGTCTCGGCCTCGAAGTCACCTTCGTTGCCAATTCAGGCCTGCGCCCCTCGCGCGATCCGATGATCCACAACGTCATCGTCTCCAACGCCTTTGACGCCGCCGACAACTGGATCGCCGAACGCGCCGGCGCGGGCGATGTCGTTGTCACCGCCGATGTGCCGCTTGCCGTGCGCTGTGTCGCCACCGGCGCCTTCGTCAGCGGACCCACAGGGCGCGTCTTCGACCAGACCAATATCGGCATGGCCAGCGCCATGCGCGATCTCGGTGCGCACTTGCGCGAAACCGGCGAGAGCAAGGGCTACAACGCCGCCTTCAGCCCGAAAGACCGCTCACGCTTCCTCGAAACCTTCGATCGCCTCTGCCGCCGCGCCAAGAGCCTTGCCCGGGAAGCTGGCGGGCAGCCGTGATGCAGCAACTAAAGGTGCTACAGCGTCTTTTACACGTCTAAAAGACGCGCGGCGCTGTAGGCCGCAAGACACGGGTGGCATGGCAGCCGTGCCGATTCCTACCTTGAAGTCGGCCGTTTCCTCACGCATATAGGCGTTATCGCAGACGACTGCGGCATCCTCCAGGATGCAACTGTCGCGAGGACGGCCTCGCTCTTGAACAAGGAGAGTCGGATGGCCTGGTTTCTGCTTTTTCTCGCCGGTCTTTTTGAATGTGGCTGGGCGATCGGCCTTAAATATACCGAGGGTTTCACACGGCCGCTGCCGACGGCGCTGACCGTCATATCCATGGTGGTGAGCATCGTGCTGCTCGGCCTGGCGGTGAAGCACCTGCCGATCGGCACCGCCTATGCGGTCTGGACCGGCATCGGCACGGTCGGCACCGTATTTCTCGGCATCTGGCTGCTTGGCGATGAGGCAAGTGTCTCCCGTCTTGCCTGCATCACGCTGATCATCGCCGGCATTGCCGGTCTCAAGCTTACCGCCTGATGTGAAGGTTGAGGGGCGTCGCGACGCCCCTCAGTCTATCGTTCAGGCTGCCTTGCGGTTATCGACGGCAAAAGCGCCGGGACCGGAGAAGAACAGGTAGAGGAAGACGAAGCAGAACAGGATCGCGGCGTCGCCCTGGTTGACAGCCGGGAAGAAGCTGCTCGGGGCATGCGCCATGAAATAGGCAACGGCCATTTCGCCGGCAAGGAGGAAGGCGACAGGGCGCGTCAGCAGGCCGACGAGAATGAGGATACCGCCGACAAGCTCAAGAAGGGCGGCGAAGAGCATTAGCGGCGGCAGCGGACCGGCCATCTGCGCAGCCGGGAAAGCGAAAAGCTTCATCGTGCCGTGTTCGATGAACAGCAGCGCGGTGATGATTCTGAGAGCGGCCAGCCCATAGGGGCGATAGGCGGAAAGACGCTCGAAAGTTGACATTAAACCTCTCCTTTAAAACAATAAGAGCCGAGCGTTAGCCTGTCCTTGGCAAGGATTGAACACACGGATCGCTGACGGCCGTTCACTTTTTCGACAGCGGCTAAACACCTGACCGGACAGTTTTAATCGCCGGCAGCCGTCAGAGCGGGATGTTGTCGTGTTTCTTCCACGGATTGGCGAGATCCTTGTTGCGCAGCATCTTCAGCCCGCGCGCCAGCCGCCGCCGGGTGGAATGCGGCATGATCACTTCGTCGACATAACCACGCTCGGCGGCAACGAAGGGTGAGAGAAACCGGTCCTCGTACATTTTCGTATGGGCGGCGATCTTCTCCGGATCGGCGATATCCTTGCGGAAGATGATCTCGACGGCGCCCTTGGCGCCCATCACGGCGATCTGCGCCGTCGGCCAGGCATAGTTGAGATCACCGCGCAGATGTTTCGACGCCATCACGTCATAGGCGCCGCCGAAGGCCTTGCGGGTGATGACGGTGAGCTTCGGCACCGTCGCCTCGGCATAGGCGAAGAGCAGCTTGGCGCCGTGCTTGATGAGGCCACCATATTCCTGCGCCGTACCCGGCAGGAAGCCCGGCACGTCGACGAAGGTGACGATCGGAATATTGAAGCAGTCGCAGAAGCGCACGAAACGGGCCGCCTTGCGTGAGGCGTCGCTGTCGAGAACGCCGGCCAGCACCATCGGCTGGTTGGCGACAAAACCGACGGTGGAGCCTTCGACGCGGCCGAAGCCGCAGACGATGTTTTTGGCAAAGCTCGTCTGGATCTCGAAGAAATCCCCCTCGTCGGCCACCTTCCGGATCAGTTCCTTGATGTCGTAAGGCTTGTTGGAACTCGCCGGCACCAGCGTGTCGAGCGAGGTGTCGATCTCAGTCACCGACTGGTAACATTCGATCTCCGGCAGCGGCGCGGTATTCGAAAGCGGCAGGAAATCGATCAGCCGGCGAACCTGCAAGAGCGTTTCGACATCATTGTCATAGGCGCCATCGGCGATCGACGAGCGCACCGTATGCACCACGGCGCCGCCGAGTTCTTCGGCCGTCACCGTCTCGTTGGTCACGGTTTTCACCACATCGGGACCGGTGACGAACATATAGGAGGTATCGCGCACCATGAAAATGAAATCGGTCATCGCAGGCGAATAGACGTCACCGCCGGCGCAGGGACCCATGATCACCGAGATCTGCGGTATGACGCCGGAGGCGAGCACATTGCGCTGGAATACTTCGGCATAACCGCCGAGGGCCGCCACGCCCTCCTGGATGCGGGCGCCGCCGGCATCATAGATGCCGACGATCGGCGCGCGGTTCTTCAGCGCCATGTCCTGCACCTTCATGATCTTCTCGGCATGCGCTTCCGATAGCGAGCCGCCGAAGACGGTGAAGTCCTTGGCGAAGACGAACACCGTACGACCATTGACCGTGCCCCAGCCGGTGACGACGCCGTCGCCGGCAATCCGGCTCTTATCCATGCCGAAATCGGTAGAGCGGTGTTCGACGAACATGTCGAACTCCTCGAAGGAGCCTTCGTCGAGGAAGAGGTCGATGCGCTCGCGCGCCGTCAGCTTGCCGCGTTTGTGCTGGGCGTCGATGCGCGCCTCGCCGCCACCGAGGCGGGCGATGCCGCGACGCCGTTCCAGTTCCTCGAGAATTTCCTTCATGCGATCTCCCTCGCCGCTGCGGGCGGCCGGCGGTTAGATTATGTGCTAGAGCATGATGCCGAAAAGTGTGCGCGGTTTTCGGTCAACATCATGCTCTAACTATTTAGCGCCCGCGCCCGCTGAGTGAGAAAACCGAGCGTATCCTTGCTGCGGCGTCCTCGGCCAGGATCTCATCGGCAAGCTTGGGATCGGCAGCGATGCTGGTGACGTCGAAGGCGCTGACGGCGATGACCGAGCCGTCCTCGACCGAGGCCGCGTCGATGCTGATCTTGGCGACGTTGCGGTCCTTCTGGAAGCCGAGACCCTTTTGGATAGAAACCACGCGGATCGTCAGCACCACCCGCGGCAGCACGGTGTCGCGCACGGTGGCGTTGATCGCCGCGTTGACGCGGTCGTTGATGCCGGAAAGCAGCTCGGCCGGCATGTTCGGACCGGAGAGAACGACGGCGCTGCGCACATCATAGACCGGCGCCTCCGGCTTGGTGGCCGAGAGGCTGACGCAGGCCGTGAGCGCGATACAGACAAGTGCGGCCCGGCAAAAACACGACCTCAGCCAATTCATTGCAAAATCCCGCACCACCCCGTTGGAGTCGCAGACTTCGTCATAATGCATTGGAAGGCAATATGTTTCAGGCGCTTAGGGCGAAAAAAACATCCGCTGCGGCTTTGAACTCGGCAAAGCGCTTGGCCCGCCGCTGCTCGGCTTCCTCGTCGCTGCCCCAATGCTCGATCGTCCAGTCCTCGTCGAGATGGGCAAGCGACCAGGCCTCCTCCACCGTCACCCGGCCCTCGGCGAAGGCAAGCGCCAGGATCGCCGAGCCGGTCAGCGTGGTGACTGTGTGGAGGGCGGCCAGCGCCATCGGGCTATCATATCTCGCGAGCGTAACGGCGAAGGCGGCCGTCGCCTCGCGCGGCTGCTCCTGCGGCATCACCCCTTCGACGAGGATGAAGCGGGCGCCGAGATCGGTCGCTGCCCAGTCGATCACCGGATCCCAGTGCTCGGCCTGGCGTTCGACCAACAGTTCCGGCTCCTCGGCGCGGTAGCAGATGAGGTCGCTGGATGAAAAGCGCAATATATCCTCGAAGATCGCCTGCGCGTTGGCGGCAACGCCGTCGATTGCGGTGTTGACGAGCCGGGTCACCGGCATGCTCACCGGGTTGATCTCTTCGCCCTGCACCTGCCATTCGGCGGCGACAAGCCGCGCGAGTGCCTCGGTCGGCACGGCGAGAACCTGGCGCGCCGGCGTGCGCACCATCTTGCCGTCGAGCGTGATCGCAAAACCAGCCTCGTGCTCGGCAACGGAGACGCCGGTATAGAAGCGCTTCGGCAGCGGCTTCTTCATCTGGATCTGCGCGCGGCGGATGGGATCGGGATGGCTCAGGCCTTCGGAAAGGTCGTTCAGCAGATCGCGCATGGGCTCACCTCAGGAAAAATGACGCAATATCTCGTTTGGATGGTAGGCGATCGCATCAGCGCCGTTGGCGATCAGCTCACCCACACTGGCATAGCCCCAGGCAACGCCGATCGCCTTGGCGCCGGCAGCCTTTGCCATCTGCATATCGTAAACCGCATCGCCGATGACAATGGTGTCGGCAGCATTCATGCCGGTTTCATCGCAGCATTCCGTCACCATGGCCGGATGCGGTTTGGAGGGGCAATCGTCGGCGGTGCGTGCGACGATGAAATGCTTGTCGAAGCCATGCGTCTCCATCACGAGCTTGAGCCCGCGCCTGGATTTGCCCGTCACCACGCCGATCAGCAGGTCATCGCGTCCACTGATCGCGTCGATCATCTCGCGGATGCCGGGAAACAGCGGCTCCTTGTAATCGAGATCCTGACGCACGATCGAGAACAGCGATTTGTAATGCGCCGTCATGTCGATGTCTTCCTGCTCCACATGCTGCCTGCCCTGCATGCGGGCAATCGCAATATCGAGGGACAGGCCGATAATGGCCTTGGTGTCTTCAAAGCGCGGTTCCGGCTTGCCGAACTTATCGAAGGTCCTGCGCATGGTTTCGTGGATCAGGCCGGCGCTATCGACCAGGGTGCCATCGCAATCAAAAAGCGCCAGTTTCATTCGGCGTCCCTTTCGGCGCTGGCGAGATCGAGGCCGAGAAGGTTCCAGGTTTGCACCATATGCGACGGCAGCGGCGCGCTGATCCGCAGGCGCCCGCCGGAGGGGTGCGGAATGTCGATGTGACGCGCGTGCAGATGCAGCTTCTTCTGGACGCCGCCAGGAAAATCCCAATTCGGATCGTCGTCGAAATATTTCGGATCGCCGATGATCGGATGGCCGATATGCAGCGCGTGCACACGCAGCTGATGGGTCCGTCCGGTATAGGGTTCCATCTCCAGCCAGGCGAGGTTCTGGGCGGCGGTTTCGAGCACACGATAGAAGGAAACGGCGTGATCTGCTCCGTCCTCGCCGTGCTTGGCGATGCGCATGCGGTCGCCGTCGGCCGTCGGCTCCTTGACGAGCCAGGTCGAGATCTTGTCCTCGTGTTTGCGCGGCACACCCTTGACCAGCGCCCAGTAGGTCTTCTTGGTGTCGCGCTCGCGGAAGGCCGCCGTCAGCTTCTGCGCGGCGCCGCGCGTGCGGGCGATGACGAGAACGCCCGAGGTGTCGCGGTCGAGACGGTGAACGAGCCGCGGCTTCTCGCCCTTCGGGCTGGTCCAGGCTTCGAGCATCTGGTCGATATGTCTGGCGACGCCGGAGCCACCCTGCACGGCAAGACCGGGTGGCTTGTTGAGCACGATCACCTTGTCGTCCTCGTGCAGCACCATGCGCGACAGGAGTTCGAAATCGGTCGAATGCTTGAGATCCTTGCCGGCGATCGGTCCGGATTTCAGCTTGGCATCGACATCGAGCGGCGGCACGCGCACCGTCTGGCCGGGCTGCACGCGCGCATCCGATTTGACACGTCCGCCGTCGACGCGCACCTGGCCGGAGCGCAGCAGCTTCTGCAGCGGGCCGAAACCGAGCCCCGGAAAGTGCACCTTGAACCAGCGATCGAGCCGCATGCCGGCTTCGTCGGGTTCAACCTTGATATGTTCTATGCCAGCCATAAGAAATCTTTCGGAAATTGCTGCGCGGGCCAAGCCGGCGTTCTTGCCGCAGCCTTTAGAGCATTTTCACACAAAACGGAAACCGGAAAAGAGATCAGGCCAAAGCGCGCATGACAGCAAGGCCTGCGATGACGGCCGCCATCGAAAATCCGACGCTCGCAGCGATATAAATGCCGCCGGCGACAGCCTCGCCGCGTTCGAACAGCGAGATGGCATCCAGCGAGAAGGCCGAAAAAGTGGTGAAGCCACCGAGGAAACCGGTGATCAGCAAAAGGCGCAGTTCCGTTGAGGCGTTGAACTTCCGCGCGATGAGCTCGGCGAAGACGCCGATGACGAAGCAGCCGACGACATTGACGGCGAGCGTGCCCCAGGGGAATGCCGGGCCCATCAGCCTCAGCGCCCACTGGCCGACATAATACCTGAGAACGGAACCGATAGCGCCGCCGAAGGCGACAAGGAGAGCCTGGATCATGAGCCGGATTTACCGCCTTGCGAAAGTGATTCCAATCGAGCTCATATGAATTCTTACCATTTTGTAAAATGCCAATGATTTTCTTATGATGGCGCCAAGATCATGCCGATACGGTGATTGGCATGACCCAGCTCCTGTCCATATCGGCCAACACCGCCGCTGTTGCTTTCGAGTCACTCCGAATCCCGCAGCGTGTCGCGACGAGCACTGCGGCGCGCGACGCACGGCGCGTTGCCGACCGGCAGTTGCAGGCCGAAGGCACCGAGGAAATAGACGAGCCCTCCAGCATCATCCAGTCGACCGAAGTTGCACTCGACTTGATGGCGAAGGGCAATCGCCAGCCGCAGGCCGGCCTGAAACAGGCGCTGCGATCCTACGAAGACGTCTGAGGCGATCGCCTCCCAAACGAAAGCCCGCGACTGCGAAGACAGTCGCGGGCTTTTTGTTTTAACTACAGCGCCGCGCATCTTTTCAGACGCGCAAAGGACGCTGTAGCACTTTGAATCGCTGCTCTCACTTGCCCTGGGCTGAGAGCACCTGCAGGACCAGATCGACCTTGCCGGCCTTTTCGAAGGTCAGCGTCACCGGCACCGTGTCGCCCTGCTTGAACGGCGACTTCACCTTCTGGAACATCAGATGCAGGTTGCCGGGCTCAAGCTTGACCGTCTCGCCAGCGGCGATGGCGATGCCGTCCTTCAGCTGACGCATCCGCATGACGTTATCCTTGGTCTCCATCTCGTGGATCTGAACCTCGCCTGATACAGGCGACGTCACGGACAGCAAGCGATCGTCCGTCTTACCGTTGTTCTTCACCGTGAAAAAGCCGCCGCCGACCGGCTGGCCGGGCAGCATTGCCTTGGCGAATCCGCCGGAAATTTCGAGATCGCCGGCCTTGACCGTTTCTCCAGCCGGTGCGGCAGCGCCCATGCCGGACATGTTCATGCCGGCCATATCGTCATGGTCGTGGCCATGGTCTTCGCCGGCGACGACCTTCAACAGCGGCGCCGGGCTTTTCAGTCCATGCGCGTCGCCGCCTTCCGCCGCCACCTGATCCCAAGCCGTCACCGTCTCGCCGCACATCTGCGTCACCGGAAAGGCGAGCGAGGTGCCGGCCTCGACGCCTGATACCTTACCCTGGATGACGAAGGTATCGTAGAAATCGTCGGAGAGATTGCCGTTCTTCCAGCGCACTTCGATCACGCCCGTCTTCACCTTGTCGCCGTGATTGTCGTAGGTCTTCTGGTAGTCGCCCTTGACCACCTCAAGCTCCCAGCCGGCCTTCGGCTGCGGTTTGGCGAAGACGAAGCCTTCCGGCAGCTTGACCCGCACTTCCGTTGTCGCCTTGCCGTCGCAGCCGTGCGGCACCTGCAGCGTGGCAAGAATGGTGCTGTCCTGCTTCGCCTCTCTGTCGAGGAAGCTCACATGCGCCTCGGCGCCGGCAAAGGCGGTCGCGTAAAGAAGGGCGGCAAGCCCGAATGTCTTGCCATATGTCTTGATAGTTTTCATCTCGGATATCTCCTCGCCGGCCACGAACCTCTCTCGGGCGGACCGGCATGCTGCGTCATGGGTTGCGGAAGCAGATCAGGCGAGGATGGGAGGTGCGCGGGAATTCGGCCGGCTGACAGCGCTTGCGCCGGTAATGGCTGATATTTCGATCGGCGCGTTGATCAGCGCGGCGAGCTTGCGCTCGAGCCAGGAGTCCACATTCGGCGCCGGCAGGATGACGGAGGCCGACAGCCGGCAGGCTTCGCAATTCGGCTTGAAGGCGACCGTCTTGCCGTCGGTGTCCTTCACGGTGATGCAGAGCGAGGCGAAGGTACCGTCGGGCAGCACATAGGCCGCTGCATCGTAGCCTTCGGAGGCGACAGCCTGAGGTGCCTGGTGGGCAAGGCCAAGCAAAAGCAGGCTCAATGCGCAAAGCATGCGCAGGAAGAGCGTCGCTTTCAGTCCGGTCTGCCGCATGAGATCCCCTTCAACAGCATGTCGCGATAGCCGGTTTCCCCACGGAATGCAAAAACAGATTTGCCGCAGATCGGGGCTTGGCCGGGATATGGCGACAAAAAATTGTCCGGTCACGACATTTGGCCTTGCCAAGCGCTGCACCCGCCGGATAATTGCGCCAACCTTGTTGGGAGAAGCCGGTGCTTTCGCCACCGGTGCCGAAGGAGCAACCGCCCCGGAAACTCTCAGGCAAAAGGACCAGCAAGGGGCAGACGGAACTCTGGAGAGAAGCGTTCTCGAAACGCTCGCCGAAGGGATAACAATCTCAGGCAAAGGGACAGAGGGGGCTCAGGAGAGAAGTGCGCAGCCGCGCCTTCAGATTTGAGCCCGCGCCTTCGCGAGAAGGCGCAAACCCCGGAGGCGTCTTTTGGACGATACTGCTGCCCTGAAGAAAACCCCGCTGCATGCCCTGCATCTTTCGCTCGGCGCCCGCATGGTGCCGTTCGCGGGTTACGACATGCCGGTGCAATACCCCGCAGGCGTCATGAAGGAGCATGTTCATACCCGCGCCGAAGCCGGCCTCTTCGATGTCTCCCACATGGGCCAGGTCATCGTGAAGGCGAAATCGGGCAGGTACGAGGATGCAGCGCTGGCGCTCGAAAGCCTGGTGCCGGTCGATATCCTTGGCCTTGCCGAAGGCCGCCAGCGTTATGGCTTCTTCACCGATGATACCGGCTGCATTCTCGACGATCTGATGATCACTCATCTCGACGATCACCTTTTCATCGTCGTCAACGCTTCCTGCAAGGAGGCCGATCTCGCTCATCTGCAGGCCCATATCGGCGATCAGTGCGACATCACCCTTCTCAACCGTGCTTTGATCGCGCTGCAGGGACCGCGCGCGGTCGAGGTTCTCGCCGAACTCTGGGCCGACGTCGCGGCGATGAAATTCATGGACGTGCGCCACTGCCGCCTGCACGATGTTTCCTGTCTTGTTTCCCGCTCCGGCTATAGCGGCGAGGACGGCTTCGAGATCTCGATTCCATCAGACAAGGCCGTGGATGTCACCATGCGGTTACTCGAACATCCCGATGTCCAGGCGATCGGCCTTGGCGCCCGCGATTCGCTGCGCCTGGAAGCCGGCCTCTGCCTCTACGGCAACGATATCGACACGACCACCTCGCCGGTCGAGGCGGCGCTGGAATGGGCCATGCAGAAGGCAAGGCGCGGCAACGGCGCGCGCGCCGGCGGCTTCCCGGGCTCTGGCCGCATCCTGTCCGAACTCGAAAACGGCGCCGCGCGCCGCCGCGTCGGCCTGAAGCCGGAAGGCAAGGCGCCGGTGCGCGGCCATGCCAAGCTCTATGCCGATGCCGAGGGCAAGGTCGAAATCGGCGAAGTCACCTCGGGCGGCTTTGGCCCCAGCGTCGAAGGCCCCGTCGCCATGGGCTACGTGCCGCTCTCCCATGCCGCGGCAGGCACACTCGTCTACGCCGAGGTGCGCGGCAAATATCTGCCGACCGCCGTCAGCGCCCTGCCCTTCGTCACACCGACCTACAAACGCTAAACCTTTTCCAGAGAGGACGAACAATGCTGAAATTTACCGAAGAACACGAATGGCTGAAGATCGAAGGCGGCGTTGCGACGGTCGGAATCACCACCTATGCCGTCGATCAGCTCGGCGACCTGGTTTTCGTCGAACTGCCGGAAGTTGGCGCGACCTTCTCCAAGAACGGCAATGCCGCGACCGTTGAATCCGTCAAGGCTGCTTCAGACGTCTATTGTCCGCTTGACGGCGAGATCACCGAGGTCAATCCGGCCATCGTTGCAGATCCGTCGCTGGTCAATTCCGATCCTCAGGGCGCCGGCTGGTTCTTCAAGCTCAAGCTTGCAAATGCTGCGGACGCCGATGGCCTGCTCGACGAGGCGGCCTACAAGGAGCTCACTGCGTAATGACGACGCCGACAGAATTCCAGTTCACCGACTATCAGCCCTACGATTTCGCCAATCGCCGCCATATCGGCCCCTCGCCGGCCGAGATGACCGACATGCTGAAGGTGATCGGTTACAACAGCCTCGACGGCCTGATCGACGCGACGCTGCCGCCCTCGATCCGCCAGAAGGCGCCGCTCGTCTGGGGCGCGCCGATGACCGAGCGCGAGGCGCTCGACAAGCTGCGCGAGACCGCCAACAAGAACAAGGTGCTGGTCTCGCTGATCGGCCAGGGTTATTACGGCACGATCACGCCGCCGGTCATCCAGCGCAACATCCTGGAAAACCCGGCCTGGTACACCGCCTATACGCCTTACCAGCCGGAGATCAGCCAGGGCCGCCTGGAAGCGCTCCTGAACTACCAGACGATGGTCTGCGACCTCACCGGCCTCGACGTCGCCAACGCCTCTCTGCTCGACGAGGCGACTGCTGCCGCCGAAGGCATGGCGATTGCCGAGCGCGTCGCCAAGTCGAAGGCAAAAGCCTTCTTCGTCGATGCCGACTGCCATCCGCAGACCATCGCCCTCATCCGCACCCGCGCCGAGCCGCTCGGCTGGAGCGTCATCGTCGGCAATCCCTTCACCGATCTCGATCCTGTCGACGTCTTCGGCGCGATCTTCCAGTATCCCGGCACGCACGGTCACGTGCATGATTTTACCGGCCTGATCTCGCGCCTGCACCAGACTGGCGCCATCGCGATCGTCGCCGCCGATATCCTGGCGCTGACGCTGCTGAAATCGCCCGGCGAAATGGGCGCCGATATTGCCGTCGGATCCTCGCAGCGCTTCGGTGTCCCGGTCGGTTACGGCGGTCCGCATGCAGCCTACATGTCGGTCAAGGATGCCATCAAGCGCTCGATGCCCGGCCGCCTCGTCGGCGTTTCCGTCGACGCCCGCGGCAACCGCGCCTATCGCCTGTCGCTGCAGACCCGTGAGCAACACATCCGCCGCGAGAAGGCGACGTCGAACATCTGCACCGCCCAGGTGCTGCTGGCCGTCATGGCCTCGATGTACGCCGTCTTCCACGGCCCGAAGGGCATCAAGGCGATCGCCCAGCAGGTGCACCAGAAAGCCGTGCTGATGGCCAAGGGGCTGGAAAATCTCGGTTACAAGGTCGAACCCGACACTTTCTTCGACACGATCACCGTCGATGTCGGCCACATGCAGGGCCTCATCCTGCGTGCCGCCGTCGCCGAAGGCGTCAATCTGCGCAAGGTCGGCGAAACCAAAATCGGCATGAGCCTCGACGAACGCACCCGGCCGGCGACGCTCGAAGCCGTCTGGCGCGCCTTCGGCGGCAATTTCACCATTGCCGATTTCGAGCCTTCCTACCGCCTGCCGAAGGGCCTGCTTCGGACCAGCGATTACCTCACCCATCCGATCTTCCACATGAACCGCGCCGAAAGCGAGATGACGCGTTACATCCGCCGGCTTTCCGATCGCGATCTGGCGCTCGACCGCTCCATGATCCCGCTCGGCTCCTGCACGATGAAGCTCAACGCGACGGCGGAAATGCTGCCGATCACCTGGCCGGAATTTTCCGACATCCATCCCTTCGTGCCACCCGACCAAGCGCTCGGCTACCGCGAGATGATCGACGACCTGATCGAAAAGCTCTGCGCCATCACCGGCTACGACGCCTTCTCCATGCAGCCGAATTCCGGCGCACAGGGCGAATATGCCGGGCTGCTGACGATCCGCAACTATCATATCGCCAATGGCGATACCCATCGCGACGTCTGCCTGATCCCGACCTCTGCGCATGGCACCAACCCGGCTTCTGCCCAGATGGTCGGCATGAAGGTGGTCGTCGTCAAGGTGCGTGAAAACGGCGATATCGATCTCGACGATTTCCGCGCCAAGGCGGAGCAGCATGCGGCAAACCTAGCCTGCTGCATGATTACCTACCCTTCGACGCACGGCGTCTTCGAGGAGACCGTCAAGGAAATCTGCGATCTGGTGCATGAGCATGGCGGCCAGGTCTATCTCGACGGCGCCAACATGAATGCCATGGTCGGCCTGTCCCGCCCCGGTGACATCGGCTCCGACGTTTCGCACTTGAACCTTCACAAGACCTTCTGCATTCCGCATGGCGGCGGCGGACCCGGCATGGGCCCGATCGGCGTCAAGGCGCATCTGGCCCCCTATCTGCCCGGCCATCCCGAAACCGACGGCCGTTCGGGTGCGGTTTCAGCCGCCGCCTTCGGCTCCGCCTCGATCCTGCCGATCTCCTGGAGCTATTGCCTGATGATGGGCGGCGAAGGCCTGACGCAGGCGACCAAGGTGGCGATCCTCAACGCCAACTATATCGCCACCCGGCTGAAGGGCGCCTATGACGTGCTCTACAAGTCGGAGACCGGCCGCGTCGCGCATGAATGCATCATCGACACCCGCCCGCTGGTCGACAGCTCAGGCGTCACGGTCGACGACGTCGCCAAGCGGCTGATCGACTGCGGCTTCCATGCGCCGACCATGAGCTGGCCAGTCGCCGGCACGCTGATGATCGAGCCGACGGAAAGCGAGACCAAGGCCGAACTCGACCGTTTCTGCGAGGCGATGCTGGCGATCCGCGAGGAAGCCCGTGCCATCGAGGATGGCCGCATGGACAAGGTGAACAACCCGCTGAAGAACGCGCCGCACACGGTGGAAGACCTCGTCGGCGAATGGGATCGTCCCTATTCGCGCGAACAGGCCTGCTTCCCGCCCGGCGCCTTCCGCGTCGACAAATACTGGTCACCGGTCAACCGCGTCGACAATGTCTATGGCGACCGCAACCTGATCTGCACTTGCCCGCCGGTGGAAAGCTACGCAGAGGCCGCCGAATAGCGGTCAAGCCTGACGCTGTAGCGACGGGCCGAGCAATCCAAGCCCCTTCCATCATGGGAGGGGCTTTCCTAATTCCGATAGAAATGCGCAGCTAACCTTGCTCTCTAACCGTCAATCGAAGCTCCGTTCGCCTGCGAACGTCATTTCTGGCATAACACGCTACGCCCCGCGTAGCTCAACGTAAGAGCAGCTGTCTGGTTAGCAGCCGATCCAGGTTCAATTCCTCGGCAGAGGCACCAGTTTCCCAGTTCCCCTGCTCTCTATCAGCGTCGAAGCGTGCCGGTTTACGGCCTAGAACAGGATGATTTTAGGCCCGCTCGGCCTAAAATCTGAATCCTGTTCTACATTATATAATTAGAGCATGATGTCGTCCGAAAACCGCTTACACTTTTCGGCATCATGCTCTAGAAGCGCTCGCCGACCATATCCTCGCTTTTGGCCCACAATGCCCTGGCTGTCTCGGGATCGAGCGCGTAGGGGCGCACGCCTTCGGAAATCGGGCTGATCTCCGCATCCGTCACTTCGGAGACGTGGCAGTTCTCGCAATATCTGCCGCCGACCGCGTCTGCCGGGGCGACGAAACCTGCCCAGACGGAGGTAGCCGCACCCTGCGGGATCGTCTTCCACTGGAAGGGCGGCTTGCCCTCGGCGGCGAGTGCTGCGTTGATCTGCGCTATCAGGCCTTCAATCATGTCAGGGTCGAGATGACGGTCGAGCTCGGTCTGGATGCCGCCGGGATGCAGTGCCGTTGCACGGATGCCGCGCTCCTTGAGGCGCCGGTCAAGTTCCACGGCGAACAGGATATTTGCGGTTTTCGACTGGGCATAAGCCGCCCAGGGCTCATAGGTCTTGCTCTCGAAATTGAGATCGTCGAGGCTGAAAGGTGCCATGCGATGGCCCGAGGATGCGACGATCACCACTCGGCCGCCCGATTTGACGAGCGGTGCGATGCGGTTGACCAGCACGAAATGACCGAGATGGTTGGTGCCGAACTGCGTTTCGAAGCCATCGGCGGTGCGGCCGAAGGGAGCGGCCATCACGCCGGCATTGGCAATGACGACATCGAAAGGGCGGCCATCCGAAATGAGCGCATCGGCACAGGCGCGCACGCTTGCCAGGGAGGCAAGATCAAGCTCGACGATAACAAGGCTGCCGCCATTGGCCGCACCGGCGCGCACGATTTCCGTTGCCGCCCTCGCCTTTGCAAGGTCGCGTGCCGTACCCACCACCTGCGCTCCATGGGTTGCCAGCACGCGCGCGGTTTCCACGCCGAGGCCGGCCGAAACACCCGTCACCAGAACACGCTTGCCCTTGAGATCGACGCCGGCGAGCAGCTCATCGGTAGTCGATATCGCGCCAAAAGGTCCACTCATGATTATCTCCTTGACTATGGACGCACCGCTCCAGGCTGGTGGACCATTGCCCGCCGGCCTCAAATGAAATAAAAGGAGGATGCCTCCAGATAAATATGGAGGGCGCCTCCGCTTATCAAGGGGACTTTTCGGAAATGGCCGAAAAAAGTGACGAGCCCACCATCCGAAAGCCGCGTGCGGATGCCGAACGCAATCGTCTTCTGCTGATGGAAACGGCAAAGACCGTCTTTGCCGACAAGGGTTCCAGCGCCAGCCTGGAGGAAATCGCCCGCATCGCCGGCGTCGGAATCGGCACGCTCTATCGCCATTTCCCGACGCGCGATGCACTGGTTTCCGCCATCTACCGCAACGAGACGGCGCAGCTTGCCGCTGCCGCCAAAAGCCTTGCCGAGACGCATCCGCCTGTCGAAGCGCTTCGCCTGTGGCTCGCGCAGTTCGTGGATTATGTCGTGACGAAACACGGCATGTCCGAGGTGCTGGATTCTTTGGTCGGCGGCACCTCCGAGCTCTATGCCGATTCTGCCGATTTGATCATAGGTGCGGTCAATCTGCTGGTGGATCGCGCAGTCGCCGCCGATGAAATCCGTCTGGCGATGGACCCGCTCGATATCCTGCGCGCCCTGGCGGGCGGCGCGAGCATCAGCTGTGGCCCCGCCTGGCGGGATGCGGCAAGGCAACTCATCGATATTCTAATAGCGGGCATGAGAGCCAGTCGCTGAGGCTGTCGTACCACTCCGGCACGGCCGTCTCAGATCCGGCTTCCTGCCCGGCGCCTTCCGCGTCGACAAATACTGGTCGCCGGTCAACCGCGTCGACAACGTCTACGATGACCGCAACCTGATCTGCACCTGCCCGCTGGTGGAAAGCTACGCCGAGGCGGCCGAGTAGCAGCGTCAGGCAAAGCCCCTTCCACAGGTTGGGAGGGGCTGCATGCTTTGGCGCTCAAGGATCAAATTTAACCTTTCTTAGCAAGTCTCTGTTAGCAATTCATAAAGGCGGCTTCCATCAACATGGATCACCGTCGATCCCTTGTTTTGCGTGCAGGTTCTTATGCGTCCATCGGCTGTGCCAGCAATCCTCCTCGCCGCCCTGATCCTCTCGGGATGCGCCGCCAGTTCTGGCGCCGAAGATGTGCTCACCCCTGTACCGTCGCGGGAAACGACCAACGCCATCACCCAGCCGAGCGGCCCGATACCGGCTGCCGCCGTGGGCGATCCTGCGCCGCAGGCAAGCCCGCCGCAGCAGGCGTTGAGCTGGACAGGAGAGGTTCCAGAGCCGCAGGCGCTGGTGCCCGCAGACAGGCCGGTCGGCATGCCGATGCCGACGGAAAAGCCGGTCGCCCTGCTGATGCCGACCAACCCTGCCGGCAATGCGATGCCCGATATCGGCACGAGGTCGCCGACACGCGGCCAAATTTACGGCCACCACTTCCGCGATGCCAAGCCGATCAACTTCGGCTCCACCTCGCCGAGAAAGCTTGCCGTGCACGGCGTCGACGTGTCGCGCTGGCAGGGCGAGATCGATTGGGAGACGTTGCGGCGGCAAGGCGCGAACTTCGTCTACATCAAGGCGACCGACGGCGGCGATCACCTCGATCCGATGTTCAAGAAGAACTGGCGCCGGGCCAAGGAAGCCGGCCTGAAACACGGCGCCTATCACTTCTTCTATTGGTGCCGGACAGCCGGCGAGCAGGCCGACTGGTTCATCCGCAACGTGCCAAGGGAAGCCAACGCTCTTCCGCCCGTCATCGACGTTGAATGGAATGGCGAATCGAGCTGCAAGAGGCGCATCTCGCCTACACGTGTCCGGGAAAAGATGCAGGTCTTCATGGACAAGCTGGAGCGCTATTACGGCCAGCGCCCGATCATCTACACGGCGCCGGACTTCTACCGCGACAACTTGAAGGGCCAACTGCTCGACTACCCCTTCTGGCTGCGCTCCGTGGCCGCTCACCCCTCCAAGGTCTATCCGGGCCGCAAGTGGCTCTTCTGGCAATATTCCGGCTCCGGCCTTTCCGATGGCGTTGACGGCAAGATCGACCTCAACGTGTTCAACGGCAATGAAAGCGATTGGCACGACTGGGTGGCGTCGCGATAGCCGAAGCCCGCTTGCCCCGTCCTCACGCGGACTTCTGCACCTTCACCGGCACGCCTTTGTAGGCAGGCGTTCCCGATTTCCGGTCGTAATCGCCAAGCGCGATGACCCTGTTCATCTCGGGATAATATCCGGCGATGGAGCCAACCGGGATGTCGTAGGCCACGGCGGTAAAGCCTCTAACCGCCCTGCTGCTGGTTTCAGCGACCGACTCGATATCAACCTTATCGCCATCGGCGAGGCCGCGTGCGGAGAGATCCCCGCTGTTCATGAAGATCACGTCACGGCGGCCGAAGACACCTCGATAGCGGTCGTCAAGGCTGTAGATTGTCGTGTTGTACTGGTCGTGACTGCGCAGCGTTGTCAGAACCAGTGTGTCTGCGTCTGCAAGGCGCGGATCTTCCTCCAGGCCAGGCGCGATGAGGAACTGTGCTTTTCCTGAGGGCGTGCGCCATTGCCGGTCGGAGGCCGCCACCGTCAGCCGGAAACCACCCGGTTTCCTGACACGGCTGTTGAAATCTTGGAAATCGGGAAAGACCACTTCGATCTTTTCCCGAACGCGGTTGTAGTCAGCGACCATCCCGTCCCAGTCGATATCGTATTTAGCGCCAAGCGTTGCCTTGGCGATGCCGGCAATAATGGCCGGTTCGGACCTCAACTGGTCGCCGGGCGGCTTCAGGAAGCCGCGCGAGGCGTGCACCATCGACATGGAATCCTCGACGGTCACCGATTGTGGTCCCGTCTCCTGAATGTCTTGGTCGGTGCGGCCGAGGACAGGAAGGATGATGGAGGTTCGGGCGATCAGCAGGTGCGAGCGGTTGGGTTTTGTCGCCAGATGGACCGCAAGGTCGAGCTTGCGCATGCCTTCGAACGTCACCTCCGGATCGGATATGGCGACGGCGAGATTGCCGCCGAGGCAGACCAGCGCCTTCGACCGGCCTTCGATGATCGCCTCGATGGCCTCGACGGCGTTATGGCCCTTCTCCTCCGGCGGGCGAAAGCCAAAGGCCTTCTCCATGCCGTCGAGAAGCGCCGTGTTGGGGATCTCGGTAATTCCGACGGTCCGGTCGCCCTGAACGTTCGAATGCCCCCGCAGCGGGCAGATACCGGCGCCCCGGCGGCCGATATTTCCCCGCAACATCAGGAAATTGGCAAGCTGCTGAACATTGGCGGTGCCGTGGCTGTGCTGGGTGATGCCCATGCCATAGCAGAGGATGACGTTGCGGGCGTTGAGATAGACATCAACGGCGCTGTCGAGCGCTTCGAGCGTCAATCCTGATCTCTTCAGAATCGACGCCCACTCCGTCTTTGCAATATCGGCCTTGAGCGCCTCCAGTCCGATCGTGTGGGCTTCGATGAATTCCCGGTCGAGAAAGCCTTTGCCGCCTGCCGCGATATCGGCCTCGTCGCGCTCGAATATCCGCTTCATCAGGCCCTTGAGGGCAGCGAGATCCCCGCCGGTGCGCAGCTGATGATAAGCCGATGCGATCGGCGTCGAAGACATAGTCGCCATTTCCACCGGGTTCTGCGGTGCCGCAAATTTCTCGAGCGCGCGTTCTTTCAGGGGATTGAAGACCACGATCGGGACGCCGCGCCTCGCGGCATCATGCAGAGTGGTCATCATCCGCGGGTGGTTGGTGCCGGGATTGTGGCCGAAGCTGAAGATCGCATCGGCATGATCGAAATCTTCGAGGGTTACCGTGCCCTTCCCGACCCCGATTGACTGTGGCAGGCCGACGCTGGTCGCCTCATGGCACATGTTCGAGCAGTCGGGAAAATTGTTGGTGCCGTAGGCCCTGACGAAAAGCTGGAACAGGAAGGCTGCCTCGTTCGAGGCGCGTCCCGATGTGTAGAATTCGGCCATGTCAGGATCGGGCAGTTTGCGCAGTTCGGCGCCGATCAGCGTAAAGGCTTCCTCCCAGCCGATCGGCAGGTAACGGTCGCTGGCATGATCATAGACCAGCGGGTGCGTCAGGCGGCCCTGGTCTTCCAGCTGATGGTCGTTCCATTGCCACAGTTCGGCGACCATATGCGCCGCGAAAAAGTCAGGCCCGGCACGTTTCGCCGTGGATTCCCAGGTGATCGCCTTGGCGCCGTTTTCACAGAACTCGAACGAACTCGTATGTTTGGGATCGGGCCAAGCGCAGCCCGGACAATCGAAGCCCTCGGGCTGATTGGCTTTCAGCAGCGTCGCAGCCCCCTGCGCAATGACCTGCTGGCGCGCAAGGGTTTCGGCAACGGCTTTGAGTGCACCCCAACCGCCGGCGGGGGCCGTGTATTTCTCGATGCCTTTCGGCCGCTTCTTGGTCATCACCTGCTCCACAAATCCGCCGAGGGTCAGCGCCTATTATCAATGCAAAAGGATGCCATGCGATAGATGGCGCGGACATCCTCTTAAAAAAGATCGGACCGCTCCGAGGGGGCGGAGCGGTCCTGGCGGATCATTGGGATCCACGAGACTCGGCGCGGGAGGGGACATGCCGATGTCTATCGGCACATTCGCGGTGCCGGTCTCCACATGGAAGTCACTTCCGAGAGAGAGACAGCCAGACCTTACGTCCCGGCAGCAGGCCACGAAACTATACATAGGTATGGGGGATCTTGTTGATATCATATGCCCACGCTCGTGGCGCCCGCTGAGACCTAAACAGAAGGATAGGTCCGGCTACACCAGCATTGAATGTCCTGCTTTCCAAACCTGCTCTACGGTTCTTTCAAGGCCAGCGAAGCAGGAACGCCAAATTGACGGCCGCGCAGCCAGATTGCTCATTCCCGAAATCCCCAGCCAGGGAGAACAGCCATGGACCGTATCGAACTCGAAAACCGTCGCAAGGCGTCGCTTGCCACTCCGTCCGACCTTGCCTCCAACGCGACCGCCGACATCTCGGGCGCGCTGGCAGCGCTGCTTGCCGATACCTTTGCCCTCTATCTCAAGACCAAGAACTTCCATTGGCATATGAGCGGCCCGCATTTTCGCGATTATCACCTCCTGCTCGACGAACAAGGCGACCAGATTTTCGCGATGACCGATGCGATCGCCGAGCGCGCCCGCAAGATCGGCGGCATGACGATTCGCTCGATCGGTCATATCGGCCGGCTGCAGCGCCTTCTCGACAATGATGCCGATTTCGTCACGCCGCGCGACATGCTCGCCGAACTGAAAGACGACAACCAGCAGCTCATCTCGTTCATGCAGCAGGCGCACGAGGTTTGCGCCGAGCATAACGACGTCGCCACATCCAGCCTGCTCGAAGTCTGGATCGACGAGACGGAACGCCGCGCCTGGTTCCTGTTCGAAACAACCCGGAACGCCGAATAGCCGGCTCGCCGCCGGCTGGAAAGGGTAATGTCATGACCACTATCCGGACACTTGAGGATCCCCAACTCGGAAGATTTGGTCTTCTGGCGAAGGCCGCCGCCAACGGATCAGCTTTCGTCGACACTTGTTATGAAGCGCTCTGTCACGGACCCGAATGGCCTCCGTTGCGGTCGTTCGGGAACCCGGTCAATCGACGCCGGCTGATCATCGGCCAGTTGCTCATCCTGGCTGCGGCGCTTGCATTTGCAGCCGCCGCATCGCCCATGTCGACCCTGGTGGCGGCGTCTCTTATCGCCGCCGCAGGCTCCACTGCCGCTTATCCTGGATACAGTGCCGTACCAATCCTGAACAGACGCGACGACACAAGGCCCTGACCTAAGGCTTTTACTAACGCAAAGCCTTCAGCATTCCCTAAGCCCTTGCGCATACAAGGCTACCATCCAGTTCTGGGGAAACGGCTGATGAGCCTATCGGGTATTGCGAGCACTGCTCTTTCGGGAATGCGGGCACAGACGATGCGGGTCGGCGCAATTGCGAACAACATCGCAAACAGCAGCACGCCGGGCTATGCTAGGCTGAACACCAGCCTCACCTCCGTTGTGTCAGGCGGCGTGCAGGCCGTCGTCAGCCCGACGACGTCAGATGTCGATCCGGCCACGGAACTCACCGACCTGATCGAAGCCGAGCAGAGCTACAAGGCAAATGCCGTGGTCTTCGAGACCGGCGCCGACATGTGGGAAATGCTGATGAGCATCAAGCGCGACTGAGCACGCCCGGATTTCATCGAGAATTGGCTGGCTGAGAATTTCCCGCCAGCCTGAATGGCGCGGCTATCAGGAATGCGCCGGCTCGCCCTGGCGCTGGGCGGCAAGGGCTGCGAGATCGGCGGGCTTCAGCTCGACGGATTCGCCGCAGCCGCAGGCCGATGTCTGGTTCGGATTGGTGAAGGTGAAGCCGGAGCGGAGCGTCGTCGTCTCGAAGCCCATTTCTGTGCCGAGCAGATAGAGGGCTGCCGACGGCTCGACCCAGACTTTTGCACCATCGCGCTCGATCAAATCGTCCTTGGCATTGGGCTCGGTCACCAGGTCAATGGTATATTCCATCCCGGCGCAGCCGCCCTTTTTGATGCCGACGCGCACGCCCTTGGCATCAGCACCCGAATTCTCGACGATCGCTTTGACGCGGGCCGCAGCACCGTCCGTCATGCTCATGATTGCAAAGCCCATCGGCTCATTCTCCTTCCGCAACCGGGGTCAAGATCCGGCGCATCGTGACTCAAATGTAGTACCCTGAAGTAAACGGATCAATACCGCGGGATGTCAGTACCAGCCGACGGCGACTTGCGCCTCTTCGGACATACGATCCGGCGTCCACGGCGGATCGAAGGTCATGGCCACCTCGACGCCCGATACGCCTTCGACGGCGCCGACGGCGTTTTCGACCCAGCCGGGCATCTCGCCGGCAACCGGGCAACCGGGGGCGGTCAGCGTCATCATGATTTTCACCATCCGGTCGTCTTCGATGTCGATCTTGTAGATCAGACCAAGTTCGAAGATGTCGGCGGGAATCTCCGGATCGTAGACGGTCTTCAGCGCGCTGATGACATCGTCGCTCAGCCGAGCCAGCTCATCGGCCGGAATGCTGGAATGCACGATGCCTTCGCGCACGTCGATCTTCTGTTCGCTTTCGTCCAGGCTCATCACGGACACTCCTCAAGCAAAGAACTTGCGCGCATATTCAAGCGCATCGGCCAGGGCATCGACCTCGGCGCGGGTATTGTACATGCCGAAGGATGCACGGCATGTGGATGTGACGCCGAAGCGTTTCAAGAGCGGCATGGCGCAATGTGTGCCGGCCCGCACCGCAACACCCTGCCGGTCGATCACCATCGAGACGTCATGGGCATGGATACCGGCAAGCTCGAAGGAAAAGATGCTTCCCTTGTCGGGCGCCGTCCCAAAGACACGCAGCGAATTGACGGATTTCAGCCGCTCGACCGCATAGGCGGCAAGATCGGCCTCATGGCGGGCGATCGCCTCGCGGCCAATCTTCTCCATGTAGTCGAGCGCATAACCGAGCCCGATCGCCTGCACGATCGGCGGCGTGCCGGCCTCGAAGCGATGCGGCGGGTCGTTATAAGTGACCATATCCTCGGCGACCTCGAATATCATCTCTCCGCCGCCCTGGAACGGCCGCATCTCGAAAAGCCGCTCTTTCTTGCCGTAGAGCACGCCGATGCCCGACGGGCCGTAGAGCTTGTGACCGGTCATGACGTACCAATCGCAATCGATATCCTGCACGTCGACAGGCAGATGCACGGCGCCCTGGCTGCCGTCGATCAGCACCGGGATGCCGCGTTCGTGCGCGATCCGGCAGACTTCCTTGACGGGAACGATCGTGCCGAGCGCATTCGACATATGGGTGATGGCGACGAGCTTGGTGCGCTCCGTCAGGCTTTTCTCGAAATCTTCGATATGGAAGGCGCCTTCGTCATCCACCGGCACCCAGACAAGCTTGGCGCCCTGCCGCTCGCGGATGAAGTGCCAGGGCACGATGTTGGAGTGGTGCTCCATGATCGTCAGGACGATCTCGTCGCCTTCACCGATCTTCGGCATGCCCCAGCCGTAGGCGACAGTGTTAATCGCTTCCGTCGAATTCTTGGTGAAGACGATGTCGTTGACCGAGGGGGCGTTGAGGAAGCGGCGCACCTTCTCGCGCGCTGCCTCATAGGCGTCCGTGGCCGCATTCGAGAGATAGTGCAGGCCGCGATGCACATTGGCGTATTCATGCGAATAGGCATGCGAGATGGCATCGATCACCACCTGCGGCTTCTGCGCCGATGCGCCGTTATCGAGATAGACCAGCGGCTTGCCGTGCACCTTCTCCGCCAGGATCGGAAAATCCCGACGGATGGCTTCGACGTCGTATTGCGTGGCCGGCACTATCTTGTCCATTGATATATCCGATCAGGCGTGCTTTTCGAGCCAGGCCGAAATCACGCCTTCCAGCGCCTCGACCAGGGCCTCGTCTTCCAGTTCCTCGACGATCTCCGCGACGAAGGCGTTGACGAGCATGGCCCGCGCCTTGTTCTCCGGAATACCGCGCGCCATCATGTAATAAAGATGATTGGCGTCGATATCGGTCACCGTCGCGCCATGGCCGCACTGCACGTCGTCGGCGAAGATTTCGAGCTCGGGCTTGACCGAGAATTCGGCATCGTCGGACATCAGCAGCGTGTTGCAGGCCATCTTGGCGTCGGTCTTCTGCGCATCGGGCGCGACCCGGATCATGCCTTGGAACACCCCCTTGGCGCGGTCGAAGACGACATTGCGGATCACTTCGGTCGAGCCGGTATTCGGCACGTCGTGGCCGAGCACCATCGTCACGTCGGTATGGCTGTCGCCGCCGAGCAGGTTGATGCCGCGCAGCGTCAGGTCGGCGCCCTCGCCCGTCACCTTGATGTTAAGCTCCTGGCGCACCAGCTTGCCGCCGGCATTGATGACGAAAAGCCGGAGCTTGGCGTCAGCGCCGAGATCGATGCGGATCTGGCCGAGATGCGTATCGTCGGCTCCCTGCTGCTGCAGGATGATCCAGGTCAGTTCCGTGCCTTCGCCCACCGTGATGTCACTGACGTGGGACACGAGGGCCGCATCGCCGGTCACCGTGAGGTGACGCTCGATGACCGTCGCCTTGGCACCGGCGCCAAAGGCCACAGGAAGGCGCGTATGTGTCTGCCCGCCCGCATGGATGAACTGGATTTCAAGCGGGTTTTCAAGCTCGGTATCGGCAGGCACGTCGATGACATAGCCGTCGCGCACAAAGCTTCCATTGATGCGGCCGACCGCATCGTCGCTGCCGAGCGCATCGAGCCCGCCTGCGGCTGAGCCGTCAAGCAGACGTTCGGAATAGGCCGAAACGCCAAGACCATCGGCGGCAGCCTTCTGGTTGGAATGGCCCTGGATCACCGCCAGCACCGTGGCCTCGGCAACGAGCGGCTCCAAAGCCTCCGAGCCGGCATCGCCCGCCTGCGGCGGAACGGTGCGCAGCAGGTTCTTGAGGTCGGTATAATGCCAGTCTTCGATCCGGCGCGTCGGCAGGCCGGCCTTCTTCAGGTCGTCGAGAAGCCGGTCGCGCAGCGCTGTTACCGCGCCATTGCCCGGCAGCTCGCCGATCTGCTGGTTGAAGGCCTCGATCAGCGCCGTCTCGGCCGCGGTCAGGCGGCTCGTCGTCTGCATGTTCATGGACGTCGTCCTTTCCACCCGAACTCAGGCCGCCGTGCCGATGATATCGGCATAGCCGTTGGCTTCCAGCTCATGTGCCAGCGTCTTGTCGCCCGACTTGATCACCTGGCCCTTGTAGAGCACGTGGACGGTATCGGGCACGATATAGTCGAGCAGGCGCTGGTAATGGGTGATGACCACGACGGCGCGGTCCGGCGAACGCAGCGCGTTGACGCCGTCGGCGACGATCTTCAGCGCGTCGATGTCGAGGCCGGAATCGGTTTCATCAAGCACGCAGAGCTTCGGTTCGAGCAGCGCCATCTGCAGGATTTCGGCACGCTTCTTCTCGCCGCCGGAGAAGCCGACATTCAGCGGGCGCTTCAGCATCTCGGTATTGATCTGCAGCTTGCCGGCGGCATCCTTGACCCGGCGCATGAAATCCGGCGTCGTCAGCTCGTCCTCGCCGCGCGCTTTGCGCTGCTCATTCATCGCCACCTTCAGGAACTGCATGGTGGCAACACCCGGAATTTCGACCGGGTACTGGAAAGCGAGGAAGATGCCCTTGGCCGCACGCTCGGCCGGATCGAGCTCGAGAATGCTTTCGCCATTGTAGAGAATGTCACCCTCGGTGACTTCGTAGTCGCTGCGGCCTGACAGCACATAGGAGAGCGTCGACTTGCCGGAGCCGTTCGGCCCCATGATCGCGGCAACTTCGCCGGCCTTCACCGTCAGGTTCAGGCCACGGATGATCTCGGTGCCGTCTTCGGCGATACGGGCATGAAGGTTCTTAATTTCAAGCATCTTTGGTTCCTGCGTTTTTCTCTGCGCAGCTCACTAAGAGCCTCGCGTAATTTTTAAGGGACATCGACATGTTGCGCTCGGCGCTATCGTGCAAAAAAACGGACGACGCGGAAAACCGCGACCGTAACGAGCCCAACCCATTCGAAAAAATCCGAGATCCCCTGAATGATCTTTCCCGGTTTTTCCATGCGCTGCCGGAGAAACACATAAGGCTGCTCCGGCGGCGTTTCGGTCTCGTTTCTTAGCTCGCGGGGGCGAATTTTCGCCAATATCTCCCCGCGCATATTCGTCAGACGTTCAAGAATGCGCTTCTTGTCCGCTTCGCTCATGTCAACCCACCGAGCCCTCGAGCGAGATGCTGATCAGCTTCTGCGCCTCGACGGCGAATTCCATCGGCAATTCCTGCAGCACTTCCTTGACGAAACCATTGACGATCAGCGCGATCGCCGCTTCGGTCGGGATGCCGCGCTGCAGGCAGTAGAACAGCTGGTCCTCGGAGATCTTTGAGGTTGTCGCCTCATGCTCGAACTGCGCCGTCGAATTCTTCGCCTCGATGTAGGGCACGGTATGGGCGCCGCACTTGTCGCCGATCAACAGCGAATCGCACTGGGTGAAGTTGCGCGCATTCGACGCCTTGCGGTGAGCCGAGACCTGGCCGCGATAGGTGTTGTTGGAAACGCCGGCCGCGATGCCCTTGGAGACGATGCGGCTCGACGTGTTCTTGCCGAGATGGATCATCTTGGTGCCGCTGTCGATCTGCTGATGGCCATTCGAAACGGCGATCGAGTAGAATTCGCCGCGGCTGTCGTCGCCGCGCAGGATGCAGGACGGATATTTCCAGGTGATCGCCGAACCGGTTTCGACCTGCGTCCAGGAAATCTTCGAGCGGTCGCCACGGCAATCGCCGCGCTTGGTGACGAAGTTGTAAATGCCGCCCTTGCCGTTCTTGTCGCCGGGATACCAGTTCTGCACCGTCGAATATTTGATCTCGGCATCGTCGAGCGCAACCAGCTCGACCACGGCGGCATGCAACTGGTTTTCATCGCGCTGCGGCGCCGTGCAGCCTTCGAGATAGGAGACGTAGGCGCCCTCTTCCGCAATGATCAGCGTGCGCTCGAACTGGCCGGTGCCCTTCTCATTGATGCGAAAATAGGTGGACAGCTCCATCGGGCAACGAACGCCCTTCGGCACGAAGACGAAGGAACCGTCGGTGAAGACAGCCGTATTCAGCGTCGCATAATAATTGTCCGAGGTCGGCACGACCGAGCCGAGATATTTCCGGACGAGATCGGGATATTCGCGGATGGCTTCCGAGATCGACATGAAGATCACGCCGGCCTTCTTCAGCTCTGCCTTGAAGGTGGTGACGACCGAGACGCTGTCGAAAACGGCGTCGACGGCGATCTTCGGCTTCTCGACGCCGGCAAGAATCTCCTGCTCACGCAGCGGAATGCCGAGTTTCTCATAGACCTTCAACAGCTCCGGATCGACCTCATCGAGCGACTTCGGACCCGGCGTGCTTTTCGGCGCGGCGTAATAATAGATGTCGTTGAAATCGATCTTGGGATAGTCGACGCGCGCCCAGGTCGGCTCTTCCAGCGTCAGCCAGCGACGATAGGCCTCGAGACGCCATTCCAGCATCCACTCAGGCTCCTGCTTCTTCGCCGAAATGAAACGAATGATGTCCTCGGACAGGCCTTTCGGCGCCTTGTCCATCTCGATGACGGTCTCGAAACCGTATTTGTACTGGTCCACATCGATCAGGCGGACCTGGTCGATTGTTTCCTGCACGGCAGCCATCTCATTCTCCAATCTCGCCGGATACAAGGTCCGGCAGCTTGTAGTGTTTGGGCAATTCTCTTGCCCTTTATGTAAGAGGCCAAAAGGGACTTTTCAGCCCGATTGGCAAGCAGAAATTTGCGTTTCCGCAAGTTTTGACACGGGGCAAGCCGCCTCCCCAGCCGACCTGCGCCGGTTGGCGATCTTTGCGAAAGCCCCAATCGCCCTGTCGATATCCTCTTCCGTCGTCGAAAAGCCGAGCGAGATGCGCAGTGCTCCGAGCTTGGCGTCACGGCCCATCGCCGTCAGCACATGGCTTTCGCCGAGCCGGCCGGACGAGCAGGCAGAGCCTGCAGAAAGGGCAACGCCTTCGAGATCGAAGGCGATCTGCCCGGTCTCAGCCTTCA
Organism: Rhizobium leguminosarum; assembly: GCF_002953715.1. GTDB lineage: Bacteria > Pseudomonadota > Alphaproteobacteria > Rhizobiales > Rhizobiaceae > Rhizobium > Rhizobium leguminosarum_V. The sequence goes on from NZ_CP025012.1 coordinate 2,195,799, forward strand.
GCCCCGGCAGGGTGAAGAAGATCGTATTGGCGACGCGCTCGCCGCCCTCGCCGTGGATCATCACGTCGGCAGCCGCCTCACGCATGCCGGCTTCCAGCCGCTCGCGCAGCGTGCCGATCGTCGCATTGCGCGCCTCGAGTTCGTCGGACGCGGCTTCTGCCGCCGCGCCGAAGCCGATCAGCGCCAGAGAATTCTGTGTTCCCGAGCGGTGACCCCGCTCCTGCCCGCCACCCTGGATCAGCGGCCTGGGCATCAGCGCCTCGCCGCGTGAGATGAGCGCGCCGGCCCCCTTCGGTCCGCCGATCTTGTGCGAGGAGACGATCATGAAATCGGCGTCGATCTTTTCGATATCGAGGGCGATGCGACCGGCAGCCTGCACGGCGTCGACGACGAAGAGCCCGCCATGGGCGTGGACGATCTTTGCCGCCGCCTCGATCGGCTGCACGATGCCCGTCTCGTTGTTGACGAGCATGATAGCGACCATCGGCAGGCCGGCGGCCTTGTCATGAGCATCAAGCAGGAGGCCCAGCGCATCGAGATCGACGATGCCGGCTTCCGTCACCGGGATCTCCGTCATACTCTCCCTGGCGAAGCGGCCGCCTTCGCGCACGGCCGGATGCTCGATCGCCGAAAAATAAAGATGGCCGAGCCGAAGCGGCGTCCGGCCCATGCGGAAATCCGGTGTCAGCACCAGGTTGGCGGCTTCAGTCGCACCGCTGGTAAACACCACATTGCCAGGACCGGTGCCGGCAAGTGCCGCCACCTTGCGTCGTGCGCCTTCGATGGCGGCGCGCGCAGCGCGGCCCTCTCCGTGCACGCTGTTCGGATTGCCAAACACATCGATGGCGCGCATGATCGCCGCGCGTGCTGCGGGGTGCAGCGGCGCTGTGGCATTCCAGTCGAGATAAAGGCGTGGCGGCGCCATGATCTTCAGTCCTGCGCTTGACGAGCTTGCTTCAGCGGCCGCGGTTCATTTTTCTTGAAATTTCCGCCGGGCTTGCCTTATGACACGTTCCACGATGCGTGGATCGCCATGCAAGTTTCGAATTGTTCTAAACTGCGTTTTAGAAAAGCTGACAACACTAGTCAAGTCATGTTGTCATCCAGCGCAGCGCGAACGCGAAATAAAACCCGGAGTACCAATGCCCGAAGTTATTTTCAACGGCCCAGCCGGCCGTCTTGAAGGCCGCTACCAGCCCTCCAAGGAAAAAAGCGCGCCCATCGCCCTGATTCTGCATCCGCATCCGCAGTTCGGCGGCACGATGAACAATCAGATCGTCTATCAGCTCTTCTACATGTTCCAGAAGCGCGGGTTCACGACGCTGCGCTTCAATTTCCGGGGCATCGGCCGCAGCCAGGGTGAATTCGACCACGGCGCCGGCGAACTCTCGGATGCCGCCTCGGCGCTCGACTGGGTGCAGAGCCTGCATCCCGATTCCAAGACCTGTTGGGTCGCCGGCTATTCCTTCGGCTCCTGGATCGGTATGCAGCTCCTGATGCGCCGGCCGGAGATCGAAGGCTTCATGTCGATCGCGCCGCAGCCGAACACTTACGACTTTTCCTTCCTGGCGCCCTGCCCCTCTTCCGGCCTGATCATCAACGGCGAGGCCGACAAGGTGGCGCCGGAAAAGGATGTCAACGGCCTTGTGGAGAAACTGAAGACCCAGAAGGGCATCCTCATCACCCACCGCACCGTTGCCAACGCCAACCACTTCTTCAATGGCCAGGTGGAAACGCTGATGGGCGAATGCGAGGATTACCTCGACCGTCGCCTCAACGGCGAACTGGTGCCGGAACCGGCCGCCAAGCGGATTCGCTGACACCACAAAATCTCGGCCTCATTGACGCCGTGACGGTCCGGAACACCACCGGGCCGGATGTGTCAGAACAGATCACCTATCGTGTTGCAATGTATGTTGCAGTGCGGTAGGGTCCTCGCGATCCTAACAAAAGCGAGGTCCGCAATGACCAAGTCGTTCGGGGAAGTCCTGGATAAGTATAGGGGAATTGGTCCGGGGTTCGATTTTCTTCGAATAGGGCTCGCCTTTTCCATCGTATTGACCCATTCCTTTTTGTTAACCGAGAACAATGACTTCATTAGGGGGTCGGTATTCTGGTTTACTGAATACGCTCTTGTTCCGATGTTCTTCGCTTTGAGCGGATTTCTGATCGCCGGCAGCGCCCAGCGCCTGAGCCTCCGGAATTTCCTGATCAACCGAGGCTTGCGCATCGTACCGGCCCTTGCGGTCGATATCGTCGTCTGTTCGTTGATTATCGGGCCGATCATAACGGTCGTTTATCACTCCGAATATTTTACCGATCAGCGGTTTTTCAAATACTTCCTGAATATCGTCGGCTGGATCCATTACGAGCTTCCGGGCGTTTTCCAGGATAACCCGAGCCAGCGGGTCAATGGCGCTCTCTGGACGGTTCCCTGGGAGATCTTCTGCTACATCATCATGTCGTTCCTGATGATCACCGCCATCGTCAAGACGCGCTACAAGCTGCTTGCGGTGACTATCGCCTACATCGTCATCGGCCTTATCGTGCAGAAGATGCCCTACCTGCTGCCAGGCTCGATCAAGCCGATCGCTCGCTTCCTGTTCATGAGCCGAGGCTCCCAGCTGATAACGGCCTTCATGATGGGCATCGTCGTCTTTCAGTTCAAAGCGGTTATTCCACATTCCCGCTGGCTGTTCGCCGCCGCCTGCCTGGTTTGCATCATCGCCATTCTGACCCTGGACAGCCAGGCGACGGAGTCGGTGATGAACCGGCCCCTGGTCATCACCTCTCTCGTTTACATCACCGTCTTCGTCGGCCTGTCCGAGGTGCCCATTCCGGCCTTTTTCAGGAAGGGCGACTATTCCTACGGCGTCTATCTCTATCACGACCCGTTTTTGCAGATCTGGATCAGCTCGTTCCCGTCGGTGTTTCTCTACCCGAAATATGGCGCGCTGGCGCTCTATCTCGTCGGCCTGCCGTCGGCTCTCGCCGTCGCGGTGCTGTCCTGGCATTTCATCGAGAAGCCGATCCTCGGCCTTCGCAAGAAGTTCTCGTTCATTGCTCAGGTCAGGGGCGTCGAGGATGGCAACCAGGCCGGTCGCGAATCCAATGTTCGGCCGGTCGCCGTAAAGAGTTAGGACTTTACCGGCTGCATATTGGCGGTGAGCTCGAAAGCCGTGTCCAGCACTCCATCGATCAGGATCGGCGCGCGTTCGCGCATGCCGATCTTTCTGAGGACACACTGCGAGGCGATGTTTTCGGGATGCGTGAAGGCGATGAAGCCTTGCGCAAACTGCCTTTCGAAGAACCAGTCGACCAACGCGGCTGCCGCCTCGGTTGCCAGGCCCTTGCCCCACGCCTCCTCGCGCAGGGAATAACCGAGTTCGAATTGCTCGCTCCTGAACTTCGAAATGCCCGCGCGACCGACGAAGCTGCCGTCCTCGGCGAGGAGCTTGTATTTGGTCGTGCCGTCGCGCGCCTGCTCCTCGAACCAGCCCCGCAGCCGCTGCTCAGCCTTCTCAAGGCTCCACGGCGCATTGCCGGACAAATATCGGGTCGTCGCCATCGTCGAATGCAGTTGCTGCACCAGGGGTGCATCGCCTTCGTCCCACATGACGAAGCTGAGCCGTGGCGTCTTCAATATGACGCTCTGCTCTCTCATGGCGTTGCCAGCACCCCGCCGCTGACGGGGGCGTCGACCCCCGTCGTGCCGGGAAATGTCAACGGCAGCCCGTCCAGCGACCGGACGGCGAGATAGGCCCAGGCCTCGGCTTCCATCGCATCACCGTCGAAGCCTGCCTCCTCGGCGCTCAGTACCTTCGAGCCGAACCTTTCGGCCATGACCGAAAATTCCGCCATCAGAGTACCGTTCAGCCGCCCGCCGCCGCAAACGATATAGATCGCTGGGGTCTCGGGCAGGAAACCGGCGGATTTGATGATCGAGGCGGCGGCGACATGCGCCAGCGTCCGGGCGCCGTCTTCAAGGCTCGCCTCCTCGGGCCGAAGCGGCGCGAAATCGCCGCGGTCGAGCGAACGGCGAACATTGCCGCGGAAGAACGGATTGTCCAGGTAGCGCTCCGCGAGGTTGGCCACGACCTTGCCGCGCCCACCGATCTCGCCGCCGGGATCATAGGTTCTGCCGGTCTGCATCTCCACCCACTGGTCGATCAGCGTGTTGCCCGGACCGCTGTCGAAGGCCGATATCCGGCCATCCGTGCCGATAAAGGTGAGGTTGGAGATGCCACCGATATTGACGAAGCACACCGCCTGTCCCTGCTGTTGGAATTTTCCCGCAAGTGCGGCGTGATAGGCCGGCACCAGTGGTGCTCCCTGCCCGCCATGAACCATGTCGTTGGCACGCATGTCGTAGACCACCGGTATGCCGGTCCGGCGCGCAAGCTCCGGGCCGTCGCCTATCTGGATCGTCAATCCCTCATCAGGGCGATGAAGCACCGTCTGGCCATGGAAGCCGAGGACATCGACGCCATCGGCAGAAAGCTCGAAGCGCTCCATGAATGCCGTAACGGCAATTGCATGCCGCAAGGTAAGTTCAAGCTCGATATCGCGAAGCTCAGCGGGTCGTTCGCTCCTGTCGCTCAGTCGACGCGACAGTTCTAGCGCCCGTTTAAGCAGCCCGCGAAAATCGGCGTCATAGGGCACGCCCATGAATGGCCCGCGCTCGATGAAGCCGCGACCGTCGGTCCTGATCAGCGCGACGTCGATTCCATCCATCGACGTGCCGCTCATCAGCCCGATCGCGGTCCTGATGACATCCATGAGGCTTGCCTCCCATGCGATTCCCGGATGCACTTTTATAAAAACAGTGCTAAACGCGCCGCGACAGATCAACAACAACGAACTTGCGTGAGGCCCACATGGGGTAAGCGCAGACACCAAGAGACGAAACCTATGTCAGAGTTCAAGTCCGATTTCCTCCGCACGCTGAAAGAGCGCGGCTTCATTCATCAGGTTTCCGATGAAAGCGGCCTCGATGACCTGTTCGCCAAGGAAACCGTGACGGCCTATATCGGCTTCGATCCGACGGCGCCCAGCCTGCACGCCGGCTCGCTGATCCAGATCATGATGCTGCACTGGATGCAGAAGACCGGTCATCGCGCCATCTCGCTGATGGGCGGCGGCACCGGCATGGTCGGCGATCCCTCCTTCAAGGAAGAAGCGCGCCAGCTCATGACCGTGGATACGATCGAAGGCAATATCGCCTCGATCAAGCGCGTCTTCTCCAATTACCTGAACTACGGCGACGGTCCGAAGGACGCGCTGATGATCAACAATGCCGAATGGCTGCGCTCGCTGAACTATCTCGAATTCCTGCGCGATGTCGGCAAGCACTTCTCGGTCAACCGCATGCTGTCCTTCGACAGCGTCAAGACGCGTCTCGACCGCGAACAGTCCCTGTCCTTCCTGGAATTCAACTACATGATCCTCCAGGCCTATGATTTCGTCGAGCTTGCCAAGCGCTACGATTGCCGCCTGCAGATGGGCGGTTCGGACCAATGGGGCAATATCGTCAACGGTATCGATCTCGGTCACCGCATGGGGACACCGCAGCTCTATGCGCTGACATCGCCGCTGCTGACGACGTCATCCGGCGCCAAGATGGGCAAGTCGGCGACCGGCGCTGTCTGGCTGAACGCCGACATGCTCTCAGCCTATGATTTCTGGCAATACTGGCGCAACACCGAAGATGCCGACGTCTCGCGCTTCCTGAAGCTCTACACCACGCTGCCGATGGATGAAATCGCCCGTCTCTCGGCACTCGGCGGTTCGGAGATCAACGAAGTCAAGAAGATCCTTGCGACTGAGGTAACGGCGATCCTGCACGGCCGCCAGGCCGCTGAACAGGCTGCCGAAACGGCGCGCAAGACCTTCGAGGAAGGCGGCCTCTCGGAAAACCTCCCGTCGGTGGACGTGCCCGCCTCCGAGCTCGACGCTGGCATCGGCCTGCTGTCGCTGATCGTTCGTGCCGGCCTTGCCTCATCGAATGGCGAAGCTCGCCGTCACGTCCAGGGCGGCGCCGTCCGCATCAACGACGAGGCAGTCAGCGACGAACGCAAGATGATCGGCAGCGGCGAAATCACCGCCGACGGCATCATCAAGCTCTCACTCGGCAAGAAGAAACACATCCTGATCCGCCGCGCGGCGTAAGCGGCTTTACATCAAAACAGATACCAAAGCCGGCGCCCGCGCCGGCTTTTTTCTTTGCCTCACTATTCGGGTCGGCGAGCAAGATCATTCAGCTCCCCGCCGGTATTCCGCGTCACCTCGTTTGGTCTCTCGGAGAAGATAGCCGGCGGATCGATGCTTGAAGCGGGCGTCACGCGCGACCACCAACTGATCGAGAAGATCGGCGGCGTCATCATCGCGTCGAGGGGAACCATGAGGACGTGGTCGGAACGGATGATCGCCTCTTGCGATTTCAGCCGCACGACCTTTTCCGCGGCAAGCGAAGCGTCGGTAATTGTCACAGCCATCATGGCGGCCGATGCGAAAGAAACTGTCCGGGCGCACTGCATCGCATCCTCCGACATTGCACCGGCCGTTGCTTCCTCGCCGGGACAATATAGTACATCAGATTTCCCTAAAATAGACAAAGAATCAATGTTGGACTTCTCAGGATAGGTCGGAATTGGCCTTGCCGAGAACGAACCTGCGCATTTCTCTGCTGCGACCCGGCGACAAGTCACACACCGGACGCTTTGTCGGAACCTTTTGCACCTGCCGGGATTTGCGACCTCCCGGCTTCACCTGCCTCACTGGAACTCAAAGATCTGCCGGAAAACACCCGGCGCGATGATCGACAGCGGGTTGATCTGCAGGTTCGGCTGGTCGAACTTGCCCGTCAGCTTGAAGGTGATGCCGATCAGGCCGCGGTCGCTGCCATTGCCGAGAATGACGCCGATCAGCGGCAGTTCGGCAAAAAGGCGGTTGAGGCCGTAGGCCGGCATGAAGGTGCCGGTCATGTCCATGTTGCCCTTGCGATCGCGCACAATGCCTTGGAAGGTTGCGCCGATCTGGTCGCCGCGCAACACGCCGTTCTCGATGCCGACCATGCCATTGCGCGAGACAACACGGGCAAAGCCGCGCTGGAAGCGCTGCGACGAGGTATCGATATCGCGCTTGACGGCCTCGTTGAGGCTGCGCTGCTCACTTCCAACAGGCGTCGAGACGATCGACCGCAGGCGTTGTTCGTTGACGATCGCGAAGCGGCGCACGTCGAGCGAGCCGTCCCAGCCGCCCTCCGCCCCCAGCCGGATCGCCAGATTAAGCAGCCCGCCCTGCATGTGCTGATAGAGATCGGCGAAACGCGATATCGCCCCGGCATCGCCGCTGGTGATGTTGATGACGCCGCCGTCCTTCATCTGGCTGACCACGGCCTCGCCGCTGTCGGTAACGGCGGAAAAATTGAGCGCCTGCAGCTTGTCCCCGCGCAGTGATATTTGCGCCTGGAAATTGCTGACCTTCTCGTCGTTGAAGCCGATGACGTTTTTCAGCTTGGCGCGCACCGATACTGCGGTATCGCCGGCATCTCCGTTACCATCGCCGTCCGAGCCCGATTTCAACCGCGCGATGACGGGCCGCGCATCGGCGCTGTCGCCGGAGACCAAGACGTCGAAATTGCCCTTGTTGCGCTTCACCGACAGGGCGAAATCGTCGAGCGAGGAGAGCTTGACGCTATCGAAATCGGCCGAGATCAGCCCGCCCTTGCCGATATCAAGCGACCCGTTGGCGCCGAAACCGTCGCCCTTCAGTCGGAAGTTCCTGATCTGTGTACTGTCGGCCGGGCCGGATGTTTCGAATTCGGCCGTAGCGGCGATGCCGCTGCCTTTCGCCCAGCCAATCCAAGGCAGTTCGAGCAGCGACTTGGTGAGGTCGAGCTGGACGTCCTGCCGGTCGTCATCGATCCGCGTCAGCACCATCCTCACGCTGCCGCCGACGATGCCGGAAAGCCCGGGTATCAGCTTGTTGCGCTGGTCCTCAGAGAGCGTCGCGGTGATGACGCGCTGCCGCTCCACGCCTGAGGATGCCTCGACCGGCTCGGTAAGATCGATATCGGCCGGGACGCCGTCGATCTGCGCCTTGGCGTCGAGCGTGATCCGTTTCGGATTGCCGTTCAGCGTGCCGTCGACATTGCTGATCATCCGGCCGGAATACGGCTTGGCAAGATCGACGTCGGTGAGCTTCATCGCCGCCGTCCATTCAGCCGGCGGCGGGTTCTGCGAGGAGAGCAGGCCGAAATGCGCCTTCACATTCGCTTCGACCCGCCCCTTGAGATCGTCGGGCGTAAAGCCGGCGCGCTGCAGCACCCGGATCGGCCTGTAGGTCAGAAGCTCGCCGACGGCGTCCGCCGCACCCGAGACCGTAAGGTCGATATCGGCCATCAGCGGCTTGTCGTAGGTGGCGGGCAGGACGAACGTCCCCTGCCCGAGATTGACGGATCGGCCGGAAGGGAAATAGGAGGTGCCGCTCTTGAATGCGATCGTGGCAACAGGCCCCATCAGGTCGAAATGCGCCGCCGTGTCGCGGATCGGCGGAATGTCGCCGGCGACGTTCATCCGCGCGCCCGTGACGTCGAAGGCGATGCGGATCTGGTTGGCGTCGAGCTTCAACCCCTTGCCGCCGGCCGCCTCGTCCAACCTGCCAGAGGGAATGAAAACGGAAATGGCGGCGTCGGTGACGGTGCCGCCGAAGAGATTGCCGTGCACCCAATTGCGCACCTTGGGCGCCATCCAGAACGGCCAGAGCTGCTTGATCGCCGTCGTCTCTAGCTTCGCCGACTGGCCGGCGAAGCTGAACTCCGGCGATTTGTTGCCGAGCTTGACATCAAGCGATCCGTAAAGCGCGCCGAGCGGGCTGGAGACGGTCATGTTGGGAAACCGGAATTCCCGCTCAGTGACCATATAACGCCCGGTCGCCTGGATATCGAAGGAAAGCGGCTGCTCGCCGGAGCCGCCGGGTGCTGCCGTGGCGCCGCTGACAAGCAGGTCGATGCCGAAGCCTTTGCCTGCCTGCGGGTCGAGCTTGTCGAGATCGATCAGCGCGCCGTTGATGGGAAGCGTGGTCGCGCCGAATCGGGCGTTTGACCTGGCGATCTCGAGCGTCTGCTTGGAGAAATCATAGACGAGATTGATTTGCCCGCCCGACAGCTCCTGCGGATCGCCATCCGCATAGATCTGGCCGGGATCGATGTCGATCGTCGCCGCAAGCGCCGGCGGCACCCCATCGCGCGCTCTGGTGGCCGACACTGTCAGGTCGGCAAAGGCGCTGAGCCCCTGCCGGATCACGCCCTGATCGTTGCGTTTCAGCGCAAAGGGCGTGAGGTCGGCATGCTTGAGCGCCGCCACGACCTTCGATATGTGGCCGTCTTCCTTCTCGGCCAGCACGTCGAGCTCCGCCACCTCGCCGTTGAGCGCGACTTCGCCGGTCAATTGCAGCGAGGACGGGCCGGCATGGGCAAAGACGAGATTGTCGATGACAAGCGACAGCGGACCGTTGGCGGTATCGGCAAGCTTGATGTCGATGCCGGAGATGCGCACCGAATTGGTCGAGCCCCGCGTCACGATGCTGTCGAACATGTCGAACTGCGAGAAGATCTTCTCCATCGCCCCCGGTACGGCGTCGATGCGCAGATCGTCGAGCTTGACGGGATTGCCGGAGGGCAGAAGCGCGGTATCGAGCGCGATATCCTCCGCTTCGATGTCCGCGACGGCAATGCGGCCGCGGAAAAGCTGCAGCGGATCGAGCCCCAGGCGCACCGAACCCGTCGTCGACAGGTGCTGGCCGCTCTCCTGGTCGATCATGTTGACGTTGCGCGCTTCAAGCGCCAGCCGAAAGTCCGAAGTGAAGCGGATGACGGTGGAGCCGACCTCGGCGCGGTAGCGCGGTCCGGCCACGCCATTCAGCGCCGCCTGAGCCTGCTGCGACAGCGGCTTGTCGAACATGCCGCTCTCGACGGTGAAAACGATGCCAGCGAGAATAAGGAGAATCAGTCCCAGGAATCCACAGGTCAGCTTCGCCGTGCGGCGCATCGGCGAACGCGGCGGCGGGCAATGAACGATGATCGGATCCTCGGCCTGGGCGGACGGCAAGCGGTCCAGCGCAACGATGTCCTTCTTGCGAAACGTGACCTTTTCGCCGCGGATGGCTGACATGCGCCCTCGGGCTCTCCCTTTAAGTGAAGAATTGAACCCGGCCATGCTGGACGGGTATCCGTCCACTATATAATTCGGGGAGAGAAAGTGTCATCCACAAACCCGGCAAAAGAAAGGTTTTCCCAATGGCGGTTCCCGGCATCGGCGTCTCGGCCCCCGATTTCAACCTTCCCCGCGACGGCGGCGGCCGCGTCTCGCTGGCCGAATTCCACGGCAGACCGCTCGTGCTGTTCTTTTATCCCAAGGACGATACGACGGGCTGCACCGCCGAATCATTGGCTTTCACCGCGTTAGCAAGCGAGTTCGAGGCAGCCGGTGCTGCCGTCATCGGCATGTCGCCCGATTCGGCCGCCTGCCATGACAAGTTCATCAAGAAGCACCGTCTTTCGGTGGCGCTCGCCTCGGACGAGGAAAAGACGACGCTGCAGGCCTATGGCGTCTGGAAGGAAAAGAGCATGTACGGCCGCAACTTCATGGGCGTCGAGCGTACCACCTTCCTCATCCGCCAGGACGGCACCATCGCCACGATCTGGCAGAAGGTGAAGGTGCAGGGCCATGCCGAAACCGTGCTCGAGGCCGTGAGGAACCTGGCCGCGTGACCGGGCATCTGGCGATAAGCTCGCTGCGCGGCGGCGCCATCGATGCGATCTCTTCCGCCGATCTCGACCGCAAGACGGCACTTGCGCAGGAAAGCGCCACCCGCTGGTTCGCCCGCCGGGTGTCGCTGCGCTCGCCGCTCGATGCGGCGCTGCCCGACAGGCCCGGCCGTCCTGACAAACCGGTGCTGACGCCGCCGACCCAGGTGGAGAAGCGCTCGCTGCATACGCTCAAAGGACGGATCGCTTTGCTCCACGCCATCGCCCATATCGAGCTCAACGCCGTCGATCTGGCCCTCGATATCGTTGCGCGATTCGCGACCGAGCAGGTGCCGAATTCCTTTTTCGACGGCTGGATGCAGGTCGCCTTCGAGGAGGCGAAGCATTTCCGCATGGTCCGCGCCAGGCTCAACGATCTCGGTGCTGATTATGGTGATCTACCCGCGCATGACGGGCTCTGGCAGGCCGCCCATTCGACGCGCAACGATCTGACGGCAAGGCTCGCCGTTGTGCCGCTGATTCTGGAAGCCCGCGGCCTCGACGTTACGCCGTCGCTGCAGGCGAAGATGCGCCGGACCGGCGATCTCGAAAGTGCCGATGTCCTCGACGTCATCTACAACGACGAGAAAGGCCATGTCGCCGTCGGTGCCAAATGGTTCCGCTTCCTCTGCGCCCGCGAGAAGCGCGACCCTGCAAAAGCCTTCCAGGAGCTGGTGCGGGCCAATTTCCGCGGACCACTGAAGCCGCCCTTCAACGACCTTGCCCGCGCCGAAGCCGGGCTGACGCCGTCCTTCTACCGATCGCTGGCATCGATCAGCCACGCTTGAAATGTCCCGGGATGCTATGCATGCCCGCCATTTATGATGCGACAGCGACAATGAAAGCATTCATTAACCATAACAGTGTCTAATTTTCCGAAAGAGGCGTAGAGCATCAATCGGGAGAGCCTGCGTGAACAGCGGACATCAGCACCGGGTATTCGGCAGGCGGGCACAGGAACATATCCTCATCCTCGCAAGCGGCGACAAGGTCCGCCATATGACGGTCCGGCCCTGGATGGCAGCGCTTGCCTTCTGCTTCGTCGGCGTCTTCTCGATCGGCTACCTCTTGGCCACGTCCTATCTCGTGCTGCGCGACGACCTGATCGGCGCCACCATGGCCCGCCAGGCCCGCATGCAGCACGATTATGAAGACCGCATCGCCGCGCTTCGCGCCCAGGTCGACCGCATCACCTCCCGCCAGCTTCTCGACCAGCAGGTGGTTGAAGACAAGGTCGACAAGCTGATGGAGCAGCAGATGGCGCTCACCTCGCGCCATGGCAAGCTCGACAATCTGCTCGACCGGGCCGAAAGCTCCGGCCTGACGGAAAAGGATGGCGCCCTGCCTTCGCCGTCTTCGCCCGTTCAGTCCTATGGCCCCGATATCAAGGACAAGCGTGCGTCACTCACCGGTAGCGGCATCGAGGCGATCGAGAAACAGCTGGCGAGCGGCACGCCCGCCGATGCGACGCCCGATAATTCGACGCTTGCCTATGTGCCGGCCACCGACACGGTCGGCGACCGTGCCGACCGCATCTTCTCCAAGGTGACGCTGTCGCTGAAAGATGTCGAACAGGATCAGCGCAGCCGTGTCGAACAGCTGACGAGCGACGCCGGCAATGCCGCCAATGCCATCGAGACCGTGCTGACCCGCTTCAAGATTCCGATGCCCGAGACCGCTGCCAGGAAAGACGATGACGATGCAGTCGGCGGCCCTTATGTCGAGCCCGAAAGCAACGACGACTTCAACAATTCTCTGGTCGCGCTTGACGGCGCGCTGACCCGCCTCGAAGAGGTGCGCAGTACCGCCGAATCCCTGCCTTTCCGCAATCCCGCTATCGGCAAGGATGTGACCAGCCCGTTCGGCAATCGACGTGACCCTTTCCTCGGACGTCTCGCGCTCCATTCCGGCATCGACTTCCGCTTTTCGCCGGGCGAAAGGATCCGCCCGACGGCCCCCGGCAAGGTGATTTCGGCCGGCTGGACCGGCGGCTACGGCAACATGGTCGAGATCGATCACGGCAACGGCATCTCGACGCGCTACGGGCATATGTCCCAGGTCCTGGTCAAGGTCGGCGACACAGTCGATCGCAATGACGTCATCGGCCTTGCCGGCAGCACCGGCCGCTCGACGGGCACGCACCTGCATTATGAAGTGCGCCAGGACGGCCACGCGGTCGATCCAGTATATTTCATGAATGCCGGCCTTAAACTCGCCACCTATATCAAGTAACTCCTGCCCGGTAACCAACGCTTCACTCTGCAATGGGCGCGGCGTCTCTATTTCTTGACTTGCCGGCCATTCGGGGCTATGTCGCGCTGCATTGCGGCATGCAATCCCGCCGACTCGTTCAGAGCTCGGCCGAACGGAATGGAAACAGTTTTCCCTTTGACGACATTTGCTGACCTTGGCTTAAGCCAAAAAGTGCTATCCGCTGTTACGGACGCGGGCTACACGATCCCAACGCCTATTCAGGCGGGCGCTATCCCGTTTGCGCTCGAGCGCCGCGATATTTGCGGTATCGCGCAGACCGGCACTGGCAAGACGGCATCCTTCGTTCTGCCGATGCTGTCGCTTCTGGAGAAGGGCCGTGCGCGTGCGCGCATGCCCCGCACGCTGATCCTCGAGCCGACGCGCGAACTCGCCGCCCAGGTCGCCGAGAATTTCGAGAAATACGGCAAGAACCACCGCCTGAACGTCGCCCTTCTGATCGGCGGCGTTTCTTTCGAGGACCAGGACCGCAAGCTCGAGCGCGGCGCCGATGTGCTGATCTGCACGCCCGGTCGCCTGCTCGACCATTTCGAGCGCGGCAAGCTGCTGATGAGCGGCGTCGAGATCCTCGTCATCGACGAGGCCGACCGGATGCTCGACATGGGGTTCATCCCCGATATCGAACGCATCGCCAAGATGATCCCGTTCACCCGCCAGACGCTGTTCTTCTCGGCAACCATGCCGTCGGAGATTCAGAAGCTCGCCGACCGCTTCCTGCAGAATCCCGAGCGCATCGAGGTCGCAAAGCCGGCCTCGGCTGCCGCGACGGTGACCCAGCGCTTCGTTGCTTCGCACGGTAAGGATTACGAGAAGCGAGCGGTGCTGCGCGAACTCGTCCGCGCCCAGACCGAGCTCAAGAACGCTATCGTCTTCTGCAACCGCAAGAAGGATGTAGCCGATCTCTTCCGCTCGCTTGAACGCCACGGCTTCTCCGTCGGCGCCCTGCATGGCGATATGGACCAGCGTTCCCGCACGATGACGCTGCAGAGCTTCCGCGACGGCAACCTCCAGCTTCTGGTGGCCTCCGACGTCGCCGCCCGCGGCCTCGACATTCCCGATGTCAGCCACGTCTTCAATTTCGACGTGCCGATCCATTCCGAGGATTACGTCCACCGTATCGGCCGCACCGGCCGTGCCGGCCGCTCGGGTGCCGCCTTCACCTTGGTCACCAAGCGCGATACCAAATTTGTCGACGCCATCGAGAAGCTGATCGGCGAAAAGGTCGAATGGCTGAGCGGCGACCTGAATTCCCTGCCGCCGGCAGAAGAAAGCAGGGAAACTGAACGACCGCGCCGCAACAGCCGCGAGCGTGGCGCCAGAGATGGCGCAACCCGAGATCGCGCGCCGAGAGAGAGCGGCGACAGGGATCATGGCCGCGGGCGCGGCAGTCGCAGCGCTGCGAGTCATAAATCTGACAACGACGTACAGGATAATGGCGTCAACGTGATCGAAGCAGCACCAGTAAAGGCCGACATCGTGAAGAACGAGCGCAAAGCAGAGCAGAAGCCGCAGAACAATGCGCGTAACAATCGGCCTTACCCGGCAAATGATGACAGCCGCGACCGCCGCCGTCATCGCGATCACGACGACGGCCCTACTCCGATCGGCTTCGGCGACGATATCCCCGCCTTCATGCTGATCGCCGGCAGCGCCAAGGTCTGAACTTCCAGTGGGCAGGCCCGGCATTGATTTTCCGGGTTTCGGCGTCGGTCTGGTGATTCTGCGCGACGCCAGGATCCTTCTCTACAAACGCATGCGTCCACCTGAAGCCGGCTATTGGAACATCGTCGGCGGCAAGGTCGATCATATGGAGCCGGCTGAAGAAGCTGCGCGCCGCGAGGCCGAAGAGGAAACCGGCCTGACAATCGGCCGCATCGAGCGCCTCTGCATGAGCGAGCAGATCATCGAGGCCGATCGCCAACACTGGATTTCGATCCTCTATCTCGCCCGCGACGTCGAGGGCGAGCCCCAATTGACCGAACCGGACAAGCTTTCGGATTTCGGCTGGTTTCCCCTGACCGATCTGCCCGAACCGCTGTCGGCCTTCACCAAGGCTGCCATAGCAGCCTTGCCGACTGCCGAACGCGGCTAGTCATTCGGCGCGAAGCGACGCCTCATAGGCAAGCCGCACCCATTTCGCCATCAGATCGGGATCGTCGTAGGCCTCGTCGGGAATCGACCAATAGGGCATTTTTACCGGCTTGCCTTTCTTGCCCTCATAGGTCCACTGCGTGGCGCCGGCAGCGGCAAATTCCGGGGCGCTTGTCTCGTCGGCCTTAAGCAGCATCTCGTCACGCACTTCAAGCGCGATGATGCGCCCGAGATGATAGATGCCTTTGCCACCGAACATGCGCTTGACCGTAACGGGGCCGAGCCCCTGAAACATTTCCTCGATCCCGGCATTGTCCATTCTCTATTCCCTCGAAATCTCGGCCACCCCAGCGCGATGCGTAGTTTCAAAGTGTGAGAGCGTCCTTGGTGCATCCGAAAGGACGCACGGCGCTCTCATCACAGCGCGTGATAATCCCGGTTCATATAGATGAGCGCCGGGTGTTTTTCGCTGAAGCGGACGGCAGCGACCTCGCCGAAGATGACATTGTGCGTCGGCATTTCCTTGATATCGATCACCCGGCAATCGAAAGCTGCAAGCGCGTCGGCGAGCACGGGCGCACCGGTGGCAAGCATATCGAAACGGGCGCTGCCGAAACGGTCGTCATTGGCAAGCGACGTGCGCCCGGAAAAGGCATCGGCAACGCCCTGATGATGGGCGCCGAGCGTGTTCAGCGCGAAAATGCCGCTGCGAAAGAAGATCTCGTTCTTCGGATTGGTGTTGTTGAGGCAGATCAGCACCGAGGCCGGATTGTCCGAAACCGAGCAGGCGGCCGTGATGGTGACGCCGCGGCGCAGCTCGCCCATCGCCGTCGTCACGAGCTGCACATGGCCGGCATAACGGCTCATGGCATCGCGATAAAGGCCGGGGTCGATATGCTGCCTGTTCAACACCTGCTTCTCCGTGCGCGCGCTTTATGCCTGGATTGTCTTTCCATCGCGCCAATATGGCGAGCATCGGTTACCTTTTCTACAATAGGACCGGTGAAAAGCGCTGTGTTGCGCTTGTTTTTCTTTGACGATCGCGGCCTTGCGGATAAAAGGGCATGGACGATGGCTAGGGATCTCCGCCTTTCATGATCAACCTGCGTGGCATAGCAGCTTTTCTGGCGCTGCTGGGAGCGGCGGCGCAAGGCCATGCGGCCGGCGTGACAATCGGCGTCGTCGCCCCTCAGAACGGCCCGCTTGCCCTGCTCGGCGCCCAGATTACCGCCGGTGCCGGCTTCGAGATTCAGCAGTCAGGAAATACTCTGGTCGCCATCAACGAGACCTGCGAGGACAATAGCGGTGCTGCGGTCGCCGATGCGCTTGTCAATGCCAAGGTGCAGGTCGCGATCGGCTTTCTCTGCAGCGAAACGCTGGAAGGCGCGCTGCCGAAGCTGAAGGATGCCAGCATTCCCGCGATCACCGTCTCGGTGCGCTCCCGCATCCTCATGGAGGATGCGTTGAAGAACGGCTGGCCGCTCTTCCGGGCAGCACCCGCCGACGGTGCCGAGGCGGCAAAGATCATCGAGGCGATCTTGAAGGACTGGGCCGCCGATCCGATCGCCCTGATCGAAGACGGCACCATTCATGGCCGCGAACTGACGGAAGCGGTGCGCAATGCGCTGGAGCAGAACGGCCTGAAGCCGGTCTTTACCGATACCTACCGGCCGGGACAGGAGCAGCAGATTGCCCTCGTTCGCCGCCTGAAACGGGCGGGTGCCACCCGGGTCTTCATCGGCGGCGACCGCAACGACGTTGCCGCCATCGCCCGCGACGCCAAGGCGGAGAATATCCCGCTGTCCATCCTCGGCGGCGATGCCATGCGCGCTGCCGACCAGCCGCTGCCGCTTAATTCAGGCGTGCGCGCTGTCGCCCTGCCCGAATATGCCGTTCTACCGGAAGGCACAGCTGCGGCCGAGGCGCTGCGCGCCAAAGGCATCGAGCCGGAAGGTTATGTCCTGCCGTCGCTGGCTGCGGCACTTATTGCCGGCCAGGCGGGACAAGCCGCCGCTGCGGCGGGCAAGCCACTGCAGGAGGCACTTCTCGGTACGACATTCCAGACGCCGGTCGGCGCCATCGCCTTCACCGATGCGCATGAACTTTCGCAAAACCCCTACCGCCTGCTTGAATGGCGGGGCAACGGCTTTTTTCCACCTGCCGCGCCGACGCAATGAACGGTGAGGCTGCCTTGAATTCGGGCGCCGCGGTCAAATGGCGGCCCATACGGAGTAAGATTTGATGACGCTGCCCATTCGCATTGCCCCCTCGATCCTCGCGGCGGATTTCGCCAGGCTCGGCGAGGAGGTGCGCGACGTGACGGCCGCTGGCGCCGACTGGATCCATCTCGACGTCATGGACGGACATTTCGTGCCGAACATCTCCTTCGGCCCCGATGTCATCAAGTCGCTGCGCTCCTATACTTCAGCCACCTTCGACTGCCACCTGATGATCTCTCCGGTCGACGACTATCTCGAAGCCTTCGCCAAGGCCGGCTGCGACCGCATTACCGTCCATGCCGAAGCCGGACCGCATCTGCACCGCTCGCTGCAGACCATCCGCAATCTCGGCAAGAAGGTCGGCGTGACGATCAATCCGGCGACGCCGCTCAGCGCTATCGAAAACGTGCTCGACGATGTCGATCTCATCCTGATCATGTCGGTCAATCCCGGTTTCGGCGGGCAGAAATTCATTCCGGCGATGGCGAAGAAGATCGCGGCGGCGAAGTCACTGATCGGTGATCGGCCGATCGAACTCGAGGTCGACGGCGGCGTCACGGTGGAAACGGCGCCTGATATCGCCCGGGCGGGCGGCAACGTTCTCGTCGCCGGCTCGGCAATTTTCAAGGGCGATACGGTCGAGGATTATCGCCGGACCGTCGCCGATCTGCGTCAGGCAGCCGAAGGGGCACGAGCATGAAGAAACGTCTGATCATCGGTGGCATGCTTGCTGTCGCATTTGCCGGATTGCCTAGTCTGTCACTTGCCGGCGACATCGCAAACATCCAGCCGATCGGCTTTTCCGCCGACGGTAAGGTCTTCGGATTTCAGGAATTCGGCATCGAGGAGAGCGGCAACCTTCCCTACTCCAACACCTATTTTGTTGATACCGAAGACGGCCACTATCTCGAGGGCACGCCCTTCCATACCGAGCTGACCGACAAGGACGCCAATCTCTCCAAGGCGCGGCGGCAGAACCTGACGGCGGCCCGCAGCCAGATGGACAAATATGATCTGCTGACCAATCCCGGCTTGATCGCTGCCTTCAATCCGCCGACCGAACTCGGCTCGCCGTCGAAGACGATCCGCTACACGACGCTTGCGACCGACGGCCCGCCGAAAGCGCCGTATACGCTCTCACTCGGTGAGATGCCGGTGCCGACGCCGAAGGATTGCGTTGCGGTCGACAAGCGGGTCATCGGTTTCAGCCTGCAGATGATCGAAAAGGAAGGCGCTCCGAACCGACAGGCAGCGCGCCAGGCCACCGCGGTTCCGGCCGAGCGCGCATGTTCGGTCGAATACCGGATCGGCGGCGCCGTGGTCTACCAGCCGGAAGCCGGAAACCAGGTCCATATCGCACTCGTCCTGGCCTTCGATGCAGACAGGAACGGACGCTGGATCGCCGTTCCGGTTCATCCCTGAGCATGGATCGCCCGAGGACGGATCGCCCCCGGATGGATCGTCTAAGAGCTGCACGGCCGCCCTACCCCGATCTGATTGCCGGCGCGTTGCTTTGGGGCATGCAGATGCTCGCCGCCGCCATGCTCGGCCTTTTCCTGCGCAACGGCCTGCAGACGAGCCGACTGGCCGAGATCGCCGCTCTCTATTTCGCCGGCGGCCTGTTTGCCTGGCCGTTCGCCATGCCGGTCGCCCGCTTCCTCGCCTTTGACAGGCCGCTGGAAACGCGTTTTGCCGCGTTTTTCGTGACGCTGACGGCGGCCACTATCCTGATGACCGCCTTCCTTTTCGCCATGGAATACCGGATGTTCTATTCGCGTTGGCATGCACCCTTCGGCAGTATCGTCTGGGCTTTCCAGTTCGTCTTCACCAGTATCAGCGCCGTCTACCAGTTCCTGGTGATCGGCCTGCGCCTCTTCTTGCCGCTCGGCCTCGTCTGTCTTGTCGCAAGCAGCTATCATCTTGCCAAACGCATGCGTTGAGATTGCCGCCCGTCTTTGCTACAGGGGCGCTAAAGCAATTCCAGCAAAAGTGTGCAGCGGTTTTGCGTCCGGAATTGCGTCTTAAACGCTCAACCTCTTGAAGTGAAGGCAGCCGCCCATGATCCCGCGTTATTCCCGGCCCGAAATGGTCGCCATCTGGTCTCCCGAAACCAAATTCCGCATCTGGTTCGAGATCGAGGCGCATGCTTGCGACGCGCTGGCCGAACTCGGCGTCATCCCGAAATCGGCGGCAAAGACGATCTGGGAGAAAGGCGGCGCCGCCACCTTCGACGTCGACCGCATCGATGAGATCGAAGCCGTCACCAAGCATGACGTCATCGCCTTCCTCACCCATCTCGCCGAGATCGTCGGCCCGGATGCGCGCTTCGTCCACCAGGGCATGACTTCGTCCGACGTGCTCGACACCTGCTTCAATGTCCAGTTGGTCCGCGCCACCGATATCCTGCTTGCCGATATCGACCGGCTGCTCGAGGCGCTGAAAAACCGCGCCTTCGAACACAAGGACACCGTCACCATCGGCCGATCGCATGGCATCCATGCCGAGCCCACCACCTTCGGCGTCAAGCTGGCGCTCGCCTATGCCGAATTCGAGCGCTGCCGCCAGCGCCTCGTCGCCGCACGCGAGGAAGTCGCGACCTGCGCCATATCGGGCGCCGTCGGCACCTTCGCCAATATCGATCCGCGCGTCGAGGAACATGTCGCCGAGGCGCTTGGCCTGAAGGCCGAGCCGGTCTCGACACAGGTCATCCCGCGCGACCGCCATGCCATGTATTTCGCCACGCTCGGTGTCGTCGCCTCGTCGATCGAGCGACTGGCGACCGAAATCCGCCACTTGCAGCGCACCGAGGTGCTCGAAGCCGAGGAATATTTCTCGCCTGGCCAGAAGGGCTCCTCGGCCATGCCGCACAAGCGCAACCCGGTACTGACCGAAAACCTCACCGGCCTCGCCCGCATGGTCCGCTCCTATGCGATGCCGGCGATGGAAAACGTCGCCCTCTGGCACGAGCGCGATATCTCCCATTCCTCGGTCGAGCGCATGATCGGGCCCGATGCGACCGTGACCCTGGACTTCGCCCTCTCCCGTCTCGCCGGCGTCATCGAAAAGCTGCTGGTCTACCCTGAGAACATGGAGAAGAACCTCAACAAGTTCCGCGGCCTCGTCCATTCGCAGCGCGTCCTGCTGGCGCTGACCCAGGCCGGCACCTCCCGCGAGGATGCTTACCGCCTCGTCCAGCGCAACGCCATGAAGGTCTGGGAACAGGGCAAGGATTTTCTGGAGGAGCTGCTTGCTGATGCGGAGGTACGCGCGGCGCTTTCCGAGGAGGATATTCGGGAGAAGTTCGACCTTGGCTATCATACCAAGCATGTCGATACGATCTTCCGGCGCGTCTTCGGCAACGCCTGAGCGATCTGCAATCAACGATATAGCGGCGCCCTTGCGGGCGCCGTTTTTCTGCCGGCATACCTCTCCGTCGAGAATCTATCAAACGGCTTTTCCCCTCAGTCGCAGCCTGATCATAACTGTGAAGTAGATGCATGCGACAAGGACAGAAGGCAGAGAAATAATTAGGAAAAAAGCTAACAAGGTCAGCCTCTGAATACTTCCACCTGACAACAACAAGAAAGCCGCCACAATCAGCAAAAAAATTACTATAAAAAAGATAGACGACCAAAGAAATGGCCGCGAATTTATTTCAATGTATTTAACGCGATAAAAAATAAACAATACAAAAACGATTGGTAGCGAAACAATAAACTTTGGCATAAACGCGATAAAGCCGATTTCTTCGAAGAAAAATGGCAAATGACCTAACGTCAATCCTATGAAATAAGCCTGAAAGAACAGCTCAACCTGCGGCTCTCGAAGAAAGGAGTCGTTCATTTTTCCCTGCGGAGTTGGATTTAATGAACTGAATATGGTGCCGATTGTATTTCATAGTCTAGCTTTTCTCAAGCGGCCGTTGTTTTTGCTTCGGTGCTTTGGCAACCACAGGACGCTTGCGTGCCTCCGTCTTTTTCGACGGTTCCGCATTCGCTGCCTCTGATGTCCTGCAAGCCTCGCTCTCGCCCCGGCCTTTGGCGGCCTTGGCGACCAGTTCGTCGAGACGTTTCAGTTCTTCCTCGTCGAGATTCTCGATACCGATGAAACGGTTCTCGGCATGGCTGGTCAGGATAATTTCATTGAGCTTGGCCTGGATCGCCCGCGTGTCGCGTGCCTGGGCGTTCTGCAGCACGAAAACCATCAGGAAGGTGATGATCGTCGTGCCGGTATTGATGACCAGCTGCCAAGTTTCCGAATAATCGAAGAAGGGGCCGAGTGCCGCCCAGATGACGACGGCGATCAGTGCCAGGATGAAGATGACGGGTTTGCCCGCCCATTCCGATACCTTGGTTGCGAAGTGGGCAAACAGATGCTTCATCGTCACCTCAAAGATCCTCCCTCGAAGTCTCCAGAGCATGACGTCGACGACATCATGCTCTGGCTAAACAAACTCCGAGGCAGGTTGGAGGTTCCCGCAGGGATCCGAGATTCTCCGCGGGCAAGGCCGGCCGTGGTTACGCTGTGGCTTCCCGCGCAATCAGCTTGCGATAGAGATGCCAGGTCGCATGGCCGAGGATCGGGATAACTAGCGCAAGCCCGGCAAAGATCGGGATCGTGCCGATGAGAAGTAGCGCAGCGACGATAAGGCCCCAGAGCAGCACCGGCACCGGATTGACGAGCAGCGCGCGGATCGAGGCGCTCACGGCTGCCACCGCCCCGACATCGCGGTCGAGCAGCAGCGGAAAGGTGATGACGGTCATCGCCAGCACGACGAGCGCAAAGACGAAGCCGATGAGATTGCCCCAGATGATCAGCTGCATGCCCTCTGACGTGCCGAAGACCTGGCGGAAGAAATCCGCCATGCTGCGCGGAAAGACCTCGCCGAGCAAATTGCTGTAGAGCGTCTGTGCCGTCACCAGCCAGACGACGAAGAGGCCGCAGAGCATCAGCCCGACCGCCACAATCGACGGCAGCGCCGGCGAATGGCGCACATCGAGCGCATGCGTCCAGGATGTATCGAGGCCGGCCTCGCGCCGGCGGCTAATTTCATAGAGGCCAATCGCAGCGATCGGGCCGATCAGCACGAAACCCGCCATCAGCGGGAAGACCATCGGCAAAAGGTTGGCGCCCGAGGTCCATAGCGTCAGGAAGACGCCGGCGATCGGATACATCAGGCACAGGAACACATAGTGGGACGGCTTCTCCATAAAATCCTCGTATCCGCGCTTCAGCGCGTCGAAGACGTCAGCGATACCGATGCGATTGACAACGGGCCGCGCCAAGCTTTCGCTGGCACCCGTCATGACATGAAATGCCGCCATGGTTTTCTCCTCCTCAGCCGAGACCTGATCGGCGGCGGAAAGCATCGGCGGGCAAGCCGACACGAATTCCGCAACCGGCACTGGAGCAATATAGCAACTTTCAACGCCCGTGTCGCTCTCTCCCTTGACACCCCTCTTGACATCTTGGACCAGCTTTCTCACATCGGCGGCACTATGAAAGCCTCAGACGCAGATATCCTCATCATCCCCGGTTACACCAATTCCGGCCCGAGCCACTGGCAAAGCCGCTGGGAGGCAAAACTCAGCACGGCGCGGCGCGTCGAGCAGGCCGAATGGACGAAGCCGGTCCGCGAGGATTGGATCGCCCGCATCGCCGAGGAGGTGAACGCCTCGACCCGTCCGGTCGTCCTCGTCGCCCATTCGCTGGGCGTGCCCTCGGTGATCCACGCCATCCCGCATTTCCGCAACCGCGTGGCGGGCGCTTTCCTCGTTGCCCCGCCCGATGTGGCCAATCCCGACATCCGCCCGAAGCACCTGATGACTTTCGGCCCCTATCCGCGCGATCCGCTGCCCTTCCCGTCGATCACTGTCGCCAGCCGCAACGATCCGTTCGGCAGCTACGAGCATGCCGACGAGATTGCCAGCAGTTGGGGCTCCTTCCTCGTCGATGCCGGCGAGTCCGGTCATATCAATGCCGATTCCGGTCACGGTCCCTGGCCCGAAGGCACCATGGTCTTTGCCCAGTTCCTCGGCCGGCTCTCCCCCTGATCGAGGAAAAGGCGCTATCCCGCTTGTTGAGCAAGTGCTTTCTAAGTCTTTCTTAATGGAATGACCGCAGACTGCACCAAGGTGAGATAAGCGAGAATGCCCGTGAAGAAAGCCCATTCAGAGGCCGGTGATCCGCATGGCGATGTCGCAGCGGCTGAGGCAGGTATCGGCAATGGGGCGACCGACGATTCCGAACTGGCAGAGCGGGAGAGCCGCTGGAACCATGCGCTCGTCGGCTCGGGCCTTGGCGTATGGGATCACAACTACCGTCTCGACCGGAAATACTACTCGCAGACGTGGAAAACCATCCGCGGCATGGCGCCCGACGAGGAAGCAGCCGGCGATTACGACGCCTGGCTGCAGCTGGTCCATCCCGATGATCGCGATTTCGTCGTCCATGCGATCGACCGGCAGAACGCCGGCGATCCCAATTACCAGATCTTCGAATATCGCGAGCGCCATAAGGATGGCCAGTGGGTCTGGATCGAGTGTCGCGGCGCCTGTGTGGAATGGGATGAGAATGGCGTGCCGACGCGCATCGTCGGCACGGATACCGATATCACCGCCCGCAAGCAGGCCGAGGAGACGCTGTCGCGTTTGTCGCGCCGACTCGATCTGGCGCTGGAGATTTCCCGCATCGGCGTCTTCGAGGCCGATATCGAGCATGATACCGTCGAATGGGACGACCGCCTCATTGCCATTTACGGGCTGCAGGGCGCCTCACGCCAGATCGCCAGCGACGCCTGGGCGAAAAGCCTGCATCCCGACGACCGCGAGCGCGTCCTTGGCTTGTCCGACCGTAGCGTCGAAAGCGGCAGTGATTTCCAGCAGGAATACCGCATCATTCGCGGCGACGGCGTCGAACGTGTCATCCGCGCCCGCTCGGCCTTCTTCATCGACGGCAACGGCCACCGCAAGCTGATCGGCGCCAACTGGGACGTCACCGAGGAAGTCGCGCTCCGCAACGAGCTGCGGCGCGCCAAGGATCTAGCCGAAGCGCGCAACCGCGAGCTCGAAGCCGCCAAAGAGAGCATCGAGCACCTGGCGCTGCACGACTATCTCACCGGCCTGCCGAACCGCCGCTATCTCGACAAGATGCTGGACGAGCGTGCGGCCGAATGCCGGGCCAAGGGCATGGCGATGGCGATCCTGCATATCGATCTCGACCGCTTCAAGCAGATCAACGACACGCTCGGCCACCGGGCCGGCGACGCCATGCTGCAGCATGTCGCAAGCGTGCTGAGAAATTCCGTCCGCGCCGCCGATTTCGTCGCCCGCATTGGCGGCGATGAATTCGTCATACTCTGCGCCGTCGATCCCGCGTCGAAGAAGATCGCCGGCCTTGCCGAACGTGTCATCCGCGAATTGCGCAAACCCGTCAGATATGAGGGGCACGATTGCCGTTTCGGCGCCAGCATCGGCATCGCCATCGATAGCGGATCGACGCTCGACGCCAAGCAGATGCTGCTCGACGCCGATATCGCGCTTTATCGGGCCAAGGGCCTGGGCCGCAACCGCTTCGAATTCTTCTCGGCCTCTGCCCGCCGCGACATCATCTCCGCCAAGCACCTCGCCGACGAGATCCTGATCGGCCTCGAGCGCAATGAATTCGTGCCTTTCTATCAGCTGCAGTTCGATGCACGCACGCTCGATGTCGCAGGCATTGAAACGCTTGCCCGCTGGCAGCACCCGGTGCACGGGCTGCTGACGCCCGACCGCTTCCTCGATATCGCCGAGGATCTCGACGTCGTCTCGACCATCGACGCCTTGATCCTGGAGCGAGCGCTGGCCGACCGCAGCGTCTGGATCAAGGACGGGCTGTCGATCCCGAAGATATCGGTCAACGTCTCCGCCAGGCGGCTCGCCGACCCCGATCTCGGCAAGAAGCTCCGGGCCTTGAAGATCGAGCCCGGCACCATCTCCTTCGAGTTGCTGGAATCGATCTCGCTCGACGATTGCGACGAGGCGGTGGCCGCCAACCTGAAAAAGCTGCGCAAGCTCGGCATCGACATCCAGATCGACGATTTCGGCACCGGCCATGCTTCGATCGTCAGCCTGCTGCGATTGAGCCCGAAAACGTTGAAGATCGACCGCGAACTGATCCGCATGCTGCCGCAATCGTCCGAGCAGCGCAAACTGGTCGGCTCGATCATCGATATCGGCCGCTCGCTGAACATCCTCGTCATCGCCGAGGGCGTCGAGACGGTGGATCATATCCGCATTCTCGAAGAACTCGACTGTGACACACTGCAGGGCTTCGCGCTCGCCCGGCCGATGCCGGCCATGCAGATCCCCTCCTTTATCCGCGCCGGAAGCTGGCGCCACGGGGAAATCGCCGCTCGCGCCTTGCAGACGCAGCTTCGTCGCGCGCTGCGAAGCAGAGCCGCCAAATAAAAACCTGCATAAGCGGCTCGCCATTTCGCCTTCATTCCACCGTAGAGGAAAAGGCGCTAGACTTGTCTTGCGAATTCATTCGATTCTCTTGGCGGTATTCCGTAAAATTGGAAACCAGGGCCGTGAAATCCGGAAACCAGGGAAGGAGCGACAGGCGGATTGTGAAACCCTCTCTTTTCCTTTAAGGGGACGCCACGAGATCGATCCACTCGCGCTATCCCAAGAGCGCCAACAACAGAGAATGACCACGATGAACCGTCGCCGCCGTATCTACGAGGGCAAGGCAAAGATTCTGTATGAGGGCCCGGAACCGGGCACTTTGATCCAGTTCTTCAAGGACGATGCCACTGCCTTCAACAAGAAGAAACACGAAGTCATCGATGGCAAGGGCGTCCTCAACAACCGCATTTCCGAGTATATTTTCAGCCATCTGAACAAGATCGGCATCCCCACTCATTTCATCCGCCGGCTCAACATGCGCGAGCAGTTGATCAAGGAAGTGGAGATGATCCCGCTGGAGATCGTCGTGCGCAATGTCGCGGCCGGTTCTCTCGCCAAGCGCCTCGGCATCGACGAAGGCGTCGTGCTGCCGCGCTCGATCATCGAATTCTATTACAAGTCCGACGCGCTCGACGATCCGATGGTCTCCGAAGAGCACATCACCGCCTTCGGCTGGGCAAACCCCGCCGAACTCGATGACATCATGGCGCTTGCCATCCGCGTCAACGACTTCATGACCGGCCTCTTCCTCGGCGTCGGCATCCAGCTCGTCGATTTCAAGATCGAATGCGGCCGCCTCTTCGAAGGCGATATGATGCGCATCATCCTCGCCGACGAAATCTCGCCGGATAGCTGCCGGCTCTGGGATATCGAAACCCACGAGAAGATGGACAAGGACCGCTTCCGCCGCGACCTCGGCGGGTTGCTCGAAGCCTATTCCGAAGTTGCACGCCGTCTCGGCATCATCAATGAAAACGAGCCCGTGCGCGGCACCGGCCCGGTTCTCGTCAAGTAAGGCAGGAAAGACAAAGTGATCAAGGCTCGTGTCACCGTCACGCTGAAAAACGGCGTTCTCGATCCGCAGGGCAAGGCTATCGAGGGTGCGCTTGGCGCCCTCGGCTTCTCGGGCGTCGGCCATATAAGACAGGGCAAGGTCTTCGACCTGGAGCTGGAAGGCGCCGACAAGGGCAAGGCCGAGGCCGACCTCAAGGCCATGTGCGAAAAACTCCTCGCCAACACGGTGATCGAGAACTACGCAATCGCGATCGACTGATGATCACAGACCCGTCGTCTGGCGGACTTTGAGGATTTGGCGTCATGATGAAAGCAAAGCTGGAGACGGAAGTCTCGAAATATATGAGCTATGTTTTGCGTCATGCGCCGGAATCTGCGGGCTTGACGCTTGATAGCGAGGGTTGGGTGTCGTTCGACGAACTCGAAAAAGCGTTGTCGTCGAAATACGACGTTTCCCGCGCCGAGATCATCGAGATTGTCGAAAACAATCCAAAGAAGCGCTTCACGCTCGCCGATAACAGAATTCGCGCAAACCAAGGTCATAGCGTCGAGGTCGATCTCGCATTGAACCAGGTCGAACCGCCCGCCGCTCTTTTTCACGGCACGTCTCTGACGAACTGGCAGTCGATCGAGCGCGAAGGCTTGAAGAAGATGCAACGGCACCACGTTCATCTGTCGGCAGATGTCGAAACGGCGAAAATCGTCGCAGTGCGCCGCAAGGGTGAACATCTCATCCTGCGTGTGGATGCGGCCCGCATGTTTTCGGAGGGTCATTCTTTCTTTGTCTCCGACAATGGAGTATGGCTCGCCGAAAGCGTTCCAGTTCAATATCTTTCGCGAAACGCAGGGACCCCATGAAATCAGCCGTCGTTCAACTTCCGGGCCTCAACCGCGACCGCGACATGATCGCCGCCTTGACCAAGATCTCCGGCCAACCACCGGTGACGATCTGGCAGACGGAAACTGAGATCCCCGATGTCGATCTGATCGTCATTCCCGGCGGCTTTTCCTATGGCGACTATCTGCGCTGCGGTGCGATCGCCGCCCGCATGCCGGTCATGCAGGCGATTATCGACAAGGCTGCAAAAGGTGTGAAGGTGCTCGGCGTCTGCAACGGCTTCCAGATCCTCGTCGAGGCCGGCCTGCTGCCCGGCGCGCTGATGCGCAATTCCTCGCTGAAATTCGTCTGCCGCGAGATCAAGCTCGAAGTCGTCAATGCCGAGACGGATTTCACCCGCGCTTATGCGCAGGGTCAGGTCATCCGCTGCCCGGTCGCCCATCACGACGGCAATTATTTCGCCGACGAAGCGACGCTGGCTGCAATCGAAGGCAATGGCCAGGTGGTGTTCCGTTATGCCGAGGGCACCAATCCGAATGGCTCGATCAACGATATCGCCGCCGTCATGAATGAAAAGGGCAATGTGCTCGGCATGATGCCGCATCCCGAGAACCTGATCGAGGCCGCCCATGGCGGTTCGGACGGCCGTGGCCTGTTTGCCTCCGCGCTCGACGTCATCGCCGCCTGACCTCAGCACTCAAAATCCTCTCATCCGGATCTGGAGCAAGATCGATGCGCCCTCGCCTCGCAAACGCCGCCCTGTTGACCGCTCTTGCAGCCATGGTCGCAGCCTGCCAGACGCCGGCGCCGGCGACAGGCCCGAACCGCGCCGCACTGCCGACGATGGAACGCGTGGCGCTCGGCGCCAATGCCTGCTGGTTCAAATCGGGCGATCCGGCTTTTGCTGCTTACAAGCTCGCGCCGGAACTCAATTCCTTCTCCGGCCGGCCGCGCATCTTGCTTGTCCACAAGGGCAGCCCGGAAAGCCGGCCACTGCTCGTCGTTCAGGCCGAGGGAAGCCCGTCGCGCCTTCAGGCCTTCGGTCCGATGATGCAGGAACCGGTCGCCGGCCGCATCGCCGCCGACGTCAATCGTTGGTCGACAGGCAACAAAGCCTGCAGCTGATCGACCCGGTCAGTTCCGAAGGCACGTTTCAGTCCCAAAAGAACGACTTGCTGACTTCGCGCGCCGCGTCGGACTGTGACACTCCGATATCCTTGAGCTCGGTCGCCGTCAGGCCCCTCAGCGCGCGCCGGCCTTCCCGCTTCTGATGCCAAAGAAGAACCGCGGCCCAGATTTGCTCCAAACGCGTCGTCTCCTCGGCGGCCGCGACGGGGAGGATGATCTGCCTCCTGTCCTCGTAAGAGACAATCGGTACAATCGGCATTTTGATCTCGGGTAAGGCAGACATTCCAGGAATCCTCTCGGCTTGCCATTGGAATTGACTCATACGCTTGACCGATACAATGTGCCAATATATACAATTGTCACCATGACAAATTGGCTTCCTGATATTTCCCGCGGTTCCGGGCCGGTCTATCTCCGGCTCGCCGACAGCATCGAATCCGCCATATCAAGCGGCGCCCTGCCCGCCGGCAGCAAGCTGCCGCCGCAGCGCAACCTTGCCTACGATATCGGCGTGACGATCGGCACGATCGGCCGCGCCTATGCGCTGGTGCATGAGCGCGGTCTGGTCGCCGGCGAAGTGGGGCGCGGCACCTATGTGCTGAACCGCTCGGAGACGCCGCCCGGCGAGCAGATCGATCCGCTGACCGTGTCGCTCGGCGGCACCCGCGTCCAGGATGCGCCGGCGGACAAGATCCGCTTCGACACGACAGCCGCGCCCGATCTCGGCCAGGGCAAGATCATCGCAGGCATCCTCGCCGAGATCGGCGAGCAGCATCTTTCCGAAATCTCCTCCTATTCCCGCAGTTTCCCGCGCAACTGGTTCGAGGCCGGTCGCCTCTGGCTTGCTCGCAGCGGCTGGACGCCGGAGGTCGAAAACATCGTACCGACGCTCGGCGCTCATGCGGCGGCAATCGCCGTTATCGCCGCCGTTTCGGCGCCGGGCGACAAGATCGTCTTCGAGGATCTCACCTATACCCAGGTCAGCCGCAGCGCCCGCCTTCTCGGACGCCGCACGCTGACGGTCGATTCCGATGAGCTCGGCGTGATCCCCGAGGATTTCGAGCGGCTCTGCCAGCAGCAGCATCCAAAGATCGCCTTCCTGATGCCGACCGTTCACAATCCGACGCTGGCGATCATGCCCTATGAGCGGCGCGTGGCCATCGCCGCAATCGCCAGGAAACACAGTGTCTGGCTGATCGAGGACGACCTCTACGGCGGCATGGCCGACGACGATACACCGCTGCTAGCCTCGATTGCGCCCGATCGCACCTTCCTCGTCAACGGCCTGTCGAAATCGGTCGCCGCCGGCGTGCGCGGCGGCTGGGTCGCCTGCCCGCCGCATTTTGCCCAGCGCATCAAGGTGACGCACAGGATGATCACCGGCGGCCTGCCCTTCATCCTGGCAGAAACCTGTGCGCGCCTCGTCGAAAGCGGCGCCGCGCACGAGATCCGCAGGGCAAGTGTTGAGGAACTCTCCCGGCGCGTCCGTCTCGCCCGCGAGCAGCTGCAGGGCTTCGATTTCCAATCGCACATACACGCGCCCTTCCTCTGGCTGAAACTGCCGGAGCCCTGGATGTCCGGCACCTTCAAGAATGCCGCCTTCCGCGACGGCGTGCTCGTCGACGACGAGGACGAGTTCAAGGCGGCGCGCGGGGAAAGACCCTATCATCGCGTTCGCATCGGTTTTTCCTCGCCGAAGACAGGGCAGGAGCTGGTCTCCGGTCTGATGATCCTGCGCCGGCTATTGGAAAACGGCGGTTCCGCCTATGACGGTGAAATATGACCTGTTGCAAATACACGTCATAAATCGAAAAAAATGCCTGGGCCTGCCCCCGAATACGTCGCGAATCGGACCTTTGTGTTAGCTCTTTGTCATTCCGCCGGGTGATACGGAATCATAAGGACAGCAGATGAGGATCGACTTCGGAAGGGTCGCTCTGCGCTTGTTGGGTATTGCGTCAGTGGCAGTGGTGGTCGGCATGCCGACAATGGCCGGCTCGGCAACTGCCGGCGAACAGATATTCGATGAATTGCGCTTCGGCGTCTCGACCTCGGTACAATCGGGCCATTCCAGAGAAGACGGCGTCTTTCCGGAGATTACCGCTCTCTTCGATCCCTTCGGCTACGATACGGCGGTCGGCTGGCAGCAACAGCTGCTGCATCCCCGTGTGCATCTCGGTACCTCGATCGGCACGTCAGGCGAGGCCAGCCAGTTCTTCACCGGCTTCACCTGGACGGTGGATTTCAACGAGAAGCTTTTTGCCGAAGCCGGCTTCGGCGGCGTCATTCACACCGGCGATCTCGAGGGCGATGATGACGGCCCGGAACTCGGCTGTCGCGTCCTCTTCCACGAATATCTGGGCGCCGGCTATCGTTTCAACGCCCACTGGAACGTCATGGCCCAGATCGCCCACTCCTCGCATGCCAATCTCTGCGACGGGCCGAACGACGGCATGACGCGCGCCGGTCTGCAGATCGGCTACAAATTCTAGCAGCGACCACTTTTCATCGTAAGGAAGAAGTTGCCTGCCCGCTGTTGACGGCGGGCATTTTCCTGTCGCGCGCCGTCCCTACATAGGCTAAAGAGCGGAAAACGCGCAACGGCAGGGACTTTCGAGAGCTCATGACCATTCCAAACACCATCCCGGTCACGCCGGAACTCATTGCAAGCCATGGCCTGAAGCCGGACGAGTACCAGCGTATTCTGGATCTGATCGGCCGCGAACCGACCTTCACCGAGCTCGGCATCTTCTCGGCCATGTGGAACGAGCACTGCTCCTACAAATCCTCGAAGAAATGGTTGCGCACGTTGCCGACCAAGGGGCCGCGCGTCATCCAGGGCCCAGGTGAAAATGCCGGCGTGGTCGACATCGATGACGGCGATTGCGTCGTCTTCAAGATGGAGAGCCACAACCACCCCTCCTATATCGAACCCTATCAGGGGGCTGCGACCGGCGTCGGCGGCATCCTGCGCGACGTCTTCACCATGGGTGCGCGCCCGATTGCCGCGATGAACGCCCTGCGCTTCGGCGAGCCGGATCATCCGAAGACCCGCCATCTCGTCTCCGGCGTCGTCTCCGGCGTCGGCGGCTACGGCAATTCCTTCGGCGTGCCGACGGTCGGCGGCGAAGTCGAGTTCGACGCCCGCTACAACGGCAACATCCTCGTCAACGCCTTTGCCGCCGGTATCGCGAAATCCAACGCCATCTTCCTGTCCGAAGCCAAGGGCGTCGGTCTTCCGGTCGTCTATCTCGGCGCCAAGACCGGCCGCGACGGCGTCGGCGGTGCGACGATGGCATCGGCCGAATTCGACGAATCGATCGAGGAGAAGCGCCCGACCGTTCAGGTCGGCGACCCCTTCACCGAGAAGTGCCTGCTGGAAGCCTGCCTCGAGCTGATGAAGACCGGCGCCGTCATCGCCATCCAGGATATGGGTGCAGCCGGCCTCACCTGCTCGGCCGTCGAAATGGGCGCCAAGGGCGATCTCGGCATCCTGCTCGAGCTCGACAAGGTGCCGGTGCGCGAAGAGAGAATGACGGCCTACGAAATGATGTTGTCGGAAAGCCAGGAGCGCATGCTCATGGTGCTGCAGCCGGAGAAGGAAGAGGAAGCCAAGGCAATCTTCGTCAAGTGGGGCCTCGATTTCGCCATCGTCGGCAAGACGACCGACGATCTGCGCTTCCGCGTCATGCATCAGGGCGAGGAAGTCGCCAACCTGCCGATCAAGGATCTCGGCGACCAGGCGCCGGAATATGACCGCCCCTGGCGCGAATCCGGCAAGCATGGCCCCCTGCCCGCAAACCTCGTCGCCGCACCGAAGGATTACGGCCAGGCGCTGCTGCAACTCGTCGGCTCCGCCAACCAGTCGAGCCGCCGCTGGGTCTATGAGCAATACGACACACTGATCCAGGGCAATTCACTGCAGCTTCCGGGCGGCGATGCCGGCGTCGTGCGCGTCGACGGCCATCCCTCCAAGGCGCTCGCCTTCTCTTCCGACGTCACCCCGCGTTATGTCGAGGCAGATCCGTTCGAAGGCGGCAAGCAGGCGGTCGCCGAATGCTGGCGCAACATCACAGCGACAGGCGCCGAACCGCTCGCCGCCACCGACAACCTCAACTTCGGCAATCCCGAAAAGCCCGAGATCATGGGCCAGTTCGTTCAGGCGGTGAAGGGCATCGGCGAGGCATGCCGCGCGCTCGACTTCCCGATCGTCTCCGGCAACGTCTCGCTCTACAATGAGACCAATGGCGTCGCCATCCTGCCAACCCCGACGATCGCAGGCGTCGGCCTGCTGCCGGACTGGCGCAAGATGGCCCGCATCGGCGCTGCCAACGATGGCGATAAGGTCATCATGATCGGCGTCGACGGCAGCCATCTCGGCCAGTCCGTCTATCTCCGCGACGTGCTTTCCAGCCGCGAAGGTCCGGCGCCGGAGGTGGATCTTTTTGCCGAGCGCCGCAACGGCGATTTCGTTCGCTCCGTCATCCGCAACGGCCAGGCGACCGCCTGCCATGACATCTCCTCTGGCGGCCTTGCCGTGGCGCTCGCCGAAATGGCGATGGCCTCCGGCAAAGGCCTGACGATTGATCTGAGCGAAGGCAAGGGTGCGCCGCATGCGCTGCTCTTCGGCGAGGATCAGGCGCGCTACGTCCTGACGTTGCCTGCCGATGTCGCCGATTTCGTCTGCGTCAATGCAGAAGGTGGCGGCGTTCCCTTCCGCCGCCTCGGCACAGTCGGGGGAACGGTGCTGATCGTCGGCGATCTCATCTCGCTGCCGATTCAGCAATTGCGCGATGCCCATGAATCGTGGTTCCCTGATTTCATGGAAGGCCGCGGCGAACTTGCTGCGGAATGATGCGCAAGGAGTAACGATCATGGCCATGAAACCCGGCGATATCGAAGACATGATCAAGGCTGGGATTCCCGGTGCCAAGGTGACGATCCGCGATCTGGCGGGCGACGGCGATCACTACGCCGCCGAAGTCGTCGCCGAAGCCTTCCGCGGCAAGAGCCGCGTGCAGCAGCACCAGATGGTCTACGAGGCGCTGAAGGGCAATATGGGCGGCATACTGCACGCGCTGGCGTTGCAGACCTCCGCGCCGGAATAGAGCCCGACGTAATCCCGATGACGATGCCCGGCCCTCAGCCGGGCATTCTCTTTTCGTCGGGATTGGCAAAGACCGAGGCCGGCATCGGCCCCGCGGTCATCAGCGTGAAATCAAACGACGCCTTTAGATCAGGGCCAAGCACATATTGCCGGTGGACGCGAAGCTGGTCTTTGCGGATCTTGCGGTAGTGCTCGCGCGTCAGCATTTGCTTGACGCGGATCAGGATCATCTTCGCCTCGGGCGCATCCGTATGGCCGGAGACGGCAACGACTGGCACCTTGTAGAAATTGATCGAATCCGTCAGGCACTGCACGTCGAGCCAGGAAATCTCTGGACAGCGGGCGATCAGCCCGACACGGGCGCGAAGCAGTGTTGCCGATGACATGAGCGCGCATTGCAGGATGGCGCTGCCGAGTGTGGCAAACACCACACGCTTGCCCTTGAAGATCTCCGGCTCCCTTTCCAGCAATATGCCGATGACATGGGCGGCAACGCTCGATCCCATGCTGTGCGAGGAGATCACATATTCATCCGCCTCTTCGTCAAGCGCCTTGCGCACGGCAGCGGCCCGGTCTTTCAGCCAGTCGTTGAAATCTGTCCGGTCCATGCGGCCGAGCGCCACCGCCATTGCCCAATCGGCGAAGAGGTGCAGCGTGTGGAAGCGTTCGGAAAACGGCAGGAAGGCGAAGATGAAGAAACAGAGCGCCAGCGGCCCGCTCCAGAGCATGTGCCACGGCGAAAAGCCAAGAGCAAAGGGCATGATGGCGATCTGCGCCGTCAGCGCGATCGCCAGCGCCGTCAGCAGGAACGGGAAGAGGAAGAACAGGCCGAAGCGCCAGGCGTGGCGGAAATATCCCCGCATGCCGCCTTCGAGCATGATCTCGGCGCAGCTTCGGAAGCCTGCCATGATCTGGCTCAGCGTGTTGCCGCCGCGCAGCCTGCTTACCAGCGCATCATGATCGACCATGTGGATCCGGCTCTTCGTCTGCCAGCCCGGTGAACCGGTCCCTTCCCCGGCCGCCGCTTTGTCGGCGTCCCGTTCGCCCGTCGTGACCACGAAACTGAGGGGATCACGTCCCGCCTCCGGCGCCCCCGTTTCAACCGAATAGCCCCAGACGGCGGCACTCTGCCTGGCCGAACGCTCGTAGCGTGCCCTGTGGGCAACGCCGTCGAGCGGCTCGAAGCCCGTGAAATGCAGGACGACCCGCTTCTCGATCAGTTTCATTCCACTCTTCCGGCCGGACGAATGACCGGCATGTTGGTGCGATCCGGCTGCTGCGCCGCTGATAGGGGCAAAAAGCAGCGATGGTCTCGAAGCCGTCTTGCTAACCGAACTCTTCCGGAATTCAATAGCACCCATGTCGTTTCCATCACGAACGGAGGGGTTTTGTGGCCGACCTAGTCAAAGAATTGATATCAGGCGTCGTCGACAGCGTGTTGAAGGAGATCCTGAAAAAAACCACCGGCCGCGCCACGACGAAGCGCAGGAGGCGCAAGACACGCCCCGCCGCGACGACGAAGGTTGCGCGCAAGACGACCTCGGCCAAGCCTAAGCCCGCCCGCAAACAGGTCAGCAAGCGCCGCACCGCCGCTGGCCGCAGCCGCCAGCGACGCAGCTAAGGCACGATCAAATGTGAGCGGTTTCGGACGAATTCTGCGGCGCTCATGAGGGCATGAACCGATGATGCGCATTTTGAAAATCATTCTCGCGGCCATCGTCGCGATCTGTCTCATCGCCGTTGCCGGCGTCTACGCCCTGTCGGAGATGCGCCTTTCCAGGACCTACGACGTTGCTCTTGCCGATTTCACCGTCAAGACAACGCTGTCTGCCGAAGAAGCCGAACGTCGCGCCCGCACGCTGATGTGCAGCGGCTGTCATCACGATGCCGGCAACGTGCTCATCGACGAGCCGGGCGTCGGCCGCATCGTCGCGCCGAACCTGACCCGCTTCGTGCCCATGTACAGCGATGCTGAACTCGTGCGCCTCATCCGCCATGGCGTCAAGAAGGACGGCACCGGCGCCTTCATCATGCCGGCAAGCAACTTCGCCAATATTGCCGATGACGATATGGCGGCGATCATTGCGTGGATGCGCAGTTTGAAGCAGCTTCCCGATGCGGTGGCCGGAACGACGCAATGGGGACCGCTCGGGCGAATCGGGCTGGCGCTCGACAAGATCCCCTTCGAGGCCGATCTGGTGCCTGCCATCATCACCCCTGCCGCAGCGCGTCCGGCCGATATCGGCGAATACGCCTTCAGGACCGATTGCAGCCACTGTCATAATCTCGATACGGCAAAGCAGTCGGAAGGCTTTCTGGCGCCGGCGCTTAAGCCTCTGGCGCAATCCTATTCGGCTGCCGATTTCAAGACGTTGCTGCGCACTGGCAAGGGTGTCGGCGGCCGCGATCTCGGCGTGATGACACAGGTTTCACAATGGAATTTCAGCCATTTCACCGATGTCGAAATCGAACAGATTCAGACCTATCTCGCCATTCGACCGTAACGCGACGGCAACAACCCCGGCAACGGCTTGCGCGAACTGGTCTTTTTTTGGTTCGGGCAGCTGGAATTCCTGCCGTCGCATGCTATCTAAAGGCAACGATTGAAACGGTGGGCCTTTAACCCGCCTGTTGAAAGGATTAGGTCCCATGAGCGGCATTCACGAATTCATCGGCAACGAAATCAAGACCAACGACGTCGTCCTCTTCATGAAGGGCACGCCGCAGTTTCCGCAGTGCGGTTTCTCCGGCCAGGTCGTGCAAATTCTTGATTACATCGGCGTCGAGTACAAGAGCGTCAACGTGCTCGCCGATTCGGAAATCCGCCAGGGCATCAAGGAATATTCCAACTGGCCGACAATCCCGCAGCTTTACATAAAGGGTGAGTTCGTCGGCGGTTGCGACATCGTCCGGGAAATGTTCCAGGCTGGTGAACTGCAGCAGCATCTCCAGGAAAATGGCATCGCGGTGCGCGCCGCCTCCTGACCGGTCACCGGACGTCCGCCCGGTTTCCAAATCTGTTTCTTGAGTTCGAGGCGCTGCGGCCAGCAGCGCCTTGACCTGTTTATGGGAATTTCATTGTGACAGATTCATCACAAGCCGTGTCCGCGGGCCGCCTGCCCATGGGCAAGCGAGAATTCATCGCGCTTGCCGCCTTCCTGATGGCCGTCAACTCGCTGGCGATCGACATCATGCTTCCTGCCTTGCAGCAGATCGGCGCGAGCCTCGGCGTCGAGAGCGAGAATCACCGGCAGTTCGTCGTCTCCACCTATCTGCTCGGCTTCGGCTGTGCCCAGCTGTTCTACGGCCCGCTCTCCGACCGTTTCGGCCGCCGCACGCCGCTTCTGATCGGTCTCGTCATCTATATCGTTTCCGCCATCGGCATCGTCTTCGTCCCCTCCTTCGCCGGCTTGCTGGTGCTGCGTTTCATCCAGGG
This sequence comes from Rhizobium leguminosarum, assembly GCF_002953715.1. GTDB lineage: Bacteria > Pseudomonadota > Alphaproteobacteria > Rhizobiales > Rhizobiaceae > Rhizobium > Rhizobium leguminosarum_V. Next base: position 2,233,157 of record NZ_CP025012.1, read on the forward strand.
CGTCGGCTCAGCCGCAACCCGCGTCATCACTGTGTCCATCGTTCGCGATATCTATGGCGGCCGGCAGATGGCCGAAGTCATGTCGCTGATCATGATGGTCTTCATGATCGTACCGGTCATCGCGCCCGGTACTGGCCAGATCGTCATGTTTTTCGGCAACTGGCACCTGATCTTCCTTTTTATCGCCACCATGGCGACTGCTATCGCCGTCTGGGCCTATCTCCGTCTGCCGGAAACCCTGCATCCGCAGAATGTCCGCCCATTTACCGCCCGCTCGATCTTCGGCGCCTTCAAGCTGGTGCTGACCAATCGCGTCGCGCTCTGCTACACCATTGCCAGCACCTTCATCTTCGGCGCGCTGTTCGGCTTCATCAATTCGGCCCAGCAGGTCTATGTCGGCATCTACGATCTCGGCGTCTATTTCCCCTTCGCCTTCGCCGGCGTGGCGATCTTCATGTCGCTGTCGTCCTTCTTCAATTCACGCTTCGTCGGCAAGCTCGGCATGCGCCGGCTGTCGCACGGCTCGCTCATCGGCTTCATCGCCATCAACACCGTCTGGTTGATCGTCCAGATGGCGAGCACCGAGCCGATGCCCTTCGCTCTGTTCATCTCCTTCTTCGGCCTTGCCATGTTCCAGTTCGGTTGGATCGGCTCGAACTTCAATTCGCTCGCCATGGAGCCGCTCGGCCACGTCGCCGGCACTGCCTCTTCCGTCCTCGGCTTCATGAGCACAGTCGGCGGCGCCATCATCGGCGCCGGCATCGGCCAGGCCTTCGACGGCACGGCGCTGCCGATGGTCGCCGGTTATTTCACCGTGTCGATCATCGGGCTCGTCTTCGTGCTGATCGCCGAGAAGGGCCGCCTCTTCCAATCGCAGAACCCTGCCGTCTGAACGGCCGGCCTCATTCGCATCCAGGATTCACCACATGACGCCGCCGCATAAACTGCACCAGGAGAACCAGGGCTCTCGCCGCATCGGCATGGGCTTTGGCGAATTCATCATCACCATCGCCATCATGACCGCCAGCATCGCCATGGCGATCGACAGCATGCTGCCGGCATTGCCCAATATCGGCCATTCCCTCGGCGTCACCAATACCAACGACGCCCAGCTCATCATCGGCGTGTTCTTCCTAGGCTTCGGCGTCTCGCAGATCTTCTTCGGCAGCCTTTCGGATACGTTCGGCCGCCGCAACATCCTGCTCGGCGGCATGGCCTGCTACATTGTCGGAATGTTTGCCGCGGCAGCAACCGGCAGCTTCGAAATGCTGCTGGTCATGCGTTTCGTTCAGGGTGTGGGCGGCGCGGCGGTGCGCATCACCACCATGGCCATCGTCCGCGACTGCTTCGGCGGCCGAGAAATGGCCCGCGTGATGTCCTATGTCATGATCGTCTTCATGATCGTGCCGATCGTTGCGCCCTCCGTCGGCCAACTCATCATCCTCTATGCCAACTGGCATTGGATCTTCATCCTGCTCGGCATCATTGCCACCATCCTGTTCGTCTGGGCTCTTCTGCGGTTGAAGGAATCACTGCCGCCGGAAGAGCGGCTGCCGCTTTCGTTCGGCTCTGTCGTGGACGGTTTCAAGACTGTGCTCACCAACCGCATCACCTGCGGCTACATGATCGGCCTCACCATGTTCACCGGCGTCATCAGCGCCTATGTGATCTCGGTGCAGCAGGTCTTCGGCGAGGTCTACGGCCTTGGCGACTGGCTGCCAATCGCCTTTGCGGCGACTGCCGGCGGCATCGCCGTCGCCAATTTCGCCAACGGTTTCTTCGTGCGCAAATTCGGCATGCGCCGCATCTCGCACGCCGCCCTGCTGATCTTCACGGCGCTGTCGGCCGCCGGCTTTTTCTATTCGCTGGCCGGCAAGCCGGATTTCGCCATCGCCTACGGCATCTTCACTATCGTGTTGATGATGTTTGCCGTGATCGCCACCAATTTCACCGCCATCAGCCTCGAACCGATGGGCAATCTCGCCGGCACGGCGACCGCCATAACCGGCTTCGTCTCGACGACGGCCGGGGCCATCCTCGGTGGCCTGGTCGGCCAGATGTTTAACGGCACGGTGCAACCGCTCTTCGGCGGATTCGCCCTCTTCGGCGCGGTGACGATCGCAGCCACCCTCTGGGCTGAGAACGGCAAGCTCTTCACTCATCCCGGAGACAGCCCGCAGCTCGATCCGGGTGCTGCCCACTTCTGAAATGGGAAATCTGCCGGAGCGGTTGATCCGCGGCGGCATTGCATTAGATGGCAACTCGGCACGTTCCTAAATCTGGATGCCCCTGGAAGAAGGAGCCTGGTTTTGGATGCAGAATATCAACGTCTCCCCCCGCCATTGCAGGGCGAGATGTTTCAGGTCAAACCGGATGCCAGCACCGGCGTCGTAGTGCTCGGCGGCTCCAGTGGCCGGGTGGATGTGGCCCGTGCCAGGCTGTTCGCGAGCCAGGGAGCAACAGTCATAGCGCTTCGCTGGTTCGGCGGCGAAGGCCAGGTGCCAGGCATTTGCGAGGTGCCGCTGGAAACGTTTTTCTCTGCCACGGACTACCTGGTGGGGCTTGCCTGTAAACGCATCGTCCTGGTGGGGACATCGAAAGGCGCCGAAGCTGCACTGCTCACGGCCGTATACGATCCGCGCATCAGCGCGGTCGTCGCGATGAGCCCCTCGTCAGTCGTCTGGGGAAATATTGGTCCAGGGCTTGATGGCATCAGCTGGCCGGAACGCTCGTCGTGGACATTGCGAGGCACACCGCTTCCTTTTGTTTCGTCGGACCCAGAATGGGTGCAGGAATACAGAGACGAGCTGGTCGCCTATCGGGCCCTGTTCGAACGATGCCTTCACGTGCACGAGTCTGAGATCGACGCAGCGGCTATCCCTTTGGAGAGAACGAATGCCGAAATTCTGCTCGTAGCAGGATGCGATGACGCGCTCTGGCCATCAGACAAATTTGCCGCTTCACTTGTTCGGAGGCGCGCAGGTTTTGGTTTGTCCACCCAGCTTGTGTTGGGAGAAGATGCGGGCCATCGCATTCTGCTGCCGGGCGAAACGACTTCCCGATCATCGCTGCGCGCTCATGGTGGAAGTGACGAGGCCGACGCCAAATTGGGACGACTCGCGTGGGGACATATTCTTGAGATGCTATAGCGTGAGCGCTGCAGTGATTTGATCGCTCACGGAAAAGCTCTACGCTTAAACGCGAGTGTTCAGACCGTGAACACCTCACGCCGCAGCACCTCCCAGGAGGCCTTGTCGGGGGTAATCAGCAGCCCGCCATCGAGGTGATGCGGCAGGTAGGGCGAGCCGTCGAAGCGCGCTGCATAGGCGCCTGCCTCCTGCGAGATCAGCGTGCCGGCAAGGTGATCCCAGGGCATCAGCTTGTTGTACATGAGGTAATGCACATGGCCGCCGGCAAAGGTGCGGTATTCGTGGGCCGCACAGCGGTAATTGGTGAGGAAGCGCACCTTGGCAAGATTGCCGAGCACTTCGGCGCGCTTCTCCTTCGGCAGGTAGCCGGTCGAGGCCATGCCGACCATATGCTCCAGCCCCACGGGCGCTGCGACCGAGAGCCGCTCGGCGCCGCCGTCCGGCCGCCGCAGCCAGGCGCCGCCGCCCTTTTCCGCCATCACCCAGTCGTCGCCCATCGGATCGTAGATGATACCGGCAACCGTCTCGCCGCCTGATATGACAGAGGCCATGACGCCGAAGGCCGGGATGCCGGCGGCAAAATTGAACGTGCCGTCGACCGGATCGACGACGATCGCAAGATCGGCATGTTCGAGGCTGCCGAGCAAATCAGGATCGGCCGCGACCGATTCTTCGCCAAGGAACAGCGCGCTCGGCCAGAGCCGCTGAGCTTCCGCCTTGATCATCCGCTCGGCCTGCTCATCGGCCTCGGTGACGAGATCGGTAGCCTCGCTCTTGGCGCGCACGTCGTCCTGACCAAGCCGGCGGAAGCGCGGCAGGATCTCTGCCTTCGCCGCGCGGCGCAGCAGATCGGCCAGAACGGTCACGTCAACAGTCGAAGTCATGTCAAATCCTCACGCTTAGGTCTCTCGGGAGAACCTTGAATCAGATGCCGACGATCTCGCGCCGGATGAGCTGCCAGCTCTCCCGGTCGGGCGCGGAAATGATGCCACCCGTCGTCTCGCCGGGGCGATAGGGCGTGCCGTCGAATTTCGCCGTATGGCCGCCGGCCTCCTGATGCGCCAGCACGCCGGCCAGGTGATCCCAGGGCATCAGCTTCGCATGGCCGATGAAATGCATCTTGCCGGAGGCGACCATCCAATATTCGTAGGCCGAGCAGTTGAAGGCAAAGGTCATCCGGATCTTCGCCATGTTGGCGCAGATACGCGCGCGATCCGGTTCGTCCATGTGGCTCCATGACAGGCCGCCGACCATCTGGTTCAGGCTAGCAGGCTCAGCAACCTTCAGCTTTGTCGACTGCCCGTCCCGACGTGTCAGAAAGGCGCCTGCCCCCCTGATCGCGGTCACTGTGTCGCCGAGAACGGGATCGTGAATGATGCCGGCGACCGTCTCGCCCTTGATCGTCACTGCCAGCATCGTCCCGAAGACGGGAAGCCCGGCGGCGAAATTGAACGTCCCGTCGACAGGGTCAATGACGAAGGCGAGCTCAGCATCGGCAAGTGCCGGCACGACGGACCGGTCGGCGTCATAAGCCTCCTCGCCGACGACGAGTGCTGCAGGAAAGCGCTCTCTCAGCGCCGCGGTGATCCGGTGTTCGGCAAGTACGTCCGCCTGCGTCACCAGATCGATTGCCGAAGTCTTCTCCGAAACATCGGCAGCGCCGAGATTGCGGAAACGCGGCATGATCTCGGCGCGCGCCGCCTCCCTGACGCAATCGCCGAGAAAGAGAATATCCTGGTCTGAAATAATCATGCGAAATCCTGCCTTCATTCAATAGCCCGCCTCCATAGCCGGCCTTTCATGAAGGATCGGTGACACCAAGGGTGGAAAAGTCGAAGAGTTTCGGGTCGAGCAGATGCGACGGGTTCACATGCGAAAGCGCCCGCAGCATCGTATCCTTGCGGCCCGGCATGCGCCGCTCGATATCGGCGAGCATGTCCTTCATCGCATTGCGCTGCAGCCCGTCCTGCGAGCCGCAGAGATCACAGGGAATGATCGGAAACTGCATGGCGGCGGCGAATTTCGCGAGATCGTCCTCAGCGGCATAGGCGAGCGGCCGGAGCACCATCAGATCACCCTCGTCGTTCAGAAGCTTCGCCGGCATCGAGGCAAGCCGCCCGCCATGGAAGAAATTCATGAAGAAGGTTTCAAGAATGTCCTCGCGGTGGTGGCCGAGCACCAGCGCATCGCAACCCTCTTCGCGCGCCACTCGATAGAGATTGCCGCGGCGCAGCCGCGAACAGAGCGAACAATAGGTCGCCCCCTCCGGCACCTTCTCCTTCACGATCGAATAGGTGTCGCGATATTCGATCCGGTGCTGAACGCCGATTTTGGTGAGATAATCCGGCAGCACGTGCTTCGGGAAGTTCGGCTGGCCCTGGTCGAGATTGCAGGCGATCAGTTCGACCGGCAGCAGGCCGCGCCATTTGAGATCGAGCAGCAGCGCCAGCAGCCCGTAAGAATCCTTGCCGCCGGAAAGGCCGACTAGCCAGCGCTTTTGGCCCTTCAGCATGTCGAAATCGTCGAAGGCCTGACGCACCTGCCGCAGCAGGCGCTTGCGCAGCTTGTTGAAGGAGACGGAAAGCGGCGCATCGGCAAACAGCGCATGGCCGCTGCTATCGGCCTCGCCACTCTCCAACTCGTCGGCGATATTGGCTGCGATATTCATTGCTTCGTCCTACAGAAATTCCACACTTGCTCTAGCAGAAAGCCGCTTGGCAACACAGCGTCAATCGCCGAAAACCGACCAGCCGGTGCGCGCTGCGAGCATTTCCAGCGCCGCGGCGCCGAGCTGCGAATTGCCGACCTTGTTCAGCCCCGGCGACCACACCGCGATCGAGGCAATACCAGGTGCCACGGCGAAGATGCCGCCGCCGACACCGCTCTTGCCGGGCAGGCCGACATGATAGGCAAAATCGCCCGAACCGTCGTAATGGCCGCAGGTCAGCATCAGCGCATTGATGCGCCGTGCCCGCTTCGGCGAAACCACCGAATGGCCGGTTGTCGGATTGCTCCCGCGCGCCGCCAGGAACAGCCCGGCGCGGGCCAACTGCTCGCAGCTCATCGACAAGGCGCATTGATGGAAATAAACGCCGAGCACGTGGTCGACGGGATGGTCGAGATTGCGGTAGGCGCGCATGAAATTGGCAAGCGCGAAATTGCGGTATCCTGTCTGGGTTTCCGAACGCGCCACCTTGTCGTCGATGGTGATCGACTCGTCGTCGGCCAGATAACGCACGAAGCGCAGCAGTTCGCCGATTGCCTCGCGCGGCGCATGGCCGGCCATGACGACGTCGCTGACGGCGATCGCGCCGGCATTGATGAAGGGGTTGCGGGGGATGCCGCCCTCATGCTCGAGCTGGACGATCGAGTTGAAAGCCGATCCGGAGGGTTCGCGCCCGACGCGCTTCCACAGCCCCTCGCCGACCTTGCCGAGCGCCAGCGTCAGCATGAAGACCTTCGATATGCTCTGGATCGAGAAGGCGATATCCGCATCGCCGACACGGTAGACCCTGCCGTCGACGGTGACGATCGCCATGCCGAACTGCTTCGGGTCGACCTTGGCGAGTTCGGGAATATAATCCGCGACCTTGCCCTCGCCGATCCGCGGCTGGATATCGGCGTAGATGCTATCGAGGGTCGCCTGCAAATCTGCCATTGCTTCACTCCAGATCGCAAAAAAGCCGCTCGAAAGAGCGGCTTTCCGTATATCGACGCATTCTGTTGTCTCGCAATCGGTTTCGACTGCGAGACGAAGGCATCAACGCGAATAGAATTCGACGACCAGATGCGGTTCCATGACGACCGGGAACGGAACGTCGCTAAGTGTCGGAACGCGGCCGAAGGTTGCGACCATCTTGTTGTGATCGACTTCGATGTAATCGGGAACGTCGCGCTCGGCGAGGCTGACGGCTTCCAGAACGATCACCAGCTGCTTCGACTTTTCGCGAACTTCGATGACGTCGCCGGCCTTGCAGCGGTAGGAACCGATGTTGACGCGCACGCCGTTGACCGAGACGTGGCCATGGTTGACGAACTGACGGGCAGCAAAGACCGTCGGAACGAACTTGGCACGATAGACGATCGCGTCGAGGCGCGATTCCAGCAGGCCGATCAGGTTTTCAGACGTGTCGCCCTTGCGGCGGTCGGCTTCGGCGAAGATCGCGCGGAACTGCTTTTCGCGCAGGTCACCGTAGTAGCCCTTGAGCTTCTGCTTGGCGCGCAGCTGCACACCGAAGTCCGAAAGCTTGCCCTTGCGGCGCTGGCCGTGCTGGCCCGGGCCGTATTCACGGCGGTTCACCGGGGACTTCGGACGGCCCCAGATGTTTTCGCCCATACGGCGGTCAATTTTATACTTGGACGATTCGCGCTTGCTCATCGTATTTCCTTTCAAAGGTTTATGACGGTTTGTTGCCAAACCGCACGAAGGAAACACGCCCTCCTCTGGTCTTTTCTAAGACCTGACAGGATGTTCCGGTTAGCGAACAGGAACGATCCACGGGACATGTCAAATGAAACACCGGGCATTGCTGCCCGGTGCTTGCGGCGGTCTTTAGAGGCCCGTCATGAAAATGTCAACAGCAGCAAACTCCGAAAGCGCCACTATTCCGCCGCCAGCGGTTGGTCGCCCGTGTCGGGTGCGTTGGCGTCGCCCGGCGCCGTCTGGCAGTCCATATCAGGGAAAGCGACGATACGTTTGCCGGAAAAATCGGCGTGCACGACGATAATACCCTGCTCCTCGAAATAGCCAAGCAGGCGGCGGGCGCGGCGGGCGGAATGGGTGCCGTAGGCGCGGGCGATGCGGGCGTCCGACGGACACGGCTCACCGCAGACAGCGGCCTTGGCGAGCATCAGGAAAACGCCCTGCAGGTCGTCGGTGACACCTGAAGACAGCGACAGCGCCGTCGCCCAGGCATCGGTTGCAGCCGTTGTCGCATCGACGCCGGAACGCGAGATTGCCACGCGCCGGCGGAAATCCGGCAGCGCGATCGGCGGCCCCGGCACCCGGCGCATGCGCAGCCTTACCAGAAAATCCTGGTAGAGTACCGAATCGGTACGGAAGGCGGAGGTGGGATCGTCCAGTATCTCGGCCAGCACGCTGGCAAGGCGCTCCTCCCGCTCTTCGGCGGAGACTTCCACCTGGCTCGCCCTCGCCTCGGCTGGCGCGGCTGACGCTGCCGGCGTCGAGCGCGAGAGTTCGGCCAGGATATCGGTCGTCGGCCGCGGCGCCGGCGGGGCGCGGCGCACCAGCGGGCGCTGGAATTCCTCCGGATCGGGCGTGAAGATCAGGTCTTCGACATCCTGCGGCGCATCCGGCAGCGGCATCAGCTTCGGGCTGGAGGAGCGCGCCGAGGTCTCCACCGCACCGATCTGGATCGGCAGCGGGCGGCGCGACAGCGCCGGTCCGAGAGCGACGAAATTGCCGCGCTTCAGATCGCGGAACATCTCGGCCTGGCGCCGGTCCATGCCGAGCAGGTCGGCGGCGCGCGCCATGTCGATATCGAGGAAGGTGCGGCCCATCAGGAAGTTCGAGGCCTCGGCCGCGACGTTCTTGGCGAGCTTGGCAAGCCGCTGCGTCGCGATCACGCCGGCAAGGCCGCGTTTACGCCCGCGGCACATCAGGTTGGTCATCGCGCCGAGCGACATCTTGCGCGCATCTTCCGAGACATCGCCGCCGACCGACGGCGCAAACATCTGCGCCTCGTCGACCACGACGAGAACCGGATACCAGTATTCGCGATCGGCATCGAACATGCCGTTGAGGAAGGCGGCGGCAGCGCGCATCTGGTCTTCGAGATCGAGACCTTCGAGCGTAAGCACGCAGGAAACGCGATGCTGGCGAATGCGGTTGGCGATGCCGGCAAGCTCCGCCTCGGTCCGCTCGCCGTCGACCACGACATGGCCGAACCTGTCGCTAAGCGTGACGAAATCACCCTCGGGATCGATGATGACCTGCTGCACCCATTGCGCCGATTGCTCGAGCAGGCGGCGCAGCAAATGTGACTTGCCCGATCCGGAATTGCCCTGCACGAGCAGACGGGTCGCCAGCAGCTCCTCGATATCGAGCGTCGCCGGGCTGCCGGACGCCAATCCCATATCGATGCCAACCTGCAATGCACATCCTCGCGGCGAAGAGACTCACATGAACGAAGCGCCATTCTTCCGAAACGGCATCGCTCCGTCTATCAAAGAATGCATTGTCTTTCAGGACCAGATTTCACCAACCCACAGGACAATTCCGGGCATCGTCCGAGAAGCTGATCCATCGCCGTGATCGGGCATCTCTTCGCCGAGCTACGCCCTCAAACCGAAGCCCTGCATCAGCCGCCGTGTGGCGAAATCGGGATTGCCCGAGGTGAGCACCGCGAAGTCGAAATTGTCGGGATGTACAGCGTCCGCGACCAGCGGCACCAGCGTGCGGGCGCGCCGCGCGATCGCTTCGGCGGGGTCGAGCCAGTCGACCGGCCAGGGCGCAAGCCGGCGGAAGAGGTTTGCCATGAAAGGATAGTGCGTGCAGGCAAGCACGACGATATCAGTCTTCTGACCGTCCTTCTCGACGAAGCATTGGTCGATTTCGGCAAGCACGGCGTCGTCAGAGACGGCATCACCGCGAATATAGGTCTCTGCCATGCGCGCAAGGTTCTCCGAGCCGACGAGGCGGACATGGCATTGCTGCGCAAAGGACTGGATGAGATCGCGCGTATAGGCCCGCTTGACCGTGCCGGGGGTGGCAAGCACTGAGACGAGGCCGGAGCGCGTACGCTCCGCCGCCGGCTTGATCGCCGGCACTGTGCCGACGAAGGTCATCTGGGGAAAGGCGGCGCGCAGACCGGCACCAACAAGCGTGAAGGCGGTGTTGCAGGCGATGATGCAGACCTCGGGGTCGTGCTCTGCGAGCAACCGGCCGAAAAGCCCGATGATGCGTTCCTTCAGCGCCTGTTCCTCCCAGCCGCCATAGGGAAAGCCGGCATCGTCGGCGACATAGATGAAGCCGCGTTCCGGCATCAGCACGCGTGCCTCGCGCAGGACGGTCAGCCCGCCGATGCCGGAATCGAAGACGAGGACGGGTTTCAGCTCATGCGTCGGCGCTGTCATCTGGCGGTGTTTCCTTGGTCGCGGTCGGGAACCGGCCGCCGCGCGGGCTCTTGCGCGAGAAGCGGTCGAGGGAAGAGATAACGCCGCGCAACACGCTGATTTCCTGCTCCGTGAAGGCCCGGCGGGATAGAACAGCGCGCAGATTGTCGATCATTTTCGGCTTTTTCCCGGCAGGATGGAAATAACCACGCGCGTCGAGCGCCTCTTCCAGCTGGTCGAACAGGCCAAACAGCTGTTCCTTGGTCGAAGGTGTCTGCCCCATCGCCTGGAAGGGCACGGCGCCGAGATCCTCCATGCCGGATTTCATCCATTCATAGGACATCAGCAGCACCGCCTGGGCGATGTTCAGCGACGCAAAGGCCGGATTGACGGGAAAGGTGACGATCTCGTCGGCAAGCGCCACCTCCTCGTTGGTCAGCCCCCAGCGCTCGCGCCCGAAAAGGATGCCGGTGCCCTCGCCGGCGCGGAACCTCGCCCGAAGCGTCTCGGCGGCGATGATGGGCGAGCGCACCGGCTTGTAGCCATCACGCTCGCGTGCCGTCGTCGCATAGACGAAATTGAGGTCGGCGACCGCCTGCTCCAGCGTGTCGTAGACCTTGGTCGCCTCGATCACGTGATCGGCCTTGGAGGCGGTCGCCAGGGCTTTCTCGTTCGGCCAGCCGTCGCGCGGATTGACGAGGCGCAGTTCAGCAAGGCCGAAATTCGCCATGGCGCGCGCCACCATGCCGATATTCTCGCCCATCTGCGGCTCGACCAGTATGATGGCCGGGCCTTCGGCCAGAAGTTGACGCTCGCTGTTCGTGCCTGCCATGGTCTTATCCCTGTTTCGAGCGCGCAATAGCCTCGCCCGGTGCAAACGGCAAGACGTCTGCGTCAGGATAGAGCCTTTCCAGCGCCGAACCGATCATTTCGAGCCCGAGTTTCGCGCCCTCGCGCGACAGCGGCAGGTGCCGGCCTGTTGTCCGCGATGCCTTGCGCTGAATGAGGAAACAGGCCGAGCCGCGCGGCGCTGCATTATCGATCAGCGCCAGATCCGCCGCGATCAGCGTCTTCAGATTGTCGTCAGCGGCCGGCGCGTCATAACTTTTCGCCAGGATACGCGCCCAATAGGTGCAGGACAGGAAGATCGCCAGCGTCTGGCGGATCTGGCCCGGGCGCGTCACCACCGACCAGGACGAGCCGAGCGGCCGCGCCGCCACCGTCACGTCGCGGTAGCAGGCATCGATCGTCTGCGACAGCGCCATCAACTCGAAACCGCTCTTGCCCTCGCCGATCCCGGCAAGCAGGTCGCGCAGCGCCTGGAACCAGCGGGCGAGTGCAGTATCGAGCGCGCCGCGCGTGCGTGTGGGGAAAACGACGAAGGCGACCGCCGTTCCGGCCGCCGCCCCGATCATGGTCTCCCCGATGCGCAGCTTCAACAGATCGAGCGTCAGCACGCCGGTCATGCCGTAGACCAGGCAGAGCACGATCGAGATGAAGAAGGTCATCGTCGCATAGGAAACTTGCAGGAAATAGAAGGCGAGGAAGATGCAGATGGCGGCAACCGGAATGGCAATATCAGGCTCGCCCGACATCATCGTTGCCAGCACGAGGCCGATGGCGATTCCGAACACGGTGCCGAGCGAGCGCGATAGTGCCCTCATCGCCGTATCGCCGCGCGAATTGGTATTGGTGAAGACGAGGAAGGAGGCGAGCACCGCCCAGAACCAGCGCTCGCGCGACAGCAGCAGACCGAAACCCATGGCGATCGCCGAGGCGAGCGTGATCTGCAGCGCCAAGCGCAGCAGGGGATTGGCGAACGAAAAGTCGATCGGCTGAGCTTGCGCCGTATCCATGACGGCATCAATGCCGGAGAAACCGGAGGCCTGCCCCTCGCCGATCGCCTGCGTCAGTTGCTGCCGGGCCTTGCCGAGCCAGAGAAGCGCACGCACGGTCTCGCCCTGCGGCTGGTCCTTGATGGTTTCGGCCATTTCCTCATACCTGCCAAGTTCCACCGCATCCGCCTCGATCACGGCATGCACGAGCGCAAAGGCCGGCGGGCTCTGGAAGCTCAGCACGATCGCGCTCTCGGCAGCAAGATGCGCATCGAAGAGCCGGATCGCCAGCTCCGCGGCGGGATCGGCGGCATCGAAAACCCCGCCAGGCGGGCGCGGAATAAAGGTCTCCGCCATCAGCACCACTTCCTTCAGCCGGTCTTCCAGCTGGCGCAGCTCCTGCCGGTCGGCTTCGCCGATCTCGGCACCGCCGGCAAGGGCGGCGAGCTTGAAGAGGATCTGGTTGATCCGGCCGCGCACACTTTCGAGCGAGCGCAGCAGGTCTCGTCGCCAATCGTCCGGCAACAGCACTGCTCTCACCAGATGGCCGACGAGCACCGAGACGACGGGGCCGATTGCCACCGCCGGCAGCTCGGCAAGGGAAGGCCGGAAATAAGACCCCATGAAATAAGAGGTGAACGCGAACATGCCGATCGCAAAACCGCGCGGCCCAAACACGCGGCCCGCCGATGCGAGCGCGATCACCACCAGGAAGACGAGATCGGAGAGAAAACGCCGATCCTCGAGGCCTGCCGCGATGGCAACAACGCCAAGGCTTGCCACGCAACCGAAGAGCCGCGTCACCAGCTGTCGCGTATTGCCCTTGTCGCGAACCGCCACCCCGCCCTCGATCGACAGCACGATGCCAAGACCGAAGGCCGCCGTCGGCAACGGCAGGATGAACATCTGGATGGCGAGAAGGACTAAAAACGAGAAAACGATCGTCAGCGTCACCCGCGAGGCCATGCGCAGACGCGAAAGCGCCGGATCGTTGGCAAGCAGCCAGTCGCGGAACTGAAAACCGGAAAACAAATGCGAGAGCCCCTCATGCCGCCCAGGGATCAACAGATACCGCCGCAAGAGCGAAAATCAAACTGCCGAGATCGAATCTCGATGCTCTCGAATGTCGCGCGCCTATTGGCCCTTGGCAATCAGCGCCATCGTCGTCTTCAAGGAATCGCGCGCCTGCGTTTCGATATTCTCGGTGACGATATCATCGATGACGGGCTTGCCACCTTCCTCGACCACTTCGAAACGAACGGTCGTATAGTCCTTGGCATCGGGCGCATCCGAGCAAGCGGATTTCTTGAAGCGCACCGTCACCTCGGCCACCCCATCGACCACAGGCGCTGCCGCCATCGTCAGATCCTCCAGCGGACAGGCATCCTGGCCGTTGACGATGACGTCGTAGTCGAAGGGCGATATGCCGTCGTCGTCGATGGCGGGAAACTGCGCAGCCGCCTGGTATTTCGCAACGAAATCGCGGCTGTAGAGATGGTCGAGCCGGCTCGCATCGAAGATGTCGGTCCAGTCGCTGTTGTTGTCGGCCCAGTTGCTCCTGGTCGCCTCCATGATCTCCTTCACGGGAGCGGTAATGTCAGCGGCATCACCGATGCCGCCGGCAGCGTGGCTGATGCCTGAAAAGGCGATAAGGCTTGCGATAACAACGGCGATTGTCTTCATGGTCGAATGTCCGGAGCGGCAGATCGAGGCGGACACTAGAGCATGATGCCGAAAAGTGTGAGCGGTTTTCGGACGACATCATGCTCTATTTCTTTGATTCAGATCCGGATTCAGATTTTAGGCCGAACGGACCTAAAATCATCCGGATCTGGCTAAATTTCAGCGCTTGGCAATGGCGGCAAAAACGCATTGTCGAACCCCTTGCAGCTTTGCGTTCCCGGTTCACAATGCTATAGCGCTCCGGATCATATCACCCACCCGGGACCCCGTCCCCATTCAAGCTCGAACGAGGCAGATACATGAACAAGATCAAGGTCGCCAATCCCGTCGCCGATCTCGACGGCGATGAAATGACGCGCATCATCTGGCAGCTGATCAAGGATAAGCTGATCCATCCGTATCTTGACCTCGACATCGACTATTTCGACCTCTCCGTCGAAAACCGCGACGCCACCAACGACCAGGTCACCGTCGATGCCGCCAACGCCATCAAGAAGTACGGCGTCGGCATCAAGTGCGCGACGATCACGCCGGATGAAGCCCGCGTCAAGGAATTCAACCTCAAGGAAATGTGGAAGAGCCCGAACGGCACGATCCGCAACATTCTCGGCGGCGTCATCTTCCGCGAGCCGATCATCTGCAAGAACGTGCCGCGCCTTGTTCCCGGCTGGACCAAGCCGATTGTCGTCGGCCGCCACGCCTTCGGCGACCAGTACCGCGCCACCGATTTCAAGTTCCCCGGCAAGGGCAAGCTGACGATCAAATTCGTCGGCGAGGACGGCACAGTCATCGAGAAGGAAGTCTTCAACGCACCGGGCGCCGGCGTCGCCATGGCCATGTACAACCTCGACGAATCGATCCGCGAATTCGCTCGTGCCTCGATGATGTACGGCCTGATGCGCAAGTGGCCGGTCTATCTGTCGACCAAGAACACCATCCTCAAGGCCTATGACGGCCGCTTCAAGGACATCTTCGAGGAAGTCTACGAGACCGAATTCAAGGATCAGTTCAAGGAAGCCGGCATCACCTACGAACACCGCCTGATCGACGACATGGTCGCCTCGGCGCTCAAGTGGTCGGGCGGCTACGTCTGGGCCTGCAAGAACTACGACGGCGACGTCCAGTCCGACACCGTCGCCCAGGGCTTCGGCTCGCTCGGCCTGATGACCTCGGTTCTGCTGACACCCGACGGCAAGACGGTCGAAGCCGAAGCCGCTCACGGCACGGTCACCCGTCACTACCGCCAGCATCAGAAGGGCCAGGAAACCTCGACGAACTCGATCGCCTCGATCTTCGCCTGGACCCGCGGCCTGGCGCACCGCGCCAAGCTCGACGACAATGCCGAGCTCGCCCGCTTCGCCTCGACGCTGGAAAAGGTCTGCGTCGACACTGTCGAATCCGGTTTCATGACCAAGGACCTGGCGCTGTTGATCGGCCCCGACCAGCCGTGGCTCTCGACCACCGCCTTCCTCGACAAGATCGATCAGAACCTGCAGAAGGCCATGGCGTAAGCCGGCCTTTCCAAGATAACATCGACGCGGCGGGGATTTCCCCGCCGTTTTCATTTTGGGAGAATGAACCGATGACGGCCATCCTGCGACCGCTTGAATCCTCGGACCGCGCCGCTTGGGAACCCCTATGGGAGGCCTATCAGCGCTTCTACGAAGTGGTCATCCCGCCTGAAACCACGGATCTCACCTGGGCTCGCTTCCACGATCCTGACGAACCGATGCACGCGCTCGGCGCCTTTGACGAAGATGGCCGTCTCGTCGGCATCGTCCATGCCATTTTTCACCGTTCCTGCTGGCTGCCGCAATGGACCTGCTATCTGCAGGATCTCTATGTTGACAACAGCCAGCGCGGGCTCGGGACCGGTGCCGCTTTGATCGAGGCCGTCGCTGACCTCGCCCGCGCAAACGGCGCAGGCAGGCTCTATTGGATGACACACGAAGCGAATGCAACGGCGCGGCGGCTCTACGATAGGATCGCCGAGCGCTCGGGTTTCATCCAATACCGCAAGGCGCTTTGAGGGCCTGGGGTTGCACAAAGGCCCCGCCGCACTATTGATTCCGGGGAACAGCAAGGCAGCAGAAAAACGGGAACACGAGGAGGATCTCATGACTGAAGAACTGGTATTCTATACGAACCCCATGTCGCGCGGCCGCATCGCGCGCTGGATGCTGGAGGAGATCGGCCAGCCCTATCGCACCGAAGTCCTGACCTTCGGCGAAACCATGAAAGCGCCCGAATATCTCCAGGTCAATCCGATGGGCAAGGTACCGGCAATCCGCCACGGCGATACCATCGTCACAGAATGCGCGGCGATCTGCGCCTATCTTGCCGAGACCTTCCCCGAAAAGGCGCTGGCCCCGAGGCCGGAGGAGCGCGCCCGCTATTACCGCTGGATGTTCTTTGCCGCCGGCCCGCTCGAATCGGCGGTGACGATGAAGGCGCTCGGCTTCGAAATTCCGAAGGAACGCCTGCGCATGGCCGGTTGCGGCGGCTTCGGCGACGTCATGAACACGCTCGAAATGGCGGTCTCCGGCTCCACCTACGTCACTGGCGAGCGCTTCACCGCCGCCGACGTCTATGTCGGCTCGCATATCGGCTGGGGCCTCGGTTTCGGCAGCATAGAGAAGCGCCAGGCCTTCGTCGATTATTTCGGCCGCATCAGCGAACGTGAGGCCTACAAGCGCGCAAATGCGCTGGACGACGAGGCCGGCAAGACGATGCAAGCCGCCTGACCGCCAATCCCCGCGCGGCCAGACCGGCGCGCCGGGAATATCAGCCGTCAGACGAGCGGCATGTGAATGTCCGTCAGAAGCTCGGTCGGCGGCACCTCGCGCGGGTTGTTGAGATATTCCTCGAACATGACCCTATCCTTCAGCTGCCGGCCGGATTTCGGCAGCCATTCGGCAAAGAGCCACTGATAGGACTTGGGCATATTGGCATAGGGACCCTTGTGGCGCAGCACTGCATAACCGCCGCCCTCGATCGTGCGCCGCTCGAACGGCGCATCGGCCGGCACGTCGGCAGCGCCGGTGACGCAGGCGATCGAGCGCAACTTTTCGAGCGGCACGATATCGGGATCGTCGAGATAGACGCCGATCATCCGCATGTCGGGCTTGGCGAGGCCGCGGGCGTAAAGCGTGCCGAACAGCGTCTCGAAGGCCTTGTCGATCTGCATGTAGGAACCGGTATGGGCAACGCCGATCAGCTCGATCGGCGCGATCTCACGTATGGTAACGTCTAACATGATTTTGGTCTTTCCGTTAGGTGAGGGCTCATAGGCTGTGTGGCTTCCCTCTTTCCGGTAGCGGGCCGGCGGCATGCCGTAGACCGACTTGAAAATACGATTGAAGGATTGGAGATTGGGATAGCCTGATCGCTTCGCAATTTCACTGACGGCAAGTTCCGTGCGGACGATCTCGCCCGCCGCGTGATGCAGCCTGAGCCGCTTGACGGTGGCCGCCAGCGTCTCGCCGTAAATCGCCCGGTAGATCCTGTGCCAGTGATAGCTCGACATGCAGGCGATTTCGGCAAGGCGCTCCATATCCAGCTCCTCGTCCAAGTGGTCGTGAATATAGGCCGAAACCCGTCTCAGACGGTTTTCATAAAGTGCCCATGCCGTTTCGCCATTCATTTGGGAACCTCGTGCAAATCGATCGGCTTGAGAGAACCATAACCCGATTTGACAAATCCTGCGGACTTGAACCTTCGGCGAATCCTGCGTAGACCGGAATTCCGGCTCGAACCCAAAAGGAATGATAGATGCCGGATTTTTCAACACTAATGATCTTTGCCGCCGCAGCGCTGGTGCTGACGGCCACGCCCGGCCCCGACATGCTGCTGATCGCCTCCCGCAGCATCAGCCAGGGACGCGCTGCCGGTTTCCTGACCTATGCCGGCATCGCGCTCGGCACCTATTGCCACGCCCTTGCCGCAGCCTTTGGGCTGTCACAGCTCTTCATGGCCGTGCCGGCCGCCTATGAAACAGTGCGCTGGGCCGGCTGTTGCTATCTTCTCTATCTCGCCTACAAGACGGTCCGCTCGGAAGGCGCCGCCTTTCAGCCCGCATCGACGCTGAAGCGGCTGTCGGGCCGGCGTATCTTCTTTGCGGGCCTTGCCACCAATCTGCTCAATCCGAAGATGGCGCTCTTCGTCATGGCGCTCTTTCCGCAATTCGTGAATGCGTCAGCCGGATCGCTGACGATGCAGATGCTGATACTCGCAAGCGTCCTGAACGGTATCGGCCTCGTCGTGAATGGCGCCGTGATTTTCCTCGGAAGCACGATCCGTTCGAGACTTCAATCGGCGAGCCGTTTCCCGAAGTTGCCGCAATATATCCTTGCAACGGTCTTCACCGGGCTCGCCTGCCGCCTTGCGTTGCAGCCGCGAAACTGAACATCGAGTGACCACCGTCGTTGAAAACAAAACCGGCTGCGACATCCATGATCTCGCAGCCGGTTTGAATTTCAAACTGTTGTCAGGCGGCAGTTCAGCCGGCAAGTGCCACGGCAACCGCCTCGATCGCTTCATCGGCCTTCGATCCGTCGGGGCCGCCGGCCTGCGCCATGTCGGGGCGGCCGCCGCCGCCCTTGCCGCCGAGGGCGGCAGATGCGATGCGGACGAGGTCGACGGCGCTGTAGCGCTGCACGAGATCCGGTGTCACCGCCACGACAGCACTAGCCTTGCCGTCGTCGGACACGCCGACGAGGGCAACGACGCCGGAACCGATGCTGGTCTTGCCGTCATCGGCAAGACCCTTCAAATCCTTGGGATCGACGCCCGAAATCGCCTTGCCGAGGAACTTGACGCCGGCAACTTCGCGCACGGCATCGACCGAGCCGCCCTGCCCGCCGCCCATGGCGAGTTTGCGCTTGGCGTCAGCCAGTTCCTTTTCGAGCTTGCGGCGCTCGTCCATCAGCGCTTCGACACGCGACAGCACTTCCCCCGGTTGCACCTTCAGCGAGGCAGCAAGCGTCTTCACGCGCTCGTCCTGTTCGGCCAGATATTCGCGCGCCGATTCGCCGGTGACGGCCTCGATACGGCGAACGCCGGCACCGACGGCACTTTCGCCGAGAACGCGGATCAGACCGATCTGGCCGGTGGCCCCGACATGCGTGCCGCCGCAGAGTTCGATCGAATAAGGCTTGCCGGCCTTGGCGCCGCGCACGCCCTCGCCCATCGCCACGACGCGGACTTCATCGCCGTATTTCTCGCCGAACAACGCCATTGCGCCTTCGGCGATCGCATCGTCGACGCTCATCAGCCTCGTGGTAACCGGTGAATTCTGCAACACGATCTCGTTTGCCATAACCTCGACGATCTTCAGCTCCTCGGCCGACATCGGCTTCGGATGCGAAACGTCGAAACGCAGGCGCTCGGGCGCGACCAGCGAACCCTTCTGCGCCACATGGGTGCCGAGCACTTCGCGCAAAGCCTCATGCAGCAGATGCGTTGCCGAGTGATTGGCACGCAGCCGCGAACGGCGGGCATGATCGACCGTCAGCACGACCGCATCGCCGTCCTTGACCACGCCGTCGATGACAGTGCCCTGATGCACGAACAGGCCTTCGCCCCTCTTCTGCGTATCTGAAATCTCGATCTTGCCGTGGTCGGACGAGATCACGCCGGTATCGCCCACCTGGCCGCCGGATTCGCCGTAGAACGGCGTCTGGCTGACGACGATCTGCACCTTGTCGCCGGCCTTGGCCTCGGCAGCGACAGCGCCGTCCTTGACGATTGCCTGCACGACGCCTTCAGCCGTTTCGGTGTCGTAGCCGAGGAATTCGGTGGCACCGTGTCTTTCCTTAAGCTCGAACCAGACGGTTTCCGTCGCCTTCTCGCCGGAACCGGCCCAGTGCGAGCGGGCTTCGGCCTTCTGGCGCTGCATCGCATCGGTGAAACCGGAGATGTCGACGCCGATCTCACGGGCACGCAGTGCATCCTGCGTCAGATCGAGCGGGAAGCCGTAGGTGTCGTAGAGCTTGAAGGCGGTCTCACCATCCAGCATATCGCCCTTGGAAAGATCCGTCGTGGCGTCCGACAGAAGCGACAGGCCGCGTTCCAGCGTCTTGCGGAAGCGGTTTTCCTCGAGCTTCAGCGTTTCCGAGATCAGCGCCTCGGCGCGCACCAGTTCCGGATAGGCGCGGCCCATCTGCTGCACCAGCGTCGGCAGCAGCTTGTAGACCAGCGGTTCCCTAGCGCCGAGCAGCTGTGCATGGCGCATGGCGCGGCGCATGATGCGACGCAGCACATAACCGCGGCCCTCATTCGATGGAAGCACGCCGTCGGCGATCAGGAAGGCCGAGGAGCGCAAGTGGTCGGCGATGACGCGATGGCTGGCGCTGCCTTCCGCCTTGACGCCCATCGTGTCCTCGATGGTGCCGATCAACGTGCGGAAGAGATCGGTGTCGAACACGCTCTGAACGCCCTGCAGAATGCAGGCCATGCGCTCCAGCCCCATGCCGGTATCGATCGACGGGCGGGGCAGCGGGTTGCGAACGCCAGGTTCGGTCTGCTCGAACTGCATGAAGACGAGGTTCCAGAATTCCAG
This sequence comes from Rhizobium leguminosarum, assembly GCF_002953715.1. Taxonomy (GTDB): domain Bacteria; phylum Pseudomonadota; class Alphaproteobacteria; order Rhizobiales; family Rhizobiaceae; genus Rhizobium; species Rhizobium leguminosarum_V. Next base: position 2,253,457 of record NZ_CP025012.1, read on the forward strand.
GAACCGGTCACCATCTTCCTCCGGCGAGCCCGGAGGGCCGCCCCAAACATTGTCACCCTGGTCGATGAAGATTTCAGAGCACGGGCCGCAGGGGCCGGTATCGCCCATCTGCCAGAAATTGTCAGAGGTCGGGATGCGGATGATCTTGTCGTCGGAAAAGCCGGCGATCTTCTTCCACAGCGTCGCAGCTTCTTCGTCCTCGGAATAGACGGTCACCAGCAGACGGTTCTTCGGAAGGTCGAAGCCTTCGGTGACCAGCTTCCAGGCAAGCTCGATCGCATTCTCCTTGAAATAGTCGCCGAAGGAGAAGTTGCCGAGCATCTCGAAGAAGGTCAGGTGGCGTGCAGTATAGCCAACATTGTCGAGGTCGTTGTGCTTGCCGCCGGCGCGCACGCATTTCTGCGAAGTCGTCGCCGTCGAATAGGGACGCTTTTCGAGGCCGGTGAAGACGTTCTTGAACTGCACCATGCCAGCATTGGTGAACATCAGCGTCGGGTCGTTGCGCGGCACGAGCGGGCTCGACGGAACGATCTCATGGCCGTTCTTCTTGAAATAGTCGAGGAAGGTCGACCGGATATCGTTCACACCGCTCATGCTATGCCCTTCAATGCTGCCGGAGGCAGGTAAATTTAAATTCATCGGCTTTTAACGTTCGCCCCCGCCACTGTCCAGCAGACAAACAAAACCGGCCGCATTCTCATCAGGAATGCGGCCGGTTGGAACTGTCCGATGAGTTTAAGCGCGAAAATTACATTTCCGCAGCGGCATCGCCATCGCCGTCATCCGGGTCCGGTCCGCCGTTCTGCAGGAAGCGGTCGGCGATCAGGCCGGCATTCTGGCGCAGCGACAGTTCGATCTCGCGGGCGAGATCCGGATTGTCGCGCAGGAAAGTCTTGGCGTTTTCACGGCCCTGGCCGAGACGCTGGCTGTTATAGGAGAACCAGGCACCCGACTTTTCGACGATGCCGGCCTTGACGCCGAGATCGACCAGTTCTCCGGTCTTGGAAACGCCCTCGCCATACATGATGTCGAACTCGACCTGCTTGAAGGGCGGCGCCATCTTGTTTTTGACGACCTTGACGCGGGTCTGGTTGCCGATCACCTCTTCGCGCTCCTTGACCGCGCCGATGCGGCGGATGTCGAGGCGCACGGAGGCATAGAATTTCAGCGCATTGCCGCCTGTCGTCGTTTCCGGCGAACCGAACATGACGCCGATCTTCATGCGGATCTGGTTGATGAAGATCACCATGGTGTTCGACTTCGAAATCGAAGCGGTGAGCTTGCGCAGCGCCTGGCTCATCAGTCGTGCCTGCAGGCCGGGAAGGCTGTCGCCCATCTCGCCTTCGATTTCGGCACGCGGCGTCAGTGCGGCGACCGAGTCGACGACCAGAACGTCGACGGCGCCGGAGCGCACCAGCGTATCGGTGATTTCGAGCGCCTGTTCGCCGGTATCGGGCTGAGAGATCAGAAGGTTCTGCAGGTCGACGCCGAGCTTGCGGGCATAGACGGGATCGAGCGCATGTTCGGCATCGACGAAGGCGCAGATGCCGCCCTTCTTCTGCGCTTCGGCAATCGTCTGCAGTGCAAGCGTCGTCTTACCAGAGCTTTCCGGCCCGTAGATCTCGATGATGCGGCCCCTCGGCAGGCCACCAACGCCGAGTGCAATATCGAGACCAAGCGAGCCGGTCGAGATCGTCTCGATCTCGACAACATTCTCGTTGGAGCCGAGTTTCATGATCGAGCCCTTGCCGAACGACCGCTCTATCTGTGAGAGTGCCGCTTCAAGCGCCTTGCTTTTGTCCACCGATTTGTCCTCTACCAGCCGCAATGAATTCTGAGACATCCGATCCACCTTTAGGTTATTGAAGCCGCTCAAGCAATGTCGAGTTTGTACCCTATTTGTTCCATTTTCGCAATAGGCGATCAAATAATTGAAAGAAAAAGGTAAAACGGCCCGTGTTCTGTATTTGTTTTATCAATGAAAAGCAACGACTTAGGTCTGAAGCTCTGGCACGAGCGGTGCAAGGCGCATCCCATCGATTCGCATTCCGGGCATCAGGAAAGCGGCTCGGATGACGAAAAAGATTCTTGTTCTCGGCGGTGCCCATATCGACCGGCGCGGCCGCATCTCCGGCCAGACGGCGCCTGGCGCCAGCAATCCCGGCACATGGTTCGAGGAGCCGGGCGGCGGTGGCTTCAATGCGGCGCGCAACCTCGCAAGGCTCGGTTTTCAGGTGACGATGATCTCGCCACGCGGCGGCGATCCGATGGGCGAGACGGTTGGAGAAGCTGCCGATTTCGCCGGCATCGACGACCGGCCTTTCGTCTTCCTCGACCGCAAGACGCCGAGCTACACGGCGATCATCGAGAAGGACGGCAATCTGGTGATCGCCCTTGCCGACATGGATCTCTACCGCTTCTTCGTGCCGCGGCGTCTCTCCATCCGCTGGGTGCGGGAGGCCTTCGCCGCCCATGATTTCATCCTCCTCGACGCCAACCTGCCGGAAGAGACGATCGCGGCGATCGTCGCGAAGTCTCGTTCGCTCGCCAAGCCCGTTGCGGCAATCGCCATCTCGCCGGCCAAGGTCGTCAGGCTGAAACCTTGCATCGGGGATATCGACTACCTGTTCCTGAATGAGGCTGAAGCTGCCGCCCTTGCCGGTAAGCGGCCGGAAGAGGCTGCGGGCTGGCCGCCGTTGCTGAATGAAATTGGTATCAGGAACGCCGTCGTCACCCGCGGCCGGCGCGAGCTCGTTGCGCTTTGCGACGGCCGCGCCGTGACGCTGCAGCCGCCGATTGCCGACACCGTAGCCGATGTCACCGGTGCCGGCGATTCCCTTGCGGCCGGCACGCTCGCCGCATTGATATCAGGCCTGCCGCTCGAAGAAGCCGTCCGCCACGGCACTGCGGCCGCCATACTGACCCTGCAGTCGCGGCACGCCGTTAATGAAAATCTGACGCCCGATCTGCTGAATGAGGCGCTTGCCCTTGTTCCCCAGGTCAGAATTCTGCATTGAAGCGGCGAATTAAATAGTTGAGCATGATGTCGACCGAAAACCGCTCACACTTTTCGGCATCATGCTCTGTCGATCACAGGACAAGACCATGACCAAGCCCATCTCCCCTCTTCTGCCGATCGCCTATTCGAAGGAAGTCGCCAGCGCCAAGCAGCGCGGCGCGCCGCTGGTGGCGCTGGAATCGACCATCATCACCCACGGCATGCCCTATCCCGGAAATATCGAGATGGCCCGCAGCGTCGAGGCGATCATTCGCGAACAGGGTGCGGTGCCGGCAACGATCGCCGTCATTCACGGCACGCTGCATATCGGCCTTGAAGCTGCGGAACTGGAGCAACTCGCCAAGGCGACCGACGTGATGAAGGTGTCGCGCGCCGATCTCGCCTTCGCCATCGCCGAGCGCCGCACCGGCGCTACCACGGTCGCGGCGACGATGATTGCGGCGGCGCGCGCCGGCATCCGTGTCTTCGCCACAGGCGGCATCGGCGGCGTGCATCGCGGCGCCGAGGAAAGCTTCGATATCTCAGCCGACCTCGAGGAACTGGCGCGCACCGGCGTCATCGTCGTCTGCGCCGGCGCCAAGGCGATCCTCGATATTCCAAAGACGCTGGAAGTGCTGGAAACCCGCGGCGTGCCGGTCGTCACCTATGAGAGCGAGGAATTCCCCGCCTTCTGGTCGCGCTCCTCGGGCATCCGCAGCCCGCTATCGCTGAACAGCCCGGCCGCCATCGCCAATTTCCAGACGGTGCGCGAGCAGCTCGGCGTCGACGGCGGCATGCTCGTCGCCAATCCGGTACCGGAGGCCGACGAGATCGCGCGCGAGGAGATGGAAATCTATATCGAGCGGGCGCTCGATAGCGCCGAGCGTGATGAAGTGACCGGTAAGGCGGTAACGCCCTATCTTCTCTCGACCATCTTCGATCTGACGGACGGCCAGAGCCTCAAGACCAATATCGCGCTCGTCGAAAATAATGCGCGGCTTGCCGCTGAAATCGCGGTGGCGCTGGGGGAATGAGGACTACCGGCTGCCGACGATGCCAGGCAAGCGCCCCTTCTGCCCTGCCGGGCATCTCCCCCACGGGTGGGGAGATTAGCTGGAAGCACCGGCTTTCTGAACAAATGTCCCTTTCAACTCGGTGAAGCGTTGATGTAATGGCAAGCGTTCGCCCCTCGTGATCTCCCCACCTGTGGGGGAGATGCCCGGCAGGGCAGAGGGGGGCTTGCACGGCACAGCTTCCCCGACAACCATCCCTTCCCTCACCCGTCCAACGTCTCCTTCACCACAACAGCGAGCTGCTTCAGCGAGAAGGGCTTCGGCAGGAAGCCGAATTTCGACTCCGGCGGCAGGTTGCGGGCAAAGGCATCTTCGGCATAGCCGGAGACGAAGATGAATTTCATGTCGGGATAGGTCTTGCGCAGTTCGCGCAGCAGCGTCGGCCCGTCCATTTCGGGCATGACGACGTCGGAGACGACGATGTCCACCTTGCCCTCAAGCTCCTCCATGATGGCGAGAGCCTCGACGCCCGAGCCCGCCTCGTGCACGGTGTAGCCGCGCGTCTCCAGCATGCGCTTGCCGCCACGGCGCACCGCCTCCTCATCTTCGACGAGAAGGATGACGGCCGATCCCGTCAGGTCCTCCGGCTGCTGCGGCGATACCGGCAGCGGCACCACTTCGGCCCCGGCGATAGCGCCGTCGATCGAGCCTGCTTCGGCGGCCACCGCCGGCTCCGGGATGTGGCGCGGCAGGAAGACGCGGAAGGTCGTGCCTTTGCCGACTTCGGATTCCGGCTGGATGTAGCCGCCCGATTGTTTGACGATGCCGTAGACCATGGCGAGCCCAAGGCCGGTGCCCTTGCCCACATCCTTGGTGGTGAAGAACGGCTCGAAGATCTTGTCCATGATCTCGGGCGCGATACCGGTGCCGTTATCCGCGACTTCGATCAGCACCATGTCCTCGGCCGGCATGTAGGAGTAGTTGAAGGCGGAGACCTCGGCGGCAGTCAGATTGCGGGTGCGCAGCGTCAGCGTGCCACCCTCGGGCATAGCGTCGCGCGCATTGACGCAGAGGTTGATCAGCACCTGCTCGAACTGCGAAAGGTCTGTTTTGACAGGCCAGAGGTCGCGGCCATATTGCACGTCGAGCTTGACATTGGTGCCGGAAAGCAGCCGGTCGACCAGCATGCGCAGGTCGCCGACGACATCGGTGAGGTTCAGCACCGAGGGCCGCATCGTCTGCTTGCGCGAGAAGGCGAGCAGTTGGCGCACCAGCACGGCGGCGCGGTTGGCGTTGCGCTTGATCTCTATCAGGTCGGCGAAGCTGGCATCGGCCGGCCGCGCCTGCAGCAGCAGATGGTCGGAGGAAAGCAGGATCGCCGTCAGCACGTTGTTGAAATCATGCGCGATGCCGCCGGCGAGCGTTCCCACCGCATTCATCTTCTGCGTCTGCGCCATCTGCGCTTCCAGCGCCTTCTGCTCGGTCACCTCGACGGCATAGACGATCGCTGCCTCCTCGGGCGCCTCGTCGCTCTGGTCGATGACGGCATTGACGTAGAAGCGGAAATAGCGCGCCTCGTCGGTCGGTGTGCGGGTGTCGAGAGGCGCAATATCGCCCTGCCGGTCCTTGGCCGCCGCCAGCGCCGCGGCAAGCTGTGGCCGATCGCTCTCCTGCACGATGGTTTCAAGATGCGGCGCCTTTTCGAGATCGTCGCGCGAGACGACACCGGAGAACATCTTCAGGAATGGTGCATTGGTGCGCAGGATGCGCCCGTCGCCGTCAACCGAGGCGATTGCCATCGGCGTGTTGTTAAAGAAGCGGGTGAAGCGCATGGCGGCGGCCGAAGCGGACTGGCCGCCGGCATCGCTCTTTTCACGTGCCAGCACGATCGTCCGGCTTTCGCCGGGTGCGCCGTCGCGCATCGAGGTGACGCTGTGGATGATCTGCACGGGCAGGCTCTGGCCATTGCTCTTGCGCAGGTCGAGATCTAGCGTCACGGTCTTCTTCAGGCCGGGTTCGGCCTGCACCGACTGAATCAACGCCAGCCCCTCGCCCGCCACGACGTCGCCGATCGTCATCGAGCCCGGCACGAACTTGGTGAGGTCGAGACCCAGCCACTCGGCAAGCGTCGCATTCAGGTAGAAGATCTCGCCCTTCCTGCCGGCGGAAAAGAACCCAGCCGGCGCATGGTCGAGATAATCGATAGCGTTCTGCAATTCCTTAAAGAAGCGCTCCTGGTCGTCGCGCTCAGTGGTGATGTCGGTGATCTGCCAGATCTGCAGCGGCTGGCCGCCGTTCTCCTCCGGCTGCAGCAGCCGGGCCTTCAGCCGGTACCAATGGGCGCCGGAACTGTTGCTGCCGGGGCCGACGGCACGCAGCAGGCGGAATTCCTCTCGGCCTTCCTTGCCTTCGCGCAAACCGTTGACCAGCCTGTAGAGCGCCTCGTTGGATTCGCGATGGCGCGACAGCAGCGTTTCCAGCGTCTGCACCTCGGTCGCCTTGCGCGCGCCGGTCAGCGCACCATAGGCGGCATTGGCATAGATGATCCGGCCCTTTTCGTCGGTGATCAGCGTTCCGTCGGGATGGCTGTTGAGAAAGGCGCGCGCCAGGCTGTCGGACTGGCGCTGCGGCATCACCTCGATGAAGCCGATGACCGAGGATACAAGGAAGAAGATGCCGACCATGGCGAGCACGCCGAGACCGCCAAGCACGACCTCGTTGTCGAGCGACTTTTTGAAGAAGACGAAGGCGCCGGCGGCAGCGATCAGCACGAGCGCCAGCAGAAGAATGCGCAAGACCGTGCCAGAGCGCCCCCCACGATCCACAAGCGGTGCGTTATAGTCGTCGGCCTGACGCGGTTTCGTCATATATTCCTCACATAAGCCCTCCCGCTTCGTAGCACGAACACGAAGCAGGAATCAGGCACTCTTTCCTTCTTAGCAATTTGCCGCGTCGGCAAAAACACCGCTAGCCGGCAAGACTGCTTGAATTCACAGGCAACAGCGCCATCTGCCCCAGAAGCCCAACGCTGCTGCTCGTGCCCAAGGTCGCCGAGTGCCTGGCAGCGGAACACGAAATCGCGTTCTCCCGTGACTGGACAGTATCGGCGGCCCTTGCCTAAGGAACGGAAAAGTCGTCAATATGTGCCGAATGCGAAATGGAGTGAGTGACTATGTTGGATGATGTTGTCGGAGCTTATGGCAGCCGTTTCCTGCTTGCCGCCGGTGGCGTCGGTCTGGCGCTTCTCCTGCTCATCATCGTGCTCTGGGTGATCCGCAGCCGGGCGCCCTCGCCCTTCGTGCGCGGCGGCCGCAACCGGCAGCCCCGGCTGCAGGTGCTGGATGCCGCAGCCGTCGATGCCCGTCGCCGGCTGGTGCTGGTGCGCCGTGACGACGTCGAACACCTGATCATGATCGGCGGCCCGAGCGATATCGTCATCGAAAGCCGTATCCTGCCCGCAGCGGCCGAACAGCCGGAAAGCGTCAGCGGCACGCAGCAGCCCGCCGAGCAGCGTCCGATATCGGTCGCGCTGCCGGAAACACCGCCGGTCTCTCCACCGCGCCCGCCGGTCGCAGCCCGTGTCGAGCCGGCCGCCGAGCCCACTTTCTCTGCGCCGGTTTCGCCAGAGCCGCGCCCGCGCCCAGAACCACCGGCCCAACCGCCGTCTCAGCCTGCCGTGGCACCGCCGGTGGTCACGAGCCCTCTTCCGGCAGAGCCCGTGACAGCTCCGCTGTCGGCCGAACGCGACAATCCTCTGCGCGCCGTCCCGCCCCAGCCGCGCCCGCAGGAGCGTCCCGCCGCTCCCCCAGCCGCGCAGCCCGCACCGTTTCACGATGCCTCAAGTGCCGCCGAGATCCTCGATGCCGCCCGCCAGCGCGTGCTGCCGCAACAGCGAATCGAACCCGAGGTCTCCGCCCCGCCTGTCCAGGAGATGCCGGCGGCCACACGCGCCGCACCTGGAACGGCCGAAGACGAGGCGGCTGCGCAGTCGGCAGCGGCGATCCGTCATGATTTCCAGCGGGTGCTGGAAGAGGAAATGTCGAACAATCTGACGGCCGAACGCATCGTGCCGGCGCCGGCAAACCAGGCGCCTCGCCAAGCGGTGCCGCAGCCGGCCAACCTGCCACGCCGTGATCCCGAGCTTGCCCCGATCACCGGCGCCGATACCGAGCTGCAGAAGGAAGTCGCCCGCATCTTCGGCGAAATGAGTGTCAATCGCGACAAGTGATGTCGGATTGCTAGAGCGCCCCTCCTTCATCACTAAGTTGCATAAAAGCCGCATTGCCCTGGCTTTCAGCACCCCGAACGGGCTTGGGGGCTCCCTTTCATGCCGATCATTTGTTATCCCTAGGGTTGAAGAGCGTTGGCGCATTCGAGGTTGCACTTTGCCTAAGTAAATACCGGTCTCACTCCAGTTTCACCCGTACTGCCGCAGAGCGATACGCTGGCGGCATGCGAACATGTTCATCGGGTGGTGGCGAGAGACCGGTTTGGCATTGTTACAATGTGCCATGTGCAGCTCCGCTGTCTCAGCTCTTCAGCCGCCCACAACATCGCCACACCGCGCCCGCAAGGGGTTTTCTCATGCACCATCTTGGTGGACTTCCGAACGGAAGACCAAGACGGTATGTGCAATACGCTTCGGGTCCGATGGACCATTATTCCCAAGACAGCTCCCCAGCCTTGGATTGCATGCGGCGGATGCGGAGGCCTGAGAGCCTTCCAATCCAGCGGCAAGATCCGGCTCAACGCCAACGGTCGCAAGCTCGACGCTTGGCTTATCTACAAATGCCTGACCTGCGAAAGGACATGGAACCGGCCAATCATCGAGCGCCGCAATGTTCGCGACATCGACCCTGCAATCCTTGACGCGTTACAATCCAACGATCCCGACTGGATCCGGGCAGAAACCTTCAACCTCGAGGCTCTCCGGCACAAGTCGCAGCGTGTGGACGAGTTTGCTGAATTTGAAATCGCAAAGGAGATTCAGCAGAAAACTGCAGATTGGACGAGATTGGCAATCGAACTGATGGTCCCGTTTCCAACCAGCACACGGCTTGACCGTCTGCTGGCCTCCGAGTTGAAAGTTTCGCGCTCGCGGCTGCAGGCTCTTCATAATCAAGGCATGGTTCTGACAAATCCTCACCCAGCAGACGTGATGCGGCGGCGAATCAAGAATGGCACCCTTATCGTGATCGACCTCGCCATGCAGGCCGATCGAGAGCAATGGTGGAAACCTCTGGCATCAGGGGATCCGCTGTAATCGCGGAAATCCGCGGCCACAACGGCTCGATCCTGGGCCTTTGTGGCTTGTTATCCAACACACCGGGATAAGGATAAACGAAAAAGCGCCACGATCAGATCGCGGCGCCTATTCTGCTTTCATGCCCGCATGAAAACTCTCATTCGTCGCGATAGACCTTTTCGCGGCGTTCGTGACGCTCCTGCGCCTCGATCGACAGTGTCGCGATCGGGCGGGCGTCGAGGCGCTTGAGGCCGATCGGTTCGCCGGTTTCCTCGCAATATCCGTAGGTGCCGTCTTCGATGCGCTGCAGTGCCGCGTCGATCTTCGAAATCAGCTTTCTCTGTCTGTCACGGGCGCGAAGTTCGATCGCCCGGTCTGTTTCCGACGACGCCCGGTCGGCGAGGTCGGGATGGTTTGCGCTTTCCTCGGCCAGATGGTCGAGTGTCTCCCGCGCTTCTCTAAGGATATCATTTCTCCATGCAACCAGCTTCGCCCTGAAGTAGGCACGCTGGTTTACGTTCATGAATTCTTCCTCTTCCGAGGGAACGTAATTGCTAAGATCGATCTTCTCACTCAACGCGATTCTCCTGAAGAACATCTCATCTGGCCGGGTGTATATCCCAAGCGCTAGTCGCGATTCAAGCCAAATACGACAGGTAAACAGATTTTTAAATCTGTCACAGTTTTCGGCTAACAGACTATTTTCTCATCATTATTCCGGCTTGCGTTTTTTGCTTCGCCTTCAAAACGCCGTGTTGTCAGCCGCGTTTTGGCCAGCTGGAGCAGCGCCGACGGTTGACGCCGGCCGATTGCAACCGCTACTGAAAAGGCTCGCTGGATCCTGGATTTGCCCATGACCGTACCCCTGCCTCCGCCCAACCGCATCTATCTCCTGCGCCACGCCGAGGCCGCCTGGGCCGAACCCGGACAGCGCGATTTCGACCGGCCGCTGAACGAAAAGGGTTTTGGCGATGCCGAAATCATCGCCGACAAGGCCGCCGACAAGGGCTACCGTCCCGATCTTCTGATCAGTTCGACTGCGCTGCGCTGCCGCGATACCGCCGATGCGGTGTACCGGGCGATAGGCCTCACGCTCGAGGTTCGTTATGTCGACGCGCTCTATAATGCCACGGTCGACACCTATCTCGAGATCATCGATGCGCAGGACGAATCTGCCGTCATGCTGGTCGGCCACAATCCGACCATGGAGCAGGCGCTGGAGGCGCTGATCGGTCACGAGGCGATGGCAAGCGCCCTTCCCGGCGGCTTCCCGACGGCTGGCCTCGCTGTCGTCGATTACGACGCTTCCGCCACCGTCTGGCGCCTCACCGATTTCGTGGTCGTCTGAAGACTTTCGCGCCGCTTCTTTTGCGGGCGGCGCGCCCTCCCTATATTGCGGGGCAGTCACCAACCGGAATCGCGCCTTGCCGCCACGCCTGACATCCTTTGCCGATGACGCCCGCATCGCTTTCGACAATCTCGCCGATCGGGCGAGCGGCCTCGTCAATCCGACGGTGCGGCTCGGCGTCACCGGCCTCTCCCGTTCTGGCAAAACGGTCTTCATCTCCTCGCTGGTCCACAATCTGTTGAATGGCGGCCGTCTGCCGCTGTTCGAGCCGGTCCAATCTGGCCGCGTCTCGGCGGTGCGGCTGGAGCCGCAGCCCGACGATGCCGTGCCGCGCTTTCAATACGAGGACCATATCCGCGCGCTGGTGAAGGACCGTATCTGGCCGGATTCGACCCGGGCCATATCCGAACTGCGCATCACGCTGGATTATCAGAGCGCCAGCGGTTGGAACCGGCTGTTTTCGCCCGGCCGCCTGTCGATCGATATCGTCGATTACCCCGGCGAATGGTTGCTGGACCTGCCGCTGCTCGGCAAGGATTATCGCACCTTCAGCGAGGAAACGATTGCGCTTGCCGAAACCGGCGTCCGCTCCGAGCTGTCGCGCCAATGGCTGGCGCTGACGCGCGCCGCCGATATCCACGCCGGCGCCGACGAGATGGTCGCCCGCGACCTCGCCACCGCCTTTGCCGATTATCTCAAGGCCTGCAAGGCCGACGAGCGCTCGCTTTCCACCCTGCCGCCTGGCCGCCTGCTTCTGCCCGGCGATCTCGACGGGTCGCCGGCGTTGACCTTCGCGCCGCTGGCTCTGCCGCCGGACGGACGTCCCGGCCGCGGCTCGCTCTGGACGATGATGGAGCGGCGCTACGAGGCCTACAAATCGGTCGTCGTCAAACCTTTCTTCCGCGAGCATTTCGCCCGGCTCGACCGCCAGATCGTCATGGTCGATGCGCTGCAGGCGATGAACCGTGGCCCCGAAGCCGTGCAGGATCTGGAACGCGCGCTGACCGATGTGCTGGCCTGTTTCCGTCCCGGCACCAATTCGCTGCTTTCCTCCCTGCTCGGGCGCCGCATCGACCGCGTGCTGGTCGCTGCCACCAAGGCCGACCATCTCCACCATGAAAGCCACGACCGGCTCGATGCGCTGACCCGCCGTCTTGTCGATCGCGCCATCGACCGCATCGGCATGGCCGGCGCCGGCATCGACGTCATGGCGCTTGCCTCCGTGCGCGCCACCCGCGAGGCGACCGTCAAACGTGATGGCCATGAACTGCCGGTCATCGTCGGCACGCCGATGGAGGGCGAAACCATCGCCGGCGAGCGCTTTGACGGCCAGAGAAAGACCGCGATCTTCCCCGGCGACCTGCCGCAGGATCCGGAAAGCCTGTTCGATCGCCTCGCTGCGGGCGACACCGGCCTGCAACTGCCCGATGTCAACGTCGTCAGGTTCCGCCCGCCGCAACTCGAGGAAACCGGCGGCGGCATCAAGCTGTCGGTGCCGCATATCCGCCTCGACCGCGCCATGCAGTTCCTGTTCGGAGACCGTCTCGCATGAGCAAGCCCCCGTCCGATCCGCCGCGCCGCGCACCCGCTGCCTTCACCTATGAGGACGAGGCTGCCGAGCTGCGCGACAACGGCCGGCAGGGAGAGCAGCGGCGCAAGCCGGAAAGCTTCTCCGAAAATATCGTTGTCACACCTGACGAGGACGATCCTTTCCTCAATCCCGAGAAGGATCTGAGCGCGGTCCCCGTCGCAACGCCGCTGAGACGTCGGACCTCCTTCGGCAAGATCGCCGCCGGTGCCTTCGGCATCCTGCTGTCGCTCGCCATCGGCCTCTGGACCGATAGCCTGATCCGCGATCTCTTCACCCGCGCCGACTGGTTGGGATATGCAGCCCTTGCCGTGCTGGCAGTCGGCATCCTTGCCGTGCTGGCGCTCGTCACCCGCGAAACCGTCGGCATGATGCGCCTTGCCGCCGTCCAGAAGATCAAGGCCGAAGCCGAGGCAGCGATACTTGAGACGCGGCCGGCCAAGGCGCGCGCGGTCGTCGCCCAGCTGACCATACTGCTGTCGGCAAATCCTGAAACATCGAAGGGCCGCGCGACGCTGAAGGCGACCGAAGGCGAGGTCATCGATCCCCCGCATCTGATTGCGCTAGCCGAACGCGAACTTCTTGCTCCGCTCGACCGCAAGGCCAGGGCGCTCATCGTCAACGCCTCCAAGCGTGTCTCGATCGTCACCGCCGTCAGCCCGCGCGCCGTCGTCGATCTGCTCTATGTGCTCTACGAGGCGGTACGCCTCATCCGCGCCATGGCCGAGCTGTACGGCGGCCGTCCCGGCACCCTCGGCATGTTCCGCCTGCTGCGCGACGTGCTGGCACATCTGGCCGTCACCGGCTCGATCGCCGTCGGCGACAGCCTCGTCCAGCAGGTGCTCGGCCATGGGCTTGCCTCGAAGCTCTCAGCCCGACTCGGCGAAGGTGTCATCAACGGCCTGATGACCGCCCGCATCGGAATCGCGGCGATGGATCTCTGCCGCCCGCTTGCCTTCCACGCCCTGAAGCGGCCGGGAATCGGTGATTTCATCGGCGATCTCACCCCCTCCATGTCGCCGCGCGGCAACAATCCTTGAACGAAGCAGCGTTTCCGCAGCTTTCGCCTCCCCTAGCGTAATACCGGCGAAATTTAAGTAGATTCAAGGCTCTAGTGATGGGAATTTAAAATCGCCGTCGCGCGAAAGCCGTGCGCTGCCTCGCATTTCGGCACAATCGAAAGGAAGGATTAACCATTATTCGGCAAAACTTGCAGCCAGATCGTGAGTGGTGTTTGCCAAGGAAAATCCATGTATTCGCGCAAGTTTCTCATCGTATGCGGCCTGGCCGCCGCGGCATTGTCTCCCGTCGCAGATGTCGCTCCGGCAGCCACCGCTGCAACCCGTGACAAGGCCTTCTTCGATTCCGTCGCCGGCTCATGGAAGGGCCCCGGCGAAATCGTCGCCGGCAAGTACAAGGGCACGAAATTCACCTGCAACCTGATCGGTGAGCCCACCGGCGACAGCAGCGCCGGCATCAAGCTCGACGGCACCTGCCGCGTCGGCGTCTTCAAGCAGCCGATGACCGCTGTCATCTCACAGTCGGGCTCGAGTTATAAGGGTAAGTTCCTCGACGGCGCCGCCGGCAAGGGCCTTGACGTCGTCTCCGGCGCCGTCTCCGAGGATACTGTCGTCGTTGGCATCAACCGCGCCAAGCTGAACGGTGCGATGATCGCCCGCGTGCGCGACGACAAGACGATGAACGTCACCGTTTCGGTCAAGGTCGAAAGCCAGATGATCCCGGTGATCGGCCTGACGCTGACCCGCCAGGTCGACGAGATGGCCGTCGGTTCTATCCAGTAGACAAACCGCACAGCGGATTTTCCTGAAGCGGCGGGTTTCCCGCCGTTTTCCGTTTCAGCTTCCCTGCTTCAAGCGCTCCGCCACCAGCCGCGACTGTCGTCGGCAACCTCGATGCCGGTCACCTCGGCATCCGACAGCCAGTCACTGACCGCCCTGCCCCTGACGAGAAGACCCGGCGCGATATCGGCAAGCGGCATCAGCACGAAACCGCGATCGGTCATGCGTGGATGCGGCAGTTCCAGCCGCGGCGCATCCTGGATCACGTCGCCATAGGTCAGCACGTCGATATCGAGCGTGCGCGGCCCCCAGCGCTCGATGCGCTCGCGTTTCATCTCACGTTCGATCGACAGGCAGACATCGAGCAAAGCCTCGGGTTCCAGCCTGGTCTCGACCGCGGCGCAGGCGTTGAAGAAGAAGGATTGGTCGGTCTTGCCCCAGGGCGGCGTGCGATAGAGCCGCGACACCGCCGTAACCCGGCAGTCGTCCCGCCCGTCCAGCCTCTGCAGCGCGGCTGCCATCGCCTTCACGGGGTCGCCGATATTGCCGCCGAGACCGAGTGTGGCGGATTGCAATGCGGCCTCAGGCAAAGTGCTCAACGCTCACCTGCACGAAATCAAGCACGCCGGGCACCGGCGCGTTCGGCTTGCGCACCGTGATCTTCGCCCGCCGGATCTGCGGGAATGTCTCGCAGAGCCCCTTGGCGATATCGAGCGCCAGGGACTCGATCAGGTAGCGCCGCTTGCCGGTGACGATCTGCTCGATCACGGTGAAGGCGATGCCGTAATTGACGGTATCGTTGATCGAATCGCTTTCTAGTGCCTCGCCGGCGACGACATCGAGCTCGGCATCGACGAAGAAGCGTTGGCCGAGGAATTCCTCCTCGTCATGCACGCCGTGGCGCGCAAAAAAGGCGCAGTTCTGCAGCGTGATCGTGTAGGTGGTCATGTCGGCCGCTTCCTCTCGAATTCCTGGCGCGCATTGAGCATAGCATCGGCGATATCGAGCGCATCCCTGTTGATTGCGACATTGTGCACCCGGAAAACCGCAGCCCCTTGAAGTCTGAGCAACACGCTGGTCACAGCCGTCGCCGCATCTCTGTCCTGTGCCTCACGGCCCGTCACCGCGCCGAGGAAGCGTTTGCGCGACGTGCCGGCAAGCAGCGGCAGGCCGAAGCGGGAAAGTTCGGAAAACCGCGCCATCAGTTCCAGGTTCTCCTCCGCCGTCTCCTTGGCGAAGCCGAAGCCCGGATCGAGGACGATGCGGTCGCGGTTGACGCCTGATACAGCGGCGATCGCAAGCGACCTTTCGAGAAAATGCACCTGATCGTCAATCACATCGACGAGTTTTACTCTGTCGCGGCCGGTGTGCATGATACAGAGCCCGGCTCCGGTCACCGCAGCAATATTGGCAATATCGGGCTCCTTCTGCAGCCCGAAGACGTCGTTGACGATATGGGCGCCGGCGCCGATCGCAAGTCGTGCCGTCTCGGCGCGATAGGTGTCGATCGAGATCAGCGCCTGGGTGCGCCCGCGCAGTGCCTCGATGACGGGCAGCACACGCGCCTGCTCCTCGGAAGGGCTGACGGTTGCTGCGTTCGGCCGGGTCGATTCGCCGCCGATATCGATAATGCCGGCACCCTCGCTCACCGCACGCAGGGCGTGTTCGACCGCCGCATCGACGGTTTCAAAGCGACCGCCGTCCGAAAAGGAGTCCGGCGTCACGTTGATGATCGCCATGATCGTCGAACGACGGCCGAGTTCGATCTCCCGGCCATGGCCGACACGCCATATACTGCCTTCGAGCCCTGTCACCAGACTTATCCCATTGATGACGAAAAAAGCGCCATCCGATATTGCGCTTGGGGTGGCTATGCCCCAAGCTCCTGTCGATTTCAACACGGGTTGCGTTCAGAATGCCGCTTGCAGTGCGTTATATGGTCCTTCCTATCGCCTTTTCCATTGCTCTTTCCCTTTGCAGCCCCGTGGCAGCCGAAGTGATCGCATCGAAAAGCTATTCCTATTTCGACATTCGCGGCAAAACCGCGGATGAGCTCGACCGCGAACTCAGCCGACGCGGCCCGACGGCGAGCGGTTCCTCGGCGCGCCATCCCGGCGCCACGAAGATCCGCTTCGGCGGCGAGGCAACCTATATCCAGGATAACGGGCGTTGCCGCGTCGGCAACGTCAAGGTCACGGTCCACACCCAGATCATCCTGCCGCGCTGGAGCAGCCGCAAGGGCGCCAGCAAGGAGCTGTCGATGATCTGGGACGCGCTCTCGAGCGATATTAAGCGCCACGAGGAACGCCATGCCGAGATCGCCCGCGATCAAGCCCGCGCCATGGAGCGTGCCATTCGGGCGCTACGGCAGCAGCGCAGCTGCGAAGCCATGCAGGAACTCGTCTCCGACGAATCAGCTCGCGGTATAGAGGAGCACGACCGGCAGCAGGCGCGATTCGACCGGGTCGAGGCGGTTAATTTTCAGAAGCGAATGTTGAGGTTGCTGAATAATCGAATCAACGGTCGAGCCGGCGAAAAATAAGGCTTTTTCAATCTGGTTGCGAGCGGAAAACCTTAGCTGCACAACGAAACTTGTGCGAAACTTGCCCCCTCCCCAGCGATTGAATGGTCATTTTTCATCCTGGCAGACTCAACCGGAACGCGTTAATATGAACACATTCGAAAGTTCAGGTACGGCATCTGCACTTTCATCGCTGGGTTCTCCTGGCGCGTTCCGAAGCCGCGGATGTTCCTCCCTCATCCGTAGGTAATGCGCCCGCCTCGCCTCGCTCGCTCAAGCGCGCGAGGCGTCTTTTTTTGATATCGAAATTCTTGGCGACGTTTGAAGCGTAACCTGCTTTAGGCTTGGCGTTCCGGCACGTGGACCACAAGCCCGTCATAGACAGCCTTCATCCGGATCTGACAGGACAGCCGCGAAGTCGGGCGTACATCGAAGGCGAAGTCGAGCATGTCCTCTTCCATCGCTTCCGGCTGGCCGACCTTCTCCGTCCACTCCTCGTCGACATAGACATGACAGGTCGCGCAGGCGCAGGCGCCGCCGCATTCGGCCTCGATGCCGGGCACCGAATTGCGCACGGCATTCTCCATCACGGTGGAGCCTTGGTCGACGTCGAGGTCGAAGCGCGTGCCGTCGAAGGCGACGATGGTAAGTTTGGGCATCAGGACTATTTCCGGTCTTCAGGTGGGTGGGCGGATTTTCTTCCGACAATTCGGCGCGTCAGTCAATATTGGCGAAATCCGCCATAGCCTCGCAGATCGGGCCTTCGCCCGCCGTCTTCAAAGCGTCATGCGGGACGTCGCAAAAAGACCCGCGGTTCCGCAATGGAACAACGGGCCTCGTTAAAACACTATCTCCTACATGTCGCCTAAAAATGTGCAG
Source organism: Rhizobium leguminosarum (assembly GCF_002953715.1). Classification (GTDB taxonomy): domain Bacteria; phylum Pseudomonadota; class Alphaproteobacteria; order Rhizobiales; family Rhizobiaceae; genus Rhizobium; species Rhizobium leguminosarum_V. The sequence goes on from NZ_CP025012.1 coordinate 2,270,848, forward strand.
CGGTTTTGGGACAATGACATGCATTAAATAAAGGCCTAGAGATCAGCCGCGGCAGAGCTTCAGGATGAAATTTTCGGCGTCGATGACGGCGGCACCCAGCGCTGCCGTCGCACCGGCATCGCCGCCGGTTTCCTCGACGGCTTCCGCCGTCTGCGACACGCGGAACGCGCCGACCGAGCTTGCTGCGCCCTTCAGCCGATGCGCGGCTGCGCCGATACGGATGGTTTCACCGCTGGCAATATCCTGGAGACATGCACGGGCCTGGCGCGCAAACATCTGAAGGACTTCGATTTCCAGCGTCTTGTCGCCCATCGTCTGCTTTGCGAGATGGACCAGATCGATCGGCCGGACCTTCGAGGGACACGGTCCCTTTGCATTATCCGGCGCCTCGAATACGATGTTCAATGCTGCCATCTGGGCTGCCATTGCCAATTCTCCCGTCTCTGTCGTCCGCAGTTGCAACAGTTCTGCGTCAGGAGGGTGGCTATCACGTTAAATTCCGGCACACTCCAGCCGGAAATCTCGCCATATGGTTAACGTCCGTTAAACATCCCTAAATTATTGGTTTTTAAGCCGTGTCTAGGATTCAAAGATGTTAACAACGGGTTAACGGGCCGTGAATCTCAAGCCTTCATTAATTGTGTGAAGAGCCCAGATGTGTCACTACGATACTGGTGGAGCGGGTTTATGGTACGCGCCTTTGCCGAGCGAGTGGATAATGGTAGTGTTTTGATACCTTCCGTTTGAAAAAGCGGCTATCTACTCTGAAATGACATGCTTATCCGTCCTTCGTTGGGATGGGAGGCTGGAACGGCAAAGTTGTTCCCGGGTGAGGCGGAAGCCCCGGATGCGCGGTTGGGCCGGCTGACAGTAACGAGGCATACCCGAATGGCGAACAACAAATATAACGAGTCGATTGAGGACAAGGCGTTCAAGGCATTGGACGAGGCGCTCCAGATCGACTTTAGCAAGGATAACGTACCGTCTCGCCGCGGCGACGCGCCCCAGGCCCCGGAGGCTAATGTGTCTGATCCAGTAAATGCGCGCAATCAGCAGGCCCAGGAAGAAGCGCAGCGCCGCAGCCGCCGCGGTGCCGCCGGCGAGCAGACTTCCAGAGGCCCGACCTTCGCGCCCGCCAACGATGCCAGCCGCAATACGCCCGCCTCGATCCTGAAATCCTTTGACGGCGCCTCCAGCCGCTCGGCGGTGCGCACCGCCACCCTGTTTTCCGTGCTTTGGGTCATGGCCGGCCTCGGTCTGATGTCGCTGCTTTATTCTCCGCAGATCTGGCAGATCCGTTCGCTCGCCGATCTCGTCGCCCTGCCCGGCGTCATCGCCGGCCTCGTCGGCATCATCATTCCCGTGATGATGTTCTATGCCTTCGCCATTATGATCTCCCGCGCCCAGGACATGCGCAACGCCGCCCGCTCCATGGCAGAGGTGGCATTGCGCCTGGCAGAGCCGGAAACCATCGCCTCCGAGCGCATCATGACGGTTGGCCAGGCCGTGCGCCGTGAGGTCTCGGCCATGAATGAGGGCATCGAGCGCACCATCGCCCGTGCCTCCGAGCTGGAAACGCTTGTCCATTCCGAAGTCAATGCCCTTGAACGTTCCTATGCCGACAACGAATTGCGCGTGCGCGGCCTCGTCCACGAACTCGGCTCCGAGCGCGAGGCGATTGTCAATCATGCCGATCGTATCCGCACCTCGATCGGCAGCGTACACGACCAGTTGAAGGAAGAGCTGTCGCTTGCGACCGAAGAGATCGCGGTGCGGCTTGCCACATCGGGCGAAGCCTTCGCCTCGCTGATCGATACACGCGCCGCGACGATCCTGGAGAAGTCGGACAGCGCCCTGCAGTCGATGGGCAGCCTGCTCGCAGCCAAGACCGATACCCTGTTGCAGACACTGAACGCATCGGGTTTTGCGCTGGCCACCGAATTCGACAACCGCCTCGAAGCCCTCTCCGTCAATCTCAACGATCATGGCGAAAGGCTGCTCAGCCAGTTCGAGACGCGCGCCTCGACCATGGACAGCAGCACGGAAAAGCTGAATGCGGCACTGAACGAGCGTACGCACCAGCTCAACGAGATCCTGATTGCCCGAACCCGCGAAATCAACGAGAGCCTGACGTCAGGCGAACGCACGATCGGCGGCACGCTCGACGACGTGCTGTCGAAGCTGAACAGCGCCCTCGACGAAAAAGGTGCAAGCTTCCGCCAGAGCCTGCAGACGACCGCCGACGACGCCGTCATGGATCTCGACGTGCGCTCCGGCTTCTTCGAGGAGCGGCTGCAGACAACTGTCGCCCAGCTGTCGACCGCCTTCGACGAACGCGTCGCCGAATTTACGAGCGCCTTCGACAAACGCACAGGCTCGCTGGACACCAAGCTGATGGAGAGCCTCGCTCGTATCAACGAGACGCTGACCGGCGGCTCGGATTCGATCGACGGCATCCTGAATTCCGGCATCGACCGCCTTGGTTCGTCGATGACCGATCAGTCGCTGGCACTCGCCACCGCGCTCGCCACCAGCCACGAAGTGCTGGAAAGCACGCTCGGCAGCCGCGCGGACGAAATCACCACAGCACTCACCAGCCGCACCGGCGAACTGACCTCGGCGCTGCAGAGCGCTACGTCTGACATCGCGCTGACGCTTGCGACCGGCACCTCCGAGCTGCAGAACAACCTTCAGACACGCTCGGCCGAATTCCGCGACACGCTGCGCACCACCACCACCGATCTGACGACTGCCGTTGCCGCCGGCACCGAGCAGGTGACCGCTGCCTTCGGCGGTCGCGCCGAGGAGCTGAGCGGCGTGCTTGCCGCGCGTGCGGCCGAAATCAGCGAAGCGCTCGGCACGGCCCACGGCCGTATTGACAGCGTCATGGCAGAACGCGGTGGCGCACTTGTGGAAGCGTTGACCAGCCATCACGGCCGCTTCGAGGAAGCGCTGGCGACCCGCTCCGACGCCATCATCAACGCCGTCTCCGGTACCCATGACCGTCTTGCCGAGACGCTCGACGAAAAGGCGATGGCGCTGGCCATTTCGCTCAACGAGGGCCATGCCCGCATCGAAGACACGCTCGAGACCCGCTCCGAAGCGCTGCTGAATGCGGTATCAAGCACGCATGACCGCCTCTCCGAAACGCTCGACGAGAAGGCGATGGCGCTGGCCATTTCGCTCAACGAAAACCAGGCCCGCATCGAGGATACGCTCGAGACCCGCTCCGAGGCCTTCCTCAACGCCGTGTCCGGCACCCATGATCGCCTGTCAGAAACGCTGGACAGCAAGGCGGCCGCCCTTACGACCTCGCTCGATGAGCGCCATGCCCGCATCGAGGATGCGCTTGGAACGCGCGCCGAGGCGCTGCTGAACACCGTGTCCGGCACGCGCGACCGTCTTGCCGAGACGCTCGACGAGAAGGCTATGGCGCTGGCCATTTCCTTGAACGAGAGCCAGGCCCGCATCGAGGATACGCTCGAAACCCGTTCCGCGGCCCTGCTGAACGCCGTCTCCGGCACCCATGACCGCCTCTCGGAGACTCTGGACGGCAAGGCGGCAGCTTTTGCCACCTCGCTGAGCGAAGGCCAGGCCCGTATCGAGAATACGCTCGAAACCCGCTCCGCAGCTCTGTTGAATGCCGTCTCCGGCACCCATGATCGCCTCTCCGAGACGCTGGACGAAAAGGCGATGACGCTCGCCATTTCGCTCAACGAAACTCAGACGCGTATCGAGGAAACGCTCGACGAAAAAGCGACGGCGCTCGCCGCCTCCCTGAACCAGGGCCAGAGCCGCCTGCAGGACACGCTGGAGAGCCGCTCGGAATCCTTCCTCAATGCGGTCTCTGCCACCCACGACCGCCTGTCCGAGACACTCGACGATCGGGCGATGGCGCTTGCCATCTCGCTGAACGAGAGCCAGAGCCGTCTCGAGGAGACGCTGACAACAGGCGCGGAAGCGATCACCAATGCGGTCTCCGGCACGCACGAAGGCCTGAACGGTGTGCTCGACCGGAAGGCCGCCGCCCTTGCCGCCTCGCTGAACGAAGGCCAGGCCCGCCTCGAGGAAGCCTTGGGGCACCGCACCGCCGCAATCATCGGCGCCGTGACGGCAACCCATGACCGGCTCACCGATACGCTCGATGAAAAGACCATGGCGCTCGCCATTTCGCTCGACGATAACCAGAGCCGCTTCGACAGTGTGCTCGAAGCCCGCAGCAACTCCATCATGGAGGCCGTCTCCGGTGCCGAGGCCCGGGTCGCCGGCGCCTTCTCCGACAAGACCGATGCGATCCGCACCGCCTATACCGACAATCAGCAGCGGCTCGAAAATGCGCTTTCCGAACATAGCGCCGCCCTCTCGGGCGTTCTCGATGTCGGCGGCGCCCGCTTCGAGGATCTCGTCGGCGGCTTGACCGGCCGCATCGAAGGCCGCCTGACCGATGCACAAACACGGCTCGGGGGCCTCGCCGACGAGGCTGCAGCGCGCATCGAGGGTGGCCTCGCCTCTGCCCACGAGCGCATCCGCACGACGCTCGAAGACCGCGCCAACGCCATCGACCTATCGCTGAACCAGGCGCATGCGCTGATCAGCGATACGCTGGCCGAACAGGCGACCAGCATCGGCACATCGGTGGCGACGAGTGTCGGCATGCTCGAATTGTCGCTGGAGCACCGTGAAGCCGCGATCCGCCAGGCGATCGATGCCGGCGCCCAGACATTGGAAGATCGCATGCATGCCGGCGCCGGCCAGATCGCCAGCCGCTTCCAGGAGGCGGCACATGCGATTTCGAGCTCCACCCAGAATTTCTCCGCCCATCTCGATCGGTCGGTCGAAAGCCTGACGGGCCGTTTTGAAGAAACCGGATCACGTGTGGAAACCGGTCTCGCAGCGATCGAGACCCGTATCCGCGACGGCGTCGGCGGCGTCGCCGAAAAGGTCGAAGCGGCCAGCGGCCAGTTGTCCGGCGTGCTTGCCGACGGCGTCTCCCGTCTCGGCGCGCTCAGCGACGACGCCACTCGGCGCATCTCCGCGACGCTCGAAGGCAGTGCCGCAAACCTCACCCAGGCGATCGACAGCCGCACCGCCAATCTGGCCGAGACGCTGGACAGCCGCGCCACCAGCCTGACTGGCGCCATCGACGGCCGCACCGCGAGCCTCGGCGAAACGCTCGACCGCGGCAATGAACGCATCGAGGAACGCCTCTCCACCATGGACCGTGCGTTGACCGTCGGCCTCGAGGCCGTCAACCGCACCATCGAAGGCAAGGCCGCCGGTCTCGCCTCGACGCTGCGCAGCGCGGTTGCCGACGCGGCCCAAGGAATGGAAGGCGAAGCGACGAGAACCACCGAACTGCTTGGCAAGACCGGCCAGCAATTCGCCGAGGATCTCAATGCGAAAAGCGACGAATTCACCCGCACTATGGATGAGCGCTCGTCGCAGATCGTCACCCGCGTCGCCGAAGCTCAGAACCGGCTGGCAAGCCAGGCCGCTGCCGTCGCCCAGACCTTCTCGGAAGCCGGCAACGCCATCGTCAACAAGGTTGCCGAGGCCGAGACCATCGTCGGCACGCAGGTCAACGCCATCTCCAAGGTGCTGTCGGATGTCGGCCAGTCTCTGGAGACACGCGGCAATGCCATCCGCTCGACGCTGTCGGGCGCCGGCAGCGAGATTTCCGCCACCATGGCGGATGTCGACCGGGCGCTCGAAGCCCGCAGCAGCGCCATTCGCACCAATCTCGAGGAGCGTGCCCGCGAGATCGATACGACGTTCTCCGACATCGACCGGGCGCTCGAAACGCGCGGCAACTCGATCCGCTCGACGCTCGAAGAGCGCACCCGCGACCTCAACTCGATGCTATCAGGCCGTTCGGTCGAATTGACGCGCATCCTCGACGAAACGGCCCGCCCGATCATCGACCGGTACACCGATGCCGGCGAGCAGGCTGCTGCCCGCATCACCGCCGCGGCAAACCTCAGTGCCGACCGTCTGCGCGCCGAAAATGAAGCGCTCGCCAGTGCCGTTGCCGCCCGCACCGAGAACGTCGCCGCTGCCGTCAGCGCCATCGAAAACAGCCTGGTCGGCAACGTCAATGGCCTCGTTCAGCGCATGTCGGAAAGCAGTGCGGCGATGGCGATGATGATGAACCGCTCCGCCGAACAACTGGCCAGCGTCGACGGCCGTCTCGGCGACACCACCACGCGCTTTGCCGACTCCGCCACCAAGGCCGCTGAAATGGTCTCCGCCTCGACCCGGCTCCTCGAAGGCAAGATCGACCGCCTCTCCGACATCTCGGGCCAGACGCTGGCGCAGGTCGGCGGCATCATCGGCCGCTTCGACGAACACTCCAAGGTTCTGACCCAGGCTTCGCAGCTTCTCGGCGCCGCCCAGTCCAACCTCGCCTCGACGCTCGAAGAGCGCGAGAGCGCTCTGCAGACGCTCTCGGTCGGCCTCGTCTCGCGCTCCGCAGAGATCGAAAAGACCATGCAAGGCCTCGGCAGCATGATCGAGACCGTGTTCGAGCGGGCAGAGCAACGCTCCAGCCAGGTCACCGGCAATTTGCGCCAGGGCGTGCAATCCTCCTTCGCCGATATCGGCCGCATTCTCACCGAAACCGAGAAGCGCGCCCAGGAAGCGGCAGAGACGATGCGCGAGGCAATCACCCGCGCAGGCGACGAGGCCAATACGACGATCGACGGCACCTTTGCCAATGTCGAGCGCCGTTCCGGCGATCTCTCCAATCGCATTCGCGGCGGTCTCACCGCCTCGCTGTCGGACGTCGAGCGCATGCTCGGCGAAGCCGGCCGCGCCTCCGACGGCGCCGCCCAGCATATGCGCGAAGCGCTGCGCGAAGCGATCGATGATGCCGTCGGCCGTTTCTCCGGCGCCACCGAGGATATCCGCCGCTCCGCGGCCGACATCCGTAACGAGCTCGACGCCACCCGCGCCGAGCTGAAGCGTGGCGCCTTCGATCTTCCCGAGGAAGCCAAGGAAAGCGCCTCGGCCATGCGCCGGGCCGTTGCAGAGCAGATCAAGGCACTGCAGGATATCTCCCAGCTCGTCGGCCGCTCCAGCCAGCAGCTCGAGATCTCCGAGCCTGTCGCCCGCACACTCGCTCAGGTGCAGCCTGCCCCGCGTCCCGCCCAGCCGGTCGCAACCCAGCCGGTCGCCGCCCAGCCGCCCCAGCCGGCAGCACCCCCGCCGATCGAAGCGACGGGTCTGCGCGGAACGATCGGACCCTCTGCGCCGGCTGCCCAGCGCGCCGCCCCGCAACCTGCCCCCACTCGCCAGGAAACAGGTCGCCAAGAGCCGGCTCGTCCAGAAAGCGGCGGTTGGATCAGCGATCTGCTGCGTGGCGCATCGCGTGAGGAGGCAGCCGACGAGGCCGCGGCCGCCCGTGTTCCGGCCCGCCCGGCGGAAACTGCCGCACCGGCCGCGCGCAGCAACGACAGCCGCAATCCACGCCACGTCGTCGAATCGCTGAACTCGCTCTCGGTCGATATCGCCCGCGCCATCGACCATGACGCCTCGGTCGATCTCTGGCGCCGTTATCAGCGCGGCGAGCGCGACGTCTTCACCCGTCGCCTCTACACACTGAAGGGCCAACAGACCTTCGACGAGATCAAGCGCAAATACGACCGCGAACCGGAGTTCCGCACCGCCGTCGACCGCTACATCGGTGATTTCGAAAAGCTGCTCGCCGACGTCGCCCGCACCGACCCGAACCGGACGGTGACGCAGTCCTACCTCACCTCGGATACGGGCAAGGTCTACACCATGCTCGCTCATGCTGCAGGCAGGCTCGGCTGAACCTGACTGACACCTCGGGCGAAAACCGCCAGAGCAAACAAAAGCTGATTTGATCGTAGAATTGGAGAAAGCCGCTTGAACTGACGTCAGGCGGCTTTCGTTTGTGACCATGGGCCGCGGTCTGGACCTGGAAACTGGGGCAGCAGTTCGTAGACCGGATTTGATGCTGCCATCTTTCTATTGAGCATTGCCGCCATCGGTCCGGGCCAGATCATCTGACGCCCAAGCCTGAATTGCCTGATTGAACACACGCTCACCATCCTCGCCCTTTTCAAGTGTCAGCAGCGCTCGTGTGCCGTCCTGATAAGAAATCGGCAAATCAATCCATTGGCGTTCAAGCAGTTCAAGGTTCTTGGCACGAGCCTCAGGCAGATCATTGAGCGCCAGCATGTAAAGTTTGTCCGTGACCTTGGCGGGCACGGCTATCAATGTGTCACCGCGATCGCTTTCCGTCGCCTTCATTGACATGTGCCGGAGACTGTAAACTCCACCTCCCTTAAATCCTGGCGCGATCTGAAACGACAATTCAATGAGGTGGCTTGCGGAAACGGAGGGATCTGCATTCCGTTCCAGTGTCAGCACTGCAGTGAGGTGACGCTTCGGCACCGCAATGTGCGCTTGGATAACAGGATCGGAGTGTCCCCTAGCGTCGGTGCGCATATCGATTGACCACGTGACAGAACCGGGAACCGTCGTCGGCTGTGCCCTCTCCGGTCTCTCCTCATACAGAAACATTTGAGGAACTAGCGAACGCGGGACGGAGCGTCCGGATGACGCAAAGGCGGAAAAAGCTGAAAAAACGAGCACACATATGCCAACGACCAAAACCATTGCCGAGCGCATCATAAAAGTCCCACCCCTCGCAGCATAACGCTGTCTCCTACCGTATAATTTCTTAAATCTGAATTATGCAGCGATTCAAAGTGCTGCAGAAATTCGTGAACAACCGCAGCGGCGAAAACCGGGACCGCAATGCGGTCCCGGTTCTTCATCTTTTACCGGTCGGCCGCCATGTTCCAGTTGTAGACGCATCGATCGAGACCGATGGCGATCTCAAGCACGAGCACGTCATGGTCGACGGCCGCTCCCTTCTTCGTCTGCGACCGGTAGCGCTGCGGAAAATCCGTGCGTCGCGAGATCGAGCAGACCTCCATCCACTTGTCGCCATTGTCGACCTCGATATCTACAGTCACCTCGGAATAGGCGGGCAGCCGGTCGGAGGGTACGATCCGCGTCGGCAAATGGATCAGCGATGCGATCATGCGGCGGATCGGCTCGAGGCAGGCTGCGTGATAGTCGTTGCCACTGTCGGCCGTGAAGGCGCATTGGAATTCGAGCTGCCAGAATTCCTTCAGCCGCATGTGTTTGGTCGATTGCTCCTGCTCGCGACGATAGGATTTTCCGGCCTGCCAGACGCAGAGCGGCAGCCGTGTCTTCGAGTGATTGCCGAGAATATGCTGCATGTAGATGTAGGTCGACGGCGTGGTCTCCGGTCTCAGCACCAGCATGGGATCGCTGGCGGAGAGCTGTTCCTGAACCCAGATATCGACGTTCGAATAGGCGCTTGAAACCAGCGGCCGCGGCATCAGCGCCGGCGCCTCGACCCTCCTGACATCCCAGGCTGGATTGACGGATCTGAGAAAACTGCGGACCTCTTGCGAGAAGAAGCCGATCATATGATCGCGCAGATGGATCTCGCGCTCCTCCCAATGGACGAGCGAATTGACATGATAAATACTGAGCACGGTGCCTGTCTCCCTGGCAGCCTTGATTGACGTGGTGAGGGGCTTTACGTCCAGCAGCGCGCCGGACGCCTGAGCGCCCTGACGTCACAACAGGACGCGAAGACCTCGTCCGCCAAAAGCGCGCGCGATCGCGACCTGCAGGCAGGTGCTGATATCACGGGAGAAAGGCGCGCTCTTCATGCTCATGACGAGTTTTCTACGAGCCGCGCGCATCATTGTCAAAACCGAAGAGGCTGAGACAAAAGGAATCAGCTGTGGATGACCCTTTTTTATTGCCCCCTGTCCTTCATTCCGTCACAAACTTTTCTGATCCGCTCACATTAAAGCGAATGGCTCACTCCACCATCCAAACGATAGAGACAGCAACATTGATGACCAAGACGACATCCCGACTCCTTGCCACCGCGCTCTCTTCCGTTTTCCTGATGGGCGCTTTCACTCTGGCTCAGGCAGGCCAGGCAAGCTTCGTCGTTGATGTGCAGTCCGGTCAGGTCCTTGAAGGCTCCAATCAGGACGATCTGAACTATCCGGCGTCGCTGACCAAAATGATGACGCTCTATCTCGCCTTCGAGGCCCTGCATGACGGACGCCTCAACTGGGAACAGAAGCTCACCATGTCGGAAAATGCCGAGAGCAAGGAGCCTTTCAAGCTCGCCGTCGGCGCCGGCCGCAAGGTGACGCTGCGCGAAGCGGTCGAAGGAATTGTCGTGCTGTCCGCCAACGATGCGGCTGTGGCGATCGCCGAGCAGCTTGGCGGCTCCGAACCGGCTTTCGCCAAGGCGATGACCGACAAGGCTCGTCAGCTCGGCATGAAGGATACGGTCTTCAAGAATCCGTCGGGCCTTCCCGATCCTGAGCAGGTCACCACGGCGCGTGATATGGCGACACTCGGCGTTTCGCTGATGCGTGACTTCCCAGAGGAGTTCAAGCTCTTCTCGATGCGCGGATTCCAGTTCCGCGGCATGAAGCTGCGCGGCCATAACAACCTCATGTATCGCTATGACGGCGTCGACGGCATCAAGACCGGCTACACCGACGCATCGGGCTACAATGTCGTGACGTCGGCGCTGAAGGATGGCCGCCGCGTGGTCGGCGTCGTCATGGGCGAAAAGACCGCGAGCATACGCGACGACAAGATGGCAAGCCTGCTGGACAGCACTCTCTCGCCGTCATCGACCGCCACAGCTTCCACGACACCGGGCAGCCAGCCGGGAGCGACGATGACGGATTCGCAGCCAACCAAATAGGCGCGATGAGCAGAGACTTGCCGACGGGTTATCTGAAAGCCACTTCCAGATGCTGCCGGTCTTGCGCGATCACCCTGCAATTCGTTTCGAATCCTTCGCCTTTGATGGCCAGAATGAATTCCAAAGGAATGCCTGATGTATTGGAGACCGAAATGCCGGCGCTCTCCGATCCAATGGATTTGACGGTGCAGTCGATGGTCGAGCGCCGATCGTTGAACAGGATCGAACCCGCCTTCAGCACCCGTCGTCGAGCGCCAATGGCGTGATCGGCGTGGATCGAGCTCCACGACACGCAACGATTCCGTCCGCCATGCTTGGCCTGATACATCGCCGCATCCGCCTGAGCCAGCAGGGTCTCGATCTCTTTGCTGACGATCGAGAGTGCCGAAGTTCCGAAGCTGGCTGTAACGGTCAGAGCGCCATGATCGCCGCGAATGATCTCAGAGGCGATGGCGGCTCTGAGTTTCTCGGCGACTGCGACGGCACCTTCCCGATCGACATGCGGCAGGATGACGGCAAACTCCTCGCCGCCAAGACGGCCGAACAGATCACCGGCTCGAAGGGTCGCCTTGCAGGTCGATGCCACCGCCTTGAGGACCTCGTCTCCGGCCGCATGTCCATGCGTATCGTTCACCTTCTTGAAATGATCGATGTCGAAGACGATGCATGAGAGGTCGTGCTTGTGTCGCAGAGCGAGCGAAATGAGCTGATCGGCCTCCTGCTTGAAGGCACGCCGCGTCATCGCCTCGGTCAGGCTGTCGATGGCCGCCGACTGCATGAGCTCGATGCGGTCCATCGCAGCTCCCGCCAGCTCCTCGAGAATGCTGAGGTCTCTGTTGCCGAACGATCTTGGCCGGCGGTCGATCGCGCATACGGTTCCGATCATGTGCCCGGCTTTCGTTCTCAGCGGCACACCGGCATAAAAACGAATATTGTCCTCGCCCGTCACCGAAGGATGCTGTGAAAACCGCGAGTCCTTGGTAGCGTCCTGAACGACGACAGGCCTTTCACAGTCCACGACGTAGCGGCAGAACGTGTCTTCGCGCGAAACCTCGTCGGCCGAAAGGCCTGAGCAAGCCTTGTACCATTGCCGATGCGCATCGATCAGTGAGACGATGCCGATGTCGATGGAAAATATCTCCTTTATAAGGCGTACGATCCGCTCGAAGCCCTCGTCCCTCGGAGTGTCGAGGAGATCGAGCTGCTGCAGCGCAGCCAAGCGATCATTTTCGCGTTGGATCGCCTCCAATGACGATTTCCCGAATACTCGTGCAGCCACCATGCAGCATTCCTCCTGAAAGGGACTGTATGATGCGTTCCATAAATTCGTGAATAAATTGAATACGATGACGACCCCTATGCCATGGGGTCAAATTTTTTTCAGAATCGACAACCCCCGATATTCAAGGGGCGGCCTCGGAATTCGAGTTCAGATTGAGCGCAGCGTCCAGCTGACAATCTCGGAGGCGACCGTGGAGAAGGCACGGTCGAGGCCTTTGACGAAGCCGTCATTGTCGCCGCCGGCCGGCGCCATGGCGCGGAACACCTTCTGGGCGCGCACCGAGCCGTTGCGGTCGTTGAGGATCTTGGCGGAGATCTCGACCACCGCCTGGTTGCCGTTCGAAGCGTCGATCTCGAAGGCGCGGATGTCGGTGACGATCTGGTAGTCGATCGCCAGCCCCTGCCCCGGCATGCCGACGCCGCCGAGCTTGCCGGAATTCTCGAAGGCTTCCACCAGCTTCGACTGCACGATGCGCGGCAGCTTGTCGCCCCACTGCGCCTTCGAGAGATACTGGATTTCCGAAGGCGAAACACGGATGACGATCTGCTCGCTATCGAGCGACCTTAGCGCCGTCGGGCTGGCGATCAGGATCTGGCGAGATTTGGCCGCGGGTCCGCTGCCGTCGACGGCAGCGGGCAGGTCATAGGTGTCGTTCTTGGCCGCGGTGCCGCACCCCGAAAGGATCAACGCCGTCAGCGGCAGCGCGATCACCGTTCCCCTGATCCGTGAACGGCGCGACAACAGATGCGATGCGACCATATTAGGCTACCCCTGACTTCCCAGTTAACGCCGCGTCCGGCCGTCATATTGCTTCACCGTTTCCCCGCCGAAGATCAGGCGTTGCGGATTGCGGTCGAAGTTGGTGATCGTATCGTTCAAATTGTTCACGGTTCCGCGCATGTCGTTGACGAGAGTCTGCACGTCGCGCAAGCCGCCGCTCGAGAATTTCTGTAGATTGTCGGCGATCGGCCCGATGCGCGAATTCAGGTTGTCGGCCACCTTCTTGAAGGATTCCAGCGTATCGCGCGCTTCCGTGAACAGCGATTGCGTATTGTCGGTGCCGAGCAGCGCATCGACCTTGATGAGAATGCCGTCGATGCGGGTCGAGGCCGAATTCAGCTTGTTGGAAAGCTGCGACACGTCCTGGATCGTCTGGTCGATATCTTTCTGACGCGCCGAAACCGTGTTGGCGACATCGCGGATCGAGGCGACGGCGGCGCGCGCATCCTTGGTCGCCTGCGCGATATCGTCGACGGAGCCCTTCACCTTCGCCGGATCGATCTGGGCAACGAGCGTATCGACCCGGTCGAGTGTCGCCTGCGCCTGCTTGCCGAAATCATTGAAGGTGGTGGCAGTCTGGTCGAACTTCTGGATCGCGCCCTTGAGGTCGCCCGAGGCATCGGCGACATTGGCGGAAATCTTCTCGGCATTGGAAACGATGTTGTCGATCTTCTGCGCATCGACTGCCTTGACCAGCGATTCGACGGCTTGAAGCGTCGAGTCGACACGACCGGAAACCGCCTTCACCGTCTCCGAGAGCTGGCCGACGCTCTGCAGGAAGGAGTCGATATTGCCGGAATTCTTGGCCAGTGCATCCGAGAACGTCTCGGCATTCTTGAACGTCTCGGTCAACGGCCCGCGCGAATCCTCGATGAAACCCTGAAGTTCGCCGACCGCGTCGTTAGCGCGATCGAGGATCTTGTCGGCCGTCGCCAGAAGATTGGTGACGCTCGACTGGTCGGCGACGATGACGGCGCGTTTGCCGTTGTCGATCGCATGCTGGAGGATGCTTTCCTCGCCCTTGCGGCCACCTGACAGTTCGATATAGGCAGCCCCGGTCAAACCCTGGATTTCCAGCGCGGCCTTGGTGGAGGGGTAGATCGGCGCATCGGTGCGCACCTGAGTGAAGGCCAGCGAATACTGCGGATCGTCGGCATCGATCGACAGCGTCTGCACCGAGCCGATCTGGATGCCGTTGAAACGCACCGGCGAGCCGACGCTGAGGCCGTTGGCCGAGCCCGGAATACGAACGATCAGTTCCGTCATCGGACCGCCGCGGCCATACTCGGCCATCCAGTAGACGAAGCCGAAGGCAGCCGCGATCACCAGCACCGTGAAAAAACCGACAATCGTGTAATTGGCTTTGGTTTCCATCTTATCCGGTCACTTTCCGCTGCTGTCGTGCCGCGCGGCAGCATCGTTCTGCGGCACGATCGACCGCGCGCGTTTGCCCTTGAAATAGGCCTGCACCCACGGATCGTCATAGGCCAACATGTCGTCGATCGTGCCTTCCACCATTACTCGCTTCTTTCCGAGCACGGCAATACGGTCGCAGACCGAAAACAGGCTGTCGAGGTCGTGCGTGACCATATACACGGTCAATCCCAGACTATCGCGCAGGTTGGCGATCAGTTCGTCGAATTCGGCCGCACCGATCGGGTCGAGGCCGGAGGTCGGCTCGTCCAGGAAGACGAGTTCCGGATCGAGTGACAGCGCGCGCGCAAGGGCTGCGCGCTTGATCATGCCGCCGGAGAGTTCGGATGGATATTTGTCGGCGGCATCGGCGGCAAGCCCGACCATGCGGATCTTCAGATGCGCCAGCTCGTCCATCAGCGAGGTCGGCAGGTCGAGATATTCGCGCATCGGCACCTGGATGTTTTCCTTGACCGTCAGCGACGAGAACAGCGCCCCCTGCTGGAACAGCACGCCGAGCCGCATGTCGAGCGCGTTGCGCTGCGGCTCGTCGAGTTCGTCGAAATCCTGGCCGAGGATCTTGATCGTGCCGGAGCGGCGCGGCAGCAGCCGGAGCACGGTGCGCATCAGCACCGATTTGCCGGTGCCGGACGCGCCGACGAAGCCGAGGATCTCGCCGCGGTAAATATTGAGGTTCAAATTGTCGAGCACGACCTTGGAACCGAAGCCGACGGTGACGTCGCGCGCCGACAGCACGATGTCCCTTTCGTCCTTGTCTTCCGTATCGATCGGTTTCTCGTCCACGCGGTCCGCCATCCTAGAAATCGATCGCTGCATAGAACATCGCAAAAAGCCCGTCCATCAGGATGACGACGAAAATCGCCTTCACCACCGCGGCCGTCACATGCTGGCCGAGCGATTCCGCGCTGCCACCGACCTTCAGCCCCTCGACGGCGGCGACGATGCCGATGACCAGCGCCATGAACGGCGCCTTGATCATGCCTGAGAGCACCGTCGACAGGGTCACCGCCTCGTGCAGGCGCGACAGGAAATTGGCGAAGGTGATGCCGGAATAGCCCCAGGCGACGGCGGCAGCACCCCCGAGCGAGGCGAAATTTGCGAGCACCGTCAAAAGCGGCAGCGCGATGGTCAGCGCCACCAGCCGCGGGAAGATCAGCACGCCGATCGGGTTCAGGCCCATCACCTTCAGCGCGTCAATCTCTTCGCGCATCTTCATCGAGCCGATTTCGGCAGTGATGGCGCTGCCCGAGCGGCCGGCGATCATGATCGAGGTCAGAAGCACGCCGATTTCGCGCAATTGCAGGATGCCGACGAGATCGACGACGAAAACCTCAGCGCCGAAGTAACGTAGCTGGAAGGCGCCCTGCTGGGCGATGATCGCCCCGATCAGGAAAGACATCAGCAAGATGATCGGAACGGCGCGAACGCCCATATGGTCGATCTGGTTGACGATCGAGGCCGGCGAGACACCACTGCCGCGGCCGAACTTCATCTGCGCGCCACGTACCGCCGAGCCGAGGATATACATGGCGGCGGCGAAATTGTCCCAGACCTCGTAGGTCATTTTGCCGATCGGCGCGAAGATGCGCGCGGCAAGCGAGACTTTCTCCGTCTGCTCGGGCTCGGGCTTGGCCGGCTCCTCGGAAAACATCTCCAGCATTTCGTCGATATGCGGGTTGGTGCCTTCGAAGCGAACCGTCCGCCCGCCCGCCTCTTCTTGCTTTTTCAGCCGGCACAGCAGCCAGATGCCGGCGGTGTCGATCTCCGAAATCTCCGAGAGGTCTACCGTCAGGTCGCCAGTCTTCTTCTGCAGGAGCTTTTCGAAATCGCGCAGCACCAGATGGATGTAGGCGCTGCGCCAATTTCCCAGAAGACGCACACGCTGTCCCGAGCCATCAGCCTGGTCGTCCACATCAAGGGAGGCGGCGTTGCGATTCTCGGCGTTCAAGATACTTGTGTCTTTCAAGGCTTACAGCGACATTGCCGAATCGCGAAACAGATCATTCGTGGCCCGGCGCGTTAATATACAGAAGCACCGTGCGATTTCCATGCTTGCAGGACAGCAATAATGCCGCGCACCCTCGATATCCAGATGAATTCCTTTCCGATTGCCGGGACCTTCACCATCTCGCGCGGGGCAAAGACCGAAGCCGAGGTCATCACCTGCGCGCTTGTCGAAGCGGGTGCGCAGGGCCTCGGCGAATGCGTGCCCTACCGCCGCTACGGCGAGACCATGGAGAGTGTTTTCGCCCAGATCGAGGCGGCGCGACCGCTGATCGAGGCCGGCATTTCACGCAGCGACCTGCTGTCGGCCATGCTGCCGGGTGCGGCCCGCAACGCCGTCGATTGCGCCCTCTGGGATCTCGAGGCGAAGCAGACAGGAAACAGCGTCGCCGCCCGCCTCGGCCTTTCCGCTCCGCAGCCGCTCACCACCGCCTACACCATCTCCCTCGGCGAACCGGAGGTGATGGCCGCCCAGGCGCGCGAGCATGCCGGCCGCGCCCTGCTCAAGGTCAAGGTCGGCACCGGCGACGATGAAAGCCGCATCCGCGCCGTCCGTGCAGCAGCACCCGATTCCGAAATCATCCTTGATGCCAATGAGGGCTGGCCGGAAGCAGTGTTGGAACGCCACCTCAATATCGCGGCGCAAGCGGGTGTGGCCCTCGTCGAGCAGCCGCTTCCGGCCGGCCGCGATGGGCTCCTCGCCGAAATCCGCCGCCCGCTCCTCGTCTGCGCCGACGAGAGCGTCCACCACACCGGCGATCTCGCAAGCCTTGCCGACCGCTACGACGCGATCAACATCAAGCTCGACAAGACGGGCGGCCTGACGGAGGCCCTGGCAATGAAGGCCGAGGCCGAACGCCTCGGCTTCAGCATCATGATCGGCTGCATGGTCGGCACCTCGCTTGCCATGGCGCCCGCCGTATTGCTCGCCCAGAACGCCGATTTCGTCGATCTCGACGGCCCGCTGCTGCTGGCCCGCGACCGCGAACCCGGCCTGCGTTACGCCGCTTCCCTGGTCTTTCCGCCCGAAAGCACCCTCTGGGGCTGAAGATAATAGGCGAAGATGACGATGCCGAGGCCGGAGAACGCGACCACGGCCATGACGTAGTAGCTGACGACGCCGAGCCAGGCATAGAGATAACCCGACGCCAGGGTCATCAGCGCCATCGCCATGCCGACATAGAAGAAATACGCGCCCTGCGCCGATGATTCCTGCGTTTCCTGCACGGTCACCACGATCCGCCGCTGCACGCCGGTATGCACGAAGGCGTAGGTGAAGCCATGGAAACATTGCAGCAGGAAGAAACCGGCAAAGCCTGTATTCATCGGAAACAGGATCCAGCGGCAGACACTGATGGCGCAGCCGAAGCGGATCAGCGTCCAGGCGTCGAAGCGACGGTTGAGACGCTTCGACAGGAAGAACACCGTCACTTCCGAAGCGACGCCGGCGCTCCAGAGCACGCCGACTTGCGTACCGGAGAAGCCGAGTTGATGCCAGTAGATCGAGGAAAAAGCGTTCAGCACCGCATGGCTCGACTGCTGGATGGCGACGCCGATCAGAAGCAGCAGAAGGTGCGGCTCGCGCAGGCCACTGCCGGTGGCTGCCGGAATGTTGATCGGCTGGCCGCGCCGTCGCGTCGGTCCGATGCGCGGACAGAAGATCGCCATGACCACGGTCATGATAAAGCCGAACACCATGACCGGCAGCACCATTTCGCCGCCCCACCGACTGATCAGCTGGCCGCCGACCAGCGTCGAGACGATGAAGGCGATCGAGCCCCATACGCGCATCGATCCGTAGTCGAGCCCCCAGCGGCGCACGCCCGAGATGACGATCGATTCAACGACGGGCACATAGGGCGCAAAGGTGGCGCCCTGCAGCGCATAGACGATCGTCACGGGCCAGAAGGTCGTCGTCCAGAACAGCGCGATCGCCGTCAGCAGCGACAGGCAACCCGACCAGAGCAGCACGTCGGCACGCTCCTTCAATCGATCGGCGATCATGGCGACGACAGGCGCTACCAGCACCCGAACCACCATCGGTATGGCAAGGATGATGCCGATCTCATGGTCGCTGAAGCTGTGGGTTGCGAGCCACACGGGAAAAAACGGCAGGACGATACCGTTGACGAGCAGCGGCGCGCAGTAGGAAAGCGCGCTGAGCAACCGGAAGCGCGGCGGCGCTCCCTCACCCGTCGGGGAATTTTGAGCGGGAATCATTGGTGGACCTGAAGGAAACTGGACGTTGTCCTAACACACCACCCTGGAGGCGACTATTGCGAGAAATAGCCGTTCTGAAACGTTTTAGAAAATAAATAGGGCCTGTCGCCTAACGGTAACGGCTAAATTCGAGGGAGCGCAGGCGCGGATGCGCCGGCGCCAAAATCAGGCGGCCTGTGGAGCCAGTTCTGCGTCTTCCCGCTCGACGGCGGCAAGTGCTGTCACACTGCTGGCGAGCGCCCGCCAGGTGATCAGTTCGAACGTGCCGTCCTCGTGCTCGGCCACCGCCGTGCAGCTTTCCACCCAATCACCGGTGTTGATGTAACGGATACCGTCCATGTCCTGGATGATGGCATGATGGATATGTCCGCAGATCACCCCGTCGGCGCCGTTTTTACGGGCTTCCTCGGCCACGACGCGCTCGAATTCGCCGATGAAATTGACGGCATGCTTGACCTGCAGCTTCGCCCAGGCCGAAAACGACCAGTAGGGCATGCCGAGCCGGCGGCGCACCGCTGCCAGGATGATATTGATGCGGATCGCCGTGTCGTAGGCCCAGTCGCCGAGATAGGCGAGCAGTCGGGCGTTGCGGACGACGACGTCGAACTCGTCGCCGTGCAGGATCAGGTATTTTCTGCCGTCAGCGCCGTCATGCATCATGCGCTCGACGACCTCGATGCCGCCGAAATGCATGCCCGGGAAGGCCCGCAGGAATTCGTCGTGATTGCCGGGAATATAGACGACCCGTGTGCCCTTGCGCGCCTTGCGCAACAGCTTCTGGACGACGTCGTTGCAGACCTGCGGCCAATACCAGCTGCGCTTCAGGCGCCAGCCGTCGACGATGTCGCCGACGAGCACGATCGTATCGGCCTCATGGTGGCGCAGGAAATCCAGCAGGAAGTCGGCCTTCGCGGCCTTCGAGCCGAGATGGACATCGGAAATGAAGAGCGTGCGGAAATGTCGGGGTTCCATCATGTCTTTCACGAGCTGCCGCTCATGTCCCATCTTTCATCTAGCCTTCCAAAATCAGACTCGTGTTTCAGGAAGATGACAAGGTGTGGAAAAGCGCTGCAAACCCGATCATCCCGCGCTGGCAGAATGCCTGTCGCCGCGCTGGCAGAATGCCTGTCGCCGCGCTGGCAGAATGCCTGTCGCCGCGCTGGCAGAATGCCCGTCGCCGCGCTGGCAGGATGCCCGTCGCCGCCAGGCCTGCCGGCCATGTTGCCCTGCGCATTCAGGGCGTTCATGATGGCGGCGATTCATATCCGACAATGCGGGATGGCTGATGCGTCTTTTTCTCGTTCGCCACGGCGAATCCCTCGGCAACATCAACGAACAGGCCTACCGCCAATTCGGCGATCACAACGTGCCGCTGACGCGGTGGGGCCATCGGCAGGCACTTGAGGCAGGCGGCGTGATCGCCTCCTATCTCAAGGCATTGCCGAGCGCCGGTTTCGGCAAGCTGCAGATCTGGTATTCGCCCTTTCTGAGGACGCGGCAGAGCAAAGATGCGCTGCTCGAAGCCCTGCCGGAAAGCGTCGTCGGCGATATCAGGGAAGATTATCTGCTGCGCGAGCAGGATTTCGGTCTCTTCACCGAAATCTATGACCACGCCGAACAGAAGCAGAAGTTTCCCGAGGAGTTCGAAAAATGGGCGAGGCTGCGCAGCAACAGCGGCAAGTTCTACGCACGACCGCCGGATGGCGAAAGCCGGGCGGATGTGGCCCAGCGGGTGCGCCTGTTCCTCCAGACCGTCATGCACGACGCCGAAAATAGCGACCACAACCTCGTGATCGTCGGTCATGGCGTCACCAACCGGGCGGTCGAAATGAATTTCCTGCACCGCCCTGTCGAGTGGTTCGAGCGCTCCGACAATCCTGGCAACGCCGATATCACGCTGATCGAGGGGACGCGCTCGCAAGGATACGAGTCGATCCTGCTGCATCAGGCCGCCGACCGGCAGCCGGGACAGGAAGGCGAACTGCGCGATGCCTATGGCGCCGACGTGACGCTTACGCCGAAGCCGATTGCATAACTCCTTAAATCGAACCGCCGCAAAGGTCTGTGGCGGGTTGCGCAAGGCAACCCGCCAACTCTTCACCTCAGCTCGGCGACGTCACCGGCGCAGCTTCCTGCCCGGCCGGAGCCTCCTCATTCACAGTCTCCGGCCGCTTCGTCCTCAAGAGACGCAGCACGAAGACGAAGAAGACGGGAACGAAGAAGATCGCCAGCACCGTCGCCGAGATCATGCCGCCAAGCACGCCCGTGCCGATGGCATTCTGGCTCGCCGCACTTGGCCCGGTGGCGATCGCCAGAGGCACCACGCCCAAAGTGAAGGCGAGCGAGGTCATGATGATCGGCCGGAAGCGCAGACGGGCGCCTTCGATCGCGGCATCCATCAGCGACTTCCCCTCAGCAAACCCGTCCTTGGCGAATTCGACGATCAGGATGGCGTTCTTCGCCGACAGCCCGATGATCGCGATCAGGCCGACCTTGAAGTAGATGTCGTTAGACATGTCGCGGCTCATCACCGCGAGCACGCAGCCGATGACGCCGAGCGGCACGACCAGCATCACCGACAGCGGGATGGACCAGCTCTCGTAAAGCCCCGACAGCAGCAGGAAGACGAAGAGAATGCTGAGGCCGAACAGGAACGGCGCCTGCGATCCTGATCTGAGCTCCTCCAGCGACTGGCCGGTCCATTCGAAGCCGAAGCCGTCGGGAAGTTCCGAGGCCAGCCGCTCCATTTCGACAATTGCCGCGCCCGATGAATATCCAGGCGCCGGAGCGCCCGAAATGCGCACGGAGGGGTAGCCGTTATAACCGACGATCTGCGCCGGTCCCTTCTGCCATTCGGCGACGGAGAAGGACGACAGCGGCACCATGCCGCCGCTCGCATTGCGGACATTGAGCTTCATCAGGTCTTCCGCCTGAAGCCTGCTCTTGTCCTGCGCCTGCACGATGACGCGCTGCATGCGGCCCGAATTCGGGAAGTCGTTGACATAGCTCGATCCGAGATTGGCGGTGATCGTGCTGTTGATGTCGGCGAAGGCGACGCCGAAGGTATTTGCCTTTTCGCGATCGATGACCAGCACGAGCTGGGCCGAGTCAGGCATGCCCTCAGGGCGGATACCGGCGATGATGGGATTCTCAGATGCCTTGCCGAGCAGCATTCCCGCCGCCTCGGTCAGTGCCGCCTGGCCCTTCGCCCCGCGATCCTGAAGGCGGAAAGTAAAGCCGTTGGTCGTGCCGAAACCTTCGATCGGCGGCGGCGACAGCGCGAAGGACGTGGCATCCTTCAGGCCGAACAGCTGCATATTGGCGCGGTTGGAAATCTCCTGCACCGAATTGCCGGCGCCGCGTTCGGCCCAGTCCTTGAGCGTGACGAACACCAGGGCGGCGTTCGGTCCCTGCCCGGAGAAGCTGAAGCCCTGGATCGCGACGACATTGGCAACGGCCGGCTCCTTCTTGAAGATCGCCTCGATGCTTTCGAGCGAGGCCACCGTGCGGTTGCGGCTCGCCTCCGGCGGTCCCTGCACGTCGACGATCAGGAAGCCCTGATCCTCATCCGGCACGAAGCTGCTCGGCAGGTTGACGAAGAGATAGCCAAGGCCGACGAGCAGCGCGACATAGACGGCCATGACCCGCCAGGAGCCCTTGGCCAGTCCCCCGACGGTGCGGGCATAACGGCCGGTCAGGCGGTCGAAGTTGCGGTTGAACCAGCCGGCGATGCCCTTCTTCTCATGATGTCCTTTGATCGGCTTCAGGAAGGTGGCGCAGAGCGCCGGCGTCAGTGACAGCGCCAGGAAGGCCGAAAACAGGATTGAAACAACCATGGTCAGGCTGAACTGGCGATAGATGATGCCGGTTGAACCCGGGAAGAACGCCATCGGCACGAAAACGCAGGAGAGAACCAGCGTAATCCCGAGGATCGCGCCGGTGATCTGCCGCATCGCCTTCTTGGTCGCGTCCTTCGGTGATAGCCCTTCCACCGCCATCAGCCGCTCGACGTTTTCCACCACCACGATGGCGTCGTCGACGAGAATGCCGATGGCAAGCACCATCGCGAACATCGTCAGCACGTTGATCGAGAAGCCTGCGGCATACATGACGGCAAGCGTCCCGAGCAGCGCGACGGGCACGACGAGCGTCGGAATGATCGTGTAGCGGAAGCTCTGCAGAAAGATGAGCATAACGACGAAGACGAGCGCGACGGCTTCTGCGAGCGTATGCGCCACCTTCTCGATCGATGCCGAGACGAACGGGCTGGTATCATAGGGAACGGAATATTCGACACCCGCCGGAAAGAAGCGTGAGAGCTCCTCCATCTTCGCCTTGACCAGGTTGGACGTGTTGACGGCATTGCCCGTCGACGACAGCTGGATGGCGATGGCAGCACTCGGCTGCCCGTTCAAGCGGGTGGAGAAGCTGTAGCTCTCGCTGCCCTCTTCGATGCGCGCGACATCACGCAGCCTGACATTTGATCCGTCGGCATTGGCGCGCAGCACGACGTCTCCGAACTCCTTGATGTCGGTCAGTTGCCCCTTCACCAGCACCGTCGCCGTCAGGTCCTGCGAGATCGGATTGGGCGCCGCGCCGATCTGGCCAGCTGCGACCTGGGCGTTCTGCGCCGATATCGCCGCGCTGATGTCGGATGCGGTGAGGTTCAGGCCGACCATCTTGTCGGGATCGATCCAGATGCGCATCGCCCGCTGCGACGCAAACAGCTGCGCGCGGCCGACTCCGTCGAGACGGCGCAGCTCGCCGATGACGTTCCGGTTGAGATAGTCGCCGAGCGCCACCTCGTCGGTCTTCCCGTCCGTCGAGGTCAGCGAGATGAACATCAGGAAGCCGGACGATGCCTCCTCGACCGTGATGCCCTGATCCTTGACGGATTGCGGCAGCCGCGGTTCGACGCGGCGTATCGCGTTCTGAACGTCGACGGAGGCCTGGTCTATATCGGTGCCGGCCGCAAAGGTCGCGGTGATCGTCATTGCGCCCGATG
This sequence comes from Rhizobium leguminosarum, assembly GCF_002953715.1. GTDB lineage: Bacteria > Pseudomonadota > Alphaproteobacteria > Rhizobiales > Rhizobiaceae > Rhizobium > Rhizobium leguminosarum_V. The sequence goes on from NZ_CP025012.1 coordinate 2,294,377, forward strand.
TATCCGACGTCGACTCGAAATAGGAAAGGTGCTCGACCCCGTTCAGCTCTTCCTCGATCTGGCGGGTGACGCCCTGATAGATATCCTGCGGCGATGCGCCGGGATAGCTGGTGGTGATGCTGAGCTGCGGCGGCGCGACCTTGGGATATTGGGCGACCGGCAGGAACGGCAGCGCGATCAGGCCGGCGATGGAGATGAAGATCGCAAAGACCCAGGCTAGGATCGGGCGATCGATAAAGAAACGTGCCATCGACCTTACTCCGGCTTCTTGGCGTCACCGGACGCGAGCTGACCATCCCGCCACTCTTCCGGCGCGACCTCTGCGCCCGGCTGCAGCTTCTGGCCGCCGTCGACGACGAGACGTTCGCCTGCCGACAGGCCGCTTTCGACCACCCACTCATTGCCGGCGGATTGACCAAGCTCGACGTCGCGCGGTTGCGCCACATCTCCCTCCTGGACGACATAGACCTGCGCCTTGCCGTCGGCCGTGCGGATGACGGCGCGCTGCGGGATGAGGATTGCTTTCTCCCGGACGGCTTGCTCGATGCGGACACGCACATAAAGGCCCGGCAGCAGGTCGCCCTTCGGATTGGGGAATTCACCGCGAAGGGTGACCTGACCCGTCGTCGCATCGACGCTGGCGCTGCTGAAGAGAAGCTTACCGGCTTCGCCATAGTCCGTGCCGTCGTCGAAGACGAGTTTGATGTCGGCCTTGCCTGGCTCGGTCGATGTGAGGCTGCCGTTCTCGACTGCCCGCTTCAGTGCCAGCAGGTCCCCGGAGGATTGCATGAAGTCGGCATAAACGGGGTCGATCTGCTGGATCATCGCCAGCGCATCGCCGCCATCGGCCGTCACCAGCGCGCCTTCCGTCACCAGCGCGCCGCCGATGATGCCTGATATAGGCGCACGAACTTCGGTATAGCCGAGATTGATCTTCGCTTCGTCGAGTGCGGCCTGCGCCAGCGCGACATCGGCATCGGCCTGGGCAAGGGCGACGGCTGCCGCATCGTATTCGATACCGCTTGCAACATCGCGGTCGCGCAGCGACTTCTGCCGGTCCAACTGCTGGCGGGCATTCAGCTGCGTCGCCTTGGCACGCTCGAGGCTTGCCTCGGCACTTGCCACCCGGACCCGAAATAGCGCCGGATCGATCCGGTAGAGCACGTCGCCCCGATGAACGAGGCTGCCCTGCTCGAAGACCCGTTCCTGCAGGATGCCGGAAACCCTGGCCCGCACTTCCGAGACGCGCGTTGCGGCAATGCGGCCGGGCAATTCGCTGACCACGGGAAGCGGGCGGGCACTGAGCGTCAGGACGCTGACGGCAGCAGGCGGCATCGCGCCACCTTCCTGTGCGTGAGCCGGAAGACCTGCGCCCAGGAAAAGTGCCAGCGTTAGCGCGTAACACAATGATTTCGTACGAAGAAGCATGTTCAAAGGCCTTCCCGATGGTCCCGCTGGGATCCAAAAAAGCACAGCCCGCCGACATGACGTTCGGCGGGCCTCCTGAGCCGACAGATAGTCGATATTTTTTCGCTTTTCAAGATACCTACCGGTCGGTATGATAGCATTATCATATTTGGAGTTCCCATGGCCCGGCGATCCCGGGAGTGATACTGATCCTCTCGGGCGCCTCGGCGCGAAGCTTATCTCGAACACAGGTCATGCATTGGTAGATAGCCCCCGCAACAGAAAGAAACAGCCGGATGTCGTGCGGCAGGCTCTTCTCGATTGCGCCACCAAGCTGGCGCTGGAACATGGTCTGGCCGCCGTCAGCTTGCAGGCGGTCGCAAGTGCTGCCGGCGTGACCAAGGGAGGTCTGTTTCACCACTTCCCCAATAAGCAGGCGCTTATAGAGGCCGTGTTCGACGGCATGATGGAAAGCCTCGACCGTGAGATCAATGGAGAACTGGAAAAGGATAAGGGCGGCCGCGGCACATTCACCCGCGCCTATGTCCGCACCCTGTTTGCTGATCGCGCCCTCAACAACAGCCCGTGGTCGGCGCAGACGATGACCGTGCTTGCCGACCCCTACTCCAAGTCTCTGTGGCATAGATGGATGAATGACCGGCTTGTCAGGCACGCCGAAACAGACGTGGGAATGCGGCTCGAGATCGTTCGCCTGGCGGCGGACGGAGCATGGCTTGCCCATGTTCTGAAGCCTGACGACCATGCCGGTTCGGACGACACGGCGCTGTTGCAGGAATTGATCGAACTCACCGAAGGGTGACAAGCGATTGGCGCCTCATCCCGCGCCCGAGTATATCACCCGAGCGCGGGCATGGTCGGGCTAGGCAGCGCGCACCGCCGCCATCGGTTTCACGTTCTGGTTCATCCGGAACAGATTGTTCGGATCGTAGCGCCGCTTGGCTTCGGCAAGACGAGCGTAATTGGCGCCGTAGGCTTCTTCGACGCGATCACCTTCATCATCAGGCATGAAGTTGATGTAGGCGGTTCCCACAGCATGCGGCTTGGTGGCCTCGAAAAGCTCCCGCGCCCAGCCGGTACAGCTTGCGTCCATCCCCGGTTCCCGCCAGCGCGCATGAACATTCATGACGAAATGCGAGCTGCGCTGCGGAAATGCGGTGGCCTCGGTCGGCACACGGCCGGCCGCGCCGCCGATATGGGCGATGAAGATCTCGCATTCCGGGCCGGGCAGCTTGCGCACGGCGTTGAGCAGCACGTCGATCGCCGCATCCGGAAGGGAGGCGAAATCCTGGCTCTTCCAGTAATTGCGCGCACCGGGCGTGAGCAACGGGTCGAATGCCTGCTGCCAGCCGGTGAACGGCACCGGACCGACGACATCGGCAATCGGTTTTCCGATCGCCCGCAATCTGGCCGTCGCCTTTTCGCCCGCCGCGATGTCTCCGCAATAACACATGGCGAGCACCATGATCTCCTTGCCGTGCCATTCGGCCGGAAGGAACGGCAGCGGCGGCGCCTGGCGCATCACCACCCAGCAGGTCAACTCGTCAGGGGCCGTCTCCAGCGCCTGCCGGTACTCCTTGAGCACACTTTCCGCGTCAGCGAAGGGATGCACGACGAGCCCCGCCAGAACCTCTGTGTTGAGAGGATTGAGCTTGAACTCGAAGGAGGTGACGACGCCGAAATTGCCGCCGCCGCCGCGTAGCGCCCAGAAGAGATCGGGCTTCTCAGTCTCGCTCGCCTTGACCAGCTCGCCATCGGCCGTCACCACATCCACCGAGAGCAGATTGTCGATGGTCAGCCCGAATTTGCGGGTCAGCCAGCCGAAACCGCCACCGAGCGTCAGGCCGGCGATGCCGGTGGTGGAATTGATACCGGTCGGCAGCACCAGCCCGAAGGCCAGCGTTTCCTGGTCGACATCGGCAAGTGTTGCACCCGGCTCGATCCTGGCGCGCCGCGTTTGCGGATCGACCCGCACCGATTTCATCGCTGACAGGTCGATGACGACACCGCCCTCGCAGACGGCATTGCCGGCAATGCCGTGGCCGCCGCCACGCACCGAAAGGAGCAGATTATTGTCGCGTGCAAACCGCACCGCCCGCACAACATCGGCAGCACCGGCGCAACGCGCGATAAGCCCAGGCCGGCGGTCGATCATCGCATTCCAGATCGTCCGCACTTCATTGTAATCCATGTCCTTACTGGTCAGGAGACTGCCGCGAAATCCGGCGGCAAAAGCATCGATGGCCACGTCATTGACCATCGTCTGCCCCCTTTGCAGGGTCGTGAGGTTCAAATTGTCCATGATTTCCTCCATGCGACCGGCGCCCCGCACCGTCGCAGCCGGCATCCTGCGCCCATTGAGGTCGTCAGACAAGTTTTCCAAAAGGATTAGCTAACCGAGGCGGCCATCACATCAATAGAAGGTAAGCGGATCACGTCCGACTCAGAATAACCTGTCCGCGAAATCTAGTTTTACTTGTACGCAAAGCGTACGTTTATTCGCCTTAGAGCTTCCGTGACCACATCTGATATTTGCGATCATCCAATGAGGAGTTACGCTTGTTTCGTTCTTCCTGCCTTGCCACGCTCATTTGCTCGGTGCCCTTAGCGGCCGTTGCGCAATCGCCTAACTATTGCAGAAACAGCTTCAAACAAAACGAGCCCATCGAATTACGCTTTATGGGCCTCGAATATCAGATACTCGCCTTCGCTCTTGCAGAGAAATACTGCGGCGCAAAACCGAAATCATTGAAGTCGCGGTTTTTGGGATATCTGGAAAAGAATGGTTGCGGACCAGGGACCGAGATCTATTCGCAGGTCGGAGCGGCAATCGCACGCATGGAGGGTTCTAGCCTGAAGATTATCGACATGGGTGCAGAGGAGAACGTAGCCATGTCACGGCAGCAGGTTGAGGAATGGGCCTCGAACACCGTGGCAGAGTTTGGAGGGTGCGAGGCTCTGACAAAAGCTCATGATGTTGAAAATTAAGCGCGAGGCGTATCCACGCCCCGCCCCCGCAGGAAAACTTTTCTCACTCCGCATTTCCATACTGTCCCCGTTATCCGATTGATGTATGGAGAAAGTCCAAAAAAGACGTGCACGGAGGCGGCGATGGATCACCCGGAAAAATCGAAAACAGAAAAGAACCTGACGAGCGGCGATCTCGACGAGCAGGCGCTTTTCTTCCACCGCTATCCCCGCCCCGGCAAGCTGGAGATCCAGGCGACCAAGCCGCTCGGCAACCAGCGCGACCTGGCGCTCGCCTATTCGCCCGGCGTTGCCGCCCCTTGCCTTGCCATCCGCGACAATCCCGAAATGGCGGCCGAATATACCTCGCGCGCCAATCTCGTCGCCGTCATCTCCAACGGCACCGCCGTGCTTGGCCTCGGCAATATCGGCCCGCTTGCCTCCAAACCGGTTATGGAGGGCAAGGCGGTGCTCTTCAAGAAATTCGCCGGCATCGACGTCTTCGATATCGAGATCGACGCCGCAGGTGTCGAGCAGATGGTCTCGACCATCGCCTCGCTGGAGCCGACCTTCGGCGGCATCAACCTCGAGGACATCAAGGCGCCGGAATGTTTCGAAGTCGAGCGGCGCCTGCGCGAGAAGATGAAGATCCCCGTCTTCCACGACGATCAGCATGGCACGGCGATCATCGTCGCCGCCGCGATCCTGAACGGGCTGGAACTCGCCGGTAAGAACATCGCCGACATCAAGATCGTCGCCTCCGGCGCGGGTGCCGCCGCCCTTGCCTGCCTCAACCTGCTTGTCATTCTCGGGGCAAAACGCGAAAACATCTGGGTCCACGATCTCGAAGGCCTCGTTTATGAGGGCCGGGTCGAGCTGATGGATGAATGGAAATCCATCTATGCCCAGAAGAGCGAGACGCGCACGCTGGCCGAAAATATCGGCGGCGCCGACGTCTTCCTCGGCCTGTCCGCCGCGGGCGTGCTGAAGCCGGAGCTGCTGGCGCAGATGGCCGACAAGCCGTTGATTATGGCGCTTGCCAATCCGACGCCGGAGATCATGCCGGATCTCGCCCGAGCTGCCCGCCCCGATGCGATGATCTGCACCGGCCGCTCGGATTTCGCCAACCAGGTCAACAACGTCCTCTGCTTCCCTTATATCTTCCGCGGCGCGCTCGATTGCGGCGCCGAGACGATCAATGAGGAAATGAAGATGGCGGCCGTGCGCGCCATCGCAGCCCTTGCCCGCGAAGAGCCGTCGGATGTCGCCGCCCGCGCCTATTCCGGCGAGACCCCGGTCTTCGGCCCCGATTATCTGATCCCCTCGCCCTTCGATCCGCGCCTGATCCTGCGCATCGCGCCTGCGGTCGCCAGGGCCGCCGAACAGAGTGGCGTCGCGCGCCGCCCGATCCAGGATTTCGACGCCTATCTCGACCAGCTAAACCGCTTCGTCTTCCGCTCCGGCTTCGTCATGAAACCGATCTTCACCGCCGCCAAGGCCGCCGAGCGCAAGCGCGTCATCTTCTCCGAAGGCGAGGACGAACGCGTGCTGCGCGCCGCCCAGGTGCTGCTCGAGGAAGGCCTTGCCGAACCGATCCTGATCGGCCGCCCGCAAGTCATCGAGACACGCCTGAAGCGCTACGGCCTGCGCATCCGGCCGCTGCAGGATTTCGAGGTCATCAACCCGGAAGACGATCCGCGCTTCCGCGAATATGTCGATCTCTATTTCTCCCTCGTCGGCCGCCGCGGCGTTATCCCGGAAGCCGCCCGCACGATCGTGCGCACCAACACCACCGTCATCGGCGCGCTGGCGCTGAGACGCGGCGAGGCCGATGCGCTGATCTGCGGCCTGGAAGGCCGTTACGAGAAGCATCTGCGCGACGTCCGCCTGATCATCGGCAAGCGCAAGGACGTCCGCGATTTCTCAGCCCTCAGCCTGATGATCTCGCAGCGCGGCGCCACCTTCTTCACCGACACCTATGTCACCTTCAATCCGACCGCCGAGGAGGTCGCCGAGGCGACGGTGCTGGCCGCCGAGGAAATCCGCCGTTTCGGCCTCACGCCGCGCGCCGCCCTGGTCTCGCATTCCAATTTCGGCTCGCGTGAATCCGAAAGCGCCACGAAGATGCGCAACGCCCTGCAGCTCGTGCGCGAAGCCGCGCCCGACCTTGAGGTCGACGGCGAGATGCACGGCGAAAGCGCCATCACCGAAGCGTTGCGCAAGCGCGTCATGCCGGACACGACCCTGCACGACGAGGCGAACCTCCTGGTCTTCCCGAACCTCGATGCCGCCAACATCACGCTCGGTGTGGTGAAGTCGATGACGGACGGCCTGCATGTCGGCCCGATCCTGCTCGGCACCGCCCTGCCCGCCCACATTCTCGCCCCCTCGGTCACCTCCCGTGGCGTCGTCAACATGGCGGCACTCGCTGTCGTCGAGGCATCGCAACCGGCCTGAGCCGGCTCAGACTGCTGACAAAGTCGGCCAACTCCTCGTCATGCTCGGGCTTGTCCCGAGCATCTGCAGCCGGTTGATATGCAGCAGATATCAGGCGCGGGGCCTGGGATAAAATCCTTTGGTACGAGCGGCCCTTGCAGCCGCTCCGACACATGTCCTGATGCCGTATCAGGCACTCCGCAACGACAGGCGCCCTTTATCCGCAAGCGCATCCGCGCGCTCGTTGCCGGCAACGCCGGAATGGCCTTTGCACCAGGCGATGGTCACCAGACCATTCTGGGATAGTTGAAGATCGACCGCTTTCCAGAGTTCCGCATTGGCGATCGTTCGGCTTCGAGCATTCCCGTTCGGGTTGCTTTTCTTCCAGCCGTTGTTCTTCCAGATATGTCGCCGGCTATTACAGCCTGTGACGGCATAGACGGAATCGGACCAGACGGTCGCCGGCTCGCCGCTTGCGTCGCTGTTGATCCAGATTGCCGCCTTAAGGACGGCGGTCAATTCCATCGAATTATTGGCGGAATCTTCGACGCCACCGAAGCCGGAGGCGATCTCCGCGGCATCGCGATAGGCGACAAATGCCCAGCCCCCGTGCCCGGAACCGGGTTCATAGCAACCGTCCACGAAGACGTGGAGGCCGTGTTGGACTGCCGCTATCCCGCCTGACGTCGCAGCAGAGCGAAGCTCGTTGGATATGCTTGTCATTGTCTCCGCCCTTCTCGCCTTCGCCGCGCCCGCCGCAAGATCACCGCGGCTTGCGATGACCTGTCCCCGTATCCGCCCCTTGATCACCTCCCGCGGCGGCGTCAACATCGAAGCACTGGCCGTCATCGAGGCGTCATAGATGCGGTATCGTAAAGAATGCAACGTCTGTAAACCTACCCGGCGCCAGGCGGCATTGCAGCGACCGGAATTCTCCCTATCCTTCGTTGAGGGTTAGTGGCGGAGGTAGCTATGAAAGCTGGTCTGGCGAGCGAGAAGAAGAATCGAGTCCCGGAAAATTGAGAGAAGGAAGTCCCGCTTTTGGCGGCACAGCAGATTCCCCACCAGATAGGCCGCCCGCATTTGCTGGATAAGATCGCGAAAATGCGCTAGGAATTTCTCCAAGCTTATTAAGAGAAACACGTTAAGAGACAACGCGCGGCGATCGAGGCCGCAATCGACCGATCGATTCTTTGCTCATTCCGGGACGACGCCGTGAAACGCCGAAACCTGTCTCTTGCCCTTCTCCTTGCCTTTGCGGCGCCTGCCGCCGCGCAAAGCAGCGCCGTCTGTGAGGACCTGCGCGGCCGCCTCGCCGACCTGCCGCGATCGATCGGCAATGGCAACGGTCCAGAAGCCCGCCAATATTCCAGCGCCATGGCCGAACAGAACCTCGAACTGCGCAAGGTTCGCAACGAGCTGCGCAGCAATGACTGCACCTCGGGCAGCATGGTCGTGATCGGCGGCGAGAATGCCGATTATTGCGCCGAACTTTCGCAGGCCGAAGCGCGCATGATCGACAATATCCGCTATCTCCAGGACCGCCGCAACGAGCTGGCCGGCCAGACTGGCGCCGATGACGACGCGCGCCACGAATTGGTCGCGGCTCTCGACCGCAATGGCTGCAACAGCGAAAACTTCTATGCCCCGAGCGATCGCAGCGCCAATGAACCGGCTCCGAGCGTCGAAGAACAGGCGATGCGCACCGATACCTTCATTCCGCTCGGCGGCGGTGAAGAGATCGATCCGCGTTACGGTGTGCCGCGGGCAGAGATGCTCTCGCCGGTCAGCACCATGTGCGTACGCAGCTGCGACGGCGGCTTCTTCCCGATCAGCTCGAACGCCACGTCGGTCGATTTCGGCCGCGACGCCCAGACCTGCGCCAAGATGTGCCCGGGTATCGAGACCGAACTGTTCTATCGTGACGTGACGAGCACCGAAGCCTCGAACATGATCTCGGTCGCAACGGGCACGCCCTACAGCGCCATGAAAAATGCCTTTGCCTACAAGAACCGCACGCCCGGGGAAAAGTCCTCCTGCGCCTGCAATCTCACAGCCTATTACGAGGAGATGCGCGGCAAGCAGGCGGTGAGCGAACCGCCGCAGCAGGGCTCGATCACCACCATCCGCACCAATCCGCCGGCGAAGGATGCCGCAGCAGCTGCGCCGCAACCATCCGTTCCCGAGCGCCCCTACGATCCGACGCAGAACCGCGTCCGTCAGGTCGGCCCGCAGTTTCTGGCCGGCGATCAGGGCTCGATCGACCTCGCCAATCCGGCAACGCCGGGCCCGCAGCCGCAACAGCAGCAGTGATTGAACAGCTTAGAGTGCGGTGGCGGAGCCATAGCGGCGTTGTGCCGGGGTGCATGAGATGGCGGCGATGTCACTTGAACGTGCGGCGGGATGTGAATGCGGGCCGCTTGAGCATGGTCAGTAGGTCGTACGACCGCCGCTCAGGTCGAACGTCGATGCGGTCGTGAAGGAGTTCTCCTCGGAGAGCAGCCAGACGACCATCGAAGCGATCTCGCGAAGTTCAACAAAACGGTCACGCGGAATGCGGACGCGCATATATTCGATAAACTCGGATGTCAGCCCGTCCAATATAGGTGTCTTTGCTGTTGTTGGCGTTACCGCGTTCACGGCGATTCCTGTCTTTGCGAGTTCCTTGCCAAGCGACTTGGTGAAGCCCAGCACACCAGCTTTCGCTGCGCTGTAGGCGGCGATGTTCGGATTTCCTTCCTTGCCCGCAACCGAGGAGATGTTCACGATCCGCCCGTAGTCGCGCTTTAGCATGACCGGAACGACGTGCCGGCAACAATTGAAGGTTCCGGTGAGGCAGACATCGACGACGTCTTTCCACTCACCGAAATCGTATTCGATCGTGGGCTTTACCGGACCGGTAATCCCGGCGGAATTGACGAGGCCGTCGATACGGCCAAAAATCTCCTCGGTCGTCGCCGCCGCGTTTTTCACTGATACGGGATCTGCGACGTTAACGCCGAAAGCGACCGTGCCAGATCCGAGTGCGGAAGCGCTGTCCTTCGCCATGTTTTCGTTCAGGTCCCAGATGGCCACCTTGCCACCAGACTGGATGACGCGCTCTGCGATAGCGTAGCCGATGCCGCGCGCACCGCCTGTGATCACGATGATTCGTTCCTTCAAGTCGATGATGTTCATTGGGCCGTTATCCTCCGATTGAGCCGCCGATAGCCGAATATCTATTGGAAATTCCGGGATTTCTCCTTCAGCGTATCGATGTGAAGGTCAGGAATTTATCCCGAGCCCGATACTATGCCGAGCCCATTCCCTAAATCCCGAGATTTCCGGTAATCCAGGATTGAAAGCTCGGCATAATTTGAACGCGTTGGAAGACCGGGTTCGGCCTATTGCGGACCTTTGCCTTCAATGCTTTGATGAGGAAATGAGCACCGCAGCTGCACAAGCCGAGAGATTTTTTAGCGAGGTCATCGCACACGGAAGCGTTTGGTCGATTCAAGATGGTGAGGGGTTCCCTACATCGACGAATTTAGATGGCGAGACCGCAATGCCCTTCTGGTCTTTGGAAAGCAGGGCCCAGAAGGTCATCGACAACGTCATTGCATATAACAGTTTCCGAACGCGTCGAATTGAGCTGTCAGAATTCCTGGATCGCTGGCTTTCCGGACTGAAAAGAGATGGGCTTGCTGTTGGCATAAACTGGTCCGGCAAACGCGCGATTGGATATGACATGACGCCCGAGAATGTCCGAACACGAATAGAAATCAGTCGCTGACCGTCCGCTATTTAAGCGATTTGAGGGTGTGCATTGCGTCATTTTACAACGCCGTTGTCTCTCGCATACTTAGCGCGCGCAAGGTAGAACTCTTCGGTCCAGACATCTATTGCTTGATATCCGCGATCTAACATTTCTTGGAACGCTGGATTGGACTGCATCTTTACCAGCCTTGCTGATTGATCGAATGGATACTCAGGCCCGAGAGCAGTGACGAGTTCCCCCATGATGTTCGCGTAATCCGATAAATTCATTTGTTCCAACGCATCTCGAACGATGGGTGCCAACGCGCCTGACGAATTCTCGAAAAATTGATGAAGGCCGCCGTTTCCGACCTCCCCCTCAAAAATTGTCTGCACGTAGAGATGAATATAAACTCGACCTAGTTGCGCGACCGATTCCGGCACCAGTTCTTCGTCAATGGGGACACGGCGCTCCGCTTGCTCAATGGCCTGCCTAAGAAGCCAGTCATCGAGTAAGTTTAAATCATCGTACTGCGTCATCATCATCTTTCCGTGACTATCTACGAAGAGACATAGGTGCAGCCGTAGCGCGTAATCCAAATGACCGCAATTGGCGCTTTCCCACCCAGTGAAAGTTCCTCGATGATTGGTGGGCTCGGCATTGACATCGCGGCCCTCACCGCGATGTCAATTGCTCCGGCAGGATCAAAGTTTGTCGAGAAACGCCAATAACTCGTCGCCAGCCCTGAACCGGCCAGGCGATTGTCCATTGAACGGATCGATCTTGGCTAGAGCGGCCTCCTTGATTGCCAGGTGGGCATGCAAGTATGGCTGTGTGGACCGCGTGGACTCATGGCCGAGCCACAATGAGATCACCGTGCTGTCGACACCGGCATCCAGCAACTCCATCGCGGCACTGTGTCGAAGGACATGGGGTGATATCCGCTTTGATCGTAATGACGAGCAGCCCTTCGACGCCGTCGACACGTGTTTTGCCAGAAGATACTGAACGGCATCAGGGCTCATCCGCCCACCGTGAACGGTCGGGAAAAGAGCATTGCCGTTTCCAACCGGTGGCTCGTTCAACCAGGCCCTAAGCGCAACATTGAGCATTCTGGTTATCGGCGTAGTGCGTTCTTTGCGTCCCTTCCCGAAACACCGGATGTGCGCCCCTGTGCCGATGGTGACGGCACTTCGATCAAGGCCCACGAGTTCGGAGAGGCGCATCCCTGTCTGCACGGCTGTCAACATCACAACATGGTCACGACGCCCAACCCAGGTTCGTCGATCAGGAGCCGAAAGAATCGCTTCGATCTCGCTGCGGGTGAGGAATTGCACCTCCCGCTTCGACCCGATCTTGCCTGGGATCGCAAGGACACGCTGTATCTGCCCACTATATACTGGTTCCTCGAAGGCCAGGAAACGGAAGAAGTACCGGATTGCCGTCAGCCGAAGGTTATACGTCGCAGGGCTGGCGTGGCGCTCGGAGTCCAGATCGTCAAGGAACGCGACAACCAGCTCCGCATCGAAATTCTCCAGTCGCAGATCAGACGGAAATTTGCCGGTTCGGCGATGTGCGAACTTCAGGAAGAGCTTGAATGTGTCGCGGTAGGAGGCAATCGTATGTGGGCTCACGTTGCGCTGGCGAGCAAGGCGCTGTCCAAAGAAGCGTTCAATCAGTCGAGGTAGCGGATTGGTCATTCTGCCATCTCCCACCTTGCGTCGAGGCGAAGTCTTGCTTGATCCAGCAGATTGGGATGCGCGGTAAGATACCAATAAGTGGCGCTGACATGATTGTGCCCGAGATAGGTCGAAAGCTCCGGCAATCGCCGCTCAATGTCCTCACAATCCCGGCACCAGGACAGCAGCGTTCGAACGGCGAAGGTGTGGCGGAGATCGTGTATCCTGGGACCGTCACGTTCATCCGGTTGCCTCAGTCCCGTCTGGCGTGTCCAGAGGATAAAGGAGAAGTGTGGGTTGGCATGGATCAGGGCCCTGCCAAGGTCTCCGGTAAAGAAGTATTTGCTAACCCGTCTGACCGCGTGATCGTCACGGATTGACGCATACCGCCGAAGCGCCAGCGTCGTACTGGGATGCAGCGGCACAATGCGGGTCTTTCCAAACTTCGTCTCACGGATCGTCAGCATGCCTGCTTCCAGATCGGCATCCTCACGAAGCAACCGCGCCGCCTCCGAGAACCGAAGTCCGGAGGATGCCAGCAAGCCGAAGAAGTAATGATATGTCGGCCCTCGGAAGCTTCCAGGGTGCATGTCGAGCATCGACTTCAGGAGATCGGCGATCTGTTCGTCCGAATAGATAAAGGGACGCGGTCTTCGTTGTGGTGGAAAGATGTGCGAAGGCGGAATCTCGGTTTGGGGGTCGACCACCTGGAGATGACGGGCAAAAGCTCTGACCGTCGAAAGGCGCGACGACCACGTTGAAGGACCACATTGGTGGTTTGCCCAATCCACCGCAGTCTTCGCGGTTACCCGCAGTTCGCCACGAGCAGTCGCATACCTCACAAAATTGCGCAGACGGCTCTCCTGAGTTTGGAGCTTGAATCCGAGTGAGCGCCGCAATGTCAGATATTGTTCAAGGGCATCGGACATGTCCATCATAGAACCGCTCCTGCCCATGGCCGTGAGAGGGAACGCAGGCCCTCAATATCGAACTTCGCATATATCCTGGTGGTATCAGGGTCTTTATGGCGGAGGAGTTGGGCAAGCTCGGTCATGCCCACGCCAGACCTGATCGCAATCGTGGCGAAGGTGTGCCTGAAAATATGCGCATGGTGAGACCGCGTGCCTGAAATCTTCGCCCGCTTCAGCGCCCTGCGTGCGACCAGGATGACGGGTGTGGCCGTCTCGAACGGTGTGCATGGGGTCTGCACCCTGTGAAAGATAATGCGGGACCCGGATGTTGGACGTCCATGCAGGATGTAGTCCGATATTGCCGCCCCGACGTCCTTCGGAAGGGGCATGGTTGCGACCCTACCGCCTTTGCCGTTCACACGCAGGAGGCCTGATCGCCAGTCGATGTCATCAAGCGACAAAAGGGCAACTTCGCTTGCACGCAGACCGAGCTTCGAAAGCAGTAGAAGCACAGCAAGGTCTCTGCGGCCAGGGATCGTGGACAGATCACAGGCCTCCAGAACTGAATTGAGTTGTGAGACGCTCATATAAGCTGGCAATGCCGAGAAACGCAGGTTCCTTGGGCTCGGGACCGCTGCGGAGAGATCATGCTCAGTGAGCCCCGTTGCGTGCAGGAAGCGCAGCAACACCCGAAGGTGCGAGAACCAGGTCCCAAGGGAGTTGCTCTTCCGGCCTTCGAAGTTGTTCGTCAAATAAGCGCGTACTTCGATGTGTGTGAGGTGGGAAATGTCACCTTGCTCGAAGAATACGGTTCGAAGAAATCGCCGCGCCAGCCAGACATGCCCGGTGATCGACTGCTTCGAATAGCCTCGGCGAAATAGCTCCGCACCGTAAAGCGTGGCGACCTTCTCGGACGGGTCGGCTTTCTCTGCCGGTGGGCATAGGACACCAGCTCTCACGAGTTCGATTTGCAGGCGGCGCAGAGCGATGCGATTACCATTCGCTATAGCACCTGAAGACAATCGGCTGGCGATAAACTGGTCGATATCACCAGCGTCCAGTCGTTCTGGCTCTCCACCGTCACGATTGTTCTGGTATTCGACAAAGGCCCCGATAAATCGAACGGCTCTGACCATGGTCTCAGACGAGTAGCCTTTGTCGATCATGGAGGTGATTACCGCATCCACGCTCGCCCGATGTGGCCAATCTTCAATCAGTTGCCAGCGCTTTATTGTCTCAAAAGATGGAATAGTCATGCGTGTCTCCGCTAAGTTGCCGTTGCGGAGACAGAATATTATGCCGAGCTTTCGATGCTGGACTACCGAAAATCTCGAGCTTTAGAGAACGGACTCGGCATAGTGTCGGGCTCGGGATAAATCCCGTTATGCCGAATTCGGCATAAAGGAATAAAGATACCTCGGCCTCGCCAGGCGTCGGCGATACCGACATCGGTTTACTCACCTTGACTGTCGATGGCGTGACTGTGCGATTGAGGCCATGCTCGACCGCACGGCCCTAGATGTTCAGTCCCCATCCATCATGAAAGACCAGTTCCTCGAGCGGTAGCCGCTGCCGCCAGCCTTTGACGGACAGTTCCGGCTCGTCATAGAGCCGGTCGACGAAACCGGCACAGAGCCAGGCGACCACCTCGATATGCTCAGGTATGCCGAGAATGCTCTTCAGGTCACCTTCATGAAAGATGCTGACCCAACCGATACCGACCCCTTCCGCCCGCGCCGCAAGCCAGAGATTCTGGATGGCGCAGACTGTGGAATAGCTATCCATCCTGGGATTGTGCGTGCGCCCCAGCACTACGCTGCCGCTGCGGGTGGGATCGCAGGTCACGCATATGCCGAGCGGCGCCTCGACGATGCCTTCGAGCTTGAGCGATCGGTAGGCCTGCCGCCGTTCGCCTTCGAACATCAGCGCCGCCTCCTCATTGGCCCTCGCAAAAGCATCCCGGACGCGCGCCCGCACGGTTGCGCTTTTCACCAGAATGAAATTCCACGGCTGCATGAAGCCGACGGAGGGTGCATGATGGGCCGCCGTCAGCAGCCGCTGCACAAGATCATCCGGCAAGAGATCGGGCAGGAACTGGCTGCGAACGTCGCGCCGCGTCATGATCGCGTGATAGACGGCCTCGCGTTCGGCCAAGGAAAAACCGGACGCCGCCGAAAGGGCATCCTCATCAAAGGGTCGCATCGTCAAATCCCCAACAACGCAACCGCCCCGCCGTCCGCGCGGATCGGTCTATCTAGCCAGGCCGGTCTTCTGACTCAGCGTCATCCGTCTGCCGCAGCCTTCCCGGCGAGAAGCCAGTGGCGTGATGAAGCGGCAAGCGTCGGCCTTACAGCGTTGGGCACGTTCCGGCTTTGCACCGGATTCCCGATTCTCCCGCCTGGACGGCGGGCACCTGACGGCGCATCTATTTCAGGAAAGCGCGGCGGCGGCAAGCCGGCCCTCATTCCGCCGACACGCTGCATGCGACATCGACTTCATGGACAGAGGCGCATCGCTGCCTTAGAAACAAACCGATCCTGACCGACGCCCATGGCGCCGCACTTTTTCTCTTTGCATTCCGGTTGCCCGTGCCCCGCCTCACGCCCATGATCCTTGCGGTCGCCCTGTTCATGGAACAGATGGATTCGACCGTGATCGCCACCAGCCTGCCGGCGATCGCAGCCGATATCGGCACCTCGCCGATCGCGCTGAAGCTCGCCGTCACCAGCTATCTCGTGGCGCTGGCGATCTTCATTCCGATCAGCGGCTGGATGTCCGATCGGTTCGGCGCGCGCAACATTTTCCGCATGGCGATCTTCGTTTTCATGATCGGCTCGATCGCCTGCGCCTTTTCCAATTCGATCACGGCCTTCGTCATCTCACGCCTGATCCAGGGCGCCGGCGGCTCGATGATGACGCCGGTCAGCCGCTTGCTGCTGGTCCGGGGAACGCCGCGTCACGAACTCGTCGATGCCATGGCCTGGCTTACCATTCCAGCTTTGATCGGTCCGATCATGGGTCCGCCGATCGGCGGCTTCCTCACCACCTACCTCACCTGGCACTGGATCTTCTGGATCAACGTCCCGATCGGCGTGCTCGGCATCATCCTTGTCACCCGTTTCCTGCCGGCGGTCGAGCCACGCAGTCCTCGGCCGATGGATTTCCCGGGCTTCTTCCTTTGCGGCCTCGGCTTCTCCGGCTTCGTCTTCGGCCTGTCGGTGATCAGCCTGCCGGCAGTGCCCGTTATCTACGGTTATGTCACGGTTGCGATCGGCATCCTTGCCGGCCTCCTCTACCTCCTGCATGCCCGCCGCGTGCCCTATCCGCTTCTCGATCCGAAGATGTTCCGCTACCCGATGTTCCGGGCGGCAATCCTCGGCGCCTCGAATTTCCGCATGGGGCTTGGCGCCCTGCCTTTCCTGATGCCACTGATGCTGCAGCTTGGCTTCGGACTGACGCCGCTGCAATCGGGCTCGGTCACCTTCGTCAGCGCGCTCGGCTCCATGGGCTCGAAATTCGCCGCCTCGCGCACCTTCAATGCCTTCGGCTTCCGCACGGTGATATCGTTCACCACCTTGCTGGCGGCGATCTTCCTCGGCATCAACGGCCTGTTCACCGCCGAAACGCCGCTGTTCCTGATCATGGCCTGCCTGCTGATCGGCGGCTTGTTCCGCTCGATGGCTTTCTCGGGCGTCAACGCCATGGCCTTCGGCGATGTCGATGATGCCGACAGCAGCCAGGCAACCGCGATCAATGCTGTTGCCCAGCGTATCTCCATGGCGATGGGTGTGGCGATCGCCGGCGGCATCCTCGAAATCTCCAGCAGCTTCCACGACGACAGGCTGCTGGTCTCGGATTTCCACATCGCCTTCTTCAGCGTCTCGGCGATTTCGGCGCTGGCCTGCATCACCTTCCTGCGCCTGCCACACGACGCCGGCGCGGAACTGACGGCGCGCGGCCGCAAGCGCCGGCACGCCGAGCCCGAAGAGGCCGTGGCGGAAAATAGCTGATCTCCCGGGCGCGATGGAGGCACTCCTCACCCGCCGGTTCGCAAGGCTCCGCGCGGCGGGGGAGCAAGGCGAATGGCCCGCGCGTGCCCAGCATTCCCTTCTACTTTATGATTTATTCACACATCAAATACACACTGCGTTTGCGCGTTTTGGGTTGCTATCAGGACATGGGCATGAGCGCTCGTGATGTGACCGTCAGCGTCGATGCCCGTATTGATATGCCGGTCGGGTACATGTCCGACTGAGCCGCAATTCTAGGCCGCCGCGGAATGTTCCAATTTTTGAAAACGATGCCTCTGACAGCCAAGCTGGCGGCGATTATCGTTGCCGTCAACCTCTGCGGCATTTCCGCTTTAGCCACCTATACCTGGATGTACGAAACCCGGGCGTTGATCGATGGCGCCAAGGCGAACTGGTCCAAGGATGCGGAGCAGTTTGCATCTCTGGCCGCGGGCGGCGTGAAATGGGGGAAGGCGAATGCTGTTCGTGAGGCTTATTCGCTCTACCGCGACGACCCCTCGCTCGATCTTGTACAGTTTGCCGCATTCAACGCGGAACCAGCCTCCGTCGATACGTGGACACGCGACGGCATCGACGGTTTGCCTGCACCCGCCGATCTGGCGAAGCGTCTGAGCGCGAAGCCGGAAAAGACGACTGTCGATGATAGCGGAACATCGGCCGGCGTCGTCACGATCATCGCGCCGCTTCCGCTGGATAAGGCAGGCAAGGCCACCGGCTACATCGTCACGAACTGGTCTGTCGAAAAAATCGCTTCCGAAGTCAGGCAGAAGGTTCTCGTTTCGCTGCTCACGCAGTCCGTGATCACTGCTTTGGCCGTCATCGCCTTCCTGCTCGCCATGCGCAGCCTCGTTGGCCGGCCCATCAGGATCCTCAGCGAGAGAATCAGCGCGTTGCAGAAAGGCGATCTGGCCTCTCCCGTCACCCACAAGGAAAATGGCGACGAGATCGGCTTTCTGGCCCGCGCCTTGGAAGTTTTCCGCCATGAAGCGATTGCGAAGGTCGAAAGAGAGCAGGCAGCTGCCGAGCAGAGCGCGTCGCTCGACGCCGAACGGGCGCGCAACGCATTATTCACGGAAGAGGCCAGCAACACCCAGCGGCTGGTCATGACCGCTCTTGCAAATTCGCTGGAAAAGCTTGCCGCAGGCGACTTCTCGATACACTTGGCCGATCTCGGTCCTGAATTCGACAAATTGCGCCAGGATTTCAACAACATGGTCGAAGCGGTCGCGGCCGCGCTGACAGAAATCAAGACCGCCTCCGTCGCTGTTGAAGGCGGGTCAAGCGAGCTGGCATCCTCCGCAGATCAGCTCGCCAAGCGGACCGAGCAACAGGCGGCAGCACTGGAACAGACCGCCGCCGCGCTGGATGAGGTGACCACCACGGTCCGAACATCGTCGCAGCGAGCCGAAAATGCCGGGAAGCTGGTCGAGGAAACCAAGCGGAGCGCCCATGTCTCGGCGACGGTGGTGCGCGATGCAATCGGGGCGATGGACCGGATTCAGACGTCGTCGAGCCAGATCGGCCGCATCATCGGCGTCATCGACGAAATCGCGTTCCAGACAAACCTGCTGGCACTGAATGCCGGCGTCGAAGCCGCACGCGCCGGCGAAGCCGGAAAGGGTTTTGCGGTTGTCGCGCAGGAAGTGCGCGAACTCGCCCAGCGGTCTGCAAATGCGGCAAAGGAAATCAAGAACCTGATCAATGTGTCCGGTCAGGAGGTTGCCGCAGGCGTCGGGCTGGTGAACGAAACCGGCGACGCCCTGCTGAAGATCGAGGAGCAGATCAACCGCATCAGCGACAGTATCGCCTCCATCGTCCAGTCCTATCGCGAACAGGCGACGGGTCTGCAGGAAATCAACGGCGCGATCAACCAGATGGATCAGGCGACACAGCAGAACGCGGCGATGGTCGAGGAAACGAACGCGGCCTGCCAGGAACTGTTGCAGCAGGGACGCCTTCTGCAGGACTCGGCAGGCAGGTTCGTCGTCGGCGCGTCTGCCGCCAGCCAGCCCAAACCCGTGCAACCCGCCCGCCATTCTCGTCCCGAGCCCAGAGCCTTCGTACAGCGGCATGCAGGAAATGTCGCCGTTGCCGCTGCTCCCGGTGCCTGGGAGGAGTTCTAACATCATCCGCGTTCGATAAGCCTTATGCCGCAGCAACCCATAATCAGGAAGGAAACACTATGAAGAAAATCGTGCCCGCATTTCTTTTGGCCTGCACCGCATTTGCCATGCCCATGGGCGCATCCATGGCACAGGATGCCAAGCTTGCCCCGATCTTCGACTACGTGAAGAGCGACGTAACGCCCTGGCTCAACGACCCCGCCATCATCGAGGCTATCAAGGCGCAGGACGCTACGAACGCCAATCTGAGCGCGGCCGATATCGACGCCCTCGACAAGAAGTGGCGTGCCGAAGTCGATGGCTCCGACCACTCGATGATCGACGGCGTGCTCAACAATGCGCTCTCGAAATTCCTTCAGGCAAAGAAGGAAGCCTCCGGCGGCAAGATCACCGAGATCTTTGTCATGGATGCAAAGGGCCTGAATGTCGGCCAAAGCGACGTCACGTCAGACTACTGGCAGGGCGACGAGGGCAAGTTCCAGAAGTCCTTCGGAGCCGGCAAGGACGCCGTGTTCGTCGATGAGATCGAAAAAGATGAATCGACCCAGACGCTGCAGTCGCAGGCAAGCGTCACGATTTCAGACGACAAAGGCACGCCGATCGGCGCCATCACCGTCGGTGTCAACGTCGACGCCCTGTAATCTCATTAAAACAGTGCAAATGCATATTGCCCGGTAGCAAGCCCGGGCGATATGCATGGACTACGACTTGGCGCGCACGTCGCATGAGTGAGATTGAGTGCGACGTGCTTCGTGCATCCCCCGAGACCATTATCATCTCGGGTACCGCGGCGATGCCAGTGATAAAGGAAACTCTGCTTGCGCCATATCACCTTGTCAGTGCTTCTGAATTTGGCTCTGATAGCCTCCGCCAACGCTGGCGAAAACATTTCCGGCGTTTGGCGAGACTTGTTTACACAGTGCCGAGTTGCAATAGAAACGGGCAAAGACTTCGATGCAACGGGATTACGCGACTTGGGACAAAGCCTGAGGATCGCAGCGCCGCCGACGATGGCCGGATCTACCAAGGCCATCATGCCCGGCTACGACGTGGCCGAACAGCGTTGGGGAATTCCAGGGGACCGTTTTGTCGTGGTCGAAACGGAGTATCCACCGCATGGCGGCAAAACAAGACGTTCCTGCAATCTCGAACTTGCTCCACAGGCGAAGCCAATCTCTGCTGACGAAGAGAGTCTCCTGAGAGCGGCTTTTCTTGCCGAACGCGATAAACTCCTTGATACCGGACGCTATGAGCACTGGAACCCCGACCCCATATTTTCCACCAATCTTGGTATTCGGCTGGCAGGGAACAATGTGAATGGCTGCCGTGTAGTCTCTCTCCTGTTCATCGACACCCAATCCAACTTCCCGTCATTTCTTCAAACGGGCTCTGGTGAGCAAGACGGAACCTGTGGTGGAGCACCACGCCTAATACATCCATAAAGCGCAAGAGACGGTATGTCGTTTGACCCAAGTTGCGCAGCCGCTCCTCATCTAGTTCACCGCGCTCTCTGTGGCGCGCTCTCGATTTCATCTCCGTTGCACCTCCCGCAAAAGCACCAGCTTCCAGACAGAAAATTCTGCGTGACAACGCGCAGGCGTGACACTACATACGCCCCATGTCGATCACATCAATCTACGCCTCGCGATTTTATTGGTACCGCTGCTCACAGCGGATGCGGGTCTATGCGTAACTGAATTCGACGCGACGACAACCCGAACAGCCGCTAGTCTACCTGGCGGCTTTTTTGTTCCGCGCGGGTATGACCAAACAGGAGCCATACCGTGTCTGATACCATTGACGATCTGCGTATCGTCGAAATTACCCCCCTGACCAAGCCTGCCGATATCATCGCGGAAATTCCCCGCAATGCTGATGTCAGCAAGACCGTGACCAGCAATCGCGATGCGATCCACCAAATTCTTCGGGGCGAAGACGATCGCCTGATCGTCGTCATCGGCCCCTGCTCGATCCATGATCCCGTTGCCGCCAGGGACTATGCCGCTCGGCTCACGGAACAGCGGCAGCGCTTCGCCGGCGATCTCGAGATCGTCATGCGCGTCTATTTCGAAAAGCCCCGCACCACCGTCGGCTGGAAGGGTCTGATGAACGACCCGCATCTCGACGGCAGCTACCGCATTGAGGAAGGCTTGCGCATTGCCCGGCGTCTGCTGCTCGACATCAATGCGATGGGCCTTCCCGCCGGCGTCGAATTCCTCGACACGATCACGCCGCAGTACATCGCCGACCTCGTCAGTTGGGGCGCGATCGGCGCGCGCACGACCGAAAGCCAGATCCATCGCCAGCTCGCCTCCGGCCTCTCCTGCCCGATCGGCTTCAAGAACGGCACCGACGGCGGCGTCCGCGTTGCGCTGGATGCCATCCTCGCCGCCTCGCAGCCGCATCACTTCCCGGCGGTAACGAAGGACGGCCAAGCGGCCATCGCCTCGACGACAGGCAATGAGGATTGCCACATCATCCTGCGCGGCGGCAAGCGGCCGAACTATGAAGCTGCCGACGTCGAGGCTGTCACGAACGAAGCCGTCAAGCTCGCCGTCGCCCCCCGCATCATCGTCGATGCCAGCCATGCCAACAGCGGCAAGGACCCGATGAACCAGCCGATTGTCGTCAAATCCGTCGCCGCGCAGATCGCCGCCGGGAACAACGACATCAGGGGCATGATGATCGAAAGCAACCTCGTCGCCGGCCGCCAGGATCTCGTTCCCGGCAAGCCGCTGGTCTACGGCCAGTCCATCACCGACGGCTGCATCGATTGGGACATGTCGGTCGCCGTACTGGAAGACCTGGCGGAGTCCGCCCGCGAGCGGCGGCGGACGCGCTAACGACCTCGCAATTCAACATAACCCCGAGACGCACATTCGATTTCGGGGTTATGTGCTATCGCATCGCCCCATTGTTCGGCCATTTCACGCGTCCTGTAGGTAGGTCGCGGCAAGGCGATCTTATTGAGAGCTGGTTTGGCGCTCAAAAGTGCAAGGCTTCAGTCACCAGGGTCCAATTCGCAAAGCATGCCCTCAACCGGGATGGCCGCCATCTTTTCGGACTGGATATCAAATCTCCAGGCTGCAACTACGTTCTCTGATCGGTAGGAACGATCTGGTAGCTCCACCATCTCTCCGAGAGCGAAAACAAAATCGTTTGGAAACTGGCTCGATGAGCAAAATGCCGATTCCAGAAATTCGTGACGCGGTGACGGCTTCGAAACTGTGATCCTATCGATCACAGTCCACACAGCGCTATTCCCCTTTCTGCCCGTCTCACGTTCAAGCACCAAGGATAACTTCTCGCCACATTTAAACTCGGTCGCCCCATATGTTGGGCCTGCATCTGTCACGACCATCCCGCCGATTTCTATGCAGTCATTCGTAGGGAGACGAGAGGTCTTTCCCTTGATATCGCCAGCCTGGGCTGACACCGAGGTCAGCGTCATAAGGGCTGCGAGCGTAGGAAAATAGCATGACATGGGAAGCTTTCAGCTTTGCATTACGGCAAAGAAATACCAGGATACCGTTGGCGTGAGTATTCTGTGATCCCGCTTCGACTATCGTTACAGCGAGATACCGTCCATCGTCCTACTCGGCCGGGAAGTACCGGACATAGGCAAACTCATCACCATCAGGTGACCAGCAGGGCACGTTGATCGTGCCCTGCCCGCCGAACAGCTCGAACAGCGTCTTCAGATTGCCGCCGTCCATGTCCATCAGCCGCAGGCGCACCTCGAGGTCGCGCGGATGGTCGAAGACGGAGGGGTCGTAGGACAGGATCAGCACCTTGTCGTTGTTGGGTGACGGATGGGCAAACCAGTTGCCGTAATCGTCTGATGTCACCTGCTGGAGACCCGTGCCGTCGGGATGGACGCGCCAGATCTGCATCAGCCCAGTGCGGCTGGAATTGAAATAGATCCACTGGCCATCCGCCGACCAGTCCGGCCCGTCATTGCGGCCTTCGCCATGCGTCAGCCGCGTCTCCTCGCCGCCGTCGACGGAGATGGTGTAGATGTCGAAGACATTGTCGCGGATGCCGCAATAGGCAAGCTCACGCCCATCCGGCGACCAGCCGTGCCAATAGGACGGCAGGTTCTTTGTGATGAGCCGCGGCGTGCCGCCTTCGATCGGTAAGGTGTAGATCGCCGACTTGCCGAATTCGGTCTTGTCGGAGATGACAATCTGTGTGCCATCGGGCGAAATGCCGTGATCATTGTTGCAGTTGACGGCAAAGCCGGTATCGACCTTGACCACGTCGCCGCCATCGAGCGGCAGGCGGTAGAGCAGCCCGTCGCCGTTCATGAGCAGGTAGGAACCATCCGGCGAAAAGTTGGGCGCCTCCACCAGCTTGTCCGTCTGCCAGACCTCGCGGGCCCTGCCCGTCCTGACATTGTAGATCTCAACCGAGCTGCGCATGGTTCCTCCCGAAAAACGTGATGCCGTCAGCGATCCCTGAACCGGTTGGTGATGGGATACCGCCGGTCGCGGCCGAAATTCTTCTTGGTGATCTTAACACCCGGCGCCGATTGCCGGCGCTTGTATTCGGCGAGATAGAGCAGATGCTCGACCCGGTGAACGGTCGCGACATCATGGCCGCGCGCGACGATCTCTTCGACCGCCATTTCCTTTTCCACCAGGCATTCAAGGATATCGTCGAGAACGGGATAGGGTGGCAGGGAATCCTGGTCCTTCTGATCGGGACGAAGTTCGGCCGAAGGCGCCTTGTCGATGATATTCTGCGGGATCACCTCGCCAGACGGTCCCAGCGCACCCGGCGGCACGTTTTCATTGCGCCAGCGGGAAATCGCATAGACCTGCATCTTGTACAGGTCCTTGATCGGGTTGAAGCCGCCGTTCATATCGCCGTAGAGCGTGGCGTAGCCGACCGACATTTCCGACTTGTTGCCCGTCGTCACCACCATCGAGCCGAATTTGTTGGAGATCGCCATCAGGATGACGCCGCGCGCCCGGCTTTGCAGGTTCTCTTCGGTAATGCCGCTGTCGGTGCCTTCGAAAAGGCTGGCGAGCGCGCTGCTGAAACCCGTCACCGGCTGTTCGATCGGCACGATATCGTAGCGGCAGCCGAGCGCCTTGGCGCAATCGGCCGCATCCTTCAGCGAATCCTCTGACGTGTAGCGGTAGGGCAGCATGACGGTGCGCACCCGCTCTTCGCCCAGCGCGTCGACGGCGATCGCTGCGCAGATCGCCGAGTCGATGCCGCCGGAAAGGCCGAGCACGACGGTCTTGAAGCCGTTCTTGTTGACGTAGTCGCGGAAGCCGAGCAGGCAGGCGCGGTAATCGGCTTCCTCGCGCTCTGGAATATGCGCCATCGGTCCCTCGGCGCAGTGCCAGCCGCTGTCGCCGCGCTTCCATGTCGTCACCGCCAGCGCGATTTCGAACTGGCTCATCTGGAAGGCGAGCGACTTGTCGGCATTGAAAGCGAAGCTCGCCCCGTCGAAGACCAGCTCGTCCTGGCCGCCAAGCTGGGCGGCATAGATCAGCGGCAATCCGGTCTCGATCACCTGCTTCAGCACCACCTGGTGGCGGATATCGACCTTGCCGCGATAATAGGGCGAACCGTTCGGCGACAGCAGGATTTCGGCTCCGCTTTCGGCCAGCGTCTCGCAGACGCCGAGATCGCCCCAGATATCCTCGCAGATCGGAATGCCGATGCGCACGCCGCGGAAATTCACCGGCCCCGGCATGGCGCCCTGGTCGAAGACCCGCTTCTCGTCGAACTCGCCGTAGTTCGGCAGGTCGATCTTGTCGCGCACCGCAATCACCTTGCCGCCGTCGAGCACGGCGACGGAATTGTAGCGCCCGGTCTCGTCCTGCCGAGGAAAACCGATGATGACACCAGGCCCGCCATCGGCGGTATCGGCAGCCAGGCTCTCGACCGCCTTCCAGCAGGCGCGGATGAAGGCGGGCTTCAGCACCAGATCTTCAGGCGGATAGCCGGAGATGAAAAGCTCGGTCAGGACGAGCAGATGCGCGCCCTCCCGGCCCGCGTCAATACGCGCCTCGCGCGCCTTGTCGAGATTGCCGGCGACATCGCCGACCGTCGGGTTGAGCTGGCCGATGGCGATGCGGAAGATATCAGAAAGAGCGTTTTCCTGTGTCATGTCATTTATTTAGCCTGCACCTTTCACGACCGCAACACGTTCGGGCCGAAAGCGGCACCTCGCGACGACGAAATTTTTATGAACGGATCGCGCGTGGCTCCGCGCGGCACTGATACGCATTGCAATTTACCTACGGAGCGGAATACTGGCGCCGAAAGCGACCGCATCGATAACCGGCATCGGAAACAGGCAATGTCTAATCTTTCGGACTTCGTGCACCATCATTTCGACAAACCGGCCGACGAACTCGGCGACGTCGAAAAGCGCGTGCTGGCGAAAGCGCACGCGCGCAAGGTCATCTCGACCGACGTCAACGCCGCCTTCTCAGCCGACGCCTCCTTCGGCGAGCGTATCGCCGACAGCATCGCCCGCATCGGCGGCTCCTGGTCCTTCATCATCGCCTTCTTCGTTTTCCTGATCGCCTGGACTGTCATCAACACCATCATTCTGATGAGCGGCGCCTTCGATCCCTATCCCTTCGTCTTCCTGAACCTGATCCTGTCGATGCTCGCCGCCATCCAGGCGCCGATCATCATGATGTCGCAGAACCGCCAGGCAGAGCGCGACCGCTTCGAGGCCGCCAAGGATTACGAGGTCAATCTCAAGGCCGAACTCGAAGTGCTCTCCCTGCACCAGAAGATCGACATGCGCGTGCTGACCGAGCTGACGGCGTTGCGCGAGGACGTTGCCCGCCTCAGCGCCGAACTTTCCGCCAGAAGCTGAGGCATCGCTTATTGCGCAACGATCACCCGCCCGGACCGGCAAACAGGATGAGATTTCCGTCCGGATCCAGCACGATGAAGTTTCTGGCACCCCACGGCTCCTTCCTGAGGGGCTGATGGAAGGATACGCCTGCGGCCTGGAAATCCAGGAACAGGCGCTTGATCTCGTCTGATGTATCGACGGTGATCGAGGCTGAAAGCAGATGCTCCCGTTGCCTGATATCGCCGACGAACACGGGCTCGCATACCAGCCTCAGAGCGAGTTGAGCATTGTCGCGGATGACCTGTCCGTAAAACGGCGGGTCGCCATAGACGAAGTCGACCCTGAAGCCGAGCTTGCCGGTGAAGAATTCGCACGACGCCTTGATATCGGTGACAAACAACTGCGCGGATAGCGAACTCAGGATGGCTTGTGGTGCGGGCTGTTTTTTCGGATCTGTCATGGCTGCGGCTCCTGTCTTGAGCGCCTGCCATCCCTCGAAACCCATTTGACGTGCGATCAGGTCCTGCGCGTCGCTAAGCTTGAAGCGCGCCTCCAGCACCTGGCTGTCATCGAGATGACGGAAGCGCGGCAACGCAGCTCTGATCTCGGCTGCAACAGGATAGTATCTTTCGCGGTGCCATCGCAAATACTGCTTGGCCTGCTTTTTGAGGTTTTCGAGATTCGGCATGGGCGCAACTGTTGATACATTGTAGGCGGGCATTGCCCTTTCGACATTCGACGAAGCGCCCTACGCAGCACGGTAAACCTAGCCTCGGCGATCAACCTTTGTCAATCACGGGGCCAGCGAGGATGACGACGGGGGATTCCCGTCATATTGCGGCAGGCCATCTGATATTTCGTAGAAATCGCCCTTGTCGGCGCAGTAGATATGATGGCCGAAGGCAAGGCCGCTCGGCGTGTCAAAGGCGCCGGCCATGACCGAAATCTCCGCCGATCCGTCCGCCTGCCAGAACAGCGCGGAGCCGCAATTCGAGCAGAAGCCGCGCTGCGCCTCTTCGCTCGACCGGTACCAGCGGACCGCCTCGGTGCCATCAACCGAAAGAGCCGCGCGGGCCACGTTGACCGCGGCGTAATAAAACCCGGTCTGCCGGCGGCACTGCGAGCAATGGCAGCCGACGACAGGTCCTGGCTTCGCCGTCGTTGAAAATCGCACGGCGCCGCAAAGGCAGCCGCCTGTATGCCGTACGGTCATCATCGCTCTCCCGTTTATGACGGGACGTTGCCGCCGATCACCCGCGGCGTCAAATCCATTCCGTTCAACGAAATCATCAGAAATCTTGAAAATCGACGGCCTTATCCATGCTTGGTCGGCTCAAGCACCTGTTGCTCGACGACAACAGCCGCCAACCTCATCTCATCGCGGCATTGAATCGCCGGCTGTTGTCGGCAATACTTAAGGTCCAATTTATTCAACCCTGGGAGACTGACATGAGAGCGACCCTGTCCGAACAGAAAGGAAACATCCCCCACAAGGACATTCAGCTTCATGAACATTCGGTTCTCCCGCGCGAGGAAAAACTCGCGACGCCATAACCCCTTCCTGAAATTCTTCCGCGACGATGCGAATGCCGCCGACCGCGAGCGGCGCCGGTCGCGCATGCGCAAATTCCTCTCCTACTACCGTCCGCATCTGCCTTTGCTGCTGGCGGATCTGCTTTGTGCCATCCTGGTCGCCGGCACGGCGGTCGCCCTGCCGCTCTGCGCCAACATCGTCACGAGCCGCCTTCTGGCTCTCCCCGACGCGCCGCAGGCCTTCGCACACATCCTTGCGATGGGCGGCGTCATGTTAGCCGTTCTGGCGGTCCAGATCGTCGCCATCTTCTTCGTCGATTATCGCGGCCATGTGATGGGCGCGCGCATCGAAGCGACGGTGCGGCAGGAACTCTTCGAGCACTGCCAGAAGCTCTCGTTCAGCTTCTACGACCGCCAGCGCACCGGCCAGCTGATGAGCCGCATCACCAATGACAGCCTGTGGCTGGGCGAGCTCTTTCATCATGGCCCCGAGGATCTTTCCATCGCCGTACTCAAATACGGCGGCGCCATGCTGGTGCTGTTCTTCATCGATCCGCCATTGGCAGCCCTGATCTTGCTGCTCACCCCGGTGGCGGTGGCCTATGCGCTTTATTTCAACCGGCGTATGAACCGCGCGCTCGAAGCCAGCAAGCGGCAGATCGCCGCCGTCAACGAGCGCGTCGAGGATGCTTTTGCCGGCATCCGCGTCGTCCAGTCCTTTGCCAACGAGGCGCTGGAGAAGGAACGCTTCGCCGAGCAGAACCGGCGTTTCTTGCAAAGCCGCGCCGAGGGCTACCGCAGCGAAGCCTGGTTTTCGGTCGGCACCGAAACCTTCGCCCAGTTCGTCACCATATTGGTGATCATCGTCGGCGGCCTGCGCATCCTGGCGGCGGAACTGACCGTGCCTGATATGCTGACCTTCCTGCTCTGCATCGCCGTGCTGGTCGATCCCGTGCAGCGGCTGGCGAATTTCGTGCGCCTCTGGCAGGAGGGTTATACCGGCTTCGTCAGGGCCATGGAGATCCTGGAGATCGCTCCCGATATCACCGATCGGCCGGCGGCGCGGCCGATGCCGGCACCAAGGGGCGAGATCAGCTTTTCCAACGTCGCCTTCGGTTACGAGGCCGATGGCCCGCGGGTGCTCGAGCAGCTGTCGCTCACCATCGCTCCCGGGGAGTTCGTCGCCCTGGTCGGCCCGTCAGGGGTCGGCAAGAGCACGCTTTGTGCGCTGATACCACGTTTCTACGATGTCGAGGCCGGGGCGATCCAGATCGATGGCATCGACATCCGCGATGTGACGCTGGCCTCGCTCCGGCGCCACGTCGGGGTGGTGCAGCAGGATGTCTACCTGTTTGCCGGTACGGTGGCGGAAAACCTGCGCTACGGCCGGCCCGAGGCCAGCGATGCCGAGCTGGAAGCGGCCGCGCGCGCCGCCAATGCGCACGACTTCATCATCGCCCTGCCCCATGGCTATGATACCGATATCGGCCAACGCGGCGTGAAGCTCTCGGGCGGCCAGCGCCAGCGCATCACCATCGCCCGCGCCTTCCTCAAGAATCCGGAAATCCTGATCTTCGACGAAGCAACCAGCGCGCTCGACAACGAGAGCGAACGGGCGGTGCAGCAGGCGCTGCTCAGCCTGGCAAACGGCCGAACCACCCTGGTCATCGCCCACCGTCTGTCGACCGTCCGCCATGCCGACCGCATCCTGGTCCTGACGGCTGATGGCATCGTCGAACAGGGCACCCATGACGAGCTCATGGCGCAAGACGGCGTGTACGCCAACCTGCACAGCGTCCAGGCCAGCATCTGACTGCCTGTTCCACCTTCGCAGCATAAAAAAGCCCGGCATCGCCGGGCTTTTCTTCAACCGTTTCGGCTACTGCATAATTCTTCAAATCGGAACCGATTTAAGGGTAAAATTATGCAGCAATCCAAAATGCTACAGCGTCCTTTGCGCATCTTTCCAGACGCGCGGCGCTGTAGTCTCAGCCGTTCGCGACCATGCGCTTTTCGTCGCGGCCGCCCTTCATGCGCTCGGCAAGCAGGAAGGCCAGTTCAAGCGCCTGGTCGGAGTTGAGGCGCGGATCGCAATGGGTGTGGTAGCGGTCCTGCAGGTCTTCTGCGGAAACCGCGCGAGCGCCGCCCGTGCATTCCGTCACATCCTTGCCGGTCATTTCGACATGGATGCCGCCCGGATGCGTGCCCTCGGCGCGGTGGATCTGGAAGAAGCTTTCGACTTCCGACAGGATCCGCTCGAAGGGACGGGTCTTGTAGTTGTTGAGCGTAATCGTGTTGCCGTGCATCGGATCGCAGGACCAGACGACCTTACGGCCCTCGCGCTCGACGGCGCGGATGAGGCGCGGCAGGTTGTCGGCGACCTTCTCGTGGCCGAAGCGGCAGATCAGCGTCAGGCGCCCGGCTTCATTGGCCGGATTCAGGATGTCGATCAGTTGCAGCAGATCGTCAGCCTGCAGTGACGGGCCGCATTTCAGGCCGATCGGGTTCTTGATACCACGGCAATATTCGACATGCGCATGGTCGGCCTGGCGCGTGCGGTCACCGATCCAGATCATGTGGCCAGAGGTTGCATACCAGTCGCCCGAGGTGGAATCGACGCGTGTCAGCGCCTCTTCATAGCCGAGAAGCAACGCCTCGTGGCTGGTGAAGAAATCGGTCTCGCGGAGCGCCGGCTGGTTTTCCGAGGTGATGCCGATCGCCTTCATGAAATCCATGGTTTCGCTGATGCGGTCAGCAAGCTTGCGGTAACGCTCGCCCTGCGGGCTGTCCTTGACGAAGCCGAGCATCCACTGATGAACGTTTTCGAGATTGGCGTAACCGCCCATCGCAAAGGCGCGCAGGAGGTTCAGCGTCGCGGCCGACTGGCGATAGGCCATGGCCTGGCGTTCCGGATTCGGAATGCGCGACTCCTCGGTGAACTCAATGCCGTTGATGATGTCGCCGCGATAGGCGGGCAGCGTCACGTCGCCCTGCTTCTCGACATTCGACGAACGCGGCTTGGCGAACTGGCCGGCGATGCGCCCGACCTTGACGACCGGCAACTGCGCGCCGAAGGTCAGCACGACCGCCATCTGCAGGAAGGCGCGGAAGAAGTCGCGAATATTGTCGGCGCCGTGTTCGGCAAAGCTCTCGGCACAGTCACCGCCCTGCAGCAGGAAGCCGTTGCCTTCGGCGACGTTGGCAAGATGCTTCTTCAGACGGCGCGCCTCGCCCGCGAAGACAAGCGGCGGATAGCTGGCGAGCGTGGCCTCCGTTGCCGCCAAAGCGGCTGCGTCGGGATATTCGGGAACCTGCAGGATCGGTTTGTGCCGCCAGCTGCTCGGGGTCCAATTGTCTGCCATCTCACTCACCCGTTCTCACATCCCTACCTTAGGATGCCCTCAATATGCGGCGGCTTATAGACCTTTAGGTCAGGCTTGCAAAGACCAATCGCCGACAGTTGTCGCCTCGCCGCCGCCGCCCGCCATTGTCTGATTAAACCCGCATATACCATGTCGATTTCCCCATATTTTAGACTTTCAATGTAGAACCGCAAAGAGTTCAACATCGGGGACATGGCATGGCGATCCTTCCGCCCGGTTTCATATCGGACCGCTCGGGCAATTTCGGCATCATGACGGCACTGCTGATGGTGCCACTCGTCGGTGCGGCCGGCATGGCCGTGGATCTCGCCCATGCGCTCAGCCTGAGGACACAGCTTTACGCCGCTGCCGATGCCGCCGCTGTCGGTTCGATCGCCGAAAAATCCGGCGCGGTCGCAGCCGCCATGACCATGAGTGGCAACGGCACGATCTCGCTCGGCAAAGACGACGCCCGCAGTATCTTCATGTCTCAGATGTCCGGGGAGCTGACCGACGTTCATGTCGACCTCGGCATCGACGTCACCAAGACTGCCAACAAGCTGAATTCGCAGGTTACCTTCAGCGCGACCGTGCCCACCACCTTCATGCGCATCCTCGGCCGGGACTCGATCACGATCTCGGGTGCTGCGACTGCCGAATATCAAACCGCCGCCTTCATGGATTTCTACATCCTGCTCGACAACACGCCTTCCATGGGCGTCGGCGCAACCGCGAACGATGTTTCGAAGCTGCAGGCTAAAACAGGCTGCGCCTTCGCCTGCCATCAGATGGACCAGAGCACCAACAACTATACAATCGCCAAGAGTCTCAGCGTCGCCATGCGCATCGACGTCGTGCGCCAGGCAACCCAGGCGCTGACGGATACGGCCAAGACCGAACGCGTCAGCAGCGACCAGTTTCGCATGGGCGTCTATACTTTCGGCACCAAAGCCGAAGACGCCAAGCTGACGACGATCTCCAGCCCCACCTCCGACCTGACGAAGGTGAAGAATTACACCGACGCCGTCGATCTGATGACCATTCCCTACCAGAACTACAATCAGGACCAGCTCACGAGCTTCGATAGCGCCCTGACCCAGATGAATACCATCATCGACCCGGCCGGTGACGGCACGTCGAATATCAGCCCCGAAAAGATCCTGTTCTTCGTTTCCGATGGCGTCGGCGACAGCTACAAGCCGTCGACATGCACCAAGAAGACGACCGGCGGCCGCTGTCAGGAACCGATCGACACCTCCTTCTGCAAGCCGCTGAAGGATCGCGGTGTCAAGATCGCCGTGCTCTACACCACCTACCTGCCGTTGCCGAGCAATGATTGGTACAACAAATGGATCAGCCCCTTCCAGAGCGAGATTCCGACGAAGATGCAGGCGTGCGCTTCGCCCGGCCTCTATTTCGAGGTGACGCCGACCCAAGGTATCACCGATGCGATGAAGGCGCTTTTCCTCAAGGTCATCCGGGCGCCGCGCATCACCAGCTAGCGCATCGGCCCGAAAATCGGAATCGATTTTCGGAAAGCACGATGCGTAGATTCAAAGTGTTAGAGCGTCCTTTGTGCGTCCGAAGGGACGCACGGCGCTCTAATGCATGTCGCCCGGAAGTGTGCAGCGGTTCCGGGTCAACGACATGCATAAAACAAAGAGCTTAAGCCCGTCGCGGATCAAAGCCGTTTGCCGTCGCGGATGCGATAGCTCGGCGCATACATGGTGACGAGCTCTTCTGCGGCGGTCGGATGCAGCGCCATGGTGCGGTCGAAATCGTCCTTGGTGCAGCCGGCCTTCAGCGTGATGCCGAGCAACTGCGCCATTTCGCCGGCATCGTGGCCGAGGATATGGGCGCCCACCACCTTGCGGCTCGCCGCATCGACGATCAGCTTCATGATCATCCGCTCGGCCCGGCCGGAAAGCGTGGCTTTCAGCGGCCGGAACTGGGCGCGGTAAACCTCGAGCTCGCCATAACGTTTGCCCGCATCCTCTTCCGAGAGGCCGACAGTGCCGATCTCCGGCTGTGAGAAGACGGCGGTCGGGATCAGCTCGTAGTCCGGCCGGGTCGGATTGTTCTTGTATTCGGTCTCGATGAAGCACATCGCCTCGTGGATCGCCACCGGCGTCAGCTGTACCCGGTTGGTGACATCGCCGAGCGCATAGATGTTTTCGACATTGGTGCGGGAATATTCATCGACGATGACGGCGCCGCGCTCGTCGACCGCGACGCCGGCCGCCTCGAGGCCGAGGCCTTCGGTGTTCGGATCGCGCCCGAGCGCCAGCATGACGACGCCGGCTTGCAGCGTGCCGTTGTTCAGCGTCTCCAGAATGAGGCCGTCCTCACCCTTGGAAACCTTCTGCAGCGTGTCGTGGCAGTGGATGCGGATGCCCTTGGCGACCATCGCTTCGTGCAGCCCGCGCCTCAGATCTTCGTCGAAGCGCGACAGGATCTCGGCGCCGCGATAGATCAGCGTCGTCTCGACGCCGAGGCCATGGAAGATATTGGCGAATTCGACGGCAATATAGCCGCCGCCGGCGATGACGATCGATTTCGGCAGTTCGTCAAGATGAAAGGCCTCATTGGAGGAGATGCAGAGTTCATGACCGGGAAGGGCTGCATGCGGGTTCGGCCGTCCGCCGGTGGCGATCACGATCGTCTTGGCCGTCACCATCTGTCCAGTCTTCAGCAGCCGAACCGTATGGGCATCGACGAGCTCTGCGCGCGTTTCCAGGATCTCGGCATTAGCGCCGGCGAGACCTTTCTTGTAGAGGCCTTCCAGCCGGGTGATTTCGGCATCCTTGGCCGCCACCAGCTTTTTCCAGTCGAAGCTGCTTTCGCCAACCGTCCAGCCGAAGCCCGCCGCATCCTCGAAATGCTCATGGAACTGCGAGGCGTAGACGAAGAGCTTCTTCGGCACGCAGCCGCGGATCACGCACGTGCCGCCATAGCGGTATTCCTCGGCGATCGCCACCTTTTTGCCGAGCGAGGCGGCGACACGCGCGCCGCGCACGCCTCCCGAACCGCCGCCGATGACGAAGAGGTCGTAGTCGTAGGAAGACATGAGGAGCTCCGGAAGGGAATCGCAGGAAGGATGTTCCTGATATAGGGGCGATCATCACGAAAACAAAAGCCCGCTCCTGCGTCATCCCGTTCCCATCGCCGAATCTTCATTGTAAACGGCTGCGATTGACCCGGTCGCCGAAGGCTGGCAGGCAATCCGCGAGATGAAAAAGAATGCCGGAGCAAAAGATGGATCAAACTCTCTTCACCAACCTGTGCAGGGCTGGCAAATTCAAGGAAGCACTCAGCCTCGCCATTCAGGGCCATGAGGACGAAAAATACACGCCGAGCCGTTTCTCGATCGACAAGAAGACGAGACTGCCGATCTTCTACCGCGGCAACAAGCGCGTGGAGCCGGACGAGGAGGGTGTGTGGCAACTTGCAAAGAACCCGAACCCATAGGGCTGAGTTCCGGCGCATCTGCGATCCCAATTGCATCTGCCGAGCGATTGCTGCTGTCAGCGGGTAATGCGGAAATCCGTCGGGTTCTTTTCAAGCTGGGCTGCTTCCATCTCGACACCCGAAACCGACGCCCCCGAAGGTCCGCGCCAGAAACGCTCGATCATTGTCGAGATAGCGGTGTCGGGTCCTGCGATCACCGCGACGACGGCCCCGTCCTCTTCATTGCGAACCCAGCCCGTCAAACCGAGCCGCACGGCCTCATCGCGCGTCCAATAGCGAAAACCGACACCCTGGACCTTGCCGGATATCCGCACTCGGACAGCCTTGTGATGATCGGACATCTGTAGTCACCTAAAACCGCGCCGGCGGCATTTGCCGCATCATAGCAAAAAAGCCCGGACAATGCCGGGCTTTCGCAAATTTTGATGGGCGAGCTTTACTGCTGGGCAGCCGGTGCGGGAGCCGGAGCGGCCGGGCTGTCGGTTGCCGGCGGCGGCGCCTTGATGACCTTGGAAAGCTCGGCGTTGCTCTGCTTTTCCAGGTCGCGGGAAATGCCCTGCGCCCAGATGTCGGCAGCCTTCGCCGTCTCGCGCGAGGCGACCGGACCGTCGCGCAGCAGCTTCTTGCCAACGTCGGAATTATAGAAATCGGCGATCGCCTTCAGCTCATCGACGGTGAAGGTCTTGGCATAGGTGAGTGCTGCCTCCTTCTCCAGATCGCCGCGGCGCGGCGCCAGCGCCAGCGCCTGAGCGTCGACCGTCGACGAAATGATGTCCTGGTAGTTCGGCGAATCCTGGATCAGGCCTGCCTTCAAGCGCTCGGCGAGACCGGGCAGGATGTTGTCGAACTGGGCAGTGGCGCCGATGGCGTCGATCGCCGCGCGAGACGCCTTCAGCTGCTCCTCGGAAGCTTCCTGCGCCTTGACGGCGGAGCCGAAGGCAAGCCCGGAAAGAAGGACGGTCGCAGCGGCGAGACGGCCAAGACCTGCAATGTTCATCATGAGTATACGCTCCTGTTATCTGTTTGCCTGCAGTGTGCGCACACCCGCAGGACCGGCAATGATCGCAAGTGCCGCCATATTGATAAAGAGCCCGTGTTCGACGACGCCGGGTATGGAATTCAGCTCGCTCGAAAGCGCCTCTGCATCAGGAATGCGGCCAAAAGATGCATCGATGATGTGATGGCCGCCATCCGTGGTAAACTCTCCGTCACCCGACTGGCGCAGAGCGAGTTCACCCGAGAGGCCGAGCCGGGCCGCGACCTTTTCGATCGCGATGCGCGTCGAGACGAGCCCGAACGGATTGACCTCGATCGGCAGCGCGAAGGCGCCGAGCGTTTCCACAAGCTTGCTCTCGTCGGCAATGACGATCATCCGCTCGGAGGCGGCTGCGACGATCTTTTCGCGCAGCAGCGCACCGCCGCCGCCCTTGATCAGCCTGAGCCCCGTATCGACCTCGTCGGCGCCATCGATGGTCAGGTCGAGTGCCGGCAGTTCGTCGAGCGACTTCAGCGGCACGCCGAGTTCGACGCAGAGCCGCGCGGTTCTTTCGGAGGTCGGGACGCCTTCGACCCTGAAGCCGCCCGCGACCTTCTCTGCCAGCAGGCGAACGAATTCTTCCGCCGTGCTGCCGGTGCCGATCCCGAGACGCATCCCGCCTTCGACATGGGCGAGTGCGGCCTCGGCGGCCTTGATCTTCATTTCGCGGGCATCCATGCGCCGCCAGCTCCGATTATTGCGTTGGATGTGCTGTTTACACGGCTCGCCTGGCAAACGAAAGTCAAAATCATCACGGAAAATGAAAAGCCGAAACAGAGGCCTGCGGCCTTCCCAGCCATCGCCGGACGTTGCTTTCCGCCGCGCTATCGCCTACCTCAAGACGATCCATCGCTCATCAAGACGACCATCGCTCAAAGAGACATGCCCTTGACCCCTGCCCCCGCTCGCCCGGCGCTCGTCGTCTTCGATCTCGACGGCACCCTTCTCGATACCCATGTGGATCTGGTCGAGAGCCTGAACCACACGATCGCGGCCCTTGACCTTGCACCGGTCAGCTACGACGACCTCACCCATCTCGTCGGCCAGGGCGCGCGCGTGATGATCGAGCGCGCCTGCCGTCTGCGCGGCCATCCGCTCGAAGGCGACGCCCTGCCGCTGCTGGTCGAGCGTTTCGTTGCGCATTATGCCGGCAACATGCCCGGCCGTACCGAACCCTATCCCGGCCTGGTCGCCGCCATGGACCGGCTCAGATCCGAAGGTTACCGCCTCGCCGTCTGCACCAACAAGATGGAAAGCCTGGCACTTGGCCTGCTCGACAAGCTCGACCTCCTCAGATATTTCGACGCGATATCAGGCGGCGACACCTTCCCCGTGCGCAAGCCCGACGCCCGCCACCTCACCGGCACCATCGAACGCGCCGGCGGCGACATCACCCGCACGGTAATGATTGGCGACAGCATCAACGACATCGCCGTTGCCAAGAATGCCGGTGTGCCCTCGATTGCCGTGCCGTTCGGCTATTCTGACGTGCCGGTTTCGAGCCTCGATCCGGATGTTATCATTACCCATTTCGATGAGCTGACGCCGCAGCTGATAGAAAGGCTGCTACAGGAATATGCGGAGAAGGTTGCCGTCTGAGGCCGTCCCCCGCTTTCTGCTGAGGTGCTATGGTACGCCCTCTCCATTTTGTTTCCATTCCGTAATCGCCGCCAAAAACAAAAACGGGCGGCCCAAAGACCGCCCGCTGGCATCACTAATCAAATCCGATTATCAGATCTGCGCCCCACGCGCCTTGGTCGTCGCATCGAAGGCCTTGTCGACATAGGCGTCGCGGCCGTAGACGTCGTCGAAATATTCCACCACGCCGTCCTTG
Organism: Rhizobium leguminosarum; assembly: GCF_002953715.1. Taxonomy (GTDB): domain Bacteria; phylum Pseudomonadota; class Alphaproteobacteria; order Rhizobiales; family Rhizobiaceae; genus Rhizobium; species Rhizobium leguminosarum_V. The sequence goes on from NZ_CP025012.1 coordinate 2,331,750, forward strand.
TTCGGCCAGGCAGTGAAGTAGGAGACGTAGACCGGGATCTTCTGCGGCACGCGTACCGCATGGTTCTGCCCGCTGGCGATCTGCTTGGCGACATCGTCGACCGTCGTGCCGAGCACGGCAGCCGCCATCGCACGCGGATTGGCAAGGCGCACGCAGCCGTGGCTGAGAGCCCGCATGTCGCGCTTGAAGAAGCTCTTCGACGGCGTATCGTGCATGTAGATCGCGTGGCTGTTCGGGAACAGGATCTTCAGTTCGCCGAGCGCATTGTCGCTGCTCGGCGGCTGGCGCACCGAGACGTTATCGGTCGAACCATACCAGTCGACGCTCGAAGAGGCGACGGCATGGCCGTTCACCTCGACTTCATAGCCAAGCTGGTCGAGATAGTTCGGATCCGAGCGCAGCTTCGGCAGCATTTCGTTGATGATGATCGACTGTGGCACGCCCCAGAAAGGGTTGAACTCCACCGTCTCGATCTCGTCATCGAAGAAATAAGTCTGGTTGTTCTTGCCGCCGACCACGACGCGCATCGACAGCTGTTCCTTGCCGTCATTGTGGTAGTAGACCATGTAAGCGGGCTGGTTGATCATGACGTAGCGTGAACCGAGATCCTCCGGCAGCCAGCGCGCCTGCTCCATGGCGACGACGAGCTTGTCGATTTTCGAAGCATTGGTGTCGCCGCCGGTCATGGCGCGCACCGTCGCCTGGCCGATGACGCCATCGGGCTTCAGCCCGCGCTCCTTCTGGAAGTCCTCGACCAGCGAAACGATGTCAGGCGAATAGTCGCTGCTGCCGGCATAGGCGGCAATCGTTGCCGCATGATCGGTCCTTAGCGTTTCGGAACCGTGTTTGCCGATTGCCTTGACGATATTCGCGATCTCGGGCGAGCTCTCGCCAGGTCTCAGCAGCTTGTCGAGCGAAACGACGATTCGCTCTTCGTTGCCACCGTCGGCGGCACGAAGCTTTGCAAGCTCTGCCTTCAGCGCCTGGAATTGCGGGCTATCAGGCGAGCGGCTGCCAATATAGGCGCCGACGTCGGGGCTCATGCGAGCAAGCTTCAGCACCGGGGCCAGATTGACCACCTTGCGCTGGAAATCGTGGTAGCCGGAGATCTTGTTCGGATCGATGCGGCCGCGCACCGTGTCCTGCACGAAAGCCAGCACCTTGGCGGAGAGTTCGAGCTCGAACTGCGTCAGCGCACGGTCGCGGAAGGCAGGATCGGGATTGGCCGGGTCGATATCAGGCGTCTGGACGGCGTAATCCGCCGGGTCGAGGCCGACGAAGGCCGCATCGGCAAGCGCCGACATCGCCGACTTGGCACGGTCGTTGATCTGGTTGCCATCGACCCAGACGAGCGGATTGCGGCTGTCGCCGTAATAGGCCTCGAGCGCCTTTGCAACGTCGGCATTGGCGCGCACCTTGGCCTGCGCCAGGAAGCGGCGCTGCACGGCGGGTTCGGCGCTGGCATCGCCACTGCCCGAAACATCGGCGACCGCGCCGGTGACGACGGGATCGGCAAACCTGCCGGTATCGACGAATTGCAGCGTCTCGGTTTTGTAGGTGTAATAACGCGGACCGCTTACCTTCGGCAGCGGTGCTTCAGGGTCGAGCCCGCCGAGCGATCCGCCAATGCCGCCGCGCTGGCCCACACGGCCGGGCGGCATCTGGTCCATGAAGATGGTGCTCTGGGTCCGCTGCCTGTCGCCGCGCAACATATCCATCAGTGTATAGGCATGCGCGGGTGCGGCACTCATCACTGCCACGCCGCAGGAAATTGCCAATGCGGATGCAGCGCTTTTCAAAACGAACGTCATATATCTTCCAGTCCCGGTGTCATGCTGTTCTTGTCACGAGCGCAAGGCTCAAGCTCAAATCCCGCGAAACTCAAGCAGCGTAGGGCCTCATTGATCAGAAACCGGCCTGCGCCGCCAGCGCCGGCGGACTCAATTTTATGTGACGGAGATCCTGCGTGGCGCCGCCCAGCAGTTCACACAAAATTATGAAATTATTAGTTAATTTTTTACCGAATTTTCGCTGGCAGACCAGTGGGGTGAAAACGCCCGGATGCATAAAATTTCCAAAGTGGCCTAAAAGGCACGCCGAAAAACCTGCGTAAACATGACTTCCGATTTCAATATTTCGCACGGCTTCCAGTTTTCTTGTCGGACTTTCCAACCTATAAGACCTCATCTTTCGAAAATGCCCGAAAACAGCATGTAAAGGGAAGGCAAGGCTGATGACCGCAACCCGCACCGAAACCGATACTTTTGGCCCGATCGACGTCGCCGCCGACCGATATTGGGGCGCCCAGGCCGAGCGTTCGCTCGGCAATTTCAAGATCGGCTGGGAAAAGCAACCGCTGTCGATCGTGCGTGCGCTGGGCATCGTCAAGCAGGCGGCCGCCCGCGCCAACATGTCGCTCGACCAGCTCGATCCTGGCCTCGGCAAAGCGATCGTCGGCGCCGCCCAGGAGGTGATCGAGGGCAAGCTGAACGACCACTTTCCGCTGGTGGTCTGGCAGACCGGTTCGGGCACGCAGTCCAATATGAATGCCAACGAGGTGATCTCCAATCGTGCAATAGAAATGCTCGGCGGCGTCATGGGTTCCAAGAAGCCGGTGCATCCGAACGATCACGTCAATATGAGCCAGTCGTCGAACGACACCTATCCGACGGCCATGCACATCGCCTGCGCAGAGCAAATCGCCCATCACCTACTCCCGGCCCTCAAGCACCTGCATGCCGCCCTTGATATGAAGGTCACCGAATTCAGCCACATCATCAAGATCGGCCGCACCCACACCCAGGATGCGACGCCGCTGACGCTCGGCCAGGAATTTTCGGGTTATGCCGCCCAGGTCGGCTCCGCCATCAAGCGCATCGAAATGACCCTGCCCGGCCTCTGCGAACTCGCCCAGGGCGGTACTGCCGTCGGCACCGGCCTCAATGCGCCGGTGGGCTTTGCCGAAAAGGTCGCCGAAGAGATCGCTGCCATCACAGGCATGCCGTTTGTCACCGCGCCGAACAAGTTCGAGGCGCTCGCCTCGCATGACAGCATGGTCTTTTCCCATGGCGCCATCAATGCGGCCGCCGCCGCCCTCTTCAAGATCGCCAACGACATCCGCCTGCTCGGCTCCGGCCCGCGGTCCGGCCTCGGCGAGCTGGCGCTGCCGGAAAACGAGCCAGGCTCCTCGATCATGCCCGGCAAGGTCAACCCGACCCAATGCGAGGCGCTGACGCAGGTCTGCATCCATATCTTCGGCAACAACGCGGCTCTGACGTTCGCCGACAGCCAGGGCCATTTCGAGCTCAACGTCTACAATCCGATGATGGCCTATAATTTCCTGCAGTCGGTGCAGCTGCTCGCCGACGCCGCCGTCTCCTTCACCGACAATTGCGTCGTCGGCATCGAGGCGCGCGAGGACAATATCAAGGCCGGCCTCGAACGCTCGCTGATGCTGGTGACCGCCCTGGCCCCGAAGATCGGCTACGACGCAGCCGCCAAGATCGCCAAGACTGCCCACAAGAACGGCACGACACTGAAGGAAGAAGCCCTCGCCAGCGGTCTGGTGACGTCGGAAGAATATGACGAGATCGTGCGTCCGGAGACGATGATCGGGCCGAAGTAGGGAGGTCGCGCTGCCCCTCATCCGGCTGCCGCCACCAACCGGGGTCGAGCCACAGGTCTCGACCCGTCCTTCGGACCCCCGCTCGCGGGGAGAAGGGGATATGCCGCAACGCCGCTACTCCCTCCAGCCTATAGCAAGGCAAACAGCGAAAAATTGTCCATCACGACAGAATTGCCCATGAAATCGAACCGGATTTCTTCGATGTCTTCGAGATTAACCTCGAGAGTGGGGCCGGTGACCTCGAGCTCCTGCTGATAGACGATCTGGCCGTCGTTCAGCGCGGTGAGCGTCAGGTGAAAGGGCGCTGCCGTCAATTCGGCGATCGAAACGCTCTGAAAGGTGAATTCCCCGCCATCGAGCATTTTCAAGCTTACGGGCGCAGAACCCGGCGATAGAACGGTATCGCTGAAACCGTCCTCGGTGATGGCGTCGACACCCGGGATGGTATCATAGACATACCCGTTCAGAAGCGTGAATTCGTGACCGCCGTTCACCGAGAGCGCAAAGTTGCGATAGTCAGGCAGAGAGAAATTATCGGCCCTCGATGTGACGCCCATATCGTCGAAATCCAGGATTTCGTGGTATTTTTCGCCTTCGTCGACGCCGTCGATCGCAAGGGTCAGCACGCCGAGGTCCGTGCCCCCTGAGCCATCGGACATCTTGAAGCTCAGCTTCTCGATGAGCTGATCGTATTTCGTTAAATTTTTCACGACGTCGAGCGTGTAGTCCAGCTCGTACTCGAAGTGACCGTCAGGTCTCAGTTTGAAGGTTCCGTACTCGCCCCTTATGATCGTTTCGTGGTCGGGCCCATGTTTGGCGTCGATACGCACGCCATTGACGAAGCGAACATACATGTCCGCTCCCTCGGGATCGCTGGAGAGGCGCAGCAGATTCCCGCGGATCCAATTGTCTTCGAAAAAAACGAGAAGGTCGTCGACAGCAGTTGGCTTTGCATTTGTCATTTGAAGCCCCGGTTAACGCTGCCGGGAATATGAACTGGCCTCGAACAGAAGGCAACCTGGAGTCGTCTTTGTCGAGGCGACTACGCTAGTTTCACCCGTTTCGCGTGGTGCAGCACGCGCGACTCCGGCTTAACCGGCCGGGCTCCGGCGCATCCCGATTGCATTTGCCCCGCGGCGGATTTAGACCGGTTCCAATCTAGCGACGCCCTACCAGAAAGGTCACTTCGATGGCTGACGATCTCTTCCCGCTCGGCAAGGATGCCACCCCCTATCGCAAGATCAGCGACGACCATGTCTCGGTCGATACGTTCAAGGGCCAGGAGATCCTGACCGTCGAGCCGGAAGGCATCCGCCTGCTGGCCGAAACCGCCTTCGCCGATATCAACCATTTGCTGCGCCCCGGCCATCTGAAGCAGCTCGCCTCGATCCTCGACGACCCCGAGGCAACGGACAATGACCGTTTCGTTGCCTACGATCTTCTGAAGAACGCCAATATATCAGCCGGCGGCGTGCTGCCCATGTGCCAGGATACCGGCACCGCGATCATCATGGGCAAGAAGGGCCGCAGGGTCTGGACCGAGGGCGAGGATACGGCGGCGCTCGCCCGCGGCGTCATGGATGCCTACGAGAAGAAGAACCTGCGTTATTCGCAGCTCGCGCCGGTCAAAATGTTCGAGGAGAAGAATACCAGGAACAACCTGCCAGCCCAGATCGACATCTACGAGGAAGGCACCGACGCCTACGAATTCCTCTTCGTCGCCAAGGGCGGCGGCTCGGCCAACAAAACCTTTCTCTACCAGGGCACGCCCTCGCTCTTGACCCATGACCGGATGATCGACTTCCTTAAGGAGAAGATCCTGACGTTAGGGACGGCAGCCTGTCCTCCCTACCATCTGGCGATCGTCATCGGCGGCACCTCGGCAGAGATGAACCTGAAAACCGTCAAGCTCGCCTCCACCCGCTATCTCGACGAGCTGCCGACCGAAGGTTCCGAGAGCGGCCATGCTTTTCGCGACATCGAGATGGAGAAGGAAATCCACAAACTGACGCAGCAGATGGGCGTCGGCGCCCAGTTCGGCGGCAAGTATTTCTGTCATGACGTGCGCGTCATCCGCCTGCCCCGCCACGGCGCCTCGCTACCGATCGGCCTCGGCGTCTCCTGTTCCGCCGACCGTCAGGCCAAGGGTCGCATCACCCGCGACGGCATCTTCGTCGAGCAGCTCGAAACAGATCCGTCGAAATACATGCCCGAGATCGACGAGGCGAAACTGTCGGAATCGACGGTGCGCATTGATCTCAACCGGCCAATGGCCGAGGTGCTCGCCGAACTCTCCAGGCATCCCGTCAAGACCCGCCTGTCCTTGACCGGCACCATCATCGTTGCCCGCGACCTCGCCCATGCCAAGATCCGCGAACGGCTTGAAAAGGGCGAAGGCATGCCCGATTACCTGAAGAACCACCCGGTCTATTATGCCGGCCCCGCCAAGACGCCGGTCGGCTACGCCTCCGGCTCCTTCGGCCCCACGACCGCCGGGCGCATGGATAGTTACGTCGACCAGTTCCAGTCCTTCGGTGGCTCCCTGGTGATGCTTGCCAAGGGCAACCGTTCGCGCGCCGTGCGCGAGGCCTGCAAGAAACACGGCGGCTTCTATCTCGGCTCGATCGGCGGCCCCGCCGCCCGTCTTGCCCAGGACTGTATCCGCAAGGTTGAAGTATTCGAATATCCCGAACTCGGCATGGAAGCGGTCTGGAAGATCGAAGTCGAAGACTTCCCCGCCTTCATCGTCATCGACGACAAGGGAAATGATTTTTTCCAGGAACTGAATTTGGGGTGATTGGGCAGGTTGCGTTGCCGCCTGCTCTACCGCGGCGAGGCCTTATCCGAGGCGCCTGTGCTCTGCGCCGTGACTGCCTCGCCCACGCTCACCAGATCCCCGGCATCGACCCTTGCCAGGATCTCCGTGCGGAAAGCACCGGTGAAGAAGCCGGTATGCTCCAGCAGCAACGCGCCGGCGGCAAGGACGGTGAAGGTCAGGATGGCGAAAGAAATATGACGGGAGGTTTCCATGATCTCACGCCGCGATTTGTGGGCTAAGATCGGGTCCGTTGCAGAAAATACGATCCCAAAAATGTCGAGACTGCAATACGAAACGGCCAAAACCAACTGTCGACAAGATGAATACGGTCTCCAGCGGAGAAGAACTGTAAGTTTTTCAGACACTGTACCCGCTCAGCGAGTATGCACTGTCTCACTAAAGATACGTTTTTCCATGGAGAATCATAGGCCTGATCGAAGTATTACCGCATGGGGCATTTGTCGTATGTAATCTTTGGTATATATCGCTTTAATCTTTTCCCAAGAAATTTAAGCTAACAAATAGAATATTGCCTTTGAATATATGAGGAGTTCGCCGGATGAATACGGCTGTCGCGCCCAAGGTGCCGGTTCCCGACGTTGCGGGTCAGATCACCTATGCCATGCGCTCCATGGGCGTCGCGCCGATACCGCGCAATTACCAACTCTTCTACGAGGCCTATATCGGCTCTAATCCGGCCCTCACCCGCGAGCTTGCGGCCCTCGGCGGCCAGGTGACCCAGGCCGAACTCGATGCGCTCGGCGCGCAGCACTTCACCCACAGCCCGGCCCGTGTCTTCGACGATGCCCATACGCGCATTGCCGGCGAGCTCGATGGCCTGCTGCGCATTCTCAGGCAGGAGCAGAGTTCGCTCGAAAGCTACACCAGACTGCTCGGCGAGACCCACAAGCGCATCTCCTCCAAGAGCAACGCCAGCGTCGAACTGATCGAAAACGCTATCGATCTCCTCAGCCAGGCGACCGGCGACACCATGGCGCATGGCGAACGCACGGTCGAGGACGTCGTCCAGCGCTCGCAGGAGATGGATCAGGTCCGCAAGGAGCTCGACGAATACAAGCGCATCGCCAACACCGACTCGCTGACGCGCCTTTCCAACCGCCGCGCTTTCGACGACCGCCTCGCCGCCATTTTCGACAATTCGAGCATGCGGCCGGTGACGGCGCTGCTGCTCTGCGACATCGACAATTTCAAGAAGATCAACGACACCTACGGCCATCCGGTCGGCGACAAGGTGCTCGCCACCGTCGCCTCCGTCATCCGCAGCAATGTCCGCCGTGACATCTTCGTTGCCCGCACCGGCGGCGAGGAATTCGCCCTCATCGTCGATGGCAACACGCCCGAGGAAGTGACCGCGATCGCCGAGCGCATTCGTCGCACGTTGGAGACGACGCCCTTCAAAAACTCCCGTACGCGGGTGAATTACGGTCCGGTCACCGTCTCGATCGGCATCTGCATGGCCTCCAGCGCCGGGGATGCCGGCGAACTCTATAGCAAGACCGACATCGCCCTTTACGGCGCAAAGAATGCCGGCCGCAACTGCACCATCCTCTATCAGGACGGCATGCAAAAGGATTTCACCAAGAGCTGGCTGATTTATAAGACGTGAGGGTAATCGGTCGCCGCGCGCACGCTGTCACCGGCAGGTGACGGCGACAAGCTGCTGTCCGGTTCGCCCGCTTGCTCCCTCTTCTCCCCAGTGGGGAGAAGGTGGCCCGAAGGGTCGGATGAGGGGGCCACACGGCAGCCGTTAATTGTTGCCCTTCGCTTGCGCTCAGTGCATTCGCTCCTGTCGTCGCTCACCCCCTCATCGCCTCGCTATCGCTCCGGCACTTCTCCCCGCTGGGGAGAAGAGGTATGTGGCAACGTCGTATTCCTCTCTCGTCCGTCAGGAGCCTGAGGGAACGGACGAGTTTGCCGCTTGCGACGCCGAGTAAAAGGCCGGCGGCCACAGGCACGCTTGCCTACCACATCGTCTTCGCCGCCCGCCCCGGCCATTCCCGGTCATAGGTTTCCTGGTCGAAATCGCCGGTTGCGGCCTTCAGCATCTGCCCCGGCGTCGGCAGCTTCGCCGGATCGGCAAAGTGTTCTCCATTCCAGAGCTCGGCCCGCATCACGGCACGCGCGCATTGGAAATAGACCTCGTCGATCGAAATGACGACGACGGTGCGCGGATGTTTGCCGTCCATCTCGAAACTCGAAAGCAGCGCCTCATCGTCTGAGACGACGCCGCGGCCGTTGATGCGCATCGTCGTGTTCGAGCCGGGGATCAGGAACATCAGCGCCAGCCGCGGATCGCGCACGATATTGGAAAGCGAATCGACCCGGTTGTTGCCGCGCCAGTCCGGCAGATGCAGCGTCTCGTCGTCGGCGACGCGCACCACGCCGCCGAGATCGCCGCGCGGGGAACAGTCGAGCCCTTCCGGCCCAACGGTCGCAAGCGCCGCAAACGGTGAGATCTCGATCATCTCACGATAGAGCGGGGTCAATTGCTTCGTCACCTTGGTGACGGAGGCCGGCGAAAGTCCGGCGCCATAGATCGTGTTAAGCTCTTCGATGCTGCTGATGATTTTCATGAGGCGTCCCGCCGCGGCTTGATCTTCGCGACGGACGCTACAATGCCGCGCGCCTTGCCGGAAGCTCAAAAAACGGAATGATCTCCGCATCTTTTTTGATGCTTTCATCAGGAGCGTCACCCACGCCCCGATCGCCTTCGAGAAACGCCGCGATCGCGGCAAGAACCGGTGCGGCGGCGATGATGCGCCGGTGGCCGAAGCCGTTCGCCCAGAACAGCCGAACGCCCTTTCCCGCCGCGCCGTAGCGCCTGGCATGGAGAGGCGACACCTCCTTGTCGTCTTCAGCATGGATGATGAGCACCGGGCGGCCGATCTCACCCGCCGCCTCGCCGGCGTCGAAATCCTCAAGCCTCCGCCCGGTGACACGATGAACCTCATTCTCCAGTGCGGCTTGCGCCGCAGGGCGAAGACCGACCATTCGGCCGAAATCGGTAAACAGCCAGCTCATCTCGCTCGGCGCGCCGATCAGCACCAGTCGCTCGCCGCCAACAGGCGCCACGCCGGGCAGAAGGCCCGCCGCCGAGACCATCAGCGCAGCGCCGCCAAAGGAATGGCCGATCGCCGCATCGAATGCGCCGAAGCGCGTCTCGGCCGCCGCGATCGTCTCGACCGCAAGCCCCATATGCAGGAACCGCCCGCCGGAACGGCCGTGGCCGGGAAAATCGAGCGCCACGACCTCCCCGCCCGTTGCCGCAAGCGTCGAGACGAGTTCGGCCATATATGCCGCGCTCGATCCCCAGCCATGCGTCACCAGATAGCGCTTGCGTTTGCCCCTCGCCCCGCCGTTCAGCCGATAGGCATGCGCTTGGCGCCCGCCTGCGAGCCGGAGGGTGAAGCGTTCGGCGTCGGCAAGCCGGGCCGCACCCGCCGCATGCGCCAGCTTCGACTTTGTGCCCCTGGGTCTTGCTGATGGCGTCCGGCAGAACAGCTGGAACGCCGCTCTGCCTGCCAGATCAGGAGAAACCGCCTGCAGCAGCGAAAACCCGAGGCGGGTGACGTTAAGCGCAAAGTTTGCCATAGTGGGATTCCAAAAGACTGTTCAACACTGAACAATAAAGTACAACGATGAACAAAAATCAATCCCTTCCCTGGGATCATCCGCGTTTTCGCAGCTGGATCGCGGTGGCTCGCGCCTGCCAGCTCATGCAACAATCCCTGGCCCGCTCGCTTGCCGATCTCGACATCAAGCCGCCGCACCTCGATATCCTGGTCAATCTCTATCGTTTCGAGGGCATCTCGCAGCAGGAGCTGGCGCGCAAGCTGCTGGTCGGCCGTTCCAATATGAGCATGCTCTTGCCGCAGATGGAGAAGCGCGGTCTGCTCCTTCGCCGCGATGACGAGCGCGACAAGCGCGTGCTGCGCCTCTATTTGACGCCAGAGGGTCGGAAGCTGAGTGAGGAAGCCATGGCCATCCAGACCGGCCTCATCGACCGGGTGCTGTCGGACGAGCCGATAGAGCAATGCATGTCGACCGCCGATTCGATGGAGCGCATCATCACCGTGCTGCTGAAAGATCTGCGCGACGAGGATTGATGCTCAATGCAGCGTCGGCGCCGCCTGGGTACCGGTCAGCGAGCGATATTCCCAGGCGGCAACGATGATCAGCACCAGCGTCGCCAGAATGCCCATCAAATAGACCTCGATGAAGGGTGCGGCGAAGGCGAGCAGGATCAGCAGCACGAGCCCGGCCAGATGTGATAGCGGCAGCTGGCCGCTGGTCGCGCCCTTGAACCAGAGATTGCCGATCAGGAACAGGCCGGAGCCGCCGAGCACGGCCGCGGCGATGCCGAGATTGCCGGTCTCATGCGGATGCGAGAACATGAACTCGACCGCGACCGCATGGACGATGATGCCGGCAAGGATAGGGATATGCCCATAGGTGAAGGCCTGCCGCGCCAAGCTTCCCGGCGTCTCTTCATGCTCGATGCGGTGGGCGGCGCGCCCGTGGCCGAAGCGGAAATAGAGCCACCACATGGCGACCGTGCCGATAAAACCGGTGACGAAGACGACGCTGGTCAGTCCTGAGAACGGCAGTTCCGAAAAGGTGCGGCCGGAAACGAGGATCGCTTCGCCGAGGCAGATGATGACGAAGAGTGCGCAGCGTTCGGCCATATGCGCGCCGGAAACATCCCAGTCCCGCGCCGTCGAGCGCCCGAGCCCAGGCACGGCAAAGCCCGCAGCCGGCCCGGCATATTCGATCGCAAGCGCAATCACCCAGGCGATCAGCCGGGCTTCATGCTCGAGCAGCCCGCCGGCAATCCAGAAGACCCCGGCAACCACGAGCCAGGTGGTGATGCGGACGAAATTCAGCGTGTTGGGGCGGTCGACGCGCGTCATCGCATAGGTCGTAAACAGCGAGCGCCCGACCTGCATCGCCACATAGGCTCCGGCAAACAGCAGCCCCTTGTCACCGAACGCCTCGGGAATGGAAGCAGACAGCAGCAGCCCGAGCATCATCAGCGCCACCAGCATGCCACGCACCGGCATTTTCTCGGGATCGAGCCAGTTCGTCACCCAGGCGGTGAAGATCCATACCCACCAGACGGCGAAGGTCATCAGCGCCGCTTCGGCAGCACCGAGCGGCGTATAGTGGGCGGCGAGCGCATGCGAGAGCTGCGAGATCGAAAAGACGAAGACCAGGTCGAAGAACAGTTCGAGGAAGGTCACCTTGCTGCCGCTGGCGCTGCCCTTGGCGCGCAGCCAGTTCTTTCCGTTCGTTTTCGCCATATGGCCCCCCGATGGCTGGAATTATGTGTGGATTAAAAGCGATAGCTGCGCTCTCGTGACCCTCAGCGCGGCTTCTCCGCCGTGTCGCGGTTCATGCCCTTTTCGCTGAGCTCGTCCTCGTAGGCGGAAAACAGCTCAGCGCCGCGTTCGCCGAGCTCGCGCAGATAGGTCCAGGTGTAGATGCCGGTATCGTGCATGTCGTCAAAACCGATCCGGACCGCGTAATTGCCGGTCGGCATCATCGAGATGATCGCGACATTGCGCTTGCCGGGCACCGTCACCTTCTGCCCCGGCCCGTGGCCCTGCACCTCGGCCGAGGGCGACAGCACACGCAAGAGCTCTGCCGACAGGTCGAAGCTCTGGCCGTCGTTGAAGGTCACCACCAGCCGCTGCCTGTCTTTCGAGACGCGAAGTTCGCTCGGCCAGATATCGCTCATCATTTTGTCCTCTTCTCATGCGAGGAGTAGGCGCTGATCTTTTTCAGCGCAAGCTGAAATTGGCATGCTCGCGAGGGCAGTTTCCCTTGACGCGACAATAGCATATGCCCACATTGATGAGAGTACGGAGATACAGGTGAACACCAGAGTTGGAACGATAGGCAATGCATCGCCGCTGGTGGCAGGTGCGGACCCGATGATCGACCCCTTCGGGCGGGCGGTCACCTATCTCCGCGTCTCCGTCACCGACCGCTGCGATTTCCGCTGCACCTATTGCATGGCGGAGAACATGACCTTCCTGCCGAAGAAGGATCTCTTGACGCTGGAGGAGCTCGACCGGCTCTGTTCCGCCTTCATCGCCAAGGGCGTCAGCAAGATCAGGCTGACCGGCGGCGAACCCTTGGTGCGCAAGAACATCATGTATCTGGTTCGCCAGCTCGGCCAGAAGATCGGTTCCGGCCTCGACGAGCTGACGCTGACGACCAACGGCTCGCAGCTTTCCCGCCATGCCGAGGAGCTTTATGATTGCGGCGTGCGCCGCATCAACGTTTCACTCGATACGCTCGACCCCGACAAGTTCCGCAAGATCACCCGCTGGGGCGATTTCGACAAGGTCATGGAAGGCATCGATGCCGCTCAGAAAGCCGGGCTGAAGATCAAGCTCAACGCCGTGGCGCTGAAGGATTTCAACGATGCCGAGATGCCGGAGCTTCTGCGCTTCGCCCACGGCCGCGGCATGGATTTGACCGTCATCGAAACCATGCCGATGGGCGAGATCGAAGAAGACCGCACCGACCAGTACCTGCCGCTGTCGAAACTGCGCGCCGATCTCGAAGACCAGTTCACCCTTGCTGACATCGACTACCAGACCGGCGGCCCGGCGCGTTACGTCAGGGTCGAAGAAACCGGCGGCCGCCTCGGCTTCATCACGCCAATGACGCATAATTTCTGCGAGAGCTGCAACCGCGTGCGCCTCACCTGCACCGGCACGCTCTACATGTGCCTCGGCCAGAACGACGCCGCCGATCTCCGCGCGAGCCTCCGCGCCACCGAAGACGACGCCCTCCTCCACGCCGCCATCGACGAGGCCATCACCCGCAAACCCAAGGGTCACGACTTCATCATCGACCGCACGCATAATCGTCCGGCCGTGGCGCGGCATATGAGTGTTACGGGTGGGTGAGGCGCGGTCGCCGCGAAGCGGGGAGCGATCGATCCAGTGAATCGATCGCAGCGCCGAACGCCCTGAGCCCCGCGAAGGGCCGGGATACGGTGCGGCAAACTCCCTAAACACAGCCACAGCATCAACGCCCAAAAGAAAGGAAGCGGACGCTGCCACAAACCTCTTCTACCCAGCGGGGAGAAGATGCCGGCAGGCAGATGAGGGGGTGAGCAGTGAAACTGCGAATGCGGTGAGCGCAAGCGAAGAGCAATGAAGGCGTGCCGTGCGGCCCCCTCATCCGACCCTTCGGGCCACCGACCGGGGTCGAGCCACGGGTTTCGACCCGTCCTTCGGACCCCCGCTGGGGAGAAGAGGGAAATTGCCACCCCACGCATCACCCAGGCTTGCGCGCACAGATCGCAAACCGGTCCTGCACCATGCGCTCGAGCCCGCGCAGGAACGGCATCTTGCGGGCCTGCGCCCAATGGATATCGGCAAGCTTGCGGTCGACGACAATATCCGTAAATCCGGCTTGGCCCAGAAGATCGACGACTGCTTCGGCCGGCATCTGGGTGGAGAAATGCACGCGTGAGCGGATCTTCTGGTGCCGCGCCATCATCTCCGGCGTCATGTGGGTCGCCGCCGGCTTGCCCGTCACCTTCGTCCAGAACTTCTGCAGGCCCTTGACCCAGTTCTCCTTGCCCATATTGCCGTCGAGGATCAGCACCTTGCCGCCCGGCTTCAGCACTGCGAACCATTCCTTAAAGGCAGAAGCCGGGTCCACCAGCGTCCAGACGAGATGCCGGTTGGTGATAACGTCGTAGCTTTCCCGTGGCTCCATCGTGTTTTCGGCGTCGCCGGACACGAAGCGGATATCGGTGCCGCGCTTCTTCGCCTTGGCGCGCGCCTGCGCCAGCATCGCATCCGACCAGTCGAGGCCGGTGACGGCAAAGCCGGCACCATGCATCAGATGCGAGATGACGGCGGTGCCGCAGGCAAGATCGAGCGCCGCGCGCCCTTGGCCCTCACCCAGATGTTTTCTGATCAGCCGCTGCCAGCCTTTCCGCTCCGCTTCCGAAAAGATTTCATGACCGACGCTCTGGTCGAAGGTCGCCGCCCGTTCCGACCAGAAGTCGCGGATTTCGTCGCGGATGGAGTAGTTCGTGTTCATGGAATTCATCTGAGGCACCCCGGCATCGGATCAGTTTGGAAACGCTCTAAAACATATAACTTGATTCATAAAGTCATATTTCTTATGCCTGCGGACATTATTCAGACCTCGGGGGAATTTCCAGATGAATTTCGTGAAAATGCTCGCAGTCTCCGCAGCGGCGATTGCGAGCCTGATGCCGCTTTCGGCCTGGGCGCAGTCCTTCACCGTCAAGGATGTGGCGGGTCGCGAAGTGACCTTCGACAAGCCGGTCGAGCGTGTGATCCTTGGGGAAGGCCGCATGCTCTACGCGGTCGCGCCGATCGAGAAGGAAGATCCCTTCGCCAAGATCGTCGGCTGGCGCAACGATCTCTGGACCACCGACAAGGACGGCTTCAACGCCTATGTCGAAAAGTTTCCGAAGGGCAAGGACCTGCCCTTCCTCGGTAACCTCACAGACGGCACGCTGCAGACCGAAACGGTCGTCAAGCTTCATCCCGATGTGCTGCTGCTGCCGATCGGCAACAAGGCGGCCGCCGACGAGGTGAAGCTCGAGGACATGCTGAACGGCATCGGCGTGAAGATCGTCTATATCGATTTCCGCGAGCATATCCTCGCCAACACCGAGCCGAGCCTGAAGATCCTCGGCCAGATCTTCGGCCATGAGGACCGCGCCGAAGCCGTGGCCAGCTTCTGGAAGGAGCAGCTGGCCCGCGTGACGGACAAGCTGAAGGCCGCCAATCCGCCGAAGCCGAATGTCTTCATGTATCGCGCCGCCGGCCTGGTGGAGTGCTGCGGCACCTTCGGTCCTGACAATTTCGGCCTGATGGTCGATTGGGCCGGCGGCCACAATCTCGGCTCCGACTTCCTGCCGGGCTATACCGGCTCGATCAATGCCGAGCAGGTCGTCGCCTCCAATCCTGACGTCATCGTCGTCACCGGCTCCAACTGGAGCCAGACCAAGAATGCCAAGGACTTTGTGAATGTCGGCCCGAATGCGGCAGCCACCTTCGACGACAGCCGCAAGGCTCTGAACACGCTGATGGAAAACCCTGCCTTCACCGGCTCCAGGGCGGTTGCCGGCGGCCATGTCCACGCGATCTGGCACCAGTTCTATACCAGCCCCTACCAGTTCGTCGCCGTCCAGCAACTGGCCAAATGGTTCCATCCGAACCTCTTTGCCGATCTCGATCCCGATGCCACCTTCAAGGAATTCCACGAAAAATTCCTGCCGGTCGCCTATCAGCCGGGTTACTGGGTCGACGCCAAGGCAGGTCAGTAATCCGACATGGCCGAGATCGCCGCCATATCGATCGAAGCCGAAGCCGGGAGGGAGCGCTACCGCGCCCTCGCCCGGCGCAAGCTGCTGATCCTTGCCGCCATGACGGCAGCGCTCTGCCTGTCCTTTGCGGTCGATCTCGCATGGGGCCCGGCCCGCTATAGTCTCAGTGAAGTCGTCGCCGCCCTTCTCGACCCCTCCTCCGTTTCGGATCAGGTGCGCGCCGTCGTCTGGGACATCCGCATGCCGGTTGCGGTGATGGCGATCGTCGTCGGCGCATCGCTCTCCGTCGCCGGCGCGCAGATGCAGACGATCCTCGCCAATCCGCTCGCCAGCCCCTTCACGCTCGGCATTTCGGCGGCGGCAAGCTTCGGCGCCGCCCTAGCGATCGTCACCAGCGTTCCGCTGCTGCCGGTCGCAGCCGGCCTGCTCGTGCCGGTCAATGCCTTCATCATGGCGCTGATCGCCACGCTCTTCATCCATTTCGTCTCGCAGGCCCGCGGCGTCTCGGTGCAGACGGTGGTGCTGCTCGGCATCGCGCTGGTTTTCACCTTCAATGCGGCGCTCGCCTTCCTGCAATATCTCGCCTCCGAACAGGCGCTGTCTGCCGTCGTCTTCTGGACGATGGGCAGCCTCACCAAGGCCACCTGGCCGAAGATCTGGGTGACGCTTACCGTTCTCCTGATCGCCCTGCCGCTCTTTGCCCGCAACGCCTGGGCGCTCACCGCCATCCGCCTCGGCGAGGACAAAGCCGCGAGCTTCGGCGTCAACGTCCGCCGCATCCGGCTGGAAACCATGCTGATCGTCTCGCTGCTTGCCGCAGTCCCCGTGAGCTTCGTCGGCACGATCGGCTTCGTCGGCCTCGTCGGGCCGCATATCGCGCGCATGATCCTCGGCGAGGATCAGCGCTTCTTCCTGCCGGGCTCGATCCTGTCGGGCGCGCTGCTGCTCTCGCTGACGTCAATCGTCTCGAAGTCGATCATCCCTGGCGTCGTCTTCCCGATCGGCATCATCACCGCGTTGGTCGGCGTGCCCTTCTTCTTCTCGCTCATCCTCTCGAACAGGAGCCGGTCATGGTAGCCCTTCAGTTGCAGTCGGTCGGCGCCTATCACGGCCGCAAACTCTTCGTCGAGGACGTGACGACGCCGGTGATGAAGTCGGGCGAGGTCGTGGCGGTGATCGGCCCGAACGCTGCCGGCAAGTCGACGCTGTTCAAACGTATCACCGGCCTGCTCAAGGGGCCGGGCCATGTCGTCGTCGAAGGCTCGAAGACGAAAAACGCCATCAGCTACATGCCGCAGGATACCTCGGCAAACGCGGTGCTGACGGTCTACGAATCCATCCTTCTCGCCCGCAAGCAGGGCCAGTCCTGGGCCGTCAGCGACAGCGATCTCCGCTTCATCGACGAGATCATGACGGCGCTCGATATGTCAGCCATCGCCTTCCGCGATCTCGGCGCGCTGTCCGGCGGCCAGCGCCAGCTCGTCTCGATCGCCCAGGCCTTGGTCCGCGAGCCCGAGATCATGCTGATGGACGAACCAACAAGCGCGCTCGACCTGCACCGCCAGGTCGAGGTCCTCGACTTCATGCGCCGCCAGGCCCGCGCCAAGGGCATGATCGTCCTCATCGCCATCCACGACCTCAACCAGGCGCTCCGCTTCGCCGACAAGGTCCTCGTCATCGCCAACGGCCGCATGCACGCCTGCGGCAATCCCCGCGACGTCGTCACCGCCCAGATGCTGCGGGAGATCTACAGGGTCGAGGCCCGGGTAGAGAGATGCTCGATGGAGTACGACCACGTGATTGTGGATGGGACAGCGCATTGAGGCTGCCAAAATCAGTCTGCCTCATCAGTTGATCAATCGCTGCGCGGTAAACTTGTCCGTAACAAGCATGTCGATGACCCCCACGCGGAGCGCCCCTGCGATAGCGTCAGTCTTTTTGGATCCGCCGGCAAGAGCAATGACCCGGTCCACCCGTTCGAGATCCTCGAGTGGAAGCCCTATGACCCGGTCGTCCAGGGGTGTCTTGACCGGCTTGCCGTTTTTATCGAAGAAGCGAAGTGAGATATCGCCGACGGCTCCCGCTTCCGCGAGATCAGACAGTTCCCGAGACGAAAAGATGTTGCCGGACCGTGCGAGAAGTTCGGACGGTTCGACTGCTCCGATTCCGACAATCGCAAGCGTTATGCTGCCGAACAAGTCCATCGTCTCTCGAACGTATGGATCGGCCTGCATAAGAAATTTTGCCTCTCTGGACGTCGTAACGCCTTGCACGGCGAGCAGTTTTGGCTCAGCGCCGGTCAGCCGAGCAAGCCGCGTGGTAAGCTGCGTCGCATGCGTCTGCACTGAAGGATCGCCCATGCCTCCAAGGGTTTGGACGACGTATTTCGCCTGAGCGCTCTTCAGGGGATGAATGTTCTCAACCATCTTGGAGATGGTCTGGCTCCAACTCGAAACGCCGATGATCTCCCCTGGCGCAAGCGTCACCTCCAAGAGATGAGCCGCTGCCTCTCCGATACGGGCCATGATGGCTCCGTCCCGATCTTCCGTGCACTCAACGACGATCGCCTCCGGCAAATCATATTTCTCGCGAAGCGCGCCCTCAAGCTCACTGTAGGTGCCAACGGGCGGGGTCACGCTGGTTCGCACAATATCTTCAGCCTCAGCACGCTTGAGCATGCGCGACACTGTCGCCTGCGACAGGCGAAGGTGCTCTGCGATCTCCGCCTGTCGCCGTCCCTCCAAATGGTACATCTGGGCGACCCTTGAGATGAGGCGGAGTTCATTGAGGCGAGTCATCGCTGATCCTAGGGTGAATTTTTATTCATCATTAGCCGTTGTTTCGCGGGACGTCGAGCGGGCAAGTGCATCATTCCATGTATTCAGAAGCACCGCTCGATCCACGGGTTCCGGGTCAATGATATGTGAGCTCCTGGGCAGCTCTGCGATAACATGAAGATCGCTCCACAAGCCAAGTGACAGACCCGCGAGATATGCGGCCCCCAAAGCCGAGGCCTCGGGTGCTTCGCATTGGATCACGGGATGTTCTATGAGGTTCGAGACGCACTGCATCAGGAAGCGGTTTTGGCTCGGTCCGCCGTCTACATAGAGCGCCCCGAGCTCGCCGCCGCTTTGTGCTCGCATGGCGGCGATCACGTCATGCACCTGGAGGGCGATCGAGTCGGTTACCGACCGTGCCATTTGCGCACGTGTCGTATTGAAGTTGATCTGGGAGAACAGGGCACGGGCGTCGGAGTTCCAATAGGGTGCGCCTAGTCCCACGAATGCTGGCACGAAGCCCGGTCCGCCCGGTTCGGCGCTCGCCGCAAGTTCGACAAGGGCCGCCACGTCCGAAAGGCCGAGAATGCCTGCCATCCAGGGCAGACTGGCGGCGCAAACGAGAATATTGCCTTCGAAAGCGAAAGTCGGCTTTCCATGGAGACGCCATGCGACAGTCGTTGTGACGCCATTGCGTGGGGGAATAAATCGCGGAAGCGTCGTCATCACCGAAGAGCCGGTTCCGAAGGTTACCTTGCCATCACCCGGCTTGAATGCACCATGACCGAACAGCGCAGCATGACTGTCTCCGATCACGGCCATGATCGGAGTTCCATCCGGCACGCCTGGCAACCCTTGCGTCCTGCCGAAGTCGGCAGAGCTGTCGAGTACCTCGGGGAGGAGCGCGATA
Source organism: Rhizobium leguminosarum (assembly GCF_002953715.1). Classification (GTDB taxonomy): domain Bacteria; phylum Pseudomonadota; class Alphaproteobacteria; order Rhizobiales; family Rhizobiaceae; genus Rhizobium; species Rhizobium leguminosarum_V. Next base: position 2,351,232 of record NZ_CP025012.1, read on the forward strand.
TCCACGCCGAAAATCTCGCCAAGTTCCTCGCTCCATCTCTGCTCCTGGAGATCGAACAACTGGCTCCTGGCGGCATTGGAAGCATCGCAGGCATGCCGGCGTCCGCCCGTCAGGCAGTGGACGAGCCAACTGTCGACCGTTCCCAGCCGCACCGATCGCCCGGCCGGAATACGGTCGAGCAGCCATCGGAATTTCGAACCCGGGAACATCGGATCCAGTGGCAGGCCTGTGAGCGCCTGCACACGGTGAAGGTGGCCTTCGACAATGAGACGTTCGCAATCTTGTGCCGTTCGACGGCACTGCCAGCTCACCACCGGTCCAAGTGCTTCTCCCGTTTCAGCGTCCCAAGCAGTGACTGACTCGCGCTGATTGGAAATCGCCACGGCCTCGACAGCCACGTCGGGGGCGGCCTTCAGGCAGGTGTCGATCGCCTCGCAGACGGATGCGTAGAGCCGGCGTGGGTCTTGTTCGACCCAGCCTGGTTTCGGATAGGTGATGCCGACCGGTGCCGAACCTCTGCCAACAATTTCTCCCTTTTCGGAAACGAGAACTGCCTTTGAATTGGTCGTGCCCTGGTCAATTGCCAGAATTGCCCGCATTCTATCCTCCCCAGATCAGACGGCAGCCTGGACGACAAGCGTCCCGGCTGATCACGTAATCCCAGTTACTTGCGCCTGATCAGCGACTGCGCGGCGTCGGCGATTGCGGACGGCGCCATCCCGAATTCGTCGAGCAGGAACTCTGCCGAACCGGTCGGAGCGTAGATGCCGGGAACTCCGAGGCGTTTCATCGGGACTGGAGCATTGTCGACCACCACTTCGGCTACTGCGGAACCGAGCCCACCAAAGATCGAATGCTCTTCGGCTGTGACGATAGCTCCGGTTTCCTTCGCCGCGGCGATGATGGCATCCTCGTCGATCGGACGAACCGTTGCAAGGTTGAGCACCCTGGCGTTGATGCCCCGTTCTGCGAGGATCTCGGCAGCCTTTAGGATTCGATGAGTCAAAGTGCCGTTTGCGATAAGGGTGACGTCAAAACCCTGGCGAAGGAGATTTGCCTTGCCAAGTTCGAACTTGTGACCCTCCGGAAGGAGATCAGGCACACCTACGCGAGACAGACGCAGGAAACAGGGGCCGTTGTAGGCCGCGGCCCACTCAACCGCAGCAGCTGTTTCGATGCGGTCACAAGGCGCGATGACCGGAAGATTAGGCAAAACCCGAGTCCAGGCAAAGTCCTCGATCGAGTGATGGGTCGGGCCGAGTTCGCCATACGCCATTCCAGAAGAAATGCCGACCAGCTTGACGTTGGCATTCGAATACGAAATGTCGGCCTTGATCTGTTCCAGCGACCGTCCCGTTAGAAACGGAGCGGCGGCGCACACGAACGGAAGGCGTCCGCCATTGGCGAGGCCGGCTCCAACCCCCACCATGTTCTGCTCGGCGATACCGACATTTACCAGGCGCTCTCCAAACTTCGCCTTGAAGCCGCCGAGCTTGGAGGAACCCACGGAGTCGTTGCAGACGGCAACGATCGTTTCGTTTTCGGCTGCCAGCCGCTCAAGCGTCGAGGCGAATGCGTCGCGGCAATCGTAGAGCTTGGGTGCGTTTATTGGCGCGTTCATTACAGTGCCTCCGACAATTCTGCCAATGCGATTTCGTATTGTTCCTTGCTCGGTACCTTGTGGTGCCAGTCGACTCGGTCTTGCATGAACGAGATTCCATGCCCCTTGTTGGTGTGGGCCACGATGCAATGCGGTCTCGATACCCGGTGTTCGAGGGCTGAAAGGACTTCGCTCATATTGTTCCCATTGATCTCGGTGACTTCCCAATCGAAAGCTTCAAGCTTCGGACGAAGCGGGGCAAGATCGTTGGTTTCCGCCAGGGCAGCGCCCTGCTGGAACCTGTTGTGGTCGATGACCAGCGTCAAGTTATCGAGCTTGAACTGCGCGGCCGCCATGATCGCTTCCCAGTTGGAGCCCTCCTGCATCTCACCGTCGCCGGTGACGACGTAGGTGTGATATTTCGCGCCTGAGAGCTTGGCGGCTTTTGCCATTCCTATTGCGACTGGAAGACCGTGGCCGAGCGGCCCGGTATTCGTTTCGACGCCAGGAACCTTGTTGCAATTCGGATGCCCGTTCAGCCTCGAGTGCGGCTGCAAGAAGGTGGAAATCTCTTCCTCCGGAATGAAGCCGCGTTTTGCGAGCGTCACATACAAAGCGCATGCAGTATGTCCCTTCGAAAGGACGAACCTGTCGCGGTCGGGGTGCTTCGGCTGATCGGGCCAAACATTCAGCACACGAAAATAGAGGGCAGTCAAAATGTCGATGACCGACATTTCCCCGCCAATATGGCCGGCGCCCGCTTCAAAGACCGCCTGGAGATCGCGCAATCGGATCTCGCGAGCGACCCGCTCGAGTTCTGTCGTATTCATGGATTCCTCTTATGCATAAATATTCAGTTATCAATATTTTTGCACAAGACGCCGATTAGTCAAGCCCTTTAAGCAACGCGGCGACAGTTGCAAGTCCGGAAAATCCTATTGACAGCTCGGAGGCAACTTGTTAATGAATTTTCCAGCATCAGTGAATATTTATTCGTAGAGTGAATTAGCGAATAGACTAGGCATAAGGGAGGAACAATGGTGGCGCTCGATATCAATGAACACGGGCTTTCGTCCGGCGCCTGGTTGAGCAAGCTCAAGGGCGCCACCGGCCCACTCGTGGGGCTACTCTTGCTTTGCGTCTTTCTGAGCCTCAGCACAGACACGTTTCTTTCGGTTCGGAACGGTCTCAACATCCTCGATCAGATCACTGTCCTCGGCATCATGGCCGTCGGAATGACCTTTGTCATCCTGATCGGCGGCATCGATCTTTCCGTCGGCTCGACACTCGCTCTTGCGATGATGGTCATGGGCTGGACTGCGAATGTCGCTGGCCTACCGCTCCCGGTCGGGATCGCTTTTGCTCTGGTCGCAGCGGGCGTTTCGGGGCTGATCGTCGGACTTCTGGTGACGCAGTTCAGGGTTCCAGCGTTTATTGCCACTCTTGCAATGATGTCCGCGGCGCGCGGCGTCGCAAATATGATCACGGACGGCCAGCAGATCGTGGGATTCCCCGACTGGTTCATGATGCTGGCAATCGATCGCCATTTCGGCGTGTTGACAGCCACCGTGTTTCTCATGCTTGCGGTTGTTCTTGCCGCGTGGCTTTTCCTGCACTTCCGCTCCGAAGGTCGCATGCTCTACGCGGTGGGAGGAAATCCGGAAGTCGCACGCCTGGCCGGTATCAACGTCCCGCTCGTGACGATAGCCGTCTATATCGTGAGTGCCGTCCTTGCGGGGCTCGCAGGCATCGTGCTCGCCGCGCGGCTGGATTCCGTCCAGCCGTCCAGTGGTCTGGGCTATGAACTGGACACCATTGCCGCGGTCGTCATCGGCGGGACTTCGCTCTCCGGCGGCGCGGGCGGCATCGGTGGAACGCTGATCGGCGTTCTTATCATCGGTGTGCTTCGCAACGGCCTCAACCTTCTCAACGTCTCGCCGTTCCTGCAGCAGGTGATCATCGGCATCGTCATCGTGCTCGCGGTCGGCGCCGAGACCATTCGTCGGCGTCGCGCCTGACGAGCGAGGTCCACCGCGTTGGCGGGCCTAGAATTCCGCCCCAAAAATTTGGGTCGGATCAATACCCCGAGGGGGAGGACATACCCGAGGGTTCCATCAAACAACGGAGGAAATACAATGAAAATAGCGCGCACCATGCTCGCGTCTGCTGCCCTGCTCGGTCTCATGCTCGGCCCAGTACACGCGGCGGAACTGAAGAAGCTCGGCTTGGCCGTTGCCAACCTTCAGGCAAACTTCTTCAACCAGATCAAACAATCCGTCGAAGCCGAAGCCAAGAAGCGCGGCATCGAAGTCATAACGGTCGACGCAAAGGGCGACGGGCCGACGCAGGTCAATCAGATCCAGGACCTCCTGACCCAGAAAATCGACGCGCTGATCTACATTCCGGCAGGTGCGGCGGCTGCGACCGTTCCGGTCAAACTCGCCAAGAGCGCTGGTATCCCGGTCGTGAACGTTGACCGCAACGCCGAGGGAGCACCCGGCGACACCTTCCTTGCAACGGATTCCGTCGCGTCTGCCAAGGCCGTGTGCGACTACATCCTGAAGGAAGCCGGCGGCAAGGGGAAGATGGTCATCATCCATGGCCAGAAGGGCACGACGCCGGAAGTCGATCGTTCGAAGGGTTGCGCTGAATCTCTCAAGGCATATCCGGACGTCAAGGTTGTCGCCGAGCAGTTCTCGAACATCTGGAGCCAGGACGAAGGATTCCAGATCATGCAGAATATGCTGCAGGCAAATCCGGACGTTTCGATCGTGTTCGCCCAGGCCGACGGCCTCGCCCTTGGCGCCGCACAGGCGATCAAGGTCGCCAATCCTTCCCAGAAGATCGTGGTTGGCGGCTTCGATGGTGACACCGCAGCTCTCGAAGCGCTCAGCAAGGGCGTCTTCAACGTAACTGCGACCCAGCAGACGCAGAAGATGGGCCGCGACGCGGTTGAAAACGCCGCCAAGCTCGTTGCCGGGGAAAAGGTGCCGCCGGTCCAGCTCATGGATGCCACGCTGACAACCAAAGAAAACGTCGCAGGCTTCATCGCCAACCATCCGTAATGAAGTTGAGGTCTTGAGGAGGTGTGCCGTGACTGATCCAGTTCTTTCCCTGAGGGGCATATCCAAATGGTATGGGCCGCTCCAGGTTCTGAAGAATGTCAGCTTGGACGTTTATCCCGGCGAAGTGGTTGCACTTCTCGGTGAAAACGGCGCAGGCAAGTCAACGCTATCGGGCATTATCGCCGGGTCACGCACGCCGTCCGAAGGATCAATGACATGGCTGGGGCAGCCTTATGCCCCGGCCACCCCAAGGGAAGCGATCGATAAGGGCGTCGTCCTGATCCATCAAGAGCTGCAGCTTCTGCCGCAGCTGTCGATCGCGGAAAACGTCTTCATCGGACGTTGGCCGATGAAGAACGGCGTCGTCGACCGCGCCCAGATGGTTCGCCGGGCCCAGGACCAGCTCGCTCGCTTGAACCTTCACATCCCCGCAACGCGGACGGTCGCCGGCCTTTCCACGGCAAATCAGCAACTCATCGAGATCGCCAAGGCGCTGGCTCTCAACGCAAAGCTCTTGATCCTCGATGAGCCGACAGCCGCCCTTGGCGGCGCGGAGACGGAAGCTCTTTTCGAACAGGTTCGGAAGCTTCGCTCAGAAGGCGTCGGCATCGTCTACATTTCCCACCGCATGGAAGAGATCAAGCGAATAACGGACCGGATCGTCGTTCTTCGCGATGGCGAGCGCGCGCAGGAATTCTCAGACAGCGCGACTCCGGTGCGAACGATCGTCGAAAGCATGGTCGGACGCCCGCTTGACCGCTTGTTCCCTGCCCTGCCGGTTCCGACTGACCATCCGGTACTCCAGGTGTCGGGGCTGTGCTCGCCCGACAACTCATTCCGTGACGTTACCTTCGATGTGCGCGCCGGGGAAATTCTCGGAATCGCCGGACTGGTCGGCGCCGGCCGCACCGAACTTGTCCGCGCCATTTCGGGCGCGGACCCAATCAGTGCAGGTTCGATCAAGCTGGAAGGCGAAGAACTTAGGCTGCGCGATCCGGCGGACGCGATCGCCAAGGGCATCGTGATGGTCCCGGAAGACCGCAAGGAGCAAGGCCTCGTTGTCGGGCACCGGATCGGCGAGAACATCATCTACGCCAATCTCGACAAGCTGGGCGGGCGTTGGATTACGCCGAGCGTCAAGCGCTCGTTTGCGGAGAAGGCAGTGGCCAAGTTCGGCGTGAAGGGCCGTGCGGAGCAATATGCCTCGGACCTGTCCGGCGGCAACCAGCAGAAGGTGGTCATCGCGAAATGGCTGATGCGCGATCCTAAGGTCGTCGTGCTCGACGAACCGACGAGAGGCATCGACGTCGGCGCCCGAGCCGGCATCTACGACATCATCGTCAATCTTGCCAAACGGGGCGTGGCGGTCATAGTCGTAAGCTCAGACCTCGAGGAAGTTCTCGGAGTCTCCAATCGCATTCTCGTGCTTGCACAAGGCAAACAGGCAGGCATTCTCAATCGTGACCAGGCAAATGACGTTTCGGTCATGGAGCTAGCCACCATCTAAATAGACAGAGAAAGGAAGAGCGGTGTCCGACATCACTCTGAACGCCCCGAAGCTTTTCGATCTCAGCGGCCAGGTTGCCATCGTTACTGGAGCCGGGAGCGGCATTGGGCAGCGCATTGCCATCGGCCTTGCGCAATGCGGCGCCGACGTGGCGCTGCTCGACCGCCGAACGGACGACGGATTGGCCAAGACGGCTGAACATATTCGCGCCGCCGGCCGCCGCTCGATCCAAATCGCGGCGGATGTCACGAGCAAATCTTCCCTTGGAGAGGCCGTAGCACGTACCGAAGCGGATCTCGGCGCGCTGACGCTTGCGGTCAACGCTGCAGGCATCGCTAACGCGAACGCAGCGGAAGAGATGGAGGAGGACCAATATCAGACGTTGATGGATATCAACCTGAAAGGCGTCTTTCTTTCCTGCCAGGCAGAGGCTCGGGCTATGCTGAAGAATGGATGCGGCTCCATCGTCAACATCGCTTCCATGTCCGGCGTGATCGTGAACCGGGGGCTGAGCCAAGCACACTACAACGCCTCCAAGGCGGGCGTCATCCATATGTCGAAGTCTTTGGCCATGGAATGGGTCGACCGCGGCATTCGCGTCAACACCATCTCCCCCGGATACACGGCAACGCCCATGAACACCCGTCCGGAGATGGTCCACCAGACCAAGCTCTTCGAAGAGCAGACGCCGATGCAGCGCATGGCAGCGGTCGACGAGATGGTGGGTCCGGCGGTGTTTCTGCTGTCGAATGCAGCAAGTTTCGTGACCGGCGTCGATCTTCTCGTCGACGGCGGTTTCTGCTGCTGGTGATGAGAAAGCTCATTGCCGCTGCTGGAAAGTGACCGATCTCGCTTCCTCCCTGGCTGAGATCGAGGCGCTGAAGGGACTAACGGGCAAGACGGCGTGCGATATCGCCGTCTGCCCGCCCTTCACGCCGATCGAACGGGTTGTCGAACGGACCGAGGGCTCGGGCGTCGTCATCGGCGCTCAAGACTGGCTGAATTCGCGACAACGTTGATCTCCAATAATGATCGCATGGTAGGTCGCACCCAGATTTGCTGTTTATTGATGGACAAGGAAAGAGCATGAAACGCTTTGAGCAGAAGACTGTCGTCATTACCGGGGGTAGCCGCGGCATCGGTGCTGCCATCGCCAGACGTTTTGCGCGAGAGGGCGCCAATCTCGTCGTCTCGGCCAACGAGGACCTGGTCCATAGCGTTGCCGAACAGATCCGGGCCGAAGGCGGCAAGGCGATCTCCTTCATCGGCGACGTCACCGACAAGGCGAGCGTCACCGCCCTCTACGATGCCGCCGAGAAGGAATTCGGCTCGGTCGACGTCTCGATCCAGAATGCGGGCGTCATCACCATTGCCCGCGTCGAGGACCTGAGCGAAAACGAGTGGGACAAGGTCATGGCCGTCAACACCAAGGGCGTCTTCCTCTGCGCCCAGGAGGCGATATCAAGAATGCGCAGGCACAAGCGCGGCGGCCGCATCATCAACACCGCCTCCGGCCAGGCCCGCGACGGCTTCATCTACACTCCGCATTATGCCGCCTCGAAAATGGGCGTCGTCGGCATCACCCAGAGCCTGGCCAAGGAAGTCGCGACCGAGAAGATCACCGTCAACGCCTTCTGCCCCGGCATCATCGAGACCGACATGTGGGCCTATAACGACCAGGCCTGGGGCAAGCTGCTCGGCAACTACGCCCCCGGCGAACTGATGAAGGAATGGGTCGAGGGCATCCCGATGAAACGGGCCGGCTCCGGCGAAGACGTCGCCGGCCTGGTCACCTTCCTCGCCAGCGATGACGCCGCCTATATCACCGGCCAGACGATCAATGTCGACGGCGGCCTGATCATGTCCTGATGCATGTCACCCAAAAGTGTGCAGCGGTTTTGGGACAACGACATGCATGGAACAAAGATCAAACCATCCGTGAAGCGCGGAAGGCGACGCGATCGTCGCCTCCGTGTGAACAGTGTGTCCATCGACGTTAGGGCAGCTTTGCATTTTTGCCCGGTCAAGTGACCTTGCCATCCGCCTGTTTTTGATCCTATCTTTGCAATGTTCTCAGGGCGGGGTGCAATTCCCCACCGGCGGTATCAGGAGCAATCCTGGAGCCCGCGAGCGCTTCCGGCACTACAGCGCCGCGCATCTTTCAGACGCGCAAATGGCGTTGCAGGCCGAAAGGTCAGCAGATCCGGTGAGATGCCGGAGCCGACGGTATAGTCCGGATGGAAGAGGACAACACGGCCAGTCGCACTCCATCCCGGAGTCGGCTGACGTTTGTTCGCCCAAGGGCAGAAGGCTCGCTCACGGATTGAGCCGAGCAGACCATGTCAGCCCGCTGACATAACCCTTGAAAGGCCAGACAGCATGACTATCGCAAGAATTGAAGATGCCATATCAGCCATTGCCAGTGGCAAGATGGTCGTCGTCGTCGACGACCAGAACCGGGAAAACGAAGGCGATATCGTGGTCGCGGCCGATGCCGTCACCCCGGAAACAATCGCCTTCATGATGACCCACGCCCGCGGTCTCGTCTGCATCGCCATGGAAGGCGAGCGCCTCGATGCGCTCGATATTCCGCTGATGGTACCCAACAACACGGAATCGCACAAAACTGCCTTCACGGTCTCGGTCGATTATCTCAAGGGCACGACGACGGGCATTTCTGCGGCGGACCGTGCCGCCACCGTCCGCGCCCTCGTCGACGATCGCGCAAAGCCTGACGAATTCGCCCGCCCCGGCCACATCTTTCCGCTCCGCGCCAACCCCCGCGGCGTGCTTGGCCGCCCCGGCCACACCGAAGCCGCCGTCGATCTCGCCCGCCTCGCCGGAAGGATCCCGGCCGGCGTCATCTGCGAAGTCGCCAACGACGACGGAACCATGTCCCGCCTGCCCGAACTCACGCTCTTCGCCGAACGCCACAACCTCCCCCTCGTCACTATCGAGGACCTGGTCGCCTATCTCGACCGCCAGGTAGCAAGAGACATACGCGAAGTCGCCTGATCGATGCCTTTGTTGCGGCGGCATAGCCCGCCGCAACAAAGAACGTGCCGCAGCGATAACCCTGACGGCACCTTCCCTTGCCCGCTCTATGTCCGGCTGATCGAAACCCCACCATCCGCCAGCATCGCCGTGCCGGTCACGAAACTCGACATGTCGGAGGCGAGGAAAAGCGCCGCATTGGCGATCTCTTCGGGTTGCGCCATGCGTTTCAGCGCATGCAATCCCTCCACGAAGGCGAGCACTTCCGGCGTTGCATCAGGCGCGTTGGTGATGCTGGCGGGCGTGTCAGTGCCGCCGGGAAGCAATGCGTTGACGCGGATCTTCTGCGCTCCGAGTTCAGCAGCGAGCACCTGCACGAAGCCGATCAGCCCCGCCTTGCTCGCCGCATAGGCGGCCATGCCAGGCATGCCGACGGTGTGGCCGACGAAAGTCGAGGTGAAGATCAGCGACCCGCCGCCTTTTCCCATCGCCGCCGACTGGTGCTTGGCGCCGAGGAAGGCGGCGGTGAGATTGGTCTCGATCGTCTCGCGCCAGCCCTCCACCGACAGCCCGGCGACCGGCCCCATCTCACCGAGGATGCCGGCATTGTTGAAGGCGATGTCGAGCCGGCCGAAACGCGAGACTGCCGTCTCGACGAGCCTTGCCTGCAGAGCCTCGTCCCTGACATCGCCCGATATGGCGACGGCCTGACCACCCTCCGCCTCGATTTCCGCGACGACGGCATCGAGCGCGTCCTGCCGCCGGCCGGTGACCACGAGCTTGGCGCCTTCCCGCGCAAAGAGTTTCGCTGCCGCGCGGCCGATGCCGGAGCTTGCGCCGGTGATGATTGCGATCTTGTCGTTGAGAAGTGTCATATCGGTCTCTCCTGGGTTGTTGCGAGATCTGAGATGCTCAAACATCAGGCGATGCAGCCACCCGTTTCCCGCGCAGGAAGAGAAAAACGCCTATGGCCGAACCGGCAGCGCGACGGCGCGTCCTCATCGACGCCTTGATTGCGGCGTCGGAACTATGGGAATTCAGCTTATAAAACGGGGATTTGCCTGGACTTCCACCCACACGCCTGCGTTGACATCAGCGCCATTGTGCACCGCATCATCGATTTATGGCTGGTGTGACATTCATCCGATTCCCTTCATGCATCTTCGCGACTAAAAGGGGCGCACAGGTAACGGGAATCTCTTCATGCCGCGGTCACGCAATACTGAGGGCGCCATCTATATGAGCATGGCGATGGCCGGCTTTTCTGCAAGCGACGCTCTATCCAAATCGGTGATCGCCTATATGAACGCCGGCGAGATCATGTTCCTGCGCGGCCTCTTCACCAGCCTGCTTGTCTACCTGATCGCCTGGAAAATGGGCGCGCTGCGTTCCTGGCGCATCATGCTGCAGCCGATGATCATCTTCAGGATCATCTGCGAGACGCTCTCCGCCGTCACTTATATTACCGCGCTTGGCATGATGCCGATCGCCAATGCCTCGGCGATCCTGCAGTCGCTGCCGCTGGTCGTCACCTTCGGGGCTGCGCTGTTCTTCGGCGAGCCGGTCGGCTGGCGGCGCTGGTCGGCGATCCTCGTCGGCCTCGTCGGCGTGATGATCATTATCCGTCCCGGCCCCGATGGATTCACGGCCGCCGCCCTCCTCTGCGTCGCCGCGGTCCTGACAACGGCCGGCCGCGATCTCGCCACCCGGAGCATAAGCCCGGAGATTCCCTCGCTGATGATAACCGTCATCACCGCCATATCAGCCTCCTTCTTCGGCGCGCTGCTCATCCCGGTGCTCGGCGGCTGGCAGCCGGTCAGCGCTAACGCGCTTGGGCATCTCGTGCTCGCATCGGTGCTGGTGCTCGTCGGCTACCAGTCGGTCATCCTCGCCATGCGCACCGGCGAAATCTCCTTCGTCGCGCCGTTCCGCTATACCAGCCTGATCTTTTCCTCCCTGCTCGGCTTCCTCTTCTTCGCCGAAGTGCCTGACGGCTGGACGCTCGTCGGGGCTACGATCGTCATCGCCTCCGGCCTCTATACGTTCTATCGTGAGGCCAAACGCCGTGTGTCGCCGATCGCGCAGGAATCCGCGCCACGCGCGCCCGTCTGAAGCAAGATAATGGCTGAGGAAGGATGATGGCTGAATTCTCGTTGGATAGATCTCATGTAGCTGGCGTCGTGTTGGCCGGCGGCCGCTCGCAGCGCATGGGCCGCGACAAGGCGGGCGTGATGCTCGGGGCCGAGAGCCTGCTCCACCATGTGCTGAGCCGCCTCTCGCAGCAGACCCCGCTCGTTGCCGTCAATGCCGATGCCGCCGCCGAGGGCGTGCCTGTCGTTCCCGACCGTTTTCGCGGCAAGGCCGGGCCGATGGCCGGCATCCATGCCGCCATGGTCTATGCCGCCGGCCTGCCCTCGATCACCCATGTCGCCACCGTCTCGGTGGATTGCCCGTTCTTCCCGGCCGATCTCGTCGCCCGGCTGGCGGCAGCGATCGAGCACCCGTCGCAGATCGCCATTGCCACCTCCGAGGGCCGCAGCCATCCCGTCTTCGGGCTCTGGCCAGTGACGCTGGCCGCCGATCTCGAAGCCTGGATCGCCACCGACGAGAAGCGTCGCGTACGCGACTTCCTGTTACGGCATGACGTTACGGAAGTGGCGTTCCCGCTGCATCCGACCCGCGCCAGCCTGCTCGATCCCTTCTTCAACATCAACACGCCTGACGATCTCATCGAGGCGGAACGCTGGCTGGAGGCCCTTCGCGGATGACCGCACCGAAAATCTTCGGCATCGCCGGCTGGAAGAACTCAGGCAAGACGGGGCTCGCCGTCCGACTGGTGACGGAGTTCACCCGCCGCGGCTACAGGATCTCGACGATCAAGCACGCCCATCATGATTTCGACATCGACAAGGTCGGGGCCGACAGCTACCGCCACCGCCAGGCCGGCGCCCACGAGGTCACCATCGTCTCCGGCACCCGCTACGCCATCATGCACGAGCTGCGCGGTGCGCCGGAACCTGAGTTCGAGGAGATCCTCGCCCGCCTCGCCCCCTGCGACCTCGTGCTGATCGAAGGTTACAAGCGCGAGCCGATCCCGAAGATCGAGGCCCGCCGCCTGGAAGCGGCAAATCGTGAACCGCTGGCGCCGAGCGATCCCCATATCTACGCTATCGCCGCCGATCATGCGGTCACGGATACGGCTCTGCCGGTCTTCGATCTAGACGACACAGGCGCCATCGCCGATTTCATCGCTGACATCATTGGCCTTGGACAGGCGAGGCTTTGAACCACCTGCGTCGCCGCCGAATCTAAGAAGCGGAGCCGTTTCGCTTGCCATCGCCTTGGCGATCTCCTTGCCGAGCTGAGCCTGATCATAGGGCTTTGCCAATCTCGGAAGATCGATATCGGTGCCGGCAGGAAGATCGGCATAACCTGTCGCCAGCACGATCGGCAATGCCGGATAAATGTCCCGCGCGGCCTGGGCAAGCTGTGCGCCGGTCATACCAGGCATCGAATAATCGGTTATGACAAGGTCGAAATGCTGACCGCTGCTGATCAGTTCCAGCGCCTGCGCGCCGGAGTTTGCCTCGACGACCTCGTGGCCGAGATCTTCAAGCATGTCGACCGAACTCATGGCGATCAAGGCATCGTCATCGACCAAAAGGATCTTCAGTCTGGATGCAGATTGCGGAACGGGCAGTTCCGCTTCGAACGCCCGCTCGGGGCGCCGTTCGGTCGCCGGAAGCCACAATTCAGCGGTCGTTCCGACCCCAATTTCGCTTGTCAGACGAAGTGCGCCATTGAGCTGAACGGCAAGTCCGTGGATCATCGACAAGCCTAGGCCCGTGCCCTTTCCAAGTTCCTTGGTCGAGAAAAACGGATCAACCGCCTTCTTCAGCGTCTCCGCGTCCATGCCGGTGCCGCTGTCCTCCACCGCCAACACAAGATAGGCGCCCTTGTCGAGAGTGCCATCATCGCCGGCCACCTGCTCGTCACGCAGCGATATGGACAGCGTCCCGCCATCCGGCATCGCATCGCGGGCATTGACCGCAAGGTTGAGCAGCGCCAGTTCGAGCTGGTTCGCATCGACCAGCGCCGGCGGCAGGGTTGTCGGCAAGATGGTTTCGATGCTGATCGAGGATCCGACCGAGCGCCGCAGCAGATCTTTCATGCCGGAGACCAGCTCGGTCAGATCGACGGGTTTGACCTGCAGATCCTGCTGTCTGGCAAAAGCCAGCAGCCGCTGCGTCAGCGCCGCCCCGCGCCGGGCACCCTGAATCGCCCCGTCGACCAGACGCGTCGCCTTGGCATCTCCGGCAACATGCTTGCCGAGCAGCTCCAGGTTTCCGAGGACGACCATCAGCAGATTGTTGAAATCATGTGCGACGCCGCCGGTCAGTTGGCCGATCGCCTCCATCTTCTGCGATTGGCGAAGCTGCTCCTCGGCTCTTTCACGCTGGGCGACTTCCTCGATCAGGGTGTGGTGAGCGGCATTGACCTCTTTGGTCCGTTCCCTCACGCGCTCTTCGAGGTTTTCATTGAGCCGTCTCAGATTTTCCTCGATGGTCTTTCGGACGGTGGTATCGGAGCAGACGCCGACGAGTTTCCTCGCGGAACCATATCTGTCGGAATAAAGCTGCGCATGGACCTCGGTCCAATGCAGTGATCCATCCGGCCAGATCGTCCTGTGCTCGATCGAATAGTCGCGTCCGGTATCGATCGTCTGGCGCAGGCGTGCCAGCACAAGATCCCGGTCGTCGGGGTGGATGCTTGCGATCAGATCGTCGCGCGTCACATCATCGTCCGGCTTTCGGCCGAAGATCGCTTTGCAGGTCGCCGAAGCAGACAGGGCCATCGAGGATAGCTCCAGCTCCCACGCCCCGAGACGACCGGCGGCGAGCGCCGTCTGCAACCGGCGCTCGCCCTCGCCCAGAGCCTCCAGCCGGGCTCGCGCTTCATATTGGCGCAGGCGTCCCTTTAATGCGGTCCGGGCCACGCTGATGAAAGAAGTCGCATGGAACGGCCTTTCCAGGAAAGTGACGTTGCCAAGAACCTCGGAAAGCCTGCCAGCGGCCGGATTTCGTTCAGGCCCGCCGCCACGTGTGGTGAGCACGATGAACGGCAGGTCTGACCAGCTCGGCTGGGCCGAAACCCAGGCGGCGATCGACTTGAGATCGCTCGAGCGAACGGCCTCCTCCGTCAGGACGCCGAGCGCGACGTCATCGCTGAGCGATGACGCGAACATGGGCAGGTCGGTGGCGGCAATCGATTCCAATCCGGCCTCATCGACCAACGATCTCGCCACCCAGGCATCGCGACCGGCGGGGGTGTAGATCAATGCTTTCGGTTTGCCTGAATTAGGAATTGCCGCTATCCCCGCCATCGGTCGCGAGGAGCGGCGTTGAGGTCGTGACAAATTCGGGAACGCCGCGAAGCACGCCCTGGAACCCGACGAGAGGATCGCCGAACCTCAAGCCGGAGGCGTCGATACGATACTCGCGGATGGTATCCTCGTGAAAGCCAGTCCTCTTCTTGATCACGGAGACTGCCCGCCGCACCTTTCCCGCAGCCTCGAAGTAACGCAGCAGAATGACAGTATCGGCGAGATAGGTGACGTCGACAGGTGCCTTCATGTCACCGACCAGCCCGTGCTGAGCAACCGTGAGGAAGGTGTTGGCGCCTTGCCTGTTCAAATATTGCAGCAGCTCATGCATATGAAGGATCAGCGAATTCTCATCCGGCATCGAGGCCTGATAACCGTTGATACTATCGATGATCACGGTTTTCGCATCCGACTTGTCGACGCAGTTGCGCACGCGGTGGGCGAATTCGCCCGGCGACAGTTCGGCGGCATCGAGCTGTTCGATGTGGATATGACCGGCGTCCTGCATTGCTTCGAGATCTATTCCGAGCGCCTTCAGCCGCGTGAAGAGCAGGCCCAGCTCCTCGTCAAAAATGAAGGCCGCCACTTTCTCGCCGCGCGCGACCGCAGCCACCAGGAATTGAAACGAGAACGTGCTTTTGCCAGTGCCGGCAGGACCAAGGATGAGCGTGCTGGAACCTCGCTCGAGGCCACCTCCCAGAAGAAGGTCCAGTTCCGCAATATTGCAGGAAATCTGATCGCGGGCGTAGCTCGACCTGTGTTCGGCGGCGACGAGCCGCGGAAAGACGACAACGCCGCCGGTTTGGATGATGAAATCGTGATAGCCGCCACGGAAGGCCTGTCCGCGATATTTTATGACCCTGAGACGTCGGCGTTCGGAGCCGTAGCTCGGCGCCATTTCTTCGAGATGGATGACGCCGTGCACAACGCTGTGCACCGTCTTGTCGAGCACCTCGGAGGTCAGATCATCGAGCAGAAGGACCGTCGCTCCTTGTCGGGCAAAATAATGTTTGAGCGCGAGGATCTGCCGGCGGTAGCGCAGCGAGCTTTGCGCGAGCAGCCTTATCTCCGACAGGCTGTCAAGAACCACGCGACGTGGCTTGATCCGCTCGAAAGCGGCAAAGATTTCCTTTGTCGTCTCTCCGAGTTCAAGATCCGACGAATAAAGCAGGCTTTGCTGCTGGTCGGCATCCAGCAGGCTTTCCGGAGGCACGACCTCGAAGACCTCGATATTGCCGTCGATCACCATGCCGTGCGATGCGGCACCGGCTCGAAGTTCGCTCTCGGTTTCCGAAAGGGTGATGTAGAGCCCCTGCTCGCCAAGCCGTGCACCTTCGATCAGAAATTGCAGCGCGATGGTCGTTTTGCCCGCTCCCGGATTTCCCTCCAGGAGAAACACGTGGCCCGGCGAAAGGCCCCCCGCCAGAACTGTATCCAAACCGGACACGCCGGTCCGAGCTTTCGTGGCAGGTGCCGCAGTATTCATTCACTGTTTCCTTCGATTTCAAGTGTGAATTAGCGGCGAGTGATGGAATGTCAAATCACTGGCAGGCATGATTTCGCTTCCGACAAGAGCCGGTCACCGGTGGCTGCCTGTCCGGGCGACTCGAAACGGTGGGCGTTATGGTCGATAGCGAAGTGCATCGACGAGCAGAGCAAATGCCGGCGACGTATGCCGGCGGCTCGGATAGTAGAGATGGTAACCGGAAAACGGCAGGCACCAATCCTCAAGGACGCGCACCAGCCGCCCGTCGGCAAGATACGCCTCGACCAGGTCCTCCGGCATGTATGCCAGCCCCAGACCTGCCAGTACTGCGTTCAGCCGCAGCGCTATATTGTTGAATACCAATTGCCCTTCGACCCGAACCCTGAGTTCGCGCCCATCCTTCTCGAACTCCCATGCATAAACGCTGCCATAGGTCGGTAGGCGCAGATTGATGCAATTGTGATCCGTAAGCTCCTGTGGCGTCAGTGGTTTCGGCCTGGTGCCGAAATATGCGGGAGAACCGACCACGGCCATGCGCATGTCGGGGCCAATGCGCACCGCGATCATGTCTTTCGCCACCTGTTCGCCAAGCCGCACCCCAGCATCGTAACGCTCGGCGACGATGTCGGTCAGACCGTAGTCGACGATGATCTCGACATTGATATCAGGATAATCGGGCAGCAGCTTTTCCAAGGCGGGCCAGAGGACGGCATCGGCCGCATGCTCGCCGGCATTGATGCGGATGGTGCCTGCCGGCTTCTCCCGGAACGCGCTCAAGGCAGCCAGCTCGCTCTCGATCTCGTCGAGCCGCGGTCCGATGGAAACGAGCAGACGTTCGCCCGCCTCTGTCGGCGCGACGCTGCGGGTCGTGCGTGTCAGCAATCGCAGTCCAAGCCGCTCCTCGAGCCCGCGGATGGTGTGGCTGAGCGCCGATTGCGACACACCCAGCTTGCCCGCCGCCTTCGTGAAGCTCTGTGCGCGTGCAACGGCAAGGAAGGCGATGAGGTCGTTGACGGCGGGGCGCGGCATTTATGAAACTTTCTCATGGGTTCTTGCCGTTTATACCATCTAATCGCGACCTGGCGCACGCCCTAAATACCTTGCTACTCGAGTAGACACGTCCACCCCGACATCGAAAGGAAGACAAAGATGGAGATCAAGCGAAGCGGTTCGCAGCCTTCGGCCAAGGGACCAGCCGATTGGTTTACCGGCAGCGTGCGTGTCGACCCGCTGTTTGCCGTGACCAGCCCCGCACGTGCGGCTGGCGCCAGCGTCACCTTCGAGCCCGGAGCCCGCACCGCCTGGCACACTCATCCGCTCGGCCAGACGCTGATCGTCACATCGGGCTTCGGTCGCGTGCAGCGCGAAGGCGGTCCCGTCGAGGAGATCCGCGCCGGCGACGTCGTCTCGTTCGCACCGGCTGAACGCCATTGGCACGGCGCATCGCCGACGACGGCGGTGACCCATATCGCCATCCAGGAACAGCTCGACGGCAAGGTCGTCGACTGGATGGAGCATGTCACCGACACGCAATACCAAGGTTAGAAAAGGAAATTTCTATGCAGAAGCGTGAACTTGGAAAGAGTGGACTTCAAGTCTCGGCCATCGGTCTCGGCTGCATGGGGCTGAGTTACGGCTATGGCCCGGCGACAGATATTCAGGAAGCGACCACACTGATCCGGCGGGCATTTGAACGCGGCGTGACCTTCTTCGACACGGCCGAGGCCTACGGCCCCTATAAGAACGAAGAGCTTCTGGGAGAGGCCCTCGCCCCCTTCCGCGAGGAGGTGGTGATCGCCACGAAATTCGGTTTCAACTTCGATGCCAATGGCGGCCAGAGCGGCATGAACAGCCGGCCGGAACAGATCCGCACGGTGGCCGACCAGGCGCTGAAGCGTTTGAAGACTGATGTCATCGATCTGTTCTATCAGCATCGCGTCGACCCCGATGTTCCGATCGAGGATGTCGCCGGCACGGTCAAGGCGCTGATCGAAGAAGGCAAGGTCAGACATTTCGGCCTCTCGGAAGCCGGCGCCCAGACGATCCGCCGCGCCCATGCCGTCCAGCCGGTGGCGGCACTGCAGAGCGAATATTCGCTGTGGTGGCGCGAACCCGAGCAAGAAATCCTGCCGACGCTCGAAGAACTCGGCATCGGTTTCGTTCCCTTCAGCCCGCTCGGTAAGGGCTTTCTGACTGGCGCGATCAGCGAAACGACCACCTTCGACGGCAAGGATTTCCGCAACGTCGTGCCGCGCTTTTCTCAAGAGGCACGAAAGGCCAACCAGGCGCTCGTCGATCGTCTCGGAGAAATCGCCGCCCGCAAAAAGGCAACCTCCGCCCAAGTAGCACTCGCATGGCTGCTGGCGCAGAAGCCCTGGATCGTGCCGATCCCCGGCACAACCAAGCTGCACCGCCTCGAGGAGAACATCCAGGCCGCTGAAGTCGAACTGACGGCTGAGGATCTTGCCAGCATCGAAAGCGCGCTGGCCACGATCAAGGTGGAAGGCGATCGTTATCCCGCGCATCTGCAGGCAAGGGTCAACCGCTAAAAGCGGCGGACGGGCCATAAAGGTGACGTCTTGTCGCCAAGGCTAGAACACCAGAAGAGAATCGGCCGCAGTCACTTGCGGCCGATTCTTCATAGATTGGATCATCGTCTCGGCGCCGGTGCGTTCTCCTGGAAAGCCGGTATCGCCTCCAGTCCGGCGACAATCTCCGCGATATTGGGCCAGCGGGCGAGATCGAAGCCGAGGCGCCGGGAGCTGATCGCTTGCGGGAAGAGGAAGATGTCGGCAATACCAGGCTGATCCGCAACAGCGAAAGCTCCCTGTCTGCGGCCAGCGATCATCGTCTCGACCGCGGCCATTCCTTCACCGACCCAATGACGATTCCAGGTGGTAATGGCATCGGCATCCGCCCGGAAGGTCCTGCCGAGATGCAGGCCGATCCGCGGCGGCAGCAGCGCGTGGATCTCGGCTGCGATCGCAAGCGCGATCGACCGCGCCTGCGCCCGGCCTTCCGCGGTGTCAGGCAATAACGGCGGTTCAGGCTTTATCTCGTCGAGATATTCGACGATCGCCAGCGACTGTGTGATGAGGACGCCGCTATCCGTCAGCAAGGCCGGCACGAGCCCCTGCGGATTGACGCTGCGATATCCGGCCTGCCGGCTCTCGGCATCTTCACCGAGGATGCTGACCGGCAGCGCTTCTGCCGTCAGTCCCTTCAGGGCGAGCGCGATGCGGACGCGAGATGTCGCCGAGGAAATTTCATTCTGATAGAGCTTCACGGTCTTTCTCCTTTGGTGAGGTCAGAAGAGCAGTTGCCTCGACGCCGGGATCGGCTGGAGCGGCCGCTGCTCCCCGGAAGACGAAGCTGCGGATGCCGCCGTGACGAGGCCTGCGAGCGGCGAAGGCTCCTGCGAGCTTACGTCGTAGATGCAGGGCGCGGCGAAGACCGCCACTCCCAAAAAACAGATGATCATCAATCTCATCAAATCCTCCATCGACGAGGCCCGATCGGCCTCGTCCTGTTTGCTTTCGGCTCCCGTCCCCTGTCCGCCGCAGCCAATGGCCGGCGAGGAATCCATCCATCAGGCAACGGTCAATTCGACATGGATATTGCCGCGCGTGGCCTTCGAATAGGGGCAGGTCTGGTGAGCCTCTTCAATGAGGGCTCGTGCCACATCCGCTTCGATCCCGGGCAGGCTGACCTTGAGACGGGCCTGCAGGAAATAGCCGCCATCGGCGGTTCCGAGATCAACCTCGGTGTCAACGGCAAGATCGGCTGGAAGCTTGACCTTTTGATTAGCCGCGGCGAAGCCGATCGCGCCGATGAAGCAGGCAGACCAGCCGGCGGCGAAAAGCTGTTCGGGATTGGTGCCGGCGCGGTTGCTGCCCGGAGGCGAAAGCTTGATATCCAGCTGGCCGTCGTCGCTGTGCGACGCGCCGTCGCGCCCGCCCGTCGTGTGGGTCTTGCCGGTATAGAGAACCTTGTCGATCTTTGTCATGGAACACTCCTTGTGTTGCGTCGCTCCAGGCGACTGGCCGCGCTGCGCGGCCGGGTTGACGGAGTGTGGTTTGACCGACGGATATATCCGCCATGTTTCCGAAATCGCCCGAAATGTCACAAAACGTAGCATCCGATATCGAGGACATCTTTACATACAAACATCTCGAAATTTTGCGGTGACTGCCGACGTCAACGAATGGTGACTTCCGCCGCCAGACCACCGCCGGCGCGATTGTAGAGCCGGAGTGATCCGCCGATCTTGGCCGTCAGCTGCTGGGCGATCGCAAGACCGAGACCGGTGCCGCCCGTCTCCCGGTTGCGGGATTGCTCCAGCCGGAAGAAAGGCTGCATGGCGGCTTCCAGCATATCGTCCGGAATTCCCGGCCCGCGGTCCATGACTGATATGACGATATCGTTCTCGGCGCTGCGCTCGACGCTGATCTCGGCAGCACCGGCAAACTTCAGCGCATTGTCGATGAAGTTCGACAGGATACGGCGAAGAGCATGCGGCTTGGTGAAGGCAGCACCCTGAACCAGGCCGACGACAGTGACGGCCTTTCCAGTATCCTGGTAGTCGTAGGCTATGCTGTCGATGAACGAGGCGAGATCGATGCGGGCACTCTTCTCGCCATCGCCATGCGCACTGCGTGCATAAGCAATGCCGTCCTGAACAAGGCGCTGGATCTCGCCGAGATCGTGCACCAGCTTGTCCCTCTCCGGCGAATCCTCCGCCATGTCGGCGCGCAGCCGCATGCGGGTGATCGGCGTCTGCAGGTCATGCGAGATGGCCGCCAGTATCTGGACGCGCTCTTCGAGGTAATGGGCGATCCTCTCCCGCATCGCGTTGAACGCTCTTGCCGCATGCGCGACCTCGCTCGGCCCCGCCTCACTCATAGCCGGACCGTCCTTGTTCGGGTCAAGAGCATCGGCGGCGGCGGCAAGCTCGCCGAGCGGCCGGATCGCCTGGCGAACCGCGAACCAGGTGCAGAGGATGAGCAGCACCATCTGGACGACAAAGACATAGGGCAGCCATGCGGCAATCGGCATGACACCCTTCGGCGTGACGTCGATCGTCAACGGGCTTCCGTCGCTGAGCGTCAGATGCGCCTGCAGCCGGTTCACATCGCCAGGAATTCGTTCGATCCGGATGGGAAAGCGGTGCTCGATGGCCTCCTCGATCTTTCCTGAGATTTCCGCCCCTTTGCTTGACATGTCAGGCACGCCGGGAAGGCCGGGCCCGAGCAGGAAACGATAGTTGCCGCGGCTCAGCCGATCGAGCAGATCGCCGCGTTCGCCTGGCGGAAGCCGATCGAGAACGGCAATCGACGTTGCAACGTCGCTTTCCAGCGTGCCGAGCATCACGGCTTTGGCCGACATGTAGCGCTCCATATAGAGCACACTGAACGACAGCCCGTAGGCCAAGGCCAATCCGATCAGCAGGATGAGAAAGATCCGCGACCGCAACGTGCTCGGCCACGTCAGGCCCGAACGCAAGCGGATTGCCGCCTTCATTGGCGCAGCTCCAAGATTTCGACCGGAACCGAAAACACATAGCCTTCGCTGCGCACCGTCTTGATGTAGGTCGGTTCGCGCGCATCGTCGCCCAGCCTCTGACGCAGGCGGCTGACCAGGAGATCGATAGAGCGATCGAAGAGATCGGCGTCGCGGCCCTGCGTCAGGCTCAAAAGCTGGTCGCGATTGAGCACCCGCTGCGGATGGTCGATGAACACGCGAAGCAGACGGTATTCGGCGCCGCTGAGCGCAATCGCGGTCCCCTCCTTGTCGAGAAGGTGCCGGGCCACCGTATCGAGCCGCCAGTCGCCGAAGGTCAGCAATTGTCCGGCCTCGCTGATCTGCAGGTTGGGCGGCAACATCCGCGTGCGCCGCAGCACCGCCTTGATGCGGGCGAGCAGTTCCCGTGCGGCAAAGGGCTTGGGAAGATAGTCGTCGGCGCCCATCTCCAGCCCGAGGATCCTGTCCATCTCGTCGGTGCGGGCCGTCAGCATCAGGATCGGGATCGCCTTGTGCCGGCCGGCGCGCAGTTCGCGGCACAGCACCAGCCCGTCATCGCCGGGCATCATCACATCGAGCACGATCAGGTCGACGGCATTGGCTTCGAGAAAACTGCGCATCTGGCGTCCGTCCGCGGCAACGCTCGTGCGCAGGCCGTTCTTTTGCAGGTAGCCCGAGACCAGCTCGCGGATTTCGCGATCGTCATCGACGATCAGGATGTGATCGACATGATCCATATTTCCCTATTCCTTACCGATAGAAGCGGCCCCCGCCCTCCGCCTCGATGTCGAGGCGGTTGACGCGAGCTACGCATATTCCGCCGGCCGGAGCAACGAGGCTCTGCGACCTGCTGCACAATTCCTTAAATCGGAATCGATTTAAGGAATTGTGCAGCAATTCAAAGTGTTACAGCGTCTTATGCGCGTTTGAAAAGACGCGCGGCGCTGTAATGGCGCCGATCTAGAAGCGATCGACGTCTATGACAGCTTGCGCGAAGGCCTGCGGCGCTTCCTGAGGCAGGTTGTGGCCAATGCCGCCGCCGATCGTGCGATGCTCGTATTTGCCGGAGAATTTTCCGGCATAAGCGGAAGGCTGCGGATGCGGCGCACCGTTTGCATCGCCCTCCATGGTGATGGTCGGCACCGAAATGACAGGCGTGGCGGCGAGCGTCGTCTCGTAGGCATCGTACTTGGCCTCGCCTTCGACAAGCCCCAGGCGCCAG
This sequence comes from Rhizobium leguminosarum, assembly GCF_002953715.1. Classification (GTDB taxonomy): domain Bacteria; phylum Pseudomonadota; class Alphaproteobacteria; order Rhizobiales; family Rhizobiaceae; genus Rhizobium; species Rhizobium leguminosarum_V. The sequence continues at coordinate 2,374,009 of NZ_CP025012.1, forward strand.
CGATAATTGTGAATGACGATCGCAACGTGATCGGGATTGTCGAAGGCAGCGGCCGACCTGTCGAATGTCGCATCGTCGAAGTTCCACTTCGGCGATGCCGTCTGCCAGATAAGCTTTGCGAAATCATGGGTGTTGCTCTCGTATCCCTGACGACCGCGTTCGGTGGCGAAATAGAACTGGTACCACCAGGCAAGTTCGGCTTTCGGCGGAAGCGGCTTCTTGTTGGCCTCCTGGCTGCCGATCAGGTAGCCGCTCACCGATACCATCGCCTTGCAGCGCTCGGGCCAGAGCGCCGCCATGATGTTGGCGGTCCGCCCCCCCCAGTCGTAACCGGCAATCACAGCCTTCTCGATATCGAGCGCATCGAGCAGCGCGATCATATCGGCGGCGAGCGCTGACGGCTGGCCGTTGCGCGGCGTCTGGTCGTCCAGGAAGCGCGTCGTCCCGTAACCGCGCAGATAAGGCACGATCACCCTGTAACCTGCCGAGGCAAGCAGCGGCGCGACATCGACGAAACTATAGATGTCATAGGGCCAGCCATGCAGCAGCAATACGACCGGGGCATCCGCCTTTCCCGCCTCGGCATAACCGATGTCGAGCACGCCTGCCTTGACCTGCTTCAGCGCTTCGAAGGACGTGTTGGTTCCGGGTTTTATAGCTGGCACCGATGCGGCAGTCGCAGACGACTGGGCGGCGGCCGTGCCGGCCACGCCGAATTCGACGGCCGCAAGGGCGACTGCCGTCATGCCGAAGAAACGGCGGCGGTGATGGTTGATTTGCTCTGACATCGGTCTCTCCTGTCGAATGGATCACGTCGCGAAAAGGCGCTCTACTTGTATCCCCGATATGTCGTAAGCAACCGTTTTTTGAATGCGGGTGTAGCTTCCGGTCACCTGGATACATTCCGATACAATCGCGCTGCCGCAGCAAGTGGTCGCATTGGCCGCAGCCGTTTCCTCGCCACTGCGGCAGTTTGTATCGCTTTGTATCGCCGCGGCCCGACCCCGACACTTCGGTACATTTTCCCGCAAAGCCGGACACATCGGGGATACTTCACACCGGCCATATCCCCGCCGTTGCTGGTTCAGGCCCCATCGCCGCCCAGAGCCCGATCAATCGGTTTCAAAGGAAACGATGATGACACTTCTGATCATTGCCTATCTCGGAGGCGCACTGACGATCCTCAGCCCGTGTATCCTGCCCATACTCCCCTTCGTCTTCGCCCGCGCCGGACAGCCCTTCGTCAGAAGCACGCTGCCGATGCTGGCAGGCATGGCCGCCACTTTCGCGCTGGTCGCCACACTTGCCGCAGTCGGTGGCAGCTGGGCCATTCGCGCCAATGAATATGGCCGCCTTGCCGCCATCGTCCTGCTTGCCCTCTTTGGCGCAAGCCTGCTTTCACCGCGAATCGCAAGCACGCTTGCCCGGCCGATCGTCGACCTTGGCAACAATCTTATGAACGCCACCGGCGGCGGGCGCGGCACCACGACAGTGAAGAGCGCGCTTCTTCTCGGTGTCGCCACCGGACTGCTCTGGGCGCCCTGCGCCGGTCCGATCCTCGGCCTTGTGCTGACCGGAGCTGCATTGCAGGGCGCCAATCTGCAAACAACCTTCCTGCTGATCGCTTATGCCGCTGGTGCTGCAAGTTCGCTTGCCGTCGCCCTGCTTGTCGGCGGCAAGCTCTTTGCCGCCATGAAGCGCTCCCTCGGCCTTGGCGACCGGATTCGCCAGGTGCTCGGCGCTGCCGTGTTGGCGGGTGTCGTCGTCATTGCGCTTGGACTGGATACCAGCCTGCTGGCGCGGATTTCCTATGCCAGCACCGCGTCCCTGGAACAGGCCGTGCTTGACAGGCTGCATGCGAAGCCCTTGGGCGGCGCATCCTCCGAGGTGGCGAGCAAGGAGGTGATGATCGCCGCAGCTGATGAGAAGAAGCCCTTCCGTAGCGACTTGCCCGTCGAAGGCCACGCCCCTTCGCTCGCCGGCGCGGTCGAATGGCTGAACTCTGAGCCTCTCACCACGGAACAGCTGCGCGGCAAGGTCGTGCTCGTCGATTTCTGGACCTATTCCTGCATCAACTGCATTCGCACCATCCCCTATGTCAGGGCCTGGGCCGAAAAATATGCGGATCAGGGCCTCGTCGTGATCGGCGTCCACGCCCCGGAATTTGCCTTCGAGAAGAAGATCGACAACGTCAAGAAGGCGATCGGCGACTTTCAGATCGGCTATCCCGTTGCGATCGACAATGATTACAGCATCTGGCGCGCCTTCGAAAACAGCTACTGGCCTGCCGCTTATCTGATCGATGCCAAAGGCCAGATCCGGTACCACCATTTTGGCGAAGGCAATTACAGCAGGACCGAAAAGGCCATTCAGGACCTGCTGCGCGAAGCCGGCAGCCAGACGACGGCAAGCGCGCCGGTCGTACCTGATGCCAAGGGCGTGGAAGCAGGTCCTGATCTCGGCAATATCCGCTCCGGCGAGACCTATCTCGGCTACGAACAGGCGGCGAACTTCGCCTCTCCGGAAGGGCTGCAGGCCGACACGGCGAAAAACTATTCGATCGCCGCACCCGGCCTCAATAGCTGGGGCCTGTCCGGAACCTGGACCGTCGGCCGGGATCAGGCGACGCTTGATCAGCCGGGCGGCGGCATCACCTACCGCTTCAGCGCCCGCGATCTGCATCTCGTTCTTGGTCCCGGCGCCGGCGACAAGCCGATCCGCTTCCAGGTGAAGATCGACGGCAAGGCGCCAGGACCTGACCACGGCGCAGACATCGATGCCAACGGCAACGGTACGGTGACCGCGACCAAGCTTTACCAGCTCGTCCGCCAGTCCGGCACGGTCGCCGCCCGCAACTTCGAGATCAGCTTCCTCGACCCTGGTGTGCAGGCCTACGCCTTCACCTTCGGCTGAGCCCGAGACGCATCACTATCCCGATCATCAACGTCAACCAAAGGAGTAATAGTCATGAACAAACGTCTCATCTTTACGGCAGCCCTTGCCTTTGCCACCACCGCCATCGCATTCGCGGCAGAGGCTGCCGCGGTCAAGAATATCGTGATCGTCCACGGCGCGCTGGCCGACGGCTCGGGATGGCGCAAGGCGACGGACATTCTTGAGAAGCGCGGCTTCAACGTCACCATCGTCCAACAGCCCATCACCTCGCTCGACGACGATGTGGCGGCGACCAAGCGCGTTCTCGACCTGCAAGAAGGACCAACCCTGCTCGTCGGCCACAGCTATGGCGGCGTGGTCATCACCGAAGCCGGTAACGATCCCAATGTCGCGGGCCTCGTCTACGTCGCGGCGTTCCAGCCCGACAAGGGCGAAAGTCTGCTCAGTCTCGCCAGCTCGAAGCCTGCCGGCAGCATGGATATAAGGGAAACGAAGGACGGCAAATATCTCTATCTCGATCCGGGCGCCTTCGCCTCGGATTTCGCAGCCGACCTTCCGCAAGCCGAAGCCGATTTCATGGCAAAGTCACAGGTCTTCGCCTCGAAGCAAGCATTCTCCGCCAAGATCACCCAACCGGCATGGCGGACAAAGAAAAGCTGGTCGATCGTCGCTACCGAGGATCGCTCCATCAACCCCGAGCTCGAGCGTGACATGGCAAAACGTGCCGGCAGCGACGTGACTGAGATCAAGGCCAGCCACGCCGTCTTCGCCTCCCAACCTGAAAAGGTTGCCGATGCGATCGAAACGGCAGCAAGGAAAGCCGGCGAGTAGCGCGCAATCGCGAGGATGAAGCCTCTGGTCGGAAGGCTACCCGACCAGAGGCGTGACGATGTCGCCCCTGCCGGCCGGGAATGTCGCGCTCGTCGTCACCCGCTCCCCGCAGCAGAAGTCGGCACCACCTATACAGTTTTGTGACTATTCCATCAAAAAATGGAAGATCAGTCACAAATTCTCATTTCAAATCGAGCGGTTTCCCTATAAAATTGAGGCGATACGCCATGTCGCGCGCAACCGGTTGGTGCAGCAGCTATATCTCGGCGCAAATGCCGGATCGTAGATCAAGGGAAAAACTAGATGGGAATGGCAGTCCTTTGTTAAATTTTCATCAGAACACTAGTGCAGTCTGAATGATAAGGGAGACATGCGATATGGATAGTCGCAGGGGCCGGCGCATCGCAGTCTTATCCGAGGCCCTTTCACAACATCGCATTCTGCACATCAAGAATGCTGCCGAGATCCTGGGCGTCTCGGAGATGACGGTTCGGCGTGATGTCAGCGCCAATGCAGGCCAGTTCGCGTTTCTCGGCGGCCATATCGTTCCGGCTGTCGAAGCGGAAAGCGATCCCTATGAAATTTCCAAGGCGGCCGACAGTCATGCCGCTGCAAAACGGCAAGTTTGCACGCAAGCCATTGATTACATTCACCATGATGACACGGTGTTTTTCGATTGCGGCACCACCTTGCCTTATCTGGTCGATCTTCTCCCAGACCGGATTCACATAACGGCGATCTGCTACGCCATGAATGTCGCCGATCGTCTGACGCGAAAACCCAACGTTCGCCTTGTTATGCTCGGTGGTCTTTACCACCCGGCATCGGCGAGCTTTTCCGGTGCCTCAGGGCTGGAAATGCTCGATCAGCTTGTGATCAACGTGGCATTTCTTTCTGCAGCCGGTGTCGATGCCCGGCGTGGCGCGACCTGCGCGCATTTTCACGAAGCGGAGATCAAGAAAAAAGCGATGTCCCGGGCACGAAAGAATATTCTTCTCGCCGACAGCAGCAAAATCGGCAAGCTGAAACCAGCCTTTTTCAGCGACATGAAGTCATTCGATGTGGTCATCACCGAAAACGGCATGACCGATTTCGACTGAGAAATCCGCGTTTTTCTGCGTCTGTCGAAATCTAAACTTGACGCGGCGGCACGGTGATGCAAACCTCACAAACAATGAAAAAAAGATCACATTTGAGCCAGTTGTGAAGCTTCCGCTGCGTGCATCTGCACGGATGGCAACAGGACCTTCACGCTCTGACCAGGAGGATTCTACTTGGAAACCGTTGCTGTTCACAATGCGGCAAGCGCGGCGCATCATGGAGCCCCTTCGCGATCGCCGGACCTCACCCATAACCGGCCGCGCAATACCGGTATGGAACTCGATCTGTCGTGGGTGCTTGACACCCGGGTCAACCTGTCTGCCACCGAGCGCCGCATAGCCTCGCTTCCCGGACGCCGAACCGTCAAAAAGGATGTACAAGCGGCTTGGCTCCTGAAGGCGGTTACCTGCATCGATCTGACGACGTTGAACGGCGATGATACTCCCGAGCGCGTCAAGCGGTTGTGCGCGAAGGCGATGAATCCGGTACGCGCCGACATTCTGGATTCGCTCGGCATGAGCGGCCGTTCGATCACAACCGGCGCCATCTGCGTCTACCATCGTTTTGTTGCAACGGCCGTCGAGGCGCTCGGAGATTCCGGCATTCCGGTCGCCGCGGTTTCGACCGGTTTCCCCGCCGGCCTCAGCCCGCACCACCTCAAGGTCAAGGAAATCGAGGCGTCGGTTGCCGATGGCGCGAAGGAAATCGACATCGTCATCACCCGTGAGCATGTGCTGACCGGCAACTGGACAGCACTCTACGAGGAAATGACGGAATATCGCGCCGCCTGCGGTGATGCGCATGTCAAGGCCATTCTGGCGACCGGCGACCTGAAGACACTCCGCAATGTCGCCAGGGCCTCGTTGGTCTGCATGATGGCGGGAGCCGATTTCATCAAGACCTCGACCGGCAAGGAAGGCGTCAATGCGACGCTGGCCGTCACATTGACCATGCTGCGGGCGATCCGCGCCTACCAGGAGCGCACCGGTATCAAGATCGGCTACAAGCCGGCCGGTGGCATTTCCGCGGCGAAAGACGTGTTGAACTACCAGTTCCTGATGAAGGACGAACTGGGGCGCGAGTGGCTGGAGCCTGATCTCTTCCGCATCGGTGCATCAAGCTTGCTCGCGGATATCGAGCGGCAGCTGGAGCATCACGTCACCGGTGCCTATTCGGCCCTCAACAGACACCCGATTGGATGATCCAGATGACTGTTGCAAAGTATTTCGACGAAATGTCCTACGGCCCTGCCCCTGAATCCGATATCGAAGCTCGCGACTGGCTAGCGCGCCACGCTTCCGGTTTCGGTCACTTCATCAACGGCGCGTTCGTGCCCTCCGCGTCGGGCAAGAACTTCGACACGTTCGAGCCAGCCACCGGCAAGGTCCTGGCGAAGCTCGCGAACGGCGGCGCGGCGGACGTGGACAACGCGGTTGCTGCGGCCCGCAAGGCACAGGCGTCATGGGCGCGACTGCCGGGCCACGCGCGCGCGCGCCATCTCTATGCGCTTGCCCGGATGATCCAGCGCCATGCGCGTCTGATTGCTGTGGTCGAGGCAATCGACAACGGCAAGCCGATCCGCGAAACCCGCGATCTGGACGTGCCACTGGCAGCCCGTCATTTCTATCATCACGCCGGATGGGCGCAGATCCAGGACACGGAATTCGCCGATCATGTGCCGGTGGGCGTCGTCGGCCAGATCATCCCGTGGAATTTCCCATTCCTGATGCTGGCCTGGAAAGTGGCGCCGGCTTTGGCGCTCGGCAACGCCGTCATCCTGAAGCCTGCCGAATTCACGTCGCTGACGGCGCTTCTCTTTGCCGAACTGGCATCCGCGGCGGGCCTTCCGGCGGGCGTGCTCAATATCGTGACGGGAGAAGGCGAAACAGGCGCGCTGCTCGTCGGGCATGAGGATATCGACAAAATTGCCTTTACCGGATCGACCGAAGTCGGGCGCGTCATTCGCGAGCGTACCGCAGGTAGCGGTAAATCGCTGACGCTGGAACTCGGCGGCAAGTCACCTTTCGTCGTTTTTGACGACGCCGATATCGACGGCGCCGTCGAAGGCGTGGTCGACGCGATCTGGTTCAATCAGGGACAGGTCTGCTGCGCCGGTTCGCGGCTGCTGGTCCAGGAAGGCATCGCCGATCTTTTCCACGAGCGGCTGAAGCGCCGGATGCAGACATTGCGGGTCGGTCAGCCTTTGGACAAGTGCATCGATATGGGTGCGATCATCGCGCCCGTGCAGTTGACGCGTATCGAAGCGCTAGTGAAAAAGGGAGTTTCAGAAGGCGCGACACTGCATCAGGCTAAGATCGACCTGCCGAAGGGCGGCAGCTTCTACCCGCCGACGCTTCTCAGCGGCGTGCAGCCGACATCGATCGTCGCGACCGAGGAAATCTTCGGGCCGGTTGCGGTCTCCATGACTTTCCGGACACCGGAAGAGGCTATCCAGCTTGCCAATCACACCCGCTACGGCCTCGCCGCCAGCGTCTGGAGCGAGACGATCGGCTTGGCGCTGAACGTTGCGGCAAAGCTTGCAGCCGGCGTGGTCTGGGTGAATGCCACCAATCTTTTCGATGCCGCCGTCGGTTTTGGCGGCAAGCGCGAATCCGGATTCGGCCGCGAAGGCGGACGCGAAGGTTGCTACGAATATCTGAAGCCGAAGGCTTGGGTCGGTCGCAAGGCGCGCGCAGCAATGCCCGCACTTTCGCAAGTAAAGCCGGTTGCCGGCGATTTTGCCCTGCCAAGCATCGACCGGACGGCAAAGCTCTTCATCGGCGGCAAGCAGGCGCGCCCGGACGGCAATTATTCCCGTGTCATCGCCTCGGCCAAGGGCAAGGCGATCGGGGAGGTCGGCGAAGGCAACCGCAAGGACATCCGCAATGCGGTGGTTGCCGCACAGGCCGCCTCCGCCTGGTCGAATGCGACCACTCATAACCGCGCCCAGATTCTCTATTACATCGCCGAAAACCTCAGTGGCCGCGCCGACGAGTTCGCCTCGCGGATAACAGCGATGACCGGACCTTCCGCAGCCAATGCAAATGCCGAGGTCGACGCCGCGATTTCCCGTCTCTTCACCTACGCAGCCTGGGCGGACAAATACGAGGGCGGCATTCACCAGCCGCCGCTTCGCGGCGTTGCCCTGGCCATGCCGGAAGCCATCGGCGTTGTTGGCGTCATTTGCCCGCCGGAAGCGCCGCTGCTCGGTTTTATCAGTATGGTTGCGCCGTTGATTGCCACCGGCAATCGTGTCGTCGTGGTGCCGAGTGAGCCCTTCCCGCTTTCGGTCACGGATTTCTATTCCGTTCTGGAAACGTCGGATGTGCCTGCCGGTGTCGTCAATATCGTCACCGGGTCGGCGATCGAACTGGCAAAGACCCTTGCCGCGCACAATGACGTTGATGCGTTGTGGGCCTTCGGCTCGGCGGAACTTTCGACGACGGTGGAGAAGCTGTCTTCGGGCAATCTCAAGCGAACCTTCGTGGACAATGGCAAGGCGACGGACTGGATGGACAGAGCCGCTGGCGAAGGCGCGCTATACCTTCGCCGCGCTGTGGATGTGAAGAATATCTGGATCCCCTACGGAGAATAGGGGATCCAACTCTGGTCATCCGGGCGGGAGGAGAACCGCACCGGCAGGCGTGAGCAGCTGTGAGCCTTCATGGTGGCGTCGGCAGCACCGCATAGGCGCTAAAGGGCGTCGCAATGCCTCGATGATCGACGACAATCTGCTCTCCTGCCGGCACCTCCCGCTGGCGGAGAACAGGGAGCGAGCCGCACTTCTCAACCGTCCTTCAAACCACTTGGAAAGAAGAAGCAAAGGCGGAATGCCCCTCCCAAGAATGGAGAGGGGCACCCACATCATCACTTGTTGGCAGCGACCGGGCGGACCAGTGCCGTGACGCGGCGGATGGTGACGCGGCGGTTTTCCTGCTCAGGGGCCGACGTGTTGACCTTGAGGTAGCTCTCACCATAGCCCTGCGTCGCAAGGTTCTCCGGCGCGATGCCGTAGACGTCGGTGAGCACGTTGGCGACGGATTCTGCCCGCTGGTCGGAGAGGATCAGGTTGCTCTGGTCTGAGCCGACAGCATCCGTATGACCCTCGATCAGGAAGGTCTCGCTCGGATCCTTCTCGAGCACCTGACTGATCGCGTCGGCGACCTTGCGCAACGTGCGCGCCTGGGTCATCGGAATGTCGGCGCTACCGGTCGCGAAGGTGATCGTGTCGAGGTCGATGCGGCGCACCTTATCGCGGATGCGGGCCGAATACTTCACCTCGTCCAGCGAATAGACGCGCTCCACCGGCTCGACCGGCGGCTCGCTCAGGAACTCGTAATAGTCCCGGTTCGGGTCGCTGCGGGTGTCGATGATGTAGTCGCTGAGCGGTACGCGCAGCCGCATCGGCGGCAGGTCGGCGCCCGGATCCTCGAAATAGTCGCGGTCCGGATCGTCATAGAGGTCCTGCGAATAGTAGAGCACGTTCTCGCGTCCGCGGGCATCGACGCGCGACCGCTGGATGATGTCGCCGTAGCGGTTGCGGATCGTCACGATGCGGTAACCTTCCGGCCGTGTGATCGTCTCGCGGTAGCGGTCGCCGGAGAGCTCCTCGTAGCTCGGCCGTTCGCCGTCGCGCAGGAAACGCCTGTCGTCGTCGCCGCGCACGATCGTCCTGTTGTCGTACTGGATGATCACACGGCTGTCGTCGCCGCGATCGTCAAAGCGCGCGCCGTCGGGACGGACGAATTGCGGCCGCTCGTCGAGCTTCCTGCCCTTCTCGCGGGTCACCGCCTCGAGCTTGACCGGCGCCGGCGCCTTGGCGCCAGTGGCGGCCTGTGCATCGGCATCCGAGGTCGGCACCTTCACCTCCTGGCTGTCGGCGCGCTGCCTGTCGCGGTCGCGGCGGCCTTCCCGGCCCTTGCTGCGGTCGGCATCCTTGTCGCTGTCGAGCACAGCGGCACCGTTCTCCACCGGCAGCACGACGGTTTCGCTGCTCTTGGCCGGATCTGCGGCGATCTTCTTACGGCGCTCCAGCTCCTCGGGCGAAGCCTTTTCCGGTGCTGGAATGGCTTGCTCCACCTGCTGGCCGCCACTGGCATCCGGCAGCGGCTGGGCAGTGTCAGTCGCGGGCGCAGCCGGCTTTTCGCCGGCGGGCTGTTCGCCGGCAGGCTTTGCCGCCGCGCCATCCTTGGGCTTTTCGGCAGGCGCAGCTTCCGGGGCCGCCGCCTTGTCTTCGGTCGTCTTGTCCGTAGGTGCTTTGTCTGCGGGTGCTGCAGTCTCGCCCTTTGCCGGCTTTTTCTCGGCCGGCGCTTCGGCGGCGGGTTTTTCCTCCGGCTTGGTTTCGGGTTTGGCCGGCTCGGCGGTCGGCGTCACGGCCTCAGGCGCGGCAGGCTGGGCCTCCTTCTCGGCCTTGCCCTTGCCTTTATCCCGACCCTGGGCCTTGTCCTGCCCTTTATCTCGCTTGCCGCCTTCCGGCTTGGCTTCTGGCTGTGCCTGGTCCGTCTCCGGCTGAGCTTCCTTGGCCGCCGGCTGCTGTTCGGGCTCGGCCTGCTGCGTTTCCTGTTTCTTCGGCTTTTTCGGCTTGTCCTGGGTTACCGGCTGCTGCGGCTCGGCCTCCGGCTTTGCCTCGGGCTGGGCTTCCGATTTGGCTTTCCGCTCCGGCTTGCTTTCCGGCTGCGGAGCAGGCTCCGCTTTCGGCGCGGCTTCGGCCTTGGGCGGTTCCGGCGCTGCCTTGGGTTCGGGCGCCGGAGCTTCCTTCCGCTCAGCCTTCGGCTTTTCGGCGGGCGCTTCCTGCTGCGCCGGCTTCTCGGCGGCCGGCGCCTGTTCGGCCGGGGCTTCCTCCTTCTGCTTGCGCTTCTTCTTCAGTAACTCCTCTTCGGAAGGCGCATCCTGCGCAACCTGGAAGCTGCCTTGCTCGGCCTGCCGCACGGGCGAAGCCTGAGTCGTGACGTCGCGCACGGCCGCCATCGCCGCTGCCGGCTGTAGAGCAAGCGAAAGAGAAAGCAACGGAAAAGCCGCGCTCGCGAACAATCTTGATTTCATGCCCATCGGGTTTCCTCGATCCTGTTTGAGCTTCTTGAGGCCGTAAGGCCCTGGTTCCGCCCCTAGCTTCGCATTGAGGCGAAACGGCGGAATGGCAATTGCCGAGCCGCCGATTTGTTCCGGTTCTAGGAAGGTGGGGATTAACCTCGCGTGAATGTTGCAGTCTGCCCGCGTTCATCTCGCCTGCTATTTGCACCGCACAATTGCGATGGGATTTGTGTTGCAATTCCATCAAAAAAAGTCTGATTATCGCCGCAAGGCGGTCTCGGGACCGTTGAACTGCGGCCGTCAGCCCAAGAGAAAAAGGAGCGGCGGCTACCAACAGAGAGGATCCTCATGCTTAATCCTACCCGTATTTTCGCGGCAGCCTCGATCGCGGCGATGTCCCTTTTTGCCGGCTCGGCCATGGCCGATGGCGAGAAATATGTGATCGGCACCGATTCGACCTATCCGCCCTTCGAATTCGTTGATGCCAGCGGCACGATCCAGGGCTTCGACATCGACATCACCAAGGCGCTCTGCGCTGAAATGAAGGCCGAATGCTCCTTCGTCAGCACCGACTGGGACGGCATCATCCCGGCGCTCAACGCCAAGAAATTCGACATGATCGTTTCCTCCATGTCGATCACGCCGGAGCGTCTGAAGCTCGTCGACTTCTCCAACAAGTACTACAACACCCCGCCGGCCATTGCCGTGCCGAAGGATTCGACGATATCAGACGTCGCCGGCCTCAAGGGCAAGGTGATCGGCGCGCAGACCTCCACGACGCACGCCAACTATGCCGAGAAACATCTCGCCGACACTGAGCTGAAGCTCTATCCGACCGCTGACGAATACAAGCTCGACGTTGCCAGCGGCCGCGTCGACGCCGTCATCGACGACGTCGTCGTTCTCTCCGAATGGGTCAAGTCCGACGCCGGCGCCTGCTGCAAGATTCTGACGACCCTGCCGGTCGACAAGGAAATCAACGGCAACGGCGCAGGCATTGCCATCCGCAAGGGCGACCCGCTGAAGGAAAAGCTGAACACAGCGATCGCTGCGATCCGCGCCAGCGGTGAATACAAGAAGATCCAGGACAAGTACTTCGACTTCGACGTTTACGGCGAATAAGAAATTCGTTATCTGGCCGACAAAGGTAATGGCGGAAGGCTTGCTCTTCCGCCATTTTTGTTTGACAAAGATGGCAAGATTAAAACGGCAAAAGCCGTGAGGGGAATTCTCGCATGGGCGGATTATTTTCCGCGCTGGGCTCCTTCTGGAGCTGGGTTGTGCACATTTTCGATCCGCTGTGCGGACCCGTTGGCATCTTCACTTGGTTGGGTCAGTCGACGATTCTCACCTGTGGCGATACCGGTTGGGGCGACGAGATCGCTCTTGGCCTGCAGGTCACCGTTTCGGTGGCGATCGTCACCTTGCCGATCGGCCTCGCCATCGGTTTCCTGGTGGCGCTCGGCCAGCAGTCGGAGGAAAAGTCGCTGCGGCTGGCGGCCGGGATCTATACGACGATCTTCCGCGGCCTGCCGGAGCTTCTGACGCTCTTCATCATCTACTACGGCATGCAGATGCTGATCCAGTCTCTGCTGACCTTCGTCGGTTATGACGGGCCGCCGGTCGAGATCAACGCCTTCCTCGCCGGCGTCATCGCGCTTTCTGTCGTTTTCTCGGCCTACTGTTCGGAAGTGCTGCTCTCGGCCTTCCGCGCCATCCCCAAAGGACAATATGAAGCCGGCGACGCGCTGGGGCTGCATCGCGGCCGCACATTACGCCTCGTTATCCTGCCGCAACTCGTGCGTATTGCGCTGCCGGGCCTGACGAACCTCTGGATGGTGCTGCTGAAGGACACCTCCTACGTCTCGATCATCAGTCTTGCCGATATCCTGCGCCAGACAAGTGTCGCCGTGCGCGTGACCAAGGAACCCTTCTTCTTTTACGGTGTGGCCTGCTGTCTCTATCTGGTGCTCGCCGTCCTCTCCTCCTTTCTGCTCGTCTATGTCGAGCGTTGGGCCAAGCGTTCGGAGGTCCGTCGATGAGCTACGCCGAAACGCTGATTCCGCCGCAGCCTGCGCCCCGCAAGGTGATGAAGCCGATGACGCCGGCGCGTATGGCCGGCTATATCTTTGTCGCCATCTGGGCTGTGCTCGCAGCACTTCTTCTCATTTCCGGCGTCAATGGTTGGGATCCGGAAAAATTCACCCGCTACGGGCCGCGTTACCTCCATGGTCTCTGGATAACGCTGAGTCTCGTTTTCATTTCCGTCATCTGCGGCGCCATCTTGTCGCTGCCGCTTGCCATGGCGCGCATGTCAAGGAACCGGGTGCTGAATGCGCTGGCCTACGGCTACATCTATTTCTTTCGCGGCACGCCGCTGCTTGCCCAGCTGTTCCTGGTCTATTACGGCCTCGGCGTATTCCGCCCGCAGCTTGAGGCCGTCGGCATCTGGTGGTTCTTCCGCGAGGCCTGGTATTGCGGCCTTTTTGCCATGACCATCAATACCGCGGCCTACCAGGCGGAAATCCTGCGCGGCGCGATCGAAAGCGTGCCGCACGGCCAGCACGAGGCGGCCGCGGCACTCGGCATCCATAAGAACATCGCCTTCCGCAAGATCATCCTGCCACAGGCCTTGATCGTCGCACTTCGCCCTTACGGCAACGAGATTATCCTTTTGATCAAGGGCTCTGCGGTCGTCGCCATCATCACCGTGCTCGACCTGATGGGCGAAACCCGCTACGCCTTCTCCCGCACTTTCGATTACCAGACCTATCTCTGGGCAGCGATCTTCTACCTCACCATCGTTGAGGCGCTACGCCATCTCTGGGCCTGGATCGAGCGCCGCCTGACCCGGCATCTCAAGCGCTGATGCATGACACCGAAAAGTGTGTCGCGGTTTCGGGCGTCTTGCATTTAACAAAGCCGGTTTGGCAGCACTCTCCGAGTGATGCTGCCAAACTATTGATATTAAAAATAAATTGCCCTTTTATGGAGTATCTGTAAAGCTTCCGTTAACCACTCGCATGTTTCCATATCATGCAGCGCTAATAAGCGCGCGAGTGGGAACAAGAAGAAGCGGAATACGATGCACAAGGACATGGAAAAACAATTACAGGGTTATGGTCTGACGACAGCCCAGATCCTTTACCACCTGCCGGACCACCCGGTGATCCTGCAAACCTATGTCTGGCAGGACTACGACCTCGCCCCCGATTTTCCCGAAATGCGCGGTTTCCTGAAATTCTGGGAAGAGAAGCTCGACGGGCCGCTGCATTCGGTGCGTTACATCCATCGCAAGCTGATCTCGGCAACCGAGTGGCGCGCACTGAAGGGCGAGTTCATCCTGCACTGATCGGCTCTAGAGCATGATGCCGAAAAGTGTAAGCGGTTCGGGAGACATCATGCTCCACTACATAATTCCTTAAATCGGAAGCGATGTAAGGATAAAATCATGCAGCAACTCCAAGTGCTATGGCGTTCTCTAGGCGTCTAAGAAGACGCGCGGCGCTGTAGGCCGCCTCAGACATGCGCCTCGCCATGGCCGAATTCGCCTTCGTCACGATCCGGGCGAAGCGCGAAACCGAGCATGCCGAGATAGAAGGCGATGACGATTGCGATGACCGCAAGGCCGGGAACCGGCCCGAGCACGGCATTGTCGATGACATAGGCCCATGACTGCGCCTGCAGCGCCGGCATGCCTTCCGTCTGCAATTTCGGCGTCGAGATCTTCAGGCACCACGCAAGGAGCAGGATGAAGTACATCCAGCCGTAATTACGCTTGAGACGGCGGTGCATCGCCTCTTGATAGCTGAGCAGGAAGCGCGGCTTTCGCAGGCTGCTGGCAACCACCGCGGCCCATTCGCCGCCAGCTCTAGCCTCGGGCGCCAGAATCTCAGCGAAATAGCAGCGCTCGATCTGGCGTATGCGGGCACGGTAGATATCGAAGAAGCGGTAGCGCCGCGCCTCGATCATCAGAAGCAGCGTCACCAGCATCATCCCGAACAGCAGCACCCCGTGATGCGAGGTCGGCGTCGACAGCGAAACCGAGAGGAGTGCTGCGACCACCGTGATCGCCCAGTTGGACGTCCGGTCGATGCGGTCGCGCCAGCTCGTCATCCGCCCGAGTTCACCGCGGTAATAATGGCAGAGCGTATTGGTGACCTCGCCTGGCGTACTGGGCAGCAGCAATGGCCGCCCGCCCTCTCCTTCCCTTGCCGATAGCGTCCTGTCTTCCTCCATTTTCATGGCTCATTCCTCCCTTCGTCTTCTTTTCGGCCATTCTGCGCCCGCAAGCGCACCATTGCAAAACATCGAAAGCCGCCTTAGACGCATGCCTGAAACAAAAGGACGATGGACTGCGATGGCTATGAAGATCGACGAAGAAGCCCTTGGCGAGGCCTATAACCGCGCGCTGGCGCTGGAAAAGGCCGGCGATGTCGAGGCAGCGGTTGCAGCCTATCAGGAAGTCCTGGCAATCGACCCCGACGATCACGGCGGTGCGGCAGTGCGCATCGCCGCGATGGGCCGCGGCGAAACGCCGGTCAAGGCGCCCGACGCCTATGTCGAGACCTTGTTCGACCAGCATGCCGAGGTTTTCGAGGACGTGCTCGTCGAGCAGCTCGGCTATCACGTGCCGATGCTGGTGCGCCAACGCCTGCAGGCGCTGAAGCTCGGACCGTTCAAGCGGCTGCTCGATCTCGGCTGCGGCACGGGCCTCACCGGCGGCGCACTGCGCGACCTCTGCGCCGATATGACCGGCATCGACATATCGGAGAAGATGGTCGAGATTGCCCATGAGAAGGATCTCTACGAGACGCTCTTCGTTGCCGAGGTCGAGGATTTCCTCGACGACAACGACGAGGAAGCCTTCGACATCATCGCCGCCACCGACGTACTGCCCTATCTTGGCGCCCTCGAACCGCTGTTCTTCGGCGCCGCCGAGAATCTGACGCCGGACGGCTTGTTCATCTTCTCCTCGGAAACCCTGCCCGAGGAAATACTCGCCGGCCGCGCCTACATGGTCGGCCCGCACCAGCGTTTCGCCCATGCCGACGCCTATGTGAGAGAACGTCTGACGGCCACCGGTTTCGAACTCGTCGAGATATCGGATATCAACGTACGCATGGAAGACGGCCAGCCGACACCAGGCCATCTGGTGATCGCCAGATATATCGGCTGACGGAATAGTTTTACGGTTGGCGAAGTATCTGTTGCGTGACGCGTCATGACCTGATAGTTAGTCGATCGGTAAAGTTTACCGCAACGATAGGAAAGGTCGCCGCATGTCGCTCGTGCTCTATGGGCATCCGCTCGCCTCCTTCTGCCACAAAGTGCTGATCGCGCTTTATGAAAACGGCACCCCTTTCGAAAATCGCATCGTCGATCTTTCCGACGAAAGCTCGCGCGCCGATCTCTTCCGCTTCTGGCCGATCGGCAAGATGCCACTGCTGCGGGACGAGGCACGCGACAGCACCATTCCCGAGACATCGATCATCATCGAATATCTCGAGCAATATTATCCCGGCGCCGTTCGCCTGTTGCCGCTGGAGATCGACCGGTCGCTGCAAGTCCGCCTTTGGGATCGCTTCTTCGACCACTATGTCCAGGCCCCGATGCAGACGCTCGTCAGCAATCGTCGACGCCCCGAGGGCACGGCGGATGAAATCGAGGTGGCGGCCGCGAAGGCGATGCTCGCCACCGCCTATGCGATGATCGAAAAGCAGCTCGCCGACAAACCCTGGATATCCGGTGACAGCTTCACCATGGCCGATTGCGCCGCCGCCCCCGCGCTCTTCTATGCCGAGACGCTGATCCCCTTCACTCCGGAACAGCCGAACCTTCGCGCCTATTACGATCGGCTGCTGGCGCGCCCGTCCTTTGCGAGGGCGCTGGAAGAGGCCCGCCCCTACTTCAAGTTCTATCCCTACAAGGAAAGGCTGCCCGCCCGTTTCCGGGATGCGGCGGGATGATCGAAAGCCAGGCGGACCTCGACCGCATGTTCCATGCGCTTTCCGATCGCAGCCGCCGCGGCATGATCGACCGCCTCGGCCGTGGCCCGGCCTCCGTCACCGAACTGGCCGCACCGCTCGCGGTTGCCCTGCCGACGGTGATGAAACATCTGCAGGTGCTGGAAGAGAGCGGTCTCGTTCTCTCCGAAAAATCAGGCCGGGTGCGAACCTACCGCCTGCAGCAGGACGCGTTTGCCGCCGTCGAGCGCTGGGTGGAACAGCGGAAGATCCAACTGACGACCACCTTCGACAGGCTGGACCACTTTCTCGCCAATGAAACGGAGACCCTTCCCGAATGACGACACGATCCGCCGAACACGCCACTCTCGTCATCGAACGGCACCTCAAGGCGCCGATTTCGCGCGCCTTCCGCGCCTGGTCAACACCGGAATCCAAACGGCAATGGTTCGCCTGCCATGGCGAGTGGGTGCCGCTGGACTATGGGCTCGATTTCCGCCCCGGCGGCACGGAAAGGAACTACGTCGCCGATACTGACGGCCTTCTGCACGCCTATGACGCCCATTTTATCGATATCGTGCCCGATGCCCGCATCGTCTATGCCTATGAGATGAAGCTTGGGGAAAGCCGCATCTCCGCGTCTCTCACAACCGTTGCCTTCGAAGCCGCACCCGGCGGCACGAAAATGGTCTTCACCGAACAGGTGGTCTTCCTCGATGGCTACGCCGATAACGGTGCCCGCCTCCAGGGCACCGAGATCGGCCTCGACAATCTGGAACTCTTCCTCGAGCGCGAAGAAAGCCCGATCCACTGATCGCATGGCGCGCAAAACTGAATCGTCTCGCATGAATCAGGTTTGACGCGATGCGTTTCAGGCGAAATAAGCCAAGCCTCAAGCGTTGCTTGGTTTCTTCCGCGAGCCGGCAGGACGAGCCGCGGCCCGCTTTGAAGTGTTGAGTGTGACAGCACCGCGAATGAGCGCCTTCAACGCCTCCTCGTCAACCTCATCGCCTTCGTGGAAATCGATGGCGCGCCTGGTATTGCCGTCAAGGCTGGAGTTGAAGAGGCTTGAAGGGTCCTCCAGCGAGGCGCCCTTGGCGAAGGTCAGTTTCACCACGCTCTTGTAGGTCTCGCCGGTGCAGATGATCCCGGCGTGCTCCCACACCGGAACGCCTCTCCACTTCCATTCCTCGACCACGTCGGGCTCGGCCTGCCTGATGAGAGTTCGGACGCGAGCGAGCATCTCGCCGCGCCAATCGCTCAACTCCTCGATTCTCGCATCGATCAAACGCGAAGGAGAGTCTCCGTCTTTCTCTTCGCTGGAGCCGCTCTTCTTCAGGGTTGCCGTGGCTTTCTTCATCGATATCTCCCCTTCATCCCTTAAATGCTGATGGCCTAAGCGCAGTGCGTCTTTTCGGACGTACAAAGGAAGCTCTAACGCTCAAATCTACGCGTCCGCTCACATTCGTTCGCCGGGAAATTGGCTTGCCTGTTCCACCCAGGCGGCGAGCTGGGCCTCGTCGAGTCGGTCTTCCTCATGAATGTGGAAGTAACGCACTTCCTTTTGTTTGGACTCGCCGGGCGGAACGGGACTGAGCGACGTGCCGCGGAAGAAAGCAACCTTGATGTATTTTGCGAAGCAATGGACACCGAGAAACCAGTCCTGCCCTTCCATGCCATAAAGCGGCGAGTTCCATTTGACTGCCTTGTGCACGTCGGGAACGGTACGGGTAATGAGCGCGTCGAGACGGCGCCCGACGTCACTTTTCCAGCCAGGCATGGCGGCGATGTAGGCTTGCACGGGAGCGTCGCCGTAACCCTTGGGGATCTGAGGGTTGCCGCCCGAGAGAAGGGTCGGCTCCGCGGTATCAGGCTTGGCGGCTGTCTTCTTCGTGACCTTTGCCGCAGTCTTGGATGTCTTCCCGGACATTGCCTTCACTCCTACCCTCCGCTACGTCCCGCGCCGCGCCACCTAGCGGCATATGGCAGCGCGAACAGGTAGAGACCGGTGAGCAGCAGCAAGGTCAGCGGCAGCAGCGCCGTGAGACCTACCCAGACGGACGATTTCTCCTGCACCATCGCGATGATATTAATTATGACGGCCAGCGTAAAGGCAATGGACAGCCAACGGTGGATCTGCCGAAGCCAGTTATTCCAATTCAAGGGAACCTCCTGCGAAAACAAGCGACGCGGATGGTGTGATCCGTTTTGGCCGCAGCCTCACTCGATCCGCATCAGGACCTGCTCGAGATTTGCGAAGAACCGCTGCCAACCGCTTTTGGCGCCCCCGTAGGCCTGCCGCTGATCCGGCCGGAAGCCCGACTGCTCCATGCGCAGCTGCGTGCCCGCGCCCGTGGGCGTCAGAGTCCAGGTGACGACACTTTCGAGATCATAGGCAGCCCAGGTGTAAGACAGGGTTTTATTCGGCTCGACTTGCAGGACCTGGCAGTCGACCGAGCCCCAATCCGCGCTCAGCTTGAAACGGTGGTCCACGATCGGCACGAAGTCGTTTTTCATCAGCCAGTCCGCAATCAGATGCGGCTGCGTGAGCGCGCGCCAGATCTTTTCCGGCGGAAAAGGGATCTCTCGTTCGACGATGACGGAACGGGTTTCGTTTGAAATTTCGGTCATTGGTCCATCCTTTTCAATAGATCATCCAGCTGGTCGAACCGGTTTTGCCAAAAGCCAGCCATCTCGCTTGTCCAGTCGACCAGCGGCGCCAGCGCGCCGAGCTGGGCGCTATAATGTGTCTGCCGCCCTTCATGGCGGTCGCGCACCAATCCGGCCTGCTTCAGAATTCCGAGATGTTTCGAGACAACCGGTTGCGAGACCCCGGCCCGAGCCGTCAGAGCCCCGACCGTCTTCTCTCCTTCGCGGCACAGCCGTTCGAAAAGAGCCCTCCGGGTCGGATCGGCGAGCGTTCTGAAGAGCACGTCCTGGGTGTCCGACATCTACAATCCATACCTCGTTGGCTATGGATTTACGTATAGCCGTGCAGGTATGAGTGTGTCAAGCTGGACGTAAAACAACTTGGAAAAAAGTTATTGCTACATTTGGTAGGCGCGGCAGCGCGCTTGGCAGAAGTGGGTGAATTTCACATATCCAATCGGCTATATATCTTCGCCATTGGGCATGAATGCTCGCTCGGACACGCCTCTCCTATGCCAAGGTAATGCGGCGTTGAGAATAGCCCTGGGATCAGTGGCCGCCGTCGCTGCCGAGAATCGCGGCAAGCAGCTGGCCTTCCAGCTCGGCGAGGCCAGGATGGCCGTGCCGGCGCGGACGCGGATAGGGAATGGGAAGATCGAGTGCGATCCGCCCCTCGTCGAGCACGATGACCCGGTCGGCGAGATGCACCGCCTCGCTGACATCATGGGTGACGAGCACTGCGGTGAAGCCGAGTTCGCGCCAGACACGGTTGATGAGTTCCTGCATGCTGATCCGCGTCAGCGCATCGAGTGCGCCGAGCGGTTCGTCGAGTGCCAGCACGCCAGGCCGGCTGACCAGCGCCCGCGCCAGCGCCACGCGCTGCCGTTGCCCGCCGGAAAGCCGCGCCGGCCATTCCCCGGTCTTTTCGCCAAGCTGGACTTCGGCAAGCACGGCGTCGGCCGCCTTCAGCGCCGCCCGCCTGTCGATGCCGTCACCCAGCCCAACCACCACATTGTCGGCAACATTGAGCCAGGGAAGCAGCCGCGGCTCCTGAAAGACGATGCGCGTGTTCGGGCTCGCCTGCGCGCCGCCGGCATCCTCGAAATGCAGCTCGCCGGCGCTCGGCTCGTCGAGGCCCATCAGGATGCGCAGCAGCGTGCTCTTGCCGCAGCCGCTCTTGCCGATCACCGCGACGAACTGGCCGGCCGGAATATGCAGGTTGATGCCGCGCAGCACGCGGTTGGCCCCAAAGCTCTTTTCAAGCCCGATCAGGCTGATCGCCGCGGGCGCACTACGGCCCACTGCCGGCGCGTTTTCACGCGCATAAGCTGGCTCTTCGGCGACGGCGTGAAAACGCTCATGCGCGATCGATGTCATGGCGTCTCTCCTATTTCTGATAGACCGGGTTCCAGGCGAGCAGCCGCCTCTCCAGAACCCGGGCGATGACATCGGCAAGCTTGCCGAGCACGGCATAGATGACAAGGGCGAGCACCACGACGTCAGTCATCATGAATTCGCGGGCATTGTTGGCCATGTGGCCGATGCCCGAGGATGCGGCGATCGATTCCGATACGATCAGCGTCAGCCACATGATGCCGAGCGCATATCTAAGGCCGACGAAGATCGACGGGAGCGCACCTGGAAAGATCACCTTGCGGAACAGCGTCCAGTTGCCCATGCCATAGACCTTGCCCATCTCGATCAGGTCGCGATCGACATTGCGCACCCCGTGATAGGTGTTGAGATAAACGGGGAAGAGCACGCCGAGCGACGTGAGAAACAGCTTCGATTCCTCGCCGATTCCGAACCACAGGATGACAAGCGGGATCATCGCCAGATGCGGAATGGTGCGCAGCATCTGCAGCGTCGTATCGGTCAGCTGCTCGGAAATGCGCGACACCCCGTTGGCGATACCGAGCAGGAAGCCGATCGAACCGCCGACGAGAAGGCCGGCAAAGGCGCGGCCGGCGCTCACCAGCACGTCGTTCGGCAACTGGCCGGAAACCGTCGTTGACCAGAAGGCGAGACCGACATCGGCCGGCGACGGCATGATGCGCGATGAGATCCAGCCGGCCGAGGAGGCAAGCTGCCACAACGCCACGATCGCCACCGGCACCAGATAGGGGGTCAGCTTGTCCAGGCCGGGCAGCGGCAGGCGCAAACCCGCCTTCCCGGCCTTTTCGGAAGCGACCGACCGTACGAACGGAGTATCGAAAGTCGACATGCATTGTCCTCGCGCTTATCGGGAGCTGCCGCAAGCCGTAAGCGGCTTGCGGCGGTGTCAAGCTCTACGTCTTCGTTCGAGATCAGGAACCGGAGACGACTTTCAGATTGCCGCCATGGCTGCCGCCTGCGAAGACCTGCTTGCGGCCGAACTCGTTGTTGAAGCCCAGACGCTGCTGCTCGCGGGTGATGCCGAGTTCGGGGAAAAGCAACTCGGCGACGCGATAGGCCTCTTCGAGATGCGGATAGCCGGAGCCGATAACCGTATCGATGCCGATCTCCTGATATTCGCGAAGGCGCGCGGCCACCGTCTTCGGCGATCCCACAAGCGCCGTGCCCGCACCGGCGCGCACCAGCCCGACGCCGGCCCAGAGGTTCGGGGAGACTTCGAGCTTGTCGCGGCGCCCGCCGTGAAGGGCGGCCATGCGCTTCTGGCCGACCGAGTCGGACTCCTGGACGAAGCGCTGCTGCGCTTCGCGGATCGTATCGTCGTCGAGATGGCGGATCAGCCGCTCGGCTGCCTCCCATGCTTCGTCATCGGTTTCGCGCACGATGAAGTGCAAACGAATGCCGAAGCTCACCTCGCGGCCGCGTTCGCCGGCAGCCTTGCGCACCTTGGTGATCTTCTCGGCAACCTGTGCCGGCGGCTCGCCCCAGGTCAGGTACTTGTCGACGCGGCCGACGGAGAAATCGATACCGGCATCCGACGAGCCGCCGAAATAGAGCGGCGGGCGCGGGTTCTGCACCGCGGGGAAGCCGAGGCGCGCATTGGTCGCCTTGATGTATTTGCCGTCGAAGCTTGCCGTTCCCTTTTCCAGCAGCTCCTCAAAGACGGTGAAGAACTCCTCGGCATGCGCGTAGCGCTCGTCATGCTCGAGATGGATGCCATCGCCGGCAAGCTCCGCCGGGCTGCCGCCGACGACGATGTTGAGCAGCAGCCGGCCGTTGGAGATGCGATCGAGCGTCGTCGCAAGACGCGCGTAATACGCAGGCGATGCCGTGCCGGGGCGGATCGCCACCAGGAACTGCAGCTTCTCGGTCTTGGCGGCAAGGGCTGCGGCGGTCACGAAGGATTCCTCGCAGGCGACCCCGGTCGGCAGCAGCACGCCGGAATAGCCGAGCCGGTCGACGGCCTGGGCAATCTGCGTGAGATAACCGATCTCTGGCGCACGGTTGAGCTCGGAGGAGCCGAGATAGGTGCCGTCACCCGATGTCGGGATGAACCAGAGAAAATTGATGGGCTCGGATGTGCCTGTATGGGAGGTGGTGGTCATGGAAGACGGTCCTTTAGCTGCGAAATTCGAAATCAACTCGCGCGGTCGAGATGGCCCCTGGCAAGCGGCAACACGCAGACTGCCCACTTGGCGCCGCCGCCGCGCGAATGCTTGGGAGGATCGCGGGGGCGGCGGAGGCTGTAGTAAGATCGGCTGTCCATCTATGCGCGAGCATCTCAAATATCCCTGTCGATCGGATGGCGGCTGGCTGACGCCTTTCGGTGTCCGCGTCGATCGTCAGGATACTGACATAGACTACTAATTAGATCGACAATATCAATTTGCTATTATAATCCGTTTTGGAGAATATTTTTCCGGTTCGGCGGCATGAAGACGCTCTCCATGCCGCCTCGCTGAAATCTTAGCCCTGGCCGGAAAATCAGCTCGCCTTCGGACGCCAGACGATATCGCCGGTCACCAGCTTCTTCGGCAGGATGCCGAGCCCGTAGAACTCGTCTGCGAGTGCCTGTTGATAGGCGGCGGCGGCATCGGTGATGGTCGAGACGCTGCCAAGATCAGCGCCCTTGCGCGTCAATGTCACGCGCGTCACGTCAGCCGGCACGCCAGTGATTTCGGAAAGCTCCTTCACCGTTTCGTCGAGATTGCTCTGTGCCGACTTACCGACCTTGGCAAGCTCATCGATCACGTCGACTACCACCTGCCCGTTGGCATCGGTGAAATCGCGATTGGCGAGGAAGAAACTGTAGGAGTCGACGATGCCTTCAGCCGTCGTCAGGATACGTGTCTCCGGATCAGCTTCGGCAATCGCCAGATAAGGATCCCAGATCGACCAGGCGTCGATGCTGCCATTCTTGAAGGCGGCGGCGGCATCCGGCGGCGAAAGATCAAGCTGCTCGACATCTTCGGGCTTCAGGCCTGCCTTGCGCAGAACCTTGACGGTTACATTATGCGCGCTGGAGCCGCGCTTGAAAGCGACCTTTTTACCCTTGAGGTCTTCAAGCGTCTTGATGGGCGAATCCTTGCGCACGACGATGGCCGAGGCTGCCGGGCTGCCCTTGTAGAGACCGACATAATAGAGCTGCCCGCCAGCCGCCTGAGCAAAGAGCGGCGGCACATCGCCGGTCGCGCCGAAATCGAGAGCGCCGGCGCCCAATGCTTCGAGAAGCGGCGGACCGGAGGTGAATTCCGACCAGCTGACGGTAATGCCGCGATCGGCAAGCCGCTTCTCAAGTGCGCTGCGACGCTTGGCGAGCGCCAGCACGCCGTTCTTCTGCCAACCGATACGGAACTCGCTGGCGGCGGCGCGTGCCGGCCTGACAGCCGGCAGGATTGCCGTGGCCGCGGCTGCTGCGAAAAGCCCGAGCGTTTGTCGACGTGAAATCATGACTTTCCCCTTTTTGATGGTGCCAAGCCTGTTTTCGGCTGGTCGACCTGTCAGTGATGGTTGCCATGATGATTAAATCTATCATTTATATCGACAATTTTATTTGCGAGATTCCGCCTTTGCTGAAATTTTGCGGCCCGGAAATCGCCCTTAAGCGGATTTTTTTCGCGCGCCCGTTATGCCGGCTACTATTACGCCTCCTTCCCAACCTTCGGCGGCCAGACGCTCCCGGATGAAGGTGGGGCCGCCGGCAAGACGCTTCGCAAGCAGGCTTGCGGGATCGACCATGCGCCAATAGGGCGTGACCGTCGAAACCGGCTCGCCCTTTTCCAGCGCGGCGTAGGACAACTCAGCGATCGCACGCAAATGCCGCTGCACGGTCACCGGGCAACAGGCTTCCGCCCCGTATTGCGCGGCGAGACGGCGGCGGAGGACGCCGATTTCCGTAAGGTCACCTTCCGGCGCCGACCGAATCTGCTCGGCGACCATCTGCTGCGAGGGTATAAGCATCTCCTGCGTGCCACTGCGGCCTTTGCGCCGCGGCTTGATCGTCGGAATTTCGCTCATGTCACCCCCCGAACATAATGCCCTTCCCCCCAATCTAGGGCTCGTCGGAAAGGCCGCCAGCCTCATATGCGTCAATCGGAAGGAAGTCCGCCTTCACGGGCTTTTCTGCTCCCGCCGTTTCGGTTAATCCTCGAACCTGCACTTGAGGAAAAGGATAGGACATATGGCTAAAGTCGCGTTCATCGGTCTCGGCGTCATGGGTTTCCCCATGGCGGGCCATCTGAAGACGAAGGGCGGCCACGATGTTACCGTCTACAACCGTACTACTGAAAAAGCCGCCGCCTGGGCCGAGAAATTCTCCGGCAAATCCGCCTCCACCCCGGCCGCGGCCGCCGCCGGTGCCGATTTCGTCTTCGTCTGCGTCGGCAATGACGAAGATCTCCGGTCGGTGACATTGGGCGAGAACGGCGCCCTGCACGGCATGAAGCCAGGTTCGGTGCTGATCGACAACACCACCGCCAGCGCTGAAGTCGCCCGCGAACTTTTTGCCGCGGCAAAGGAAAAAGGTGTCGATTTCATCGACGCTCCCGTCTCCGGCGGCCAGGCCGGCGCTGAAAACGGTGTCCTGACCGTCATGTGCGGCGGCGACGAGGCCGTCTTCGAACGCGCCAGACCTGTCATCGACGCCTATGCCCGCATGGTTGGTTTGATGGGACCGGCAGGCTCGGGCCAGTTGACCAAGATGGTCAACCAGATCTGCATCGCCGGCCTCGTCCAGGGACTTGCCGAGGCGTTGCATTTCGGCAAGCGTGCTGGCCTCGATATCGAAAAGGTGGTCGAGGTGATTTCCAAGGGAGCAGCCGGCTCCTGGCAGATGGAAAACCGCCACAAGACCATGAACGCGGGCAAATATGACTTCGGCTTCGCGGTCGACTGGATGCGCAAGGATCTCGGCATCGTGCTCACCGAAGCCCGCCGCAACGGCGCCAAGCTGCCGGTCACCGCCGTCGTCGACCAGTTCTACGGCGACGTGCAGGCGATGGGTGGAAATCGCTGGGACACATCCTCGCTACTCGCCCGCCTCGAAAAATGATCCGCCCCTCCTCCGATGCGGCCGAGTTGATCGCGCATCTCGAAACGCTGCGCTCGGAGGAGAATGTTGCAGGCATGGTGCGCTTCGGCATCGTCACCGGTCGCGCCCTCGGTATATCCAATCCCGATATCAGGGCGGTCGCCAGACTGGCGAAGAAGGATCACGGCAGGGCAATGCAGCTATGGCGAAGCGATATCCGCGAAGCCCGCCTGCTCGCCCTCTACACAGCCGAGCCGAAGCGGTTGACGACGGAAGAAGCCCGAAATTGGGCCGATGATTTCAACTCCTGGGAGATCGTCGATTGCGCCGCCGATCTCTTCGTTGAAGCCCGGCTGGATGAGCTCATCTCAGACTTCGCCGCCGACGAGCGTGAATTTATCAGGCGCACCGCCTTCGCCATGATTGCCGGTGCCGCGGTTCACTTGAAGAAGGAACCTGATGCGACCATCCTCGCTTGGTTGCCGCTGATCGACGCCCATGCCGGCGACCCGCGAAACTTCGTGCGCAAGGCGGTCAACTGGGCGCTGCGCAGCATCGGCAAGCGCAATCTCGCCTGCCATGCGCCGGCGCTGGCGCTCGCAAAGGCCCTGGCGGAAAGCCCTGACCAAACCGCCCGCTGGATCGGCAAGGATGCCGTCACGGAGCTGGCCGGCGAAAAACTGTTGGCACGGTTGAGATAAGGCGAATGTCGGCTCGAATAAGACGCGTCGCTGTAAGTCAATGCTGTTTGGATTTTTCGACCAGGAAATCGATCAGGACCCGCACCGCCGGCGGCATGCCCCTGGCTGTCGTGAAGACGATGTAGAATTGGCTCTCCTCCGACTGCCATTCAGGCAGCACCCGCACCAGCTTGCCAGCCTGGAGATCGGCCTCGCAGGCACTTTCGAGCAAAAGCCCGAAGCCGAGGCCGGCACGGGCCGCGTCGAGGATAGCGGTCATGCTGCGGCAGGTGAGCCGTGGCTGATGCCGAATCACCTGTTTGGTGTCATTCGGACCGACCAGTTCCCAGGTGTGGAACGACACCCATGACGTCATTGCCAGCGTCGGCAGGTCGGCGAGTTCGTCCACGCAATTCAAGGTGCCGGTACGCTGGACGAGCGACGGACTTGCGACCAGGATACGCCTGATACGGTCGAGCTTGCGCATCGTCAGACTCGTCTGCGTCTCCGGCTCGTTGGTCGCCCTCACTTCGAGGTCGATTCGTTCGTTGATGAGGTCGGCGCGCCGGTCGGAGCCGATGATCTGCAGCTTGATCTTCGGATAACGTTCCAGGAATTCGGGCAGGATTCCCCCGACCGAGATGTCGACGAGGCCGAGCGGGCAGCCCATCCGCACCACACCTAGCGGGTCGGACTGAGCCTCGCTGACGATCGATTTGGCGCGATCGGCCTCCTGCAGGATGGTCTGGCATCTTTCGTAGAAAGCCTGGCCGATCTCAGTCACCCGGAAGTGACGGGTCGAGCGTTCTATGAGCCTTGCGCCAAGCCCTTCCTCAAGCCGGCTCACCCGCCTGCTGAGTTTCGAACGTGGTATTTTGAGATCGCGACTTGCAGAAGCGAAACCGCCGCTGGAGACGACTGCGGCGAAATAATAGTAGTCGTTGAGATCGTCCATAAGAACAAGCTATCCGAGAGTAAGAATGAATGCCGGCCCCAGCAAGGGTTGTATCCTCTCTCCCGAAAAGCTGTGATCACATTGTCGGCATTGGATTTTCTTTTCGCGACCTGATGCGACAAAGCCAGCCGACGCCGCATAGGAAGACGGACTAACAGCCATCCGCTCGATAATTCTATCGGTGGATCGAGCTCGTTTGAAAGATTGAAAAACGGGGTGCCTCAAGAGGCGAGGCTGACAGATGCCGACGTGCGATACGCAACGTAGCGGTTCGGCTCACCTGATAAGGCGACCCTGAAAGACTGCCTTGAAGACGGCGCTTCAAAAACGCTGCAAGGACGGTCCGGCAGGGAAGACCGGACCCGTCCCCGTAGCTGATCGGAGGTCACTCGGATCAGAAACTGATTTAAGTGCTCCCGGTCCGAAGACCGGGAGCATCCACCAAGTGGATTAGAACGAACGCTGCAGACGGAAGTAGCCCGTCGTGGAGTCGTCGCCATCATCCGGATCGAGGTACTGAACCGAAGCCTTGGCGTAGAAGTTGTCGACGATCTGGTAATCAACCGTCAGACCGACCTTCCAGGCATCGCCGAGACCGTCGAAGTCATCCGGAACGGCCTTGTCGCCGCCGAAGTAGTTGCCGTAGTACTGAACGGCCGGGGTGATCTTGAGCTTGTCGGTTGCCTTGATAGCGTATTCGGCAGCAACAGCCCATTCAGCCGTCGAGTAGTAGGAGTTCGGGCCGGTGGAGTATACGCCGGCGAGGCCGAGCGTACCGGGACCGATGTCAACCGTACCCATTGCACGGACAGCACCGTCTTCGTTGTCGACGTCGTAGCCGGCGGTGACCTGGTAGCTGAACGCACCAGCAGTGCCGCCGAGACCGACTGCAACACCAACGTTGTTGGCTTCTTCGTCAGCCTTGTAAACGCCATCTTCCAGTTCGTCGACGCTGATGCCAGCGTAGAAGGTGCCGCTTTCATACTGATAGCGGAGGGAGTTGTGCAGCGTTACAACCGAACCGATATCGTCGGTTTCGCCGGAGAGGCCATCGTCCCACCAGCTGTAGAACAGACCGGCGCGGAAGCCCGCGACGTCGAGGTAGGCGGAGTCGAGAATGGCGTCCTGATCGGTGGCGTTGTCAGCATTGAACTGCATGACGATGACGCCGGTCAGCGGACCATATTCGGTGTCGCTCTTGGCCGTGAACTGAACCTGACCGCGGGTGACGGCATCCCAGTCCGAATCGCCGCCGACATCTTCGCCAACGTTGACCTGGAAACGGATGTAGCCTTCGATCTTGAGGCAGGTTTCGGTGCCCGGGATGTAGAAGTAGCCGGTGCCGTAAGCGTCGCAGACGCGAACATATTCAACCGGTTCCGGCTCAGCAGCAACAATAGCGTCAGCTGCAAGAACCGGCGTCGATGCAGCAAATGCTGCTGCTGATGCAAGCAAAACCATTCTGATGTTCATTTACCAATCCATTCCTTTGTCGATCGGGGCTGGCTTCAGATCGGGTAGTCGATTTGAAGCCGGCCCAGTTTGAACAGCCATCTCGGCGTGCGGATCGATCGAACCGCCAAACCGTCATCACATACAAGGCCCTATCAAGCAATTCTCGATACACGCCAGATGGGTTCCCATGGCCAACTTTCCCCGGCAACGTGATTTTTATACAACAATTTCAAATATTTATACGAAAGACATGCCAAACGGCTCCGCGACGGAAATCTTCCATCGCAAGCCGCAAACGCTACACCCCTTTGTCAAATTCTCCACCGTTCGACCCCCGTCGAACATGCTGGTGAAGTGCATAAATTCTACCGCCGGCTAATGAGCACAAACAAGGTGGCGGCTTAGAACATAGTGTCCTGAATTCGATACCAATGAGACGAAATTATGACATATCGCCCATTGGTTCCATCGAACATAACCCGGGAATCCTTACCAGGCTATTCATTTTTCTAGGAATTTTGGTCGATTTGAGCGTTTTTTCGCTATTTTTAAGGCTTTTTTGCAATAGCAGATCGCACATGCCTAAACTCGACCTTGCCGAACCGGCAATCCCACATGCGGCCAGAGTGTCACCCGCCGCCGCCAACGGGCATATCCCCGCTCAGACTCACGCCTGGTCCCGGCCACTCGCTGGACTTTGCATTATCGTGCGCGGTCACGGCCGCACGCTTGATCTCAATCCTCGTTGGATTTGGCATTGTCGAGAATCATGTAGTCGAGCGGCAGCTGCGTCGAATACTTGATCTGCTCCATCGCAAAGGCGGAGGAAACGTCGCGAATCTCGATCTTGGCGATCATCCGCTTATAAAAGGCGTCATAGGCGGCAATATCGGGCACGACGACTCGCAAGAGATAATCGACATCCCCGCTCATCCGGTAGAATTCAACCACTTCGGGGAATTCGGCGACGACCTCGGAAAAGCGGCGCAGCCATTCGATCGAATGGGTGGCAGTGCGAATCGACACGAAGACGGTGACCTTGGTGTTGACCTTCTCCGGATCGAGGATGGCGACTCGGCGCTTGATGACGCCGTCTTCTTCCATCTTCTGGATGCGCCGCCAGCATGGCGTGGTCGAAAGCCCCACTTTCTTGGCGAGATCGGCAACGGCAAGCGTCGAATCCTCTTGCAGAAGACGCAGTATTTTTCGGTCGAGGCGGTCCATGCGCACAACAGTCCTTTCGAATTATTTTCTTTGTATAACTCGATTCCGCGCAACTAAAAGAATTTTGTTTCAGGAAAGCAGCATTTTCGTCCGTTCCTGCAAGACCGGGAGCAATTCTTTCTCGAACCAGGGATTGCGCTTCAGCCAGCCGCTGTTGCGCCAGCTCGGATGCGGCAGCGGCAACACCGCCGGCGATCGGTTGGACAGAAGACAGTCACGCCATGCCCGCACCGTCTCGGTCATATTGTCCCGCCTTTCACCGGTCATATGCCAAGCCTGCGCATATTGGCCGATGACCAGCACCAGTTCGATCTGTGGCATTGCCGAGATCACCCTTTGTCGCCAGAACGGCGCGCATTCGCGCCGCGGCGGCAGATCCGCACCCTTGCCGTCGTAGCCAGGAAAGCAGAAGCCCATCGGCACGATGGCGAATCGGTCGCGGTCGTAGAAGCTTGCCCTTTCAACGCCAAGCCATGACCGCAGCCGGTCGCCCGAGGCATCGTCGAACGGCAGCCCGCTCTCATGCACCCGAAGCCCGGGCGCCTGCCCGGCGATCAGGATGCGTGCAATCGACGAGATCACGGCCACCGGCCGCGGCTCGTGCGGCAGCCGCTGTTCGAGGCCTCTTGCCGGTGCGTCTCGACAGATGCGACAGGAGGCGATCTCCCGCCGCAGCGTCTCCAGCATGGCTTCGTCGGTCATGACTTTACTCCCATCCGACGATCTGCCCGACAAAGCGCAGAGCGCCGTCGAAACCGGAACTCTGGCGCGCATGGTCGCGCACATCGCGCGGACGCTCGAAAGTCCCGGCCCAGAGCCCCGCCTTTTGAGCCTTCGCCTCGGCCTCCTCCTTGTCATAACCGCCATAGGAGATGGCCATGCCTCGGCGCACCATGGCGGCATTGATGTCGCCGCCCGCCCCGCTCCGGCAGATGACCAGCAGCCTATCGTAGCGGTCGCGCCGGCTGCCCTGACAAAGCGTTCCGGATGCCAGCACCATGCCCTGCAGCGCCTCGCGCGCCGCACGCCCGCAGGCCCAGGCCTTCCCCGCCCGCTCGCAGCTCTGGTTGAGCTCCGGTGCATCTATGCCTTCGAGGCGCAACCGTTCATCTCCCAATGCCAGACTGTCGCCGTCGGCAGCATGAAATGCGCCGGCATGCTCGATTTTTGCTGCATCGTTGAACTTGGCGGCGATCAGCGCCACGAGCGCCAGCAGGGCAAAAGCGGTCACGCCGTCGCGAATCAGGCGCAGGCCCCGTGTCACGCTTTCGCCTCCTTAAAAAACAAATCCTTGGCAAAGATGGCAAACATCTTCTTAAGAATTGCCGGTTAAGCTCTTATCCACCCTGGGATGAAGTTTCAACGTGCACATGAGTACCGGCGTAAGCACATCGACCGACAAGATCATCGTCGACAGGTCGCGCAGCCACCGCAACAAGGCCGTTTCCAAGGCCGTGCGGCAGACGCGCGAACGTCTTCAGTCCGGTCATGCGTCAAATTCCTCCTTCGATCGTGACGTGCTCAACATGTATGTGGCATCGGTGCTGCAGGGCGCGACGATCATGCCGCTCTTCGTCGTCATCATCACCGCACTTGGCGTCTATTTCACCCAGAATACGCAATTGCTCTTCTGGGCGCTGCTGACGCTCACCTGTCATACCGGCAATATCCTGCTGGCGCGGCGCGCGCGCCGCCAGGAAATCACCTCCGAGAACGCCCGCAAATGGCGCCGCCTGCTGCTGCTCGGCCAGTTCCTGCTCGGCTGCTGCTGGGCCGTCTTCGCACTGCAGGGCTGCGACACCTGCGAGCCGTCGAGCTTCATTCTCTATAAGGGCGCGACGCTGCTGATCGCGCTCTCCGTCACGGCCATGTCGAACTTCATGCTGACGCCCGCCGTGCTCGCCGCCTTCTCGCCCGCGGTCCTGGCGCTCGCCGCCAAGAGCGGCCTGTCACGGGACCTCCTCGAAATCAGCCTGACGGGGGCCTTCACCACCACCCTTGTCTTCTTCAATTATATCAGCGACCGGCTCTTCAAGTCGAACCTCAGGATCCTCTCCTACCAGTCCGAGAAAGACGACCTGATCGCCGAGCTTGAGGTGGCGAAATCGATGTCGGACGAGGCTCGCCGCCGCGCCGAAGAGGCAAACCTCGCCAAATCCCGCTTCCTTGCCTCCATGTCGCATGAACTTAGAACCCCGCTCAACGCCATCCTCGGCTTTTCCGAGGTGATGTCGGCCGAAGTCATGGGGCCGCTCGCCAATCCGACCTACAAGGAATATGCCGGCGATATCCACCGCTCCGGCCAGCATCTGCTCGATCTCATCAACGAGATCCTCGACCTGTCGCGCATCGAGGCCGGCAAATACGAGCTGAGCGAGGAGGCGATTTCGCTGCTCGATATCACCGAAGATTGCATCGGCATGGTCCAGCTGCGCGCCCGCGCCAAGAACATTGCCATTTCGGACCAATTCGAGCGGCAGCTGCCGGCCATCTGGGCCGACGAGAAGTCGATGCGCCAGGTGGTGCTCAACCTTCTCTCCAATGCCGTCAAGTTCACGCCGCAGGGCGGCGAGATCCACGTCAAGGTCGGCTGGACAGCTGGCGGCGGACAGTACATCTCGATCAAGGACAACGGCCCGGGCATTCCAGAAGAAGAGATTCCCGTCGTCCTGTCGGCCTTTGGCCAGGGCTCGATCGCCATCAAGAGTGCCGAACAGGGTACCGGCCTCGGCCTGCCGATCGTCCAGGCGATCCTTGCCAAGCATGACGGGCAGTTCCTGCTGAAATCGAAGCTGCGCGAGGGCACCGAGGTCATCGCCATCCTGCCTGCCAAGCGCGTGCTCCAGAGCCTGCCGGCCGTCGAGGAGGCTCAGGCCGTCGCGCGCAAGCGCAAGAGTTTTGCCTGATTCAGCATCCGGATGACTTCAGGCCGATCCAGCGTGAAATCATCCGGATCCAAAGAACAGGTGCTTGCCGAGGACGAAGCCGAGATAGAGGCAGCAGGCGGCAATCATGCAGGTTACCGCGAAGGAGCCGAGATCCTTGGCATGTTTGCCGACGATCGAAATCTCCGGCGAAATCCGATCGATCACCTCTTCAACGGCGGTATTCATCGCCTCCATCGAAAACAGCCCGAGAAACAGAAGCACGGCGACGACAATCTCGCCTGCAGTCGCTCCCACCAACGCCAGCGCCGCGATCGAAACGACGAAGAAACCGAGTTCCTGGCGGAAGGCCGCCTCTTTCAGCACCCGCAGAAAGCCCGCCCAAGAATAGCTAGCGGCGGCGATGAAATGCCGAAGTCCGGTCTCTTTCGTCACCGCAGGCTTCGTCAAGATGCCCTCTCCTCTTCCCGTTGCATCACAGACCGGGAGAGGCTTTGCCGTCTCCCTTTCGATGAGCGAATACGCAAATACCGAATCCACTTGGGCCGTGCAAGCGAACGCGTGCGGATCGACGGCGCCGACCGCGGCCTTAATGCTTATTCGACACACCCGCTTGGGCGAAGGTCGCCATGCCGGAATGACAGGCGGCAGCCGCCTTGACGATACCGGCGGCAAGTGCGGCACCGGTGCCTTCGCCGAGTCGCATGCCGAGCGCCAGAAGCGGCGTCTTGCCGAGCATCTCGATTGCGCGAAGATGCCCGGGCTCGCCGGAGACATGGCCGATCAGGCAATGATCGAGCGCCGATGGATTGGCGGCCTTCAGGATCGCTGCCGCGGCGGTCGCGACATAACCGTCGATCAGCACCGGGATGCGCTCCATGCGGGCGGCAAGAATGGCGCCGGCCATCGCCGCGATCTCACGGCCGCCAAGCCGGCGCATGATCTCGAGCGGATCGTCGAGGTGGTCACCATGCAGCGCCACCGCTTTTTCCACCGCCGCGATCTTGCGCTCCAGCATCTCACCTTCCGAACCCGTGCCGGGTCCCACCCAGTCGCGCGCCGAGCCGCCGTAGAGCGCATAGTTGATCGCCGCCGCAATCGTCGTATTGCCGATGCCCATCTCGCCGATGCAGAGCAGGTCGGTGCCGCCGGCGATCGCCTCCATGCCGAAGGCCATGGTCGCGGCGCAATCGCGCTCGGAAAGCGCTGCCTCCTCGGTGATGTCACCGGTGGGATAATCGAGCGCCAGATCGAAGACTTTCAGTCCAAGATCATATGCGACACAGATTTGATTGATCGCAGCACCACCCGCTGCAAAGTTCTCGACCATCTGTTGCGTCACCGTTGGCGGAAAAGGTGTGATGCCTTGCTTGGTGACGCCGTGATTGCCGGCGAAGATCGCCACCAGCGGCCGGTTGACGGCAGGTGTGCGGCCCGTCCAGGCGGCAAGCCAGAAGGCGATCTCTTCGAGCCGTCCGAGCGCGCCCGGCGGCTTGGTCAGCTGCGCGTCACGCTCGCGCGCGGCCACCAGCGCGCGGGCATCGGGCCCCGGCAGGTCACGGAGCAGGGTACGGAAATCGTCGAACGGCAGGCCTGAAACGCTCATCTGTGCGGTTTTCCTATGAATCCGGGTATTCTTGTTTTTTCCACGCAAATCAGCTTCTTTGCGGATGGCAACTCTCTTAAAGCGGGCGGACGAGGCGAACAACTCCAAAAGCGCAGCCGAGACCATAAGCCGAGACCTCCGGCAGAACGAAGCAGAATGAAGATCAAGGACTATGCGGTCGATACCGCCCGCGCCGTCGCCTTCCTCAGCCGCATTCCCATGCCGCAATCGCTGTTCAAAGGCTATGACGGCAGGCTCGGCCCGCTGGTGCGCGCCTTTCCCTCCGCCGGCATCGTCATCGGCTTCATCCCTGCACTCGCCCTCCTCCTCCTTTTGGGGCTGCGTGCGGACCCGCTGATGGCAGCCCTGATCGCGCTTTCCATCCAGGTCTTCGTCACCGGCGCGCTGCACGAGGACGGCCTGGCCGATACGGCCGATGGGATCGGCGGCGGCAAGAGCCGCGAGCACAGCCTCCTCATCATGAAGGACAGCCGGATCGGCACCTATGGAGCGATAGCGCTGATCCTGTCCTTCGCGATCCGCGCAGCCGCGCTTGCCGCCATCGCCCGCCATTCCGCGCCGCTCGCTGCCGCACTTGCCATTCCCGCTGTCGCGGCGCTGAGCCGCGGCGCCATCGCCTGGCACTGGCAGCGGTTGGCGCCGGCAAAGGCCGATGGCGTGGCCGCTTCGACCGGCCAGCCGGACGAGGCGGCGATGCAATTTGCGCTCGCCTCAGCCGGCCTCGTCGCAACGCTTCTGATCTGGCCGGCCTTCGGCCTGCGGCCGCTGGTCGCGAGCCTGCTCGCCACCGGCATCGCAGGGTTTGCCTTCACCGCATTCATCCGCCGCAAGCTCGCCGGCCACACCGGCGACACGCTGGGCGCAACGCAGCAAATTTGCGAGATCGCTACCCTTTGCGCCCTTGCCACGGCTCTTTGAAACTCCGATATATCCTCCATGCAAACACCCTGCGTTCACGTCTGCTCCCTGGTTTCAGCCACCGGATTTTGCGCCGGATGCGGCCGGACTCTTCAGGAAATCGGCAGCTGGATGAGCTACTCCGACACCGAGCGAAGACGGATCATGGCGCTGCTGCCGGCAAGGCTTGCAGGCGCCGCCGCAGTGTCGAACCATATGAAAACAAGTCTCGCCAGCGGGCCGGAGCGGCCTTTATGATCCGTTTGACCGTCTTCCTCGTCGTGATCGGCATCGGCCTTGCCGTGCTGATCCTCAACAATGACAGCGGCCGCATCCTCGGCCTGCAGAGCGATGACTTCGGCCGCGTCGTCTACCTGCTGCCGATCGCACTGATGCTGTCGGCCGGCATCTGGGCGAGCCGGCGCAGCGTGGGCGAAACGATGCGCCAGATGATGATCTGGCTGGTCATCATCCTGGCGCTCGTGACCGTCTATCTCTATCGCCAGGAAGCGCTCGGCGTCGGCAACAGGCTGCTCGCCGGCCTGGTTCCCGGCCGCGCCGTCGTCGTCACGACAAGTGAGGGCGGCCAGGAGATCATTCTGCACAAGCTGCTGAACGGCCATTTCGAAGCCGATGTCGTTGTCAACGGCCAGACGATCGAGATGCTCGTCGATACCGGCGCCAGCATGGTGGCGCTGTCGCGCGAAGACGCCGAGCGGATCGGCATCGATCTTTCCCGCCTCACCTATTCCATGACCGTCATGACCGCCAACGGCCGTGGCCGGGCAGCACCTGTCACCCTCGACCAGGTGGCGATCGGCCCGATCATCCGCAACAATGTCGCAGCCAGTGTCGCCGAAGACGGCCGGCTCGACCAGAGCCTGCTCGGCATGAGTTTCCTGGAAACGCTGGGCTCCCTGCAGATGCAGACCGACGAACTCCGCATGCGCGACTAATGCGGCTCCGCCGCTTTACGGCGACAACCGGATCTGGCAGCTTGAGCGCAAGAACAACAAGACCACAAAGAGCAAAAAGAAACTCCTGCCGCATAATTCCTTAAATCGGAATCGATTTAAGGAATTATGCAACAATTCAAAGTGCTAAAGCGTCCTTTGCGCGTCTGAGAAGACGCGCGGCGCTGTAGTCTGGTGGCACCGCATGTTCGACCGGCCTTTGCCAGAGGCAAGGCCTTGACCCATGGGTGCGACAGGAGTTTCGCAATGAATTCACTCTGGCCGATCGTCATCGGCGGCATTCTGCCAGCCCTGTTCTGGGGCATCACCGGCATCTTTCAGAAGCAGAGCGCCACATCAGCCACCGGCTCCGCCGTCTGATCGCCTTCGGCGCAGCCTGCGCTTTGATCGGCATGATTGCCGCCCTGATCTGGCGCCCTGCCCCCTGGACCGCCGAAGGTCTCGGTTTTGCTGCCGCCGCCGGCTGCTGCTTTGCTGTCGGCACCGGCCTCATCAGCTTTGCGCTTTTCACTTATGGTGTCCCGGTCTCGAAACTTGCCCCAATCTGGAGCTGCAACGTGCTGGTGACGCTGGCAATCGGCGCCGTCTTTCTCGGCAAAGCCTCCGAGCTCGACATAGTAAAGCTCGTCGCCGGCACCCTACTCATCATCTCCGGCGCCCTTCTCGTCAGCAGCGCCTGACGGAAAACTGGCGCAATATGCAGCAGCACAAGACGAGCAGTTCGCCGCCCCATGCTCCTGCGTTGCAGCGCGTTCCGCTTTGTTGATATCCTGCGTCACGGCGCCTCCGCGCCGTACCGGAGCCCGACATGAACCCACGACAATTGAAGACATTCCTTGCGGTGATCCGGCACGAAAATCTCACGCGCGCCGCTGCCGAGGTCAATCTCGCTCAGTCGAGCCTCAGCGACCACATACAGGCGCTG
Source organism: Rhizobium leguminosarum (assembly GCF_002953715.1). GTDB lineage: Bacteria > Pseudomonadota > Alphaproteobacteria > Rhizobiales > Rhizobiaceae > Rhizobium > Rhizobium leguminosarum_V. The sequence continues at coordinate 2,411,524 of NZ_CP025012.1, forward strand.
GAAGAGGAACTGGGCGCAGACCTCTTCCTCCGCTCCCGGCAGGGCGTGGTCCCGACACCGGCAGGCGCGGTTCTCAAGGCCTATGCCGAAGAGATATTGGCGCTGAACGAAGAGGCGAAGGCCGCCGTCAGTGCTGCAGCCGGCAGCGCCGGACAGTCCATCACCCTGGGTACGCTCGAAACCATCGCCGCCGAAAGGCTGGCGCCGTGGCTGTCACTCTTTCGCAAGAAGAACCCAGACGTCGGCCTCAAGCTCAAGGTCGGCGGCAGCGGCGAATTGCTTGCGCAATTGCAGCAGGGCTCGATCGATATCGCCTTCACCTTCGATCGCGGGCATCAGGATGAACGCTTCTTGACGCGCCGCATCTGCAGCGAACCGCTGGTGCTGATTGCCGGCCGCGATTCGCAAGCCCGGCCACCCGCAAGCCTCGCGGCACTGAGCACCGCGGCCTTCGTCGCCACCGAAACCGGCTGCGTCTACCGGCACCTGTTCGACACTGCCTTTGCCGAAGCGCACGTTGCAGCGCCTTCAATCGTCACTGAAGCCGACAGCATCGCGACGATCATCCGACTCGTTGCATCCGGCACCGGTTATGGCCTCGTGCCACGCCTTGCGCTCGGCCAGGCCGCAATACGGGGCGACGTCGTCGAACTGCAATGGCCGGGCAATCCACCTGCCGCTTCACTGGTGATGATGTGGCGGCGCAGGCGCGTGCAGCCGCCGGCGCTCACCCTTCTGCTGCAATCGGCAAGCGAAGAACTCTCGCCGCTCAGACCAGCCGATGCCCGCCTTCGACATGCAGGATAGTGCCTGTCGTGAAGCCGTTGCCGATCAGGAAGCGGATCGCATCGGCAATATCATCAGGCCGTCCAACGCGTCCGGCCGGCAGGCGCTGCGCCATCGCGTCGAGCGTCGCCTGCTTGGCGTCGCCGGCGACGAAACTCCAGATCGGCGTATCTACCCATCCGGGAGACACCGCGTTGATCCGGATCGGCGCCAGCTCGATCGCCAGCGCCCTGACCAAGCCTTCCAGCGCCGCATTGACGGCTGCGACCACCGATCCACGCGCCGCGGGCCGGTAGGCCGCGATACCTGACGTATAGGTGATCGATCCTGAGGGCGGCAAATGGGCGGCACCATATTTCGCCAGCAGCAGCGGCCCGTAGAACTTGCTCTCGACCACCCTTTGCGCCGCCGCAAGCTCGATCGAAGGCAGCAGCTGATAGGCGCCTTCGATATCGGCCGCCGTGCTGACGATGTGATCGACCGGCCCACTATTGCGGAACAGCGCCGCGACCTCTTCCTCGCGCGATATATCGACGGCAACCGTCGCCAATCCAGGATGCTCGCTGAGATCGCGGCGAGCCGCCGCAAGCTTATCTTCGCTGCGTCCTGCGATCGTCACCGCCGCGCCTTCCCCGAGCAACCGCGCCGCCAGCGCCAGCCCCATTCCGGAACTGCCGCCAACAATAATGATCTGCGCGCCTTCGATCCTGATATCCGTCATCTGCCATCTCCTTCTCGGCTGATGCAGCAGATGCCTAGGATCAGAGCGGAAGAAAAACGGAAGAAACCGATGGTGTCATCGGGTTTTCCGATGGCGCGTGTTCGGATGATCGATCAGTTCCGCAGCCGGTAGTCGGTCTTGAAGATCCAGGCGAGCGTTCCCAGGCAGATCACCAGAAACACCGTGATCATCGCCAGGCTGATCGCCGGATTGACATCGGCGATCCCGTAAAAACTCCAGCGGAAGCCGCTGAAGATAGGGCACCGGGTTGAGGTGGCTGGCGGCACGACTCGGCGAAGCCTCCGAGCTCGACATAATGAAGCTCGTCGCCGGCACCCTCCTCATCATCTCGGGCGCCCTTCTCGTCAGCAGCGCCTGACGGAAAACTGGCGCAATGCGCTCAGTACGAGATGAGGACTTCACCGATCCTCGGGCGTTGCCTTGCAACCAGCAGAGTCGTGACACCAGAGTCAGCCTCACCGGACAAAATATCGACGGTAGCACGCCGACCGAAGAACTCGATCCGTGATCGCAAATTCCGGAAGGAACAAGAATTGGGCGAGCAATAGATGCTCAATTCACCATGCGCCTCTGAGCCCGAAAACACTGTAATTGCAAGATTAATGCCGAGATCGTCATGCTTGGCGAGACTGCATGTGTCGTCGGGAAGGCATGATACCTCGGCAGAGAAAGGCTCCTTTCCCTCGACCACCACAGCAAAGGTAACCTTGACGGGATGGGCGGCCTCCTGCGATGGGCTTTGCTGCGGTGCTAGGTAATAGATGGATGCGATTGCGAGGCATCCAAGCACATTGCTGCTGACCATCAGATTGCCCCATGACCGATAACGTCTTGCTGAGCAATCTTTCATGTTGAAATTGCGGCACTTCCTGAGGGCCGGATCAGTTGCGCAGCCGGTAACCGGTCTTGAAGATCCAGGCGAGTGTTCCCAGGCAGATCACCAGAAACATTGTGATCATCGCCAGGCTGATCGCCGGATTGACATCGGCGATCCCGTAAAAACTCCAGCGGAAACCGCTGACGAGATAGAGCACCGGGTTGAGGTGGCTGACCGCCTGCCAGAAGGGCGGCAGCATGCTGACGGAATAGAAGCTGCCGCCGAGGAAGGTCAGCGGCGGCACGACCAGCATGGGAATGAGGTTCAGCTGTTCGAAATTGCCGGCCCAGATTCCGATCATGAAGCCGAACAGGCTGAAGGTAATGGCCGTCAGCAGGAAGAACAGGATCATCATGAAGGGATGTTCGATCCTGACGTCGACGAAGAGATTGGCGGTCAGAAGGATGATGAAGCCGATGAGCATCCCCTTGGTCGCCGCCGCCCCGACATAACCGAGCAGGATCTCCGTCATCGCCACCGGCGCCGAAAGCACCTCGTAGATCGTGCCGGTGAATTTCGGGAAATAGATGCCGAAGGAGCCATTGCTGATGCACTGGCCAAGCAGCGTCAGCATGATCAGGCCGGGCGTGATGAAGGCGCCGTAGGACACGCCCTCTACCTCCTGAATGCGTGATCCCACAGCGGCGCCGAAGACGATGAAATAGAGCGACGTCGAGATCACGGGCGAGATGACGCTCTGCAGCAGCGTGCGGCGCGTGCGCGCCATCTCAAAGAAATAGATCGATTTGACGGCCTCGATGTTCATTTTTCCGCTCCCACCAGCGCCACGAAGATGTCCTCGAGCGAGCTTTGTCGCGTCGAGAGATCCTTGAAATGGATATTGTTCTCACCGAGCCGGGTCAGCAGGGCCGCGATGCTTTCCTGTTCGTTGCCAGCGTCGAAATCATAAGTCAGCCGGTTGCCGTCTGCTTCCAGCGTCAGCCCATTGCCGGCAAAACAATCCGGCAGGCGGCTGAGCGGTTCGGTGAGATCGAGGATGAGTTGCTTGCGGCCGAGCTTGGCCATCAGCGCCGCCTTGTCCTCGACGAGCAGCAACTTGCCGCCGTTGATGACGCCGACGCGGTCGGCGATTTCCTCCGCCTCTTCGATATAATGCGTGGTCAGGATGATCGTGACGCCAGAGGCCCTAAGCTCTTCGACGACATGCCACATGTCCTTGCGCAGCGTCACGTCGACGCCGGCGGTCGGCTCGTCGAGGAAAAGGATATCCGGCTCATGCGAGAGCGCCTTGGCGATCAGCACCCGTCGCTTCATGCCGCCGGAGAGCTGGCGCAGCATATTGTCCTTCTTGTCCCAGAGCGAGAGCGCGCGCAGCACCTTCTCGATATGGGCAGGATTGGCTTTCTTGCCGTGCAGCCCGCGCGAAAAGCTGACTGTATTGAACACCGTCTCGAACTGGTCGGTGGTCAGCTCCTGCGGCACCAGCCCGATCATCCCCCGGGTGGCGCGGAAATCCTTGACGACGTCGTGGCCCGCGACCAGCACCCGGCCGCCGCTCGGATTGGCGATGCCGCAGATGATCGAGATCAGCGTCGTCTTGCCTGCGCCGTTTGGCCCAAGCAGCGCCAGGATCTCACCCTTTTCGACGTCGAGATTGATGCCCTTCAGGGCCTCGAACCCATTGGCATAGGTCTTGGTGAGGTTCTGAACGGAAATGATGGGGGCCATGCGGGACTCTTGCGGATTCTCGGAAGTTACTTGGGCCGCTATATAGTCCCTTTGTAACGCATTAACATCCTTTGGAGCCATGAACACTGCATTCACGCTGCCGACACAGTTGGCCCGCTAACCTGCTGACGCGGGCGAAGTAGCCGGCATCGGGTTTTCGCGAAAGAAAGGCAGTGTCGGCTTCGGATGTCATCATCCGGTGATATTCATGCCCGATAAGGGAGCCGAGGCCAGCACCGGCATCCGCCCCGCCGCCCAACCCTTTGCGGAGCCGTCTCCGGGTGTTCTCGTTGCGCCCCTTTTTCGCTGCCTCGGCATGTAGTCAAAGTTATTGTTCAGTCACGAAGTGCTTGGAACCGGTCAGTATCCCCTGTCCAGCCGCGTTCCGTCTTAGCCGGCCCTGCGCCGGCTTTCTTTTTATGTGCCTCTTCTCCGCTCCTCGCTCTTTCCGTGATCCACCACGGATGAAAGCGACCAAGGGTGCACCCCTCACAGCTCGTCGTAATTGAACCAGTCGAAATCCGCTGCCTTCGCCCGGCCCGACGTATCGAAGGCAAACACACCGGCGAAGGCGCCGGTGAAGGAGCCGTGTTCGCCGCGTCCCCCTTCGTCGGAAATCACGCCGGCGTCGAGGATCGGGCCGATCGGCTGCCAGGCGCCCTTGCCTTCGGTCTGCCAGAAGAATTGCAGGTCGTTCTCGCGGATTTCCATGGCGAGCTGGACGCGGCCATCGGCGGCGATCGCAACCCCGCTTTCGGCGGGAAAGCTCAGCCGGCCGTTCGGGTAGTCGCCGTTGCAGGAGAGGATCGTCACGCAGCGGCCGAGTGTTTCGTGCAGTGTCACCGCGACGGCGTGGAATTTGTGGCGGTTGTAGTAATGCGTCAGCCCAGCCACCTGCTGATAGGTGTCGGGCGAGAACTCGATCACGGTTTCGGCGCGGAAACTGTGGTGTTCCTGACGGCGGGCGACCAGCGACTGTTCAAACCACGAACCGATGCTCTCACGCGCAATCAGGCGCAAATGGCCGGCACGATCCGTCAGGTTGAAGATGCGCTCGGGCTCGGGCGTGCGCAACCACTGGAAATCGGCAGGCAATATGCCGCCATCGAAGTTGTATTCGCTACGCATCGGCTTTTCCACGGGGACCGCGCCAAAGAGGCCCGACACATCGACATCGGGCACTGAGGTGCCGTTTTCAAGATAGAGCCAGTCATCGTCGCGCCAGACGCATTTCTGTAAGGATGTCTCGCGCCCCAGCGTGCAGCGCCGTTTCGGCGGTAGCGGCCGGCCGCAGAGATGGGTGTGATAGGCCTCGCCCTCGGGCGTCTCGACATATTGACCGTGCCCTGCCCGCTGCAGCAGCACGCCCGGGTGATCCTTGGAGGTGATGAGATGCATGTTCGGATGCATTTCATAGGGTCCGTCGATCTTTCGTGACCGCGCCATGGTGACAGCATGGTCGTAGCCGGTGCCGCCCTCGGCGGTGGTCAGATAATACCAGCCATTGCGCTTGAAGAGATGCGGGCCTTCGACGAGGCCGAGCGGGCTGCCGGCGAAAATGTTCTTGATCGGCCCCTTCAGCGCCTTTGCCGCCGGATCCCATTCCTGCAGCAGGATGCCGTCGAAGGCCGGCGATTTCGGCGAGCCGCCATAGCTTTCGGTGCGGTGGTTCCACTGCATGTTGACGAACCACTTGCGGCCGTCATCGTCATGGAAGAGCGAGGGATCGAAGCCGGAGGAATTCACATAGACCGGCTCGGACCAATCGGCCTCGATCGTAGGTGCCGTGACGATGTAGTTCGGCGCATCCTTGAAATTGCCGTCGTAGCGCTTGACGTCGGTATAGACCAGCCAGAACTGCCCGTCGGCATAGGACAGGCACGGCGCCCAGATGCCGCAGCTATCGGGATTGCCGCGCATGTCGAGCTGCGATCTCCGCTCCAGCGGCCGGCGCACCAGCGTCCAGTTCACCAGGTCGCGCGAATGGTGGATCTGCACGCCGGGATACCATTCGAAGGTCGAGGTGGCGATGTAATAATCCGCGCCGACGCGGCAGATCGACGGGTCGGGGTTGAACCCCGGCAGAATGGGATTGCGGATCATGTCAGGGTCTCCTCCGACCGGCGGTGCTTTTTGCTGTACGTACATCAGATCATAGCAGAAAAAGGCCGGGAAGACTTGCCTCCGGGCCTGACGTGACTATTCGCGTTCGGCGGACTTGGCCCAGAGGTTGATGTCGGCCTCGCGGGCATAGACGTCGATCTCGGCAAGCTCCTCGACACTGAATTCGAGATTGTCGAGCGCCTTGACGCAATCGACGATCTGCGACGAGCGGCTGGCGCCGATCAGCGCCGAGGTCACACGGCCGCCGCGCAGTACCCAGGCGATCGCCATCTGCGCCAGCGTCTGGCCGCGCCTTTCGGCGATCTCGTTGAGCTTGCGGATATTGTCGATGATCGAGGGGCGGATGTAGTCGCGCTTGAGAAAGTGGTTCTGCGCCGCGCGGCTGTCTTCGGGAATGCCACCGAGATATTTCGTCGTCAGCATGCCCTGAGCAAGTGGCGAGAAGACGATCGAGCCCATGCCGACCTCATCCAGCGTATCGAGCAGCCTGTCGTCCTCGACCCAGCGGTTGAGCATCGAATAGCTCGGCTGGTGAATCAGGCACGGCGTGCCGAGATCCTTGAGGATCTTTGCGGCTTCGCGCGAGCGCTGCGAATTATAGGAGGAAATGCCGACATAAAGCGCCCGGCCGGAACGGACGATATGATCGAGCGCGCCGCAAGTTTCTTCCAGCGGTGTTTCCGGGTCGAAGCGGTGCGAATAGAAGATGTCGACATAATCGAGGCCCATGCGCTTCAGGCTCTGGTCGCAGGACGCGATCAGGTATTTGCGGCTGCCCCATTCGCCATAGGGTCCAGGCCACATGTCATAGCCGGCCTTGGAGGAGATGATCAGCTCGTCGCGAAGCCCAGCGAATTCGGTGCGCAGGATCTCGCCGAAGGCAGTTTCGGCACTGCCGGGCGGCGGGCCGTAATTGTTGGCCAGGTCGAAATGGGTGATGCCGAGGTCGAAGGCAGTGCGGCACATGTCGATCTTGCGGTCATGCGGCGTGTCGCCGCCGAAATTGTGCCAGAGGCCGAGGGAGACGGCCGGCAGCTTCAGGCCGGAACGGCCCGTGCGGTTATATTTCATTTTCGAATAGCGGTCTGCGGCTGGTTGCCAGCTCATGATCCCAATCCTTAAAAACAATTCCGGGAAAAGCGTGCAGCGGTTTCCCTGGGAATTGCGCGTAACAAACGATCGAAGCAAAAAGGCGCGGGCGCGTCACCCGCGCCGACAATAGAGTGTCGCAGGCCTACTTCAAGAGCGCCTGCGCTTCTTCGATGCCGAGGGCGGCCGGCTGCGTGCAGGTCGTGGTCAGGTCGATGAAACGGCCCTCCTCGCCCGATTTCAGGATCGAGGTCATGACGTCGACGCCGTGCAGCGTGCGGTCGAGCGAGCAGCGCGCATCGCGGCCTTCGATCAGCGCCATCACCATGTCGGCAAGGCCGGCGGTGCGGTAATTGGCGCGCGCGCCGTTCGGGTTTTCCTGGTTGATCTTGCCGAACGGATGCTCCCAAGCCTCAAGCGGCTTGATGTCCTTGTCGCGGCCGCTGGCCTCGACGACGCCGCCGAAGAAGTTCGGGTCCGGCACGTAGAGCGAGCCATCGGTGCCGTAGAGCTCCATATTGGCATGGCGGTGCGACCACACATCCCAGCTCGCCGTCAGCGTCACCGTGGCACCGTTGACGAATTCGAGCAGCGCCTGGATCGTCGTCGGCGTCTTGACCGGGATGATCTCGCCATTGCGCGGCTCGCTGGTGATGGTGCGGGTGGGCGACGCCATCGAGGTCATGCCGCCGACGCGCTTCACGGGGCCGATCAGGTTGATCAGATTGGCGATGTAATAGGGGCCGAGATCGAGGATCGGGCCGCCGCCCGGGAGGAAGAAGAAATCCGGGTTCGGATGCCACATCTCCATGCCGGGGCTCATCACGTAGCAGGCGCCCGAGGTCACCCGGCCGATGCCGCCGTCGTCGATGAACTTGCGGGCGAGCTGATGGGCGCCGCCGAGGAAAGTGTCGGGCGCGCAACCGACGGCAAGGTTCTTCTGCTTGGCGATGCGGCGAAGCTCCTCGCCCTCTTCGAGCGAAAGCACCAGCGGCTTTTCCGAATAGACGTGTTTTCCGGCCTCGAGGATCGCCTTCGATACCCGGAAATGCGCATCCGGGATCGTCAGGTTGACGACGACGTCGATCTCGTCATTGACGAGAAGCTCGTCGATCGTCTGCGCTTTGACGCCATATTCCTTGGCGCGCGCCTCGGCCGCCTGCGCGTTGATATCGGCGCAGGCCAGCACCTTCAGCCCCTTGAAGAGCGGTGCCAGTGAGAAGTAAGTGGTGGAGATGTTGCCGCATCCGATGATGCCGACGCCAAGTTCCCTGGTCATGATGAAGCCTCAGTAGGTCTGGAAGGATGCGATCGAGCGGCTGATATTGCGGTCGATGTCATTCGGGTTGTCGTGTTCGACGACGTAGTGCTTGGCCTTGGTGGCGCGCAACGCTGTCATCAGCCTGGCCCACTCGACCTTGCCGTGGCCGACATCGGCCCAGCCGCTCTCATCCGTCGCCTCGCCAGCCGGTGCGATGTCCTTGACATGCACAGCGGTGATGCGCGGTCCGAGCTTCTCGATCCAGGCAAAGGGATCGCCGCCGCCGCGGATCACCCAGGCGATATCGGCTTCCCAGGAAATGTCGGGCGCGCCTTCGAAGATGTGCTCGATCGGCCGCGAGCCGTCCTGCAGCTTGAAGAATTCGAAATCATGATTGTGCCAGCCGAATTCGTAGCCGGCAGCCTTGTAGGGCTTGCTGATCTCCTGCAGGCGCTTGCCGAAGGCGGCCCAGCCGGCAGCGTCGGACGGGCGTTCCTCGGCGGCGAGATGCGGCGCATAGATCGAATCCATGCCGAGGATCTTGGCAATGTTCAGCGACTTCTCGACCTCCTTCTCCAGGAAATCAGGGCTGAAATGGCCGCTCGCCATGACCAGGCCATTCTTGTCGAGCTCAGCGCGAAGGCTCTTCAGCCCGGCATCGTCGAGATCGGCATAGATGCCGCCGAAGCCTTCGACCTCGGCATAGCCTGATTTGCCGAGCTTTTCGAAGATCGCCGAATAAGGCTGGAAGTTGCGGGCACTGTAGAGCTGGTAGCTGAGTTTCGTCATCATGTTCTCCTTGGGCCTCGTGCCCATTCTTGCAAGATCAATCCGCCGACTGGCAGGAATACAGGTCGTAGAACCGGAACTCCGGAAGCGCGCCACGATCAAGCGGCCGTGCCGGGGTAAAGGTGATGCGGCGGCTCTCGCCGGCCGCAAGATCGAAGGCGTTGTCGGAATATTTGCCGTCCGTCTCGGTCTCGATCATCACGAAAAGCGCAAGTCCCCTAGCGGTGACGTTGATGTCGACGGAGCCATTCTCCTCGACATATTCGTGGGTGACAGCAAGCCCCGCGGGCTCCAGCTCCAGCGCCTTGTAGGTGCCGTTGAGGTAATGCCCCTCGCCGCCCGTGCCGTTCGACGCGGTGAAGTGCCAGGCAAGCAGCGTTCCCTCGGGAATATCGGAGACGTCGATGCTCGTCGCAGTGACGGCCGCATCCGGCGAACAAACGGCCTGCACGTCCTTCAGGTGCCGGCGTTCGCCCTTTACCGTCAGGACCGAGACTGCAAGATCAACGCTGACATCGGCAAGCGTGTCGTTAACAAGCGAGAAGCGGATCGTCTTTCCGTCATCGGAAGGGATGGCAGCGACCGCGACCGGCTGGAAGAAGCGCTTGACGAGGTAGTGCATCGCCTTCCATCGGCCGCCATAATCGAGGCTCGACCAGGAGGCCACCGGCCACGTGTCGTTGAGCTGCCAGTAGATCGTGCCCATGCAATGGGGTTTGAGCGACCGCCAGTATTCCACCGCCGTCTTGATCGCCAGCCCCTGCTGGATCTGAGAGAGATAGACGAAGTTCGGAAAATCCTTGGGGAAGCGGAAATAACGGAACATCGTGCCGGCGATGCGCTCATTGCCGCCGGCATTCTTCTGGTGCAGCTCCATGACGGGGGAAGCGACGTTCATGTCCTTCTCCTCGGCATAGGTCCTGATCACAGGCAGCGAGGTATAGGACTGGAAGCCGAATTCCGAGCAGAAGCGCGGACGCACCGAACGGTAATTGTCGAACGACTTGTTCTCGTGCCAGACCGACCAGTAATGCATGTCGCCGGATCCGTCCGCATGCCAGGCATCGCCGAAATCGAGATAGCCGGACGCCGGGCTCGACGGCCACCAGAGCGCGCCGGGCAGCGCGTTCTTCACCGCCCGCTCGATGGTGCGGTTGAGGCGATCATAGGAGACGAGATAGCGGTCGCGGTCCTTCCTCGATTCCTCGAACCAGGTGAGCGCCCCGACCAGTTCATTGTCGCCGCACCAGAGCACGATCGAGGCATGCGAGGAGAGCCGGCGCACTTGGTAATCGACCTCGATAGTTACATTGTCGAGGAAGTCCTCGGTCGAGGGGTAGAGGTTGCAGGCGAACATGAAGTCCTGCCAGACCATGAGGCCCAGTCGGTCGCAGAGATCATAGAAATGATCCTGCTCGTAGAAGCCGCCGCCCCAGACGCGGATCATGTTCATATTGGCGGCTTTGGCCGATTGCAGCAGATCCTCGGTCTTCTCAGGCGAAGACAGCGAAAACAGCGCGTCGGCCGGGATCCAGTTGGCGCCGCGGCAGAAGATCTCGCGGCCGTTGACCTTGAAAGCGAAGCGGCTGCCTGACGCATCCGGCGTGGTGATCAGCTCGATGGTGCGAAGACCGATCTGCTTGGTCACCTCATCCGTCGGCAATTCGACGGACAGGCTGTAGAGTGCCTGCTCACCGCTGCCGGAGGGCCACCAGAGGCGTGGATTGTCGATATGGAAGAGGTGGTTGACATGGGTCTCGCCATTGACGCCGACATCCAGGCGTACGCGCTCGCCGTCGAGCTCGAAATAGACCTGGGCAATGTCTGGCCCCTTGGAAAACAGCGTCGCCGTCACTTTGAGATCGACCGAGCCGTCATTATTGTGGGTCTGGCGGGTGACCACATGTTCGATGCGCGCGGTTTCGAGCTTTTTCAGCGCAATCGTCCCGTAAAGGCCGAGCGGCGCAATGGCGATGTTCCAGTCCCAGCCGAAATGGCATTGCGGCTTGCGCAGCATGTTGCCGTCGGGGATTGGCGAATTGCCGGTGCTGTAGGGAATGTAGAAGGGCTGCTGCTTCTGCCGCGCAGCAGCAATGGCGATGCTGGAGGCAAAGACGATGCGGATGCTGTTGTCGCCTGATTTCAGCATGCTGGAGACATCAGGCCGGTAGCGGCGGAAGCTGTTGTCGGCTTCGAGCGCCAGGAAGCCGTTGACGTGGACGCTGGCGACCGTGTCGAGATAATCGATATCGAGATACCAGTCGCCTTCGACCTCAGGAAGCGTGAAGCTGCGCTCGACCGCCCATTCGCGCTCGGCGACCCACTGCACCTTTTCCTCGTTGCGGCCGAAATAGGGATCGGGGATCAGGCTTGCGCGGTGGAGCGCGGTGTGCACGTCGCCTGGCAAGATGATCGCAGTTCGGATCTCGCCATCGACGGAGGCAAGCTGCCACGAACCGGAAAGGTCGATGTTGAAACCGTTCTTCGGCAAGGATGTCATAGTCGTATCCCGATCGGGCCGCTCCTGGGATCGCCGGACAAGCCGGACCGCGGCCGAATTTGGCTGGCCTGATGGCCGATTGGAGGTCGGGCGGCGCCATTTCGGCCCCGCCCGCAGAGTTCTCTAGAGACGCAGCTCGCTTTCGGCATCGAAGACCGAGGCGACCGTCATGTCGAAGCTGAGCTTCACCTTGGCTCCGACGTTGAAGCGGCGTGCGCCGTTGACACGTACCGACATCGTGTGACCGGCATGTTTCAGCCACAGCAGATTGTCCGCGCCCATCGGCTCCTCGATATCGACGGTGGCGTCATGTTCTTCGCCGCCGGTATTCTCGTTGACCTTGATGTGTTCTGGGCGGACGCCGAGCACCACCTTGCGGCCGGGCTGCAGCGTCTCGCTAGCGTCGTAGGCAGCGAGCGAGAAAATGACGCCGTTGGCCAAAAAGGCAATGCCGTCGCCTGATTTGACCAGCTCGCCGTGCAGGAAATTCATCGACGGCGAGCCGATGAAGCCGGCAACGAACAGATTGCGCGGCCTGTTGTAGATCGTCGTCGGATCGTCGAGCTGCTGGATGATGCCGCTCTTCATGATGGCGATGCGGTCGGCAAGCGTCAGCGCCTCGATCTGGTCGTGGGTGACGTAGATCATCGTGTTCTTCAGCGACTGGTGCAGGCGCTTGATCTCAACGCGCAGCTCCGAGCGGAGCTTGGCGTCGAGGTTGGACAGCGGCTCGTCGAACAGGAAGACGTCGACATCGCGCACCAGTGCCCGGCCGATCGCCACGCGCTGGCGCTGGCCGCCGGAAAGCTCGGCCGGCTTGCGCTTCAGGAGCGGCTGAATCTGCAGGATTTCGGAGGCGCGCGCCACCCGCTTGTCGATCTCTGCCTGCGGCACCTTGGCGACGCGAAGACCGAAGGACAGGTTCTTCTCGACGGTCATCTGGGGATAGAGCGCGTAGGACTGGAACACCATGCCGATGCCGCGGTCCTTCGGCTCTTCCCAGGTAACATTCTTGCCCTTGATGAAGATCTGCCCTTCCGACGCATCGAGCAGGCCGGCGATGCAATTCAGCAAGGTCGACTTGCCGCAGCCGGACGAGCCGAGCAGCACGAGGAATTCGCCGTCATTGATGTCGAGATTGAGATCCTTCAGCACGCTCACCGCACCGAAGTTCAGGGACAGATCCTTGATGGAGACGCTTGCATTCATATTCATGAGATCAACCCTTCACTGCGCCGGCGGCGATGCCGCGGACGAAAAGCCGTCCCGACACGAAGTAGACGATGAGCGGCACGAGACCCGTCAGGATCGTTGCCGCCATGTTGACGTTGTATTCCTTCACGCCCTGGACGGAATTGACGATGTTATTGAGCTGTACGGTCATCGGATAGGTATCCGGCCGGGTGAAGACCACGCCGAACAGGAAGTCGTTCCAGATGCCGGTCACCTGCAGGATCATCGCGACCACGAAGATCGGCAGCGACATCGGCAGCATGATCCGCAGGAAGATCTGCCAGAAGCCCGCCCCGTCGACACGCGCCGCCTTGAACAACTCCTCCGGCAGCGACACGAAATAATTGCGGAAGAGCAGCGTCAGAATCGGCATGCCGAAGATCGAATGCACGATCACGAGGCCGGTCAGCGTGCCGTAGATGCCGATTTCGCGCAGGATGATGACGATCGGATAGATCATCACCTGATAGGGAATGAATGCACCGATGATGAGGATCGAGAAGAAGAGCTCGGATCCCCTGAAGCGCCAGTTGGCCAGCGCATAACCGTTCACCGAGGCGATCGCGATCGAAATGATGACAGACGGCACCGTGATGCGCACCGAATTCCAGAAGCCGCGCGACAGGCCATCGCAGTTGAGGCCGGTACAGGCCTGCGCCCAGGCTTTCACCCAAGGTTCGAAGGTGATTTCGACAGGCGGCGAAAAGATGTTGCCGAGCCGGATTTCCGGCATGCCCTTCAGCGAAGTCACCACCATCACATAGAGCGGCAACAGATAGTAGAGAGCTGCGATGATCAGCGTGCCGTAGAGCATGATGTTGCGCGCCGACACCGCCGGGCGCGGCCTGGGGCCGCTGGGGCCTTCGGCGAGTTTAGGCGCCACGGCGTCGATGCCGGCGGCGGTGGTGTTGAGAGTTCCTACATCAGCCACGCTTGCGCCCTCCGCCGAATTCCAGATAGGCCCACGGAACGATGATGATCGCGACTGTGACGAGCATCATGGTCGAGGCAGCAAAGCCCTGCCCCAGGTTCTGCGCCTGGAACATGTAGTCGTAGACATATTTCGCCGGCACTTCCGAGGAGATGCCCGGTCCGCCCGATGTCTGCGCGACCACGAGGTCGTAAACCTTGACGATGCCGGAGGCGATGATCACGATCGTCGTGATAAAGACCGGCCGCATCATCGGGATGACGATGAAGAGATAGGTCCTCCACATCGGAATGCCGTCCACACGTGCCGCTTTCCAGATGTCCTCGTCGATCCCACGCAGGCCGGCAAGCATCAGGCACATGACGAGACCCGTTCCCTGCCACAGCGCCGCGATCAGAATGCCGTAGATGACGATTTCAGGCGTATAGAGCGGATTGAAGGTGAAACTCGTCCACCCGATCGAGCGCACCACTGCCTGAATGCCGAAATCGGGATTCAGAACCCATTGCCAGACGAGGCCCGTCACGATGAAGGACAGCGCGAAGGGATAGAGGAAGATGGTGCGGAAGGTATTTTCGAAACGGATCTTCTGGTCCATCAGCGCGGCGAGCATGAAACCGATGACCAGGCTGAAGATCAGCGAGAGGATGCCGTAGACAGCCAGATTCTCGATCGCCGTCACCCAGCGCGGTGCAGCCCAGAGGCGCTGGTACTGATCGAAGCCGACAAAGCTCAACCGCGGAAGGAGCTTGGAATTGGTGAAAGAATAAAAGATCGTCCAAAACGTGCCGCCGACAAAGATCACCAGCGCCGTCAGGATCATCGGGATGGACGCAATCTTGGCATTCAGATTGCGCAGTAACTTATTTGGCCGGCCTGCTCGCGCTTGACCCGTCATGAATACTTCTCCTCAAATCGCAACTGCGACCAGTGACAGATCGGCAAGTCGCCGCCTGTCGTCTCCACCTCCGAAACCTGCTGAAGATGCCGGAGAGACCTCGCCGCCCGCCGAACCATCACCGACCGTCCGGAACGATCCGGCCCCCATGGGAGCCGGACCGCAAGAGCAGCGAATCTGCTGATCAGTCAGCAGAAGCGATGATCCCAGCAAAACGCTTTTGAGCGTCTTCCGGCGTCATCGACGGATTGGCGAAGAATTCGGAGAAGAGGTCTTCCTTCTGCTTCTGGCTGTCAGCCGAAAGCAGCTGGTCGGTGCCTTGGATCACGTTGCCCTTGGCCAGAATGTCGAGACCCTTCTTCATGCAGTCGTTGGCGGCGGCGAGATCGACGTCGCCGCGAACCGGCAGTGATCCCTTCTTCAGGTTGAAAGCAACCTGGGTCTTGGGATCGAGTAGGGTCTTGGCAAGCACGGCCTGCGCCTTGGATTTTTCTTCGTCCTTCAGCAGCGGGAAGTAGAAGGCGTCGCCGCCAGTCGAGATAATCTCGTTCACGCCGAGACCCGGCAGGCAGGTATAGTCGGTACCGGCCTTCTGACCGGCGAGCGCGAACTCGCCCTGCGCCCAGTCGCCCATGATCTGGCCGCCGGCCTTGCCTGTGATGACAAGGTTGGTGGCCTGGTTCCAATCCTGCACATTGCTGCCTTTGGCCATGCGCCGCGCATCGTCGGCCGCCTTGAACACCTTGGCGATTTCAGGACCGGCAGCAACTTCCGCATCCTTGTCCTTGAAGACCTTGTTGAAGGTATCCTTGCCGGCGACAGCAACCATCAGCACGTCGAAGGCGCCAGTCGCCTGCCATGGCTGACCGCCGACGGCGAGCGGAATGATACCAGCCTTTTCGAGCGCCGGAGCCGCAGCAACGAACTCGTCCCAGTTCTTCGGAACCTCGACGCCGGCCTTCTTGAAGGCAGCGTTCGAAAGCCACAACCACTGCCAGGAGTGGATGTTGACGGGAGCGCAGTAGATCTTGCCGTCGATGGTGCAGGAATCGAGCAGGCTCGACGGACGAACGATGTCCTTCCAGTGCTCGGCGGTCGCCACATCGGTCAGGTCGCGCATCAGGCCGGCCTGGACGAGTTCCTCGGCCTGGCGGCCATGGTTGAACTGGGTGGCGCCCATCGGATCGCCGCCGGTGATGCGGCTGATCATGATCGGACGGGCAGTGCCGCCGGAACCGGCGATAGCACCGTCGACCCAGTGGTTGCCAGTGGCGTCGAATGCCTTTGCCAGTTCGGCGACGGCAGCGGATTCGCCGCCCGAAGTCCACCAGTGTGTGACTTCGAGATCGGTGGCATTGGCGGCGCCGAACGGAAGCGCGACCGAAGCGGCAAGCACGGCCGCCATTATACGGATTTTCATGAGTTCTCCTCCCTCACTGAAACGTTGCCGGAAAAACTTAGATCAATCGATTTCTCCACGCAACTGCCCGCAGGCAAATTTTTCCGCGATAACGGGAATTGCTACTTCTGCCTGTTTCCATCAGATGCGCCGCATCCCCTGAAGCGATATTCAGTCGGCCGTTCTCGCACATGCGCTTTCAATTTATCTACTTGAATATACATAATAATTTTACGCGATAAATTTAGCCGCGCGATTCAGCCTCTTCGCAATCGCAAAAAAACAGAGCACGAATTGTCGATTCAACCTATGCGTACGATGTTGCAACGCACACAACAAAAAGCACTCGACATTTCTACTGTATCGTTACAGATTGCATTCCTCAGGGAGGCGCGATTTTGGCAGGCGGCGGGCTTACGACGCTGGAAAAAGCCTCTATAAGCGACACCAATTCGCGCGAGGCAGGCCTAAAGGGATGGAAAACAAGGGAAATTTCGGGAACGCGGCATCGACGCCGGCAGCGCGCGAGCGCCCGACGTTGAAGACGATCGCCTTCATGACCGGCCTTGGCGTGACGACGGTGTCGCGCGCGCTGAAGGATGCGCCGGATATTGGGGCGGAAACCAAGGAGCGGGTGCGCATGGTCGCCCGCCAGCTCGGCTACCAGCCGAACAGGGCAGGTGTGCGCCTGCGCACCGGCAAGACCAACGTCATCGCCCTCGTTCTCAGCATCGACGAGGAGATCATGGGCTTCTCGAGCCAGATGGTCTTCGGCATCTCCGAGGTGCTGTCTGGCACGCCCTATCATATCGTCATCACGCCGCATTCCCACAGCAAGGACCCGATGCTGCCGGTGCGCTATATCCTCGATACCGGCTCGGCGGACGGCGTCATCATCTCCCGCATCGAGCCGGATGATCCCCGCGTGCGGCTGCTGAGCGAGCGCGGCATGCCCTTCGCCACGCATGGGCGCACCGATGCGGGTCTCACGCACCCCTTCCACGATTTCGACAACGAGGCCTTCGCGCATCAGGCGGTGGAAAAGCTCGTCAAGCGCGGCCGGCGCCGCATCGCCCTGCTGCAGCCGCCGAGCAAGCTCACCTACTACGCCCATATCCGCATCGGCTTCCAGACCGGCCTGCATGATTACGGCGCCGAGGAAGTGCCGCTGCGCGTCAACACCGACGCCCCGCTCGCTGACATCCGCGACATCGTCGAGGTGATGATGCGCTCGGCCAACGCCCCCGACGGCATCGTCTGTTCGGCCGGTAGCGCGGCGATCGCTGTCAATGCGGGCATCGAAGCCGCCGGCAAGGCGCTCGGCCGCGATCTCGACATGGTCTCCAAGCAATCGGTACCGATCCTGAACTGGATCCGCCCCGAGATCATCACCGCCCAGGAAGACGTGCGCCAAGCCGGCCGCGAAATGGCCAAAGCCGTCATCGCCCGCATCGACGGCGTCGAACCGGAACTGCTGCAGAGCGTAAGCCAGCCGACTTGGCCGGAGAGTGGGCGGTAGGCGGTCGGTTGAGGGAACCGACCGTCGGACTCAAATCCGACGATCAGCTTTGGATCATCACAGGTCTTCGACGACGAAATTCACCAGTCGCCCAGGGACCAGAACTTCCTTGACCACCATTCTGCCGTCGAGCAAGGCCATGACAGCGGGTTCCGATCGCGCCGCTGCCAGCAGCGCCCCGCCGAGGTCGGCGGCGGCTTCGAAGCGGTGGCGAACCTTGCCGTTGATCTGCACCACATATTCGCGGGTCTCCATGTCGATCATCGCAGGGTCGAAGGTCGGCCAGGAAACCCATGTCAGTGTTTCCCCGTGACCAAGCTTGCTCCATAACTCCTCCGCGATGTGGGGCGCAAAGGGGGCGAGCAACAGCACGAATGTCTCCACCACTTCGCGCGGACGCGCGGCTTCCACCGTCAGTGCATTGGCCAGTTCCATCAGCCGGGAAACCGCGGTGTTGAACCGAATTGCTTCGATATCCGCCGTCACGGTCTTCACCGTCTGGTGGCGCAAGCGCAGAAGCTGCGGGCTCGGGGCCACCTCCCGCACCGCTGATGAGAGTCCGTCGCTCTCGTCGCAAACAATACGCCAGGCGCGCTCCAGAAACCGGCGCACACCGATCACGCCAGCGGTCTGCCAGGGTTTTGCCGCATCCAGAGGTCCCATGAACATCTCGTACAACCGCAAGGCGTCGGCCCCGAACTGATCGACGACATCGTCGGGATTGACGACGTTCAACCGCGACTTTGACATCTTCTCGACGGCGCGCTGCACTTCGACCGGCCCAGCGAACCATCTGCCCTCCTCTTCGACGACGGAAGACGGCGCGTAATACCGGCCTTCCGTGTCGCGATAGGAATGAGCAAGGATCATGCCCTGGTTGTACAGACGCTGGAACGGCTCTTCAGTCGAAACGACCCCGATATCGTAAAGAACCTTGTGCCAGAAGCGGGCATAGAGCAGATGCAGGACCGCATGCTCGGCACCGCCGACGTAGAGATCAACCGGCATCCAATAGCGCTCGGCCTCGCGCCCGACGGGCTCGCGGGCGTTGCCGGGATCGAGGAATCTGAGAAAATACCAACAGGAGCCCGCCCATTGCGGCATCGTGTTGGTCTCCCGCCGTGCCGGAATGTCGGTGCCCGGCACGATCGTTTCGACCCAGGACTGCGCACGGGCAAGCGGCGGTTCGCCATCCGGCGTCGGGGCGTAGTCGTCCAGTTCAGGCGGCAGCAGCGGCAGGCATTCCTCGGGCAGCGGCATCACCGAGCTATCCGCCAGATGCAGCACCGGTATCGGCTCACCCCAGTAGCGCTGGCGGGAAAACAGCCAATCGCGTAGGCGATAGGTGACTTTAGGCCAGCCTGCGCCGCTCGCCTGCAGCCAAGCAATCATGGCTTTCCTGGCCTCCGGCGCGGCCAGACCATTCAGGAAGTCGGAATTGACCATCCTCCCCTCGCCCTCAAAAGCCGCGTTTTCGATGTCGTCCGCACTGTCGATCACGCGAATGATCGGCAGGCCGTACGCGCAGGCAAAGGCGTGGTCCCGCGCGTCATGGGCCGGCACCGCCATCAAGGCGCCGGTGCCGTAGCCCGCCAGGACGTAATCGGCCACCCAGATCGGTAGCCGGGCGCCGGTTGCGGGATTGACGGCATAGGCGCCGGTGAAGACGCCGGTCTTCTCGCGTCCAGCATCGGTACGCGTCGTTTCCTCCAATGCCTCGGCCTCGGCAATATAGGCGGCAACCACCTTTCTTGCTTCTGACGTGGCGGTGGTGGCGACAGCGGGATGCTCCGGTGCGAGCACGATATAGCTTGCTCCGAACAGGGTTTCGGGGCGCGTCGTGAAGACGGTAATGCCCTCCGCGCCATGCTCGAGCGAAAAACGGATTTCGGCCCCTTCAGAACGCCCGATCCAGTTGCGCTGCATGGTTTTCAGGCTTTCGGGCCAATCCAGGCCATCCAGTCCCTCCAGCAGTCGGTCAGCATAAGCCGTGATGCGCAGCATCCACTGGCGCATCCTGCGGCGGATGACGGGGTCGCCGGTCTCGACGTAACGCCCGTCCTTGACCTCCTCGTCGGCGAGCACGGCGTTCTGTGCCGGGCACCAGTTGACCGCGACCTCGGCCTGATAGGCGAGGCCTTTCTCGAACAGCTTCAGGAATATCCACTGCGTCCAGCGCACGTAGGCAGGATCGGTGGTGGCCAACTCGCGGCTCCAGTCATAGGAGAAACCCAACCTCTGCACCTGTCCGCGAAACGTCTCGATATTGCGCTTCGTCGTGATATCGGGATGCACACCAGTCCGCATGGCGTGACGCTCCGCCGGCAGGCCGAAACTGTCCCATCCCATCGGATGCAAGACATTGAAGCCGCGCATACGTTTGTAGCGGCACATTATATCCGTGGCAGTGTAGCCAAGGGGATGGCCAACATGCAGGCCCGCGCCCGAAGGATACGGAAACATGTCGAGCGCGTAGAATTTCGGCCTGGCCGGATCGATTTCCGCGCGAAAAATATAGTGATCGGCCCAATAAGCTTGCCACTTCGGTTCGATCGTCCTGGGATCATAAGGCATGCATCACTCCTGGCGCCGACCGGCTCTGGCGGCGGCGTGTCCTGAAAAATGGAGGCGTTCTTTGGTTCAGGAGCAGCTACGGCTGCCGGTGCTCCAGTGACGTCCGGCAGCCGCGGCTAAGTCGAAACGCGTGCGGAGTTGCGACGCAGAACGTCCGCACGACGCTCCGGACGAAAAAAGCGCGATATGGCTTTGATCTGGTGTTCATGGGCAGTGGCTCAAGGCAAATGAGGAGAAAGCAAACGACGGCGTTAACCCGGCTCCGATCAGGAGGCCGTGGTGGTAAGTCGTGCGTCGCGTGCGCGAACGTCTGCTGCTTGAGTTGCCATAATCATGAACCAAGAGTGCCCGATATGATCGCTCCTGCCAAGAGTGCATTCGCGCGAAAATCAGGATCTGTTCAAACCCCGCGGCGCGCTCTTTACCAGTTGATCGAGCACCGCGGCGATCTTCGGGTTACGCACCTCGCCGCGCCGGCTAATCGCATAGATGCTCCGGTAGGTGGATGGCGCCAGCGGCTTGACGGTCAGGCTTTCGCCAAAATCTCGAAGCGCCAGTCCAGGCATCACCGAAATCGAACATCCGGCTTCGACAAGCGCGAACACGACTTCGAAACTGTCGCTGAAGCCGTTGATGACGGGCTCGAAACCGATGTCGAGGCAAGCCTGGCGGATGGCCCTGCAATAGGCGCTGGAGGCGACGTCGAGCGCCCAATGTTCATCCCTCAGTTGGGCGAGTTCGGTGACGGGCTCGCTCTCCAGCCTATGGCCGGCGGGCAGAAGCACGAAGAGCTGGTCGCGGCAGAGGAACAGCGTGTCGACCGCGCCCTCCAACGTATGCGGATCGAACGATATGTCGTCGGCAATGACGATATCGGCCTGCCAGGCCCGGAGCGCTGCCACGCCTTCGGCAGGCCCCATCGTCGTCATGACGATGTCGAGATGCGGATGGTCGATGGCGAGCTGGCGCATCGCGGCGGGGATGAAGGAGGAAGCCGCGGAGGGTTGGGCGGCGATCCTGAGGTCGCCGGCGACGATATTCTGCAGCTCGGCAATATCGGTCTTGGCTTCCTCGACGACGGCGAATATCCGGTCGGCATGCAGGACGAGCCGCCGGCCTGCCGGTGTCAGCATCACCCCTCGCCCGCGCCGCTCGACGAGCGGGATTCCAACTTCGTCCTCCAGTTGGGCGATCTGCTGGGAAACGGCCGATGAGGAAATGCCGAGCGCGTCGGCGACCGCCGCCATCGTCTCGCGGCGCGAGAGCTCGCGAAGCGTGCGCAATCGGAAGAAATCCAAGCCCGTTTCTCCGGTTGATCAATCGGCCATAATTTCTAACCTATATGCTTATTTTAATTAAGTAGACCTGAAGAAAACTGCACCTTAGCCTCGGATTCGCAAGCGGGGGCACCGGTTCGAAAAAAGCCAAGATTGCCGGCCATCTCATGAGGCGAACCACGGGGATATCCACAGGATGCAACAGAGCGGCGTGCCTTATTTCAGCCAATGGGAAACACCCGGCATGACACTGCCGGTGCTTGCCGAGGGATCGCAGGCTCTGCTCAGCGATCCGCTCTGGCGCCATTCGGGAGCCGCGACGATCGAGGAATATGCGCGCTGGGCGGTCAATGTCTGCGGCATGGCCTGCCTGAAGATGATTCTTGCCGCGCGCGGCGAGATCCACCCCACCCTCGAGCTTGCCCACGCCTGCACCGCCTATGGCGGTTATGTCGTCAACGAGATCGACGCCTCGATCAAAGGGCTGATCTACGCACCCTTCGTTCGCTTCGCCGCCGACCGATTCGCGCTTCGCGCCGAGACGATGACCGGCGTCGAGACATCGGCCATTCCCGACCTTCTGTCGAGGCGGCGGTTCTTCATCGCCTCGGTGCATTCGGGCATCCGCTGGCCTGAGCGCGAGCCGCCGTCGAAGGGCGGACACCTGGTGCTGGTGACGGCAGCCAGCGATGAGACGATCCGTTTCCACAACCCGTCCGGCCACGACGCGGCGAGCCAGGCCGATGTGACGCTGCCGCTTGCCGTCTTCGACCGCTTCTTCGCCAATCGCGGCATATCGGTCGACGCCTGACCTTTTCAACACCAGATCGCTTCGGAGGCTTTCATGACCCCTTCCCCACACAGGCTGCGCATTGCCGTGCTCTTCGGCGGCCGCTCGGCCGAGCATGAAGTTTCCGTGCTCTCGGCAACCAATGTCATGGGCGCGCTCAAGCCCGAAAAATACGATGCCGTCCCCATCTTCATCACCCGCGCGGGACAATGGCTGCTGAGCAGTTTCGAAGACGGCATATTGGCGACGCCTTCATCAGGCACGGAAATCTGCCTTGTGCCGGGCGGACGGGGCCGGATGCTGGCAATACCGGCCCATGGTGCGCCGCATGAGTTGGCAAGGATCGACATCCTGTTTCCCGTGCTGCACGGCCCCCATGGCGAAGACGGCTCAGTGCAAGGCGTGGCGGAGGTGGCTCGCGTGCCGCTTGCCGGCTGCGGCATCCTCGGCTCCGCCGCAGCGCTCGACAAGGACATCGCCAAGCGCCTGCTGAGGGCGGCGGGCCTGCCGGTAGCACGTGCGGTGACGATCCATCAGGGTGCTGCCCCTTCGCTCTCAGCCCTCGAAGGTGAACTCGGCCTGCCGCTCTTCATCAAGCCGGCGCGGCAGGGATCGTCGGTCGGCGTCGCCAAGGTCCATGCCAGCCAGGAATTCGCGCCCGCCCTTACTGAGGCCTTCCGCCACGATCGCACGCTGCTCGCCGAAGAATTCGTGCGTGGCCGCGAGATCGAATTCAGTGTGCTGGAGGATGCGGCAGGAGAACTCTTCGTCTCTCGGCCGGGCGAGATCGTGCCGGCGGAAAGCCACGGCTTCTACAGTTACGATGCCAAATATATCGACGAGAAAGGTGCGGCGCTGAAAGTGCCGGCCGAACTGCCGCAGGAGCTCGAGGCCACCATGCGCGACGTGGCCGCAAAAGCCTTCCGGGCCGTCGGTTGTGACGGCATGGCCCGCATCGACTTCTTCCTGACTGATGACATGCAGTTCCTCGTCAATGAAATCAACACCATCCCCGGCTTCACCGATATCAGCATGTATTCCAAGGCGATGGCGGCAAGCGGCGTCGGTTACGCCGAAATCATCGACAGGCTCGTCGATCACGGTCTGGCGCGCGCCGGCCGGGCCGCCTAGGCGGGAGCTTGAACATGAACAGGTCGGTCTTGATTTCGGGTTGTTCCGGCGGCGGAAAATCGACGCTGCTTCAGGAACTTGCCGCCCGCGGTCATGCCATCGTCGAAGAGCCCGGCCGGAGGATCGTCAGCCAAGAGCTCAAGGGCGACGGCGCGGCCCTGCCCTGGGTCGACATGGCGGCCTTCGCTCGTCGCGCGATCGAGATGGCGATCGCCGACCACGCAGCGGCGCGTGAGCAATCCGGCTGGACGTTTTTCGACCGTGGGCTGATCGATGCGGTGGCAGCGCTCCAACACCTCACCGGAGAAACCATCCTGGAAAAATTGAGCGTCGCCCACCGCTATCACCGGAGGGTTTTTCTGACCCCGCCATGGCCAGAAATCTACACGACCGACCCCGAGCGGCGCCATGGCTTCGACGAGGCGGTCGCAGAATATGACCGGTTGGCCGCGATCTATCCGACGCTCGGCTACGACGTCGTCACGCTGCCGAAAATTGCAGTCGCAGACCGGGCGGATTTCATCCTCGACTGCCTCTCTCGCGAAACGAGGCAGCAGTAGACGAGATCATCAGGGTCGTGCCTGTCGGCCGCCGTCTCCAAGGGCTCAGCGCCTGCGAAAGACGCACCACTGGAACGACTGCCGGCCACCAGCGGGTGTTGCGTGCTCCTCGCGCCAGTCGCGCTGAAGCGCGAAGGTGGACGAAAATTCGGTCGCAAGCGCCACCGCGTCGTAACGCTGGACCGGCAGGCCGCTGCACCGTTCCGGCCCGTCCGGCGCAAAGGTCGCGATGATCAAGACGCTGCCCGGCGCCGTGCCGGTTTCGAGCGCGCGTCGATAGGCCAGCCGCTGCTCGGGCTCGATGAGGAAGTGAAAGACGGCGCGGTCGTGCCACACATCGTAATGGCGGTCGGGTTGCCATGCCGTGACGTCGGCAACCATCCAGGCGATCCGGCCGGCTTCATCCCGCAGCCGCGCCTTTGCGACGTCAAGCGCCGGCGCGGCGATGTCGAGGATGGTGAGGTCGGACCACCCGCGCTCAACAAGACGGTCGACAAGGTTTGATGCGCCGCCGCCCACATCGATCAGCGAGGCCGTGACCGGCAGTTGCAGCTCGTCAAGCGCCCGCAAGGAAGGCCCGGGCGTCGGCTGATACCAGCTGACGCTGTCGGCAGATTTCATGCGGTAGACCTCGTCCCAGTGTTCCCGTTTCCCGCTTGTCATCCGATATCCCCATCTCTTGCGGAGCCCGATACCCTAACTGGTCAACATGTAGGGACTGAG
Organism: Rhizobium leguminosarum; assembly: GCF_002953715.1. Classification (GTDB taxonomy): domain Bacteria; phylum Pseudomonadota; class Alphaproteobacteria; order Rhizobiales; family Rhizobiaceae; genus Rhizobium; species Rhizobium leguminosarum_V. The sequence goes on from NZ_CP025012.1 coordinate 2,436,416, forward strand.
ACGTCTGCAACCAGTCGCAGTGCGCCTCAATATTCTCGGTTCAGGAAGCGAAGTGACGGTAGACCAGATCCTTAGGATCACTTCGGGGTGCTGCGGGATCGAGGCGCGCACCCAGCCGTTCCGCAACGGCAACGGAAGCAGCATTGCCAGGAGCGATATAGCTGACAAGCGATGGCAGCTTGAGCGTCGCAAAGGCCCAGTCGCGCAGCGCCAGGGCCGCTTCGGTGGCATAGCCCTTGCCCTCATATTCCTCGTAGACAAACCAGCCGAGCTCCTTCTCAGCAAAGAGCGGTCCGTGATTGATCCCCACCTGGCCAACGCATTCGCCGGTTTCGCCAAGCTCCATCGTCAGCGCGCCGTGCCCGAAAAGCTGCCAGAGAGCGACGTCGTGACAGAACATCCCCCACGCCGCGCGCAGATCGAACGGGCCGCCCATTCCGACCGATCGCGGCGACGCCATCAACTGCGCATAGGCGGCGAAATCGTCGATATCTGGCATGCGGAGCGTAAGACGCTTGGTTCGGATAGTCATCGCGCCCGTTTCGGACATGCTGTCGCCTTCTCTGTCAGCTTGGGTTTGGAGTTTCGACCGTTGAAGGGAATATCCTAGCTTTCAAATGCCGGGGCGAATTGCAACGTCCCGCTTGGCGGGGATCCGCGAAAAACAATCCGCTGCACGAGCCGCGTATCGAGGTCGAGGTACTTTAGTTGCCCGTTATTGCTGAAACCGACACGGCTATAGATGTCAGGATTGCCGATCAACGCGCATCCGCTGGCACCCATCCCCTTCAGCAGTTCGAGACCCCTAACGATCAGCGCTTTGCCGATCCCCTGCCGCTGTCTCTCCGGCTTCACCGATATCGGCCCCAGCCCGAACCAGCCATCATGCGCGCCGTCGATCGTCACCGGCGAAAACGCGACATGCCCCAGGATCTCGCCGTCCTGCTCAGCGATCAGCGATATCGTTAGATCGCCGTTTTCGCGAAGTCTTCGGACAATCTCCGCTTCCGTCCCGTCGCTGTAAGGCATCGGCTTGAAGGCGGTCCAGGTCAGATCATGGATCGCGTCGATATCCCCCGGCGTTTCGTCTCGGATAAGCATCTCTATCAATTCCTCAAGCGCGATAGCTCAAAGGTTCTATGCAAGGAAAGTCGAAGACCAGCAAGCCGGGCTCCTCCAGCGGCAGTTGCGCCACGACCTGCCCTTCCGGGTTCAGCACCGCCGTCGGCCCCCAGGCGACGCGCCCGTCGCGCTCGCCTGTCACGTCAGACGAGATCAGCCACAGGCCGGTTTCGCGGCATCTTTCGCCGCGAACCGCGTTGTGCCGCTCCTTGAATATTTCCGCCTTGTCCTTTGGCATCATGTTGTTGGAGAGGCATAGGATCAGGGATGCGCCGGCCGCGGCGATCGTTCCGGCTGCTTCAGGAAAGTTCGTGTCGTAGCAGATGTTTATCCCGAAGTGCAGGTCTCCGACCGCAAAGAGCGGGCTTTCCTTTCCCGCCTCGAAAGCCCGTTCGCCGCGCAGCAGGTGGGCTTTCCGGTAGCGGCCAACGAGAACACCGCGCTCGATGACAACAGCGGTGTTGAACAATCGCCCGTCATCGACCTCAATGAGCCCCATGACCAGCACCGGTCCCGACTTCGGCAGCCGGTCCAGGACCGCGGCGAACTCGGCGGATGTGAAATCGAGAGCAACGCGGCGCGCCGATGGTTCATCGACCAAGTAGCCCTGCAAAAAACCCTCGGGAAAGACCAGCAAGGCCGCACCATCAGCCTCAGCAAGCGCTGCGACCTTAACGGCATAATCCAACGCTGCCCGGACATTCTCCCGAAATTCCGGCGTTTGCGCGGCGGCTATCCGAGTGCTCTTCACCTTGATCTCCGCGTTTGGACGACTTGCAGCCTACCCGGTTAGGCTTGTGCAGGCAGCGCCAAGACAGCGGATTGCCGACGGTAGCATGAGGCAGCGACCACGAAAAAGCCCGGCGCGGCGGCCGGGCTTTTCCTCGATCTCTTCTCAGCAACCTCAGAAGGTCGACGCACCGCTGCCCCAGGGGCCGTGGTGGAAATCCTTGCCGTCCAGGCGGTCGAAACCGTGGGCGCCGAAGAAGTCGCGCTGCGCCTGGATTAGGTTTGCCGTTCCCCTGCCCTGGCGATAGGCGTCGAAATAGGTCAGCGCCGAGGTCAGCGCCGGAACCGGCAGGCCGGCGGCAATCGCGGCACCGACGACGCGGCGTAGCGCCGGGATCGATTCCTTGACCATGTCGGAGAAGGCAGGCGTGACGATCAGGTTCGCAGCATCAGGTGCCTTGGTGAAGGCCGAGGTGATCTCGTCGAGGAACTGCGAACGGATGATGCAGCCGGCGCGCCAGATCCTGGCAATCGTCGGCATCGGCAGCGACCAGTTGAACTCGCGCGATGCTTCCGCCATCACCGCAAAGCCCTGCGCATAGGCGCCGATCTTGGCGGCAAACAGCGCCAGTTCGAGATCCTTGTTGAGCTCGGGGCCGTAAGCGATCGGGAAGGACACAGCCTGCGTGCCGAAGATCTTTTCGGCGGCTTCGCGCTGCGACTTCATCGAAGAGAGGCTGCGGGCGGCGACCGCGGCTTCGATCGCCGTTGCCGGAATGCCCATGTTCTGCGCCTCGATCGCCGACCACTTGCCGGTGCCCTTCTGGCCCGCCTTGTCGAGGATCATGTCGACCATCGGCCCGCCGGAAACCGGATCGGTGGCCGCAAGCACCTTCTCGGAGATTTCGATCAGGTAGGAATTCAGCCGGCCCTTGTTCCATTCGCCGAAGATGCCGGAGATTTCGGAGGCGCTCTTGCCGAGGCCGTCGCGCAGGATGCCGTAGATTTCGGCGATCATCTGCATGTCGGCATATTCGATGCCGTTATGGATGGTCTTGACGAAATGGCCGGCACCGTCATTGCCGAGCCAGGCGACGCAGGGCTCGTCATTGTAGCGGGCGGCAATCGATGTCAGCACCTTTTCGACGCGCTTCCAGGATTCTTCGGTGCCGCCGACCATGATCGACGGGCCATGGCGCGCACCTTCTTCGCCGCCGGAAACACCCATGCCGATGAAGGTCAGATCGGTATTCTTCAGCCGGTCGAAGCGGGCGACGGTGTCGCGGAAATTGGCGTTGCCGGCATCGATCATGATGTCGCCCTTGGAGAGATGCGGGCGCAGCAGCTCCATCTGCTGGTCGACGGGCTCGCCCGCCTTGATCATGATGATGATCGGACGCGGCGGCCGGATCGCATCGACGAACTCTTCGATCGTCTTGCAGGGAACAATCTGCTTCTTCAGATCGCCGGCGCTTTCGTAGAATTCGTCGGTTTTCTCCGGCGTGCGGTTGAACACCGCGATTTTATTGCCTTTCTCCGCGATGTTGAGCGCCAGGTTGGAGCCCATGACCGCAAGGCCGATCAGTCCGATTTCTGCCTTTTCCACGACAAACCTCCGATGTGTCATTTGGACCGGTGTTGTGGCACTGTCTCGCTCAAACGGCAAGTCTCGCAAGGGTCTAATCGGTTCGCAAAAGCCAATGAAATGAAGCTTGCAATATCGCCGCTTGTCCGACAACCCGCCGGCTGGCGCCCAGTCCGGAAGCCCTGAGTTTTTCGTGCGCCCTGCCCGCAATGCCCTATCTCATGTTATCATCAGGGCATCGGGAGATATCGCATTGGCATCGGGAAGACGAAAAGATACGGCTCTCCTGGCGGCCCGCGCCGGCCACTACTGCGAGTCTATGCCGCCGCCGGCGCTGCGACGCCATTTCAGCCGCCTCTGGTCGCATGCGCTGCATGACGGACCGTCGGCAATGGTGGCGATCGTGCCGGACGGCTATTGCGACCTGCTCTGGATCGACGGTCGGCTGGTCGTCGCCGGCCCTGACCGGACAGCGGCCTTTCCCGTCATCCGGCCGGGCGCGACTGTCATCGGCGCACGTTTTGCGCCCGGCGCCGCAGCACCCTGGCTGAAGACGCCGCTCTGGGCACTGGTCGGCTGCTCGGTGCCCCTCGCTGACATCGGCCGGAAGGACACCGCCGAATTCGAAGCGCGGCTTGCGGATTGTCCCGACCCCCCGGCCGCCACGGCGCTGTTTAGCCGCCTGCTCGAAGAGACCGCGCGCAATGAGGAGGAGCCAGCCCGCGACGCCGCCATGATCTTCGCCGCCGCCGACAATGCTCGCCCGGTTTCCGGCCTGCTCGACCACCTCGGCATGAGTGGAAGGCAGCTGCGCCGCCGCTGCCACCACCATTTCGGCTACGGCGCAAAGACGCTGGAACGGATTCGCCGGTTCCAGCGTTTCTTCGACCTCTGCCGCAGGTCGGGCGCGATGCCGCTCGCCCGCCTTGCGCTCGAATCGGGCTTTGCCGACCAGCCCCACATGACGCGCGAGGTCGGCGAGCTCTCGACGCTGACACCTGCCGTCATTCTCGACCAGCTCAGCATACGGCAAAGAGCCGATTGACCGTTTTGTTCAAGACGCCGCTGGCCGGTCTGTTATTCTGACGAAACCAAATGCCAGGGACCTGCAAGCCATGTCGACAATGCCCGCGAAAATCCTACATTTGTCGATAGAGCGCGACTGGCGCGACGTCTATGACTTCGCCGGCAAGCCGGAGAACATGCCGCTCTGGGCCTCCGGCCTTGCGACCGGCTTAGAGCCTCACGGCGCCGACTGGATCGCCCACGGCGCTCTCGGCAGCGTCAAGGTGAGCTTCGTTCCTGCCAATGAATTCGGCGTGATCGACCATACGGTGACGATCGAATCCGGCCTAAGGGTTTATAATGCCCTGCGCATCGTGCCGAACGGCGATGGGTGCGAAGTCATGTTCACGCTGCTGCGTCTGCCCGGCATGACCGACACACAGTTTTCCGCCGATGCCGCCCATGTCGAGAAGGATCTCGCCATGCTGAAAGCCCTGATGGAGAGATAGATGGCCGAGAAGACAGAAAACCACGACCGCCGCATCGACTATGTCGAATTCAACGTTGCTGACATCGCCGCCGCCAAAGCCTTTTACGGCTCGGCCTTCGGCTGGCGCTTCACCGATTACGGCCCCAATTATTGCGAATTCGACGACGGCCGGCTGAAGGGCGGCTTTACCGATTTCGGACCGGTGCGGCCGGGCGGCGGCCCGCTGGTCGTCGTCTATGCCAGTGATCTGGAAGAAGTGCTGACCTCAGTCGAAAGAGCCGGCGGCACGATCTGCCGGCCGATCACCGATTTTCCCGGCGGCCGTCGCTTCCACTTCCTCGACCGCGATGGTTACGAGCTCGCCGTCTGGGCCGCTGCTTAGCCAGACTACCCAAGGCAGCCGAGTTGGTCAGGCTGCCTAAGGCTGCCGACCGGGATCAGGCAGCCTGCGACAGCCGATCGAGATCTTCCATGACGAGCAGGGCGCCGATCACCGTACCGCCCGCATCGCGCAGCGGCGACATGCGACAGCGCACCTGCCGCGATTCGCCGCTGCCCGCCGAGCGCTCATAGGAATAGTCGATCTGTTCGCCGGCAAAACAGGCGTCGAGCTTATGCTTGGCGCATTCGGCAAACCGCTCCTCGCCGATGAATTCGGAAAGGTGGCGGCCGATGAGCTCCATCGGCTTCCTGTTGAGATGGGCGCTGTTGGCTGGATTGGAATAGAGGTAGCGATAGTCCCTTGTCAGCACCGCCACGCGATCCGGCAGGCTTTCCAGGATTACCGCGTTGAGGAACTGGCCATTGTCGGTATCAGGCACATAGGCCGGCGGCGGCTCGATGCGCACATCCTGCAGCGAAGGCACGCGCCAGTCCGGCCCATGCGCCCCGAAATAGCGGTCGAGCAAGTAGGAAAGCACCGACGTGTGCTCCGTGACGCTGGCGCTGTCGTCGGCATCCTGGCTGATCAGATGGCTCACAAACTGCAGTTGCATGTAAACTTCGAGCAGATTGACTGCCCGGCAGGCGAGGATTGCCTCGACCAGCGGCTCGACATGGCGGTCGAGCGCCGTGACGCGCTGGTCGTCGCCCAGGCGTATGGCTTCCTCGATTTGCACGCAACGCAAGGAAAAAGCTCGAAAAAGCTCCAGCAAGACGCCTCCACTCCCATTGTCCCAAGAGACGAGTCCGAAACCTCACATGGCTGCATTTCCTAAAAAATGCGCCTTCCGGTAGACATTATTCGCGTCTTGGTGGTGACGGATAACATGAAGTGCCCTCAGTTTCAATCCGAGAGCACCTGCCGCTTTTCACCGCTGATAAATGAGGGTGGACGTTTTTGGAGCATGATGCCGAAAGTGTGAGCGGTTTTCGGCATCATGCCGGCCTGAAATCATCCTGTTCTAAGGCGCGAGCGTCTGCTTGATCTGCCAGCGGTCGTGATACCAGAGCCACTGTTCCGGATATTCCCGCACCCATCTTTCCACCTTGTCGTTGAGCAACTGGGCGGCGGCCGGCAGGTCGAGATTGCCCTTGGCGTCGCGCGGCATGTCCAGCCGCGGCTCGATTTCCAGCCGGTAGCGATTTCCCGGCAGCCGGATGCAGCGCGCCGGATAGACTTCACAGTCGAACTGGCGCACCAGCTTCGGCAGCAGCGGATTGGTCTTCACGTCGCGGCCGAAGAAGGTGCCCTTCAGCCCCTTGCGGAATTTCTGGTCGACCAGCACGCCCACGCCCTGACCTGCTTCCAGCTGACGGGCGAGCGCGAAGGAGGAGCCGGCATGCGAGGGCACCAGCTTGCCCATGCGCGCGCTCCTGAAGTCGAACACTTTCTTGGCGACATAAGGATTATTCGGCGGCCGAAAGAGCACGGTTACCGTGAGCCCGAAGGCTGCGCCCGCCACCGGCAGAAGCTCGAAATTGGCGGTATGGCCGGTAAAGACGATGAAGGGGCGCGGATTGTCGCGCAGGTCGAGGAAGATCGGGACGCCCGACACCTCCACCCTGCCCGGCTCCGACTTTTCGGGATCATAGTCGAACAGCTGGTCGAGGAAGACGTATTCGGCCGCAAGCCGGCCCATATTGCCCCAGCTGGCGAGCGCGATCTCCTCGATCTCGGCTTCGCTCTTCTCAGGGAAGGCGTTGCGCAGATTGGTCAGCATCAGTCTGTGGCGGCTGGTCAGCCGGCCGAGGCGGCGCATCATCCTGTCGGCGAAGCGGATCGCGCCATCGGCCGGAAACAGCTTCAGGAAATTCAGGAAGCCGAACATCACCTGCGCCACCAGCCACTGCTGGAAGTGCCTGAGCGCCAGAACGATCCGGGTGATGAAGAGCTTCACGCGGTCAATCCATCTTCAGGATGATCTTGCCGAAGATCTGGCGCGATTCCATCCGCTCCAGCGCCCGGTCGATATCACTGAAGCTGACCTCGGTATCGATGACGGGATGGACGAGCCCGCGGCCCATCTTCTGCATCGCATTCGCCATGTTCTCCATGCGGCAGCCGAAGGAGCCGAAGAGCTTCAGCTGCTGCTGGAACAGCATCATCAGGTTCATCTCTGTGGAAACACCCGAGGTCGAGCCGCAGGTGACGAGCCGCCCGCCGCGCTTCATGCAGAGCATCGAGCCTGCCCAGGTGTCCTTGCCGACATGTTCGAAGACGACGTCGACACCCTTCTTCTTGGTGAGCTTGCGCACTACGCCCTCGAAACGGTCGGTGCGGTAGTTGATGACGTGATCGGCGCCGAGCGCCTTGGCCCTCTCGATCTTGTCGTCCGAACCAACCGTGGTGATGACGGTGCAGCCAATCTTCTTGGCAAGCTGGATCGCCGCCGTGCCGATGCCAGAGCCGCCGGCATGGACGAGGATCGTCTCGCCCGGCTCAAGCTTGGCATTGTCGAACAGCATGTGCTCGACCGTGCCGAAAGTGACCGGAGCAAGCGCCGCGCCGATCGCGTCGACGCCGGGAGGAGCCGGCACCAGCAGGCGCGCCGGCAGGTTGACCTTCTCCTGCGCAAAGCCGTCGAGATGGAAGCCGTGCACGCCCGAGACATGTTCGCAGAGATTGTCGCGGCCTTCACGGCAGGGACGGCAGAGGCCGCAGGTGCGCGCGCCGTAGATGGAGACGAGCTGGCCTGGCAGCACGCTGGCAACGCCCGGGCCGATCGATTCCACGACGCCGGAGGCTTCCGCACCGATGACCAGCGGCATCTTGCGCTTGGCGAATGCCATGCCGCGCCAGCCCCAGACGTCGATATGGTTGAGCGCCACCGCCTTGACGCGCAGCGTCACCTCGCCAGCGGCTGGAGCATCCGGTTCCGGCAGATCGGTGATCTCAAGCTTGCGGTCGTCGATCAGTTGCAAAGCGCGCATGGCAAAATCCCTCGCCTGAAGGCGTCATCTCGTCTCAAAAATTTGTCGGGAACCGCTTAAGCCGGTTCGAGCGCCATGACAAGGCTGGCATTCTGCCCGCCGAAGCCGAAGGAGTTGGAAAGCACGGCTGAAACCTGGGCCTCCCGCTTCTTGTTCGGCACGACATCGAGAACGATCGACGGATCGGGATTGTTGTAGTTGATGGTCGGCGGCAGCGTTCCGGTCAACATCGTCTGCAGCGAGAACACCGCCTCGACGGCACCCGCCGCCGTCAGCGTATGGCCGATCATCGACTTGTTCGACGAAACCGGAATGCCGACGAGCTTCTCACCGAAGACGGCCGACATCGAACCATATTCCATCTTGTCGTTCTCAGGCGTCGAGGTGCCGTGGGCATTGATATAGCCGATATCGCCCTCGCTCATGCCGGCATCGGCGAGCGCTGCGCGGATCGTCGCAATCGCCGGGCCGCCATCAGGCGACGACCGGGTGCGGTGGAAGCTGTCGGCCTTGTCGCCGGCGCCCTTCATGATGCCGAGCACCTTGGCGCCGCGGGCGACTGCTGATTCCAGCGATTCCAGGACCAGTGTCGCCGCACCCTCGGCGATGACGAAACCGTCGCGATCCTTGCTGAACGGCTTGGAGGCCTTGGTCGGCGGATCGTTCTGCGTCGAAAGGGCTGACAGCAGCGAGAAGCGGATCAGCGCTTCGGCACTCAGCGAGCCGTCGGTCGCAACCGTCAGCGCGCGATCCGTGCGGCCCTGGCGGATCGCCTCGATGCCGAGCTGGATCGCGGTGACGCCGGAGGCGCAGGCCGTCGACAGCGTAACCGGAAGGCCGCGCGTGCCGAACCGGTCGGCAAGCCGCTCGGAAATCGCGCCGAACAGCGCTGCCTCATGGAAGGCCGGGTCGGGGCGCTGGCGCAGCGCCGTCAGGAAGCGCTCATAGGCATCACCCGGATGGTCGGAGGCTGGCGAACGGTCGGCAAGCTCGAAACGCGCGCTCCATTCCGGTTCGATCGGCGGGGCGGCGAGGAATAGCGGGCCGTTGAAATCGCCGGACAGGCCGGCATTGGCAAGCGCCTCGATCGTCGTTTCGCGGGCGAAAGCATAGGAGCGCTCGACGGCGTTCGGCACCGGAATGCCGATGAAATCGACGGTGCCGGCGATCCGGGTCGACAGGCCCTCGGTCGGGAAGCGGTTGATCTCGTGGATGCCCGACGTTCCGGAGGTAAGGGCTGCCCAGTTGTCGCTGAGGCCCTGGCCGAGCGAAGTGATGATGCCCATGCCGGTAACAGCCACGATCGGACGGCCGAGATGATCTCTATAAGCGGAAGCTGTCATATCTCTCACTCCTCACGCATCTGCGGAAAGAACGGCAACGCCCTCGCCGCGCTGGTGTCCGACCGTGGTCACGACGGCGGCGGTGGCGCCTGCCCGCATCGGCGCCTCATGGGCAGCATCGAAGGGCGGAACCTTGGCCTTGCCGTCGACGGCAAGGGCTGCGAGCGCAAGACCCAGCGTGAACTGCGTCTCGATCGTATGGCCGGTGACACCGCCGAAGCCGCGGATCGCAACGTCCGGCAATTGATGCTCCAGCACCGCCCGCTCGCGAGCGGCAAGATCGTGCATGCCGGTCGATCCGGAAAAGATCGCCGTGCTTTCGGCGGCAAGCCCGGCGGCCGGTGCCAAAAGCCGCTCCAGCCGGACTTCGAGATTGCCGGAATTGCGGTTGCCGCGGTCACCCTCGACCGCGTCGATGACCGCATAGATATGGGCGCCGCGGGCTTCGGCATGCTTGCGCGATTCCAGTACCAGGAAGGCGCCTGCCGAACCGGTGATCATGCCGCCGCCGTCGCTCGGCCTGCGCGACCAGAGCGGCACCCAGTCGCCGCGCGCATGAGCGCCGATCGCTTCGGTGAGCAGGATCATATCAGGCCGTTCGGCCGCGAAGGCGCCTCCAACAAGCGCATGCGAGGATTCGCCTGATTTGATGCGGTAGAAGGCGGTCTCGACGGCGGATATGCCGGCCGCTTCCTCTCCCATGAAGGTGCGCGACGAGCCGGTGACCTTGTGCACGATCGAGATATTGCCGGCGAGCAGGTTGGAAAGCTGGGCGAGAAACAGTGTGGGCCTGAGCTCCGTCGTCAGCTTCTCGTTGAGCAACAGCTCGCGGTCATTGCGCTTCAGCGCTTCGTCGACGATCAGTGTGTCGACATTGATGTCGCGCTCGCCGCCGCCGGCCGCCACGATCATGTCCATCGTGCCGCAGGCTTCGATATCATCCTTGAAACCGGCATCATCGAGCGCAAGGCCGGCGGCGAAGACGCCGATGCGCTGCCAGTTCTCCATCTGGCGCTGATCACCGCGCTTGGCGATCTGCTGCGACCAGTCAATCTCGGGCAGCGGGTGCACCGGATAGGGCTTGAACTTCTCGGTCTCGACGATCGCTTTCGGCGCACTGGCGGCCGAAAGCAGCGCGATATGCGCATCCTTGCCGACGCCCTGACAGGTGACGATGCCGATGCCCGAGATGACGACGTCGTTTGCAACCTTGCTCATCCAATCACTCCCTGCGCCGCGATCGCTTCGAGAAGCCCGATCTCGCCGGCACGTTTCTTCACGATATCGCCGAGCGGCACCTCGGAAAACGGCATGGTGCGCAATTTCAGCTGCGCATCGCAGACCTTCTTACCGCCGCTGGTGATTTTAGCCTTGGTGACCGCGAAACCCGAACCGTCATGCTCAAGCACCGCCTCGATGTCGAGCACGGCTTCCGGTTCGACGAAGGTGCGCATCTTGGCGCCGTCGACTGTCATCAGAAAGGGCATGGCGGCAAAATTGGTGACGGCAAGCACCAGCATGCCGGAGGCCTGCGCCATGGTCTCGATCAGGAGCACGCCGGGAACGAGCGGCATGCCGGGAAAATGACCCTCGAAGACAGGGCTCTTCGCCGGCACGACGGATCGCGCCTTAAGCGTGCCCTTCTTCAGGTCCACCGCTTCGACGCGGTCAATCATCTGGAAATATTCCAGCAGCATTCGGATCCTCCGGCCCGACAGGCCAGATCCGCCCGCCGGTGACGCCTAAAGCGCGTCTGGTTCGCACTTTAGGTCTTTGTTTTTATGCATGCCATTGTCCCAAAAAACCGCTGCGCACTTTTGGGCGGCATGCACTAGTTAGGAACGAAACCGCCCGGCCGCCATATTCAGGGCGGCAGGGCGTTCAAAAAAGACTGTTATATCGCTCAGGCCTTGGCTGCTTTGAGCTCGTCTATCTTGGCGCAGAGGTTCTTCAGCACGAAGTATTCTTCGGTGGAAACCTTGCCTTCGTTGACTTCCTGCGTCCACTTTTCGAGCGGGATCTTGATGCCGAATTCCTTGTCGATCGCAAAGACGATGTCGAGGAAATCGAGGCTGTCGATACCGAGGTCGTCGATCGTATGGCTCTCCGGCGTGATCGTCGCGCGGTCGATCTCACTGGTTTCTGCAATAATGTCGGCAACTTTATCGAATGTAGCGGTCACGCGCTGTACCTCATGAAATGACGATTTAAACCCCCTCATAGGCAAATCCATTTCAAAAGCCAATGCTTTCGTCCCGGCGTTGCGGCAATTTGCCGGCTGGGTGTTGCCTAAACAGCAATGGAATGCCGGCCTTTGCCCTCACCCAAGGCGCGAGGCGACGCCGCTGCAGAAAACCCGTCTCGCCGGCGAGGGCGAAGAAGCCGTCCGAATCAAACCCGCGGACGGCCTCGTCTCGACGCCGCACTTCCAATAACAGCCAGGGCGCGCAAACTTTGATCTAGATCAAATCGCGATCCGGCCAAAATTGATAATCATCAAGCCGCGCTGGAAGAAATCGGGATAGCCGAACCCGCAATCGCGGCGTAATCGTCTAGGGTATGCCCGGCATGCGCAGCTACGCCCGGCACACGCGGATTTCGAAGGGATCAGGAAATGGACGTCGCACATAGTGGGGTTCTCGAGGTTGGCATCCCCGTCGCCTGCCGTTCCTGCCAGGCGCGGCACGGCGTCGTGTGCGGCGTACTGTCGAGCGGTCAGTTGAAGGACCTCGGCCGCCACTCGCTGCGCCGCAAGGTCGATGCTGGCTGCGAGATCATCGCACAAGGGTCGGAAAGCTCTTACTATTCGAACATCATGCGCGGGGTGGTGAAGCTCTGCAAGGTGATGCCGGACGGGCGCCAGCAGATCGTCGGTCTGCAATTCGCTCCCGATTTCGTCGGCAGGCCCTTCGTGCGCGAAAGCACGCTGTCGGCCGAGGCTGCGACCGATGCCGAAATCTGCGTCTTCCCCCGCAACCTGCTCGACCGCATGATATCGGAGACGCCAGAACTGCAGCGCAGCCTGCACGATCAGGCGCTGAAGGAGCTGGATGCCGCGCGCGAATGGATGCTGACGCTCGGCCGGCGCACCGCCGAGGAGAAGGTCGCAAGCTTACTCCACCTCATCGCCACCCATGCCGAACCGCAAACCGCCACAAGCACCGCCTTCGACCTGCCGCTATCCCGCGCCGAGATCGCCGATTTCCTCGGTCTGACGATCGAAACCGTCAGCCGCCAGATGACCAGGCTGCGCAAGAGCGGCGTCATTCGCATCGAGAACTTCCGGCATATCATCGTCCCCGACATGGATGAGCTGGAGCGGATGATCAGCGCGTAAACGGGGATCAGTTGTCGAATTCGGGCTCAGGGCGCTGATCCGAGATTAGCGCGTAATGACCACGCGGGTATTGGCAAGGCCAGCCTGCCGCGCCAGCGAGAAAAACTGGGCGGCATTGTCGGGATGCAGGCGAACACAGCCATGCGAGGCCGGCCGACCCAGGCGCTTCAGGTCGAAGGTGGCGTGAACGGCATAACCGCCGTTGAAGAACACGGCGTACGGCATCGGCGCATTGTCGTATTTCCTGGAGCGGTGATCGCGCGACAGCCACTTGGCGCTCCACGAACCGGTCGGCGTGACATAGCCGTTACGCGCGGTAGAAACCTTCCAGCGATACTTGACGAAGCCGTTCTCGGAAACGGTCATCATCTGTTTGCCGATGCTGATATTGGCGACCAACGTTGCTGCCTGACTGGCAACGGGAGAAAACTGCAGCAATAAACTTGCGGCCGCAGCCGCCAAAATCGCCTTCATCATAACCCCTCTTCGAACTCGCGCAGCTTAATTGCGCCCTCACGAAAGAGAGACTACGGCAATACTTATTATATTGCTTTAATCCGAATGGTAATCACAATTTTAACGAGCCAAAGCGGGAGCTGGCGCCGGAAGATAGCGGCACCTGCTCACTGGAGCTTGCGCGCCGCCGAAGGCTTCTTGAGCCCTTGATAGGCCTTGTTCATTTTCTCGCGGATCGAGGCCATCGTGCCGAGATTATGCCCGCAGGCCGCACAGGTGATGATGTCGGTCTCCCGGATCTCGGGCCGCTCGAACTTCATCTTGGTGCTCTTGCATTTCGGGCACGGTAATTCAACCTGAACTGTCATCGCTCTGCTTCCGGTCTGATGGAGATATGCGGCGGTCGGAATAAACGTTTGAGCCTGGCCTGTCCACTGGGGGCATACACCGCACATCCCTACAGAAGACACAAAAACAGCCCGAACGTAACTCCGGCGAGCACCATGCAGCTGGCGTAGAACACCGATACGCCATCCTCGATGTCGCCTGAGGTCGCCACGTCGCGGCCGGTGTCGTTGATCATCGGTTCACGCACGATGACGCCGCCATAGATGCGCGGCCCGGCGAGCTGGACGTTCAGCGCACCCGCCATGGCCGCCTCCGGCCGGCCGGAATTCGGCGAGCGGTGCAAGGCCCCGTCGCGCATCGCCACGCGGATCGCCTCACGGCCGGCGCTTGTTCCCCGCCGGATCCAGGCGCCGGCGGCAATCAACAGGATGGAGAGGCGCGCGGCCGGCCAGTTGGCGACATCGTCGAGCCGGGCGGCCGCCCAGCCGAAGTCGATGTATTTTTCCGACTTGTGGCCGATCATCGAATCCGCCGTGTTCAGCATCTTGTAGGCGAAGAGCCCCGGCAGGCCGAAGACGGCAAACCAGAGCGCCGGCGCCACGACGCCGTCGGAGAAATTCTCGGCAAGGCTTTCGATCGCTGCGCGGCAGACGGCCGGCTCGTCCAGCGTCTCGGGATCGCGTCCGACGATGCGGGAAACGGCAGCTCGCCCGCCGGCAAGCCCCTCGTCGCGCAGCGCAGTGGCGACGGCCGCGACGTGATCAGCAAGGCTCTTCTGCGCCAGGAAGATCGCCACCAGCCCGGTCTCCAGCAAGATGCCGACAAGGCCGAACAGCGCGAAGAACCGGTCGAACACGAAGCCTGCGGCCACCGCCAAAAGAAGCAGCGCCAGGATGGCGGCGATACCGTTCATTCGGCGTTGCGAGCCCGTGAGGCTTGACGGGTTGAGCTGCCGGTCGGCATAGGAGATCGCCGCACCGAACATGACGACGGGATGCGGCATCCGCGACCACAGCCATTGCGGATCGCCGGCGATCCGGTCGAGCAGCAGCGCCAGAAGCAGTACGAGAAGGTTTTCGTCGATCGTCATCGTTCAAATCTCTGAAGGGCTTCGCCAAGCCGCCTGTCTGCCGCCGGATCGGGCGGCAACCCGAAACGCAGCCACTCCGGCGCATAGTCGAACTTGCGGACGAGAATATGATGGCGGCAGAGATGTGTGTAAATTTCGCAGGCTCTCGCATCGGCGACAAGGGTGAAGAGTGCCGTCCCTCCTGAAATCTGCAACTCGGCGCCCGTCAGCACCCCATGCAGGCCGGCGCAGCGTTCATTGATGCGGCCGCGAATCGGAGAAACGTCCGAGCGCAGCAGCGAATCTGCAATCGAAAGGGCCGGGCCGGAGACTGCCCAGGGGCCGAGCCAGTCTTCGAAACGCGCGAGAATATCGCTGCGCGCGATCGCAAAACCGAGCCGCAGGCCGGCAAGCCCGAAGAACTTGCCGAAGGAGCGGAAGATAATGAGGTTGGAAAGTTGCGGCGCACGGGATGCGAGGCTGAGCGCCGGATCGGTATCGCCAAAGGCTTCGTCGACGACGAGAAAACCGTCCGCTGCCTTCATCCTGTCGTGCAGGGCAATCAGCGTTTCGGCCGGCCATATCAACCCATCAGGATTGTTCGGATTGACGACGACAGCCAGCCGATGTCCGGCTCCGATCGCGGCAATATCGTCGACCGCATCGACGGCAAAACCGGCCGAGGCGAAGGCGCGCGCATACTCGCCATAGGTCGGCGTTACCACGGCAACCCTGTTGTCCGTCACGGCGATCCGCTCGTCCGTCACGGCAACCCTGTTGTCCCTCACGGCAACCCTGTTGTCCGTGACGCCAACCAGCCTACCCGCTTCGACGAGGCGCGGCAGAAGCTGGATCACCGATTGTGTGCCCGGCACCGGCAGCGGCAGGATCTCACCGCTGCCATAGTAGTCGCGCGCTGCACGCCTTGCCTCATCAAAAAGATGTCGGTCCGGCAGGCGATGCCAGGCCCTTGCCGGAATGCCAGGCAGGGCGACGGGGCACGGATTGATGCCCGTGGAAAGATCAAGCCAATCTTCCGGGCTACCGCCGAAGGCAGCGGCAGCCGCGGTGATGCCGCCGCCGTGGACAATCGGTGCGCTCATGCGGCGGCTCCGGCAAGATCGATCAGATGCATGTAGGAGCCTGCCACCTGGTCGCGCCTGAGACCGGCGGCACCCAGATCGGTTCCGAGCGCATCCTGCACCTGAAAAAGCCGCTTGCCCTCGCCCTCGGAGACGACGCTGGAATAGTGGAATTCATGAGCCGTCATCATCCGCGCAAAGAAGGCGCCGTCGAGGGGCACAACACGGCGATAGCCGAGATGACGCTTTCGCTCGGCATAGGTGGTGACGACGGGCAGCAGGCCGAGCATTTCGTGGCGATGCCCCTTCGCATCGATCAGGCCCTCGCCAAGCACCATGTAGCCGCCGCATTCGCCATAGATCCGAATGTCGCGCGCCGCCGCATCGAGCATGCCGGCGCGGAAATTCTGCGCCTCTGCCAGCCGCCCGGCATGCAGCTCGGGATAACCACCGGGCAGATAGATCGCATCGGCATCACCAGCCGGCGCCTCGTCGGCGAGCGGCGAGAAAAAGGAAATCGCAGCACCCCGGCGGCGCCAGCCGAGCAGCATATGCTCGTAGGAAAAGGCAAAGGCGACATCGCGCGCCACGGCGATGCGGGCACCCAACGGCGGCAACCGGTCGATATTGGCGGCCGACGGCCGGTTGAGCCCCTGCCTGGCGATGCGCAGCAGGAATTCAAAATTACATTCCTCGGAGACGGCATCCGCCGCATGGTCGATGAAGTTGTCGAGGGTTGCGTGTTCGCCGGCCTGGACGAGGCCGAGATGGCGCTCCGGCAGGGAAAGCGCCTTGTCGCTGCCGATGACGGCGATGACAGGCATGCGGATAGCTTCGAGCGCCTGCCGCAGCATCGCCTCGTGCCGGTCGCTGCCGACCTTGTTGAGGATGACGCCGGCGACGCGCACATCGGCACGGAAACCAGCAAAACCAGTAACCAGCGCCGCCACCGATTGCGACATGCGCGAGGCATCGACAACCAACACCACGGAAAGCCCAAGCTGGGCCGCCAGATCGGCCGCCGTCCCCCTTCCGTCAGCCGCCCCGTCGAAAAGCCCCATCATCGCCTCGATGACGAGGATGCGGTCGCCGGAACGGTGAAGGGCCGCATTGGCCGAGATCAGCTCCGGGCGCATCGCCCAGGGATCGAAATTCAGACAGAGCGTGCCGCTCGCTGCCGCATGGAAGGCGGGATCGATATAGTCAGGGCCGGCCTTGCCGGGCGCGACCGCGATGCCGCGCCGGCGAAGCGCTCGGAGCAGCCCGAGCGTCACCGTCGTCTTGCCGGCGCCGGAGGAAGGGGCTGCGATCAGGAGGCCGCTCATGCCCGCACCTTGCCGGACCGGCGGAATGGATCGGGTTGCAGGCGCCGCCCCGCGAGCGCACCGAGCCAGTCGAGCGAGGCTCGGAGCCGGACCACCTCACCGACGACGACCACCGCCGGCGGCTCCAGCCCGGAGACAGCGACGGCATCGGTCGCCTCCCCGAGCGTCGTTTCCAGCACCTGTTGCCGGCCAGTGGCCGCATTGCAGACGAAGGCGACGGGTTCCGACGGCAGCCGGCCTGCGGCGATGAGATTGGCGCTGATCTCGGCGATATGCTTCATCGCCATGTACATGACGATGACGGGCGAGCCCCGGCCGATCGCCTCCCAGTTGATCCTGTCGGGCACGATGCCGGACGAATCATGGCCGGTGAGGAAGGTCACGGCATGGTTGATGTCGCGATGCGTCACCGGAATGCCGGCATAGGCGAGCCCGCCGATGCCGGCGGTGATGCCGGGCACGATGCGGAAGGGGATGTTGTGCTCAACCAGCGTCAACGCCTCCTCGCCGCCGCGGCCGAAAACGAAGGGATCGCCGCCCTTCAGCCGCAGTACTCGCTTGCCGGCGCGCGCCAGCTCCACCAGTCGCAGCGAGATGTCGCGCTGCTTCGCCGAAGGCTTGCCGCCGCGTTTGCCGGCATATTCCACCAGCGTTTCCGGCCGCGCCAGCGCCAGGCATTCCTCGTTGACCAGCGCGTCGTGAACGATGACGTCGGCCTCGGAAAGTCCCTTGGCGGCGAGCAGCGTCAGCAAGCCGGGATCACCGGGGCCAGCCCCAACGAGCCAGACACTGCCCGGCTCCAGAACCGGAAGATGTGAGAATGCGGCATCGATCATCCTGCTGATCTAGGCCCCGCAAAGGGCAAGGTCAACGCCGCGCCCATCACCTCACTTGAAGTTGCTGAGATGACCATGACTCACTTTGTGAAGTGTCGGATTTAAATCCTCGGAGAACCCGCACAACGCGATGAATATATTGCAATATATCCCGAGGGCCGGCCGCGATGCTGCCGGCCTTCAAGCTTGTCAGGCTGCAAGCAGCGTATTGCGGATGAGATCCAGGACCCTTTCCGACTCGATGCCTGTGCAGACGATCTGGCTCGGCAAGCCATCCCAAGCGCCATCAGGCGGAAAACGCCGCCCATCTGGCCTGACGATCGTCTGGCCATCGGCGATGCCGCCGCAGACGACACGTACCGCACCCGATATTGACGAGAACAGCTCCGGCACCACGACATAGACGCAGGCGCAGCTGTCATGCACCATCATGCCGTCTTCAACCGCGTGCTTGTAGAAATCGATGTAGGACTGCGAGAGTGCGTCGAGCTGCTTGACCGCCTTGTCGCCCTTAGCCGCCATATCGCCGAGATAGCTGCGGCTCATCGTGGTGATCGCGGTGACGTCGAGGCCGATGACGGCCACCTTCCAGGGCGCGGTCATGACGATGTCGGCAGCCTCAGGATCACCGTGGATATTGGCCTCGGCCACCGGCGAGACATTGCCCGGCACATAGAAATTGCCGCCCATGATGACGACGTCCTTGGCCAGCGTCGCAATCTCGGGATCTTCCTTCAGCGCCAGCGCCAGATTGGTCATTCGGCCAACGGCGACGAGTCGCACTTCGCCCGGATGAGCGCGCACCGTGTCGATGATAAAGCGATGCGCCGGGCGCGGATCGAGCGGCAGGTCGATCGTCTCGGGCACGTCGATATCGCCGAGGCCGTTCTCGCCATGCACCATCGCCGGCCACGGCCGCTCCGCGCGCGCGGAATCGATGGTGACGCTGGCGCCTTTGGAAACGGGTGCCGGAATATTCCATTCGCGCTTGAGGAAAAGCGCATTGCGCGTCGTCGTCTCGACCGAGGCATTACCGAAGACCGTGGTGATGCCGAGAAGCTCGATTTCGGGATGACGATGCAGGAAGAGAAGCGCCATGGCGTCGTCGACGCCAGGGTCGGTGTCATAGATGACCTTGTGCATGAATGTTCCTTTATATGCTGTCTTCGCGATGGCGCCGCACCGCGCTACGAAATGCCGCCACCATAACGCCCGTCAGCCATTCTGCAACAGGATGCGGGCGACTGCCGCCGTCGCATGCGCAGATTTGATCTTGGCGACGGCAAGCTCGGCCGAGGCGCCGGCAGCCGCTAGCGCTGCCGCCTCGGCAACGCCATGGCAGCCGACGCGGGCAAAGACGATCTCCGATGGGTTCTTCAGCCGCGGCGTCTCCTCCTCTAGCCGCGCGGCAGCAAAAAACACCGCCGGCACGGAGAAATGAGCGGCGACCGCAAGCACCGCTGGCTCGCTCTTGCGGCTGTCGATCGAAGCGATGGCGGCAAGCGCCTCCGCACCTGCGCCCGCCTCCCGCAACGCCCATTCAGCGAGCGCCAGCACCTCGTGCACCGGCGCGCCGCGCTCGCAGCCGAGCCCGAGCACCAGAGGCCGAAGGCCGTCGAATTTCACGTCACTCATGATCTGGTCCCTAACACGCATCGGACCCAAGACACAGACCTGCGGCATCTTTGGCTCGGCGTTTACTTGCCGAACTTGATCTCGTCGATCGCAGTCAGCGTCGTCTTGGCCGAAACGCCGGGCGCATTGGCGAAATGCCAGGCGACATATTGCTCGGCATAGGGATTGGTGGAGGACATGCCGTCAACCGGCAGGACGACGTTCATGCCCTTCAGCGCCGCATAGGCGGCCGTATTCAGCACCGCGCCTTCCGAGGCCGTGCCCGTGACGATGACTGTTTTGATGCCCTTGTCCTTCAGGATCTTTTCGAGATCGGTGTTGATGAACTTGTTGGCGCCGGATTGCACGACCCGATCGCCCTCCTTCGGCGCCAGCACCGTGGCGATATCACCCGAGGTCGCGCCGCCGGTGATGCTGTAGACGAGGGGAACGCCGCTCGCGCGCGCCTCTTTCATCAGCTCTTCGACCTTCGGCAGCGAAGCGATGCAGCGCTGCTTGGTCTTGGTGTTGCACGGCCCTTTCTCCGGGTTCTGCGCGCCATTGAAATCGAGAAGCAGAAGTGCGGTATCCGACGTCTTCAGATCGACCGGTTTCAGAACAGGAGCAGCCGGCGCCTTCACCGTGCTCCAGTCATCGATGATCGTCGCCTCGGCGCCGGATGAGACGAAAACGGCAATCAAAAGAGAGCCGGCGAATGCGGCCGCAGCCTTGGTTTTCATGATGGTATTCTCCGGAGCAAGGGATCGCGGCAAATGTCCGAATAAGCCATCCGCCTGTCAAATCACCAAGCCGCGACCGGTATTTGATCCATGTTCGATGCCCTAGTCAGGCATCTGCCAGACGATTCGGGATGAGTTCCGACTGCATCCAGTGCGTTTCGCTCTGAACGTGATTGTCCCGCACATACTTGCCCATCCGCACCGGCATGTCTGCTTCCGGGAACGCGTCGGCGATCCGAGCCACAAACCCCTCCTGCCTGGTCTTATCAAGCAAGGCCGCAATATCCTCGAATAGACCGGCTCTGTATGGCCCTCGATAGAGAGTCGACACCGGAACGATGCCCAGTTCTTCGAACCGGGCCAGAGTCAGATCCCAGGATTGGACTTCACCGTCGATAATCCATGCAAAGCCGAGGAAATAAGACGGCAGATCAACATAACCGATCGCGTGCCGGGCATAGAGGTTCTCGCCGACGATGCGTTCGCCGTCTGCCAGCTGCGAGCTTATCCCGGCAGCAAAAGCCTTAAGCCAATCGCGCGACGAATGATAACGGCTATCGGGGCTACGGGCGTGCGACCCACCCCGATGAATGGTCGTGTTCTCACCATCCATTTTCTCGGTAATAAGAAGATCTCCGACCATCAGGCCGTCAAGCATCGTCATGACCTTGTCGTCACTTGTCGCTCCGGGCGACATCGGAAGGTGATAGGTACGACCGTATTTCTTCATGGTGACGAAGGCATAACCGTTCGCAAGCACACAACACAAGGGTAGCTTTGGGCCATAACCTCAGAACTCCACGCCCGGCTGACCCTTGATGCCGGAGCGGAAGGGGTGTTTGACGAGTTCCATCTCGGTCACCAGATCGGCAATCTCGATCAGTTCTTCCTTGGCGTTGCGGCCGGTCAGCACGACATGCGTCATGGCGGGCTTCTCGCTCTTCAGGAAGGCGACGACATCGTTGATGTCGAGATAGTCGTAGCGCAGCGCGATGTTGATCTCGTCCAGCAGCACCATGGAGTTGCTTTCGTCGCGGATCAGCTCCTTGGCCTTTTCCCAGGCGGCCGAGGCGGCGGCAACATCGCGGGCGCGGTCCTGCGTTTCCCAGGTGAAGCCTTCGCCCATCGTGTGGAACTGGCAGAGGTCGGAGAAATGCTTCTCGATCAGGTCGCGTTCGCCGGTCCACATCGCGCCCTTGATGAACTGCACGACGGCCGACGGCTTGCCGTGGGCGATATGACGGAAGATCATGCCGAAGGCGGCCGAGGACTTGCCCTTGCCCTTGCCGGTGTGAACGATGATCAGGCCCTTGCCGTCGGTCTTGGTCGCCATGATCTTATCGCGCGCGGCCTTCTTCTTCGCCATCTTCTCGGCGTGGCGCGCATCATCCTTGCCAGCTCCGCCGTCTGCGATCTCGCTATCAGGGGTCTCGTCGCTCATTGGGTTACCTCAATCTGTTGAGTAGAAGCCAGGTCGAACCGGGCCGAATTGCTGCGCGGCGTCCAGAGGCTGCGGTCGATCGCCTCCAGCAGCCGCTCCTTCATCTCGTCGAATGCCGCAGGGTTCTTTTCGATCATGAAATCGCGCACGCCGGGATCGGCAACGAAAGCTTGGTACACCGCCTCGAAATGATGCTCGCCGACCGCACCCGTCGTCGCCGAAAAGGCGAAGAGATAATCGACGGTGGCGGCGATCTCTGCCGCCCCCTTGTAGCCGTGGCGCATGACGCCCGATATCCATTTCGGATTGACGACACGCCCGCGCACGACGCGGCCGATCTCCTCTTCCAGCGAGCGGATCACCGGCTTTTCCGGCCTTGAATGGTCGTTGTGATAGATCGAGGGACGCGCACCGGAGAGCTGTTCGGACGCCGCCGCCATGCCGCCCTCAAACTGGTAATAGTCATCGCTGTCGAGCAGGTCGTGCTCGCGATTGTCCTGGTTCTGAATGACCGCCTGCACCGAGCGCAGCCGCTCCTCGAACAGACCGCGTTCGGCCTTGCCCTCCTCGCCGGCGCCATAGGCATAGCTGCCCCAGACGAGATAGGCCTCGGCGAGATCGGCGCGCCGTTCCCAACCCTTCTCGTCGATCAGCGCCTGCAATCCGGCGCCATAGGCACCAGGCTTCGAACCGAAGACCCGGTAGCCCGCCCGGCGCGCCGCCGTCTTTCCGTCAAGACCTGCAGCCGCAAGCCGCGCCGCCTCGCTGCGCATCCGCTCGGCAATGGGATTATCGCCAGCATCCTCCTCCAGCGCGCCGACGGCGCGGATCGCCTTGTCGAACAGCGCGATCTGCTCGGGAAAAGCATCGCGAAAGAAGCCGGAGATCCTGAGCGTCACGTCGACCCGCGGCCGTCGCAACATCGCCGGCGCAATGATCTCGTAGCCGGTGACGCGGCGTGAACTCATGTCCCAGAGCGGCTTGACGCCGATCAGCGCCAGCGCCTGGGCGATATCGTCACCGCCGGTGCGCATGTTCGACGTGCCCCACGCCGTCAGCCCGAAGGAAACCGGCCATTCGCCATGATCCTGCACATAGCGGCGCACCAGCAGCTCAGCCGATTTGCAGCCGAGTTCGTAGGCAGCGGGCGTCGGCACTGCGCGGCTGTCGACCGAATAGAAATTCCGCCCCGTCGGCAAGACGTCAGGCCGCCCGCGCGTCGGCGCGCCCGAGGGACCGGGCGCGACGAAGCGGCCGTCGAGCCCGTTGAGTAGACCGTGAATTTCGGCGGGGCCACAGGCGAGGATGGAGGGCTTGAGGCGGGTTTCGATTTCGGAGAGTACAGCCTGCGTAGCCTTCCAGTTCGCCGGGCACTCCATTTCGCCGGAAACGAACTTTGCTGCCAGCAGTTCGATACGCTCGACAGCGTCGCCGTTGGTTCGCCATGGGGCGTCGAGAATATCTGTGAGGATATCAGGACGCGGGCCGGTCCAAACGGCTGCCATGTCGGTGTCGAGGGGATCGAAAGAAGACCCCTCCCCAGCCCCTCCCCACAGGTGGGAGGGGCCTACCGCTGCGCTTGCGGCAACCTCTGCGACCAAAACTGATGTTGAGACGGTGCGCCCAGCAACTCCCTCCCCCTTGTGGGGAGGGGTTGGGGAGGGGTTTCCGAACGCATCCACCGCGATCGCCCGCTGCAAGCTCGCATCCCCACCCTCACCAAGCCCGCGCGGCACCCGCGCCAGCGCCACCGTCAGATCGGTCAGCAGCCGCCCCTCCGGCGACACACCAAACACATGCAGCCCGTCGCGGATCTGCATTTCCTTGAGGTCGCAGAGATAGGCGTCGAGCTTCTTCAGCGCTTCGCCCTCGCTTTCCCCCTTGGCAATGCCGGCATCCCTGTCGAGGCCGATATCGGTAACGAGCTCGAGGATCTGCCGGCTGAGCAGACGAATGCGGCGGGGATCGCCGCCCGACGCCTCGTAATATTCGTCGACCAGCGCCTCCAGATCCTTCAGTGGCCCATAGCTTTCGGCGCGCGTCAAAGGCGGCGTCAGGTGATCGATGATGACGGCAGCACTGCGGCGTTTCGCCTGTGTGCCCTCGCCCGGATCGTTGACGATGAAGGGATAGAGATGCGGCAGCGGCCCGAGGATCGCCTCGGGATAACAGCTTTCAGACAGCGCCAGCGCCTTGCCCGGCAGCCATTCGAGATTGCCGTGTTTGCCCATATGGATGACGGCATGAGCGCCGAATTTCTCGCGCAGGAAAGCATAGAAGGCGAGATAACCGTGCGGCGGCACGAGATCCGGCGAATGATAGCTCTCTTTCGGATCGATATTGTAGCCGCGCGCCGGCTGGATGCCGACCAGCACATCGCCGAAACGGGCAAAAGGCAGGGCGAAGACGCCCTCGCGAACATACGGATCATCTACGGGATCGCCCCAGCGGGCTCTCACCTCATCCTGAATCTTGTTAGGAAGAGATTCCAGGAAGCTGTTGTACAGACTCAGGGAAAGCGTCTCGCGGATGATCTTTCCATCGGAACCGGAATTGGTCGGCCCTTGCATCAGGTGCCGGATCAGCGCATCGCCGTCGGCGGGAATCTCGGCGACCGGATACCCGGCCACCCGCATAGCCTTCAGCACCTCGACGGTGCCGGCCGGCGTATCCAAACCGACGCCGTTGCCGAGCCGGCCGTCCCGGTTCGGGTAGTTCGCCATGACGAGCGCGATGCGCCGGTCGCCGGCGGAAGTCTTCCGCAGCCGCGCCCAATTGGCGGCAAGCTCCGCCGTATAGCGCACCCGGCCGGCATCGGCCTGGCTGGCGACGATATTCGTCTCGACCAGCGCATCGTAGCGCGCCGCCGTCTTGAAGGAGATCGCCCGAGCCAGCACCCGGCCATCGACTTCAGGCAGTGCCACGTTCATGCCGAGATCGCGCGCCGACAAGCCCTGCGAGGAAGCTGCCCATGCCTCCCTCGACGAGGCCGACAGGATCGCCTGCAGCACAATCGCCTCATTCGCCTCCAGCACTGTCGGCTGCCGGTCTGCACCCGGTGCCGAGACCGCAAAGCCCGTCGTGTTGATGACGACGTCGGGTTTCAACGCCGAAAATACGCTTTCAAGAATGCCGGTCGAAATCGGATCTTTAAGACTATAGGCAAAGACCGGCAGCGGGCGGAGGTCGAGTGCGGCCAGCGCTTCGACAAGCGCTTCGATCGGCCCGGTCTCGCCGCTCTGCACCAGGGCGCGGTAGAAGCTGATGGCGACTGTCGGGCGGGCAAATCCCTCGTCCGCTACCATCCCCGCACCCGAAGACATCTCTGCAGCAACCCGCCGCCACTCCTCGACCCCGATCAGTCCCCGCCCCGGCCACCAGATACCAGCCTTCATCAAAGGCACCGCCGGCGCCGGTTTCTCGGCGCCTGAGAGCATCGCCCCAGCATAATCGAGAAACGCCCGCGCATTGGCATCGCCGCCCTCGATCAGATAGGCCCAGAGCGCGTTGAGATCGCCGAGCCCGATATTCGAAAACGGCACCAGCCCCGCATCCGGCCTGGCATCGCCCGGCAGCACCGCGATCAGCGAACCGGCGCGGGCCGCTGCCGCATGCAGCGCCTCCAGCGCATAGTGGAAATAGCTGGCGCCGCCGAGTGCACGCACGATGATCAGCTTGGCATGCCGTGCCGTGCGCTCGACATAGGTATCGACCGACATCGGATGCTTGAGGCTCATCAGGCTGGCGAGCCGAACCGACGGCGCCGCCCCGAGATCGCGATGGGCCGCCGCGATCGCGGCAAGCTCGGTGTCGGCCGCCGACAGGAACAGGATGTCGCCCGGCGTCTGCCCAAGGTCGATTGCCTCCTCGCCGTCGCTGATCGTTCCCTGCTGGGCCAGAAGCAGATGCATCGGTCTATGCCAGCGCTTCGATCGCCGCCCTCACAGCGCCCTGGTCCATTTCGTGCAGGCCAATGACGACGAGGCGTGTGCCGCGCTTTTCTCCGGCTACCCAGGCGCGGTCGAAATAATGGTCAACGCGGCTGCCGACGGCCTGGAGCTGCAGGCGCATCGGCTTGCCTGAAACATCGACGAAACCCTTGAGACGCAGCACGTCATGGGCTGATATGATGTCCTTCAGCGCATCGACGAAGCCGGCGGGATCGGCAATAGGGCCGAGATCGACGACGAAGCTGTCGAATTCATCATGGTCGTGCGGCGCACCGTCTTCATGCTCCAGCTCGTGATGCGACTTGCGATTGGCGACATCGTCCTCCGTGCCGACGCCGAGGCCGAGCAGAATGCCAGCCGACACCTCGCCATTCCGCGCCTCGATCATCACAGGCTTGCGCACCGTGCGGGAGGCGACCTCGCCTCGCACCCTGATAAGGCCCGCCGCATCGATCAGGTCTGTCTTGTTGAGCACGATGAGGTCGGCGCAGGTCAGCTGATCCTCGAACAGCTCCTCGATCGGGCTTTCGTGATCGAGCGATTCATCCTCGGCGCGGCGCGCATCGACCGCATCATGGTCGTCGGCGAAGCGGCCGGCGGCAACGGCAGCACTATCGACCACCGTGATGACGCCGTCGACGGTCACCTGGGTACGAATGTCGGGCCAGTTGAAGGCGGCGACCAGCGGCTGCGGCAAAGCAAGGCCCGAGGTCTCGATGACGATATGGTCGGGCCGCTGTTCGCGCTCGAGCAGCTTCGTCATCGTCGGAATGAAATCGTCCGCAACGGTGCAGCAGATGCAGCCGTTGGTCAGCTCGATGATGTCGTCCTCGGTGCAATTCTCCGCACCGCAGCCCTTCAGCACGTCGCCGTCGACGCCGAGATCGCCGAATTCGTTGATAATAAGCGCAATCTTCTTGCCGCCGGCATTGGTCAGCAGGTTGCGGATCATCGTCGTTTTGCCGGCACCGAGGAAGCCGGTGATGACGGTTGCGGGAATCTTCTGCTGGTTCATGGACTTAACCCTTCATTTTCAGCGGCAGGCCTGCCGCGATGAAATAAACTTCGGCGGCCCTCGCCGCGATCGATTGATGCAGCCGGCCGGCATGATCGCGAAAATCCCGCGCCATGCGATTGTCCGGCACGATGCCGAGACCGACCTCGTTGGAAACGAAAACGAGCCGCGCCTTCGCGGCGGGCAGGAAATCGGCAAGGGCTGCAAACTCCGCCGCCATCTCACGCTTCTCGATCATCAGATTGGTGACCCAGAGCGTCAGGCAATCGATCAGCACGATGCGCCCCTCGCCGTCGATGGCGGTAAGCTTGCCGACGAGGTCGAGCGGCTCTTCATGCGTCGTCCAGGACGGACCGCGATCGGCCTTGTGTTGCGTGATGCGCGCCTGCATCTCCTCGTCCCAGGCACGGCCGGTGGCAAGGTAGTGGCGATCGAGGCCACTTGCCGTCACGAGGTCTTCGGCGAAGCGGGATTTGCCGGAGCGTGCGCCGCCGAGGATGAAGACGGTGTTGGATGGGGACGCCGTCATGCGCAGGCGGCCTCCAGAGGAACCGCGGCGTACCACCACGCTCCCTCATTGCTGTGCTTGTCACAGGAATCCAGCCACGGCGCGTCCGCGCCGTGAATGACTCTGTGCTGCCATGAGATGATTCTTCCGTGCCCAAGGACTTGGGCACACTGGATTCCTGTGACATCCCTCGGGTCGAGCCCGAGCGCAGGAATGAGGGAGGAGTGGAAAGTGCGTCCCAAACGCGTCGCAGCAAAAGGCACCGAAAAGGCACCACTTGATCGCGCCGCACCAGGCCGCGCTGAATTCAATCGTTCAGCCAAGACAACCTCCGTGCTGGCAACGGGCATAGCGCCCAGGTGTGGGCCTCTCGCCCGGCACGCATGGCAGGTCTCCTGGCTCGCGGTTATCGGCCGCGATCGGGGCAGACCGGAAACCGGTCGCCCTGATCGTGCCAGCGGATCATCCTCGCCTTCCCGGCTGCATCAGTGAAAAGGTGGACGATTCGTAGACTTGAGAGGCGTCCGACCCCGGTTGATCACCATGCATATCCAGTGGCTTTTCCGACATATCGCCTGTCCCGCCCGCCCGCACGATTGCAGGCTCCGAGCCGGAAGGGCTTGATGCCGGATGGAAGACCCTGACCGCTCTACAGTCGCGGGGTCGGCTGTGATGAAGGCGCCCGGCTTGGGTCCGCCCCGTCACATTCCCTTTTCATCCGGAAGGGCGCAACACCGATCCGGAACCATCCGTTATATCAGGATGGTCAGTCGACCATCCGTTATCGGGATGGTTAGGCAAGCTCAGGGATGAAGTCAACCGGGCTTGGCGGCCGCTCGATCACCGGCTACGAGGCGTTGCCACTCAAACACGACTTACCCTACCTAAAATATCGTCATTTATCAGAGACTTACGTCATAAAAAATTTATCCCAGCCGCCGGCTTTTCGCCGCAATTGCGTCGCAAGCGGACTGCGCGACCATCTCTGCCCTTGACCGGGCCTCTCCCCGCCTAGTTGTCTAGCCATGCTTATGAAATTGGATCGGCGCCGTTTTCGTGCGCTGCGTGTTTTCTTCGATCCGGGACGCCTGCGGGCGCTGACCCGCCGTAGCGAGGTCGGCCTGTCGCTGGCGGGCGCCGTCGTCGGCATCATCTCGGGTCTCGCCGTCACCGGCATGAGTTACGTCTCCAACGAGCTGCATCAGCTGGTCTTCGGCATCGCCGACAGCGAGCGGCTGAGCTCGTCCGAGATCGAGAACAAGATGCTGCTGCTCGCTGCCCCCGTCATCGGCGGCGCCCTGCTCGGCCTGTTGCTGCTGGTGCTGGCGAAACGGCGCAAGAAGCCGATGGTCGACCCGATCGAGGCCAATGCGCTGCATGGCGGCCGCCTGTCCTTGACCGACAGCATCATCGTTGCCGTGCAGAACCTGATCTCCAACGGTTTCGGCGCCTCGGTCGGCCTGGAGGCCGGCTATACCCAGCTTGCCGCCGGGCTCGCCTCGAAATTCGGCCTGAAGCTGCAGCTTCGCCGCTCGGACCTGCGCACCCTCGTTGGCTGCGGCGCGGCGGGCGCCATCGCCGCCGCCTTCAACGCGCCGCTGACTGGCGCTTTCTATGCTTTCGAGCTGATCATCGGCACCTATACGATCGTGTCGCTGACGCCTGTCGTCGTCTCTGCCCTTGTCTCCACCCTGATCGCAAGGCTGCTTGCCGGCAGCGATTTCACCATCGATATCGGCAGCTTCGGCTCGGTCGTGCCGGCCGATTATATCCCGGCACTGCTGCTCGGTGCTTTCTGCGCCGGTGTCGGCATCCTGATCATGCAGGGCGTCGCCTTTGTCGAAGAGCTGGCGCGCAAGAGCTCGATCGCCCCCCCCTTCCGCCCGGCCCTCGGCGGCATCATCGTCGGGCTGTTGGCGATGATCTCGCCGCAGGTGCTCTCGGCCGGCCACGGCGCGCTGCATCTCAATCTTTCCCGTGAGGTGGCAATCCCGACGCTGATCGGCCTCTTCCTCTTGAAATCCTTCGCCTCGGCGATCTCGATCGGCTCCGGCTTCAGGGGTGGGCTGTTCTTCGCCTCGCTGTTCATGGGCGCCCTGCTCGGCAAGCTCTTCGCCTATTGCGGCCCCTATTTCGCCGATGCGACGCTGACGCCCGTCATCTATGCCGTGGTCGGCATGAGTTCGCTCGCCGTCGCCGTCATCGGCGGGCCGCTGACCATGACGTTCCTGGCGCTCGAAATCACCGGCGATTTCCCGATCACGGCGCTGGTGCTCGCCGCCGTCATCACCTCCTCGCTCGTCGTGCGTTCGACCTTCGGTTACTCCTTCGCCACCTGGCGCTTTCATCTTCGCGGCGAAAGCATCCGCAGCGCCCATGACGTCGGATGGATCCGCAACCTGACGGTCGACAAGCTGATGCGCGCCGACGTCAAGACGGCAAGGGCGGGCATCTCTCTGGAGGAATTCAAGCAGGCCTTCCCGATCGGCTCGACCCAGCGCGTCATCCTCGTCGAGGAGAGCGACAAATATGCGGGCCTTGTGCTGGTGCCGGAGATCTACGCCAATCCGACCGACGCCCAGGACGAGGGCAAGGCGCTTGCCGATTTCATCCGCTACCGCAACGATTTCCTGCAGCCGCAGATGAATGCCAGGCAGGCGGCGGCGATCTTCGACAAGAGCGAAAGCGAAGCGCTCGCCGTCGTCAACAACCTGATCGAACGCAAGGTGATCGGCCAGCTCAGCGAAAGCTATACGCTGCGCCGCTACAGCGAAGAACTCGACCGCCGCCGCCGCGAGGTCTCAGGCGAGATCTGATCCGTCGTCGCGCCATCGGATCGACGCTTCAGGATACGGCGTCGGCGAGCTTGAACACGTTTACCGCTTTCGAAACCCCGCGCAACTCGAAGGATCCCAGACATTCGTTGGCGACGGCGCAGGTGACGGCGAAGCTTTCCGACATCAGAAGGTGATGTCCGAGCGTGCTGCAGAGTTTTTCGAGGCGCGAAGCCTCGTTGACGGCGCTGCCGATCACCGTGAAATCAAGCCTGCCGCGTGCGCCGATATTTCCGTAGAAGACCTCGCCGAGATGCAGCACGACATCGACGCCGATGTCAGGACCTCCATCATTCCTCCGCTGACCGTTCAGCACCTTGTTGGCTTCCAGAATATTCTTTGCGGAAGCCAGTGCGGCCATGCAGGCCTTTTGCGGATCTTCAGCATCGGTCGGAAAGATCGCCAGCACGCTATCACCCATGAACTTGAGGATCTCGCCCGAATTTTCCTCGACATGCCAGCCGATCAGCTCGAAATGTTCATTCAGAAACCCGGCGATTTCGCCCGGCTGATAAACCTCGGTCAGCGCCGTGAAGTTTCTCAGGTCCGCAAGCAGGATCGCAGCATTGATCGCCCCTCCCTTTCCCCTCTGAATATCGCCTGCAAGGATGCGTGCACTTGTCTTGGCGCCTGTATAGACGGCGAGGATATCCGATGCGGTTTTCGTTGCCGCGATACGGTAACAAGCCAGCCCCAGCGCCGGGAAGAGCTTCGCGACGATCGCCAGTTGATCATCAGAAAATCCGCCCGGCCTGTCGCTTGTGAGAGACAGACTGACTCCGCGTAGCGCAGCCTCCTTCGGGAACTCCAGCAGGCTGACCAGGTGATCCGTGCCGCCGCTATGCGCGAATTCCGCAAGCTGCGGGTAGTCATCGACACCCTCACCCTTGGCGATGTTCCAGCGACCTGACGTTTCGCCACGGCCCAAAAGAAAATAGATCGGGGTCTTTTCGAAATTCAGCACTCCTGCAGTGCCATATTCGGCATTCTCGATCGTGGTCGCACCGCCGCGCACGAAATTGGCCGAGACGCCGCCATACATGGGATGAATAGACGGCATTGAAATGCTTCCCCGCCAGATCGGAAAGCCATCCGCGATCAGCCGATCGCACAATCCGGCTATCAGCACGGCTATATGCTCGGCCGTGATTCCATGTTCTATAAGCCACTGAATATGATTGTTAATTTTCAAACCTCCACATGAGCCGCCACAATCTTAAGATGGCAAATCGGGCAAATGGGCGGCAATCCGAACCGGGTCGCCACGACATCCAGTGATAGCCCGACCAAACCGATGTTTCTAGCCATCGAGCTCAGCCACCACAACCGTAGGGCAGATGGCAGAGAGATTGATACCGGTATCGACGCACTGCGAGGTTTTACGCCCGATGCGGACGCCCGCCGTGAGACACTAGCGGAACCTGCTCCAGTCTGCATCCTGGGAGGCGACGAAGGGTATTTCGCCCCTCGACACGGCAATGTCTTTCAGCATGTGATCTGGCAAGGCGCCAAGCTGATTTGCCGCCGATCGCCTGCGCCGCCGGACGACAAGGGCGCGCAGCGGAGAGGTAAGCAGCGCCATCACTTTGCGCAGTCGCACCTCGACCGCGCCGGACAAGAGCTTCTCGTTCATTGTGATCCCCATGAATTTGCGCATGCCGATGGCAAGATCGCAACCCGGAGAACCGGCCGGTGACTCGTTCGCCGGCCGGTTCCGACATCCTAGCGCGCCGAATGAGGGCCGATGAGCGTCGTGATCTCCGTCACCCGGTCCGCCGGAAAGCCACCCTTTTCCGCGTGCCGATAGACCGCTTCCGCGCTCTCGGCCTCATGAACGCAGTACATCTTGTCCCCGGTCACATAGCTGGTGATCCAGGTATAGGGTTCGCCGAGGGACGCCACGACGGCGTTGGATTTCGCCGAGATCTCGCGCAGGGTTTCCTTGTCCATGTCCCCGAGACCTGGAATGTTTCGTTCGACAACGAATTGCGGCATTGTTTTATCCTTTCATGATGTTTTGAGTGAGCTGGCGCTTCATCAACCGTGCGCATGCCGGCAACTGACGTCAGGGTTCATGTCGGCGAACGGTCCCTTCGGATTGTTCTTCCATGCCCAGACGTGCAGCTCGTAGAAAGCTGGAAGGCCGTAGCGGTTCGGGGCGTTCGTGAAACTGAACAGCTGGCCGCCGAGATTGGCGGGACCTTTCGTGGTGATGTATTCGACAGCGACGAGTTTCATCTTGCCGTGTTCGTCAGGCTCGTACATCACGGCCTCCGGCCTGGTGAGATCAATGGCCTCATCCTTGATGAGGTCGGCACTGACATAGTGGATACCCATCGCACCTCCATCTACGCCGCTGGTGCATGGGATCGGCGAATAGCCTTCCTTGACGGCCTGGTTGACGTCCCGGAAGCGCGCATTGGCCTCCCGGACCTGTTCCGGCAGGCCGCCGCCGCCGAGCGCTGCAGCCGGAAGAGCTGCCATAATGAGAAGCGCCGCGATCGGCGCTTTTGTCGCTTTCATGAAGATTGCCCTCCAATTTCTGGTTGTCCAAGCCGATTGGATTCCGGCCGGCAGTGCGTTGTAAAAAATCCGCGCGATGAAACATCTCCCGCATGGGGGATGAAATCTTCCGCAAATCCCGGAAATGAAGGCGCCATGGCCGGCGACAATTGACCGGGCTGGCCGGGCTGATGCAGGATTGTGATCATGGAACAGCAGCTGTCGGAAATTATTGGCGCTATTTATGATTGCGTGGCCCGGGAGGATGCCTGGCCAAACGCTCTTCGTCTGATCAATGGTCAGGTGAATGGTTTTCTAACCACGCTTGCCGTCTTCGACACCACCACGCGGTCCGCACGGCTGGCCCAGATCGCCTGCGACGACGGAGAGGCCATCCGCACCCTCGTCGCGCATGCGAAGGACGTCCCGTTCTTCCACCTTCTCCACCGAATGGAGATCGATCAGCCGGATACGCTGGAGCGGATGTTTTCCCTCTATGGACCCGATGGCGAAGCCGTCTGGAAGAGTGGTGCGCTCTACCAGAACTTTCATGCCAGGTATGGGGTTCTAAACTCGATCGACATGGCCGTGCTGAAGCGCCCGACCCGTGTCGGGACGATCAACATTTCGGTGCAATACGAACCGAGCGAACGACGTGGCTTCGACATCGTCGGGCTGCTCGGTCCGCATATCCGCCGTGCCGTGACGATCCACGACATGTTCGAGATGGAGCGCGCCGAAGCCGCCGTCCTCAGGGAGGTCATCGACGCCCTCGATCATGCGGTCTTCATCGTTGCAGAAGACATGACAATCCTCTTCGCCAATGAAGCCGCCGAAGCACGGCTGCGCGAGCAGCACGTGGTCCACTCGCTTTCAGGCCGTCTGGCCGCTCGCTACAGTTATGCAGGCGCCGCCCTTTCCAACGCCGTGGCGCTTGGCGCGCGCGACGAAATCAGTCTCGCAGCCGCTGGGATCGATGTTCCTCTTGCCTCGGCGGAGCGCCCCGCCGTCGCTCACGTTCTGCCGTTGCAGCGGCGCTCCGAAAGGGGACGCTTTGAAAGCCGGGCGGCGGCGGCGATCTTTCTCGCCGCGGCGGGAACGGTGATCCAGTCGGCCGTCGATGCCGTTGCTGCCCTTTTTGCTCTCACGCCTGCCGAACGGCGCGTGGTCGGCTACGTGTCCGAAGGCATGACGCGATCCGAGATCGCAAATGCACAGGGCGTTGCCGACGGCACCGTGAAATCGCAACTGGCCGCCATCTACGACAAGACGGGAGCGGAAGACCAGCGCAGCCTGCAGCAGCTCGTACGCGAACTCAGCCCACCTGTCAGGCGCACCTAAGAAGTCGACATCAACCTTCGGCCGACTGACAGCAGATGCGAAAAGGCACGCCGGCGCGACAGCAGATGCGGGCATCTCCGCTCACATCCTGATCGTCATTCCGCCGTCGACCGTCAGCACATGGCCGTTGACGAAGGAAGCGGCGCCGCTTGCCAGAAACAGCGCCGCGCCAGCGATCTCGTCTGGCCGTCCCCAGCGCTGGACCGGGATGCGCTGGCGCACGAAGGGCATCAATTCCTCATTCTGAGCCATCACCGCATTCGTCTCGGTGGCGAACCAGCCGGGCGCAATCGCGTTGCTGGTGATGCCGTACGGGCCGAACTCGACCGCCATGCCGCGCATCAGGCCGGTCAGGCCCTGCTTGGCTGCTGGATAGACGCAGTCGCCAGGCATGACGACATGGCCGCTGATCGAGGTCACCGCGATCAGCCGGCCGTGATTGCGTCGCTTCATCAACACGGCAGCGTCGCGCGAAAGCGTGATCGCCGCCGCCAGATCGGTGCGCAGCAGCTCTATGATCGCATCATCGTCGAATTCAGCCAGCGGCCGCCGGTCGCGGGCACCGACATTGTTGATCAAAATATCGAGACGACCATGGATCTTGTCGATATCGGCCACCGCAGCACGCTGTGCCTCGCGATCGGCGATATCGAATGCGGCGGCCTCCGCCGTGCCGCCCGCGGCACGGATGGCCCTGACGGCGCCTTCCAGCGTCGCCGCCGTGCGTCCGTTGACGATGACATGCGCGCCGGCTTCTGCGAGGGCGCGCGCCATCTCGAAGCCCAGACCACGGCCGCCGCCGGTCACCAGCGCTACCTGCCCTGCCAGTGAAAATCTATCCAATACGCTCATAGTTTTCGTCACTCTCAACCGGGTCAGTCGCGACAATTAATGGACTCAGTCAACTAATTTGGCAATAGCCGAACGACGGCACCGAATGATGGAGAGGCAGCCCCGTCCGGTACACATCGGGCCTAACCGAGCAGCCCGGCCAGCCAGCGTGGATCGAGATGACGTTCCAATTCCCGGGCGACGTCGTCGAGCGCCTGCTCGACGCTCTCGCGGTAATTCCTCCGCTCGCCTGATAGCCCGAAGCTTTGAAGCAGCCGGGCGCGGTAGGCGTCGCTGCCGAAGAGCCCGTGCAGATAGGTGCCCATGATCCGGCCGTCGGCCGACAGCGCCCCGTCGGGCGCGCCATCGATGATCGCCGAAGGCCTGATGCAATCCGGACCGCGGGTGATGCCGAGATGGATCTGGTAGCCGGCAAGCGGCGCGTCAAATTCCGCGGAGCGAGCCTGGCTGTTGCGCACGGTCTTTTCCGGCGCCATCTCGGTCTCGATGTCGAGCAGCCCAAGCCCCGGCGTCTCGAGCGTCCCGCCCTCGATGCCGAGCGGATCATGTACCGCGCGGCCGAGCATCTGATAGCCGCCGCAAATGCCGATCACCCGGCCGCCGCGCCTGACATGCGCCTGGAGGTCGCGGTCCCAGCCCTCAGCCCTGAAGTCGGCGAGATCCGATATCGTCGATTTCGAGCCGGGAAGCACAACGAGGCTCGCATCGGCAGGGATCCGCTCGCCTGATCGCACGAAGACCAGTTCGACATCCGGCTCGGTCTTCAGCGGATCGAGATCGTCGAAATTGGCGATGCGCGGCAGCACCGGCACGGCGATCTTCAGCGCGCCCGTCCCGCCCCTCGCCAACCGTTCGAGCACGGCCGAATCTTCGGCCGGCAGGCGCGCAGCACCCCTCAGCCAGGGCACGACGCCGAAACACGGCCAGCCGGTAAAGCCTTCGATGGCGCGGATGCCGTCGTCAAACAGCGAGACGTCGCCGCGGAACTTGTTGATGATATAGCCCGCAATCATCGCCCGGTCGCCATCATCGAGGATCGCATGCGTGCCGACCAGCGAGGCGATGACACCGCCGCGGTCAATATCGCCGACAAGCACGACGGGCACGCCGGCCCGCGTCGCAAAGCCCATATTGGCGATATCGCCGGGCCTGAGATTGATCTCGGCCGGCGATCCCGCACCTTCGACGATAACGAGGTCGGCACCCGCAGCCACTTTTTCGAAACTTTCGAGCACGGCGCCGAGCAACTCAGGCTTCAGCCGCTGATAGTCGCGTCCCTTCGCCTGTCCGAACACCCTGCCCTGGACGATGATCTGGCTGCCATTGTCCGATTGCGGCTTGAGCAGCACAGGGTTCATGTGGACCGAGGATGGCGTGCGCGCAGCCAGCGACTGCAGCCACTGCGCCCGGCCGATCTCGCCGCCGTCATCGGCGACCGCCGCATTGTTCGACATATTCTGTGGCTTGAACGGCCGGACCGTCAGCCCGCGATTGGCCGCCAGCCGGCAGAGCCCTGCGACCAGAACCGTCTTGCCGACATCGGAGCCGGTTCCCTGCAGCATGATCGCTCTTGCCATGGTGGCCCGCATTCGCCTCTCGTTCAGGCGAGGCCTACAATGGGCGGTAATCCCAGGTCAAGACTTGGCCTCGGTCAAGACTTGGCCCCAGTCACGTTCCCACACAAACGCGAAAACCGCGCATGGCCTTGGCTCTGCGCGGTTTGCCGATAAACTCAGGCGTCTTCGCCCTTACACGGCGAAGCTCGCTTTCTCCGGTACGCACTACCTGAACCAGAGAAGCGGCGGTCATTGCTGCCACGCCCCAACTGATAACGGCACATTCTTACCGGAGAGTTATTGAAGGCTTACGCAAATGTTAATTTCGATCTTTTTTGACATTCTCGTCGAAATTTCTGCCGAAGATCCGCCGCCGGTCGCCAAGAGCGTGCTTTTCGCCCAAGGGCGCCAATTTCGGGATGCCGACATAAATTCTTCGAATTCAATAATTTAGTCACGCAACCATAAGCAGAAGATGGTTGATTTCTGCGAGCGAACGCGTAGGCTCCGTCATAACGCGCCATTGTCGAACATGGCCTGCGACGAGTTGCCGGAGCCGCAAGGACGGACGGTGCCATGAACCGGAAAGCCTGTTGCTGTATCGCCCGGCAGGCGTTTTCCCCTCGGGTGCCAGAGATATTTGTCGGTTGATTTCAGAGCCTGCGCGTCCGCCTAAGAAGAATTCGGGGAATGACGATGAAGACGTTTCTGATTCCGGCCGTCTTTGCCGCGGCTCTTTCTACCGTTGCGCCGGCTGAAGCAGCCGAATGCGGCAGCGTTTCGATCGCCGAAATGAAGTGGGCCTCGGCAGGCATTGCGGCGAGCTTCGACAAGATCATCCTGGAAAAGGGATACGGCTGTTCCGTCACCATCGTCGATGGCGACACCCTGCCGACCTTTGCCTCGATGAACGAGAAAGGCGCCCCTGACATCGCCTCGGAATACTGGATCAATTCGGTTAGGGCCCTGCTCGATCAGGCCGTCAATAGCGGCCGGTTGGTGCAGGGAGCCGAGATCCTTGCCGACGGCGCCGTCGAAGGCTGGTGGATCCCGAAATTCATCGCCGACGCCCACCCCGACATCCGCTCGGTCGAGGACGCGCTGAAACATCCCGAACTCTTTCCAGCCGAGGACGACCTGTCGAAGGGCGCAGTTTACAACTGTCCCGCCGACTGGAGCTGCCAGATATCAACCACCAACCTGTTCAAGGCGCTTGCCGCCGACAAGAAGAGCTTCGAGCTTGTCGAGACCGGCAGCCCCGAACGGCTCGATGCCTCGATTGCCCGCGCCTTCGACAACAAGATCGGCTGGCTCGGTTATTACTGGGCGCCGACTGCCATCCTCGGCAAATACGACATGACGCGCCTGAGCTTCGGCGTCGGCCACAACAAGAATGAATGGGACCGCTGTACCGCGGTTGCCGGCTGTGTCAGGCCCGAGCTCAATTCCTACCCGGTCTCGCGCGCCTTCACACTGATGACCAGGTCCTTCGCCAGCCGCGCCGGACCTGTCACGACCTATCTCAAGACCCGCAAATGGGACAATGCGACGATCAACCAGGTGCTCGCCTGGCAGGACGAAAACCGCGCAAGCAACGAGGATGCCGCGATCTATTTCCTTCGCAACTACGAGAGCCTGTGGACGAAATGGGTGCCGGTCGATGTAGCCGAGAAGGTTAAGGCGAGCTTATAACGGCCAAAACACGATCAAGCATGGACGATTCGATGACAGGCAATGTTCCCTTTCCCGACCGCGATACCGTTGCGGAAAAGCTCGCTGGGCTGTCGGAGACCGACAAGTCATACCTGGCGCTGCTCATGGAAAACGCCGCCCAGGACGACAACCTACTCGACGGCCTGCGCCGCCATCTCGATCTCGCCGCCGGATCGCGTTTCCTGAACTCGCTGAAGCTCGAAAATCTGGGAATCTGGCTCGGAAGTCATACGCCGGACCGGCTGCAGATCCGGCTGATGGAAACCGCCCGCTCTAGCCAACATCCCGCCTACCAAGCCTTCCGGACCGGTCTCGACCGATCCGGCGGGCTGGAAAAGCTTTATCCCCCGGTCATCCGTTAGGATGATCCGGACGCGGCCGATAGTTGATCCCCGGGGTCAGCACCTGATCCGGCGACTCTAGCAGCGATCTGAACGGTCGTTACTTCTTCGCGGCGCGGTCGACTGAGCGGCCGGCGTCCTGCGTGGCGTTCACGGTATTTGCCGTATCTTTTCCGATGCCGCGGATCGTATTGCCGCAGGAGGAAAGGGCAAGAAGAACCATAAAAGCTGCGGCAATTTTGGCCGTTGTCGTCATCTCGGATATCCTTGTTTGAAATCAACCCCGAACGGCGACAATTGCCGTCCCGCGCCAATAACGCACGACAAACCAAAAGGTTCACTGGCCATAAATATACCCGCTAGAGACACGCGTCCGATAGGACGCGCTATCACTTTCGATCGGCGCATAATCTGTCCGATACAGCTAGGCAGCGACCGCCTTTGCTCTCTCGGCAAAGGCGCCGCGAATGCTGTCAGCCACCGTCTCGATCGGCCCCGACACCTGCGAGGCGGTCAGCAGGCGGATGTCGAAGGCGCCGAGTTCCGGCAGCCCTTCCTGGGGCCCGAGGATCGCCATGTCTTCGTTGACATAGGACAGCGGCAGCGGCGCGATGGCGAGATCGGAAAGCACGGCGGCGCGCTGCGCCATCGTGTGGCCGCTGAGATAAGCGACGCGATAATGCCGCTTGTTGCGTTCGAGCTGGGAGAGCGCCTCCTGGCGCCAGATGCAGCCGTCTTCCCAGATCGAGATCGGCAGCGGATCGCGGCGATGCGCCGAACCGCACTTGGCGCCGGCCCAGACCAGCCGCTCGCGGAACACCACCTCTCCGCCCGTCGGGAACGGCCGTGTCGCACAGTTGATCAACGCGAGGTCGAGCCGCTGCTCCTCCATGCGCTTCTTCAAACCCTGGCTCATGTCGATCGTCACATCGACCATGATGCCGGGATAGCTCTCGGCGAAACTCTTCAGGATGCTCGGCAGCAGCCGTTCGCCGATATCCTCCGGCGCGCCGAGGCGCACGACGCCGCTGAGCTCCGGCATGATGAATCGCGACACCGCCTCGTTCGACAGAGCCAGCATGTTGCGGGCATAGGACAGCAACATCTCACCGTGGCGCGTCAGCGATACCGAGCGGGCGTCGCGCAGAAACAGCGTTGCCCCCAGTTGTTCCTCAAGCTTCTTGATCTGCATCGACACCGCCGATGGCGTGCGGAAGACCGCCTCTGCGGCGGTCGAAAAATTGCCTGTCTCTGCGATCGCCACGAAGGTACGCAGCACCTCGTTGTCAAGCAGCGGAATGGGACGGCGAAATGGAATGCTCATCGTCACATCTTTCAATTTTTCTGATTTATAACCCCATATCATTTTGTTTGATTGAATGTCAATTGAACCCGATATTTCGCGTGTCGGCAGCTAAATGCAGCCAAGGAGGCCCGACATGTCTCAAACAACCATCTGGAATATCGTACAGGCCCTTTCCGCATTCAAGGCGCAAAGGCGCAGGGATGCCAACCACGAGCATGCGCTCCGGGAGTTAAGGCGCTTTCCGCCACATCTGCTGGCAGATTGCCAGCGCGAGCTAGAGTTGGCCGTCCCGGAGCGCCGCGCGTGCGATGGGACGCGGTAGAGACGCTTGATCGCTTTGAATCCGGTCATAATCTGGGCAGATCGATGCCGGTCAACTCACAACGTCGCCGCTCGACCTGCGCTGCAGCGGATGATCGACGGTCGAACGCCGATCACATCCCGCCCAGCAATTTGAAGGCAATGATCCACATCGTGAAAGCGACGAGCGTTTCCAGCATGCGCCAGGATGAAGGTTTGGAGAAAATCGGCCGCAACCGCTTTGCGCCATATCCGAGCGAAAAGAAGAACAGGAAGGAACCCGTCACCGCCCCTGCCGCAAAAGAAGTCTGCTCTCCCGGATATCGAGTCGATATCGTGCCGAGCAGCACGACCGTGTCGAGATAGACGTGCGGATTGAGCCAGGTGAGTGCGAGGCAGGTCGCGAGTGTCTGCCGAAAGCTTGACGACTTTGCTTCCCCGGCCGTCAGAGCAGCGGAGGATCGCAAGGCGGAATAGAGGCTTCTTGCTCCGTACCAGACCAGAAATGCGGCTCCGCCGTAGCGCATGACCGGATCGAGCCAGGGCATGAACCTGGCGATTTGCTGGAGACTGGTCACGCCAAGCACGATCAGCGCAGCATCCGATACAGCGCATGCGAGGCAGACGGCAAAGACATGTTCGTTGCGCAAGCCCTGGCGGAGGATAAAGGCGTTCTGCGCGCCGATGGCGACAATCAGGCTAAGGCCCATCATCAGGCCGGTTCCATAGATCGAAAAATTCATCGCTTCGGCCAACGCCCTCATTTCGGTGAGGTTGCGCTATCGTGATTGGAAGAATTAGGCTAATTAATCCAGCTTACTCCAATTGAGTAAAACTAATCCATGCTCGACTATCCCGCTCTGCGCGCCGTCGCAACCATTGTCCAGACAGGCAGCTTCGAAAGAGCTGCGACCGTCCTGAATGTGACGCCTTCGGCCATCTCGCAACGTGTGAAGCAGCTCGAGGAGCGTCTTGGCCTCGTCCTCATCGTCAGAGGCACGCCGTGCACGGCGACGGAAAAGGGAGAATGGCTCTGCCGCCATATGGAAAATGTCGGCATGCTCGAAGCCGAACTCTTCGGGCAACTGCCGGCTCTCGTCCATCCTGACGAACCACGGCAAAGGGTCACGCTTCAAATCGCGACGAACGCCGACAGTCTCGGCACATGGTTCGTCGAAGCCATGTCGAATTTCGCCAGGAGCTCTTCCTATCTGCTGAACGTCGCTGTCGACGACCAGGACCATACTGCCGAATGGCTGCAGCGCGGGCGGGTGATCGCCGCCGTCACCAGCCTGGAAAAGCCGGTCCGCGGATGCCGGCGTTTTGCCCTCGGCATTCTGCGTTACCACGCAACGGCAACCCCCGACTTCGTCGCACGCCACTTTCCGCATGGCGTGACATCTGAGGCAATCCGCAACGCTCCGGCGCTGACCTTCAATCAGAAGGACCGGCTGCAAAGCAGCTGGGTACGACGGATGTTCGGCCGCGATCTCGACTATCCCACCCACTGGCTGCCGTCGCCGCAGAGTTTCGTCGAGGCGAGCCTCTCCGGCATGGGATGGGGGATGAACCCGACCCAGCTGACCCGCGAGCATCTCGCGTCCGGACGGCTGGTCGAGCTGGTGCCCGACACACCGCTCGATGTCCCGCTCTACTGGCAGATAAACCGCCTCGCCGCCGATCGCCTGGCGGATCTGACGCGCGACGTCATCACGGTGGCCAAGCGCCGTCTTTGACGCGTCACTCAAGAATGCAGCAGAACCGGGTCGCTTTTATCAGACGTAAGCCGTGCGGCTGCCGAACTCGCTGGTCTCGTCAAAATTCGTCGTGCCGATACGCTCGCTTTCGCCGGAAAGTTCTTTCGGAGCGTCACCGGCAGGCTTCGATGCAGCAGACGCCTGAGTTTGGCTGCTCTCGCTCGCTTCGAGCTTGGCGATCTTCGCCTCCAGCGTATCGATGGATTTTTCGATCGTGGCCTTCTCTTGCTCGTCCTGCGTTTCCGACAGGGCTGCCTTCTTTTCGGCAAGCTGCGCCTCAAGAGAGGCAAGCTGATCCGACGAACTGGAAGACGAGGTTGTAGCGGCTGAACTCAAAATGGTGGATGCAGAACTGGAAATTGCGCTGACCATGAGCATGACTTTCGATGGTGGAATGTCATCGTTCTAGCCACGGATGGTAAAGGTTCGATAAATAAAGTACCGGATGGTACCAAAATAATGAGGAAGGCTACGCGAATAGCGCTCTCCTATGCGATGGCGATGATTTCCAGTTCCTGGCCGCCCGTCTCCACTACATCGCCGACAGCCTTGCCCATCAGCAACCGCGCCACCGGGGAAACGTAGGAAATTGATCCGGCCTTAGGATCGGCTTCGTCCTCTCCGACGACACGATAGGTCTGCACACGCCCGTCGTCACGGCGAAAAGTCACCGTGCCACCGAAGGCGACGGTGTCGGTTGACGTAGGGTAAGGAACGAGCTGGGCGGTGCGAAGTCTCACGGCTAAGTAACGAAGATCACGCAAAGGATTGGCTGTCTGCCGCCGCCGTTCGTTCACGTCGTCGATGGTGCTCGCGCCATCATAGGCCTCGCGAGCCTCTTTAAACTGCAGCTCGAGAGCCTTCAATCCCGCTTCCGTGACAAGGTTCGGATGCGCCGAAATCGGACGATCGGGCAGCAGGGTTTCCGAAGCGGTTTCGAAACTCTCTTCCTTGGTAAAAGCGACGGCCAATCTCGGACTCCGTTTTAGCGCGATGCGCTCTTCTAGCTGATGGGCAATTGCCTCGAAACGATTGTCGGAACCATACACCGACCGCGGACGAACCGCCAATCTTGCTTCATAAGCAGCCGTCACCGGCGGCAGGGGCAACCGCTTTCAAGGTCACCGCCCCGTAGTTAAGAGGCGGGAATGTCCTGCAAGGCATGGCGGTGCTCGGCACCCCTACTTCGAAACGTGCTGGGGTTTGCCCTTCCTCTTGGTCGAGGCGAACTCCTCGAGCTGCTTTTCGCTCATGGATTCGACCATTTGTTTCGAGGCGCCTTTGAGTTCGCTCTTGGGCGTCTCGCCGCGCTTGGCCGAAAGTGCGGCGCCTGCCGCCTTCTGCTGGGCCTTGGACTTGGCTGGCATATCGATCTCCTATCGCTTGAACGGGGCGGTGGCCGGCGTCAAAGCCACCATGCTCTAACCATCCTGTTCTAAGGAGGCTGCGGCCCGCAAGCCGCAGCCAACCGGCTGTCAGTTGATGGTGGCCCATTGCATCCGGACATCCCTGGCGCTCTTCGACAGATGGACGTGAGCATCCACGTGATCGACCCAATCGATCGGGATCAAGTGGTGCTTGCCGTCTTCCGAGTCGAGCTTCGTCAGCTTGATGCGCGTGGGGCCGTCGAGATGATCGACTGTGCCGACATGGGTGCCGTCGGCAGCCCGCACTTCCATATGTTCACGGATC
Organism: Rhizobium leguminosarum; assembly: GCF_002953715.1. Lineage (GTDB taxonomy): Bacteria > Pseudomonadota > Alphaproteobacteria > Rhizobiales > Rhizobiaceae > Rhizobium > Rhizobium leguminosarum_V. The sequence continues at coordinate 2,479,977 of NZ_CP025012.1, forward strand.
TGCTCTGCGGAAATCATCGTTTCCTCCTTTGCATCATTGTCAGGTACGAAGCGGCAACGAGGTGGAGCAGACTTGGTTCCCAACACGCGCGACCGTGTTCAATCAGCAGTCACGTCCCAGTTGTCACCCGGGTTGAAGGTCCTGACCCCGGCAGCTATTTTTTCGGTCTCCCGGCCGAGATCGGCCTGGTAGACCGTGCCGTTCGCATTCACGACGAAGGTGTGCACGCCGGTTTCGCCATATCGGATCGGCCAGGCGATAAGGGCAAATCCTGCGATCATGTTGCCGTTGATCACATAATCGAACTCTCCGCCCGCGATGTTCGGTCCCTGGCTGTCGATGATCCTGTAGCGATAGCCGTAATAGCCCTCGCCGGCCTTGGCCTTATCAAGCGCCGCATTATCTTCGAGGGCGTTGCCCGCCGGGCTATCACCCTCGCCCAGATCAGGCGACCAATAGAGACCGTCCGTTTTGCCGTCGCTGCTGATCAGTTTCTGGGCATATTCCAGAACGCCGTCACCGTCGTGGTCGGCGGAAGAATATTCCTTTTGGGCGTCGACATAGGCCTGCATCGTGTCGATGGTCTGCAATTCGTTCTCGCCGACGCGACGATCGATGATCTCCTCGAATCCGGCATAGGTGTCGAAGCCCCATTTGCCATCATCGCCCTTCACGATCGGAAATGGCAGAGGCCATAATTTGTCGCCGATCTCGATGATCTTGCGGTCATCGACATCCCTAACGACGGTCTTCTTCTTCGTGCCGTCCCGGATCTGTGCGTAGGTGTCCATCACCCCTTCGCCTGCCTTCGCTTTGGCTGCATCAATACCCAGCAGCGCCGCAAACTTATCGAAGTCGTCGGCCGCCAGGGCCGCCTTGAAGGCGTCAACGGCTTGTTCCGGCGTCTCGAATACGGGCGGATCGCTCTGCGAAGCGAAGCCCGAGATGACGGTCGCATCGGATGGCTCTGCTGCAGATGCAGGAACCGGATTGGTGGCGAGAGCCGCAAAAGCGAACACCGAACCCAGAAGCATGTTTCTGACTGACTTGGTCATGACTTTCCTCCTTCTTCCGGTTATCGACGACGGCCGCCACCACCACCGCCGCGGCGGATTTCTCCCCGACCGCCGCCGCGATTGCCGCCGGCCATGGCCTGTCTGCCACGGTTGGACTGCATCTGGGCGCGCCTGCCACTGTCGACCTGACCGAGCGCCGACGGCTTTCTGGGCCGGCTGTCGACCCGGGCAGCAGGTTTCGGCTTTGCGACCGGGCGTTTGGCGTTGGGCGCTGGTCTGGCGTTTTCGGCAGCCCTGTTCGGCGTCCTTGCGTCGGGCCTGCGGTTCTGTGCTGCCTGCGCTCCCTTCCCGCCCCCGGGAGCCGCTCCTATATTGCCCGCCTTGTTGCGAGCAGCATTTACCCTGTCCGCATCGATCTTGCTCTTGCGGACATCGTTGACGCTGACTTTGCCTGGCTGGTCGCGGATCGTGTTCGCACGGTCGTTGCCTCTTGTGCCGACCCTGTTGCTGGCGTTCGCCTCGATGCTGGTCCGGAAGGAGCTGCGGTCGATCTTGTTGAACTGCGCGCCGTCGAAACCGATCTTGCTGCGGTCGACATTCTTCCAGTCGACGTCGTTGATATTCACTTTGCCGTTGATGTTGTTGAAGCACTTGTTGCAGTCGATATCGACGTCGCCGTTCCAGCGCCCGCCCCATACACCCCAGCGGTTCCAGTCGACGGCGGCGGCCCACACAGCTCCCGTCACCACGCCCGCGAAAAAGGTGGCTGTGGGATAGTAGTAGTTCGGATAGGGCTCGGAATAGTAGCCGACAGGCTCGGCCACATAGTTCGGTTCATACAGCATCTCCGGCGCGTATTGCGGAACGTAGATCTTCTCAGGACTGGCGGAGACGATCACGACGTTGTCGTTCTCCTGGCTGACTTTGATCTTGTCATCGGTCTTGATGATGCCGTCGGCGACCGCTTTGTCGCGCAGTTGCTGTATAGCGATCAGAACGTCCTTTTGCTGGTAGGAGAGCGCCTCTCCGAGAGACTGCGTCCAGTCCAGATCCTCGCTCATCATCGTCACGATCTGAGGGTAGTTCAGCAGCGATACGATGCTGCCGTCCCACGTCGTCTTCGGCTTGAGCCCGGGCTGCTTCTTCAGGGTTTCGAGGAACCGGGCAGCTTCCACCACCTGCAGCGGATAGAGCGACGCCGACGTGACAAGCGCAACCAGTTCGTCCGGATAAAGCGCGATCCGCGCCACCAGGATTTCGAGTTCGTCCTCGCTCAGCGGCGCCGGCGCGTCATCCTCCGCCGCGACGGGATTGGAAGCGGCAGGCTCCTGCGCGACGGCAGTCAGAGTCGGATGTGGCGAAAACGGGAAACCTGCAAAAGGCAGGAACAGGCCCGTGGCGAGTAACAATGCGTGAGGTCTAGCCATCTCAAATCCTCCTTGCGGTCAGACATGGTGTGTAGGCTGTCGACTATTGTATCTTCGCTCGTGCCGCATGCTCCTCCGAGTGGAGGAGGATTGATAGTTAAACATCGGCCAAGCCGTCTTTGCTCCGAATTTACAGCAAATACCGCTCCAGGCGTAGTCGCGGGACTGATCTGTTACGTATGTTACAGTAACACACTTACAAAAACGGAGTTCAGCGCGCAGGCTGAAATCGACCGCGTGCAGGATCTCCCCTCTGCTTTTGCGGGAGTGTAGATGGGCCGCCATAGCTACCCCTCCGTCAGTTCAGCCGCCTGATCACGAAGTCATGGGCACGGACCACTGCCTCCTTTGAAGGCGATATGGCACGCCAATTATCAGTGACCGCGAGGGCGCGTGATGAATGCTGAATCCCAGCGCCTCCGAGAGGCGCGAGACGGAAAAGCCGACTGGAAAAAATGGGGTCCCTACCTGTCCGAACGGCAATGGGGAACCGTCCGCGAGGATTACAGCGAGGGTGGCGATTCATGGGACTACTTCACCCACGACCAGGCCCGGTCGCGCGCCTATCGCTGGGGCGAAGACGGTCTGGCGGGTATCAGCGACAGCAAACAGCGGCTGTGTTTTGCGCTGGCCCTCTGGAATGGACAAGATCCCATCCTGAAGGAGCGACTGTTCGGCCTTACCAACAGTGAGGGCAATCACGGCGAGGATGTGAAGGAGTACTACTTCTACCTGGATTCGACCCCGACCCACTCGTACATGAAGTATCTCTATAAATATCCTCAAGCCGCCTACCCCTACGACGACCTGGTGAACACCAATAGCCGGCGTGGGAAGGGCGAGCTCGAATACGAACTGATCGATACCGGCGTGTTCGACGCCGATCGCTACTTCGACGTCTTCGTCGAATATGCCAAGGCAGCACCCGAGGACATCCTTGTCGAGATCACCATTGCCAATCGCGGGCCGGAAGCCGCCACCCTGCACGTGCTGCCGACATTATGGTTCAGGAATAGATGGTCCTGGGGTGAAGAACGTGACAAGCCAACCCTGAAACGTGTGGAGTGGAATGACCCTCCGGCTGTGATCGCGGCCAAAGCGGCACCTGGGCTGCCGGCAGAAGCGGACGCCACACGGTATCTCTATTGCGACGGCTCGCCGGCACTGCTGTTCACCGAGAATGAGACGAACACGCAACGTCTATTCGGCATTCCAAGCACGACTCCGTTCGTCAAGGATGGGATTGACAGCTTCGTCGTGCATGCCCGTCCCGCCGTGAACCCGCAACAGATCGGAACCAAGGCCGCAGCCCATTACGTCGTTATCGTGGATGCAGGGCAATCCCAGACGTTGCGGTTGCGGCTCTGCGACGTGCCGCCGGCTGCAGGATCCAAGCCTGTCCGGCCAATGTTCGATCGTTCGTTCGATGACGCGATGCGGGCGCGTCGGCGCGAAGCCGACGAGTTCTACGCTTCGATCACGCCGCCGTCGATGACGACCGACGCCGCCGCTGTCATGCGTCAGGCTCTGGCAGGCATGATGTGGGGCAAGCAATTCTATCTATACGACGTGAACAGATGGCTGGACGAACACGGCGTCGATCCGTTCGATCCGAAGCGCCGGATCGAACAGCGCAACGTCGGCTGGCATCATATGTACAATGCCGACATCATCTCCATGCCGGACAAGTGGGAATACCCCTGGTATGCGGCCTGGGATCTGGCATTCCAGGTGATCGCTCTGACGATGGTCGATCCCGACTTCGGCAAGGATCAGATCGATCTGATGCTGCGCGAAGCCTATATGCATCCGAACGGGCAAATACCGGCGTACGAGTGGAACTTCGGCGACGTCAATCCGCCTGTCCACGCCTGGGCGACGATCTTCACCTACCGCCTGGAGCAGGCGCAGTCAGGCAATGGCGACGTCGCCTGGCTTCAGAGATCCTTCCAGAAACTGCTTCTGAACTTCACCTGGTGGGTCAACCGCAAGGACCGATCCGGCAAGAACGTCTTCGAAGGCGGCTTCCTCGGGCTGGACAATATCGGGGTGTTCGACCGCAGCGCGCCGCTGCCGACCGGGGGCTATCTGGAGCAGGCAGACGGCACGGCATGGATGGCGCTCTACTGCCAGAACATGATGGAGATCGCCACCGAACTGGCTCTCAAGGGCGCCGGCGGCGAGGAGATGGTGCTCAAGTTTACGCAGCATTTCCTATGGATAGCGTCGGCGATGATCCACGCCGGCGACGAGGTCGGAATGTGGGACGAGGAGGACGGGTTCTTCTACGACGTCCTCCGCCTGCCGGATGGGCAGGCTCAGCGTCTCAAAGTCCGCTCAATGGTCGGTTTGCTTCCGCTTTGTGCCGCCACCGCATTCGAGGGCGACCTCTTCCAACGGTATCCCGAGGTCGTCAGGCAGATGAAGCATTTCTTCGATGCGCGCCCGGAATTGATCGCCTTCATCCATGACCCGCGCAAGCCCGGCCACGCCGATCGCCGGCTCGCCTCGATACTGGACGAGAGCAAGCTCCGCCGTGTGCTGTCGACGATGCTCGACGAGAACGAATTCCTCAGCTCCTACGGCATCAGGGCACTGTCGCGCTATCACGATGAGCATCCCTACGTCTTCCAGGTCGGCGATCATGAGCACCGCGTAGCCTATCTCCCGGCGGAATCCGACAGCGGCATGTTTGGCGGAAACTCGAATTGGCGTGGCCCGATATGGATGCCGATGAACGGTCTGATCATCCGGGCGCTGCTGCAATACTACAGCTACTACGGCAACGATTTCACCGTTGAATGTCCCACGGGTTCCGGCCGTCACATGAACCTCTATCAGGTCGCTGAGGAACTTACCCAGCGCTTGTCGGCCATCTTCCTGCGAGGAAGCGACGGCAAACGACCCGTGTTCGGCGGGCAAGCCAGGTTCCAGGACGGTCAGTACTGGCGCGACTGCCTGCAGTTCTACGAATATTTTCACGGCGACAACGGCGCCGGTCTTGGCGCGAACCACCAGACGGGCTGGACCGGCTTCATCGCTCGGGCGATGCATCTCTTCGCCTCGGGTTCCGCTGAGGCGTGGCTTGAACGCGCCAGGACCTCCTAGAGCAACTTCAGCAAAGTGCGCAGCGGTTTTGCGTTCGGAATTGCATGAAAACAAAGAGATAGAGCGCTTCCGCGATTCAAAGAAAACGGGGGTGCTCCAGGCGCAAATGCTGGGCGGCGCCGATCGAATTCACGCCGGACGGCTCGGTTCCGGCAAACGAGGAGTGGTCATCATGGAAAGTTACTACGAGAACCGGCAATTGCCTCAACCGGTAATCCCAACCCTGTCACCGGTCCATCTGCTGAAGGGCCAGACCGCCCTCGTTACCGGTGCCAATTCCGGAATCGGTCGTGGGATCGCCCTTGCTCTCGGCATGGCCGGAGCGAACGTGGTCGTCAATTACGTCACGGCGCCTGAGGACGCCACACGGGTTGTCGACGAGATCCAGCAGGGCGGTGGGCGCGCGCTTGCGGTCGCGGCCGACGTCGCCAACGAGGCGCAGGTCGAGGCGATGTTCGCGACCGCCATCAAGGAGTTCGGCACGGTCGACGTGTTCGTCAACAACGCCGGGCTTCAGAGGGATGCCCCCTTTCATGAGATGACGAGCGCCCAATGGGACACCGTCATGAACGTCAACCTCAAGGGAGCGTTTCTATGTTCGCGCGCCGCTGTCCGGGAGTTTCTCCGGCGGGGCGTACGGCCCGATGTTTCCGTGGCGGCCGGCAAGATCGTATTCATCAGCTCGGTTCACGAAGTCATTCCCTGGGCCGGACACGTGAACTATGCGGCGTCGAAAGGAGGACTGATGCTCCTCATGAAAAGCCTGGCCCAGGAGGTCGCCGAAAAGCGCATCCGCGTCAACAGCATCGCCCCCGGTGCCATTCGCACGCCGATCAATACCAGCGCGTGGGAAACCTTGGAAGCCTACGCGGAGCTGATGAAGCTCATCCCGTACAAGCGCATCGGCGAGGCGGAGGAGATCGGCCGGACGGCGGTGTGGCTTGCATCTGATTTCACCGACTACATCGTCGGCTCGACGATCTACGTCGACGGCGGAATGACGCTCTACCCCGGTTTCGAAACCGGCGGCTAACGCATGTCGCGCAAAAGTGTGCAGCGGTTTTGCGATAACGACATGCGTAAAAAGAAAGATCTAAAGCGCGAGGAGCAGATCTGAAAGACTGGGACGCGCTTTAGCTTTTCAGGGCGCTGCAGAAGCGAAGTGCGTCATGCCGATATTCTCGTCGCATTGCTGGTCCGCGGCCACAGGATGGCGGCAAACAGCAGCGCGTAGATCAAGGCCGCCGCAACATAGACGATACGGGTGGCGAAGGATTCTGCGGCACTCCCCGGCAGAGGCGAAACCCCGAGGCCAAAGAGGATCAGGAATGTCGTCAGGGCGCCGGCAAAAACCGGGGCGTCCTTCGAGCGGGCGGCCGCGCGCCCTCCGATGAGCAGGACAACGACGAGAACGATGAGGAAGATCGAGAGGAGATTGGGGCGCAGCGACAGCGCGGCATAGGCAACGGAGGCAAGCACGCCGCCGAACAGATTGACGAGCACGAGCCCGATCGCCGTCCGCGCGCTCGCGGCAACGTCGAGCTGCCCGAGCAACGACGCCACGGTGATGGGAATAACCGCCGCAGCGTTCAGATTGTCGCTCGTCAGGCAGATCACGACGGAGCCGAGAAGGATGACCGTGTTTGCCAGTGCCCGAAGAAAGGCCGGCGGCCGCTCGTCGATTGCCACCACCTCGACCTCCTGGGAGAACGGCTCGGGAAAGACCGCATGGGCGAACCACATCAGGACCGTGCCTGATAATACCCCGGCGACCAGGATGGACAGGATGGAGTTGGCGAGTTCCTTGTTCAGGATGCCGAGCAGAGGCACGATGATCGAAACGACGAGCACGAGAAAGACCGCCGGTCCTCCCTTTCCCGTCGACTGTGCGGCGAAGCACGCAAAATAGGTCAGCCCCAGGATCAGAAGAAAGGGCGCCGGATGGTCGCCGAGCACGTTGGTCAGAACCATCATCGCCATCCCGGCGATCAGGATGACCATCGCTGCGCCGACTGTCTTCGCAAGCGGCATGGGTCGCGAACTTCCGAGCAGAAACTGGGCGGCAAAGAGCGGACCGAGGAAGGGCACGATAGCCCCCGCATAGACTGCGAGCGTGAAGCCGATGGAGACCGCGAACGCAACCCGAAGCCCCTTGCGTTTCTGCTCCTCGACCGCGGGGCTCCTCTCAGTTGACATAGGTCAGCACCGACATGATGCGGATCCAGAGCGATCCCCAGGCATTGGTGACCGGGTTGTCGCCGGTGTAGATGACGACGGTCGCCTGCGATCCGTAGCGCACGCCGCCCTTGGGCCGCTGCGCCTCCTCGATGATGAGCCGGACTGGAAACCGTTGCGGCTCCTGCACCCAGCCGCTATCGCTCCGGATCGTCGGCAATCCAGTGTTCGGGTCCGTGCTGCCTTGTGATACGCCGAAACCAACGCTCTCGACTTGCGCCGGAAACACCCGACCGGGAAGCGCGTCGAAAAGGACTTCCGCCCGGTTACCGACTGCGACCTTCTCGAGGCTGTTCTCCTTGAAGGCGGCGGTGATCCAGATCGTTCCGACATCGATAAAGGTCATGGCTGACTGTCCAGCCGACACGACCTTACCGGTCGTAAGTTGGAGGTTGGTCACGACCCCGGCCGAAGGTGCCTGAACGGTGGTCCGCACCAGATCGAGTCGTGCCTTTTCGAGCGCTGCCAGAGCTGCCCGGAGCTGCGGATTGTCATTTCCGCTCGGCCCGAGCTGCTCCTTGGCCTTGGCCAGCTCAGCCTCGGCACCGGTGACGGCCGCCTCTGACTGACCGAAAGCCGATCTGGTTGATTCAGCCCGCGCTTTTGAATACACACCCCTCTTTTCCAGCTCTTCGGCGCGCGCAGATTGTTCGCGCAGATTGTCCCGATCGACCTGGGCCGTTACGAGCTTTGCCTGCGCCGCATCGACAGCAGCCGTTGACGCGCCCATTGACTGGCCGACACTTGCAAGACTCGCCTCGGCCTCACTGACCGCGAGCTCGTAGCGCTCGGGATCGATACGAAAGAGAACCTGATCGGCCTCGACGCGCGAGTTGTCGACGACGCCGACTTCCACCACCCGGCCGGTGACTTCGGGCGCGATGCCAACGATATAGGCCTGAACCTGAGCCTGCGAGGTCGATGGCGTGCGCCGTTCCATGAAGATGGAGAGGGCAAACAGGACGAGCGCCAAGAGGACGACGATGAGGGCTATCCTGCGGAGTGGATTCCGAGGCGTCGGGGAAATGACAGGCTCGTCCAAGTTTTCGGAAACCACGGCAATATCCTTCGGAAGCATTTCGTTTCGTGGAAGCGCAAAGTTTCAGCGCAGGACGTCTATCGCGATGGTCGCTACCGGGCGATGGAACGCAAGTAGGTAACCGTAACATACGCCTCGCGATGGCTTGCGCCGGCCTAATGCATGTCGCGCAAAACTGTGCAGCGATGCGCTTTAGGCGCGCGTATCAGCGACCGGGTGGCGGTACCGAGGCGTCAAGCGCGCCCTCTATCTCCTTGGAGAGTTCTACGATCAGTTCCTGGTATTCGACGACGCGCTCATCGCGCTTCGGATCGGTTGAGACGTTCCATTTTTGCAGCGCCGATTGGGCGTCGGCAAAATCCCTGCAGATTTCCCGAAAGTCCTCACTGCGGGCAGAGAGATCATCGATCGCCTTGATCCTGGCTGGAAATTGCCGACGGACTGCGGTCATGCCTTCGTCCATGGTTCACTCCTTAACGGCAGTTGGAACGCTGCTTCTGCAACCTGTGCCAAGCCTGATCTTCGTGGACGACGGAGGGTTCGTGGAGTATGTTACTGTAATATACGGTCTGGCAGTGATGTGACTCAACGGGGGATTGGGGCAGACATGCAGACGTGGATACCAGCAGAGGGGTCTCCAGCACCCATTTCTTTGAGGCCGGCGCCTCGAGCCGACGACATCAGGGAGCAACTGGAACGTGTCGTCTCCAGCCCTGAATTTCCAGGTGTCGGTCGCGCCGCAGCGTTTCTCCGCTATGTCGTCTCGGAAACCCTTGAGGATCGGGGCAACCGGATCAAAGCCTATTCGATTGCGATCGAGGTATTCGGCCGAGATGCCGGCTTCACCCAGGACGATCCGGTGGTCAGGATCGAGGCCGGACGGCTGCGGCGGTCGCTTGAGCGCTACTATCTCGTCGCCGGGCAACATGATCCGGTCAGGATCGACATTCCCAAAGGCGGATATATCCCAACCTTCACCTGGTCATGTCCGGCGTCAGTCGACATTGGACACGAAGAAGCGGGCGAAACATCGCGCTCTGAGGTCCGCTCCCGACGCTGGTGGCACGCAAGGCGGATCTTGTTGCCGGGTGTTGCCCTCGCTGCAGTGGCTATTTCGCTCTATTGGATCGGAACGCGGCCTCCCGCTCCCTCGCTCGAACGCGCCACAAGCCTGTCACCGGATCGTCCGGCCCTCGTGGTGGCCCCCTTTACCAATCTCGGCGAAGGGCCGGAGGCGCAGCTCTACACGGCCGGCCTGACCGAGGAACTGATGACCATCCTGCCACGGTTCAAGGAGATCAAGGTCTTCGGCCGCGAAACGTCCAAATCCCTCCCCGCGGATGTGGGCGCATCCGAGATCCGGGCCGAATTCGGCGCACGCTATCTCCTTGCCGGCGGCGTACGTATTTCGGGCAAGCGTCTTCGTGTGACGGCCAGGTTGCTCGACACGTCGGACGGCGAGATCCTCTGGTCGGAGAACTATGACAATGATCTCGCATCAGAGGACCTGTTTGCGATCCAGACGGATGTCGCCAGAAAGGTCGCGACCGCCATCGCCCAACCCTACGGGGTCATGGCACAGGTCGACTCCGCCAGTCCGCCGCCGGACGATCTCGGTGCATATGAGTGCACTTTGCGCTTCTATGCCTATCGTTCGGAACTGAGCGCCGAAGCGCATGCGCGCGTCCGGGATTGCCTCGAGGCCGCGCTCGCGCGGTTTCCGAACTACGCGACCGCTTGGGCAATGCTGTCAATCGTCTATCTCGATGAGGACCGCTACAAGTTCAATCCGACGCCAGGCCAGGATGCAGCCATACAGCGTGCCCTCGATGCCGCCAGGCGCGCAACGCAGATCGATCCGAACAATACGCGCGGACTTCAAGCGCTGATGACGGCGCTGTTCTTCGACAGGCAGCTCGCTGAATCACTTCGTGTTGGCGAGCAGGCGCTCGCCACCAACCCCAACGACACCGAACTGATGGGCGAGTTCGGAACCAGGCTTGCGATCGCCGGCCAGTGGCAGCGTGGAGCGGCCCTCCTGGACCAGGCCATCGCTCTTAATCCGGGCAGCGGCGGCTTCTACCACGGAACGCGAGCTCTGGCCGCCTACATGCTCCACGACAACCACACCGCCGTGCTGGAGATCCGGCAGGCGAACATGCAGAAATTCCCTCTCTTCCATGTTGTCGCCGCCATCATCTACGCGGAGGCTGGCATGATGGACGACGCCCGCCGGGAAGGACAGGTGTTCGTCAGCATGCGACCTGACTTCCTGCCGAACCTTGTAACGGAACTCGCAATGCGCAACATGCAGCCTGAAGATCGCGACCGTCTGATCGAAGGACTTCGCAAGGCGGGGATGACGGTGCCCGATCCCGATGCAATCGCGTCGACCGCCGTGACCTCGGATCTGCAACCCCGCTGATACTGTCTCGCCGACCGTAACATACCCGATCATACGGGTAAGCTAGCTGATCTTCGCATAGTCTCGCCCGGTGCCGACTTCGACCGCCGCGGCGTGCGGCGTCGAGGCCTGCCCGAACTTGACAGGGCGATGAGGAACAGCAGTGAGCACAAAGTGTCGCAATGGCCGAATTCGACCAAGCCCTTCCCCAGGTCTGCAATGGATCTCGGCTCTCCTGCTGCTCTGCGCATTAGCCGGATGTGGCGGCCACGCAAAGAACGTGCTCATCCCCGTTGCCGATAGCGCGCCCAATTCCACCAAGGTCGACATGCTCGTGGCCACGACGCGCAGCCGCTCGACGATACAAGGCGAGATGTTCACGGGCGAACGCGCACTCGCCCCGGCTTTTGCCGACATCACAGTGTCCATTCCCCCAGCGAACGTCCGCAAGGTCGGCGAAGTCGCCTGGCCGCGAAGGCTTCCATCCAACCCGGCAACCGACTTCGCAACCTTGAAAGCCGACGAGATCACGCGCGACGACGCCAAGAAATGGCTGAGCGCCTCGGTCAGGAAGAGCCGCGACCGCAGCGTGCTGGTGTTCATCCACGGCTTCAACAACCGCTTCGAAGACTCCGTCTATCGCTTCGCCCAGATCGTCAAGGATTCCGGCGTCCATAGCGCGCCCGTGCTGGTGACATGGCCGTCGCGCGGCAGTCTGCTTGCATATGGATATGACAGGGAGAGCACGAACTACACGCGTAACGCATTGGAGACGCTCTTCCAGTATCTCGCCAAGGATCCAGAGGTGAAGGAAGTCTCGATCCTTGCGCATTCCATGGGGAACTGGCTGGCGCTGGAAGCCCTTCGCCAGATGGCGATCCGCAACGGCCGCCTTCCCTCAAAGTTCGAGAATGTGATGCTGGCCTCGCCCGACGTGGATGTCGATGTCTTCCGCCAGCAGATCGTCGACATGGGCAAGCAGCACCCAAAGTTCACTCTGTTCGTTTCGCGAGACGACCGCGCGCTCGCAGTATCCCGCAGGGTATGGGGTGACGTCGCCAGACTCGGCGCCATCGATCCCGAGCAGGCACCCTTCAAGAAGGAACTGGCCGACAGCCAGATCACGGTGATCGACCTCACCAAGGTTAAGGCGGGCGACAGGCTGAACCACGGAAAGTTCGCGGAATCGCCCGAAGTCGTTCAACTGATCGGGGCGCGGATTTCCGACGGCCAGACACTAACCGACAGCAAGGTCGGGCTCGGGGATAAGATCCTCGCCGCGACGACGAGCACGGCGGCGGCGGCGGGCAGCGCAGCCGGCCTGATCCTTGCCGCCCCTGTCGCCGTCGTCGATGCCGACACCAGAGATAATTACGCCGGCCAGGTGAGTGGCCTCACGGGTCCTGTGGGTACACAGCCGCGAGCGCCCGACTGCACTGCCGCAGGCCGATCGAAGGAGTCGTGCAGGCCGTGACGGTTCAGAAACCGGCAAACTGACGTTCTTAGAGATCAGGATAGACAATGCCACTACTTTCCAAGATCCGTATGTTTAAACCGCTTTTCACCGGGGCCGCCCTGGCTTCCGTTCTCCTTTGCGCCTCGATTGCCGTGGCGCAGAGCGTGACGCCTGCGACCCCACAGCCAGAAAGTGTCCAGCGCTTTATCGGGATGTTCTCGGATCCCGATGTCCAGCGCTTCCTGCAGCAGCAGTCGGAAGCAGCCAAGGCCGTGGCGGAACCACCCTTGGAAACCCCGAACGCCGACCCTTCATTCTCGGAATTCGCAATGCGATTCCGTGCCCACGCCTCCAATCTTCTCGGCGCCATCCAGTCCTTTCCCCTGGAGACGATGCGAGGCGGGGCGGTGCTCGAACGGGACATCCAGGCGAACGGCGGGACACGGCCGATCTTCCTGGTCGCTGCCTTCGTCGCCGTCGGGCTGGCCGCGCAATGGCTATTCTGGTGGATCAGCGCCGGCTGGCGCTCATGGATGGCGCGCGCGCCCTTTGCCACGGTTCGCGAGAGGGTGGTCGCGCTGGCCGCGAGGCTTCTATGGGCGGCATGTTACGTCCTTTCCTTCGGGCTCGGCAGCATCGGCTTCTTCCTGCTGTTCCAATGGCCGCCTGTTATCAGGGAGATCGTCGTCGGCTATCTCTTCGCGATCGTTGTCTTCCGTCTGGCAAGCGCATTTTTCGACGTGCTTCTGGCGCCACGGGCGGAGGAAGAGGGCCGGTTCCGTGTCGTCCCGATCACTAGGGATGCCGCCGGCCACTGGGCGAAACGCCTGAGTTATCTCGTCGGCTGGTATGCCTTTGGCTGGGTGACCATCCGCCTGCTCGGCACCCTCGGCTTTTCCGTTCCGGCCCGGCAACTCGTCGCCTATTCCCTCGGCCTCGTGCTCCTCGTCATCGGCATCGAAGCCGTTTGGAGACGTCCGTCCCGATTGTCTGCCGGCCAAGCCAGCCGGATCGGCCTGCGGGCGCGGAACTGGCTCTGGACGGTCTACTTCGTCGCCGTCTGGCTGCTGTGGGTGGTCGGAGCCATGAAGCTGTTCTGGATCGCGGTAGTCTGTGCCGCCCTGCCCGGCGCCATCGCCCTCACCAAGGCGTCGGTCAACAATATTCTGCGCTCTTCCGCGGACGAAGACGACGGGCACAAGAAAGGCACCGTCGTCTCGGTGATCGTCGAGCGTGGTATCAGGGCAGCGCTGATCGTCGGCGCGATCGTTCTGCTTGCGGACGCCCTGGACGTCAGGCTGACGCAGATGACGATGCAGGATTCGCCGATTCTGCGCCTTGTTCGCGGCCTCCTCAGTGCCGGGATCATTCTCCTGGTTGTCGATCTCGCCTGGAGCGTCGTGAAAGTGCTGATCGATCGCAAGCTGGGCGACACCGAGGCCGTCCTTGAAGTCGGCAGCGAACGGGAGCGGCGGCGCACGCGTCTTAGAACCCTGCTGCCGATCCTTCGCAATTTCCTGATGATCCTCTTCGTCGCCATCGCGATCATGATGGCGCTGTCGTCGCTCGGCGTGGAAATCGGCCCGTTGATCGCAGGTGCCGGCGTGGTCGGCGTCGCCATCGGTTTCGGGGCACAGACCGTGGTCAAGGACGTGATCAGCGGGATGTTCTACCTGCTCGACGACGCCTTCCGGGTTGGCGAGTATATCCAGAGCGGCAGCTACAAGGGCACCGTCGAATCGTTCAGCTTGCGATCCATCAAGCTCCGGCACCAGCGCGGTGCGGTCTACATCGTCCCCTTCAGCGAGCTCGGAGCAGTCCAGAATATGAGCCGCGACTGGGCGATCGAGAAGATGACGATCACCATTACCTACGATTCCGACATCGAGAAGGCCCGCAAGATCATCAAGAAGATCGGCCTGGAGCTGTTCGAGGATCCGGAATTCAAACCGACGACGCTCGAGCCGCTGAAGATGCAGGGGATCGACAGCCTGGGCGACTCCGGTCTGCTCTTGCGGATGAAGGTCATGACGCTTCCGGGCCAGCAGTTCACGCTGAAGCGGCGAGCCCTGCGAATGATCCACGAGGCGTTCAACGAAAATGGCATCAAGCTCGCCGTGCCCACAGTCCAGGTCTCAGGCGGGAAGGACGACGCTGTTGCAGCCGCTGCCCAGCAGACGCTCGCAGCGCAGAGTGCGGCGACAGCCGCGAACCCGGCCTGAGAGCGGCACGCTTCAGGCCATGAAACAAGACACGAAAGCAATGGGAGGAAATGAAATGAAGTTCCTGATCAACCTATCGCATGTGCTTGCGACACTTGCCGTGCTGATGATGGTCTGCGCGCCCGTCCTCGTTCCGGCGACGGCCGAAGCCGCACGCCGCGGCGTGGCGGCATGCGGCCCTAGGGGCTGCGGTGCTGCGGCCTGCGGGCCGCGCGGATGCGCCGCAGTTGGACGCGCCCGTCCGGCATACCGTCCTGCCGTTCGGCCGCCCGTGCGGCGCGGCGTCGTGGTCGTCGCCCCTCGCCGCTACTGGCGTCCGGGTACTGCTATTGCCGCGGGTGCTGCCATCGGCTTCGTCGCCGGAGCTGCTGCCGTTTCATTGGCAGGTACGCCGCCGCAGTCTGGTCAATGCTGGTACTACACCTCGCCCGCCAAGACGACGGGCTTCTGGGACGTATGCCCGCGCTGAACGACTCGCAGAAAGACTGGCGAGTCTGTTTGGTTCACTTCTTCACCACCCTCCCCAAAGTGGGGAGGCCTCGATTTTCGCGTCACAAATTCTAGAGGGTACGTTCAATGGATTTCACAGTCATCGATGCCGCACTCGTCGGAAAACTTCTGCTGCTGCTTCTGATCGGCCTCGGGCCGAAGATCGCCCTGGTGCCGTTTCTGGAAAAGACCCACGCCTTCGATACCGAAACCAAGGCGCGCATCGGCCGCCAGATGGTTATGATAGCCGTCGTCACGGCCCTGATCCTTTTCGCCACCGGCGCTCTGCTGATGCGGCTTCTCCACATCACGGGTGGCGCGGTCGCCGTCGCCGGCGGCATCATCCTCGCGCTGATCGCCATCAAGATGGCATCAGGACCGACAGAGAAGCCGCATGACGACATTGCGGCTCCGGTCGATCCAGACAAGCTGGCCGTATTTCCGCTTGCCGTCCCTTACCTGCTCAATCCTGTCGGCATCACGGTCGTCATCATCGCCTCCGGTGAAGTCGTCTCGATCGCCAGCGCGATACTCGTCATCGGCCTGATCCTGATCGTCGGCGCGTTGGACTATCTGGTGTTCACCAACATCGACAAGCTAGCCAAGCGTATGAAGCCAGTCACCATGATCGTCTCGGAGGTCGTTTTCGGCATTCTACTGACCGCAGTCGCAGTCCAGCTGATCGTCGCCGGGCTTGGAAATCTTGGCATCATCACCCCGACTGCCGCGCATTAGATGCGGATGATTTTGGCCCGTGTCGGCCTAAAATCTGAACCCGGATTTAAATCAAGGAAATAGAGCCGAAAGCCGCTCGGTTTTCGGCACCATGCTCAGCTGCGGATTTGCTATCCCCTGCGTGGAATGTCCGGGGATTAAAGTCGGTGACAGACTGCAATGTTGTCGCCGCCGGCTGGCGAGCGTACGGCGATCATTCAATATCTCTGATGTTATCCATAAGTTCTATTCGTTTGAATGATGAGTTTATGAGGCCCATATTGTGATCATCGACATGGACGAACCTCCCATTAACGACCATGCCCCTGACCCAAGAAAGGAACCGGAAAATGACCACGCTCACCTATCGCGGTGGTGGTAAGTCCCTCACCTCCGGCCACGGCCGCTTTGATCTGGCACATTATGCCCGCAAGCTCACCCTCGCCTGGACACGCTGGCAGACGGCTCGCGAAATCGAAGCCATGCCCTTCGACATCCGCAAGGACATCGGCTGGCCGAGCACGGACGACAGCAAACACCGGACCATGTAATGAATGCGACATTCCACTCAAGATAAGGGCGGCGTTAGCGTTGTGCAACGCCGCCTTTTTCGTGGCCTGATCGTCCATTCCCAAGCCCTTTTCAGTCTTGAATTTCAGTCGCCTATCAGCCCGTCATCCGCCCTGTCCGCAGCCATTCCGGCAGTTTGACCGGCCAAATCGTGGCCGATGTCGCATATTTGCTCTTCCCGGCCGCATTTTTCCATGCCAGTGTCGCTTTCAGGACATCGGCGCGACGCATTCCGCGCAACGAATGTGTCATCGCCCCTCGAGCATGGATTTCGCTATGAACAGGATGCAGATCAAGAAGCGTTCGGTAGTCTTCTTTATGGTACCGCAATTCACCATGCTGCCCTTTTCGGCGGCCGTGGACACCTTGCGCATCGCCAATCGCATGCTCGGCTATCAGGCCTATACCTGGCGGCTGACCTCTGTCGATGGAGAAAAGGTCTATTCTTCCTGCGGCATCGGCGTCGAGGCAAATTCCTCGCTTGCCGAGGAGCGCCGTCATCTCGGCGGCGAAAACCGGCCGGGCATGGTGCTCGTCTGTTCCGGCATCGATGTCGAGCAGTTCAACAACAAGTCGGTCAATGCCTGGCTGCGTGAATGCTACAATCGCGGCGTCGCCGTCGGCAGCCTCTGTACGGGCGCGCATGTGCTTGCCCAGGCCGGCCTCCTGAACGGCAAGCGCTGCGCCATCCACTGGGAAAACCTGCCGGGCTTTTCGGAAGCCTTCCCGCAGGCGGAAGTCTATGCAGATCTCTACGAGATCGACGGCAATCTCTACACCTGCGCCGGCGGCACCGCCTCGCTCGACATGATGCTGAACCTCGTCGGCGAGGACTTTGGCGAAAGCCTTGTTAACCGCATCTGCGAGCAGCACCTGACCGACCGCGTGCGCAACCCGCACGACCGCCAGCGTCTGCCGCTGCGCGCCCGTCTCGGTGTGCAGAATGCCAAGGTGCTGTCGATCATCGAGCTGATGGAAGGCAATCTCGCCGAGCCGCTCTCGCTGATCGAGATCGCCGACGGCGCCGGCCTCTCGCGCCGCCAGATCGAACGGCTGTTCCGCCAGGAGATGGGCCGTTCGCCTGCCCGCTACTATCTGGAAATCCGCCTCGACCGCGCGCGCCACCTTCTGGTGCAGTCGTCGATGCCCGTCGTCGAGGTCGCCGTCGCCTGCGGCTTCGTCTCGGCCTCGCACTTCTCCAAGTGTTATCGCGAACTCTACCATCGCTCACCGCAGCAGGAGCGCGCCGAGCGCAAGATGACCATGGCGACCGCTCGCCAGGCCGTCGCCGCCTGAGACGATAAGAAGGCGGTCGCCGCCTGAGACAATAAAAAGGCCGTCGCTGCTTGAGACGATAAGACGACCGTTGCCGCCTGAGGTATTGGAAATGCCAGTTGCCGCCTGATGTGAAAGGCGGCGGCTTGGCTCCGCCCTTCGGATGGCGCTATTGCGCAGCCTCTTCCGTCATCCTGGCGTCGGAATAGACCTGGTTGCGGCCCCTGTGTTTGGCCATGTAGAGAAACTGGTCGGCGGCGTTGAGGTAATTCTCGAAAGTCTCGTAACCGCCGATCTCGGCGATGCCGATCGAAATCGTGACGCCGAGCTCCTCGTCGTCGGCCGTTACCTTCAGCCGCGAAATGTCCGAGCGGATCTCGTCGCAGAGCTTGGTCGCGGCAGCGGAATCCATCTGCGGGAAAAGGATGGCGAATTCCTCGCCCCCGAGGCGCGACAGAAGATTGTCGCTGCCCTCGAAAATCGTAAACAGCCTGTTTGCGACAGCCTTCAGCACCTTGTCGCCGATCTCGTGGCCATAGGTGTCGTTCAGCCGCTTGAAATGGTCGATATCGAGAATGGCGACGGAGCTCGGTACCTTCAGCCGCAGGCACTCGTTCACCAGCTTCGGGCCGTTGTCGTAGAAATAGCGGCGGTTATAGAGGCCGGTCAGGTAGTCACAGGCCGCCGCCGCCCTCAGCTGCCGCATCTGCGCCAGCGTTTCGGCATTGTTGGCGATGCGGCATTGCAGCTCCTCGGCAACGAAAGGTCGGTAAACAAAATCGCTGGCGCCGGCCTTGAGGAAACTCGCCGAAAGCATGCGGTCGTTGGAGGAGGAAACGCCGATAACACGCAGCCTGTCCGAGCCGAAACGATGGCGGATGCGCCGCGTCAGCTCGTAGCCGCTCATATCGGGCATGTGGTGATCGGTGACGACGAGTTCGATATCGCTGTAGGCCTCGAGCGCCGCCAGCGCCTCGAGCCCCGAATTTGCCTCGACGACAAGATATTGCTGTGCCTTGAGCAGGTCGACGAGCACCTGGCGCGCCGAGACGACATCGTCGACGACCAGCACCCGTGTCTTGCGGTTGGAGATCGCCCGTCGGACAGTCGCGACCAGATTGTCGAGCGCGAATTCATTGTCCTTCAGCACGTAATCGATGACATTGCGCTCCATGATCTTGTTGCGCGTGTTGAGATCGAATGTCGCGGTGAAGACGATCGCCGGGATATCGTGCTCGATCGTGCAGTCGAGCGCTTCACCATAGGGCGAATCCGGCAGGTTGAGATCGACGACGGCCATGGTGTAGCCGTGACCGTCCTCGGCAAGTTCCTTGCGAAGAGCCTTCAGCGACGGGCAGGATTTGACGGCAAGGCCGAGCTCCGTCTGGAACCGATGACAGAGCACGGCGGAAAACATCCGGGAATCTTCAACCAGAAGTATCTTGAGCCCGCCGGAGCGCAGCCCGATACCATCCCGCTGGAAATCCGCTTGAAAAGCCACAGCTCCTACTCCCCGATGCGTCCGTTGGGCTCGACTCGGCCCTCTCCCCGGCGGGGACGATAACCGAGAGGCCTGTGCGCGTGAAGGGGATAAATAACGGCGACATTACCTGTAATTGCAGAAATTCGACGACTGTCCCCGACCGTGATATCCGGCCCCCTGGCGATACTGATACGGGAAGAGCCGTCAGGCAACCGCCCGCTCCTTGCGCATCGATTGAATCTGCAGCAGCGTATCGAGGTTCTGGTTGACGCGGCAATAGAACTCCTCGTCGATGAAGGGACGCAGCATGAAATCATTGCCGCCGGCCTTCAGGAATCGCGCCGAAAGCAGCCGGTTCGAGGAGGAGGAAACACCGATGATGCGCAGCTCGTGCGAGCCGATATTGGAGCGGATGCGCCGCGTCAGCTCGAAGCCGTCTATGTCGGGCATGTTGTAGTCGGTGATCATCAGGCCGATATCGCGGTTGGCCTTCAGGATCTCCAGCGCCTTGCCGCCGTTCTCGGCAACGCTCACGCGGAAATTGTAGCGCTTCAGCCGGCTCGACAGCAGGGCGCGCGCCGTCGCACTATCATCGACGATCAGCACGTGATGGCGATGATTGGTGAGGAAGCGGCAGATCGATTCCGCCAGCAGGTCGACGGCGAAGATATTGTCCTTGAGGATATAGTCGACGATATCCTTGGCCATCAGCTTGTCGCGCATGCTTTCATGGAAGGTACCGGTAAAGACGATTGTGGGTATGGAGAGATCGACCAGATATTCGAGCGCTTCGCCGTTTTCGGCGCCGGGCAGATTGATGTTCGAGATCGCCAGCGTGATCGGATCGGAAGACTTGTCGTAGGAAACCTGCAGATCCTCGAAGCTACGGCAAATCTCGACATCGATATCGAACAGCTCCTTGAGGCGTTTGCTGATCATCGAGGTGAATACGTTGGAATCTTCTGCGACAATAATACGCGCACCAGCAAACATTTCCCCGGAATATTGCATCCCCGAAATACCTAGAAACGCCATAGCAAACCTTTGATGTAAAATCTGTCCCCGGATCAAACTGATACATCAATTGATTTGAATAATTATTAATCGGCGCGCCCAGTTCTAAACGAAGAGGCGGCCCGATGAGGCCGACTCCGACTTCTTTGCGGATATGATTAAGAAATCAGGCGCGAAGCGCCGCATTCTCGGCATCGAACGGGCTTTCGCCGACAGCCATCGCATTATAGGTCGACCCGAGGATTTTGATCTTCAGCTTCGTGCCTTCCCTGACATAGTCCGGCCGCGGCATCGCAAGCGCCAGCGCTTGACGCGACCACGTCGGATTTAGACGATTTCCCGTGGGCCGGTCCGGGTGGCACTGCTCAGCCGAAGCGATTATAAACGAGCCATCGACCCGATCCGCCGACAGGTTCGCCCCATGATCCAATTCGACCCGGTGATCGAATGGCTTCTCGACTCCGATCCGTCGATCCGGTGGCAGGTGATGCGCGACCTGCTCGATGCCCCGGAGCGGGAATGGATGGTCGAGCGGGCCAAAGTCGAGACGGAGGGCTGGGGCGCCAGGCTGCTCTCCTGCCGGGATGAGGACGGGCAATGGGCGGGCGGCGCCTTCTTGCCCGCCGGTTTCGACGCCGGCGAGTGGAAGGAGCGCGGCCAACCGTGGACGGCCACGACCTTCTCGCTGTCGCAATTGAGGGAATTCGGTCTCGATCCCGCCTGCGCGTGCGCCAGGCGCACCGTCAAATTGATCGGCGCCAACGCCCGTTGGGAAGAAGGCGGCCAGCCCTACTGGGAAGGCGAAGTCGAGGAATGCATCAACGGCCGCACCATTGCCGATGGCGCCTATTTCGGGATCGACGTGTCGCCCATCGTCGACAGGTTGGCCGGCGAGCGTCTCGACGACGGCGGCTGGAACTGCGAGCGGATCGATGGCTCTGTCCGCTCATCTTTCGCCAGCACCATCAACGTGCTGGAAGGCTTGCTGGAATACGAGAGATCGACCGGCGGCACGCATCGGTCTCGAGAAGCGCGCAGGACGGGCGAGGAGTTTCTGCTGACCCGCAACCTCTTTCGCCGTCTCGGCACCGGCGAGCCGGCCGACGAGCGCTTCCTGCACTTCCTGCACCCGAACCGCTGGCGCTACGACATTCTGCGCGCGCTCGACTATTTCCGCTCCAGCGCCATCCTGACCGGCACCAATCCCGATCCGCGCCTCGGCGAGGCGATCGAGCACCTGCGTTCCAGACGCCTGCAGGACGGCAGCTGGCCGCTCGACGGGAGCCCTGCAGGTCGGGTGTGGTTCGAAGTCGATGACGGGCAAGACAAGCCGTCGCGCTGGGTGACGCTCCGGGCGATGCGGGTGCTCAGATGGTGGGATGCCCAGCCCTCAATCAACGCCTGACGGCAGATCCAGCGCGCGCAGGAAATGCGCCTCGATCGCCCGCAGCAATTCGGCGCGATCGGATGGTGCCTCACCGATGCCGGGCTGATTGACCACGCCGTGCAGGGCATTGAACAGAAACACCGCCGTGAAGCCTGGGTCACTGACCGACCAGGCATTCTCGCCAGCGCCAGCGGCAAGCAATTCGTTCAGATGGTCGATCAGGATGTTGCGCGAAAGCCCTTCCCGCGTCGCGGGAGGTGCAGCCACGAAGGCAAGATGATGCAGCCCTGCCGCGTCGAGATAACCTGTGGCGCATGCCGTCGACCAGGCGGCAAGCTTCCCGTGCCAATCCTCTTGCCGCCGTCCTTCGACCGCCGTGACGATGCCATCCAGCACGCCCTGCACGAAACGGGCGCGCAGCGCCTGGAGAACATCGGCCTTCGAGGAGAAGTGCAGGTAAAACGTTCCCTTGGCGACCCCCGCCCCCGTCGTGATCTCCTCGATCGTGGTCTGCTCCAGGCCCCTTTCCAGAAACAGCCGCTCGGCCGATGTCATCAGCTCGTCGCGTCGCTCTTCGGGGGGCTTGGTTCTCGGTTTTGAAACATTGGCCGGCATCGGCAGGACTGGTCCACTCTCACTGACGACGCGCGGGATCGGTTCTGTGCAGGTAGCCGGTAAACACGTCGCGCATTGCGGTGCTCTCGATATCAGGCAGCAGGCGACCGACTTCACCGCGATGATAACCGGCATGCGTCACCACATGGGCCAGCATCTCCTCGCGGGACATGCGTCCGCGTCCGCGATCGGTGAAGGTGAAGTCGACGAACTCCTCCATTTCCGGAAGGGTTATACGCGAGGTGTAATCGATATACCAACGGTCCGTTTCCCGGATATCGGCCGACAGCTGCGCCAAGGGCGGCGCTTCGCTGCTCCAGCTCGCCGCGTAGGAATGATCCAGTCGTTGAAGATTGGCGATGAAGATACGATCAACGAGATGGGCGTGATTGAGCACACGAAGGGCTGAGCGAAAGTCGTCGGATCGCACCTCAGCCCCGAGCGCGTTCAAGGCATCGAGAAGCTCGTCGTCAACGCTGGCTTTGTACTGGAACAGAGAGTTCAACAGGGTCTGTGCGCTCATTGCGATCTCCGGGCGTAAACAGGTGGCGCCGGCATCAAGCCAGCATCCTCAATTTATACCACTGACTGGTGGTCAGTCAATACAATCCGGATCTCGCTGCCGCCCGACCCCCGGACGGTCTCATGTGTTGTCAAGCGCAGCAGCTGCTCGTTGCCGCTTGCGGCCCACAGCAGGCTGCCGCCTTGCGGTTTTCCTCTGCCAGCCAGCGATCGCGTGGCTTGCAGCTTGCCGGCCGCGGCGAAAGCGAAACATGGACGGCGCCGGCGCTGAGAATCGGCATCGCCGCGCAATACAGTTGCATCGGGCGCACGCCATCACTGACTTCGAAGGTCAGCTTCGCCGAACTATCCAGCTGCACGTAATCGGTAACCTTGCGGATGATGGAATAGAACTTGCCGGCCGGCATATGCGTGCGCTCGCCTTCCTCGATATCCCAAAGCTGGATGAATATCTCCGCCCACGCCTCGGGATTGGCGCCGCAATCCAGGCCCGAGAATTGGCCCGCCTTGACCTCGGTGACATGATAGCCAGGCTTCACCGACTTGCCGTCATAATAGAAAATCAGCGGAGAATCCTTGGCGCTGGCAAGCGTGCCGAGCAGCAGGCCGAGATCGATGTCGTTCTCTTGAATTTTGCTGTTGTCGATGACGTTCATATCAGCTAATCCTCGTTTCAACGTTTCAAGGATTATTGAAATATGGATCAACGTCAAGCCCTCATCGCATTCGGCGCGCTCTCGCAGGAAACGCGTCTGCACATCGTCCGCATGCTTGTGGTCTCGGGCCTGGATGGCATGGCGGCGGGCTCGATCGCGGAGAAAGCGGAGGTCTCGCCGTCCAATATCTCCTTCCACCTGAAGGAGCTCGAACGCTCAGGCCTGATTACGCAACAGCGCGAATCCCGCTCGATCATCTACACCGCCAATTACGAGGCGCTGGGCCGCCTGATCCGCTTCCTGATGGAGGATTGCTGCGGCGGAAACCCCGAGATCTGCGCGCCGGCTGCCGCCGTCGCCGCCTGCTGTGCACCTGCGACGAAAGAGGAACTGCAATGACCGCAGACCGCATTGGCGATGCGCCGTTCCGCGGCACGACGAGGATGGGCTGATGACGGGGTTCGATCTACCACGCCGGCTCGTCGCCGAGGGTCTCGGCACCGCCATGCTGGTCGCGACCGTTGTCGGGTCGGGTATCATGGCGACATCGCTGACGCAGGACGTAGGACTTGCCCTGCTCGACAACACGCTCGCGACCGGCGCCATCCTGGTGGTGCTGGTCACTGTGCTCGGACCGATCTCCGGCGCCCACTTCAACCCGGCGGTCTCGCTGATCTTGGCGATGTCGCGCACGCTGGCAAAACGCGATCTCGCCGGATATATCGCTGCGCAAATCTTCGGCGGCATCGTCGGGACCGTCGCCGCCCATCTGATGTTTGCCCTGCCGCTTCTGGAAATGTCGAGCAAGGTGCGCACCGGCGGCGCGCAATGGTTTTCGGAAGGCGTAGCGACCTTCGGCCTGGTGGCAGTGATCCTCGCCGGCATCAAGTTCGAGCGGAAGGCGGTGCCGTGGCTGGTCGGGCTCTATATCACCGCCGCCTACTGGTTCACCGCTTCGACCTCCTTCGCCAATCCGGCCGTCGCTTTGGCCCGTTCGCTGACCGACACCTTCTCCGGCATCCGCCCGATCGATCTTCCTGGCTTCTGGATCGCCGAAATCACAGGCGCGGTCGCAGCCCTTCTCCTCTTCACCTGGCTGTTGCAGCCGGGCACTCCATCAACCCTGTCGTCAGAGGCAAAGCTATGAACGTTACCATCTACCACAACCCTGCCTGCGGCACGTCCCGCAACACACTGGCGATGATCCGCAATGCCGGCATCGAACCTGATATCATCGAATATCTGGAAAAACCGCCGTCACGTCACGAACTGGTCAGGATGATTGCCGATGCCGGCCTGACCGTGCGCGATGCCATTCGTCAGAAGGATACGCCCTATGCCGAACTCGGCCTCGACAATCCCGATCTAAGCGACGATCAGCTTCTCGACGCGATGCTGAAAGACCCGATCCTGATCAACCGGCCTTTCGTCGTCACTCCTCTCGGTACGCGCCTGTCGCGACCGTCGGAACTTGTCCTCGAAATCCTGCCGGAAACGCAGAAGGGCGCCTTCACCAAGGAAGATGGCGAGAAAGTGCTCGATGCCGAGGGCAAGCGCATTGTCTGATCTGCCTGCCGTATCGCCGATGCATCTGCGTCAACCGGATATGGACGCACTCAGGCCGGCGTTCTCGACGCACAAGCCGCGCATCCTGATCCTTTATGGCTCCTTGCGAGCGGTGTCCTATAGCCGCCTTCTCGCACAGGAGGCGGCACGACTGCTCGAATATTTCGGCTGTGAAGTGCGTATCTTCAATCCGGAAGGTCTGCCGTTGCCCGACGCCGAGCCGGCGAGCCACCCAAAAGTTCAGGAACTGAGAGAATTGTCGGCATGGTCGGAAGGCCAGGTATGGGTCAGCCCTGAGCGTCATGGCGCGATGACCGGTATCATGAAAGCGCAGATCGACTGGATTCCGTTGTCGGTTGGCTCGGTCCGGCCAACGCAAGGCAAGACGCTGGCGGTGATGCAGGTCTCCGGCGGTTCCCAGTCCTTCAACGCGGTGGGTCAGCTCCGCATTCTTGGCCGCTGGATGCGGATGATCACTATCCCCAATCAGTCCTCGGTTGCCAAAGCTTTCCAGGAATTCGACGCGGACGGCCGTATGAAACCATCATCCTATTACGACCGCGTCGTCGACGTCTGCGAGGAACTGGTGAAGTTCACGCTGCTGACCCGTGATGCCTCGAACTATCTGACCGACCGCTACAGCGAGCGGAAAGAAGAAGCCGAAAAGCTCGAACAGCGCGTGAGCCTCAGATCGCTATGATAATCAGCACCGAACGACCGCCAGTAGCGGCCATTGTCGCACTCGGGCTCACGCAGATCATCGGTTATGGATCGCTCTATTACAGCTTCAGCATCCTCGCCCCTGACATGGCCCGTGATCTGGGCTAGTCATCGGAATGGATCTTCGGTGCGCTCTCCGCGGCCCTTCTGATCGGCGGCTTGGCCGCACCTCTCATGGGCACATGGATCGATCGCTTCGGCGCAGGCAGGATCATGACATCGGGCTCGGCGATTGCCGCCGCTGCCCTCGTCGCCTGTGCCTTCGCGCCGGGAAAGATCGCTTTCGTCGCGGCATTGATCGGCATCGAGATCGCCTCGAACCTGGTGCAATATGGCGCCGCCTTTGCCCTGCTCGTGCAGATCAGGCCGCGCGTCGCCCAGCGCAGCATCACCTACCTGACGCTGATCGCCGGCTTCGCCTCGACCATCTTCTGGCCGATCACCACGGCGCTGCATGCGCATCTGTCATGGCAGAACGTCTATCTGATCTTCGCCGCGCTCAATCTCGTGGTCTGCCTGCCCATTCATGCCTGGCTCTCCCGTGGCATCAGCCAAACCAGGAGACGGACCGGAGAGGAGGCCGCAAAACGCGTCGATCCGAGCCTTCCGCCGTCTGTGCGCCGGCCGGCCTTTATCCTGATGGTGACCGGCTTTGCTTTGGAAAGCTTCGTGAACTCAGCGCTTCTGGTTCACATGGTGCCTGTGATGTCGGCACTCGGCCTCGGCGCCATGGCGGTGGTGGTCGGAACGCTCTTCGGCCCGTCGCAAGTGCTGAGCCGCCTTATCAACATGGTCTTTGGCGAGAGCTTGTCGCAAGTGATGCTGGCGATCATCTGCGCCATCCTGCTGCCGACAGCCCTTGTCATCCTCACCGCCACCGCACCCTCGATGCCCGGCGCATTGGTCTTCGCCGTCGTCTTCGGCCTCGGCTCGGGCCTTAACAGCATCGTCTACGGAACCTTGCCGCTAGCGCTCTTCGGAAGCGATGGCTACGGCCGGCGGCAAGGACAAATCATGTCGGTCCGTCTCGTCGTCTCCTCGATGGCGCCATTCGCGCTTGCATTCCTGATGGGCAATCTCGGCGTCTCATGGTCACTGTCGATCGCAGCATTGCTCAGCACCGTCGCCGTCGCCGCATTCTTCACCATTATGCGGCTGACGCGCCCGGTTGACGGGCCGGGAACGGTTCCCAATCCCGGAGAAATTTGAGCGCGATAATCTACTTGACGACCGCCGAGCCCTTGACGATGTCGATCGTCTCGCCGCCGTCGAGCCCGATGCGGTCGCCGTCGGGCGTCGTCATGAAGCAGCCCGAGGGGCAGAGGCTTTCCGAAGCACCGGCATCGACGACGACCTCGACGCGCTGGCCGCTCTCGGTGATGACGAGCACGACGGCGGCTGGATCGGTATTGGTGATGGATGCCGCTTCAGCCGCGGGCGCGGCAAGCAGCGGGACAAGCAGAACGGCGGCAAATCTTGCCATCATATGCGGCGGCGCTGGCGCGCCCTCCCCTCGAACGATCGGTGCTGCCCCCGGCAGCGATCCCGATAGGGGAGATCATGCACATATAGCTGTGAATGATGGCTGAATGGCCCGTTCAGCCTTTCCGATTGCCGTCTGCCGTCTTGCTGCGCAATTGCCGCACCGGCTGCTCTTCCTCCTCCATGGGCGTGTCCGCCGAGTTTTCCTGCTCGTTGGGTTGATCCCTGCCCACATCGGCAAGCGCGGGACGAGCCTCTCGATGGATGGTAAGATCGGTCTGCGGCAGCGGGATCTCAATGCCCTCGGCCTTGAAGCGCTTAAGGATCTCGATCCTGAGATTGTTGCGCACCGCCATGCCGTCGCCCATGTCGGCGAGGAAGAAACGCAGCTCGAAATCCAGCGAATAAGGCCCGAAGCGCAGGAATTCGACATGCGGCTCCGGATTGCGCATGACGAGCGGTATCTTGGCCGTCAGTTCCAGTAGGA
This sequence comes from Rhizobium leguminosarum, assembly GCF_002953715.1. Taxonomy (GTDB): domain Bacteria; phylum Pseudomonadota; class Alphaproteobacteria; order Rhizobiales; family Rhizobiaceae; genus Rhizobium; species Rhizobium leguminosarum_V. The sequence goes on from NZ_CP025012.1 coordinate 2,507,864, forward strand.
TGTCCATCACCTGCTGCGGATCGGCGTTGTAGGCGACGGAAACCGGAATTTCCGAGCGGCCGATCTTGTTGCGGTGTGTCCAGTTACCGACGAGGCCGTTGATCAGCTCCGAATTCGGCACGATGATCGACTGCTTGCGGAAGGTCTCGATCTCCGTGGCGCGCACAGAAATGCGTTTGACGATGCCTTCGGCCGTGCCGGAAACGACATGGTCGCCGACCTTGAATGGCCGCTCAACGAGCAGGATCAGGCCGGAGACAAAGTTGGAGACGATGTTCTGCAGGCCGAAACCGATGCCGACCGAAAGTGCGGAGGCCACGAGCGCGAAGCTCGACAGATCGATGCCCGCTGCCGAAACGCCGATGATTGCCGCAATACCGACGCCGAGATAGCCGATCCCGGTCTTGACCGAATTGCGCACGCCGAGATCGACATGGCTTCTTGCCATGACATTGCCATCGAGCCAGCGCTGCAGCCAGCGCGTCAGCAGGTAAACGCCGGCAAACAGCAGGATGCCGGTGCAGATGCCGAGCAACGAGATGCTGATACCGCCGAGCCTGACCTCGGTGAACAGCCGATAGGCAAGAATCTGCAGGTCCTGCACATGGAAACCCCAGAGCAGCAGGATCAGCGGGATGCCGACGAGAAGCGCTACTGCATAGATCGCAAGGCCGACGACCAGGCCAGCCTGGTCGATCGCCACCGGCCCGAGCTTGTAGCGGCGCGTCAGGAAGCGCGCAAAGAAGGTGTCGCCGAAGCTCTCCTGCCTGGATATCGCCTTGCCGGAGAGCAGACCGACATACATGGTGACGACGACCGCGCCGGTGATGATGAGCTGTGTGGCGACGAAGCGCGCCAGCCCGACATACCCCGTCAGCGCGGTCAGGATGAGACCGGCGCCGACGACGCGCAGGATGATCGCCATGCCGCGCGGCCAATGCCGGCCCGGCGCATCGGGATCACCGTTCCTGGCCAGCATCGGTTTGCCGAACGACACCGAAATGAGGATCAGGCCGATGATCAGCGCCGCAATCAGGCTCCTGACCACGGTCAGCACCAGCGGCGAGCCCATCGCCTCGCCGATCGTGCCGAAGAGATAATCGAGCGCGTTGACGACGGCCATCGCCAGCAGGCAATAGCCGATCGAGCGCGCGCCGCGATTGGAAAGCCGAACGAGCCGCCAATGCGGTTCGTTCGGCGCGAAGATGGCGTTGACGAAGCGGCCGACGAAATAGACGAGCCCGATCGCTGCGAACAGAGCGCCGATGACAGGTGCGATGTCGGGCCTCAGCACATTGAAACCGTTGAGGAAGAAGAACGAGGTGACGAGCAGCACAGAGAGCGCCAACGTGCGGATCAGTGTCGACCAGAAGGCGATCGACAGCCGGCCGATATAGGACGGGCTCTCCACTGCTTCGTCGCGGCGCAGATACGAGCCGAACAGCCGGTAACTGCCGGAGAGCAGGATCAGCGCCGAGGCGAGCGACAGGAAGATCGCGGCAAACATCGGGAAACGCTTGAATTTCCAGACGAAGGTGGCCCAACTGGACAGGGCCTGCGAGAATTCGCTGGCCTCGTGCACGAAGGCGCTGGCGGCATCGTCGAGCACCGAGACCGAAATCTCGGTACGCCTGAGAAGCGTATCGGCAAACAGCCGCCGCCGCATCTCGGTGATCTCGTTGACGAGCTTCGTTACTGTGATCGACAGGTTTTCGGCGTCGCCCGTCAGCGCGTTGATCTGCGCGCGTTCGGCGGCGAGCGTATTGCGTTCCTGGGTGACGATCTCGGCCTCCGGCGGCTGCCCGTCCTTCGGCGGATCGCCGATCTCGGCAAGCCGGTTCTTGATCTGGTCGAAACGCGGCCTGAGATTGACCGATATGGTGATGACGGCGCGGCTAAGTTCGTCGGCTTTGGTCGCAAGCCCGACCAGGGCATCGTCATTATCGGCATTCTGCTTGGCGCCGTCCTGAAGCGCCGTCAGTTGGACCTTCGCCTTGTCGATCTCCTTTGTCGCCTGGTCGAGCGGCGTATCGGCAAGCGGCGCCTGCGCGGCCGCCGGTGCCTGTGGCTCCTGCGCAAAGGCCGCAGCACCCTTGAAATGCGCGCCGGCGACCGCCAGCGTCAGCAGAAGAATGGTGCGAAGCAGGATAGGTCTCAGCCGCAAAAGCGCCTCCGGAAGGGTTGTCGTCGGGGGTAGAATGCCAGCTTGTCATAGTAAAGAAAGGCGACAGAAAGGCGGAGGCTCCCTGGAAAGGCCTAGAAACCGGCGCCGGGCTTGGAAAGATAGTCGCGCTCCACCGCCGTCGACTCCCGCCCGAGCATGGCATTGCGGTGCGGAAAACGGCCATAGGCAGCGATCACGTCGTGGTGGCGGATCGCATAGTCGAGATATTCTTCATCGCCGAGGGCGGTAAACAACGCCACCGATCGTTCCTGTTCGCCAAGGTCTTCGGCATGTTCGAACGGCAAGTAGAAGAAGGTACGGCATGCGGCCTCCACCCCCCGGTCGGCGCCGGATGTCAGCGCGAGTTTGGCTTCGCGAAGTGCCAGCCCGTCGGTGGCAACGGCAAGCGGCGTGCCGCGATAGATGTTGCGGGGAAACTGGTCGAGCACGATGACAGCCGCCAGCCGGCTCTCCGCATCCGCCCGCCATTCGACGCCCACACCCGCAGCAAGGGCCAGATGGGTATCGCGAAAGACCGTGCTGATCTCCGCGTCGAGGTCAGGCGTCGGGCGGAACCACAGCTCCCTGCCACATCTGACGAACCAGAAATCATAGATTTCCTTCGGTGTGCGGATGGTCGTCATGTTCCTCCCCTAGCGTCATGTCTCTTGATTATTTGTCTATAATATATTGTAAAGATTGGATAAACTTCGTTCTGTACGCGGCAAACTCAGCGTCGAACGAGAGAAACATCGCCGAGTCCAACGTCAACCCTACTTCGCCTCATGCAACGAAAACACCAGCGTCGCCTTGGTCCCGTCATGGCCGGGATCATAGGCGAAATCCGATTTCAAGCTGGCGGCCATGGCCGTCAGGATGCGTGTACCAAGGCCGGTTCCCCTGGCCGGGCTCGATGGATCGAAACCGGCGCCGTCATCCTCGACGATGACACGCAATGCCTCGTCCGTCTGGTCGACGATGACGCGGATCTCGCCTGACACGCTGTCCGGATAGGCATATTTGAAGGCATTGGTGACGAGTTCGCTGACGATCAGCCCGAGCGTGATCACCTTGTCGGTCGCCAGATTGACCGGCTGCGCGGTGAGCACGATCCGATGCGGCCGCTTGTCGTCGCGCATCGAGGCTTCAAGTTCGGTGAGCAGGCTGTTCAGATATTCGTCGACCTGCACCGAGCCGACCTGCCGATTGGTGTAGAGCCGGCGGTGCACGCTGGCGATGGCGTTGATGCGCATCTGCGTTTCGTGTAGCGCATCGATCGCCACCTGGTCTTTGGTCATCGAGGATTGCATGCGGATCAGCGCGCCAACGAGGCCGAGGCTGTTGGCGATGCGGTGATTGACCTCGGCAAGCAGCATTTCGGCAAGGTCACGCTGCTGGCGGATCACCTCCTGCGCCTGCGCCGTCTCGCGGCGAAAACGCGCCCGCTCCAACGCCTGTTCGAGCGCGGCCGCGAGCAGGTCGAAATAATCGGCTGATATCCCCTTGAGCATGTAGTCGTCGGCACCGGCCTTCAGCGCCGCGACCGCGATGCTGGTATCGTCCGAACCCGTCGCATAGATCACCGGCGGATGATCCGGCATTGCCGTGATGCAGGGCAGAATGTCGAGGCCGGTCTCGCCGGCCAGGATATGATCGAGCAAGACGGCGTCGATACCGCCTTCGCCGAGTCTCGCAAGGCCGGCCGCGCCGCTCTCGGCCCACTCGACCAAAAAACCACGCCGACGCAGGTTTTTCTGCATCAGTAGGGCAAGCCCTTCGTCGTCGTCGATATAGAGGATGTGGATCAGGGCATCCGCATCGCCGCTAGAATTGCTCATTCCGTCTCCCGGCGTTCTCTCGCAGCGACGACCGCCCGCAAGCGTCCGAGTCGTCCGCATGGCAATGTCGTATTGCATTGGCCGCCTGGGGTAAACAGCGGTTATCCCTCGCTCTTGTCGCAGGCGGCGCGGAAGGAGGATGTCGGGAATCCGGCATTTTCAGAACATGACCCTGGCCTGGGGAGTATCCCATGGAAGCCGTTGAAGGAGATGGGAAAACGAAGAACCTGAAATGAGATGCATAAACGCCGAGCGGCCCGATTGGTTCCGCAGCAAGCTAACTTTTCTGGAATTTCCGATGGCCGGATACTTCGGCCCCCGCCTCCGCCGGCAATTGCAGGAAGCGCAGCGACGAGACGACGCCGATCGCGCCGACCACGACAAAAGCCCAGCGGAAATCGGCAAGAACCGGATTGTCGGCGCCCCTGAGAGCCGAGCCGATGTTGAGCACGGCCGCCGCCACCGCCACGCCGAGCAGCATCGATACCTGCTGCAGCATGCTCGACAGCGTCGAGGCCGAGCTTCGCTGCGCCGGGCCGATATCGGCGAAGGCCAACGTGTTCAGCGCGGTGAACTCCATCGACCGCGACAGGCCGGCGAGAAAGAGCAGCGCATGGATGAAAAACGGCGGCGTCTCCGGCGAAAGGAAACCGCAGGCGGCGATCGAAAGCGCCGCGATAAGCCCGTTGACCCCAAGCACGGTGCGAAAGCCGAATAAGCGCAGCAGCGGCGTCGTCACCGCCTTCATGCTGAAATTGCCGAGGAAATAGACGAGCAAATAGGCGCCGGCGGCAATCGAGCTCAGGCCGAAGCCGAGCTGGAACAGCAGAGGCAGCAGGAACGGCGTCGCATTGATGGCCATCCGGCAGGCCGTGCCCGCCGACAGCGTCGACATCGAGAAGGTCTGGATGCGGAAGGCCGAAAGGTCGAGCAGCGGATTGTCGACGGCGAGGAAATGCCGCGTCGCCATGACAGACAGTACGATGCCCGCCGCCAGCATTGATATGACGGGCAAAAGCCCGCCGTCCCATTTGACCGAGAGTTCGAGGGCGGCGAGCAGAAAGGTCAGTCCCGCAGCACTGAGGACGAAGCCCAGGAGATCCAGCCGGCCCGGATTGGTCTCGCGCTGCTCCGGCACGAAACGCAGCACCAGCGCGATGCCGAGAATGCCGATCGGGATGTTGATGAGGAAGTTCCAGTGCCAGCTGGCATAGGTGGTGATGAAGCCGCCGAGCACCGGGCCGATCACCGGCGCCGTCAGCGCCGGCCAGGTGATCAGCGCGATCGCCTGGACGAGTTCCGACTTGCGGGCGTTTTTCAGCACGATGATACGCCCGACCGGCGTCATCAGCGCGCTGCCCGCCCCCTGCACTGCGCGCCACAGCACAAATTCCGCAAGGCTGCCGGACAGCCCGCAAAACAGCGAGGCGCCGGTAAAGACCGCAATCGACATCAGGAAGATGCGGCGCGCACCGAACCGGTCGCCGAGCCAGCCCGACAGCGGAATGAAGGCGGCCATCGTCAGCATGTAGACAGTGATGCCGATGCTCATCGACACCGGCTGCACGCCGAAGCTTGCCGCCATCTGCGGCAACGAGGTGGTGACGATCGTGCCGTCGAGGATCTGCATGAAGAAGGAAACGGCAACGACCAGCGCCACGATCTTCGCCTGGCGGCCGCTCGCGGCCTCTTGCCCATTCTCGCTCGTCTCTGCCGTGGTCATGGATCTGCCAATAAAAATTCCGGATGACGCGGCGGGGAAACGGGAAGGAAGCCGATCGGAGATCTGCCGCGCGGGGGACCGCGGACATGGAAAGCCGCGCATTGGCTGAATACGCTCGTTGCAGCCGGGCGGAAAGGCTAAATCTCGCACTACGCAGGAATATTCCCGATGCAGCCGGATAGCTGGCCGCTATCGATCCCAAGAAAGGATTCAAGAAAAAGGCCCCGCCGAAGCGAGGCCAAGCTTGATCCGCTCCGGGGAAAAACAGGAGCGGCGCGCAGTCCATATCGTGCGATCCATGTTGCAGCGAGGTCAGATGTCGCTGCATCGGTACGCTCGCCAAAGAATTTTCGAGATCGGCTGAAAAGATCGGCTCCCAAAAGTATCCCCCATGTGGCGCCACACCTGTCGCATTGCAGCAACGATTGACGCTTGCAATGTTTATAAAAATGGATATCACTAAACATATTGCTAAACATGATGATTGAGGAGTTCATGTGAGCATTCTCTGAAGTGGGTGAACATGCGACGCCGGCGGGGAGCCGGCCCTTGGTTCTGGGAGGAACTTATGCAGAAAACATCGAAAGCCCTTTTCGGGCTGGCCACGGCATTCGTCATGTCGTCGGCATTGCCCAATCTCGCCAAAGCCGATGAATTGACGCTGTGCTGGGCCGCATGGGACCCCGCCAATGCGCTCGTCGAGCTGTCGAAAGATTTCACCGCCAAGACCGGCACGCAGATGAAGTTCGAATTCGTTCCCTGGACGAGTTATGCCGACCGCTTCCTCAACGAGCTGAATTCCCACGGCAAGCTCTGCGATCTCATCATCGGCGACAGCCAGTGGATCGGCGGCTCCGCCGAGAACGGCCACTATGTCAAACTCAACGACTTCTTCGACAAGGAAGGCATCAAGATGGATGACTTCGTGCCGGCGACGGTCGTCGGCTACTCGGAATGGCCGAAGAATACCCCGAACTACTGGGCGCTGCCCGCCATGGGCGACGTCGTCGGCTGGACCTACCGCAAGGACTGGTTCGAAAAGCCGGAACTGCAGAAGGAATTCAAGGAAAAGTACGGCCACGATCTTGCAGCCCCGAAGACCTATGACGAGCTGAAGCAGATCGCCGAGTTCTTCCAGAAGCGCCAGATTGACGGCAAGACCGTCTACGGCGCCTCGATCTATACCGAGCGCGGCTCCGAAGGTATCACCATGGGCGTCACCAACGTGCTCTACGACTGGGGCTTCCAGTATGAGAACCCGAAGAAGGCCTACGACATGGAAGGCTTCGTCAACTCGGCCGACGCGGTCAAGGGCCTCGAATTCTACAAGTCGCTTTATGATTGCTGCACACCGCCCGGCAGCTCCAACGTCTACATGGTCGAATCCGCCGACGCCTTCAAATCCGGCCAGGTCGCCATGCAGATGAACTTCGCCTTCACCTGGCCCGGCCTTTACAAGGACGAAAAGGTCGGCGGCGACAGGATCGGCTTCTTCCCCAATCCGGCTGAAAAGGCCCACTTCGCCCAGCTTGGCGGCCAAGGCATCTCGGTGGTTTCCTACTCCGACAAGCGCGATGCCGCCCTGCAATACATCAAATGGTTCGCACAGCCCGATGTGCAGGCCAAGTGGTGGGAACTCGGCGGCTTCTCCTGCCTGAACTCCGTCGTTAACGCGCCGGGCTTTGCCAAGAGCCAGCCCTATGCCCAGGCCTTCCTGGACTCGATGGCGATCGTCAAGGATTTCTGGGCCGAGCCGAGCTACGCCTCGCTGCTGCAGGCCATGCAGAAGCGCGTCCATAACTACGTGGTCGCCGGCAACGGCACCGCCAAGGAGGCGCTCGACGGGCTGGTGAAGGACTGGAGCGACGTCTTCAAGGACGACGGCAAGATCTAGTGCCCGACGGGATAGGCGGCATCCCTCTGCGCGCCATCCTCACCAGGTTGGCGGCCCGGATCGGCAGACGAGCCGGGCCGCCAGATCTCCCATATCCCAAAAGACCCCGTACCCCAAAAAGACCAGGTGAAAACTTGACTATTTCCCAATCCTCCATCGTCGAGAAGGCCGCCGACGCAACAGCCAGGGCAACGCCGGTCTCGGTCGCCCGGCGCGTCCGTGGCCTCTCCGACAGGGCGATCGCCTGGCTATTCATTGCGCCTGCCATCACCTTGCTGCTGGCGATCAACATCTTCCCGCTGCTTTGGGCGGTCTATCTCTCCTTCACCAATTACCGCGCCAATCGGCCGAATGCGCCAGTCCTGGGCGTCGGCTTCGGAAATTACCAGCGCGTCCTCAACGATCCCGATATCTGGCAGGCGATGCAGACCACCGCGCATTTCGTCTTCTGGACGATCGTGCTGCAGACGGTGATCGGCTTCACGCTCGCCTATCTGATCGACCGCAAGTTTCGCGGCCATGCCTTCTGGACGACGATCATCCTGATCCCGATGATGCTGTCGCCCGCCGTCGTCGGCAACTTCTGGCGCTTCCTCTACGAGCCGCAGATCGGCCTCTTCGCCTATGCCGTGTCGCTGGTGTCTGGCATTCCGACATCGGATATCCAGATGCTCGGCAATGTCTCGCTGGCGCCATGGGCGATCGTCATCGTCGATACCTGGATGTGGACGCCCTATGTGATGCTGATCTGCCTCGCCGGCCTGCGCTCCATCCCCGACTATATCTACGAGGCGGCCGAGGTCGATCGTGCCTCGCCGTGGCGCCAGTTCTGGTCGATCACCGTGCCGATGGCCCTGCCCTTCATCATGCTCGCCGTGCTCTTCCGCGGCATCGAGAATTTCAAGATGTTCGACATGGTGACGCTGCTCACCGGCGGCGGGCCGGGCTCGGTCACAGAGGTCGCCTCGATCACGCTGAAACGCGCCGCCTTCGAAAGCTGGGCGACCGGCCGGGCCTCGGCCTTCGCCATCATCCTCTTCGTCGCGGTGTTCGGCCTCGCCAACATCTACGTCAAGGCATTGAACAAGGTGAAGCAACGATGAGCGCCGCCAACTCAGCCCATTCGGTCGTCGAACCGAGCCTGTCCAGCAAGCGCATCGCCGGCACCATCGTCGTCGTCTATGCGCTGATCACCCTCATTCCGCTCGTCTGGATCTTCCTGACCAGCATCAAGTCGCCGCCGGATTCGATCAGCTATCCCCCCAAGATCGTCTTCACGCCGTCGCTCGAAGGCTATTGCAACCTGTTCACCACGCGCACGCGGCAGACGCCCGACTATATCGCCTCGCTGCCGGCGCCGGCCGGCGCCTGCGATGAGGTGACGCGCAAGCGCAACATGGTGATTGCCGGCCCGTCGAACTTCGTGCCGCGCTTCGTCAATTCGCTGGTGATCGCCTTCGGCTCCACCTTCCTCGCGGTCTTCCTCGGCACGCTCGCCGCCTACGGCTTCTCGCGCTTCAAGGTGCCGCTCGCCGACGACCTGCTGTTCTTCATCCTGTCGACGCGGATGATGCCGCCGATTGCCGTCGCCATCCCGATCTACCTGATGTATCGCGAACTCGGCCTGTCGGACACGGCCTTGGGCATGATCCTGCTCTACACCGCCGTCAACGTCTCGCTCGCCGTGTGGCTGCTCAAGGGCTTCATCGACGAAATTCCGCGCGAATACGAGGAAGCGGCGATGATCGACGGCTATACGAGACTGCAGGCCTTCCGCAAGGTCGTGCTGCCGCAGGCAACGACGGGCATCGCCGCGACCGCGATCTTTTGCCTGATCTTCGCCTGGAACGAATATGCCTTCGCCGCTCTTCTGACCTCGGGCGAGGCCCAGACCGCGCCGCCCTTCATCCCGACGATCATCGGCGAAGGCGGGCAGGACTGGCCGGCGGTCGCGGCCGGTACGACGATCTTCCTGATCCCGATCCTCGTCTTCACCATTCTCTTGCGCAAACAACTGCTGCGCGGCATCACCTTCGGAGCCGTCCGCAAATGAGCCATCTGATCGAAACACCCACCCCAGCCCGTCCGAAACGGCCGTTCTTCCTGCGCCGCGGCCCGATGGAAACCATCGCGACCGTGCTGATCGCGTTGGGCTTCCTGATGCTGTTCCAGCCCTTCCTGCTGGTGCTCTACACCTATTCGCTGGTGACCCTGCTTGCAGGCACCGTCATGTTCATCATCGTTTCGAAATTCCCGGAGTAAACCATGGCGGACATCCGGATCGAAAATCTTCGCAAGGAATTCGGCAGCTTCGTCGCAGTTCAGGATTCCAGCTTCACCGTCGATGACGGCGAGTTCCTGGCGCTGCTCGGGCCTTCCGGCTGCGGCAAGACCACCACGCTGCGCATGATCGCCGGCCTCGAGCTGCCAAGCAGCGGCAAGATCTATCTCGACGGTGAGGACGTCACCTTCAACCGCGCCAGCGCCCGCGACATCGCCTTCGTCTTCCAGCTCTTCGCGCTCTACCCGCATATGAACGTGCGTAGGAATATCGGCTTCCCGCTGCTGTCGCAGGGCATGGCCAAGGCTGAAATCCGTCAACGCGTGGAAGAGACCGCCCGCCTGCTGCAGATCGACCATATTCTCAACCGCTCGGTATCGGGCCTTGCCGGCGGCGACCGGCAGCGCGTGGCGCTCGGCCGCGCCATCGTCCGGCGTCCGAAATGCTTCCTGATGGACGAGCCGCTCGGCACGCTCGACGCCGAGTTCCGCGAGATCATGGTCCACGAATTGCGCGAGCTGCACAATCGCATCCACGCGACCACCGTCTACGTCACTCATGACCAGCACGAGGCAATGGCGATGGCCGACAAGATCGCCGTGATGAACCATGGCGTCATCGAGCAGTTCGGCACGCCACAGGAGATCTACGCCAAGCCCGCGACCATGTATGTCGCCGATTTCATTGGCTCGCCGCCGATGAACTTCATGCGCTTCACCTCCGGCTTGAAAAGCGGCGACAAATCCATCCTGCTCGACGGCATCGACGTCGCCGTTCCCGAGATCCACCAGGACATGGCCGAGAGCGAGCTGGCCCTCGGCGTGCGGCCGGAGCATATCCGCTTCAACGACGCATCGCGGCTCCGCGGTGCCGTCTATGGCAGCGAATATCTCGGCACCAACCAGGTCGTGGCTGTGGAAACCCCGGGCGGCCTGATCAAGGCCCGCGTTCCCGCCAATCGCAGCTTCCAGATCGGCGAGAGGGTCGGCCTGGAATTCAATCCGGCGAAACTCGCGCTCTTCGACTGCACGTCGGGCCGTGCCGTACCGTCCTCGCTCTATCAGGAGACCCGGCATGGCTGATGTCGTCCTCAGGAACCTCGCCAAGCGCTTCGGCGACACCCAGGCCTTAGTCGATCTCGATCTCTCGATCCGCGACGGAGAGTTCGTCGTGCTGCTCGGTCCCACAGGCGCGGGCAAGACGACGACGCTGCGGCTGATCGCCGGCCTCGAAAAGCCAGATAGCGGCCGCATCGAGATCGGCGGCCGCAATGTCGCAGCCGAAGCACCGGCCGAACGCGACGTCGCCTTCGTCTTCCAGCAATATTCGCTCTATCCGCATATGACGGTTTACGAGAACCTCGCCTTCCCGCTGAAGGCGCCGGTCCGCAAACTGAGCGCCGAAGAGATCGACCGCCGCGTCCGCGAGGTCGCGCGCATGGTCCGGATCGACCACAAGCTGGAGAACCGCTCGACCAGGCTTTCCGGGGGCGAGATGCAGCGTGTCGCGATCGGCCGGGCACTGGTGCGCCGGCCGGCGATCTATCTGATGGATGAACCGCTGTCCTCGCTCGACGCCAAGCTGCGCGCCGAACTGCGCCTGGAGCTGAAGCGTATCCAGAAGGAGCTTGGCTCGACGCTGCTCTATGTCACCCACGACCAGGTGGAAGCCATGACCATGGCCGACCGTATCGGCATCGTCGCCGAGGGACGGCTGATGCAAGTGGGAACACCGCGCGAAATCTACGGCAATCCCGCCAACCTGCATGTCGCCGCCCGCCTCGGCCAGCCGCACATCAACCTGTTGCCTGCGGACCTGCTCCCGGGCGGCCAGCCGCCGGCCGGCACGAAAACCGTCGGTGCGCGCACCGAACATCTCGACATCATTGTCGGCAAGGATGCCAATGCAGAGATCGACTGGATCGAACATCTCGGCGACCAGAACCATCTGCACATCAGGGCTGGCAATCACAAGCTCGTCACACTTGCGGATCCATATCTGGCGATCGCCCCGGGAGACCGGATCAGCCTGACGTTGCGCGATCCACTTTATTTCGACGCCGGTGGACAGCGTCTTTCCTGACCGGCAGACAGACATGATGATGGCATGAAAAACAAACAGACGGGTCTCAATCGATGAAACACTTCTTCAACCGCAGGGAAAACATCGTCACCGAAGCTTTGGACGGTCTGCTTCTGACCAGCAGTGCCGGCCGTCTGGCCCGCCTCGACAGCTTTCCCGACATCAAGGTGATCCTGCGCGCGGATTGGGACAAGTCAAAAGTGGCGATCATCTCCGGCGGCGGCGCCGGCCATGAGCCCTCCCATGCCGGCTTTGTCGGCAAGGGCATGCTGACGGCAGCCGTATCCGGCGAAATCTTCGCCTCGCCGAGCGTCGATGCGGTGCTGACAGCGATCCGCGCCGTTGCCGGCCCGAAGGGCGCCCTGCTGATCGTCAAGAACTACACCGGCGACCGGCTGAATTTCGGCCTTGCCGCCGAAAAAGCGCGCGCCGAGGGCTTCGACGTCGAGATGGTCATCGTCGCCGACGATATCGCCATCCCCGGCATCAACCAGCCGCGCGGCGTCGCCGGCACGCTGTTCGTTCACAAGATCGCTGGTTATCACGCCGAGAGGGGCGAGGATCTGAAGACGGTCGCAGCCCATGCCGCGGCAGCAGCCGGCGACATCGTCTCGCTCGGCATGTCGCTCTCCACCTGCAGCGTGCCCGGCCAGGCGCATGAGAGCCGCCTCGGCGAGAACGAGGGCGAACTCGGCCTCGGCATTCATGGCGAGCCGGGCGTCGAGCGCATCGCTTTGCAGCCGGTCGCCGATATCGTCGCCACCATGGTGGCGCGCCTCACTCCGACGCTGCGCGAAGGCAGAAACCACGCGCTCCTCATCAACAATCTCGGCGCCGTGCCGCCGCTCGAAATGACCGTCATCGCCAATGCCGTATTGTCCTCGCCGCTTGCCGATCGCATCCGGCTGATCATCGGCCCGGCGCCGATGATGACGGCGCTCAACATGAATGGCTTCTCGCTGTCGCTGATCCGACTGGATGCCGTTCGCGAGGCGGCACTGACGGCGATGGTCGAGTCGCATGCCTGGATGCCGGCCGTCGAACGCCACGAGATCCAGATCATCGCCGCACCGAGAACATCAGCCGGACTGAATGGCGCGAACGGCAAGGCCGGGGAAAATGACCGCAACCGGCGCCTGATCACGGCGCTCTGCGAGCATCTGATTTCGCAGGAAAGCGAACTCAACCGGCTGGACGGCCGCGTCGGCGACGGCGATACCGGCTCGACGGTGGCGTCTGGCGCCCGCAGTGTGCTTGCCCGCCTCGACACGCTGCCGCTCGACCGGCCGGCGGCAACGCTTGCCTCGCTCGGCGATATCCTCGGCACCAGCATGGGCGGATCGAGCGGCGTACTGCTGTCGATCTTCTTCACCGCAGCGGCAAAGGCGATGGCTGACAAAGCCGATATCGCCGCAGCCCTTCTTGCCGGGCTCGACAGGATGACGTTCTATGGCGGAGCCGGAGTCGGCGACCGGACGATGGTCGATGCGTTGTCGCCTGCCCTGCAGGCGCTTGCATCCGGCGATGTCGCCGCCGCGGCAAGGGCTGCGGCAGTGGGTGCGGAGTCGACGAAGATGATGATGAAGGCGAGAGCCGGACGCGCCTCCTATGTCGGCGAAAGGGATCTGGCGGGTGTCGCCGATCCCGGCGCCGTGGCGGTTGCCGGCGCGTTCGGCGTGGCGGCAAGCCTCGCCTGACGAAAGAGACGTTTGATAGCCCGCGGGAGGCGCGGCGACAGGGAGGATGGCAGTGCAGGCGGAACCGGTGCTTGTGGCAGGATTGATCGAGGTGTGCCGCGCGACCATCGCGGCAAACAGCGATCATCTCTGCGCGCTCGATCGCGCCATCGGCGATGGCGATCACGGAACCAATATGCGGCGCGGCTGCGAGGCAGTGAGCGCCGAAGGCGAGAGCCTCTCCAGCCTGCCCTTCCCCGACGCCGTGGAAAAAATCGGCCTGACCCTGGTGATGAATGTCGGCGGTGCGGCCGGGCCGCTCTACGGCACGCTGCTGATGGAGATCGGCCGCGAGCTTCGCAAAAGTGATGAAAAGGCCGATTTTTCGCAGGTGCTGAAACAGGCGATCGATGCCGTGGCCAGACGCGGTCGCGCGCATGCCGGCGACAAAACCCTGCTCGACGTACTCTATCCCGTGCATGCGGCACTCGCTAGCCGCTCGCCGCTCGGCGCCATCGCCCGCAGGGCCGAGCGCTCCGCCAACCGCACTGCTGAGATGAAGGCAATGCGTGGGCGCGCGGCCTATCTCGGCGACCGCTCCATCGGTCATGTCGATCCCGGCGCGTCGAGCTGCGCGCTGCTGACCACGGCGATCTGCCGCTATCTCGGGGAGCACCGTCCGCAATGAGTGGAAAGACCGCAAATGTGGGTATCGTGATCGTCTCTCACTCGCCGTTGGTGGCAAAGGGGATCGCCGACATGGTGCGGCAGATGGTCGGCGACTGCGTGCCGCTCGCTTGGTCGGGCGGTAACATCCATGGCGAGCTCGGTACCGATGCCGACGGCATTCTGAGGGCGATCGAGGCTGCCTGGTCCGATGCCGGCGTCGCCGTCTTCGTCGATCTCGGCGGCGCCGAAACCAACAGCGAGATGGCGATCGAAATGCTGGGCCTTCCCCGCGCGGCCCTCGTCTCCATCTGCAACGCGCCTTTGGTTGAAGGCGCCGTCATCGCCGCCGCCGAGGCGTCGGGGGGCGCGTCGCTGGCCAAGGTCGTCGCCACAGCCGAGGAACTGTCCCCCTGATGACGAGCGGATTGCGTAGCGAAAAACAGGAGCCCGATCCATTGCACGTGAATTGCCAGACGGAGGTGGAAGTCAAGCACGGTGTCGGGCTGCATGCCCGCCCCTCCGTCACCTTCACGCGGCTTGCCAAGTCCTTCCCCTGTTCGATCGAGATCGCTGTCAACGGCAGCGACGTCTGGCTGAACGGCAAGAGCATCATCAAGATCATGGGCGCGAGAATCCGAAAAGGGTCGATCCTCAGGATCCGCGCCGACGGCATTCTCGCCGAAGAGGCGATCCGCGCCCTGAAGGAACTCATCGAGCGCAACTTCGATGAGGAAAAGAAACATGGCCGAACCGCTTAGGCTGAAAGCAAAGAGCGCATCCCCGGGCATCGCATCCGGCCCGGCCTTTCTGGCCGAGCGGCCGGACGCCGCCCCCGCGCCTCGAACGGTCGGTGGATTCGGCGCGCTGGAGAAGGCGATCGACATCTCGATCGGCGAACTCGAGCACCTTGCCGAGGGCGCCGACGCCGAAAGCCGCGATATCATCGATTTCCAGATCGAGGTGCTGCGCGATCCGACGATTGCGGAAGCAACAGGCGCGCGCATGGAAGAGGACCACAACGTCGTCTTTGCCTGGGTCGCCACCCTCGACGCCTATATCGGTGAACTCGAAGCGGCCGACGAGGAGCAGATGCGAGCGCGCGCCGTCGATATTCTCGACATCAAGAACCGCGTGCTCGGAGCGCTCGCCGGCACCCCGATCGCCGATTTCCCGCCCGGCTCGGTCTTCGTTGGCAAGGATATGGAGCCGAGCCGCTTTCTTGCCCATGACTGGTCGAAAGGCGGCGGCATCGCGCTGTTTGCAGGCAGCACCGCCGGCCACGTCGCCCTGCTTGCCCGGGCGAAATCTGTGCCGATGGTGGTCGGCACGGGCCGCTTTTCGGCAGCAGATGGAGATCCCGTTCGCGTGGATGGCGACGCCGGTGCGGTCGTCCTGAAGGCGGGCGGCATGCTGATTCCGGCACCGGCACAAGGACCTGCCGGCGACACGCAGACTGCCGGCGGCGAACTGCGCACGGCGGATGGCGTGCCGATCCAGCTTTCCATCAACATCAACGATCCCGCCGAGATCGACGCGCTCGATCCGGCAACGGCCGGCGTCGGCCTGATGCGCTCGGAATTTTCAGTCACCTCGATCGCCGATGCCGCCAACGAGGAACGGCAGCTGGCGATCTATCGCCGCGTGCTGGAACAGGCGGGCGAGAAGCCGGTGATCATAAGAATGCTCGATATTGGCGGCGACAAGCCGGTCGCCGGCCTGGATGACCTGCCGGCTCTCGCTGCCTCGGGCCTGCGCGGCATTCGGCTGCTGCTTGCCCGGCCGGAGATCGCCCGCGTCCAGGCCCGCGCCCTGCTGCGCGCCGCCGTCTTCGGCAGGCTTTCGGTGATGCTGCCGATGGTGACCTTTCCCGACGAGATCGACAGGATGCGCGAGTTGTTCCGCGAAGAAGCCGAAAAACTCGGCCGCCGTTCTCTGCTCCACCGAATGCCGCCGATCGGCATGATGGTGGAGGTACCCTCAGCCGCATTGATGCTCGACACCTTTGGATCTGCGGCTTTCTTCTCGTTCGGAACCAACGACCTCACCCAATATCTTGCCGCCTCCGCCCGCGACGATATCGACGCCGATGCCGGCAAGGCCGCACCCGCCGTGCTCCGGCTGATTGCCCAGGCGGTGAAGCTGACCGCCGGCAAGCCCACCAGCATCTGCGGCGACATGGCCGGCAATCCCAGCTATCTGCCGGGGCTGCTCGCCGCCGGCCTGCGGCATTTTTCCGTGGCGCCGGCCCGGCGTCCCGCGATAAGATCGGCGATCATCGGCCTCAACGCCGATGGCACAAGGGCAGCCGGAGAATAGGATGGCGCGCGAAGACACCGAAGACGCCATTATCGCCTACAAGTCCATTCTGGCGCAGATCATCGACAACAGGCCATCGGGCACGCGCCAGCGCCTGGCGACGGCGCTTGGAAAACATCGCAGCTTCGTCACCCAGATCACCAGTCCGACCTATGCAACGCCGCTGCCTGCGCGCCATCTGGCCACCATCGTCCGCGTCTGCCATTTCAGTGCCGCCGAACAGGAGCGCTTTCTCGAAGCCTATCAGGCCGCCCATCCCGGCAAGCTGCCGGACCTCGGCCATTCCGAGAAATTGCGGCACTTGTCGCTGATGGTGCCCGACTTCGGCGACGACAGGAAAAACCGCCTGCTGGAAGAGGCGATCTCAGATCTGGTGCAGAAAATCGTCGCGATATCGGGTGCGGAATGACGCGTGCGCTGATTGACGTAACATAATGCTTTTGGCCTTGGGAGGGGCTTGATGAAGAAGTTCATGAACACTGCGGAAACCATGGTCGCCGAAAGCGTCGAAGGCTTCGTGCGCGCCCATGAGACCTTCGTGGTGTTCGGAGCCGAGCGCAAATGCATCCGCCGCCGCCATCTCACGCCTGAAAAGGTGGCGCTCATCTCCGGCGGCGGCGCCGGCCATGAACCGATGCATATCGGCTTCGTCGGCCACGGCATGCTGGATGCCGCCTGCGTCGGCCATATCTTCACTTCGCCGACGCCGAGCCAGATCATTGCCGCCATCGAGGAGGCCGATACCGGCGCCGGCTGCCTGCTCGTGGTCAAGAATTACGACGGCGACCTGATGAATTTCGAAATGGCGATCGAGATGGCCGGCGACCGCCACAGCCTCGACATGGTCGTCGTCAGCGACGATATCGAAACGTCGAGAACAGGCGAAGACCGTGGCCGGCGTGGCGTCGCCGGAACGCTCATCGTCGAAAAGCTCCTGGGTGCTGC
This sequence comes from Rhizobium leguminosarum, assembly GCF_002953715.1. Classification (GTDB taxonomy): domain Bacteria; phylum Pseudomonadota; class Alphaproteobacteria; order Rhizobiales; family Rhizobiaceae; genus Rhizobium; species Rhizobium leguminosarum_V. Next base: position 2,525,452 of record NZ_CP025012.1, read on the forward strand.
TGCCGAACGCGGCATGTCGCTTGCCGAGTTGAAACAGCTCGGCGAAGGATTGAACACACGCATCCGCTCGATGGGTGTGGCGCTGAACGGCGTGACGGTGCCGCAGACCGAGCGCACGACATTTGCGCTCGAACCCGGCGAAATGGAAATGGGCGTCGGCATCCATGGCGAGCCCGGCCATGCCAGGCAGCCTTTCGCCGCCTCCGACGCCATTATCGGCCATCTCTGCGAGACCATCGCCGGCGACATCGCGGCAACGCCTGATACCAAGGCGTTGCTCTTCGTCAACGGCCTCGGCGGCACGCCGCCCGCCGAACTTTACCTCGCCTATAATGGCGCCCGCCGCTTCATCGAGGAAAGAGGCATCGCGATCGAGCGCTCACTGGTCGGAACCTACGTCACCTCGCTCGACATGCAGGGACTGTCGGTCACCCTCGCCCTGCTGACCGACGAGGAGATCGCACTCTGGGACGCGCCGGTGGCGACGGCCGCGCTGCATTGGCCGTGACAACTCCCAAGGGCGTCAGATGTAAAGTGGTGCCATCTTCCGCCAGGCGCCGGCGCGGTGGGCGCGTCCATCCCAGACATGCAACTGATGACCGACATTCTTGTCGGCGAGCAGCCGGCTGAGATAGCGGTTGTTGTCGAGGAAAGGGTCGGCGTCGCCGATGGTGAGAACGATCTCTAGCTGACGCAGCCTGTCGAGCCGCCAGTCGTCACCAAGCCCCGGCAGGAAATGCGCCGGCGTATGGAAATAGACGCTGTCGTCGTAATAGCCGTCGAACAGGTCGCCGAAGGATTCCACCCTCATCGTCAGGTCGTAGCGGCCGGAAAAGGCGACGAGCTTGCGGAAGAGATGCGGATGGCGGAAGACGAGGCTCGCCGCCTGGAAGGCGCCGAGGCTGCATCCGTGCACGATGGTGCAGTCGTGCGAGTTCTTCGCCGCCATCAGCGGCAGCACCTCGTTGAGGATATACTCTTCCAGAGCGGCATGCCGGCGGATGCGTTCGGCCGGATGGCGATGGAAGCCATAGAGGCTCTCGGCCGCCAGGCCCTCGATGCAATAGAGTTGAAGTTGCCCGGCCTGCAGCTTGTCGGCAAGGCTTCCGACCAGGCCGAGCTGCTCATATTCGAAGAAGCGCCCTTCCCGCGTCGGGAAAACCAGAACCTTGGCGCCGGCATGGCCGAACACCAGCATCTCCATGTCTCGATGCAGCCGCTGACTGTACCAGCGCAGATATTCGCGGTTCATGGCACCCTGAAAAACTGTCCCACCTTGTCGCGGAGAACCGCCTCTTGCTCAGCGCTGCCAGGATAGTCGAAGTGCCCCGCATCCAGGATGAAGATTTCATTAAATTTGGGTATCGCATTTGCGACGGCGAACTGACAGGGCGGCGCCACCGAAGGATCGAACAGCGCAACGGCAACCAGCATCGGCACCTTGATCCGCGAAGCGGCTGTTGCAGCATCGTATAGGCGAAGCGTCCCCAACACATCCGCGTGTTTCTTATAATACTCCTGCACCGACTGCGCACTGCCGACGCTCGGTAACATCAGCCGCAGCGGCTGATGCCCGAAACTCGGCAGCGCCAGATGGCCGCGATCGATGCGCTCGTCGTAGGCGATCGCCATCGCCCCGACGCCGCCGCCGAAGCTGATGCCGCTATAGCCGATGTGCCCTGAAAGCCAGGGATAGAGTGACGTAAGCGTCGAGACGGCAAGCCAGATATCCTCGACGCAGCCGCCGATGATATAGGATTTCGGCTTGTCGATATCGTGCAGCACATGCCAGGACGGGTTCTCGGAGATCGGCGGATGCGCGCTGAGCGACAGCCCCCGGCAGCAGGGAAAGATGAGTGCCGTTTCCCTGACCGGCAGATCGAAATCAGGATGATCCCGCCCGCCGTAACCGTGCCCGACAACGAGGCCGCGCCGCACCTGCCCTTCCCGCGGCAGGAGCAGCCAGCCGCCGATCCGAAACTCGCCGGTCGAGAGATAGACGAGGTCGAGCACATGCCAGTCAGCATGGGTGATCCGACTGCGGGAAAGCACCGGCTGCGGATCGACCGTCAGCGCCGCGAGATAACGCGCCTTCCAGAATGCATCGAAGCAATCAGGCGCCTCGGGCGGCTCGACCGCAAGAAGCTCTTCGAGCTGCACGCCGTAGGTCGGATCGAAGTCGAAGGGATGTGTCGTCGGAATACTCATCCAAGGCTTGTCTCGTGAAAAGGCCGGCGGCGCAAGACTCTGCCTTAGCCAGCCGATAAACCTTACCGGTACTCGGACACCTTTACGCGGCGTCAGTCGCCTCGTGTCGCCCGGATGTGACGAAGAGCCTGCGGCCAACGGCGCGCGCAGTCTCCAGATGGGCGGCCGCATGGTCCAGTCCAGCTTCGAGCAACAGCTCCGATGTCACGACGCGGGCGCCGCAATAGTCGAAGATCCCGTGATCGATCTGCGTCTTCATGGCGCCGAGATAGCCGTGCCGCATATAGGTCCCGGCATCGGCGCCGCCGAGGCCGACCAGATGCACCGGCAGGCGGCTAAGCAGCTTCACCAGCCCGGTATCCGGGCGATCGTCGTAAGCCCAGCCATTGGTGAACACCCGGTCGATCCATCCCTTGATAAGCCCCGGCATCGACCACCAGTAGACGGGATAGACGAGCACCAGCGCATCGGCACGGTCGATCCTTGCCTGCTCGGCGGCAACGTCGGCGGGCAGCACCCCTTTCCTCAGATGCAGAGCGATATCGGCGGCGGTGAACCGGGGATCGAAGCCCTCGGCCGCGAGATCGGCAAACTCGACGGAATGGCCTGCATCGGAAAGTGTGACACCTTCGGCAAGATGGGCGGCCACGCCGTGGGTGAGCGACTGGGGATCGGGATTCGCGACGACGATGAGCGCGTGCATGCAGAAAACTCCTGTTGAGTGATTGCGGACGGAAGTCGCGGGCTGTATACCTTTGGTAAGCTACTTTCAGTAAGTTACCTTTGGTATATAGTGATGTCAAGCGCCGAAACAACAGGTCAGCCGACCGATCCGCAACCGCGCCGCCGACTGTCGCGGCAGGATCGGCATCGCCAGTTGCTCGACGTCGCTTGGCAGATCGCCCGTGACGAGGGAACGGAAGCGCTGACCCTCGGCCGGCTTTCCGAGCGGGCGGGCGTAACGAAACCCGTGGTCTATGATCATTTCGAAACCCGCCCCGGCCTGCTCGCAGCGCTCTACCGCGAATTCGACGCCCGCCAGACGGCTGTGATGGACGCAGCCCTTGCGGCAAGCCAGCCGTCGCTCGCCGACCGGGCCACAGTCATCGCCACCTCCTATGTCGACTGCGTGCTTCTTCAGGGCCGCGAAATCCCCGGTGTGATCGCAGCACTTGCCGGCTCGCCGGAACTCGAAAGGATCAAGCGCGAATATGAAGCCGCCTTCATCGAGAAATGCCGCATCGCGCTTTCGCCCTTTACCGGTGCCGGCACGATCGCCGCAGCCGGCCTCTGGGCCATGCTCGGCGCCGCCGAAGCCCTCTCTTATGCCGCCGCGTCGGGCGACATCACCGCCGTCGAGGCAAAGAACGAACTCTTCGAAACCATCGTCGGGATGGTGGCGAGAAGTATGGGCGGCGGCACGCATCCCGATCACCTGCGCAATACGGCTGGCCTCGCATCGAGATGATCCGGCGGGAATACCTGTATCGAATCCACCGCCCGCTTCGCCATGGAACTCGGTTATTTCGCGACCCTGGTGAGCGACGCGACGGCCGCCTTCTCGCACCTAATGAGGCATGCTGCGCACAAGCTGAACGGCCCGACCTACGCCCATGCTATTCTGACGACGGCCGAACTCATCGAAGTCTTGCCCAAGGCGTCTGCTTCAAAGGACAATGCCATGACCATGCTCTTCAAAATGCTCACAAGTGCCGGCTCGGAATCCCTGAACCGCGACCGGCGCAGGTTCCTGACCACCGCGGCGATCGGGATCGCCGCCGCGGGCGCGACCAGCCTGTTTCCGTCCTATCCGGCATCGGCTGCCACGGGAGATGCGATCCGCCCGTTTCGCGTCGACACTCCCGAGGCGGACCTCCTCGACCTTCGCCGGCGCGTGCTGGCAACACGCTGGCCCGAACGCGAGACGGTCGACGACCAGTCGCAGGGCATACAGCTCGAAAAGATCAAGCCGCTCGTCGATTATTGGGGCACCGGCTACGACTGGCGAAAGGCGGAAGCGAAGCTGAACGCGCTGCCGCAATTCATCACCGAGATCGACGGCCTAGACATCCACTTCATTCACGTCCACTCGAAACATCCGAATGCCCTGCCCGTCATCATCACCCATGGCTGGCCGGCATCGGTATTCGAGAGCCTCAAGATCATCGGCCCGCTCACCGATCCGACCGCTCATGGCGGACGCGCCGAAGATGCGTTCGACGTGGTCATTCCGTCGATGCCGGGCTACGGCTTCTCCGGCAAGCCGACCGGCACCGGCTGGGGACCGGACCGCATCGCGCGCGCCTGGGCGGAACTGATGAAGCGCCTCGCTTACAGCAGCTACGTCGCCCAGGGCGGCGACTGGGGCTCGCCGGTCTCCGGCGCGATGGCACGGCTCGCGCCACAAGGTCTGCTCGGCATCCACATTAACCTGCCGGCTGTCGTGCCGCCCGAAGTTGCCGCAGTGCTCGCCGCGGGCGGGCCGGCGCCGCAGCGACTCTCCACCGAGGAACGCGCGGCGTTCGATGCCCTCAGCGCCGCAGCCAAGATGGGAAACAGGTCCTATGCCACGATGATGGGCACGAGGCCGCAGACGATCGGCTACGCCATATCGGATTCGCCGGCCGGCCTTGCGGCATGGACGCTCGGTCATCCAGGCTTCACGCACTGGACCTACGACAGCAGCGATCCCGAAAAGTCTCCCGATGAGGTGCTCGACGACATCACGCTTTACTGGTTGACCAACAGCGCCGCTTCCTCGGCCCGGATCTACTGGGAATATGGCGGCGGGCGCAGTCCCGTCCTTGCGGCCGGCGAGAAGACCTCCAAGATCGCGCTTCCGGTCGCCATCACCGTCTTTCCTGGGGAGAGCTATCAGGCCCCGGAGACATGGGCCCGTCGCGCCTATCGCAACCTTATCTATTTCCACAAGGTCGACAAGGGCGGCCACTTCGCCGCCTGGGAGCAGCCGGAGCTCTTCTCCGCCGAGCTTCGAGCAGCGTTCAGGCCGCTGCGCCGACCGATATGAGAGGAGCGGCGGCCCCTCGCCACTCAGGGATGCTGCCGCCTGGTATGAATGTCCATGATCGGCACCGGGGTCGCCTCCCTTGGCGCCAAGCTCACGGATTCCAGCCGCCGCTGCCATAGGGGCGCGTGATGATTTCAACCAGATGGCCGTTCGGATCTTCGAAATAGACCCCGCGCCCGCTGTCGTGGTCATTGGTCTCGCTCGGCTTCCGCTGGCCGGGGTCAGCCCAGTAGCGCAGGTTCCGCTCGCGAATTCGATTGAATATCGCCTCGAATTCACCGTCTCCGACCAGGAAGGCATAGTGTTGGCGGACGATCTCGCCTTCCGTATCCATATAATCGAGATTGGCGTCATTGTCGGTCGTGACCATGTAGAACGGCCCCCAGCGCCGCGGCGCCGGCAGCCCCAACATGTCGGCCAGAAAATCTGCTGAGGCCTTGCTGTCGCGAGCCAAGAGGATTGTATGATTGAAGTGGATGGCCATAGCGGTCTCTCGCAAACGAGGTGAACTGCAACCTCGATGGAGGCTTAGCTCGGTTAAACACCCTCGGCCGCCTCTTGTTCCGAACCTCGGCCAAACTTGACGCGACCGTCGCGGCATCATGGCCCATCACCAAAGCAAGCCGGTGACCAGCGGGCGAACGGCCTGCCGCTTCCCGGCCTCGGCATCAGTCCGTATTCTGCCCCGCCGCCTTGAGGATCAGCTTTGTGATCTCGTCCGGGTGGGAGATCAACGACAGATGGCTGGCCTGGATTTCAATGGTCTTTGCTCCCATGCGTTTGGCCATGAAGCGTTCGAGATCGGGATTGATCGTCCGGTCCTCGGTCGAGACGGCATACCAGCTCGGCTTCGAACGCCAGGCGGCCTGTGTCGTCTTGCCGGTCAGCAGCGCCTTTTGGAACGGTTGCTGCACAGCATAGAGAACTTTCGCTTTCGCCTCCGGCAGGTCGCCGGCGAAATCACGCAGGAAGGCTTCCTCGCTGAGGCGTCCCTCGTCGCCGTCGAAGACGATGCCGGCCGAAGCCGGTGGAGTCGGGAAGGTCTTGGCGAGAGCAGTATAATCCTCGCCTGCATCCGGCGCCCGCGCCGCGACATAGACGAGCGCCGAAACATCCGGGTGCACGCCGGCCTCCGTGACCATCATGCCGGAAAACGAATGCCCAACCAGAACCGTCGGACCGTCCTGCCGGTCGAGCACCCGCTTCACGGCAGCGACGGCCTCGGGCAACGTCGTCAGCGGGTTCTGCACCGCCGTGGCATTGAGCCCGCCCGCCTGCAGGCGGGCGATCACCTCGGTCCAGCACGAGCCGTCGGCAAACAGCCCGTGCGCCAGCACGACGTTGCGCGCCTTCACAGGAACAGATGTCGCGGCCATGCCGCGGGTGGCAAGCAGAGAAGCGGCGGCGCCGGCAACAAGGGCGGCCGAGAAAGTCCGTCTGTTCATCATCATGATCTGGTTCCTTGTGCGTCCAGGAATTGAAGGATCGAAAGCATGTCGGCTCGGGACCGAGGAACGGAAGCCAAGTCAAAATCGGTTGGTCTGATGCCATGTCGGAACGGTTCGCTTTGCCCGGCTCCAGGCGCTGGCCTTCGTAGCGTTGCGAGTTCCCGTCGTATTCAAATTCGGTATTTGAAGCGGTTTTGCGTATGCAAAAGCCCGCTTACTGGAGATTTATGTATTCCCATCTGACATAAAGTCAATTATTGAATACGTAACACCTTCGTGATGCCGCACATGTATACGCCGAACGGTCAAGCAATCGCATTTGCATACACGGGCGCTTGGGGACGATGCCTGAAACAGATTGGAGACAACGGAATGGCAAATGGTTTCGAAACCGGGGATGACGGCGATGATCGCGGATTGCTCTCCGACCGCATTCGCAACGCCCTGACCGATGAGATCGCCGCCGGCACGCTGGCGGCGGGCGCAGCGTTGGACGAACAGCAGCTTGCCGATCGTTTCGGCGCCTCCCGCACACCGGTTCGCGAAGCGCTGCGTCAGCTGGCTGCGGGCGGCCTCGTCGAGCTTCGCGCCCGGCGCGGCGGCGTCGTCGCCCGTATGACGCCGGAACGCATCATGGAGATGTTCGAGACGGTGGCCGAGATCGAGGCGGTATGTGTCAGGCTCGCCACCTACCGCATGACGCCGCTGGAGCGGAGCCACCTGATCGAACTGCACGACCTCTCAGAGCCGATTGTCGAAGCCGGAAATTTCGACGCCTATGACAGCTTCAATCGCCAATTCCATGAAGCCATCTATCACGCCACCCACAATGGCTTCCTTGCCGAACAGGCGATCGCCGTGCGCAACCGCCTGAACGCCTTCCGGCGCACGCAATTGCGCCAGGGCGAACGGCTGCGCCGATCCCGGGACGAACACGAGGCGATCATGCAGGCGATCGCCGAAGGCGATGGCGAAATGGCATCGCGACGCATGCGCGCCCACATGCTGAATGCCGCCACGTCGCTGCGCCGTTTCATCGAAGCCAACAAGCCGGCGTAAGTTCGACGCCCTACGGCGCGGGGCAGCGGTATTTGTAGGCGATCAACGTCGTCATCAGCTCGTCGCCCGTGGCCTCGCGTATGCCGGGATTCTCTTCCAGGAATGTACACAACGTATTGCTGATTGCTTCCGCCGTCGTTCCCACCGGCACACAGACGTTTACCCCAACGGAGTTGGCAAAATACGCCGAGTTCACCATTGCTTTCGGCGCGGGAACGACTTCGGTGAAAATTCGGCGGGCCAGATACTCGTCCCGGTTCCACTTGTCCAACCAACCCGCGACATATCCAACGACAAACTGCCGTGAGCCGCCGCAATCAGAATAAAGGAGGTCACCGCTGGAAAATCCGGCGGGAATCTTTGCAGAAACCGTTGCCAAAAGGGTGGCGATAAGAATGCCCGACATCACATCTCCAAAGCTCGCAATAACGCAGAGCTTTGATCGGAACCGTGTCGGACATTAGCTTAAAACGTGTCTTCTTTTTTGCTGCAACTAAAAACAAAATGGCCGCTAATCTCACCTCAGCCTCAATCGAACCGACTGACCTCAAGCCCGCTGCCGACTGGCAGCAGCACGCTTGATATCCCGGGCCTGGCACGGACTGCCTCACCGTAGCGTTTGAGATCGTCGCCTCCCGGGCGCAGCATATTGTCGGCGACGATGATCGCGCCCGGATTGAGCCTGGGATAGAAAGCCTCGAGGCAGGGAACGTAGAGATCCTTCCACAGATCCACCAGCACGAAGTCGATGCCGGAGGAAAGCGCGCCGATCATCTGGACGGCATCCCCAACCTTGAATTCCACATACTCTGCGAGCCCTGCCTTGACCGCCATGTCGCGTGCGTAGGCCGATTTGTAACCGTGCATTTCCATGGTGATAAGCCGCCCGCCGGAAGCGCGCGCGGCTTCCGCCAGCCATATCCCGGAATAACCGAAGGAGGTGCCGAGTTCGAGAATGGTCGGGCTCTTGAGGCTCTTGGCGAGGATATTAATGAACTGCCCGGTCGCAGGCCCGACCGCGCGCAGCCGCTGATCCTCCCCTCCATCGCGGCCGCCCGGAGGCAGTTCGCGCGGGCTGTTATGCTCCGTCTCGATCATCGCGTGATAGATGTCGAGCACGTCCTGGATTCTGCTGTCCATTGTCTTCTCCATGACCGCCTGCGCGTTGAGCAGCTGATCATTGCCCGACCGAAATACCGCCGGAAAGTTAAACTTTGGCAATCATCGCCATTGCTAGGGCCCTTGCGGTTGCACATGCCGCCGTCGTCGGCTACATCATGCCGTCAATGGTCGGGTCACCCGGCCACGTAAGCGTTAACGTCACTCAACGCGTATGATCGAACGGCTTTGCGGCTTCGATCTGCGCGACTGTGTCCTGCGGATCGAGCTCAAAAGCTCCTGAGGACACATGGATAACAATCAACTCGAAGATCAGATTTCACCGGCCCCCGGCATCGAACGGGTCCGCCACGACACGCGACGGCGCACCCTGGCGGTCGAAAGCATTGTCGACATCACCCCCGGCATGCGCCGCATCACATTAACCGGCGATGATCTTGCCGATTTCATCAGCCTTGCGCCCGACGACCACATCAAGATTTTCGTACCGGCCGCAGATGGCGGCGAAGAACGCCGTGACTACACGCCGCGCCGCTACGATAACACCGAACGAAAACTGACCATCGACTTCGCCTTGCATGAGGCAGGTCCAGTGACCCAATGGGCGATCGACGCGCGCGCCGGTGACAGGCTCGAGATCGGCGGACCAAGGGGCTCTGCCGTGGTTTCCAACACGGTAAAGCGGTGGCTGCTGATCGGCGACGAAACGGCACTGCCGGCGATCGGCCGCCGGATCGAGGAGAGCAGCGCCGGAACCGTCATTACCACAATTGCAGCCGTCACCGGCCCGTTCGAAGAACAAGTCTTCGAGACATCAGCCGAACTGCACGTCCGCTGGGCGCATCGGCCTCTTTCTCGGGCAACCGATGCCGCTGCACTGCTGAAACTGTTGAGCACGGTCGATATCCAGCCGGAAACCTTCATCTGGGTTGCGGCGGAAGCCTCGGTGACACGCGATATCCGCGCCTACCTGCTGGAACGAGGTTGCCCGCTCGGCTGGATCAAGGCATCCGGCTACTGGGTGTTCGGCAAGGCCGATACGACCGAGAAATTCGGCTAGGACCAACCCGCATTCCGGATTCCCTTTGGTCATGAGTCCTGAGTCACTTCGTTCCGGATTTTATGATCCGGAACGATCAGATGGATGTAAAGAGGTATGAATTGAGCGAAGTCTCGGCGGTCTCTGCCGGAACGCTGCGGCAGGTGGAAGAGCGTCAGCAACTGTAAGCACCAGGCGCCAGCCACCGACTTATCGAACGAGATCGACCACGCGGCGGGCAGAGCCTAATGCAAGCGTCCATCCCAACATGCCGTGACCGGCATTGATGTAGAGACCTTTGATGCGTCGGGAGGCGGCGATAATAGGCTTGGAGGTCGGAGTCATAGGCCTCTCGCCCGACCATCTCATCAGTTCGTCCGATCGCTCGAAAAGGTCGGGCAGCACAGCAGACGCGGCCAGCTTGAGCGTGTCGAAACGTCTGGCATCAAAACCGGCCCCGGGACGCTCGATGTCTGCCAGTCCGGCGACACGAAAACGGTCGCCGATGGCTGCAAAGGCAAGCTTTCGCTTGGCGTCTGTCAGGCTGATGCTTGGTGCAAGGCCAGTTCTTGGAATGGTGAGCGAGTAGCCTCTGACGGGGCGTATGTCCCGGACTTCAGGCAAATCGGATATGAGGGAACAGATCTGCGGTCCTGCCGCAACGATGGCCGCATCGACGCGAAGCTCGTCGCGGTCCTCGAACCTCAATCCTGTCAGCACGCCTCCCGTTTGGACGAAGCTCGAGATCCTCCTGCCGAAAAGCACCGACACCTGCCGGCGCTTGATCATCCAGGCGGTGAGCTGGCGGCAAAATCCGGCCGCATCGCCGAGGGCATCACCTGGAGTGTAAACGGCCCCGGCAATCTCTCCCTGATACGCGACGAGTGCAGGTTCGATGTTTTCCGCCTCCATTCGCGTCAGCAGGCGCTGTTCGAAGCCAAGGGCGTTCTTGCGCGCGACACTGGAATCCGCGGCAGCAAAACTTTGCCGATCGGCGTAGAGATGCAGTTTTCCGGCGACACGATAGTCGAATTCAATATCTGTTTCCTTAAGCAGGATTGCGAGCTCGTGACGGGATTGTTCGGCAAGGCGCAGGATGTCCTGCGTATTGTTCCACCAACATCTGAACGGGGTATTGGCAATAAATTTCAGGCCCCAGCAGAGAAAGTCCCGGTCGAGTTGCCACTGGATCCGGAAGGCCGGATCGCGGCCCATCGCAATGGCTGGCAGATGTTTCAGCAGGGCTGGTGATGCCATTGCGTCACCATAGGCCCAGGACAGCTGCGCGGCGTTGCCGGCACTCGCCCCCATGCCCGGCTCGCTTGCCGCATCGATAAGTGTCACATCATGCCCCGCCCGGGCCAGAAGATAGGCCGACGATACGCCGATGACGCCGGCGCCGATCACCGCAACGCGCGCCATCTCAAGCCTCGTCGCCGACGACGGCCGCCAACTCGACCTCAACGGGAACCCCGCGCGGCAGGGACGTTACGCCGATCGCGATACGGGCATGCGCCCATCGATCCGGGAAAAGCTCTCGGAGTAGTTCCGAAGCGCCATCGACGACGGCGCCGTGGCGCTCGAAAGCAGCATCCGCCGCGACATAGCCCGCCAACCGGACGAAGCCCAGAATGTTGTCAAAGCCGCCCGCAGCCCTCTCCAGCTGCGCAAGCGCATTGAGAAGCGCCCAGCGCGCGCTTTCCCGTCCCTCTTCGATGGAGACGTCCACTCCGAGATGTCCCGTATGCAGTACTACGCCGTCCTTCAGCGGCACCTGACCGGAAACGGTGATGACATTGCCGGTTCGCACGGCCCCGGAAAAAGCACTTGGCGGCAAGGATGCTTCCGGCAGAGCAAGCTCGAGCTGTGCCAGCCGTTGGCGTACGCGATCGCTTCCAGCCGATGAAGCATCGCGTGCCTTGCGGGCCGCCGCTTCTGCGCTGCGGTCGACGAAGGCCCTCATGATATTCCTGTCGAGTTCGGTCAGCCGGTATTCAGGGTGCCACTGGATGCCGAGGCAAAAGCCGTCCGTTTCCCCTTCGAATGCTTCGATGATGCCGTCCGGCGCCCTTGCAGCGATACGGAAGCGCCCGTGGCCGGCCAAGGCATGCCGGTGCAGGCTATTGACGCGTGCCGGCCCCTTCCCCACCCAATCGATCAGCACGCTGCCCGGCTCGATCGTGATCTCGTGCGCCAACACGTCGGGAATACCTTGCGGGATGTGGGATACGACGGCGGCCGGCAGCACGGTTTGAAATTTACCTCCAAGGCATTCACCGATCAGTTGCATGCCATGGCATATGCCGAGAAGCGGCTTGCCCGTTTTCAAGGCCTGCTCGACCAGCTGAATTTCGAACTGTCTGCGCGCGCCTGTCACCTCCGTCCCCGGCCGCGCACCGGTGAGGACGATCCCATCGGCGAGTGCCAACGCCGATGCCAGGTCCCGGGTGTTGTAAGGCAGGATCAACGGAATTCCCCCGGCCTCGGCTATCGCGTCCGCATAGTTGGCGCGCACCACATACTCCGTCTCGGTCGGCGCATCAGGCGCCTCGCTGACATCGGGCGTCATGAGGATCACCGGCCAACGAGGTTCATGCGATTGCGTTGCATGCCGACGTGCGTTGCCCGTGGCAACGGTCGTTTCAATGGTCATGGTCTTGGCCTTGTGATGACGAGTTAGCGGGCGGCTGGAAGGGCTAGCCGGCGCGAGAGGACCGAGAAAGGCCAGGCTATTGCGAAATAGCAGAGGCCGACGGCAATGTAGATTTGCAAGGGCAGGAAATACTCGGTCGCCATGGACCGCCCGGTGAGGACCAGTTCGTTGACGGTAATCAGCGAAGCGAGAGAAGAATCCTTGAGCAGCGAGACGAAGGTGATGATCATCGGCGCCAGAATGACACGCGCGACCTGCGGCAGGATGATCAGGACGAAGCTCTGGGCCGGGGTGAAGCCGGCAGCCAACGCTGCCTCGCTCTGCCCGGCCGGTATAGCCTTCAGGCCGGCGCGGAAAAGCTCTGCGACCTGGGCCGCGAAACACAACGCCAGGCCCGCAATCGCCGCGCCGAAAGCATCAAAGACGATCCCGATACCCGGCAAGCCGAAATAAAGCAGAAACAAAACCGCCAGCAGCGGCACGCCACGCACGATCGTCACATAAAGGGCCGCAAAATACCTTAGCGCCGCGAAACTGGATTTCTGGCAGAGCGACAGCAGCAAGCCAAAAACGAATGCCAGGGCAAAGGCACAAACGGAAAGCAGGGCCGTATTCACCATCGCCCGCATCAGGAGAGGCAGCCATTCGGCACCATTATCGCCATAGGGCGCTAGAAAAGCACTCATCCTCTCAATCTCCCGTAACGTCTTTCGAGGAACCGCGTGACCTGCATCAATGGCAAGCTCAGCAACAGGTAGAGTGCCGCCGCCGTCGCGTAGATCATTGTTGTCTGGAAGGACGACGTCACCATTGAACGGGCAAAGAACATGATTTCCGGCGCCGCAATGGCCGAGACGACGGAGGTATCCTTGAGAAGCTGCACCGCGTAATTCCCGAGCCCCGGAAGCGCTATCCGCATGGCCTGTGGCGTCAGGATCTCAAAGATCGTCTGGAGTGGGGTCAGCCCTGCGGCAAGCGCCGCCTCCGCCTGCCCGCCAGGCAGCGCGGCGAAACCGGCGCGAAAGATTGCGCAGGTGATCGCCGCTCCGATGAGCCCGAGGCCGAGGACGGCCGCCGTGATCGACGTCAATTTCACGCCGAGGCTGGCAAGCCCGAAATAGAGGATGAACAGATGCGTCAAGGCCGGCACATTGCAGAGAATCTCGCAGCAGGCATCGATCGCGAGATCGATGAACTTGATCCCGGCAAATTGCCTGAGCAGGGCGAGAAGGAACCCGAAGACGGCTGCGAGCGCCAGTGAGGCGATCGTGACGAAAACGGTTACGCCGAGCCCGGCGACGAGCCCCTCGACGACCGAGAAGAATATGGAAAATCCGGTCATGACGCGCCTAGTGCCGGATCTTGTTGAGAAACGCTTGGGTGCGCGCTTCGCGGGGAGCGGTTATGACCTGGCGTGCCGACCCGGCTTCGACGATGGTGCCGCCGTCAAGAAACAGGACGCGATCGGCAATGTCGCGCGCAAACGCGATCTCGTGCGTGACGATCAGCATCGTGCGCCCTTCGGCTGCCAGCTCCTCCATCACTTTCAGAACCTCCTGGACCAGTTCGGGATCGAGTGCGGATGTCGGCTCGTCGAACAGCATGAGCTTTGGCTTCTGGGCAAGCGCTCGCGCAATCGCGACACGCTGCTGCTGGCCGCCGGACAGTTCGAGCGGTGAGGCGTCGGCGCGGTGTGTCATATGGACTTTGGCCAACATTTCCAAAGCCAGTTCGCGTGCTTCGGCAGCAGGCAGGCCGCGCACCTTGCGCGCCGCGATCGCCACGTTTTCCGTCACCGATAGATGCGGCCAGAGATTGAAGAGCTGGAAGACCATGCCCATCTCGGCGCGCTGCGGTGCAAGTTGTCGATCGCTCATGGCATGGCCGTTGCGCACACCGATCCGCTCGCCGTCGAGGCGGATCTCGCCGGTACTGGGCTTTTCCAGAAAATTCATGCAGCGCAGACAGGTGGATTTCCCGGAGCCGGACGGACCGATCAGGGCAATCTTCTCACCCGGCGCGACATCGAAATCGATGCCTTTGAGAACTTCGATAGGACCATAGCTCTTGCGCAGGCCTGCAACACTCAGAAGCGCATTCATCGCCGTTTCCTTATGCGATCATATCTACAGCGCCGCGCGTCTTTTCAGACGCGCCAAGGACGCTGTAGCACTTTGAATTGCTGCATAATTTTCTCCTGAAATCGATTCCGATTTAAGGAATTATGCAGTAGGCGAAGAGGGTGGACGAAAGCCGCCGATTGCAGCTTCCGTCCGCACGGCCGTTCAGCCGCCAGCTGCGCAGGACGGCAGCTTGTAATCTGCGGGGCGATCGACGCCGGCGCGGAAATTTTGACCCACAGGCTTGAACCAGACATCCGACGACAATCCGTAACGGGCGCCGATTTCCTTCATCTCGCAAGTCTTCCACATGTCGGCGATGATCGCGTCCATCTTCTGGCGCAGATCGTCGTTCTTCTGATTGAGGCCATAGACGACCTGCCCGAGACCGGTCAGCAGCGGGAAATCCGGACTGTTATCGGTGAAGGCGAGGAAGTGCATATTCCAATCGGGGTTCTGCTTGATGGCGTAGGAGATCACCGGCGGATCGCCGATGACAGCGTCGATGCGCCCGGCGATAAGATCGCGCACGGCCGCATCGGAAGTGTCGTAGAGCGAGAGTTGGAGATCTTTGATGCTCTTCAATTCCGGAATGAACGAAAAGCCGGTGATCGTGCCGATCTTCTTGCCTTCCAGATCGGAAAGCTTGTCCCAGTTCGTCTTCGTCGATTGCATGATGCCGTTCTTGAAGTAGTGGATCGGCTCGGACAGTGTCATGATCTTCGTACGTTTTTCGGTCCAGCCCATGGTGCCGAGCATGACGTCGACGCGGCCTGACTGAACGGAGGCGATGGTACCCGACCATTCCATGAGCGCAGGCTGAATCTTGAGGCCGAGCTTGTCGGCAATGCGCTGCATGATTTCACCGTCATAGCCTATCAGTTTCCCGTCCTGCCAGCCGGAGCCGGGCATGTCGCCGGTGAAGGCAACCGTCAGCTTGCCATGCTCGGCAAGTTCGAAAGCATTGGCGATAGATGAAAGGGACATGAAGCTGCCTGCCAGCAGAGCGCACATCACCATCCTTCTCGAAAGAGAAAGTGCCATTGTTCTGATCCTTGTTTTGTTGGTTCCCCGGTCCGGTGGTTTCTGTCCCCGGATGTCGCGTTCGACGAGAGCAAACTTGACACTGAAGACTGCCGTTGAATTTTATAAATCGGACATTTTCTTTGAAAAATGGACATGGCTGTTCTATCATTGCCTTGCGCCATGATCACATCCGAGGAACCCTCCGAAATATCTGCCAATAAGCCGGACTATGTGCGCTGGCTCGACGATCTTTGGGCCGAGCGACTTCTGGTCGCACGCGACCGAAAGGCCGATCTCTCTGTCGGCATTCTCCTCTGGCCGACCTTCCCGATGATGTCGCTGACGGGTATCGTCGAGCCTCTCAGGCATGCGGCGGACTTTGCCGACAATTCCCGTCCATTACATTGTCGCTGGTCGATCATGGGGGCTCCGGGCCATGCAGCGGTCGCCAGCTGCGGCATTCGGGTTCACGCCGATGCGCCCTACATTAACCCGACCGACTTCGACTACGTCGTGGTTATCGGTGGCCTCCTGCCACATCTGCGCGCCGCACCTAGCAAGCATCGCGACTATCTCAGGGTGGCGGCATCGGCGGGTGTGCCGGTAATTGGCGTCTGCACCGGCGCCTTCATATTGGCGCAGGAAGGACTGCTCGCCGGACGCAAGGCGTGCGTTCATCCCTTTCACGCGGAGGATTTCCGGATTGCCTTCCCGCGTCTTGCCTTCTCCACGCGCGATGACTTCCTGATCGAAAACGGCCGCATTACCGTGCCCGGCGGCGTATCGATCCTGTCGCTGATGACTGAACTCATCCGCACGCATTGCGGACCGGATCGGGCGGCCAAGGCCGTGCACCAGCTTTCGCTCTCGGAACAGAAGCACATGAGCGCCTTCGATCACGGCCGCGCCACAACATTTCGCCGCACAGAAGATTCGCGCATACAGCGAGCCGTTGTTCTCATCGAGAGTCGGAAAGGCCGCGACGTCTCACCGGAACAGGTGGCCTCTCTGGTCGGCCTGTCACCACGCCAGTTCGCGCGTCTGTTCCAGGACAATATCGGCATGACCCCGAAGCGTTTTATCGTCGAGACGAGATTGCGCTATGGCCGGTTTCTAGTCGAAAATAGCACACTGCCCATGACGGCGATCGCCTTTGAAATCGGATTCTCCGACTCCGCCCATTTCGCGACCGCTTTTCGCAAGAAGTATGGGAAGCCTCCCAGGAGTTTCCGCTGATCTTTGTCGAGTCACCACAAACGGCAGGATCGAAAACCGACTTCGACACTATTGCGATTTAATCGGATGCGATTTATATAGATCTCATCGTCAGAAAGCTTGGACAGGATGGACCGATGCCGACATCTAAAGCAGCTAAGGGGCCGGATATGCCCGCGCCCGCCTCCCCGCCAGCGGGCAAGGACGGTAGGAAACTTTCCAATTTCCTGTGCTTCGCGGTCTATTCGGCAAATCTCGCCTTCGGCCGCGCCTATAAGCCGATCCTGGACGAGCTTGGCCTGACCTATACCCAATATATCGCCATGGTGGCCCTCTCCGAAGAGGACGACCAGACCGTCGGCGTGTTGGGGGAAAAGATGTTCCTCGAATCCAACACGCTGACGCCCATCCTCAAGAAGCTGGAGTCGAATGGTTTTATCACCCGTCACCGCGATCCCGCCGACGAGCGGCAGGTGCGGGTCAGCCTGACGCCGGCAGGACGCCAACTGGTTGAAACCGATCCCGGCAACGCGCTGCTTGGCGCCATCGGCCTCGGCGACGACTTTCCCGTCGTGCAGAAATCGGTGACGACGCTGCGCGACAACCTGCTGCGGTCAACCCAGGGCGAACCGGAGAAATCGTGATCGCGGCATCAGTCGCCTGATCCGGGGCGGGTCTACTGCCGCAACGGCCGGAACGCCGTCCTGAGCTCGGCAGTGAAAGCCATCGGCTGTTCCCAGGCGGCGAAGTGACCGCCCTTCGGCAGCCTGGCGTAGTGGATGAGCTTCGGATAGGCCTTCTCAGCCCAGCTCTGCGGCGCCTGGTAGATCTCATCGGGAAAAGCACTGACCGCCACCGGGATCTTGATGCCCCTGGGGTCGAAGAACCCGCCCGACGGATGGTGCGCGTTGTCCCAATAGAGGCGTGCCGAGGAGATTGCTGTGTTCGTCAGCCAGTAGAGCGTGACGTTGTCGAGAATATCGTCCTTCGTCAGCCCCTCGGGCTCTCCGTCGAAAACGCGGGCGATCATCCGGTAACTGCGGATGTCGTGATCGAGCATCCACGACGCAAGCCCGACCGGCGAGTCGACAATCCCGTAGAGCGTCTGCGGCCGGTTGTTCATCTCGATCGCATAGCCCAGTCCATTCTTGTAGAAATCGTCGAGCTGATCGAAGGCGCGCCTTTCGTCCGGCGACAGGTCGGCTGGCGGCATGCCGCCGGCGGCAAGAGCCTTGGCGATGTCAGCAGGAACCGTGGCCGCCATGTTCGTGTGGATGCCGAGCAATCCCGGCGGCTCCTGCACCGCCATCAATTCGGTCACCGCGTTGCCCCAGTCGCCACCCTGCGCCACGAACTTCGTGTAGCCGAGACGTTGCATCAGCGTCACCCAGGCGTGCGCGATGCGCGGCGGGTTCCAGTTCCCCGACCCCGTCGGTTTCCCGGAAAAGCCGTAGCCTGGCAAAGACGGGATCACCACGTCAAATGCGTCCGCTTCACTCCCGCCATGCGCCGTGGGATCGGTGAGCGGTTCGATGATCTTCAACTGCTCGATGATCGAGCCGGGCCATCCATGTGTGACGATCAACGGCAGCGCATTTTTATGCTGGGAGCGGACGTGAATGAAGTGGATATCCAGCCCGTCGATCTCGGTGATGAACTGCGGCAGCGCATTGAGCCGCGCCTCCATCTTGCGCCAGTCGTAATCCGTCGCCCAATGCTTCGCGAGTTTCTGGATCGTTGCGAGCTGCACGCCCTGGGTATCGTCCGCGACGGTCTCCTTGTCAGGCCAACGGGTGGCCGCGACGCGCCGGCGCAAATCGTCAAGCTGATGCTCGGGGAAATTGACGCTGAACGGGATAAGCCCGTCGCCGTTTGCCTCAGCGCTGCGCGTCCCGCCAAGCATGCCGATGGCCCCGGCTGCGGCTGTGGCCGCAAGCAGCTCGCGCCGCGTGGGCATTGATAGGGATGTGGGTGGCATGACGCTCTCCTCTCCGTTTGATCTGTTCGGAAACGGACGAAGATCGACTGACCGACCTCGTTCGCAGCAGCAGGTCATTCGCGTCTGTCCGGGGACTATGCGCCCGGGCAATGAGGGGGTCAACTTACCCTGTCAGGCTATACCTCGACTGTCTCAATGGACGACTGGTCATTGCAAAGAGCCGTGGCTGCGGGCAGCATCGGCGCGAGATCGATGAGGAGAGGAGAATGCATGCCTGACATCGCGATGGGCGTCTTGAGCCGGAACGGAACCGTTCTTCTCGCCAGGCGCAGTTCCGAGCGCAAGGTGCACCCGGATCGCTGGAGCCTCCCGGGCGGCCATATCGAAGAGGGCGAAGACGCCGAGACGGCAATGTGCCGGGAATTGATGGAAGAAATAGGCGTCACGCCGGAGCTCTGGCAGTTTGCAGGACGGTTCGGATCGGAAGGCCCGCCCGAAGCATCCGTCACCTTCCATGTTTATCACGTCGACAAATGGCACGGCCGGCCGCGACTTATCGGTGATGAACACACCGAGCTCAGATGGTTCACCGCCGCCGCGATAGAAAAGGAAGCCGAATTGGCGTTGCCTCAGCTCACTGAGATGCTGGCAAACCTGGCCATGCGGGAAACAGGCACGCCCGCTTAGGTCTCTTGGCGGTCACGACATCTCGCCGGCTGAACGGGTCTTCAGCGAGCATGATGCTGGACGTCGCCATGCGCACCGGCCTCCATCATCTCGGCCGCACTGGCATAACCGCCGCCCATTCCGTCAAGGAAATGCAGGTGCGAATCCGGCCTGTCCGATGGTACGAGACAAGTCATCAGCGCATGCGACTGGCGGTGCAGTCCGAAGTTGATCTCGCCGCGCGCCCTTGCCGAAACGAGGATCGCTTCGACCTTGTCGATCTGTTCCGGCGTGCAGTCCAGCGTCAGGCGCAAACCGTCGTCGAACTTGCGGAAATCCGAGCTGGCGGCGACCTCCGACCAGCCTTTCGCATCGACCTGCTTGCCGCTGTCTCCTGACAAGGGAACACCGGCGGGAAGCGGATGAGATTGGCGCGGCGCGGCATCGAAAACCGCAAGCACGCGTTTCGCCAGCGCCGCAAAGAGCTCGGGACTGATATGGTCACTTGGCTCGACCAGCAGCGACAGGATCTCGCCTCGCTGGCTTGGGAACGGGGTCCAGTCACAGCTCAGTCCAGTCAGATCAGGCTTCGTCGCGTAGCGGCCCGGCTGACCAGATACCGGCCGCTCTTGATCTGCTGCTCCGCCCATTTGAGCCCGCCCCCTGTAAACATCGCATAGGTCGCGTTCTCGGAGGCGGCATAGCGGGCAATTCTGACGTCGCGCCCATTGGTGCGAATTTCGCGTACGGTGAGCAGCCCGATACGAAGGGTAAGATCGAGATCGGCTCTTGCAAAGCTCGCCACCTGCCGCAATGCCGATGTCGCCGCCATGATGCCCTGTGGCGGCAAGGCGAATGCTGCCCCGTCTCCGCGAAACACGAAGGGGAAATCGAACGATCCCCAGGCATTGCCGAGGGCGGCGATAACAGATGCGCCCGCATAGTTGACGTCTTCATAGCGCCCGGACCGGATCGCCGTGGTCGAGTTGACGACGTCGGTGATGCCGACCAGCCAATCATCGGGCAATGGCTGATAGACATCAGGGTCAAGCACAAGTGAAAATTCGTCATAGGCCTGGTGCGACTGGACGTGGCTATTGATCATGGCATGTTCTCCAGATCGGCAAGGTTTTCGGTGCCTGCTACCTCAGGAAGGGGTCTGCCAGCCGATCGGCAGGCCCTCCGCATCAAATCCTCTGACGGTGTGGTCTAACCTTCCCCGCTCAGACAAGCTTGGTCTCGACGTCGATATTGCCGTGTGTCGCCTTGGAATAAGGGCAGATGCCATGGGCTGCCTCGATCAGCTCCTGCGCGACGTCGCGATCGATGCCGGCCAGGCTGACATTGAGGCGCGCCCTCAGGAAGAAGGAGCCCTTGTCGGCGTTGAGAGTAATCTCCGCGTCGACCTCGGGACCGGCCGGCAGCGTGATCTTTCTCTGGGCAGCGGCAAGCTCGATGGCGCCGATGTAGCAGGCCGACCAGGCGATGCCAAACAGGTTTTCGGCGGCCGGATGCGGTTGCGGCAGCTTGATGTCGATCGTGCCGTCGCTGCTGCGTGCGGAGCCGTCGCGGCCGCCGGAGATGTGGGTTTTGCCGGTAAAGATAAGCTTCTCGGTCATGGTGATATCCTTTCGGTTTAAGTTTTATTCGCATCCGATTAAATCGGATGCGCTCTAATACGCTCCGCCAAAACCGATGTCAACACCATTCCGATTTAATCGGATGCGATTTAGCTCTATAGGCGGAAACGCGCCATATCCGGGCAACCCTCAGCGGCAGCTATGCGAGCAAGCTGGCCCGCTGCGCAAGGTCACGTCTTGTCCGGGAATGGGGCCATCTATAGGCTCTGCCGGCGAACTAGAGGCAGGGCGCGCATCCTGTGAAGAAACCCAGAGAGATGACATGTCCTCCATAACAGCAGACAATGCGGGGCAGTATGGCGACAGCCGGAAGCTCGCTGCGCGGGCTCGACTGCATAGCCAATACACCATCGCCGAGACAGCCTGGTTTCCATGGGTTGCCACGCAATTGTCCCTGAATCCGGGCGATCGTGTCCTCGATGTCGGCTGCGGGCCGGCCTGGTTCTGGGCGGCAACGGCAGGTCTGCTGCCGGCGGATATTGACCTGACGCTCGCCGACCTTTCGCAAGGCATGGTCGAAGAGGCTGTGGCGCGTTGCAGCACACTACCGTTCGGCTCCGTCCGGGGCTGCCAGGCCGACGCCGCCGCGCTCCCCTTCGAAGATGGCGCCTTCGATGCGGTGGTCGCGATGCATATGCTCTATCACCTGCCCGACCCGGCTGCCGGCATCGCGGACATGTCGAGAGTGCTGAGGCCGGGCGGCTTACTCGCGGTCACAACCAACGGTGCCGGCAATGCGCGAGATCTATGCGCTGACGACCGTATTCGGCAGTGCCCCTTCCGATCCCGCTGCCGAAGCCTTCGGATATGACGCTGCCGAGCGATCGATGCGGTCGCAGTTTGGAAACGTGACCATGTCGCAGCATCCGGCAAGCCTGCGGATCACCGAGCCCGAGGATGTATTCCTGGCGCTCACCTCCTATCCGCCCGGCGATGGCGCCGGCGAACCTCAACTCGTCAGGTTCCGTCAAGCCATTGCCGATGCGTTCAGCCAACGCAGCGGCGTGCTTGAGGTCCGCAGAGAGACTGCGCTGTTCCTCAGCAGAAAGACGATCTGATCGGTGTCGTGGGGCGTTCAGACCTTCTCTTTCTTCCTGATTTTTTCCTTCGGTTCCACCGGCGCATCGGGCGTCGGCGCCAGAAGCTTGCGCAGCGACGAGATCTTGTCCTTCACCAGCGGCCGGAAGCGCGTCGCGCGATAAGGCATGTCGGCAGCACCATAACCTTCCGGCCCGTCGTCATTGCCGCGATTGATTTCCGCGAGCTTCACCCCGATGAAGGTGCCGTCGATATAATGGGTATATTCGCCCACCCAGCGGATTGTATAGATCTCGCCTTTGCGGATGAGCTGGTCGATGCTGACATGCTTGAAGGTATCGTTGATGCAGACGACCTTCTGGCCGACGTGGAAATCATAGCTCATGGATCAAACTCTCGAAACGGCAATCCGCCTGGCCGATCTATAGCGCGCCCTGCGGCGGGGATGAACCGTTTTCTGCCAGCCCGGCCCAATTGCGGCCGCAACATCAGCATCCGCCGCATGGTTTAGGAGGACATGCATCAGTCGCAATAGGCCTTGCCGCTTTTGCGGGAGCGAAGATCGAAGTGGAAGTGGTTCCAATGCTCCGGGTTGCTGCCCGGCCCGAGTACGGTGTTGAAATAGCGGCAGCTGTCGCTGCGCACCGCCTTCAGCAGCCGCCCCTCGCGCAGCGAGAACAGACCCTTCTTGCGCACGTCGATCTCGTGGCCGTTCTTCAGCACGAACTTGCCGACGTCGATGGCGTTGCCGCGGGCGTGTTCCGACATCGGATTGTATTTCTGTCGGCTGTTGTTCATGCGCCGGCAGGAATAGCCGCCAAGCGGCTGGATCGTCTTGATCCCGGACCAGTAGCGGTAGCGGGCGGACGGTGCCAGTTCGTTCTTCACCCATTTGGCGAAGGCGAGCGTCACCTGGCAGTTCAGCGTTACGGCCGGGCGGACGCCGATATTGCCGGAAAGCCCCTTCAGCGACACCGGATAAGGCACCTGGCAGGCCGGGCCGTTCGAAATCGGCGGCTTGTCGTCGAAGAGCACGCCCATGCGCTTCAGCTCGCGCCGGCAGGCAAGCTCGGAGGATGGCATGACGCTGGGATCGACGGGTGCCGCCGGCTCGCTCATCATCGGATTGTTCGGCCGCAGCATCGCGACCTCTTCGCTCTCGTCCTCTTCGGGAACACGGGTCGGCGCCACCACCGGGCTGCCGTCGTTCCAGGCGGGCGCCCGGCTCATCTGCGTCTGCGCAGCCGGTTGCGGCATTGGTTGCTGCGCGGGCTGCCGCATGGGCTGGTTGAGCTGCGTCGGATTGTCGGTGCCGATGCCGTCGACAACCGGTTCGGTGGCATTACCCTCGGCGATCTGTTGCTGTTGTTCCTGCGCCAGCCCGACGACCGGCTCGGCCCCCAGCTCATCATCCATGTTGACGCCGCCGGATGGGATCGCAAGATCCTGCGTGCCGCCCCAGTTCTGGTTCTGCTGCGCCAGCGCCTCGTCGCTGTCGATCATCGGCAGCTTGCGCCCCTGTGCGGTTTGCGGCGGAGCGGCTCGTGCAGCGTGGCCAGTACCGGCAAGGTTCGGCGTATCGAGGTAATCGACGGAGCCCTGGCTATTGCCGACGGGCGCACTGGAAACCGGATAGGAGGCCTGACTTTCCACAGGTGCCATTCGGACCGAGGGCGCCATGCGCGCCGCTGGCGCCCGCGCGGGCGAGATCGAGCTAACCCTGGTGCCGTTGTCGACATTGGCGGGCGGCACCAGTCCGTCGCTGATCGAACAGGTCGTCAGCGCCGCCGAGAGGATAACGGGCAAAAGGGTTCGCCGAGGAAAGGAAACAAACGCCATACTCTTATCGCTTCCGCAGGCTGGCTGGGCAGTGACCGAAAAAACTCACTTCAAATTTAATAAAAAACGGTGAACGAAAGCTTACCCGCGCAATCTGAAGGCGATGAACGCGAAAAAGGCCGCTCTCGCGGCCTTTTCCAGGTTGAGTCACCGGGCCCAGCGCAGTTTCGCGCCGCGCGAGATCGGCTACCCGTTCGTGAAGTTGATCAGATCGGCCATGGTGAAATGACCGGCTTCGGCGCTCGGCAATGTCGGCCGCCACTTCGGCCATTGCGCCAGGAATGAATGGCGATCCTCTCGGATGAGGCCGGCGATGACCTCGGCAATGATCGTGCCGCCGACCGGCCCGAGATGCTGGCTGTTTCCTGCTATCTCCGCCTCGCGCAGGATGTAGAACCACAGCGGCGCGTTGCCGTTGAAGATGCCGGCGTGATGGGTCAGCAATTTGCCACGCGCCTCCTTCCTGTCGGCATCCTCGCTGTCGAACAGCTGCTCGTCCGACAGCGCCTCCATTTCCATGTGGCGGGCGACCGCCTGGCCAGAAGGCAGTCCCATCCGCCAGCCGCGCAGGAGGTTCAAGGCGGCAAGCGCCCTGCGGATCTTGATCGGCTCCCGCTGGTGGTCCGGCAGGCTGGTCAGCGGATCGACCAGCAGCGTGTCGAGCTTATAGGAAGGCTGCGGCAGAACGGCGCCGACCGGCGGCACTCCATCCGGGGCGACACCATCGAAAAAGAAGGCCCAGTCGATCGACCAGAAGTCGGGAAGTTCGCGAAAGCCATTCAAATTCGCCAGCGGCTCCAGCGCCGTGTCGGTTAGGGAGAAGACCGGAATGCGGTTGAACGTCGCCGTCTTCCCGTTGAACTCCTGCTCGGAGGGCCTGGCCTTCGTCACGATCCTGTTCAGGGAATAGCTCGGCCTCACCATCGTGTGCCCATATCGGTAAGCCGCGACCGAGAATTCGACCGGGATAAAGGCGTAGCGGCCCTGCGGATTATAGAAGCGAATATTCGGCTTTTCGCCTCTTCCGACAATGACGCGTTCATAGGTCTCCTTGCCGATGATCCGCGGCAGGAAATCATGCAGAACGATCCATTGGTAGTGCCAACGCACCGTCTGCTGACAGAGCTCGAAATCGCTGCTGGCCAGCGTATCCACCACCTTGTTGTGAAATCTGAGGAAGGTGGTGTGAAGCTGCGAGACGATCAGGTTTTCGTCATTGCGTTTGTCGCCGAGCAGCGCGCGCCGGATCGGGGCGCTGTTCCTCGGCAGATCGGGGCGCTTGTTTCGCGCCTTGTCGAAATCCTTGTCCGTCCCGAGCAGCAGATGAAGCTCGTCATCATCATAGAGGAAAGGCTGGTCGGCCGGCCCCGAGCCGTAAACCGAATCCAGATCGAGGCGCGGTGTGCGGAAATCCTGCAGGGCATTGGGATCGTTGAAGCGATCGAGCGACGACGCCGGATCGAAGGTGATGTCGTGATCGAGAAACTGCCCGAAATAGGTGAAGCCGGCAGGAATTGCCGGGTTTTCGTCTTCAGGCTCCCTCTCGTTGAGAGCGACATCCACGGGCACGCCTTCTTCGATCTTCTCCTTGAACTCCCCCTGAAACATCGTTTTCGCGAGATCGATAAGCGCCGGCTCCGTAAATGCGGCAGCCGGCAGGTTGCGGAACATCCTCCCGAACCTCTGATCGCGAACACTCGAATGCGCGACGTTGTCCATACCTCTCACAGGCGAACCATGCTTGCTGCTAGCCATTTCGGGCCTCCTCGGTTGCAGAGCTGGAATGTGTTTGCGGAAACCCTTGAGGTTCCCGCACCAGTGTGATTGAGGGCAGCGGCATTCGATGCGGACGACTGCAGGCGGCAAAAGGACGGATTCATCGATCCCCAAATGCAGTGGAACAGGCAGCGGCCATGCCAAAGCCGCCGGGACTGTGGTCTCGGATACTTAAAGAAATTGGAGAATTGTGTCGGCTTCCGTTACGGTAGCTATCGCTATCTTCGAAACGCCCTGCCCCTCAAGTACAACCTGAATGAAGCATATTAGCAGAATAATTGCAATGAAATTCGCTTACTGATTGAATCTGCTGCCTTTTACCAAGAACTGCCGTAACGTATAGTTCTCTGAAAATCTTGGAATCCCGGCTAAGGTCGATCGTCTATAGTCGAGGAGAGCATAGAAGCGATCCAACGTCAGCATCTGGTCGCGCCTATTCCGCCAGGAACAAAAAGGAGCCGTGACAACGGCTCTTCAGTTTGTTGACAGGCCTTGATCTTTACTCGGCGTCACCCTCGACCTTGTCCCGAGCATGACGAAAGAGGTGTTGGCCGGCTTTGCCAGTAAGCAGAAAAGCCGTCACGACGACTCTTTTCTATACGTTTTCACATTAAAGCGCGGGCCGTCCGACTTTGGTGAGAGGCCGTTACATCGGACGGTTCTTCTTGGGTTCCTCACGCAGCTCGCGTGTACCGTCCGGCCTGTTGCCCGCCGCCGCGCAGGCGGAAATTCGCAAGCAGCGTTTTCAGCTGGGTGCTTTCGTCGGCAAGCGTGCGGCTTGCCGCAGTCGTCTCCTCGACCATTGCGGCATTCTGCTGGGTCATCTGGTCCATGTGGTTGACGGAACCGTTGATCTCGTTCAGCCCGGTCGACTGCTCGCGTGCCGCCGTGGCGATCGAGGCGACGTGGTCGTTGACCTGATTGACCAGCGCCTCGATTTCCAGCAGCGCTTCGCCCGTCGAGCGCACCAGCGCCACCCCGCCCTCGACTTCCGTCGCCGATCGGCTGATCAGTTCCTTGATCTCCTTGGCCGCATTGGCGGAACGCTGGGCGAGTTCGCGCACCTCTTGCGCAACGACCGCAAAGCCGCGGCCCGCTTCGCCGGCACGTGCGGCCTCGACGCCCGCATTCAGCGCCAGAAGGTTCGTCTGGAAGGCGATCTCGTCGATGACCGAGATGATCTGACCGATGCGGTTGGAGGAATCCTCGATCCGGCCCATCGCCGTCACCGCATTGCGGACAATCTCGCCGGATTTTCCGGCGCTTGCCTTGGTCTCGGCCACCATCTCGCGCGCCTCGTTCGCCCGCTCGGATGCTGTCTTGACCGTCGCGGTGATCTCGTCGAGCGCTGCCGCGGTCTCTTCGAGTGCGGCCGCCTGCTGTTCCGTGCGCTTCGACAGGTTGCCGGTCGCCTCGCTGATGTCGGAAGCGCTTTCGTTGACGACATGGCTCGATTCGGCGATCGCATGGATGACGCCGTTCAGCGCATCGACGGCGGCGTTGAAATCGCCCCTCAGCTTGGCGTAGTCCTCGCCGATATCGCCGATGGCAACGGTCAGGTCGCCGCCCGCCAACTTCTCCAGGCCGACGCCGAGCGCCTGCATGGCGCGGTTCTGCCGTTCGGACGCCGAGCGCAGACTTGCCTCGTTGCCGCGGCGCTCTTCCTCGATCTGCTGCTGCCTTTCGTCTTCCCGTCCGCGCAGCGCGCTACGCTCGTCGACGGAGTCGCGCAGCACCAGCAGCGCCTTGGCCATCTGGCCAATCTCGTCGCGACGGTCGCTGCCTGATATCTCCACCGATGCTTCTTCGGCGGCGATCGCGTTCATCGCCGCCTTCAGCCGGGCGATCGGCACTGTCACGCTGCGCACGATGGCATAGGCGATGGCAATCGTTGCGGCGGCGCCAAGCAGGCAGAGCAGCGCGGCCCACATCGCGTTCTGGCGATAGAGCGCGGCAAGGTCATCCGCATAGACGCCGGTGCCGACGATCCAGCCCCAGGGCTCGAAACCGGCGACATAGGAATATTTCAGCACTGGCTCATCGGCGCCCGGCTTCGGCCAAAGATAATCGACGAACCCCTTGCCGTCCTTCTTCACCTTGTTGACGAACTCGACGAACAGGAACTTGCCGGTCGGATCCTTCATCTGCGAGATATCGGTGCCGTTCAGCGCTGGCTTGATCGGATGCATCACCATGGTGGGATGCATATCGTTGATCCAGAAATAACCGTCGGCGCCGTAGCGCATCGCGCCGATCACATCCTTGGCAGCCGCCTGCGCCTGTTCGCGGGTCATCGTGCCCGCCTGTTCCATCTTGTAATATTTGTCGAAGATGCCGAGCGCCGTCGCCTCCATCTTCTCCAGTCCCGCCTTCCGCTCCGCTTGCAGCTCGGAATAGGAATAGTTCAGAAAAAAGACCATCGTTGCCGCAAGCACGGCAAGCGTGAAGCCGACAAGGCAGTAAAGGCGGGTGGAAATCTTGACGTTGCGCATGAGGTTCCCGGCGATTCTTATATTTGAGATCGACCGCATTCTGAATTGCCGGAATTACTGGAGCGTAAAGCTTAATTAGAAGATGATTAAATAACGTAAGGTCAGGGGAAAGCTGTAAAATTCAACCATTTGAAATCGAATGGAATTTCAATCAGTAAAGGCAGCAATATTTTTCCCGTCGGCCGTCCATAGCGCTTGGCCTTGCAGTCTTTTACAGCCCACAGCCTTTACACTAGGGTGCTTCCCAGTGAATCGCCGGCCCGTGGCCCGCACCAGATGGAGAAGACTTGATGACCGATGCCGCCAAGCCGAGAGGCGAACTGACGCTCAGGACGCTTGCCATGCCGGGCGATGCCAATCCGGCTGGCGATATCTTCGGCGGCTGGGTCATGGCGCAGATGGACCTTGCCTCAGGCATCCGCGCCGCCGAGCGCGCCAAGGGCCGCGTCGTCACCGCCGCGGTCAAGGAGATGGCCTTCGAGCTGCCGGTCAAGATCGGTGATACGCTTTCCGTCTATACCGATATCGACCGCGTCGGCCGCACCTCGATCACGTTGTGCGTCGAAGCCTGGGCGCACCGCGCGCGTTACGCCAAGATGGAAAAGGTCACGGCTGGCACCTTCATCATGGTGGCTCTCGACGAAGAGGGCAAACCGAAGCAAGTCCCCGAGGAGTGACAGACCGAGGATTGAAGGCATGGAAACAGTCAGCTCGCCGGAGGTCTTCCTTCACATCAAGGTGGTGATGGGCATGGTCATCAGCCTTTCGCTCGCCAGGGTGCTCACCGGCCTTGCCGGCATCGTCCAGCATCCTGGTAAGGCCAAGGTCTATCCCATCCATCTCGGCTGGGCACTGTCGATGTTCCTGTTCATCATCCATATCTGGTGGTGGGAATATCGCCTGCAGGCCGTGCCGGCCATCGGCTTCGGCATTTATCTCTTCCTCGTCTGCTTCTGCAGCCTGTTCTTCCTGCTCTGCGCCCTGCTCTTTCCTGCTTCGCTCGACGAATATGGCGGCTACGAGGAATATTTCATTTCCCGGCGCAAATGGTTCTTCGGCATCCTCGGCCTCACCTACGCCGTCGATATTCTCGACACGGCGATCAAGGGCCATGAGCGCATCCTCTCGCTCGGCTGGGAATATCCCGCGCGCAACATCATCTACATCATCCTCTGCGCCATCGCCGCCTGGACCCCCAACCGCCGCTTCCACGCCACCTTCGTCATCGCCAACCTGATCTACCAGATAAGCTTCATCTTCCGCCTTTATGATGTGTTGGGGTGAGAAGCGATCCCGCAAAGCGGGAGCAATCGATCCAGTGAATCGATTGCAGCTTCGAACGCCCTGAGCCCAAGCGAAGGGCCGGGCAGCCGCAAACTCCATCCCTCACAAAACCGTCGCAAACATCGCTCGCCGGCTATTAGGCAGCAACCATCTGAAGATCGTAATTGTAAATTCCGTTTGGATCCTGTCGAGAAAGATAAGATTTAGCGGCAGACATAGCCTCTTCTGGCGTCTTGGCGTTGATGAAATTGAGGTGCCAAGGCGTTGAAAGATGGTGGTGATTGGCAACTCTAAAGCTTACCCGTACGACCATGTCGGCCTCCAAGATATCGGCAACCGAAAAGACGTGGGGTCGTAGTGGCGTCTGATCAAGTCCTCAGATACTCGCAATGCCTGCATACGGGGTACCAAGCTATCGACATTTTGGCGGCACTCGGTAATCTCGTCGTAAAGTGGGGGGATGGCCTAATGCGGGTATCGACGGTTGTCTGTTGTTGTGCATCTCTTGTGGCCTGCACGCCTGCGACCAACGGAGAATGGCACCGCGCCTCACCAACCGAGCAATCGCAGCTTGAGCGCGCCAAGGCAATTTGCAATGGCCGAGCTTCTCAGACGCAGGTTTCGGCTGGCCGTTTGTGGATCGCAGGGGCGGTTGCGTCGGATAACGTTTTCAAGGCGTGTATGGCCGAGTTGGGATATGTGCAGTAGCCGTCGCCCAAAAGCCATGGATGGCCCCGTGGTTCGAGACGGCCCTTCAGGCCTCCTCACAATGAGGGCTGGTCGGTGTGCCGCGCCTCCCCGCCCTCCGTACAGTGCTGTCACAAAAGGCGGAGCGCCGCACGCCCCCAACGAAGCCATCCTGCCGCATAATGCGCAGCGCACGCACACGTCCCCAGGATCGCGATGTGATGCAGGAAGAACCCGATCGTGGACTCCTGGAAGTCCCAGAAATCGATCGATGGCCGGGCAATGAGCCTGTCTCCGATTCCCATGACGAACAGGCTGTGGATGCCCCACGCCGCTATTGCGCCCGCGGCAGCGCGAAGGGATGCAGTCCTGATCGCGTTTGGAGCACCGATCCGTAAAAGCCTGCCTATGACGGCCATGATCATCGACCAGTGAAGGCCGAGATGGACGGCTGCGAGGATGAACGTCCAATAGGCCGCAAGGATGTGAATTTCGCGCGCCGTCGGTCCGCCGCTCACGGGAAGGAAAGCAAACACCGTGCGGGAAATCAGCACGCTGGTCACCAGCAATGCGGCCATGGCCAAGGCGATCGAGATATTCGAAGCGATTGTCAGAAAGCTCGGCTTGCCTCGCGCCACCTTCGGAAGCTTCGCCCACCATCGTCTGTTGAAGACGTTGTGCGATAGGAGAAGGATGAACATACCCATGCCGATCAGTTCATGCGAGGTATTGTCGAGCCACCAGTAGGCGAGCGCGACAAAAAGCAGTCCGGCGGCGGTGAAGTCGAGCACGAGGCGGATCACGAAAAAAGGACTCACGATGCGACGTCCTCGCCGGAGATTCGATCCGGCCTAGTCAATGACGGCTCCGTCAAATTCCTTGAGAGCGTCGAGAGTGTAGAGGAAGTCTTCGTCGGCCCTGGACGAATGACACGACTGGCACCGCGCCGTGTTCTCGGCCATGTTGACGCTGCCGTCCGGCTTGAACCATTGGAACTGCCAGTCGCCAGTGCGACGGTCTTCATCATAATCGCCGCCCCAGCCGGAACCCTTTTCCATGACGAAGGTGCGATAGACTTCCCCATCACGGTAATCGACCAGCACGAAGTGCGTACCGTCTGGAACGAGCTGCCCGTTCTTCACCGCCTGGATCGCTTCGTTCGTCGTCATGATGTGCTCGGTCACGTTGCCGCGCCTGACGGTCGTGTAATGAACGAGGCCCGCCAATTCAGGCAGCGTCGTCCGGTTTGGTTCGGCATCGACGTTCCAGCCGATCAGAACCACGGCGCCGGCCATGGCAAAGAGAATGGAAATGCGCTTGGTGAGATGACGCATGGATGTCTTTTCCTGGTTTTGTGCGGAAGGTTCGGGCGACCGGCTTCGGCAAAAGCGGAGGGCCAATCGTTTCATTCGCGTCCGAAGACGTCTTTCGCGACGGCAACGGCCGAGACCGCGTTCGGCC
Source organism: Rhizobium leguminosarum (assembly GCF_002953715.1). Classification (GTDB taxonomy): domain Bacteria; phylum Pseudomonadota; class Alphaproteobacteria; order Rhizobiales; family Rhizobiaceae; genus Rhizobium; species Rhizobium leguminosarum_V. The sequence goes on from NZ_CP025012.1 coordinate 2,557,189, forward strand.
AGCCGGCATAGAAGGCAAGATGGGTGATCGTCTCGATCAGCTCGTCCTCGGTCACACCGTTCTGGCGGGCCATGGCAAGATGGGATCTGAGCTGGTCGGGCCGGTTCATGGCGATCAGCGCGGCAACAGTGACCAGGCTGCGATCCCGCTTCGACAGCTGCGGGCGCTCCCACATGTCGCCATAGAGGACGTCGTCTGTCAGTTCAGCCAGCTTCGGCGCGGTCGCGCCCATCAGTTGCTGGGCGCGCGAGCGCCGGGACTTGTCGTCGCCTTCGGTCGGTGCCTGAGCACTGACGACGCCCGGCAGAACAGCCAGCATCACGCTGGCGGACAGCATCAAGTTTCCCAACAGTTGTTTCATGGTCTTCACCTCATGATTTCCGGGATCAGTCGAGCTTCTTCTCGCTAAGGAAAGCCGAGACCAGGTCAGCGATCTCTACGTTGTTCAGGTCGGAGAACGCGAAGTGGGTGTTGCCGCGGATGCCGATCTCGGGAAGGTGCACGACGGTGACATCGCCGCCATGCTTGTTCACCGTGTCCCGCCACAGGCGGGCCATTGCCAGGCGCACGCGCCAGCTGTCCTGTGCCGGCATCGTCGTCGGCTGGTCGGGGATGTTGTCGCCGTAATAGATGACGATCGGGATCTTCGTCAGCTTGAGAAAGTCGTCCATCGGCACCGGCACGCCCTTCAACGTGTCGAAGGCGCTCGGCATATCGGCGGGCACCTCGCCTGCCGGGAACACGAAGCTGCTGCCGGGTTCGAAGGCGACGATGGCTTTAACCTTGTCGCTCTTGATGGCCGTTAGCCAGCCCGGTCCGCCACCCTGCGAGTGAGTGAAAAGAATGCCGGGACCGATTTTCTCGAACAGCTTTGCCACCGCATTCGACACAACGTCCATATCGAACGGCCCAGTGTTCGGCGTCATCGCGCGGAAGTACTGGTTCAGCGCTTCCGGATCACGGGAGAATTGCACGCCGTCGAAATAGTTCGGCCAGATGCCGACGCGAAACTGGTTGAACCAGAGCTGCTCGTCCGCTGTCGGCTTCACCGCTGTCTCGGCCATGCTCCGCCCGGCCCCGCCCCGGCGCGGCTGGTCGAGGAGATAGGTGGAGAAGCCTCGACGCAGGAAGATGTTCTGGAAGCCTTCGCGGCCGTCGGGCGTCGTCTCCCAGGTCTTGGAGAATTGTCCGGCACCGTGCCACATCACGATCGGATACTGACGCGGGTTTGCCGGCACCTGATAGAAGGCAAAGGCATGATCGCCGTGATAGGTCTGCCCCGCGGGATCGAGAGGTTTCAGCGGATCGAAGGTTCCGGGCGCCGTCGTGCTGGTTCCCCCGACGGCAAAGCTGCCCTGCTCCTGGATGACCAATGGCTCGGGCTTTACCGCATCGGCAGCCGTCGCCAATGGCGCGGCAAGCTGCGCTGAGGCAAGCAGCAATGCGGCCAGGGTGTTGGACAATCCATATCGCATGTCGGCTTCTCGCTTCGTTTCAGATGGCGAGAAGGTAACGGCATCGGACCGAAAGGATTAGACGCCTCGGACAGCTAGGGTCTATTAGGCCGACTAATTAATCACAAGCTGTTGATAAGCCGTGATGGAATAAAATCGGCACTACTTTCCTCTATAGCGGAGCGCATCGACGAACAGGGTGAACGCCGGAGATGCATGCCGCCTGTTCGGATAGTAGAGATGGTATCCTGGGAAAGGCTGGCACCAGTCCTTGAGAACCCGGATCAGGCGCCCGTCTTCAATGTAGGACTGAACCTGGTCCTCAGGCATGTAGGCCAGCCCCAGCCCGTCCAGCACGGCGCCGATCCGCATGGCGATGTTGTTGAACACCGTCTGACCCTCGACACGGACGCGCAGTTCACGTCCATCCTTCTCGAATTCCCAGGGATATATCGTTCCGTGTGTCGGCAGCCGCATATTGATGCAGTTGTGAGCCGTCAGATCCTGCGGGATATCAGGGCGCGGATGGTGCTCGAAATAGGAGGGCGCTCCAACAACTGCCATGCATATTTCGGGACCGATCCGGACCGCGATCATGTCCTTTGCCAAATGCTCGCCGAGTCGGATGCCGGCGTCGTAGCGCTCGGCGACGATGTCGGTCAGGCCGTAGTCGACGATCACCTCGACATTGATATCCGGATGATCAGGAAGAAACCGCGCCAATGCTGGGGCGAGGACGGAAATCGCAGGATGCTCGCCTGCCGTGATGCGAATCGTGCCAGCCGGCCGCTCACGCATTTCGCTCAAGGCGGCGATCTCGAACTGGATCTCCTCGAATCTGGGTCCGACCCGCTCCAACAGACGTTCTCCTGCCTGTGTCGGCGACACGCTTCTGGTCGTGCGGGTCAAAAGGCGCAGCCCGAGCTTCTCTTCGAGACCGCGTACCGTCTGGCTCAACGCCGACTGCGACACGCCGAGCTTCGCGGCCGCCCGGGTAAAACTCCGTTCCCGGGCGACGGTCAGAAAGGCCACGAGTTCGTTGAAATTGTTGTCCAGGGGCATTCATTAGTCCGTCTTATAGGTCCATGCGCATTACAGCATCTAATCGAAAGCTGACACGAGGACTAAGTTCGCGTCAACCCGACGGCAAGCCCGGCTGCTCCCGCACCGCGGAACGGACTGCCCGAGCCCATGCAAAACCAGGAACGGATACGACCATGAAAACACGCACTATCGGCGATCTCGAAGTCTCGGCACTTGGTCTCGGCTGCATGAGCATGAGCGCCGCTTACGGCCCGCCTGCCGATGAAGGTGACATGATCAGATTGATGCGCACCGCCCATCAGCAGGGCGTGACCTTGTTCGACACGGCCGAAGCCTATGGCCCTTTCGTCAATGAAGAGCTTGTCGGCAAAGCGCTCGCACCGATCCGCGACCAGGTGGTCATCGCCACCAAATTCGGCTTCGATATCGATCAGCAAACCGGTGAACGCCGCGGCGGCACGAACAGCCGCCCCGAACATGTCAGGGCGGTTGCCGATGCTTGTCTGCGCCGCCTGAAGACTGATCGTATCGACCTGTTCTACCAGCATCGCGTCGATCCCGACGTGCCGATCGAAGATGTGGCCGGCGCCGTCAAGGACCTGATCGCGGCCGGCAAGGTCAAACATTTCGGTCTTTCCGAAGCCGGCGTTCAGACAATTCGCCGCGCCCATGCCATCCAGAAGGTGTCAGCCGTCCAGAGCGAATATTCGCTCTTCTGGCGCGGCCCCGAGGCGGAACTGCTGCCCACCCTTGAGGAACTCGGCATCGGCTTCGTGCCCTTCAGCCCACTCGGCGCGGGCTTCCTGACCGGTAAGATCGACGAGAACACCAAGTTCGATCCAAGCGATTTCCGCAACAGCGTGCCGCGCTTTTCACCCGAGGCGCGCAAGGCCAACTTTGCACTCGTCGACCTGATCAGGCGGATCGGCGACCGCAAGGGCACAACACCCGCGCAGATCGCCCTCTCTTGGCTACTGTCCCAAAAGCCATGGATCGTCCCGATCCCGGGAACAACGAAGCAGCATCGGCTGGAAGAGAATCTCGGAGCGGTAGACGTCGACCTGCTCGCTGAGGACCTCGCCGAAATCGATGCGGCCCTCTCCGGCATCGAGGTCCAAGGCGAGCGGCTTCCCGAGGCAGCGCTGAAGATGACCGGCCGCTAAAGGCCTACCGCCCCGGCCCTTCGCATGGGCTCAGGGCGTTCGGCCCTGCGATCGATCCACTGGATCGATCGCTCCCGCTTTGCGGGACCGGGCCTCACCCCCGCAAAAACTGCGACCCCTTATCAAACCCCAGCCCCGGAAAGATCTTCCCCGTCAGATCATCCGCACTCACATCGAACTGCCGGTAGAGCATTGCCGCGGCGAGTTCGCGCAAGTCGGCGGTCGGCATGAGGTCGCGGTCGTCGAGCAGCTGGCCGTCGCCGATGCCCGGCCAACGGCCGAGGATGCGGCCGCCATTGACGCCGCCACCTGATAGCAGCGCGCAGCCGCCGGTGCCGTGGTCGGTGCCGGCTGAGCCGTTCTGACGCACGGTGCGGCCGAACTCGGTCATGGCAAGCACCACTGTCTTTGCCCAGATCTCAGGCCCGAGCGTGGTCTTCAACGTATTGATCGCCTGCGAAAGGTCCTGCACCGGCCGTTTGAACTGGCCGGCTTGGCCGATATGCGTGTCCCAGCCTGATATCGAGAAGCTGGCGATGCGGTAATCGCCCTTCAGCATGTTGCCGGCGAGCGCCGCCACATCGGCGATCTTGGCGCCGCGCTGGCCCTCCGGCTCGACCATCATCGAGGCGGTGTCAGCCCGTGTCGCCTCGGCAAGCGCCTCGGCGAACGGCGGATCGCCGGCATAGAGCCGCGCCAGGAACTGCATCTCGTCGCGCGCCGGCGTCAGATTGGAATCCGACGCCCAGACATCGACATTGTTGGGTCCGGAGAGGATCAGCTCCGTTGAAGTGTTGATGTCGATCGCCTTGCGCGCATCCGAGCGCGGAATGACGGCGAGCGCCCGGTTCAGCCAGCCGGTCTTTTCCTCGGCGACATGCTCGCCGCCGGATTCCAGCATGTCCTGCCCGTCGAAATGGCTGCGCTGGTCGCGGTAGGGCGTCGACACCGCATGCACGAAGGCAAGCTCCCGGCTCTTCCAGAGCGGCATCAGCTCTGCGGCCGCAGGATTGAGGCCAAAATGGCCATCGAGATCGAGAAGCCCGGTATCGGGCGTCAGCGCCAGTGTCGGCCTGAGCGCCGCAAAGCCGGCATCGCCATAGGGCTGCACCAGGTCCAGCCCGTCCATCGCGCCGCGCAGCACGATGGTGACGAAACGGTTATCACCCGGCATCGCCGCGAAGGTGACGGGCGTGAAGATGGGAGCAGCGGCAAGACAGCAGGCCGACGTCAGAAAGCCGCGGCGGGAGAGCGAAATCCGGTTCATGACAGAGGCTCCTATCGGCGGTTGAATTCGGGCGACGCCAGCACCAGCGTCAGTCCGCTGATCTTGTTCGGCGCCTGCGAGACGACGCGGATCGTCTCGTCGCGCGCGGCATCGGCGAGCGTCGATTTCAAGAATTCGCGCGGATCCTCGTCCCGGCCGAACTGTGCTGCGGCCCGCCGTGCCCAGGCCAGCCGCTCGGCGAGCTGGCTGCCGGTGATCCAGGCGGAGAAGCCTTCCTCGAAACCGGCCGGGCTCGGCGGCAGCCAGGTCGGCTGGCCCATGCGCCTGAGTGCCCCCTGCCCCAGCGCCCGCGCCGTCTGGAAGGCTTTGAGGCGCTTCTCCCTTGCCTCGCCGGCGGGATCGGTCGTTACCGGCGATCCAGCCATGCCAGGCGTATTCGCCGCCATGTCGCCCTCGTCCGTGCCCTGCTGGTTCGCCGCCAGGAAGCTGCCGACGACGCCGTTGACCGGCCCCGCATTCAGCGCCCTCAGGCCGGTGACGATATAGTCGAAGGGCTGGCGCGCCTTGGCGCCCTCATCGCGCCAGGCGGCGGGATGGTCGAGCATGGCGGTGTAGACGGCAGTCAGGTCGCCATCCGTTTTCTTCCAGGCTTCGGCCATGTCGGACACCATCCCCTCATCGGGCTGGTCCGAGATGAAATGCACCGCGAGCTTGTGGCTGATATGCGCCGCCGTCTTCGGATGGAGCGCGAGATCGTCGAGCATGTCGAGATAATCGTCGCGCGAGCGCCTGCGCCCGCCATAACTGACGCCGAGCACCTCATGTGTCCCGGGCTCCGAAATATTCGGCCGGAACGCGATGTCCATCTCCTTGCGATCGATGGTGAGCCCCGTCAGCACCATGGCCGCCGCGGTCACATCCGCCTGGCTATAGCCGCTGCCGGCGCCGAGCGTGTGCAGCTCCAGCAGTTCGCGGCCGAGATTTTCGTTCAGCCCCTTGTTGCGCTTCATGCCGCCGGCCGAATCCGGCCCGAGCGAATCCGCCTGGTCGAGATAGATCAGCATGGCCGGATGGGCGGTCGCATTACGCAGCAGATCGCCGAACCTGCCTGATATGAACGGCCGGATCGCCTCGGCCTCGTAGAGCGGCACGATGAGGCGCATCGGCAGGCTCTTGTTGGCGCTGGTGGAGAAATGATCGGTCCAGAAGGTCGCCAGCCGCTCGTAGAAGCCGTACGGCGACAACACCGCCTGCATCAGCCGCAGGTTCGCATCGTGCTGGAATTGCTGCTGCGCCTGACGCTGCACCCCTTTGCGCATCTCGCGCTGCGTCGTATCGTCGGTCACCGTCTTGGCGTCTTGCCGGATCTGCTGCAACTGCTCCTGCAGGCTGAGGATCGCCCGGTGGCGCATGTCGGGACCGCCAAGGGGAAAGTCCGGCATCGCCGCCTCCCCCTTGCGCAGCTGGCCGATGAGCTCGTCCTTGCTGCTCGGCGGCGCCTCGCCCGGCCGGAAACCATAGCCAAACCGGATCGCCGCCATCGTCGGGAAAGACAGGCTCATGGCCGTTCACCTCGTGATCACCGCTAAAGCAATTCCAACAAAAGTGCGTCGCGGTTTTGCGTCCGGAATTGCGTCAAACAAAAGTCAGAGCATTTCCGTGGCCCGGAAATGCTTGAGGTGACAAGCTGCCAGCCGATTGCGACGCCAATCTGTAGGAAATGTGGCGATACCTAGACATGGACGATTTGTAATCTATTGAAAAGGCTAAAGTTTATGCACGGAAGATGAAGGATGCTCCGATTGCGATCAGGGCGAAGCCGATCGCATGGTTCCAGGTCAGGTTCTCGCCGAGCCAGAAGATCGAGAAGCCGGCAAAGACGATCAGCGTGATCACCTCCTGCATCGTCTTCAACTGCGCCGTCGTATAGACCGCCGAACCGATACGGTTGGCCGGCACCGCCAGGCAATATTCAAAGAAGGCAATGCCCCAGCTGACGATGATGGCAAGGAAGATCGCGCTGCTCTTGTGCTTGAGATGCCCATACCAGGCAAAGGTCATGAAGATGTTGGAGGCAAACAGCATGACGACGGGCCAGAGGGCGGCGGGAGAAAATGGCATGGGAAAACTCGGGAGTTGTGAAGGGAAAAACCGATCCGGCAGGGAGATACCGGCAGCCCTTACCTAGCACGCCGTCGCTCGGCGGCAAGCCCCGGGAACGGCTGCGACCTTACGCCACCGAGTCGATGCGGATGCCAGGCAGGTCGCGCGGCGGTTCGCCTTCCCAGCGCAGAAATTGCACCGGAACTGGACTCGCGGGAGCGCGACGTTCCGTGAAAAATACCGTGCATTTTTCCACTTAATGTTGAAACGAATCAACCTGCCGGACTAGGTTGCGCAGATACATAGGGGGCGACATGGACACGACACCGCAGATGCCGCAATACGCTACTTTGCCTTCCCGCCACTTCTGGCGACGCGCCGTGGCCTATCTCATCGACATCATCATCTTTCAGGCCGCCATTCTCATAGCCGTCTACTGTATTTCAACAGTTCTTCCCCTAGACTTCCGCTTTCCCGGCTGGAGTTACACACAGTGCGGCGTAGAGTTGCCGGATCAGCTTGCAAAGCGGATTGACGCCGGATGGCCGCTGAGAAGTGGGGAAGTTCGTATCAATCAGATCTGCGAAGTCAGCCAAATCGGCTCGGAAAAACAAAGATACCTGCAGACGGGCGTCTCCCGTCAAACAGACAACGGGACATCAGGCCAATGGCTGACCATCCCTGTCGACGCGGACGACAATCCAGTGATCGGACCCGTGTTCGTATATTCCAGCGTGATCTCCGGCATCGTCAACATTGCCTTTCTCGCGTTGGCTTTTGCCTATTTTTCCGCAAATGGCCGCCGCACGATCGGAAAGAAGCTGCTCGGCCTGAGAGTCCAATCCGTCGATGGTAAAAGCCCCGGCCTTGGCACCGAGTTTAGACGGGAGATCCTGAAATTCAGCCCGTATCTGTTTTTCATCGCCGCCGCTTTTGCGTTTTCGCTGTTTCCAGTCTTTCCCACGGAAGACTTCGACGCCTTGCTCCGCATGTCTCGCGACGGATACGCACTTTTGAACAACGGCGCCGCAACGTTCAACATCATCCTGGGTATAGCCGCCCTTATTTGGTGGTTCTTGCCCTTCATCTTTTGGCGAGGACAGAGCTTTTACGATCGCATCTGCGCCTGCAAGGTGGTGAAGAGCTGAAAGGCTCTGTCGCCTTGGCGGCAGTACGCAAGAAAAGGCCGGCAGCTGTCGCCGCCGGCCTCCTAAACCGCAGGCAGCGCTAGATTCGCATCGCGCCATGCGGTTCCTCGGCCTCCTCCGTGCCGAAGCGCACGTCCTTCTTCTCGTAGCCGAAGCCGGCAAGGGCCGCGACGATCAACGCCACCACCGCCGCGACGATCAGCAGTGCATAGGCGTAGTCGCCGTCCCAGCGGGCGGCCAGCCCCGCCTGCAGCGTTGCATTGCCCGAGGCGAGCAGGTTGCCGAGCTGGTAGGCAAAGCCTGGAAAGGTGCCGCGCACTTCGTCCGGAGACAGCTCGTTCAGATGCACCGGCACGATGCCCCAGGCGCCTTGGACGAAGAACTGCATCAGGAAAGCGCCGATGGCAAGCAGCACCGGCCCCGGCGCATAGGCCCAGAGCGGCGCGACGGGTACCGCGATCAGTGCGGCGATGACGATGGCCTTCTTCCGGCCGATCCGCTGCGACAGCGCCCCGAAGAACAGCCCGCCACAGATCGCCCCGATATTGTAGACGATGGCGATCGCACCAACCGTATAGCTCGAATAGTTGCGCTGGGTTTCGAGGAAGGTAGGATAGATATCCTGCGTGCCGTGGCTGAAGAAGTTGAACGCCGTCATCAGGAACACCGCCCAGATGAACAGCGGAATGTTTTCGCGCAAGACCGTCAGGAACGGCCGGCGCCCCTCGGCCTGCCGCTTCAGGAAGGCCGGGCTCTCTTCGACATTGCGGCGGATGTAGAGCACCAGCAGCGCCGGCACCGCGCCGACAAAGAACATGCCGCGCCAACCGATGACGGGAAAGAGCAGGAAGAACACGATCGAGGCGATCAGATAGCCGGAGGGATAGCCGGCCTGCAGGATGCCCGAGACGATGCCGCGGCTCTGCTCCGGCACCGTCTCCATAACAAGCGAGGCGCCGACGCCCCATTCGCCACCCATGGCGATACCGTAGAGCGCCCTGAGCACAAGGAACATGGTGAGCCCGGTGGAGAAGCCGGTCAGGAATTCGAACAGCGAATAGAGCAGCACGTCGGCCATCAGCGTGATGCGCCGCCCGTAACGGTCGGCCGCAAGCCCGAAGACCAGTGCGCCGAGCGCCCGCATGGCAAGTGTCAGGAAGATCGCCACCGAGACGGCGGGAACGTCGGTGTGGAATTCCTCGGCGATATATTTGAGAACGAAGACGAGAATGAAGAAATCGAAAGCGTCGAGTGTCCAGCCGAGATAGCTGGCGATGACGGTGTTGCGCTGCTGCGGCGTCAGCCGGCGCAGGCTTTCCAAAGCGGACATCTGATATTCCTCCGTCCGAAAGCGGCGGCGAGGCGGGCAATTCCGGATGCCGTCGGAAGGGGTGCCCGAAACGGGCGGGTGATGCTGTCGGCGATGGCGTTCGTGGGGAGAGCGTTCGCAATCGGTGACAGCGGGCAATAACGTCAGCAATGCTGCCCGTGTTCCATCACGATTGGCGTGAACGGGTGGCGTCCCACGCGGCTCCTTGTCGCAGGCATACGATCGTCCAGCGCCCTGCCCTTGGGCGCGGCACCCTCCAACATCCCTTATCCTGAGGCGCGGAGCCCGCAGGGCGAAGCCTCGAAGGACACGCTGCAACGCTGCTCCTTGCGTCCATTTGACGTCGAAACACCCGCCTCGTCCTTCGAGGCCCCTGCGGGGCACCTCAGGATGATGCTCTCTTGGATGTTGCCGCCATACGCACCACAGGCAGCTACAGCGAAAACGCTATGCCTAGCTCCGGCCTGGCACCCTGCCCCGGCACGCCCACGCCACCGATGCGAACGACCGCGGCCCATCCGGCTCGCCAGCCTCGTAAGCAGCCCTGACCGAGGCATCGACCGCCTTTCGCTTCGCCGGGTCGAGCCCCGCGACATATTTGCCGAGTGGTCCCTCGCCGGCGGCGATCGGGGCCCAGTAGTCCGCGAAGGAAAGATATTCCATCCGGATCAGCAGCGAGGTCTCCTCGACGTCGGCAAGGCCTTGCGCGATGAAGCTCTCCTTCATTTCCCCCGGCCGCATCATCGGCTGGAAACAATATTTGCGGCGCAGGGGCAGAGCGTTTTCGTCGAGCATCGCCACCGTATCCCACATCATCCGCATGCCGGACATGCCGCCATAATGATCCCAGACGGCAGCCGCAACCACGCCGCCTGGGCGCACCACACGGCGCATCTCGGATACCGCCTTCCCCGCCTCGGGCACGAAATGCAGCACGAGCAGCGACATCGCCCTGTCGAAGCGGCCGTCCTCGAACGGCAGCGCGCAGGCATCGGCCTGCTGGATGGATATGCGCGGGTCGGTATTGCGCCGCCTGGCCGCTTCGACGAAGACGGGCGAATAGTCGATAGCGACGATCTCCTCCAGGCCGGGCGTTTCCGCCAAAGTGAACGCCAGGCTGCCGGTGCCGCAGCCGACATCGAGCACGCGATCGCCATCCGCGAGACCGGCGAAATCGACCAGCATCGGCGCCAGCCTCCTGCTCCAGCGCCCCATCAGCCGCTCATAACCATCCGCACTTTCGACATTGAAACTCGACGGCATTGAAGTCTCCCCCTTCAAGGACGATGGTCCGCCGCCGGACAATAGGATTCCCCAGCAACCCTAGCAAGCGGAACAGCAGTTCTCACCCGATCTTCGCGTCCGACCAGTAGCGCTTCGGTGCGCGCCCGAAGACACGCTTGAACGCGTTTCCGAAGGCGCTTTCGGAGGAATATCCGAGTGCCGCGGCAAGGCCGGCGACCGAGACATCCTCTCGGCGCAGGGCTTCGCGGGCGCGATGCATGCGCCAGCGCGTGACATAGTCGAGCGGCGCAACGCCGACCAGTTCCTTGAAGCGTTGCGCAAAGGCGGAGCGCGACATGCCGATCCGGGTCGCCAGCGCCTCGACCGTCCAGCGATGGCCGGGGCTGTTGTGGATCAGGCTGATCGCCGCGCCGATCTGCGGATTTGTCAGCGCGCCGATCCATCCCGTTTCGGCAGCACCCTTCCGGCCGACATAGGCCCGCAGCGCCTGCACGAGCAGGATGTCGCCCATGCGCCGCGTCATCAGCGTCGAGCCCATCTGCCCGGCCTCGAGTTCGTCGTCGAGGGTTGCGAGCGTGGCGCTGAGCAGCGCGGCGGCGCGGTCGCTGGCCGGGATATGAATGAACGGCGGCAGCGCGTCGAGCAGCAGCCGGGCGTTGCCGCCTCCGATGACGAAGGTGCCGCCGATCAGCGCGGTCTCGTCACCGCCGTGCCGGGCGATGTCGGAATGCTCCCAGTCGAAGAAGGCGATCCCGTCCTCCGGCTCCCTATCGAGATCGTTGGCGATCACATAGACGGGCGCATTGGCAAGCAGGAAGGTGTCGCCCGCGACAAGCGAAAATGGCGGCTCACCCGGCAGAACGATCGAACACGCGCCGCGGAGGACAGCAACGAATTTGAGCGCGGGCTTGGCTGGAAAACGAAACGCCCATTGCCCGCCGACCTCGAAACGTGTGCAGCGCGCACTCTCTATGTCGAGCAGCGAAAAGACATCGGACAAGGGATCGATCATGGGTTCTGGACGATCTAGACGAAATCATGGAGCAACTAGCATAGATTCTCCAGGCAGCACCTGCAATCCTCAAAGGCACAAAGGAGAACGAAGATGTCTGATATCAAGGACAAGGTTATTGCAATCACGGGCGCCAGCAGCGGCATCGGCGAAGCCACGGCGCTGCTGCTGGCCGAGCGCGGCGCAAAGCTCGTGCTTGGAGCCCGCCGCACCGACCGGCTGCAGGCCCTGGCACGACGCATCGCCGAAAAAGGCGGCGAGGCCATCTGCCTCGCCATGGACGTGAAAAAGCGCGAGGACCTCACAGCTCTCGTGGCGCTTGCCTGCAACAGCTATGGCAGGATCGACGTCATGATCAACAATGCCGGCATCGGGCCGATCTCCCTTCTTGATGAACTGCGGGTCGAGGATTGGGAGGAGATGATCGACGTCAACATCAAGGGCCCGCTCTATGGCATCGCCGCAGCCTTGCCGGTGTTCCGCCGGCAGGGTTCCGGCCACTTCGTCAACACGCTCTCGACCGCCGGCCTCATCATCAAGCCGACCATGGCCGTCTATGCCGGCACGAAGAACGCCATGCGCACCATCGCCGAGGGCCTGCGGCTGGAGGCCGGCCCGCATCTGCGCGTCACCAACATCTCGCCGGGGTTTATAAGAACCGATTTCGCCGGCTCCATGACCAGCCCAGAGATCAAGGCCGAGATGGCAAAGCGCATGGACGAGATGGCGATTTCACCCGATGCCATCGCCCGCGCCATCGCCTTCGCCATCGAGCAACCCGCCGATGTCGATATCAGCGACATCGTTGTTAGGCCCACCGCTCAGGCGTGAGGTATCGTTGGCAGCGGCGGCTCCTGTCTATCTTGAACAGCAGGACAATCGCCATGCGGCGTGGAAGCGATCGATCTGCCGGTCCAGCGCTCTTCAATTCTGCGATGTAGAGTTCGGACATGCCCCCTGCTCTCCGTCATGCCCGGGCTTGACCCGAGCATCCACGCGGCACCCGTAAGCGGCCGTGGCATGGATCCTCGGCTCAAATGTAGAGCCCGAGGATGACGGAGAGTGTGGCGAAGGCCATCAAGGCATCACCTGTCGGTGACACCGGTCAGATCACCGGTGTCACAGCGAATTCACCCAGCCGCCACACTCCAATCGAACCCCTTCGCCCAGTCGGCGTAGCTGTGCCAGCCGACCTCAGGAAAATCGCGGCGCAGGGCGGCAAGATCGACGTCGTAACCGGTACGGTCGAACCATTCGAACATCAGCGCCGTATCCTCGCTCTGCTGCCGTATCGCCGCGATCGGCAATTCCCGGTAAGTGATTGGGCGGCCGAGCACCTCGGACAAGATCTTCGCCTGCTGCTCGCCCGACAATTCGTCGCCCGCGATGTCGAAACGTTTGCCGAACACTTGCTCGCGCCTCTCGGCCAACGTCGCGACGAAAGCGCCGATGTCATCGATGGTGACCTGTTGCAGCACACGGGCGGGCGGCAGCGCTGCGGCATAGACGCCCTGGCGCAGCCCGTCGATCGCCCAGGGCGCCACGGTGTTCTCCATGAAGGCGACGGGTGCGCTGATCGTGTAAGGGATGCCGAGGCCTGCAATGTGCTTCTCGACGAGATACTTGCTGTCGAAATGCGGAATGCCGGTCGTCTTGTCGGCATCGGCGACGGAGGAATAGATCAGGTGGCCGATGCCGGCGGCCTTTGCCGCATCGGCGGCGGCAATGCCCTGACGGGTTTCCGCCTCCGTTCCGGCCTCGTAGCTGTTGCCCATCAGGAACATCGCGTCGACGCCCTCTGCTGCTGCCGCCACGGATGCCGCGTCGTCAAGATCGCCGGCGACGACCTGGACTCCTGCCGCGGTCAGCCGCTTCGCGCCGTCGCTCTCGGGCCGGCGGGTGATCGCCTTGACGCGGTGTCCCCGCGTCATCAACGCGCGTACAACCGCGCCGCCTTGCTGGCCGGTGGCGCCTGTGACCAGTACGCTTCGTGTGTTGCTCATCTGCCTGCTCCTTGTTGTGACTGATGCAACAAAGTTAGGGCCTGTCGCATTGAACCATAATGGCATATAATTGGAAAACATCGTGCCATTCCAGGATACAATGCTCGATCTCAACGATATCATGATCTTCGCCCGCGTCGTCGAAGCGGGCAGCTTCACCGCCGCCGCGCGCTTGCTCGGCATGCCGAAGACGACGGTCAGCCGCCGCATCGCCGCGCTGGAACGCGAACTCGGCGTGCGGCTGCTGCAGCGCACGACCCGCAGCCTCAACCTGACGGCTTCGGGGCGTCTCTACTACGAAGAAAGCAGCCAGGCGCTGCGCACGATCGAGGGAGCCAACCAGCGGCTTGCGGAAGCGCGTGCGGAGCCTGCCGGCACGATCCGCATATCGGCACCAGTCGGCTTCGGCGGCCACTTCCTCCAGGATGCGATCTTCGAATTTCTTTCGACCTACCCGAAGGCGAGGGTCGAACTGCGCCTGACCGACGACAGGCTGAACCTCGTCGAAAGCGGTATAGACCTCGCCTTCCGCACCGGCATCCTCGAAGATTCTACCTTGGTCGCCCGCAAACTCGGCTCGTTGCACCGCCTTCTCTGCGCAAGCCCGGATTATCTCGCCCGCCGCGGCCCGCCCGCTGCACCTGAAGATCTGGTCCGCCACGACTGCGTCATCGCCGGCCAGGCTGCCCATGCGCAATGGTTGTTGGAAGGTCCGCACGGTCAGGAAACGGTCGCGGTTTCGGGCCGCTTCGCCGCCAACGAGATGCAGGCGGTGATGGCCGCCGCGATCGCCGGCCATGGCATCGCCCAATTGCCGCACCGATTCGCCGAAGCCTGCATCAAGGACGGGCGGCTGCGCCGCGTTCTCGACGGCTATACGACCCCGGCCGGCGGCTTGCATGTCGTCTATCCCAGCAGCCGACACCTGCCGCCTTTGGTCAAGGCATTCATTGAACTGGCCGTCAGACGGCTGAACGCCACAGGAACCGGCGGGGGCGATGATTTCGCAATCGTCTCGCGCTAGAACAGGAAGATTTTAGGCCGGGTCGGCCCAAAAATTTGAATCCTGTTCTACATTATATAGTCAGAACATGATGTCGTCCGAAAACCGCTCACAATTTTCGGCATCATGCTCGAGGAAATCCGCCCTCGCTCGCGCCGTCACACCTCTTTCAGCACCACCTTGCTGTCGAGGCTCCCGATCAAGGTCGCGCTCGCCTGGTTGAGGCCGACGACTTCCACCGCAATGCCGTGCGCCCCGAACCGTTGGACGACCTTGTCGAGTGCGGCAACGGCGGTGATGTCCCAGAAATGCGCTTCGGACACGTCGATCAGCACGGACCTGCCGATCGCGTCCTGAACGTCGAAGGCTTCGACGAAGACGTCGGCGGAGGCAAAGAACACCTGGCCGGACACGCGGTAGGTCAGTCGCCCGGTCGTTGTGTCGGGCGCGACGTCCACCCGCAGCAGGCTGGCAACCTTGAAGGTGAAGAACACGCCGCTGAGCAGCACGCCGACCGTCACCCCGAGCGCCAGGTTGGCGGTGAAGACGGTGACGATGACGGTCGCCACCATCACGGCGCTCGACATCCGGGGATGAACCACAACGGATCTAAGCGACGACCAGTCGAACGTGTCGATCGATACCATGACCATGATCGCCACCAGCGCGGCGACGGGAACCTCGGACACCCACGGCTTCAGGAGCACCATCAGGATCAGCAGGAACGCGCCGGCAAACAGCGTGGAAAGCCGGCCGCGCCCGCCATATTTCACGTTGCTGACTGTCTGGCCGATCATGCCGCAGCCGGCAATGCCGCCGAACAGGCTCGCGGCCGCGTTGGCGAGACCGAGACCGGTGCATTCGCGGTTCTTCGAACTCGGCGTATCCGTGAGATCGTCGACGACACTCGCCGTCATCATCGATTCCAGCAGCCCGACCATGGCGATGGCAAATGCGGGTCCGGCGATGATCCGAAGCGTTTCCAGCGTCAGCGGCACCGCCGGCCAGCCGAAAACAGGCAGCGAATCCGGCAGCTTGCCGAGGTCGGCAACGGTGAGGACGGGAAGCCCGAGCGCCAGCGAAGCGACGGTCAGGATCAGGATGCAGATCAGCGGCGACGGGATCGCCGTGGTGATCCGCGGCGTCAGGTAAATGATGACGAGCCCGGCAACCAGCACGGCATATTCCATCCAGCCGGCGCCGACAATATGCGGCATCTGCGCGGCAAAGATCAGAATGGCCAGCGCATTGACGAAGCCGGTGCGGACCGATTTCGACACGAAGCGCATCAGCACGCCTAGCCGCAGCAGGCCGAAGACGATCTGGATTAACCCCGCCAGCAGCCCGGCCGCAAAAAGATAGGGCAAGCCGTGAGCATGCACCAGCGGTGCCGCGACCAGCGCCACCGATCCGGCGGCTGCCGAAATCATCGCCGGGCGTCCGCCGGCAAAGGCGATGACGATGCCGATCACGAAAGAGGCGAACAGACCGACCTCGGGATCGACGCCGGCCACGAACGAGAAAGCGATCACCTCGGGGATCAGGGCGAAGGTCGCCACCGCTCCGGCGAGCATTTCGCGCATGGGATTGGCGGACCAATCACGGCGGATGGAGGAAAGCAGCATAGGATGGATTCTCGCAAAGCATGGCCAGCCCTAATCTGTCGAGCGGTCGCGTGATGGCATGCAGGTTTTGCGTTGTCTGGCGGATCGGCGGCCAGAAGAGCCACCCGGGGTCTCACCGGGTCCGTGGTGAATGCCTGCTGTATAAACGAGATTTTTGCCGCAGCGCAACATTCGATTGCGCTGAAATGAAAAACGCAGAAGTCGACGAGCAGCCTCAAACAACCGAAGCGCGCGCTCCTTGCCCCCTCTGGATTGCGGAACCCTCACTGCCAGAGGAAATCCGGCCCGGTGCTCTGCGACGTCAGCTTGAGCGTTCTATCCGGCTGGACGACATAGGTCTCGAATACACGGTAGCCGAAATCGCCAAGAAAGGTATTCTTGACCACCGTTCCCGGACGATAGGGCGAATGGGGGACCTTTCCGCCATAGGTGAGGCTGCCCGGAAGCGGCTGCGGATCCCCTGCGCTGGCGCAGGCCGAGAGGGCGAAAAGAACGGCAATGAGCGCGTGTTTCATCCGGACTATCTCCCCGGGCAGGCAGTAGCGGCCTGACGACGTCGATCTCCTTCTTATCACAACGCAGCTTGCTGCTGTTCACGGCGCAGTCCTGCTGCGGTCGAAGTTTTTACGTCGCTCCTCCGCCCGCGAGAGCGCGCTGGCGATCCTCTCATCGGTGAAGGGCTTGGAGATCACATCAAGCGCGCCTTCGATACCGTGACCGACATTCTCGGGACTGCCGGTCACGAAGATGACGTCAACCCGATGGCGGTCGATCAGCCGGCGCGCGAGCTGGGCGCCGCTCAGCCCATCGGAGAGACTGAGATCGACGAGCGCGACATCGCTTCTTTGAGCGTGGGCGAGAGCCTGCTCCACCGTCGAAACCGGCCCGATGGTCTGGTGTCCGGCCTCCTGCGCGATGCGTTCGAGCTCCAGAGCAATAAAATTCTCGTCTTCAACGATCATGACCTTCATGAATAAGCCTCCCCATAGACGGCCTGTCAGGCGCACTGCCGGTAGCGGTTACAACGCAACCGTCCCCGGAAAGTTTCCACTTTGAGAAGAATAAGTTGGCGAGCCGCGGGCGGCGCCGCGTTACCGGTCCCGCTACTGGTCCTTGTGGAGGAACCAGCCGATGGCGCGGTCGCTCCGCCATCGGGAAAGCGGCAATTGCCGCACGGAATGAATCCGGGTGATCGCCCCTTCGTCATCCGTGCCGACATCCATGCAGGCGCAGTCATAGCCGTGACCGGCATTCGTATAGACATATTCGCCGCTCGTCAGGTCGGAAATCTTCAGGCAATCTGGTCGTCGGTCCCTCCGCGCACCACTATGCATACCCCTCGCCGGGCAAGGCAATCGTCCCCAAGCGAAAGACCGCCTCACCTCAGCCGTCCGTCGAACGCCTGTTGCGCCTTACGATATCGCCCGCGTGGAATGGTTGAGGTTCAAGAGCCGTCGTGACCAGCAACCTTACTCCGCCCGCGCAAACAACTGCCGGTCGCGGGCGCGGATGGGGTCGGTCCAGTCGCGTTCGAACCAGGGCGTGCCGCCGGGCTGAGGCGGGCGTTTGAGTTCCAGCGGGCGGGCAGCGCCGTCGCTCGCTTCGGAGGCGACGCGGAAGATGTAGTGGTCGTACATCCTGAGCGCCTCGATCATGTAGCTTGTCGCCACCGTGCGGTCGCGGACGAGGACGAGGTTCTCTCCGTTCTCGTCATCGGCGGGTTCGGAGAAATTGTAGGAGCCGAGATAGACCCGCGCCGTCGGCTTGTCGAAGTCGAGCACGACGAACTTGTGGTGCATCCTCGTGCCGCGCTGTTTGCCGTCGACGCCTGACAGACCCGAGGGCTCGGTCACGAAGGGCGGCGGCACGTTGCCCGTCAACGCCGCCGACCGCACCACCCGCCGACGGTTGTCGGGAGTGAGCACGGTGAGACCCAGATTGCCCGCCCGCACCTCGGCATCGGCAATGCCCATCACATGCATATCGGGACGCTCCAGGGCGCGCCCCAATGCCGGGCCGATCGCTCCCTTGGTCATCTGGCCGAGAAAGGCGAGCGAGAAGAACACGCTGGACCGCGCAGTATCGATATCGGCGCCGATCTCGTCCAGCCGGCCATTGGCGTCGCTGTGCGGAGAGAAAGCGACCTTGGCGTCGACGCCGTCAAGGCCGAGATCGATCCAGCCGGCGGAACTTGGCGAGTCGCGGAAATCATCGGCGCGCTTGGCGGTGAAATAGCTCTCGAAGGCAGCGAAATAATCCTCGATCGCCTTGTCGCTGTGGACGGCGAGGCTGTTGTTCGACTGCACATAGAGCCCGCGCCAGCTGAGATTCGTAGAACCGTAGAGCACGGTCGAAATGGCGCCGCCGCTGACCGCGATCGATTTCTGATGCTGCAGGTTGGCCATATGCTGGCGCTTGACGTTGGCAGCCCCCGCCGAGGCGATCAGCCGCTCTGCCGCCTTGGTCTCCGGCGAATTCGGGCGGCCGTGACCCTTGGTGCGGGCGCTGTCGTCGATGATGATCTTGAGCTTTGGCCCCAGCGCTTCCAGCCGGGTGACCACCTCGGGCAGGTTGAGGTCATAGGCGATGGCGCGCACCTCGGCGCCTGCAGCGTGCGCCCTGTCGAGCAGATCGAGCGTTTCGGCACGCGCCTCGAAACCCATCCAGGCGAGCGCCCGCTCGGCATCGGCATGGGTCAGCACGAAGTCCAGCCCCAGGTCGCCATCCGGTGGCACCAGCGTGATGATGGGTCCGCCGGCGGCAAAATTGTGCACGAAGGCCTGCGACGAGACAAAGCCACGGGTGAAGGCGACGTTGAGCTTGCCGGGAATGGTTTCGCGCATCAGCGCCAGTTCCGCCTCCTGCGCCTCGCCCGATGTCAGCGCGCCTGCTGCGTCCATGAACTTTGGCGTGATGCGATAGGTGAACTTGCCGGGCAGATCGGCATTGAAGGGAAAGTGCACCCAGCGGAACTTCTGGATCGGCGCCTCGGTGGTGCGAATGCCGTCCTCGGGAACCGGCTGGCCGGGAAAACCGATGCGGTTGTGAACGGCCTTGAAGAAGTCCGTGCCCGGCTCGCGATACTGGATGCCGAAGCCGACGAAATCGACCGGCGGCCGACCGTTCTTCCAATCCATGCCGAGCAACACCATGCCGTCGCCGCGATGGATGGTCAGCGCAAAAAGCGCAGCCGCATTCCCGCCGGTCACACGAAAATCCGTATCCATGCCCGCCTCCCCTCAATATCGGAGAAAATCTAGCATGGTTCCGTGACAGTAAGGAGATATGTCGGTGAAATTTTGCGCGCAGAAGGTGCAGGGGGCGACTGCGTGGCGCAAGCGCGTTCTGGGACGGCGCCCCTGTCGCACAGTCGTCAATCGTTGGCTCGATGGTCGACGACCGGCGCCGCCTTGAAAGGAGATTTGCGGTTCGCCAGACTTACAGGCGGACCGCCGTCCTCCTGCCCCCACGGACGGAGGATACGGCGGGGCCGCCCCTACGCTTTGCCTTTGGTGCTCTCGGCCCGAAACGCCGCCTCGCCGGCATCTGACACCTCGACCCATTTCTTGTCTGGCTCGGCGTCCGGCACATAGCTGTCGTGCCAGTTCCACCACTTGTAGGTCGGGGTCTGCGGATAGCCCTCGGGCGAATCCTCCCAGACTTCCTGGCGGCCCAGTGGCGTGATGTCGAGGTAGTTCCAGGTGCCGCCCATCTGCTCGTCGCCGCGGTTGTTGATGAAATAGGTGCGGAAGATGCGCTCGCCGTCGCGGTAGAACACGTTGGTGCCGTGCCACTCGTCGACGCCGAAGTCCTTGTCGAAACTGTCGGTGATCGTGACCCAGGGCATCGTCCAGCCCATGCGCGCCTTCAACCGTACAATGTCGGCCTGCGGCGCGCACGAGGCGAAGACCAGCGTCGTGTCGCGGGCGTTGAGATGGGCGACATGAGCGACCTGATCGGCCACCATCGAGCAGCCGCGGCAGGCATGTTCGGGCCAGCCGAACACGCCGGGCTCGTAGAAGGCGCGGTAAAGGATGAGCTGATGCCTGCCTTCGAACAGCTCGAGCAGGCTGACTTTGCCCTGAGGACCTTCGAACGCATAGCCCTTCTCGACAACCATCCACGGCATGCGTCGGCGCTCGGCGGCGAGCGCATCGCGGGCGCGGGTCTCAGCCTTTTCCTTCACGAGCAGCTGCTCGCGGGCCGCCTCCCAAGCCTGCGGCGACACGACCGACGGTTTGTGCATGGCTTGTTCGCTTTTTCCATTCTCGGCTGAAGCAGTCATGGCTTTCATCTCCTCATCAGGGCGATTTCCCGGGCTTGAAAGCCCGGTTCATCGCGCATTGGTCTGAGATAGTTTCGCATCGGAAATCGAATAGGGGGAGTAACAAGTGTGACCGTATTCCCTGGAACCGCCGGTCGCAGCCGTGGTGCATGAGTGGTGCTGGCGGGGAGCGCATCCATTAGCGTAATCTTGTTTACGAATGGGTCGCGTGCTAAAACGCCACAAAACGGCGCATGCCCCCCAATCAAATCGAGATCGTGCCCGTGAATGTTTTTATCGCGACTGTTGCTGCGTTTGTCATTGGCGTTATGCCCTCATGGGCAGGTCCTTTGCACGAAGCGGCCAAGGATGGCGATATCGCCCGCGTCACACAGTTGCTGGGCCAGAGCTCCGATCTGGCGGAGCCCGATGAGGCGGGCGAGCCGGCGCTGATTATCGCGTCATTGGCGGGCCATGCCGATGTCGTCGCTCTTTTGCTGGATCGCGGCGCCGACATCGAAGTTCGCAACAAGGGTGGGCTGACGGCACTGCATGCGGCAGCCTATGGAGGAAATCTGGAGGTGGTGAAACTGCTTGTCGCAGACGGAGCTGATGTCAACGACAGGAAGAATTTCTATCAGATGTCGCCGCTGCACGGCGCCGCCGAAGAGGGCCGCACCGACGTGGTCGCTTTTCTGTTGACTAAAAATGCGGATGTCGAAGCGACGGAAAGAAACGGGTACACGCCTCTCACTCAAGCCGGGTGGCGGGCGCATTGGGATACGGCCAAATTACTCATGGAAGCCGGTGCTGTTTGCCAGAAAGCCGAGCTTGTGGGCGAACCGCTCTACAAGGAATGCTCCAAACGGCAATAGCATTTCGCTTGAGGTAACAGACCGCGTCCGGGAACGGAGCTTGTTATGTCTTATCATGTGCAAAAATGCGGAAGGCGGATGGGCGTGGCTGTTGGCGCTGCGGTCATGCTGCTTTCCTTCCTTCAGCCTGCGGGGGCGGAGGAATTCGTCAATACCGGCTATTTCGGAGATATCGCGATCAAGGGTTATGATCCGGTTGCCTATTTCACTGAAAACCAAGCCGTCGAAGGATCCGAGACATATTCCTACCACTGGCTTGGCGCGACCTGGTATTTCGCCAGCGCTAGAAATCGCGATCTCTTCAAGGGCGATCCGTCCAGATATGCGCCGCAATATGGCGGCTATTGCGCCGACGGCGTGTCTTTCGGGACAGTGACCACCAATATCGATCCGAAAGCCTGGCGGATCATCGATGGCAAACTGTATCTGAGCTATGATCCCGGGGCGGCGGAAGGCATGGAGAAGAACCCGACCAAGGTGACCGACTCGAAGAAACATTGGTCCGAAGTTCAGCAGACGCTGATTTCGGAGAAGATGCACACCGTCTGGCAGCAACCGGCAACGAAATGAAGCCGCAACGCCTGGCTCCTTCAGGGTGCGGGTGAAAAGAACGTCAGGGCGCGCGGCGTCACATGTATGTACTGCCTGTCGCCCTGCTCGCCTTTGGTATTGCGGTAAACATATCCGCACACCATCCGGTCGAGGAAATAGCCGTCGAATTTTTCACAGATTCTGTCGCCCCGCACCTCGACAATGCCGGTGATGTTGGTATTGGCGCTGCGATAGGCGGTGTTTCCGGCCTTGTCGAAATACTGGATGAAATCCGTGCCGTTCTTGTGCTTGCCGGTCCAGCTCTTGCCGTCGACGAGATTGCGCAGGTCTGCCTCGACGAGCCGGTCGGCTTGATTGCCTGTAAAGCCGAAGGGCCATTCGGGAATGCCGGCCTTGCGCAGTCCGGCCAGATGGCGCTTCAGATCGCCGTCCCGCCAATAATCGTAGAGATAACCGTAATAGGTCAGATTGCTTTCCGGGAAGAGCTCCAGCAGCTTTGCCGTCTCCGCTGCAGCCTTGGTTTCATTGCCCTGGTCGGCATAGGCCGCCGCCAGATATTCGCGCGCCGGCTCGACCTTCGGCAGGCTGTCGAGCGTCGGCTCTATCAGCGAGATCGCGCGCCGATCGTCACCCGCGGTATAAAAGACGATCCCTGCCAGCAGTTGAAAGCTCGACGCGGGCGAAGGATCGAGCCGCAAAGCTTTTTCGATCTCAGTGATCGCCTGCCCGCTGCTTCCGGTGTGGACCAGGATGAGAGCGAGGTTGGCGGCGGCCTCCGCATCGTTCGGCTCCATCGCAACCGCCATGTTGGCGGAGTTCCTGGCCTCCGTCTCCCGCCCGTCCACCCATTGCAGCAGGGCAAGCACGGTGTGCGCCCTGGCATTGTTGGGATCCAGCTTGAGGGCCTGCCCGGCGGCGTCATAGGCGATCTTGCGGGCGACGGCGGCCGACCAAAGGTAGTTATAGTCGTTGCGCCAGACATCGACGGCGACGCGGGCAATTCCCGCATGGGCATTGGCAAAGCCCGGATCGAGGTCGATCGCCTTCTGGTAGAAGGACAGGGTCCGGCGATAGGTGTCGACATCCCTGAAGATGAAGCCTTCCTGCTCGGCCCGCATGTAATAATCATAGGCTTCGAGATTTTCGGTCGGGATCCGGGCCAGTTGATCGCGCTCGCGCGCGCTGAGCTTGACCGACAGGGCCGAGATGATCTTGCCGATCACATCGTCCTGAACGGCGAAGAGGTCGGCATATTGGCGATCGTAGCGCTCGGCCCAGAGCGATAGGCCGGTGACCGCGTCGATCAGTTTGACATTGATCCGCAGCCGTGGCCCGGCCCGCTGCAATGTCCCTTCGAGCACGTATTGAACACCGAGTTCGGCGGCCACATCCTGAATTTTGCCGACGGAGTCCTGGATGGCGAAGACCGAATGGCGGGCGATGACGAAGAGACCCGATACTTTGGACAATTCGGTGATCAGGTCGTCCGTCAACCCCTCTGCCAGATGATCATGCTCGGTGTCGCCGCTGACATTGATGAAGGGCAGAACCGCCACCGAGGGCCTGTCCGGCAGCGGATAGGCGAAACGTTCGCCAGGCCCCGGCGGTTTTGCCGCCATCCACGGCTGCCACCAGAGTGCTGCGCCCGCAAAAGCAAGGACGACGGCCGCTGCTATGCCGGCAACGAGGCGGCGTCTCGGCGGGCGCCTCCGGCTTGGGAGGGTTTTGCCGGCGGCGGTCGGGTCAAGCAGGACGCGATAGACCCGGACCGGTTCGGTGATGCTCTTCAGCCGCTGCTCGCCGAGCGAAGCGAAACCGACTGGGATTTTCGATTTCACCTGATCATATGTCGTGCCTGATATCGCGATGCCGCCTGGCTCGGCCAACGCCTGTATTCGATCGGCGATATTGACGCCGTCACCCTGGATGTCCTCGCCCTCGACAATGATATCACCGAGATTGATGCCGATCCGGAATTGGAGCCAATGCTCCGGCAGCGCCGCGGCACTCTGCGTGGCTTTCAGTTGCTGAACCTCCACCGCGCAGCGCAAGGCATCGACGACACTCTGAAATTCGACCAGCAGACCATCGCCCATGGTTTTGACCAGCCGGCCGTGATGACGCTCGATCGCCGGCTCGAAGATATCGTTCTGGTCCGCCTGAAAACGCGCACGGGTGCCCTCTTCGTCGATCTGGCTCAATCGACTGTAACCGACGACATCAGCGATCAGGATTGCTGCAAGACGGCGCTCCATCCCCGGTCTTTCCTGGAGAGCGAATGTATTGTTAACAATATCCTACAGGAGGTTCCATCGCGATGCTATCGCCGGGCCGTACGATATTCAATTTGGCGGTGATGTCTCTGATCAGGATGGCGCCGGACGAAATACTTCAAGCCATCGTTGTCTTCGATGATTGGGAGAGTTGCCAAAAGCAGGAGAGTGTCGGAAGCTTGTTTTTTGGCTATCAGGCGATGGATTTGGAGATATGACGACAGCCTCATCAAGCGAGCCATCCAGGCACGGCAGCGCCAGGATCTGCCGCGGCTGTTGGGACCAGATGCATATGCCGATTCCGATCGGCGGCCCGCTCGCCTTGCCCTTCCGCGCCTTCGGCATCACCCGCAGCAAGATGAACCCCGATATCTGCACGATCTGCGAGCGCTCCTTCCAATATGTCAAGAAGCAGCGCCAGATCACTGTCGACGCCACCATCCTGTTTGCCGATATCAGGGGTTTCACGGATCTGTCGGAGCGCATCGAGGCTGTGCAACTGAGCGAGATTGTCAGCCTGTTTCAGGATCGCTGCGCGCAGGCGATCTGGGCGCATGATGGCATCGTCAACAAGCAGATGGGCGACGGCCTGATGGCGATTTTCAATTTTCCGATCGTCAGAAAGGATCACGCTGGCGCCGCGATCCTGGCCGCGCAGGAGATCCAGCGAAACTGTGCCGCCGCGCTGAGCGGTCTGGTGCTCGAGGCATTGCCCGGCCGCACCCTCGGCGTCGGCGTCGGCATCCATTCCGGCGAGGTCCAGATCGGCGAATTCTCAAGCTTTCGCAGCGATTTCACCGCGATCGGCGGCGTCGTCAATCAGGCCGCAAGGCTGGAATCCCAGGCCGCAGCCGGCGAGATCCTGATCTCGGCCGAAACGGCCGCAAAGGCGCCCGATCTCACGGCAGGCGCCGAAACGCGCATGCTTGTGCTCAAGGGCATCGAGCAGCCGGTGCAGGCACGAGTGCTGGCCAAGCCCTGAGCTGCCAACCGCGCCGCTCACCTCTGCCAAGCTTCTATACTGCCTTCAACGTGGCAGCCGCCATTGCAGAGCGCCGGTTGCGGATCATTCGAGGGCCTCCGTCTTATGGGGATGGCGTTGATCAAGGTGATGTGTTTTCGCGTGGCGGCGACGATGGCGATCGCCATATAGACTGCCCTGACACATGCGCCTATATCGGTGCTGCGAGAGCATCGCGTCACCGAGAGTGATCGAGAGGTATCGGGAAGCCCATGCCATCCACCTTCGTCGCTAAGGGTGCCGAGGCCTATGAAGCCAGCATGGGGCGCTGGAGCCGGTGGCTGGCCGCGCCCTTCCTCGATTTCGCCGGCGTGCCATCCGGCGGCCGCGTCCTCGACGCGGGCTGCGGCACCGGCAGCCTGACGCTCGCTCTCTCCGCTCACCCTGAACTGGAAGCCGTCGAAGCCCTTGATTTCGAGGAGAACTTCGTGGCGGCTCTGCGCTCTCGCACGGATGATGCGAGGATAAGGGCGCAACAAGGCGATGTCTGCGCCCTGCCCTTCGAAAGCCAGACCTTCGACGCTGCCTATTCCCTGCTCGTACTGCACTTCGTGTCCGATGCACACAAGGCAGCGCGGGAAATGCGCCGCGTCCTGCGATCGGGTGCTGTCGCCGCGGCCGCAGTCTGGTCCTACGACGGCATGCCGAGCTGGCGCCTGTTCTGGGATACGATCCTCATACTTGAGCCGGAAGCCGCCGGCAATGGCGCGCCCTCCGGCAGGCGGCCGCTGACGGCCGAGGGCGAATTACGCGAACTCTTCGAGACTGCCGGCTTCAAGGATATTGCCGAAACCACGCTCGCGATTAGCATGGACTATGCCAATTTCGAAGATTTCTGGCTTCCAAAGCTCTACGGGCAAGGAACCTTCGCAGCCTTTTTTGACGGGTTGCCCGCGGCGAGGCGGGAGCGGCTTCGGGATGCGATGAGAGCAGCCTATCTCACGGGCGAGCGTGAGGATGGTCCTCGTGGGTTTGAGAGCGTGGCCTTTGCGGTGCGGGGCACTGCCTAGCGTCGTTGCACCGATGGCGGCTGCAGCTGGTACTTCCAAAGCCAAACAGTGCCTGGCCGTAAACCAATGCCCTGTCCCACGTTACGCCTTCCTTGTTGAAAGCAGACATAGGGCAGTGAGATTCAGCATTGCCGGATGGAACCATTGGATGGCCCGTCCAAGGCTCCTGTTTCTCTCGTCAGTACTTCATGTTCCGCAATTCCGGAAAATCATAGTAACGCAGCCGCTTATCGTGGCAGCGATAGTCGTTCTTTTTCAGGTACAATATCATGTTGTGTTGCAAGCCCAGGCCGATATAGGACCAGTTTGGGTAGGCACGTTCCGTCGTGCGCGTGCAATAAGCATATATCTGCTTTTCCGGATTAAGCAGAACCACGCTGGAAATCTCGGCCTTTACGAAATTCCCCGATTTAATGGTTCCCCGCAGGGCGTCGACGTACTCGCGTCGAACTGCGCTGGAAGGCGGCTGCTGGGAATCTACAACTGACTGCGGCGCCGGAGTCTGGCAGCCGGCCAGTGCCAGCAGAACAGCGCAAGCAAGGAATTTGATTTTCATTCAGTCGGATCTCCCTCTATTAAAGTTGATGGACCGGGTTTCCCGAAGGCGATGGCTGCAAGCAGCAACGCCGCATCCCATGCCCTGAGCCTCCGCCCCAGGGGCTGCGCACCTCAGCACGAGGAAGGTTGGAGGATGCCGCGCCCCAACGACACTAAATGCCTGTCGCGCGCCGCTCAACAAAGCCTTGAACAACGACGCGGCCGGAGCCCTCGCCCCTGCGTCAGGTCTTCATGCCGGTCAGCTCAGGAAACGGGTAGTAGCGCAGCCGCTTGTCGCGGCAGCGATCGTCATTCACCGTCGCGCCTAATATTTTGCCATCCGTGAAGGAGACGCCGAGATAGGCCCAGTCTCCCCAGCCGCGCTTGGGCACTAAACGCACGCAGTAAGCATAGATATTTTTCTCAGGTTCAAGCACCACCACGCTGGAAATGCGGGCCCATACGACTTCTCCTGCTTCGTGCCGGTAGCTTCTCTTGAACACGATGTTGATGAAGTTCTGCCGGACGTCATTCGAGGGAGGACGCTGGGAATCTGCAACGGATTGCGACACGGGGGCGTTGCAGCCGGCCAGCATCAGCAGAGCGGCACAAGCAAGGACTTTAATTCTCATTCAGTTGAATCCCCAAAGAATCGGAACGCGGCGACGCTGCGTATTTCTTACAAACACAGCGGGAATAATATTTGCAATACATGAAAGGAATATTGTTGGCGCTGCGGAATACCGGGCCGCGTGAAGTCTGGATGTAGCCGGCGTCGCTCCTTCTATGCTGGAGGATTCACAACCGCGGCTTCTGCCCCGTCTTCATCATCATTGATCGACACGCCGGCTTCCAGCGCGGCCAGGATGAAAGCCTGCCGCACCGTCTCGGCCGGCATCCGCCCGGCAAGCCAGGCGCGGCAGAAATCGATCGCCCTTTGCTGGTGGACGCCGCCATTGACCGGCCAGTCGGAGACGAGTGCATACAGCGCATCCTGCGGTGAGCGAAGAACCAGCCGTTCGCCGGAATCAAGGTCGATCGAGATGGGGTTTTCCCAGAAGGCAGAATGATCGCTAATTGCAGTTGCACCTGAAGCTGAAGTGACAGGAAACTAACTGCGGAAGGCCGATTCTGGTTCCGATACGAGGGGCAGACGATTGCCGCGCGGCATTGCACGAATGCCGCCGGGCCGATCTCGATGGTTGCGGCCCCGGCCGTCAGCTGGGCAGCTTGCAGCCCTTGCTCATTCCAGCGGACTGCATGGCCGATACTTTGCCTTTGGACGCGGCAATTTCCCCTTCCTTGTCTCCCCCCGCGACGCTGCCGATGGGGACGCCGACGAGGAAGACACCGAAAGCATCGCCGTTCGCTGCGCTGATCTGCTGCTTGGACAGGTCGTCGAGCTTGGCCTTCTCTTTCTTGAGTTCCACGGCAAGCGCCTCGCAACTGAGGTTCGTATAGGCCGCCATCGGAATATCGACCTGGACGATGGCGTCAGGACGTTTGGCGCAGCCGGCCACTGCCGCGGCCGCCGCGAATGCAATGATTATCTTGTTCATGAATGGTCCCCAATTCCCG
The DNA here is from genome assembly GCF_002953715.1 of Rhizobium leguminosarum. GTDB lineage: Bacteria > Pseudomonadota > Alphaproteobacteria > Rhizobiales > Rhizobiaceae > Rhizobium > Rhizobium leguminosarum_V. The sequence goes on from NZ_CP025012.1 coordinate 2,585,657, forward strand.
CAGCAGCTGTAACATCGGCGCGCGCAATGCGGGAGGCAGCAGAGCCTTCAACCACAGACTTTTATTTATCGACACTTTCCATTTCGGCTTGGCATTGCTGGCGATGCCCCCATTGATATCCGGAGTTTGCATGATAGCCGGCACGCCTACCGCCCCGTTAGTTTCCGCGCTTGATCTCCGCGCACGGCCTCTACCTAAAAGACCGACTGCTATGCAAAGGAGGCTCCGGTGTCGGTACCCATTGAGGACTACGCGCTCATCGGCGATTGCGAAACCGCCGCACTCGTCTCGAAGAACGGCTCGATCGACTGGCTCTGTTTTCCGCGCTTCGATTCCCCCGCCTGTTTTGCCGCCCTGCTCGGCGCCGAGGATAACGGCTTCTGGTCGCTGTCACCGTCAGGTGAAAACGTCCGCGTCACGCGCCGCTACCGCAACGACACGCTCATTCTCGAAACCGAGTTTCAGACCGAGACCGGCACCGCCGTTCTCATCGACTTCATGCCGCTTCGCGATGGCACGAGCGATCTGATGCGCATCGTCGAGGGCAAGAGCGGCACTGTCGCCTTCGATATGGAGCTCAACCTGCGCTTTGATTACGGCCGAACCGTTCCCTGGGTCACGCATGGCGAGGATGGCGGCATCACCGCAATTGCCGGCCCGGACAGGTTAACCCTGAATTGCGCCGTCCCGCTCGAAGGCCGCGGCCTGAGCACGGTCGGCTCCTTCCAGGTTGCCGCTGGCGAGAGCCAGATCTTCACCCTGACCTGGTCCCCCTCGCATATGCCGCAGCCGGCTCAGCGGCAGGTGGAATATGCGCTGCCGGACACGGAGGAATTCTGGCAATCCTTTGCCGCGAAATGCCCGAAAGTGGGCCGGTGGACGGAACAGGTCAAACGCTCGCTCATCACGCTCAAGGCACTGACCTACATGCCGACGGGCGGCATCGTCGCCGCGGCGACAACCTCCCTGCCGGAAAAGATCGGCGGGCCGCGCAACTGGGACTACCGCTATTGCTGGCTGCGCGACGCGACGCTGACCCTGCTCGCCCTGATGAAACTCGGCTATTACGAGGAAGCCAGTGCCTGGCGCAACTGGCTGCTGCGCGCGGTCGCCGGCGCCCCGGCGCAGATGCAGATCATGTATGGCGTCGCCGGCGAGCGCAATCTGCTGGAATGGCAGGTTCCCTGGCTGAGTGGCTACGAGGGCTCGACACCCGTACGCATCGGCAATGCCGCTGCCGAACAGGTGCAGCTCGATGTCTATGGCGAGGTGGCCGACGCCCTGCTGCAGGCCCGCAAGGGCGGGCTTCCGCCGCATCACCGCGGACGCGAACTGGCGGCGGCCATTTTGCCCTTTCTCGAAAAAATCTGGATGGAGCCCGATGAAGGCATCTGGGAGGTGCGCGGCCAGCGCCAGCATTTCACCTATTCGAAGGTCATGGCCTGGGTGGCCTTCGACCGCGCCGTCCAGATTGCCGAGGCGGACGGCGAGCCCGAGGCCGCCGCACGTTGGCGCACGCTCGCAAATCACATCCATGCCGAGGTTTGCGAGAAAGCTTTCGATCCCGAACTCGGCTGTTTCGTGCAGGCCTACGGCTCCAAGGCGCTTGATGCCAGCCTGCTGCATCTCGGTATGGTCGGCTTCATCCCGCCTGATGATCCGCGCTATGTCGCGACAGTCGAGGCGATCGAGCGCAGGCTGCTGCGTGATGGCCTGCTGCTGCGCTACGAGACGCAGGAGGTGGACGACGGCCTGCCGCCAGGCGAAGGCGCGTTCCTCGCCTGCAGCTTCTGGCTCGTCGACGCCCTCGGCATGATCGGCCGCCGCGACGATGCGCTGCGCCTGTTCGAGCGGCTGCTTTGTATCTGCAACGATGTCGGGCTTCTGGCGGAAGAATATGATCCCGCCGCCCGCCGCATGCTCGGCAACTTCCCGCAGGCCTTCAGCCATGTCGGGTTGATCAACAGTGCGTTGAACCTCGCGCGGCTCGGGGGGCCGGCGGACCAGCGTTCGGCTTGATGATATGCTCGGCTTGGTTATTGGGAGACGACCGGCGGGAGAACACCCGCCGCTGCCCAAGGCGAGGTTAGCGCCCTTAAGAGACACCACCCAGAGTTCAGCTCGGAACCGACTTGCGAAACTGGATGTAGCCCGAGCGCTCGGCGACTTTTTCATAAAGCGCGATCGCCGTGGCGTTATCCTCCTGCGTTTGCCAATACACGCGCGACGATCCAGCCGCAGCCGCTTGTTCACACACATGGGCGATCAGCGCCCGGCCATAACCTTTCCCGCGAACCGTCGGCGCGACAAATAAATCCTGTAGATAACAGGAATTGCTGAGAGTCCAGGTCGAGGGATGGAAGATATAATGCACGAAGCCCACCGCTTCGCCGCCAGCCAGGGCTAGCGCACAGTGCATCGGTTCCCCTTCTTTCAACAGACGAGTCCAGGTGCGATCATGGACCCCGGCATCGAGTGTACTGCCATCGAAATTCAGATATTCCGTCCACAACGCTCGCCATTGCGCTTGGTCGTCCTCTTGCAACATGCGGATCATTGCGCTCCTCGCTCCCCTCATCATGCACTGATACGTTGCAGCGAGGCATGGCGCAAGCACACTCTTGGCAGCCCGATCATCGACGGGAGAAGAGGGAGCAAGCCGCGATCTCAGTTATCCCACAGGATAGCGTTTCTCCGGCTTTTCCCGTTTTGGCGATCGTCCTAATTGTTAGCGTTGCGGCGGTATTCCCAATCTGTTTAACAATTTCTGTGTTGAACATTCGAGACAGGGACCAGCCTTCATGACCTATGGTCAGCGTTTAATTTGCAGCGTAGCTTTTGCCTTGACGGCGCTCTCAAGCGGCGCAGCTTGCGCGCAAACGCCGGACGATTTGCACGATTTCAAATTGGGTAGCTCGTTTGCCGATGCCCAGCGGAATGCGAACGAAAAAGGTTGGAAATTGAAGGAGCTTTCTTCCTTCCATCCCGATCTTTCTTCTTTCCTTCCAGGTCAATGGGTTGTGGAAGGGTCGAATCTCGGTCTTTTCGTATGCGACGACAAAATCGCCTCCATCCAACAGCACCGCGATGGCGGAGTTGATGACTTCGCATTGATCGTGCTAGGCTTTCGAACAAAATATGGCGAGCCGGCAACGACCATTGTGACATTCCCGTTTGGGGCGACGTGGATATCGAATATCGATGCCAGATTCGTTTCACCCTCGGGGGAAAGCGTCAACGTCCAGCTCAGCAGTACTGCCGGAAAGCTCGGCATTCATCTCAACTTCTTCAATGCGAATATGAGTTGCTCGACGGAAACCAAGCCTTGAGGGTGCACGACCGCTATTGGCGCAAAGGTGCACTGCCGGTAGGCAGGGGAGCAAGGCGCTGCCACATACCTCTTCTCCCCAGCGGGGAGAAGTGCCGGAGCGATAGCGAGGCGATGAGGGGGTGAGCGGCAGGGCCGCGAATGTCCTGAGCGCAAGCGAAGGGCAATAATGAGTGGCGTGCCGTGCGGTCCCCTCATCCGACCCTTCGGACCACCTTCTCCCCGCTGGGGAGAAGAGGGAGCAAGCCGCCACCTCCGTTATCCCATAGATAGCGTTTCTCACAGCTTCCTAGTTTGGCGCGCTGCCCGCCCGTGCCCAAAACTATTCACGCTTTCGAACGCACAATTCGTTTCCCTTTTGTACTCTTTCCCTCTTCACTTTCGCGCTGACTCTCTCCATATTCGCCGCATGGCCAGATCTCCGAAGAAATCCCCCGCCCCGAATGGCTTCGAGGAAGCCCCTCAATCGTCTTTTGAGGGAGCCCCTCTCTCAGGCTCGGTTGCCGATTGGGTGAAGCAACTGGAGGCCGATGCCGAAGCCTCGGGCGTCGAGACCCAGCGCCAGATCGCCTCCAAGGCCGGCAAACATCGCAAGAAGGTGGAAATCGCCGCCAGGACGAAAACCAGCGACGGCGGCGTCAGCGCCTCGAAATCGGCGCGCGGCACCTCCATGGGCGGCTCCACCGACCCGAAGACGCGCGCCGCCGCCGGCCTCAATCCCGTTTCCGGCATGGATACGACGCTGGAGGAGGCCTCGTCGCTGCAGGCCGGCACCGCCGTTACCGCCACGGTCGAGGCGCTGTCGGCGCTGATCGAGAGCGGCAATCCGCTGCACAAGAACGGCAAGATCTGGACGCCGCACCGCCCTGCCCGGCCCGACAAATCCGAGGGCGGCATCGCCATCCGCATGCAGTCGGATTACGAGCCGGCCGGCGACCAGCCCACAGCCATCCGCGACCTCGTCGAGGGGCTGGAGAATGGCGACCGCAGCCAGGTGCTGCTCGGCGTCACCGGCTCCGGCAAGACCTTCACCATGGCCAAGGTGATCGAGGCGACGCAGCGCCCCGCCGTCATCCTGGCGCCGAACAAGACGCTGGCCGCCCAGCTCTATTCCGAGTTCAAGAATTTCTTCCCCGACAATGCGGTGGAATATTTCGTTTCCTACTACGATTATTACCAGCCGGAAGCCTATGTGCCGCGCTCCGACACCTATATCGAGAAGGAATCCTCGATCAACGAGCAGATCGACCGCATGCGCCACTCGGCGACGCGCTCGCTGCTCGAGCGCGACGATTGCATCATCGTCGCTTCGGTCTCCTGCATCTATGGTATCGGCTCGGTCGAGACCTATACGGCGATGACCTTCCAGATGTCGGTCGGCGACCGGCTGGACCAGCGCCAGTTGCTGGCCGACCTCGTCGCCCAGCAATATAAGCGCCGCGACATGGATTTCACGCGCGGCTCCTTCCGGGTGCGCGGCGACACGATCGAACTCTTCCCCGCCCACTTGGAAGATGCCGCCTGGCGCATCTCGATGTTCGGCGACGAGATCGACGCCATCACCGAATTCGATCCGCTCACCGGCCAGAAGGTCGGCGACCTGAAATCGGTGAAGATCTACGCCAATTCGCACTATGTCACCCCGCGCCCGACACTGAACGGCGCCATCAAATCGATCAAGGAGGAGCTGCGTCTTCGCCTCGCCGAGCTTGAGAAGGCCGGCCGCCTGCTGGAGGCGCAGCGCCTGGAGCAGCGCACCCGCTACGATATCGAAATGCTCGAAGCCACAGGCTCCTGCCAGGGCATCGAGAACTATTCGCGTTACCTCACCGGCCGCGACCCCGGCGATCCGCCGCCGACCCTGTTCGAATACATCCCCGACAACGCCCTCGTCTTCATCGACGAAAGCCATGTCACCGTGCCACAGATCGGCGGCATGTACCGGGGCGACTTCAGGCGCAAGGCGACGCTGGCCGAATACGGCTTCCGCCTGCCCTCCTGCATGGACAACCGGCCGCTGCGCTTCGAGGAATGGGACGCCATGCGCCCCGACACCATCGCCGTCTCGGCCACCCCGGGCGGCTGGGAGATGGAGCAGTCGGGCGGCGTCTTCGCTGAACAGGTGATCCGCCCGACCGGCCTGATCGACCCGCCGGTCGAGGTCCGCTCGGCCCGCAGCCAGGTCGACGACGTGCTCGGCGAGATCCGCGAGACCGCGGCCAAGGGCTACCGCACCCTCTGCACCGTGCTGACCAAGCGCATGGCCGAGGACCTGACCGAATATCTGCATGAGCAGGGCGTGCGCGTGCGCTACATGCACTCCGACATCGACACGCTGGAGCGTATCGAGATCCTCCGCGATCTCCGCCTCGGCGCCTTCGACGTGCTGGTCGGCATCAACCTCTTGCGCGAGGGCCTCGACATTCCCGAATGCGGCTTCGTCGCCATTCTCGACGCCGACAAGGAAGGCTTCCTGCGCTCGGAGACCTCGCTGATCCAGACCATCGGCCGCGCCGCGCGCAACGTCGACGGCAAGGTCATCCTCTATGCCGACCAGGTCACCGGCTCGATGAAGCGGGCGATGGAGGAAACCAGCCGCCGCCGCGAAAAGCAGATGATCTATAACCAGGAACACGGCATCACCCCGGAATCGGTCAAGGCCAGGATCAACGACATCCTCGACAGCGTCTACGAACGCGACCATGTCCGCGCCGATATCTCGGGCGCCTGGGGCAAGGGCTTCGCCGATGGCGGCAACCTCGTCGGCAACAACCTGCAGACCCATCTCAACGCGCTCGAAAAGAGCATGCGCGACGCCGCCGCCGACCTCGACTTCGAAAAAGCCGCCCGCCTCCGCGACGAAATCAAACGCCTCAAGGCTGCAGAACTGGCGGTTATGGACGATCCCATGGCGCGCGAGGAGTCGAAGGCGATGGAAGGCGTAAGACGGAACGCCAAAGCGACCAGCGAGTCCCTTCTCCCGGCGGGGGTCCGAAGGACGGATCGAGACCAGCGGCTCGATCCCGGTCAGGTGCCCGGCAGGGCGGATGAGGGGGCCGCTCCCTCCTACTTCTCCAGACCCAGCCTCGACGACATGGGCCCAGGCACCGACGCCACCACCCCCCTCTTCCGTAAACCCGCCCTCGACGACATGGGTCGCGACATCGCCGAACCCGCCAAGAAGACCCTCTTCCGCAAAAACGACCTCGACGAAATGACCGTCGGCCGAACGGAAAAGCCAGTCATCGGACAGGTGCCGGAAAAGCCCGAAGCCGCCAAGGGCACGAAGCGGTTTTCACCGCTGCTTGAAGGACAGCCGGACCGCGATGACGTGCGGCCGGTCGTGCGCGGGAAGACGGGTGTCGGGAGCTATGAGGATCCGGGCGAGCAGAAGCGCAAGAGCCGGACGAAGGGGAAGACTGGGCGGCCGGGGCGATAACGACAAACGGGCCAACCAGGCGGCCGGGTTTCAGATAGATTGTCAGTCGATTGGTCAGCCGCGCGTTCACAATCCGGCGGGTTGATCGAATCTCGGGTGCTGACGCCATGGGTGCGCGTCTAGGCAGTTGAGGCGTCCTTATGGACGATTTGGCGGATCAGCCCCTCGGGCTTGCTACGTGGCCACAGGACGGAATTCCCATGCCAGACCTCCGCATCGACCCTTTCCCCTCCGCTGGCGAATTCAACGCCCTCTGGTCCGCCGCCTGGGGCACCTCCGCCCCGCGCGACTTCACCCCGATCCTCTCACGCAGCCTCGCCCATATCGGCGCCTACCACGACAGCCAGCTCATCGGCTTCGTCAACGTCGCATGGGATGGCGGCATTCATGCCTTCATCCTCGACACCTCGGTTCACCCTGATATGCGACGACAGGGGATCGCGACGCGGCTGGTCAGGGAAGCGACGCGGGTTGCCCAAGAGCGGGGCGCAGAGTGGCTGCATGTCGATTTCGAACCGCACCTGGCCGGCTTCTACCGTGCCTGCGGATTTGCGTCGACAGAGGCGGGCCTCATCAAGCTCGCATGAGACCGGCCGCAGTGGAGGCGACGCATCTTCGCTTTGCCGTGTTTGACTGGGCTTGACGCTGACAATCCGTTTGGAGCTCCTCAAAAATGCCGCTCCACCTCAGCGCCCGATTCCGCTATGATTCACCGCTCATCGAGGAGAGCCCGCATGCGCCTGCCCACATTCATCCTCGCCCTCGCCGTCTCGGCGCTCGCAGCCTTGCCCGCATCAGCCGCGACCTACAAGACGCCGAAGGCGCTGCTCAAGGCGCTCTATAGCTACGACACCGACAACAGCGACGCCGAGGCGCCCTCACCTTATTCGACCTTCTTTTCCGACCACCTGAACAAGCTCCTCCAGACCGATCTCGAGGGCGATGTCGGCGCGATCGACTTCGATCCCGTCATCGCTGGCCAGGATGGCGCGGCGAGCGACGTCAGGATCGGCCAACCGATCCTGCTGAATGACAAGGCCGAGGTGGAGGTGCAATTCGAAAACGGCGAGGAGGTGACGCTCTTCTACACCCTGGTGCGTGAACACGGCGGCTGGAAGGTCGACGATATCGCCAATCAAAAGGGTGATAATCCGTGGAGCCTCGGCGCGTTGCTGGGCGACGCGCAGTAGGCGGGCGGCCCGGGCGCCCTCGTGGCTCCCTGCGTTTGCCACTGCAATCGATTTCACTGGATCAATTGCTCCGTTCCTCACCCCACCATGAAGACTGATCGGTGTGCCCGCCGCCCCGACCGCCCCACGAAATCCCTGCCCGGCTATCGAATCCGCCCGTCATCTCGTTTCGGCACGGAATCCCGATATGGCACAGCTGTTCAGGAATCCGTTAACCCATGGTCAAGTATCTGAATCTTCGGCATTTCCCGGTATCGATGCGGGCATGCCACAATAATCCCGCTTGCTTTTTGCCCGAAATGCTGGCACGAATTGACTTACTCGGGCATTTGCATGCCGGTGACTGGACTGATGTGGTAATCCCTTCCGTTTGGAAGGCGGCGCGGGACTACCCGCCTACGTAGACGTTCTTTCCCCGTACGTGACTTCTCCGACTGACCCTTCGTCCCAATCGATCGGGGCGAAAGCTAAAGCCGTCCGCTTCCTCTCGGGGGCGCGGATACTACACAGACTAAGGGAAAAGGACGATCCCAATGGCCACCAAGGGCACCGTAAAATTCTTCAACCAGGACAAGGGTTTTGGTTTCATCACGCCGGACGGCGGCGCAAAGGACGTTTTCGTCCATATCTCTGCGCTGCAGGCTTCTGGCATCCAGTCGCTGCGCGAAGGCCAGCAGGTTACCTTCGACACCGAGCCGGATCGCATGGGCAAGGGCCCGAAGGCTGTCAACATCTCGGCTTCGTAAGTCAGACAATCGCTTCGGCGGCATGAACGGCGCTCCGCAAGGGGCGCCGTTTCTGTTTGTGGTGATCGGCGGTCATTTGTGGATCGCATTGGCAAGTGTTATATGCGCGCATTATGGATGCCCGCCCCTGCGGCGGTGGGCGCCGCGCTGCGGCCCCGGTAACAAGGAACAATGGAAACGTCGATGACGCAGAAGAGGCCGATTTTTGCGGTCGCCCCGATGATCGATTGGACGGATCGGCATTGCCGCTATTTCCACCGGCAGATCAGCCGCGAGGCGCTGCTCTATACCGAGATGGTGGTGGCCGATGCGATCATCCACGGCCCGCGCGACCGGCTACTCGGTCATGACGCCGCCGAGCATCCGCTGGCGCTGCAGCTCGGCGGATCGGACCCGGCAAAGCTTGCCGAGGCGGTGAAGATCGCCGAACCCTACCTCTATGACGAGATCAACCTCAATGTCGGCTGCCCCTCCGATCGCGTGCAGTCCGGTACCTTCGGCGCCTGCCTGATGCTGACGCCGGAGACGGTGGCCGCATGCGTCGCTGCGATGAAGGCGGTCGCGACCGCGCCGGTGACGGTGAAATGCCGGATCGGCGTCGACGAGCAGGAGCCGGAACAGGCGCTGCCCGAGCTGATCAGCCGTGTTCTCGATGCCGGCGCCGACGCGATCTGGATCCATGCGCGCAAGGCCTGGCTGAAGGGCCTGAGCCCCAAGGAAAACCGCGAGATACCGCCGCTCGACTATGAGATCGTCTATCGGATGAAACAGCGCTGGCCCGACGTTTTCATCGGCATCAATGGCGGCATCCGCACGCTCGACGAGGCGGCAACCCACCTTGCCCATGTCGACGGTGTCATGCTCGGCCGCGCCGCCTATCAGAATGCCGCGATCCTTGCCGACATCGACCAGCGCTTCTTTGGTGCGCCTGCGGCCGAACCGGATTGGGAGGCGCTCTGTAACCGGATGATGGTCTATGCCGAACGCCACATCGCCAGCGGCGGCCGGCTGCAACACGTGGCCCGCCACATGGTCGGCCTCTTCACCGGCCTGCCCGGTGCCCGCCGCTACCGCCAGATCCTCTCGACCGATGCGGCCAAAACCGGCGCCGGGCCGGAGGTGTTGGCGGCGGCCTTCGCGGCGGTGGATTTTTCGGGGACCGAGCAGGAGGCGGTCAGCGCCTGACGTAAGTGACGTCTTGTCATGGCGCCGAAGCGCGGCGTCATGAGCGCGCCATCGGCAGCAAGATCTTCTTCTCGATCCTGCCCGCCACCGAAAACACCAGGATTTCCGTGTCCCTGCCGATCCTGCTGCCATCCATCAAACGGACGATATCATCGACGCCGCCGACCGGGCTGCCGTCGATGGCGAGGATATAATCGCCCTCCTGCAGCCCTCCCTTTGCCGCTGGCCCCTCCGGCTCGACGCGCCGGATGCGAACGGAGGTCGTCTGCACCGTGCCCGCAGCAAGTGCCACCCGGCGCGGCAGCACGATCGTATCGCCTGCTATGCCGATGAAGGCGCGTCTGACCTGGCCATAGCGGAGAATCTCCGAAACGACGAAATTGGCCGTATTCGACGCCACGGCAAAGGCGATGCTCTGTGCGCCCTGGATGACGGCAGTGTTGACGCCGATGACCTCTCCGCCTGACGACACTAACGGCCCGCCCGAGTTGCCGGGATTGAGCGCCGCATCGGTCTGGATGACATCGTCCATCAGCCGGCCGCTGGCCGCCCGCATCGACCGGCCGAGCGCCGAGACGATGCCGGCGGTAACCGTCCATTCGAAGCCGAGCGGGTTTCCGATCGCGATCGCGATATGGCCCCTGCGCAGGCGCTGGGAGTCTCCGAGCTTCGCCCAGGCGCCGGTGCTTGTATTGGTGCGAATGAGGGCGATGTCGGTATCGACGTCGCGGCCGAGCACGCGGCCCTCGGTAACGAAGCCGTCGGGCGTGGTGATGCGAACGACCTTGGCGTCGTCAACGACATGGTTGTTGGTGATGATCAGACCGTCAGGCGAGACGGCGAAGCCCGACCCGTGCCCTTGCCGGCCGCCCACCCTCTCAATCCGGCTGACTGCCGGCCCGACGATATCAACTGCTGCAGCGATCGATTGCGAATAGGCATCGATCAGCGCCCCATCATTCTGAGGCGCTATGTCCTTATCCATGTAACCCATGATTTGATCCTCAGGCGGCAATAACGGCCGTCCCGCCGCCGGCGAAGCGGTCGCGATTGCGACGGTTCGCCATTGTGCTGTTGTGAGAGGATTAGATGGTTGGGCATAGACCCGTGTTCAAGTGAGCGCCGGCGGCGGTCTGCAATGCGCGCAACGCAGAGAATGCCGACACACCTAGTCGGACAGATATCTTGAACTACCCGGACAGATATCTTGAACGAACGGCAAAAAATTGGCTCATTGCAGCTGCTTTCGCTACGCCATGACGAACCTGCCTGGGGTGTCCAACAGGCCGACATACGGAGATCAAAAGAATGTTCGCAAAACGAAGCAGCCGGGCGAGGATCGCCAAATCCCCGTCCCGACTTGCGAGATGGACGGGCGCTGCACGCCCAATTCGTGGAGACATACAAACTTCTGTTATATCAATAGAATAGAAATAGCAGTTCAATAAGAACATCAGCATATTCAGAGCCGGTTGATCCCCTCAGGCGCGACCTTCTTGCCCCAAGCCTCCGGCGCAACGGCGCTCGTGGCCTTGCCAATTCTGCCGGCAACGGCGCAAACTTCTGACCGCATGATCCAATCCAACCCAAACAACGGAGCCAAAAGATGAGCACAGTCACAACCAAGGACGGCGTCGAGATCTTCTACAAGGATTGGGGGCCGAAGACCGCTCAGCCGATCATGTTCCATCATGGCTGGCCGCTCTGCTCCGACGACTGGGATGCCCAAATGCTGTTCTTCCTTGAGAAGGGCTACCGCGTCGTCGCCCATGACCGGCGCGGCCACGGCCGCTCCACCCAGGTCGGCGACGGTCACGACATGGATCATTACGCCACCGATGCCGCAACCGTCGTCGAGCATCTCGATCTCAGGAACACCATCCATGTCGGCCACTCTACCGGTGGCGGCGAAGCGACCCATTACGTCGCCCGCCACGGCCAGCCGAAGGGCCGTGTCGCCAAGCTCGTGATCATCGGCGCCGTGCCGCCCATCATGGTGAAGACGGATGCCAATCCCGGTGGTCTGCCGATCGAAGTCTTCGATGGCCTGCGCAAGCAGCTCGCCGCCAATCGCGCGCAGTTCTATTACGATCTGCCGGCCGGTCCGTTCTACAGCTTCAACCGGCCGGGCGCGAAGGTCCTGGAACCGGTCATCAACAATTGGTGGCGCCAGGGCATGATCGGCGGCGCCAAAGCGCACTACGACGGCATCAAGGCCTTTTCGGAAACCGACTTCACCGAAGACCTGAAGATCATCACTGTGCCGACCCTCGTCATGCACGGCGACGACGACCAGATCGTGCCGATCGCCGACTCCGCCCTGCTCTCGGCCAAGCTCCTGCAGAACGCCACGCTGAAGGTCTACGAGAAATTCCCGCACGGCATGTGCACCACCCATGCCGACATCATCAATCCCGACATCCTTGCCTTCATCAAAGGTTGATCCGTGATGTTACCGGGCGCCGATCAGGCGCCCGGTAGCCGGTATGGTTTGCCGACCCACACCCAGGCCACCGGGCCACGTCGATCGATTGGCCAATTCCTCATTTTCCATGAAACCGTTTTCGCCGATTTGCGTTTAGCGGCCATGAAAAGAGAACGTGAACCTTCATCAAAGGCTTACCGGCAGGATCGTTTCGAAAACACCGAGCGCGCCGCCAAGGAAACTATCGAGGCGGAGCAACGGGCCCGCCGGGAAAAAACCAAGCGGCTGAAAGAGCTGCGCCTGTCCCAGCAAGACGCCAAAGGCCCCGCAACCAAATAGATCTCACGCCCGCACTATCCGGTCGACAAGCCTATCGGTCTCATATCCATGCCCTGCCGCCCTCGCCCGCATCTTCCCGTGCGTGCCCAGAATTGTTTTTGAATTTCGGACCTTCGCCCATCTTGCAGAGCAAAGATCGCGAAATTATCTTTTTTCACGAAAGCGATTCACGGCATCCAAAAAAGGGCAGATTGCGATGTCAGACAAGCTGTTCAGCACGCGTGACGAACCGCTCGCCTCGGAAGACCTCGATGTGTGCAGGCGTGTCCACGAAGCTCTCTGTAGCGGGCTAAAGATCGACCGATCAGGCAAAGAGGCCGACCGCTTAGGCGCCCTCATCATCGAGCTTTACCGCCAGGGTGTGCATGACGAGAACCAGCTTCGATTGCTGGCCGGCGGAAGGCGAGCCTGATAGCGGCCCCACGTTAGCAAAACGAAGGGCGGGCCGACTCCTCCCGCCATTTACCGGCGCCGACAGGCACATGGAGAGACCCAGGGCGCAGAAACTTGCGCCGCCGCTGCATGAACACACGACGATGGGGTCGGCGCAGTCATTCCAGTTCGGCACCTAGCGCATAAGAATCTTGTCCCTGTCCCAGGACATTCCATCGGAAAAGTCGATCCTTTCAATGCCCCAATAGCCCTCGGCCAAGAACTGCTTCTCGACGGTGATCACTTCGCCCGTGGGCTTGACGATCACCATCAGCTTTGCCGCATCCCGCAGCAACATCACGTCGGAAGCGGTGAGATCGCTCAGGCGAAGCGTGTCGATCTCGTTCGACATGTTGACGATGTCATCGATGACGTCGGAGCCATGGCCGCTGGCATAGACATAGGTGTCGTCGCCAAACGATCCGGAAAGCGTGTCGTTTCCTTCAAGCCCGATGATCACATCGTCGCCCCTCGTGCCTTCCACGGTTTCCTCGCCGGACGTGCCGGCAATACCCCCGGGCTGAACCACGCTGATATGCGCGGCGATGTCCTGCTTCGACCAGATTGTCCCGTCACCGAACCTGATGCTTTCGATCCCCTTCTCGCCGCCTGATCGTTCCGACTCGATGAGGATCGACCCGCCCGCGGCCATACGTGCGGCAGTCCTTTCAAGTGCCCAGGCGAGTCTGCCGTCGCTCTTAGCCGCAAGCCTCGCTTCCTCGAGAATTGATACGTTCTTGGCGGCATCTGCCGCACTCATCCTGATCGCAATGATGAGATCGTCGCCCTCCTGGCGAAGGCCGATATCGCCGGGGCCGATATCGGAAAAGATCAGCGTGTCGGCGTCGCCGCTATCCTCGATCGTTTCCACAATGGTGTCGTTGCCGTCGCCGCGGGCATAGCCGTAGGTGTCGTTGCCGGTGCCGCCGGTCAGAAGATCGTCATCCTCGTTGCCGTAGAGCGTGTCATCTCCCTCGTCACCTCGGATTTCATCCTGTCCGCCTCGGCCATACACCACATCATCGCCCGCACCGGCATGGATCTGTTGGTTACTGTCGGGATCGGATGTAAGGATGATGTTGTTGACGACCCGCCCGCTGTCACGCGATGTCCTATCGTAGATGCTTATCGACAAAATCAGGCCCAACCCAAGGATCAGGGCCGTCCGCCGCACGCGCAAATTCAGCATTCTTCCAGTCCCCGACAAGACACGCCCCGGTGGCATCGATCGCCGCCGGTAGCCAAGCCCTTTTTGGAAGGAATTACCACCCTGAGATGTCTGCTGCGTTAACGGAACTATTGCAAGAATGACCGGTCCCCGCGCTTCTCCAGTAAATCCAGTCCCCCTCTGGGCCTTTTCGGTCCTTTCTAGGGGTGAACATGCTGTTCCACGCCCTGCCACCCTGGTCTTCGTTATGAAGGTGGCCAGCGCCCTCTTCCTTGTCGCACTCGACCTGCGGTTGCTCTGGAGTGCCCGCGAGACGGCGTAGACCTGCCGTTCAGGAACGGTGCGCATCCCTGCTGCGTTAGCATCCACGCACATACACCGCCTCATTTCATCCCAAAATGAAACCTATTCCCTTCCCCTGCGTTATTCCCTCGATACATCCGTTTACCCAAGGTGAGTGAAATGAACAGATTCGCCATTATTGCCCTGTCGATAGCAACGGCCTTCTCCGGAATGCCGGCCTCGGCAGGTCCGGCTTTCGTGCCGAACCCGGCGCAATCGGCGCAGCCGTCGTCTCAAAATACCGATGCCCGCATCATGACCATCGGCTGCAATAACTTCACGAACTGCCCGGGTCAGTTCGGTAATAATGATCGCAGGTGGTATCGCAACCGCCACCACTATCGCGACCGGAACTATTACCGCGACGACCGCTATGGCTGGGATCGTCGCTACGATCGCCGATATCGCCGCCACGACAACACCGGCGCCATCATCGGTGGCCTGGCAGCCGGCGCTATCATCGGCGGCATCATCGCTTCGCAGCCGCGTGCGCGTGCCTATAGTTCTGGTTCGCATGCCGAGTATTGCTATAGCCGCTATCGGTCGTACCGGGCCTATGACAATACCTACCAGCCGAATTACGGCCCACGCCGCCAGTGCCGGTAATCCGGTCTATCCATCAGAGCAAGCCTCGCATGAAGATGCGGGGCTTTTTTGATGGCCGAAAGCCCATTGCGCGGCTTCCCTTCTTAGAATCGTCGCAGTCTAAAAAAAATGGCGATTGTCACGCGCAATGGGCTTTCAACACCGATTGCCTCAGAATTCGTTCTCGCGTATTTCTCGACCCCGCGTGGAGCGCGCCACGCGACACATCTCTAAGTTCATCCGACGCCGTCCAGCAAATCGTTTTGCCTGCTATCACCCCAGCCCTGGATGTGTTGAAAGCATGATACGTTAGTAGTTACGCACATACGCCGCCTCATTCCATCCCAAAATGAAACTTAATCCCTTCCGCCGCGTTATCCCCTCGATACATCCGTTGACCCAAGGTGAGTGAAAATGAACAGATTTGCCGTCATTGCGCTGTCGATAGCGACGGCCTTCTCCGGAATGCCGGCTTCGGCAGGCCCGGTCTTCGTGCCAAGCACCGCGCAATCGGCCCAGCCGGCGCCTCAAAGTACCGATGCTCGGATCATGACCGTCGCCTGCAACCCTTACTCCATCGTCTGCTCGGGCAACGGCGATAACCGCAGATCCTACCGCAACCGCGACCGCGACAACGATCGAGACCGCGACCGCCGCAGCTACCGCGACCGCCGCTACGACCGCGACGACCGTTATGGCTGGGATCGCCGCCACGATCGCCGGTATCGCCGATATGACAACCGATATGACAATAACGGTGCCATCATCGGCGGCCTGGCAGCCGGCGCCCTTCTCGGCGGCATCATCGCTTCGCAGCCGCGCGCACGTGCCTATGGTTCTTCGCATGCGGAATACTGCTATAGCCGCTACCGGTCATACCGCGCCTATGACAATACCTACCAGCCGAACTACGGCCCGCGCCGCCAGTGCCGCTAATCCGGCCCATCCATCAGAGCAAGCCTCGCATGAAGATGCGGGGCTTTTTTGATGGCCGAAAGCCCGTTGCACGGCTTCCGGTCGCCGCTCGGTCTTGTCCGCGCGGCCAAGATTGGTCGGCCCGCTTAGTTAGGCGACGCGAACCTAGGGGCGAAATGACATCGGTAGAAACAGCAAAGCCCGCCGGCCCCGTCGTCCTGCTGCCGCCGGATCTGGAGAACCTGTCGGGCTTCGAATCGGCGCTCGCCGCCGGCTGGTCTCCTGATCCGCGCCGCGCGGGCGATGAAACCTATGTTCGCGGCGAGCTTCAGCGGCTGCGCCGGGACCGGGCGAAGTTCCTCGACGATCTCATTCCTGATGGCAGGCGATGCACCGGATCCGGACCGCCACCTCTGACCACCCGTCTGTTCTGGATCTGGGACGGCGAATTCTGCGGCAGCATCAGCCTGCGCTTTCAAGCCGGCAGCGAGGAACTGCCGCCCGAGGTGTCGGGCCATGTGGGATATTCCGTCGTGCCGTGGAAACAGGGCAATGGCCACGCGACCGCCGCGCTAAGCCTCCTGATGGCCGTGGCATCGAAGGAAGGCCTCGACCGCCTCGTCATCCTCTGCAACGAGGACAACGACGCCTCGCGGCGCGTGATCGAGCGCAATGGCGGCGAATTGTTCATGCGCGGCCCGCATCCCTCCGACAGGCCCGATCAGATCAAACTTTATTTCTGGCTGAAGCCCGGAACCGCCGACTGACGTGAATCGCGACGGATTTCCAGACGGACGGAGCACAAGCCTTGTCCGCCTTTGCTCCGTCCGTCCCGTCAGCCTGGGGCTGGCTGAGTGCTGGTCGCGGAGCGGCTGCCGCCGCCGCCGCGCATCGTCTCTCAATAGGTCGCGGCCGGTTTCGGCTTCTTCTCGGTCCATTGCGGCGGCGCGCCGTATTTGGCAGCCACAGCCCCCATCAGTCCGGGCGGCCGGCCGAAGGCGTCGCAGGCGGCGTATTTCGGTTTTCCGCCGAGCCAGGATTTCATCCGCTGGCCTGAGGGCAGCGAGATATCCAATCCCTTCGGCTCCTTGCCTTTGATCAGCATGCGGGAAAATTCGCTGCTGAATTTCGAAGCTAGGCTATAGGCGTCGCCAACTTCGGAAACGCGGGGATTGTTCTGCAGCGAGTTTGCCCCGCGCGACCAAACGATCGCCGCCCGCTGCACGCCACCGCTGTCGACGGCTTCCGCCTCGACCGCCAGTCCGCCGAGGCCGGCCGGCAGCCGCGGCACGCCAACGGGCAGTACGAAACCGGTGCCGACGGTCACGACGGTCGAAACACCCGCCATCGCCTTGTTGGTCGGCACGATGTCGGTGACGACGGAGCGGATCGTCAGGTCCGCCGGCTGGCCGGCAGAGACCAGCTGGTATTTGTCGCTGAGCGAAATGCAGAGCGCCCGGTCCAGGACGTTTGCCACCATCAGCCGGTCGGCGTCCGATTTGACGCGGGTCGCGGCGTTGAAGGCGAAGGTCGTCGGCACGATGCTGACCGTGTTTGCCGGGCTGAGGCGCATGCCATCGACATAGACGCGCGATTTCGACAGCTTGCCCTTCGGCGCGCCGAGTTTGCCATAAGAAGAAAGCGTGCCGGCCTCCTTCAGCGGCACCGAGCTGCAACCGGCCGCGGCCATGGCGAGCGCCAGCGGCAGAGCGAGCGGCAAGCCTCTCGACGCCAGTGGGAAGGAAAATGGGAATGGATTGCTGCGCACGCTGTCTGGCCTCCGTCGCCGATAAACTCGGGCGAAAGTGGCGGTCGAGAATTGCCGCAACATTACAGTTTTCTTCCCAGAGCCTTTCCTGGTCAGACCCAGGTGGATGCTGATCAGCAGTCCCGACCTTATGCGAGTTCGATCGTCACCCGCGTCCCGGCAGCATTGCTCTCGATACTGACCTCGCCGCCATGGTTTGCGGCGACCTGCTTGACAAGGCTGAGGCCGAGACCGGCGCCCCTGCTCTTCGGGGTGACGCGATAGAAAGGCTCGAAAACCAGCTCCCGATGTTCGGCCGGAATACCCGGCCCTTCGTCGGCAACACTGAGCCGGCCGCCGCCGGAAGGTGCGCGCGATACCGAAACCGTGATCATCCCCCTGTTGCCGCCGTGGTCGATGGCGTTGCGCACCAAGTTGCTTACCGCCCGCGGCAGCGCCGAAGGGCTGCCCCGGCGCTCAAGGCTCTCCGCCTCGCTTAGAAACGAGATTTGATAGCCGTCGGCAATCGCCAGCGGCGCGAGATCGGCAACGACCGTTCGGGCGACTTCGACGAGATCGATCGTTTCGTGCAGATCGATCGCCTGATTATTGCGCTCGAAATCGAGCAGTTGTTCGGCAGTTTCGGCGAGGCGCGCGACGTCATCGAGCAATCGTCTTCGGTCCTGGCCCTCGGGTGTTCCGTCGATCCGCGTCTGCATGATCGCAATCGGCGTCCTGAGTTCATGCGCCGCATCGATCAGGAAGTGTTGCCGTTTGCGGAATTCATTTTCCAGCCGGTCAAGCGCCTCGTTGAAGGCAATCACCAGCGGGGCCACCTCCTTGGGGATACCGTCCAGAGGCAGGCGTGCATCGTAGCGGCGAGGTTCGATCTCCGATGCCTTGCGGGCAACCTCGCTGACACTGGCCAGGGCACGCCTGACAATTCGCGGAACGGCAAGGAAAATTGCCGGCAAGGCAACGGTGAGCAGCGAGACATAGATCGGATAGACGGCGCCCATAAGGACAAGAACGGGCCAACCCTTGTCAGCGACGCCGCCAAACAGAACTCGGAGCTCGCCTATGGCAGTCTCCACGTTTTCAACGGACGCGATCTCGTTCGTGCCGACCGATCCCCTGATATCTGCGCCCTGGAACAAATGGGCGAGATGCGCAATTTCGCCATAGGCTGCAGGGATCGCGCCATAGGATACGGAAGAACCGTTCGTCGTGGCGGCGACATACCAAAGCCCGTCATACTGCTCCTTGAGCGACGCCAGCTCTGGCGTATCGCGTATTTCAAGCTGGCCCTGCGCATCGAGCGCGACGGACCGGGCCAGTACCGCGGTGATATGATCCTCCAGCGCGACATTGGGAGAGAGGATCGTGGCGCCATAAACGCAGAGGCCGAAGATCACCGCCGCCACCACGGCGACGAAGACAATGCTGAGCTGCCAGCTGAGCCGCCACCAAAGCGATGGATTGGCGTATTGCGTCTTGGCCATCATTCTTCCTTCATGAGATAACCGACGCCGCGGATATTGTGGATCGCAACACCGGCGCCGGCATCGATCAGCCGCTTGCGCAACCGCGAAATATGCGCGTCGAGCGCATTCGACTGGATTTCCTCCTCGTAGTTATAAACCGCCGCCTCCAGCGTCGAACGCAGCACGGTCTTCTCCTTGCGCCTTGCAAGTGCCGCCAGCACCAGAAGTTCGCGTCGGGGCAGGTCCAGCGGCACGGCATCGACGGTGACACTCAGATGCAGCGGGTCGATCACCATCCGTCCGGCCGTGATCTTGAGTTCGGCCAGTTCAGGCGATCGCCGCAGCACGGCCCTGAGCCGCGCCATCAGTTCCTCCACCAGGAACGGCTTGCCGAGATAGTCGTCGGCCCCGAGGTCGAGGCCTTCGATCCGCTCCTTCGGTTCGTTGCGCGCCGTCAGCACGATGATCGGCGTATCCTTGCCCGTCCGCCTGAGCTCCGGAATGAAGCTTAGCCCCTCCCCGTCAGGCAGGCGGCGGTCGAGCAGGATCGCATCGTAGCCATTCTGCCGCGTCAACTCGACGGCGTCTGCCAGTTGCATCGTGTGATCGGTGACGATCCCGTGTTTGCCGAGTGCGGCCGACAGCGCCTCGGCCAGCTCCCTCTCATCCTCTATCAGCAGTATCCGCATCGCCCGTCCATTGTCTCGCTCACCCCCTCTGTGTGCCACAAGAGTTGCGGCAGCATTGCGGAGCTTGCAAGGCAGCCGGTCATGCTGCTGCAATTGTTGAAGTCCAGCACAAGGAATATTCGCGGCAGCTGGAGATCAAGATGATCCGACCTATCCTCCGTCTCCTGACGAGACACTTCCTCTCCGCCTTCATCCTCGCCGCACTGCTCGCAGCCCCGCTCGTCATTCTGCACACGCTTCATGAAAAAGCGGCCTTCGAGAGCGGTCTCCTGATGGAGCTGCGATGAGGGAGCGCGAAACTCAGACGCTCTCGCTGCCTGCCATGCAATAGGCCGAGAACGCCTGAAGATAGGCTTGCACCTTGGAGCAGTTCTCCGCTGTTTCGACGGTCCTGAACACATCAGCTGGTTCCAGCTTCATCACAGGAAGCCGGAGGAAGATATCGACCGCGAACCGGTCGGAGATAGTCGCAAGAACGGTGCGAAGACCGGCCAGCATGTCGTCGCCCCGATGCGATGCGTGCAGCAGGGCAATCGGCTTGTGGACGATCTCATCTCCCGATACGAGCCAGTCGATCGCATTCTTGAGGCCGCCAGGAATGGATCGCACATATTCCGGGCTGGCAATGATCACCCCGTCGCTCTTGGCGATCGCATCGATGAAATCCCGCACCGCCGCCGGCAAAGATTCTCCCTCGAGGTCAGGCGAGAATACCGGCAACCGCCCCACGCCGTCGAAGATCGAAACCTCGATATCGCTGGGCGCTATGGCACGGATCGCCCGCAGCATAGCCGTGTTGGTGGAATTGAGCCGGGCGCTGCCGGATATTGCGAGAATCCTCATGATCCTAACAGGAATCGATTGATCATGGCTGTCAACGCAAAAGGCTAGGTTCGATTGAGTAACGCCAAAAAAGCGACTTTTGCTTGAACTGGCCAAGCCCCGCGTTAGCCTGGGTATTGCTGCCGAATCGGCTGGAATTACCCTCGAGGAAATACACATGACGGCTTTGATCGAGGCACGGGGCGTCAGCAAACGCTTCCGGCAGCACAAGCGATTTCCGGGCCTGCTGGGCGCTTTGAAGACGCTGGTGACCAGCGAATACACCGAGGTTCAGGCCGTTTCCGACATCGGTTTCGACATCGCGACGGGCGAGGCCGTCGGCTATCTCGGCCCCAATGGCGCCGGAAAATCCACGATGATCAAGATGATGACCGGCATTCTGGTGCCGAGTGCCGGCACGCTCTCCGTGCTCGGCCGGACGCCGCATCTGAAACGGATGGACAATGCGCGCGAGATCGGCGTTGTTTTTGGCCAGCGCAGCCAGCTGTGGTGGGACCTGCCGCTGGTCGACAGTTTTACCTTGCACCAGCGCATCTATGATATCCCCGTCGCGCGTTATGCGGATAATCTCCGGCGATTCAGCGAATTGCTTGATTTGACGCCCTTTCTCGACCGCGCGGTGCGCCAACTCAGCCTCGGTCAGCGCATGCGCGCCGAGATCGTCATGTCGCTGCTGCACGATCCCAAGATCCTCTTTCTGGACGAACCGACCATCGGTCTTGATGTGGTCGCCAAGGATGCGGTTCGGCGCTTTCTCGCCGAAATCAACCGCGAGCGCGGCGTCACCATCATCCTCACCACCCATGACCTGCAGGACATCGAGACCATCTGCCCTCGGCTGATCATGGTCGATCACAGCAGGCTCATATTCGACGGCGAGTTGAAGAGCCTGCGCGCGGCATTGGGCTCTGCCCGGCGGCTGACACTCGAATTTGCCAGTGACCCTGGACCGCTGCCGTTGCGTACCGCCGCCCTCGTCAGCGACGAGGGCTTGCGCAAGAACTATCTCATCGAGCGTGAAGACATCTCGCTGGTCGCAATCCTGTCGGAGGTCGGCAGTGGGCGCGACCTCAAGGACGTGGCACTGCACGAGCCCGACATCGAAGAGGTCATCCGCACCTTCTACCAGCGCCGCAACGCCGACCAGCGTAGCAATGCCAAGGCCCGGGCATCATGAGCGCCTATTTCGCCTTCGCGCGCAGTTCCTTCCATTCGCAACTCGCCTACCGCAACGAAGTATGGGCCAATATCTTCGGCAAACTCGTGCAGGTTTTCGCGCGTGTCGCCATCTGGCAGGCGGCCTATGCCGGCGTCGGCGCAATCGTGGTCGACGGGGTCTCCCTGCAGCAGATGGTGACCTATGCGCTGCTCGGCGGTGCGGTGATGGGCGCAACCCGCCCCGAAAGGATCATCGGCGAGATCGGCCGGTCGCTCAAGACAGGCGATATCGCGGTTTGGCTGCTTAAGCCCTTATCCTATCCGCTCTATCTCTTCGCCAACGAATGCGGCAGCTTCGGCTATCGCCTGATGACCCAGGTCATTCCGACCGTCGCCTTCACCGCATTGTTTTACGGCATGCTGCCGCCGGCAAGCCTATTCGATGGCCTGATGTTCATCGCCTTCTGGGCGCTGTCCTTTACCCTGCTGTTCCTGATGTCGGCGCTCTTCGGCCTCGTCGCCTTCTGGCTGATGACGAGCTTCTCGCTGGACTGGATCCTGGGCGCCCTGCTGCAATTGTTCTCGGGCCTGCTGATACCGTTCTGGTTCTTCCCCGAACCCCTGGCAACGATTGCCCGCCACCTGCCCTTCGCCTGGGTGGTCTATTATCCCAATGCCGTCTATCTCGGCAGGCTTTCCACCGCCGATGCCTGGCTCCATCTCGGCCTGGGCCTTGCCTGGGCCGCGTTGTTCCTTACCGGCGTCCTCTGGCTGTGGCGCCGAGCCTCCGTCCGCATCACCGTGCAGGGAGGTTGATCGTGCTCATTCATCACCTGCGCGTCCTTCCGCTGCTGGTCCGGATGCATGTCCGCTCCCAGATGGAATATCGCGGCGCCTTCTGGCTCGATCGTCTTGCGCAGATCCTTTCCTATGGCAGCGTCTTCGCCACCATCGGCATCCTGCTCGCCCGCTTCGACACGCTCGGAGGCTGGACCTGGCCGGAGCTTGCGCTGTTGTTCAGCTTCCAGCTGCTGGCTTATTCGCTCGGCGCCGCGATGAGTTTCGTGCAATTGCGCGACCTCGAAGAACTGGTGCGGCTCGGCACTTTCGACACACTGTTGGTCAAGCCATTCAGCCCCTGGGCCTATCTGGTCTTTTCCGGCCTCAATATCGGCTATACCGGCCACGTCATCCTCGCGGTGGCGCTGATGGGCTGGGCCGTTCTGTCCGTCGACTTCGCCTGGTCGGTCTGGTCCGCCTCGTTCCTCGTTGCCGCGCTCATCAGCGCGACGTTGCTGACCGCTGCGCTCATCACCATGATCGGCGCCACGGCGCTGATCTGGGTACGCTCCAACCATCTGTTCTCGATCTTCTTCGGCTTTTGGGAATTGACGCGCTACCCGCTCAACATTTTCCCCGGCGGCATCCAGACCATCCTCATCACCGCGGTCCCGCTCGCCCTTACCAGTTCGGTCCCTGTCGGCGCCCTGCTCGGCAAGCCCATCCCGATCCTCGGGGACTGGGCCGGGGCCGTATCCCTTGTGGCCGGCCCGATTTGGGTGTTGATAGCAATCGCTTATTGGCGGTACGCCACCAGCAAATACCAGGGTGCCGGAGGCTGATCGGGCCGACTACTTTCCTGTATATTCAGGATGCCTGCGACAGTGATCTCGCGCGAACCTCTAGGAACGCCGCCGTCAGCTTCGCCAGTACGGGCGAGGTGCATGTGCCGTTGGCGCCGCCGATCGGATCGACGATGTGGATCTGCCGGAGATCGTCCATGAATTCGTCCCAAAGCGGCGGCCCGCCTTCTTCGAGAAGCTGCGCGCGGATGCTCAGCTCCTCGCTGACCGGTAGATGGCGTCGCCCCCAGGCGCCGATCATGGCGAAGACGGGAACGAGCTGAATCGCTGGCTCCAGGAGGCTGTAGATCGCTTTCTGACTGTGGCTCGGATCGTCCCGCTTGCTGATGAACCCGAGCGAAAGCAGACGCTTCAGCCTGGCGGCGAGAATATTGGAGGCGATCCCCTCCTCCGAATGGGTCAGAAGATCACGGAAATGGCGGCGGTTGCCGAACATGATGTCCCTGATGATGATGAGGCTCCACCGGTCGCCCAGCACTTCCATCGTCAGGTTGATCGGGCAACCCGACCGCACTTCGATATCCACGATATTCTCCTTCGAAAAACTGGTTGCAATATAGGATCACTTATGCGACAACGCAACTAGTTTCATAATGCAATCACATGGAGGAGAGCATGCCCAAGGTGCGTGTCGCAGCATTTTCCCTTTCCGTAGATGGTTTCGGCGCCGGGCCGGAGCAAAGCATGAGCGATCCGCTGGGCAAGCGGGGGACGGAGATGTTTGAATGGTTTTTCCGCACCCGCACCTTCCGCGCGATGATCGGAAAGGATGGCGGTTCTGAAGGCGTTGATGAGCATTATGCGGCTCGCGGCATGGCCAATTTCGGCGCCTTCATTCTCGGGCGCAACATGTTCGGCCCCATCCGCGGCGATTGGCCGGATGACGCCTGGAAAGGCTGGTGGGGGCCGAACCCGCCCTATCACGCGCCGACCTATATCCTGACGCATTATCCCCGCGAATCGATCGTCATGGAGGGCGGCACGACGTTTCACTTCGTCACCGGCGGCATCGAGGACGCGCTTGAAAAGGCCGTGGCTGCGGCCGGCGACAAGGACGTGAAAATCGGTGGCGGCGTCAGCACCGTCCGCCAATATCTGCAGGCTGGCCTGATCGACGAATTGCATTTCGCCATCTCGCCGGTCGTCCTCGGCAAGGGCGAAGCGATGTTCACAGGCATCGACCTCCCCGCCCTCGGCTTCCGCGTCGGCGAGCATGTCGCGACCGAACACGCCACGCATATCGTGCTGGCGAAATAAACGAGTCGAAGCAATCCTGGCAGGTGCCGCCCTGACGGCCGCCTGTCGGGATCGTTCGGCTGTCACCAAGCCGTGTCAAAATGGCCGTGGTATTGCTGCGGAATGAGCGTAGAGTAAACGCCATCGGATCATCGACGCGACCGCTTGAGAGACATAGGTGCTCTTGCCGCTTCATGGAGGATACGAAGATGCTCCTGTCGCTCATCTCGCTCAACGATGATGAAATAACCATCGTCACCGATGCCGTTCGGCAATGGTGCTGCGAGAGGAAGCTCGACATCGACAGCATAGAAGGACGCCACGCCATCACCGTCGCCGTCGATCTCGTCCAGATGAACACTAACCACGACGGGCTTTTTGCCGAGCTGTCGAAGCAACTGGACCACCAGTAGAACCCTCTCCCTCCATCTAAGCACCATAGCATTCTGCGATGACAGGCGCTGGGATGCAGCGCTTTCGCTTACCGCTCCCTCGCGCCGCCGCCCCGGAACACCAGCATCCAGGAGCACCAGGCCCAACAGATCGCAGCCGGAACATCATGCCCCGTCCCGGCCAGCCCTAAGCTGTTCGAGGTAGGCACAGAACATATCGGCCATGGCGTCGGCATAGGCTTCGATCTCCGCATCGCTCCGGGGTGCCTCCGAGAACTGCTTTCCCACTGTGCCGAGGGTCGTGGTGATCAGGTCGCCGGCGAGCACCCGTGTCGCCTCCGGCGCAGAAGGCAGCACTTCCTGCATGAACAGTTCGACGATGCGGTCGCCCGATGCCCTCGCCGCCTGCGCCTCCGGTGCATCGCGATAAAGAGGTGCTGCGTCATGGAGCGCCACGCGCATCGCCGCCTCCTCGCACTCCGAGCGGAGGAAGGCATGGACGAGGCGGCGCAGCCGTTCGAGCGGCGGCCTTTGCGCATCGGCGAGGATGCCGCCGAGCATGTCCGTTGTCTGCCGCCATTCGTCGCTCTGCAGCCGGAAGAGGATCGCCGCCTTGTTGGGGAAATACTGGTAGAGCGATCCGATGCTGACGCCCGCCCTTTCGGCCACCCGCGCCGTGGTGAAGCGCTGGGCGCCTTCCCGCGCCAAAACCTGAGCAGCCGCATCCAGGATCGCCGCCACGAGCTCCGTCGAGCGAGCCTGCTTGGGCTGTTTTCGTGAGGAAATCCGGGCCCTTGGACGATCGGTCATGGCAGCGCTCCGCAATGCGAATAGCAGATGCGACGAATTACTCGTATTTTTTGCTCCACACAAGAAGCTGTCACCAAGGAGATATGACATGACGACACTGACCACCGCCCCGCTGGCACCCCTGCTCAATGGCCTGTTCGAAGAGGCCGCCACGGCGACGAGCCCGGCAATGTCGGCCCTATCAGGTGATGAGCGAATGCGCCTGATCGGCAGCAAGACCGAATATCTCGACCTTTACGGGCGCCTGAAGGATCTTTGGCTTCCCGTCTCCAGGGAGGCCGGCGCGCTGCTCTACATGCTGGCGCGAAGCAGCCGCGCACGAACGATCGTCGAGTTCGGCACATCCTTCGGGATCTCGACCCTGCATCTCGCAGCCGCGCTGCGCGACAATGGCGGCGGCCGGCTGATCACCAGCGAGTTCGAGCCGTCGAAGCTGGTCCGCGCCCGCGCCAACCTGACGGCCGGCGGCCTCATCGACCTCGTCGAGATCCGCGAAGGCGATGCCCTTGAGACCCTGAGCACGGATCTCCCGAAAACGATCGACCTGCTCTTCCTCGACGGGGCCAAGGCGCTCTATCGCGATATCCTGGAACTGGTGGAAGACCGCCTGAGGCCGGGCGCCCTCATCGTCGCCGACAATGCCGACCTCTGCCCGGATTACCTCGCCCGCGTACGCTCGCCCGCAGCCGGCTACCTCTCGACGCCATTCGAAGAGGATATCGAGCTGTCGATGCGGACCTGATGATCCCGGGTTGTCGCCGGCCAAGCGCGCGCCGGCCGGGCGACCGCCCGTTTCATTGTCGGAGCTTCACCGCTGTACAGCGCCGTAGCGCAGCCCGTCGACGAGCAGGGAAACCATACGCCGGGCATGTTCGGACCCTTGGGCGTAGGCGTGCATACTAAGGCTTGCGGCCGCATTCAAAAGATCCTCGGCGGCGATATCGGTGCGCACCTCGCCGGCGGCAGCGGCGGCGTCGAGAAGCGAGCGAAGGGCCGGCTGCAGCCGCTGCTGGAAGTAGGCGGGCAAGGCATCGAAGGCTGGGTTGCCGGAGTGCAGGGCCGCCGCAAGCCCGCGCTTGGCCGCTATGAAATCCACGAAACGCAGCATCCATCTGGCCAGCGCTTCGCCCGGCGCGTGTTCGGCGGCAAGGATCGGCGCAGCGTCAGCGCAGGCGTCGATTTCGCGGCGGAAGACGGCGACGACGAGGTCGGAACGCTCGGGAAAATGCCGATAAACGGTGCCGATGCCGACGCCGGCCTTCTCCGCGATCTCACGCACCGGGGCGTCGACGCCGGAGGTCGCAAATACCGCCATCGCCGCCTGAAGCAGTCCGTCGAGATTGCGCTTGGCGTCGGCGCGCACGGGCCTGTCCGCCCTTTCCCCGGGCTTCAGGCCGTCCCCTTGCTCTTTGCTTTCGTCGTTCATCTTTCATCCGCTTGCAAAACGGAACATCGTTCCGTATATAAACGGAATACGGTTCCGTTTATGCAAGTTAACACGGCGCGACGGTGTTGGCCACATCGATGCGCACGAAGTCCGCCTCCCCAATAAAAGGAACAGACCATGCAATACCGCACGCTTGGAAGAACCGGCATCAAGGTCAGCCCCTATTGCCTCGGCGCGATGATGTTCGGCGCCGCCGGCAATCCCGACCACGAGGATTCGATCCGGATCATCCACAAGGCGCTCGATGCCGGCATAAACTTCATCGACACCGCCGATATCTACAGCCGCGGCGAATCCGAGGAGATTGTCGGCAAGGCGCTCAAGGGACGGCGCGACGACGTCGTGCTCGCCACCAAGGCTCATCTGCCGATGGGCGACGACCCAAACCGGCAGGGCAATTCACGCCGCTGGCTGACTCACGCGGTCGAGGATTCTCTCCGCCGCCTGCAGACCGACCATATCGATCTCTACCTGATCCATCGGCCAGCACCCGATACCGACATCGAGGAGACGCTATCCGCACTCACCGACCTCATGCGGGCGGGAAAGGTGCGGGCGGTGGGATCGTCGACCTTTCCCGTTTCGGAAATCGTCGAGGCGCAATGGGTTTCCGAGCGCCGCGGGCTGGCCCGCTTCCGCGTCGAGCAGCCGCCCTATTCGATCCTCAACCGCGGTATCGAACGCGAGGTTCTGCCCGCCTGCGAGCGTTACGGAATGGGCGCGATGGTGTGGAGCCCGCTGGCGATGGGCATGCTCACCGGCAAATACCGCAAGGGCGCGCCGCAGCCCGACAGCGCCCGCGCCAAACGCTTCCCCAGGCAGATGAACGATGAGCGACGGCTGGACGCGGTCGAACGGCTCATCCCGCTCGCGCAGCAGGCGGGGCTTTCGCTGGCACACATGGCGATGGCCTTCGCTATCGCCCATCCCGCTGTCACCTCGGCCATCATCGGCCCACGCACGATGGAGCACTTCGACGATCTGCTTGCCGGCGCCGGGGTGAGCCTGACGGACGAAATCCTCGACGGGATCGACGCGATCGTCCCGCCCGGCACCGACACCGGCCCGTTGGAGGCGGCCTACAACCCGCCTGCGGTAACGCAGCCTAACCTGCGCCGCCGCCCGATAGCAGAGCGCTTCGCCGCCTGATCCTCAGGGGGTGAGGCCCGGTCCTGCGAAGCAGGAGCGATCGATCCAGTGAATCGATCGCAGGGCCGAACGCCCTGAGCCATGCGAAGGGCCGGGCAGCGGCGCCCCCCTTACCTCCCTCATTCCCGTGCTCGTCACAGGAAGGGAGCTTAAAGGCGCTTCTCAAAGAACGTGTCCGGGTATGGGTCGTCATTGAAACGGTCGATCTCACGCCAGCCGGTTCCGCGATAAAGCTGTGTTGCCTCGGGCAGCGCACTATTCGTATCCAGACGCAGGAGCTTGATGGATAGCTCGCGGGCGATGTTCTCGGCGGCGGTCATAAGGCGCGTTGCGAGCCCAAGGCCACGCGCGGACGGGGCGACCCAGAGCCTTTTGATCTCCCCAACCTCGCCGCTATTGCCCTTCAGCCCGACACAGCCGATCGGCAGGCCATCCGACATGGCCACCAGGAATGCACCGTGCGGACGGATCATATTCTTGGCGTCGGGATCGCGAGAAAGCGATACATCGAAACCCTTCTCGAAGCGGCGTGCAAGTTCGCCGTAATATTCGTTCAGACAATAGCTGGCGTCCTCGTGCCGAGGGTCTTTCTCCTCGAGCACGATCTGCTCACGTCTCAGTGAGGAAGCGACGATATCCATGGCGCGCAGCAGTTCGTCCGGGCGGCGATGGCGCGTCAGAAATGCTTTCGCCTGCGCATTGGAAAGCGCTTCATAAGCCTGAAACTCGGAACGGCCAGTTTCGGTCAGCCTGGCAACGCGCCGACGCGCGTCCTGAGGGTTCGACACCGTCTCGATGAGACCTTCCTCTTCCAGACTACGCAGCAGACGGCTCATCAAGCCGGAGTCGAGACCGAGATAATCGCGGATCACCGCAACATCCGATTGCCCCCGGCCGATCGAATTGAGGACGCGGGCAGCACCCAGCGGACGGCCGCGTCCGAGGAAAGACGTATCGAGAGCGCCGACTTCGGAGGTGACGGCACGGTTGAAGCGACGGACACGAGAGACAGGATCGTAGGTCATATTGTCTGACTTTAGTCAGATATTTGATCCTGTCAATTCAAAGTACTCCTGGGGGCGCGCAAATGAGCCGCGCACTCGCCGCCATCCGCCTTGCGCGCCACCATCCCCTCGCCTATGGGAATGACAGCACTCCCAAGGCCCCTCCCGTGTTCCGTTATGCTCTCCACGCCCTGATCGTTCTCATCCTGACGCTGCTGACGCAGATCGGCGGCATCGCCTATCTCATCGCCCTCGCCGCATCGCGCACCTGGGGCTTACGGCGATTTCTGGCAAAGCTTACAATCTTCCTGCTTTGCTATGGCAGCGCCACGCTTGCCGCGAGCCTTGCCGCGCCGATCTTCGGGCGGGTTCCCCTCTCCTGCGTCGCCGGCGCCGAAGACAGGCTCGTGGTCCGCTCCCCGATCTATTGCCTGCTAAACCGCAACTACGTCACCCCAGGCGTGCGCGATCTCGCAAAGGCGCTTGCCGCCCACATGGACAAGGAGTTTCCGGGAACCGTCACGGTCGCGCTGGATGCGAATTTCCCCTTCGTGAGAGGCTTTCCACTGCTGCCGCATCTGTCGCATGCCGACGGGAAAAAGCTCGACTTCGCCTATTATTACAAGGATGTGGACGGTGCCTTCCTGAATGGCGCCACCCGCTCCCCGATCGGCTATTTCGCCTTCGAGCAACCCGCCCCCGGCGACGAACTGCCATGCGAAGGGCGCAACGACTGGCTGACCACGCGCTGGGACTTCGACGCGCTGCAGCCTCTGTTTCCCGCCTATCGGATCGAGGAGCAGCGCACATCGGCCGCGATCGGCTGGTTGACGAGCGAAGGCGTGACGCGCTTCGGCCTGCAGAAGATCTTCATCGAGCCGCATCTCAAGAACACGCTTGGGATCACCGACAGACATGTCCGCTTTCAAGGCTGCCGCGCCGCCCGCCACGACGACCATATTCATATCCAGGTGGAGTAGTTCTGGTCCGTTAGGAACGGCGTTCGGCCAGCGGCAGGCATTCGCCTCATGGAGTCTCGAAGCGGCCCCATGCCACACTCGGTGACGGGAGGAGGGATCAACAACCTTTACGATTCTTAGGGCATCCGTGAGATAGCGTGCAACGCGCGGGGCGGCCTCCGAGGAAGAGGCAGCACCGCCGGCGCCATCTGTCAGACTTGGAACACGCAATGATCAATCGGATATCCCCCGTAGTTACGTTAGACTAAGCGGCCGCGCTGATGCGCCCTCACCGTTCTAAAAGCATAAGACTGGATCGGATCTGGCCGCCGAATGAAACCACGGAACTGCTGTCGCAGATAGGAGGACGACCGAATCTTCCGCCGGACTGGGTTTGGCCCACGATCGATTTCGAGGATGGCACAACGGCATCGTTGGATTTTCTGGCCCAAATCAATCTGGAGGAACTGCCAGACATCGAGGCTCGGGGCGCGCTTCCGAAATCCGGCATGCTCTATTTCTTTGCATTGTCGCAATCGAACGAGCCGCTCGAGTCATATGGTTCGGATGCCTGGCGCGTCCTCTACTACCCCGACAATCCGGCGGATCTGTCCAGCCGCCCGGCTCCGGAAGACGCCGGATGGAAGATCGATCATCTGGATTACGGTCAAACAGACGCAAGCAGCTACCGAAATCCGGACGGCCCCAGAGGTGAGCTTTTTCCGAGATGCACCGTTCGGTTCACTGTGATCGATGTTTGGGATCTTCCGCGATTTTCTGGACGAGATGATCCTCGGCTTCGGCCTTTCGAGGATGCCATTTGCGGGGAGCCGGCTGATCTCGCAAGCCAGCTGGCATTGCGGATGTCATCCGGAATTTCTGGAAAGATATGAATCCGTTCAAGCCCAAGACATCGAAGGCGCCAGAGCCCCCCCGAAAAGAGGCCCCGCAAGCCAGAGCCGACATCGAGATGCGCGACATCGACAGCCTGGCTTACGATTGCCTCCAAATGTTGTGCGTCGAGGAACAGCGCGATTTTTACCAATCAAGAGTCGAACTGAATCCCGAGAGGCTGCCATACCGTGCAGAAGACGCAGTCATGGTTTTGAACGAAGCGAGAAATACTTGGTTCGAGAATATATTGCCAATCGAAACCGTTCTCGACCACGAGGGCAAATACTCCGACGCTTTGCTGCAAGCCTACAACGATTGGAGGGCGCAAGCTGTCGCCCTCACTCACAACCTCATTGCCATGGGCAGAGAAACCAGGCTTTCGCCCGAAGATCGCGGAAAGGTTCTAGACGTCTTGGAACAGAATGTCCGGCTGCAAAAGCAAGCGAGACAATGCCTCGCACCCGCATCTCGAATTTACTTTGCGTGCATCTCTAACGACCCTCCTTTCTGATTTTACCGGAATCGCCGAAAAGGAACCGGAATTGCTCGCGGTCGGCGATCCTTACAATCGGGTGGAACTGAACGGATTCCTGTCTCACCGAATGTTCGGGAACGGGAAAGGGAAACAAGAAGACCTCGATGATGATGAGGTTCTCTTGCTTCAACTCCGCAGCGATTCCGATGGCCCACGCTTCATGTGGTGGGACGTTGGAGCCATACGATTCTGGATCAAACGAGAAGCGCTCGAAACCTGCCAGTTTCATCTGGCCGAGGCGGAGATCGAAGGTCACTGAGAGCAGCAATGCGCCTTCGGGGCCTCGCCTGACTGACAAGGGACCACCTGTGAATGCAGCCTATCGCAACGGCAGTTCGTAGCTCCGCTTCAGCGTTTCCATCGGCACGTCGGTCTTGACGCTGAGGACGCTCGGAATGCGTGTCAGGTGATCGGCCTGGAAACGCCAGTAGCTGTGCAGATCGGTGGTGACGATTCGAAGCACGGCGTCGCATTCTCCCGTCGTCAGGTAGCATTCCATCACCTCGGGAAACCGCCTGACGGCTTCGGCGAAGCGGAGCGTGACCTCGGCGTCCTGGGTCTTGAACCAGACGCGGGCAAAAACCGTCAGCCCCGCCCCGACCTTTGCAGGGTCCAGCACGGCAACGTAGCGATCGATGATCCCGGCCTCTTCCAGCAACCGGACGCGACGCAGGCACGGTGATGGCGACAGGCCTACCTCCTTCGCCAGATCGACGTTCGAAATACGTCCGTCACGCTGAAGCACACGCAGAATATGGCGATCGATCGGGTCCAGGATTGTTGGCATTTGATAGCTCCGATTGATGCTTCAATGGCATGATATGCCAAGCTTTCGCAATTTTACGGGTTCTTCGCAAGCTCATTTCGCAGGACGTGGCCTATCGTTCCAGCATCGAGATGGATATGGGTTAATGACGAAGATAGAGAAAATTGTGCTTTCTTATTCGGGCGGGCTGGATACTTCGATCATCCTCAAATGGTTGCAGGAAACCTACGGATGCGAGGTGGTGACTTTCACCGCCGATCTCGGCCAGGGCGAGGAGCTCGAGCCGGTGCGCGCCAAGGCTGCGATGTCAGGGGTCAAGGACATCCGCATCGTCGATCTGCGTGAGGAGTTCGTCAGCGACTTCGTCTTTCCGATGCTGCGGGCGAACGCGCTCTATGAGGGGCAGTATCTGCTGGGCAGTTCCATCGCACGGCCGCTGATTGCCAAGCATCTGGTCGGCATAGCCCGGGAGGTTGGCGCGGATGCCGTTGCCCACGGTGCGACAGGCAAGGGCAACGATCAGGTTCGGTTCGAGCTGGCCGTCAATGCGCTCGATCCGTCGCTTAAGGTCATTGCTCCCTGGCGCCAATGGAACATCCGCTCCCGCATGCAGCTTCTGGAATATGCCGAGAAGCATCATATCCCGGTGCCGAGCGACAAGCGCGGCGAGGCGCCGTTCTCGATCGACGCCAACCTGCTGCACACCTCGACCGAAGGTAAGATTCTCGAAAATCCGGCGGAGGTCGCGCCCGATCATGTCTATCAGCGCACGGTCGATCCCGTCGACGCTCCCGACACGCCTGAGATCATCACCATCGGTTTCGAGAGGGGTGATCCGGTTTCGGTGAACGGCAAGTCCATGACACCGGCCGCCTTGTTGACCGAGCTCAATGGACTGGGCGGCCGGCATGGCATCGGGCGGCTCGATCTGGTCGAAAACCGCTTCATCGGCATGAAGTCGAGGGGAATATACGAAACGCCGGGAGGGACGATCCTGCTCGCGGCACACCGCGGCATTGAATCGATCACGCTCGATCGCGCCGCGGCGCATCTGAAGGACGAGATCATGCCCCGCTACGCCGAGCTGATCTATAACGGCTTCTGGTTCGCTCCCGAGCGGGAAATGCTGCAAGCGCTGATCGACCACAGCCAGGCTTTCGTCAGCGGCGAGGTGACACTCAGGCTCTACAAGGGAAGCGCCTCGGTCATCTCCCGCGCCTCTCCCTGCTCACTCTACTCCGCCGACCTCGTCACCTTCGAGGAAAGCGCCATCGCCTTCGATCATCATGATGCCGAAGGCTTCATCAGGCTCAACGGCTTGCGGCTCAGGAGCTGGGCGGCCCGCAACGGCAGATGACCGCTCGATCTTACGTCAGCCAGCGCACTTAACGCTCGGCGGATACCGGACGAAACGGGCCGGTTCGGATACTCATAAACTGCGAGGGTCAGATGGGCCGATAGGTCAATGCCCACATTGACGGCACCTACCCTCGTGGCTGACCGAAGCAATCCCGGCATTTCACGGAGAAGCGCGAATCCAATTTCAAACGATTTTAAAATCGCAGCTCGACAAGTTAATCGATTTTAATTTTATCGTTAAAATTTTCTTGTTGCAGCGCAAAAGAATTTAGACATTAATTTGTGCGGATGCTCAGTTTATTCGTTGGAGAACTCGCATGACTGTGACATTTCCGCTAACCGAAAAGCGCGACGCCGAGACATTGCTGAAACACTTGACGTCGCACAACCTCAGCTTTCCGGGAAACTGCGTCGTGTCGCTCAAGGCGCACGTCGCCCAGGTCTCATCCTCTCATACGACCGCACTCGGCACCGCCCGTACCGCCTGGTAGCGATTGAATGGCCTGGCATCGCCGTCCACAATAGGATCGAGCAATCTCGGCTCCATGCGGAGATGGATGAAGCCGAGCGCGTCGAGAGCTTATCTCGCGGCAGGCAGCCCCATGCCGGCGAGCTTCAGGATATCCTCGACCTTTGCGTCCGGATCGGCGCCGGGTTCGACCTGGCCGTCTATCGTCAGCAAGGCGAGGCCATGCGTCAGCGACCAGAGAAAGAGCGCGGCGTTCGGCACGTTCCCAGGCGTCAGGTGCTTTTCCAGGTCGTCCTTCATCTGCCGGTAGACCTGCATCCGCAGGGCGCGTATCGCCTCGTTTCCTCTAGAATAGGCCTGAAAACCCTCCCCGAACATCAGCCGGTAGAGACCAGGATTCGCGCGGGCAAAGGCGACATAGGCGATGCCGCCGGCGAGCAGATTGCGCCGAGGACCGGCTAGCGCCGCAGCGATGCTTTCGCTGAGTTCGGCAAACCCATGTTCGGCGAGTGCCGCCGCGATGGCGTCCAGGCTGTTGAAAT
Source organism: Rhizobium leguminosarum (assembly GCF_002953715.1). Lineage (GTDB taxonomy): Bacteria > Pseudomonadota > Alphaproteobacteria > Rhizobiales > Rhizobiaceae > Rhizobium > Rhizobium leguminosarum_V. The sequence continues at coordinate 2,620,877 of NZ_CP025012.1, forward strand.
AATGGTATGCCGCCGGAGCCGAGACGCCAGCGCGGCGGCCGATCTCCCGCATGCTCAGCGCAGCCGGGCCTCCCTCCTCCAGCAGCGCCCTCGCCACGGACAGCAGTGTGGAGCGCAAATTATCGTGATGATAGCGGGGCGATCCGTCGTGCGCGGCCATGTTTCGATCCAATCTTTACAGTGTTAAAATCATGCTCTAATCTGCCCGCGATGACAAGGTATCCGCCGCGGTTCTGGTGCCGGCAAGCTTCCTGCCCGCGCCGGCAACAGATTTACGGAGAAAGAGGCTTTCATGCGAGCATCGGAACCAAGCCGCACCGCGATCGGCGCGGCGGCCTATCGAGCAGCGCACCAGAGCGTGGACGGCGGCGCCATCTTCTTAGACCCCTATGCCCGCCGCATCCTCGGCGAGGTGGCCTGCGCCGAGGCCGATCTGAAAGCCCAGGACCCCTCCACGCGATCCTTTCGCCTGTTTATGGCGGCACGAAGCCGATATGCCGAAGATTGCCTTGGCCTCTCCGTCGCAAGGGTCGTCAGACAAGCTGTCATCCTCGGCGCCGGGCTCGACACATTTGCGCTGCGCAATCCTCATGCCGGCCTGAAGGTTTTCGAAGTCGATCATCCCGCCACGCAAAGCTGGAAGCAGATGCGGCTTGACGAGACCGGACTGACGCAGAGCCTGCCGACATTCGTTCCCGTCGATTTCGAACATGAGGATTTGAAAACGCGTCTCATCGATTCCGGCTTCGAGCCCGAAACGCCGTCCTTCTTCATCTGGCTTGGCGTCGTACCATATCTCAGTGAGGCGTCGGTCTTTGCGCTGTTGCGCTTCGTCGCCGGCCTGCCGAGCGCATCCATCGTCTTCGACTACAGCGAACCCCTCGAAAACTATTCGCCCGAACGCCGTGCCCGCGCTACGGAAATGGGAGCGCGCACGGCCGCGGCCGGCGAGCCATGGCTGACGCACTTCAATCCGAAGGAAATTGCGGAGCGATTGCTGAGCCTGGGCTTCACATCCCTGGAGGATATCGGCCCGACCGAAATGGCAAAACGCTTCTTCGGCCTGCCCAGGGATGCGCCGGATCGCGGCGCCGGTCCCCACGTCATATTCGCCGGCAAATAGGGAAATCCCCGAGACGTCGAGTTGCGGCGATCGAGCTGGCCTCAGCCGTCGTGGACGACAGCGATCTTGTTTCCGGCGGGGTCACGCACGTAAGCGGAATACCAGTTCGGCCCGTAGTGCGGACGTAAACCAGGCGCGCCCTCATCCGTTCCGCCGTTGGCCATGGCAGCATCGTAAAAAGCGTCCACCTCGGCGCGGGACTTGGCCATGACATTCGATTTGACGGAATCGATTGCGCCGACGGTTGCGTAGACACTCATGATCTTCCCTTTCGCTGCTCCAAGATCGGGAGAATTCATATCGCGCCGATACGAACATAACGAGAACGATGAGTTGCGGTTTTCGCGATAAATCAGCGGATACCAATCACGCTGTGAACCAGCGATACCGGAGCCGGCAACTCCGGCATGCATCGCTGGAGTAGTCATTGATCGCAGTGGTCGGCAGACAATAATGGTCGGCGTTTCCAGTCGAACATCCTATCGATCTTCAGCCAGCTTCCTGTCCCGTCGATGTGATCGGAGAATTTGTTCAGCCTTTTCAACAGATGGAAGTGGACGCTCTGTTCTGATGATATGAAATGCTCCGCAATTGTCATCGGGGCACCCGCAAGACACCGCATCAACGTGATACCTGGTTTGCCCAGTTCGCTTTTGCAGAGCGTTCGTTCTCTCTTCGCTCTTTATCGTGTCGATGATTGCATCGCGCTTTAGAAACTTCCCAACCATCGCTTCTGCCTCGTGTCGTCTTGTCAGCCTTATAATACAGCATCGTCGAGCGTCGCAACGAGCCGGAAGTCCCGCCGCATCAAACTATTGCAATCTCACAATTAAACGCTTCATTGGCGAGATGAAAAGAGAGTCCTGTACCAATGACCTATCTCAAACAAGGCATACTCGCCGCGGCCATCATGCTGGCAGCAACGATGACATCCATGCATCCGGCGCATGCGCAACCATGCGAGCAGCAAAGCTTCGAAGAGGCGAAATACGTCGTCTGTACGTTGGAACCGGGCAAAGCCGACCTGCGATTGTTCTGGAAGAACGACGATGGCGCTCCATACCGCGCTTTTTCAAGCCTTGCCGAAGCCGTTCGCGCCGAAGGGCGAATGCTGGCTTTCGCCGTCAACGCCGGGATGTACCGGGCCGATTTTTCGCCGATGGGACTTTACGTCGAGAACGCCAGGGAATTGCAGCCCGCCAATACGACAGAGGCCGAAAGCTCCTCGGGCCAGGTACCGAATTTCTATAAGAAGCCGAACGGCGTATTCTTTCTGGGTGAAGCAGGTGCCGGAATACTCCCGACCGATGAATTTCTGAAGCGTCGGCCCAAGGTGCGGTTCGCCACTCAGTCCGGCCCGATGCTCGTCATCGCCAACAAGCTGAACCCGATCTTCATCGTCGGCTCGACAGACCGGACCCGCCGCAGCGGTGTCGGAACCTGCGAGCTCGGCGTGGTTCGTTTCGCGATCAGCGAAGACGGAGTGAACTTTCATGATTTCGCACGGCTCTTCCGCGACCATCTGAAATGCCCGGATGCCTTGTTTCTCGATGGCGGACGGGGTGTCGGACTTTACAATCCTGAAATGGGCCGTAACGACTGGTCCTGGCACGGCGGCTACGGCCCTATCTTTGGGCTGGTCGAATAGCGCGTGAGGGAAGCGTCTTCATCAAAGCCCGCGATTCCGTCAGCGGGCCTTTGGATCTGGCCGGACACGGAGCGGCCGCTGTTCCGCCCGATATGCAAACAAAATCCGGAAGAGGCGCTTTGAAAAGCAATTGCGGCAATCGCTACGATCCTATGTCTTTCTCTGCGCGGCGATTCTAACGTCGATCGGCTGATCGATTGGAAGTCCTCAGGAGGAGATGAGTGTGAATGATCCAGCTTCGATGTTCCTTGATCTCGCCACGGTGCCGCAGGGTTCCAAAGCAAGATCAGTCGAGGTCGCAACGGCAGACAAGGTCGGCCGAACGGCTCTGAGCGTGACGTTCGATGAGCGCACGGCCCGAGGCACCCCGAATATCGACTACATCGACATGCCGACGTTTCTCGAACTGCCGATCGAGTTTGAGAACGGCGAGATTTCGGTCGACATCCTGGGCGAGCTCCGAGCAGATGCGCCCGACTACGCAAGAGCATTCGCAGGGGTCGCCTATCGCATAACCGAAATCGGATTCGAAGCCGTTTACCTAAGGCCTCTGAATGGTCTCCGGCTTGAGCCTGATCCTCCGCGCTCGCGTCGGGCCGTCCAGTATTTCTCCTATCCTGATTGGCGGTTCGAGCGTCTGCGCGAGGAATATCCAGACGGACGCTACGAGGCCGGAGCCGATATCAGACCCGGCGAATGGATAGAGTTGACACTTCGGATTCAGGATGATCACGTCGCCGCGTCCGTAAACGGCGAGACGGTTCTGGAGATAACGAAGGCCAAGTCACCGCCTTCGGCCGGCCGCATCGGCCTGTTCGTCGACATCGGAACCCAAGCCTATTTCTCGAACTTGAGGATAAGCTCCTGGTTCAGGTGAGCCAGCCGTCATCCGATCACTGCAAGACCCGGCAGCGGAAGCCGCCGTCCTCCACAAAGCTAGCTCCTCCCCGCACGCGCCATTTCGGCGCGCATCCAACTTGAATCTCCCCATGTGGAGAGCCAGATCATCAAATCGGTAAGGAGCACCAACGACGGGCAAGAGCAGGGCGTGGCTGAGGCCCCGCCCTTTCTGGCTGCTTTCGGCCTTCCGAAGGTGCGCCAGTTCCTGTTCCTGGATGGACGCGATGAGCGCATGAAGCCCGGGATCGCGCTGCGGAAGGAAAGCCAGTTGATCTTCGAGATGGCGGTGGACCGTGCTTTCGACCGCCTCTGTGCAGATCCAGACCATGTTCCGCCCGCCAAGCGCCGTCAGGAAGCCGAGCACAGAACCGCCGAGGCTCCAGAATGACATGACGCGGCAGGGCTTGGCGCCCCTTGCAGGCATCGCCTCGCGAAACAGGCGACAATGGTCGATCTCGTCCTTACGCATCTCTTCAAGCGTTGGCACGATGTCGGGGAACAGCCGCCGGGCCACCAGAATCTGGGCGCCATAGATCCTGATAGCGCCGAACTCGCCCGCATGGTTGACCTTCAGGATGCGTCGGATGGTGACATCGGGGTCGCGCGTGACTGATCTGCTCGACGGATTGATCATGACCACCCTGCCCCGGTTTCCTTGCGGGCAATAGGCAGGACAGCCGCCGCGATCGTCAAGGGGCAGTGATCGATCAGGTGCTGATCCCGCCAGCTTCTAAGCGCCGGTCTTGCAGTCTGCCGCGGCAAAATGGGCCATCTGGTCGGCATGCGCCTTTGCGAAGGAGGGGCGGGCCATGGCGCGCGAGACATAGTCTCGGCAGGCGGGATATCCCGCCAGCCCGTCGAACCGGTCAATGAGGCGCAGCACATCGGCCATGAGGATGTCGGCGACGGAGAAGGTGCCGGCCAGCCATTCGCCCTGCCAGGACCGGCTCCATGTGCTTCAGCCGGTGGTCCTTGAGGAATGAGTCCATAAGCCCGTATGCCGGCGCGTCACCCGTAATGCCGGAAAAGATCAAAATCGACCAGGGCAGGCTTGCCGCCTCGACGGAATTGAGCGCCGCAAATAGCCATTCCAGAACTTCGGCGCGACCGCGTGGATCGGCAGGCATCAGTGCATCGCTGCGATTGCCGAGATGCAGCAGGATCGCCCCGCTCTCGAAGATCGAGATATCGCCATCGGTCAGCCACGGCACTTGGCCGAAGGGCTGATGCACGAAATGCTCCGGATTGCGATCGCGAAACAGCACGCTCTCGACGTGATAGGGCAAGCCGCTCTCTTCGAGCGCCCAGCGCACACCCAGGTCACGCACATAGCCCCGCGGCATCTCGGGAACCCAGTCGAAGGTGGTGAGGGTAAGGTCGCCCATCCGGCATCTCCATTGTCGCTGCATTCAGGCAAAGGACGAACGAGCGACACGCGCTCCGACATGACCGGCAGGTTTTTTGGCAACACAGGCGCATGTGGCACCATCGCCCCGCCATCCGGGTGCAATGCGGGCATTTCGACCAGGGCAGAGGTCGTCGGAGAAGAGGCCTCGCGTCGCCGTCATAGACCACTCGGTCAGGTCGCAGGCGAGGCCAGCAAGGGATCGTCGATGTCTTCGGGAATGAAGCCGCCGGTCTGGCGTTTCCACAGGCGGGCAAACAGGCCGTCCCGTTCGACCAATTCGTCCGGCCTGCCCTCTTCCACGATGCGCCCGTGATCGAGCACGACGATCCGGTCCATCCTGGCAATCGTCGACAGGCGGTGGGCGATGGCGATCACCGCCTTTCCCTCCATGACGAGGTTCAGCCTTTCCTGGATGGCGGCTTCGGACTCGCTGTCGAGGGCGGAGGTCGCCTCGTCGAGGACCAGTATCGGCGCGTCCTTCAAGAGAACGCGGGCGATGGCCACGCGCTGGCGCTGGCCGCCTGACAGTTTGATGCCGCGGTCGCCGACGAAGGCCTCATAGCCCTTGCGGCCTTCGGCGTCGGAAAGATCGGCGATGAAGGCATCGGCGCTGGCCATCTTCGCCACCGCTTCGATCTCGTCCGTCGTCGCCTCCGGCCGGCCGTAGCGGATATTGTCGCCGACCGAACGGTGCAGCAGCGCGACGTCCTGCGCGATGACGCCGATGGCGCGGCGAAGGCTTGCCTGCGTGACCGCGCGGATGTCCTGCCCGTCGATCAGGATAGCGCCGTCCTCTATGTCGTAAAAACGCAGCAGCAGGCTGACCAGCGTCGTCTTGCCAGCACCGGAGAGGCCGACAAGCCCGACCTTTTCGCCGGGCCGAACCGTCAGCGACAGGCCATCGATGACAGGTTTGCCGGACTTGTAGGCGAAGCGGACGTTCTCGAAATGGATCTCCCCACGGCTGACCGTCAGTTCGGCCGCATCCGGCCGATCGGTGATGGTGGGCGGTGTTGTCATGACCGGCATGGCATCCTTGATCGTGCCGAGCGCGCGGAAGATCTGCTGTCCCATTTGCAGGAAGGTGAAGGACCCTGCCGAGAGGCGTTGGAGGATATAAACCGTTGCGGCGAAATCGCCCACGGTCAGGAATCGGTCAAAAAGCCCCCAGAAACCAATGCCGAGCATGACGAGCCAGAGCACCATGTTGAGGCTGATGACGACGAGTTCGGTTGTCCGGTAGATGCGCTGTTCGTGGTGAAGCGTATCGACCCCCTTGGACATGATCTTTCTGAGCGCACCTGCCTCGCTGTCTTCTGCTGCGAACTGCTTGACCATCTGGATGTTGCCGTAAATGTCCGTCAGGGCACCGGAGATGAGGCTGTTCTGCTTTGCCGAGCGGCGGGCGCGCTCCGTAAAATCCGGAACGACCTTGATCGCAAAGAGCACGTTGAAGGCAACCCAGACGATGACTGGCAGCGCAAGCTGCCAGGAGAGCGCGAGCAGAAGAAGAACGGAGCCGATGATCTGAAGGAGAAAGCGCGGTGCCGTCTGGAACGCGATCAGGATCTGTTGCTGGACGGCATTGGCGACCTGACCGAGCCGGGATGCGACCTGGCCGGCGAAAAGATCATGGAAGAAGGCGAGGTCCTGCCGCTCGACGGCCTTGTGCCCCTGCCATTGAATCGCAACGGGCAGGCTGATGCCGATCGTATGCGAATTGAGAATATTGGTGATGTAGAAGAGAATGGGCATCACCGGAAAAAGCAGAAAGGCGAGGACTGCCAGCAGCCGGAAATTACTGTCGACGAAGAGCTCCACGCCTCGTGTCGTCACTCCGTCGACAATGACCGAAAGACCCCAGATGATCGTAAGGTTGATGGCTTCGATGGCCATCGAGGTCAGCGCCATGGTGATGATGACGCCCCGAAACATCGCGATGAAGTGTATGAGGACTGCCACGGGCCCCTTGGTGGGCATCGGCCGGTAGGGGATGTCGAGCGGCCGGATCAAGGTTTCGAAGGGACGATAGATCGCATCTGAAATCGACATGGGCCACTCGGATCAAAAATCGGGAGGAGGCGTGGACTCAGCTACGCTGGGTCGCAGAAAACCATCCTCCAGCCGCGAACTCAATTAGAAATTTCAAAAAATCTGCCGACAGGAGGTATTGGTTCGCAAGCGCTGGAAGCAGGCGGCGGCGAAAAGCGCCAATTGCGATCGTCACGGGATTGGGGCAGATTGCGATCGTTGTATGGTACAGGACGGAACCTACTCATGCTGACGGGCTCATGTCATTGCGGCAAGGCGAGCTGGACACTTGAGGGTGATCCGGGCTCGATCACCGCCTGCAACTGCACGCTCTGCCGGCGCTACGGCACACTGTGGGCATATGACTACGAAGGAGAGCGCATCGCTCTCACCGGTGAGACCGCCTCCTACACCCGCGCCGACAGGGACGAACCGTCTCTCGAGATCTTATTCTGCCCATCCTGCGCCTGTGTCTTGAGCTGGCGCGGCCTGCGGCTTCGAAAGGATGGCCGCCGGCGCATGGCCGTCAACATGCGGCTTGCGCCGCCGGATCTCGTTCGGGACCTGCCCATCGATCACTTCGACGGCCTGGACACGTTTGAAGACCTGCCTTCCAAAGGGCGCTGCGTGCGCGACCTCTGGTTCTGAGCCGACTGCGAAGATCGCCACCGGGCCGGATCACACCAGATCCGAGCCCTGGCAAAAGATCGTTCTGCGCAAGGCCACCTCAGCCGCGCCGCGCCGCCTCGATCGCCGCAATGTCGATCTTCCTCATGGTCATCATCGCGTCAAAAGCGCGCTTTGCCTGGCCACCACCTGCCGAGAGCGCTTCGGAGAGGACGCGCGGCGTAATCTGCCAGGACACGCCCCATTTGTCCTTGCACCAACCGCACTCGCTTTCCTGGCCGCCATTGCCGACGATGGCGTTCCAATAGCGATCGGTTTCTTCCTGATCGTCGGTTGCGATCTGAAATGAGAAGGCTTCGTTGTGTTTGAACGCAGGACCGCCGTTCAGGCCGATGCAAGGAATGCCCGCAACGGTGAATTCGACGACCAGTACGTCTCCCTGCTTGCCGTCAGGATAATCTCCCGGTGCACGAATGACGGCACCCACGGCGCTGTCGGGAAAAGTCGCGGCATAGAAGCGGGCAGCCGCCTCAGCCTCTTTGTCGTACCATACGCAGATCGTGTTCTTTGCCATTGCGCGGTCCTTTCGCTCTTCGTTTCGCATTGCCCAGTGAAATAAGAGGCAAACTGTCTTTCTCCAGCCCATGGAAGCGATTTCACGCTGGCAACTGCCGAACGCTGTTAAGTGGTCGAAGTGCCCGCTTCGGCCGACAGCCGAAGACCAGGCTTATCTAAATCGCATCAGTTGCGGTCATCATTGATCCGTCGCATCACTTAGCTGCTAAAAGCACCCCTTCGGCTCTTAGTTCATCGAATTGTTGTATTCATCTAGGACAACGCCAGTGATTTACCTGCTTCGCCATGGCGAGACCATTTGGAACACCTTAGGTCGGTTCCAGGGCCAAAAAGATTCACCGCTGACAGAGCGCGGCATCGTACAGGCCGAACAGATGGCGAAGCTTCTGAAGAAGGAAATGGCAGGGAGCGAACAATCTTTCCAACTCCATGTCAGCCCTCTCGGCAGAACGCAGGAGACTGCGGCTCGCATCGAACGTGTATTGCCGCTGACGGCTCGTCCGGAATCGCGGCTAATGGAGGTGACCGTCGGTTCTTGGGACGGCATGACCAAGTTCGAGATCGACAACGAGTTTCCAGGAATGCTGGACGGGTCCGACGCTTTTGATTGGTATTTCAAATCTCCAGACGGGGAGAGCTTCGATGCTGCCTGTGCGCGAGCAAAGGACTGGATCGTAGACATACGTGGACCGACAGTTGCGATTTCTCACGGGCTGTTTGGCAGATTGGTTCGTGGTGTATATGCCGGGCTTTCAAAGCAGGAAATGCTGGAATTGCCCGTTCCCCAAGACGGGTTTTATCGTCTTTGTGACGGTGAGTTCAGCCTGGTAAGCGGTTCGGCTGATATGATATCCGGCGTGGTCGCTTAGGAAGGGTTCATCCCTGAGTGACCGCTCGGCCGCCAAGCGTCATTGCTAATTATAACGCGGCTCAATGCCAGAGATTGACGCCTCGACTTGCGACCATCGACCTTCGGGCCCCTTAGAATGAGGCTCTTTTGGTGCTGCATCACCGGTGGGGTCGAGCCACCGGTGATAAAATTTAACGCGCCTGAGCCACAGGAAAATCATTGGCAAGCGCGTCGCATAGATGAGGTTCGATACGGTTCTAAAACCTATCCCGCGCGTCGCTACGCGGATCGCCCACCACGCGGTGCGGCTCGTAGAGGCCGCTCCGCGCCTTGCGTCGCCACGGCCGGGCAATATCGCCGGGATTGTCGTCGATATCGGCGAGCGATATCGCCGCCGTTCCATCCGCAGGGCATTGCGCCGCCCACCGGCCACCGGGAGCGACGATCCCCGAAGACACCGGGCCGGCTAAACCGGGATGTGCGAGTATGGAAAAACTCACCCAGTACCTGTTGCTCGCCGCATACCCCTGCACCTCGGCGGCGAAGGAGGTATCGTTGGCCGGCGTCCCCCCAGTGGACGAAAACAGCACGCAGTGGACATCGAGCCGCTCGTATTCGGTGAAAATTTCAGGAAAGTTGCACTCCATACCGAGCGAGCAGCCAAAGCGGATGCCGTCGACCTCGAAGGTCACGGGGATCGAACCCGGCGTGTACATAAAGGAGATCTTGGTGTTCGACAGCAGGCGCTCGTCGTAGCGCGTCACCAGTTCGCCTCGGTCGGAGACGACATAGAGGCTGTTGTGCGGCCGGTGCGGCGCCGTCAGCGGATGCACCGAACCGATGACCGTCCAGAGTCCCAACTCACGCGCCAGCCTGCGCGTTGAATCCAACTCCTCGCGAAGCACCGCCCATTCGAACCGTCGCCAATCGGAAAGCCCGATCTCTCGCGGCCCGATTTCCGACATGATGCGCTTGTTCGGCGATGATGTCGCCCCTTCGGGAAAATGGACGAGCCGCGCGCCCGCCTCCCGCGCCTGCCGCATCAGCAGGCGCATCTCCTGGCCGCTCCAGCGAAGCTTGTCGATATCGCGGGGATCGTCCGCATAGGTGGACTGCGCCACGGCGAGACGCAGGCGTCTTGCCTCAGGCGCTGCGTCGTTCGCCGACTTGGGGAGAACATGCATGCGGGCAGTGGTGTAGGATTCACCCGTCTTGGCGGCGCGCGCACGCACCCGCCGTTTGAAATTTCCATTCTCAGTCATATCAGGGCCTCTCACGTTCCGGACATCGTTCCCCAGCAACAGCCCAAAACATCAGGACCAAGATCACGACCCGAGACGAAAGTCCCTTTGCCTCCGGTTGAAGACCCTGCTGGGGAAGGTCTGGAGAGGTTCGGCGTTAGGCCACGCCGAGCCAAAGATGCCGAGGCGGCCGCGATTCGTCAATTCGGGGAAGCCGGCGGTGGCGGCTTGGCACCACGACACACATAAAAACAAAGACCTGAAGCCATCGCATGAATCAAATTCTAAGCGAGCAGTTTTGGTGTCATCGACACAAAACTCGTGTCAGACTGTGCAAGCTGCGCACACGCCGGCGCGCCGATAGAGAAAGCCGAAGCAATGCACAAGTTCACCGTATCAATCACCCGGGAGATCGAGGCCGATACCGCCGAGGAGGCCGCCTTGCTCATGTACCAGGAACTATCAACCGGACCGATCCCTGACCGCTACTCCGTCACCGACGAGACGAAGGTGGCCACGGAGGTGAAGCTGGACCGGGACAAGGCCGACGAATTCGCCAGCATCGATCACACCGCCGATCCCGGCAACTGGTAAGCCTCAGGTGACCCGCTGGGACTGGCCGACATCCCATCGATAGCAGTCTTTGAGAAAGCCTGATGGAATATGATCCGCACTACCCGACAATCCTGCCGGACTTCATCGCGCTTTCGCTCGTCTTCGTTTTGAACATCCTGATACCTGTTTCAGCAATTTTCGCTGCGCGAAGGCTCAAGCGGCTTAGATGGCTGCCACACACAATCGCATTTCCATGGGTGTTCTTCTCGCCATTGACGCTCGCCATATTGACGACGCCGACCATGGCGGCAGACGAAGTTGGCGGCCCCGGCGACAGCCTCCTCGTACTTCCGATCTTGGGGGAACGCCAACGGTACTCGTTGTTTACGCTATCGTTTTGCTTGGTCTGCGCGCAAAACGCCAAAACCCCTCCCAACCACACCTGCCCTCCTGAGTTAGGAAAGACCGTGACCTCACCAATCAAAATAGCCGTCGCCGGCGCGAACGGCCGCATGGGGCGCGCCATCTTGCCGCTGCTGGCGGCCGATCCGGCTTTGGCGTTCGTCGGCGGCATCGGCCGTGAGGGCTCCGCAGGCGCCGGGCTGATCGACCGTTCGGCCGCGATTAAGGCGGCCGACGTGATCTTGGATTTCACGACGGGAAGCGCTGCCGCCGAACTTGCCGGCTTGTGCGCTTCGGCCGGTGGACCGGCCCTGGTGATCGGGGCGACGGGTTTCGAGCCGGATGAACTCGAACGGATCGCAGAGGCTGCTCGCGCGATTCCGATCCTGCGCTCCGGCAATTTCTCCATCGGCGTCAACATGCTGGTCGGCCTGGTCGCCCAGGCGGCCCGCGCCCTTCCCGCGCATGGCTGGGATATCGAAATCCTCGAAGCTCATCACAACAGGAAGATCGACGCGCCGTCCGGCACGGCACTGATGCTCGGCGAAGCCGCCGCCGAGGGCCGTGGAATTTCCCTTGCATCCGTCGAGCGGCGCGGGCGCGACGGCATCACCGGCGAGCGCCCAACCGGCGAAATCGGCTTCGCCGTGTTGCGCGCCGGCGGGATCGTCGGAGAACACAGCGTGCTCTTTGCCGCCGCCGAGGAAGTTGTGACGCTCTCGCATTCGGCTCTCGATCGCGGCATGTTCGCCCGCGGCGCGCTTGCCGCCGCCCGTTGGATCGCAGGGCGCGCACCCGGCGAATACGGCATGGGAGATGTTCTGGGGCTGGCCTGAGAACTGGCTCACTGCATATCCAGGATTGCCGAAGCGACGACGACTTCGGTTCCGGCCAGCCCGACGGAGCAAAACAGGGTCGTATCCTCGGGCGATCCCCGACCGGCCACTTTCCCGGCAATGATATCGGCAAGGTCGGCCATGCGATGCTCATTGCCGGAGCCGGTGAGGAAAAAGGGCGAAGCATAGGCGCGCGTCTGTTCGGGAGAGTCCGTCGCGATCACGGCTGCGACATCGGCGATATCCAGGCCGAGTTCGTATCCCTCATGTGTTTTCGGGCCGACGGTGTTGACGTGCACGCCGGGTTTCAAATCCCGCGCATGGATGACGGGCATCTGGCTCGTCGTCGCGCAGATGACGATGTCGGCACCATCGACGGCTTCAGAGGCGCTGCCGGCAGGCTCCACTTCAATATCGAAGGCCTGCTGCATCTCAGCTGCAAAGGCGGCGCAACTTTTCTCGTCGCGGCTAAAGACGCGGGCGCGGTCCAGTTTCCGAACGGCGGCAGCCGCGGCAAGCTGGGTTCGTGCTTGGGCTCCACTGCCGACGATCCCGACGATCCTGGCATCCGGCGCACTAAGGTGGCGGATCGCGACTCCTCCGATCGCACCGGTTCTGAGGTTGCCGAGACGCTCTCCGAGAACAATGCCCTTGAGCTTCGCATTGTCAGCCGACCACACCGCGACGATCTGCGAATGCTCCGCCCCGTCGAATGTTTCATAGACCCGGAAGCCCGCGAGCGGTGTGTCGCCGAGGATGCCGCCGACGGTGAAGACAAGATCGCCGCGATCGGGAAACGAGACATGATGCCGGGGCGGAGAGATCAGCCGATTGCCGGCTCTCGCGAGAAAGGCGGTCTCGAGCGCATCGATTGCGACCGCCATCAACGCGCTGCCGACCAGATCCTCGTCTTTCAGAATTTTCGTCACGGCCGAACCTCCAGCCCATGCCGGCATGCTGCAACCCCAACCCCGCTTGAGGTTAATAGGTGAGGCAAGCCGAAATGCGCTGAAACCTAACCGACCAGACGGCGAGCCATCATGACGTCGTCGATCTCCCTGCCCTCCTCCAGAACCCCGGCGGGAATCCTGCCGATCTCGGAAAAGCCTTCCCGCTGATAGAACCGTATTGCCGCCGGGTTCTCCGCGCTGACGAAGAGTTCCAGCTGCAGGATGCCGATATCGCGCGCGTGATCGGCAACCGCGCTGAGCAGCTTCCCAGCAAGGCCCGTTCCGCGCAGGCTCCTTCTTATGTAAACCATGATGATCGTCGCGCGATGGACCATCTTGCTCGACCGCTGCCGAAGCAGGCCCGTTATGCCGACAGGTTCGCCATCCTGAAAGGCGATGAAAACCGGCTCGTTCAGGCGATTGCGCCACTCCTCGAGAGAAAGAGCCGCCCAGTCTTCGTAGCGGCTTGCAAAGAGGGAAGGTTCGGTGCGAAGCGCTTCCAGACGGATGCGCCGGAAAGCCTCCACTTCGTCTGCCTGGATATGTCTGATCGTCGTGCCGCTTCCATCCATCGGGACCTCCTGCAAGATGAGAGGTACTCTCAATACAGATGGCCCCAGCCGTCAACCGGTGTCAGGAAGCTTGGTACTTTAGCATATGCTCGGAGTTACGAGATCGAACGGAATCCATCATCTCAAGCGCCGATCACTGCGCTGGGCTCCCCAGCCGACCGCCCTTCCGGATGACCGGTCCATCGGTTGGCCCGACTGCCGATTGATCGGTCGGCCTCACGGCCGGTTCGTCGGTCGGTCCGCCCACTGGTTTACCAGTTGGCCCGTCGACCGGCTGGCCGGTGGACCGGACGACCAAGGGATCGGCTGGCTGGACGGCGGATTGATCGGTTGTTGGCCCGGGCACCGACTCCCCGGTTGCCGCGGGCGCCGGCTCGCCGGTTGCCGCGTTCAACGGCTCACCGGTTGGTCCGGCCGCTGATTGCTCGGTTGGCTTGTCGATCGCGAATGGTACAACTTCACGGATGATGAAGAGAAGAACTATCCCGACCAACGTGCACGTAAGCGCGTAGAGAAGGAAATATTTCAGTGCACATACCCCGTTGATTGGCAGCACCAACTTGACAATGGTGCAAATGATATTTCCACATTATTGAACGATACTTGAAAAAAGGCAATCATTTTTAACAAGAGCCACGAAATTTCAAAAATGCACAGAACGGGATAAGGTAGTTATTGTAGATATTTAGGAAGCGCCTCCCCGATGCTCAATTTGTCTTGAGGTCTCGGCACGCCCAAGGAAGGCCCCGGAACCCAGATCCGGGATCTGCCAGGCGAAGACAGCCCCGGCGATATCGGCTAGATTGCGTGTGCCGGCAGCCTGCTTTCGAGGGTGAGGCCCTCCAGGATCGGTGGCGGCAGGGGGATCCGCATGACGGCAATTGCATCTCTGTTTCAGGAAGCCGCCCGCCTTGCGGCGGGATTCCGGCAGGCAGCGCCCGCCCGCCATGTGCCTGTCCACGATTACGCAGCCTCGCTTGCCTGTTTCGAAGAGCCGCTGCCGGCGGCCGGTTCCGATATGCTTGATGTCATCAGGCGTCTCTCGGACGGCGCCGAACCCGGGCTGCATGCGACCACAGGGCCGCGCTTTTTCGGCTGGGTCATCGGCGGCTCCCATCCGGTCGGCGTTGCGGCTGATTTCCTCACCAGCGCCTGGGGCCAGAATGCCGGAAACCATGCCGTTGCCCCGGCCGCGTCTGCCGTCGAGACCGTCGCGGCGAGATGGCTCCTCGATCTCCTGCAACTGCCGGCCGAAAGCTCGGTCGGTTTCGTCACGGGTGCGACGGTGGCGAACTTCACCTGCCTTGCCGCCGCACGCCGCGAGGTGCTGCGCCAGGTGGGTTGGGATGCCGATGCCAACGGCCTGTTCGGCGCCCCCGAGATTACCGTGCTGATTGGCGACGATGCCCACACAACGGTGTTCTCCGCGCTGCAATTCCTAGGCCTCGGCCACGATCGCGTGCTGCGCGTGCGCACCGATCCGGTCGGCCGGATAGACCCGGCCGCGCTGGCGGGCACACTCGATACCGTCTCTGGACCTGCCATCGCCATTCTCCAGGCGGGGCAGATCAATACTGGCGCCTTCGACGATTTCGCCGCCATCATCCCGTTGGTGAAGGCGAAAGGCGCCTGGGTGCATGTCGATGGTGCCTTTGGCCTCTGGGCGCAGGCATCGATGAAGACCAGCCACCTCAGCCGCGGCATCGAAGCGGCCGACAGCTGGGCGACTGACGGCCACAAATGGCTGCAGACGCCCTATGATTGCGGCTATGCCATCGTCCGCGACGAACTCGCCCATCGCCGCGCGATGACGATCGCCGCGAGCTATCTGCCGCTCGCCGGGCAAGGCGAACGCGATCCCTCCCATTATGTGCCCGAGCTTTCGAGAAGGGCACGCGGCTTTGCCACCTGGGCGATGCTGAAACATCTCGGCCGCGACGGCATCACCACCCTCATCGATCAGTGCTGCGCCTCAGCGCGGCTGATCGCCGATCTCCTGTCGCGGCAACCGGGCATCGGCATACTGAACGACGTCGTGCTGAACCAGCTCGTCATCCGCTTCGGAACGGACTTGCCCCCCGAAGAAGGCGACGCGCTGACGCGAAAGACGATCGAAAAGATCCAGGCGGACGGCATGATCTTCGCCGGCGGCGCCAAATGGCGCGGCCGCGACGTCCTGCGCCTCTCCGTCACCAATTTCCAGACGACATCAGATGAGGCGCAACTCGCCGCACAAAGCATTATCACCGCGTTCAAGAGTGTCAGTCGAGGGTGACGCATCAACTCCCTTGGTTCGCCCGAACACGGAATTGTGCTATCGCCGGCCCTGTTCGCTTGAAGAGAGAAGAAGCGTGAAAAACGTCCTGTTCGTCTGCAGTCAGAACAAGCTTCGCAGCCCGACGGCCGAACAGGTCTTCGCGAGCTGGCCTGATATCGAAGTCTCCTCGGCCGGCACCAACAATGATGCCGAAAATCCGTTATCGAACGAGCTGATCGAATGGGCCGATATCGTCTTCGTCATGGAGAAGGCTCACCGCACGAAGGTCCAGGGCAAGTACCGGTCAGCTCTCAAGGACAAGCGATTGATATGCCTTCATATTCCCGATGACTACGATTTCATGGACCCCGCGCTCGTGCAACTGTTGAAGGCAAAGGTGCCTCGGCATCTCTAGGTTCGATGGTCTCGATCCCGAGACCTATCTAGGCGACGTCCTTCCCGATTTCGGCGATGAACCTTCCGTTTACGCTGCCCATTTCTTGACCCTATATTTCTGCTGTCAGCGGCAGATGCCAGAACGGCAGGAACCGAGCGAGATGCCAAAAAATGCCCGGAAGAAAGTCATCAGAGCACCTTTTGTCGGCGGAATCGTCCACTTCGACCACCGCAAACCACTGCTTTGAGCTTCTGGTCGGATAATAGTCCTCGGTCGGATAATAATACCTCGTGTAGCATTGAGACGGCCGTGTTCCCTTCGGCAAAATTCCAACCCGAATGAGATCCTGAAGGGTATCCCGTTGAGCCGATATCTCCTTGTCGATGAAATCGGCGACAATCGCCCGGAGTTCAGGATAACTGGCGACGCAATGGCTTAAGGCTTGCTCCTCGTTGCCCCGATGTGCGGAGACGATGTAACCGACGCTGCCGGCGACTGGCTTGTGCGCGCCAAGCTTGCTTCCATCCAGAACCGTGTGACCTTTCAGGACGCCGAGCTTTTCGATCAGCGACCGATATCATTCGATCTGGTCGTCCACCCGATCCGAACAAAGAACCAAAGTCTGTGGCGTCATCTGGTCTTTCAGATCGGGCGTTGACCACTCAATCGCCCAGGGGGCGCCGGCGTCGGCAGGGGCTCCAGTGCGGGGATTTCTCGCACCGCCGCAACGGCGGGCGAATATGCCGTGAGAAGGGCAATGGCAAACATCGTGCCCTTATATAACATAAGCGCTGCCTGCGAACGTGGTCCCAACTGCCTTCATCTAACAGCCCGTCTCTCTATCATCCATTTCTCATGCCTCGCGATTAGAAAGAACGTGGCTTCTGATCATGTGAATCGAGATATTCAGCAATTTCACCCCGACGCGTCCCCGACCATTGCCCTGACCAAATACACTTGCGAGTAAATGATCATAAACTTCCAGTAGAGAGAGCCACAATTCGTCACCGCCTACCTCTTGCTTCACCTCTGCACCTTTCTGAAGTGCCTCCCAATACTCCATGACAAGATGAACGATCTTAGGATCACGCTCTGCCAGTTCAACCAATTGCCGTAACATCCCGGCAGTTCCCTGTTCAAAGCGCGTTTCACCGGACGCTTCATCGCGATACGAGAGATCGACCACAAGTTCGTCGTCGGGCGCAACCTCATAATGGGCCAATTTTTCTGGCGCGCATTCGGGCGGCACATATATTGCGAAGCCGTTGTCTTGATTGTCGTTGAGCTTGAGAAACGCGTCGCGCATAAAACTTGGCAGTTTCTCCACTTCTTCGGGCGCGATTTCTTGCAGCCGGGCGAACCAGGCTCGGAAGTCTCGACTGTGCCATAAAGCTCTCAATTCGCTCTGTTGTTCATCTGCAAGAGCAGTCACAATCCTTCCCTCCATTTCTCCACGTGGCTCAAACCTGCATTACACCGCGCCTGGGAAAAGAGCTATGTCGGGGCGCATCACCGCCTTCGCCGGCCTTGAGCGCTCCGAAGTGTAAAGGCTTCGCTTCCGTCCCTGACGCGGACGCAGCAATGGATGCCCAATCCGATGTTCTGTACCGGGCGATTAACGTTCCCGAATGTCCAGGCAGGCAGCATTGCCTGCCTCCTTTTAGTCGCCCGTCTTCCCATTGCCACACGCTCCGCTTATAGCTCCCCGCCCGTTCCGATCGCGCGAGGAGGAGAGCCATGAACGCCAATGATGTCGCCGCCCATTGGGAGAGCAATGCCGAGACCTGGACGATCTATAGCCGCGCCGGCTACGACAAATACCGCGACGCGCTGAACACGCCGGCCTTTCTGGAGATGCTGCCGACGGTAGCAAACCTTGCCGGGCTCGATCTGGGCTGCGGCGAAGGCTCCAATACTCGCGCGGTCGCCCGCCTCGGCGCCCGCATGACCGGGCTCGACATCGCCCCGACCTTCATTCGCTATGCCCGCGAGAGCGAGGCAGAAGCGCCGCTCGGCATCGACTATGCGCTCGGCGACGGCCAGAGCATCGATTTCCCGGAGGCAAGCTTCGATTTCGTCACCGCCTTCATGTCGATGATGGACATGGCCGACCAGCGCGAGGTGCTGAAGGGCATCCATCGGGTCCTGAAGCCGGACGGCTTCCTGCAGTTTTCGATCCTGCACCCGTGTTTTGTGCCGCCGACGCGCCGCAATATCCGCAATCAGGCCGGCGAGCCCATCGCGGTGGAGATCGCCGATTATTTCGATGAGAGCGACGGCCGGATCGATCGCTGGATCTTCTCCTCCATCCCCGAGGCCGAACGGGCGAGGCTGACGCCGTTTGCCGTCCCGCGTTTTCACCGGACGCTGTCGACCTGGGTGTCGATGATCGTCGAAGCGGGACTGACGATCGAAGCTTTCGGCGAGCCCATGGCCTCAGTCGAGGTGGCGCTCGCCGAGCCAATGGTCGCCGATACCCGCATCGCGCCGATCTTCCTCCACGTCAGGGCGCGCAAGACCTGAAAGCCCAGTTGCCGGGCAGCTGCCGTCGAGGTTGGAACGATTTTTAAGAAGCCAAACTTTTCCGGGAAAGCCCGAAACATCAGCGGCAAAAACTGCCTGCCTGTTTTATTTAAAGTTATCCCCTTAAAAACCTCTCTATCAACGGCAAGATATTGAATTCAATTATCTTTTGCAGACAAGAGGTTTTTAAGGAGCGATACTTCGCCTTTTTCAGAAGCGATGCCTGCTCCCTTAGGCCGGCATCATCGTCGCACCGCGACGACCGAACTGGCGCGATAGCGCGACAGCTGCACCCGGTTGGATTGGTTGCCGCCGAACAGGTAGACGTACTGCCGGCGCTGGTCGATGTGATCGAACAGGCTGACATGAAAGCGCCGACCGGTGCGGATCACCACGACATCCCCTCGCCTGGCGGAGCGGACACCGACCGGCTTGCCGAACTTCCTCCAGGACACCGCCATGTTGGGGTTGGGCGGCGGTTGCCGCGAAGATCGCTTGGCGACAAAGGCCAGGAACGCCCCGCACCACGATACTCTGCGCGGATTGATGCTGAGGAAGGAGATGGAGCGTTCGTGCATGCTCTTGTACTTGGACGCCGTGCCGAGCATGTCCGCCTCACAGGGCACGGCAAGCGCCATGAGGACGATGACGAGAATAACCTTCATAGTTACCCACCATTGTTTGTATAATGTTGAAATTCCGAAATGTGGCGAAGAATAAAACAGGCGCGGCAACGTAGATGCGAATTATGGCGTGATTTAGAGACAACTAATACTGGCATTTTGGCGGCAGAAATTTGTCCGAAGCGAGGCGCGGAGCTGCGGAGGCGAGCCTCCCTTTGCGGCCGGACACGGCCATCGCAAACCCCGCAAAACATATGTTTTGCTAGGCCGAAAGGCTGGAGTTTCACCATACCAACCAGGTCCATTCAAAGGAGATGGACTGCGTTCGCAATGCTTGAGCAGCAAAACCATTCGCCAAGAGTTGACGACAGCGCGCGGAATTAGCTCCTCACCTATACGAGCTATATTTCCGATGTCCGTTCATAATACTTCGACGTGATGGGAAATACATTGCGCTCGCCCAATTCACCAGCGAAAGCCGGAGGTTGCCCCTCCGGTTGCGGACGTGAACGACCTTACGACAGAGGAGGCCGGCGTGGCGTGTCAACCGTGTGGTTGCGCCGGTTCGGGTTGGCCTGTGACCGGGGCGGGATCAGCAGCAAGTGCCCTGGTGACCAGGAGTGCTGCGGCGAGAACAGGGACGACCGCCCAGTACGAAAAGCGGATGCCGAAGTGTTCGGCAACGAAACCGAGCAATGGCGGCCCGGCGAAAAACACAAGGAACGTCGTCTGCCCGAGCGCTGCAACGTTGACGGGTGCGGGTCGATCCGTGCGTCGGGCCGCAGCCGAGATGGCAAGCGGATAGATTGAAGAGCAGCCGATACCTGTCAGGCCAAAGCCTGCGAGCGCGACAACAGGGTGTGTCGCCGTCGCAACCATGACAACACCGATGGTCGCGATCCCAAGGAGAGTGATTGCGACCGGCCGCGGATTGAAGCGGTCGATGAGAGGGTCCATCCCGAGACGCCCGATGGCGATAAACGAGGAGAAAATGGTCACGCTAAGCCCGCCGACGAAGGGTTCGACCGCGAATACGTCGCGCATATAGATCGCCGACCAATCGACGCTTGCGCCTTCGGCAAGAAGCGGTGCTGCGGCGACAAGGCAAAGGGGGAGCAGTCCGATCGTGGGAAAAGCAATGATCGGCGTATCTCCGGGGTGAGCGTCCTGCCGCAGGGGCGCATTCTCGATCCCGGAGAAAACGATCGACCCGGCAATCAAGACCGTCACGAGGACGATGAAGGTATGCAGTTCGATGGAGACGGCAGCCTGCCGCATGCCGGCGGCAACAAGGGCGGTGATGCAGAAGCCGAGGCTCCACATACCGTGAGCCCGGCTCATGATGTGGTACCCAAGCAGCGCCTCATGGCGATCGGTTTCGATATTGGCGTTGATCTCGAATGCTCCGGTGAAAACGCCGGCAATGAAGAACAATGGTACCGCCAGAAGAGCTGAAGGCATCCAGGGGGGCAGCGCGAAAAACAGCGACGCACCGAAGACGGTGACGAAGGCGGTCGTGCGCGCACCGAGCCTCTCGATGAACCTCACCGAGAACGTCAACCCGCAGAGAACCCCGGAGGACAGGACGGCGAGCAGAAGGCCAAGCTCCCCTTCCGTCAGGCCAAACTTGAGCTGAAGGTCGGGCAGCCGCGAAACAAACGCCCCCAGAGAAAGAGCCACGGCAAACTGAATGAAGAAAATACGGTGGTGCGGCTTCATCTCGGGGACACTGCTCCGATTGGGGCGGGATTGAAGCCCAGGCATCCGACGGCATAGCTGGGCATTCCGACGAAATGGCGACCGGCTCGGACACCCGCGGCCTCAGCATTATCGACCACCTTTGCTGACAGCCCCTGTCAGCATGATGCAGCCGCCCGTAATTTCGCAGTGGTTGGCAGCCGCTCACGACTGATGTCCACTTATTGGCGCCACCAGCGATCACCATTCGGCGCTGCCAAGCAGCAACTCTCGCTCCCTGCATCAACGGGAGGCTGCACTGCATAAGATCGCGGATCACCTCCGCGGAACGGGAACGAAACGCTTGCTTTGGCGGGGCGACGCACTCAGTTCTTTGAGTGGAACGTCTCAAAAATCAGCGCCCTCAGCCAGCGATGCACGGGATCTGCATCCATGCGGGGGTGCCACGCCTGCACGATGTTGAAACCCGACACGGCTATGGGCAGATCAAAGGTCTTGATATGGCTTATCGCGGCAGACTTACAATATGACTTCGGAATCGAGCCGATCAAATCGGATGCCGCAGCAACTGCTATCACCGCCGGAAAGCTTGGCACGATCAGCCTGACATCACGGACATGGCCCAATTCGGCGAGCGCCCTGTCGATCGGACCGGCGAAATCCGCTTGCATCGAGAAGAGCACGTGGCCCCAGGCGGCATAGCGCTCGGCCGTTATCCGATCTGCATCGAAGATCGGGTGCCCTACCCTTGCGAGGCCGACATACTGATCCTCGAAAAGGGTTTGGCAACGCAGCTCCCCGCTGTCTCGCGGGAGGACACCGATGTCCAAATCTATGGCCGCGTCCCTCAAGGCCTGAACGTCCTTGTCCGATCTCGGCGCAAAGCGAAGCCTTATCCCCGGCGCAGCGTTCGTCACAGCGGCGCTCAGAACTGCGGCGTAGAGAAGCACGAATGCCTCATTGGCACGGATCGTGAAATGGCGCCGCACCTCCCGAATCTCCACCGTCGACGGCGGACTAAGCACGGCTTGCACGGCTTCTTTCAACAAATGTACCTCGGCACCAATCGCCAGGGCATGAGGCGTCGCAACCATGCCGCGCCCCGCCGGCACAAGGATCGGATCACCCAGCGCGGTCCTCAACCGTGACAGCGTCCGGCTCATGGCGGACGTGCTGAGGCCAAGCCGACGAGCGGCGGCCGATACGCTCTGCTCGCGCAGCAACGCATCCAGCGCCACCAAGAGGTTAAGATCGAGATCAGACATGGCTCAATTCTATTCAGGCATGGCGCCATACGCAACGGTCAATTGATTTTGTTGCGTCTGGCGCGGGCAATCAGCAAAGCCTAAGTAGTCGACCGTCCAACAAACATCGAGGAGTTTTCATGTCCCTCACCTACACCGCACCAATTTCTCAAGACGGCCTGGCGTCGCCTCGACGGTACCTGGCTATTGCCATGTTGCTTCTTACGCTTGTTCTTGTCGTTTTGGACGGAGCCATTGCCAATGTCGCCTTACCCTCGATCGCGGTCTCTCTGCACGCCGACGCGGGTAGCACCGTATGGGTCGTCTCGGCCTATCAACTGGCCGTGCTCGTTGCCATTCTTCCATGTGGTGCGCTGGGTGAAATCTACGGCGCGCGGCGGGTCTTCCTGATCGGCGTCGCGCTGTTTACCGTGGCTTCCGCGGCCTGCGCCTTCGCGGGCGACCTTCCCTTGCTGATCCTTGCTCGTTTCGTGCAGGGCTTGGGAGGTGGCGCGATCATGGCGCTTGCCATGATGAACTTGCGCTCGGCCGTGCCGCAGCACATGCTGGGTCCCATCATCGGCATCAATGCCATGGTCATCGCAATTTCTTCCGCTGCCGGCCCCGGCATTGCCGGTGCCATCCTTTCCGTCACCACCTGGCCTTGGCTGTTTGCAGTCAATATACCACTCGGCGTCATCGTTCTGCTCGGCGGCGGTCTGCTCGGGCAAATTCAGGGCGCGAAGCGTAAGCTGAACGCGAAGGCGATTCTGGCCAACACGCTGATGTTCATCCTTTTCTTCTGCGGCGCCGACCGGATAGCGATCGCGCCGATAAGCGGCGCCGTCCTCATTGCCGCCTCGCTGGCCTGCCTTTTCGTCCTGCTGCGCCTTGAACGGAACAGTGACGCACCAATCGTTCCCACGGACCTGCTGGCGGCACCGGCATTCCGCGTGGCGGTCATCGCCTCGATAGCGTGCTTCTGCGGCCAGATGCTAGGCTACATCGCGCTACCCTTTTACCTTCAACACACGTTGCACATGACGCCGGTTCTGGCCGGTCTATACATGATGCCCTGGCCTGCCGCGACCGCGATCATCGCGCCCATTTCGGGACGTTTGGCAAACCGCGTCAAGACGGCATGGCTTTGCGCCATCGGCGGCGCGCTGCTCGCCCTGGGCCTCCTGGTGGTCGGATTCGCCCCGCCCGACCCGAGAGGTATCGCGTTTCTCGTCGGCACTGTGATCGCCGGCCTCGGTTTCGGACTGTTCCAAACGCCGAACAACCGAATTCTCCTTCTGTCGGCACCGAAAGCCAGAAGCGGCGCCGCCGGCGCCATGCAAGGCACCGCGCGGCTTCTCGGCCAAACCCTGGGTGGGATCTGCATGTCGATCATCTTCGCAACATTTTCGTTGTCGAGCGCGCT
Organism: Rhizobium leguminosarum; assembly: GCF_002953715.1. Classification (GTDB taxonomy): domain Bacteria; phylum Pseudomonadota; class Alphaproteobacteria; order Rhizobiales; family Rhizobiaceae; genus Rhizobium; species Rhizobium leguminosarum_V. The sequence continues at coordinate 2,644,764 of NZ_CP025012.1, forward strand.
CGAATTTGCGGTCGTCACTGCGGGCGGCTGCGCGGCAATAGCGAGCCTGGTCAGCCTGAGCCGGGCTCGCTACGAAGTGGCGAGACAGCCTGGAGCGGCTTGAACAGGCGGTGCGCGGTCGTCCGGGTGAACGAGGGCGTTCTGCCCTCGGCTGTTCTCTCTCGTTGCATGAAGACCGCTGCCGCACACGCTGCCAGATCAAGCTTGTATCCATGGGAGCGCGACAAAGTGGTCGACTTGGCCCGCTCCCCGAATTGAAGACACCACACTAAACCGACTGAAGGAGGACCTGTCGCTTCTTGCCGACCGATAGCCGGATCACGCCGTCCTGAACGTCGGAGTCGCCAAGCCGCATTGCCTCGTCGTTTACACCGCCGCCGTTCACCCGAACCCCGCCACCGACGATCAATCGCCGTGCTTCGCTTTTCGATTTGGCGAGCCCGGCGGCGACCATGGCGTCGACAAGCGGAAAATCGCCGCGAAGGTTATCCGGGAGCCTGACCGTCGGGAGACCAGCCGGTACCTCGCCCGCTTCGAAGGTGCGCCGGGAGGTTTCGGACGCTTGCGCTGCCGCATCTGCCCCGTGGCACAGGCTGGTGATCTGGTCGGCAAGGATCTTTTTCGCTTCGTTGATCTCGGAATCCCGAAGCACGTCGAGGCGTGCAATTTCACCTAAGGGTAACTCGGTGAACAGCCTGAGAAAACGACCCACATCGGCATCCCCGGTGTTTCTCCAGAATTGCCAGAACTCATAGGGCGTCAACCGGTCGGCGTTTAGCCAAACCGCCCCCGAAACGCTCTTGCCCATCTTCGCGCCCGACGACGTCGTCAGCAGCGGGGCAGTCAATCCAAACAGGGTGCGTCCGCCAATCCGCCGTCCAAATTCAACGCCGCTGACGATATTGCCCCACTGGTCGGAGCCACCCAGTTGAAGCAGGCAGCCGCGGCTTTCTGCGAGGACATGAAAGTCGTAGGCCTGCATGACCATGTAGTTGAATTCCAGCAATGACAGTGATTGCTCTCGTTCCAACCGTTGGCGCACGCTCTCTGATGTGAGCATCCGGTTGACTGAAAAATGCGGCCCGATATCGCGCAGGAAATCGAGGTAGTTGAGCCCGCCCAACCAGTCGGCATTGTTGACCATGACTGCATCGGTCGGGCTGTCCCCGAAAGCGAGGAACCGCTCGAAGACACGCCGGATGCCGATCAGGTTTTTCGTGATCTGCTCTTCGCTGAGAAGGGGACGCGACGTGTCGCGGAAGCTCGGATCGCCCAGGCGGCTTGTTGCACCGCCAAGCAACGCAATGGGTTTGTTGCCGGTCTTCTGGAACCACCGCAGCATCATGATCGGAATGAGATGCCCGACATGCAGGCTGTCGGCGGTGAGATCGAAGCCGTTATAGGCTCTGCCGGCTCCTGAACAAAGCCAATTGTCCAATGCTTCCAAGTCGGTGCATTGATGCAGGAAGCCGCGCTCGCTCAAAGTGCGAAGAAAGTCGGATCTAGGTCCGGTGGGCTGAGAGGATAGTATCACGAGGGTCTCCATTTGGGCCGATGAGGCCGGAGACCATCTGTTGACACACGTGCCGCCGACCGTGCGGCGTCTCGAGTGTCAGGAAATGACCTTGCGCCGCTCTATGGGAGCAGCGTGTAATAGAAGCTCGAAAGGTTCAGGGCGCAGGTCATGCATCCTTTTTATCATGCGACAGCGCAATCGCAAGGGGATGCGAACTGACGACATTGAACGGATCGCAACGCCACCCTCCCATCCCCGCATCCACCCCTCACAAAAATATTCGCACCCGCATCAATTTGCTTGCCGTTCTGCAATGCGGCATATGTTTGTTCTCATAGGCAAGTGGCATGAGCGGGGAACCATGACGTCGACGCATATGGATAAGACGGGGGATGGCGTCGGCAGGAAGGGCTTTGTCGGGCTGGTCATCGGCGCGGTCGGCGTCGTCTACGGCGATATCGGCACTAGCCCGCTCTATGCCTTTCGCGAGGCGCTGAGGCCGTTTGCCGCCGATGGCGTGCATGAGACCGAGGTCATCGGTCTGATTTCGCTGATGGTCTGGACGCTGACGATCATCGTGACCTTCAAATATGTGCTTTTCCTTCTCAGGGCGGACAATGACGGCGAAGGCGGCGCGCTTTCGCTCCTTGCCCTCCTGATGAAGAAGATGGGACGAAACGTGCCGGTGCTCTTCTTCGCCGGCCTGATCGGCGCTGCCCTCTTCATCGGCGATGCGATGATCACGCCGGCCCTGTCGGTGATGTCGGCGCTCGAGGGCCTGAAATTGATCACACCCGCCTTTGCCGAATACGTCCCGCTTGCATCGGCGGCGATCATGATCGTCCTCTTTGCCGTCCAGTCGAGGGGAACGGCCGCCGTCTCCAAGCTTTTCGGGCCGATCACGGTGTTGTGGTTTCTGGCCATGGCGGCCGGCGGCCTGATCCATATCGGCGATGACTGGAGGATTCTGGCCGCGCTCAATCCGGCCAATGCATTCCTGTTCCTCACCCATGCCGGCAGCGTCGGCCTCATCGTGCTCGGCGCCGTTTTTCTGACGGTGACGGGTGCCGAGGCGCTCTATGCCGATCTCGGGCATTTCGGACGCCGCCCGATCCAGATGGCATGGTTCGTGCTCGTCTTTCCCGCATTGCTGCTGAACTACCTCGGGCAAGGCGCGCTGGTTCTCGCTCATCCCGAAACGGCCGGCAACCCGTTCTTTCTGATGTATCCCGACTGGGCCTTGCCGCCGATGGTTCTCCTGGCGACGATGGCAACGATCATCGCCAGCCAGGCGGTGATAACAGGCGCATTTTCGCTGTCTCGCTCGGCGGTTCACCTCGGCTTCCTGCCGAGGCTCAGGATCAAGTTCACGTCGGAGACCAATACCGGCCAGATCTACGTGCCGGCCGTCAATCTTCTCCTGCTGGTCGGCGTACTGATGCTGATCTTTTCCTTCGGCGACTCCGAGTCGCTGGCGACCGCCTACGGCATCTCCGTGACTGGAACCATGGTCATCTCGACCATGCTGGTCTTCCAGTTCCTTCGGGTCGTCTGGGGCTACTCCCTCGTGCTCGCCGCCGCCTGGCTGCTGCCGCTCTTCACCATCGAAGTCATGTTCCTGGCGGCCAACCTGCTGAAGATCTACGATGGCGGCTGGGTTCCGGTCGCCCTTGCGCTGGCGATCATGATCCTGATGTGGACATGGACCCGAGGCCAAGCCTATCTGAAGAGACTGCGGGCCAACAACGAGATCCCGCTCGATTCCTTCATCAGGTCGATCGAGCGAAAATCGGACCATTCGCCGGTGACCGTTCCGGGAACGGCAGTCTTCCTGACCAGCGTTCCGGACCGGACGCCGAACGTTCTGCTCCACAATCTCAAGCACAACCACGTGCTCCACGAACAGAACGTCATCCTGACCGTGTGGACCGAGGACGAACCTTATGTCCCCGACAGCCGCCGCATCAAGATCAGCCAGCTCTCGCCGCGTTTTGTGCGCCTCGACATCACCTTCGGCTTCATGGACGACCCTGATGTCACCAGGGCATTGGCTCTCTGCCGCGAGGGCGGCTTCAAGTTCGAGATCATGAGGACTTCCTTCTATCTCGGCCGCCGGAACCTCGTCAGAACGCCGAACACTGGGCTGCCCGCCTGGCAGGAGCGCATATTCATGGCGCTGGAGGGCTTGGCCATCGATCCGTCCGACTATTTCAACCTGCCGTCCAACCGCGTCGTCGAACTCGGCGAACAGATCGCCATTTAGGGCAGGACGCCGCTTGGCGGCGACATCAGGATCGCGCCGGTATCAGCCCCGGTATCGCAATGCGTTGACGATGATGTCGAAAGCGCGAGGCGCTGAACATCACGCCTTGGCCGAGATCGCGCTCAGTTCCTCGAGATCGAGATCCCGTTCCAGCTCCCGTAGCGTCTCGTCATCGATGTCGCCGGCCCGGTGGAGCCGGATGAGTTCCCGGCGTCCAATTGCCACCGCTTCGAGAATGACGTCGAAATGCGCATGCAGCACCGGCATGTATTGCTCGGTTTTCTCGGCATAGTCGACGATCGACGTGGCCCGGCGCTGGTAGCGCTCCAGCAATTGCGGGTGGATGAGTTTTCCCTCCGCGTCATAGGCCAGGCTCTGGACGATCCCGAACTGCGCCTGCGCCATGGCGGCTTCGGCCTGGCTCATCGTCAGGCGCGCTCTTTCCGACTCCGGCTCCACCAGCCGCGCCCAGGCAATCACCCGCCCCAATGTCGTGCCCTGTATGAGCACGGTTCCGAGAATGACGGCGAAGGCCGTCACGAGGATGAAGTCGCGGCCGGGAAATCCTTCCGGCAAGCTCAGCGCCAAAGCAAGCGTCACCACGCCGCGCACGCCGGCCCAGCTGAGAACGGTGGCGCCGCCGACGCCGAGCGGCGCGGCGCGTGTGAACCCCAGGGCAGTGCATAACCTGATGACGAAATCGGCGGCGAAGACCCAGGCAAAACGCGCGAGCACGAGCGCCACGAGGATCGCCAGCATCGGCAATCCCATGGTCGCGATCACGGTGGCAAAGCCGCCGCCGCGTTCGACGACATCCCGGAGCGACAGCCCGATCAGGATGAACACCGCCGCTTCCATCAGGAAGATCATCACCGTCCAGAACGAGATGCCGCGCATGCGCATTGCGGCTGAGAGCACGGTGTGCTGGTGCCAGCTCATGATCAGGCCGGCGGTAACCGTGGCGATGACGCCGGAAACATGCAGCTGCTCGCCGAGCAGATAGGCAATCCAGCCGAGCAGCACCGAGGCTGCGATGATGAGATATTCGTCGCCGAGACGCCGGACGAGTTTGACCCATGCCGTTCCCACAACGATGCCGACGACGGCGCCGCCGAGCGCCAGCACGAGGAAGCTGCCGGCCGCCTCCCCCGCGCTGAAGGCGCCCGTTGCGGCAGCGGCAACGGCAAAGCGGAAGAGAACCAGGCCGCTGGCATCGTTGAGCAGGCTCTCGCCTTCCAGCAGAATCTGAAGCCGCCGCGGCAGCCTGACCCGCTGCAGCACAGCGCGCGCCGCAACCGCATCAGGCGGCGCAACGATCGCGCCAAGGGCAGCGCACGCCGCCCAGGGAAGCGACGGAAAGATGAGGTGGGCCACAACGGCGACGACCGCGCAGGTGAAGAACACCGCGCCGACGGCAAGCGAGGCGATGCCGATCACATGCCGCCGCAACCGCCCGGCGGCAATGGACCAGGCGCCGTCCATCAACAGCGGCGGCAGGAAGATGACCAGCACTAGCCCGGGATCAATTGATATCGCCGGCAGCCCCGGCACAAACGCCAGCGAAGCACCACCCGTCAGCAACGCCACGGACGGCGGCAATCCGAGCCTGTGGGCGGCATAGTGCAGCGCGATGATCGCAAGAAACATCGCGATGACGAGCTCGAACAAGTGTGTTGGTTCCATATGCCTCTGCCCCGGCTCGGAAACGAATCTTGGATGCCTACGGCATTCTTCCTTAAATCGAAATCGATCTAGGGAAGAATGCAGCAATTCAAAGTGTTACAGCGTCCTTGCACATCTGAACAGACGCGTGGCGCTGCAAACGCCGCCGGCCTGGCAACGGCTGCTCCCGAGGCAGCCGGAGACAATTTTCGCTTTGTGCTATCAACGCTCGGTCTACACCTAGCGATTTCCTTCAGAGCTAGCCGTATTGAGCTTGCTTGGAACCGCCCTCACCTCAATCACACCTCAATGATCCGCCCGGCACATGTCATGTGGCGACGCTGAATCTCCGCGCGCCATTTGAGTTGCGCCTGATCGCATTAAGGAGGATTCTGCCTGGCACCGCGATGCCAGGTTCGGTCTCGGCTGACCTCAGCCATGGCGACGATATACGGCGACTTGACTTGTCCAAGCCTCAAACGTCTTTCGCGGCTCATTCCGACTTGCGTGATCTAGATCTGAGACATCTGGCCCGAAAGGGCATCAACACCGACCCGAAGGGGCGTCAAAAGGGAGGTTCGTCATGAAAATCGTTCTTATCGGCGGCACCGGGCTCATCGGGTCCAAGACCGCGGCGCGTCTGCGCGCTAAGGGCCACGAGGTGCTGGCCGTCTCGCCAAGCACCGGCGTCAACACCATCACCGGCGAGGGCCTGGCGCAAGCGCTGGCCGGCGCCGACGTCGTCGTCGACCTTGCAAACTCACCGTCGTGGGAAGACAAGGCAGTCCTCGATTTCTTCGAAACCTCGGGCCGCAATCTGCTCGCTGCGGAAGCCAAGGCCGGCGTCAAGCACCATATTGCGCTCTCCATCGTCGGAACGGAGCGATTGCCTGAGAACGGCTACTTCCGGGCCAAACTCGCCCAGGAGAAACTCATCAAGGCATCGCCTATCCCCTACACGATCGTCCATTCCACCCAGTTCCTAGAATTCCTGAAGGGCATCGCTGATGAAGCCACCGTCGGCACCGTCGCGCGTCTTTCTCCCGCAGCTTTCCAGCCCATCGCATCGGACGACGTTGCCAATGCGATGGCGGACGTCGCGCTTTCAAAGCCGCTTAACGGCACGATCGAGATTGCCGGGCCTGAGCGCGGCCCCATGCACGAGATCGTTGCCCGTTATCTCAAAGCGATCAACGATCCTAGAAGGGTCGAGGCAGACGTTCATGCGCGCTACTTCGGGTCTGAACTGGACGATCGATCGCTTGTGCCCGGCGAGGGCGCGAGGCTCGGCAAGATCGGCTTTGAGGATTGGTTTCGACAGTCCCAACGGCCGACCTAAATCAAGGCATCAAACCCACATCCGCGTTCAACGAGCAGAAGGATTACGGCAATGAATTCAGCTTTGTCATCGCTATGTGTGTCGGCCACGGTTTGCCTTTTTGGCACTTTGGCGGTTGCCGCCGAAGACGGCGCAGCCGTCACACCGCTCGTGAAAAAGAACCTTCCGAATTATCCCGGCAAGGAAGGGCTGATGATATCGGTCGAGTATGAGCCGGGAGGTTCCTCGCCTATTCACAAACATGAGGCGAATGCATTCGTCTACGTTCTGGAGGGCTCGATCGTGATGCAGGTCAAGGGCGAAAAAGAAGTCACCTTGTCACCGGGAGAGACCTTCTACGAAGGTCCTTCCGACATTCACCTGGTCAGCCGCAATGCGAGCAAGTCCAAACCGGCGAAGTTCATCGTCGTGCTGCTGAAGAAGAAGGACGCTCCGGTTGTCATGCCGGTGAAGTGACATTCAGATGGGTGGCGACGAACCCGGGTGTCCTTGAGGCGACCAATTCCTCTTTCGTCATGCTCGGGCTTGTCCCGAGCATCTGCTGTCGGCGTAGCAAATGTCAGGCACAAGGCCGAGGATGACGTCGAGTAAAGAGCGAGGTTGTCGGCAACCCCCGAGGCGTCCTTGGCAGCCAAGGCGTCCAGATCGCAGTTCAGCACAACAAATGGAGCAAGCAGATGAAAATTACGGTCATGGGAGCGAGCGGGCGCATCGGAACGCGGCTCGTCGAGGATCTTCGACAGGCAGGTATCGAAGCGGTCAGCGCATCCCCGTCTCTTGGCGGAGTCGACAGCGTGACAGGAGAAGGCCTGAGGTCAGCCATAGCAGGAGCCGACATCGTCATCGACGTCACCAACGCCGCGTCATTTGGCGACAGCTCGGCGCTGGCGTTTTTCAAGGCCTCCACCCGGAATCTGCTGGCGGCTTCCGCGGATGCAGGCGTCGGCCACTATATCGCCCTTTCCGTGGTGGGAACGCCTCGCCTTGTCGAAAGCGATTATTTCCACGCCAAGATGGTGCAGGAAAATCTCATCCGGGCAGCGCGGCGGCCCTATACCATCCTCCATTCCACGCAATTCTTCGAGTTCATCGGCGGCGTGGTCGACATGGCGGCGGATGGAGACGGCTTCCGGCTTCCCTCGGCGTCCATACAGCCCATAGCTGCCGACAACGTTGCCGAAATTCTGGCCGAACTGGCGATGGGAGCAGCAAGGAATGACACGATAGAGATCTGCGGGCCTGAGCGATTCGGCCTCGACGAAATTGCCCGCATGCACCTCACCGCGAACGAAGACACACGCCAGGTCATGACCGACAACAGCGCCCGCTACTACGGCGTCGAACTGAACGACGACACATTGCTGCCGCGCAAGGGGGCACGGACGGGTTCGCTGCGCTATGGCGAATGGCTGTCTATGTCAGACTGACCGTTGATGCGCTAGGAAATGGCTGCGTCACCGACGCTCCGGCTTCAGTCTCCGGAGCGAGGGCCACCCATGGCTCGCGTTCAGCGACGATACCGCCGCCAGAACCAGCGGTGGCTACTGGTATCACCGCGAACGGCACAGGCCCACTGCTGACGTTCTGGACCCGGCCTTCCAGGACCAGCTCATGGACAAGCTCGCTGAGCTGACAGGCATAAAGCTTTTCTGCTCAGATTTAATTGGAATTTCTGGTCTACCCTCCTTAAATCCTGCGTCTTGAGGCAAAGGAAGACAGATGAAAAGGCGGACCCTTGTGCTTGGGGGTGCGGCCATTGTCGCATCATCGGTGACTGCGGCGGCAATCTGGCCGCGGCGGCATATCACTGTTGCCGCCGGGACATTCGACTGGAAGGGAACGGATTTCGCAAGCGGCGGCACAAAGTCAATCGCCGTGGAAAAGCTGCCCGCGCCGCTCTTTCGCACCCGTCCGAATTGCGTCGTGACCGTCGCCCAGACCCTTGGCCCCTGCCATGTCAACAATATTCCGACCCGTCAGGATGTCTCGGAAGGAAAGGCAGGACTCCCTTTGCGGCTGGCCGTTCGTATCGTCCATGCGGCCGATTGCCGGCCGGTCGAAAACGCCGATATCGAGATCTGGCATACCGATCACCGCGGTATCTATTCCGGCCGTGAGGCTGCGCAGATGTGTACGCTTGGCGATGCCGAGGCCATCAGCGGGCTCGCCTTTCGCGGCCGCCAGCTGACGAATGGAAACGGGCAGGCAAGCTTTCTGACGGCCTATCCCGGATGGTACCAGGGCCGCACGCCGCATGTTCACTGCCGCATCCTTGTCGAAGGCAAGGAGCTTCTCGTCAGCCAGATCTATTTCGACGATGCGCTGAGCGACATCATCTATGGCGAGCATCCCGACTATCTCGGGCGCCCTGCCCGCGATACATGCAACGACGAAGACGGCATCATCCCGGAGGACGCTGCTGATCACATCTTCGATTTCGAAAAGCTCGACGGCGGCGTGCTGTCCGCCACCATCACGATCGGCCTTTCTGCCTGAGCTCCGCACCCACGACCACGACTACCTCGCCGGCCGTGGAATCCAGCACGAGGAAAAGGTCAAGATCGGCATGTCGGTCGGAGCACGCCGCCTATATGCCCGCATACCATTCATAACCGCGATCCTCCCAGAAGCCGCCATTGCCGCCGTAAAGCTGGCCGAGATCGGCGACGGCCTCGATGCCGGTCAGGTATTTTGCCTGCTTGTAACCGAGCTGCCGCTCGACCCGGAGCCTGAGCGGCGCGCCATGGGCGACTTCGAGATCGCGGCCGTTCATGGTGTGGGCAAGGATCGTCTGGGGGTGGAACGCATCGATGAGATCGATACTTTCATAATACCAGCCGCTGCCGTCGAGCGTCTTTTCGTATTCGTCGGCGCAGTGGAAAACAATGTAGCGGGCTTCGGGTTTCAGACCCGCCGTTTGCAGCAGCGCGCCGAGCGGCACGCCGGTCCATTTGCCGATCGCGCTCCAGCCTTCGACGCAGTCATGCCTGGTGATCTGCGTGCGGGCCGGCAGGGCTTTCAGCTCCGCCAGCGACAGCTGCATCGGCCTGTCGACCAACCCGCCGACCTCAAGCCTCCAGCTCGAAAACCGTTGGTTCATCCAGTCGATATAGCGGGCATTGTCGGGCATGCTCGTGCCGTTGGCGCGGAAGGACGGCGAGATATCGTCTTCCGTGAACTCGCGGGCGAGCGCGTCGTCGCCGAGCAGAAAGCGCTGCGTCTTCATGCTGAAGCCTTCGGCGATCTTGAGCACGGATTTCGTCCGATGGCTCTCGACGAGGGCATCGCAGCCGGCAAGCCCCAGCGCCGATGCCGTCATGGTCGCGCCGATCAGGAAACGACGCCTGGTAATAATGCGGCTCATGATTTTCCTCCCTGCCCGATGTCGTAATAACCGGTGATCATCGAGCGCAGATTGTTGAATACGCCCGAAACCAGCACCATCGCCACATGCACGGCCACGAAGGCGACGAGCGAGAAAGCGGTCAGGAAATGTAGCGTGCGGGCCGATTGCCGGCCGCCGAACAGATCGAGCAGCCAGGGCGCGACCGCATTGAAGCCCGGCGACATGGTAAGCCCGGTCCCGATCATCAGCGGCAGCAGCACGAAGATTACGGCGACATAGGCAAGTTTCTGCAGCGTATTGTAGTGGCGTGCTTCTGGCCCCTTGGGAAAGCGCAGCCGGGCGTGACTGACGATCTCATGGCCGAGATGCGAAGGCTTCAGCTCTTCGGCCGCCGGCAGCAGATCGCGACGGAAATGCCGGCTGACAAAACCATAGGCGAGATAGATGAAGCCGTTGATGACGAACAGCCAGGCAAAGAAGAAATGCCAGCGCCGGCCAGAAGCCAGATCCTGGTAACTCGGCAAAGTCAGCCAGTTCGGAAAACCGCGCACAGTAGCGTCGCCGTCGACGTTCGAAACTCCGAGAACGCCGGTCGTTGTAAAGGCGAATGCGCCGACGCGCGTCACACCCTTCAGCCCATCGCCTTCCTGCTCCGCCTCCATGGAAATGAAGGACGGATCGTTGTCTGCGCCGTACTGGCCCCAATAGAGCGCCGGATGGGCGTTGAAGATCTGCAGGCCGCTGTAAAGCAGCACCGTCATGCACAACACATTCACCCAGTGCGACAGGCGCACCAGCAGGCCATGGCGATAGAAGAGCGTGCCTCCGCTCCTCATGCCGGCATCGGTCGTGGCCATCGTAATTCCTCCGGATCGGCGTAAAAGGTCTTCGCGAGAACAGACGCGGCCGCTGGCGATAAAGTTTCAGCGGCCGCGGCCAAAGCTTACTTCATCGCGTCGCAGGCCTTCATCATCGTGTCCTTCTTCATGGTGTCCTTCTCCATGCCGGCATTGTGCGTGCAGTCGGCCTTGGTGCTGCCGGTCGCCATGTTGTCCTTCTTCATCGCGTCCTTGGACATCGCATCCTTCGACATGGCGTCGGTCTTCATGCTGTCTTTCTTCATCGCATCGCTGCTTTGGGCGTTGGCGACGCCGGCAAGCGACAGGCCGATGACGAAGGTGCAGGCGGCAAGGCTGGAAAGGATCTTGGTCATGAGGGTCTCCTCGGATCGATTGACATGTCCGCCGACACTCGCCGACGGCTCACAGTCCTGAATTCGATCCCCTTGCGAAGGCGGTTACAGCCCTCACGCTTATGTGATAGCGCTAACCCGCCGGAAGATTTTTGAATCGGCCTGTAACCAAAGCGTCATCCACGCGAATGACATTGCAGACGACATGACGAGCGCCCATTCGGAACAAGCACTGAAGATGCTGATGCTTCTTTCCCTTGACGGGGACGAGGCGGCCTATCGACGTCTGCTCGTGACGTTGCGGACCCTGCTCGTCGGTTATTACGGCGGACGTATCGGCACTACCGCAAAATCCGACACGGAAGATCTCGTGCAGGAGACGTTGCTGGCGCTGCATTCGCGCCGGGCGACTTATGACAGGGAGCGGCCGTTCACCGCGTGGTTCTTCTCGATTGCCCGTTACAAGCTGATCGATCATCACCGGAAACATGGCGGCCGGTACAAGGCGGAAATGGAGCTGGACGAGGAGATCGAAGACGATTTCAGGGAGGATGCGATTGCAGCGCGCATGGATGTCGAACGGCTGTTGAGCGGCCTGCCGCAGCACCAGCAGGAGCTGATCCGTCAGGTCAAGCTCGAGGGGCAGTCGGTGGCCGATACGGCAAGCCGCACCGGACAGTCGGAATCGGCGGTCAAGGTCGGCGTTCACAGAGGCATCAAGGCGTTGGCGGCAAGATTGCGAGGTGGAATGTGAGAGAGACTGAGGACGTGATCGACAGCCTTGTCCGGGATCTGAAGCCGGTGCCGAGACATGCGCTCGAACGCCGCTTCGCGCTCGCCATCCTGACTGCTCTGGCAATCTCGCTGCTACTGATGCTTGTCGTCGTCGGCCTTCGCACCGACATGGCGCAGGCGCTGATGCTGCCCGTCTTCTGGATCAAGTCTGCCTACAACGCCCTGCTCGCAATCGCCGCCTTCGCAACCGTTTACCGCCTGTCCCGGCCGGATGGCTCGGAAGGCCGCTTTTTCGGGATTGCCGCGGCCATCGTACTCGCCCTCGCCGTCATGGCAGTCATCCAGCTCGCTTTGTCGCCGGCCGCAAGCTACCCCGTGCTGGTGCTCGGCTCCTCCGCCCTGCATTGCCCGTTGCTGATCTTTGCCTTTGCCATGCCGATCCTGATTGCAAATACCTGGGTGCTGCGCGGCGGCGCGCCGAGCAACCTCGGCATCACGGGATTCATCGCCGGCATTGCCGCCGGCGCATCCGGCGCCTGGGTCTATTCCTGGTTCTGCACCGAAAACGGCCTGCCCTTCGTCACCCTCTGGTATTCGCTCGGCATCCTGCTCACCGGCGCAATCGGCGCCCTCCTCGGCCCCCGCCTCCTGCGCTGGTAGCACCGGCCATTTGCGGCGCCGCGCCGACAATCCTTCATCCGGCATGAAACCAGACGCAGCATTCCTGCGTACTACTCCGGGGATGAGTTCTGCGTACCCCCCGGATAGGAAAACACAGGCAGCGAGGGATGATGGCATGGTCAGGAAAGAAGGGGTAGCCCACCTCACCAGGCGAGCCGCTGAGCAAGGGTTGGCCAGGCTGATGATGAGGCTACCTGCGACGCGGGCAACGATCAGAGCGACCGCGGCGAGCCAGCCCCATTTTTATGAATTATGCGGTACCTACGGCGAAGCCTGCGCCGTCCTCGATCGAATGCGCCGGGATAGATCGGCCGATCCCGCAATCATCACCGAATACGAGATAATCTGCACGGAAATCGAAGTCGACGTCATCAGGATCCTGCTCGGCGATCAATGAGCCCCGCAAGCGCCGGGGCGGACCGCCACCGCGATGATTCAACGCCGTATTAGGTTTGTGGTCCACAGCAGCATCGAACCGGGTAATGCAACGTTTGCTGCCGGATCCCTATCAGCCCAGCAAGCCATCCACATGGATGGATATGCTCAGCGTATCCGTGTCGAAATGATGCGCAGTCCCATCGGAGATCTTATAGTGGAAAGTGTCGCTCACGTCTCCGCTAAGCCCAGCGAGCTTCGCCGCGTCGGCCGTATAGGTGTAGTCGCCATCACTGTCGACATGGATGGTGCCGTAATTGCCGGTCAGCGTCAGGCCGTTCTTGTCGACGATTGCACCCTCGAAGCGGCGAAGCAGCACGGTTCCATTGGCTGAGCTGTCGTTTTCGAGCAGATTGCCATGATGAGCGCTGTCGATGTCGGATGAGATCTTCAAGCTGTCATGGGTTGCGACAATCGTCGGAACCGCTTCCGCATGCGTCGTATCGCTGGCCGCGAGACTATAACTCGCAAGCGTTGCCGCCTGGGCCTCTTCGAGCGTCGTGTTGTTGCTGACGGGAAAGGTGTTCGCGGCGATGATGGCGGGGGATATGCTATAAGGCGTCACATCGCTGGCGATGACATTGTCGTGGAAGGAGCCGGATGCTGGTCTGTCGACCTTCAGCGCAGCCTGCGACAGGTCGTCGAAGACGTTGCTGTAGATATTGATATCTTCGCGAACATAGGTGGGGGTGCCGGCGGCGCTGACCGCCACGCCCCATACGCCATCATGGATGTAATTGCCCGAGATATCGTAGTCCCGCGTGTCGCCCGTGTCGCCGAGACCGATGGCGTAGGACCAGCTGTAACCGCCATATCCGGATATATCGTTGTCGTGGATGGCAACGTTCGTGCCCGCCTGAGCGCTGACCCCGAAGCCACCGCCAACCAGCGTATTGTCCTCGACCACCGCATTCACAGGCCGGATGAGCGTCAGGACGCCCTTTGGACTGGCGGCACCCGTCTGGTCGATATAATTGCCGCTGATCAGGATATTGCTGCTGTCGTTCATCTGCACGGCATCTGCCGTGGTGCCGTGGCTGTTCGTGATGGTGTTGTTGAGGAGATTGACGCCGTTGATCTTCTCGATCCAGACGCCGTCGCCGTTCACGTCGTTGATCGTGCTGTTCTCGATGGTGATGTTCGAACCGGTCCTGAACGTGACGGAACCTGACTTGCCCGCCAGTCCGGTGTGATCCACCTCGACATTGCGCACGGTCCAGTTCGAAACATAGCCGCCGTAAATGGCCGCGCCGCCGGTGTCCGAGATCTTGAGGTTCTCGATGACGATGTTCGATGCATAGAGGCTGTGGATGCCGTCGCCGGGGCTATGGATGACCGGCGCATCGCCGACCCCGTAGCTGCCGATGGTGACCGGGGCATTCACTGTGCCGGAATATTTCAGGTCGAGCTGATCGTTGAACACGCTTCCGGCGGCGAGCAGCACGCTGTCGCCCGGCTGCAGCTTCAAGTTTTCCACCGCCCAGAACGATGCAAACGGCGTGTCCTCGCTCGTTCCACTGTTGCCGTTGGAGCCTATCGCTGGATTCACATAATAGATTGTCATATCGCCTTGTTCTCGAATTGCCGCGCAGCCCTCTGGATCGGCTGCGACGCGTGGATCGGATGCGGTCGGGGCTAAAGGCCATGCTAAGAGGGCCTTCGATATTGCCTTCACGACGGTTGGCAGACCCTGTGGGCCGGCCTTGGTCCCGAGAAACGCCTGGCGGTGGCGATATCCTACGAACTACAACTTATACGAAAACAATCTACTAAAAAGCGACCGAAAGGTGAATGAACGATAATCGTACCCCTCGGCGACGTATGGTCGCAGAAGCTGTAGACGTCCTGTTTCAGGTCAGTCGTAAGCCAGAAAGGCGAGGCCGTGTGGCATGCCCCTTACCCTCACCCGGCTGCAGCCGGATGAGGGGCGCTGCGGAGACATTTGGTGGCGAGAGCAACACTTCCCTGGGGGAGTCACGCTTCCCGGAAGCAACGCCTCCCCGGCGTAGCGCCGCTCCCGGCACACTCGCCTCAGCTCAGCAAGCCATCCAGATGGATGAAGACGGTCAGCGTATCCCCGTCGCTGTGATGCGAGGTTCCATCGTTGATCGCGTAGCTGAACGACTCGCTCACATGTCCGCTATGGTCAGGGAGCTTCGTCTCATCGAGCGTGTAGGCATAGTTGCCTTCCCGGTCCACGTGGATGTCACCGTATTCCCCGGTCAGCGTCAGGCCGTGCTTGCCGACGGTTTCGTCCCCGAAGCGCCGAAGTACCAGGGTGTCATTGTCCGAGCTGTCGTTTTCAAGGAGGTTGCCATGATGGGCGGCACCCGTATCGGTCAGGATCTTCAAATTGTCATGGACAGCGACAACGGCAGGATCCGCGGCCGCCTCCGTCGCTGCGGCAGTCTTGGCAACCGGGCTGGCCAGCGCCGTCTCGACATTGGCAACCGTATGGTTGTTGCTGACGGAGAAGGTGTGGGCGTCGACGATGGAAGGCGATATGCTGTAGGCCTTGACGCCGCTCTCGATGGTATTGTTGAAAAAGGAGCCGGATGCCGGCCTGTCGACCTTTAACGCCGCCTGTGAGAGGTCGTCGAAGACATTGTCGTGGACCTTGATATTCGTGCGGACATAGCTGGGGCTGCCGGCAGCGGAGATAACCACGCCCCAGGCGCCGTCATGGATGTGGTTGCCCGCAATATCGTAGTCTCTCGTATTGCCCGTGTCGCCGAGACCGACAGCGAAGGACCAGCTGTAGCCGTGAAATCCCGATATGTCGTTGTCGCGGATGGCAACATTCTTGCCGGCCTGCGCGCTGATGCCGAAGCCGCCGCCGGTGAGCGTATTGTCCTCGACCACGGCATTCACCGGCCTGATGAGCACGATGACGCCCTTCGGACTATCGGCATGCGTCTGGTCGAGATGGTTGCCGCGGATCAGAATGTTGCTGCTGTCGTTCACCTGCACGGCATCGGCCGTCGCGCCATGGGCATTGGTGACGGTGTTGTTGAGAAGCTTGATGCCGGTGACCTTTTCGATCCAGAAGCCGTCGCCCTTGACGTCCGATATCTTGCTGTCTTGGATCGTGACATTCTTGCTGCTCCGGAAGGTGACGGCGCCTGCGTTTTCCGACAATCCCGTCTTGGCGATCTCGACGTCGCGGACCGTCCAGTTCGTGACACTGCCGCCATAAATGCCCGCACCTGATGTATTCGATATCTTCAGGTTCTCGATGACGATGTTCGAGGCATAGAGACTGTGGATACCGTCGCCACTGCTGTGGATGACGGGTGCCGCACCCGTGCCGTAACTGCCGATCTTGATCGGCGCACTCTCGCTGCCGGAATATTTGATATCGAGCTGCTCGTTGAACATGCTCCCCTTGGCAAGGAGCACGCTGTCGCCGGGTTTCAGCTTCAAGGATTCCACTTTGGACAAAGTCGCAAAAGCCGAATTCTGGCCCGTTCCGCTGTTGCGGTCGGAGCCACTCGCTGAGTTCACATAGTAGACTGTCATATCGCCATGTTGCCCTGTTCGTCGGATCGCTATGTCGCCGCCGGGATCGTCCAGGATCGGCCGATCGGATGCGGCGGGGGCAAACCGGCCACGGCAAGAAGGCGATAAGATGTTGTCAATGGGGCAATGGGCGGGCTCTCAGGCCTTATTCCACAGCCAATTCCCTGGTGTGACGAAAGTTACAACTTGGGCCGAGAAATCGGCGACTTCGAGGTGAATAAATCGCGGCGTGTTTGCGCGAGGCTGACGTCGCCTTCGGTCTATGCACCATGTGATTCTTGCCTTCGCTTGCGCTCAAGGGGTGAGGAGCGCCAGCGACTGAAAACCTACCCTCTCGCCCGCAACGCCGCCCTCAGGGGCAACCGCGTCGCCGCAAGCGCCGGCAACGCCCCGCCGATGATGCCGATGGCAAGACCCAGCAGGCCGGCGGTGAGTGCCACGTCGGCGGTGACGTCGAGCTGGAAGGCCATCTTGGTATTGTCAGCGCCCATCGTGCTTGCCTGCCAGCCGCTAAAGGCGAGCCATGAGACGAGGATGCCGAGCGCCGACCCCGCGACAGACAGCAGCACGGCCTCGACCCAGGTGGCAGTGAAGGCCGGCAGGCGGCCGAAGCCGAGCAGGCGCAGCGTGGCGATCTCGACGGTGCGGTCGGAAACCGAGCTCATCATCGTGTTCAGCGCTCCAGCCGTTGCGCCCACTGCCATCAGCAGCGCGAGGGGCCAGCCGAACAGGCGAATGAGGCGGCTGGTGCGCTCGGATTGCGCGGCATAGAGATCGGCCTCGGAGACCGCGGTGAGTGGGGCGCCGGGAATTGGGGAAAGATGCTGTCTCAGCGCGTCCAGACCACCCGCCCCATCAAGGCGCATACGCAGGCTCTGCACCTGCCCCTGCCGGTCAAAGCCCGATTGCACCGCTTCCAGATCCGCCCAGATCTCGGATTCGAAGGCGCTGCCACCCGAGGTGAAATGCCCGACGACAATCCAGTCGACCGCGCCGAGCCGCACCCTGTCGCCGACAGCGAAGTCGGAGAACTCGTCGGCAATCTGGGCACCGACGACGATTTCGCGGGCGCCTTGGGAAAACAGCCGCCCCTGCGAAAGCATCGCTCGATCGCGCAAGCCAGAGCCGGCCGGATCCATGCCGCGTAGCGACAATGTCTGCTCGGCGCCATCGCTTGCCCTGATGACATCGACCGGAACAATGACCTCGCGCGACAGCGCCAATCCGCCCGCCGCGTCGCGCGCCACGCCGATATCGCCGGTCATGGCGCTTAGGCTGCGGATCGCCTCGGCCGGCACGTCCGAGCCGGTCTCCTGGTTGGTGCCGCCGCCAAGGACGACCGCGATGCCGGGCGAACCGGCGCCGGCAAGCGCCCTCTCAAAACCGCGCACCATGGCGAGAAACCCCGACAGCACCGCCACGACGAGGGCGACCGACAACACCATCGACAGCGAGATCCAGAGCCGCCGCGGCAGGCTGCCGAGATTGACTCTGATCATGAGAAATATCTGCTTGAGCGCTGATGACATTGGATTATCTCGATCTGAAGGCGTTGACGATGGGCAGGCGCATGGCGTTGAGGGCGGGCAACAGCCCGGTCAGGAGCCCGAGACCAACGATGATGGCGACGGACTTCAACAGCACCGACAGACTGAAGGCGAGGCCGAACTCGGGGCCGATCAACAGCGTCGCAAGCTTGGCGAGAAGGAGCCCGCCCGCCCCACCGGCGGCGAAGATGAACAGCGTCTCGCCGAGCACCAGCGTCATGATCCGACCGCGCGAAAAGCCCAGCACCTTCATGACGCCGATCTCGAAGCTGCGTTCCCTCACGGCAAAGAGCATGGTGTTGACAGCGATCATCAGGATGGTCACGAAGGCCGCGCCGACGACGAGGCCGACGATCAGGCCGACATCGGCGAACTGCCGCAGGAAGGCTTCGAGGAACTGCTTTTCCGACTGTGTCCGCGTCTGCGCCGCCGAGTTGGCAAACAGCGCATCGATCCGCGCCGCCAGCACGCCCGGCGACACGCCCTGGCGCGGGCGCACCACGAAGGCGTCGACCGTATCCTTGTCGCGCGCGCGGGCCGCATTGATCGCGTCGTAGCGGGCGAGCATGAAATAAGTATCGGTGCTGGGATTGGCACCCTCGAAGATGCCCGCGATCACGAAGCTCCAGTCACGACTGCCATCGGTCTTCATCAACTGGCTGGTGACGCCGATGCGCTGGCCGACCGACCAGCCCTGCGCCTCCGCCAACGCCCGGCCGACGAGCACTCGGTCGCGGCCCTCTTCCAGCGTTCCGATCAGATCGGGCGTCAGCCCGAGCTCGTCGCCATTGGCAGCGGCAATCGAGCGCGGATCGACCGCGCTCGTCGTGACGACATTCTTCTCCACCGCTACGAACCCACGCATGCGCGCGGTATAGGCGACGGCGGCGACATCGCCGTCCGCAGCGATCCGGCTGAGATAGGCAAGCGGCAGCGGCAGCCCCCGGCCCGATTTGTTGAAGACGCCGAGCAGATTGTCGCTCGCGCCCGCCGCCCCTTGGCTGCCGCCGAGGAAACTCGCCGTCAGGGCGTAGATCAGGAAGGCGATACCGACCGAGAACATCAGCAGCGCGGCCCTAAGCCGCTTGCGCCAAACATTACGCCGCATCAGTTGAAAGAAGGTCATCGGCTCCTCCCCTGCTGCTCGACGAATTCGCCCTTGTTGAGATGCAACGTGCGCCGGGCAAAGGCGGCGGCCTCGGGATCATGCGTGACCATGATGATGGTCTTCTGAAGCTTGCGATTGAGAAAGCCCAGCATCTCGAGAATATCATTGGCGGATTTCCGGTCGAGATCGCCGGTCGGTTCGTCGCAGAGTAAAAGGTCGGGATCGCCGACGATGGCGCGGGCGATGCCGACGCGCTGCTGCTGCCCGCCGGACATGCTCGATGGAAACTGCCGCTGCCGGCCCGCAAGACCGACGAGCTCCATGACGGTCTCAACGCGGGCGTGCCGCTCCTTTCGCCCGAGCGGCTTCAAGAGCAGCGGCAGCTCGATATTCTCGCCGGCATTCAACATCGGCAGCAGATTGTAGAACTGGAAGACGATGCCCATGCCATGCGCCCGCCACGCGGCTCTGGCGCCCTCGCCCATCTGCTCGATATGGCTGCGGCCGATCCTGATCTCCCCGGCATCAGGGCTGTCGATGCCGCCGAGCATGTTGAGCAGCGTCGATTTCCCCGAGCCCGACGGCCCCATGACGGCAACGAAATCGCCGCGCGCGATGGAAAGGTCGAGCCCGGAAAAGATCGGGATCGTCTCCGCGCCGATCCTGAATGCCTTCCGGACGCCGCGAAGCGCGATATAGGGTTCTTGAGAGTCGGTCATCGCTCTGCTCCTTGCTGGTGGTCTGTGGTATACCCGGCCTCACCCACCACCAGGCGGATGCGCGCAACCATGGCGGGGCGCATGTCTGGCGGCGGCGAGGAGAGCGACAGGCGAAGCGTCACCGTCCCCTTCTCCCGCGAAATCATGGGCGCGATCTTCGATACCTCGACCGCAAACGGCTGGTCGGGAAAGCCGTCGAGCACCGCCTCCCCACGCAAGCCCGGCCGCATCTGTGCAATATTGGCCTCGGCCACATCGGCATCGATGACCATGTTTGTCATGTCGGCAATCGCAAGCAGGCTTTCATTCTCCCGCACGCTGTCCTCGCGCGACAGCACGGTGTCGCCGACATGCGCGGTAAGCCGCGTGACGGTGCCCGATATCGGCGCCCGGACGGCCAGTGCGTCCACCTGCTCGCGCGCCCTCTCGATATCGAGATCCGCCTTGGCCACATCTTGCCGTGCCTGCAGGGCGGCATTTTCGGCAGTGTCGAACATCGTCCTCGCCTCCTCCAGCGTCTGCGCCGACATCGCATCGCGCCCGGCCAGCCGCTCGGTGCGCGTGAGGGAAGACCGCGCCTGCGCCAATTCTATAGTCTTCGCCGCCAGCGCCAGCCCCGCCGATTGCCGGGCGATCTCGGCCCCCTGAAGCGTGAAGCGGGCGCCGGCATCATCGAGCCGCAGCAGCACCTGCCCCGCCGCGACCCTACCGCCCGCCTCGACTTCGACGGCGACGATCCGGCCCCCATATTTGGAAAAGACGGTGGAGATATCGGGTGCCACGACGTAGCCGGAGCTGGTGACTTCCCGGGTTGGCAAGGCCGAGCTCGCAGCTTCATCGGCAGGCAACGCCCGCCCATGCTCGGCAGCAGCGCCGCCCTCGGCCGGCGCCTCCGCTTCACGAACGGATATCGTAGGGCCGCTATTCGCGAAGCCTGCAAGCATGGTCTCGATGCGCTCAAGCGCCTCGGGCGGATAGAAAAGAACCACCGCCAGCGATGCAGTCGCGGCAAAGGCCACCTTTGCTCCAGGGATCACACGCCGCCGGACACGGGCCGGCGGCTCTGCCTTGAAGGCCGCAGGCTCGATCGAAAGCGATCTCAGCTTGGCGGCAAGGTCTCGGTCATGTTCTGATGTCGTGTTCATTCCGCAAGCATCGCCGATCCGGCTGAAATCGCGACCTCAAACGCGTTTCTGGCAGTCCTCGATCGCGATCGTGTACGTGGCACGGCAAGGCGCCCGCCGTCGGCCCTCATGGTAGGCAGGCCCGAAGGGCCGTTTCGAACCACGAGGGCGGGTGATTGCGTGGGTGCAGGCTGCAGGCTGGCTGGATGAAGCGCTGGTGGCCAGCCCTCCCCGGGGGCCCTTAGGGGCACCTCAGGACGAGGCTGGAGAGAGGACGGGCGTCAATTCAGGACGACACTGGAGGAAAGCCCGCGCCACCCTTTTTCTGCCGCCAGGCAAGCGGCGTCATATCCGTAACCCGGCGGAATTCGCGGTTGAAATTGGACTTGGTCTGGAAGCCGACCTCGAACATCACTTCGGTCACCGATTTCTGGGTAGCGGCAAGCAGCCGGCAGGCCTCGCCGATCCTGTAGTCATTGACATATTGCGAGACGTTCTTGTCGATCGCCCGGTTGATCGCTGCCGAGATCTGGCGGGCGGGAATGCCGGCCTTACGGGCCAGCCGGTCGAGATTGAGATTTGCGTCGCGATAGAGCCTCTTTGCCTCCATCAGCGCATCGACCGTGGCGATCGTCTCCTTGTCCTCGGTCGTTTCGGGCTTCAGCGCCGCCTCCACCGTCTCGGCCGGCGCCCGGCTTCGGCTGGCAGCGGCCGCCGCAATGCCGAGGATGACGAGGACGGCGAGGTTGCTGACGCTGATCAGCGTCAGCGCATGCTCGCCATGCGCCCATGTGAAATCGAGAAAGACGAAGATATCGACCGAGGCCGACAGGCACAGCGCCACCGCCGCGAAGATGATTGCCCGATAGGCCGGCACCGCTCCCTCGAAGGGCGCAAGCCGAAGCGCATCGGCGCCCGGCCGCATCAGAAGCAGGATCGCCAGGGCATAACCGACGAACACAAGCACCAGTGCTATATCGATCACATCCCGCCGGACCACCATCAATAAGAGGATGACGGCGGCGGGCACGGCATGCAGCGCAATCCGCGCCGCCGGCGGCCGCCGGCTCGTCCTCACCAGCCCGGAAACCCCGGCATAGGCAAGCGGGGGCACCATCGCCGCGGTGACGGGCGCAATCACCCCCACCGCCTGTACCCCGTAGCCCCAGCGCAGCCCGGAGAGGACAGATTGCAGCACGGCGAGCAGGATCAGTGCCAGAAACGGCCGATTGGGCTGCGCCTCCTCGTCGCGCCGGAGGACGGTGACGAAGAGGACAAGCAGCAGAAGGGCAACGACGAAGGGAAGCGGAATGAACAGCATGGCCTGATGGGATCGGAGTGGCGAACAGATGGCCATCATTGCCGAGATCCTGACCCGGCGCGACCTCCATCATGTTTTAGGACGCGTTTTAGGCTGGGCTTTTTTGTGAATGCCTGCAGTGATACCCTCGTCCGACCCTTCGGTCGCCGGCCACAAGTCTCAATCCGTCGTTGAGGTCGGTATGGTTGTTTTCCAGCCAACCCGACAGGCTGTCGAGATCGGCGACATCGCAAGTCCCGTGATCAGCGCGGGCACGACCGCTTGCATCGTGTCTTTCGGAAAGTTGTTCTACGCGGACCTGCCTAGCCGAGAGCGCTTTGCGCAGCGCAAATCCGATCGACCAAAGCATCAAGATCGCCCCTTGGCGGGCGGTTCTTGGCCAGGCGCTGCTTGAGATGCATGATCGGCTCCGCCAGAATTTCATCCAGGCTGTCGGCGCAGGTGAAATCGCCTGCCACGCTTTTGACCTTTGAATTGTCAAAGATCGCCGACCATGCCTTGTCGCCCCGCAGCGGCCCAACCCACTCCGGATTGTAGCGGACCAGGGTGTCCGTCGGCACGTGTACGATCCTGGCCTCGACATCCAGCAATCTGGCGATCGTCGATTGAATATCGTTCCAGATGTGGGCGCGATCGGAGGTGATGTGGAAGATCTCGTTCAACGCCGCCGGCTTGCCGAAAAGCCCCACAAAGGGCACCGCAAAATCAACCGAGCGGGTCAGCGTCCAGGGCGTATGGCCATCGCCCGCCACGATGGTGGGCTCGCCATCCAGCATGCGTCTCGCCATGACATCGCTGTCGCCCATCATGATCGGCAGGCCCGTGCGAACGGTGTGACTGGGACGGACGATGGTCCAGGCGAGCTTCTGGGAATTCTTGAGCAGCGTCTCGCAGGCAATCTTGTCCTGGCTATAGCGCCAGTACGGGTTGATCGCCGGTGTCTGCTCGGTAATCACGTAGTGGCGCGGCGGCTTTTCATAGACCGAGGCCGAAGAGATGAAGATGTACTGGCCACAGTGCCCCGCAAACACATCGATATCACGCGCGATCTGATCGGGTGTAAAGGCAATGAACTGGCAGACAACGTCATAATTGGCCTTGGCGAGATCCACATAGTCGGGCGCCGCGAGATCACCGACGATCGAGGTGACCCCCGCAGGCAAAGGGTCGCCTCTCAAACTGCGATTATAGACGCTGACATGGTGGCCCTGAGCCACAGCGCGCTCGACGCAAGGATATGAAATCTGGCCGGTACCGCCAACGAAAAGGATTTTCAAAGCCATGTGAAGGACCTCGGTGTCGGATGTGGCGGGGATATGCGGTCAGTCTTCATAGCGCGAAAGAAATTGGTCGTCTCCTGCAAAATCAGGCGCACCGGCTCACGTCATTTGGGTCGACCTGTCCCGTAAACCAACGTGGTGGCATTCCGCATAGGCCGATCGGTCGACGTGAGGTTCGGCCGCAACCAGCCATTGCCGATACCGCAAAGATCTCTATCTCAAGCCAATAATGCCCCTTCTGTTTGAGATCAGCACAAGACGGAGGCATTCTTGAAGGATTATCTGCCCTATGCAGCCGGGGTGCTGGCAGGATTATTGGTCGCCTTCCTCATGTCTAGCCTGTTGGCGCTGACGGAGACACCGCAGCTCGTGCTTTTCGCATTGCTGCCGGCCATCGGTGGCACCCTCGTTGAACGCGTTTGCCGTCGCCGGCCCAACAATTCTTGAAGGGTCCATGGCAAGGCTGAAAGAAATCGTCATTGATTGCGACATTCCCTCGCGCGTCGCCCGGTTCTGGGCGGAGGCGCTCGATGGCTACGACGTGATGCCATATGACGACGAAGAACTGGCCCGCCTGGCCGCCCTCGGACTGACGCCCGAGACTGACCCGACCGTGATGGTCGAAGGTCCCGGAACCCGCCTTTGCTTCCACCTTCGCCAGGGGGAACGTCCTGCCCGCAACCGACTTCATCTCGATATTGCCACCCCCGATCGAGCCAGGGAGGTCGAACGGCTTTTATCCCTCGGAGCGACCTTCGTCCGGGAGGCGGATGGCTACACGGTGTTGAATGATCCCGAAGGCAATAATTTCTGCGTGGCGTCCGAATAGTCCGCTCCGGGCCCCATCTCAGGATGGCTATACCAGAGCTAAACCGGATCTCCCGCGGAATGTCGGGATCAGACGCGATTCAGGAATTCGATCACACGGAGGGTCAGCAGCGCGGTCGCATCCGCGTCATAGGACGGCAACGAGCTGTCAGCGAAGTAGTGCTGATCGCCCGGGTACAGGAAAAGCTCCGCGTCCTCGACCTTCGCGATGATCTCGCGGGCGGCGTCGATGTCACCCTCGCCGACGAAAATCGGGTCGTTGTCCATGCCGTGGATCTGTACCGCGACGCCGTCCGGCCAGGGTCCGAAGGCCCACTCACCGCTGATCGGCAGGCAGGAATAGAAGAGCAGAGCCCCGCGGGCGCCGGGACGCGTCTGCGCCAGCTTCTGCGCCGGCAGCACGCCGAACGAGAACCCGGCATAGACGAGCCCGGGCGGCAATTCGTCGGCGACGCGGACGCCGCGCTCCCTGACCTCGTCGAATCCGATCTCACCGATATAGCCCAGCCCCTCTTCGATGCTCGGGAACGTGCGCCCATCAAACAGATCGGGCGTGTGCACGATATGGCCGGCTGCCCTGATGTCATCGGCGAACGCATGCACACCTGGGGTCAGCCCCTGCGCGTGGTGAAACAACAGGACCTGAGCCATACGGAGCCTCCATGTGGGATGGTCGGGCAAACATTCTGCAACTCTACAGCGTCATTCCCTCGCCGGGAAGACGTCAGGTGCGGGCCAGGCCGTCGATCGCCCTCGCCAGCTTCACGAGATCTGCGGCGTAGAACCCGGCGGCGTTGAGACAGTTCGTCTCCAGCAGCTTCAGTCCCTCTTCGGTCCGACAGATATCGATGACATAAGCTTGGGAGTAGCCGGGATTGATGTCGACCATGCGCTGCCCGAAGTTCAGCGCATCGTCATCGATCTCGTGGCGGTGGACGACACGCGATCCATCTTTGTAGAGCGAATAGGTGACAATCCGACCGTCGACGACCCAGAGACGCCATTCGCGCAGGATGCGAACAGGCTCAGTGAGCATCAGCAGCGTGTCGTGACGAAGCGAACCCTTGGGGATTTCATCTTCGTCGAGCGCCAGCACCCTCTCTGCCATACGGATGATCTCGCCGGTCGATTTGACATTTCCGGGCTCCTCCTTGCTGTCGTCGACCGGGCGCAGGAACCAGTCCCTGCCGTCATCCGCCAGACGCTCGGGGACATCCCGGAGTGTCAGGAACAGCGCATCGGCGCCATTGAGGAGGTAAGGATGCCACACCTGTTCGTGAACGAAAGGACGCAGCTTAAAAACACCCGGCCGGTAACCGTTCGCCTCAGCGTTCTTCCACAGCGTGTAGGAGCCGAACATGACCACTGAACCTGGATCAGCAACGACCGGCTTGGGGATGAGCTCGCCGACGAACGGTACGACCTTGTGCCATGTGTAGGAGATTCCGAGCTGGTCGAGAGCCTCGGCCAGCTTGTTGGTATCTTCGAACTGCTGGAGAAGCCACTGCATTCTGTTCCCTGCCCTTCTTACATCCGTCGGACTGCCAAAAAGCTACTTAAAAAGGAACAGCCGTAGCATTGCAGCTATGTATGGCAGCAGGAACCGTTTCCGGTGTCATCGGGCGAAGGCTGCAGGCGATTGTCGACACTCTGGCCGTGTCCTTCCGGCGGCAGGTCCATGGCGATGTTGGATGCGAAGAAGCCATTCGGTTTCAGCGTGAAGCCGGCATATTCCACGGGCATGATCGGAAAATCCTCGGGCTTGCAGACATGGGTATGGCCGAAGGAATGCCAGAGCACGACGTCGGCATTCTCTATTTTACGGTTCTGCCTGACATAACCCGGCAGGCCGTCGCCGCCGGCATGCACGTTCGGATAATCGCCGCTCGCATATTTTTCCCTGGCATCGAAGGCGGTGACCCAGATGTGTTTCTTGGCAAAGCCGCCGCGCTGGGCAACGGTCGAATCCGGCTGGGCAAGCATAACAGGCGACGGCATGACGACAATCTTGTAGCCCGGCGCCTTGCCGACGCTGTTCTGGATGTTGGGGTTGGAGACCTTCCAGTAACGGCCGGTCTCGCCATTGGCGAGTGCCGGGGAATCGAGTTCGCGCTTCAGCACACGAGTCTTGGTATCGAAGACATTGCCATAGGGATTGTCTTCACCCCAGGGACGCGGCACGAACTCATGCTCGGTCACGGTATTGTCGCCGCCGTCGACATCCATGTGCAGGCGCGCATTGAAGAAATGCTGGTGGGTCGGACCGCCGAGATTGTCATCGACCATGCCGCCCCATGGATAGGTTTCGCCGGTCGCGACCGCCGCCGTCTGGATGATGCCCGTGAGCTTGGCTTCGAGCTGGATCGTGCCGTCCTGGTAAAGATACCAATAGAAGCCGTAATCGTAGTTGCCGACGGTTGCGAAAAAGGAGATGACGAGGCGGCGCGAACGGCGCACTTCGAAAATACCGTTGCGGAATTCGTAATGCTTCCAGAGGATGCCGTAATCCTCCTCATGCATGCAGATGGCATTCTTCATGATGAAGGGCTGGCCGAAATCATCCGCCGCCGGCACATCGAAATAGTGAATATGGCCGAGGCAGTCGCAGCCGAGTTCGAGGCAATTGGCCAGGCGTCCGAGGCCATATTCGCCAGCATCGAAGGCGCTCTTCCAATAGTGGTTCGCCGTCGGATCGGCATAGGGCACGACCATTTCGGTGACACTGGCGCGAAAGACGACGGGCCGTAGCCTTCCCTGATCCCTGATGCCGAGTTCATGCAGAACGAGCCCCTCGCGCGGGGTGAACCCGACACGGAAACTCCAGTTCTGCCATTCGACTTTCCAGCCGTCGACAGTAAAGCTCGACCCTTGCGGCTGAACGATCTGCAGCGGCTTGAGATCGGGCCGCGGTTCCGGGAAGGTTTCGCGGCCATAATTGCGCTTCTTCCTCGGGACCGGAATGATCTTCTCATCGTCGACGAGATCGACCACTTGGTTGGTGATCAGATCGACCACCGCCACCACGCCCTCGATCGGATGCGCGTAGCCGTTGTCACGGATATCCTCGCGCCAATAGGACACCGCGCGGACGATGCGCTTTCCCTTCTCGAATTCGCGGCCAAAATAGCCCGAAGAAAAAGGATCGATCTGGATGAGCGGAATATCCTCGTCGGTAATGCCGCGCTTTTTGACGGCAGCGATCCAGCGCGGATCGGATTTGACGGTGCCTTCAACGGTTTCGAATTCGCACAGCATGATCGGCGGCTGGCCATAGGGCAGCTCATCAAGAGGCAGCCGGATATAGGAGGACACCGTGCCGGCAGTCAGGTCTACGACGCCCTCGAAGGTTTCGCCATTGCTGATGTCGATTGCCAGGATGAAGGCGAGCCGCGGCAGCCTGTCGCCCAAGCGATGGGCGGCAAGATCCGCCTTGGTCGGCTCCTCCAGCCGGATTATCGGAAAGCGGAAGGTGGCTGCGAGTGTCTGCGTATCCTTGAGGATGGCAACGGCAGAAGCGATCTCGTCGAGACTCAGAGGGTCGAGCGGATGGGTGGCTGCAACAACGGCGTCCATTGGTATACCTCTTGTTTTTGGAAGAGACGACGCACCATGGCGCGTCGCAAGCTGCGGTGATCAGGATCGACCGGAGCAGATCTGGGTATCGATCATCATCTGGTTTGCATGAATGCAGAACACCGAGCAGAAGGCGTGGGCCTCGACGGCAACCAGCACTGTTGCGCCGGCAAGGATCGCGACCGCGAGAACCAGGAGGCGATCGAGGGGTGCAAATTCAGCAACGGCACTCATTCGAAGACCTTTCCAAGGGAAGCATAGAGAGCGGGCTTGGATCTCTTGACCCGGACCGCAAACAGCGCACCAAGAATGCCCACCAGCACCATGGCATAGGGGAAAGCCTTGACGATCGGGCTTTCACTGCCGGAAAGGAGTGAAAGATTGGAACTGACCAGCACCAGCGAACCGATGAGGCCGAGGAGCGCCAGCGCCGGAGCGATCATCGTGGTCCAGGCGCTGTAGCTGTTCGGCGTCTTGCGAAAGAACATGACGATTGCGACGGAGACAAGCACCTGCACCAGCAGGATACCAATACCCGCCAGCGCTGCCATCCACGAGAACACGACGGTGTAAGGATCGGCACCGAAGGTCACGAACAGGCCAAGGACGACGGCCGCGATCAGACTTTGCAGCAGACCTGCAGCATAGGGTGAGCCATGCCTGGCGTGAACCTTGCCAAGCACCTGTGCGGCCAGACCTTCACGGCCAAGGGCGAAGAAATAGCGGTTGAGCGTATTGTGGAAGGACAGGATGCAGGCAAACAGGCTGGTGATCAGCAGCACGTTCATCGCCTGGCTCGACCATGCGCCAAGCACGGAATTGGCGGCGGTGAAATAAAAGCTGTCGAGGCTGGAAGCCGCAGCAGCCTGCACCTTGCCCGGACCGTAGAATTGCACGATTGCCCAGGTGGAGAAGGCATAGAAGAGGGTGATGAGCAGCACGGCAACATAGGTGGCGCGGGGGATGGTCTTTTCCGGATATTCGGCTTCCTCGCCGAAAATGGCCGTAGCTTCGAAGCCGATGAAGGAACCGATGACGAAGACCAGCGCCACACCGAGACCGGGCGCAAAGACCGACGATGGCGCGAAGGAGGAGAAGCTGATGCCTTCTGGTCCGCCGCCTGAAAAGACGATGGCAAGATCCAGAACCAGCAATATGGCGATTTCGGCAATCATGCAGACGCCGAGGATCGCACCTGAGAAGGCGATGTTGCGCTGACCGCAGACCAGCACGACGACGAGTGCTGCGAAGGCCCAAGCCCACCAGGGCAGGACCAGCCCAAGCGGCGCTATGGCATTGGCCATGAAGAAACCGAACAGGCCATAAATGGCGATCTGAACCGCGCTATAGGTGACCAGCGCCATGAAGGCGCCACCCACACCCGCCGGCTTGCCAATGCCGTGGGTGATATAGGTGTAGAACGCCCCTGCCCCGCCCACATGCCGGCTCATGGCGGTGAAGCCGACCGAGAAGAGCAGGTAGAGCAGGCCGGCAAGCACGAAGGCGCCGGGGACGCCTGCACCATTGCCAACAGCGAAGGCGGCCGGCGAAGCGCCGACGACGGCCGTCAGCGGCGCGGCCGCGGCAACGACGAAGAACACGATGTGGGCGAGGCCCACCGAGTTCCTGGCCAGACGACGCTCCGGCGATGATGGTGCGGGCATGCTTGCTTCCAGTGTCATGGAGAACCCCTCTTTGCTTGTTTGTTGCCAAGAAGGTAAGCGCGGCGATCTGGCCCCGAAATTGCAGTTTATGCCAATGAATCGATAATTCGCGCCACGAAGGTCACCGGAGACGCTGAAAATGGCAATTGCATCGCATTTGATCAGCCGCATGCCCGCAGTTGCTTCAATTCGCGCCTCCGTCTTGATCCCGCTGGTGCAACAAATCGATAACAGATCCGGGAAAACCGACCTACTTCTGGCTTCGCATGGCATTCTGCGCTCGCAATTGGAAGATCCCTACGCTGTCCTGCCCATGGCGCGCTATGTCGCGCTGTTCGAGGAGGCCGCGACGATAACCGGCGAACCGGCACTGGGAGCTCGCATGGGCACCGGGTTCAAGCCCGCCGACATCGGCCCCATCGGCATGCTCTTTGCGCTCTCGCCGACCATTCGCAGCGCTTTCGAACGGCTGTCGAAATATGTGAACGCGGTCCAGGGTGCGACCAGTTCCGGCGTGTTCGAGGAGAATGGCGATTTTATCTGGAGCTACCGGATCGTCGATCCAGCGATGTGGCCGCGCCGGCAGGACAGCGAATTCACGATCGCCGCCTCCTGTCAGCTCGTCCGTTCATGCTTCCGCCGTGGCTGGCGGCCGATCGAAATCCAGCTCGAGCATCACGCCCCGCGCGACGCCAGTGCGCTGGAACGCATCTGTGGCGCGCCCATCCTGTTTGGCCAATCCGGCAACCGGATCGTCATGAACAGGGCGGAGGCTGATCGTGTGCACCGTGCGGAAGACAAAAGCCTGATCGAAATCCTGGAGCGGCATATCGGTGATCTGGTCAACGAGCCAGCGGCCGGCGATCTCGTCACGGAAAAGGTCCAGGCTCTGATCAGCATCTATCTCGGCCGCAAGCCGATCACGGTCGCAACCCTTGCCGCCGAACTGAAGATGTCGCCGCGAAGCCTGCAGCGCCGGCTGTCGGAGGAAGGCGTGTCGCTTCGCGATCTCGTTCGCCAGCATCGCCAGACACTCGCCGCCCACTATCTCGGCGACCAACATGCCGCACCGATGTCCGAAGTTGCGCGTGTCCTGGGTTATGCAGACAACACCGTGCTCTGGCGTGCGCTGCGATCCTGGGAGAAGAAGGGGAACTACCCATCTTCGACAGGCTGAAGATGTAACAGTCAGGTAAATGGACGATCGGAACGCTAACGGAGACCGCCCGATTGCTGCCCTACGGCCCAGCCCCAAAAAACGCCAGCCGGGTGAATATCGTGTAGTCCGCTTCCGATACCATCAGCGCCACGAAAACCAGCACCAGCAGCGGCGGCAGCAGGATGGCGTAGACGAGCGCCAGCCGTTCCCAGGCCATATGCATGAAGACGGCGACGATCAGCCCGGCCTTCAGCATCATGAACACGAGGATCAGCGTCCACCTCAAGTAGCTCTGGACGCCGAGATAATCGACCATGTAGGACGCCGCGCTGAGCACGAAGAGCAGGCCCCAGACGAGGAAATAGAGCCGGAGCGGATGCTGCTGTCCGGTGTGTGCCTGTACATGCGCCGTTTGCACTTGTGCATGCGCCGTTGTCTCGCTCATGACGACCTCACCACAGATAGAAAAACGCGAAGATGAAGACCCAGACTAGGTCGACGAAGTGCCAGTAGAGGCCCATGATCTCGACGGCTTCGTAGCGGCCTTTCCGGCTGGTGAAGAAGCCGCGCCGTTCCTCATCGAAATCGCCCCGCCAGACCTTGCGGGCGACGATGATGAGGAAGATGACGCCGATCGTGACGTGGGTGCCGTGAAACCCTGTTATCATGAAGAAGGTCGATCCGAACTGTGCCGCCCCCCATGGGTTCTCCCAGGGGCGCACGCCTTCGGTGATCAGCTTCGTCCATTCGAAGGCCTGCATGCCGACGAAACATGCCCCGAGAACCGCCGTCAGCAGCATCAGGATCGCAGTCGTGCGGCGGTCGCGGCGATAGCCGAAATTGACCGCCATCGCCATGGTGCCGCTGCTGGAGATCAGCACGAAAGTCATAATCGCGATCAGGATCAGCGGCACGTCCTGCCCGCCGATATGGAGCGCGAAGACCTCGCTCGGATTGGGCCATGGAACGGGCGTCGACATGCGGGCGGTCATATAGGCGATCAGGAAACAGCCGAAGACGAAGGTGTCGCTGAGTAGAAAGATCCACATCATCGCCTTGCCCCAGGAGGCGGTCTTGAAGGCGCGCTGATCCGAGCTGAAATCGGACGCGACACCGCGCAGGCCTGCCGGTCTGAGGTCTGCTCCGCCGTGTGTCTCGATAGTCTGTGCCATCTGTAAACCCCTTAGTTCAGTAGTGTGCGGCAGAGATCGACGAAATCATTCGCCCAGCCGGCAAAGAGCGCGAAGAGCAACAGCCAGACGGCGAGCATGAAATGCGAATAAATGGCGGAAAGATCGACGCTGAGGCGCAGCCTCTCCGGCGCAACGTCGGTTGAAAATGCCCTGACCGTCGTGTGCGCAAGCACGGCAAGCCCGCCGAGGATATGCAGCCCGTGCAGGCCGGTCAGCATGTAGAAGAAGCTGTTGGCGGGATTGTCGACAAGCACGTAGCCGGCCGCCACCAGCTCCCGCCATGCCTGGACCTGCCCGACGAGAAAAGAGACGGCAAGGACAAACGCGGCGGCAAGCGCCGGCCGCAGGTTTTCCATGCGGCCCTGCCCCGCTTCTCGTTTTGCCCATTGCAGCGCCGCACTGCTCAAGGCGAGTGCCGCGGTGTTCACCCAGAGGAGGCGCGGAACCGGCATCGCCCACCAGTCGGCAGACGCCGCACGCATGAAATAGGCGCTGACGGCAAGGCTGAAGAGCGCGCCGACGACGCCGAGAAACACGAAGAGGCCGATCTTCACTGCCGGCACCGGCGGCCGCTCACTGCCGTGATGATCCGGCAGCTGCACCGATCCGGTTTCCAGCCAGGGCTTCGAGGTCAGCCGCTGCCCGGAAAGCCACCAGATGATGATCGCGCCGATCGCAGCAAGGAAGACCAGGATGACGTTCATGCGTGGACCTCCCGGGTGACGCCGTCGCTTGACGGCACATTCTGCGGGATGAAATCCTCGGCCGCCCCCGGCACGCTGTAGTCATAGGCCCAGCGGTAGACGATAGGCAGGTCCTTGCCCCAGTTGCCATGCGCGGGCGGCGTCTGCGGCGTCTGCCATTCGAGTGTCGTTGCCCGCCAGGGATTGCCGCCTGCCTCCCTGCCCCGGAAAAGGCTCCAGACTAGGTTGAACAGGAAGACCATCTGCCCGGCGCCCACGACCAGCGCCATGACTGTGATGAAGATATTCAGCGTATGCGCAGAAGGCGGAACGAAGGCCGTCTCTCCCATCTCGAAGTAGCGGCGCGGCATGCCGAGCAGGCCGAGATAATGCATCGGAAAGAAGATCGCATAGGTGCCGAGGAAGGTGATCCAGAAGTGGATCTGGCCGAGCACCTCGTCGAGCATGCGTCCCGTCACCTTGGGATACCAGTGATAGATCGCCCCGAAGATGACGAGGATCGGCGCGACCCCCATGACCATGTGGAAATGCGCAACGACGAACATCGTATCCGACAGCGGCACGTCGACGACGACATTGCCGAGGAAGAGGCCGGTCAGGCCGCCATTGACGAAGGTGACGATGAAGGCAAGCGCAAAGAGCATGGGCAGCGTCAGGTGAATGTCGCCGCGCCACAGCGTCAGCACCCAGTTATAGACCTTGATCGCCGTCGGCACGGCGATGATCAGCGTCGTGGTGGCGAAGAAGAAGCCGAAGGCCGGGTTCATGCCGCTGACATACATGTGGTGCGCCCAGACGACGAAGCTGAGCGCGGCGATGATGACGATCGCCCAGACCATCATGCGGTAGCCGAAGATGTTCTTGCGCGCATGCGTGCTGATCAGGTCCGAAACGATGCCGAAGGCCGGCAGCGCCACGATATAGACCTCCGGATGCCCGAAGAACCAGAACAGGTGCTGGAACAGGATCGGACTGCCGCCGCCATGCTGGAGCTGCGTGCCCATTTCGACGATGGCGGGCATGAAGAAGCTGGTGCCGAGCAGGCGGTCGAACAGCATCATGACGCAGGCGACGAAGAGCGCGGGAAAGGCCAAGAGCGCCATCACGGTGGCGGTGAAGATGCCCCAGACGGTGAGCGGCATCCGCATCAGCGTCATGCCGCACGCCCGCCCCTGCAGCACCGTCACCACATAGTTCAGCCCGCCCATGGTGAAGCCGATGATGAAGACGATCAGCGAGGAGAGCATCAGCAGGATGCCCCAGTCCTTGCCGCCCGGCGTACCGGAGAGAACGGATTGCGGCGGATAAAGCGTCCAGCCGGCCCCCGTCGGGCCGCCGGGCGCGAAGAAGCCCGCAGCGAGGATCAGCACTGCGAGCAGATAAATCCAGTAGCTCAGCATGTTGGCGTAGGGAAACACCATATCGCGCGCGCCGACCATCAGCGGAATGAGGTAATTGCCGAAGCCGCCGAGGAAGAGCGCGGTCAGGAGATAGATCACCATGATCATGCCGTGCATGGTGATGAACTGGTAATAGTGATCGGCATCGATGAAGGAGAGAGCGCCGGGAAAGGCGAGCTGAATCCGCATCAGCCAGGAGAGCACCAGCGCCACCAGGCCGATCGCGATGGCGGTGATCGAATATTGCACGGCGATGATCTTGGCGTCCTGGCTGAACACATATTTGGTCCACCAGCTGTGTGGATGATAGAGCTCGACATCCTCGACTTCGGCGGATGGGATGCTGCCGGATGGAATCTCGACCATGATCTCTCTTCCCTTTCCCCGTTCCCCGCCCGTTCAGTTTGCCGGCGGCAGCTCTCCCGATGACGCCGTCAACTGGGTGAATGTCTGCTGCTGCCCAAGCCAGGTCTGGTAGTCCGCGTCATTATCGACGACGACGGTGCCGCGCATTTGCGGATGACCGACACCGCAGAGTTCGGCGCAGAGGATCTCGAAGGTCCCCGTGCGCGTCGGCGTGAACCAGAAATAGGTGATCATGCCGGGGATCATGTCCATCTTGGCGCGGAACTCAGGCACGTAGAAATCGTGGAGCACATCGACCGAGCGCAGCAATATGTGCACCGGCTTGCCCATCGGCAGATGCAGCTCACCGCCCTCGATGATGACGTCGTCGAGGCCGCTTGCGTCATTTTTGTCGAGGCCGAGCGGGTTTTCGGGAGTGACGTCGCGCGTCTCGGCGCGGCCGAGCTTTCCGTCCGCTCCGGGCAGCCGGAAGCTCCACAGCCACTGCTGGCTGACGACCTCGACCGATGCGGCATCGGCAGGCACCGTGATGAACTGGTTCCAGACGATGAGGCCGGGCGCCAGCATCGCCGCGACGCCGACCGCCGTTCCCCCTCCCAGCAGCAATTCCAGCCTGCGGTTCTCAGGCTCATAATGCGCCTTGTTGCCCGGCTTGTGCCGGAAGCGGAAGACGCAATAGGCCATGAAAGAAACCACCGCCACGAAGACGATGCCGGTGATCCAGAAGGTGATGACGAGGGTGCTGTCGATATAGGTCCAGTTGGACGCGATCGGCGTCCACCACCACGGGCTCAGCACATGGAACAGCACGG
The DNA here is from genome assembly GCF_002953715.1 of Rhizobium leguminosarum. GTDB lineage: Bacteria > Pseudomonadota > Alphaproteobacteria > Rhizobiales > Rhizobiaceae > Rhizobium > Rhizobium leguminosarum_V. The sequence goes on from NZ_CP025012.1 coordinate 2,680,250, forward strand.
AGCCGACGACAATCAGGACGAGGATCAGCACGACAGCCATGTCCGCTCCTCCTCGAGCAGGTCGACCCGTGAAACCGCATTCCGCAAAAAGTCCGTGTTTATTATCGCACAGATAGAAAATATCGGCAATTACGGCAATTTAGGCACGCGCCACCGGCCGCGACCCGTCATTTGGAGTATTGCCTGTCAGTTGGAATATTGCCCATTCATTTGGAATATTGTTTGAGATAGGCGATGAGATCGGTGATCTCCTGGTCGTCCTTCACGCCGACAAAGGCCATCTTCGTGCCCTTCACCTTCGCCTTCGGATTGTGCAGATAGTCGCGCAGCACCGTCTCGTCCCAGACGAGACCACCCTCGCCAGCCGCCTTCATTCCGGCCGAATAGGCAAAATTAGGATGCGTTCCGGCCTTGCGGCCGAATAGCCCGTTCAGCGACGGGCCGACCTTGTTTGTATCGGAATCGGCGACATGACAGGTCGCGCATTTTTTGAAAACGGCAGCACCCGCCGTAGCATCGCCCTCCTGCGCCCCGGCGTTACCGGGGAAAAGGGCAATCACGAATGCGCCGATCAGCAGAACAACACGGTAATCCATGGCAAACCTCATCCTCCTCAAGGTTGCCAGCCACTCGCACCCTCCGCTATCTCTCGCGTGTGAGTGGTGGTTGTATAGCGTAAAGCTTAGTCCTTCACGATAGCAAGTCAATCGGTTCCACAATTTGGACGCGGGCCAGGCCTGTTCCAGTCCTCCCGGGAGGGTCCGTCACCCTCGAGGATTGGATATTGACGCCGGTATCGGCGACGACATACTTGACCGCCGGCTTCAAAGCCGCCCTCGAAACCAGCCCAGGAAAGGTGCGCAATGTCGATTGCTGAAATTCTGTCTTTTGCTTTCGTCACCTCGCTGCTGATCATTTCCCCTGGGCCCAACGGCGTCCTCATCGCCAAGACGGTGCCGGCCTCGGGGCGTGGCGCCGGTTTCGCCAATATTGCCGGCTTCGTCGCCGCCTTCTATGTGCACGGCACCCTGTCGATCTGTGGCATTTCCCTGCTTCTGGCGCAGTCGGCGCAGGCCTTCCTCGTCGTCAAGATGATTGGCGCCGCCTATCTCTGCTGGATCGGTATCAAGGCGCTGGTCGGCGCTTGGCGCGGTTATGCTGCCGTAACGTCAGTGGCCCCTTCCCGTAAGGTAAGGCACCTCCCCCACGCCTTCCTCGAGGGGTTCCTCACCAACGCCCTGAATCCCAAGGTGTCGATGTTCTACCTCGCGGTTTTCCCGCAGTTCATCTATCACGATGCCAATGGCCGGGCCGCGATCGGCGAGGCTTTCCTTCTGGTCACCGTCCATGCCAGCCTCAACGTCATCTGGTTCGGCTCGATGGTCATGCTCTTTGCGAGGCTCGCCAGAGCTGCGCGCAACCAGCGCTTCCAGCGCTGGCTGAAAGCCGCGACAGGCGTAGTCTTCATCGGCTTCGGCGCCAAGATGGCGACATTGCAGGCCGGATAGCGAAGACGGGCAAACCACGGAAAGGCTGGGCGAACGTCCGCAGGGCGGCAACAGGATCAGCGACCTGCCGCCGGGACTGGATATGATACTGGCCTCGCGCAACCTCAGTTGCCGCCGTTTAACTACGCCCCGATCGAAAGCGCCTCTTTTACCGCCAACTCAGCCATGGCGAGAGCGGCCTCGCGAGTCTTAGCGGCGGCGATGAAGCGGCCGTTGTGGCAGAAGCTTGCGCCCTCTATGCCGCAAACCGCCTCCAGTGCGCCATTGGTGAGTCCGGCCCAGGCCGCCGGCAGGTCGGCCCTGAGGTCGAACCCCTCCTCGGCGCGGCGAATGCCGGTCACGCACCAGTCCTTTTCGCGCGGATGAACGACGAACAGCAGGTGATCGGCGCCCGCCTTGACGATGGCGGGACGGAAGGGCATGCCCCTCGGCAATTCCAGAACACGCCCCTGCCCCGCAGCTTCGATTGCCCGATGCACGATCGCCTCGGCCCGCAATTTCGCGGCACTCTGGGCGATCCTGGCCTCAACGAAACTGCGGGCAATGGCAAGGGCCGCGTGGAAGGCGCGGTTATCGGCCTCAGGGTCCGCTTCGTCGAAAACCGGTTTCAGGGTCTCCAGCAGCGCCGGCAGCGTCAACCCGGCCAACGGCCCCGAGGGGCTGAGCGCGCCATTATCGGTCAGATCGACCGGCAGCACGAAGCTGGCGTCGAAAAAGCCGTGCATCGCTTCCACATGCGCTTCGGGAAGGCCGAAGGCTGTGAGATAATCACGGCCGTAATGCTTCCAGATCAGGCCGAACGAGCTGTAGGGCTGGCCATCGTCGCGCAGCGGCGCGCCGCGCTGGTGGTGATCGAATATCCCGGCAGCGGGATCATAGGTTCCGCCGACATCATAGATGATCCGGCCTTCGCCCGGCGTAATCCACTCCGGCGCCCGGCTGCGGACGATACGCGCCTGCGGGAAAAGCCTGGTCAGGATGACGCTCGACAGCAATTCGTCGGCATGAAAGCCACCGGAATGGGTGACGAGGAAATCGGGGATCATGGGAGCTATGCGCCTTGTCGTTCGCGGAGAGTCCGCTTGCAGGTCGGCACCAAATAACCGTTGCCGGCTGCTATCTCAACCCATACCTTAAATCGGAGACGATTTTAGAATAAAATGATGCAGCAATCCAATGTGTTACAGCGTCCTTTCTCATATCACCGAGATACCGGCCTCTAGCGGGATTCATCGAAGCCCCTGAAGGATGCATCAGGAGTAGGTCCGTGGAGATTCCCCAGCACTTTCATGTCGCCGAGACGGCCGGATGGCTTGTGAACCACCGCATCAATTCTGCGCTTCCCGGTTACCTCATGATCAGCTCCAAGACCGACACCAACGATCTGTCGGATTTGTCCGAAGATGCTTTGGCTGAATTCGGCCCATTACTCGCAAGAGCTCAGAGTGCCCTGAAGCAGCAATTGAATGCTCAGCGCGTCTATATCGGCCGATACGGGCACACGTCTGGTTACCCGATCCATTTTCATGTGATCCCGATATATGACTGGGTGGAGGAGTTGTTTTGGAAGGACGCTCGCTATCGCCTGCTCGAGAATTTCGCAGAGGGGCCAGGGGAAACCGCAACGGATGGCGCGGAACTGACGCTGTTTGTCTGGCGCGAGTTCTGCGAACGCGCAGAGCCGCCACCGGTCAAAGGGCCATCGGTCTCAGAGGCCATCGAGCTGCTGCGGGAGGCGATGCGGTTTTCGGCGCCTGAAGCCTAAGACAACACCGCTCCCGGCTGTCTTGCGACAAGCGCCCGGCCGGCTGCCGCGCCGGCATGCAGGCAGATGAGCCCGATCGCCGCGAGAGAATTGATCAGCAGAACATCAGCGACTACCGCTGCCGAAAACGCGCCCTCACCTGACGGAAGCACCGCCGTTGCGGCAAACAGCACGCCTTCATAGACAACGAACCCGGCCAGGAAGGCGCCGGCCATCGTGACGGTAAGATCTGTCGAGAGACGAAGTACCCCGAGCGCCGTAGCCAGGCATGCAAATGCCGCGATACCGATCGCCAGACCCCAGGCATAGCTGTCCCAGGTCTGGGGATAGCCGAGCACGAGATATCCGACCATCTGGTTGGCAAGCCAGGCCAGCAGAACCGCCGTCACCGCCATCCGCCGGCGAAGAATGACCGCCGATACCGCCGCCAAGGCCACAAAGGGCGTGATGCAGGCAAAAAGCAGGCTGAGAGCGACGCTCGCACCTGAAATGACGACGACCCAGGCGACAGCGAAGCCGGGTGCGACAGGGCGTAGGGGAAGCTGATTTCGTTCGAGCATCTCGAAACTCCATTCGACCGCCGGAAATAATACGCCAGTCCGGGAAAAAGGCTAGCGAGGCCATACCTCCTCTTGTGATCGAAATTCCCGGCCATTCCTCAATCCATGATGTATTGGATATGATGCCGGCCGTGCACGGCCGATTTCTGGACATGGGCGCGAACGCCGAAGACCCGGCCGATCATATCCTCCGTCAGCACCTCCTCCGGCGCTCCCGAGGCGACGACCTCGCCTTTCTGAAGCACCGCCAGCCTGTCGCAGAACATCGCCGCCAGATTGAGATCGTGCAGCGCGACGATGCAGGTGATGCCGAGCTTCGAGATCAGCGAGAGAATGTCGAGCTGATGCTGGATATCAAGATGGTTGGTCGGCTCGTCGAGCAGCAGTTCGCTCGGCGCCTGCGCCAGCGATCTGGCAATATGGACGCGCTGGCGCTCGCCGCCCGAGAGCGTCTGCCAGAGCTGGCCCGCCCTCTCCTGCATGCCCGTCCGCGACAGGGCCTCGTCGACGGCGGCGTCGTCTCCCGCGCCCCAGGACGACAACAGCCCGCGATGCGGCGTGCGGCCGAGCCGCACCACGTCGCGCACGGTCAATTGCGTATCGGTCGTCGACTGCTGCTCGACAAAGGCGACGCGACGCGCAAGGGCTGCGCGCGGCAGCGAGGAAATGTCGTCGTCACCCAGCCGGATGATGCCGCTGCGAACCTTGCGCAGCCGGCAGATCAATCTGAGAAGGCTGGATTTGCCGGAACCGTTCGGTCCGAGTAGGCCGAGCACCTTGCCCTTTTCCACCGTCAGGCTGACGCCGTTGACGATGACGATATTACCGGCGGCAAAGCTCACCTCGTCGATGCTGATGCTCATGCCTTCGCCCGCACACGATAGAGGATGACGGCGAAGGCCGGTGCGCCGAAGAGAGCGGTGACGACCCCGATCGGCAGGATCTGCTGCGGGATGATGATGCGCGAAATGATATCGGCTCCGACCATGTAGATCGCGCCGCCGAGCGCCGTTGCCGGCAGCAGCCGCCTATGCGCCGGCCCGACGAGGAAGCGGGCGGCATGGGGAATGACGAGGCCAACGAAGCCGATCGAACCCACCATGCTGACGACGCTTGCCGTCATCGCCGCCGTCATGGCGAACAGCACGATCTGGACGCGGCGTACGGCAATGCCGAGTGAGGCGGCGGCATCCGTGCCGAAGGCGAAGGCGTCGAGCGCCCGCACATGGGCCATGCAGATGACGAAACCCGTAAGCGCGATCGGCACCGACAGATAGACATCGGGCCAGCGCACGCCGCTGAGCGAACCCAGCAGCCAGAACAGGATGCCGCGCGCCTGCTCGGCATTCGCCGATGTCGTCACGATGTAGGAGGTCAGCGCATTGAAGAGCTGCGAACCGGCGACGCCGCACAAGATGATGCGCTCGCCGGTTCCCCCCGCACCCGTCGCCAGGATGCCGACCAGCAGAAAGGCAATGACCGCACCGATAAAGGCGCCGCTCGACAGGCCGAGAACACCGTAGCCGAAGCCGAGGATCATCACGCAGACGGCCCCCGTCGAGGCGCCGGCGGAGATGCCAAGCACGTAGGGTTCGGCCAGCGGATTGCGCAGCAGCGCCTGGAGGATCGCGCCGGAAAGCGAGAGCGACGCGCCGACGCTGGCCGCGACGAGCGCGCGGCTCAGACGATAATCCCAGACGATGCCCTGGTGGATGCGGCTGAGCTCGAAATCCGTTCCGAACAGGCGGTTCGAAACCGCCTCCGCCGTCGTCGCAAGCGGGATGGCGATCTCGCCGATCGAAACGGCAAGACTGATCATCAGCCCGAGCATGAGAAGCGCGGCCATGGTGAGCGCAGAAAGCGCCCACCATCCCTGTTGCCTGACCGATATTGCCTTCACTGCGCCAGGCCGAAGGACTTGATGCCGTTCGCCAATGTCTCGATACCGTCGATCGTGCGGATCGTCGGGTTCATCGACTGCGCGTCCATCATCACGAAGTGCTTGTTTTTGACCGCGTCCAGCTCCTTGGTCACAGGATCATTCTCGAGGAAATCGACCTTGACCTTGGGATCGTCAGCGGCGTAACGGCGACGGTCCATGGTCGCCAGCACGATCACGGTAGGGTTCGCCTGGGCGATGGTTTCCCAACCGACCAGCGGCCATTCCTCTTCGGTGGTGACGACGTTCTTCGCACCGATCGTCTTCAGGATATAGGCGGGCGCGCTGTTCTTGCCGGCAATGAAGGCGTCGCCGTTGACGTCCTTGCTGGAGAACCAGAAGACGACGGGCAGGTTCTTGCCCGACGCGCCTGATATCGAAGCGACGGCATCCGCCTCGCGCTTCTTCAGCTCCGAAATCAGCGCATCGCCGCGCTCCTTCACGTCGAAAATCTCCGAGAGCTCGGTAATTTCCCGGTAGATCAGCTCCATCGTGAACAGCTCCTTGCGCACGCCGTCGCCACCATCGGTGTTGACCTTGGCGACGCAATCGGCCGGCGCGAGATAGGTATTGATCCCGAGATCCTCGAACTGCTCCCGCCTGCCGACGGAGCCTTGCGCGCCGACATGCCATTCGAACTCGGCCGCGACTAGGTCGGGCTCCTGCCCGACGACGGATTCGAAGCTCGGATCGTTGTCGGCAAGCCGCTTTATCTTGCTGTTGGCCTCGGCATATTGCGGCAGGACTGGACCGACCCAGACGGCCGTTCCGGCGATCTTGTCGGCAAGGCCGAGCGAGAAGAGAACTTCCGTCATGCCCTGGCCGATCGAAACGATCCTCGCCGGCGCCTTTTCGAAGGTCACCTGCTGGCCGCAATTGGTGATGGTCAAGGGATATTGGGTCGCGGCAAGGCTTGGTGCCGCAAGGCCGGCGAGCCCGAAGGCAAATGTCATGGTGGCGAGAATCTGGCGCATGGAAAACCTCGATGAGGGGAAAAATCACGGCCGTTCCGCGCATGTGCGCGGACCGAAAGCACGCTTAGGCGCACTAGCCGCAGGAGGCCCAATCGAGACGGATGCATGCCGGAATTCGGCGAAGGTTCAGCAGGTCAATCATATCTGTTCCTTTCCGAGCATCCCCGCCCGGTTGATTGGATCGTGATTGACGGCAGGTCTCCTGGCTTGCGGATATCTGTCGCTTCATCCGCCTTCCCGCGCGATAGTTCGCAGTGGCAGGCCATAGGCCCTTCAGAGATGGCCAGTCGCTGGCCATTCCTGAGATGATCGACAATCCGCTTACAGTTGCGGGGGCAGCCACGGTCTCGGTCCCTACTGGGTAATCCTCACCGTGTTCCCTATTAATCCCCTTGGAGTCATCTTCAGGGAACCGTCGCACCCAGTTACGTTGCCTGCCCGCCTGACGTCAATGATTATTGCGGAGGATCGTGCCGGCCCACCGCGGCCAATTGCGAGAGCTCGAAGCAAAACTCGCGAGCGCCGTCGCGCAAAAGCTATCGTCTGCGGCGCTGACGCCAGCGCCGGGGCATCCGTCGGCGTGCGTCACGACGGATTGCGGAAGGCAGGCCCACGACATAGCTTTGGCGCCACCGATTTCAACGAGGTCTGATGTAGCAATGAGCAATCCGGATAGCGCCGATCTCGCCGCAGCCAGGATAGACGCAATTCGCCAAGCAGCCGAGCAAGGCGATGCACAAGCACAATTTGAATTAGGCCACATCACCGCACGAGGTGAAGGTGTCACCGGGGATAAAGCCGAAGGCGCAAGCTGGATTCGGAAAGCCGCCAGTCAAGGCCATGCCGACGCACAGTATTTATTGGGCTTGATGAGAGAAGACGGCAACGGTTGCGATATCGATCCAACAGACGCCGTGAGATGGTACGGCCAGGCCGCAAATCAGGATCATGCCGGTGCACAATACAGGCTAGCCCAAATGAAAGAGCACGGCGTGGGCTGCGAGATCAATTTGACAGAGGCTTTCAAATGGTACCGTCGTGCAGCGCTTCAGGATTACCCTGATGCAAGAGAAGATCTGCTCGATTTATGTCGTGCACATCCAGACCTGCCGCTTCCAGTATCAGAATTGCTCGATGGCAAAGGTCGTTCCTGATACCCAGCCCTTTGTCCGGCGGCGCAATCGTCCAGACGCCGTCGCCGCCCGCTATTCACTCCGCCCCTACAACGCATCCAGCGGAATCTTCAAATACCGCCGGCCGTTCTCCTCCGGCTCGGGCAACCGCCCGCCGCGGATATTCACCTGTAGCGCGTGCAGCATCAGCTTCGGCTTCGGCAGCGTGCGGTCGCGCGCCTGGCGCAGCGCGACGAAGCCCGCCTCGTCGATGCCTGCGATATGAGGATTGGCGCTTTTCTGGGCGGTCACCGTGCTTTCCCAGCGCGGGTGGCGGCCGCCAGGCTGGTAGTCGTGGCCGGAAAAGAGGCGGGTCTCCTCGGGTAGCGTCAGGATCGCCTGGATCGTGTGCCAGAGGGCGCTAGCACTGCCGCCCGGAAAATCGGTTCGCGCCGTGCCGGAATCCGGCGTGAACACGGTGTCGTGCACGAAGGCGGCGTCGCCGATCACATAGGTGATCGAGGCAAGGGTATGGCCGGGCGAAAACATCACGCGGGCTTTAAGCGCACCGATCTCGAACGTGTCGCCATCGGCAAACAGCCGGTCCCATTGCGTGCCGTCGGTCGCGAGCGCCGGCCAGTTGTAGATCTCCTTCCAGAGCGTCTGCACGTCGGTGACATGGGCGCCGATCGCCGTCGGCGCGCCGGTCTTCTCATGCAGATAATGCGCGGCGGAGAAATGATCGGCATGCGGATGCGTGTCGAGGATCCACTCGACCGTCAGCCCTTCACTTTTGATATGAGCGAGGATTGCGTCGGCATTGGCCGTTCCCGTCGCCCCCGACATCTCGTCGAAATCGAGCACCGGGTCGATGATGGCGCAGCGTTTCGTTGCCGGGTCGGAAACGACATATTGCACGCTGCAGGTGCGGGGCTCGAAGAAGGCCTTCACATGGGCCACCTGCCCTGACCGCTTTTCCAGCCAGCGGCGCGCGCCGGCAAGATCGAAACCGAGGTTTTGACCGAAGGCCTCGACATCTCCGGGCTTCATCCGCCCGTCGAGCACCTCGCCCAGCGCATAGAGCGTCAACGCCCGCGTGCCGCTCTTGCAATGGGCGACGACCGGTCCCTTGGCCTCGGCCATCGCCGCCTGGAAGGCGCGAATATCGGCCTCGGTGATCTCGGCCCCCTTCACCGGCACGAAGCCGTAGGCGAGCCCGGCGGCAGCGGCGGAAGCCTTTTCCGCGGTATTGCCCGGCTGCCCCGGCTCCTCGCCATCCGGCCGGGCATTGATGACGGCGGCAAAGCCATCAGCCGCGAAGGCGGCAAAACCTGCGGCGTCGGGCTGCCCCGCCACCGATATCAGCTCATTGACCCTCACGGATGTCATCGAAGCCCCCGCGCTGCCCGCACCAGGCATTCTCGCACGTATATCGATACAATCTCACAAGTATATTGCCGAACGCAAGAATAGGCGGCTGGTATTCCTCTGCACCCCTCGCCGATCCGCAAAGCCTGACGAAACCTGCGGGAGACGCTGCCCAAACTCCCGCCCATCCCGACGGCGTATCGTCAAAACGACAGCGTCGCAGCACCTTCCTTGATCTCGGCATGCATGGCGCTGGCGCCGACGATGACGACGCCGTCGAGCAAGTCTTCCTGCGTATACCCGCGTGAGGTCACGCAGGGCGGACAAACCCAGATCGTGCCGCCGCGCTGCTGAAAATTCTCGATCAGGCTCGACAGCGGATCAAGCGGCGGCACATGCGTCATGCGCTGGCCGCCCTTGCGCACTAGGTCGATCCCGGTGCTGGTGAGGAATATCGAGACCTTCAGCCCGGCGGTGATGCCGCCATTGGCAATGGTGAAGGCGACGGAGGACAGTTCGGATTCGATGCCCTTGGTGACGAGCACGAGCAGTTTGTCGCTTTGAGTTTGCATAGTATTCTCCCGTTTGTCAGGGTGAACGGCGTTCGCCCGGTTTGAACGAGATGATGATAGGAGGGTGCGCGGGGCGCGTATTTGGCCGGAATGCGTGAAGCCTTGTCCGAAAATCCAGACTCTGCGGGCGGTGTCGCGCGCGACGACGTGCTGTCGGCGCTGCTGTCGACGATCCGCCTTTCGGGATCACTGCAGTTCTGCTTCATGCCGACGGGCGAGTGGCAGACCGATGCCACGCCGGCCTTAGCGAGCCTTTCGGCGAAGGCTTCGGGCACGATGCCGTTTCACATCGTTGTGGAGGGCCACTGCTGGCTGAAGACGGAAGGTGAAGAAACCGATCTCGAGGCCGGCGACGTGCTGGTCTTTCCCTTCGGCACCGGACATCAGCTCGGCGCGGGAAGAGACGGGAAGCTGGTGCTGCCGACCCGCGACCTGCCGCAAAAGCCGTGGCGTGAGATTCCCGTGCTCCGCTACGGCGACGAGACACAAGGCGTACGGCTGCTTTGCGGCTATCTGCAATGGGATGGCCTGAGCTTCGCGCCGCTGCGCCAGGCACTGCCGAGGCTGATCCATGTGAGGACACGGGCCGCCAATGACGGCGACTGGCTGCGCGCCACCATCCGCCAGATGATCGAGGAAGTCGACAGGCCCCGCGCCGGCGGCGTCTCGATGCTGCCGCGGCTGACCGAAATCATCTTCATCGAGATCCTCCGCCATCAGATCATGATGGCAGAGCCAAGCTCGGTCGGCTGGCTGGCAGCCCTCGCCGACCCCTCGCTCTCGCGATGCCTTTCCCTCATTCACGACGATCCCAGGCGTGGTTGGTCGCTGGAGCAGTTGGCGGCGGCCTCCGGCCTGTCGCGCAGCGCCCTTGCCGAACGCTTTCAGGCAATGCTCTCGACATCACCGATCCGCTATATCAGGGACTGGCGGCTCTACCTCGCAAGTGTCGCACTCGCCACATCAGGCCGGCCGATCGCGGCGATCGCTTACGAGGCCGGCTATGCCACCGAAGCCGCCTTCAACCGCGCCTTCTCCCGCGCCTTCGCCACCCCGCCGGCCGCCTGGCGGGCGATGGCGCGAGCGTAGAGGGGTGATCGGCTCAATAAGCGCCAATGCTCAAGAGAGGTTGGTAGGAAGATGCCGCGACATCCATGGGTGGAAAAAATCAAAGGATGCGCTAATTATAAAGACCATCAAAATTTGGAGCGAGCCTTGGATTCCGAATCCCCTCAGCCACTCACAGCTCGCTTTCCTGTCGGTGGCGGGGAAATTGGCCGGCTGATCCAGACTCGCGACTGGAGCAAAACATCGCTCGGTCCGCTCGACCTCTGGCCGCAAAGTCTGAAAACGGCCACCAACATGCTCCTGCTTTCACCCGTGCCGATCGTTCTTCTCTGGGGCGAAGACGGTGTGATGATCTATAACGATGCCTACTCCGTGTTCGCCGGCAGCCGTCATCCGGATCTTCTCGGTTCCAAGGTCCGCGAGGGCTGGAGCGAAATTGCCGACTTCAATGACAATGTGATGAAAGTCGGACTGTCAGGGAAGACACTTGCCTACGAGAATCAGGAACTGACGCTGTTGCGCCACGGCAGTCCGGCTCCTGCCTGGATGAACCTCGACTATTCGCCCGTCCTCGACGAAAGCGAAAAACCCGCCGGCGTGATCGCCATCGTCGTCGAAACCACGAAAAGCGTCCTTGCCCAGCGTCGGCTGCGCGAGAGCGAAGAGCGGTTCAGGGCGTTCACAACAGCGACGACCGACATCGTCTACCGGATGAGCGCCGACTGGAAGGAGATGCAGCAGCTCGACGGACGCAACGTTCTCGCCGACACGGCCAATCCCACTGTCGCCTGGCAGGAGGCCTATCTGTTTCCCGAGGACATTCCCGCAATCGAGGCGGTGATCGACGAGGCCATCGCAAGCAAGGGTGTTTTCGAATGCGAGCACCGCGTCCGCCGCGCCGACGGCAGCACCGGCTGGGTTCTGTCACGGGCCGTTCCGGTCCTGAACGACGCGGGCGCCACCGTCGAATGGTTCGGGGCCGCGACCGATATCACCGAGCGGCGACGCAAGCAGCAACAGCTGGAACTCGTCGTTCATGAGCTCAACCATCGCGTCAAGAACAATCTGGCGATGGTGCAGGCCTTTGCGTACCGCACCTTCCGGGACGCCGAAGACATTCCTCGCGCGCTGGACAGTTTCACCGCGCGGCTGGTGTCACTCGGCCGCGCCAATGATCTGTTGACGGGAGAGCTGTGGAGCAGCGCCTCCTTGAAACAGACGCTCGACCAGGCGACCGTTCCGCATCGGCCGGACGGCGGGCGATGGGAGCTCGCCGGAGACGATATAAGGGTGTCCGCAAAGACGGCGCTGGCGCTGACCATGGCCTTTCATGAACTCGGCACGAATGCCGTGCGCCACGGCGCATGGTCGAATGATGGCGGCGCCGTCCGCGTCAAATGCTCCCTCCAAATCATCGACGACGGAACGCAACGCTACCGCATAGATTGGGACGAACATGGCGGACCGCGTGTCGAGCAGCCGAAGAGGAAGGGATTCGGCACGGTCCTCATCCAGCGTGGCCTTGCCGCGGAGACCGGAGGCAGCGTGGATATCTCGTTCGCCGAAACGGGTTTTTCCTTCCGTCTCGACGCTCCGGCAGACCGTCTCCGGAATGAATGACATGGCCAAGCGCGTCCTTGTCGTTGAAGATGAAATGACCATCGCCATGATGATCGAGGACATGCTCATGGACCTCGGTCACGAAGTGGTGGCAACAGCCGCGCGCTTGCCCACGGCGCTGGAGGTTGCCGGCGACGGTCATCTTGATTTCGTCATTCTCGATGTGAACCTCGCCGGGCATCAGTCATTCCCGGTGGCGGCAATCCTTCAGCAGCGCGGTATCCCGTTTGCCTTCGCAACCGGATATGGGCCAGCGGGTATCGATCCCGCCTTTGCCGGCCGACCGGTGCTGACCAAGCCGTTCACAACTGCCGATCTTGCCGCAGTCATCGAAACTGTCGGCTGAGACCCAAGAGGGCCGACGCCCAAGTCCAAGAGCCGCCCCAATGAGACGTGTTGTGGCGGGCGATGGCGCAGGGCTGAACTGGATCCGATCGACACCCTGATGATCGATCAGCGCGGTTGCGGGCCTGTCAATCCGAGCGCCAGCGTGATGTCGTTGATGATCCCCAGTCGCGCTTCGATCACCGCGATTTTCTCAGGCGTATCGGCACCAAAAGCCTCGATATCGATGAACATTTGCTCGCAGCCGCCTGGCGTGACCGTGCCGAACATCTGGCCGGGTTCGTCGCCTATGTTTCGCCAGCTGTGCGGTACATGTGGCGGCAGAACGACGACGGTTCCCACAGGCGCGTCGAACGCCTCGTCGCCGCATTGGAATCGATAGAGCCCGCGGATGACCCGAAAGACTTCCGTCTCCCGGGTGTGCGTGTGCGGAGCCGGACCGTGACCGGGCGGCGTGAAGGTTTCCCACATCCCGAGCGCGCCGCCGGTCTCGGCGGCCGTGGCATGGATGACGATCCTCGCACCAAACGGCGTCCTCGCCACGCGCTCCTTGCCGGGCAAAGAGACGACGACGTTCCTGAAACTCGACATATACACCTCCCTCTTGATTACAGGCTTTGGGCCACGCTCACGTCGTCACCCCTGCGGCGCCGGCACGTCGATCATGGCTTCGATATTGTATCCGTCGGGATCGAGAACAAAGCAGGCATAATAGTTCTCGCTATATTGCGGCCGCGGGCCGGGCGCCCCATTGTCCACAGCACCGGCTTCGAGCGCGGCCCGATAAAACGCGTCGACCTCCGCCCTGCTTTGGACCCGGAAGGCAACGTGCAGACGCTCAGAGGCGGCTTGTCGTCGGTGTGCTGTATCTCGAACAGGCTGCCGCCGACATCGAAGGCCCAAAACACGCCCTCCTTTCCGAAGGAGAGGCGATACCCCAGAGGTTCGAAAGCGCGCTCATAGAACAATTTGCTCTTCTCAAGGTCACCCACTGCGATGGTGATATGATCGATCATGCCGTGCCCTCCCTATCGTTCCAGCGCCCCATCATAGTTGAATCCCGGCAGCGCAAAAACAGACAAAACCACTCGATATCCTGCCAACGCCGCCCGCCGTGAGCTCTTTCCGGCCGCTCGACCAGCAGCCGGTGCGTCCGCGCGGTGGTACGTTCCGACTATCGCATCGACATCAACTTCGTCATCAGCCCTGCCTTGATTTCGAGCACGGGTCGATTGACCTGGGGATGACCGATGTCATCCCGGGGAGCCGACGGCATCGTCGAGGACATCACCATCGCGCTTGCTCAATTCCGCCACCTCTATGTCATCGCACGGAATTCGAGCTTCACCTACAAAGGTCAGGCGGTCGATATAAAGCAGGTCGGGCGTGAACTGGACGTACGCTATGTTGTCGAAGGAAGTGTGCGCCGCACGGGTGACCGTCTGCGCATTGCCGGGCAGCTCATCGACACGTCGGCCGGTACACATCTTTGGGCCGATCGTTTTGACGGAACCCTGGCGAATGTCTTCGATCTTCAGGATCAGGTCGCCTCGAGCATCGTCGGCGCCATAACGCCAAAAGTGGAGGAGGCTGAGATCGAGCGTGCCAAACGCAAGCCGACCGAGAGCCTCGACGCTTACGACTACTATCTCCGCGGCCTGGCGGCCTTCGACCGGACGATCACCAACAGATCGGTCATCGACGAGGCCTTGCGGCTTTTCATGAAGGCGATCGAGCGTGACCCGGAGTTTGCCATAGCCCATGCACGGGCGGCACGCTGCTACGCTACGCGAAAAAGCAACGGCTGGATGCTCAATCCCGCAGACGAGACTGCCGAAGCCACCCGGCTGGCGAGGAGAGCGGTCGAACTCGGCTGGGACGACGCGGTTGCGCTCACCTACGGCGGATATGTCATCGGTTATGTCGGCGGCGACCTCGACGACAGTGCGGCCTGCATCGATCGCGCAGTCTTTCTCAATCCGAACTTGGCGGCGGCGCTCGGCGTCAGCAGCTGGGTGAAGGCGTGCCTCGGCGAGCCCGATAAGGCCGTCGAACACGCAGCCCTTGCCATGCGCCTCAGCCCTTTGGATCCACGCCTGTTTGCCTGGCAGTTCAACACCGGGCTCGCGCATTTTTGCGCCGGTCGCTATGAAGATGCTGCCGCCTGGGCAGGAAAATCGCTACGGCACCAGCCGAACTACCCGAGCGCGATGCGCGTGATGGCGGCGGGCCAGGCCATGGCCGGGCGGCTTGCGCAAGCCCGCGAAACCATCGCCCGCCTGTGCCTGATGGACCCCGCCCTCCGACTTTCCAATCTCGCCGACGTACTGCCACCATTCCGGCGACCGGACGATCGCAATCGATATATCGAGGCTCTCAGGATGGCGGGACTGCCGGAGTAGCTGCCGCTTCAGCGGCTTCTTCAGAACGAAGGGGGTCATGCCGGGTTATTGCCGACCCCCTATCGGCTAATTGCGAGACGATGCTGCTTCGTGCGAAATTGCCATGCTATGAAACACACGGGCGAAGTTCTCATTCTCACCGGGCCGCCGGGCTCCGGAAAAACCACGACGGCCGAGGCGCTCGCCAGCGAGCCCGGCTCGCCGAAGGTCCATCTTCATTCCGACGACTTCTGGCATTTCATCAAGAACGGCGTGATCCCACCCTATCTGCCGGAAGCACATGAACAGAATATCGTTGTCGTCGACGTGTTGACGAAGGCGGCGGCAGGCTATGCCGGCGGCGGCTACTTCGTCGTCGTGGACGGCATCGTCGGGCCGTGGTTCCTGGAACCGTTCCGGAAAATCGCGGCACCCCTCCACTACGTGATTCTGCGTCCGCCGCTCGATGTCGCCATCCGGCGCTGCCGGGAGCGTGGCGGCAACACGCTGACCGATCCCGGCCCTATTGCAGAGCTCCATCGACAGTTCTCATCGCTGGGTGCGTTTGAGAGACATGTTCTGTCGACGGATGGGCAAGACAGGAAAGAGACACTGGGCGCGGTTATCGAAGCCGTGCAGAGCGGAGCCTTCCGGCTGGCGTCATGACGTCAAGCCATCGGCCTTCAGCGCAAACGGGCGCTCGCAGCCCCTTGCAATTCGCCGCTTCCCAGTTCACCGGGAGACATTCATGAGCCCAACTCATAAGCCTATGCCGATATCACCGGCTAATCGATGCCAGCCTTTGCCCTTAGGTTACGATCAAACCTGAGGAGGACATCCGCATGATCAAACGCAAGCTCGGCCAAAGAGGCCCTGATGTATCGGCGATCGGTTTCGGCTGCATGGGGCTGAACTATCATCGCGGGCCGGCGATGGAGCGCGGCGACGCCATTGCGCTCTTGCGGGCCGCGCATGAGCGAGGCGTAAGCTTCTTCGACACGGCAGAAGCCTACGGGCCGTTTACCAACGAGGATCTCGTCGGCGAGGCGCTGGCGCCGATCCGTGATGGGGTAGTGATCGCGACGAAATTCGGCTTCAAGGAGGGCCGGCCGGAGGTCGGCCTGGATAGCCGGCCGGCTCGCATCCGTGTGGTCGTCGAAGAAGCCCTCAAGCGGCTACGCACCGATCGCATCGATATCTTCTACCAGCATCGGGTCGACCCTGCCGTGCCGATCGAAGAGGTGGCAGGCACGGTCAAGGATCTGATCGGCGCCGGCAAAGTGCTGCATTTCGGCCTATCCGAAGCTGATGCCGGTTCCATCCGCCGCGCCCATGCCGTCCAGCCGGTCACCGTCTTGCAAAGCGAATATTCGCTCTGGTGGCGCAACCCGGAACGGGAAGTCCTGCCCGTCGTCGAAGAGCTCGGGATCGGCTTCGTGCCCTATAGCCCGCTCGGCCGCGGCTTCCTCGCCGGCAAGATGGACGAGAACACCAGTTTCGAAGGCGGCAACGACCACCGCAAAACCAATCCGCGCCTCTCGGCCGAAAATCGCAAGGCAAACCAGCCGGTGGTCCATGCGATCGAGGCGATCGCCGCTCGCAGAAACGCGACCGCAGCCCAGGTCGCTATCGCCTGGCTGATGGCCCGCAAGCCCTGGATCGTCCCCATTCCCGGCACCACCAAGCTGCACCGGCTGGAAGAGAATATCGCTGCCGCCGACATCACCTTCACATCGGAGGAACTGACCGAGATCGATGCGGTCTTCTCAAACATCGAGATTCACGGCGACCGCTACTCGGGAACATCGGCAGCCCGCGTCACGCGGTGAGCCGACGCCCCTCAGTCGCCGACCGTAAACCCCATGGTTTGACTTCGACGGCGGTGTCACGGCCCCGAGAAACCCATAAAACCGCCCGCGAGAAAACGCGGGCGGCTGCATCATCGTGTGGCACCCGCCTCAAGCGCGGATGATCAGTCCTGCCCCTGCAGGCGGTCCATCACCTGCAGCAGCAGATCGGCGCAGGCCTTCATCGGTTCGTCCTCAGCACATTTGAGATCGATCCGGGTGTTCCCATCCTCGATCCGGAAATGCGCTGCCTTGGACGGCGGTGGCGGTGGCGGGCGATGACCACGGAAGCCCATGTCGCCACGGAAGCCCATGTCGCCTCTCCGACCATGCCAGCGGTAATCGGGGCGATCTCCCGGCCGCGCATCCGGCCCGCCCATCATCGGCCCGTCGTCATCAGGAGCAGACGGAGACGGCGGCGGCGGCGAGCCGGGTTCGGCCGCTTCGGGCGGAGTGCCGGCGGATGGCGGAGCGGGCGGCTGTTGGGCGAAGGCGGTGCCGGCCAGTGCGGCAAGGGCAAGACCTGATAGGAGAAGTCGTTGCATGGGAAGCGTTCCTTTCGGAGTTATAGGGCGTGTCTGTAAACACCGCAGCGCGGCTTTGGTTCATGCCGGTCAGGGCCTGTGATCGAAATCTGCAAACCGTCTGTGCGGCGGGCCTTTCGGCGGACGCAGCGCTTCGGTGCGTCCGTCCTGGCGAACGAGGTAGCTCGCATGCACGAAGCCGTCGTCGAAGCGTCCCTGGACGGTGACGGCTTCATCCCGGGTGACGAGAGCGCCATCCTCGCCGGCCCGGCCGGTTTCAACAAGCGCCTTGCCGCTCTCGTCCTGCAGCACGAACTTGTTGCCGTAGATCTCTGCGACCTTGCCCTTGATGGTGACGAGGCTGGTGGCCGGCATCGCCGAAATCGCCACCGGCGTCAGCGGCGCCATTTCGGGCGTGGGACGCATCATCTTCACGGCGCTCGCGCCCCCGGCCGCACCGATGACAAGCGCCACGGCCGCGGCGATCACGGGAACCGCCAGCCGGCGCCGCACGGGCGTTGCGCGCTCGGCATGTTCGTTGTCCTGGTCTTTATCAGGCATATATCTGCTCCTTGCTTCAGTAATGGCGGCAATCTAGCCGCCCCGCCCCCTCGCCTGCCTGAACCTCTCCGTTCAGATTGAGTTAAGCTCGGCCCGATAGTTTTGACCCGTCCCCAGAGATACCCTTCGATGAAAGCCCTGCCCCATGCGCGTACTGCTCGTCGAAGATGACGAAGACCTGAGCGGCCGGATCGCCGCCGTGCTGCGATCGGAGAATTTCGTCGTCGATATCGCTCGCAACGGCGAGGGCGCTCTCCATGCGGGCCTGACCGAACTCTTCGATGTCGCCATCCTCGACCTCGGCCTGCCGAAGATCGATGGCGTCAGCGTGCTGAAGGGCTGGCGCGAGGGCAACCGTAACCTGCCGGTTCTGGTGCTGACGGCGCGCGACGGCTGGCCGGATAAGGTCTCGAGCTTCAAGGCCGGCGCCGACGATTTCCTCGCCAAACCGTTCAAGGTGGAGGAACTGGTGCTGCGCCTGCGCGCCCTGGTGCGCCGGGCGTCCGGTCACGCCGCCGCGCGGCTTACCTGCGGCGCGCTGGTCTTCGATGCGCAACTCGGCACCTTCGAGCTCGACGGCCTGCCGCTGAAGCTGACGGCGCTGGAGTGGCGGGTGCTCTCCTGCCTGATGCTGCGCAAGGAGATGATCGTCGACCGGCGCGAACTCACCGAGCGCGTCTATGACGGCAATGCCGAAGTCGACTCCAATTCCATCGAAGTCATCATCGCCCGCCTGCGCAAGAAGCTCGGGGCCGATCGGATCGAGACGGTGCGCGGCCGCGGCTATATGCTGACGGCAGCAGCGGCGCCATGAAGGCTCCCTCCCTCAAACCGAGATCGATCGCCGGCCGGCTGCTGATGTTCTCGGGCATCTTCGTGACTCTGGCGCTCGTTATCGCCGCCATCGTGCTCTGGCTGGCGCTCAAAACGGTGGTGCGCGAGCAGGTCGACCAGCGCCTCGACACCCAGATCGGCGCCCTTGCCGGCGCAGTGACGCGCGACGCTGAGGGACGGATCGCCCTGTCCGCGCCGCTCGATGCGCCGCCCTTCGATCGCCCCTCATCCGGCTGGTACTGGCAGATCGACGACGGGCAGCAACGCCTGACCTCCCGCTCCCTGATGAACGGCACGATAGACGCACCGCCGCCCCGGCAGGATCTGCGCCATGTGCTGATGGGCATGCCGACATCCGGCAGGGGCGGTGATCGCGGAAGAGGACCGCTCTATCTTCGCCAGGCCATCCGCAGCATCGACGGCATGACGCTGACGATCACCGCGACGGCGCCGATGATTGCCCTCGTCGGCCCGGCGTTCCGCGCACTCTTCTGGCTGGTGCCCTGCATGCTGCTGCTCGGCCTCGTGCTGATGGCCGGCACGCTCTGGCAGATCCGCTTTGGTCTCAGACCGCTGAAATCCATGGCGGCCGACATCGATGCCATCAACCGGGGAGAACGCGCCCGCCTGCCGGATGAAGCGACCGTCGAGCTTGCGCCGCTCTCTCTGAAAACCAATGCGCTGCTGGTGTCCAACGAAGAGAGGCTTGCGGCGACGCGCATGCAGTTCGCCAATCTCGCGCATGGCCTCAAGACGCCGGTGGCGAGCCTGCGGCTGGCGCTCGACGAGCAAAACGATCCCGAAGGCGCATTGCGTAGCCTCGCAGCCCGGATCGACAACAGGATCAAGCATCACCTCGCCGCCGCCCGCCGGGTGATGGCCTCATCGGACAATGTCGCCAGCACCGACGTGGCAACATCGGTCGCTGATCTCCACCGGGCGATCGGCCAGATTCATGCCGAACGCAAGATCGCCTTCGACACCGATATATCAGAGGGCCTGCGCGTCGCCTGCGACGAAAGCGATGTCGAGGAAATGCTCGGAAACCTGATCGACAACGCCTTCAAATGGGCCGCCTCCCACGTCACCCTCCGCGCCCACCGCGACGGCCCAACCGCCCGCATCACCATCGAGGACGATGGGTCGGGAATACCGCCGGATCGGCTGGACGCCGTACTGCTGCCGGGTGTGCGGGAGGATGAGCATGTGCCGGGCAACGGGTTCGGGCTGAGTATCGTGAGCGAGCTGGCGGGTTTGTATGGTGGGTCGCTGGTGCTGGAGGCGAATGGGGCGGTGGGGTTGCGGTGTGTGTTGTGTTTGCCGGTGGCGGCGGGGTTGGTTCCTGCGAGATGACGACAAGCTAACAAATGGCATCATTCGTTCAGATGAGCTCCACCCGTGACAATGCTGTAGAGGAAGATAGGGTTCAGCTTGTTGCCGATGACGAGCATCGGGCCGGACTGGGTGGCGAAGCGGACGCTCTGCCTACGCTTCAGAAATTCATCGGTCGGCAGTATCGAAGCGCCCGCGTCACCGATAGAGAATATGCCGTTCGGCTTCTTGAAGAAATTCGGGACCTGGCCGGCGGAGCCTTCGGGCTTGGCCGTATCGGCGTTCTTCCAGAACAATCTGAGGTCGGCTTTGTCGGCGTCCACGGTACAGACGATGTATCCCGCCCCTTCGAAGGTCTCCTGCTCGCACTGCGCGGCATCGGCCTGACGCAGGGATGTCATCGTTATGGCCAGCATCACGGCCGCGATCAGCTGGCCGTTTCAGATAGGTCAACAGTGCCACCCCTCTTCTTCAAATCGCCATCTATCCTGCGTGTTATTGTTGATCAGGGAATCAAAAAATGACCGGTAGCTAAACGTGGCAGAATCGGAAAAACGTGATGACAAGTTTACGTGGACATATGCAATCTGGTTTTTGCCGTACCTGGCGCAAATTTGGCTATGGTGGCTGGCCCCCAAATGGGACTGGTGGATCATCGGCCTTATCACTCTCGCGCTGACCGTGATCGCCATCGCCGGTTCCATCTGCATCAACTTGGCGCGGCGGCGCTGGTGGCGTGTCGTGTCGCTCTTGATCACACCCCTTCCGTGGCTAGTCATTTTTTACATCGTTGCTGTTACCGGCATAACGCCCGACAGCGTTCGATTTGCTTTGAACAAGCAAGCGTATCTGGCAGAGATCGAACGAACCGATGTGACGAGCGGTGAGCCGCGATTCAGGACATTTGCATTGGACAGTATGTTCAAGGCGACAACATCCACGACGCTTGTGTACGATGAGAGTGATGAGATTGCCCTGCCCAGCGGCGAGCAATCCGCCGCCTGGCAACAGCGAACCCAAAAATTGTGCTCGGAAAAGAAAGAATGCGTCAATCTCTATCCTGGTTCGGACTGGCCTTTCAGCGTCAGCAAGGTTGGCGAACACTTCTATATTGTGTATCAAAACTTCCTTGACGCGTTTCCCTAGCGACCGATCGTCATTGCCGGGACAAGGCCGGCTGTCCTGCGATCGGCGTCCTGTCATCGGTGCTTCTGCGTCTTCCAGTTTTGCGCTTTCCACCGCGGGTCGGCTCGCGATCGCGAGGAAGCCGTCGCAAAGACGCGCGCGAGAAAAGCGGTCCGGTTCGCGTAAGGGAGTCCTGTCACGGCCGCCACCTCGCCGATGGGGCAGGAAACGCACGATAGCGTTTTATCTCGATGGGATGCCCGCTTTTGGCGCAAGGCTGCTTTCGCGACCTATCCCTGAAGCGTAATTCTCAGCTCCCGGCATAATGCTCCCTTCCTCAAAGCCACAACCAAGCCCCCTTCCCGATAACCGCTCCCACCGACACGTCTTTCGCCTCGCCTCTGCCTTGTTGCTCGCGTATCCTGACGCCCGATTCGCCGTCCGCAAACGAGGGTGGGCATGAACGAAGCATCAAAGGAGAGCGCGATGACGGACGCCAAGAGCGGCATTTCTGGACTACGGCCGCATATTACAGTCATTGGCGTCGGCGGCGGTGGTGGCAATGCGATCAACAATATGATCGCGGAAAAGCTGGCGGGCGTCGAATTCGTCGCTGCGAACACGGATGCTCAGGTGCTGGCCACCTCCAAGGCGACGCGCCGCATCCAGCTCGGCGCGAATGTGACGGAGGGTCTCGGCGCCGGTTCGTTGCCGGAGGTCGGCCATGCGGCTGCCGAAGAGTCGCTCGATGAGATCATGGATCACCTGGCCGGCTCACACATGTGCTTCGTCACCGCCGGCATGGGCGGCGGCACAGGCACGGGTGCTGCACCTGTCATCGCCCGCGCTGCGCGTGCCGCCGGCATCCTGACGGTCGGCGTCGTCACCAAGCCCTTTACCTTCGAAGGCAACCGCCGCATGCGGATGGCGGAAATCGGCATCGAGGCGCTTCGCCAGGCCGCCGATACGGTCATCGTCATTCCCAATCAGAACCTCTTCCGCATTGCTGATGCGAAAACGACGTTCGCCGATGCCTTCATGACGGCCGACCGTGTGCTCTATGCGGGCGTCGGCTGCATAACCGATCTGATCGTCAAGGAAGGCCTGATCAACCTCGATTTTGCTGACGTGAAGTCGGTCATGCAAGGTATGGGCCGCGCCATGATGGGCACTGGCGAAGCCTCCGGTGAGAGCCGCGCGATGAAGGCGGCGGAAGCAGCAATTGCCAACCCGCTTCTCGACGATATCTCGATGCGGGGCGCCAGGGGCGTGCTGATCTCAATTTCCGGTGGTTCGGATATGACGCTATTCGAAGTTGACGAGGCGGCAAGCCGCATTCGTGACGAAGTGCAGGAAGACGCCGATATCGTCGTCGGCGCGATCTTCGACCGCAGCCTCGACGGCAAGTTCCGTGTCTCGGTGGTAGCGACCGGCCTCGAAGGCGCACCGCTGTCCGCATCCGCGCCTCACGCCGCCGAGCAGGTTCAGACGCGCACGCTGCAGTAGCGCAGCGGCGCGATCCGAGCACGACAGCCTGCCGCGTATTTTCAGACGCGCGGCGCTGTCGTGCTTCAATGTCCTGCGCTCCGGGGAAATCGCCGCCATCACCGGTCGTTGATTCGCGATCACCTGTCGTTGATCGTGGGAAGGTGCGTTTCGACCTCTACGCGGCGCTTGTCATCCAACGGCTCAATGTGCTTCTGCCAGAAGGCCTCGGCCTCCGGCGTGTCATCATCCCAGTGGCGGATCTTGACGATATTGTCATCGATCTTGGCCAGCCGTTTGCCGCCAAGCCGCAGGTATTCGTCCGCCAGTTCTTTCGATCGGGTCGTTTGCATGTCGTGCTCCTCCATAGGCGAACCGAAAGGCCGATCGTCATTACCGGGTTGGCCGGCAATCGGCATCCCCGTTATCGGCGCTTCCGCGCCTTCCAGGTAAACAGTACGGCGGGTTCATGGTTCCAATTCATCGGCCGAAACCGGTCCACTCGGCCGGCTGAAGGCGTCGGCCGCCATCCATGTTCCGCACGGCCCACCGCTCTTGCTGCCGGAACAGCCGGAGACGCCTCGTACTGGCTGGAGAGCGGCCTTGTCCGAAACGGCAAGACTGCATACGTCGGGGCGATCTCGACCGCAGCCTCGACGGCAAGTTCCGCGTTTCAGTGGTAGCGACCGGCCTCGAAGGCAGCCCTCTGCCCGCATCCGCGCCTCACGCCGCCGAGCAGATCCAGACGCGCACGCTGCAGTAAGCGCAGCTGCAATTCTGCTGAGTTGTGTTTACGAAGGCTCCGGCCAGCTAAACGCCCCGCCGTAAAGAGAACGGGCGGGGCGGCGTCGGCATTCGGCCAGCAAAGACCGTCAGGCGAAGAGTATCTCCGAGATATTGTGCACCACGGAGATTTCGTCGATCCCGGTGTTGGTGATGTAGAGATTATCCGCCGCTGAGTCATAGACCACGTTGGTGATCAAGTCGTCTCCCGGTATGGCGATGTTGACGTCAACCGTTGTCTTGACCCCGGTTTCGAAGTCGAAGGCCGTGCCGATATGCTCGCTGCTGGAGGAATCGCCGAAGAAGAACGTGCCGTCGACGGCAAAGCCGTATCCGAGCCCGCCCGCCGCGAAGGTCTTGGATTCGATCGGGCTCAGCGTTTCGGGATCGATTTTGGAGACCTGCCAGGTGGAATCATTGATGCGGCCGACGACGTAGATGCCGGTCGAATCCTGCATCGTATTGACGGCCGTGAATCCACCCCAGTCGAACGTACCCGCCCCATTCTCGCCGATAAGACCCGGGATCGGGTCGCTCCGCTGATCGAGCGATCCGTCGGCGGCATCCCATTTTGCGAGATAGGTCTGATCGGGGAAAGGGTCCTCCTCGCCTCTCGCCTCGTTGGTTCTTCCGACGATCTCGCCGCCGCGGACCGAAAAATAGGTTCCGCCGATGTCATATTCGCCCTTGTCATAGTCGCCGAGAGAGATGGCGCCGCTGGCGTTGTCGGCTTCAAATGCCGCGGCGTTGTCGTAAATGCTCACCATGGAATCATCTGGGAAACCATGGCCGGAACTGACGTAATACTTGCCGGTTAGCGGATCGATCGCGACCCCCTGGAGTTCGTAATGGTCCAGGAAGGGGCGCACCACATCCGCCTGGGCCTCGACATGATTGGTGTTCAACGACTTTCCGTCCGTCACGCCGTCGACGGTCAGGGTGATCACGCCGGCATCCGCGTGACCGGCGCCGTCAGAGACCTTGTAATATTGGAGTTTCTCGGTGACATGCTCGCCATCATCGAGGCCCGCCTTGACGGCCGGATTGAGATCGTAGGTGAAGCTTCCATTGCTTGCGAAATGGAAGGTGCCGAATTCACCCGCCACGTCGGTCGTCTGCCCTTGCCCCTGACCGGCAGGAATGCTGGTGCCCTCGACCGAGCGCAGGAAGAGCGTGCCCGCCTCTCCCGCGTGATCATTGGCGAGCACGTTGCGGGCCATCTCGCTTCCTTCGCGGAAGGAGAAGGCGTCGTCGACCGCGACCGGCGGGCTCGTGACCCCGTGAATGTCGAGCGTGAAATGGCCGACATCGGTGTTGCCGGCGCCGTCGGAGATCTTGTAGCCGATCGTCTCCGTCAACGTCATTCCGTCAACGAAGCCCGCCTTGGCGGCCTCGTTCAGCGTATAGGTATAAGAGCCGTCGGCCTTGACGTGAAACGTGCCGTATTCACCCTCGATATCGGTGATCTGCCCGGCCGTCTTGGCGAGAACCCGCTCGCCATCGAAGAAGTTGAGGAACATGTTGCCGGAGCCCCCGGCCAGATCATTATCCAGCAGATTGCCCGAGATCACGTCATTCTCGGAAGCGCTGCTGACATCATCGACCGCCACAGGTTTTGTAAGAACTGTCATGGATATCTCCTTCAAGATCCATTCGCCTTGGTCTATCGGGAGGAAAGCAGCTGACACCGGCACGGTCAATGAATTTTCTAGCAGGAGTAGTATTTTAGCTTTTCACAGCTTTGTCATGCCTTGGGGGTTCGCCCCAGGCGGATGCCGCCGACGCAGACAGCACCATCAAGACCGACGCGGCGACCAAGACCGCGGCACGATATGAATTCATTGAAATCCCCCAACCCCCGCGCAGCATCAATCTTGCGCGCGTCGATGCACAGGATGACGGCAGATTTGTCCGGTTTGAGGCGATGATGACCGCTATATCATCGATCAACCAATTGCCCTCGTCTCAGCCCACCAAGCCCCTGATCTTCGCCGCATCCGCGGCCGTCGCCGGGTTGTATACCACCATGCTGAGATCCGGCCGGCCATCCACCTGGAAGGCGGAATATTCGAAAGCGAGTGGGCCGAGGATGGGGTGTTTGATGTGCTTGGCGCCCTCGCCGTGGCTACGCACGTCGTTGTCGCGCCACATCGCCAGGAATTCGGGGCTCTTGCGGCAGAGTTCATCGACGAGGGGCTCGACTTCAGCTGCCGCCCCCGCGCGGGCCGCATCCACGCGGAAAGCGGCGACGACGAAGCGGGCGACACTTTCCCAGTCGTATTGCGCGGCGCGTACGCGCGGATCGAGGAAGATGAAGCGCAGCACGTTGCGCTCTTCCGGCGGCAGCGCTCCGTAATCGGTTAGAAGCACAGTCGCCGCCCTGTTCCAGGCAATGACGTCCCAGATGGCGTTGCGGATCAGCGCCGGGCTCGGGTCGAGGGCATCGAGCACGCCCT
This sequence comes from Rhizobium leguminosarum, assembly GCF_002953715.1. Taxonomy (GTDB): domain Bacteria; phylum Pseudomonadota; class Alphaproteobacteria; order Rhizobiales; family Rhizobiaceae; genus Rhizobium; species Rhizobium leguminosarum_V. The sequence continues at coordinate 2,706,409 of NZ_CP025012.1, forward strand.
GCAACCTCGGCGTCACGCCTTCTTGCCTGTGGTAGCGCACCTCGGGCGGCCGGCCGAGGCCGATGAGGAAGAGATGCTCGCGCTCGACATCCGTCAGCATCAGCGCGCGAGAGATCCGGTCGAGCACGTCGGCAGACGGCGCACCGCCGCGCCCCTGCTCCAGCCAGGTGTACCAAGTCGGGCTGATATTGGCGCGGCTCGCCACCTCCTCGCGCCGCAGACCCGGCGTGCGCCGCCGCTCCCCCGCAAAACCGAGGGCCGCGGGATCGAGCCTGACGCGGCGACCCTTCAGATAGGCGCCGAGCCGGTTATCCGAGGTGACGAATTCACCCATCCTGTTAGCCTTTATACCATGATAATATCACTACTTTACCATGATACAGGCAGAGCCGATATGTGTCTCCGGCAAAAACTGGAGATATCACATGCGCGTATTCGTCACTGGAGCCACCGGCTGGGTCGGCTCGGCCGTCGTCAATGAATTGATCGCCGCCGGCCATCAGGTGCTCGGCCTCACCCGCTCGGACAAGGGAGCGGATCAACTGGCGGCAGCCGGTGCTGCGGTCCATCGCGGCACGCTCGATGACCTGGAAAGCCTGAAGAGCGGTGCGGCCGAGGCGGACGCCGTGATCCACACGGCTTTCAACCACGATTTCTCGAAATTCGCCGAGAACTGCGCCGCCGACCGGCGCGCCATAGAGGCGCTCGGCGAAGCCCTCCAAGGCTCCAATCGTCCGCTGCTGGTCACGGCCGGCCTCGGCTTTGCCCCCGGCCGCGTTGGCACCGAGAAGGATCCGCCCATGCCGACGTCGGAGACCTACCCTCGCGCCTCAGAAATCACCGCGGTATCGCTTGTCGCCCGCGGCGTGCGCGCCTCCACCGTCCGGCTCCCGCCCTCGGTGCATGGCCATGGCGATCACGGCTTCGTGCCGATCCTGATCGATCTGGCCCGGCGCAAAGGCGTCTCGGCCTATATCGGCGAAGGGCAAAACCGCTGGCCGGCCGTGCATCGGCTCGATGCCGCCCGCGTCTATCGCCTGGCGCTGGAGCGCGGCGCCGTCGGCGGCCCGTTCCTGGCAGTCGCGGAAGAGGGAGTTCCCTTCAGGCAGATCGCCGAGGTCATCGGCCGGCGGCTCAATGTGCCCGCCGTCTCGCTCTCACGGGAAGAAGCGGCCGAGCATTTCGGCTGGTTCGCCATGTTCGCCGGCTTCGACATCCCGACATCGAGCGAGCATACCCGCGCGCTGCTCGGCTGGCAGCCGCAGCAGCCCGGCCTCCTCGCCGATATCGACCATCCGGCCTATTTCGGTGGGTAGCGTAACCGTGCCCGCATATAAAAATGGAGCATTTCCGTGACTGGAGAAAACGGAAATGCCTGCCGGCTTGGCTCGTGAGGAGAACCAGCGACAGCCCGAGCTAGTGCGACCGGCTCTCGTTCCTATCGGCGGGATCGTAATTAATGTCCCAATCCTTCTCAGGCTTTTTCTTGCCGGGCGGGTTCTTGTTTACCGTCGCATCCTCGGAGCCGGTGATGACGGTCGGCTTGGCGCTGGCGACGCCGGTGCTCTTCCGGTCGGCCCGCGACGTGGCGAACTGGCCGGTCGCGTCTTTCTCGGGGTTGGCCATGTCAATCGCCCTTCTGCTTCAGCGCATCGCCGAGATCTCTGGTCTCGGGGTCGCGATTGTTTTCGCCATGCGCGTCACGGTCGCGATCCGGATCATCCTTGGCCTTCATGTAGCCGCGAGGCTTATTCCCCCTCGGCCCTTCCCAGCGGGGTGACTGGTCGGTCGTGCCGGGGGCGCCGTCTTTCGGTGTCGTCATGCCCATGTTCGTTTCTCCATGTTGAATTCGAACAACAGGCAAAACCCCGAACTGTTCCCGCCCAGCCTCACAAATGCCAGCCAGTCGGCCGATCTTTTGCTCTCACCGAACAGCCAGCCCCGGCGGTTGGCGCAGAAAAATATGGAACAGTGTCGGCCTCCATCGGTTGACCACAGGTCGACCTCAAATATGGAGCCGAAAATGAGCAAGACCAACGCCCGTGAACTTCAGAAACGCGCCGAACAGCAGGTCAAGAACACCAGCGCCGGCGGCCACCTCGGCGGCACCTATTTCGGCCAACAGCCGGACGGAAAAACCGCCTCGGACAGCAGCAATGACAGCGCCAAGGCACGGCCCAACGACGGCAATTGAGGTCGGCAGGCTGCCGCAACGCGTGTGACCTGATGCTATCCACCACCCGATGAATCCGTCGCGCCCAGCGCGCGGGGCGCACAAACGTCCGGGACCTCCCCGTCAGGCCCGAGTACGTACGCCGCAGGCGAGGTCTCCATTGGGCTGCGTCTGCGGTGAATGCTGGTCGTGATCACAGACCGCCTCAGCTAAACAAGAAGTCGCCCGAGTTGAAATTTGTAAGCCCGCTGAGGGTGGTGATGTTGTCGAATTCAGCAACCAGCACCGCGCCGCCGGCTGAACTTGGGTTCTGATCGTAGTAGACCGCCGCATGGCCGAGATCCGTGTTGTGGAACACGAACAATGCCCCTGTGGTTATGTTGCTGTAACCATTGATGGTGCTCTGGACGGTTGCGTTCGTGACGCTCACGTCCGTTTTGACGGCAACCTCCGTTCCGGCAACATTGATCGTGCCGTTGTTTCCCACCTTCACATTGTCCACGCTTGTATTGTTGTTGCCGACGGCGAACTCGAACGTGCCGCCTCCGACGTCCAACTGGAACCTGTCCACGGTTGTGCTATTCGTCCCAGCGTTAAAGTCAGTCATATGGTTCGTGGTGGTGGCAAACTTTTGGAAAAAGAAGGTATCATTTCCCACGCCCCCGGTCAGGGTGTTGTTGCCAGCACCACCGTTTAGGGTGTCGTTGCCGTCTTGGCCGAAAAGAGTGTCGTCACCTCCGAGCCCGAACATCATATCGTTACCGCCACCGCCGTAGAGCATATCGTCGCCCGTTCCACCGGTCGGATTGTCCACTGAGTTGCCATTGCCACCGGTGATAATCGTGAACGTCTCGGTCTTTTCGAAGGCCGGGCCTATAGGATCACCGGTCTGCGTTGCCGTTACCGTCACTGAAAATGTACCGTTCGTCGATAGCGCATCCGAATGAAGCGTATTGCCGGTAATCGAAAACAAGCCCGGATTCGACTGCGAGGCAATGCTGAAGCTGAATCCACCTGCGTCGGGATCAGTCGCCGTCAGCAGCCCACTGAACTCAAAACTATTGAAGTTAACGCTATCCGCCGGAACGACAGGCGTCAGCTTAATGTCGGTCGGCGCCTGCCTAGCTGGACCATCATCTGCGCCGGTGATGGCGACGACGATGTTGTGGCTGGCCGTGCCGTCGAGCGAGCTGACGCTCAGCGTGTCGCTGACGGCGTCGCCCTGGTTGAGCGCCTGCGTCGCGGCCCGGTTATTGTCGAGCGTATAGGTCCAGCTGCCGCTGGCGGCATTGAAGGTGAAGCTGCCATAGATGCCGTTGAGGGAGGCCGGGGCGGCAAACGCCGCCTCGCCGTCGTCGACATCGCTGACCGTCAGCTTGCCGGAGGCATTCGGATCGCCGCTGCCGGCCGCACCCGCCTCGACCGTCGCCCGATCGTCGGTGACCGTCGCATCGACGACGATCGAAGCCGCATCGTTGGCGCCGGTGATGGCGACGACGATGTTGTGGCTGGCCGTGCCGTCGAGCGAGCTGACGCTCAGCGTGTCGCTGACGGCGTCGCCCTGGTTGAGCGCCTGCGTCGCGGCCCGGTTATTGTCGAGCGTATAGGTCCAGCTGCCGCTGGCGGCATTGAAGGTGAAGCTGCCATAGATGCCGTTGAGGGAGGCCGGGGCGGCAAACGCCGCCTCGCCGTCGTCGACATCGCTGACCGTCAGCTTGCCGGAGGCATTCGGATCGCCGCTGCCGGCCGCACCCGCCTCGACCGTCGCCCGATCGTCGGTGACCGTCGCATCGACGACGATCGAAGCCGCATCGTTGGCGCCGGTGATGGCGACGACGATGTTGTGGCTGGCCGTGCCGTCGAGCGAGCTGACGCTCAGCGTGTCGCTGACGGCGTCGCCCTGGTTGAGCGCCTGCGTCGCGGCCCGGTTATTGTCGAGCGTATAGGTCCAGCTGCCGCTGGCGGCATTGAAGGTGAAGCTGCCATAGATGCCGTTGAGGGAGGCCGGGGCGGCAAACGCCGCCTCGCCGTCGTCGACATCGCTGACCGTCAGCTTGCCGGAGGCATTCGGATCGCCGCTGCCGGCCGCACCCGCCTCGACCGTCGCCCGATCGTCGGTGACCGTCGCATCGACGACGATCGAAGCCGCATCGTTGGCGCCGGTGAGCGAGATCGAGACATTTGCCTCGCTCAGCGTGCCATTGCCGAGCCGTATCGCGTAGACGAAACTATCTTTGAGGATTTCACCGGCAGACAGCGTGTTGATATCCGCGCCCGAGGCCGCGATGCCGCTTCCATCGCTAAGACGGTATTCAATCTTTCCATTATTGATCCTGACCCAATTGCCGAGCAGGGTCTTCTCCCAGGCAGATGCCCCATTCGCTCCGACGTCTTTCGCAAGAAGCTCGTAGTCGGTGGTAATTGGATTGCCATCTCCGTCGTCGATCGAGAAGAGGGATTTGGCATTCCCGCCAAGATCATTCGACATCACGTCGAGGGTTATGGTTTTGGTGGCCGCATTGTAGAGCTGGAGACTGAGCAGTTGGTCTTCTGTCCAGATGTAAGAGTCATCCTTCGCCTGCGGCGTATTGGAGAAAGAAGTCGTGCTGCCGCCGCCGGTGCTTTGCGTACCCATCAAAATAACCCCCCATAATACAAAACAAGTAACCCGGCATTGATTCAAGACTAGTAAACCAGCATGACACGAGTTGAACATGCTGTCGTGCCGATATTATCGGCAACAATGCCCATTTTTCTTAAATCAGAACCGGAATACTCCCCATCCCTAATAAAGTGTTAACACATATACTGTGAAATGAAAGACGATTTTCTTGCGATGGTAAATTTATCCAGGAATTCGCTGCGAGAGACGCGTGCGCGCCTCCACCGTCCGGCTCCCGCCCTCGGTGCATGGCCATGGGGACCACGGCTTCGTGCCGATCCTGATCGATTTGGCCCGGCGCAAGGGCGTCTCGGCCTATATCGGCGAAGGGCAAAACCGCTGGCCGGCCGTGCACCGGCTCAACGCCGCCCGCGTCTATCGGCTGGCGATCGAGCGCGGCGCCGACGGCGGCCCGTTCCTGGCAGTCGCGGAAGAGGGAGTTCCCTTCAGGCAGATCGCCGAGGTCATCGGCCGGCGGCTCGATGTGCCCGCCGTCTCGCTCTCACGGGAAGAAGCGGCCCAGCCGCCATCTCGGCGGCACATATTTCGGGCAGCAACCGGACGGAAAAACCGCCTCGTCGACCAACAACGATAGCGCCAAGGCGCGGCCGAACGACGGAAGCAAATAAGCGCCGCAGACCTTACCTCACCTAGCTCCTGCGCCCAGGGATCTGGGCGCCTCCTCTGCTTGAGCCATCCACCTCGCTATTGATCGGCGACGCCTCCGCGCTAGCTTCTGCTCGCGGGCCGAGCAGCCGCGGGGGATACGATCTTTGGGCGAAGGCGGAGGGCGACGTGGCATCCTATTCGATTGACGATGCGATCCGGGAACTTGCGCCGGCTCTCGGCAAGGCGCCGGCGGGCGCGGTCAGCGGCGAATGGACAGCCACCACGATGCAGGCGGGGCATTCCTCCCGGACGGGCGGTTACCGCGATGCCGAAGGAAACTATGTCCCGGAGGCATCCCGGCATCCACTCGATATCATCTCCGATGTCGTCGAAAAGCTGGGTGCATCAGGGGTGCCCCCCTTTAACAAGGTGATAATCCGCTGGAAGAAGCCGAAGTTTCCATTCATGCGGGGAGAGATCACACTCGAAACCGATTATGATCGAACGATCGTGCCGCGCGGCCCCGACGACCCGATCTACGAAACCGCAGCCGCTGCGCGGCGCGTCTTCTGGCAGAGCCACGGTACAGTCCAGGAGGACTTTGCCGCTGAGCGCGGAACGGCCAACATTCACGCCCAGACGAAATGGTTCGGCCCGCATCGCCGCATCCTCGCCATCCATGCGCCGGGAAGGCTGACTCTTGCCACCGACGGGCTGTCGACCCCCTGGGCCGGCATATCCGAGCCGGAGAACGGCGTCGAGTGCGAGCTTTTCATGGAATTCGACGCCGCGAGACTGGATGCGGCCGGAATCGAAAACTGGGCGAACCTGTTGATCAACATCGGCGACCTCGTGGCAGACGGTTATCGCGTCGCTCGCGATGTCGAGAAGCACGGCGCCATCCTGTTCTGCCGGCTGACCGAAGATTACCGCCCGATGACCCGCATCATGCTCAGCCGCGACGCAGGCCGGATCGACAGTCTGCCTTTCGGCTCCGTACCGCTGATCCGGGCAACGCCGATCGCGGAAAGCGAAATCGAGGGGCAGGACCTTTCCGACGACTGGGGCGCTGCAGCCGCCCGCAAAGCCCTGGCCAAACGCGGCATCGGCAGTAGTTGATGTCGCCGATGCCGGACGGTTGTCGTCCGGCCGGCGCGATCTTGCGCTATTCCTGGATGTCGGGTTCGACGACCCTGGCGAGGTTTCGCAGCGACTCCTGCCAGCCGAGATAACAAGCCTCGGGCGGAATGACATCAGGCACACCTGCCTGCACGATATCCACCTCGGTGCCGACCGAAACCTTCTTCAGCGTCACGCTGACTTCCATTTCGCCAGGCAGGTTGGGGTCGTCGAACCTGTCGGTGTAGCGCAGGCGTTCGCCCGGGACGAGCTCGAGATATTCGCCGCCGAACGCGTGGCTATTGCCCGTCGTGAAGTTGCGGAAGGACATTCTGAATGTGCCGCCGACAACCGGCTCCGAATGGTGCACGGTGCAGAGGAAGCCGTTCGGCGGAAGCCACTTGGCAAGCGCGTCCGCCTCCAGGAATGCGCGATAGACTTTCTCCGGGGTGGTAGCCAGAACGCGGTGCAGGCGTATGGTACTCGGCATGGTCGTGATCCTTTTTGGATTTACGGAATGGACGAACCTAGGACGGGCGTGGCTTGGCCGATCCGACACCGGATCGAATTTTTCTTCAAGAAAAATGCTTAACGCGTGTCGCGCAAAACTGTGCAGCGGTTTTGCGATAACGATATGCGTGGAAACAAAGACCTAAAGCGCAAGGAGCGAATCTGAAAGATTGCGACGCGCATTAGGTCTATCGCGGCTCAGCCAGGCATGCCATCGAACTGCGGAAGATCGAGCGGCCTTGCCCAGGCCAGCCGGCGCCGGGTGAACATTTCGACCCCAGGCTTGATCAACTCGGGCCGGTCGAGGCTGCCGAGCGTCACGAAGACGAGGCCGGGGAAGCTCTCGAGGTTGCTGCTGAATAACCTCGCGCCGCAATCGGGGCAAAAGTTGCGGTCGAGCCCCTTGCCTGAATCGGCGATGTAATGAAACGCTTTCGGGCTGCCGCTGATCACGGTGAAATCTTCCTGCGGCACGGCGAAGAACGTGGCGGCCTCGCCGCCCGTTGCCCTCTTGCAATCCAGGCAATGGCAATTGGCGACAAAGTTCGGGTCCGTGTCGAAGGCAAATCTCACCGCGCCGCAGGCGCATTGCCCGGTATATTTCCTGGTCATGTCAGATGCCTCCCATCCCGTGTTCGAACGTCGTGCAATTGGCTCTCCACCGCCTTAGAGCGCCTTTCGGACGCACAAAGGACGCCTAACTCTTTAACTCTTTCAATCCTCGCATCGTGCTTTCCGACAATCGATTTTCGGGCCGATGCGCTGGTGCCGCAGACGTCGTCGAAACCCGCCTGCGGCCGGCGTCGGCACAAGCCGAATGAAGAGATCTCGACCTCCCTGGGCAGCAATCGTGCCCAGGGGCTGAAGTGCTTAAGCCGCGGCTTGCTTTCCCAAGGCATCAAGCAGCGTTCGGGCGCCCTGCTTTGACGAGGCCGGGTTTTGGCCGGTGATCAGCAGGCCATCCTGGACGACATGCACGCCCCAATCCGCCGTCTTCGAAAACTTTGCGCCCTGCTCTTTCAGGACGTCCTCGAGCAGGTAGGGAACGACTTCGACCAGGTGCATGGCCTCTTCTTCGGAATCGGTGAATCCCGTGACGGCCCGGCCCTTGGCGATGGGCTTTCCATCCGGCGCTTTCACATTCGTCAGGATGCCGGGTGCATGGCAAACGAGCGCCACAGGTTTTCCCGCCGAAAGCATGTCCTCGATAAGCGACAGCGCATTGCGGTCGTTCGTCAGATCCCAAAGCGGGCCGTGCCCGCCGGGGAAGAACACGCTGTCATAGTCCGCCTGGTTGATGTCGGACAGCCTCAGCGTGTTGGCGAGCGCACCCATTGCGGCCGCGTCTCGTTCGAACCGTCTCGTGTCTTCCGTCTGGAAGGCCGGCTCATTGCTCTTCGGATCGAGCGGAGGCTGGCCGCCCTTCGGCGAAGCGAGTGTGATATCGACCCCGGCGTCGCGGAAAACGAAATAAGGAGCAGCAAGCTCCTCGAGCCAGAATCCCGTCTTCTTTCCAGTGTTTCCCAACTGGTCATGCGATGTGAGAACCATGAGAATTTTCATTGCTCAGCTCCTTCAAGCCGGCCGGCGGACAACGCCATCGGCACCCGGATTTACGGTGAATACTGCCTGCAGATCTCATGCTGAAACCGGAGAGGACATAGAGCGGCTGCGCTGCGAAACAAGCTCTCCCGCACGGTGTTTGCTAGAATTGCTTTAGCCGAAGCCTAACCAGACAAACAGAGGTCGCGCGCGACATCCGTTCCCTGGGCTGAGCCGACAGATGTGTCAAAGGCATTTGAAAAGTCTGACCGGCTTTCCCGGCCCACGCTGGATGATGCGCTTGGCTTCCAGATCCAATTGAACAGCCTTCAACCACCATCCTGTTCTAAATTAAATAGTTGGAGCATGTTGTCGTCCGAAAACCGATCACACTTTTCGGCCAAGGTGCTTTACGCACGCGGCCCCGCACGGGCGCTCGAGGTCATGGGCAGCGCTTTCGAACAATTTGCCGGCAAGAAACTGCTGCAGCTCTCCGATTCAACCGTCGCCGCGTCACAGTTCAACTGGCTGGTGATGGCCGATCCCGTTAACCGGGTGATGATGCTGGGCGATGCGACCATTCCGACGAAGCAGGAGATTCACCGGCACGCCGAGGCCGCCGTCGCCACGTTCCTGGCGGCATTTCTGCATCCAGATCAGCGATGAATGTCGCCCAGGTCCAAGCATAACAGAATCCGGCAATGACTGGAATTTCCTGCACCACTCGACATGCCGACGGTCACAAAGCTGCCGCTCAATCGTCAGCAAATCGCCCCCTTACCGCCGCACCGTGCCCTCTTAAAGGTTCCATCGTCGCGACCTCGCTTGGCCTTCGAGGGCTGAGCGATTTGACCGAGGCGGTCCTGCTGCCAACCAAATCATGCACTTGAAGAGGAACGAATATGATCACTCGTTACACATCTGTCGCAACATTGAGCGCTGCGGCCTTCAGTCTGCTTGCTTTCAGCCCGGCATCCGCTGTCGACATGGCCCAGGCGCAGCAGCAGCCGGCACAGACGCAGCAGCCGGCGCAAGGCCAGACGCCGATGCAGGGACAGCCCGGCGGCAGCGGTGCGACAGCAGCCGTCAGCGATCAGAAAATCGAGGCCTTCGCCGTTGCCTATCTGCAGGTCGACAAGGTGAGGCAGGAATATTCGGCCAAGATCGGCGCGACGAAGGACGAGACTGCCAAGCAACAGCTGCAGGAGGAGGCCAAGAAACAGATGGTCGACACCGTGAAAGCTTCTCCCGACATCTCTGTCGAGGAATACTCGTCGATCCTGACGGCCGCGCAGAGCGATCCGGCTCTGGCCAAGAAAGTTCTGGAAAAAATCGGCACTCCGCCGCCGGGCCAGCAGCAGCCGCAGCAATAGGCTGCGCGCGGCGCCGTAAGTCGCCACGAATAGGCAGCGGACGCCTGGCCGTTCGCGCCGGAAGCAGAGCCCGCCATTTGCCGGGCTCTGCTTTTCACCTCGCTACATCGACGACGGGATCACTCAATATTCTGAGCCGCTGTTGTTGTTCAGATCGTGCCGTTCGGTTCCCGCCAGCGGAGGATTGAAGATGCTGACGAGAATAAGGTCCTGATCCTTGCCGCCGCGCAGATAATGGCGGTCGTGCTTGTCCAGCACATAGATATCACCGGCGCGGATCGGAAAGACGTTGCCGTCCATATCCTCCACTTCGCCCTCGCCCTTGATGCAATAGCAGGCCTCCAGGTGATTGCGGTATTGAAGCAAGGCCTCGCTATTGGCGCGAACGACGGTATGGCAAACCGTAAAACCCATGCCGTCGTCTTTGGTCAGCAAGCGGTGGCTCGTGCCGTTGCCCCAGTCGACGAAACGCTCGGTGAGCTCCACCTCCTTCAGATTTCTGACGAACATCGCCTATTCTCCTGATAAATTATTGAAGATGTAGCGATGATTCATTTTTATCGCTCACGACAATTAGCTATTGAAATAGCTGATATTTTCAAATGATGATTCTTGCGTCATCTGTGAGGAAATTTTACAAATGCAATTGCCGCCATTGAACGCCCTGCGCGCCTTCGAGGCCACGGCCCGCCTGATGAGCCTTTCGAAAGCGGGTGACGAGCTGCACGTTACCCATGCGGCGATCAGCCATCAGATCAAGCATCTGGAGACCTGGCTCGGCCGCAAGCTGTTACAGAAATCAGGCCGCGGCGTTGCGCTGACCGCAGCCGGCGGCGAATATTACCGCGCCGTATCGGGATCGCTGGCGGCGATCGCGCATGCGACCGGCAACTTGCGGCGCGATCACAACATGCGGGCCATCACCGTCGGCTGCATTCCCTCGATCGCATCTCGCTGGCTCGTCCCGGCCCTGCCCTCCTTCCAGGAGAGCGACCCCGATCTCGACGTCAGGATCGTCTACGCGCGCGCCGAAGACCGCTTCGACGACGAGAGCCTGGACGTGCTGATCACCATGGGCGAGGATCTGAGCGGCGGCAGGGAAAGCCGCCTGCTCTTCTCCCGCCGCAACCAGCCCGTCGCCAGTCGCCATTACCTTGCCAAACGCAACTGGACGATCGACGACGTCTCGCTCGCCGGCGCCGATCTGCTGCACGACGAATCCGTCGACGGCTGGAAGGAATGGTTCCGCAGGGCCGGCCAGAAAGCGCCGGAGCCGCTTCGGGGGCCGATATTCCAGGATTTCAACATGCTGGCGACGGCCGTCATCGCCGGCCATGGCGTGGCGCTCTGCCCTGTCGAGGTGTTCCGCCGCGAGATCGAACGCGGCGATCTGCTGGTGCTTTCCGACATCGCGACGGCAGAGAACCAGGGCTATTACGTCATATCGAACAGCTGGGCGAAAAAGCCAGTCCGCCGCTTTATCGACTGGTTCATGACTGAGTGCGGATCGGGCGTGTGAGATCCCCTGCCCGCAGTTCGTCGAAGGGTCGCAGCCGAGACGATGGATGCAAATGGGTCGCGGTAATAAAGACGTTGCATAAGCCCATCCGAGCGCGAGTTGGGCAGAGGTTGGGGATTGTTAATCAGAAATGCCTAATGTAAATCTTGGCGTGCACAAGTTGTGCGGGAGCTGATTTGCTACAATATCTGGTTATGACATGAGACTAGGGAGGGCCTCGGACATGCAGAAAATTCATGCGGCCCCCTCGGCGCTCGGACAAACAGAGGCAAAAGCTTCGAGCTCGATCGACCGGCTTTTGTTCTTTGACCGCGATTTCAATCCCGTCGAGAATTTGCTCGGCAATGAGCTGCCTGCTTCTGTCAAACCAGCTGCGTCGTTTTGGGAGCATTTTCCAGAATTGGACAAATCGGCAATTACGCTCGCCCTCCGTTCATTGGGCGACAGTGCCCAGCCTTTGCAAATATCGGGGGATCTTGGCGCGCCAGCGTCGCACGGACTGACGATCTATCGGATCGGAGATCTGTTTGCCGTGGTTCGGTCCGAGGAATCTGCCGACGATGAGCGCGCAACCCTTTTGCATCTGGCCACCCACGATCCGCTCACTGGATTGCCGAACCGACGCCAGTTCAGCGAGGACCTCGCTGTGTTGTTACGGGAGACCGCAGGCTCGAACGAGACTCTGTCCCTGATGCAACTCGATCTGGACGATTTTAAACCCGTTAACGACACGCTTGGGCATCCGGCCGGCGACAAGCTTCTTCAGCTCGCTGCAAGCCGCATTCAAGAGTGCCTTACCAGCGACGACAGAGCCTATCGACTGGCGGGTGACGAATTCACCGTCATATCAAGGGGCCTGGGACATCCCGCCAAAGGGCATCGGCTAGCAGAAGCTTTGGTTGATGCATTCAAAAAGCCCTTCACGATAGATGGCATCGCACTATTTGTCGGTACCAGCATCGGCATATCTGCTGCTCCACCGGACGGTACAACTCCGGAGCAGCTGATGAAGGCGTCCGACGTCGCACTCTACGCCGCGAAAAAGGACGGGCGCGGTCGCGCAAGACCCTTTGATCCGTCAATGCTTGAGTTGCTGGAACAACGCGAACTGCTGCGCCGCAGCCTTCGCATGGCCTTGGTCCAAGAACAATTTTCTATTGAGTACCAACCCATCGCCGAGGGCGGCAGCATTGTCGGCTTCGAAGCATTGCTCAGATGGAACCACCCTCTACTTGGAAAAATCCCGCCAACGGCATTTATTCCGATGGCCGAGGCCGATGGAATGATGCCGGAAATAGGTGCATGGGTTTTGGAGCAGGCATGTCGCGAGGCAATGAAGTGGCCGCAGAATTACATCGTCGCGGTCAATTTGTCGGCGGCTGAATTCTTGACAAGCGGACTCACTGATCGGGTATCCCAAACGCTAGACTTGATCGGGTTGCCGCCCGACCGTCTAGAGCTTGAGATAACCGAAAGCGTGCTCCTTGAGCGGACCGTCAACAATATCGACACCCTGAATACTCTCAACGTGCTAGGGATACGAATCTCGCTTGATGATTTCGGGACCGAATATTCTTCCCTGAGCTATCTGAAGACATTCCCTTTCGACACGATCAAAATCGACAAATATTTTATCACCGACCTCGAAAGCGATCTGAAAGGCCAGGCAATCGTCCGCTGCATCGTCAACCTCGCGCATGACCTCGATATGCAGGTGACGGCCGAAGGGGTTGAGACGCCAGGTCAGGCGGAATGGTTGCGCAGTGTAGGCTGCGACAGACTTCAAGGCTATTTGATTAGCAGGCCGCTTCCGGTCGAGGCGATCGGCGAGTTCATCACCCGGGCGGAAACATCCGTAAGCCCTGCGCTACCACAGTGAACAACCGATTTTCGCCGCGCCTTTAGCGATTGCATGCATCAACCTGACGCCCCAGGCAAAAGAAGGGAGGCTGTATTGGAACAGGAAGCAGCTAGCTTCGATGACCATGCTTTTGCGCCGATGGTATCGCTGGAACTGAACGTTGCCATGTTCAAATCCCGATGGCAGTTTTGCGACAGGATTACGGAATATCTCTCAGACATTCTCGGCCAAGGTCACAGCGATCCCGCTCGATATTCCAATTTTCTTTCCATCGCGACGAACGAGCTCATCGAACTTGCTTTCCGTTCAACGAGCGAGCCGGGAAGGATAAGTTTCAGTCTCTATCGGAGCGCCACAGTCAATCGGCTGAGAATTGCGTTTCCTGGCGAGGAAACATTTGGCCGCAAGCACGCCAATGCAAGATCAAGCGAACGCCAACCTGTCCCCGGCGCCGGTTCTGGATACTTGGTGATGAAGTCCGACGGGACGGTTTTGCTCAGTGATTTGGCCGCAATATTCCGCGCCACGATCCGAATTGAGAAAGACGGCGGACAAGGGATACAAATCATTGCGGATTTCCCCTCGGCTGAGGACTTCCGATGAGCCTGCTTCCCCTGCCCTTCACTGTTCATTTCGATCCGACAAATCAGGAGCTGTTGCTGTCTGGCAAGATGCGGCCCGAAAGCGCCGCTGAGATCGCCGATGCCCTCAAGCTGGTGCAGCAAAGTTTGGAAAAATACAGCGGGGTCATCTACCTCAATGTCAAACGTCTGACGCACATCAACATGACTGCCTTCGCCACTCTGTCCGATATCCTCACGGCAAGCTGCCGGACCAGGCCGGAGCGGAAGATTGTCATCATCACGTCGAGTGTGGTGGCATGGTCGACCTCTTTGTTCGAGACGCTGGCGGCATCACAACCAAACTTGTCGGTTGAAGTCTACGATTCGGCATTTTATCCGGGCCAGAGCTTTGTCGAGGACGAGACTTTCATCCCCATTCTGCGCACCCAGACGAAAATGACATGGAGGCACGAACGTGAACTGTTGCCTCACCACGGCCTGCGCAACGGTCTTGTCATTGCGGATATCTGTTGCGGAATTGGTGATTTCGCGGCCTTGGTTCAAAGGGAATTCAAACCGGCACGCCTTGTCGCGCTGGATCATTCCGTGCGCAGCCTCGAATATGCTCGCAGGGTCGCTGCCGACTTCGATCTACAGGGAATCGAGTACACCTATGGTGACGCCTCCCAAATGCTGCTGCGAGACAATCAATTTGACTTTGTGACCTGCCGACATTCGCTGCAGATTTTCAACCGTCCCGAGATGCTGCTGCGGGAGCTCTATCGCATCTGCAAGCCTGGCGGCCGTGTCTACATCACGAACGAAAAAAATTCGCATTGCCTGGGCGAACCACATGCTGAAACAATAAGATGGACTTACGAGGAGGTCGCCAAACTGTTCAGGTACTTCGACATGGATGTCGAGATGGGGCCGAAAAGCCGCCATCTCCTCGCCGACGCGGGGTTCGATAGTATCAGGGTCGATTCCTTTATGGTCACGAACCTGGACGAGGATCCCCAAGACTTCGCAGACATCATCGAAGCTTGGGAAAATGTCTACGCAGGTGAGATGGCCGTTCGAAGGGGTGACTCATTGGATTTCATTCGCAGGTTCCGGCAGGGATTCAAAGATCATGTCTTTGCTGCTCTTCACCCTAAGGGTTATGCAGGCTGGCCGATCTGGGCAGCTTCCGGCCGAAAGCCGCTGTGATGGACAGAAGCTCATCGAAAAGACCGGCAAGACTAGGTTCGTTTCGGGCAAAGTTCATCTTGGTTGTCGGTGGAGCTGTCCTCTTTGATCTGCTGGTCAGCGGCGGACTAGCACTTTGGAATGTTCAGAGGCTGTCGCGCGACGCCACCCTCGAAGTCGGACAGGGTCTGGAAGCAGCAAGCCAGGAATACATCCGCACATATGCCGATTCCACCGCAGCCCAGGTGAGTTTGCTCCTGCGGCAGGTTCATAGCGACGTCGGCACCTTGGCAGGTGTGCTCCAGGCGCAAATCGACGATCCCGAGCGTAATTCCGATGTCGGCGCGGCGATCGCGCGCACATCGCCTGGCAGCGTCAGCCTTGTTTACGACGAGAAGGGAAAATGGTCTCAGAACCTGCCCGGCTCCGCTTCGGTTGTGAGCGTCTGGGGTTACTTGCTTGGACCTGACCATCGGCCGAAACCCGACATCCAGCGCGATCTAGAGACGAGCGCGGTTCTCGACATCGTTGCGCCGAGCCTGCTGCAGCACGGCGCTTCCAAGCTGCAGATGTACTACATCGGACCGAAAGAACGGCCAATCTTCAGGACGGCGCCTTACACCGACCAGGCTCAGACCTTCGATCGCCTTTATTCGGGGCACAACGAAGCCGATTTCTGGGACTTCTTTTTCCCCGGGCTTTACGAGTCCTGGCAGAGCTGGGCCAAGGACGCGAAAACGCGGTCGGTCGCCGACGATATCACGCAGACCGCTCCATATACCGATGCCATTACCGGAAAGCTGATCGTCAGTTTCTTTCATCCATTGTGGACAGCCGACCGGCAGGATGTCGCCGGGACGGCCGGCGCGGACATCACACTCGACCAGCTCGCGCAGATTGTTGAGAATGTGAAAGTGGCCCAGTCCGGCTTTGGATTTCTCGCAATGTCCGACGGAAACGTTGTGGCGATCAACAGCACAGGAGAAAAAACCCTCGGTCTGCGTTCTGCGAGCGATGCGAGCGGAGCCAGCGCCTTGACCGGCCTGGAGCGCTCCCTAAAGGGAAGCTCCCAGCCTGCCATCGCCAAACTGGCTCTTGACCGAGAACAGGGCATTCAGCACCTGCTGTTGCAGCAGGACGGCAACGAGGTCCCCTATATCGCTATCGTCAAGAAACTGCCGGCGACCAATCTCTGGGTCAGTGGCCCGGTTCGGCAAGAGGCGATGTTGCTGGGGGTGGTTGTGCCCGAGCGAGAAATCGATGCCTCGCTCTATGCGGCCCAGGCCAAGATTTCCGAAGCGACGAACCGGATCGTGCTCTACCAAATTCTGGCGATCCTGATGTCCCTGCTGATCGTGACGATCGCGGTCTTTGCGGCCTCGAAACGAATAACCAGCGGAATCAGCGCCCTGGCAGGGGCCGCCAAACGGATTCAGGCGAAGGATTATTCCGTCAGAGTGGCCATCACAAGCAGGGACGAAGTCGGTGAGGCCGGTGAAGCCTTCAATCGCATGGCCGAAGAGATCAGCTATCACACCGAAAATCTCGAGCAGCTCGTCGAAGAGCGAACCGCTCAAATCGAAGATGCAAAGGAAGAGATTTCGACCCTGAACGCGCAGCTCCAGCGTGAAAATCGACGTCTCGGAACAGAGCTGGCCGTCGCCGAGAGAATCCAGCTCATGGTTCTTCCGCTGCATCAGGAGCTTGAGGAGTTTCAGGCCCTCGAGATCGCAGCCTATATGAGACCGGCGGAAGAAGTCGGCGGCGATTATTATGACGTGTTGAAAAGCGGAAATCGGTTGAAGATTGGCATCGGCGACGTCACCGGACACGGGCTCGAAAGCGGCGTCTTGATGTTGATGGTTCAGTCCGTCGCCCGCGCCCTGCAGGAAGCCGGAAACACCGATGCAGTCAAATTTCTCACAGACCTGAACAGCGCCCTGTTTAAAAACATAGTGAGGACGAAAATCGATAAGCATCTCACTCTGGCGTTTCTTGACTACGATGGAAAAGAGATGATCCTGTCGGGACAACACGAGGAAGTTGTCGTCGTGCGGGCGAACGGCAAGGTCGAGCGCATAGACACCATGGATTTGGGCATACCGATCGGGCTGGAAGCCGATATTTCTGCCTTCATTAAAACCCGTGAAATAGCGTTCGAGAAGGGGGACCTCATACTCCTGCATACGGACGGCGTAACAGAAGCCGAAAACGACGCGGGAGAACTGTTCGGCATCGAACGTCTGTGCCGCGAAGCACTTCGCCTGAAGGATCAGAGCGCTGAGAAAGTCGTTTCCGGAATTATAGCGACATTAATGCTCTTTATCGGATCGCAGAAGATTTACGACGACATCACGCTTCTCGCAGTGCGACATAGGTGAGACATGACGCCAACGGTATACGGTATGGAATCTCTGGCGGGCATAAGCCTGGGTTCGGGCACTCGCCTCACGTTAAGCGATGGACCGCTTCAGCTTGGATGGAAGCACTCAGGAATGACTGCGGACTTCATAGCGGAAGTCATGGCCCTGCCCTATTCACGGTCAAGGAAAGACTACGTGCAGGCGCATCATGACATCGGATATCTCAGCAATGAGTTGATCGAAAATGCCGTTAAGTTTCGACAGCCTGGGGAGATCCTCATTGAAGCCGGCATATTCGACGGAACCTTTTTAATAAGGGTCAAGAACACGATCGATGGCGTGACATCATCTCGCTTTCAGCAACTGCTGGATCGCCTTCAGTCGAAGGATCCGGGGGAACTTCTTCTTGAGCAAATCGAAACCAATGCCATATCGGCAGCAAGCGGTTCGGGCTTGGGCTTGCTCACTCTTCTGAGCGACTACGACGCAAAAATGGCATGGGCATTCGAAGGGAATAATGATCAGCGTATCGTACTGACGACGACTGCAGCTGTGGCGATGCCGCCCTCCTCCAATCTGTGAGCGAAGAATGGAAATCAGCGACGAAAACTTCCGCGTATGGGATGAGAAAAACGAGGTGTATTTCGATGGCGTATTCCGGCTGGCGGGACCGGACGCCTATGCGCCGATTTACTCATTGGTATTCGGCCTGCTCCATGAGGGGCACAAACAGGTGACGTTCAACCTGACGGGTCTCGAATTCCTCAATTCCTCTGGCATAAATCTCTTGGCTAAGCTGACTATTGAAGCCAGAAAGATGGGCGACCTCCTGCTCGTTGTCAAAGGCACCAATCAATATCCTTGGCAAGCGAAGTCCCTCCCGAATCTCAAGAAACTACACCCGCTTCTCGATTTGCGCTTGGCATGATCCTCTTTCGGGGGGGAAGAGCCAATTCACACCTCGACGCGCCATCATAAATCGAAGTCAACGCCACCAGCCGCCGGATTTGAGCAGCATCCTTCGGCTTCTTCGCCATCCCCCGCAGCGCCGGCCCGTCGTGATGGCGTTCCCCGCGGCCCGCTCGGCAGCCCTCAGACGCTGCTGAGGAGGAGACTGGTCTCGCTGTTTGCGACACCGTCGATCATGCGCACCTCGCGCAGAACCCGGTCGAAGTCGGCAAGGCTTGCGGCCCGGATATCGGCGACAAGGTCCCAGTTGCCGTTGGTCGTGTGCAGCGCTGAAATCTCCGTCAGGCCACGGAGCTTTCGTATGACCTGGGTCGTCGATTTGCCGACAACCTCGACCATCATCACGGCACGCACGGCATTGACGTCGTAGTCCTCCCGCACCCGGACGGTGAAGCCGAGCAGCGTACCCGTCTCGATCAGGCGATCCAGCCGGTTCTGAACTGTGCCGCGTGCGACGCCGAGTGCATCGGAAAGCTTGCTTAAGGAAGCGCGCCCATCGGCGCGGAGGTGAGCGATAATCCGGCGATCCAGATCGTCGGGTGCGTATTTCGCGATGGTCATATTGCCTCCTTGATAAATTCGCGCAAATGGGCTGAACGAATTGTACAATTTCCTGCCGGAATTAGCACAGGTTTGAGCTTTCGGCCAACATGTGG
Organism: Rhizobium leguminosarum; assembly: GCF_002953715.1. Taxonomy (GTDB): domain Bacteria; phylum Pseudomonadota; class Alphaproteobacteria; order Rhizobiales; family Rhizobiaceae; genus Rhizobium; species Rhizobium leguminosarum_V. Next base: position 2,725,516 of record NZ_CP025012.1, read on the forward strand.
GGCGGTTAGTCTTTCTCCTCGAGCATATGCAGGAGGAACTCAGCATGTCGTCGCCCCTTCCATCGGAAAAAGCTCTCGTACCCTTCGTCAGCGTCGAGAACATGATGCGTCTTGTCCACCATATCGGCATCGAAACCGTTTTGACCGAACTTACCGACGTCATCGAGGCGGATTTTCGCCGCTGGGGATCCTTCGACAAAACCCCGCGCGTTGCCTCTCACTCCGGCGAAGGTGTGATCGAGCTGATGCCGACCTCGGACGGCGAAATCTACAGCTTCAAATATGTGAACGGCCATCCGAAGAACATGGCGCAAGGCCTGCAGACCGTGACGGCTTTCGGCCTTCTGGCGGAAGTTTCGACCGGCTATCCGGTGTTGCTCACCGAAATGACCCTGCTGACGGCGCTGAGAACCGCCGCGACTTCAGCCATGGCCGCGCGGCACCTCGCACCCAGGGGTGCCCGCACGATGGCCATGATCGGCAATGGCGCCCAGGCGGAATTCCAGGCGCTTGCCATGAAAGCCGTCTGCGGCATCGATCACATCAGGCTCTACGACATCGACCCGCTGGCGACGGAAAAGATGGTCCGCAACCTTACAGGCACGGGGCTGATGGTGACCGCCTGCAGCTCGTCCCAATCGGCTATCGAAAATGCCGATATCATTACGACCTGCACCGCCGACAAGCAGTACGCGACGATCCTGACCGACAATATGGTTGGCTCCGGCGTCCACATCAATGCCATCGGCGGCGACTGCCCGGGCAAGACCGAGCTGCACCGCGACATCCTGTTGCGCGCCGACACCTTTGTCGAATATCCGCCACAGACCCGCATCGAGGGCGAGATCCAGCAGATGGATGCCGACTATCCCGTCACCGAACTCTGGCAGGTTGTGACGGGACAGGCGACCGGTCGCCGCGATGCCAGTCAAATCACCCTGTTCGACAGCGTCGGTTTCGCGATCGAGGATTTTTCCGCTCTTCGTTATGTCCGTGACAGGCTCAGGGGGACCGGGCTTTACCAGGACCTCGATATCATCGCCGATCCGGACGATCCGCGCGACCTGTTCGGCATGTTGCAGCGAGCAAGGCAGGCATAGGAGCACGGATGATGCCGAGACACGTCACATATTCCGTACAGGCGCCCACTGCAGTCGTCATGGTCCGGCCGCACCACTTCACCGTGAATACCGAGACCGCCATCGACAACCTGTTCCAGTCCAGCCCGGATACGACGGAAGACCTTTCAATGGCGGCCTATGACGAAATCACCCGGGCGGCCGATGTGCTCAGAAGCCATGGCGTGAACGTGCATCTCTTCAACGACACCAGCACCGAGACGCCGGATTCGGTTTTTCCCAACAACTGGTTTTCCACCCATGCCGGCGGTCATGTGGCGATCTATCCGATGAAGGCCGTCAGTCGCCGGCGCGAGCGGCGCTACGACGTCATCGAAATGCTGAAGAGCCAGTATCGGGTGCAGGAGGTGATCGACTATTCGGGCATCGAGCCGGACGGACTGTTTCTCGAGGGCACCGGCGCCATGGTTCTCGATCACATCGATCGGGTGGCCTATGCCGTCCGCTCCGATCGCACCGATCCGATCGCGCTGGAACGCTTCTCGACCCACTTCAACTTCGAGCCGATGGTATTCGACGCACGCGATGGAAACGGCGTCGCCGTCTATCACACCAATGTCCTGATGTGCATCGCCACCGACTTCGCCATGATCGGACTGGAGATGATGACCGATGCGGCAAGACGGCGGGAGGTCGTTCTAAGACTGGAGCGCTCCGGCCGCGGCGTCATCGCACTTACCAACGATCAGATCGCCTCTTTCGCCGGTAATGCTCTCGAACTCCAGGGAAAGGCGGGGCGCATCCTTGCGCTCTCAACCACGGCGCTTGCATCGCTGAACCGGGATCAACGCGGGACGATCGAAGAAAGTGCCGAACTGGTCGCGCTTGATATCCCTACCATCGAGCGCGCCGGTGGATCGGTCCGCTGCACGCTCGCAGGCATCCATCTGACGCCACGATGATTGCGTGATAGCGCTGGAAATTTTGCGACAGTCGTTTGACACTCTCGTGAAACTCAGCGAGGCATCTTGCATGAGGTCGACATCCTTTCGATAGCGGGCGCGCGGCCAAGTTTTTGACCTCGCAGATGGGGGAGGAAAATTTGGGGGGAACACGCATGGGCCAAACCAGCCGCCAACAAGGAACCCGCAAAATTGCAAGCCTTGGCTTGGCGGCATGGGTGCTGCTGCTACCGATCGCACTGGTCTCTTTGGGGCTTTGGCAGACACAGCGTGCAGCCGAAACGCTTGAACATGCGCGCCGTTCTTCGGTCGAACTCTCGACGACCCTGGCTCAGGTGAAAAACATCGCGGCATCCGATCCAACAGCCATTCTGACCTTCCAGGGAGCGGGCGAGCCCACCTCCATTGCCGCCCTGGTCGCCGTTTCTCAAATCGAGGAAGCCCTTTCTCAAGCTGACGAGGAGCTGGAAATCTCCCAGATCCGTCGGCCACTGGTTTGGGGAACGATCGGCGGAGCCGGGCTTGCGTTTTTTGGCGGTGCGTTTGGACTGATGGCGGCCGGCATTTCCGGGATCCGCGCGCGCGCCTCCCAACGCCAACTGATCACGAGCTTTCAACGTCTGCGGTCGCTCCTTCCGTTCATTCTTGCGACCGTTGTGATCGGGTTTTCTATCGGCGTCATTTCGGCGACCCTCTTCGAAGCAGTCAGCATGGGCCTTTGGGCCGATTTCACCACGGGCAGTGCCAAGCTTTTCGCGGTCGCCGTCGTCCTCGCCGTCATCGCAGCCTACAGCGCCTTCATGGCGCTGCGCGGCTTGAAGAATGTCTTTGCCCTGTTCACACCCGAGCCGCTTGTCGCCTCGGGACGAGTCATCGAAGAAACGGAGGCTCCGAAACTTTGGCGTTTCGTGCGTAGCCTGGCCGAGCGGCAAAAGGCTTTGTTGCCTGACACGATCATCGTCGGCCTCAGCCAGGGCTTTTTCGTAACGGAGAGCCAGCTGCGTCTCTGGCCTGAGGACAGGCTGGTGACCGGACGGTCGCTCTATCTGCCTGCGGCCTATCTTGATCTTCTCGACCAGGCCGAAATCGCGGCAATCATCGGCCATGAGCTCGCCCATTTTTCCGGCGAAGACACCACCTACAGCCAGCAGTTCACCCCGATTTATGCGGGCCTCTGGCGTGCTCTTGCAGCTCTTGGACGCGCCGACGGTGGTCGCTTCGTCCTGTATCCGGCGGTGAAGCTCGGCTTTCACGCCATGCAGCGGTTCGATCATGCCGTCGCGCACTGGAGCCGGCTGCGAGAATTCGATGCTGACCGTAGCGGCAGCCTGCTGGCGACGCCGGCGAACGCCGCCTCGGCTCTCATCCGCACGGGGACTATCGCTCCGGCCGTCGCCTATGTTCTTGATCGCGCATATGCCGGACCGGATGATAACGATTCCGATGATGCCTGGCCTGACCTCGTCGCACAGACGACGGAACTGGTCACCACCAATGGATGGAGCGATCCGATGCCCCTCCTGGAAGATCGGCAACCGCACCCGACCGACAGCCATCCGCCGACGATCCAGCGGATATCGGCCCTTGGCGTGGAAATTGGCGATAACCTCCTGCAACGAGCGATGCGTTCGCCGGAGCCTGGCGCTCGCTCCTTTGCGGACGATCTGTTTTCGAATTGGGCCGGACTATGTCGTCTGTTGAGCAGGGATTTCATCGATGACGCGCGCATGATGCGTGACCGGCGGCGCGAAGTGCTCGAAAAGGTGGTTGCCGGGGTCTCGCAGGAAACTGTTGTCTACGACAACATCAAGCCGATGATCTGGACGATGGTGATCGTCGCCATGATCTTCGCCGGATTTGGCCTGACAGTCGTCTTTCTCAGCGGCCAATTGGGCCTCGGCTACGATGAATTCGCCCAGTCACTGATCGCCGCGATCACCGCCGTCGGCGCTGTCACCTCCCTTCTCTATGCGGCCTTTCTCTATCGGAGCGCGGCACGACCGCTCATGGTGCTGACCCCGGATGCATTGTTCGCCTCCAGACTGGACCAGCCGATTGCCTGGACGGATGTTGCCGGCTACGCGGTCCACGCATCGGGCCGTTTTGCCCTGCGCCTCTGGCTCAATCAGGATGCGCCACTGCCAAAAAAAGATTGGCGTGCGATCTATAGTAAAATCGACCGTCGGCAGCGCATCATCACCCTGGGTGCCTTGGGAATTAAAGGAATGAAGGCGGCCGATTTCAGCACACTCGTCGGCCGGTATCACGAAGCTGCCTACGCCCGACAGGAGCTCGCCGCCGCTACGTTGCACCCGTCCCGCGATGCGTCCGCAGACGAGACAGTCGGAAAACACTGAGCAGCAATCAGCTCAACCGATGGCCGCTTCAGGCGAAGAAGGAATCGTTAAGCATTTCAGGTCGTCTAAGACCATTGCCGGGGCCGGCATCGGACCTCGGTCCGATGTGCAATGGGCGATCACCGTCTAACCTCTCGTATCTACTCAAGCCGTGTATCCGCACGGCGCTTGATCCGACTTGGAGGAAAACAATGCGGATAGCAACCTTAGCGTCCCTGGCCGCGCTCTCGCTGGCTCTTGCAGCAAGCCCGGCAACGATTGCCGGAATCGATATGACCGCACTGGCAAAGAGCGGTGGAAACGGTGGCGGCAACGGAGGGGGCAATGGCGGCGGTCACGGCGGCGGCAGTGGAAACAGTGGCAACCATGGCAGCAGCAGCCAGGGTGGCAGTTCGACCCACGGCAACTCCAAATCTCAAGGCGTGAAAGGCAAATCCACCGAGGCGGCAAGCAAGTCGAAGTCCGCGAAGGCCGACGAGACTAAAATCGGCACGAAAGAAAAAAACCTGTCGGCGCAGCTTGCGGGTCTGAACTCCTTGAAGCGGAACTATAAGGCACTGATGCATACGTCGGATCCCCGCATGACTGCCATCGCGGCCTATGCCGTGGCTTATGCCCAGTATGAACTCGACAACGGAATCGAGCCTGCAGCCGATGACCCTCTGTTGGGGGATCAGGCGCTGGAGGACGCATTGGCTTCAGCGACGAAAACCGGTGAAGTCAGCCCGGCGGTTTTGGACGAAGCCAAGACCATCTTGGGGGTTGGCGACGCAAACGGGAAGATCGATCAAATCCGCACCTCTCTGGAGAACGCCGCGCCGGCGACATCAGACGAATAGCCGAGAATTCAGTTGCGAGCGGTGTGGAGCTGACAAGTATGGCTCCGCACTAAACTACGAAGAGCATTTCCGTTTTGTTTGAGTACGGAGATGCTCTTTTTTTGGCAATTTCAGACGCAGAACCCTCTGCTGGAACTGCCCAAGACGTCGCTACCTTCACAAATTGATAGATTGCTCGAGAGCGGAACACACGGTGTCCCCGTTAGGGGTGGCGGGTGTGCCCGAGGTTCCGGCAGCGCTCGCTTCTTTTGTTGCCGCTGGACATGCTGCGCCTCTATCGAAGGCGAACGGTTTTTTTCGGCGCGTTCTGCGATTTCGCTGATCGTATTTTTCTCGAAGGTGCGTCTGGTCTTCTCAAGCGCATCGCGGCCGGATATTTTGGCGTTTGAACGTGTTGAATTCCAACCTTTCGGTTGAGAGCCAGGTGAATTGTTGGCAGAATTAAATTATAATACTATTACACTCGGAATACAATTGATTGAAAAAGGATGTATTATTTGGAGATTTTATCCATTTTAATTTCGCCTGGCTCGATAATTTCAATATTTTTATTTATTAACGCTTACTAATACCTACGTGAACGCATAAAGAACTTTCGAGCATTCCTGACGTCGCGAGCTGTGTTTTCTAGACTTCACGCCTGATTTGGAACGAAGGCGGATCAAAACGAGTTCCAAGAACAGCTGAGTTGACGCCGGTTATGGCTCTGCCTCACCATCCCCCGTCTCCACGGCGGAATATTATCGAGTGGCGCCCTGGTCGCTCTCGATGCATCGTCGGCGGCGTGATGCCACGTTCGCCGCTGCGGGCATCATTGCAAACTGCAGCTATCGTAACCACGTTAGAGGTGACGGCAGCCATGTCACGGGCGCTGCTGTTTGAGGGCAATTACCCTAGCCCCAGGAAGGAGGACGTCATGTCTTCCACTCATTTGTCAGAAATTGATGATCCAACCAACATCGGCCTTATCAGGACGGTCCTTCGAAGTGCCGGCTTTCGGGGCAGCCATGCTGTTGCAGACCCGGAAGAAAAGCGTGCCGCGCTTACCTTTCTCAAATCGGAATTTCGAAATGGCGTATCTTCGGAAAACGAATTGTTGTCTGCGCTGAAACGTCGAGACGATCTTTTGCCACCGGCACTTCGCCGAATGCAGGGGATATCGCAGACGGCGTCGTGATCGCCTGAAAAACAGGCGGTGACGAGATGACCCTGTCGTTTCCAAATTCGGCGCGCGGTTACGACGAGACGAAGCAGCGCATTCGCTTCTGTCGGCCATGACCGCAAGTTTCAAGCGAGCGTGCAAGCATGAGCGTGCACGGAACCGCATTCGAGCAGGCAGCAACACGCTCCCTGCCGGTGCGACCGCTCGACCTTTCGTAAACACGGAGCTTGTGAAGGCGCGCGAAGCACTCATGAAGCCGCATTTAAACTATCTCAGTTTCGATCTTCGGACTGTGCTATGATGAGCAATGGCAGAGTTCTCCGCACTTGAAGCAGCCACACGGCGGGTCACCGATGATCGAATCCAGATCGCGGCCCAGGAAGCCGAAATTGCCGGGGGCGTTCTCCGGGGCGAACCTACGTCTTTGGCTCGAGAAAAGCTCAAGAGCTGTTTGCAAAATCTTCGATTTCACATCTTTGCGCGTGACCTGATCCAAGCAAGGATAAGCGTAGATCAACACCTGCCGCCCATTGCGAGGACATGAGTTCCACGAAACTGCATTAAACGACGACCTGTAAATTCATTGCGTTCCCGCCTTCCTTCCCCAGACTGGTGCTCCACGATGATGACCGGTATGGAGCCGAAGGGCCTCAGGCACGTTCCCTCGCCCCATAGGGGAGAGGGTTGGTGTGAGGCAGCTCTCGGGCTTCGACGGCGCGCGCAAGCTCATCCCTCCAGTTCGACGATCGCACAGCCATAGCCTTCGAGATCGAGCCGGCCGGCAACTGGCTTTTCGTCATTTAGGAGATCGCGCCCGGAGGGGACGCCGCCGATGGCGGCCGGCTGGTCGGTGTAGTTCTGAATGAAGAGCAGCCGGCGCTCATCACTTATCCGCATGGTCACCTCGACGCCCTCGGGAAGTTCGCCGATCAGCGGCTCGATGCCGACGGGTGCAAATAGCCGCCCGGCAAGCGCTGCCGTCAGATCCGGCGTGAGATAGGTGCCGACATAGACCACCTGCCCCTTACCGACCTTGCGCGACGTCGCCATCGGCTGGCACTCGGCATAACGGTTCGACCAGGCCGCGACCACTTCGACATCGCCGTCGGTCGCAAGGTTTTCATAGAAGTAGCCGGCAGCCAGTTCGCGGTTGCCGATCTTGAAGCGGCGTTCGCGCCGATGTGATTCCGCCGGCTTGTTCGGTGGAATGACAAGCCCGCCCGAACGTTCCATCACATCGAAGAGCCCGTTGGCGCCGGGCGCGACAAGACGGCCGAAATCCTCGACGCGTACGCCTGTGAGCTGCGACAGCGAGGTGCCGGGCGCCGTCTCGCGGATGACGTGGTTATCCTCGTTGCGGGTACCGGTGCGCGCGCCGATGACGACGGTGCCGCCCTGTTCGGCAAAGGATTTCAGCCTTTCGGTCCATTCGTCCTTCCACATCACCCAGTGGGGCACATAGAGCAGCTTCAGCTTCGAGAGATCATCCTCGGGATGAATGAAGCCGCAGGCGATACCGCGATCGTAGCAATATTGGTGCAGCAGGATCGCATCGTCCTGCGGGCTCGGCAGGCCGATCGGATAGGTCTTGTGGGCTTCCTGATTGTCGAAGTCGGAGCCGGCGATGCCGACATCCATGCGCACATAGGTGCCGAGGATCTTGGGCGCCAGCGCGGTCATCTCGGTGGCGAAGCGCTTCGCCTCGTCATAACGGTGGCGGGCGATGTCGTCATGGTCGATGATGCCCATCCAGTAGATCTCGGCGCCGAAATGCGCCGGGCGCCAGCGGAAGAACATCAGACCGTCAGCGCCATGGGCGACAGAGGAAAGTGCCATGCGGCGCAGTTCGCCCGGCTCCGGCGTCAGCGTGCAGAAACCCGGCTGGCTGCCGAAGCCCGATTGCTGCTCGGGAACGATGTAGTTGCCGGAAAAACCGCGGCAGATATCGAGGTGCAGCGCCTGGACCTTGGCGTGGTTTCCAAGCCGCTGGAACTCGTCATAGAGCATCGGATAGATATCGTAGCCGACGAAATCGAGATCGGTGGTGAACTGGCCGCGAAAGTCGATATCCCTGAGGCCCCCGAGATTGTGGAAGACGAACCAGGAGGGTTTCACGGCGCGCAGGATCTCCACCTGGTCATGCTGGAAGCGCGCCGTCGAAAAGGCCAGGAAGCGGTGATAATCCTGGAGGTGGCCGGGGCTCGGGAAGGTCGGGCCAAACTCGATCGGCAGCACCACCTGGTCGAAGCTTTCATAGGCCGTCGCCCAGAAATCGCCGCCCCACGCCGTGTTGAGCTTGCCGATCTCGCCATATCTGCCGGCAAGGAAGGCCTGGAATTCGGTGAGCGTCGCCTTGGAAAAGCTCTCCGGCATGCTGGTGTTCAGCTCATTGTCGGTCTGCCAGCCGACGACAAAAGGATTGTCGCGATAGTGCTCGGCCATTGCCCGGGTGATACGCCGGCTGTGCTCGCGAAAGACGGGGCTCGCCGTGTCGCAATGCTGGCGCGAGCCATGGCTCATCGGTCGGCCCTTGCCGTCGACCCTCAGAATCTCTGGATGCGCCACGGTCAGCCAGCGCGGCGGCGTTGCCGTCGGCGTGCACATGATCGTGTCGATGCCATAGCGCCCAAGCATGGCAATGGCGCGGTCGAACAGATCGAAATCGAAGGTGCCGAGCTTCGGCTCGAGAATATGCCAGGCGAATTCGGCCATTCTGACCACGTTGAAGCCGGCCTTCGCCATACGCTCGGCGTCGCGTTCCCAATAGCTTTCATCGACATGTTCGGGATAGTGCGGCGCGCCGACGAGAAAGCGGTCGGTCTTGACGGGGTTCCATACGGAGAGGGTCTTGTCGGACACGGTGGTCTTTCCTGTGTTTATCTTTCGAGGATGGTCTTGCGGGTGCTGATGGTGCGTCCGTCGTCGGACGAAAAGAGATAGAGTTCGCTGGCATCGAGCTTCAGCGCCACGTTCTGGTCAGTGGCAAAAGGCGCGACGTAGCTGAGCTGCACCGTGATGTTGCCGGTGCCGCTTTCCGACGCGATGGTCCTGAGATTTCCGGCATCGATGTAGAGAATGGTTTCGCGCCCGAGATGCTCGACCAGTCGGACCGCACCGTTGATCGCCCCGCCTTGGGCAGCGTCAGCGACCACCGATATGTTTTCCGGCCTTACACCGAGCGTCAGGCTGGCGCCTTTCGGCAGCACTGCGGCCTCCGCCAGTTCGACAGTCACCGGCACCAGGCCCGGCGCCGAAACTGTGATATTGCGGCCGGACACCTCATCGACGGTAACGCCGAGGAAGTTCATTCGCGGGGCACCGAGAAAGCCCGCGACGAAGAGGTTGTCAGGGTTGCGGTAGAGTTCGAGCGGTGCGCCGACCTGCTCGATTACTCCCTGGTTCAAGACGACGATCCGGCTCGCCATGGTCATGGCTTCCACCTGGTCGTGGGTGACGTAAACCATGGTGGCGCCGAGTTCGGCATGCAGGCTGCTGAGCTCGACGCGCATCTGGGTTCGAAGTGCGGCGTCGAGGTTCGACAGCGGCTCGTCGAAGAGGAAGACGTCGGGCGAACGGGTGATTGCCCGGCCGATCGCCACGCGCTGTCGCTGGCCGCCGGAGAGCTGCTTCGGCCGCTTCTCCAGCTGGTCGGTGATCCTCAGGATCTTGGCGGCGCGCGCCACGGCCGCCTCGATCTCGGCCTTCGGGCGCTTGGCCATGCGCAAACCGAAGCCCATGTTCTCCGCTACCGTCATATGCGGATAGAGCGCGTAGGACTGGAAGACCATGGCGATGCCGCGGTCCCCAGGCTCCTGTTTGCTGACGTCGCGGCCGTTGATCAGGATCTGGCCGGAGGAGATCTCCTCCAGGCCGGCGATCGACTTCAAAAGCGTGGACTTGCCGCAGCCGGAGGGGCCGACCATGACGATGAACTCACCCTGCGCCACGGAAAGATCGATGCCGCGCAGCGCATGATAGGCGCCGTAATTCTTGTTGATCTGTCGGAGTTCGAGACTGGTCATACGTCCTGGCTCTCTGCTGTTGAAACTTGGAACTTTAGGAGATCGCTCATCCCTTCACCGCTCCCATCGTCAGACCAGCGATGAAGTGGCGCTGCATCAGGAAGAACATGACGACGGGCGGCACGGCGACGACGATGGTGCCGGCGGAAATCAGGTTCCACGCCGACACCCATTCGCCGCGAAGATTGGCAAGGCCGGCGGTAACAGGCTTGACGGAGTCGCTGACGGTCAGCACCACGGCCCAGAAATAATCGTTCCAGATGAAGGTGAAGATCAGGATGGCGAGTGCGGCAAGCGCCGGCCGCACCAGCGGGATCGCCACATGCACCAGCGTCTGAAAGGGAGATGCCCCCTCGGCTCGCGCCGCCTGGAACAGCTCGTCGGGCAGTGCCGCGATGAAATTGCGCATGAACAGCGTCGCAAAGCCCGTCTGGAAGGCGACGTGGAAGATGATCAGCGCCGCCGTGGTATCGATCAGATCAAGCCGGACCATCAGGTCGCGCACCGGGATCATCATGATCTGGTGCGGCAGGAAATTGCCGCCGACAAACAGCGCGAAGATCAGCATGTTGCCGGGAAAGCGGTAACGCGACAGCACGTAGCCGGCGAGCGTGCTCAGCACCAGGACGCCGATCACCGAGGGAATGGTGATCGTCAGGCTGTTGAGGAAGTAGCGAGCCATCGGTGTCTGCGTGAAGACCGCCGTATAATTGTCGATGACGCCGATGCCGGTCGGCCATCCCCACAGATTGCCGCCCATAACATCCTCGGTCGAGCGGAACGAAGTGAGGATGATCGCAAACAGCGGGCAGAGCCAGAGCAGAAGGACGATCACGACGGCGAACACATAGAGGCGGCGCTGCCAGATGGCGGCATCGGGAATGGGACGAGGATACATCAGCCTCCCCTTTCTTCGGTATGGATAATGCGGCTGAGGTACCAGACGATGAAAGCGGCCATGATCACGAACAGCACGGAGGCGATCGCCGCGCCGTAACCGAAGCGGTAGGAGAAGATCGACTGTTCGAACATCTGGTAGGCGAGAACCGAGGACGAACCGAAAGGGCCGCCGTTCGTCATGACCGACACCATGTCGAACGAACGCAGGGCGCCGACGACAGTGACGGCAATGGCGATGAAAGTGACTTGGGTCAGCTGCGGCAGCACGATGTGCCACAGCATGTTCCAGCCCCTCGCCCCGTCGACGCGCCCGGCACCGATCAGCTCTTCGCTGAGATTGTTGAGACCGGCGAGATAAAGCACCATGCAGAAGGTGATCTGCGGCCAGAGTGCTGCAATCACGATGGCGAAAGTGACGAAATGCTCGTCGGAGAGAACAGCCGGCGCCGTCGCCCCGAAGGCCTTGAAGATCAGCGCAAGCAACCCGAACTCCGGCGTATAGACCCAGGTAAACACCACGCCGACCGTCACCGAGGCGAGCACCAGCGGAATGAAGAACAGCGACTTCAGAAAGCGCATGCCGCGGATTTTCTGGTTGACCAGCAGCGCAATGGCGAGCCCGATCGGCGGTGCCGCCATGAACATCACCAGCCAGATCAGGTTGTTCTTCAACGACACGTAGAATTGCGGGTCGTCGTAGAGTTCGACGTAATTGCCGAAGCCGATCCACACCATCGGGCCGAAGCCGTCCCAGTCGTGCAGGCTGATCCAGAGGCTCCTGACGGCCGACAGCAGGATGACGGTGAAGAACAGCAATATCGCCGGCGCGATGAGTAAAGTCGGGGTGAGCCACCAGCGCTGGCGGCGCCATAACATCAACATCTCGAGAACCTCATTAATACAGGAGCAGACTCATGCGTGCTCCGGGAGCAGAGGCGCACCTCCCCAAGGGGTGGAGGCATACAGCCTCCACCCCTTGGAAGCAGCGGTTCGCCGCCGCCCCTGGGAGAGCTGCTAGATCTTGTAGATGCGCTTGCGCGTGCCCTCGAGGCGCGTCAGGATGGCCTTGCGCCGGTCGGGTTTGGCCATGAACTCCTGGAAGCCGACGAGGCCGGCCTGCGCCATATCGGGATCGCTGTCGCGGTCGTAATATTGCGACGTGCCCTGCACCGTCTTCATCGTCTCGACAGCGACGTTAACCAGCGGGTCCTTGCTTGGCGGCAGGTCGTGGCGCGGCGGCACATTGCCGCCCGGCTCCAGATAGGCCGCCAGATTCTCCGGCTTGTAGAAGTAGGCGAGGAATTCGCGCGCGCCCTGCTTGTTCTTGGCCTTGGCGGGAATGTGGATCGAGTTGACCGAGAATTCCTCGTAGTGGCCGACCTTGGCGTCGAGCACCGGGAAGGTCGCGTAAGAGAGCTGTGGCAGATCTTCGGCGGTGAAAGCTGAGCGCAGGAAAGCGCCGAGGTTCATCATGCCGGCCTTCTTCTGCGCCAGCAGCGCTGCAGCCTCCTGCCAGCCGAAGGACGTATGGTTCTCCGTGAAGAACCCCTTCGAAATCATCGCCTCCCACTGGTCGAAAACCGCTGTCAGCGAGGGATCGAGATAGCTCATCTCGCCGTTCATCAGCGCCATATGCTTGTCGAGGCCGTTGATGCGAAGATTCATCTGGTCGAACCAGCCGGCCGCCGGCCATAATTCCTTGGTGCCGATCGCGACCGGCGTGATGCCCGCGGCCTTGCACTTGTCGCCATAGGCTATGAACTCTTCGGCCGTCGTCGGCACGGTTAGGCCATGCTGCTCGAACACATCCTTGCGATAGAACATGCCCCAGAGCGTGCCGCCGGTGGGGAGGCCGTACTGCTTGCCGTCTTCGGTGACGGCCCCTGCCGTCGCGCCGAGCACGTCCTTATATTTCTCTTTCTCGAAAAGGTCGGAGATATCGTCGAAGAGGCCGCGCTTGACGAAGGCGCGCATGCGGTTGCCCGAAAACCAGGAGCAGACGTCGGGCGCGCCGGCGACGAGATAGTTGCGAATGGCCGTCTTGTGGGCCTCGTGGTCCATATTGTTGATGACGACGTTGACGCCGGCTTCCTTGCTGAAGCCCGCGGCAATCGCCTTCAGCGCATCGAGTGCGGCACCATTGTTTTCGGCGGAGATCATCGTGACCTCCTGGGCCTGCGCGATCGCCGGGATCGGAAAGCTGCCGGTGACCGCTGCGGCGGAAACCAGCCCCGCGCCTTTCAGGAAGCGTCTGCGGGTGGTCGACGGAAATTGCTTCAAAAATGTCATTGAATTCCTCCCAGTTGATCGATCAACATCTCCCGACCGTCGCCTCCTCCATGAAACGACCGACCAGGCATTCAACGCTACGATCCGCTCGGCGATTCCAGCGATAATCCGCTTGGCTGAGTTGATCCGCGGCCGAACTTATGCATAGATCTTTGCAGCTCGCAATAATTAATTTACAAAATTAAGGAATGCATCGTGAAGTTAAAAGGCGACCAGACCACGGCGAGAGCCATGAACCGACGCCTCATCCTCAACCTTCTCCGGCGCGAGGGGCCGAGGAGCCGTGCCGACATCGCGACGGTGATTGGTTTAAGTCCTGCGGCCGTCACCTTCGTCGTCGCCGACCTTCTGGAGGAAGGCATCGTCATCGAAGGGAAGACCGTACCCGGCCTCACCGGCCGCCGTCCGATCCCGGTGGATATCAACTACGAACACGCGCTTGCCGTCGGCTTTAAGCTGATGGTCGATTCGCTAGAGTGCGTGGCGACCGACCTTGCCACCAACCCCGTCGCCGCCATGCGGGTAAGCCTCGACGGCCATGACCCGGATAAGGTGGCCGACCTGCTGGCGGGCACCGTTCCCGAACTGGTGAAGCTCGCCGGCCGGCCCGACGCCAAGCTCGCCGGCATCGGCATCTCCATGCCGGGCGTCATCAACCACGAACAGACGGCTTGCGTGCGCAGCTACCGATTCAAATGGGACAATGTCCCTCTCGCCTCGCTCGTCGCCAGCCGCGTCCATGTCCCGGTCTGGCTGGAAGACGACACCAACGCCTATGCCATTGCCCAGCAGCTCTTCGGACTCGGCCGCCAGCATCGTAACATGGCCGTTCTCGCCGTCGGCGTCGGCATCAGCTGCGCGCTTGTCATCGACGGCAAGCTCTATCGCGGCGCCAATGGTGCTGCCGGCAAATTCGGCCACACTCTCTATGAGGAGAATGGCCGGCTCTGCGAATGCGGCAAGCGCGGCTGTCTGATGGCCTATCACTCCCAAATCTCGATGCTCCGGCGCTGGCGGGAGGCGACCGGCCGCGAGGAACTCGGTCTGCCGGAATTGTCGGGCGCGCTCGCATCAGGCGATGCCACCGCCCTCGCCCTCGTTGCCGATTCCGGCCGCGCCCTCGGCACCGCCCTTGCCAATCTCGTCAACATTACCGATCCCGAAGTCATCGTCGCCGGCGGCGAAGCCGTTTCGCTCGGCGACCCTTTCCTGACGCCGCTGCGCGAAGCGCTTTCCGCCCGGACCTTCCGAACCGCCCCGCCCCTCTTGCCCGACTGGGAGGACAATTCCTGGGCTCGGGGTGCCGCCGCCCTGGTCACCCAGAAAATATTTGACTTCGAATCCTCCGGCGGCATCACGGACATCGCCAGTCTCGTCGGCGTCAGAACCGCGGGCTCATCATCGGCGGCGTAGTGATACACTGGCTTACAAAAATGCGGGTTTGCCGACACATCCCTGGTTCAATCATCGACTTAAATCCCGATACGGCCAACCGGTCGGAAATGGTCAATCAGGAAGGATGACGACATGAAAATGATCCAGGCTATCGCGCTCGCCCTTGTTCTCGGCGGCGCAGCCGCAGCACACGCAGAACAGCCGCTGCAGCGCACCGATCTCATCAAGAACGATATCGATGTGCCCGGCCACGAGGCCGTTCAGGTGCGCGTCGATTTTGCGCCCGGCGTTCTCGCCCCCAGTCACACGCATCCCGGCGAGGAGATCGCCTTCGTCATCGAAGGAACGCTGGAATACCAGCTCGAGGGCAGGCAGCAGGTTACCCTTAAGGCCGGCCAATCCTTGTTCATTCCCACCGGCGTCGCTCACTCTGCGAAGAATGTCGGCAGTGGCAAGGCGTCGGAACTGGCAACCTACATCGTCCGCAAAGGCGCGCCGCTGGTCGTGCCTGCCAAGTGAGCCGTTCGTATAACCAGTGATCAGGCTGAGCACCACCTTTCTTGCCATTCCTGTTCTCGCAGGAATGGAGGAAACGTGGGTTTGGCTGCCCATTGATAAGAATTCGCTTTGCCGCGCCACCCTTCGGACCCCGTTTGCCGGGAGAGGGTTACCAACCATGCTACTTGCGTGCGAGCCGCCGTTTCGCCCTTGCGGTCGCCTTCCATTCACGGCAGCATGTCCGTGTCCTCAATCATCTGAAGCTCTCACATCAGGAGGATTACCATGGCAACGTCTGAGCGCCCCTCCTTTGTCGTCCACTGGAGCGAGATCGAACAGCCTGGCGACTCGCATTATGACGATGACGACGAGTTGATGAGCATCGGTGCGCCTTTCGGACGCTATTTCGGGCTGGCGAAATTGGGCATTCATCACGAGCGCTTGCCGCCTGGCCGGCGCACATCCTTTCCGCATGCCGAGAGCGCCGAGGAAGAATTCGTCTATGTTATCGAAGGCGCGCCCGACGTCTGGCTCGATGGCCACCTGCATCGGCTGAAGCCCGGCGACGCCGTCGGATTTCCTGCCGGCACCGGGATCGCCCATAGTTTCCTCAACAACACGCAAGCCGAAGTGCATCTCCTCGTCGTCGGCGAGCGCCATAAGGCCGAGAACCGCATTTTCTACCCGCTCCACCCTCACCGCAGACCGCTGCATAATGATTGGTGGGATGACCATCCCACCCATGCCCTCGGTCCGCACGATGGAATGCCGGATCTGGTGCGGGAAGCAAAGGGCCGAGGAAACAGCGGATAGATCAGCCGGGCCGATAGCCGGCCGCAATAGCGCTTCGCGCAAAGCGGAGAGCAACGCTTGGCTGGAACTTCGACAATTATGGGCTAAGGCCAGCCAACCGCAACAGCTCGTCATTTTCGTGCGCAACGCCTTCCGTCAGCCGGGCGGCGGCAATCGGGGGAAGCCAGGCCAGAATGTTGCTGACCTCCGATCCGGTGACCGAGGCGTAAGCTTCGACATAGCCCATCGCCCGGTCCGGCATCGCATGGTGCAACAGGACGTATGTTCGGCAAACATCGGCCAGAGGATTGCCACAGCAGGCGTCGAGCCAGTCGACGATCATAAACCCCTGCCCCGACCCGTGAATATTCCAGGGGTGAAAATCGCCGTGACACACCCTGTCGCCATCCGGAAGGGTATCGAGTTCCAACAGGAGCCGCTTTCTGGACGCAGCATCCAGCCCCTCGGCTCGCCGGATCCTGGCAGAAAGCCTGGCCATGAGAGACGGCAACCCGTCGCCGGGTTTTTCGTGAAGTCTTCGATGCAGTTGCGCCATGTCTTCAAGCGGCGCTCTTCCTGCCGTCGAGACGAATTGGTCGGCAAAACAGGAGCTGGGCGCGCGATCCATCAACACGCCCCAGCGCCCATCGAATTCGCCGACCGCGTGGACCTTGGGCGCCGGCAGCGCGAGCCTCTCAAGGATCGACAGGTTCGCGGCTTCCCTGAATGACGACGCCGTGGAGGCGGCTCGCCTGTACAGCTTCAGCGCCAAGGCGCCATATTCGAAGACCTCGGCCTCTTTACCCGAACCAAGGAGCCGACCGATTTCGGTCATTGCGGTGCCTCAATTTCTGATTTCAGCAAGATTGCATGGTGATCTCGCGAGAAATGCCGCGATCACTGCCATCGCAGTTTGCCACGGTCGACCAAAACAGGTGAGCGAAATTGCCGAGGCAGCACCTGCAGGTGGCACAGTTGGCCAGCGACTATAGCTTTCGGAGAGATGCTGGGCCGCTTGCGTGAGTTTACCGCCACGCTGCAGGATAGCGTTGCACTGGCCGCCTCGGCCAAAGTCCCGTCATTTGCATAGTCAGGCTGGTTGGATAAACTCCACGCTCGGGACCACTATCCAGGAGGGACAGTTCGTGATTTGGCTCATCGTGTTGCCCTTCGCAGGAGTCTTTATCGCCGCCTTGATCATGAAGCGAGGGATCAGACTTTGGATATCCATCGCAATCGCGAGCTTAGCAATATTGGTTGGGGTGATCTGCCTACACACCTTCGCCGTCGAGCCAAGCTGTCGGATTGATGAACAGGAATGTGTGGGAGCGACGGCGATTGCGTGGCTCATAGCCTTTATTTGGAGTGCTCCATGTGTTGGATTCCTCCTTAAACTTATCGGCCAAATTCGTGAGGGTAATGTCGCCGATGAAAACCGCCATCATATTCGACTGTGAATTTCTTTGCCTGGAAGGCTCACAACGCAGATTTTGGTGCGCGGCCCACGATCCCGATCCTGTCATTGCGCAGATCGGAGCTATCAAGCTCGGCCTTGAGGGCGAGTTTCCGATCCTCGATACGTATAAATCCTACGTCCGACCCATCGATCGCTTCGGCGAGAGGTATCCACTCGATCCTTATTTCACCAATCTGACCGGTATCACCGAAGAGGATATCGACGCCCATGGCGTGGCGTTGCAGGATGCCCTTTCCAGCATCGACAGCTTCTCGGGCGGCGCCCGGTTTTGGTCGTGGGGCAAGGACGAGCTGAACATGTTGGCCATCAGCTGCTATGTCGCCGGCATTCAGCCTTCCATCCCCGCCCGCCGCTTCGACAACGCCGTCAAGCTTCTCGTCGCTGCGGGCATGCCGATCGAGGATTTGGCAAAGACGCCCAGCAACAAACTGGCCGACTATTACCAGGTCGAACATCCTCCATTGCGGGGACATGACGGGCTCGACGACGCTCTGTCGATATCATACACGCTGCAGCATCTGATGAAGATTGGGAAATTGCTACCCGAGGTTTTCGACCGAATCTGAGGACAGAGAGAGCTTCACCTACCGCGCAAACTTGCGGGCGCCGGCGACGCAGAGGATGACGGCAACGGTCACGGCGAGCATGGCCCAGGTCACGGGCTCGTGCAGCAGGGTTGTGGCGAGCGCCAGCCCGAAGAACGGTTGGAGCAACTGCAGTTGGCCGACGGCAGCGATGCCGCCCTGCGACAGGCCGCGATACCAGAAGATGAAGCCTATCAGCATGGAAAACAGCGAGACATAGGCAAGGCCGAGCAGCGCCGGCGCTTCGATGCCCGAGAAGGTCTCCGGCCGATGGAAAAGCGCGACCGCGACCGTCACCGGCAGCGACAGCACGAGCGCCCAGGAAATCACCTGCCACCCGCCGAGGGTGCGTGAAAGCCTGCCGCCTTCGGCATAACCGAGGCCGCAGACGACGACGGCCGCCAGCATCAACAGATCGCCGACCGGCGAGGCCGTCAGGCCCTGCGTCAGTGCAAATCCCGCCACCAGCGCGCTGCCGAGGACGGAAAAGAGCCAGAATGCCGGCTTCGGCCGTTCTCCGCCACGGATCACGCCGAAGATCGCCGTCGCGAGTGGCAGCAGGCCGATGAAGACGATCGAATGGGCTGAGGTGACATGCTGCAGCGCCAGCGCCGTCAGCAGGGGGAAGCCGACAACGACGCCCAACGCCACGACGGCCAGGGAGAGAATATCACCTCGGCTCGGCCGCTTCTCTCTGAAAGCAATCAGCAGGCCAAGGGCGAGGAAGCCGGCGATCGCCGCGCGCGCCACGGTGAGAAAGACCGGATCGAACTGCATCACCGCCACGCGCGTCGCCGGCAGCGATCCGCTGAAGATCACCACCCCGATAAAACCATTGATCCATCCCGATGCCATGCGGTCCAACTCGCGCTCCATGACGCGCTGCACTCCTTCATTCTCTAGCTCTTATCGGCCAACACGGATGGTTATGACAGTCACAGTCTGATACAATTTCGCGAAACTGTAATGGTGCAGGAAGCAATACGGATGAACGAAGGACGCACGCGCGTGGAGATGGTCGCCGCGACGATCAGGCAGCGCATCGCCGGGCGCAGCCTGACGCCGGGCGCAAGGCTACCCTCTGTTCGAGGGCTGGCCGCGACGTTGAAGCTGTCGACATCGACAGTCGTCGACGCTTATGAGCGGTTGGTCGCCGAAGGCGCGATCCTGGCAAGGCCGGGCTCGGGATTCTACGTCGCCAACCAGGCAGCGCCCTTTGCGCTTGCCGAGGCCGGGCCGAAGCTCGACCGCGCCGTCGATCCGTTCTGGATATCGCGGCAATCGCTGGAGGCTGATGAAACCGACCTGAAGCCCGGCTGCGGCTGGCTGCCGCCCTCCTGGCTGCCGGGGGACGGCATGCGCCGCGGGCTGAGAACACTTGCCCGAGCCGACGGGCCGGCGCTCGCCGATTACGGCTCGCCGCTCGGCTTGCCGCAACTGCGCCAGCTAATTTCCCGCCGCATGGGTGAACGCGGGATCGAAGCCTCTCCCGACCAAATCATGCTGGCCGATTCCGGCACGCAGGCAATCGATCTGCTCTGCCGTTTCCTGCTGGAACCCGGCGACACCGTGCTGGTCGACGATCCTTGCTATTTCAATTTCCATGCGCTGCTGCGCGCCCATCGGGCAAAGATCGTCGGTGTGCCCTACACGCCGTCCGGTCCCGATATCGAGGTGTTTGCGCAAGTCGTCGCCGATGAGCGTCCGCGGCTCTACATCACCAACTCCGCCATCCACAATCCGACCGGCGCAACGTTGTCTCCCGTTACGGCCCACCGGGTTCTAAAACTCGCCGACCAGTTCGACTTGACCATCATCGAGGACGATATCTTCGCCGATTTCGAATATACGCCGGCGCCCCGCCTTGCCGCCTTCGACGGGCTCGAGCGGGTCATTCACATCGGCAGCTTCTCGAAGACCCTGTCGGCCTCGGCCCGCTGCGGCTTCGTCGTGGCGAAACCGGAATGGATCGACGGCCTGACCGACCTGAAGATCGCCACCTCCTTCGGCGGCGGCCGGCTGACGGCGGAACTGGTGCTGAACGTCTTGAGCGACGGCAGCTATCGCAAACACATGGAGACGCTGAGACACCGGCTCTCCCGGGCGATGAGCGAGGTCTCGGCCCGGCT
Organism: Rhizobium leguminosarum; assembly: GCF_002953715.1. Classification (GTDB taxonomy): domain Bacteria; phylum Pseudomonadota; class Alphaproteobacteria; order Rhizobiales; family Rhizobiaceae; genus Rhizobium; species Rhizobium leguminosarum_V. The sequence goes on from NZ_CP025012.1 coordinate 2,746,001, forward strand.
GAAGAATCTCGGCATAACGCCCTGGCTGGAGCCTCAGGCCGGAATGTTCCTCTGGTGCCGGTTGCCCGATGGCATCGATGCGGCTGACGTGGCGCGCGCCGCACTGGAAAAGAGGATCGTTTTGGCTCCCGGAAACGCATTCAGCCTGTCGCAATCGGCAACGAATTTCATGCGTTTCAACGTGTCCCAGACACTCGATCCAAGGGTGTTCGAGGTGCTGGGCGATATCCTGGCAGGAAGAGGATAATGGAAGGTGGGCCGTCGCGGATCGAGCGCGCTCTTCTCGCGTCGTCCAACCCCTCTTTTGAGGGCGTTATCCAGCAAGGCTGACTGTTTAGGAGCGGCATTCACCAACGACCCTCATCCTGAGGCGCGTAGCCCACGGGGCGAAGCCTCGAAGGACACGTCGCAGCGCTGCTCCTTGCATCCATCTGACGTTTGCGCACCCGCCTCGCCCTTCGAGGCCCGTGCGGGGCGCCTCAGGGTGAGGCTCTCTTGATCCCGCCGTCGATCATCAGAACGACCGGTGGACCGCCTTGTCGTTGGCAAGACGCGTCACGCAGCCTTCGAGCTTGGCGAGCAGCAGATCGAAGTCGAGCGGCTTCGTCAGATAGTCCGCCGCTCCGCCGCGCAGGCCGGCCAGCGTGTTTTCCCGGTCGGTCAGTGCCGTCAGCAGGATGAAGGGAATGTTGGAGAGCTCGGGGTGGTTGATCTGAATTTCCGCCAGAAGCTGGTGCCCGTCCATGACCGGCATCGAAATATCGCTGATGACGATATCGGGCCATTTCGACAGGATCATTTCCAGTCCCTCGGCGCCGTTCGAGGCCTCGAGTGTCTTGTAGCCGGCTTCGCTCAATTCTTCGACGAGCAGGTTCCGGATCTCGACTTCGTCTTCTATGCACAGGACTGTAACCATGAGCTCTTCCTTAAGCTGCGACTTGTTGATCCGACAATAGAAACTCTATTGGCAGAAGAATGGTGAATGTTGTGCCTTTGCCGAGCTCGCTCGTCACCTCGACGGTGCCGCCATGCAGTTCGACGACCTGCTTGACGACGTTGAGGCCGATGCCCGTTCCGGCAATGCCCGTCGCGCTGCGGGCGCGATAATAGGGCTGGAATAGCTTTGGCAGATCCTCCGCATCCATACCGATGCCACTGTCGGAGATGGCGATCTCCACCGTCTTCTCGTCGGCCCGGGCGCGAACATGAATGTCAGGCGCGTTGGGCGAATATTTGACGGCGTTCGAAATCAGGTTGGTGAAGACCTGCTCCATGGCGCTGCGGTCAAACGTCAATACATCCGGTATCGGCGCGAGATCGAGATGGAACACATGCGAGCGGCTGAGGTGGCGCTGCCTGTCGCAGCAGCTGACGAGCAGGGCTTTCAGATCGCCTTCGCTGCGCTTTAGCGTGATCTGTCCGGTTTCGAGCCGGCCGCTGGCGAGAATACTCTCCATCAGATCCACCATGCGCACGACCGCACTGCGGATCACGCCGGCTTTTTCGTGAACGTAATCACCGCTGACGTTGGTCGTCGAGCGGCAGAGCCGCTGGGCAGCGGCGTCGATGATGGCGAGCGGGGTGCGAAACTCGTGCGAGGCCATGGCGACGAACTGCCGCTGAAGCGCATTCACCTGCCGTTCGTGCACCAGCAGGCGGTCCAGTTCCTCTCTCTGCCTTTCGATCTCGGCCGTTCGATCGGCCACCATCTCTTCCAGATGGTCGCGGTGGTGGGTGAGCTGCGCCTGGCTGTCCAGCAGGGTCAGCGAGGTGCGATGCAGACCTCGTCCAAGCCAGAACACGACGGTGATCAGCAGCGCCAGGCAGCCGAGCCCCGCCGGCGCGATCTGCTGCAGCAGCATGAAGCCGGGCCGGATAGGCGGCCACACGAAATAGCCGATCGTGCCGCCGTCATGGGACGACACAGGCACTTGCGCCCGCTCGTCCTCACCTTTCGAAGGCGCGAAATGCAAGCCTTCGAGCAGCGCGTGATGCGCGATACTTTCAGCGGTCTTTCCATCGATGAACTTGACCGAGATGGCGATGAATTCCTGGCCCGCCTCGATCTGCATCCTGGCCGAGCTCGGCAGAATGGGACGCGCGCTTGTTATCGCCGGCCTGTTGCCGATCATGATCGTCCGAACCGTGGCCAGTTGACCAAGTGCTTCGGCGCCGGGTTTTGCAGCCCGCTCAACGAGAGCGGCGCGCATCTCTCCGGCAAGAGCGGTCATTTCATGGCCGTCGTCGTCACCGAGCCGCGGCGGCGTGGCATCCGCGCCGTCACGGAACGCAAACATCAGGCGATTGGTATCGTCGAAGATATAGGTTCTGTCGTGCCCGAAATACTGGCTCGTCCACCGACCGACATTGTCGAGCAGCCATTCATGGTTTCGCTGCTTGGCATAGAGGAAGGCATCATCCCATTTGGTGACGCTTTCCTGCTCCCGGGGAAGTGCCGCGATCTGCTCTTCCAGTCCCTGCCGAACGAAGTCGGCCTGCCGGCGCAACGAGAGATCATCGACCTTCACCGCGGCGAGCCACGCAAATCCGCACAGCAACACAGCCGCCGCGCAGGTGAGCGTCACCAGGACGAATGTAATGTGGGATGTGAGCCCGACCTTCAATACCTGCAACCTTTTGATGGCGCCCGCTGCCGAGAAGTTGACACGCAAAGGTTGACGGACCGTGAATTATGCGCTCCCGTGCGGGTCTGCGGCAGGTCTCCCATAGGCATCGCAATCGTTGAAGGAGAAGCACATGAATGCAGCAGCATCGTCGGATAAGTCAGGCATCAGAATCGAGCCGATCGCTGCCGCCCATATCGACAGCTTTCATCATGCGCTCGACGTCGTCGCGCGAGAGAAAAAATACCTGTCCATGCTGGAAGCGACTCCCCTGCCGCAGACGCGTGAGTTCGTGATGGGCATGATTGCAAAAGGCAATCCGCAATTCGTTGCCACCGCTCAAGACCAGGTCATCGGCTGGTGCGACATCAGCCGGCATTTTTTCCCATCGCACGCCCATCGCGGAAACCTCGGAATGGGGATCCTTCCCGCATATCGGGGCAAGGGTCTCGGACGCATGCTCATCGAGACCACATTGAGAGCCGCGCAGAAAAGCGGTTTTGCAAGGGTTGAACTCGATGTTTATGAAGACAACGCCCGTGCTATCGCTCTCTACGAAAAGATGGGATTTGCACGCGAAGGCATCGTCCGACGTGCGGCACGCATCGACGGTCGGTTCATCGATGCGATCAGCATGGCGCTTTTGTTCGACGAGCGCGGCGCAGCATAGATCCAGGTATTGCCGAGAATTTTTGAACGAGTCCAACTGACTCCCGTGCCCCGGATGTTTGGCCTGTCGTGTTCGTCCCCCCGTGGATGGAACTGCTTTCATAGTTGGGCGTTTTTGTCAGTTAGATCGGGAACTGCTGGCATTCCGCCGGCACTGCCGAATGGGAGAAAAATCATGAGAACGATATTGATCGCGATAGGTGCGTTAACTGCTTTAGCCGGGTCTGCTTTTGCGGCCGAGCCTGCCACGACGGTAGACACGAAAATGGGCAAGGTCCTGGCTACTGAAAAGGGCATGGTCCTTTACACCTTCGACAAAGATACAAAAGACAAATCCAACTGCGATAAGGATTGCCTGAAGAAGTGGCCGGCGTTCCACGCCGGAGCCAAGGCAAAGGCAGAAGGCGAATGGACGCTGGTCAAAGCTGCGGATGGCAAAGAGATGTGGGCCTACGAGGGCAAGCCGCTCTACACCTATGTCGAGGATAAGAAAGCCGGTGAAGCCAACGGCGATGGCGTTGGGGGAGTTTGGCACGCGGCCAAATAGCTGAACCGGCGACCGTTTGAACGGGCGGTCGTCGGATCGCCTTGAACCGCAAGACCGACCTCTGGAACTACATATCCCTTCTCTACGGCTTTCGCCGACAAACCCGGCCTCCGCCGAATGCTGCACCATTCCTCGCGACATCATCCACTAGATTCCAAATGCTGGTCAGAAGCAGAGATCGGGGACGCAGATAGTATGCGGTCTTTAGTTTGCGCTGCAGCCCACTCGAGAAAAAGGTTGTAGCAACCGCCAACAAGGTCGGCTCGGCGATCGGTAATCCGCTGAAACGCAGGGACAGCCTTATGGGCCGCGTAGTCCATCCATTCATTTAGATTTATGTCCACTCGCCAAAGTTCTCGGAATTGCTTGTAGAACTCGCGGCGAATGTCGTGCTTGTGGCCTGGCCGCTTCGATTTATTACCAGAGGAATGCAGCTCACCTTCATAAAACCACCTAAATCTCACTTACCAGCCCTCCCATCCTATTTATCTTTCTTGAGGCACAACCAGCTGGGACGGAGCCGCCAACGCGCTGATTTCGAATGCTGATATAGTGCGGGCCTCTTTCGCCCGGCCCCTCGCTCTATCGGGCGAAAGCCTCGAACGGATTGTCGTGGGTCAGGCGCATCAGGGTTCCGTCGTCTATGCCGCGCCGTTTCAGCTCGGGCAGCAAGACTGTGGAAAGATGGGTGTACGGTTTGGGTATCCCGCCCATCGGCAGCGCCGGATCGAACCAGCCCCGGTCATGGCTCAACAACAGGCGATCGCCGCAGCCCGCCTCCAGCGCCTTTATCACCAGCTCTGCTACCTCGTTGTCTCCGCCCCGGCCGACATGGTCATACTCGATCCAAGCGCCTCGCTCGGCGACGGCGACATTAAGGGCGAAGTCCTTTTCTTCCTGCGTGTGGATGGAGATGAACCTGTCGGCCTTGTAACCTTCCGCCTCGATGACATCGAGCTGATCCATGACGACCCGTCCCCTGATCGTATGACTGCCGATGACGGCGCCTGTCTGCTCTGCGGCGCGCGCGGCTGCCCGTAAGATTTTCGTCTCGAGCGCCGTCATGCCGTCATCGCCGGCGCTGAGCTTGATCCAGCCCGCCTGGAACCCGGCCTCGTCGATCTGCTCCGTCAGCTCGCGAAGCATCCACGCTTCCAACTCTTTCTCGGAAGCCTGGCGGACCCATTCGGGAATCCAAGGCTCGCGGTAATTGCCGGTGGGAACGACGATCGGAAAATCCGTCGCGAGCGATACGGCAAGATCGATATCCGCACGGCGTCCAACGCCGCCCGTCGAGCATTCGACCAGTGCCGTCACCCCGAGCTTCTTGATCCGCTCGATCTCAGGGGCCATCAGCCGGACGACGTCTTCGATGTCTGCTTCGGCATAACCGGGCTGGTCCGGCGTCCTGAGGTCGACGAAGACGTGCTCGTGCGGGAGGATCATCCCAAGTTCGGATTTGCTCTTAGGCCCGAGCGTCGTGCGCAGATATTTCAAAGTCTCTCCCCCACGATCATACCGGCTTTGCGTAAAGGCCTCGACCGACACTGCCGCGAAAATAGATCGTCACGTACCGAAATCAATCGCTCACTCGGTTGAAATTCCCACAACTTGCCCCTTGGTGTCGACTTCCAACTTGGCGCCCGGATTGTTGGCGAGCAGACTGTCACTGGGGAGAGATATGCCGCATCGGCCTCTTCGGCGTCGCATCGGCTACTTCCCCTTCCCCTCCTTGCCCTGCGCCGGCCGGCTGATCGCCCGCACCTTGCCGCTGCCGCCACCGCCGCAGAAAAAGCAGTCGCCGCCGTCGGATTCGAGGCCGGAGACGCCGGTACCCTCGGGCATCTCCAGCCGCTCCAGCACCTCGCCGGTTTCGGGGTCGATGCGCCTGACGTCGCTGTCGTCGCCTTCCCAGGTGCCGTGCCAGAGCTGGCCGTCGACCCAGGTGACGCCTGTCACGACGCGGTTGGATTCGATGGTGCGGAGGATCTTGCCGGTTTCCGGGTCGATCTGATGGATCCTGCGGCCGCGGTGCTGGCCGACCCAGAGCGAGCCTTCGGCCCAGGCAAGGCCGGAATCGCCGCCATTGCCGGGCGCCGGGATGGTAGAAAGGATACGGCCGGTCTTCGGGTCGATCTTGTGAATGACATCCTCGGCGATCTGATAGAGGAACTCGCCATCGAAGGCCGTGCCGGCATGGGATGCGACCTCGATCGAGCGCACCACCTCGCCGCTTGCGGGATCGAGCGCATTCAGCCTGTCGCCCGAGGCGAACCAGACGTGTTCACCGTCGAAGGTGACGCCGTTGACGCGCTCGGCACCGGGAAAGGGTCCATATTCACGGATGATCGTCGCAGCCGATTTTTTCATCTCTTCCATCCTCAAAACGCGGGTCATCCCGATCGTTGGCCTATACTAATCACTGGGCAGCGGTCCCGGGAGTAACAAGATCGTCGGGAAACCGGGTAGTGGCGGGCTCATCCAGCGCCGCGCCCGCCCGCGCCCGAAGAATTGCACCTTGCCCTCTCCGGCAAGTGAATCCAGCGCCCGCTGTACCGTGCGCGGACTGGCGCCGAGCGCGATCGCCAGCGCCGAACTCGACCACGCCTCGCCATCGGCGAGAAAGGCGAGCACCGCCCCATGCTGGCCTTCCACCAGCGGCGCCAGCACGGCGGTCTCTCCGGCACGGCGCGGCGAAAGCGCAAAGCCGCGTTTCGTCGCCGAGACCTCCGCCAGTCCCCGCAGTTCGGCACGCAGCCGGCCGATCTCGACCCGCAGCCGGGCACGATGCGATTCATCGGCATGTTTGCCGCGGAAGGCGCGCGCGATGAGCGTGCCGCGTACCACATCTGCGGGCCAAGCTTCGGCAAGCGTCCGGGCGAGCGTGAAGAGCACCGGCCGCGTTGCCAGCGACACCGAAAGCTGATCGTCGCGCACGATATGGCGGCAGGCATCGACGACGAGCGTGCCCGAAGCTAGCAGCTCTTCCACCTCCTCGAGCAGCAGCGGGCTTTCCCGCCAGCGCGAGATCAGCCGCGCCACCGGCGCGTTGAGCACCTGGGCGGCATTTTCCACCTCCGCCGTCAATACGGGCATACCGGCCTCGTGCGCCGCCTGCCTCGCCCGATCGAGAGCCTGGTGCGCCGCTTTCGTCTGCAGGCGCCGGATCGCGATGCCCGCGACCACCAGCTCATGAGCGGCCCTTGCCGCCGGCGGCAGCGGCGTCGGATCGAGTATTTCGAGCGCCCGCTCGGCCTCGTCGAGCCGGCCGATCAGCACCAGCCGGCGAAGCTCGACATTCCTGGCATGGGCGGCATTGACGCTGTCGCCATGCGCTTCGAGCACCTTGCGCGCCGCCTCCAGCGCCTTGGGTGGCCAGGTGAGATCGCGCGAGACGAGCGCGATCTCGGCCTCGGCGACCACGCAGCGGGCCCGCGCCATCGCCTCCCGCGGGCCGAAGGCGCGCGCCGCACTCTTCAGCAGCGTCTTGGCGCGGACGAGATCGCCGAGCTGCGCCATCGCGATGCCGCGCAGCGCCAACGCCGGCGCATCGTCACGCAGCGCCACCCGCTTCAGCGCACCGAGCGCATCTCCCACTGCCAGCGCCCGCGCCGCCGCCGTGATCAGCGAGTCCATTCAAATCCCGTCACACTTGTCACTCCCACCATTCCCCACCTGGCCTTAGATTTGTCGTCGACCGGCAAGCAAGCCTGCGCCGGATGCTACGACGAGAGACAGGCAAAGGAGAAGACCCATGACGGCACAGCTGAACGCAACACGCCAGCAGTGGCTGGCAGCAAGGCTCGATCTGCTTGAGGAGGAGAAGGAACTGACCCGGCAGAGCGACGCGCTGGCGATGAAGCGCCAGCAATTGCCGCGTGTGAGGATCGACAAGCAATATCGCTTCGACACTGACGGCGGCAACGTCTCGCTGAAGGATCTTTTCGGCGGCCGCTCGCAGCTTCTCGTCTATCACTTCATGTTCGGGCCGGATTATACCGCGGGATGCCCGTCCTGTTCGTCGATCGCCGATGGCTTCAACGGCTTCTTCGTTCACCTGGAGAACCACGATGTCGCCTTTTGGGCGGTCTCCCGCGCGCCGTTGGCAAAGCTCGAAGCATTCAAGCGACGGATGGACTGGAGCTTTCCCTGGGCGTCGTCCTTTGGCAGCGACTTCAACGGCGATTTCAGCGTCTGGTTCTCTGCAGAGCAGCAGCACCAGGGCGAGGTAGACTATAATTACCGCCGCGAACCACCCGCCCCCCAACCGCTCGCCGCAAGGACTGTCCAGGAGTGGCAGCCCCGCGACAGCGAGGCGCCGATCACCCAGATCGCCGCCATGACCGGCACCGATGTCCCCACCTATACCCGCGACCGCCCGGGTGTCAGCGCCTTCGAGCTCATCGACGGCGCCGTCTACCACAGCTATTCCAGCTATGCGCGCGGACTGGACGGGTTATGGGGCATGTATCAATGGCTCGACCGCGCCCCCAAGGGCCGCAACGAAACCGGCATCTGGTGGCGCCACCGCGACCGGTACGGCAAGGAGTGACGCCGATGCTGCTCTCCGCCCACACTCCAAGCAGAGGAGACGGCTACGCCGCTCTCAACGCCGCCGAATGGCTCTCGCTGGCTGCCGCCGCAGACGGATCAGCTGGTAAGCCGAGCGGTGGCATGGGTAGCCCAGGCGGCCGGATCGCCGGCCGCGTCGCCGATTGGCTGTCGCTCGCAGCCGCTCCGACATTCGTGATCATGGCGGTGCTGACAGCCACGACCGGCAGCGCCGACATGATCTGCATGACGACGCCGGATGCCTTCCCGATCGGCGGAATGGTGCCCATGTACCTGCTGATGAGCGGCTTCCACCTGGCGCCCTGGCTGCGGCTCGCCGCCGGCTGGCGGGGCTTGAGCCGGAGGTGATGATGCCAAGCGCCGCCGGATCTCCGCTCAGCCGCGCTCCGCACCTTCGTCTCCGGCTTGCGTCCCGACCAACGCGCCCAAGTTCATGCCCTCACCTTGATAAAGTCGATCGGCCCGCCGGCAATCTCGTCATCGAACACCGCGCAGGAAAGCTTGCCGCCGAAGACGCAGCCGCTGTCGATGTTGGTGCGGTTTCCTGTCGTCACCGGGTTGGACAGCGACGGCGTATGGCCGTGGACCAGGTGCTTGCCCCAATAGTCGCTGGACTCACCGGGAGGGAACCGTAACCAGAGAAGATCGTGCTCGCTCTGCTGCTCCAGCGGAAATGCTGGATCGACGCCCGCATGGACGAAGATGCGATATCGATCAACGTGCGTGAGGGGAAGATCGGCCGCCCATTGCAGATGCTGAGGCAGAACTCTGCCGCCGTAGGACATTTCGGTTTCAAGTCCGCCGATGCCGATGCCGATCCACACGTCTCTGCTGTCGCTATCGGCATAGGCAGCGACCATCAGGTCCTCATGATTGCCTTTCAGGCAGATCCATCGCCACGGGTCCGATGGACCGGCGATGATCCGGTCGAGGACGCTTTTGCTGTCAGGCCCGCGATCGACATAGTCGCCAAGGAAGACGACCGTCCCTTCAGGCGCATAGGCCGCGATCCGATCGATCATCCTGTTCAGCGGATCGATACAGCCGTGGATATCGCCTATGGCAAACGTGTAGCCCATGTTTCAAGCTTCTTGATTGCAATGCGACGGCCCGCGGCCAAGGTTGAGACGATGCGCCAGGACTTGGGCGGAGGCTCACGCCGCTCGCCGTCCGCCGCATCATAACAAACGAAAGCTCGCCGCCATCGCGAAAACCGACTCGTTCTCAGGCATTTATAGCGATTGGCTCTCCCTTGGCTTGAGTTCGGATATGGTCATCGCAGGCGATTGTCTCTGCTTCCGCTTGAGGAAATCGGCCGGCGGGGGTCATCATTCAGCAAGTGTCCAGCCCGGCTGGCGCGCGCACCCATCCGGTTACGATTGTCTTCCGGGCCGAAACTGTGCGATGACCGGTCGACCCCAGACACAACGGATCAAGGTGTGGCATCGGTATGAAGAAGATCGGTTTCCTCTCGTTCGGGCACTGGACGCCCTCGCCTCAATCGCAGACGCGCTCGGCCGGCGATGCGCTGCTGCAGTCGATCGACCTTGCGGTGGCGGCCGAGGAGCTCGGCGCAGACGGGGCGTATTTTCGCGTGCATCATTTCGCCCGCCAGCTGGCCGCACCCTTCCCGCTGCTATCAGCGGTCGGCGCTAGAACCAATCGGATCGAGATCGGCACTGCCGTCATCGACATGCGCTACGAAAACCCGCTCTACATGGCCGAGGATGCCGGTGCGGCCGACCTCATTGCCGGCGGCCGCCTGCAGCTCGGCATCAGCCGCGGCTCGCCCGAACAGGTGATCGATGGCTGGCGCCATTTCGGCTATGCCCCACCCGAAGGCCAGAGCGAGGCCGACATGGCCCGCCACCACGCCGAAGTCTTCCTCGAAGTGCTGCGCGGCGAAGGTTTTGCCAAACCGAACCCGCGGCCGATGTTTCCAAACCCGCCCGGCCTCTTGCGCCTCGAGCCGCATTCGGAAGGCCTGCGTGAGCGGATCTGGTGGGGCGCAAGCTCGAATGCCACCGCCGTCTGGGCGGCCAAGCTCGGCATGAACCTGCAGAGCTCGACGCTGAAGGACGATGAGACGGGGGAGCCCTTCCACGTCCAGCAGGCCGACCAGATCCGCGCCTATCGCGAGGCCTGGAAAGAAGCCGGCCACACGCGCCAGCCGCGCGTCTCGGTCAGCCGCAGCATCTTCGCGCTGGTCGACGACCGCGACCGCGCCTATTTCGGTTACGGCAACGACGAGGGCGACAAGATCGGCTTCATCGACGAGAAGACCCGGGCGATCTTCGGTCGCAGCTATGCCGCCGAACCCGATGCCCTGATCAAGCAGCTCACCGAAGACGAGGCGATCGCCGGGGCCGACACGCTGCTGCTCACCGTCCCCAACCAGCTCGGCGTCGAATACAACGCTCATGTCATCGAAGCGATCCTGACCCATGTCGCGCCTGCGATGGGTTGGCGTTAGTGTCCCTTCCCGGCAAGCCGTCTTCGTCGGCAAGGCTCCAGCACTCTAAAGCGCGTCGCGTTCGACCGGATTCATGCGACGCGCTTTAGATCTTTATTTTTATGCATGTCGTTGTCCCAAAACCGCTGCACACTTTTAGGCGACCTGCATTAGGGCTCATGCGCGGTTCGATTTGTCGCTGTCAATTTCCCCGTGGCGTGTTGGATAGCCGAGAAAAACAGGGCCGTCGTGATCCCGAACATCATGAGCCCATTGGCTGCCTGCAGCGGCCCAAGCAGCCGGATACGGCCATCAAGCACCACGTCGCCATAACCAAGCGATGTGAAGGTGACGCCGGAAAAATACATGGCTGTTTCGAAGTCCTCGAAGGCGCCGAGCGCACGATATAACAACGCCCAGAAAACGACCTGGAAGATATTGCCCAGCATGAGCACGATCATCAGAATCGAGAATTGCAGGAAGATCCTTCGCCAGGGCTTTCGGCCGATGGGTTGCGTGCGCGCATGAGCAAAATAACGCGCGGCCAGCACTGAAGCCAGTGCCTGGAGCGCGAGGCATATCGACATCGCAAGCAGGCCGAGACCAATAACTGTGATCATGGGGCCGAACCTTCGATCTGGGGTCCGTCCTCGGCCGGGCGCTGTTGCAGCCATTCCATCAGCAGCACGAAGCCGACGGCCAGCAGCACGGGGCCGACAAATATACCGAGAAGGCCGTCGGCTATCATCCCTCCGATGACACCGACCAGGATGACCGGCATTGGCACGTCCGATCCACGGCCGAACATCAATGGTTTGAGCAAATTGTCGCTCAGCCCGGCGACCAAGGACCATATGGCGAAGATGATTGCCGGTGTTGTCGCTTCCGTGGCAAAAACATAGGCCATGACGGGCAATGTTAGCAGCAGCGGCGGTATCTGCACGACTGCCAAGAGAAACGTGACGAGCGTCAGAGCGCCGGCCGCCGGAACGCCGATGGCGAAGAAGCCAATGCCAACGAGCATCGACTGGATCGCCGCCACGCCGACCACGCCGACCGCCACGCCTCGGATCGTTGTGGCGGTCAGGTGGATGAGCCGGCCCCCCCGCGCCTTGCTGTTGGTGACGAGTTCCAGCAGACTGAGGGCGAATGCCGCAGCACCGCTGGCGTAAGCGACAAGCACGGCGGCGATCGCAATGGAAAGTACGAAGGAAAACCCGCCGGCGGCCAGGCCGCCAGCGAAGGATGCGAGCCACGCAGCAGGCTTGCTCAATATCTGGCCGTATTGGCGGAGCGCCGAAGGTAGGTTGGCGACAGCGAGCAACCAGCCCTCTGAAAACTTTGCTCCGATCACCGGCAGGTCGGCAAGCCACGTTGGAGGCGGCGGAATTGTCAGGCTGTGGTTCTGCAAGCCGGAAACAAGCGAATAAATGGAAGACCCAAGCGATGTGACGACGAGGAACATGGGCACCAGCACGACGGCAACGCCGACCATCCCGATGAGAAATGCCGACCAGCGATTGCCGAGCCGGCCGGACAGGCGCAGATGCAAGGGATGAAGCATAACCGCCAAGATTACCGACCAAAGCAGAATGCCCATGAACGGCAAGATGATCCTGGCACAGACATAGACCAGAAAGGCGACCAGTCCCAGTTGAACCGCCGCATGGATGACGGACGGTCTCGACGGCGCAAGGTCGACATGCGAGGCGCTGGAAGCCATTTTCCCCTCCCGGTCCGGAACCTCCGCGAATGAGCGAAGCCGGACGTTCACGGATCGGACAACGAAACCTTCCACCCGGTATCGGGCCTGCACTTAATGGTGCGGCGAAATTTTTGCCTAAGCGATGAAAGATCCTCTCCAACCCTTCGTCATCATACATGACTTCGTGAACACAGGATACGCCGGCCGCGCGTCTCGGTCTGCCGCAGCATCTTCGCGCCGTTCGACGAAGGCGACCGCGCCCATTTCGCCTGCGGCAACGACGATGGCGACAAGATCGGCTTCATCGATGAGACATTCCCCGGCGCTCGGCTGGCGCTGACGCCAGCTGCCGGACTCTCAAACCCGCGGATGCCTCGCGCGGAATTCGCGAGGACTGCAGCCTTCGCGTTCGTGAAAGACACGCGAAAAATAAAACGGATCATCCAGGCCGATCATGGCGGCCACCGTTTCGATCTTTTCGTCGGTGGTTGCCAATAGGTGTTTGGCATGGTCCATGCGCGCCCGAAGCTGAAATGCCTTGGGAGGCAATCCGGTTTCGAGCGTGAACCGCCTGCGCAGCGTGGCCGGCGACATCCCGTGCTCGGCGGCAAAGGCTGCGAGGTCCAACGGTTGCATCGCCCGCCGCCGTAGCGTTTCCACTATGCCGGCCATGTCGGGCCTGTCCTGGTGTCGATCGGCCGCGCCGCTTGCCTGTCTGGCGGCTGATATGACGATATGATGCAGCATCAATGCCGCCGATGCCTGTCCGAGATTGGTATCGTCCAGCAGATCGGCATGAAGCTTGCCGAAAAGCCGCACCACCTCATCGAGATGATGCAAGGCGACGACGGGATGTCGCTCCGAGATGATCCTCAGCCTCACGAAGTCCCGCATGAAAGATCCTTCGAAAAGTGCCCAGCGCTCGTCCCAGCCGCCCGCGTCGGGGCCATAGGAATGCACGCGGTTCGGAAACAGCCAGAATAGTGCAGGTCCGGTCAGGCTCAGGCGGCCGCTGGCGGCGGTTTCCAGCCAGCCCTGCCCGCGCTCTACCAGAACGACGGCGAAACTCGGTAGTTTCCGCTCCGTCACCACGCGGCGGGCCTGCTGCCTGCCGCTGCCGGTGACAGCAAGTCCGCCGGCAGCGGCAAGCGGCGTTCTATAGATGGCTTCGGTGTCTCTCATGATGAGCGAAAAGTCCAGTTATGAATTTTCCCTATGTCGGTTGGCCCGCCGGATCAGGTAATTGATGACAAGCCAACTCAAGCGACGGAGGAGTGAAATGTCAATTGCTGCGGAGGTCATGCAGGTCAGAAAGCCGGAATTTTCCCTTGCCGCCCATGGCAAAACCTTGCCCGTGGAGCGGATGGGCTGGCTCACGCCGACCGATCCCGCCATCGGCGTCGACGCCATCCGCCGCCGCTACCAGGACGATGGTTATGTCTGGCTGAAAGGTCTTCTGCCGCGGGCCGATGTCATCGATTTCCGTCGCTGGGTCTTCGAACATCTCGCCGAAACCGGACTGGTCGAGCCCGGCAGCGATTTTTCTCTGGGCATCGCGTCTACCGGTGGCTTCGACAGGAGCCTGGCGGACCGGCGCCTGATGTCGCTCGTCCGCTCAGCCGCCTATGAAGGCTTCTGTGCGCAACCGCCGCTCGCCCGCTTCATGGACGATTTCCTGCAGGGCATCTCCTATCTGCACAAGCGCAAGCTCATGCGTTTCGTCCAGCCGGGATCGCCGACGGCCACGCCCGCCCACTATGATCTCGTCTATCTCCGCGGCGGCACCAGCCGCCTGGTGACGGCCTGGATTCCAATCGGCGACATCCCCACTGAGATGGGCGGCCTGGTTTACCTCGAAGGATCGCACGCGCTAGGCGTCAAAATGGAAGCCGAGTTCCAGGCCACGAGTGGCGATCTTTCTCCGGAAGAGCGGATCAATGCCTATAACAGCCACATGGCGGAAGGCGGCTGGGTCTCGAAGGATCTCCCTGATATGGCCGAGCGCTTCGACACCCGCTGGCTCGCGGCCGATTATGAGGCCGGTGACGTGGTGCTCCACTCGCCCTACATGATCCACGCCTCGACCACCAATCAGGACCGCAGCCGGCGGCTGCGCCTCTCCACCGACATAAGATATCAGAATGTCGACGACGAGATCGACGTCCGATGGAACAACCACTGGAGCCTCGGCGACATGCTGTAGCCCGGCTTTCCAGCGCCCATCTTTGACCTGCGATCCGGTACGATGGCTGTTATCGCAGGTTGATTGGCGAAGGGACGTCTACATAAAAGCGAAGCGTGGGGACCTTACTGCCCCGATGGGCGTTGATGGTCCGGGCCTTGAACGATCCCATGACTGCCCGACTTATTGACGTAGCCAAACCTCTCGAGTTGCCTCATGCCGCGTACGAACCTGAACGATATCCTGATCTTCATGGCCGTCGTCGATGCGGGGAGCTTTATCGCCGGCGGCCAGGCCATGGGCCTGTCCCGTTCGGCGGCAGGCAAGGCGGTCATCCGCCTGGAAGACCGGCTCGGCGCGCGCCTGCTCAACCGCACGACGAGGACGCTGAGCCTGACCGACGAAGGCCGGATGTTCTACGAGCGCGGGCTGCAGATCCTTGCATCGGTCGACGAGGCGGAGGCGAGCGTGGCAGGGCAGAACAGCACGCCGCGAGGCGTTCTCAGGCTCACTGTTCCCGATGCCTTCGGGCGGCTCGTCATGCTGCCCCTGCTTGAAAAATATCTTCGGGCCTGGCCCGACATCCAGGTCGAAGTGAGCTTCACCGATCGCCCGATCGACATCGACAAGGAAGGCTTCGACCTGGCGATCCGGATCAGCGCGACGACGACGTTGGATACCCGCCTGGTCTCGCGCGTCATCGCCAGCTACAAGGCGCGGCTCTGCGCCTCGCCGTCGTACCTTGCCGAGCGCGGCGAGCCGGGCGATATCGACGATATCGCGGCCCACGACTGCCTGATCTTTGCCAGCCGCAATCAAAGGCAGGGCTGGCGCTTTCGCGGTGAAGGCGGTCCCTGGGTCAAAGCGCAAGGGCGCAGCCGTCTGAGGCTCGACAGCCTAGAGGCGATCCGCGACGCCGCCCTGGCGGGACTGGGGATTGCCCTCCTTCCCGATTTTCTCGTCGCCGACGATCTCGTCGCCGGGCGCCTCCGGCAGGTCCTGCCCGGCCTCGAAACTGACGACGCAAAGATCGTCGCTCTCTATCCCGACAAGCGCCTGCTGGACCCACGTGTCCGCCGCTTCATCGATCTGATGGTCGAGGAGCTTGGGGACCAGGGCCAGGCACGCAACCGCGACGCTAGCTCTGGGTGATAGGCTTGTCGAAGCCGCGGAAGCTCTTCAGCGCCAGGGGAAAGAGGGTTGCGGCGAGATAGGCGAGCCCAGTGAGCGAGAGCGCCGCGGCGAGGCCGATCATGCTGATCAGGGCGCCGCCGACGAAGCCGCCGAAGGGGATGAGCGCGAAGCAGAGGGCGGCGTTCATCGCGGTGACGCGGCCGGTCAGCGGCTTGGGGATGCGCTCGAAGATCACCGCCGACAGGATCGGGTTGAGGAAGCCCGAGGCAAATCCTGCGATTGCCAGGGTGAGGAAGATGAGGGGGAGTGGCGCATCCAGCGCAATAACGAGAAAGCGCGGAAATCCGGTCAGCAGGAAGGCCACGGTATAAACCATCAGACGCGGCATCCGCTCGCCGATCGCAGCGGCAATCGCAGCGCCTGCGATCGAGGCGCCGGTGAAGGCCGAAAACATCGCCCCCAGCAATTCCGGGCCATGGCCTGAGCTCTGCGTCCAGACGGGCAGCAGTACCGCGTGATAGGCCTGGTCCAGCAGGTTGGTGGTCGCCACCATGATGACGATGCTGACGAGCACCGCATCGCCGCGCAGAAAGCGCCAGCCTTCCCTGAGGTCGCCGAGATAGGAGGACATCCCGCCCGGCCGGGCCTCGGGCATGCCGAGCGGCTCGGGGACGCGCCGCAATCCGGGGATGCCTACTCCCACAATCAGCGCAGCAGCGGCGAAAGTGACGGCGTTGACGACCAGCGCCTGGCCCGAGCCGATCAGGCCGATCAGCGCGCCGGCACCGGCCGCACCCGCCGTCGAGGCCAGCCGCTCGATGGCGCCAACGAGGCCGGTCACCCGCTCGAGCGGCACGGCCGCCAATTCGGCAATATCAGGCACCATCGCCTGTTTGGCAGCATCGGATGGACCGCGCAGCACACCCATGGCAAAGACGACAGGCAGCAGCAGCGGCATATCAAGCAGGCCGAGCCAATCGAGGAGCGGCACCAGCATCACCACGGCCACCGAGGCGGTGTCGCAGACGACAGCGATGCGTTTCGGGCCGACGCAGTCGATCAACGGGCCACTGAGCGCCTTGGCGGCGACATAGGGCAGCATCTCCATCATCGCGGTCAGCCCGGTTAAAACGGGGCTGCCCGTCGTGCTCAGCACCAACCAGGGAATAGCGATGGTCGACAGCCGCGTGCCGGAAAGCGAAAGCGTCTCGGCCGCGGCAAGCGCCAGGAATGGCCCACCCTTCCTCATGATCCATCATCCCCCTCGCGATGCGGGAGCCGGCCCGGATAGGGAAAGGCGTGCAGCATGATCGAGAAGGGAACCATATCCGGGGGTGTCAGCTCCCCCAAAGGCGGAGCCACCCGCATCGCTTCGAGAATGATATCGGTCAGCCGCCTGGTCAGGGCTTCGGCCTGTTCCGCCGTCATCGGGATGATGATGTCGCTGGCCGTACTCGCCTTGCGCCATTCCGCCGGCAGCTCGGCATATTCCTCCAGCGCCTGCTGCATCTGGCCGACCTGTAGGGAGAGTATCGCCTGGTTGAAGGCGAGATCGAGATCCAGCGCTTCGCCCTCAACCTCGCTTGCCGGCACCGAGGTGAGCTCGTGGCTGGCGCGCCACCAGCGGTCGCGCCGCGAAGCATGCGGCGCTTCCTCGATGAAGCCGTACTGGGCGAGCTGACGCAGATGATAACTGGTCGCGCCGCTATTCAGCCCGAGCCGCGCCGCAAGCTGCGTCGCCGTGGCGGGTCCATCGACCCGCAGCATGCCGAGCATGCGCAGCCGAACAGGATGCGTCAGCGCCTTCAGCGCGGTGGGATCGGGCACGACGCGGTTGACAGTGCGGGGTGCGGTGGCGGACCGAGCAGGCTGCGGGCGCGGATTTTTCATGCCGCAAACCTACTATTGCAAAGATATCTTTGCAAATCTTTCTTTGCATAAATGCAGGCGCCCTGCGGCTGCTCAGTCCCCCGGCAGGGTGAAGACCGCGCAAGGGTCGGCGATGCCGCGCAAGGTGTGCTCTCCGAGCGGCATCAGGGTCGCCGCGGTATTCGCCGCCACCGCGCCCGAGATTAGCACGCTTCGGCCGAGCGGCTTACACAGCCCTTCCAGCCGGCTGACCAGATTGACGGCGGAGCCGATGGCGGTAAAGTCCAGCCGGTCGGCAGCGCCGATATTGCCCCACAGGATCTCGCCGAAATGCAATGCTGCGCCGAAGGGCAGCGGTGCCAGCCCCTGCGCCTGGCGCACCTGATCGAGATGGGCCATGCCGGCGCGGCTGGCGGCGACCGCGCGCAGCGCGGCCTCGCAGGCCTCGCGATCCCCTCGGGCTGCGTCGCCCTCGCTCGACGTAGCCGTGACCGGAAAGATCGCAAGCACGCCGTCGCCGATGAACTTCAGCACCTCGCCCCCGAAGGCATGCACGGCGCCTGCGACACGGTCGAACCAGGCATCCAGTGCGGTGATCATCAGGTGAGGCTCGGTCACTTCGGAGAGCGCGGTGAAGTCGCGCAGATCGGCGCAGAGAAGGGCTGCGCGGATGGTCTCGCCGGTGCCGCGGGCAAGCGCGCCGGCCTGCACCCGGGCAGCGCTGCGCCGGCCGAGATAGGCTTCAAGCAGCGCGGCCCGCGCCTCCCGCGCCGCCAAGGCGGCAAGCGGGGCTGCGGAAAAACGCGCGACTTCGTGCAGCAGGCCAGCCTCGGCCGGGCCGAATGCGCTGCCCCCTGCCCCGTTTGCAACCCCTGCCCAGCCGAGCAGCGGGCTGTCCAATGCCTGATTATCCCCCGCAGGCCCGATCCTGGCCTCCCATACCGGCCCGAGCCCGGCCAGCCACTCGCGCCCAGCCTCGCTCTGCGGCGCCGCGGCAAAGGCCAAAGCCTCGATGACAGCACCAGTCTCGGCCCGCCACAGCCAGGTGCGCCGCGCGATGATTGGATGCGGCACCGAAAGTGTCAGCGCGCCGCCGGAAATCGGCAGGCCATCCGCCAGCAGCCGGCGCCCGAGCTCGGCGAGAAACCGTTCGGGACCAGACGAGGCGCCGGCCTCGTCAACCAGCCAGGCAAGGGGGGATGGCAGATCCATAGCTTAACATCGCACGCTCGCCGGGGCGGCCGCAAGGACATCCCCGGAATGACCGCTTGCGGTCATTCCGGGTTCGACAAGCCGATATCCCGCCTGTCCTCACGGACATCCCGCGGGTGTCCGTGAGGACATTCCCATCGACTCAACCTGCCCCCCCAAAAAGGACGTCCACTCCCTGTCGAAAAACCATTCGCAGTGGTGGAAAACAGAAAATAAACACTTTAAACTTGCGCGACTTTAATTCCATTATAGGGCCGTTCGTCATCGTGTGATTGAGGGGTACGATGGGCACGATATTCTGGCCGAAAGATCCGCTGGATGGGAATGACATGACGCTGCTGACGTCGATCCTTCGGCGATGGTGCGAAAGGTATCAGGTCGAGCTGACGGCGGAGGAGAGCAGCCGCAAGGCGAAAGAACTCGTCGAATGGTTCGAATTCGGCGTCAAGGATCCCGTCGAGCTCGAGGAATTGATCGACGACAAGCACTGGCTGGTCAGCAGGATCTGATCCTCTCGGGGAAATCGGGAAAACGCTGGCTGTCGGCGTCGGCGAAGCTGTTTCATGAGAAAAGGCCGGGCGAAAATCGCTCCGGCCTTCGTCCATCTACATCTAAGCGAGACCTTTAGTCATCATCCCGCCAACGCCGGTCGCGATCCCAGCGCCTCTCATGGCGCCAGCGCGGGCCATCCCAATCCCGGTGACGCCGCTCCCAGCCCCAGCGGGGCGGACCACCGTAGAAAGCTACCGGCGGCGGGCGTCTCCAGTTTCGCCGGCATTCACCCCAGCGCGTCAGATGCCATCCGCGACCGCAGGCGTAGTCGACCTTGGTGACATTGCTCTGAACAGTGATTGTCCCCATCGGCATCGCCTCAGCTGTGCCGATCGAGAGGCCGCCAACGAGCAAGGCGGCCGCGATAGAAAGTGCTTTCATCGAGAACTCCATTTTCAATCCAGCCGTCCCCACTTTATGGCCGCTAAATTGAACTGGAGATGAACTGCGTGTTCATGTTTGATGCCAGAGCATGGCGCCGAAAAGCATGAGCCGTTTTCGGACGACATCATGCTCTAACTCGTTAATTTAGAACAGGATTCAGATTTTAGGCCGACTCGACATAAAATCATCCTGTTCTGTCAGCACGCAATCTCGAAGGCGGAAAAGCCGGCTACGTCCTGCCGTAAAAAGGGTCGGGACCTGGATTGCGCCCGGCGGCGACTTCGGTCAGCCGCCCGAGGTAATGCGCCCAGCCTTCCGCATGGCCGGCGCATTGATCGGCGCTGGGCAGGCCGCTATGGGTGAGCCGCAGCAGCGTTCCGCCGCCCTGCTCGATCAGGTCGATCTCGACCAGGCTCGACCCCGGCGGCACCACTTCGCTGCCGTCCCAGCCGAAGCTGTAGGCAAGGCGGTGAACCGGAACCACCTCACGAAACGAGCCGCGCGCAAAGCGGGCGCCGGTGACGTTGACGAGATAGAGCCCGCCGGGTTGCGGCTCGACCTGCGCTTCCGTTCCCATCCAGCGCAGGATCTTCTCCGGATCGGTCATCAGCGCAAACACCGCAGCCGGCGGCGCGGCGATATGCGTCTCGCGGTGCACGACGAAAGATTCTGGCATCACTCTCTCCCATGGTTGCCACGGCCCCGCGCAGGCGGAGACAGCGCGTCCTGTCTTGTCGTGGCATTCTGACCTGGATGTCCTCACAGAGAGCATGTAGGCGCAAGCCCCTCCTCCGCAAGAGGGATTGCCCATTGGCATCGGCGAACGAGCGAAATCGCCGCTTGCGGAGCCCTGATCCAGCCCCGGCCGCGAAAGCATTTCGACCTATTGCCAGCCCGTCACCTTCCCCCTATTGTTCGCGCCGTTCTCAGGGCGGGGTGAAAGTCCCTACCGGCGGTATGCAATTTTGATTGCCAGCCCGCGAGCGCCTTCTCAGGAAGGGTCAGCAGATCAGGTGAGATGCCTGAGCCGACGGTCATAGTCCGGATGAAAGAGAACGTGCGTTCCTGCCGCCCTTGCGGCTGTCGGGAACGTTCGTGATCGCCTTGGGTGATGTGTCTGTTCGCCAAAGGAGATTACCGTGACACCCACCCGCTACGCCTTCGTCAAAGCCAGCTGGCACGCCGACATCGTCGACCGCGCCCTTGATGGCTTCTACCAGCTCGTTCCGCCCGAGCAGGTCGACGTGTTCGATGTTCCCGGCGCATTCGAGATGCCGCTGCTTTCCCGCGATCTTGCGGCAACCGGGCGTTACGGCGCCGTCATTGCCGCGGCCTTCGTCGTCGACGGCGGAATCTACCGCCACGAATTCGTCGCCCAGGCCGTTGTCGATGGGCTGATGCGCGCCGGCATGGATACGGGCGTGCCGGTACTGTCGGTGTCACTGACGCCGCATCAGTATCAGGAAACCGAGCACCACAAGCAGATCTACCGCGCGCACTTCGTCGAGAAAGGCCGTGAAGCGGCAAAAGCGGCTCTGACGATCGGGAAAACGCGCGCCGCTCTTGCCGCGTAGTCAGCGGTTCGACGAACAGAAGACGGCGGGAACAGTCCCGCCGCTTCGATACAAATCCGCTACACGGGCCAAATCAGACAGAATAATTGATTCGACGGCCTCCCCGCGCTGTGGTCCACTGGCCACTGACATGTATCGCCATTCTTAACGCATCCAAAACCCCAAGGAGCTGAAGATGAGCAATGCAATGCGCAGTGAACCCCCAATTGAAAATTCGAGAACACGGCCCGTCGACACCAAGCTCGAGGTGGTCGTCATCCCCGTTTCCGACGTCGACCGCGCCAAACGTTTTTACGACGGCCTGGGCTGGCGGCTCGACGCCGACTTCGCCAATGATGCCGATTTCCGTGTAATCCAGTTTACCCCGCCCGGCTCCGGCTGCGCGATCATCTTCGGCAAGAACGTCACCGCAGCAGCCCCCGGTTCCGCCCAGGGGCTCTACCTGATCGTCTCCGACATCGAGGCCGCCCGCCGCGATCTTATCGCCCGCGGCATCGAGGTCAGCGAAGTGTTCCATGACGCTGCCGGCGTCTATGCCGGCAAGGACGAACCCTATCTGTTCGGGCGACTGCGGATCGCTGGCCGCGATCCCGATCACCGCAGCTATCGCTCCTTCGCCTCATTCAAGGATCCCGACGGCAACGGCTGGCTGTTCCAGGAAGTCACCACGCGGCTGCCGGGGCGCATCGACGCCGACGAGACCAAATTCACGACGTCGACCGAGCTTGCGTCAGCACTGCGCCGTGCGGCAACCGCCCACGGTGAACACGAGAAGCGAAACGGCGGCAAGCACGACGAGGGCTGGCCGGACTGGTACGCCGAATACATGGTCAGCGAACAGGCCGGCAAGCAGCTGCCCTTATAGGTAAAGGCGGCGACATCCTCTGAGAACCAAGGCGTTTCCGTATGGCGCGCCATACCGAAACGCCTCCTCGTGTCTCTGCCTCACCAATCTCACCGATCTCCTTGCCGACGTCAGGTCGAGGACCGGGATCCGCCAGACGCGGTTATTGAGATGTGGAAGACATCTGCGACCTTATCCAATCGGAAAATGCGAGCATGGCTGCTGTTGGCGGCCTTGATTGAAGTCGGGTCAACCAATAGCTCCCCAATGATATGGTCGTGGGAAAAGGCTGTCTTATAGCCCCTGATGACAGATGCCTGGCAAACATTGACGGTGGCGCCAGAGCGATTCCCAGTCCCTGCAGAGCCGCCTCCATCATGGCGACGGAAGAGTCGAAAACGATACCTGCGTTGACCTGCGTCGCCGGAGGAACATCCGCTGCCTCGAACCAGGTACTCCACTCGTCCGCCCTGTAGCTCCGCAAAAGCGTCGCCTCGACCAGGTCAGCAGGCGATCTTAAACGATCCGCCAGTTTGGGGATGCACAGAGGTGAAAGCGGAGCGTCGAACAGACGCAGCGCTTCTGTGCCATGCCAGGAGCCGCTGCCGAAGCGAATGGCAAAGTCCAGTCCCTCAGCGGCCATGTCGACGCGATTGTTGTTTGTCGAAATGCGCACATCGATGAACGGATGCTGCTGTTGAAAATCTAAAAGCCTTGGCAACAACCAGCCGACAGCAAACGTTCCAACCACGCCCAAAAACAGCAATTCCCGAACCTGCCCGGCTTCAATCCTGTCCAGCGTGACCGCCATTTGATCGAAGGAATTGGTCAAGGTCGGCAAAAGAGCTTCGCCTTCCGCGGTGATTTTCAAGCCTCTCGGGAGGCGCTGGAAAAGGGCAACCCCCAATCGCTTCTCCAGGCTTTTCACCTGCTGGCTTACAGCGGCCTGGGTAACGCAAAGCTCGATCGCGGCGCGGGTGAAGCTGAGATGTCTCGCCGAAGCCTCGAAGGCCCGCAAACCATTCAAAGGGAGGAATTGCCGAACCATCTTAGCCCTAGATTTTCTTTTATCTCCTCCGAGATATCATCGTTTGCGGCCGCAAAACAGTGCCATTAAATGCCGTCCTCATGCGCTCCAGCGCTGACTAAGCTGCTTCTAGAGGATCAAAAATGAAGCGTGATTGGATAGGAATTTTATCGGCGGCCCTGGTCGCGACATGCATCTCCACAAATGGCTTTGCGGCTGACGAGCTGAAACTGAAAGCCATCTCGGACAGCGCGATCAAACCGGCCATGGATAAATACGGCATCCCGGGCATGGCCGTTGCTATCACCGTTGACGGAGAGGATCACATCTTCAACTACGGCACCGTGTCGAAGGACACCGACAAGCCCGTCACTGCGGCCACCATGTTCGAACTCGGGTCAATCAGCAAAACGTTTACAGTGACCCTCACATCCTATGCTGAGGTGACCGGCCGACTTTCGCTGTCGGATAAGGCAAGCAAATATCTTCCATCGATGAAGGGAAAGCCGTTCGGCGATGTCACGCTGATGAATTTGGGCACGCACACGGCTGGCGGATTTCCGCTGCAAGTTCCCGATGACGTCAAAACCGAAAAACAACTGATCGACTATTTTGAAGCCTGGCGTCCTTCACACGAGGCTGGAACTCATCGAACTTACGCCAATCCAGGCATTGGGATGCTTGGCTATATAACGGCGAAAAGCATGGGAGATGGTTTCGTTGCCTTGATGGAAGGCAAATTGTTTCCCTCCCTTGGATTGAAAAGCACGTTTATTGATGTGCCGAAATCGCGGATGGCCGACTATGCCCAAGGCTACAAGCGAAGCGGTGAGCCGGCTCGCATGACACCTGCCATTCTTTCGTCCGAGGCCTATGGAGTGAAATCCACAGCAAGCGACATGATCCGGTTCATCGACGCGAACATGGGTCTGATCGAGCTGAACGAGAAGCTCCAGCAGGCGATCACGAATACGCACAGGGAATACTTCGATGTCGGCGCAATGACCCAAGACCTTATTTGGGAGCAGTATTCCTATCCCGCGACGCTGACGACGTTGATGGAAAACAATTCCAGCGCGATGCTGAAGACCATTCCCGTCAAGCAACTGACGCCCGCAATGGAACCCCGCGACGACGTATGGATCAATAAAACCGGCTCAACGAATGGTTTCGGCGCATATGTCGCGTTCATCCCGAAAGAGCGAGTTGGCATCGTCATCTTGGCCAATAAAAACTATCCCAACGAGGATCGCGTCTCTGCCGCTTACCAAATACTGACTGATATAACTTCGGCGCGCTGACCCGGTAGAGCATGATGCCGAAAAGTGTGCGCGGTTTTCGGACGACATCGTGCTCTAACTATGTAATTCAGAACAGGATTGAGATTTTAGGCCGACCCGGCCTAAAATCATCCTGTTCTGGCATCAGCGGTCGAAGATGTCTCGCCACTGCTTCTCACCGATCAGGCAGTCAGTGCCCGCCTCAGCGCCGGCGATCTTCTGCACCATCGCCGGCTGGGAAAGGTCGCTGATCTCCAGCACCAGCTTGCGGCGCACGGCAACGGCGAAATCCTCGATCTTGCGGACCGGCAGCACGAAGGCGCCGGGACCGCCGATCACGCAATCCGCATAATATTTGTCGAGCCCGTTGGGCGCATCGGAGGGCCGCAGCATGATGGCGAGGCCGTTGATGATCATGCCTGCTTCCACCGCCTTGTCGCGGGCGGGGGTGACGGGATCGCCGGAATTGTTCGGCCCATCGCCGGAGACATCGATCACCTGCCGCCTGGACTGAAAGGGACTGGAAACGATCATGCTGGCGCCCTGGGCGATCGCGGTGGAGATCGATGTGCGCCGTTGCGTGGCAATCGGTCGGGCTTCGAGCTTGTCGGCAAAAGCGATCGCATCCCCTTCGGTCTCGATCACCTGCCAGTCGATCACGGAATCCTGGACGACATAGCCTGCCCATTCGAAATAGCTGATGGCGATGCGGCCGGTCAGCCCGCCCTTCACCGCGTCGATGAATTCCTTGTGCTTGAGCGCCTCGACATAACCTTCGCGCTGGATGCCGATCTCCTCGAAATCCATTGACCGCGAGGTGTCGACGGCAAGCACGAGGGTCACGTCGACCTCGCTTCCGCCCGCCTGCGCGGCCGGGGTAATACCTGTAAGCCCCATAAGC
This sequence comes from Rhizobium leguminosarum, assembly GCF_002953715.1. GTDB lineage: Bacteria > Pseudomonadota > Alphaproteobacteria > Rhizobiales > Rhizobiaceae > Rhizobium > Rhizobium leguminosarum_V. Next base: position 2,771,529 of record NZ_CP025012.1, read on the forward strand.
ACCGCAAGTGTCGTCAGCATTGGCCATCCAATCCCTGCGCCATCCAAGCCAGCAAACTCTAACACAGCTTGGCCGACGCAGGATGCTCGCCCGCGCGCACGGCTTCAATTTTCGGTGATGGATTGGAAGGCCTTCAATGCAAGCGAAGCCACAAGGGGGTCTTCCATGCCTTCAGCGCATCGAGAAAGACCTGTAATCGGGAAGGCAGGAAGCGGCGCGTGGGATAGACGGCGTGCACGAAAATTTCCTCGGACGACCAGTCCGGCAGCAGGCGGATGAGTTCGCCTCTTCTGATCTGTTCGTCGCAATAGGTCGAAGGCAGCAGGCCGATGCCGTGTCCACGATAGGTGAAGGCGCTCACCGCATCGAAATCCCGGCTCGATACCGGCCCCGACACATGCAGGCGAACCGTTTTGCGCCCGCTCACCAGATGCCATTCCGCTTCGCCGTTGCGGCCGTTCAAGAGAACGCACTGATGATCCTTCAGGTCTTCGGGCTTCAACGGAAGCACCCTGCCCTTCAGGTAGTCCGGTGCGGCGACCAGATAGCGCACGCTCTTGCCGAGCCGCTGCGCGACGATGGTCGAATCCTTGAGATCGCCGAAGCGGATGCCGAGATCGATGTTCTCCGCGATCAGATCGAGGAACAGGTTGGTGACGAAGAGATCGACCTGGATCTTCGGATAAGTCTTCAGGAAGGCCGAGACGAATTCGTAGAAGACTTCCTGCCCGAAGATGACGGGCACGGAAATCTTCAGCAGACCTTCCGGCTTTCTCTGTGTCTCGCTGAGCATCTGTTCAGCATCGAGGAGATGGGCGAGCGGCTCGCTGCACCTGTTGCAAAAGGCCAGGCCCTGCGCGGTCAGGCTCAGCTTGCGGGTCGTCCGCTGCAGCAGCGTCACGCCCAGTTGCTCCTCCAGCGACGTCACCTTCCGGCTGACGGTCGATACCGGCATGCCGAGGGAATGGGCAGCGCGGCTGAAGCTGCCGTACTGCGCCACCTTTACGAAAACGGCGATGTCGTTCAGATCAGCCATGCGGGATTTTTGCATGCATGCAAAAGAGAATCCAGATATTTCCATCTAATCGGGTAATGGAGTTTTCGCCATATTCACCTTGCGAAAACAAGACAATCCGATGGAGGCGCATTCGCAGCAGCCCCATCTCGAGCGACCCAGCCTTCGCAAATGCAAGGCCCGCGTTGCCCGAACCAGTGTATGGAGATCAGCATGACTACGAAAAAAACAGTCATCGTCACGGGCGCCTCGCAGGGTATCGGAGCCGGCCTCGTCAACGCCTTCATCGAGCGCGGCTATAATGTCGTCGCCACCTCGCGGCAGGTCAGCGCTTCGAACGCTTTCCAAGCCTCCGACAGGCTGGCGCTCGTCGACGGTGACATTGGCGATGCCGAAACCGCAGCGTGGGTGGCAAGGACCGCAATCGACCGGTTCGGCTCGATCGACGGCCTCGTCAACAATGCCGGCATTTTCTTGGCCAAGCCGTTCGTCGATTTCACCATGGACGACTTCAAAAAGTTGTCCTCGACCAATCTCGAGGGCTTCATCCACCTGACCCAACTGGTCGTCGGACAGATGCTCACACAGAAAACCGGCGGCAGCGTCGTCAGCATCACCACGCCATTGACCGATCATCCGATCGCCGGTTTCTCCGCTTCGGTGTCGATGATGACAAAGGGCGGTATCAACGCCATCTCCAAGAACCTGGCGATGGAATATGCGAACGAAGGAATTCGCTTCAATATTGTAGCTCCCGGTGTGGTGGACACGCCGCTGCACAAGGACAATCCGAAAGATTTCTTGAAGACGCTGTCGCCGATGGCAGGCATATCAAACGTCGAGGAGATCGCCGACGCAGTCGTCTTCCTCACCGAAGCGCCGCGCGTAACCGGGGAGGTGCTGCACGTCGACGGCGGCGCACATCTGGGCAGATGGTAGACCATGCGAAAGCGCAGGCAGCCGGCACGGAACGACGGCTGCAGGAACTCGGCATTACGCTTCCCCCGCCGCCGACACCCTTCGGGGCATATGTCGAAGCGATAAGGACCGGCAACCTGGTCTTCTTCAGCGGGATGCTGCCGGTCGTCGGCCATGAGCCGCGCTATATCGGCCGCGTCGGCGGTGCTCTGACGGCCGAAGACGGCAGGAAGGCGGCCGAAACGGCAACGCTGAGCGCGCTCGCAGCCGCCAGGGACTATCTCGGTTCACTGGACAGGGTCGTCAGGGTCGTCAAGCTCGGCGTCTATATTGCGACCGAAGGCGATTTCCGCGACCATCCGAAGGTTGCGGACGGAGCATCTGAAATGCTGCTTGCGGTCTTCGGCGAGGAAAAGCTCTCAGGCCGCGTCGTGCTCGGCGTAGCCAGCCTGCCCCTCGGCCTGCCGATCGAACTTGAGCTGGTCCTCGAAGTCGAGGATTGAAAGTAGCAGGGCGCGCTTCGGCCCGCCCTGCTCACCGCCCCTGCATTCTTGGCTTCGCTTGCGCTCAGCGCATTCGCGGCTTTGCCGCTCACCCCCTCATCTGCGACGGACGCCTTGAGCGGCAAGCGAAAGGCAAATGAGGGTGTTAACAACCCACCCTCACACCGCCACCAACAGCAGCACGTAAGCGATCACACTCACCATCAGCCCGCGGAACGCGAAGGTAACGCAGCGATATTTGTTGCGGGCGATGGTGGAGAGGATGTTGGCGTTTTCGAGATATTGGTCGAAGAGATAGCGCTCGTCGCGCCTGAGTGCCGCCTCGAAGAACATGTCGCGATGGCCGGGCCAGGCGCCCCAGAACAGCGAGGTCGAGCTGTCCAAACGGCGCGGCAGCACGACGAGAATGGCCGACAGGATGGAAAAGACCGAAGCTGCGGCAAGCAGGCCCGAGAACAACATGCCACCCGGCGTCCCGCCGATATAACGTGCCGGGCTGAAAACCGCCCTAACCTCGCTTGAACTCACCAGGAAGGCGAGCATAAAAGTAAAGATATAGGCGGCCTTTTGATCGGAAATCTTGATCTGATCATAAAATATGTCATTGATTTTCTTGATATGGTCGAAATACTCGACACCAACATCCATGCTCGACGGCTTGCTCAGCATGATCTCAGTTGCACTTTCGAAGTCGCTCACGTGATTACTCCACCCTCAAGTGTTTCCCTGATATTACACTTGGATAGGAAAGCAAGAACACGTGTGCAGCGCGCTTGACTTTTCTTTTCTACACGGACAAAGGGGAAGCGGGGTATGGGGTTGAAGTCATGCGGGGGCATTCCAAACACATCTTTCGCGCAGGGGTGGCGCTGGCGCTTGCTCTGCCTGCTTTCGGGCCGCCGGCAATGGCCGATCCCGTGCAGCGCGCGACCCCGGTCGCCGGATCCGTCATCGCCCGCAAGACCGGCGAGGAAGTCCGCTTTATCGACGTGTCGAACTGGCGCGTCGTTGATATCCATCAGGATCTCCTGACCGGCGACGTGCTGCGCACCAACGCCAATGGCCAGCTCGCCATCGTCTTTTCCGACCACACCCAGGTCCGCCTCGGCCGCAATTCCTCGCTGCAGGTCAAGAAGATGGCCGCGAGCGGCGACACGACGCTGGAACTGCAATCAGGAACGATCTGGGCGCGCGCCGAGCGCGGCGGCCAGGGCCTGACGGTGGAGACGCCGGCGGCGGCGGCCGCCATCCGCGGCACCGACTGGACCATGACGGTCGAAGGCAACAAGACCTCGATGATCGTGCTCGAAGGCCGCGTGGCGCTCACCAACCCGCAGGGCAGCGTCGAGGTGAACGAGGGCGAAGGGGCGGTCGCCACGATCGGCCAAGCGCCGAGCAAGATCATCAGCGTCAATCCCGATGACCGCCAACAGATGCTCTTCTATCTGGACCTGCGCGACGGCTTCGACTTGATGCCGACTTCGCCTTTGCGGGCCGACCGGATGGCGACCGAACGTCGCCGCCTGCTGGCGCTGCTGCCGGAGCGCCGCACCAACGAAGATTGGCTTGAACTTGCCGAAGTGCAGAGCGCCTTCGATGGCCGCCAGGCTGCAGCCGCAACGCTGAAGAATATCCGCGGCCGCAAACTGACAGCAGCCCAGCAAGCGCGCGTCGACCTGATCGACGCCACCATCGCCGGCTCGGAAAAGCGTTATGGCGATGCCGCCAGGCTCTTCCAGAAGGCCCTGCCGCATCTCGACCCGACACGCCGCAATTTGGCGCAATATGGCGGCTATTTCGCCCGTTCGCTGGCCGATCCCGCCCATGCCGAACCGCCGCCGGCTAACACCACCGGCCCCTATGGCGCGATCATGGAAGCCTATACGACAGGCTTCCTGAAAAACCCGCGCGCAGCGCTCGAGATCATAAAGAAAGCGGAACAGCGCTATCCCGATGATCCGACCCTGCCGGCGGTCCGCGCCCAGTTGGCGGAACTCACCGACGACCGTGAGCAGATGAAGGAAGCGATAGAACGCTCACTGGCGCTCGACCCCGACCATCCGATGGCGCTCTCCGCCCGCGCCGGCTACAAGGCAACCTATGAAAGCGATATCAACGGCGCTCTCGCGGACCTGAACCGCGCCATCGCGCTTGCCCCCGGCGCATCAGGCACGCTGAATTCGCTCGGCCTGCTGCAGAGTTCGCGCAATGCCAATGGCGAAGCGGAAGAGGCCTTCAAGAAGGCAATCGAGCTCGATCCGCAGGACCCGCTGCTGCACGCGAACCTGGCGATCCTCTATCTCGACCAAGCGCGCATGAAGGAGGCCAAGCGCGAAATCGACACCGCGATCGCGCTCGATCCGTCTTTCGATCTCGCCCTGCTTGCCCGCGGCCGCTACTACCTGCAGTCCGGCGAGCGCGACAAGGCGCTGGCAGACCTGCTCGCCGCCAGCACCGCCAATCCCGCGCATTCGCAATCACAGTTCATGCTTGCCGCCGCCCATTACGAAAAGGGCGACCGGCTTCCGTCCGAGCAGGCGCTCGACAACGCCAACCGTCTCGACGATGACGATCCGGTCATCTCGTCCTTCCGCACCGCGATCGATATCGACGACTACGATGCGGATGGCGCGATCCGCAACGCGCAGGAATTCCTGCGCCGCTCGCGCGCCCGCGGCGGCGATTACAGCGGCCTCGGCGCCAATGCGAGTGCCGGTTCGACACTGAACGACGCCTTCCGCCTGCAGGGATTGGATGCCTGGGGCCGCTATTACGGCGATGCCGTCTTCGATCCTTTCAACGGCACCGGTTATATCGATCAGTCGATCAAGGGCAGCATCTTTCCTTTCGTCAACGCGACCAGCTTCAGCGACGACAATATCATCCAAAACCGCGGCAACGCGTCGAGCTACTCATCCTTCATCCAGGGCCTGTTGCTTTCGCCGCACATGCTTTCCGGCCGCTCGCGCTCGGTAACCCTGTTCGATGTGCCCTTCATCGAAGGCTCGCTCGGCGGCGGCATCAACAGCGTCGACGGCCACACGAGGCGCATCGGCGAAGCCGATATCCAAGGCTATTCGAACGAGACCATTCCGATCAGCTTCTATGGCAACCTGACCTGGGAAGAGCTGGCGCTCGACCGCGATTATCGGGATTTCGGCGGTGTCCAGACGGATAACAAGCTGCTGAGCGCCAACGGTTATCTGACGGCAACGGTCACGCCTGATGATCGCGTGGTAGCCTTCGTCAACCACGGCAAGAATGACGGAACTCTAAACGCGTTATCGTCAAACACCGGCTTCATGGAACTCGTGTTCCGTGTGCCTGTCCCGCTGCCTCTCTACACAACAGAGGAGACGGTACGAGAAAGCACATATGCCGGCATCGGCTGGAGCCACACGTTTGCCTATGAAAACGTGTTGAATGGAGCACTGCTTTATTCAGGAAGCAAATCGAATACGAGCAGCGTGCTTGATGTCGACCTGGACCCAGTGTTTATCGGCAGAGGGGTTCCCTTTATCATACCCTTTACCAACGTCACTCAGAAGACCGAATCCCAAACCTACATCGGCGCGTTGAGCCATTCCATAGGTGCCGGACCGTTGACATTTCGCTACGGCATCGAAGGCGGCTGGATGGATGCCAACAGCACCGTCGATGCGACACTCCTGGGCTTGACAGCTCCTCCCGATCGTACCGAGAACACCATCGATATCGGCCGCGGCTATCTCGATGTGCTGCATGAGATCACGCCGGACCTCAAGGGCGAATACGCCTTGTTCGCCACGCGCCTGGAGGGCGACGGCATCGATATCAGCCGGCTGGAGCCGCGCTTCGGCCTCGCCTGGGCGCCGGTTCAAAACCACTGGCTGCGTGCTGCCTTCATGCGTCAGAGCTTTGATATTGGAATTCCGACCCTTGCCCCCATCGGCGTCCTCGGGCTTCAGGCCAACCAGTTTTCCGCCAATCCGCAGGGCTACACGGATACGGTCGCGCTGCAGTGGGATGCCGAATGGACCGACCGCTTCTTCACCTCCGTCGAGTATCAGCACCAGGAACTGCATGATTTCTCGATCGATTTTCCGCTGATCTCGCTTCCCTCAGACACCAGCCTGCCGATCTCGCGCGGCAGCATCGATCGCGCTGCCGTCACGGCAAACGTCGTGCTCGGCCATGGCTTCGGCCTTTCGGCTACCTATGCCTATATGGATTCGGAAAACAGGGATCCGCTCGAGCCGATCTATGGCGGCCCTCTTCCCTTCATACCGCAGAATTCCGGACAGATTGCGCTGACCTGGGTCAACGAAGCCAAGGTCAAGGCGACGGTCGCCGCCAACTATATCGGCGAGCGCGACGGCAATCGGTTTGGCACCAAGCTCGACGATTACTGGAGCCTTGACGCCCACCTGGTCTGGGAACCGTTCGACAAGCGCATCGAGCTGGAGGCGGCCGCCTATAACCTGCTCGACGAGGACTTCGAGATCACCCCCGGTGTTCCCGGCTGGGGCCGCGCCTTCAAGGGCACGCTCAAAGTCCGCTTCTGATGCGGGCGCAGAAAAAGCCTCGGCAGCTCAGACCGGCCGGCGGACAGGCCGAAAGCCGCCGCCTCCGTCTGCTGGTGCTGTCGCTTACCGTCCTGGTCGCCATCTCGCTCCTGTCGCGCCTGCCTGCCTGGTCGCTGCTGGAGCTCAGAAGCTTCGACTATCTCTCGACCATCGATGATCCCCGTCCGCCACCCGGCGGACCCGTCATCGTCGCGATCGACGAACCCTCGCTTGCCGACATCAATGCGCAATGGCCCTGGCCGCGCAGCCTTCACGCCCAACTCGTCACTCAGCTGCGCGCCGCCGGCGCCAGCGTCATCGGCCTCGACATCATCCTGGCCGAACCCTCGACCCCGGAGAACGACAACGAGATCACCGGCGCCGTAGGCCCGGATGTCGTCCTGGCCGGCGACGAGACGTTGATCGAGACGCCGCAGGCCTCGCAACTGATCCGTGCGACACCGCTGCCGCAGCTGACCGAAGCAGGTGCCGTGACTGGCATCGCCTCCGTCGAACTCAGCGGCGACGGCACCTTCCGGCGCATTCCGGGCTATGAGGACGGCTTTGCCGCCATGCTGGCCAAGGTCGCCGGCGTGGCCCCCGAGACTCTGCCCGCTGGCCGGCTCATCCAGTCCTTCGGCCCGGCCCGCAGCTATCCCACCGTCTCCTACTACCAGGCGCTCGACCCGCAGAACCTGCTGCCGCCGGATTATTTCAAGGACCGTGTCGTGCTCGTCGGCCTCAGCCTGCAGAATGCGCCGGCGATCGACAAGGGTGGCGTCGATGCCTTTGCGACGCCCTACACCGTTCATACCGGCAAGCTCGTCTCCGGCGTCGAGATCCAGGCGACGATCTACGACAATATCCGCAGCGGCCTGTCGATCGCGGAAGCCCGGCTGCCGACGGTCGCTGCCTGCATCCTGATATCGGTGCTGCTGGCCGCCACCACCGTCTGGCGCTCGACGGGATGGCTGACGATCGTGACGAGCGCGGCGGCGCTGCTCGCCTTCGCCGCCGTCAGTGCCGCCGGTATGCGGCTAGCCCATATCTTCGTCTCGCCGCTTGGCCCGACGGTCGCCTATATCTCTGTCGTCTTCGGCCAGGCCGCCTTCGATTTTGCCGAGGAGCGCCGCAACAAGCGCCAAATCACCCGCGCCTTTGCCCAATATATCTCGCCCGATCTCGTCAGGCGCCTGTCGAGCGATCCCTCGCAGCTGAAGCTCGGCGGCGAGCGGCGCACCCTCTCAGTGCTTTTCTCAGACGTACGCGGCTTCACCACCATCGCCGAGACGCTGAAGGACGACCCAGAGCAGCTGACCGGCCTGATCAACCGGCTGCTGACGCCGCTTTCCGACGTGGTGATGGACCATGGCGGGACGATCGACAAATATATGGGCGATTGCATCATGGCCTTCTGGAACGCGCCGCTCGACGATCCCGATCATGCCCTGCACGCCGTCAAAGCCTCGCTTGCCATGCAGGCGGCGATATCGAGCCTTAACCGCGAGCTCGAGCAAGAGGCGGCAGCGCGCGGCGGCAGGCCACATGTGTTGAAGATGGGCGTCGGCATCAACACCGGCGAATGCATCGTCGGCAATATGGGCTCGACCCGCCGCTTTGACTATTCCTGCCTCGGCGACAGCGTCAACCTCGCCTCCCGCCTCGAAGGCGCCTCGAAGAATTATGGCGTGGCGCTGCTGCTCGGCGAGGAGACCGCAAGGCTGGTCGCCGGCACCTACATCGTGGTCGAACTCGACCGCATCATCGTCAAGGGCCGCACCGCGCCCTCGCCGGTCTATACCGTCGTGCACAAGGCCGAAGCCGAAGCCCTCGCCGCCCACCAGTCCTTTATCGAAGCCAAATATGCCGGCACGCTGACGCGGCTCGACCTCGCCTTCAACAGGCTGGCGGCCGAGATCCCCGAACTTGCCCTCTACTACGCCATCGTCCTCGATGCCCTGGCTGCCGACGGCCAGGAATGACGGTCATCGGCTTTCTGCCTGCCCAAAACGGCCACTGATGTAGGCCTTTAGGAAACTATGGCCACTCAACTTCCGTGAGAGAATGCCGCTCTTTGGTGCCGCCTCGGGCTATTGAGAGTCATGGGACCTAACTTCGAGGATCAACTTTCCGGAAACCAATTTTTCGATCGCCTCCATGCTTTCAACGCCCGTTGCGCTTGCCGGAATTGCAATGTGAAGCGGCTGTCCAGAAAATAGAAACGGGTCATTGATGTGTGGCGATACGACAACGTTTTTGTTGATTAGGACATCTATGTCCTTACCGACGTGGCGCACGGTGAACTCAGACAAATCTCTGGAGCTGTCCGACATAAGATTTAGCCAAATTCGATCCCCTTGGCTTGACGGCGCAGCTATCTCTCCACCCGCGACCTGCAGCTTAACCGTTTCTGCTGTCGCCAAACTCGACCATGAGATTGAGCACGAAAAGACTAGCGTGGCTATAATTGCCTTCATTCCATCTCCCACTTCAAGCGGTGTCTCAAGCTCGCGCTACACAACTTGAAACAAGCAAACTGCTTCATAGAAGATCGTTCGTGTCGAACAATCTGGCTTGCGAGCTATCACGATGACCGCAAATGGCGCGACCCGCCATCCCAAACCGTGCAAGGAAGGGCTGGAGGCGTTTGGTGGCTAACTCCGAAATTCCCCGAGGGCGTACATGTTGGTCGGCGCGCCATGCAGGATCACCTCCCGCTCGAAGTTGAAGCCACATTTCTCGAGAATGCGTATTGAAGCGGCATTGGCGGTACGAAACAATCCGATCACCCGCTCCGCATGCAGATCATCAAAGGCAAACACCAGGGCTTCCCTCACCAATTCCGTGGCATATCCCTGCCCCCAGCTCTCGGGTTGCAGATGATAGGAAAGGTTGAGGCCGTCGAATTCCTTGGAAACGGTCACGCCGCCGAAACCGATCAACGCACCGTTCGCCTCAACGGCCCAGCGCCCAAACCCGTGATCTTTCCAATGCCCGATGTCGCGCGCAAGCCGCGCTGCACTTTCCTCCGGTGAGTCCGGGCGCGGCACCGGTCGGTGTGCGACCAATTCCGGCCGCGAAAAAAGTCGGTTCAGGAAATCGATATCCCGTTCCACGGGAATTCTGAGGCGCAACCTGGCGGCACGCCTTACCGCCGACGGCAAGGCACCCTTGAATTCGTTCTCAAGCATCTGCCATCCAATTTTCAAAACGCGGCAATGTGACTGATACCAAATTATTCCAGGCGGCGCGCTTCCAGCGGCGCATCCTGCCTGTATCCCTCGAAATAGCGGCCGCCATGTAGGGCAAGCTCCCGATCGGCCAAAGCCAGAAGTCGGATGCCATCCCCCGCTGCCGCCAGTCTGAACGCCGCGTTGAATTCGGCTGCCAGTTGCGCGTCGAGCTTCTTCATCATGCGCGGCGCCCACTTTCCCCGGCCAGCCCACGCGCCACGCCCGAGGAGGATCAGGTCGGCGAGCTTCTGATAGAGCAGCGCGGCGATGGCGGCGATCTCTTCGGGCGGGCGCGTTCCGCGCAGATCGTCGGCCAGATCGGTGACCTGATAGCGCAGCAAGTCGTAGTCTGCCCCGGCAAGAGGCTTGGGTCCGGCCGCCAGCATACTTGCCGCCTTTGCCTGGATGATGCGCGCGCTGTCGATATCCGATCCCATTATACAGCCCGTCGCGACCATGTTGGCCATGATCGGATAGCCGCTCTCGGCATCCTGATGGAGATAATGCGCCAGCGTCTGCGGATCGTGGACGAAGGCCTCGACCGGGAAACCTTCCTCAGTGAACGATTCCCGCCAGGCTTTTTCGAGCGACGGGAACACGACAACCAGATCGATATCCGAAAACGCGGTCCCTTCGCCGCGCATGATGGAACCGGCCACATAAGTGAAAGCAGCCCCGGCAAAGCGGCTGGCGACACAGCGGCGGGCAGCGGCCAGCGCCCGCTCCGCAAGAATATGCTTCTGGATATCGTCCACGATCTCGTCCTCGAATGCGGACACGGGCGGGAACAAAAAACCCGCTCGTCTCCGGCGGGTTGGTCTTAGCAGCGATGAACGGATTTCAGTTCACGCGTCTACCACCCACCGTGGCGCGGTGGTCGTAGACGTCATCGAAACTACAAAAATCCTGCTCATGGCCAAGGTTAACCCGCGACCGCGACAGCGTCAATGCGCCGAAGCCGGACGCCAAGGACGGCTTTCCCGCCGCGATGTTTTGCGTCTAAGATGGCGCAAGACTCGTAAACAGGAAGAACCCACCAATGTCCGATCCCGTCACCGTCATCCCGCTTCCGCAACCGGTGTTGCTGCCGGTCGAGGGCAGCGCCGAACGTTTTCCGGTGCGCCGCGTCTATTGTGTCGGGCGTAACTATGCCGACCATGCAATCGAGATGGGCCATGATCCCAGCCGCGAGCCGCCCTTCTTCTTCCAGAAGAATGCCGACAACCTGCTGCCGGCGGGCAAGGCCTTTCCCTACCCGCCGCTGTCGAACGACGTGCATTACGAGGTCGAGTGCGTGCTGGCGCTGAAATCGGGCGGCGCGAACATTAAGGCCGCGGACGCGCTCGACTGCATCTACGGCTATGCCGTCGGCATCGATTTCACCCGCCGCGACCTACAGGGCGAGGCAAAGAAGCTCGGTCGTCCCTGGGAGGTCGGTAAGGCCTTCGAACATTCCGCCCCTGTCTCGTCGATCATCCCCGCAAGCCGCCTCGGCCACCTCGCTCAAGGCAAGATCTGGCTGGAACAGAACGGCAAGCGCGTGCAGGACGGCGATCTCAACCAGATGATCTGGAAGGTACCGGAGATCATCGCCGAACTGTCGAAGCTTTTCACCCTCGCGCCTGGCGATATCATCATGACCGGCACGCCCGCCGGCGTCGGCGCAGTCGCCAGGGGCGATCGCATCAATTGCGGCATCGACGGCGTCGCCACCCTATCGGTCGAGGTCGTCTGAGGAGAAAGCGATGCCCGTCTACGCGCTTGGCGGATCGACGCCGAAACTGCCCGCCGCCGGCCTCTATTGGATCGCACCGGACGCCAATATCATCGGCCAGATCGAGCTCGGCGAGAATGTCGGCATCTGGTTCAGCGCCGTGCTGCGTGGTGACAACGAGAAGATCACCGTCGGCGAAGGCACCAACATCCAGGAAGGCGTGATGGCCCATACCGACATGGGCTTCCCGCTGACGATAGGCAAAGACTGCACCATCGGCCATCACGCCATCCTCCACGGCTGCACCATCGGCGACAACACGCTGATCGGCATGGGTGCGACCATCCTGAACGGTGCGAAGATCGGCAACAACTGCCTCGTCGGCGCCAATGCGCTGGTGACGGAGGGCAAGGAATTCCCCGACAACTCCCTAATCGTCGGAGCACCTGCCCGCGCAGTGCGCGTGCTCGACGAGGCGGCAATCGAAGCCATCCGTCGCTCGGCAGAAAACTACGTCGCCAACTGGCAACGCTTCGCCAGGGATCTCAGGCAGATCGGGTGATTGGGTAACTCGGCGGCGGGTGGCGAAGCACCCTCTCCGCTCACCAGACTCCCGGAATCCACCGCCAGCGCACACGCGCCATATAGTCCGCATAACCTTCGAGGCCCTTACGCAGTTCGGCTTCCTCGCCGAGCGTACGGCCGAAGAGGACAATGATGAGCAGGCCGGCGGGGATCAGCGCGTAGAGCGATCCAAGCGACAGCGCCATGCCGACGCTGAGCACAATAGCGGTTGCGTATCCGGGATGGCGGATGGCGGCGTAGGGTCCGGTGTCGATGACCTTGTGGTCGCGGTCGGTCTGGATGCGCACCGTCGGCTCGAAATGCCGGTTGACCGATTGCGCCCAGGTTAGGCCGAGATAACCTGATGTCATCAGGAGATAGCCGATGAGAACGACCCAACCGGGTTGCGGTGCCCAATGGAAACGCCCGTCGTCGAACGCGCCGACCGGAAGAATGGCGGCAAAGAGAATGATTGTCAGCGTCGCCACCACGGCGTCCCAGGGCCTGGTGCCTTTCTGATATCGGCTGCGCGCCGCAAACAGCTCCGGATTTGTCCGCCAGATCCAGATGAACGCGACACATGTCAGTGCAAGGAAGAGGCCGAGAAAGATCCAGCCACGCGGCCAGTCAAGCGTACCGGCCGGCCAGAATAGCGCGGCAAACATCACGGCAATGGTGACGGCGAGCGAGCCGAGCGATGGCGCCGCCGCTGCGAACAAGTGATTGGGCCGAGTGTCTCGCTCTGTCATGACCGCTCTCCGTTCACCAGGAACGAGCTGTCCGCTCCCAACGGATGGCGCCGAAGTCTAATACGACCGCACCGGGTTGAAGAGACGGAACGCACCCCAATGGCAGCGTAGCGAACGAAAGCTGCCCTTGATCGCAGCGACGCTTTTGAATCCAGCATTCGAGATATCGGAGAAATTCTGCCGTCGCAGCAATGATGGCTGAGGGCAGATTTCGGTAAGAACCGCCTACTCGGCGGCTTCCAGAAACTGGCTGTTTCGCGAGGATGAGGCAAGAGCCTGAACCCTGGCTTCGGCCTTGGCGATCAGCTGATAGAATTCGTCCTGTGCTTCGACATCCAGCTGAATGACGGCATTGACGTCATCCGGCGTATCGCAAACGCAGGCGACCGCCGAAATGGGACAGATGCCGCCGGGATAACGCTTGCCGGTGCCCGTATAGGCGCGGCGGGCCCAACGCTCGGAATAGACCGTCTCTTCCCGCTCGAGATGCAGGATCGTTCCCTTGCAGGCGGTCACGATAGCTGCCTTGCCGTAAGCGAACCAATGATAGTTCAGCCTCCGGAGAATATATTTGCCGGTGATATCCTCGCCAGCCAGTTCGGCAGGGTTTTCAATCATTCTAATCATGACGGCTTCCTCAACGTTTAAACAATATCCGTCATGTCTTCGCGCGCAGCAAGTCAAAAAACGCTGCTTTTGGAGACACTTAGTCACAAAGTGTTTCCGATTCTTACATTAACCACGCGTCGAGCACCCCCTTGCGCGCACAATTCTTCGTCGAGTTTCCCGCAACCTGCTACCGATTTCGTCATTGTCCGAGGTGGCGGTCACGTCGATGTCCCCTTGTGTTTTTCGGCGCGGGCTCGATATGTCTCCCTGATTGGTCCGAAGACCGCGCCGTTTTTCATCCCACGAAACGGCCGGCTGTTTCGCCAGTTGGTCACCGCAGGAGAATTTCATGGTCGACGCGATCAACCCCATCTCCGCCACCGCGCCGTCCGAACCCACCAAGGTCGGCACCAGCACCTCGATCGGCTCCGAACCGGACAATGCCTGGGTCGCCGCCCGCCAGTCGCAGATCACCGCCGATCAGTTGGCAGCGAAGAAAGCCGCGGAGAAGGAAGCCGCAACCGGTCTCATCCCGCACGCGGATCTGATCGTCGAAAACGAGGAGAATCCGCAAAAGCGGCACGGGCATGCGGCATCGAAAGAAGGGGAAGAGCCCGGCGAACGGGCGGAACAGCCGGTCTTGTCAGGCGAAAGCGATCGGATCGGCACCCGCAATTTCGACGACGATACGCCCTTCGGCGAACGCGTCGCCATCATCTGATCAAGAGCGCACCAAAATCGCGCCTCCAAATCAGATTGATGGCATTCATCCTCAACTTGGCCTGAGAAGACAAAGCAAAAGCGCTGCTAGACGCTATAAATACAAGCGCTGCAGCGCTTCACGGGCCAACTTGTCCACCCCTTCCAACTGGTCCGTCTTGCTCGGTCGATCTACCAGCCTCTGGAGGTCGTTCTCAAGCGCTCGAAGAACTTCGACCGACAGTTTTTCGACAATCAGTTGAAAGCAGAAATACTTTTGAGAGGAATCCTTTCCTCGGAGAACACGCAACAGCGGATCAACAATTGGCTCTCCAAGTGTGACGAGAAAACGAGCCAGGGGTTGGGCAATAGGCCAGTTACCGTCCGCGGTCCACGCCAGCAAGTCATCAAGGATCGGAGCGATCGCAGGATAACCAGCGCTCTCGATACCAGAAAGAGCGGCAATGTCGTGCTTATCACGAGGGACGAGGCTCTCTGCATCGAACACGACAATCACTCCATCTCGTTGGGCCTCTGCCCACCTCGAAGCTGGGCTTCGATTGCCACTTTGTCGATGACCGACCAGACCTCGACGATCCTACCGCCGCGAAATTCGTAGATGACGTTCTCGGTGAAGGAAAGGCGCCTGCCGTTCACATCGAGGCCGAGGAATTTTGCCTTCGGCCTGCAATCGAAGCCGAGCCGGCAGGCGATGTATG
Source organism: Rhizobium leguminosarum (assembly GCF_002953715.1). Lineage (GTDB taxonomy): Bacteria > Pseudomonadota > Alphaproteobacteria > Rhizobiales > Rhizobiaceae > Rhizobium > Rhizobium leguminosarum_V. The sequence continues at coordinate 2,786,796 of NZ_CP025012.1, forward strand.
GCGGATCGCAAAGGAGCATCAGCACCTTGAAATAGAGATCGGGAATCTCATCGAAGTCCCGCTCGAGCATGGCGACGTAGCCCGACAGCCCAAGGCGCCGACCGTTATGAACTGCATCGTCGCCGACGAACTGCCCGAGATTGGGCCAGTCCTGCCTGTTCAGGCAGGCAATGTAGCCGCGATATATCTCCGCGAGTTCGGTTTTCGTCACGCGATCGTCCCTGGCTTTAGTTCTGCGGCAAAGATAGCGCCGGGATCTGCACTTGCCAGCGGCGAGCGTGCCGCCTCGAGAGTTTCAGTTCAAGAGAACTCGCCTGCACGCCCGGCAAGGGCGGCAATGACGGTTCCGGCAAGGGCGGCTCTGAATCTAAGCCGGACTAACCCGATCGCTTTGTGATCGCTCCTAATACCGTCGGGACCCGGCGGGCTCTGCCATCGCAATAGTCCGCGAGGCGATCGTCTAGCGAACGCGAGGAAGCTTACGCCGCGCAGGCCTCACACAAACCGCGGATCTCGATCGTCGTCTTTTCGGGCTTGAACTTCTGGCCCCGCACCCATTCCATCAGCCGGTGGTCGACCTCGTGGTCGTGGAACTCCATCACCTGGCCGCAGCTTTCGCAGATGGCGAAGGCGACGATGCCGTGGCTGTGGCAGTCGTCGCCCGGATGGGCGCAGGCGACGAAGGAATTGATGCTTTCGAGCCGGTGCACGACGCCATATTCGAGTAGCTTCTCCAGCGCCCGGTAGACCTGCAGCGGCGCGCGAAAACCGTGGTCGCGCAGCTTATCGAGGATGGTGTAGGCGCTGAGCGGCCCTTCGGCCTTTTCGAGTACGTCGAAGACCAGCGACTGGTTCTTGGTCAATTGCGGTGTCGTCATGAGCCTTGTCCTTGCATGACCGCGCGGTGGCGCCTGACGGGAAGCAGGCTGAGAATGAAGAGGATCAGCGCCGCGACCACGATCGAGGGCCCCGACGGCGTGTCGTAGGTGAGCGAGCCGAACAGCCCGCCGACGACGGCGACCGCTCCAATCAGCGAGGCGAGCACCGCCATGATTTCCGGCGTCGGCGAGAAGCGCCGCGCCGCAGCCGCCGGAATGATCAGCAGCGAGGTGATCAGCATGATGCCGACGATCTTCATGGCAATGGCGATGACCACGGCCATCAGCAGCATGAAGAACAGCCGCGCCCGCTCCGGCTTCAGCCCCTCGGCCTCGGCGAGCTCGGCATTTACGGTCGCGGCCAGGAGCGGCCGCCAGAGCCAGGCCATTGCCACGAGCACGAACAGCCCGCCGCCCCAGATCAGCGCGATGTCGGTCGTGGAAACGGCAAGGATATCGCCGAACAGGAAGGCGATGAGATCGATCCTCACCCAGCTCATGAAGGCGACCATGACAAGGCCGATGGCCAGTGTGGCATGCGAGAGGATGCCGAGCAGCGCATCGGCCGACAGCGCCTGGCGCTTCTGCAGGAAGAGCAGCAGCACCGACACAAGGGCGGCGACGGCAAAGACAGCCAGCGTCAGGTTGAGTTCGAAGAGCAGCGACAGTGCGACGCCGAGCAGCGCTGAATGGGCGATCGTATCGCCGAAATAGGCCATGCGCCGCCAGATGATGAAGCAGCCGAGCGGCCCTGTCGTCAGCGCCAGACCAACGCCGGCAAGGATGGCGCGCACGAAGAAATCGTCAAGCATGGCGCTCTCCCTCCGCATGCGTGTGCGGATGGGCATGGTCGGCATGATCGTGACCATGTTCATGACCGTCATGCGCATGATGGCCATCATCGGGGTGGCAATGATCGGTCACCGTGCCGTCGGCATGTTGCACACGGCCGTCCGGCAGATGCGTATGATCGTGGTGATGGCTATAGACGGCAAGCGTCTGCGCCGCCCGGCTGCCGAACAGCTGCACATATTCCGGGCTGCGGCTGACGGCTTCGGGTGTGCCGCGGCAGCAGACATGACCGTTGAGGCAGATGACGGTGTCGGTCTCGGCCATGACCACGTGGAGATCGTGTGAGATCAGCAGGATGCCGCAGCCAGTCGCATTGCGGATCGACTTGATGAGGTCGTAGAGCGCGATCTCGCCGGAAAAGTCGACCCCCTGCACTGGCTCGTCGAGCACCAGCAGATCGGGCTTTCGTGCAATGGCGCGCGCCATCAGCGCCCGCTGGAATTCGCCGCCGGATAGATGCTGGACCTCGGCATCGAGCATATGGGCAATGCCGGCGGATTCGAGCGCCGAGAGCATATCGCGCTCCGGCAGCGGTCCTGTCAGCGTCATCAGCCGGCGCACCGAAAGCGGCAGCGTCCAGTCGATCGACAGCTTCTGCGGGACATAGCCGACCTTGAGGCCGGCCTTGCGCTCCACCCTGCCCTCATCAGGCTTCAACACACCGATCGCTGCCTTGGCGCTGGTCGACTTGCCCGAGCCGTTCGGCCCGATCAGCGTGACGATCTCGCTGCGCGCGACGGAAAAATCGACCCCCCGCACAAGCCAGCGGCCGTTGCGCAGAATGCCGACATCTTCAAGCGAAACCAGCGGTTCGGCCCTGATACCAGCGGGGGTCTTTGCGGGAGAGAGCATCAAATTTTCCGAAAGTGCTGTTGCGTCCTGCTATTGCACACGTTATAGCATAACGCAATTGATGTAATAACATAACAATTGTAATTCAAGCGGAGCCTGCTGATGAAACGTGCCTTGGGGCCTGCCCTTAGAATCCTGGCCCTCAGAATGCCGGCCCTCGCAATCCCGGCCCTCGCAATCCCCGCCCTTCTCTTCGCCGGCATTATGCGAGCAGCCGACGCGCCTGTCGTCGTCACCTCGATCAAACCGATCCATTCGCTGGTTTCGGCGATCATGCAGGGGGTCGGCGAACCCGAGTTGATCGTCGATGGCGCGGCCTCCCCGCATACCTACAATCTGAAGCCATCGAATGCCCGCGCCCTGCAGGAGGCCAAGGTGATCTTCTGGGTCGGCCCCGGCCTCGAGGCCTTTCTCGAAAAGCCGCTGCAGGCGCTCGGTCGGGATGCCAGCATCGCCGAACTCGACAATGCCCCCGGCCTCGTCAAACTGCCCTTTCGCGAAGGCGGCGCCTTTGAGCCGCATGACGACGGCGACGAGCACGACAGTGCTTCCGCCACCCCAGAGCACGAACACGATCACGCCGAAGCCACGCATGGCGCCGAAGCTGACCACGACCACGGCACATTCGACACGCATCTCTGGCTCGACCCGATGAACGCCAAGGCCATGGCGGCGATGATCACCACGACGTTGGTCGCCGCCGATCCTGCCAATGCACTGACCTATCAGGGCAACGCCAAGGCACTGGACGACAGGCTGGATGCGCTCGACACCGAGATCAAGGGTGTCGTCGCTCCCGTCAAGGGCAAGCCCTTCATCGTCTTCCACGATGCCTACCAGTATTTCGAGCACCGCTACGGCATCCGCGTCGCCGGCTCGATCACCGTCAGCCCGGAAACCATTCCCGGCGCCGAGCGTGTTTCGGAAATCCACCGCAAGGTCGGTGAACTCGGCGCCACCTGCGTCTTTGCCGAACCGCAGTTCGAGCCGCGCCTCGTCAATGTCGTCATCGAAGGCACGCGCGCCAAGTCAGGCGTGCTCGATCCCGAAGCGGCAACACTGAAGGCCGGTCCCGATCTCTACTTCACCCTCATGCGCGGCATCGCCAACAGCATGAAGGACTGCCTCTCCAGCGCATGACTCTTGCGCCGCTCCGCGCGTCCTGCCGGACACGCGACGCTCCGGAGAGCTGAGGCGGAAAGAGGCGGACAACCCCGTTCCGTCTTTTTTCGGCACAATGTATGTAATGATATAACATTAATTAAGATCTTATGAGGTTCTCATGGATAACAGACTTCCCGTCACGGTGCTTTCAGGCTTCCTCGGCGCTGGCAAGACGACACTGCTCAACCATGTGCTGACCAATCGCGAAGGCTTACGCGTCGCGGTTATCGTCAACGACATGAGCGAGGTGAATATCGATGCCGCCCTGGTGCGCGACGGTGGCGCCAATCTCTCCCGCACCGAGGAGCAGCTGGTCGAAATGACCAATGGCTGCATCTGCTGCACGCTCCGCGACGACCTCTTGAAGGAAGTCCGCCAGCTCGCCGATCAGGGCCGCTTCGATTACCTCTTGATTGAATCGACCGGCATCGCCGAACCCCTGCCCGTCGCCACCACCTTCGAATTTCGCGACGAGAATGGCCAAAGCCTTTCCGACGTCGCAAGGCTCGACACCATGGTGACCGTCGTCGACGCTGCCAATCTGCTTGCCGATTATGCCTCGGCCGACTTTCTCGCCGACCGCGGTGAATCGGCGGGCGAGGGCGACAACAGAACCATCGTCGACCTGCTGGTCGAGCAGATAGAATTCGCCGATGTCGTGGTGCTGAACAAGATCGGCACGGCAGCCAAGGACGAGCGCGACGCCGCGCGCAAGATCGTTACCGGCCTCAACCCGGATGCACGGCTGATCGAGGTGGATTTCGGCAAGGTCGGCCTGAAAGACGTGCTTGGCACTGGCCGCTTCGATATCGACAAGGCCGAGACCCATCCGCTCTGGTACAAGGAGCTGCACGGCTTCCGCGACCACGTGCCGGAGACAGAGGAATACGGCATCCGCTCCTTCGTCTATCGTGAGAAGCGGCCCTTCCATCCGGCAAAGCTGCAGGCCTTCCTCGACAGCCCATGGCCAGGCGTCGTGCGCGCCAAGGGCTTCTTCTGGCTGGCGACACGCCCGCACCATGTCGGCGAGATCAGCCAGGCGGGCGCGATCGTGCGCACCGGCAAGATGGGCCTCTGGTGGGCGGCAGTGCCGCGCGAACAATGGCCTGAGGAACCGGCCTTCATGCGCGCCATCGGCCCCTATCTCGACCCCGTTTGGGGCGACCGCCGCCAGGAAATCGTCTTCATCGGCGCCGATCCGATGGACGAAGCCTGGATCAGGAAAGAACTCGATGCCTGTCTTGTCAGCACGGATACCTTCGCGCCCGAGCGCTGGCGCGACCTGCCCGATCCTTTTGCCAGCTGGGCCAGGCAGGCGGCATGAAGGCGAAGGCAATCAAACGCTATTTCTGCGTCTGCACCGAATGCGAGCCGCTGCCGCCGATCGAAGGGCTTCATCCGCTGACGCACGGGCAGGACACCGACGCTGAAGTCGGAAGACCAAGAGGTTCTCTCGGCATCATTGCCGAACGGGTCATGCCTTCAGGCAGGCAACCCTAAAGCGGGTCATAACCGCCGCCGGCTCTTCCTCCTCTCCTTCATTCCTATGCTCGTCACAGGAGTGAAGGAGAGGAGGAAGGGTGCGAAACGGCTAGGCGCCCCTCCCAGAGTCAAAAAAGCGGCCGAAGCCGCCCTTTCCTCATTTATCGACCGCTCAACGGCCGGCAATAATGCTGGAGATGATGCCGCTGGTGACGCCGATCAGCAGGTAGTCGTTATCGGCCCGCACCCAACGATAACCGCGGGGCGGAGGCGCCAGCCGGTAGCGGCGGTAGTCGTTGACATCGGAGAACCGGCGACGTTCGCTGGCGTTGACGCGGTATCCCTTCTTCCAATGCGACCGGACGACCACCTTCTTCTGCACGACGACGTGGGGACGGCGATGATCGTCGGCGCTGGCCTGGGAAACAACCATCGGGGAAAGAAGGAAGGAGGCCGAAAGAAGAGCTGCAAAAATCTTTTTCATGTGGGGTTCCTCGTGTTGGGCACGAGACCAAACTAGGGCCGAAAAGATGAACTGAAACTGAAATAAAAATTAAACTTTTGTAATGGAATCCGATAGCTACGGGTCGAAGTTTATATTTTAGATTAAACTTATACACGGTGATCGAGGTTTTGGCTTCCTGCTGCTGGCGACAGGCGGCATGCTCTCGATTCGATCTAGTCTCGCCTAAAGGTGCTCAGCGATTTGGCATAACGAGATACATAAAAAAACTTGAAACGGGCGCATAATCGAGTTTCGAAGCGACACATCTTGGGAACAGGAGAGTTCAGGATGTCCCCCGCGAGGGGACGATCAGATCAACACAACGAAGACCACAATGGAGGAAAACATGCCCGGTATCAGCATGCGCTACATCGTCGACGACGTCGACGCGGCAGTGGAATTCTACACGAGACATCTCGGCTTCTCCGTCGCACTTCGTCCCGCGCCGAGTTTCGCCATCCTGACCAAGGACGGTTTTCGTCTGTTCGTCAGCGGCATGACGGGACCCGGCGGAGCATCTCAAGCAATGCCCGACGGGCGAAAGCCGGAGCCTGGCGGATGGAATCGTATCCAGATCGAGGTCGGAGACCTGGAGGCGAAAGTCACCGCACTGCGCCAAGCCGGTGCGCGCTTCCGCAACGAGATCGTGCAGGGCATTGGCGGCAAGCAGATCCTGCTCGATGATCCGGCCGGGAACCCGATCGAACTCTTCGAAGCGCCCAAGAGGTGAATGGGGCGACGTCGGTCATGCGGTTCACCAAGCGTTTTACGCTTCGCATCGGTGAACCGCACGCATGATCTCGGTCATGCGGTTTGCCACGCATTTTGCGGCCAGCATCGCAAACCGACGCAGTATTTCGATTGCGGCAGCCCGGCTTCGGCATCTCTCGCCCCAGGACTAGCCGGAACGCCTTGCCACCGGTGTGCGAGCGTGTAGTTTCGGATTCCCATCAATTCGAAGGCAGGGAAAACATGTCCGATTCCGCCGGCGGGCTCTCCGACTATGTTGGGATACTAGCCGTGTTTCTTCTCGTCGCCGCCAATGGCTTCTTCGTTGCCGCCGAATTCGCCCTGGTGTCGGTCAGGCGTAGCCGCGTCGCCGAACTCGCTGCGGCAGGCCGCATGAACGCCTCGGCACTTCAGCGCGCCGTCGACAATCTCGACTCCAACCTTGCAGCCACCCAGCTCGGCATCACCATCTCGTCGCTCGCCCTCGGCTGGGTTGGAGAACCGGCGCTTGCGCACTTGATTGAGCCGCTGCTGTCCTGGCTCCCCGGGCAATGGGCGACGGCGGGCGCGCATACTGTTGCCGTCGTCATCGCCTTCGTCATCATCACGGCCCTGCATATCGTGCTCGGCGAGCTCGCGCCGAAGAGTCTGGCGCTTCAGCGCAGCGAGGCCACTTCGCTTGCCGTGGTGCGCCCACTCGGTCTGTTCCTGGTGCTGTTCAAGCCGGCGATCTTTGTCCTGAACGGTATGGGCAACATGGTGCTGCGGGGTGTGGGTCTTCGCGCCGGAACCGGCGAATCGTCGTTCCATTCGCCGCAGGAGCTCAAGCTGCTGGTCGCCGAGAGCCAGGAGGCCGGCCTTCTCAACCAGGTGCAGCAGCAGCTCGTCGAGCGGGTGTTCAATATCGGCGACAGGCCGATCTCCGACATCATGACCCCGCGTCTCGATATCGAGTGGTTCGACGCCGACGACAGCGAGGCCGAAATCCTGAAGACCATCCGCGAATGCAGCCACGAACAATTGCTGGTCGCCCGCGGCTCGATCGACGAGCCGATCGGAATGGTGTTGAAGAAGGATCTTCTCGACCAGGTTCTTGATGGCGGCAAGGTCCGACCGATGGAGGTGATCAAGCAGCCGCTGGTGCTGCATGAGGGCACCTCGGTCGTCCGCGTGCTCGACAGTTTCAAGGCCTCACCCGTTCGCCTCGCCATCGTCATCGACGAATATGGCAGCCTGGAAGGCATCGTCACCCAGACCGACCTGCTCGAAGCCATCGCCGGCGATCTGCCGGGATCCAACGAAGAGCCCGACATCGTCGTCAGGGAAGACGGGTCGCTCCTGATCGATGCGATGATGCCGGCCTTCGACGCCTTCGAACGGCTGGGCCTGCGCGATCGTCCGGATGCCGATTTCCATACGCTGGCGGGTTTCGCGCTGCATCAACTCCAGCACATCCCCGAAGCCGGCGAAACCTTCGTCTTCGACAACTGGCGCTTCGAAGTGCTCGACATGGACGGCATGCGCATCGACAAGATGCTCGCGACGCGCATTCCCGCAGATGGGGCGGAGGCCTAGCACATCGGCCCGAAAATCGGAAGCGATTTTCGGAAAGCACGATGCGTAGATTCAAAGTGTTAGAGCATCCTTTGTGCGTCCGAAAGGACGCACAGCGCTCTAATTCACCGCCAGCGTCCAGATCATCCCTGCGGCCGCGCAGGCTAGCAGCGTCGCGATCACGGAAGCCTTAAAGCGGAAGATCGCGACGGCAGCGGCGGCAGACAGCGCCATTGCCGCCGGCACGGCCGATTGCAGCACGGGGATATCGAGCCGCAAGCCGCCCAGGGGGACGGTCGCAACCTCGGCAAACAGCGTATGCAGGGCAAACCAGATAGCGAGGTTGAGGATGACCCCGACCACCGCCGCCGTTATGGCCGACATCGCGCCGGCGAGCGCGATGTTGCCGCGCAGTTTTTCGATGAACGGCGCGCCGAGGAAGATCCACAGGAAACAGGGCACGAAGGTGACCCAGCTCGTCAGTATCGCCGCAAGCGTTGCAGCAAGCATCGGGTTCAGCGCTCCCGGATCCCGGTAGGCACCCATGAAGCCGACGAACTGGACGACCATGATCAGCGGCCCCGGCGTCGTCTCGGCCATGCCGAGACCATCCAGCATCTCGCCAGGTTTCAGCCAGCCGAAATGCTGCACGGCCTCCTGAGCGACATAGGCAAGCACGGCATAGGCCCCGCCGAAGGTGACGACCGCCATCTTGCTGAAGAACAGGCCGATCTCGGTAAAGACGTTGTCAGCACCGAAGGTTGCGTAGAGCGCCGCGAGTGGAGCGAGCCAAAGGGCGATCAGCACGGCCGAGATACGCAGTGACCAGGCGAGATTCGGGCGCGCATGCGCCGGTATGCCTTCGCCGAGCGCCGACTCGGCATCCGACAGCACCGCGCCGCTTCCGGCCTTGTGGCCGCCGCCCGTCTGGAAGGCGGCAAGCCCGAACCTGCCGCCGAGGAAGCCCGCAATGCCGGCGGCGAGCACGATCAGCGGGAACGGGACATGGAGAAAGAAGATGGCGATGAAGGCCGCGGCTGCGATACCGATCATGACGCGATTCTTGAGCGCACGGCCGCCGATGCGGATGACGGCCTGCACGACGACGGCGAGCACCGCAGCCTTCAGCCCGAAGAAGAGGCCCGCGACGATGCCGACGTTGCCATAGGCGGCGTAGATATAGCTGAGACAGAGGATCGACAGGAACCCAGGCAGCACGAACAGCAGGCCGGCGACGAGACCGCCCACTGTCCGATGCATCAGCCAGCCTATATAGATGGCGAGCTGCTGCGCCTCGGGTCCGGGAAGCAGCATGCAATAGTTCAGTGCATGGAGAAAACGGTGCTCGCCGATCCAACGCTTCTCATCGACGATGATCCGGTGCATGACCGCGATCTGGCCGGCGGGGCCGCCGAAACTCAGGGCGGCGACGCGCAGCCACACCCTGAAGGCCTCGCCAAACGAGACGCCGTGATGATGCCCCTCTCCCGCGTCTTCCTCGGCCATTTTGCCGCCGGGAGCACTATCCGTCATCTCGACCATCTCATGCCCTCTTCTTTGGCGCGGGCCAATTGTGGGTTTCCTCGGTCGCATCGCGGCACCAGCGGTAAAAAGCGTCGTAGAGAAGCATCCCGGCCTCGAGCTGCTCCAGATCGTCGGAATACATCCTTGAGAGGCCGAGCGATGCCGCAAGCAGACCCCCCGCCTCAGGCGCGAGGTCGAGCCTTGCGGTATCTGCCGCTCTGACGATCTCCGCCAGGCGCAGAAGCGGTTCCGACGCCAGTCCGAACTCTTCGATCATGACATCGAAAGTGCAGAATTCGCCGCGATGGCTCCAGAACACGTCTTCGATATCGAAGGGCGTCGCCCCGAAGCGCTCGCCGACGGCCAAAACCTCGGGTGCCGGCACGAACAGGAACACGGCGTTCGGATCGACGAAGCGCCGGATCAGCCAGGGACAGGCGATGCGATCGATCTTCGGCCGCGCCCGCGTCACCCAGACGGTACGCCCCTCCATGTCGCGACGCGGCAGCTTTTCCTCGGGCACGGCCGGTCCGCCTGCGATCCAAGCTTCGAAGCCACCTTCGAGGCTCTCGGCGTCGATCCCGGCATGGCGGAGATAGGCGGCGACGCCATGGCTGAGCTTGCTGCCCTTCTGGCAGACCACGATGACGGCTTCGGCATCGACGCCGCCAACCCAGGACGCGACGTCGGCATGGGCGCGCCGGATCGAGCCCGGCACCAAACGCGGATCGAGCGCAAAGTCCTCCTCAGTGCGAACATCGATAATACAAGGCGCACCGGGGGTTCCGATGAGGCGGCTGAGCTTGTCGGGAGAAATTTCGAGAAATGACGGCATGACGCGTCCCTCCGTTGATCGGTTTTACTGGACGCGATTCTTCAGCATGACGCCTCGTGGGGTGATCGCGACCCCATGCAGAAATCATGCGCAAACAGACCCCGTCGTGTCAAGCGCACGCTTGCATCGAACGGGCACGCACAATGTTGATGTCGAGACGCAATTTACTTCCGTGGGAGGCCCTTCGCCTCGGGGGCCGAGCGGCATTGGCTGCCGATTCTGGCCGGCGGCAGCCCGGAAATCCCTGATAACAACCGCTTCCCTGCACCCATATGGAACAAAAAGCCCGCTTCGCCATTATTGTTTCACCGAAAGAGGAGAAAGTACCATGACGTACGACCCCAATAATGCCAACGACCCGAACCGCCCGCTGAACCCAAATCTGGATCTGCGCACCACGCCGAGCACGCGCAGCAATAATACGTGGGTTGTCTGGGTCGCTGCATTGGCCGTGATCGCTGTCGCTGCATTCGCCTATTCGCAGTGGAGCACCCCCGGCACTTCCCCGGACACGACAGCCTCCACGACCCAATCCGAGCCGGCGCCGGCCAAGCCGATCGCTCCGACCGACAACAGCGCAACGCCCGCACCGGCACCGGCACCGGCCACTCCGCCGGCTGCCCCTGCCCAGCAGTAACACCTGCTCGGTCGAAGGAAGCCGGCCAGGTGCTGGCTTCCTTCCTGCTGCGAGCTCTTGAATATGTTTAAGCAAACCCTATTTAAGGGATACTGAATCTGTCTCTAACGGCTGACCACGGAGGTACTGGCAGCCGTTATCGAGACCGGTCGAGGAAGGTCGGTGCGAATTTCGCCCGGCCTTTTTTCTTGACCTCGTCATCCATGCCGAACAGCCGTATTGGCAACGCCTGGATCGGGATATTATTTGGGAATCCTGTTATAGAAGGACTGCGGATCGTAGACGCACTCGTAGTCGAGTAGGCAAAGCTTGCCATTGGCATCCCTCACCCGTGCGGTGTCGTACTTGTCGCCGAGATTGCATCTGGCCGGCGGATAACGGAAGCTGCGGCCGCCAAAGCCCATCCGCACAAAAACCGCCTTGTCCTCGCGGATGATCTGCGCAAGCTCTTCGCAACTGTGATCCCTCGCATTGACCTCCACCGCCTCGACGGCAAGACCTGCGGACGGAAACAACACTGCGACGGCCAGAACAACGCTTTTCATGGAAACTCCTGAATGTGAGAGAGCGAAGTTAGGGCATCGCACCCGATGCCGCCAGTCCGGAAACCCTACGAACTGTACGCCTGAGCACAGCCGCATGCACTTCCCGCTCGCTGCCTGTCTCAACCGGAAGCGCATCGTGCTTTGTGCGTCCTTTCGGACGCACAAAGCACGATGCGCTAGGGAAAATTATAAGGCGACGCGGGGTCAAAGACGCAGGCATAATCAAGGATGCACTGCTTTCCACCTGCATCGCGCAAACTGGTTGTGGTGCGCTTATCGCCCATGCTGCATTGGGCGGGCGGATAACGGAAGCTGCGACCGCCCAAACCGACGCGGACAAAGACCTTTTTGTTCTGGCGGATGATCTGCGTAAGCTCGCTGCAGCTATGCTCGCTCGCTTTGACGTTCATGACGCCTGCGCCAAAGGCCGGTAACGGCAGAGACAAGGCAACGATTAGAATGACGCCTCTCATGGGACCCTCCCAGCGCGCAGATCACTGCGGCCAGCCCTTTGGGCAAGGCTAGCGATGCCGCCTGCTTCCAGCAGGCCGGAAAATCCGGCCTGAATTCGAATACATCAATCTTTTCAAGAGATTTGGTGGGTGATGTAGGGCTCGAACCTACGACCCGCTGATTAAGAGTCAGCTGCTCTACCAACTGAGCTAATCACCCGTTCGCGCTTGGCTGCGCGGTGTGACGGGGCGTATAAACAGGATCGGCAGGCTTGTCCAGCGCATAGGCGAAATTTCTTTGGTTAATCGCGAAGATTTTTCGGCATGGCTGAAATGCAGCACATAACCCGAAAATCGGAATCGAATTTCGGAAAGGATTATGCGCCGATTCAAAGTGATAGCGCGTCCTGTCGGACGCGCGGCCTATCCGACGCGCGGCGGTCTAGTGAAATCAAAGGTCGAGCGTGCCGCTGGCCAGCCGCACTGCCTGGCCGCCGATCCGCGCGTTGGAGATCGCCCCGCCTTCGACATCGATATGCAGGTGGATGAAGGATGGGCGGCCCATCTCGACGCCCTGCTCGATCATGATCGGGTGATGCCCGTCTGTCAGCCGGTCGAAATGGTGGATCGCGCCGGAGAGTGCGGCCGCCGCCGAGCCGGTGGCCGGATCTTCGACGATGCCCATGCCGCTTGCGAACATGCGCGCATGGAACTTTGCCACGTGGTTGACGCCGCCGCGGCAATAGACATAGGCCGAGGCAAGCGCGCCATCGACGAAGGGCACGATCTTTTCCCAGAGCTGCGGATCGAATTCCACGCGCTGCGTGGCTCCGACATCGTGCACCGGAATGAGCAGGAAGGGAACGCCGGCGCTCCAGACCGACGGGACGTGATTTTCGAAACCGATCTCGGTCACCTTCAGCGATAGCGCATCGGCGATGCCGAGCTTGTCGAGCGGCATGATGGCCGGCTGCGATTTGCGCGGCAGGTCGAATTCGGCAAAGCTCGCCTCGCCCTCTCTCAGCCGCACCGCGCAACGCACCGGCCCGACATTTTCCTCCAGCACCGTGACGAGATCGCGCGTCGCAGCACCGTGCGCCCGTTCGGCCAGCGCCACCGCCGTGCCGACCGTGGGATGGCCGGCAAACGGCAGCTCGCGCCCAGGCGTGAATATCCTCAGACGTGCCGCATAGGCGGGGTTGGTCGAAGGCTGCACGAAGACCGTCTCCGAGAGATTGATCTCCCGGGTGATCGCCTGCATTGCCTCGTCGCTGAGATTGTCTCCGTCGAAGATCACCGCCAGCGGGTTGCCCGCAAGCTTTCGATCGGTGAACACGTCATAGACGCTGTAGCTTCGCGCCACATCGGCCTCCTTGAATCGTCATCGCGCCGCCAACCTGCCCGACCGGGCGAGCGAGTGCAAGGCGCTAAAACGCGTCATGTCAACCGGATTCACATGACGCGCTTTCGATCTTTACGTGATGCATGTCGTTATCCCAAAACGCTACAGGGTTTTAGGCGGCATAGATCAACGCCGCTCGGCCTTGCCGAAATACCAGTCGATCACGGGCAGCATGGCGATATTATAGGGGTGCGCCGCGTGATCGGCCGAGCGGATTGCCGCCGCACCCGCGATCTCCTTGTCCTCGGCGACGTGCATGTGGCTCTCGATCCGTTCGACCATCTCGTCCGCCGTCATATCGAAGCGGAAGAGCCGCAACAGCGTCACCGTTCGGTTGGAATAACTGGCGAAGAGCCCTTGCCCCGCCACCGAACGGCCAAGATCCAATCCGGTTTCCTCATGGACCTCGCGGCGCATGTTCGCCTCGATGTCGCAGCGCCCGTCGACGATATCCTCGGGCTCCAGCGAGCCGGCGGCGAAATAGACCTGGCCGGGATTGGCGGTATGGGCACCCATGCGGATCGCCACCAGCGCGCCGTCCGAGGTTTCGAGCACCGGATAGGCGAAGATGTGAACGCCGCCCTGACGCTGCGGCTGTCGGCGCCACCACATGAAGGCGGAAAAGGGAATGACGTGGCCCTCGCCCGCAATCCCGTTTTCACTGAGGGAGAGCCGTTGCTGAAACACCATGCGCCCGTCGAACAGCGCCGAATTGGCGGCAGTCTCCCGCGCCCAGTTCTCGCGGATCGCTGCTTCCTCGGCGGCGACCAAGGGATGGGGACCGGGCAGGATGCGCAGATCCACGCCGGCAATGGGGAAGACCGTGGCCTCCGGCGGCCAGCCGGTGAAATCATCGGAAAAATTGCTGTTGGTGAAATTCGCGTTCAAATTCGCATTCATGGGAGATCCAGTGTCATGACGACGGGGCAGTGATCGGACGACTTCGGCCTGTCCCAGCCGGTGCGCGGGTAACGCTCCACCTCCTGCCCCGGCGGGAAGATGGTGCGGTAAGGCTGGCCACTGCGGATGATTTCCGGCAGGCGGCCGACATTGTGGGCGGCGAGTGCTGGCGAGAGCCAGAGATAATCGAGTTGGCAAAGCCACTGCTCCTGCGGCCCGCGCGCGTGATAGAGCGTCCAGCGGTCGAGAGCCGTGCGGCGGCGCACCACATTTTCGGCAAAGCCATCACGGCTGAAAACGTCGAGTGCGCTTTCGGCCTCATCCTGATGCTCGAAACGATAGCCGGCGCCCCGGCGGCCGATGACATCGACGCGCTCCTGATAATCGTTCATGTCGCCACAGATAGCGAAGCTTTTCGTGCCGGCCTGATCCGCCCCGAAGCGGGCCTCGATGATGCGGCGAACGGCGCGCGCCTCGGCGCGGCGGATCGGCATGGTCGATTGCCGCCCGTCCAGTCCGTCGCGCGGATTGCCCATGGACTTGAAATGCACGACGTAGAGCGAAAAAGGCCGGCCGCCGATCAGAAGATCGAGTTCCAGGCAATCGCGCTTGAAGATCTTGTCGTCGATGCGGTTGGTGAGTGCCAGCTCCTCGTCGAAGAGATCGAGATCGCGATAGGTCGTCATCGCATGGCTTTTGATGTCCCTGAGCTCGATTTTCTGGCCGTCACGCGTTTCCTCGCGCATCAGGACGGCAACATCGATACCGCGGCTGTCATTGCCTTCGACAAGGTATTTCTGCCGGTAACCATTTCCGACCATCCGGAAGAGATAACCGTATTCGAAGGCCTGAAGGGCAGCCATGTTGTCGATTTCCTGCAGGCAGAGGATATCGGCATCCGCGTCGGCGATTGCGAGCGCCGTCATCTGCCGCGTGTCGTCGGTCGCCGCGATCACGCGGGCCTGCTCGAGCTGCTGGTAGACGCCCTCGCTCGACACCTGGAAAAGCTTGATGACCCGGTCCTGGCGCAGCTGGTTGCGGAAGCCGGTGAAATCGAAGCGGGTCAGGAGATTTTCGACATTGAAGGTGGCGAGGCGAAGCGACATGGGAAGGATCCGGTTGCGGGGAGTACCTTAACCAGCAGAAGCCGCAGGAAAAGATGGCAGGGCCAAGAAATATGCGGACAACCACCCCTCTTGCAGCCCCGGACGCGATTGCCTGTGACTTAGGCCGCTGACATTCTCCCGCAAGCCCCGAATAATTCGTCCCAGACGACATTCACCAGTTCCGGCGCGGGGCATTTCATGAAACGGATTTCTGCATCGCTTGCGATTGTGACTGTCCTCGCCGGCGCCGGCCCGGCACTTGCCGACAGCTATGGTGCCATCGCCTATTCGCCATCAACAGGCGCTCTCGGCTGGTCCTATGCCCATGACAATCGCGGCGACGCCGAAACCGTTGCTCGGCGCAATTGCGACAGCAGCGCCAATGACTGCCGGATCGCCATCTGGTTCCGCAATGCCTGCGGCGCGGTGGCCGTCGGCCATCGCGGCGGCTGGGGCTCCGGCTGGGGTTACGACAACCGTGAGGCCCAGCGCCAGGCAATCCGCAGCTGCAGAAAGCAAACCGGCAGCTGCCGCGTCATCCGCTGGCAGTGTTCGGAGAACGAATAAGCCGGCTAAGCCAAAGCAATGGCTATCCGAGCCACAAGGCAAGGCACGCCGACGAACAGGTCGCCTCGACGCGTTTTTCAGCGGCGCTTAGATCCCGCCGGGCGGGCTTGAGGTGGCGCCATCGTGAGGTTGGCTGTGCCCGCCATCAGAACTGCTCGACGAGCTCCCGTTGCTCGAACCGCCATGTAATTCACTTGGCCTAAATGTCGGGGTTTTCCATTCGTCGCCCCGTTTCTGCCGCTCTAAAGATGGGCATCCCTGAAGAACGCTCGCCGCAGTTAAAAGGACCGCCGAAAGCACGAAAACGGATCGGATACGCCTTACTTGAATTGGCATGCGAGTATGGTCCCTCAATAAACGATTGTCGCGCGGGCTTTATTTGACCCATAGCGCTCGTAGTAATTTAGCCGTTTGCTTCCATCACGGATTACTAGAACGGAGATATTCAACTTTTTGGCGATTCGAAAGAAGGCACCGGCGACTTTCAACCTAATATCGTCGGGCTTCAACTGGAGCGGCACCGTAAAAGTGTAGCGCCCGCCTCGATCAAAGCCGCCACCCGCCGCGGATGACAACACGAACCGCCTCGCCCGGCACGACAGCCACGCGGCTGAAGGCGCGCAGTGTCTGGCTGTTGCCGAGCGTGAGTTTCACAGCATAACGCTCGCCCTCGAAAAGCACGGATTCGACAGCTGCCGGAGCCCCCTCGCCGCCGATGATCACATCCTCCGGCCGTACCAAGATATCGGCGCCATCGGTATTGGCGGCCTGCAGCGCATCCTGCAGTTCGTCCCACTCCAGATGGCGTTCACGGTTCACAACCGGCAGCGTGAGAATGGCCCCTCGCCCGATCAGCCCACCAACGACGCGGCCTTCCGGCCGGGCATAGATTTCGGCGGGAGCCGCCACCTGCAGCAGCCGCCCTTCCGACATGACCGCAACGTCGGTCGCAAGCGCCATCGCCTCGCTCTGGTCGTGGGTGACGTAGATCATCGTCGCGCCCGAACGCTGGTGGAATTCGCGGAAAGTCTCCTCCATCTCCTGTTTCAGGTGCCGGTCGAGATTGGCAAGCGGCTCGTCGAGCAGCACCACATCAGGCGACGTCACCAGGCAGCGGGCGAGCGCCACGCGCTGACGTTGGCCGCCGGAGAGGTCGGCCGGGCGCCGTTCGGCATAATCGGCAAGCCGCACCGTGCCGAGCGCGTCACGCACCTTCGTCCGGTAGGCCTCGCCCGAAATGCCGCGCACCTTGAGGGGATAGCCGACATTGTCGGCAACGCTCATATGCGGCCACAGCGCATAGGACTGGAAGACCATCGCCATGTTGCGCCTTTCCGGCGGCAGCGACTGCGCGGCATCGGCAAGCAGCCGCTCGCCGAGATGGATCGAACCGTCGCTCGGCGTTTCGAAACCGGCGATCATGCGCAGCACCGTCGTCTTGCCGCAGCCGGAAGGCCCAAGCAGCGCCAGGAAGCCGCCCTCGCGCACCTCGAGCGAAAAACCGCTGACGGCGGCCCGGCCTGTACCGAAATCCTTGCCGAGCTGGTTGAGGATCAGCCTCGCCACGGGACCACTCCTTTCGGCAGTCGTTTGGCCAGAAGCTCAAGCAGCAGCATCAGCGCGACGACCATGATGACGACGAGCACCGAGAGCGCCGAAGCAAGGTCGGAACTACCGCTGTCGTCGAGATTGTAGATGGCGACGCCGAGCGTCTGGGTGCCGGCCGACCAGAGCAGCGCCGAGATCGTCAGCTCGTTGCAGGCGATCAGGAAGACCAGGATGACCGAGGCGCCGGCGGCCGGCGCAATCAGCGGAACGATGATATCGGCAAGCCGGCGGAAGAAGCCGGCGCCGGAAAGCCGCGCCGCCTCCTCGAGCGCCGGATCGAGCTGATGGAAGGCGCTGACCACCGGCTTCAGGCTGACAGCGAAGAACGAGGAGAAATAGGCGATCAGGATGATCCAGATCGTGCCGTAAAGCGAGATGTGCAGGATCGGGATGGGTGCAGCGAACACCAGGATGAAGGAAACGGCCATGACGATGCCGGGCAACGAATAGGGTATTTCGATCAGGCTGGAAACGATGCGGGAAACCACATCCTTGCGCCGCGTCAGCGCATAGGCCGCAAGCACTGTCACCACAAGGAGACAAAGCGCAGTGGCGCCGGCAAGCGACAGCGAATTGATAAAGGCGGTGCGCGTCACCGCCTGCCGGAACAGGATCTCTTCAAAGGCATGCAGCGACATCGTCTTGAAGGTGAGCGGCACGCCATAGGCCGGCACCAGCGCGCCGGCAACGAGCGCGAAGAATGGCGCGGCCAGCATGAAGAACAGGATCGCCCAGACGAGCGGCGTGAAGGCAAACCGCCAGGCGCCGAGTTCGAAGGCGGCACTCGCCCCGGATAGCCCGATGACGCGGTAGTCACGACCGCGCAGCGCCCGGTCCTGGATCATCAGGCCGACGACCGAGATGACGGCGATGATCGCCGAGAGCACGGCGACGTCGCCGAAGGTACGGCTGGTGAAGGCGGAAAACTTGGTGAAGATCAACGTCGGCAGCGTGAAGATCGAGGCGGGAATGCCGAGAATGGCGGGAATGCCGAAATTGCCGGTGCAGGAGACGAAGGAGATCGCCGCTCCCGCGATGATGCCGGGCAGCGACAGCGGCAGGATGATGTCGCGAAACACCCGCAGGCTGGAGGCGCCGGAAAGCCGTGCTGCCTCGACGCCGTCGCGGGGCAGCGTCATCAGCCCGGCCCGAAGCGCCAGGAAGACCAGCGGCGCATGCTGCACGCCATAAAGCAGCGCGATGCCGCCCACCGAATAGAGCGGCTGCGGCGAGCCGAGCGGCGGGGCGATATGCAGCGCCTTCAGCAGCGGGCTGGAGGGGCCGGACATCTGCACCCAGGCAAGCGCCGTCACCTGCGGCGGAATCATCATCGGCAGCACGAAAAAGAAGCTCAGCGCCCCCTTGGCGCGGATATCGGTCAGCGTCAGCAGGAAGGCGAAGAGGCAGCCGATGACAAGCGAGATCACCGTGCCCAGAATGGCCGTGATGACGGTGTAATAGGTCGCCGACCACAGCGAGGCTTCGCCGAGAACCGTCACCACGCCGCCATCGGCAAAGGCCGCTATCCCGACCATGGCGAGGCGGGCGAGCGGCAGCACGCTGAGGATCAGGACGACGATGACGACAAAAGGAAACAGCCAGACGGGCTGGCTGTTTCCGGTTTTGATGTATCCGTGCATGAAAGGATCAGTTCGAGCCGTAGATGCCCGAGAAGGTCTTGAGATCCTGGTCGGTATTCCTCAGAGCGTCTGCGGCCTTGATCGGCAGGACCTTGATGGTGTCGCGCGCGGGGAAGCCTACCGGCAGCTTCATGCCGTTGCGGGCCGGGATGTAGCCGAGCTTCAGGAAGCCTTCTTGACCCTTTTCGGAGAGCACGTAATCGACGAATTTCTTGGCGGCATCGGCGTTCTTGGTGCTGGCGAGGATGCCGACCGGCTCGGTGACGGCCGAAACGCCTTCGCTCGGGAACACGAATTCGACGGGCGCGCCCTTGGCCTTCTCGCGGATCGGCAGGTAGTCAACGACCATGCCATAGGCCTTTTCGCCCGAGGCGATCGACTTCAGCACGGCGCCGTTGCCGCCGGCAGCGATCGCACCGTTTTCGGCAAGCGACTTGTAGAAGTCCCAGCCGAGGCCGGGAACGGCGGCAAGCGTCTGGGCGTGGATAAGGGCCGCACCCGAGGCAAGCGGGCTCGGCATGGTGACGAGGCCCTTGGCTTCCGGCTTCGTCAGGTCCTTCCAGCTCGCAGGCTTCATCGCGGCCGAGGTGTTGTACATGATGCCTGTGGTGATCAGCTTGGTCGAGTAGTAATAGCCGTCGGCGTCATAGAGGGCCGCATCGTACCCTGCTGCTTCCGGCGACTTGTAGGCGAGGAGCTTACCGTCTTCCTTGAGGCGCTCCAGCGTCACCATGTCGGCGATGAGGAGAACGTCAGCGACCGGATTGCCGGCATGGATCTCGGCCTGGAGCTTCGCCATGATCTTCGGCGTTCCGTCGCGCACCCAGTCGACCTTGATATCGGGATTGGCGGCCATGAAGCCATCGACCGTTGCCTGCGCGTCCTCGTTCGGCTGGCTGGTGTAGAGAACGAGGTTTGCGGCCGAAGCCGGAATGGCAAACAGGCTCGCAGCGACAAGTGCTGCGGCGGAAACGATCGTTTTCATGGGAAGGATCCTCGATTTCGATACCCCTCCCTTATTAGGGGTCCTTTACAGAGATGTGACAGCGCGCCGCAGCCCACCAGAGCCCCGGTTTCACAACCTTCCGTGATGTCCACCGGCTTTGCCGACAATCGGGCCGATCGCCTTTCCCGCAATCTCGCCGGCGTCGTCTTCAACCCTGTGAAAGAGCCGATCATCTGGTATCCTCGCGAGCAAGCGATCTCACGCAGGCGTGAACACCCGGCAATTTGCCATCGCCTGGCTTTGCGCTACGTCAATCACGTTTCGATGAAGGAGGAATTTCAATGGAATATCGTCTGCTCGGCCGTTCAGGCCTGAAGATTTCGACTTTGACCATGGGCACGATGACCTTCGGTGGCGTCGGCTGGGCAAAGACCGTCGGCGATCTCGGCGTTTCCGAGGCCCGCAAGATGATCGATATGTGCATCGATGCCGGCATCAACCTGATCGACACCGCCAATGCCTATTCCGACGGCGAATGCGAAAACATCATCGGCGATGTACTCTCCGGCAAGCGGCCGCAGGGTGTGCTGCTCGCCACCAAGGCCCGCTTTCGCATGGGCGACGGCCCGAACGACCAGGGCCTGTCGCGCTACCACCTCATCCGCGAATGTGAGGCGAGCCTCAAGCGCCTGAAGACCGATGTCATCGACCTTTATCAGGTGCATGAATGGGACGGCCAGACGCCGCTGGAAGAGACGATGGAAGCACTCGACACCCTGATCAGGCAGGGCAAGGTGCGTTACGTCGGCTGCTCGAACTATTCCGGCTGGCACATCATGAAGGCGCTTGGCATCGCCAATGAGCATAGGTACCAGCGCTTCGTCAGCCAGCAGATCCACTATACGCTGGAAGCCCGCGACGCCGAATACGAGTTGCTGCCGATCTCGATCGACCAGGGCCTCGGCGTGCTGGTCTGGAGCCCGCTGGCCGGCGGCCTGCTGTCAGGCAAGCATCGTCGCAACCAGGCAGCCCCCGAAGGCACACGCCAGTTCGCCGGCTGGACCGAACCGCCGATCCGCGATGAGAACCGCCTTTGGAACATCGTCGAGACATTGGCCGCGATCGGCGAAGAGCGCGGTGTCTCGGCGGCACAGGTGGCACTCGCCTGGCTCATCGGCCGCAAGGCGGTAACCTCGGTCATCATTGGCGGCCGCACCGAAGCCCAGTTCCGCGACAACATCGCTGCCGCCGAGTTGAAACTCACGGGCGAGGAGCGCAAGCGCCTCGACGCGGTCAGCTTGCCGCCGGTGATCTATCCCTATTGGCACCAGTTGAACACGGTTAGCGACAGGCTTGGTGAAGCCGATCTCGAGCTTTTCGGTCCGCATCTCCAGCAATAGGCGATAGCAGATCAAGCATTGCACGGCGGAAGACAAAGCATGTCGCGCAAAAGTGCAGCGGTTTTGCGACCACGACATGCTCAAATCAAAGACCTAAAGTGTGGCAGGCGAATCTGAAAGATCGCGTCATACTTTAGCCGTCATAAAAGATGCACTTTCGCCGTGTTATCGTCAAACCCCGCTACCCGCCGCGAGGTTCTCGATGCTGAAGAATTACAAGGTCCTGAAGGGTACGGCGAGCGCCCTTGCCCTCGACGACGACATCGATCCCCATATCGAAATCCGCATCGAGGCGAACGGCGTCAGCTACCGTATCGCGCTCAACGTCCGCTCCAAGGAATCGCCGCACGACCTGCTCTACGCCAATGTCGTCGATTTCAAGCATCCGGCGTTGACGGAGGCGCTCGAAGCTCTGCCGATGGGCCTGACCGACATCCGCAAGGACCGTCCGGAGCTTGCAATCGATTATGTCCGCGGCGGGTTGATCGAGCGCGAAGACATGAATGTCGCGCCCTTCCAGCTCTCCGGCCCGAAGAACGACCTGCGTGATTTCATCGAGCCGATCGTCCAGGAAGGCATTACCGATTCCGACGTGCATTTCTACGCCTTCGGCGAGGCCTGGGGGCCTGAGAACAACAAGCCCGACCAATATTTTCGTTTCGAGCCGGGCAACGGCATTCACGACGTCCACATGAACCAGGGCGACGGCGGCAGCTTCAAGGCCACCAACGGCCCGAACCAGGACGGCGCCCTGCTCGTTCATTTCAATGATACCGACGAATGGGCGGCGATCTTTCTCTGCTTCCAGTCGCAGAACTGGAACACCGATGCGGCAACCGGCCATCCGGTTTCCGACAGCCGCGGCGGCCAGGGCCGCGGCGAAGGCACGCGCCGACCGCAGCCGATCGTCGCCTCGTCGCTGCGCATCGTCGCTGCGCTGATCAACCCGGTGAACGGTGAAGGCGGCACCGAGGCCGAAACGGTGACGATCATCAACCGCTCCGACATGCAGGCGTCACTCGACGGCTGGAAGCTGGAGGACGAAAACGGCAGGACCCAGACGCTATCGGGATCGCTGAGCGCGGGCGAGCTGCGCACCATAGCGCTCAATGCCGCGGGCCTGCAGCTTGCCAACAGGGGCGGCGACATCATCCTGCGCAATGCCGAGGGCGCCGTGGCCGACCGGGTCGGCTACGGCAAGAGCGAGACGGCGAACGAAGGCTGGACGACGATCTTCTGATCGGCGCCCGCCCCTCGCCAGCCTGGATCAGCTGCCGATTTCGGCCGAGATCAGCGCGCTCAGGCGGCCGATGCCATCCTCGATCATCTGCTCGTTGGCGCAGGAGAAGCTGACACGGAAGGTGTTGGCGCCGGAACCATCGGCGAAGAAAGCCTTGCCGGGCACGAAGGCGACCTTGGCGGTTTCGAGCGATTTCGCCAGCAGCTTGGCGCCGTCCATGCCCTCCGGCAGCGTGATCCAGATGAACATGCCGCCTTCCGGCTTCGTCCAACTGGTGCCTTCAGGCATGTATTTCTCAAGTGCGGCCAGCATGCAGTCGCGGCGTTGGCTGTAGGCGGTTTTGATCTTGGCGACCTGCGCATCGAAGAAGCGCTCGGCGACATCTGATATCGCCATCTGGTTGATCGTCGAAGAATGCAGGTCGGCTGCCTGCTTCATCAAAACCAGCTTGCGGATGACGGGCGCATTGGCGACGATGAAGCCGACGCGAAGGCCGGGCGCCAGCGTCTTCGAGAAGCTGCCGCAATAGATCGTGCGCGTATCGTTGATATGGCCCTTCTCGGCGATCTCGAGCGCCAGGATCGGCGGGATTGGATCGCCGTCGTAACGCAGCGACTGGTAGGCCGCATCCTCGATGACGGCGATGTCGAGATCTTCTGCCAGTGCCAGGACCTTATTGCGGCCGTCGAGATCGACGGTTTCGCCGGTCGGGTTGGAGAAGTCGGCGGAGAGATAGGCGAACTTCACCTTGCCGCCGGCAGCGGAAGCGGCCGCACGGTAAGACTCGGGCGTCCGGTTGCCGTTCGGCGTCAGCTGATCGTAGGCCGGTTCATAGGCGTTGAAGGCCTGCAGCGCGCCGAGATAGGTCGGCCATGTCACGAGCGCGGTGTCGTTTGGTGATAGGAAGAGTTTGCCGAGATAATCGAGGCCCTGCTGCGAACCGGAGACGATGAAGACATTGTCGAGTTCGCAAGGGATGCCGAGAGCGGCCATCTGCCCGAGCAGCCATTCGCGCAGCGGCTTGTAGCCTTCGCTGACCGAATATTGCAGCGCCGAATTGACGGCAGCACCGTCAAAGATATCGGCATAGGCCTGCTTGAACTCCCGATCCGGAAAGAGCGCCGGATCCGGAATGCCGCCGGCAAAGGAGATGATGTCCGGCCTGTCGAGAAGCTTCAGGAGCTCACGGATTTCGGATGCGCGCATGCGCGACGAGCGCGACGCAAACATGGTGTCCCAGTTCAGCATGGGGTTTCCTCGTATTTTCTATACCGTCGACAAACCATGCGGCAGAAATTATGTCAATAATGCTGACCTATTTTCTTGTCATGGTGACAAGTTGGAAATCTTATATTCCAAAGCTTTGGTGCGAGATTAGCGAACGTCTTTGCGACGGCGCTCGATCCCGAATTTGCTGCTCGACGTCAGCCGCATCGAGCGATTATTCCTCTGGTCAAAGCCGAAACCGGCTGATTCAGACCTTTCCAAGACCAGCACGGCGGCGGTAGTGTCGCCGCCACTATTCAATTTACTATCAAGGTGCCAGCAATGACCGTGACGTCGGCCTCTCCTGAAATCAAAATCGAACTCCACAAGTCTCCCGTCTCGGACGCCGATCGAATCCAGGCACTGGAGACGCCCGGCTTCGGCAAGGTCTTCACGGATCATATGGTCCTGGCACGATGGACCGCCGACAAGGGCTGGCACGATGCGAAGGTTACGCCGAGGCGCCCCCTGGAGCTCGATCCTGCGAGCGCCGTGCTGCACTACGCTCAGGAAATCTTCGAGGGCATGAAGGCCTACAAGGCAGACGATGGCCGGATTCTGCTCTTTCGGCCTGAAGAGAACGCACGCCGCTTCGCGCAGTCGGCGACCCGCATGGCGATGCCTCCAGTGCCCGAAGAACTCTTCCTGAAGGCGGTCGAAGAACTGGTCCGCGTTGACAAGGCCTGGATTCCGTCCGGCGACGCCAGCCTGTATCTTCGCCCCTTCATGTTCGCCAATGAGGCGTTTCTCGGCGTTCGTCCGGCTCAGGAATATGTCTTCTGCATCATCGCCTCTCCGGTCGGCGCCTACTTCAAGGGTGGCGCGAAGGCCGTCTCCCTTTGGGTCGAGACCGAATACACCCGTGCAGCCAGCGGCGGCACCGGCGCTGCAAAATGCGGCGGAAACTATGCAGCCAGCCTCGTGGCGCAAGCCGAGGCGTCGAAGAAGGGTTGCGATCAGGTCGTCTTCCTGGACGCTGCAGAGCATCGCTGGGTCGAAGAACTCGGCGGGATGAACGTCTTCTTCGTGATGAACGATGGATCAGTGGTGACCCCGCCCCTTGGCGGCACGATTCTGCCGGGCATCACCCGGGCCTCAGTCATCGTGCTCGCCGAAGAAAGGGGCTTGCGCGTCGAGCAGCGTCCCTACTCATTCGCGGAATGGCAAGACGACGCTGCCAGTGGCAGGCTCGTCGAAGCCTTCGCTTGCGGCACTGCCGCAGTCCTGGCGGGCATCGGCCTGGTTCGACATGCCGGCGGCGAGTTTCTGGTCGGAGATGGAGAGACCGGCAAGTTGACCAGCGAACTGCGCCAGCAGCTCGTCAGTCTGCAGAAGGGCGTAACGAACGATGAGCACGGCTGGACCCGCCTCATCCCGACCTGAATTCCGGACGTTCCACGCGAACGGCGGCGTCAACACCGACATGGTGGGCGCCGCTCTCCGCCTCGCCCGCAAAGCCGTCGGGCTGGCGGTATATTCCGCTTGAGCTTTCCAAATGGCTGGCACGCGAAAAAGACGAGGAAGCCGTCGACAGCTTCATCGCTTATACTGCGACATATATGGTTGTTTTGCTCGACACGACGCCCGCCGTGCTGCCGAAATATCGGCAACTCATAAACTCGCCACCGCCGATGCGATCATATATGCGACCGCGGAACGCCATGATGCCGATATCCTGACCTGCGACGCCCATTTCAAGGATCTCGAACGCGTCATCCATATCGATAAAAAGACTTATCCGTATGTGACCCAAGCCCTCGACGGCAGAGCACAACGCTTCTATCACAAACTGGGAAATGATAATCTGGCATCTGGAATGGCTGAAAACCGGCATGTGCAGGCGGCACCGAATCCAATGGCGAAAATGACGATCTCGCTTCCGGATAATCTGGCGGAATACGTCGAAAACCGTGTCGCAAGCGGCAGATACAGCAGTGCCGGTGCGTTCCTGGCGGAGCTCATTCTGAAGGATCAGCTCCATCACAAGCTTGACGACGAAGAACTGCGCAACATCCTGAGGCAGGCTGAGGAAAGCGGCCCGAGCGATCGACGCATTCCCGACATCCTGTCGGAAACAAAGGCGAAGCTGCGTGATAACAACCTATAGGCTGACCCGAACCGCGGACGCCGTGCTATCAGGCATCGACGAATATGCTTGCCTCAACTTCGGCGAGGCGCAGGCAGACGCCTATCTTTTCGACTGGGACAGGATTTTCGTACTTCTTTCCCACGCTCCTTCTATGGGAGAAGAGTGCGACGAACTCGGCGCTGGCCTTCGCCGCCTCCTCCACATGCGCCACGTCGCCTTCTACCGGGTGACATCGGAAGGGATTGTCGTCATTGATATCATCGACGCGGACCGGCTTCCCGAAAGACATCTTCAATCCCACCGACACCCGCGATCGGCCGAACAGCATGCCTCTTGACTGCACCCCCACCTTCTACGAGGAAAATGCCGAGACATATGCCAACCGGCCGCGCAGCCTGCCAAAGCAGCGGCTCGATGCCTTCCTCGCCGGGTTTGCGCCGGGCGCGGCAATTCTCGAACTCGGCTGCGGCGGCGGGCAGGACAGCGCCTACATGCTGTCGCAGGGTTTCGACGTTATGCCGACGGATGGCTCGGCCGAGCTTGCAAGACAGGCAGAAATGCTGATCGGCAGGCCGGTCAGGGTCATGCTGTTCCAAGAGCTCGACGCCGACAGCGCCTTCGACGGCGTCTGGGCGCAGGCAAGCCTTCTCCACGTCCCGAGGGCCGAGTTGCCCGATGTCTTCGCCCGCATCCGGCGCGCCCTGAGGACGGGCGGCATCATTCATGCGACCTTCAAGGCAGGCGATGCGGAAGGCCATGACGGCTTCGGGCGGTATTACAACTATCCCTCCGCCGAATGGCTATCGGAGCTTTTGACGAACGGCGGCTGGCGGAACATCGCCATTAGCGAGAGCGACGGCGGCGGCTATGACGGCAAGCCGACCCGCTGGCTTATCGTGAGCGCAGAACGGTAAAGGCCGGAGCTTTCGCCCCGGCCTTAAACTGCAACAGCTCAAAAGCCGCTTAGTTGACCGACTTGTCGACCAGCTTGTTCTTGCCGATCCAGGGCATCATGCCGCGCAGCTTGGCGCCGACTTCCTCGATCTGGTGGCTGTCGTTCAGGCGCCGGATGCCCTTGAAGCGCGAGCCGCCGGCGCGGTATTCCTGCATCCAATCGGACGTGAACTTGCCGGTCTGGATGTCCTTGAGGACGCGCTTCATCTCGGCCTTGGTCTCGGCGGTGATGATACGCGGGCCGGAGACATATTCGCCCCACTCGGCCGTGTTCGAGATCGAGTAGTTCATGTTGGCGATGCCGCCTTCATAGATCAGGTCGACGATCAGCTTCACTTCGTGCAGGCACTCGAAATAGGCCATCTCAGGCGCGTAACCGGCTTCAACAAGCGTTTCGAAACCGGCGCGGATGAGCTCGACCAGACCGCCGCAGAGAACGACCTGTTCGCCGAAGAGGTCGGTTTCGCACTCTTCGCGGAAGTTGGTTTCGATAATGCCCGAACGACCGCCGCCGACGCCGCAGGCGTAGGAGAGCGCCAGTTCAAGCGCATTGCCGGAAGCGTTCTGGTGAACGGCAACGAGGCAGGGAACGCCGCCGCCCTTCTGGTATTCGCCGCGAACGGTGTGGCCCGGGCCCTTCGGTGCGATCATGACGACATCGACCGTGGCCTTCGGCTCGATCAGGCCGAAGTGAACGTTGAGGCCGTGGGCGAAGGCGATCGCCGCGCCATCGCGGATATTCGCCGCGATTTCCGACTTGTAGATGTCGGCCTGCAGTTCGTCGGGCGTTGCCATCATCATCAGGTCGGCCCAGCCGGCGGCTTCGGAAACCGTCATGACCTTGAAGCCATCGGCCTCGGCCTTCTTGACGGTCGGCGAACCGGCCTTGAGCGCGATGACGACGTTCTGGGCGCCGCTGTCCTTGAGGTTCAGTGCGTGGGCACGGCCCTGCGAACCGTAGCCGATGATGGCGACCTTCTTGGCCTTGATGAGGTTGAGATCGGCATCACGATCGTAATAGACGCGCATTTGAAGTTCCTTCCCTTTGCTTGTCTTGTTGACTGTCATTAAAGCGGAATCAGCCGAGAACCGGCATCTCCGCCAGAACCTTGTCCGTGCCATAGAGCCTGAGGAAGGCGGTCACCGCCCTCTCCGCCTGGCGCGCGGTATCCTTGAGGCCTGGCTCGCCGAGCAGCATGCGCACATGCAGGTCGGAGACGATCAGGCCGTAAAGCGTGTGATAAGCCTCGTCGGCATCGGAAAAACGCAGGAGCCCTGCTCTCTTTCCGGCATCGATCAGCGCCATGGCGCGCCGGTCGATCTGGCGACGGCCGCGCTCGAGCAGCAGCTTGCCGAGCTTCGAACCGTCGCGGTTCGACTGGCCGATCGCCAGCCGGTTCAGCGCCAGCGAGACGTCGCCGGCGAGCACTTCCAGCAGGTCACGCGCAAAAATGACGACATGGTCGTGCAGGCTCGCCGCCGTCAGCCGCTCTCCGTTGCGTTCGAAGGTGCGCACCTTACTGGCCTGATAGGCAATCATCGCCGATAGCAGACCGTCGCGATCGCCGAACCACTTGTAGAGGCTTTCCTTCGAGCAATTGGCGGCACGCGCGACGCCCGAAGTCGTCAGCGCCTTCTCGCCGCCATCGACGAGCAGTCGCAGCGCCTGCTCCAGAACGGCGTTCTGGCGCGGCGAAAATTCGCTCGGCTCTGCGGTATCGACGGACACGATCATGGCTCCCATATACGTACCGTACGGTACGGTTCGTGAGGTTTATGCGATAAACCGATCAGGTCGTCAAGAAGTCCAGATAGATTTTTTTAATACGTGAAACCGCGATGAAACACCAGAATTGGATAGGCGCGAATCCTCGGCGATCGCATAATGTCGCGCTATAGCATTTGCCCGGAGGCTTCGATGTCACGCCTGTCTGCAGCTCTTCTCCTGCTCGGAGCAATCCTCCTTGACGGCTCAAGCGCTCTCGCGCAGGCCGACAGCGATGTCTATAACCGCATCGAGGAACTGCACGGCGATGCCGCAGGCTTCGACCGGCCGCTGCGTCAACTTGTTCGGGCGATGCGCTCAGGCGACGCCGAAACCATCGCCGGCCTTGCCGAATACCCGCTGACGGTCAAGGCCAACGGCGAGACCTACGACGTCGAGAATGCTGAGGATTTCATTGACAATTTCGACGATCTCGTGACGCCCGAGACGCGCCGCGCCGTAGGACGCCAGCAATACGAAGATCTCTTCGTCAACAGCGACGGCGTCATGCTGGCCGGCGGCGCCGTCTGGATGGGCGCGGTCTGCGACGACACCGCCTGCGAGGCGAGCCATTGGGCGATCATCGCGATCAATAACTGAAATCTGGCGATGAGGAAAGCAGATGAAATACCCGATAACAGCCGCAGTCATCACCGCAGCTCTCACCATCGCCGCAAACGCACAGGCGGCCGAAACGCGCTGCGGCTGGATCGAGAATCCGACGCCCGCCAACTGGTGGCTGGAGGACGCGGAGAACACCTGGACGATCATGACCCAGGGCGACGATGCCGGCGAGGTGGAAGGCATGGAGCTGATCTCCGACATCTCCGAACATGAGTATGTGAGAACCAACGGCAATTACGGCTACGCCTGCGCCTGCATGAGTGTGGAGACGGACGGCAAGGAGCGCATCACGAAAATCCTCTCCTTCCGCCAGCTAAAGCTCGCCAAATGCCGTGCCGACAAGGCGCTGAAATTCCCCGGCTGATGAGCCGCGGCTTATAACGCCGTGGCGCAACCTGCCGGGATGGCGAAAGGCTCTGCCGGCACCGCCTTGTTGATCCTGTAAAGCTTGGCGAATCCGGTATCCTCGACGAGCGCCAGGCCGGCCGGCATGAAGGTGCCAACATAGCGGTCGGGAATATCGGCGTTGGCGACGAGGACGAAATCGAAACGACTGCCCCAATCCGACAGATAGGGTGTGAAGTCTCGATATTGCTGCATCATAGTCGGGCATGAAAGCACACCAATCGACAGCAGATTGCCCTCGGGAACCGCGATCTCGGACCAGGGCGACAGAACGGAAAGCGGCTGTTTGCCCTTTGCCGTGAAGAGCGTCGGAACGAAAGCATGCGAGAAAGGCACGGCAAGCGTCGGCAGGTGCCGGAAAGTATCCAGTCCCCAGGCAAAATGCCGATTGGAGTGGGCAAGACCGCTCACCGTCTCGGGTTCGTGTCCCAAAGGCAGCACGGCGGCACCGGCCGGCACCCTTTTGAGCACAGCCTCGACGGCAGCAACATCCTTCTGTGCCAGCCACCAGTTCCAACCCACCCAGCCAGTGCGGCCGAAGACCGCGAAATTGATGACGAGCGCTAGCAGCAGCGCATGCCGGCGTGTGAGATTGGCAAACGGGCACATCATCGCCATGGCGACCAGCGCCGTCATGATCGGAAAGCGCCAACTGATCCATCCAGTGCCCAGCATGTGGCGCGGTGAAACACAGGAGAGCAGCAGCAGGCAGCAGGCGGCGACGGCAAGCCCCGCATGGATGCGGATATCACCCGCACGTATGGCGCGTGTGCAGATGAGGATCAGCGGTAGAATCAGCACGACATCCACTACCGGGACATAGGTCGTGATGGCGGAGAACAGATTCATGAGGATCAGTACGACGCCGTCGTTCCAGACAAGGCCAAGGCCGTTGCCACCGGCGTTGGGCAAAGCTGCCGTGTGAAGGTAGAGCGCGAGCGGCGGCAGGACGCAGGCGCCAAGCGCCAGCACCAACCGGCCGGCGAGCCTCATCAGACCCGGCTTCGATCGCACTATGTCGATGCGCCAGGAAAATTCGAGGCCGCAGACGATCGCCATATAGAAGCCAAGTGCGAAGATGTGCATCACTGTGAACAGCAGCGCGGCGGCGAGCCGCCAGGCAAAAAGCAGGGCGGGATTTCTACCCTGCAGACGGAGATCGATGCAGGCAAAGCCGAGCGCCATGCCGAGACCGATCTGGAAGTTGATGAAGCCACCGATCATGGTGGCGCACCAGCCGAGCGACAGCATCGCGGTCTGCCAGTGGTGCCGACCACCGAAAAGCGCGCGGTGCAGGCCGATCGCCCCGAGCGGCGGCAGCACGATCGCCAGGAAAAGCAAAACCCGCGCAAGCCTGTCGGCGCCGACAAGCGGCCCCAGCCAGGTGGCCAGAACGTCGATCCCGACATTGGTGAAGGTGCGGTTCCAATCGACCGCATAGATCTCAGGAAACGGTTGCTCGTCTATCCCGCCCGAAAGGAGCCAGATACGGGCGTAGTGATTGGCGTAATCGAGAACCGGTGGAAAGGGAAACAGGAGGACCAAAGCCGCGGCAAGCCCGACGAAAGCAACGATCGCAACGGTAGAGTCCTGCCTGGCAATCAATTTCTCAGGCCCCACAGCGGCCAAAGCAGGCGCAGCAATCCGGTCCATTATCCGATCCGACTGCTCCTTTGCGACCGCGGCTCACCGGATGCAAAGGCCGCATCCAGCGCCGTGCGCCTGTCGCTGGCGCTCATCTCCGAGAAAGCGATCGACAGTTCTGCGTGTTCACTGCCGCGCACGATCGTCTCGACCATGAACATCGGCCGCTTCTTGCTCTCCTGTACCAGACGACCGAGATACTCGCCGATGATGCCGATGCAGATCAGC
The DNA here is from genome assembly GCF_002953715.1 of Rhizobium leguminosarum. GTDB lineage: Bacteria > Pseudomonadota > Alphaproteobacteria > Rhizobiales > Rhizobiaceae > Rhizobium > Rhizobium leguminosarum_V. The sequence continues at coordinate 2,818,589 of NZ_CP025012.1, forward strand.
TGGATGGCGCTGAAGGCGCTGACGGCGGCCATGATCGACGACCAGCCGGTGACCGTTTCGCCTTCGAGCCAGCGAACGAAGGTGTAGACAAGCAAGGCGATCGCGACGCCCGCGCTCATCATGCCAAGCCATGTGCTGATGCGCAGCGGTGTCGTTGAAAAGCTGGTGATCGCATCCAGGGCAAAATTGATCATCTTGCGCAGAGGATATTTCGTCGTGCCGGCAAAACGGGCGTCACGCTCGTAGGGAAGAGCCACCTGCCTGCCGCCGATCCAGCTGACCATGCCACGGATAAAGCGATCGCGCTCCGGCATCGCCAGCAGGATATCGACGACGCGCCGGCGCATCAGCCGGAAATCACCGGTATCACGCGGGATGGTCACGGAAGCGAGCTTGGACAAAGCGCGATAGAAAAGCGAAGCGGAGGCCAGCTTGAACCAGTTTTCGCCCTGGCGGCGCGTGCGCTGGCCGTAAACGACGTCGGCGCCGCGCTCCATGATCGGCATCATCATCAAGAGCAGCTCGGGCGGATCCTGAAGATCGGCATCGATCAAAAGCACGCGCTCGCCCCGCGACGGGGAAAGACCCGCCGTCGATGCCAGCTGGTGGCCATGATTGCGCAGAAGACGAACGCCGAGCACCTGCGGCACATCAGCCGCCAGATCCGAAATGATCTCCCAGGTGCGGTCGGAGGAGCCGTCATCGACGAGAATGAGCTCGAAGGCATCGCCGGCAACGCTATGAGCGGCGGCGGCAGCGCGGCGGCAGAACTCGCGCAGCCCTTCTTCCTCGTTGTGACAAGGCGCGACGATGGAAAGAAATGGGACTTGCGCCATGCTGACGTCGGTGCCTGCTTGATGTTTGGCGCCAGACTAGCGACGAAACGTCAAACATCCTTTAACGATTGGCTACCGGTCGCAAGGCCGACTATTCCGCCGCCATGACGTCGCGGGCGCCGTCGACATCGCGGGCCGGCGAGGCGCCGTAGAGGCGGCTGTATTCGCGGCTGAACTGCGACGGGCTTTGATAGCCGACGCGGTGACCGGCCGTGCCCGCATCGAGCCGCTCCACGAGCATCAGACGGCGCGCCTCGTGCAGGCGAAGCTGCTTCTGATACTGCACCGGCGTCATCGCCGTGACCGACTTGAAGTGATGATGGAAGGACGACACGCTCATGCTGACGCGGTCGGCAAGGTCTTCGATGCGCAATGGCCGCGCGAAATTCTCCTTCAGCCATGCGACGGCGCGCGCGACCCTGTTGCTGTGGCTGTCTGCAGTGGCGATGTTGATCAGCCGCGCGCCATCCGGCCCGGTCAGCACCCGGTAGAGGATTTCCTGTTCGATCAGCGGCGCCATGGCAGGAATGTCGCCTGGACGATCGAGCAAGCGCAGCAGGCGGACGGCAGCATCCAGGAGCTCCGGCGGAGCGACGTTCACCGCCATCCCGCGCTGCCCGTCAGTATCGGCGGCCGGGCGCGGAATATCGATGCGGCTGAGCAACTCCAGCAGCTTTTCGGAATCGATTGCCAGTCCCAGGCAGAGATGCGGAACCTCAGGGCTCGCCTCCGTGACGCGCCAGGCGACCGGCAGGTCGAGCGAGGTCAGCAGATAGTCCCCAGTCCCGTAGCTGATAAGTTCCGTGCCGAGGCGCAGGCTCTTGGCTCCCTGCAGTACAAAGGCAAAACACGGCCGGTAGCTGCTGTGCAGCGGATCGCTGGGCTTGGAGCGACGGCTGATGTGAAGATTGCCGATATCAGTCGCGAACTCGCCGTCACCAGCCGCGAAGCGCATCGCGATATCGACAATTTCCTGATAGGGGCTGAAGGGCAAAGTCATGCGGCAACTCTTTCTGTCAACTGTCTGACGCCGGCGATACCGTTCTTATCTAGAGTGCCTTGGCCATTTCGCAAACAGGCTGGCGTCTCACTTTTGCAGGATCGTGCAAAAAGCTGAGAGGATCGCTCTAACCCTCTGCCGCAGTTCCGGGCAATAGTCCACCATCTCTTTCAACCCCCGCCCACAATCGAAAAGGATGGTTCCCATGCCTATTGCAAGAGGCTACGCCGCGACCGACGCTTCCAAACCGCTGACCCCTTTCACTTTCGAACGCCGCAACCCGAACCCCGATGACGTCGTTATCGACATCAAGTTTGCCGGCATCTGCCATTCGGACATCCACACTGTCCGCAACGAATGGAAGAACGCCGTCTATCCGATCGTGCCGGGCCATGAGATCGCCGGCATCGTCTCGGCTGTCGGTTCCGATGTGACCAAATTCAAGGTCGGCGATCGCGTCGGCGTCGGCTGCTTCGTCGATTCCTGCATCGGCTGCGCCGAGCGCGACCTTGATCGTGAACAGTATATGCCGGGGCTCGCCGGCACCTACAACGACTTCGAAGCCGACCGCAAGACACGGACCCAAGGCGGTTATTCCGACTCGATCGTCGTTAGGGAAGGCTATGTCATGTCCATTCCGGACAATCTGCCGCTCGATGCCTCCGCGCCGCTGCTCTGCGCCGGCATCACGCTCTACTCGCCGCTGCGCCACTGGAATGCCGGCCCCGGCAAGAAGGTCGCGATCGTCGGTATGGGCGGTCTCGGCCATATGGGCGTCAAGCTCGGCGCCGCCATGGGCGCCGATATCACCGTTCTCTCCCAGAGCCTTTCCAAGAAGGAAGATGGGCTGAAGCTCGGCGCCAAGGAATATTACGCCACCAACGACCCGGAAACCTTCACGAAACTCGCCGGCACTTTCGACCTGATCATCTGCACCGTCAGCGCTGAAATCGACTGGAATGCCTATCTCGGCCTCCTGAAGGTGGATGGCTCCTTCGTGGTGGTCGGCGCGCCGGAGAACCCGATCCCCGTACATGCGTTCTCGATCATCCCCGGCCGCAAGAGCATTTCCGGCTCGATGATCGGCTCGATCAAGGAAACCCAGGAAATGCTCGACTTCTGCGGCGAGCACAACATCGTCTCCGAGATCGAGAAGATCAACATCCAGCAGGTCAACGAAGCCTATGAACGCGTCCTGAAAAGCGACGTCCGCTACCGCTTCGTCATCGACATCGCCTCGCTGGCGGCTTGAAAAACGAGAGGCGGCTCCTTCGGGGGCCGCCCACCCGTTCCAGGGTGCCTGTGACGTCGGCCGTGTCGAAGTGCGCGTAGTCCCCTGTTGTAAATCCTGGGCGACTAGATGGGCCTCCAACGAAGCCACAACTTTCGGCCAGGCGACTGTATCGAGATGGCAATGAGGTGCGCCATCATCAATGACAGGGGCAGAACGAATACCACCAACGGAATTGCGTCTCGGTGGCATTCACCGCCCCAGGAGGTATTTCCGAGCCCCAGATAATTGCGCAAAGCAAAGCAGTCGCCCACTCCATACGTTGCGAGAAGAATAAGCAGCGGTACGTGCACGAGGTAGAGAGGATAGGATATCTCTCCCATCCAAGTGGCGATGCGTTCCCACCGTGCATTTCTTGCCAGACCCAAGCCAAACCAGATAATCATTGGGTGAGCGGCAAATGTCAGGAGCAGATAGTATTTTCTCTCGGTGAGGACGAATTCCGAATAAAGCGCCGTGAGAGCGGCCACCAAAATCCAGCCGGGCCAGGCAGCAAGCCTGATGCGGAAGCCTCGTCGCCAAAGACAACTGATAAGCACTCCGCCATAGAAAGATGCTAGCACCCGGGGAAAGCCCCCGACAATATCGCCCCAAACAGAGCCCGGCGGGTACCGAAAGTACCACAACGCAACGACGAACGCCGGCGCCGATAACACGACAATAGAAACGGTCAACCGAAGACGAGCCGCAGTGAATAGAAAGACCGCGTTGGCCACGACTTCAAAGAACAACGACCATGCCGGGCCGTTCAAGGGCAGAATGCCGAGAACAGTATCTGACGGCGCTGGAAGGATGAGCAGGCTGGTAACGGAGGAAACGGCAAAAGCGCTGACGCTCCAGTTCTCAAGATGACCAATCAATGGGAAAACCGAAACAGCGCCTAGTAATGTGCAAACCAGGTAGACGGGATACAATCGCGCAATACGGTGACTAATGAAATTTCGACGGCCGCCCGCCTGTGACAGGCTCTCGCCGTATCTTTCCGCCAAAACGAAGCCGCTCAACATGAAGAAAAGATCGACAGCAGCATAAGCGACGGGAAATACATTACTGCAATGATAGACGAGTACGAGTATTGCAGATGCCCCGCGCAACAAATCGAGCATCCAGAAACGATGCTTCTCCTCAGCGGATACGTCACTTGTCATGCAAATATCTCACGCTCTACTCCAAGCTGGCGAGCTACAATTATTAGATGCAGAGACCTTTGGCGAGGGGATAGCTCTGTATCGATGTTCACTATACACCGTCAGACCAGCTGAGGACGAGGGCTGTACTTAATTGGGGACGCCCCGCAGACGCAGCAGATATTCGGTACTGTTAAACGGATCGGCGCCGGAGCGCCAGCGCAAGCGCGGCTCGCCGGCGACCGGGGCGTAGTGATCGAAGGAGGTTTCCATGGTTCCCGCCCCACTCGTCAGGCCCGGCAATTGCCGCTGAACGCTTTGGATGACCTGAGACGCCATGGTGCCCTCGAGCCGGGCGACGCCATCGGCGATCACCGAATCCATCGTCGTCGCTGCCGATTTCGCAAGCAATGTAAGCACACCGCTCAAGCTCTCCATGGGCGTTTCGAGATGAAAGCGGTCGATCGGCTCGCAGAGGACGGTCTGCGCGGCCGATAGCGCCATTGCCAGCACCCATGGCGTCAACTGCCGGAAATCGGCGGCGGTGCTTGCGGGCGAGCTGTGCCGGGCTGCCGTCATCGCTACGTGGCAATCGATGACCTGCCAGCCGAAAATCCCCTGCTTCAGCGTTTCGAACACCGTCTCCTCGACCGCTCGATAGAAGGCTACAGGCATCTGGCCGACATCCACTTCGAGCGCAAAGCTGTTGCCCGCCCCGGGAGGGCGCGGCTCGATGCGCAGGCCGACGGTTGCCAGGAAGGGATTGGGCTCCTTGAAGAGGATCTGCAGGCCGGCCCCGGTCCCGACGGGCCTCTCGACCAGGATGACAGTGCTTTTCTCGAACCTTGCCTCAAGGTTGAAATCCGTCAGCAGGGTCGATTGGATAACCTCCTTCTGCACCTCGCCGTAGAGCGACACGAAGACTTCGTCCGCCTCCTCGTTCCGGCGCAGATTGATCAAGGGATCCTGTTCGGCCATCTGGTTCAGCGCCAGCCAGAGCGCCGCCTTGCCGGAAGGCCTTCGGGCAAGAACCCGGGTTTCGAGCGTAGGTGGCGCGAAGTGGGCCTGCCCGCTGGCGGGATCTCCGCCCACCGCATCCCCGATGCGGGCACCGGCAAGGCCGCTGATGCGCGCAATCTGCCCGGCGCGGAGGCTCTCGGCGCCATGAACCCGGCCGGCCTCGAACACATGGATCGCGGTCACCCGTTCCGGGCCTCTGGGCAGGTCCAGATATTGCCGGAGCCGCACCGTGCCTGAGGCCAGGTAGATGTAGGAGAGCTTTTCCCCGCCCCAGCCGCGTTCGATCTTGAAGATCTTGCCCGCGACCGGACCATCTGGATTGGGGCGCCGCTCGGGCAGGATCTTCGCAATGGCCGATGCCAGGGCGGGGATGCCGACGCCGGTCATCGCGGCTCCTGCGAAGACGGGATGCACGAGGCCGCTCGCCACCTGATCGGCCAGGCAGCGCCCGAGCCTTTCCTCCGTCAGCCAATCGGGAGCGAGTACATAGTCATCGAGCAGCGCCTCATCGTTTTCCCCGAGGGTCTCGCAGAGCGCCGAAAAGAGTGGCTCGTCTCCCAGAGCAAGCGTCTCCACCCGGACAAGCTTGGCTCCCGCATCGATGACCGAAGACATGGCGATGGGGCGGACCGCCAGCTGCGCGGCAAGGGCCTCGACAACCTCTTGATATCGCGCGCCGAGACGATCGACCTTGTTGACGAAGAAGATGAAGGGAACGCCAAGCCGCCGCAGCGCCCGCACCAGCACCCGCGACTGGGCCTGTACGCCTTCGACCGCCGAAACGACGACGACAGCGGCATCCAGCAATCCGAGCACCCGCTCGACCTCGGCGATGAAATCCGGGTGACCGGGTGTGTCGATGAGATTGACGATCCTGTCGCCGATCGTGAACGACACCACCGCGGCTCTGATCGTGATGCCGCGTTGCCGTTCGAGCTCGAGAGTGTCCGTCTGTGTATTGCCGGTATCGACGCTGCCAAGCTTGTCGATGACGCCGGCGTCAAAAAGCAGTCTTTCGGTAAGGCTAGTCTTGCCTGCATCCACATGGGCGAGGATGCCCAGATTCAAAGTGCGCATGAACCACCAACTTCTCAGAATTTCGAATGTGATTTTCGTGAGAAGTGAATCGGCGCATTGGAACCTCTACTCGCTGTAGCTACGGCTGGATGCGTAACCCCCGGTGGTATCCGGAAGACGCCGGGCAAACCCTAAGGGCGGATCCGAAGATATGTCAAGTTTGGCTATATCGCTGCTTCGAGGCTTAGCCTCTGGTGGACCGAGAAGAGCCTAGCTCTCCTCCCGCATCGTCTCCCGCTGGGTGATCAGCCGGGCGCTGTGCTGGCCGCTCAGATAGATCCACAGCCAGCTCCAGGCGACGGAGAAGCGCGAGCGGGTGCCGATCAGGAAGTAGATATGGGCAAGACCCCAGATCCACCAGGCGATCCAGCCCTTCAGCTTGATCGGACCGAAATCGATGATCGCCGCACTCTTGCCGATCGTCGCCAGGCTGCCCTGATGCCAGTAACGGAAAGGCGTCGGCGCGGGTTTGCCGGATATGCGGGCGCGAATGACCTTGGCGACGTAACCGCCCTGCTGCTTGGCGGCGGGCGCAATGCCCGGCACAGGCTTGCCGTCCTCGCGCATGACGGAGGCGGTATCGCCGACGACGAAGACGTCGGGCAGACCCGGCGCACTCAGATCCTTCTCGACCACGACGCGCCCTGCCCGGTCGGCGGCAACGCCGAGCCACCGCGCCGCCGGCGAGGCGGTGACGCCGGCTGCCCAGACGATCGTCCGGCTGGCAACGAAGGTCTCGCCGATCTTCACGCCGTCGGCGTTGCATTCGGTCACCGGCTTGCCGAGATGAATCTCGACCCCGAGTTTCTCCAGCGCCTTCTGAGCATAGGCCGAAAGCTCTTCGGCGAAGGTCGGCAGCACCCGCGGCCCAGCCTCGACCAGCACGACGCGGGTCTTGCGCGTATCGATGTTGCGGAACTCCTTGGGCAGCGTGAAATGCGCAAGCTCGGCAATGATGCCGGCCAGCTCGACACCGGTCGGCCCGGCCCCGACGATGGTGAAGGTCAAAAGCGCATCGCGCACGGCCAGATCGCTCTCCATCTCCGCCTTCTCGAAGGCAAGCAGCACCCGCCGGCGGATCGTCGTCGCATCCTCCAGCGTCTTCAGGCCGGGCGCCACCGGCTCCCATTCGTCATGGCCAAAATAGGCATGCGTCGCTCCGGTCGCCAATACCAGCGTATCGTAACCAAGGGTCATGCCGTTGCGCAAGAAAACAGTCTTCGCGCCACTGTCGACGCCCGTGACCTCGCCGAGCAGCACCGTCACGTCAGGCCGGTCGGCATAGAGGCGGCGGATCGGCCAGGCGATCTCGGAGGTGGAGAGAATGGTGGTCGCCACCTGATAGAGCAGCGGCTGGAAGAGATGGTGATTGCGCCGGTCGACCAGCGTGATCTTGACGCCGGCACCTTTCAACCCGTTGACGAGCTGCAGCCCGCCGAAACCGCCGCCGACAACGACGACATGATGATCGCTCATGACCTACCCCTTTGCGCCATTTCGCTCAAAGCCAATGTGGCCTTCGCCGCGAAGGTTGCAACTGTCGTTTCGGCATACCTCCCCTGCATCCCGGTCGGTGGAACTGACTCAATCGGCATACCCGACGGGGATCGCCGTGCCGCCCTTCAGAAGCTCCATCGAGATCGAGGCCGAGACGTCGAAGAGCTCGATCTTCCGCACGATCTGCTTGTAAATCACATCGTAGTGTTCGACGCGCGGCAGCACGATCTTCAGGATATAATCGTGATTACCGGTCAGACGGTGCGCCTCGACGATCTCGGGAATGTTACTGATGATCCTGCGGAAGCTTTCCGTCCATTCGTCGGAATGGTGCGCCGTCTTGACCAGAGCGAAAACTGTCGTCGGCACGCCCATCTTTTCCCGGTCGAGCACGACGATACGCCGGGCGATATGGCCGCTCTCCTCCAGCCGCTGGATGCGCCGCGAACAGGCCGACACCGAAAGAGCCACGCGCTCGGCAAGATCGGTCACCGATATGCCCGCATCCTTCTGCAACATGTCCAGAATGCGTCTGTCGCGATCATCAAGCATGTGTGGAACATAATCCTCTCGCCTCTTTTTTGCATGATTTCATAAAATGACGCAAAATCCCATCACCAATCTGACACGAGAGACAAACAACGCAAACACGCCGCGCCGGGATTGCGGCATCATTTTCGAAGTTCAGAAGCATGGAGAGCATGAAGAAATGGAAACGATCGGCCTTATCGGCGGCATGAGTTTCGAAAGTTCGGCGGTCTATTACCGTGTCGTCAACGAGATGGTGCGTGACCGCAAGGGTGGCCTCGCCTCGGCCGAGCTCATCCTCCATTCGGTGAACTTCGAGGAGATCGTCGCGCTTCAGAAGGCCGGTGACTGGGATATGGCCGCCCGTCGCCTCGCCGACGTGGCTCTGCGCCTGCAGATCGCCGGCGCCGGCTGCATCCTCATCTGCACCAACACCATGCATCTGATTGCCGACAAGGTCGCAGAGAAGATCTCTGTGCCACTGATCCACATCATCGACGAGACGGCGAAATCGCTGCATGCGGCCGGCCGGAAGCGCCCGTTGCTGCTCGCCACTCGCTACACGATGGAGCACGGCTTCTACAGCGACCGCATGAAGAGCCATGGTGTTGATATCATGGTGCCAGATGCTAGCGACCGCACGGCCGTGCACGACATCATCTTCAACGAACTCTGCGCCGGCAAGGTGCTCGACAGCTCGCGCGACAAGCTCATGGCGGTGATTGCACGCGCCATCGACAACGGCGCCGACAGCATCATCCTCGGCTGTACCGAAATTTGCCTGATCCTCGATCCCGACCATTTGCCGCTGCCAGGCTTCGACACCACGGCGATCCATGCGCGAGCGGCGGTCGATTTCGCGCTCGGTGCAGACGAGACCGCGGAAGAGGAAGCGGCCTGACATCACCGAATTAGTTGACTCAGTCCATTAAATGCAGGACAAGAACTCCATCTGGAGATTCTTGTCAGCTTGTTGACAAACCTCGCTCTTGACTCGGCGTCATCCTCGGCCTCGTGCCGAGGATCTGCTGCAGATGCTCGGGACAAGCCCGAGCATGACGAGAGAGTAGTTGGCCGACTTTATCAGCGGTCTGACAAGATCTCCATTTGGAGATCATCATGTCTAACCTATCGCTCATCGAAACCGCCCGCGATTTCAACCGCTTCTATACGAACTTCCTCGGCCTCCTGAACAAGGCCTATCTCGACACGCCCTTCACGCTGACCGATGCCCGCATCCTCTTCGAGATCGGCTCGCATGAGGGCATCAGCGCTGTAGCGCTTGCCCGCGACCTGCAGCTCGACGCGGCCTATCTCAGCCGCATCCTAAAGCGTTTTCGCGCCGAAGGGCTGATCGAAACCAGCCCCGATCCGGCAGATCTTCGCAGCCAGGTCATCATTGTCACCGATCAGGGACGAGAGACGTTCGAGGAACTCGGCCGACGCTCCAATGCGCAGATCGCCGCCCGTTTCGATCGCTTGGCGGCTGGCGAGCCGGAGGCCGCCGTCTCCGCCATGCACACGATCCGCGCGCTGCTCGATCCGGCGGCGAAGCCCGCGCCGGCCATCATCCGCGCCCACCGCGCCGGCGATATCGGCTGGATCGTTCAGAGCCAGGGCCGCTTCTACGCAGAAGAATATGGCTGGGATCTGCGCTTCGAGGCGCTGGTCGCCGAGGTCGCCGGAAAATTCCTCGCCAATTTCGATCCGGCCAAAGAATATTGCTGGATCGCCGAACGCGGCGGCATCAATGTCGGCTCGGTCCTCGTCACCAATGGCGGCGACGGCATCGCCAAGCTCCGCCTGCTCTATGTCGACAAATCAGCCCGCGGCCTCGGGCTCGGCAAATTGCTGGTCGACGGATGCATCCACTTCTCCAGGGATAAAGGCTACCGTGAACTCTCGCTCTGGACCAACGACATGCTGGAGACCGCCCGCGCCATCTACGTCAAGGCGGGCTTCCGGCTTGTTTCCGAGGAGGGACATCGCATGTTCGGTCCCGAGGCAAACGGCCAGAACTGGGTGCTTGATCTCTGAATTTGCTGCGTCGCAAAAAATTCGCTTGATTTGGAAACGAACATTTCCTAATTAGGCAACCATGAACACGGCGACCATTAAAGATCAAGAAAAGACCCGCGGCCGCGGCCGGCCCCGCGAATTCGACGCGGAGGCGGCCCTCGATGCCGCCCTTCGCGTTTTTTCCGAGCGTGGTTATCATGCCGCCTCGATCAGCGAACTGACCGAAGCCATGGGCCTTGCCGCCGGCAGCGTCTACAAGGCGTTCGGGGATAAGCGCGGCATCTTCCTCGCCGCCTTCGACCGCTATCGCGCGGTCCGCCGCGGCATGCTCGATGCCGAACTCGCCAAAGCCGAGACCGGCCGTGACAAACTCCATGCGCTAATCGCCTTCTTTGCGGCCTCCTCCCACGGCGAAACCGGCAGGCGCGGCTGCCTCGTCGTCGGCAGCACCGGCGATCTCGCCCTCTTTGATGGCGAGGCGGCCGAGCGTGTTGCCGCCGCCTTCATGGCTGACGAGGCCCTGCTGGCCGATCTGATCCGCCTCGGCCAGTCCGACGGCTCGATTTCTCCAGACCTCGATAGAGCAGCCACCGCGCTTGCACTTCTCTGCATCACCAAAGGCATGCGCGTCATCGGCAAGGTGGATCGCAGCGGCGAAGAAATGGCGGCCGTCGCCGAAGCCGCGATGAGGCTGGTGACCTGACATTAAGCCACTCTCCCGGAGCGGTAAGTCGCTGCACGGCCCGAAACGGGTGGCCGGAGGCAAGACGATTTGAGATCATTCCTTTCAATCTTTGAATACCGGAGTTTCTGATGAGCATTTCAGCCACCACGCCGGATGAGGCCATTCCCAGGGCGCTATCCCCTTGGCTAACCTTCCTTTTCGCCGCCGCCTGCGGGCTGGTGGCCGCCAATCTCTATTACGGCCAGCCGCTGGCCGGCCCGATCAGTGCCGATCTCGGCTTCACGCCTGCCGCCACCGGTCTGATCGTCACGCTGACGCAGATCGGCTACGGCCTCGGCCTGCTGCTGATCGTGCCGCTCGGCGACCTCACCGAAAACCGCCGTCTGGTGTTGATGCTGATCGCCGTCTCCGCAGTCGCGCTCATCGGCGCGGCGCTGTCATCGACGCCCACGGCCTTCCTCGTCGCCTCGCTCTCTATCGGTCTTTCATCGGTCGCAGTTCAGGTCCTGGTTCCCTTCGCTGCCAACATGGCGCCGGATGCAACGCGCGGCCAGGTCGTCGGCAACGTCATGAGCGGCCTGCTCTGCGGCATCATGCTCGCCCGCCCCTTCGCAAGCTTCGTCGCCGAGGCCTCGTCCTGGCACGTGGTCTACTACGTCACCGCAGCGCTCATGCTCGTGCTCGCCGTCGTCTTGCGCATCAACCTGCCGGTTCGCCTGCCGAAAACGAAGCTGCGCTATGGCGAGCTGCTCGCCTCGATGGGCCATCTGGCGCTCACCTCGCGCGTGCTGCAGCGCCGGGCGCTCTATCAGGCCGGCATGTTCGGCGCCTTCAGCCTGTTCTGGACGACGACGCCACTGCTGCTCGCAAGCCCAACCTTCGGCCTGACGCAGAACGGCATCGCCCTCTTCGCCCTCGCAGGTGCTGCCGGCGCCGTCGCTTCGCCAATCGCGGGCCGGCTTGCCGACCGCGGCATGACAAAGATCGCCTCGACGATTGCCATGCTGCTCGGCATGGCCGCCTTCCTGATCAGCCATTTTGCAACAGACGGCTCGCTTGCCGCCCTGCTGCTTTTGACGGCAGCGGCGATCCTTCTCGATTTCGGCGTGACCACCAATCTTGTCTGCGGCCAGCGCACCATCTATGCGCTGAACCCGGAACACCGCAGCCGGCTCAACGGGCTGTTCATGGCGACCTTCTTTGCCGGCGGCGCGCTCGGCTCGGCGCTCGGCGGCTGGGCCTATGCGACCGGAGGCTGGACGATGACAGCGTGGATTGGCTTCTGCTTCCCGGCGCTGGCCTTCCTGCTGTTTCTGACGGAAGGACGCGGCAAGTAAAGCGCCATCAGAATCCAGGATCGAACGTCTAAAACCTTGACAGAGCCAACTTATAGATGACCACATCCAGGAAGCAGCGTATGCATCCGTTTGAGAGCCGCAGAATTTTCGCCTTTTTGCATGGGATTCCGGCATGGAGATAGACGAAGAGAAAATCGACGATGCTGTGCTCGCATTGTTATGGCTGACGCTGCATGACGGAGACCACGCATGGAAGGGTTTTGACTGGGGCGTGATGGACCGTTTGCATCAGAAGGGTCTGATTGCAAATCCCGCAGGCAAGGCCAAGTCTGTCGTTCTGAGCGACGAAGGTTTGCGAAGATCGGAGGAATTGTTCCGCGCTCTCTTCATGCGGCCGACGGAATAATCGCTGTTTCCGTTTCCAAAAACGCGGAATTCGCCTTTATCAACGGTACTAGCCGCTGACGGAATCGAAATGTGAACGGGCGGCGCGAACGGCATCGTGGTTTGCTTCCGCCCAGTTCAGAAGCTGCGAGAGCGGCTGGTAGAGCGAACGTCCGAGTTCGGTCATCGAATATTCGACGCTCGGCGGCTTGGTCGGGAATACCTCGCGGTCGATATAACCATCCCTCTGCAGGTCGCGCAGCGTCTGCGTCAGCATGCGCTGCGAAATATCGGGGATCATCCGCCGCAGCTCGCCAAAGCGATAAGGCCGATCCGCCAGCACCTCGAGTAGCAGCGTCGACCATTTGCCGCCGATCTGCTGCATCATGTCCCTGACCGGGCAATTGCCGAAATCGAGGCCGGCGAGATCGATCTCGCGCCGCGCCCCCGGCACCCTGTTCTTCAGACTAACGACCGCACCGCTCATCTGCTGGTTCCCTTTTGGTAACGTAGAGCTGAAAAACTGCCTCCTTTACACTGCCTAGTCAATTCCTATTCTAGTGTTACTCTCTTTTCGAGACCACCTGCACACCACAGAAGGAAACGACGTATGAGCGAAATCATCCTGGTCACCGGCGCTGCGGGGCAGCTCGGCCAGCGTGTCATCCATCACCTCATCGAGACCTACAAGGTTGCCCCCGGCAACATCGTCGCGGCGACGCGCAGCCCGGAAAAGCTCTCCGAACTCGAAAAGAAGGGCGTCGTCACCCGCAAGGCCGATTTCGATGACGCGGCAGGCCTGGAGAAGGCTTTCGCCGGCGTCGACCGGCTGCTGATCATCAGCACCGATGCGCTGGACACTCCCGGCAAGCGCCTCGCCCAGCACAAGGGCGCCGTTGCAGCGGCCGTCAAGGCTGGCGTCAAGCACATCGCCTACACCTCGATGCCGGCGCCGGACGATTCGCTTGTCACCTTCGCGCCCGATCATCTCGGCAGCGAAAACGCCATCAAGGCAAGCGGTATCGCCTATACGATCATCCGCGATGCCTGGTATCACGACAACTATCTGCACGGCATGCCTCACAATCTGCAGGGCGGCAAATGGTACAGCGCCACGGGCGACGGCAAGATCTCCACCATCTCGCGTGACGACTGCGCCCTGGCGATCGCCGCAGCCCTTGCCTCCGGCACATCCGAGAGCGCCACCTATACGGTGACCGGCACCCAGTCGCTGGACAGCCGGCAGATTGCCGCCATCGTTTCCGACGTCGCCGGCAAGCCGCTCGAAGTGATCGACGTCACCGACGAACAGCTCGGCCAGGGCATGCGCGGCGCCGGACTTCCCGGTTTCGTCGCCGATATGCTGGTTTCTGCCGACGCCAACACCCGCGCCGGCAAGTTCGACATCGTCACCGAAGACTTCACCAAGCTGACCGGCAAACAGCCGCAGCCGCTGAAGGATTTCTTCGTGGAGCACAAGGCGGCGCTGACGACTTCAGGCAATGCTGCGCATTGAAGCCTTTCGCTGTGTCCCTGCGCTAGTCGCAGGGATGAGCGAACTTCGATTCTGGATTCCTCATCAGGTCAGATGAGTCGCTCACGGCGCAGCCGCGCCGTGGCTGGATTCCTGTGACAGGCACAGGAATGAGGGAGGGTGAATTAAACGCCTTCGCCAAAATTTCCCGTCGACATTGAGACAACGGTTGATGGGAAGCGCTACCTCTCCCATCCTCATTCCTGTGCCTGTCATAGGAATCCAGCGCGCCCAAGTCCTTGGGCGCGGGAGACTCTTCCTTCAAGACGCACTGTCTGACTCAGGGCCCAAAACGTAATAACCCGCTTCCAGTCAAAGCGTTGAAGAAAACGACCTTCCTCAAACCACCTGCCCGCAAGCCCGGCAGAAGCGCCGCACCGTTTCCGCCATGCCGTATTCCAGCGCATCGGCGGTCAGCCCATGGCCGATCGAAACCTCGGCAAGAGCGGGAATGCGCTTCACCAGCGCCGGCAGGTTTTCCACTGTCAGATCATGGCCGGCATTGACGGCGAGGCCGATTGCGACGGCTGCATCCGCGGTCCGTCCAAGCGCTTCAAGGATCGGGCCTGCCCGCTCCGGCGCATCGAAGCAACCGCCATAGGGGCCGGTATAGAGTTCGATCCGATCGGCGCCGACCGCCTTGGCGATCTCAACCGCCTGTGCGTCCCCGTCACCATCGGCAAACAGCGACACCCGGCATCCCATCGTCTTCAGCCGCGCGACGGCATCGGTCAGGAACGCCTGGTGCCTGCGGAAATCCCAGCCGTGATCGGAGGTCGCCTGGGCGGGATCGTCAGGCACCAGCGTCACCTGCTCGGGTGCCGCGCCGGCGCAGAGTTCGAAGAATTCCTCTGTGGGATAGCCCTCGATATTGAACTCGGCCTTGGGGAATTCGTCGTCGATCAGGTTGCGGATCACAGGCAGGTCGGAAAAGCGGATGTGCCGCTGGTCGGGGCGCGGATGCACCGTCAGCCCGCTCGCACCGGATTTCAGCGCGATACGCCCGAGCGCTTCGACGCTCGGCCAGGGCAGGTCGCGCCGGTTGCGCAGCATGGCGACGGCGTTGAGGTTCACGGAGAGCTTGGCGGGCATGGCGAGATCCATCGGTCACGGAAATGGGAGGCCTGCTTTTAAGCCAAGTGCTCCGCGATGGCCAACGAGATTCACAAATGGATGCGATGCCAATCGCTGATGGGCACCGAAATTACGCTGGGCATTTGCCGCACGCCTACCGCAGATAGTAAATCCCGTCACCTTTGAAGAGGACCGCGAGATCCCGCAGTGCAGCACATGTTTTTGTGCAACACACCCAAGAACCCGGCAAAATATGCCGGTAAAGTTGCTATCCCATTTAAAAGAGATTATTTTTAGCACTTATAAAAAAGATCGTTCACGCATAACGTGGACATCGTATCGCGTAGAGTACGCCGCGTACTGCTTCTTTCCCACTGAGAAGAACGCCTAGAGGAAACCCCACTCGCCGCGCATGGGAAGCAACTGGCAAAACCGCATGAGGTGCAACAACATGCCCCAGGAGGGTTCATGCCAGACGGTTCCAAACGCCTGTTTGCCACCGCCGGTATCGCTTCGGAGGCCCGATCGAAATATCGGTTCCTGCCTTCGGCCGCGCTACCGCCGGATCTACCGGACGGTCCGGTGCCCATTGCCGACATGGCAAACGCATTCGGCGTCACACACAGGACACTGCATTTCTATGAAGAGAAAGGGTTGATTTCAGCCAACCGCATCGGTCTGATGCGGGTCTACGGACAGGACGACGTGATGCGCATGGCCGTGATCACGGTCTGCCGCGATACAGGCATGCCAATCGCCGTCATCCAGGAACTGATGGACGAACTCCGCAACGCTGATTCGCAGGAAGCGGCCGAGACGATCTTCCGCGAGGCCCTGCAGGTGCGCAAGCGCGAACTGACGGCCGAGATGTCGACGCTGCACCGCCAGCTCCAGCAGGTCGGCGACCTCCTGGATTACGACGGCAGCATCGAGGAGCCGCCGCTGAACGACAATCAGGACAGCGCAAGCCTGACCCCGCAGGAGCGGCGTTGCCTGGAACTGATGGCGGAGGGTTATTCCACCCAGCGCATCGCCCGGGCGCTCGACCTGAAACATGACGAAACCCGTGACCTGGAGGCCGGAATCATCCTGAAATTCCGCGCCAACAACCGCTTCCAGGCCATCGCCAAGGCAGTTCTGCTCGGCATCGTGCAGGCCTGAATCACGCCCCCGACGGCCGCCACCGTCTCCTCTTTCTTCTGCCCGATCAGCAGATACGATCTGGTCACGGGTGCGACCGGGATCACGAGTGTGATCGAGATCCCGGATGTGATCGGGTCAGCGGACGATCGTCAGCGTCTCCGCCGCGCGCGTGATCGCAGTGTAAAGCCAGCGTTCCCGGGTATCGCGAAACGCCCAGCTCTCGTCGAAGAGCACGACATCATTCCATTGCGAACCCTGCGCCTTGTGAACGGTAAGCGCATAGCCGTAGTCGAACTCGTCATAGCGCTTGCGGGTGTTCCAGGGGATCTCACCTTCGACATCCTCGAACGCCTGTTTCAGCAGCTTGATCTTGGCAGCTCCCCGGTCCATGTCATCGTCTTCGGGGCGGACGAGCAGATTGATGCCGGGCTTCGTCGTTTCCTTGGATGAGGTCATCACCTGCCAGAGCGAACCGTTGAGCAGGCCCTTGGCCGGATCGTTCCGCAGGCAGACGAGCTTGTCGCCGGTCTGGGGATAATCGGCATTGAAGCCTTTCAGCTCGCGCAGGCGCTGATTGTAGCGCCGACGCGTCCTATTGGTGCCGACGAGCACCTGATCGGCGTCGAGGACCAGTTGCTGCGTCACCTCGTTCTTCGAGATCACCTTGGCCGTGCCGTAGTCGCCGTACATCACCTCATTGCCTTCGCGCACCTGCATGGCGAGCTTGATGATCGGATTGTCGCGCGCCTGGCGGTGGATATCGGTGAGCAGGTAGTCCGGCTCCTGATTGGTGAAGTAGCCGCCGCCTGTCACCGGCGGCAGCTGGCCTGGATCACCGAGCACCAGGATCGGCGTGCCGAAGCTCATCAGATCCTTGCCGAGTGCTTCGTCGACCATCGAGCATTCGTCGACGATGATCAGCGCCGCTTTCGCGACCGGGCTTTGCCGGTTGATCGAAAACATCGGCGCAATCGACGTCTTGCCTGTTTCCTCGTCTTCCACCGCCTCCTCGCCGCGCGGCCGATAGATCAGTGAATGGATTGTCCGGGCGTTGGAGGCGCCGCGCGAGCGCAGCACCTGCGCCGCCTTGCCGGTGAAGGCAGCAAAAAGCACGTCACCGTCGACGTTCTCGGCGAAGTGCTTGGCAAGCGTCGTCTTCCCTGTCCCGGCATAGCCGAACAGGCGAAAGAGTGGCGAGCGCCCTTCCTTCAGCCATTTCGAAACAGCCTTCAGGGCTTCGTCTTGTTGCGGCGCAAATTGCATGATCGCAGGACTTGGCAGGATTCGCGGGATTTAGGCAAGGCGGAAAACGGCAAATCGCCCGGCCAGTCGATCATCAGTTCCACTGCGGGTCCGCGCCGCTCGCGCACATCGACTGGTCCTGCCCAATAGCGTCGATGAGAAAATCCAGAACCGTCTTGACGCGCAGCGGCATGTTGCGCCGCGAGGGATAGACGACGGTAACCGGCAGCCGGCTCGGCTGGAAATCCTTCATCACGAGGACTAGCCGGCCGGCGGCGATATCGGGCATGGCGATGATGTGCGAAAGCACCGCAAGACCCGCTCCAGCAAGGGCTGCCCGGTGAATGGCGACGGCATTGCAGGCGGTCAGCCGCGGCGAGATCCGGACCGATATGTCTTCCGAACCGTTCGAGAACGACCACGAACAGGCATCGCCGGCTCTGCTGTAGCACAGGCATTCATGGTCTTTGATCTCCTTCGGCGTCCTCGGAGGCGCCTTGCGGGCGAGATAGGCGGGCGAGGCGACGAGGAAAGCCGTCGTCTAGCCGATCCGCCGGCAAACGAGACTGCTGTCTGCGACGGAACCCAGACGCACCTCAAGGTCCATTCGCTCCTCGATCATGTCGGAGCTTTGCTCCCTGAATATCAGCTCCACCGAGAGTTTTGGATGGACGGCGAGAAGAGCGCCCAGCCGATCGCTGAGATAGAGGCCGAGCGGTGCTGGAACGCTCAACCTGACCTTTCCGGAGGCCATGGCACCATCCGATCCGGCGGCATCGCCGAGCTCCTCCACCGCTTCGAGAATTCTCATCGCCATCGGCAGCATCCGTTCGCCCTCCGCCGTCAGCGACAGGCCGCTCGTCGTGCGATGCAGCAGGCGGGTGGCGAAATGGCCCTCGAGGGCTGCGACCTGCCGCGAGACCGCCGGCTGCGTCACGTCGAGATCATGCGCCGCCGCCGAGAACGAACGCGTCTCCACGACGCGCTGAAAAGTCCGCAATGCCGAAACGATATCCATCCCCTGTCCCTCATACTTTTGCGCATAGGCTTTATGCGGCCAGACTAAGCGAGAATGGCTTTACAGTCCAGCAATTAAGGATATCTTTTATCCATAAGGATACTAAATATCCTTAATTAAAGGAGAGACAGATGACCCAGCGACTGAACTACGCCCAGCAGTCCCCCGAGCTTTTCAAGAAATTCATGGAATTCAGCATGGCGCTGAAGAGCAGCGTGATCGACGAGAAGCTGCAGGCCCTCGTCGAGGTCCGCGCTTCGCAGATCAATGGATGCGGCTTTTGCCTGGATATGCACGTGAAGCAGGCCAAGATCCTCGGCGAAACCGAACTCCGGCTTTATCACGTCGCCATCTGGCGGGAATCGACCCTGTTCATCCCCCGCGAGCGCGCAGCGCTTGCCTGGACGGAGGCTCTGACGAAGTTGCCGGAAGGCGGCATTCCCGATGAGATTTACGAACGGGTTCGCGGCCAGCTTTCCGAGAAGGAAATCTCGGACCTGACTTTCGTCGTCATGGCGATCAATGCCTGGAACCGCGTCAATGTCGGCTTCAAGACCGTACCCGGCGCGGCCGACAAGGCTTAAAGGCCGGCCTGAACTAAACCGCGCAATTCATTGAGAAGATTCACCTTTGACGCTGCCGCACCGCGGCAGCGAACGGAGATCTGTTATGAAAATCGTTGTCATCGGCGGAACCGGCCTCATCGGTTCGAAGACTGTCGAACGCCTGCGCAAGTACGGCCACGAAGTGATCGCCGCCTCGCCGAACTCCGGCGTCAACACGATCACCGGAGAAGGATTGGCGGAGGCGCTCTCGGGCGCCGAAGTCGTGCTCGACCTCGCCAATTCTCCGTCCTTCGAAGACAAGGCCGTGCTCGAATTCTTCGAGACCTCGGGCCGCAATCTTCTCGCTGCCGAAAAAGTGGCCGGCGTGAAGCATCATATCGCCCTTTCCGTGGTCGGCACCGGGCGTCTGCAGGAAAGCGGCTATTTCCGCGGCAAGCTCGCCCAGGAAAAGCTGATCAAGCAATCCGGCGTTCCCTACACCATCGTTCACTCGACGCAATTCATGGAATTCCTCGGCGGCATCGCCCAATCGGGGACGGTCGGCCAGACGGTCCGCCTGTCGCCGGCCTATGTGCAGCCGATCGTTTCCGACGACGTCGCCGATGTCATGGCGGATGTGGCTCTCGCACCGCCCACTAATGCGACGATCGAGATATCAGGTCCGGAACGGGCGCGCCTCAGCGAACTCGTCGCCCGGTATTTGAAGGCCATGAAAGATCCGCGCACCGTCGAGGCCGATGCGGAGGCGAAATATTTCGGCGCGAGACTCAACGACCAGTCGCTCGTTTCGGACAACAACCCGCGGCTCGGCTCGATCACCTTCGAGCAGTGGTTCGCCAAGTCCGCCCAGCCGAAGTGATCCGACTTGCCCTTAGGACGCGGCCGCTGGGGCGCGTCCTGCCCAAACCCTGCAACCATGGAGATTCCGATGATCAGAACATCATTCCTCGCCGCTGCGCTCGCCCTTCTGGCAGCCACGGGCGCCAGCGCCGATGAGAGCAGCAAAGCTGCCAAGGTGACGCTCGTCTATGAACACGAACTTCCGAACGTACCGGGCAAGAGCATCAAGGGCGTGCTGGTCGAGTACGGCCCAGGCGGCTTCTCCGACGGCCACACCCATCCCGATACGGCCTTCATCTACGCCACCGTGCTCGAAGGAGCGATCCGCAGCCAGGTCAATGACGGTCCCGTCAAGGTCTATCATGCCGGAGAGAGCTTCTCCGAAATGCCGGGCGACCGCCATGGTGTCAGCGCCAACGGCAGCGAGACGAAGCCCGCCCGCCTGCTCGCCGTCTTCGTCGTCGATACCAAGCAGAAAGAGCTGACCTATCCGCTCAAGAAGTGATGATCCGCTTACAGCGCCGCGCGTCTTTTCAGACGCGCAAAGGACGCTGTAACACTTTGAATCGATGCGCTAGCCGCCTGCGCAGGCCTGATGCTTGCGCGGGCGGTCGAGATGCTGAATCATGGGCGGCTCGCCCGATTCCGGAGACAGAGAGATGATTGACGACGTGCTCTTCGGTAAACCGCTGATATCCCTCATTACAGTTGGATTCGCCGGGATCATCGTCTGGTATCTTCTCTCCCGCCAACGGCCGACGACGCGACTGGTGGTGCAGATCCTCTTCTTTGCGGTAATGACGTTGATCCTCGTCATCAGCGGCATCGAACCCCACCGGTTTCAAGGATATGAGTCCGAGGACCCGAAGGCCCTGCTCGTCATCGTCGCGAAATCGCTCTGGTGGATCCATCTGGCATGGGCCGTCATCGGTTTCATCAGGCTGTATCTGGTACTGGAGGGCAGTCCGCGAGAAGCCCGACTGCTCCAGGATCTCGTCATCGGGGTCGTCTATATCGGCATGGCCCTATCGGTTATGGCCTTCGTCTTCGGTGTGCCGATCGGCACCCTCGTCGCGACCTCGGGCGTGGTCGCCATCATTCTCGGTTTGGCGCTCCAGAATACGCTGGCCGACGTCTTCTCCGGCATCGCGCTGACACTCGGCCGCCCATACATCATCGGCGACTGGATCCTTCTCAGCGACGGCACGGAGGGGCGCGTCGTCGAAAGCAACTGGCGCGCGACACACATTCTGACCAGCGCAAACAATGTCGTCGTTCTGCCGAACAGTTTTCTGGCAAAGCTCGGCCTGACGAATGTAAGCCGGCCTGACGAGACCCATCTCCTGGTCCTCACCATCCGCATCGCCCCGACGCGGATGCCGGCATCGGTCCGGAACGTCATGGCAACGGCGCTTGCGAGCTGCAATTCGATCGTGCGCGAGCCGCCGCCGGTCGTGGCACTGAAGGGGCTGGATGCCACGGCGCTGGAGCTCGAGTTGCAGTTCCGGGTGACGAGCCCGAGCCAACGGGTGACGGCACGAAACGAGGTACTCGATCTCGTCTATCGTCACTGCAAATCAGCCGGCCTGCTTTTGGCTGTTCCGGCGGCGGCCTCAATCCTGGCGGGCGATCTGCCGACCGAAGAAAGCGCACGGCCGCCCCGTGTGACGCCGCTCGAACTGATCGAGGCCATTCCAATCTTTGCGACGCTGACATCAGATGAAAAGCAGAAACTCGCCGAGACCACGGCTGTGCGGGAATTCCGCAAGGGCGATGTCATCGTGCGGGAGGGCGAGATGCTCCCGTCGCTGATGATGGTGCGGGCAGGTATCGTCGCGGCGCGGCACGGAGATGAGGAACGCGGACGGCTCGCGCCGGGCGATTTTTTTGGAGAGACCGGACTACTCGCCGGCCTGCGGGAAGTCTGCACCCTGGAGGCTCTGACCCCCGTGACCGCGTATGACATCGATCAAGAGGCCTTCGCGCCGCTGCTAAGCGAACGCCCCGCGCTGGCGGAAGAAATCGCCGACCACCTCGCCAGCCGCGCCGAGCGTTTCCGCAACGGCACCTCTTTGCCCCCGGAACATGCCCGCAGTGCACATGCCATCCTGAAGACCATCAGGACCATCTTCAAGGCGTAGAGATCGGCACCCCCCGCTCAGCCGGCGCGCTTGAGCACCCATTCGAACGTGCTCCGCCAAATGTCGGACGGCACTTCCTCGGACAAGGTGCCGACCAGATCGGAAAGCCGGACGCGCCTTAGCGTATCCCGCCAGGCCTCGTCGGCCTCCCACATGATGCGCGCGACCGCGCATGGCTTGCTGTCGCAATATCCTTCCGGTCGGCAGGGATTGTTCGCCCGGATGTTCGTACAGGTAAAGCTGCGGGCCTTCCCCTCGACCGCCTCCACGATCTCGAGAAAATTGATGTCCGAGGGGGGCTTGGCAAGCCTGTAACCGCCACTTGGGCCGAGCGTGGTCTCGACAAGCGATGCTTGCGAAAGGCTCTGCAGTGCTTTGGAGAGATATTCCTTCGGCAGACCATGAAGCTCCGCGAGCGCCTTGGTGGAAAGATACCTGCCCTCTGGCAGGCCCGCGAGAATGGCGCAGCAGTGAAGCGCCCACTCGACCTGGCTTTTCAGGATCATTCAGCAACTCGTGTGATGGCTGGCTCTGCCGATGGAATTAAGGATATATCATATCCGAAAACGAACTCGATGTAAACGAGCTGCAAAGGTAGCGTGTTGTTGCCTGAACGGCGATGCGGGCTCCGATCTCCCCTCAGCTCGCGTTCTCGTCCTCCCCGCGCGCCTGCTCATTTTCAATTCCGGCGATCAGCTTGCGCAGCAGCGCAGCGAGCGCCTCGCGCTCGTTTCCGTCAAGAGCCTGCAGAAACGAAGCTTCGCTCGCCATGTCGGTGCGGAAGGCCTTTTCGGCGAGTGCAGCACCCGCCTCGCTCAATGCCACCAGCACGCTGCGCCCATCGCGCGGTGATTTCTCCCGGCGGATCAGTCCCGCCTTCTCCAGCCGGTCAAGCCTGTGGGTCAGGCCTCCCGAGGAGATCATCAGCGCCGAATACATCTCCGTCGGGGTCAGCCGGTAAGGCGCTCCGGAACGGCGAAGCGTTGCGATCACGTCGAACTCGCCGCGGTCGAGGCCAAAATCGGCAAATGTCGCCTCGATGCTGGGGCGCACCAGGTTCGACAGCCGAAAGGCCCGCCCCAGGATCGCCATCGGCTCGGTGTCGAGGTCGGGCAGTTCCACCGCCCATTGCCGGCGCAGCCGGTCGACATGGTCATCCCCGGAGCGGTCACCGTCCCTGGGGCGGTCGCGGTCCCCCCGGCGGTCGCGGTCCCCTTCAGTCCCATTCATCATTCTCTGCCTCATATGCCACCACAGCCGAGACATACACCTTCCATTCGAGTCAAGGAAGATATCTTGACAGGAAGATACTTTTAAGAATATATCTTCTCACGAAGATACTTTGCATTCGCAAACGGCACGAGCGGGAGGCACGTGATGTTCAGGATAGTTCGCCACCAGGAGCCACAACCCTATCAGAGCCGGACGGTCCGCTTCGAGGGCCGCGACTACGGCGGCGAGATCTCGCTCTTCATTGTTGACAAAGAACCGGGTCAGGGGCCGGGCCTGCATGTCCACCCCTATTCAGAGACCTGGGCGGTCAGGAAGGGCGAGGCCGAATTCACCGTGGGTGAGACCACGACCCGCGCCTTTCCAGGCGATATCGTCGTCGTGGCCGCCAACGTTCCGCATCGTTTCGAGAATGTCGGCATGGGACGGCTCGAAATCGTCTGCATTCATGCCAGTGACACGATCGTGCAAGAGTTCTTGTGAGGCGAGACTGTCCCCTGGAAAACAACCGAAGAGGAGGAAACTGCAATGCCCAAGATGATCTTTGTGAACCTGCCGGTGAAAGACATTGCTGCTGCGACCCGCTTCTACGAAGCGATCGGATGCACGAAGAACGAACAGTTCAGCGACCATCAGGCGTCGAACATGGTGTGGTCCGACGCCATCATCTTCCACTTGCTGACGCGCGATTTTTTCGCGACCTTCACGCCGAAGCCGGTTGCCGAAGCGCAGAAGACCAGCGAGGTCCTATTAGCCCTGGCACAGGACAGCCGCGAAACGGTGGACGCCATCGTCGAAGCGGCAGCAACCGCCGGCGGCAAGGCCGATCCGCGCGCCCCAACCGACATGGGCGGGCTCTACAACCGCGCCTTCGAGGATCCCGATGGCCATATGTTCGAGGCGGTCTGGGTCGACATGGCGGCAGTGTCCACCACCGGAGAATAGCGGCAACACCGGCCACATTGATCTGCGGCATGGCATCAGGTGCGGCGGGCTTCCATCCGCCTCACTCGTCTTAAAAACTTTTCCCACCCATGGAATAAAACCGCCTCGGCTCGTGTCTCATGTCAGGTATCGCAAGACTGCGTGCCCAATCTGAGGAGAGACACCATGAAATCCGTGAAATTCCTGTCCGTCGTGGCGGCTGCCGCCTTTGCCGCGACCGCTGCTTTTGCCGCCCCTCCTGTCAAAACGGTCGAATCCGAAAAGGGCAAGGTCCTTGCCGGCGAAAACGGCATGACGCTCTACACCTTCAAGAAGGACGTGAAGGGCGTTTCCAATTGCAACGGCGATTGCGCCAAGAACTGGCCTCCGCTGATGGCTGCTGGTGATGCCAAGGCCGATGGTGCATATTCGATCGTCGATCGCAAGGATGGCATGAAGCAATGGGCCAAGGACGGCATGCCGCTCTATTTCTGGGTCAAGGACAAGAAGATGGGCGACATCACCGGCGATGGCGTCGGCGGCAACTGGGATCTCGCCAAGCCTTGATCGCCAAGACCCCGATCACAAGCGAGTTGCCGGCGTGAAAACACCCGCACCCGAAACTTTCGAGGGCCAGATCCTGGCCCTCCTGCCCTCGCTCAGACGCTATTCGCGCAGCCTGACGCGCTCGGATGCCGATGGCGAGGATCTGCTCCAGGATTGCGTCGAGAAGGTTCTCACGCGCCGCAGCCAGTGGCGTGGCCTCAACCTGCGCGGCTGGGTCCTGACCATCATGACCAATCTCTATCGCAACGGCCGGCGCGGCAAGGCGCGCGACAGCCTCGTCGAACTCGACGCCGCAGTTGACCTGGCCGCGCCTGAAGTGCCGGCCGATCCGCAGGAGCGCGCGCGGCTGGACGATGCGCTGAACAGCCTTTCGGAGGAATACCGCGCCGTGCTGATGCTTGTCGTTATTGAGGGATACACCTACAGCGAGGTCGCAGCCGCGCTCGATATCCCCATCGGCACCGTCATGTCCCGCCTGTCACGCGCCCGCCAGCGTGTCGCCGAGCGGCTGAAAGCCGACAATATCATTACGCTTCGGAGACCGAAATGAACGACACCAACCCGAGCGTAACCGAAGCCGACCTTCACGCCTATGCCGACGGCCAACTGCCGGAAACGGCACGCGCCCGCATCGATGCCTTCCTGGCAGACAATCCCGACGAGGCGGCGATGGTCGCCGAATGGCAGGCGCAGAATACAGGCATCCGATCGCTGTTTGCAGGCTATGAAAAAACAAAGGAAACCGATGCTCTCCTGGTTTCGCCGCCGCGCGGCATCTCTTCCGGGCGGAAACGTGCGGCGATCGCCGCAGCCGCCCTCCTCGTCTTCGCGCTCGGCGCCATCAGCGGCCATTATGGTCCGGCCCTTCTGGAAAAACCGGAGCTGCAGCTTGCCGGCTCCGAAACCCTGCCCAAACAGGCTGAGGCCGCCTTCATGGTCTATGCCGCCGAGGTTCGCCACCCCGTCGAAGTCTTCGCCAACGAGGAGGCCCATCTGGCCACCTGGCTCGGCAAACGCCTGGCGATAGAGAATCTCAAGATCCCGAACCTGCAGTCGCTCGGCTTCAAGCTGGTCGGCGGCCGCTTGCTGCCGGTCGATGGCAGGCCGGGCGCCATGTTCATGTATGAAAACCAGGCCGGCGAGCGACTGACCGTCCTGGTCGGCCGCAACACGGAAAATCGCACGACGAGTTTCCGCTTCGCCTCATCCGACAATCTCGAGACCTTCTACTGGATCGACGGCGAACTCGGCTACGCCGTCACCGGCGAAATCTCCCGCGAGACACTGCGGGAGGTAGCCGAGGAGTGCTACAAGCAATTCCCGTCATGAGGATCCGCGCGAGGGATCGTTGCCGAGCTCGATCGGCCGTCCGTGCGGTGTCGCTACCGCCGCCCGCTGCCAACTCTGTTGCAGTGCCAGGATCGTTTCCACATCGGCGATGCCGTTGTCGACGATGAGGTCGGAGAGTGCCGCCACCCAGCAGTCAAAATAGTCGCTGCCATCTTCAGCCCGGCCAGGCTTGTGCAATTGCGCGGAAAGCGTTTCAGCCCATTCGCTCCAGCTGAACAGGCCCTTTGCATGCAGGTGCACGGTCATGGCAAAGGCTTCGGCGGCCCATGGCTCGGGAAAGACCGGCTCGCCCTCCGATGACCTCGGCAGGCTGGGCGATTGAGTCAGCGGCGACATTTCATGCAGGCTCAAGATAGCTCTCCCAGGCATCGATCGACACGGTCAGCGTCCGATCGGCATCCTCGCCCCAGATCTCCGCGCCATCGAAAACGACCGTATAGAGCCATTGCGGGCTCTCGCCCTTGCCATGCGCGTTGTCGTCGGGAAAGACGAACGAACCCTGCACCGCCTCGACCACACCGGTCCTGGCCCTGGCATAACGCGGCAGGCGCGTATGCGTCGCCGGATTGAAATTCTTCGTCCTCACCGTCTCACCGACCACGAAGAGCGGCGCTGCCTCGACGGGACGATCGCAAGGCCCACCCTTGGCCAGCACGGCGGGCACCATGTCCGCCTTCAGCACCCGCTTCGGCACCGCGCCGTCTTGCAGCTTCCGCCCAGAAAGCAGCTCCTCATGCGTCGCAAAGCCGTGCCGTTCGAGCAGCTTGTCGATGCCGCGGATCCAGATCTCGTAGTAGCTGGCGGCGAGGTAATCGGCCGGCGGAATATTCTCGCGCGCATGCCGGCTTTCATCGATCGTCCATGCGCCGAAAGCGCCGCAGGAAAGGGTAATTCCGAGCGCCCGCTTTTCCCATTCGGCATGGAAATAGGGCTCGTCCTTTTCCGGCGCGACAGGACCGAAGCCCATCTGCCCGCCGAGATCGTGCGGTCCGTTCATGTGGCGCTCTCCGGCTTGCGGGCAACGGCCGTGCCGATCATCGCATCGCGGCTGACGAGGTCGGCGAGCGTCTGCTCGTCCATTCCCTCTGTCCCTTCGGGCCGCTCGGGAATGACGAGATAACGCAGCTCCGCCGTCGAATCCCAGACGCGGACCTTCTTGTCCTCCGGCAGCGTCAGCCCGAATTCGGCCAGCACGCCGCGTGGATCGATGACGGCGCGTGAGCGATAGGCCGGCGCCTTGTACCAGACCGGCGGCAGGCCGAGCACCGACCACGGATAACAGGAGCAGAGCGTGCAGACGACGAGGTTATGGGTCTCGGCCGTGTTGAAGACGGCGCGCATGTGCTCGCCCTGCCGGCCGGTGTAACCGAGGCTTGATATCGCCGCCGTCGCATCGCGCTTCAGCCAGTCGGCGAAATCGGCATCGCTCCAGGCTCTGGCGACGACATGGGCGCCGTTTCTCGGTCCCACCTTCGTCTCGTAGGTCTCGACGATGGCATCGATTGCCGCCGGATCGATCAGCCCCTTCTCCGTCAGCAGCGTTTCCAGCGCTTTCACGCGCGCCTGCATGTCGGAATAATGATTGTCGTGATCATGCCCGTGGGCGTGCTCATCTCCGTGAGCATGGTCGTCGTCATGGTCGTGCAAGGCGAAGCCCTCCCGAAACTGCCCGCTCTTTCTAACATATGCTGCAGGCCCGCCAAGCCATTCTATGTCTCATGCGCTTTTCCGCTAATCTCCTGCCATGAACATCCTGATTCTCGGCGCAACCGGCTTTATAGGCTCCGTCGTCGCGGCCCGGCTCGTTGCCGACGGCCACGTCGTCACCGGACTCGGCCGCAATCCCGGACGTGCCCGTTTGAAACAGCCGGCAATCGACTGGCGGCGCGCAGATCTCTCGCACATGACGAAACCAGCGGATTGGGATGATATCCTCAAGGACCAGCATGTCGTCGTCAATTGCGCCGGCGCCCTGCAGGACGGCCTGTCGGACGATTTGTCGGCCACCCAGGCTGAGGCGATGTTGGCGCTCTATTCCGCAGCCAAACGCTCATCACGCCCGCTCGTCGTGCAGATATCGGCACGGACGGCGGGAGCGGCTAGCGATCTTCCCTTCCTCGCCACCAAGCGGCGGGCCGACGAGGCACTGGCTGCAAGCGGTCTGGCTTATCTCATCCTGCGCCCTGCCCTCGTTCTCGGCCGCAATGCCCATGGTGGCTCGGCGCTGCTGCGGGCGCTTGCCGCCTTTCCCCTGGCGCTGCCGCTGGTTCATGCCGAAAGTCCGGTCGAAACACTTTCGGTGAACGATGTGGCGGAAGCCGTGTCGCGGGCGGTCTCCGGCGGCATCTCCGGCGATATCGATCTTGCCGCCAACGAAGTTCTGACGCTCGCCGAGCTCGTCCGTCTTCACCGCCACTGGCTCGGCCTGCCGCCCGCCCGCGTGTTCCCTCTTCCCGGCTGGCTTACCAGGCCGGTGACGTGGCTGGCCGATTTGTCAGGCCTGCTCGGCTGGCGTTCGCCGCTGCGCTCGACAGCGATGACAGTGATGTCGGAAGGTGTGCAAAGCTCGAAATCAGGAAGCAGCCTTGCTGCGACATCCGCGGTCGCAGCGCTCTCGGCCAATCCCTCCGGCGTGCAGGATCTCTGGTTTGCCAGGCTCTATCTTCTGAAGCCGCTCGTCATATCAGGCCTGTCTGGCTTCTGGCTGCTGTCCGGTCTGATCCCGCTGCTGGCGCTGGAGAAGACGTCCGCTCACTTCCTGCCGTTCATGGCTGAGGCCGCGGCAACGGTGCTGACGCTTGCAACCTGCCTGACCGACATCGCTCTCGGTGCTGCCGTCCTCCTTCGCCCGCTGGCGAAACGTGCCCTTCTCGGTATGCTGGCCGTGTCGTTCGCCTATCTTGCCGGCGCCAGCCTGCTCGAACCCGCACTCTGGCTCGACCCGCTCGGTCCCCTCGTCAAGGTGCTGCCGTCGATCCTGCTGACACTCACCGCACTTGCCACCCTGGATGAACGCTGATGCTTGAGCAATGGCTGCTGCTTGCTCATGTCATCGGTGCGACCGTACTCTTCGGCACCGGCACCGGCATCGCCTTCTTCATGGTGATGGCGCACCGAACGCGCGATCCCCGGTTGATCGCCCATGTCGCCAGCACGGTTGTCATCGCTGACACGATCTTCACCGCCACCGCAGCCCTTCTCCAGCCGGCAACCGGCTATCTGTTGGCCCGGTCGATCGGCTGGGACCTGTCGGAGGGATGGATTGCGCTGTCGCTGCTGCTTTATGTCGTGACCGGCCTGTTCTGGCTGCCGGTCGTCTGGATCCAGATCCGGCTGCGCGATCTCGCCCGGGCCGCAGCGGCGGCGGGAAAAGCCCTGCCACCGGCCTATTTCAGCCTCTACCGCATCTGGTTCGCCTGCGGCTTTCCGGCCTTCTCAGCCGTCATCGGCATTCTCTGGCTGATGCTAACGAAGCCGTCGATCGCTCTATTTTAGCATCGGCCAGAGGCTTAGCACCAAGAGTGTCGCCATGCTGATATTGAACCATTTCAGCCGCACCGGATCGGAAAGCCACTCCCTCAGCGCCGAGCCGAAGCCTGCCCATGTCGAAACGCTGGGCACATTGACCGCCGCGAAGGCGAGACCGACGATCAGCACGCTCACGAGGTAGAGTTGCGGATTGGTATAGGTCGCCATCGCGGTGACCGCCATCACCCAGGCTTTCGGGTTGACCCACTGGAAGGCGGCCGCCGCGAAGAAGGACATCGGCTCGACGCCGCTCCTGCCTTCGCTGAGTGAGCGCGACGAGGCGATCTTCCAGGCGATCCAGACGAGATAGGCACCGCCCGCAAATTTCAGCGCCGTATAGACCATAGGCACCGTGTGCAGCAGCGCGCCGAGCCCAAGGCCGACGCCGATGAGCAGTGAGAAGAAACCGACGCCGATGCCGAACATATGCGGGATCGTCCTGCGGAAGCCGAAATTCACGCCCGATGCGAAGAGCATCATATTATTCGGCCCCGGCGTGATCGAGGTCGTGAAGGCGAACAGAACGAGGGCGAGAAATGTATCCAGCGGCATGCGACCTCCCGAAGCCAGCTTTTCCGCGGCCCGTTTATTTAGGTCAGGATAACTGTCCTAAACCGCCGATACCATTGCGTCATTGTCATGGTGACAGGATTACTTGAAAGATGCAGACCCGGCCCAATCTCTTGCCGACTGCATAATTCCCTAAATCGCCATCGATTTAAGGATAAAATCATGCAGCCATTCAAAGTGCTACAGCGTCCGTCTCAAGGACGCGCGGCGCTGTAGGAAGAAACCCATGCAGAACGACCCGATTCCATCGATCACATTTCCGAACGGCACTGAGGTGCCGGCGCTCGGCCAGGGCACCTGGGCCATGGGCGAGGATGCCGGCCATGCCAAGGCCGAAATCGAAAGCCTCAAGGCCGGCATCGATCTCGGCATGACGCTGATCGACACCGCCGAAATGTACGGCGACGGTGGCGCTGAAGAGATCGTCGGCCAGGCGATCAGGGGGCGGCGCGACGAAGTCTTCATCGTCAGCAAAGTCTATCCCTGGAATGCCAGCCTGAAAGGCACGATCGAAGCCTGCGAGCGCAGTCTCGAACGGCTCGGCACCGATCGTATCGATCTCTATCTGCTGCACTGGCGCGGCAACTATCCGCTCACTGAGACTGTCGCGGCCTTCGAAACGTTGAAGGCATCGGGCAAGATCGGCGCCTGGGGCGTCTCCAACTTCGACACCGACGATATGGAGGAATTGCTTAGAGTGCCCGATGGCGCCAATGTCGCCGCCAACCAGGTGCTCTACAATCTCTCCCGCCGCGGCATCGAATTCGATTTGCTGCCCTGGTGCCAGAGCCGCGGCATTCCCGTCATGGCCTATTCGCCGATCGAACAGGGAAATATCCTGCACCATCCCGAGCTGATCCACATCGCCAAGGCCTATCAGGCAACACCTGCCCAACTGGCGCTCGCCTTCCTGCTGGAACGCGACGGCGTCATCGTCATCCCGAAGACCTCGAATGCCGAACGCGCGGCGGAGAACCGCGACTGCGTCTCGCTTGATATCACCGACGACGACTGGGATGCCCTCGACGCCGCCTTTCCGCCGCCCACAAAGAAAAAACCGCTGGAGATGCTCTGACCTTCAGCGGCTTTCCCGATTATTGCAGCATCGGACTTACATGCCCAAGCTGTAATCTTACATGCCTTGGCGGTAATCTTACATGCCCGGGCTGTAATCTTTACATGCCCTGCACGCCGCGATTCATCGCCGCAATGCCGGTACGGCACACCTCGATGAGGCCAAGCGGCTTCATGATCGCCACGAACTGGTCGATCTTCGACGATTTGCCGGTGATCTCCAGAATGAAGTGACCGACCGTCGCATCCACCACCTTGGCATGGAAGGCATCGGCAAGGCGCAGGGTCTCGGCGCGCATCTCGCCCTCGCCGATCACCTTGATCAGTGCCACTTCGCGCTCGATCGGCCGGTCCTGGCCGAGTTCGCGGGCACGCACCGTCAGGTCGACGACGCGATGCACCGGCACGATGCGCTCGAGCTGCGCCTTGATCTGTTCCAGCACCTGCGGCGTGCCGCGTGTGACGACGGTGATGCGGGAAAGATGCGCCTGATGCTCGGTCTCGGAGACCGTCAGGCTCTCGATATTGTAGCCGCGGCCGGAAAATAGGCCGATGACCCGGGCAAGAACCCCCGGCTCGTTGTCGACGAGAACCGAAAGCGTGTGGCTTTCGACGGCCGCCGTTTCCGGCGAGATGAAGTAAGCGGAGCCCGTGGGCTGTAGGTGAGCGTTCATGGTCCTGAGTTTCCTCTTCCCTGCCGCATAACCCCGAAAATCGGAAACGATTTTCGGAAAGGATTATGCGCAAATTAAAAATGTCAGACGAGCGCGCGACCCTTGGCATCGATCGCATTGGCGACCGCTTCGTCGGTGGCTTCGTCCGGCAGCAGCATTTCGTTATGGGCCTTGCCCGAGGGGATCATCGGGAAGCAATTGGCGAGATTGGCGACGCGGCAATCGAAGATGACAGGCTTTCTGACCTCGATCATCTCCAGAATGGTGTCGTCGAGCGCATCCGGCTTTTCGCAGCGCAGGCCGACGGCGCCATAGGCTTCCGCCAGCTTGACGAAGTCGGGCATCGCCTCGGTATAGGAATTCGACAGGCGGTTGCCGTGAAGCAGCTGCTGCCACTGGCGCACCATGCCCATATACTGGTTGTTCATGATGAAGATCTTGATCGGCGCATCGTGCTGGATCGCCGCCGACATTTCCTGGATGCACATCTGGATCGAGGCGTCGCCGGCAATGTCGATGACGAGGCTGTCGGGGTGGGCGATCTGCACGCCGAGCGCTGCCGGCAGGCCGTAACCCATCGTGCCGAGACCGCCCGAGGTCATCCAGCGGTTCGGCTGCTCGAAACCGAAGAACTGCGCCGCCCACATCTGGTGCTGGCCGACTTCGGTGGTGATGTAGGTGTCGCGATCCTTGGTATGCGCAAAGAGCCGCTCCAGCGCATATTGCGGCATGATGACGTCGCTGCTCTTCGTATAGGCGAAGGAGTTGCGCGCGCGCCAGCGGGCGATATCGGTCCACCAGTCTTCCAGGCGACCCTTCTCCGGCTTCTTCGGCAGCGCCCGCCACAGGCGGACCATGTCTTCGAGGACATGGCCGACATCGCCGCGGATGCCGATATCAACACGGACGTTCTTGTTGATCGAGGACGGATCGATATCGATATGGATCTTCTTCGAATTCGGCGAAAAGGCATTGAGACGGCCGGTGATGCGGTCGTCGAAGCGGGCGCCGATGCAGACCATGACATCGCAGTCGTGCATCGCCATGTTGGCCTCGTAGGAGCCGTGCATGCCGAGCATCTTCAGCCAGTTCTTGCCTGAAGCAGGATAGGCGCCGAGGCCCATCAGCGTCGAGGTGATCGGGAAATCGGTGAGCTCGACCAGCTCGCGCAGCAGCTTGGAAGCCTCGGGGCCGGAATTGATGACGCCTCCGCCGGAATAGATGATCGGACGGCGCGCATTCGCCATCAGTTCGATCGCGGCATGGATCTGGTTGAGGTCGCCCTGGATCTTCGGCTGGTAGCTCTTCTGGATCGCGTAATCGGCGGGCGGTGTGTAGGTGCCGGTCGCAAACTGCACGTCTTTCGGAATATCGACTACGACGGGGCCCGGACGGCCGGACTGGGCGATGCGGAAGGCCTCGTGAATGACGGCGGCAAGCTGGTTGACATCCTTGACCAGCCAGTTGTGCTTGGTGCAGGGCCGGGTGATGCCGACCGTATCGCATTCCTGGAAGGCGTCGGAGCCGATCAGTGGGGTCGGAACCTGTCCGGTCAGGCAGACGAGCGGGATCGAATCCATCAGCGCGTCCTGCAGCGGCGTGACCGCATTGGTAGCGCCCGGACCCGAGGTCACCAGCATGACGCCGACCTTGCCGGTGGAGCGGGCGTAACCTTCGGCCGCATGGCCTGCCCCCTGCTCGTGGCGGACGAGGATGTGCTTGACATCCTCCTGCTGGAAGATCTCGTCGTAGATCGGCAGGACCGCGCCGCCCGGATAGCCGAAAATATGTTCGACACCGTTGTCCTTCAGCGCCTTGAGAACGATCTCCGCTCCCGTCATCCGATTGCCTGCCGCCTGATTGTCCGTGCTCATCTGTCTGTTCCGTTTGATGCTGGGATTGCGTTTGTGGCCGGAAGCCCGAATTTCGGGCATAAAAAAAGGCCCCTGAGGAGCCTGTCATCTAGCGCATGGGTGGCTATCGCCGGATGGTTACACCATCCTGCCCATGCGCTTTCCCACCACGATAAGAGCCGTTGCGATTTTCATGGTCGGAAGTGATAGACAGAAAATTTCGCAGCGTCAACGCATGCCGCAATAAAAAACTGCCCCACGCCTGCATCCCCGAAAATCGATAGGATGAAGGATTTGTTAAAGGATCGACTTTATTCTTCTACGCTACCGCAGGGAGTAGCCCTTTGCTCAACAACGACTTGCGCACGCCTGGCAAGGCAGGCGAGCATGATCGCCGCGATGGCCATGCGCCGGGAAATCGCTTTCTCGGCCGCGTCGTCGCATGCAGCGGTTCGCGGGCGACGATTGCCGCCGTTGCCGAACAGGGCGGCACCGACCTGACCGAACTCTGGTCCGTGGGGCGGTTGATTTCGATCAGCGTCGGCCGCAACCGCGTCGTCGCGCTCGTCTATCAGATGAACACCGGCAGCCATGCCTGGGGCGAAGGCGAAGACAATATTTTCAAGATCGAGACCGAGCTGCTTGGCGAAGTCCGTGTCGACGAGGACGGGCGCGAGGAATTCTCGACCGGCATCTCGCGTTATCCCTATCTCGGCGCCATCGCCCACCGTATCCGTTCCGCCGACCTGATGCGCATCTACGATGCCGGCGAAGGTACAACCGCCGTCATTGGCAAGCTGACGCAGGACGAAAGCATCGATGCGGCGATCCATATCCCCACGATGCTCTCCAAGCATTTCGCCGTCGTCGGCTCCACCGGCGTCGGCAAGTCGACGGCCGTGTCGCTGCTCCTGCACAAGGCAATCGCGGCGGATCCGAAGCTGCGCGTCCTGATCCTCGATCCGCATAATGAATTCGCCGCCGCCTTTCCCGAGCACGCCGTCACCATCGATACCGATACGCTCGACCTGCCCTTCTGGCTGATGCGGCTGGAGGAATTTGCCGAGGTCGTGTTTCGCGGCCGCCCGCCGGTGCCCGAAGAGCTCGACATGCTGCGCGATATCCTGCCGGAGGCCAAGCGCGCCTTCCGCGGCAGCGACAACTCGCTGGTGCGCCGCACGACGGAAAAGAGTTCGATCACCGCCGACACGCCGGTTCCCTACCGCATGGCCGATCTACTGGCGCTGATCGACGAGCGCATCGGCCGCCTGGAAGGCCGCTCGGAAAAGCCCTTCCTGCGGTCGCTGAAGATGCGCCTCATCGCTGCGATCAACGATCCGCGCTATCACTTCATGTTCTCCAACAATACGATCAGCGACACGATCACCGAAACCATCGCGCAGATCTTCCGCATCCCCGGCGAAAACCGGCCGATCTGCACCTTCCAGCTTGCGGGCATTCCCTCCGAGGTCGTCAATTCGGTCGCCTCCGTGCTCTGCCGTATGGCCTTCGAGGTGGCGCTGTGGAGCGACGGCGCCATCCACATGCTCGTCGTCTGCGAGGAAGCTCACCGCTATATCCCCTCCGATCCGAGCCTCGGCTTCGTGCCGACGCGCCAGGCGATCGCCCGCATCGCCAAGGAAGGTCGCAAATACGGCGTCTCGCTCGGCATCATCACCCAGCGCCCCGGCGAGCTCGATCAGACGATCCTGTCGCAGTGTTCGACGCTCTTTGCCATGCGCCTTGCCAACGACCGCGACCAGGAAATCATCCGCTCGGCCATTCCGAACTCGTCGATCTCGACGACCAGCTTCATCTCCTCGATCGGCAATGGCGAAGCGATCGCCTTCGGCGAGGCGATCAGCGTGCCGATGCGCATGCGCTTTTCCCGCGTCGACGAAAAGCTCCTGCCGAAGGCGAGCAGCGCCAACAGCAAGAACAGCGAAGAAGATCCGGATACGGTCGATCTGCGCAAGATCGTCACCCGCATGCGGGCGGTGACCGTCGGACCCGACATTTCGAATTTCCAGCAGAGCTATGCCGCGTCCGCGGCAGACTTCGACGAGGCTGATCCAGCCGACGAGGATCTCGACGCGAAGCAATACACGCCGCCCGTCTCTTCCGCCGCGCCGCTCGAATCCTACCGCCGCGAACTGCTGCCGCAAACACCGCGGCTGGACCCCGCCACGTCACCCGCGATCGATCCCAGGCTGGACGCGCTCCGTCGTGAGATGCGCCGCGATGAGCCGGTCTTTGCCCGGCCGGCACCGCCGACGGATCAGCCCGCAGTCTCCCGCCGGGAGCCCGGCACATCGCTGCGCGAAAGCATTCTGAAAAAACCGCTGAGCAGCCTTTACAACAAGGAATAAGCCTTCCACTCACTCTCCAGTGCGATCAGAGGCTCGACGGCCTCGAGCACCCTTTGCCGGTCCATCGGTCCGAGCGGCAAGAGAGGGCGTGGGAGCTCTGCCCTGGCGAGTGAGAGAAGGTCGATCAGCGTATAGATCACGCGAAGGCTTCCGAACGCCTTGAACGTTTGCCAGAGCGGCTCGAGAAGACCATCGAGCCGACGCACTTCGCCGTCCTCGCCTGCAATCGCGGCCTTGGTCAGGGCAGAGGCTACGCGCGGAAGCAAGCCGCCGATGACGCTGTACCAGGCGTCGGCACCTGAAAGCAGCGCTTCGGCAGCGCCCCAGTCGCCGCTGTAGCCGATCGCAAGCTTGGTCTTCTCACGCAATGTCGCCAGTTCGCCTGCGCAATCGCCGTCAACTGGCAGAGGCATCTTCACCGCCCTGATCGTCTCGATGTCAGACAGGCGCTGCAGAAGATCCCGGCTGAAGGTGAAGTGGGTCGTGCCGGGATTGTTGTAGATGCAAAGCGGCAGCTTCGCCGCATCTGTGACGGCAAGAAAATGCTGATAGGCCTCTTCCTGAGTAAGCGGCGTGTAGGACACCGGCGCAAGCAGAAGCGCATCCGCACCAGCGGCCTCCGCATCCCTCGCCAGGGCCTGGGCGTGGTCTGTCCTCAGAGCACCGACACCGACGACGATCGGAACGCGACCGCGCACGCACTCGACCGCAGCCTGAACGGCTCGCCGTCGCTCCTCGCATGTGAGAAAGGCGTAGATCCCGGTACTGCCGAGAAGACCTACCGAAGCGACGCCGGCATCACACAGGCGTTCCAGCAGGCGGCAGAGAGCTTCGGTATCGACCCGGCCGTCCCGATCGGCGGGCGTTGGCGGAAAGGCCGAAAGACCATGAAACGGAGAGGCGACGGACATGATGCGATCCTGAAAAGACGGTCAATGTGAGAACAGCAGACGCGATCCGGCGCCCGCGAAGAAGACGGCGAGACTTCCCTCGATCCATCGCCGCGCACGGGCGTAGCCGCGCACCATCGGCGCCGTCGAGAAGAGCACGGCATAGCCGGTAAATATCAAAACTCCGAGCAGCACGCAGCCGCCGAAAGCTGTGACGGCCATCTCCGGCGAAGCGCCCGGCTTGAGGCCGAGCGACATGATCGCGACCCAGGCCAGAACCGCCTTCGGGTTGCCGAGATGCATCAGAACGCCACGACGATAGAGCATGCCGAGTTGCGCGGCGGATCGAACGACCTCGCTTGCCGGCATATCCGACGTAGCTGCCGAGCGGGCCGCCCTCCAGGCGAGCCAGAGGAGGTACAGCCCACCTCCGATTTTGAGAAGCAGCAGGGCATGAGCATAGCGGACCAGGAGTGTCGAGATGCCGGTGACCGCGACCAACCCCCAGCATGTCGACATCGTGATAACCCCGGCGGCAAGAACCAGCGCCGGTCGACGCCCTTGCCGCATCGCCACGTTCATGATGGCCATGTTGCTTGGTCCAGGACTGCCTGCAGCGATTGCGTAGGCGATGTAGACGACGAGAAGATCCTGCATTTACCTGTTTCCAGAAGTTTGCGCACACGCACGGCACACCCGAAGACGAAGAGTGCGCCATCGCGAAGCCACCAATTCGCTTCCTTTTCCTCAATAATTGGTCCATCATGAAGCGCCATTTTGAAGAATTTCAATAGACCATTTTGCGATGTCCAAACGGCGCAGCATCATCGAGATACCATCGCTGAACGCGATCGATCGAACGGCTAATGTCGGTCGCCAGCTTGCGCAGGCCCTGCGGAACGCAATCGCCCGCGGTGAGCTGAGGTCGGGAGAACGCCTTCCTTCGACGCGTAGCCTTGCGACTTCGCTGAAGATCGCGCGCGGCACCGTCGTCGAGGTGTTCGATCAGTTGACCGCCGAAGGCTATCTCGAAGCGCGGGTCGGAGCCGGAACCCGTGTTGCCGCTGATCTGATGGACGCCACGCCAGCGCCCCGGCCTGCACCGGCAGCGTCGTCAACCGCGGATGCTGTCGATCTGCCGTCCCAGGTTGGCCGGCTGATCGCCATCGCCCGTGCGCTCACCCCGCACCCGCCCGTTCCCTTTGCCATCGCCGTCCCGGCTTCCGGCAT
The DNA here is from genome assembly GCF_002953715.1 of Rhizobium leguminosarum. Classification (GTDB taxonomy): domain Bacteria; phylum Pseudomonadota; class Alphaproteobacteria; order Rhizobiales; family Rhizobiaceae; genus Rhizobium; species Rhizobium leguminosarum_V. The sequence continues at coordinate 2,857,168 of NZ_CP025012.1, forward strand.
TGCGCCGGACGACAACTGGCGCCGTCTCGGCAACCGCGTGCGCGCGTCGCGACAGGCCGCACCTTCGGGTTACCACGACCCCATGGGCTTGCTCGAATTAAGGCTTGCCATTGCCGACCACGTCCGGCGCGCGCGGGCCGTTCATTGCGAGCCGGAACAGGTCATCGTCACATCAGGCACCCAGCAAGGCCTCTATATGGCGGGCCGGGTCCTTCTCTCGCGTGACGATCCGGTATGGGCCGAGGACCCGGCCTATCCCGGCCTGACGGCCGTGCTCGACGATCTCGGCGTCCGGACGCACCGCCTGCCGGTCGATGCACAGGGAATGAACGTGGAACGCGGCCTCGAGCTATGTCCGCAGGCGCGCGCCGCATTCGTGACCCCTTCGCACCAATATCCGATCGGCATGCCGCTCAGCATGGCCCGGCGCAATGCCTTGATCGCCTGGGCCGACCAAAATCGCGCCTGGATTGTCGAGGACGACTACGACAGCGAGCTGCGTTATGCCGGACACCCATTTCCCTCTATGCAGGGATTGCGTCCGTCACGCGTCATCTATCTCGGCACGTTCAGCAAGGTGCTCTTTCCTTCCCTGCGCCTCGGCTACGTCATCGCCCCTCCTCCGCTCGCAGAAGCCTTTGCCGGCGCCCGCGCCATTCTCGACCGGCATTCGCCGATCGCCGAACAGCACGTTCTGGCGGCCTATATGCGGGAAGGCTATTTCGAAGCGCATATCCGGCGCATCCGTGGCCTCTATGCCGAACGCCGCGCTGTTCTGCTTTCGGCGCTCGAGCGGGCCTTGCCTGAGGGCTGCCGCGTTCAGGAGAGCGACCAGGGCATGCATATACTTCTATGGCTGCCCGAAGAGGTCGACGACATGCAACTCGCCGCAAGCGCCCTGTCGGCAGGCCTCGCCGTGCGTGCGATCTCTCCGATGTATGCCGCGCGGCCGGCGCGCCCCGGCCTGATGCTGGGCTTCGGCGGATTTCTGCCGGACCAGCTACAGGCGGCGGTTGGCGAACTCGTCAAACTGCTGAGCCTGCAGATGGCTGGAGCGGGAGACCTGCAACAAACTGAAGCCTAAACCGTCAGCCGTTCCCAGCTATCGTCCATCTGGTTGCGGAACCATGTCATTTGCCGCTTGGCATATTGCCGCGTCGCCGCAGCCCCCTTTTCCAGCACCTCGTCGCGCGTCATCTCGCCCCGGACCATCGCCGTAATCTGCGACACGCCGATTGCCTTCATCACAGGCGCCTCGGCCGGCAGATCGAGCGCAAGCAGCGCCCTTACCTCATCTTCCGCGCCTTGCTGCAGCATTTTTTCGAAACGCCCGTTGATGCGCTGATGCAGTACCGCCCTATCCGGCAGCACGACGATCTTGCGGGCCTCATCGGCGTCGATGATCACCGGTCCCGACTGGCCCTGGAAATCGGCGATCGACCGCCCCGTCGCCTTCACCACCTCCAGCGCCCGGACGATCCGCTGCCCGTCCTGGCGGTTGAGGCTTGCCGCCATGGCGGGATCTGCCGCGGCGAGTTCGCCATAGAGCCCGTCCGGGCCCTCCTCCAGCAGCCGCGTCCTGAGGGTCTCCCGCAGCGCCTCCGGTATCGCGGGCATATCGGAGAGACCACCGGTCAACGCCTTGAAATAAAGCCCTGTGCCGCCGACGAAGACCGGCAGCCGCCCGGCGACCCTGAGCGCCGGCAGCAATGCCGAGACATCCCGCAGCCAGGCGCCGGTGGAATAGGCCGCACCGGCCGGCACGTGGCCGTAGAGATGATGCGGCACGCCCTGCATCTCCTCTTCCGACGGGCGCGCGGTGAGCACCCGCAGCGTGTCGTAAACCTGCATGCTGTCGGCGTTGATGACCGCGCCGTCATGGCGCTTGGCCAATTCGACGGCGAGCGCGGACTTGCCGCTGGCGGTCGGCCCGGTTATCAGGATCGCGTTCACTGTGCTCAGAAGGTTTTCCATCATGGCCCTCGTTGCCACGCTTGTTGCCAATCCGTCAAATCCCGTGCTGACACCCGCGATCGCCGAACAGGCGGCGGAGGCCGTGAAGGCTTCCGGTCTCTACTGGCTGGCTGATGGCATAGCCTGCGACATCGCGCTGCGCGACGGCACCGATGCGCAAGCGGCAGAGGCCAATATCCTTGCCGTCATATCAAACGCGCCGATCGACCTCGTCATCCAGGAGCAGGAGACCCGCCGCAAGAAGCTGCTGATCGCCGACATGGATTCGACGATGATCGGCCAGGAATGCATCGACGAACTCGCCGCCGAAGTCGGCCTGAAGGAGAAGGTCGCGACCATCACCGCCCGCGCCATGAATGGCGAGATCGCCTTCGAGCCTGCCCTGCGTGAGCGTGTCGCCCTGCTGAAGGGCCTGCCGATATCGGTCGTCGACGAGGTGATCGCCAAGCGCATCACGCTCACGCCGGGCGGCCCGGAACTGCTTGCCACCATGAAGTCTAAAGGCTATTACACCGCGCTTGTCTCCGGCGGCTTCACCGTCTTCACCAGCCGCATCGCTGCTACCCTCGGCTTCGATGAAAACCGCGCCAACACGCTGCTCGAAGACGGCGGCATTCTCTCCGGCTTCGTCGCCGAACCGATCCTCGGCAAGCAGGCGAAGGTCGATGCGCTGAACGAGATTTCGGCTCGCCTCGGCATTTCGCCGGAAGAAGCGATCGCCGTCGGTGACGGCGCCAACGATCTCGGCATGCTTCACCTCGCCGGCGCCGGCGTCGCCCTCCACGCCAAGCCGGCAGTCGCTGTCGAAGCACAGATGCGCATCAACCACGGCGACCTGACCGCCCTGCTCTACATCCAGGGCTACCGGAAGACGGATTTCGTGACGGCTTGAAAGCGATACCAGCGACATTCCCGAAATCGGGGCTGATCGCTGGTGGCTCGTACGGAAGGGCAACCTCCATAAACCTGCCAAAGAGCCTGTCACCTCCGGACCGCTAGGCCAACGGTCCCGTTTCGAAAGGCCGCCCGGCGCACCCTCTCCGCCCTCATTCCTGTGCTCGTCACAGGAATCCAGCCGCCGCGCGTCTGCGCGGTGAGTGACTTACGTCAGGAGAGAAGGGTCTTCTGCGCCCAAAGACTTGGGCGCACCGGATTCCTGTGACAAGCACAGGAATAAGGGAGAGTTGGAGACCACAGCGGCAAATTCACTGCCGCCGTAGCTCCCTTATTCCATCGGCACAGCCACGAACCGCAGATCGCCATTCGCCGATGCGATCATCAGCTGGGCGTTGCGGCGGCCTTCCTGTTTCAGCGCCTGCACCTTGGCGGCGACGGCATCCGGTGACTTCATGAACTCCTGCGCCACCTCGACGATCACATCGCCGGGCTTCAGCCCCTTTTCGGCCGAGGCGGAGCCGGGCGTCACCTCTGTCACGACGACGCCGTCGACGCTCTCGGCGATGCCGAAGGCCTTGCGCGTCTCAGCGCTCAAAAGCGACAGCGACAGCCCGAGCACGTTCTTCGGCGTTGCCGCATCCGGCGACACCTGGCCCTTATGCTGGTCGGGCGTACCCGGTGCGGGTTGGGCCTGATCGCCGGTGTCAGGCTGGTCCATGTCGTTGTTCTCGCCGGGATCCGGTGTGATGACGCCGTCATCCTGCGAGCCATCAGGCGCCGCATCGTCGGATGCAGCCGCCTGGTCGCTGTCCTCAAGCCGGCCAAGCTTCACCTTGACGGTCTGCTCCTTGCCGTCGCGCAGCACCACCACGTCGACTTCCTTGCCGACCGTGCTTTCCGCCACGACACGCGGCAGGTCGCGCATTTCGCTGACGGTCTTGCCGTCGAATTTCAAAATGACGTCGCCCGCCTTGATCGAGCCGTCATCAACCGGTCCACCCTTGATGACGCCGGCGACCAGCGCTCCCTTTGCAGTGTCGAGCCCGAGGCTGTCGGCGATATCGTCTGTCACCGGCTGGATGCGCACGCCGAGCCAGCCGCGCCGCGTCTCGCCATATTCGCGCAGCTGATCGACGACGCCGGAAGCAAGCTCCGACGGCACCGAGAAGCCGATGCCAATCGAGCCGCCGCTCGGCGAAATGATCGCCGTGTTGATGCCGATCACTTCACCCTTCATGTTGAAGAGCGGGCCGCCGGAATTGCCTTTGTTGATCGCCGCATCCGTCTGAATGAAGTTGTCGTAGGGGCCGGCATTGATGTTGCGGCCGCGCCCGGAAATGATGCCGACCGTCACCGAACCGCCGAAGCCGAACGGATTGCCGATCGCCATCACCCAGTCGCCGATGCGCATCGTGCTGGAATCGCCGAATTTCACGGATTTTAGCGGTGCCTTCGGCTCAACCTTCAGCACCGAAAGATCGGTCTTCGTATCGGTGCCGATCAGCTTCGCCTTAAGCTTCGAACCATTGGCGAAATTGATCTCGATGTCGTCGGCGCCCTCGATCACATGGTTATTGGTGACGATATAGCCGGCAGGATCAATAACGAAGCCGGAGCCGAGCGAGCTGACATTGTGGTTGCCGCCCTTGTTGCCCTGCTGCTTGTTGAAGAAATCGTTGAAGAATTCCTGGAAAGGCGACCCGTCGGGCGCGCGCGGCGCCGGGCCTGCGCCCTCATCGTCCTTCACATTCTGCGAGGTCGAGATGTTGACCACCGCGTCGAGCAACCCCTCGGCAAGGTCGGCGACCGAAGCCGGGCCGTTATTGGGCACGACGGCCTGGGTCGGGGCGGCCTGCTGCGGTGCGGCGGGTGCGGCAGGCGTAGGAGCGGGAGCAGCCGTTTCCGGAGTAGCCGGAGCGGGCGCGGCAACCCCGGGCGCTGTCGTCTCAGCTGCGGTTTGGGCGTACGCGACCCCGTTCATGCCGGCATGCGCAAGAATTGCAGCGCTGGCCATAAGCGCGAGCGTTCGTCTGAAGGGCGAGCGAATCGTGGGGGCCATCAAGCTTCCTCATAAGGGGTACATGCGCACATTGAGCACCAGCATAAGGCGGAATGATGGAGGGCGAAATCACCTTTTCGCGAAATCCCCGTGCAATGTGACGTGCCCTCGCAAAAGCCTAATTATCGCGACCATTCCACGAAAAAAGGGCCGGCACTCGGGCCGGCCCTTTCAGTATTATCGGGGGTATCCCCTACTTCAATTCGTCGGCTGGGCAGGTGCCCCAGGCGCTGCCGGAGCCGGTACTGCCGGGCTTGCTGGCGACGGATGCAGGGTGCCGGCGGCATTGTCGAAATAGCGGAAAAATTCCGAATTCGGCGACAGCACCAGCGTCGTGTCCTGCGACGAGAGAGCGGAGGAATAGGCCGCCATCGAGCGGTAGAACTCGAAGAAGGCTGGATCCTTGCTGAAGACCTCGGCGAAGACGCGGTTACGTTCCGCATCGCCCTGGCCTCGAAGGATTTCCGCATCGCGCTGCGCGCCTGCGGTGAGCTCGACAACCTGACGGTCGGCGACGGCTCGGCGCCTCTGGCCTTCCTCATTACCCTCGGCACGGATGCGCTCGGCCTCGGCAAGGCGTTCCGAACGCATGGCATTATAGGTGTTCGGCGCAACCTCCGGCGAAAGGTCTGTGCGGCGGATGCGAACGTCGTCTATATGCAGGCCGAGATTTTCGGCATCTGTGCGCAGATCGTCGCGAATCTCCAGCATCATCGCGACACGCTCTTCCGAGAGCGCCGCATTGTAGTCACGCAGACCGTAGACGCGGCGAAGCGATGAATCGAGCTGCGCTCTCAACCGCGCTTCCGCAGCTTCGCGATCGCCCGATACCGTTTCGCGGAAACGGCGGACATCCGAGATGTTGTAGATCACGAAGGCATCGACGTCGAAGGTCTGGCCGTCCTGGACCTGAACCCGGATATTGTCGAGATCGAGCCTCAGCGCCTGCTTTTCGACCAGCTGAACGCGGTCGGCATCCATGAAGCCGAAGGGCAGCTTGAAATAAATGCCAGGCTCGGTCTTGACCGACTGGATCTGGCCGAAACGGACGACAATGGCCTGCTCACGTGCATTCACCACGAAGATGGACGAATAGAGCCCGACCAAAACGATGGCGAGGATGAGAAGAATGATGGGAAGTCTGTTCGATGTCATGACTCAACCTCCCTGCTGCGCCGGTTTGCCGAGCTCATTGAGCGGCAGATAGGGCAGGACGCCCTGCTTCTCGTCGATGATGACCTTCCGGGAATTCTTCAGCACCTGCTCCATCGTTTCCAGGTACAACCGCTTGCGGGTCACGTCGGGCGCCTTGGAATATTCGTCGTTGATCGCCGTGAACCGCTGCGCTTCACCTTCCGCTTCCTTCACGACACGGTCCTTGTAGGCGGCTGCATCTTCACGGATTCGCGCCGCATCGCCTCGCGCCTGGCCGAGCTTCTGGTTGGTATAGCGATTGGCCTCTTCGATCGTGCTATCGCGGTCACGGCCGGCACGCTGCACTTCTTCGAAAGCATCGGCGACTTCCCGCGGCGGCGCCACGTTCTGGATCGTCACGCCGGTGACGGTCACGCCCGCGCCGTAGCGGTTCATCGTGTCCTGCAGGATATTGAGCACATCCACTTCGATCGGCTGGCGATTGCTGCGGAAGGCGTCCTGCGCCGGACGCCGGCCGACGATTTCACGCATCGCACTGTCGGAAACCTGCTGCAGCGTCTCTGCCGGATTTTCGACGTTGAAGAGATAGGCCTTCGGATCGCTGACGGTGTAGAAGACAGCGAACTGCACGTTGATAACGCTCTTGTCGCTGGACAGCATCAGGCCGTTCGAAGACGATGCCGAAGTCGCCCCGATGTTCAATTGCTGTACGGTCACCTTGACCGTCTCCACGGTCTCCATCGGCCACAGGTGGAAATGCAGGCCCGGCATCGAAATCTCGTCCTTCGGCTTGCCGAACCGCAGTTCGACGCCGCGTTCGTCCGGCTGCACGACATAGATGCACTGGATCAGCCAGAAGACGGCGACGATCGCCGCGACGATCACTGCCACGCCGCCATTGAAGCCGCCGGGAATGATGTTGCGCAGTTGGTCCTGGCCGCGCCGGATGATATCTTCCAGATCAGGCGGTCCGCCCTTGCCGCCGCCACCGCGCGGCCGGTTCGGCCCCTGTCCCCATGGTCCCTGATTATTACCGCCGCCGCCGCCCCAAGGGCCGCCGCCGCCATTCTGATTGCTCCAGGGCATCAAAACCTCGTTGTTCGTTAAGTCTCGACGCATCCGAAACCGTGGGGGCTGACCGGCGGACGCGTTGGTGACCGTTATAGGTATCGCCGCATCGGCTTTCAACGCAGCGTGAGAAACTTGGTCAATTTAATTGGAAAATAGTTCATTTTCAGGCGTGACGGCGTTCGTAGACGACGAAACGCGTGGGATAGCTGTCCTTTTCGCCGGCCGGAACCGCGATCGCCTCCCCCGCCTGCCAGATATCGGGATCGATCGCGGGAAACGCCGCGTCTCCGTCGAGATCGGCCTCGACATGCGTGATGCACATCCGGTCGGCAAGGCCGATCGCCTGGACATAGACCTGCCCGCCGCCGATAATGCAGATCTCGTCGACGCCGGTTTCGAGCGCCAGCCTGTCGACTGCCGTCATCGCCTCGGGCAGCGAATGGGCCATGGAGACATCAGGATGGTCTATCGCCGCCTGCCGCGAGATGACGACGTTCGGCCGTCCCGGCAGCGGCTTGCCGATCGAATCGTAGGTCTTGCGGCCCATCACCACAGGCTTGCCCAATGTCAGCGCCTTGAAGCGTTTGAGATCGCTCGAAAGCCGCCACGGCATGTCACCGTCACGGCCGATAATGCCGTTGCGAGCAACGGCGGCGATAATGGTCCTGCGGATCTCGGCCATGGAATATCCTGGATCAGACGGCGATCGGCGCCTTGATGCTGGCATCGGCCTCGTAGCCGATCAGCTCGAAATCGTCGAAGGTGAAGCCGAAAATGTCCTTCACCTCAGGACTGATGCGCATGAACGGCAGCGGCTTCGGCCGGCGCGCAAGCTGCAGCTTCGCTTGGTCGAAATGGTTGTGATAGAGATGGGCGTCGCCGAGCGTGTGGACGAAATCGCCAGGCTTCAGTCCGGTCACCTGTGCCACCATCATCGTCAGTAGCGCGTAGGAAGCGATATTGAACGGCACGCCGAGGAAGATATCGGCCGAGCGCTGGTAGAGCTGGCAGGAAAGCTTGCCATCAGCCACATAGAACTGGAACAGGCAATGGCAGGGCGGCAGCGCCATTTCGTCCACTTCGGCCGGATTCCAGGCCGAGACGATGTGGCGGCGCGAATTCGGATTATTGACGATGCCTTTGACGAGATTGGCGATCTGGTCGATATGGCCGCCGTCGGGCGCTGGCCATGAGCGCCACTGAGCGCCGTAAACGGGCCCGAGATCGCCGTTTTCATCGGCCCATTCGTCCCAGATCGAAACGCCGTTCTCCTTGAGATAGCGGATATTCGTCTCGCCCTTCAGGAACCAGAGAAGCTCGTGGATGATCGAGCGCAGATGCAGCTTCTTCGTGGTGAGGACGGGGAAGCCCTCTTCCAGGTCGAAGCGCATCTGGTAGCCGAAGACCGAGCGTGTGCCGGTGCCGGTGCGGTCGCCCCGGTCGGAGCCCTTTTCCATCACATGATTCAAGAGATCGAGATATTGCTTCATGTCGCGCTGATTCCGTTTTGGCTAATTTAAACCTTCGACAGCGGGAAACCAATCACCGCCGGGCATTTTCCTAATGTTTCTGATGGGTCGCATAACGCTTTTATGACGTTTGCCCTTTCCTTGGGCCGAGGAAACCACTATATCACCCATGCCGGCTTTCGGGCCGGCTATGGCGATAAATGAGCGGTGTAATAAACCTATTGGACCCGGGGGCGGTACCCGGCGCCTCCACCAAAAACCGGCGGTCTCGAAGGCCGGCTTTTGATGGGGGCGAAACAGGATCGACAAGGGTGTAAAGATCGTCTTTTTGCTCGGCATTGTACCGCCGTTATCGGGCTAAAATTGTAGTTGCAAACGACAACTATGCGGAAGCTCGTCTCGCTGCTTAATCGCGGTGTGACACTTCAATCAAAGTCCTAGTGGTTCGCACCTCTAGGCGGGGTCCGAAGGCACCTGGCAACAGAAGCCTTCACCTTCTCCCTGCCGCCGAAATCATGTATGCTGCTTAAAAACGTGACTCGGCTCCGGTCTTTCCCAAGGCGCCCGGACGTGGCATACAACCTTGTGAAAAGACTCCGAACCGACGAAAGACAGGAAAAGCATGGGGCAGGATCATATCCGCTACGACATTCTGGCACAGGATGCACTTCGCGGCGTCATCCGCAAGGTATTGGCGGAAGTCGCAGCCACGGGCCGCCTGCCCGGTGATCATCACTTCTTCATCACCTTCCTCACGGGCGCGACCGGCGTGCGCATCTCCCAGCACCTGAAGTCGAAATACCCCGAGCAGATGACTATCGTCATCCAGCACCAGTTCTGGGACATGAAGATCACCGAGACGCATTTCGAGATCGGTCTTTCCTTCTCAGACGTTCCGGAAAAGCTGGTCATCCCATTCAATGCGATCCGCGGCTTCTACGATCCCTCCGTCAACTTCGAGCTCGAATTCGACGTGCCGCTCGCCGATGGCGAGGAATTGCCGTCCGGTGAAATCACCGCCTATCCGGTGGATGCGGCTGGAAAGCCCGATGACGCCGCGGGCGCAAAACCCGCCGACGGCGAGGAGAAAAAACCGGGCTCCGTCGTGTCGCTCGACTCCTTCCGCAAGAAACAGTGATTTGAAGGGAGGCCGAGCCTCCCTTTTTCATAGGGAATTCAGGCAAACGCATGAGCGCCGAAATCATCAATCTGCGCCAGTTCCGCAAGAAGCAGGCTCGCTCCGAAAAGGAAAAGCAGGCCGAACAGAACCGCATCTCCTTCGGCCGCGCCAAGGCCGAAAAGCAACTGACCCGCAGCCTGAACGACAAGGCCGAGAAGGCCCATCGCGACGGCCGGATCGAGACCGATGACGACGGCGCGTGAGGGTTTCACGCAAAGCTTGAAATGCCGGAATGGATTCTGCGATCAGCCACTTGCGCGGTTTCCCTGAATCGATCTGCCAATCCACGCATGATTTGACACAATGTCCTGAGCGCGTCCTCGCGGCGCTCTAACCGGGATGTGAAGGCGCTCCATGATCCGCAAGCATTCGGCGACATTGCACGGTCATCGCACCAGTTTCTCGCTTGAAGACGAGTTCTGGGCCGAGCTGAAGATGATTGCCGCAGGCCGTTCGATACCACTCGCCGCCCTGATCTCCGAAATCGACGACCACCGCCCGCCGGATAGCAACCTGTCCTCGGCGCTGCGCTTGCATGTGCTTTCCTGGCTGAAGGCCGGCGGCGACCGCCGGCCGTGACCCGGGCCTGATGCATGTTTCACAAATCCGCGGGGCGATTTGGGACGCAAAGTCAATGAAAACAAAGATCTGAAGCGCCTTGCATGAATCAAATTCTATGCAATCTCACTGCGCCTGAACGCCCGGCAACTGGTCGAAATTGAGCGGACCCGGCTGTGCTTGCCCGCTGCGCCGTGCCGCTTCCGCCTCGGCGGCAGCCCTCGCCTGCGCATCCGCCTTCGCTTTGGCTTCCGCCGCGCGTGCAGCCTCTGCCTCGGCAACAGCTTTCTCAGCGGCTGCTTGCTGCGCCAGTGCACGCAGCCGCGCTTCCTCCGCCTGCCGTTGTTTCTCGAGCTCGGCCGCCTTGATGCGCTCGGCGTCGTTGAACCGGTAGAGCGCCACCTCGCGGCGCAGCCGCTGTTTTTCGAGCACAATCGCCTGCAGCCGTTCGACCCGCCGGCGCTCGCGCTCAAAAGCGCGCAGCGACAGATAGCTGGTGATATCGGTCACATCCATCGTCTTGCCGGGTGACGGCAGCATGCCGGAAAAATTCAGCTTGAGCGCCGGCTCGGCGCCGGAAAGCGCTTCGCTGCCCGGATTGAACCCGACACCCAGGGTCGCGCTGACCCGCTCTTCCGGCAGCGCGATCTGCGCATCGGCGGTGATGCGGGCGAGATCGTTGGCGACGGTGACATTCTGCACCCTCAGCGTCCCGTCAGCGATGTTGAAGGGGACGCCGAGCGGCGGCAGCTTCGCCTCGCCGTTGCTGAGCAGCGTCTCAATGATCGGGTGCACCTTGCCGGCATTGATCTGCTCCTGCATCGTATCGGTCGCGGCAAGCAGCGGCGGAAGGATGGCAAGGTTCAGCCCGCGTATGCTGGTATCGCCAAGCCTCAGTTCGCCCGAACCATTGAGCGAGCTGGCGATCTCGCCGATCGTCTTGCCCGAGGCCTCCATCGACAGCGACAATCCGAACTTGCCGTTGGCGATCGGCGCACCGTCGCGCAGCCAGACGACGCCGGAAAGATCGGAATCGGCAAGCGCAAGCTTCGTCTGCAGGAAACCCGTGCCGTTGGCATTGGTGAAGAGCAGGTTGCCGGAAAGCTTTCCGCCGTCCCAGTTGCCCGCCATGTCGTTAAGCTGCAGCTCGTCGCCCTTGTAGGCGACGTTGCTGGTGAAGTCGGACACCGCCGTTTCCGGCAGGCCGGGCCAGAACTCCTTGGCCGTCAGCTTCACGTTGACGTCGAGATCCTTGAAGATGGGCAGCCCCAGCGGCGCCGTCGTCAGCTGACCGTTGGCGGGATCGACGATCTGGCCGAACACCGCCTCGCCGAGCCAGCCGGCATCGGCCTTGGAGAGCGTCAGCCCGCCGCTCGCGGTCGTCTTCGCAGCTTTCCGGTCGAAGCTCAACGCGCCTGAAAATTCGTTGTCGGCCGCATGGCCCTTGAGATCCGAAAAGGCGATCTTGTCGCTATCGACGGCGGCATTGACCTGCAGGCCGAACGGCAGCCCGGTTCCGGTCTGCGGCAGGGCGATGCCGTTCATGATGAGATAGGGGTCGATATCGGCACTGTCGAGCGAAAGCGCGATCTGACCGTTCATAAAGGTCTCCGGCCGGACATCGACCTTGCCGTTGGCGGTGAACGAGGTCCGGTCGGTTGCAAAGCTCAGCGCCGCATCGGCGGGATCATTGCCCGATACCTTCACCTTCAGCGTCAGGCGGCCGTTGGCCCCGACATCGACTGGCAGCGGATCGAGTCCAGCCTGGCCGAACAGGATGGACGGCACGGCATTTTCGAGCGTCGCCTCAAGGCTCGTCGTGCCGTTGCCGGTCAGCGCCAAGAGATCGGACATGCGGTAATCGAGATTGACGCGGCTGCCGTTCGAGACACCGGCAAGCGTCACCGTCAGCGCGTTGCCCTCGTCGCCGCCGAGCGTCAGCGCGCCGCGAAGCGCCGTATTGCCGTACCACCCAGCATTGCGCACCAGCCGGTCAAGCACCGGGTGATGCGGTAGGTGCTCGCGCAGCATGGTAAAGAAGCCGCCGGGGTCGGCCGATTTGAAGGTGATTTCACCCGCGCCCTTGTAGTCGAGCAACGAGCCTTCCGCCCTACCCGTCGCCGTCAGCTCTGCGCCTGCGATATTCTTGATCGACAGCCGGTCGACGGCAAGCGCCCCATCGGCAATCGTAAAGGTGGTCTCGACATTCTCGGCGTCGACGCCGAAGGCCGTGAACTTATCGGCCTTGAGCTGGGCAGCGATCTTGTGGTCGAGCACGTTATCGCCGGCATCCGGGCCGGTCATGAGCCCGCTCAGCGCCTGCAGCGCGTCCAGATCGAGCGTATCGCCGTTCAGCGCCACCGACAACGTCGGCGTCTGGCCGGAGATCGCCTGGCGCTCCAGCCGACCCTTCAGCGTCGCCGGTCCGATGGCAATCTCGAGATTTTCAAAACGCTGCAATTCGTGCGTCAGGCTGACATTGGCGGAAAAGCCCGCCTGCCGCAATTGCCGGATGGCCGGATCGACCGAGCCGGCAAGCCAGGAGGCAAGCCCCGTCGGCTGGCTGGAGGCCACCACGATCTGGCCATTAAACGAAGCTTCGCCCTGAAGCAGCAGCTTGCCCTTGCCTTCCACCTGCGTGCGCCCCGGCAGCGTGCCGGTGGCGCTATCGATCATCCAGCCAGTGCCGGCCGGTTCGAGCTCCAGCTGCACGTCGCGCAGCGTCGTATCGCCGGCGACGATCGCCGGCAGTTTGACGCTCGCCTTGCCCGGCACCTGCGGGATCGGCACCTGCCGGACGACATCGATCAGCGAATTCAGCCGTTGGCGCGCCGAAACAGCGGGATCCCGTGTCGTCTTGCCCGCCGAGCCCTGGTTGCCGATGCGGTTGACGTCGATCTGCTGCCCATCGGCGGTCAACAGGAACTCCGGCGCATTGCCGGTATCGAGCGTCGCCTCGCCGGTTATGACATAGGGATCGTCCGTCGGGCCGATCTCCATCCGGTATTCGGGAATGCGGATGCGTTCATTGGTGAGCTCGAAGCGGCCCTTGACGCGCGGCGGCTGCTCTTTTTTGTTGGCGGGCTTGGCGCTGTTGCGGGTCTCGATCGCTGCCGAAAGCTGGCCTTGATAATTCGGCTTGCTGTCGACGAGCTTCAACTCACCGTCGAGATCGACGCTGACGGGATGCTCGTCCGGCGAAAGCCTCGTGCGCATGCGCAGCACGCCCTTCTCGTCCGGCTGGCTGCTCGAGATCGAGAAGCCGCCATGCTCGCCGTCAAGCGCAGCGTCGCCCTCGATGCGCCAGGGGCCGGCCAGCGACTTTGCCGACATTTCCGCATTGAGGCCGGTGATACGACGCGAGCGGCCCGACTGGTCGTCGATGAATTCGACCTCGCCGCCGCTGACATGGACGTTTTCGAGTACGACTGTCCTTGCCGGTATTTCCGCGCGGCTGCCGCGCATCCAGTCGAGCGTGCCGTCCTTCAGCAATCTCAAGCGCACCTTCGGATTGACGATGCGCATGTCGAAGATCAGCGCTTCACCCGACAGGAATGGTGCGAGCTCAGCATCCATGGAGAACTGCTCGACCTTGACGATCGGCGTACCGTCAGCTTCCTGGCCGACGCGCACGTCATGCAGCGTCACCGATGGAAACGGCAGCAGGCGCGCATCCACCGTGCCGTAGACCGTGACTTTCTTGCCAATGATGCGGCTTGCCTGATCCTCGAAATTCTTGCGGAAATCCGTCCAGTCGATGAACAGCGGCGCAAGCAGCGCCACAAACAGCACTACGACGATCACTCCCCCCAGAAAGACGAGGAACCGGCCTACCAATGCAAAGCGTCTCCATTCGGGATTCTGTTGCCGACACTAGAGCATGATGCCGAAAAGTGTGAGCGGTTTTCGGACGACATCATGCTCTAACTCTTTATTTGAGAACAGGATTCAGATTTCAGGTTGAGCCGGCGCAACATCATCCTGTTCTAGCGCTATTCATGCCGGGGGCAAGGCCCAAGTTCATGAGAATATTCCGTTTTCAGCCATGGTGGAAAATCTTGCCGGGATTGAAGATATCGTCTGGATCGAGCGCCTGTTTCACCTGTCGCATCAGATCCACCGCGCCGCCGAGCTCCTGTTCCAGAAACGCCATCTTGCCTTGCCCGATCCCGTGTTCGCCGGTGCATGTCCCGTCCAGGTCGAGCGCCCGCTGGTTGAGTCGCTGCACGAAGCTCTCAGCCCTGGCGATGTCTTCGGCACTCCTGTCGTCGAACAACAGCAGCACATGGAAGTTCCCGTCGCCGGCATGGCCGACGATCGGCCCCAACAGCCCGTGCTCCTCGATATCCGCCTGCGTTTCGGAAACACAATCGGCGAGCCTCGATATCGGAACACAAACATCGGTCGAAAGTGCGGCAAGCCCAGGCGCCAGCGCCCTTGCGGCCCAATAGGCGTCGTGGCGCGCCTTCCAGAGCTTCGTCCGATCCTCGGCATTGGCCGTCCACAGGAATTCGCCGCCGCCGCATTCCGCCGCGATCTCGGCAAAGGCTGCCGATTGCAACGGCACCGTCTCGTCGGTGCCGTGGAATTCGAGGAACAGCGTCGGGCTTTCGGCATATGAGAGCTTGGAATAGGCGTTGCAGGCCCGCATCTGCACCGTATCGAGCAGCTCGATGCGCGCCACCGGAATGCCCATCTGGATCGTCATGATGACGGCATCGCAAGCGGCCTTGATGCTTGGAAAGGCACAGGCCCCTCCGGCGATCTTCTGCGGAATCGCCTGCAAGCGCAGCGTCACCGAAGTCAGGATGCCGAGCGTGCCCTCGGCGCCGACGAAGAGCCGCGTCAGGTCGTAGCCCGCCGAGGATTTGCGGGCGCGCCGGGCCGTGCGGATCTCCTCGCCATTGGCGGTGACCGCGGTGACGGCAAGCACATTGTCCTTCATCGTTCCGTAGCGCACCGCATTGGTGCCGGAGGCCCGCGTCGAGGCCATGCCGCCGATCGAGGCGTTGGCGCCGGGATCGATCGGGAAGAACAGGCCGGTATCGCGCAAGTGGATGTTCAGCGCCTCGCGTGTCACACCCGGTTCGACGGTGCAGTCGAGATCTTCGGGATTGACCTCGAGCACCCGGTTCATGCGGCTGAAATCGATCGAAATACCGCCATTGGCGGCATTGACCTGGCCCTCCAGCGAGGTGCCGACACCGAAGCCGATCACCGGCACCTTGTGGGTCGCACACACCCTGACCGCTACCTTCACGTCCTCGGCGCTCTCGGCGAAGAGCACACCGTCCGGCAGCTGCGGCGGGATGTAAGTGGTCGTATGGGCATGCTGTTCGCGGAAGGACTGGCCGGTCTGAAAACGTTCGCCGAAGCTCTGCTTGAGAATACCAAGCACCGCGGCAATTCCGGCCTCGTTGCGTGTGCCCGCCTTCGCGTCCTTCAGCGCCATCCCTTTGATCTCCCTGCCATTCCGCAGAAACCATATCGTGTTCCGCAGCTCAGGCTGGGTATGCGGCAAGTCAAAGCGGCTGTCCAGTTAAGATTGGCAGAAGATTTCATTCCCCTTTTGTTATAGGCCGGTGGCTATAGCCAGATCCGCCGCCCTCGCACCTCAGACAATCGGCGGATTGAGCCGCGCAAAACCCTCCTGCCGCCGATAGGGAAAATAGGGATAGGGCGCAGTGACAGTGCTGACCGCGTCGAGCCTTTCGATCTGCTCCTTCGACAGGCTCCAGCCGCTCGCGTCGAGGTTCTGCCTGAGCTGTTCCTCATTGCGGGCGCCGATGATGACGCTCGATACCGTCGGCCGGCCGAGCAGCCAGTTGATGGCGATCTGCGGCACCGTCCGGCCGGTTTCCAATGCGATGGCATCCAGAAGCTCGACGATGTCGAATAGTTTCTCGTCGTCGACAGGCGGGCCGTATTGCGCCGTCTCGTGCAGCCGGCTTGCCTTGGGCAGCGGCTGGCCGCGGCGGATCTTGCCGGTCAGCCGGCCCCAGGCAAGTGGGCTCCAGACGAGGGCTCCCACACCCTGGTCGGCACCAAGCGGCATCAACTCCCATTCGTAGTCTCGCCCCGCCAGCGAATAATAGACCTGATGGGCGACATAACGCGGATAGCCCCAGCGCTCGGCGGCGGCAAGCGACTTCATCAGTTCCCAGCCGGCAAAATTGGAAACGCCGACATAACGGATCTTGCCTGCAGCGACGAGCCCGTCGAGCGTCGACAGCACCTCCTCGACCGGCGTCGAGGCATCGAAGGCGTGAAGCTGCAAGAGGTCGATATAGTCGGTCCCGAGCCGGCGCAGCGCATCCTCGGTCGCGCGGATCAGCCGCGCCCGCGACGTTCCCCAGTCCTGCGGCCCCTCGCCCATTGGCAGCGCCGTCTTCGTCGAGATCAGCACAGCGTCTCGCCGGCCTCGGATCGCCTGGCCGAGCACCTCCTCGGAAGCGCCGGCCGAATAGACGTCGGCCGTGTCGAAGAGATTGACGCCGGCTTCGAGGCAGATATCGACAAGCCGCCGCGCTTCCTCGGCATCGGTATTGCCCCAGGCGCCGAACAGCGGCCCGCTGCCGCCGAATGTGCCCGCGCCGAAGCTCAAGACCGATACTCTGAGGCCGGAGGCACCGAGATTTCTGTAGTCCATGGATCTGTCTCCTGTATTTCCTATCAGATAGACCTCGGTCGCCCGATGATATAGATTGCCTAAAAGCAAATCATCTGTGACTTAAATTCATCATGAGCCGTCAGGACATCAATCGCTCCGGCGAAATGGAAGTCTTTGTCAGCGTCGTCGAGCGCGGTGGCTTTTCCGCGGCCGCCACGGCCCGGCGCATGACGCCGTCGGCTGTCAGCAAGCTCGTCGCCCGGCTGGAGACCCGCCTCGGCGCCCGCCTCGTCAACCGTTCGACCCGCAGGCTGCAACTGACGCCGGAAGGCTGCGCCTTCTACGAGCGCAGCATCGCCATCCTTGCCGATATCGCCGAGGCTGAACGTCAGGTCTCGACAGGCGAACAGGCCTCAGGCCGCATCCGCATCAACACCAGCGGCTCCTTCGGCAACCATGTGCTGGCGCCGCTCGTGCCTGCCTTCATGGCGCTTCATCCGGCCGTGACACTGGATATTTCCCATACCGACAGGATAGTCGACCTGATGGAAGAACGCGCCGATGTCGCGATCCGCGCCGGCCCGTTGAAGAATTCCAGCCTGATCGCCCGCAAGCTTGGCGCCACCAGCAGGATCATCGTCGCGTCGCCGGATTATCTATCGCGCCACGGCGAACCACGCTCGACCGCCGATCTCCGCCGCCATTGCCGCATCGGCTTTTCCTACGCCCGCGCCGTAGAGGGCTGGCCGCTGCGCGAGGACGGCGAAACGCTGATGATCCCGATCACCCCCGGCGTGCAGGTGGGAGACGGCGAGGCGATGCGCCACCTCGCTTTATCAGGCGCCGGCCTTGCCCGCCTTGCCGCCTTCACCGTGCGCCCCGATATCGAAGCCGGGCGCCTGGTGCCGGTGCTCGAAGAGGCCAATCCCGGCGATCTCGAGGAGTTTTACGCCCTCTATATGGGCCAGGGCGGCCTACTGCCGGCGCGTGTACGCGCCCTGCTTGATTTTCTTGCCAGCCATGTGCGTTTCTGACGATACCCCGCCCAAACCGTGCAGCGGCTTCGGAGGGAGACATACAAAACAATGGCTTAGAGCGGCCGCATGAATCAAATTCGCATTCCAGGGCGCTGGGAAGTCAGATTTCGCAATTGACCGCCCGTCTTCCACCCGCCTATACCGGACCCGCGCCAGCCGGCTCTTGTAGCCGGCCTTTCTTCGTCATGCCGGAGCCCCTCCCATCTTCAGCCTCAGGGCTTGGCGCCGGCCAGGAAAGACACGGGGATCATGTCATTCAGCGACGCAAGCCGCCTGCTGCGGGATGCCGGCCTGCCGAAATGGGCGCTGCTGCTCGCGCTTTCCACTGCTCTCGTCGTCTTCCTCCAGCTCTTCGCCCTGCCGGCCTCGCTGCTGATCGGACCGATGGTCGCGGCAATCGCACTGGCGCTGACTGTCGGCAAGGGAAAGCTTCGCGTGCCGTTCTGGCCGCTGCAGGTCGGCCAGGTCCTCGTCGGCCTGATGATGGCGCGCACCATCACCCCTGACATTCTCGGCACCATGGCGAAGGACGCGCCGCTCTTCCTGCTGTTCATCTTCTCGGTCATCGCCATCGCCACCGGCCTCGGCTGGCTGCTGACGCGCTGGCAGGTGCTGCCGGGCACGACCGCAGTCTGGGGCTCCTCGCCGGGCGGCGCCTCCGCCATGGTCATCATGTCGGAAGCCTATGGCGCCGATGGCCGTCTCGTCGCCTTCATGCAGTATCTGCGCGTCGTCTTCGTCGCCGTCGGCGCCTCGGTGATCTCGCGCCTGTGGGTGGCAGCCGACGGCACCGAGCCGCCGCCGCTTGTCCTCTTTCCCGAGATTGACTGGCCGGCCTTTGCAGCGACGATGGCTTTTGCGGTCTTTTGTGCCTATGGCGTTTGGCGCCTGCGCCTCCAGGGCGGCACGATCATCGTGCCGCTCTTTCTCGGCGCCTTGCTGCAGGGCATGGGCCTCCTGAAGATCGAGCTGCCGATGTGGCTGCTCGCCATCGCCTATGCGCTGGTCGGCTGGAGCATCGGCCTGCGTTTCACCCGCTCGATCCTCAAGCACGTGGCGCGCGCCCTGCCGAGGGTATCGGCCTGCATCGTGCTGCTGATGGCGCTCTGCGGCTGTATGGCGGTGGCCCTTCACGTCTTCGCCGGCATAGATCCGCTGACCGCCTATCTCGCCACCAGCCCCGGGGGCGCCGATTCCGTCGCTATCATCGCCGCCTCCAGCGATGTCGACGTGCCCTTCGTCATGGCGATGCAGACCGGCCGCTTCCTGGTGATCCTGATGATCGGCCCGATGCTCGCCCGTTTCATCGCGCGCCGTTCCGGCCTTGCGGAAAATCCCGCCTGATGCATGTCGCCCAAAAGTGCGATGCGGTCTTGGGATAACGACATGCGTAAATCAAAGACTTAAAGCGCGTTGCATGAATCCGGATTGACGTGAGGCGCTTTAGAGCGCGGCGCCGAGTTATGCGCGAGCGCTGCCCATTGGCCGGGGGTCATGCCGTAGGCCTTCTTGAAATGGCGGTTGAGATGACTCTGATCGGCAAAGCCGGTCGCCGCCGCCACATCGGAAATCCCCTCGCCCGCGCCGATCATCGCCCGCGCCCGCTGCAGCCGCCGCATCAGCAGGTAGCGATGCGGGCTGGTGGCGAAGGCCGCCCGGAAATGCCGCGACAGCGCGAAACGGTCGAGCCCCGTTACCGCTTCCAGCTCTAGAGAATGCACTGCCCGGGTCGCATGCGCCTCAAGATAATCTCGCGCCGTCTGCGCCTGCCGCCAGGCGATACCGCCGAGCGGCCGGCGCGGCATACGCGCATGCCGCGACAGCCCGCCGGTCACTCGCGATACGAAATCGTCGACGAAAAGCTCGTCCAGTTCGCGGTCGAGTTCGCCGAGTGCTGCCAGCAGCACGCCCGCCAGCGCGGGATCGCCGATAACGGGTTCATCGACAAAAGGCAGGCCGACGCCATCCGCTTCCAGGCATTCAAGAAGCAGCGACGGCTCCAGATAGAGCATGCGGTACTGCAGCCCGTCCTCGGTCCCCGCCCCGCCGTCATGCTCCTCATCGGGATGCAGCACGATCACCTGCCCCGGCATGCTGAAGCGCCGCTCGCCGCGATAGCGGAAGGTCTGAACCCCCTTCAGAGTCACGCCGAGTGCATAGGTATCGTGTCGGTGCGGCTCGAAGGCATTGCCTGAGAACTGCGCCTCGATGCGCTCGATGCCGGGAAAGGCCGGCGCAGCCAGGATGGCGTTGCCGGTTGGTCCCGCGCACAAACGTTCAAGACCTTCGAAGACCTGCGGATGTAAATCCTGGTTCAACGCGCCCGATACTCCATAACCCGTAAATAGGTGAAAGACCGTCTCATGTTTGATACCAAAATTGCCGTCGTCCTGCGAAACAATCTTGCCGGCTGGCAGAAGCTGAACGTCACCGCCTTCCTGATGACAGGCATCGCCGGCCGACATCCGGAGATCATCGGCGAAGCCTATCGGGACCGCGCCGGTAATCTCTACAATCCGCTATCGATCCAGCCGATCATCGTGCTCTCCGCCGACGAGGCGACCATATCAGCCGTTCATCACCGGGCGCTGGAGCGCGATATCACCAGTTCGTTGTTCATCGAGGAGATGTTTGCGACCGGCCACGACGCGGCCAACCGCGCCGTCTTCGCCGAATTTGCGCCCGAAGATGCCAAGGTGGTCGGCATTGCGCTGCGCGCCGAAAAGAAGATCGTCGATAAGATCACCAAGGGCGCGACGATGCAGCATTAACAAAAACGGCCGGGCTAAGCCCGGCCTCTTCAAAGGCAGACAATCGGGTTCAGCCCTGCGTGATCGGTGCGATCTGGATCTCGACGCGGCGGTTCTGCGCGCGGCCGGCCTCGCTCGCATTGGATGCGACGGGTTGCGACGGGCCGAAACCGACCGCGGAGACGCGGCGCTGGTCGATGCCCTGGCCGCCGAGATAATCGGCAACCGACAGCGCGCGGCGCTGCGACAGATCCTGATTGTGCTGCAGGCTGCCGGTTGAATCCGTATGGCCGTTGACGTCGATTAGCGTGCGGTTGAACTTGCGCAGCACGATCGCCACCGAATTCAGCGTCGGATAGAAGCCCGGCTTCACCGCGTCCTGGTCGACGTCGAAGGTGATGTTCGAGGGCATGTTGAGGATGATGTTGTCGCCGTTGCGGGTCACCGAAATGCCGGTGCCTTCGAGCTGGGCGCGAAGCTCGGATTCCTGCTGGTCCATGTAATTGCCGATCGCACCGCCGGCGAGAGCCCCAACGCCCGCACCGATCAACGCCGCATTGCGCTTGCCGTGGCCGCCGCCGCCGACAGCCACGCCGACGAGCGCGCCGCCGAGGGCGCCAAGCGCGGCGCCGCCGGCCGTATTGGAAACCTTCTGTTCACCGGTATAGGGATCGGTCGTCGTGCAGGCGCTGAGATAGCTTGCGGCAATAGCTAGAAGTACGAATTTCTTGATCATGGACAGGACGGTCTCCGTTCGACTGATCCGAGCAAATGGCAAGGATTGCGGCAAGAAAATGAAGATGTTCCCTTGATAGGGGAATTTCAGGCGCCGAAACAGAAGCGATGTTGCGGGAATGCGCAGATATCACCAGTTTTAGCGAGTAGTGCGCCTTGCGCGACGGTATGGCAGAACGATAGCCTCTGCGGCCAGCGCGACAATCCGCCCTCATGGTCAGGAGGCCGAAAGGGCCGTCTCGAACCACGAGGGCGCATGGCTGGGTGATCGCACTCTTAGAAATTCTGGAAGAGCTGCCGCACGGTGTCGTAAGTTGCGTTGGCGATGTTCAGCGATCGCAGGCCGAGCTGCTGCTGCGTCTGCAGCGCCCTAAGCTTGCTGGACTCTTCCTCCATGTCGGCATCGACAAGCCGTCCGATGCCGGCGGTGATGTTGTCATGCAGTTTGGTGGCGAAGTCGTTCTGCAGGTTGATGCGCTTTTCCAGTGCGCCAAAGGCCGAACCGACCGTCGTCAGCTGCGTCAGCGCTGCATCGACGACGCTGATCATTTCGCTGACCTGTCCTTTCGTCGTGCCGGCCGAGAGCGAAATCACCACCTGCCCAGTGGTCGTGCCGTTCTTGCTCTGCATCAGCACATAGTCCTGCGAGGAGCCGAGCTCGGTGGCGAAATAGGCCGATGTCAGCACACCGTATTCGCCGGAACCGGTGGCGCGATCGTCGATCAGGTAGCGCGCGTCCTTGGAGGACGTGCTCCCGGTCGGCGTCGTGTCGATATGGTAGCTCAGCATGCCGACCGAGATCGTGCCGTCGGCGTTGCGGATGAAGGAGGCCGGGATCTGGCGCGGCTGCGTCGGCGTCGCGTCGTTGTTGAGAACCACCCAGTTGTCGCTATTGAAGGTCGCCGCCTCGGAGACACTGCGCAACTGCTCCTGCAACTGCTTGATCTCTTCGTTGACCTTGTTCTTGTCGACCCCGTCTTCGGTCGCTGCAACCAGCTTGGCTTTGATCTCCGAGACGACGTCGATGACGTTCTGGACGCCGGTATAGGCCGTACCCATCGTCGCCGCGGCCATGCCGAGCGCATCCTGGATTGCCGAAACCGCCTTATTGTCGGTTCGCGCAGTGGTGGCGATCGACCAGTAGACGGAATTGTCTCTGGCCTCTGCGACACGCATGCCGGTGGTAATGTGGTTTTGCGTGACGGCCATGTTCCGATTGATATCGCGCAGCACATGAAGCGCCGCGTCTACGGAAACGCGCTGATAAATACTCACAGGAACTAGACTCCAAAAACACAACAGACGCAAACTGTACAAAAATGAACCGTCCGCGCGGACTCTCATGTCCGGGGTCGCTGGAATTCCAGCGCGTTGCGGCCTCCAAGAAACGAAGAAGACCAGTCGGTTACTGATAACAATCATTGCCGTTTATGCTTAACAAACGGCTAAACTTCAGAAGTAATTTAGCTTATTTCGCAAGGTTTCATACACCAAGAGAAACGCCACCGGATTACAGCGCCGCGCGTCTTTTCAGACGCGCAAAGAACGCTGCAGCAGGTTCGAGCAGCGTTCAAAATCGGATGAAAGCCTTATTCGGCGGCCTGTAACTGCTCGTCGTCGGGCGCAGCGCGCGCTCGCGTGGCGACCGACATCTCTTCGTGCAGGCGCGCCTCCTCATGGGCGTGCGGCTTGGCGAAGCGGGCAAGCAGCAGATAGGCGACCGGCGTGATGAACAGCGTCACTAGCGTCGCGAAACCGAGACCGCCGACGATCACCCAGCCGAGCGCAACACGCGCTTCGGCGCCCGCGCCATGGGCAAAGACCAGTGGCACGCCGCCGAGGATGGTGGCGATCATCGTCATCATCACAGGGCGAAGGCGTAGCGCACAGGCCTTCTCGATCGAGGACCGCACATCCTCGCCCCGGTCGCGCAACTGATTGGCGAATTCGACGATCAGGATGCCGTTCTTCGCCATGACGCCGACCAGCAGCACGAGGCCGATCTGGCTGTAGATATTGAGGCTGGAGCCGGTGATGATCAATGCGAAGACGGCGCAGGCAAGGCCGAGCGGCACCGTCGACATGATGATCAGCGAGGACAGCACGCTTTCGAACTGTGCGGCCAGCACCAGGAAGATGATGACTATGGCGAAGCCGAAGGTCAGCGCCATGCCGCTCGAATTCTCTTCGAGCGTTGCGGCTTCGGCGAGCGGCAGCAGGCGTGAGCCCGGCGGCAGCAGCGGCTCGGCAAGTTCCGTCACTTGCTTGACGGCATCGCCGAGCGACATGCCGTCCGTCACACCGGCGGTGATCGCCACTGAAGCGAGCTGCTGCTCGCGGTTGAGCTGCGGCGCGACCGAACCTTCCTTCATCGAAGCGATGACCGACATCGGCACGATCTTGCCGTCGCCGGTTTTCAGGAACACGTTTTCGAGGTCGGTCGGGTCGTCGATCGGCCGTGTCGTTGAGGTCAGCAACACCGGATAGGATTCGCCGTCGACGAAGACGTCGACCACCGAACGCCCTTCGAGCAGCGACTGGATCGCCGTCGAAAGCCCTGTAATATCGATGCCGGGATCGGAAGCGCGCTCGCGGTCGATCGTCACCGACACCTGCGCCTGGCTGGGCTCGTTGGTCAGGCGCGGCGTGTTGTATCGGCCGGTGGCTTCGAGCGCCTGCACCAGCTTGGCGGCCGCCGCCGTCAGCGCCTCGTGATCATTGCCGATCAGCGCCATCTGCAGGCCGCTGCCGGCGCCGCGGATGCGCAGGCTGTTGGAGGAGATGGCGTTGCCGCGCAACGCCGGCACCCGGGAGGCCGCCTGGTTGATGTCGCCGACGATCTCGGTCTGCGTCCGCTGGCGCTCTCCCCAGGGAGCAAGCGTCAGCACCATGAAGCCGCTGTTCAGCGAACCGCCCTGGCCGGAGATCGAGAAGACGTTGCGGATGTCGCCGCTATCGACCATCGGCTGCAGATATTCCTCGACGAGCTGCATCTTGTCGCGGGTATATTCGAGGCTCGATCCCTGCGGCGTCGTCAGCCGCATCATCACCATCGACCGGTCCTCTTCAGGCGTCAGCTCGCTCTTGACGGTCGAGAAAGCGACGAGTGCCGCACCGGCAAAGATCACCGAGAACAGGATGACGACGAAGGGCGCGTTGAGACAACCGCGCAGCGCCCATTTGTAAAGATTGGCAAGCGCTCCGCCGAAACGGCCCAGCACGCCGTGATCCTCGAGCATCGGCTTGGTCAGCATGCGCGAGGCAAGCATTGGACACAGCGTCAGCGCCACGATCGACGACAGCCCGACCGAAAAGGCGAGCACGAAGCCGAATTCGCGGAAGAGGCCGCCGACCTGGCCAGGCAGGAATGAGAGCGGAATGAACACGGCCGCCAGCGTCGCCGTCGTGGCGACGACGGCGAAGAACACTTCGCGCGTGCCGAGCACGGCCGCAGCCCGTGGTCCCATGCCCTCGGCGCGCCGGCGCACGATATTTTCGAGCACCACGATTGCGTCGTCGACAACAAGGCCGGTCGCCAGCACGATCGCCAGCAGCGTCAGAATGTTGATCGAGAAGCCGACCATGTAGATCGCCGCCAGCGTGCCGATCAGCGCCACGGGCATGCTGACCGCCGGGATCAGCGTCGCCCGCCAATCGCGCAGGAAGAGGTAGATGACGGCGGTGACGATGACGGCGGCGAGCACGAGCGCCAGCACCACCTCATGGATCGCGCCCTGGATGAAGACGGCGTCATCGCTGGTGATGGCGATCGTCGTGCCCTCAGGCAGCGTCTTCGACAGCTGGTCGACGGCGGCCTTGACGCCGGTCGAGATATTCAATGTGTTCGATTGCGCCTGGCGGATGATGCCGAGGCCGATGCCCGGCTTGCCGTTGGAGCGCAGCGCCGTTTCGCCGTCGCGTGGGCCGAGCGTAACGGTCGCGACATCGCCGAGCCGGACGCGGTCCTGCAGGATGACGTTGGAAAAATCGGCCGGCGTCTGCAGGTTGGCGGTGGCGCGCACGACGATGTCCTGCGTGTTGCTCTTCAGCGAGCCGGCCGGCACGTCGAGCGCGGAATTGTCGAGCGCCTTCGTCAGGTCGCCGATGGTCAGCCCGCGGCTGGCGAGCGCGCCCTGGTCGACGTCAACGCGGAAGACCTTCTCCTGGTCGCCATATTCCTCAACGTCGGCAACGCCATCGACGGAGGCGAGGCGATCGATCACCTCGTTTTCGACGAGTTGGGTCAGGTCGTCCATGTTGAGCTTGGTGGAGGTGACGGCCAGCCGCATGATCGCCGAGGAATCCGAATCCGCCTTGACGATCTGCGGCGCATCCGCCTCGTCGGGCAGGTTCTGGGTGATGCGGCCGATTGCGTCGCGCACGTCGTTGGCGGCGACGGCGAGATCGATTGCATCAGAGAATTCGAGCGTCACCCGACTCTGGCCGAAGGAAGAGGTGGACGAGATCGACTTCAGGCCGCTGACGCGGGCAACGGCGCCCTCGATCACCTTGGTCAGTTCCTGGTCGATTGTCTGCGGCGATGCGCCGTCAAAGGTGGTGCGCACGGTGACGACGGGACGGTCGACATCCGGCAGTTCGCGCACCTCGACGCCGACATAGGCGGCAAGGCCGGCAACGACCATCAGCGTGTTGAACACCAGCGCCAGGATCGGCCGGCGAACGAAAAGTGCGGTGAAGCTTTGCTTGCCCGAGGCCCTGTCCTGATGAATCTCGGTCACGCTCATTGGGTGGCGACCTCCGCAGTCGCGGCGACGTCGGCGCTCACACGCACCGCCCCGCCCTCACGCACGCGCTGCAGGCCCTGCGTCACGATCTTGTCGCCGTCCTTGAGGTCGGCTTTAACGAGCACGAAATCCGGATTGCGCTGCACGATGCTGACCCGCACCTTGCGCGACTTGTCGTCATTGACTTGCCAGACGAAAGACCCTTGTGAATCCCACTGCACGGAGACCGGATCGACCGCCGGATATTTGTCGCCGGCAAATTTCATGCTGACGCTGAAGGACATGCCGGCGCGCAACTCATCCGAACCATTGTCGATCTTGGCGCGCAGGCGAAGCGTACGGCTTGCCGCGTCGATACGATTGTCGACGGCTTCGACCACGCCGGAAAACACCTGTCCCGGCCGTGCCACCGACATCGCCTCGACCGGCTGACCGACCGACACAGTATTGGCGAAACGCTCCGGCACCCAATAATCGACGAGGATTTCCGACCGGTCGTCGAGCGTGACGATCGGGATGCTCGTCGTGACGTTGTCGCCGATATTGACCGGCACGATGCCGACGATGCCATCGATCGGCGCGGTGATGTTGCGCCGTGCGAGATTGAGCTCGGCGGCCTGCAGTTGCAGCCGCGCGCCCTGCTCGGCAATCTCGGAATCGAAGACGTCCATGCGCGACACGCTGGACTTGATATTGTGATAGAGGTTGGACTTCTCGACGGCGGCCTTGACCGCCACATCCGCCTGGCCGCGGGCGATCACCTGCTCCTCGCTATCGAGCTTGGCGAGCACCTGCCCGGCCTTCACCCTATCGCCCGACTTGATGAGGATTTCGCGGATCGTGCCCGACGCCTGCGGCGTGACCGCCACCGAGCGGATCGCATCCCCCGTGCCGATGGCGTTCAGTCGGTCGTTGACGACGCCCTGGACGACGGCCTGCGTGGCGACGAGAATGGCGCTGTTGCGCCCGCCGCCATTGCGGCGGTTCTGTCCCTGACCCTGTCCTTCGCCGCGCTGCTGCCCTTGCGCCCGGGGAGGAGCGTCGGCATCCGCCGTCTCCTCAGCCTTCGGCGCGATCTTGGAAACGATGCTGTCTGGAATACCTGCATCGCGCATCGTATCGCCGGCGCCGGGCACAAAGAAAACCCACGCGGCAAAGCCGGCAATAATGACGATGAGCGACAGTATAAACTGCTTCCAAAAGGCCATTCACGTCTCCAGAGGGACTCGAGGTTGGACCAGGGTCGGTCGAAAGAGGCGCTGCGGGATCAAGATTCCCGTCTGATGCGACAATATCGCGCGTTTACAGCTTACCGGCAAGCATAAGCAGCCGGCATTACCGATTTGTAATATCAGCAAAGAATGGAAATAACCCGGCCGCTCACTTTTGCTTGAACGGACACTCGCCCATGTCTTTGCACTGCCGATTATCGGGCGAGATATCGCACAAAATCTTTGACGATGCGGGTTGGATGTCTATCGGCGCATCGACCATCGCACGCCCATGACCGCCGCAATGCCCAGTATCGGCCACATCGCCCAGAACTGCCCCGTCCAGGTGAAGAGGTTGATGCCGGCAATGCCGAGCGCCACGATCGCCAGCGAGGTGATCCTGCGGTTGAACTGGGTCTGGTCGCGGTTCCAGGCGAGCGCCGCGACGACGGCCAGTGCAAGCACGGGAAAGCGCGCCCAGAAAACGCCCTGCCATGACAGCAGATTAATGCCGATCAGCACAGCGGCGATGACGGCGAGTACGCCATACAGCCTGCGTCCGCTGGGTGCCGGCCTTGCCTCGGCCACAGTCGCCGCCGGCTGCGGCTGCGGCCGCGCGGGGCCGGATCGCTGAGCAGACGGCGTCTCGTCTTTGGCATCGCCGATCTTCACCGCATAGCTCGGCACGCCTTCATCGACGTTCTTCACCATCAATGGTCCGAGAAACTCGAAACCAACAGCCACCTTGTTGCGGACCTGGTCGTAGACGGTACTTGATATGACGATGCCGCCGGCCGCAGCCGACGCCTGTAGCCGCGCCGCAATATTGACGCCGTCGCCATAGATGTCGTCACCTTCGACGATCACGTCGCCGAGATTGATGCCGATGCGGAAGAGCATGCGCCCGTCGGCCGGGCGGCGGGCGTTGAAACCCGCGAGTTCGTTCTGGGTGTCGACGGCTGCGCGCACCGCCTCTACCACGCTCGGGAAATCGGCGATCAGCCCATCGCCCCAGGTATTGATGACGCGGCCGCCATGGCTTTCGATGAGGCGCCCCATCGCCTCCCGGCAGCGCTTCAGGCTCGCAAGCGTCCCCTCCTCGTCAGCCCCCATCAGCCGCGTATAGTCCTGCACGTCAGCACAGAAGATCGTCGTCAGCTTGCGCCGCGTTTCACTCATGGTCTCTCGTCTCCGCGCTATCCGCCCCCGGGAAAGATCGCTGCAAAGGCTGAAACTGGTCGAGATCAAGTGGGCGATTGCAACGGCGGTAAACTACTAAGGCTTTGTGTTCGTTACCACCGATAATTGCTGATCGTCGACCCGCGTTTTCCGGGCATGAGAGGCGGCGTGGACGATTCAGCTTCCTTCATTCGTCCAGTCATCGACCTTCAAAGGCTCCGAAACGCGAGCAAAAGCCTTGTCGCGCGTGACGAGGGTTGCGGCAGTTGCAACGGCATGAGCGGCAATCATCATATCGAGGGGCGCCAGAGTCACCCCTTTGGCTTCGCAGGCAACGCGCAGGTCGCCATAAGTTCGCGTGACATCGTGATCCCAAGGGAGAACGTCGACCCGGAGCAGGAATTGGCTGATCCGTTCTGACAGCGCCTTCGGATAGCCTCGCTTAGCAAGACCGTAGAGCAACTCCCCTTCGGTGATCGATGAGATGACGATGTCTTCCATCGGAAGCGCGGCCAACCTTTCGATGATCTCCGGCCGATCGCCCTTGATGACATGGCTCACCATATTGGTATCGAGCATCCAGGCTGTCATTCCTTCCAGCCCTCGAATGGATCACGATCATGCGAAGGCTGGCGACGGTCGTCTGGCCCCAGGAAATCGTCCGGAACCTGATCCTTGCCATAGAGTTCAAAGAGGCCATCCCATGAATCCGGCTTGCGTGACAGAATGACATCGCCAGTCTTCGGATCACGACGGACGAACACCTCGCTCCCCTCGAAGCGGAACTCCGCAGGGAGCCTGACCGCCTGGCTGCGGCCGGTCGTAAAAATCTTGGCTGTTCTCGTTGCCATGATGGCCTCCGCGTCGCGATAGCTATCATGATATATAGCGCCAGTCGACAGCGAGCAAGAGCATCACCCGAACCAACTAACAATTCCCGAGCCCTCTAAGTCCGGCGCTTAAAGAAACGCTGGATCACTAAACGATCTTGCGCGGGCTCGCCGTGTGTTCTCTCGCCACCGTGCTGGAACTGTCGATTTCCTGAAGCAATACGTCATAGCCCCAGAGATCGGCGAGATGCTGCAGGACGAGCTTCGTGTCATTTTCCTGAAGATAGCAGCCATTCATCATGATGTGTTGCAGCAACAGTCGGCGGTCGCCGGCGAGATCGACATCGACAATATCGATTGCCGGATCGGTCCAGCCGATATCATATTCGCGGGAGAGCTGGCGGCGGATGCGCAAGTATCCACGCTCATTATGGATCGCCGAAACCAGCACCCCCTCGGTCTGTTCCGGATCGTCGTAGAGATGGAACAGCCGCAGCTGCCGGATCAGGTTCGGGCTCAGGAACTGGCTGATGAAGCTCTCGTCCCGATAATTGGCCCAGATATCGCGCAAGACCGCCATCGCATCGCCTCGTCCAGCGATATCGGAAAACCATGTGCGGTCCTCTTCCGTCGGCTTCGTGACGATCCTCTCGATATCCTGCATCATCGCGAAACCAAGCGCATAGGGGTTGAAGCCCGAGAATCGCCGGTCGTCATAGCTTGGCTGGAACACGACGTTAGCGTGCGACTTCAGGAATTCGAGGAAGTTTCCGTCGCTGATCTGCCCCCGCTCGTGAAGCCGGTTCATGATCTGGTAGTGGACGAAAGTGGCGGTTCCCTCGTTCATCACCTTGGTCTGCCGCTGGGGATGGAAATATTGCGCGACGTGGCGGACGATGCGAAGGATCTCGCGCTGCCACGGCTGCAGCCGCGGCGCCGATTTTTCAAGAAAATAAAGGATGTTGTCCTGCGGAAGACCGAGGGCGGCGCGGCGCTTTTCCAGGCCGATGTCACCCGCTTTGCGGGCCTTGCCGACCGGAACCGTGCGCCATAGGTCGTTGAACATCTGCTCCTCGTGGGCGCGGCGCTCCTGCTGCCGCTTCTCCTCCTGGCGAAGATCGATCGTGGTCTTGCCCGCGTATCGATGCACCCCGTGCGACATCAACGCATGGGCTGCGTCGAGCGTTCGCTCGACGGCCGTTTCGCCGTAACGTTCCTCACAGCGGGTGATATAACCCTTGGCGAAATCGAGGTAATCGAGGATGCCCTCCGCATCGGTCCAGAGCTTGAAGAGATAGTTGTTCTTGAAGAAGTGGTTGTGGCCGAAGGCCGCATGCGCGGTGACGAGCGTCTGCATCGTCGCCGTGTTCTCTTCCATCAAGTAGGAGATGCAGGGCGAGCTGTTGATGACGATCTCATAGGCAAGGTCGCGCATCCCGCGGCGGTAGAAGGTTTCGTGATGCGCGAAGTGTTTGCCGAAGGACCAATGGCGGTAAAACAGCGGCATGCCGGTCGAGGAATAGGCATCGAGCATCTGCTCCGAGGTGATGACTTCGATCTGGTTCGGGTAGACGTCGAGGCCGAGTTCGTTAAGTGCAATGTCCTCGCAAGCGTCGTGGATGCGCTGGAGTGTTGAAAAGTCCCAGTCGGCACCCTCGAACAAAAGCCGCTCTCTTGGTCTCATCGTCGTGGTCATGGCGTCACCTTCGACTGTGCGTCACGTTTCTGGAAGAGATCATGGAAAACAGGGAAGATTTCGTTTCGCCGGCAGACCTTGCGCATCGAAAGCGGCTGCTGCTCGGAACGGATCCCGTCATAGAGCATCCAAAGCGGTGAGCGAGATATTGAGGAGTCACCGCCTTCTTCGCCGACCTCGATATAGGCGAAATACTGGCACAGCGGCAAAATCTCCCGCAGCAGCTGCCCGCTCAGGTTTCCGTCCGAGTGGGCGTTGTCGCCGTCCGAAGCCTGAGCACCATAGATATTCCATTCCGCCGGATCGAAACGCGCCGCGATGATCGCCCGCATTGCCGCAAGGGCGCTGGAGACCAGCGTGCCGCCCGTCGCCGGACCATAGAAGAACGTTTCCTCGTCGACTTCCTCGGCCTTGTCGGTATGGCGGATGAAGACGATCTCCACTTTCTTGTAGCGCTTCGACAGGAAGAGGTAGAGCAGCAGGTAGAACCGCTTCGCCAAGTCCTTCATGTGTTCCGACATGGAGCCGGAGACGTCCATCAAGCAGAACATCACGGCCTTCGCCACAGGCTTCGGCTCGTTTTCGAAGCGGCGATACCGCACGTCAAGCGGATCGATATAGGGAATGCGCCGGCTTTTTTCCGTCAGGGATTTGAGTTTTGCCTCAAGCGCCAGACGGGTCTCGTCGTCCTCGCATTCCTCGATCTGCCGCTGCAGGGCTTCGATCTCTTCGCGGCGCGGACGGCCAAGCGCGACACGGCGCATCATCGCAAGCCTGGTCGTGCGACCGACGGCGATGTTGGACGGCGATCCCGACACGGAATAGCCGGCACGGAAGGGAGTTTCCTCCTCGGTTTCGGCCAGACGCCGCTTGGCAAGGTCGGGCAGTTCCAGATCATCCAGGAACACATCGAGGAATTCCTCGCGCGTCAGCACAAAACGGAAGCCGTCTTCGCCGTCGCCTTCACCCGCATTCTTGGGTTTTCCGCCCCGACTCCCCGGCGGGCGCGGAAGAATGTCGCCTTCAACGAAGGCCCTGTTTCCAGGCAGGATATGATCGCGGATGCCGCCGTCGCCCCTTCGCAAGCTCGGTTCGGCCATTCCATCGATCGGCAGGCTGATTTCCCCGCCGTCGAGCACATCGCGAATGTTCCGGTTTTGCAGAGAACGCTTTACCGCTTGCTGCACGGCGCCTTTCATGCGCCGAAGAAACCGTTGCCGATTTTCCAGACTTTTACCGCGCGGATTTAGCCGACGGTCGACAATGTGCATATTGGCTCCACATTAACTTGCCTGTTTGACGCGCATGTACCATTCGACGAGGCGCCGAACCTGCCTCTCCGTGTAGCCCCGCGCAGCCATGCGCGAGACAAACTCGCTGTGTTTCTTTTCTGTTTCCGAATCCTTCTTCGAACCGAAGGAAATGACCGGCAAAAGATCCTCGACCTGCGAGAACATTCGCTTTTCGATGACTTCCCGGATCTTCTCGTAGCTCGTCCATGACGGATTCTTTCCGCCGTTGGCTGCCCGCGATCTCAAGCAGAACTTGACGATTTCGTTGCGGAAATCCTTCGGATTGGCGATTCCCGCCGGCTTTTCGATTTTCGTCAGTTCCTGGTTGAGGAG
The DNA here is from genome assembly GCF_002953715.1 of Rhizobium leguminosarum. Lineage (GTDB taxonomy): Bacteria > Pseudomonadota > Alphaproteobacteria > Rhizobiales > Rhizobiaceae > Rhizobium > Rhizobium leguminosarum_V. The sequence continues at coordinate 2,889,949 of NZ_CP025012.1, forward strand.
CTCACGATCGAGAAGCTGGCCGGTATCGGGATCCTTGAAGTCCACGTCTTCGATCCAGGCATCGGCATAATCCACGTAGCGGTCGAACAGATTCTGTCCGTAATCCGCATAGGACTCAAGATAGGCCTTCTGAATCTCATTGCCAATGAACTCTGCGTAACGTGGCGCAAGATCGGCCTTGATGAACTCCAGATATCGCTTCTCGACATCGTCGGAAAACTGCTCGCGGCGGATCGACTGCTCCAGCACATACATCAGATGAACCGGATCGGCGCCAATATCCGTGGTGTCGTGATTGAAGGTGGAGGCGAGCACCTTGAAGGCGAAGCGGGTCGATATGCCGTCCATGCCTTCGTCGATGCCGGCGGCGTCCCGATATTCCTGGACACTGCGGGCGCGCGGATCCGTCTCCTTCAGGCTCTCGCCGTCATAGGTGCGCATCTTCGAGAAGTACGTCGAATTCTCATGTTTGCGCAGACGCGAAAGCACGGAGAAGCGGGCCAGCATTTCGAGCGTCGCGGGGGCGCATGGCGCATCGGCCAGTTCCGATCCCTCGATCAGCTTTTCGTAGATCTTCTGCTCTTCCGTGACGCGCAGGCAATAGGGCACCTTGATCACGCAAATACGGTCGATGAAGGCCTCGTTGTTCTTGTTGGCCTTGAAGGTTTGCCATTCCGCTTCGTTTGAATGTGCAAGGACGATGCCGGAGAAAGGTATGGCGCCGATATTCTCGGAGCCGATATAGTTCCCCTCCTGCGTCGCCGTCAGCAGCGGATGCAGCATCTTGATCGGCGCCTTGAACATCTCGACGAATTCGAGCACGCCCTGATTGGCGCGGTTGAGGCCGCCCGAATAGCTGTAGGCATCGGGATCGTTCTGGGAATAGGTCTCCAGCTTGCGGATATCGACCTTGCCGACCAGCGACGAGATATCCTGATTGTTCTCGTCTCCAGGCTCGGTCTTGGCGATAGCGATCTGGCGCAACCGCGAAGGCTGTACCCTGACGACACGGAAGCGGGAAATATCACCCCCGAAATCGTCGAGCCGCTTCAGGCACCACGGGCTCATCAGTCCGCTCAGGCGTCGCAAGGGAATGCCGTATTGCTCCTGCAGGAGCGATCCCATCGTGTCCGGGTCGAACAGATTGAGCGGACTTTCGAAAACGGGGCTGATCTCGTCACCCGCCTTCAGCACGTAGATCGGATGAAGCTCCATCAGCAGCTTCAGCCGCTCCGCCAGCGATGACTTGCCGCCGCCGACCGGGCCGAGCAGATAGAGGATCTGCTTGCGCTCCTCGAGCCCCTGCGCCGCGTGCCGGAAGAAGGAAACGATGCGTTCGATTGTCTCTTCCATGCCGTGGAAGCCGACAAAGGCCGGATAGATCCGGATGGTCCGGTTCATGAATATCCGACCGAGGCGCGTGTCCCTGGCGGTGTCGACCATCTGCGGTTCGCCTATCGCGGCGAGCAGGCGCTCGGTCGCATTGGCATAGGCAAGCGGTTCCTTTTTGCAAAGGTCGAGATACTCCGCGATCGACATATCGGTTTCGCGACGCGCATCATAGGTGCGGGTGAACGCATCAAATACGGATTCACTCAGCATGGGCCCTCCATTCAAGGTTAATGCCACAGGCTCTAGGTCGTCATACCAAGGAGATGGACACGACATTCCTAAGAATCAATAGTTTCGCAGGTATATTCCACGCTCACCGGCTGTTTCTGGCAATGCACAAAAACGTGCATGCACCGGTTATTTTTTTACTCTCCGAAACTGTTGCTTATTGTAGTTGAGAAGGGTGCCATCGCGGTATCAGCACATTTCGCGACGTGACAGAAAGATGAAAAAGGTGTGCAATGTCGCCCGTGATTCGAGCACTGGAGAAATCGACGATTGGCAGCCAATCTGCGCAAAGTCGATGCAGGACAGCGTGTGCCGATCCGCTCCAGACATGATGGAAACGGACGCATCGCGACTATGCGCCCGTCATCGTGATCATGCGCTACCGGCGCGACTCAGCCGTTGAATGCCTTCTCCAGAGCGGCGACATCGATCTTGACCATGCCAAGCATCACTTCGGTTACGCGCCTGGCCCGCTCGCGGTTGCTGTCGGCGATCATTTCGGACAGCATGCGCGGCACGATCTGCCAGGAGAGACCCCAGCGGTCCTTCAGCCAGCCGCAGGCCTCCGGCGTGCCGCCATTGGTGAGGAATGCCTCCCATATCCGATCGATCTCGGCCTGGCTTTCCACGAGAATCGCGATCGAGAAGGAATGGTTGAAGCTATCGAGCGGGCCGGCCTTCATCGCCAGGAAGGCCTGGTCGGCGAGCGTAAACTCGATCAATTCGACACTGCCGGGAGGCCCGCTCGGCGTTTCCGCCGGCAAAATGGTGGTGCGGCCGATCCTGGAGTCCGGGATAACAGACACATAGAATTCGACGGCTTCGCGTGCTTCCTCGGCGAACCACAGATTTGAAACGACCTTCGGCATGAAACGGCCTCCTTGTTGACGGTGTTGATCCGGACTGCTGTCCGATGACCCAAGGACGCCCCACCGGCGCTTGTTCCGACAGGCCGCGATCCGAAATTTTAGCCCCGCTCGCCCGCGTGACGACCATAGCCGCGCTCTGCGGCGGCATTGGTGCCCGCAACCTACCGCCCGGGATAGCGGCGGCTCGGGAATGAAAGCAGAACATCTTTTCTGGTCTTTCCTTCCCGAATCACTACATTACGCGCCATGAGCAATAGTTTCGACGATATGCCCTTCTTCGACGAAGAGCCGGGCGAGATGGCGCGCAAGCCGCAGCCGCCTGCCGCACCCGCCGAAAGAGCGCCCGTCGCCAGCGGCATCGCGGCGCGCGCCATGGCGGCTCGTGACGGCGGCAAGCGGCCGGATTACCTCGCCGGGCTGAACCCCGAGCAGACCGAGGCCGTCGAAACGTTGGAAGGCCCCGTCCTCGTGCTGGCCGGCGCCGGCACCGGCAAGACGCGCGTACTGACGACCCGCATCGCCCATATCCTCAACACCGGCCGTGCCTTCCCCTCGCAGATCCTCGCCGTCACCTTTACCAACAAGGCGGCCCGCGAGATGAAGGAGCGCATCGCGCTGCTCGTCGGTGGCGCCGTGGAAGGCATGCCCTGGCTCGGCACCTTCCATTCGATCGGCGTCAAACTTCTGCGCCGCCACGGCGAGCTCGTCGGCCTCCGCTCCGATTTCACCATTCTCGACACTGACGACGTCGTCCGCCTGATCAAGCAGTTGATCCAGGCCGAAGGCCTCGACGACAAGCGCTGGCCGGCCAAGCAGTTCGCCGGCATGATCGATACCTGGAAGAACAAGGGTCTCGGCCCCGCCGATATACCCGAGGGCGACGCCCGCGCCTTTGCCAACGGCCGCGGCCGCGATCTCTATGTCGCCTATCAGGCCCGCCTGACGACGCTGAACGCCTGCGATTTCGGCGATCTGCTGATGCACCCGATCGCGATCTTCCGCAAGAATCCCGACCTCTTGAAGGAATATCACGGCCGCTTCCGCTATATCCTCGTCGACGAGTACCAGGACACCAACACTGCCCAATATATGTGGCTCAGGCTTCTCGCCCAGCGCCCCAAGGGCGAGTTGCAGAACGTCTGTTGCGTCGGCGACGACGACCAGTCGATCTATGGCTGGCGCGGCGCGGAGGTCGACAATATCCTGCGCTTCGAAAAGGATTTTCCCGGCGCCAAGGTCATCAAGCTCGAGCGCAACTATCGTTCGACCGAACATATCCTCGGGGCCGCTGCCCATCTGATCGCCCATAATGAGGGCCGCCTCGGCAAGACGCTGTTCACCGACCGCTCCGATCCAGACGACGCCAAGGTGCAGGTCCACGCCTCCTGGGATTCGGAGGAGGAAGCCCGCGCCATCGGCGAGGAGATCGAGCAGCTCCAGCGCGGCAAGCATCTGCTGAACGACATGGCGATCCTCGTGCGCGCCTCCTTCCAGATGCGCGAATTCGAAGACCGCTTCGTCACCCTCGGCCTCAACTACCGTGTCATCGGCGGCCCGCGCTTCTACGAGCGCCTGGAAATCCGCGATGCCATGGCCTATTTCCGCCTGGTCGCCCAAGCCTCCGACGACCTCGCTTTTGAGCGCATTATCAACACGCCGAAGCGCGGCCTCGGCGATACGACGGTGCGCGCGCTGCACGACTATGCCCGTGCTCGCGACATTCCGATGCTTGCGGCTGCAGCCGACATCATCGAGACGGACGAGCTGAAGCCGAAAGCGCGAAAAGCCCTCTTCGACGTGATTCAATCTTTCCGCCGTTGGCAGGAACTGCTTGAAAACACACCGCATACCGAACTTGCCGAGCAGATCCTCGAAGAGTCCGGCTATACCGATATGTGGAAGAACGATAAGAGCGCCGAAGCGCCCGGCCGCCTTGAAAACCTCAAGGAACTCATCCGCTCGATGGAAAGCTTCGAGTCGATGCGCGGCTTCCTCGAACACGTCTCGCTCGTCATGGATGCCGAGACCAACGAGAACCTCGACGCCGTCTCGATCATGACGCTGCACTCGGCCAAGGGCCTGGAATTCGACACCGTCTTCCTGCCCGGCTGGGAGGAAGGTCTCTTTCCGCACCAGCGTTCGCTGGATGAGAGCGGCCGCGCCGGCTTGGAGGAGGAACGCCGCCTCGCCTATGTCGGCATCACCCGCGCCAAGCACCGCTGTCACATCTGGTTCGTCTCCAACCGCCGCATCCATGGCCTCTGGCAATCGACCCTGCCCTCGCGTTTCCTTGACGAACTGCCGGTCACCCATGTCGAGGTCGCCGAAATGGAGCAGAGCTACGGCGGTTACGGCCGCGGCGGCTACGGCCAGTCGCGCTTCGACAAGGCCGAACCCTTCGCCAACTCCTATTCCACCCCCGGCTGGAAACGCGCCCAGGCCAACAAGACCGATGCTACCCGAGACAACTGGGGCACCCGCTCCGGCCACGCCGTCGAACGCATCGGCTACGGCGAAAGCGGCCCGAAGGGGCGCACGATCGAAGGCGAGCTGGTGGCGAAATCGACCTCATCGGAACCGTCGAGGTTCACCCTCGGCGACCGCGTGTTCCACCTGAAATTCGGCAACGGCAACATCACCGGCATCGAAGGCAACAAGCTGACGATCGAGTTCGACCGGGCGGGACAGAAGCGGGTGCTGGATGGGTTCGTCGAGCGCGTGTGACCTCGCGTCAGCACGACGCGAAACGCTCACCCAAGCATCCGCATCCTTCCGAGCCCGAGAATATCGTTGACGAGGGCGATGCCCATTCCCGCAGCGACTATCCCCAATCCGATCAGAAAGAGCCGACGCGACCGATCATATTTGACGGCGATGAGTGAGTCGCGCGCCAGCAGATCGGCGAAGACCTTCACCTGGATGGCGATGCCGACGACGAGGAACAGCATCGGCAGGATATCGATGCGGCTCCAGTCGTTGGGATTGGAAACCCAGACACTGATAAAATTAAGGGAGAAACCGAGGATGATCCCGGCCGCCGTCAGCGATCCGTTGCGGAACGTCGCATCGATCTTTTCGTCTGGATCTGGCTCGGACATGGCTTCGCTCCGGCTTGCTGCTGAGGCAAGAAAGGCAGAAATCGCGGCAGGGAGCAAGATCGGCTTGGCATAGCGCTTCGGGAAGGCGGACGAAATGCCGCAGCGGCGGAGAGCTGGTATATCGCCCATCGCCCCTTCCGCAAGCCGCGCCGGCGCGATCTCCTGCTATCGCAGGCATGCGCTTCCGCTCGCCGGAACCCATCGATCGCCAAAAAAGCCAATAATTCCAATGAAACAGTTTTGGTAACCGAAAGGTTAACGTGCGTCGCCCCGTGCCGTCAATCGCACTTCTGCCCTGTCAAAACGTCGCTTTGACGCCTTGCGCAAATCAGCTTAGCCCAAAGGCTGCCCGCCCATGAAAGGCAGGCTTCACGACGAACTTTTCAAAGGAGGTTCAAGTGACCAGTGTTTCATCTCTCGGCAGCACAGTAACCCAGTACCAGTCTCCGCTTTCCAGCCTCGACAAGAATGGCGACGGCGTCATTTCGGCCGACGAGTTGGCCGCCGCCTCGCAGTCCTCGACATCGGGCACGGCGTCGACCGACAGCGACGACAGCAGCACCGACATCGTCAAGAAGATCACCGCCGACATTCTGTCGCTGATGCTGTCCATGCAGAAAACCGACAGCAGCGACGATCAGGGCGACGGCAGCGATCAGAGCGACGACGATTCCAAGGGCGTCTTCGCTGCGATGGATACCAATGGCGACGGCAAGTTGACCGAGTCCGAATTCCTCGCCGCCGATCCGAACAGCATCAAGACGTCAGGTGATAGCGATCCGCTCCTCACCAAGGTGCTGAGCGACATGCAGACGGCCCTTCAGGCCTACCGCAATACCTACGGCGCTTCCGCCGCAGCAGGCGATTCCGCAGCCGAAGACGCGGCGGCGGTCTAGCCGGCCGAGATCCGGGCTCTGCCGGGGGAGCCTCGATCCATTGATGTCGCGCAAAAGCGTCCTACGCAGGCAGATCGATTTGCCGGCAATTGCCACCGTCGCGGGCCGTGTCTGCGATCCGGAAATCATGCTCGAGCCGTCCCCATCCCTCCGCTCCATTTCAACACGAGAACCGCCGCCAGCTATCGCAATGATTGCATTAGAGCATTCTGTTTCAACGACTTACTACCGCTAGTGCCAGAATTAACACTTGCGCGTCCGCGCCTGGAAATCCACTAGTTGATCCATTCAGTGTGCTTGGCGTCTTACACTGCAATAAAACGAAGGGATTGGCCTTGATGAAAGCGCTGCTGCTCGTCGATATTCAGAACGGCTTCTGTCCGGGCGGCAATCTGCCGGTGCCAGAGGGCGACAAGGTGGTTCCCGTCGCAAACAGGCTGATCGACAGCGGCAAATACGATTTGATCGTCGCCTCGCAGGACTGGCATCCGCCTGGACACGGCAGCTTTGCCTCCGCCCATCCGGGTGCCGCCCCCTTCGAGATGGGGGAACTGTCGGGCAAACCGCAGATGATGTGGCCCGACCACTGCATTCAGGGTACGCTTGATGCCGAACTGCATCCCGAGCTCAAATCCGAAGAGATCGACCTGATCCAGCAGAAGGGCGAGAATCCCTATATCGATAGCTATTCGGCCTTCCGCGACAATGACCGCGATGCCTCGACCGGCCTTTCCGATTTCCTCGAGGACCAGGGCGTCACCGACCTTGACGTCTGCGGACTGGCAACCGACTATTGCGTCAAATTCTCTGCGCTCGACGCGCTGGAGATGATGCCTGGTGTCCACGTGCGCTTCATCAAGGATGCAAGCCGCGGCATCACACCCGAAGGCGTCACCGCCGCCATCGAGGAAATGCGGGCGCATGGCATCGCGATCATTGACAGCGCCAGGGTCCTCGCCGGCTAGTTTAGCTCGGATAACGCCCGAAAAAATCGCATCGAATGTCGGATCGGTGCAAGTCAATCCGTCCTTGGCTCTGAACGCACCAATAGTGGGAGTTGAGAGATGAGAAAGTTAGTTGCTGCCGCCTTCGTGAGTTTGGACGGCGTCATGCAGGCGCCCGGCGGGCCGCGGGAGGATCCGACCGGCGGCTTCACTCAGGGCGGCTGGACTGTCAACTATTGGGACGAGCCGATGGGCCAGTTCATGGGCGGGATCTTTACCGACCCCTTCGAACTGCTGCTTGGCCGCAAGACCTACGAAATCTTCGCCGCGCACTGGCCCTTCGTCGGGAAAGACGATCCGATCGGCAAGGTCTTCAACGCCGTGACCAAATATGTCGCGACCACGTCCACGCGGCCGTTCACCTGGGCAAATTCCGTTGCCCTGCGCGGCGATGCAGCTGCCGAAATCGCCCGGTTGAAGCAGCAGGATGGCCCCGTCCTCCTGACACAGGGCAGCAGCGGCCTGTTGCAGACCCTATTGGCGCATGACCTGATCGACGAGCTCCGGCTTCTGACTTTCCCGCTCGTGCTTGGCCCGGGCAAACGCGTGTTCGGTCAAGGCGCCAAGCCGGAGGCGCTGAAGCTCACCGCCACCACGGTATCGACGACAGGCGTCATCATGAGCGTCTACGAGCGTGCTGGCGCAATCAAGACAGGCTCGTTCGAACTGGCGCAGCCCTCGGAGGCCGAAATCGCCCGCCGGGAGCGGATGAAGCGCGAAGGCTGAATGCCTCTGCATTCTGCGATTGCTGGCCGCGACGCCACCGCGTCCCGTTATGGGCTGCAGCGCAGCGCGCCCTTTTTAATGCGCAAGGAACGCCGTAAACCTATGCAGCAGTGCCCTTGTTCTTGTCGTCTCGCTCCAGCAGATAGATGTCCTCGGCCAGGTCCTCCATCTTCCTCAGAAGCGCGGCATGCGCATCGCGAAGGCCCTGATTGTAATAATGGGCGCCGATCTCGTCCGCGAAGAAATCGAGCAGGAATTCCGCCGGCAGCACGCCAATCGGCTGGTCGAGCTCGGCCTCGAAATAGCGGCGAATGCTGGCAACGATCGTCGCCTTCGCCTCCTTCGAAAATTCGATCTTCTTCATCATTGCCTCTTTGCCAAATGCGATCGGGACTTTGATGGTTCAGCAAAATCGATTGGTCAATCAAGGAAATTCAATTGCCGTTGAAAGCCATAGACCATAAGGGAAACCTGAATTCCAACAGGAAAGATCGTATGAATCGCGCCGACTTTGTTGAAGGTTTGCGGGGTGGCTCCGCCGTTGCGCTGGCATCCGCGCCCTTTGGCGCTCTCTTCGGAGCGCTTGCGGTCGAAAACGGCTTGTCGCTCTCCGAAACCGCCTTCATGAGCGCCACCGTCTACGCCGGCGCCAGCCAGATGGTCGGCATCGAACTCTTCGGTCACAATGTCCACGCCTGGCTGATCGTGCTGTCGATCCTCGCCGTCAATTTCCGCCACGTGCTCTATTCGGCGGCGCTGGCGCGCTACATCGGCCATTTCACGCCGGTACAGAAATTCTTCACCTTTTTCCTGCTCGTCGATCCGCAATTCGCCGAAGCGGTAAAGCGCGGCGAGTCCGGCCGGCAACTCACCTTCGCCTGGTATTTCGGCTTCGCCATCATCATCTACATTCCCTGGGTGCTGATCAGCGTCGCCGGCGGCATGCTCGGCGGCTTCATTGGCGATCCCAAGGCCATCGGCCTCGACATCCTGCTACCGGCTTATTTCCTCGGCATCGTCCTCGGCTTCCGCAAGCGAGACAATTTCCTGCCGGTGGCGCTCGTCAGCGCGGTGGCTTCCGTGCTCGCCTACCGCTATGTCGGCTCGCCCTGGCATGTCAGCCTCGGCGCCGCCGCCGGCATCGTGCTCGCCGCCGTGCTGCCTTTACCGCTGCAAGAGCCTGATCTCGAAGCCGACGCCCTTCAATCCGAAGTGCACGAGGTCTGAGTCATGGAATTCGATCTTCACATGGCGCTCGTCATCCTCGCCGCAGCAGCAGCCACCTTCGCCACCCGCATCGGCGGCTATATCCTCATCACCCGAATGAAGAGCATTCCCCCACGCATGGAAGCGGCGCTGAATGCCGTACCGGCCGCCGTGCTGACGACGCTGGTTGCACCCGCCTTCTTCATCGGCGGCTGGGAATCGAAGCTGGCGCTGATCGTCGCCCTCTTCATTGGCCTGCGCTTCACCCATACATGGATGCTGGTCGCCGCCTGGATCGTCGTGATGGTCTGGCGCCATGCCGGCGGGTTCTGAGCACCGGCACGGGGCCGGCGCCCAGACATCTTAGTATTCCAGCGGCAGCGTCGCGTTTTCGAGCCACGCCCTGACATCGTGATCATGGATCAGCGGCATCAGCGCCTCGCAGGTGCGGCGATGATAGTCGTTGAACCAATGCAGCTCGTCATGGGTCAGCAGCTCGGGAATGACCAGGCTGCGGTCGATCGGGCAGAAAGTCAGCGTCTCGAATCCGAGCATCGGCGCATCGCCGCCCTCGATCTCTTCGGCCCCGCGCACATAGATCAGGTTCTCGATGCGGATGCCGAAGCTGCCGGGCCGGTAATAGCCCGGCTCGTTCGAAAGGATCATGCCGGGCAGCAGTTCCTGCGTCGAAAGCCTGGAGATGCGCTGCGGCCCCTCATGCACCGAAAGATAGGAGCCGACGCCGTGGCCTGTGCCGTGAGCGAAATCGGCGCCGGCCCGCCACAGCGCGATGCGCGCCAGCGGATCGAGATCGCAGCCGCGCGTGCCCTTCGGGAAACGCGCGGTGCTGATGTCTATCATCCCTTTCAGCACCAGCGTGAAGAAGCGCCGATGCTCTTCCGATACCGAGCCGATGCCGACGGTGCGGGTGATGTCGGTCGTGCCGTTGATATATTGCGCGCCGGAATCGATCAGGAAGAGTTCGCCGGCCTCGATCATCCGGTTGGTCTCGGTCGTCACGCGGTAATGCATGATCGCCGCATGTTCGCCGGCGCCGGAAATCGTGTCGAAGGAAATGTCCTTCAGCGGGTTCTGCATGCTCTGGCCGACGCGGGCGCGCGCCGCTTCGAGATGCTCGGCAGCTGCGATCTCGCTCACCGTGCCGGGCTTCGTCTGCGACAGCCAATAGAGGAATTCCACCATCGCCGCACCGTCCTGCAGATGCGCGGCGGCCGAGCCGTTAATCTCGACGTCGTTCTTCACTGCGCGCGGCAACTTGGCGGGATCGGCGCCCTCCACCACGTCGCCGCCCGCCTTGCGGATGATCTCCGCCAGCGCATAGGAGGCGATATCAGGATCGATCAGCACGCGGCCGCCATCCCTCGAAACGGCAGCCAACCTCTCCTCCAGCGCCGAGGGCGGCAGCTGCGTACAGAACTGCGCAAGATAGGCCTCCGGCTCGATGCCGGTCTTGCGCTTGTCGAGGAAGATCTCGGCCCGGCCGTCGGCATGGATGATGGCGCGCGCCAGCGGATGCGGCGTGTGCGGCACGTCGGCGCCGCGGATATTGAAGGTCCAGGCGACAGAAGAGGGATCGGCGATCAACACCGCCGCAAGATTCTTCTTCGAAAGATCGGCGGCGATCGTCGCGATCTTCTCTCTCGCCAGCACGCCGGCCTGCGCGACGTTCTGGATGCTGACCGCGCCGAGCGGCTCGGCCGGCCGGTCGCTCCAAAGCCTGTCGAGCGGATTGTGCGGCAGGAAGACCAGCGTGCCGCCGATCTGCGAAAGGGCTCTTTCCAGACGGCGCACCTCGGCACCCGCATGCAGCCAGGGGTCGATGCCGAGCCGCAAGCCATTGCTGCCGTTTGCGGCAAGCCAGACATGCGGCGGCTCGTTGACGAGATCGCCGCCCGAAAAGACCGAACCGTCGACCTGTTCGGCAAGCTGCGTCACATAGCGCCCGTCGACGAAGACGATCGCCTGCGTGCGCAGGATGAGCGCAATGCCCGCGGAACCGGTAAAGCCCGTCAGCCACGCGAGACGCTCGGAGCCTGCAGGAACATATTCGCCGTTGAACTCGTCGGCTCGCGGCACGAGGAAGGCGTCGATGCCGAGCGAATCGAAACCGGCCCGCAGCGCCGATACACGATCCCTGCCGAATTGCGGCGTGGAGGTAACCTCGAAAGACTGGAACATGCTGGAAACCCGAATGATTGATACGAATCCGGTTAATGGGATGCCGGTCATGTTAGCGAAATTTCAACCGATGGGGAGAAAAAGCGACCAAACGAGTCGAAACCTCTGGGGCCGCTCAACATTTTGACAGAACTGTGACGCCAAACGTTAATTTGGCACGCTTTATGCATTGGCCGCATGGCTCCCATGAGCGAAACCCTCTGCCTCCGCATTTCAGAATAGCTATATAGGCGTCATCGAACGGTTCGCGATGAACCTATAAAAAAAGGAATTCTTGAAATGACCGCCTCTCTCTCGCGCTTCGCATATAGCAGCCCGGTGCAGGCTGGCGAACGCCAGACCGTGCGTCACGTGATCGGCGCCCGCCGCCCGCAGAATGAGGACAGCCTCAAGCTGCTCGGCGCCGGCCAGCGGGCCACGCGCCACAAGGGCGCCCTCAGCTACGCGTTCTAAGCCTGAAAGCCAGTCCGTCTCCTCCCTCCCGGACCGGCCTATTGGAATGCAGTAGAGCCCGCTCGAGCGCTCCTCCCCTTGAGCTCGCGGGCATTGACCGGATAGACCGGTCTAAGGCGGTGCCATCGGCACCGCCTTTTTTGTTGTTTTAGGATCGGATGCATGCCGCCCAAAACTGTGCAGCGGTTTGGGGATAACGACATTGCATAAAAACAAGGACCTAACCGCGTTGCATGAATCAAATTCTATACGACACGCCTTAGGGTCGGTCGAAGTGGATGGTCACCCAGCCGTTGCGCCAGATGGTTCTGACATGGCGAAGCCTCGCGCCGCTATAGGCGGCAATCACCTTCCAGCGCTGCCCGGCAAGGATGCCGGAGAGAATGACCGATCCGCCAGGCGCAAGGTGCGTCGCAAGCTTTGGTGCCATGCGGATCAGCGGCCGGGCGAGAATGTTGGCGATGATGAGATCGAAGGGACCGTGCTCGGAAAAGGCCGTCGAATGAAAGCCCGGCGCGGTCCTGGTGACGATGCCCGAGGCGATGCCGTTGCGGCGCACGTTTTCGGCCGCCACCTTCGTCGCGATCGGATCGATGTCGGTCGCAAGCACTGGTATGTTCCTGAGCTTGCGCACCGCAATCGCCAGCACGCCGCTGCCGGTGCCGATATCGAGTGCGTTGCGGACCGGGCGCGAGCGCACCACGGAATCGATCACCTCGAGGCAGCCGGCCGTCGTACCGTGATGGCCGGTGCCGAAGGCCTGGCCGGCATCGATCTCGATGGCGATATCGCCGGGGCGGACCTTGTCGCGGTCATGCGAACCATGCACCAGGAAGCGCCCTGCCCTGACGGGCTTCAGCCCCTCCAGCGATTTCACCACCCAGTCGACATCCGGGATGACTTCCCGCTGCAGTCGGGCATCAGGGAAAGAGGCCTTCAATGCATCTTCGACGCGGGAATGCACTTCAGCCTCGTCCTCGGCCATCATATAGATCGAGGCTTCCCAGATATCCTTCTTCTCATCGATTTCGGTGGTGCCGATGGCAAAGTCTTCTTCGCCGAAGACCGCGCTCAGAAGGTCGAGGATCTCTTCGGCCTTGCTTTCGGTCGTCGTCACGTAAAGGCGGATTTCACTCACGATAGGCGGTCTTTCCCGTTTCCGTTGCCCGCCATCGGTCGAGCCAACGCCCCGTCACGCTGAAACCATCACCCCTTGTTGACGAGATTCTCCAGCTTCTTTACCGCCGTGTCCGGGTTTTCGCCATAGGCGATCGTTCCGGAAAAGCGCCCGGCCGAATCGAGCAGGAAGACCGAGGCGGTGTGATCCATCGTATAGTCGCCATTCGGATCCTTCTCGTCGACCGGCACCTTCTTGGCGTAGACGCGGAAACCCTTGATAACCTCGGCGATCCTGTCAGGCGCGCCGGAAATGCCGGTGATGCGCTTGGAAACGTTGGAGACATATTCGTTCATGATCTCGGGAGTGTCGCGCTCCGGATCGACGGTCACGAAATAGGCCTGCAGCTTGTCGCCCTTCGGATCGACCTTCTCCATCCAGCCATTCAGCTCGAAAAGCGTCGTCGGGCAGACTTCCGGGCAATGGGTGAAGCCGAAAAACAGCGCCGTCGGCTTGCCGCGCAAAGCCTGCTCGGTGATCGGCTGTCCGCTTTGGGAGATCAGCGTGAAAGGCACGCCGAAGGGAGCTTCCGCCACCACATCCTTCGACTTCGTCAGGTTGAGCGTAAACGCTCCGAGAAACCCGGCCAGTATCAGGACACCGACCCAGACGGCGATGCGGAATGTCTTCATTGGCATGATCCTCGATCCAGGCGGATATCTGCTGCCCACCCCTTGCCCCGCGTGATTATAGCCTCGACCGGACGCGCGCAATTCAAGAATATGTTTTCTGACTGGTGATAAATTGTCTCACCGATAGAAACTGCAACGGCAACGAAATCCGACCTCAGGAATCTGCGCGGATCAAAAATGGCATGTTTGTGAATAGCTTGCCTTTAGAGCGACGGGTAATCTGAAAATACATATCGTTAGGAAAGACTTAAGCCGTCACATCTATATTTAACAGCAGTTCTGCATCGCCTCTCCCGCCGGGGACAACTGGGAAGAATTCTGACCATGAACAACAATAACGCCATCAAGCAGTCGGGCGCTTATCTCGAAATCGTTTCGTTCCACCTGGGCGATCAGGAATTCTGCATCGACATCATGGCCATCCGCGAAATCCGCGGCTGGGCACCAGTGACGCCGATGCCGCACACCCCGCCCTACGTCTTGGGTCTCATCAACCTGCGCGGCGCCGTGATCCCCGTTATCGACATGGCCTGCCGCCTCGGCATGAAAATGACCGAGCCCTCCGAGCGCTCGGCGATCATCGTCACCGACATCGCCGGCAAGCTGGTCGGCCTGCTGGTCGAGCAGGTTTCCGACATGATGACCATCAAGAGCGAAGACCTGCAGCCGCCGCCGGAAATCATCCCGGAAGCCCAGCGCGCCTTCTGCCGCGGCATCGTCGCGCTCGAAAAGACCATGGTCTGCTTCTTGAATCTCGACACGGTCATTGCCGACGAACTGACGCAGGCCGCCTGAGGGCTATCCATATCTGGCATTCGAAGGCCCGGCTCGTCCGGGCCTTTTTGATTTTGCAATGGGCGAAAAAGGCAGGCGGCGCTCTTTCCAAAATCTCACCGCAGAAGGCCTATTGCGGCTTCCCATTCTTCCAGACAACGTTCTGCCCATAGAGCGGAATGGTCGAGATCGACATCTTCGCCGAACCGTCGGTCAGTTCGCGCGAATGGGCGAGATAGATCAGCGTGTCGTTCGTCTTGTCGTAAATGCGGTTGACGACCAGCGTCTTCCAGATCAGCGACATGCCTTGGCGGAACACCTCGCTGCCATCCTTGGACAGGTCGATATTACCGATCTCGATCGGCCCGGTCTGCCGGCAGGCGATGGAATTATTGGATGGGTCCTCGAACCAGTTGCCGTTCTTGAACCGGTCGATCAGGCTGCGATCGAAATAGGTGACGTGACAGGTGATGCCCTTGACCTCAGGGTCGGAGACCGCCTCGACAATGATGTCGTTGCCGATCCAGTCGACCCCGACCTTGCCGACGACTTCGGCTGAGGCAGCACCTGCGGAAAGGACGGAGAAGGAAAAGGCGGCGAGGAGAAGATTGCGCAGTCTGGACATGGCGGCTCCCTGAATAATCCGCATTTTAGATAAGCATGCACCCATGCTTTGCAAGAAATGGGGCTCGCTGTAGGGCTCAGCCTTTCCGGCAGGTGCAGGGCTCGTAGGCCCGCGCAGTCAGCCGGCCGGGCCTCATGCCGATCAGCGCCGGTATCGCGTGAACGGCGTTGGCCTTGACGGCTTTCGCCATCTCGATCGCCGCGGCCGCGCAGACCACAGCATCCTCGGCAGCGTTGTGGTGCACGAAACGCAGGCCGAGATGCTCGGCGATCAGGTTCAGCCGGTGCGACAGGAAATGCGGCCAGATTCGCTGCGCCATCTTTAGGCTGCAGAGATAGGTAAGCTCCGGATAGGATTGCCGGTAGAGATCGAGGCTCGCCCGCCAGACGCTGAAATCGAAGGCAGCATTGTGCGCGATCATCGTCGCGCCGCGAAAATCTTCCTCGAACTCGTCCATCACCTCGGGAAACTCGGGCGCATCTTCGACATGCTCCGGCCGGATGCCATGGATTGCGATGTTCATCCCGGAAAAGCGCATCTCCCGCGGCCGGATCAGCCGCTCCTCGACGCGCGTCACCCTGCCCTCCTCGATCCAGGCAAGGCCGACGGAGCAGGCGCTGCCGCGCTGTTCGTTCGCCGTCTCGAAGTCAATCGCGATGGTCTTCAAATCAGCAACCCGAATCGTTTCTTCTGGCACAGGAATACCGCCCCGCTTCCGGCCGCGCAAATTCGACACGACGCATGGTTGACTTTTTAACCCGCATATCGAAACTTGCCGCCATGATCGGTTCAGTAACCATGGCAGCGCTTATCCATCACACCACGACCCTTGAAGGGTACGCGGGAGCGATGGCGCGTTAGCAGCGATCCGATCATCATCCCGAAACCCTGCCGAGGCGAGCAGGGTTTTCGGAAACCGGCTCTCCTCCCGACACCGATGGAGAGCATGAATGTCCGAAAACGAAGAGAATGAACCTCGCGGCCGAGCGCGCCTGCCGGATGGTGTCCTCGTGCGCGCCGTCCGCCTGTCCGATGCGGAGGAGATCACCGATCTCATAAATCTGCCGGGCTACCGGGCCGGCACCTTGCGGCCGCCCTACCAGCCGGTCGAGGAGGTTCGCAAACACATGGAAAACCCGTCGCCGGGCGCGCTCAACCTGGTCGTCACCAAAGCTGGCAAGATCGTCGGCAATGGCGGCCTCAACCGCCTTTCAGGCCGTAGGCAGCACGCCGCCAGTATCGGCATGGGTGTGCATGACGACTTTACCGGCCGCGGCTTCGGACGGATCCTGCTCGGGGCGATGGTCGACGCTGCCGATGACTGGCTCGATATCAAACGGCTGGAACTGACTGTCTACACCGATAACGATGTCGCCATCGGCCTCTACCGGAAATTCGGTTTCGAACAGGAAGGCCTGCTAAGGGCTTTCGGCTTTCGATCAGGGGAGTATGTCGACGCCTATACGATGGCGCGGCTCAGGCTATGAGAAAACGGGCTGGCGGCTTGCCGTCAGCCCCTCACCCGCTGATCAGTGCCAGCCATTCGTCCTCGTCCATCGTCTGCACGCCAAGCTCGCGCGCCTTGTCGAGCTTGGAGCCAGCACCTGGGCCGGCGACGACGATGTCGGTCTTCTTGGAGACCGATCCCGCCACCTTGGCGCCGAGGCTTTCCGCCCTCGCCTTCGCCTCGTCGCGGGTAAACTTTTCCAGCGAGCCTGTGAAAACCACGGTCTTGCCGGCAACCGGGCTACCTGCCGTCACCGGCTGCTCGGCTTCCTCTGGCGTCACCTCCTCGATAAGCCGGGTGATCACCTCGACATTGCGCGGCTCCTTGTAGAATTCGACGATAGCCCGCGCCACGACCTCGCCGATACCCTCGATGGCGTTGAGATCGATCCAGGCGTCGCCGGCAAGCGTCTCGGCCTCCCGCATCGCCGTCTCAAAGGCTGCATAGGTGCCGTAGGAGCGCGCGAGCAGCTTCGCCGTGGTCTCGCCGACATGACGGATGCCGAGCGCGTAGATGAAGCGGTGGAGCGCAATGCTGCGCCGTTCGTTAATCGCCGCATAAAGCTTGCGGACGCTGACCTTGCCGAAGCCGTCAATATTCTCCAGCTTGGTCAGCGATTGCTGCTGACGCTTCTCCAGCGTGAAGATATCGGGCGCAGTGCGGATCTGCAGCGACGCGTCCTCGTTTTCGAAGAAGAAGTCGATCTGCTTCGAACCGAGCCCTTCAATATCGAAAGCGTTGCGCGAAACGAAGTGCTTCAAATGCTCCGTCGCCTGCGCCCGGCAGATGAAGCCGCCGGTGCAGCGGGTGACCGAATCGAGCTTGCCGGTCTTCTCATGTCTTTCACGCACGGCATGCGAACCACAGACCGGGCAAGTCTTCGGAAATTCATAGGGTCTGGCCTCTGCCGCACGTTTCTCCATGACGACGTCGAGTACCTGCGGAATGACGTCACCTGCGCGCTGCACGATGACGGTATCACCAATGCGGATATCGTGCTCGTCGTCGCGGATGCGTTCGCCGCTATTGCCGATGCCCTGGATGTAATCCGCGTTGTGCAGCGTCGCATTGGTGACGACAACGCCGCCGACCGTGATCGGCGTCAAACGCGCCACAGGGGTCAAGGCGCCAGTGCGGCCGACTTGGATGTCGATATTCTCGACGATCGTGAAAGCCTGTTCGGCCGGAAACTTGTGCGCCGTCGCCCAGCGCGGCGAACGCGAGCGGAAGCCGAGACGAGCCTGCAGCTCGAGACTGTCGACCTTGTAGACGACGCCGTCGATGTCGTAGTCGAGATCCGGGCGCTCGAGGCCGATCTCGTCATAATGTGCCAGGATGTCGGCGACCGAGTTCAATCGCTTCATCAGCGGATTGACGGGAAAACCCCAGTCCTTGAAGGTCTGAACCATACTGAACTGTGTGTCGGCGGGCATCTCCGACATCTCGCCCCAGGCATAGGCGAAGAATTTCAGCTTGCGGCTCGCCGTCACCTTGGCGTCGAGCTGGCGCAGCGATCCGGCCGCGGTGTTGCGCGGATTGACATAAGTCTGCTTGCCCTCCGCCTCCATCTGCCGGTTCAGCGCCAGGAAATCGCTCTTGGCCATATAGACTTCACCGCGGATCTCCACGACCGCGGGCACGCCTTTCGGCAGCTCGTTGGGGATCTCTGCGATGGTCCGGATGTTGGCGGTGACGTTCTCCCCCGTCGTGCCGTCGCCACGCGTCGCAGCTGTCACCAGCCTGCCATTCTCGTAACGGATCGACATCGAGAGACCGTCGATCTTCGGCTCGGCGGTAAAGGCGATCGACTGGTCGGGCAGCCGGCCGAGGAAGCGATAGACGCCGGCGACGAAATCCTGCACGTCCTCCTGCGAGAAAGTGTTGTCGAGCGACAGCATCGGCCGCGCATGGATGACGGGCGAGAAGGTGACGGAGGGCGCTGCACCGACATGCCGCGATGGGCTGTCTTCGCGGATCAACTCGGGAAACCGCGCTTCCAGCGCATCATTGCGGCGCTTCAGCGCGTCGTAATCGGCATCCGAAATCTCCGGCCGGTCCTTGCCGTGGTAGAGCGCATCATGATGCGCAATCTCCTTTGCCAGCCGTTCAAGCTCGGCGGCAGCCTCTTCGATCGTCAACGTGTCGACGGCGGAACCTTCGGTGGACATGGAACATCACTCCAGAGAATCTGGTCAGAAAATCTGGATTGTTTTTAGAGCAAAATTGCCGGATGAAAAGAGAGGCCGCGGTCCTTCGAAAGGAAGATCGGTCTACCCGGCCCATTGTCTACCCGGCCTATTCCCAATCCCTGGCATTGCGCAGCCGGATGCCGCTGACATGCAGGCTGGTGCTCCAGAGGTTCTTCAACGGCCGCAGGCTATCGACCAGCCGAAGCTCCACCCCGCGCGGCGCAAATTCCTGATCGAGCCGCAAGATGGTGGTCCTCTCCATGGGAATGACGCGTCTGCGGGCTACCCACATGCCCGCATCATCCAGATTCTCGAAGTCCTCAGTCGGCATCTCATAGCGATGGATCGTCTCTGCCGAAAGCCTTTCCAGCCACTGGCGCTCGATAAAGGCCGCAGCCCGCCGGTCGCCGAGCCAGTGCCGCCGCTCCGTCTCCAGCGTCTCGGGTTTCGCCCATAGCAAGATGCGGGGGCAGTCACGTGGAAAGAGATACATGAAGTCATGATCGGCATCGATTGCCCAGACGAGCGGACCGTTCAGCCATTCCCGGCCGGGCGCGCGGGCGGAGGGAATGCGAACCGGGCGTGGCTCGAACGCTACGATACCGGGATCGTCGCTGAAATGGAAAAGTCGCATGACTTGAGCTCGCCGCCGATCCGGAAGCTTCAGCGCATATCGCGATGCGCGGTGATTGTCATCCCGCCGGCCCGGGCGGAAAGAGCATCGGAAGAAAATCAGCCGTTGCCGGCCAGCAGCCGCTTCGCCGCCGCCCTCGCCTCTTCGGTCACCGAAGCCCCGGCCAGCATACGGGCGATCTCCTCGGTGCGGTCCTTCTGCGCCATCGTCGCGACGCGGGTGGCGATCTTTTCCGAACCATCGGCCGCCGGCCCCTTGGAGATCAAGAGATGCGTGGCGGCCCGCGCCGCGACCTGCGGCGCATGCGTAACCGACAGCACCTGCACCCGCTCAGACAGCCGCTTCAGTCGCTGGCCGATCGCATCGGCCACCGCACCGCCGACGCCGGTATCGATTTCGTCGAAGACCAGCGTCGGGGCCGATCCGCGATCGGCGAGCGCCACCTTCAGCGCCAGCAGGAAACGCGAGAGTTCGCCGCCCGAGGCGACCTTCATGATCGAGCCTGGTCGCGTGCCCGGATTGGTCTGGACATGGAACTCGACGACGTCGATGCCCTCGGCGAGCGCCTCCCCCGCATCCGTGCTGATTTCGACCATGAAACGGGCGCGTTCGAGCTTCAGCGCCGGCAGCTCGGCCATGACAGCCCCGGCCAGCGCGGTGCCGGCATGATGGCGCTTGTCGGACAGCGCGCGCGCCGCCGCATCGTAATTTTCCCGCGCCAGGCCGACCTCGGCTTCGAGCCGCGCAAGCCGCTCCTCGCCCGCGTCGAGATCGGCAAGATCGGCGATCATCCGCACGGCAAGCGCCGGCAGCTCGGTGACGGGCACGGAATATTTGCGCGAGGCGGCCCTGAGCGCGAAAAGCCGCTCTTCCACCCGCTCCAGCTCTCTCGGATCGTATTCGGTCTTGCGCAGTGCCGCCTCGACTTCCATCTGCGCGTTGGAAAGCTGATCGAGCGCGGCATCGAGCAGCATCACGGTGTCTTCGAGCAGTCCCGGCGCCTCATGGCTCTTACGCTCCAGCCGGCGCACCAGCGAGGCGATATGGGGCACCGGCGAGCCATTGCCGTTCAGGAATTCGGATGCCTCGGCGATATCACCGGCGATTCGCTCGGCCTTCATCATCTTCTGCCGGCGATCGGCGAGTTCTTCCTCCTCGCCATCCTGCGGCGAGAGCTTCTCGAGCTCCTCGACCGACGAGCGCAGATAGTCAGCTTCGCGCGCCGCGCTTTCGACCTTCTCCCGGTGCTTCTTCAGCGTCCGCTCGCTGTCGCGCCACAGGCGATACAGCCGGGAGACCTCCGAAACCTCATCGGTGAGGCCGGCAAAGGCATCGAGCAGAGTGCGGTGGGCATTGGTGTCGACAAGGGCGCGGTCGTCGTGCTGTCCGTGGATTTCGACCAGCATCTGACCGGCCTGGCGCATCAGCTGCACGCTGACCGGCTGGTCGTTGACATAGGCCTTGGTGCGCCCGTCCGCCGATTGTTGGCGGCGGAAAATCAGGTCGCCCTCGTCATCGATGCCGTTTTCGCGCAGGAGTGTGCGGGCGCCGTGTTCCATGCCGACGTCGAACACCGCCGTCACCTGGCCTCTGTCCTCGCCATGGCGCACCAGGTCGCCGTCGCCGCGCCCACCGAGCGCCAGCGACAGGCTGTCGAGCAGGATGGATTTGCCCGCCCCGGTCTCGCCCGTCAGCACGGAGAGGCCGGTCTCGAAGGCAAGATCCAGCCGCTCGATCAGGACGATATCGCGGATCGAAAGCTGGATCAGCATTGGCCTCAGGAACCGAGAAGAAGTTTCTTGCCCGCTGCTGCGATCCACGAGCCCTTGTTTTCACGCGGCTCGGCACCGCCGCTCTGCAGCAGCTTGTAGGAATCAGCATACCACTGGCTGTCGGGATAATTGTGACCGAGAACGGCAGCGGCTGTCTGCGCCTCGTCGACGATACCCATGGCGTAATAAGCTTCGACGAGACGCGCCAGCGCCTCTTCGATCTGGTTGGTATTCGGATATTTCTCGACGACGATGCGGAAGCGCGAGATCGCGGCGAGATATTCCTTCCGCTCCATGTAGTAGCGGCCGATCTGCATCTCCTTGCCGGCGAGCTGATCGCGCGAGAAGCGGATCTTGGCCTGTGCATCGTCGACATATTCGGAGTTCGGATAGTTGTCGATGACGGCCTGCATCGCCTCGATCGTCTTGGCCGAGGCGCGCTGGTCCTGCGTCACGTCGACGATCTGCTTGGAATAGGTGAGACCGATGAGATATTGCACATAGGCAGCATCCTGGGACTTCGGATATTGCGACATGTAGCGGTTGCCGGAAGCAAGCGCATCGTCCAAACGGCCCTGGCGGTATTTGACGAAGGTGCTCATCACAAGCGCCTTGCGCGCCCATTCGGAGAACGGGTTTTCGCGGTCGATCGCGTCGAACTTGCGCGCCGCTTCCGCCATGTTGCCAGCCTTCATATTGGCAAGGCCCTGGGTGTAGAGCACGTCAGGCGGATCGGTTTCGAGACCGAGCTTGGTGATGTCGATGTCGGGATCCGACTGGCAACCGGAGATCGAGGCACCTGCGCTGAGCACCAGAAGCGATGCGAACAAAGCGCGCGCTGTCTTCATCATACCTTCAGATCCTGCATAACCCATTCGAAAGAACCCCACTGCTGCCGCTCTCTCCACGGCAGCCACGCCTCGCTGGCGTTTCTAGCCACAAATGTGCATCAAGAGCAACGCAATGATAAGGCATTAACGCATTTTTGTGGCAGCAGCCGCAGAATGATCGGCTTTTCAACTTCTTCCCGACCTGTGGCGGCCAAGCATCGGTCTATTGCCGCAGACACGGCCGGACATAAAAAAACCGCCTCCGGGAAAGAGGCGGCCTGGTCTTGAGAATATGCTGGAGGTCATGCCGACCAGGGAGCGAATTCCGAAGCACTGACAGCAATCAGTTCGCGGGCAGCGACACGTTGGCGCGGCGTCGACGTCTCCACAACCTCGTAGGCGGAGGGATCGGCGAGCAGCGCCTTCAGCGCATTGGCATTCATCTTGTGACCGCCGCGATAGGAACGGTAGCAACCGATGAACTGGACGCCGGCAAGCGACAGATCGCCGACGGCATCGAGCGTCTTGTGGCGGACGAACTCATCCTTGGCGTAACGCAGCCCTTCGACGTTGATGACGGTGTTATCGTCCGAGATGACGACGGAATTTTCAAGCGAGGAGCCGAGCGCGTGGCCCGACGCCCAGAGACGCTCGACATCGCGCATGAACCCGAAGGTGCGGGCGCGGGAAAGCTCGGTCTTGAAGACGGCGGCGGTCATGTCGCCGGCCCACTTCTGCCGGCCGATCAGCGGGCAGTCGAAATCGATCTCGACTTCGAAGCGCGTACCGTCATAGGGGCGGAATTCGCTCCAGGAGCCACCATGCTCGATCCGCACCGGCTTGGTGATACGGATATAGCGGCGCTTGACACCGAGCGAGACGAGACCGACCTGCTCGATCGCCTCGACGAAGGGCAGCGAGCTGCCGTCCATGATCGGCATTTCGGAGCCCTGCACCTCGATCACCACATTGTCGAGGCCAAGCGCATAGACGGCGGCCATGACATGCTCGATCGTCGCGACCGAATGGGCGGGTGAGAAGCCGAGTACGGTGCAGAGGTCAGTATTGCCGACCTGCGAGGAGACGGCCTTGAGTTCGGTGATGTCGCCATTGTCATGCAGGCGCTGGAAAACGACGCCGGTGTCCGATTCGGCCGGGTTCAGGGTGATCGAGACTTCTGCGCCCGAATGCACTCCGATGCCCGAAAGCGTCACGGGACGCGATACCGTCGTTTGAAAACCCAGCAAGCCAATTGCCATAAATTCTGCCTTTTATTCTTCCGTACCGGCGGTCTGTCCGATCGGCGCGGTCATCGTTCATTCTGCGGAAGGAGCGTGTCGAAAGGTCTCCTAGGGCAGTTTCGTTGCGACCATACTTACGTGCGCCGGCGCTCCAATCCAAATCACTGTTTCTTTCGCTTTGTTACGAAGTCAGACGATTGAAATCGCTTGCGAATCACAGGCTGAAAAACAGCAATGCCCGGGACCGTGATCCCGGGCATGAACGGTGCCGAAGCACGCACTCAATTCGACTGGCGACGCAGGAATGCCGGGATTTCCAGCTGGTCGTCTTCCTGCATCATCCGAGCCTGCGGAACCGCGCGGCCCTGGTCGTCGAGGTTGCCGCGACGCGGTGCGTAGAGGCTTGCTTCCGGCGACAGCGGACGGCGCTGCTGCGAAGCGGCCGGCGGTGCAGCGGTCATGTCGGCGGCGACGGCGTCGTCGTCACGGCGGCCAAGCGAATTGGTGATTCGCTTAAGCAGGCCCATCGGGCCGCGCTCCTCCGCCGCATGCGCGGAAGCCGGCTGCGTGCGGTGGTCGAGTTCGGCCTGGACGACCGGCGGGAAATCCTCGACCTTCGGCATGCGCACCGGTTCGGGCGCCTGGCGGATGGTCGGCTCCTGCCGAACCGGCTGCTGCTGGACCGGCTGGCTTATGACCGGCTGGCTCATGACGGGCGCCGGGGCCTGCTGCTGGACCGGTGCCGGACGCATTGCCGGAGCTTCCGGTGCAGGCGCGAAGATCTTGCTCTGCGGACGGAAGGTTTCCTGCTGTACTACCGGCTGCTGCAGCGGTGCGGCAGCACGCGGGGCCGGAATTTCGAGCTCGCGTTCCATCTCGGCTTCGCGGATGGTCTGCGCGATCGGATCCATGGCCTTAGGTGCCTGCATCACGGGGGCAGGCTGAACTGCGGCCGCTGCCGGAGCAACAGCCGCGGAGGGACGGATAGCGGGCCTTGCCGCCGGCTGGAGGTTGCGCTCGGCGGCTTCGTTCATCGCCCGGTCGATGCCGGTTGCGACGACCGAGACGCGGATGATGCCTTCGAGCGATTCGTCGAAGGTGGCGCCGAGGATGATGTTGGCGTCAGGATCGACTTCCTCGCGGATGCGGGTCGCGGCTTCGTCGACTTCGAAGAGTGTGAGGTCGCGACCGCCGGTGATGGAGATCAGCAGGCCCTGGGCGCCCTTCATCGAGGTTTCGTCGAGCAGCGGGTTGGCGATCGCAGCCTCTGCGGCCTGCAGCGCGCGGCCGGAGCCGGAAGCTTCGCCGGTGCCCATCATCGCGCGGCCCATCTCGCGCATCACCGAGCGGACGTCGGCGAAGTCGAGGTTGATGAGGCCTTCCTTGACCATCAGGTCGGTGATGCAGGCAACGCCCGAATAGAGAACCTGGTCAGCCATGGCGAAGGCATCGGCGAAGGTCGTCTTGTCGTTGGCAATGCGGAAGAGGTTCTGGTTCGGAATGACGATCAGCGTATCGACAGACTTCTGCAGTTCCTGGATGCCCATCTCGGCCAGACGCATGCGACGCCCGCCTTCGAAATGGAACGGCTTGGTGACGACGCCGACCGTCAGGATGCCCTTGTTGCGGGCGGCCTGCGCGACAACGGGAGCAGCACCTGTGCCGGTGCCGCCGCCCATGCCGGCGGTGACGAAGCACATATGCGTGCCGTTCAGGTGATCGACGATTTCGTCGATGCACTCCTCGGCGGCCGCGCGGCCGACTTCCGGCTGCGAGCCGGCACCGAGGCCTTCGGTAACGTTGACGCCGAGCTGGATGATGCGCTCGGCCTTCGTCATCGTCAGCGCCTGCGCATCCGTGTTGGCGACGACGAAGTCGACACCCTGGAGGCCGGCGGTAATCATGTTGTTGACGGCATTGCCGCCACCGCCGCCAACGCCGAACACGGTGATGCGCGGCTTCAGCTCTGTGATGTCAGGCTTTTGCAGCTTGATGGTCATGGTACCTGTTCCTTCTCTCTCTGGCCGCATCGCCACGCCGGCCAATTACTCAATTTCAGAAACTTTCCTTCAGCCACTGGCCCATGCGGGCTATGCGGCTGTTATTTCCCCCAAGCGACATGAGCAGACCGCTCTGTGACGCATGTGTCTCCATGTCCGCGACCTGCGGATAGATCATCAGGCCGACGGCCGTCGAAAAGGCCGGGCCCTTGGCCGCCGTCGGCAGCCCCGAGACGCCCATCGGACGGCCGATGCGGACGTTGCGGGCAAGGATGCGCCGCGCCACGTCGGCAAGGCCGGTCAGCTGGCTCGCCCCGCCGGTCAGCACGACGCGCTTGCCGACGATCGGGCTGAAACCGGAGCGCTGGATACGGTCGCGGATCAGTTCCATCGTCTCTTCGATTCGGGCCGATACGATGCGCGAAACCAGCGCCCGCGGCACCTGCGACGGCTGGTCGCGATCGTCCTCGCCGATCGGCGGGATCGAGATCAGCTCGCGTTCGTCGGAGGAATTCGAAAGTGCCGAGGCATGCACGACCTTGAGCCGCTCCGCATCCTCGATGCGGGTCGAAAGACCGCGCGCCAGGTCGGTGGTGACGTGATGGCCGCCGAGGCCGACGGCGTCCGTATGAACGAGCTTGCCTTCGGCAAAGACCGAGATCGTCGTCGTGCCGCCGCCCATGTCGATCGCCGCGCAGCCGAGTTCGACTTCGTCGTCGACGAGAGCCGCAAGACCCGATGCATAGGGCGTCGCGACGATGCCCTCGACCGACAGATGCGCACGATTGACGCTGAGTTCGAGGTTTTTCAGCGCCGAGCGCTCCGCCGTCACCACATGCATGTCGACGCCGAGTGCATCGCCATACATCGCCAGCGGATCGCGGATGCCGCGCTCGCCGTCGAGCGAGAACCCGGTCGCCAGCGAATGCAGCACCGAACGGTCCTGGCGCAGCGACTGCTGGCAAGCGGCCGACAGCACTTTCTTCAGATCGTTGAGCTCGACTTCCTGGCCGCCGAGGTCGATCGTCGCGGTGTAGATGTCGCTGCCGAGCCGGCCAGCCGTCAGGTTGACGATCAGGCTCTCGACGGTCAGTCCCGCCATGCGCTCCGCCGCGTCGACGGCAAGGCGGATGACGCCTTCCAGCGCATCAAGATCGGCGATCACGCCGGTCTTGATGCCGCGGGAACGCTGGTGGCCGATGCCGATGATCTCGATATTGTGCGTGCGGCCCGGCAGGATCTGGCTTTCCTCGCGCGGCGTCAGCCGGCCGATCATGCAGACGACCTTGGTCGAGCCGATGTCGAGCACCGAAACGACATGTGACCGCTTCGACGAAAGCGGCTTCAGGCGCGGCAATCCGAAATGGGATGAACCGAACAAGCTCATATATTCTGCCCCGCCTTCTTCAATTCCTTCGTACGCTCCGTCACTGCCGTCTGCCTGCGGACCGCCGCCTCCGGCGTCAGCTGGATCGCGGCTCTGTCGGACAGCCTGAGATCGACTGCGGCAATGTCCCGCTCCAGGAGCTGGTGCTCCTTGTCGAACTTCGAAAGCGTCGCCAGTGCCTGGTCGATACCGTCTTCCGGCAGCTTGACGACGACGCCGTTGTCCATGTGCAGATCCCAGCGACGCCCTGATATCCAGACATAGGCCTTCACGCGGGCCTTCACGTCGGGCCACTTCGAGAAGGCATCGTCGAGCGAAGCCGCCGCCGTTTCGGCATCGCGGCCGACGACGAGCGGCAGCGCCGAAAACTTGTTGTCGCGCAGCGGCGCAATGACACTGCCGTTCTTTTCGATCAGGGAAAGCTCCTGCCCGTGCTGCCAGATCGCATAGGCCTGGCGCTCCTTGAGCTTCACCTCGATCGTTTTCGGATAAATCTTGCGCACCTCGACATTTTCGACCCAGGGAAGCTGTGCGATCTTCCGGCGGGCGGCATCGACGTCGAGGGCGACCAGCGAGGTCGTGCCATCAAGGCCGATCAGCTGCAGGATCTCGATTTCGGAGGTCTCCGAATTGCCGGAGACCTTGACGTCCTCGATCGCAAAACCCGCCGCCGTCGTCGTCGCCTGCGCGACGGCCTCGGTGTGGCCGCCAAGCGACATGCCGTAAAACCCCGTCGCAGCCAGGAAGGCGAGCGCCGAGACCGTGCCCGTATGAACAGGAATATGGATGCGGCCGCTGCAGAGGCTGATCAGGAAGCGCGTGACGCGGCGCAGCGGACGCGGCAGCACGAACCGCTCTTCGGCTTCCATGATCGGAAGCACGGCATGATGGCTGGGGCGCCCTATCCTCTTGACCGTCAACGCAAACAAGACGCGTCCTCCACCATCCATCGGAGAAACTGACCAAACGAATAGCCGGCATGGCCGGCCATTTCGGGCACGAGCGAGGTTGGGGTCATACCTGGCTGGGTATTGACCTCCAGCCAGATGATTTCGCCGTCTTCGGAGAAACGATCGTCGTAACGAAAGTCGGACCGACTGACGCCGCGACAACCGATTGCCTGATGCGCCCTTAGGGACAATGTTTGTATTTTTTGGTAAATATTCGGTGAAATTTTCGCGGGGATGACGTGTTTTGAACCGCCTGCCGCATACTTGGAGTCGTAATCATAAAAATTGTGTCCCTGCGGCACCACTTCCGTGACACCGAGCGGAGTTTCACCCATGATACCGCAGGTGAGTTCGCGACCGTAGACATAGCGCTCGACGATCACCTCCTCGCCGTAACGCCACTCGGGCGAGCTGACGATCTGCGGCGGATGCGCCTGATCTTCCGTGACGATGACGACGCCGAAGCTCGACCCCTCGCGGACGGGTTTTACCACATAGGGTGGCTTCATCGGATGCGTCGAGGGAAAGGCGAAACGGTTGATCACCTGCGATTCGGCGACCGGAATGCCGGCAGCGGCGGCAACGAGCTTCGCCTTGTCCTTGTCCATCGCCAGCGCCGAGGCAAGCACGCCCGAATGCGTATAGGGGATTTCGAGATATTCGAGGATGCCCTGAATGGTGCCGTCCTCGCCGAACGGGCCGTGAAGCGCATTGAAGACGACATCGGGTTTCAGCGCGGCAAGTTTCTCGGAAACGTCGCGCGCGACGTCGATGCATGTCACGTCGAAGCCTTCCGCTTCGAGGGCTTCTGCGCAAGCCTTTCCCGAGGAAAGGCTGACGGGCCTTTCCGAGGAAAATCCGCCCATCAGGACAGCGACATGCTTGCGACTCATCAACACCCCCAAAAATAACTTTCATTTTCGAAATCGACGCTTGCGCGAAGCTGTCTGCGCCGTTTCAGGCCTTTGTCCGACCTGGGTGCATTAGAGCATCATTATGGTTAATGAAGTGTTTACTTTCGTTAACTCCATCTTGCCGCGCCCATGATTTTTTAACCTTCGCGTCTTCGGGAGTGTCGGAGCGAAGGTGCCCACCGAT
Source organism: Rhizobium leguminosarum (assembly GCF_002953715.1). Classification (GTDB taxonomy): domain Bacteria; phylum Pseudomonadota; class Alphaproteobacteria; order Rhizobiales; family Rhizobiaceae; genus Rhizobium; species Rhizobium leguminosarum_V. The sequence goes on from NZ_CP025012.1 coordinate 2,918,836, forward strand.
CCGTGAAAACAGAAAAGCCCGCGCGGTTTTTCCGCGCGGGCTCAATGAGATAGTTCGATCTCTTGCAGTCAGTCGGCGTCGTCGAGGAATTTCCAGACGAGTCCGCCGAGCGCGCCGCCCGCAAGTGGCGCAATCCAGAACAGCCAGAGCTGCTGCAGCGCCCAGCCGCCGACGAAAAGCGCCTGGCCGGTGGAACGCGCCGGATTGACCGAGGTGTTCGTCACGGGGATAGAAACGAGATGGATCAGCGTCAGTCCGAGGCCGATCGCAAGCGGTGCGAAGCCGGCAGGCACCCGGCTGCTGGTCGATCCCAGGATGATGATCAGGAAGAACATGGTCAGCAGCACTTCGATCAGCAGCGCCGAAAGCAGTGAATAACCACCCGGAGAATGATCGCCATATCCGTTGGCGGCAAAACCGCCGAGTTCGAAACCCGCCTTGCCGCTGGCGATGAGATAAAGCAGCGCCGCCGCGGCGATGGCGCCGACAACCTGCGCGACGACATAGGGAACGAGGCGCGCCGCGGGAAACCGTCCGGCAACAGTTAGGCCAAGCGAGACTGCGGGATTGAAATGACCGCCGGAAATGCCCCCCACGGCATAGGCCATGGTGAGCACGGTCAGACCGAACGCAAAGGCCACGCCGACAAAACCGATCCCAAGCTCGGGATAGGCCGCGGCCAGCACGGCGCTGCCGCATCCGCCAAAGACCAGCCAGAACGTGCCGAGAAACTCAGCAACTAGACTCTTTTGCATGCTCGCCTCCTTAACCTCAACCGAGAGTTTAAATGAATCCGTTACAATTCGATTCCGGTCAAGCGCGCGGACATTGCCGCGGCAAGCTTCACGCAAGGATCAAGAAACGGGTTGGAGATGCGGTACGCGCGGCGCGAGAAGACGTTTTCTCAGACCTGAAATTGCGTTAAGACCCACCGGCCTCCCAAGGCGCTCCATAAAAATACTGATTGGAATGAAAATGACAGACGCGATCTCCGCATCGCCGACTCCCGCCTCGAACAGCGCGCAAGTCAATTCCCCGGCTCGCGTTCTCATCGCCAGCCTTGTCGGCACCACCATCGAATTCTTCGACTTCTACGTCTACGCGACGGCAGCCGTCCTCGTCTTCCCGCATCTCTTCTTCCCGGCAAGCGATTCGAACGCCGCAACGCTGCAGTCGCTGGTCACCTTCTCGATCGCCTTCTTCGCCCGCCCCATCGGCGCCGTGATTTTCGGTCATTTCGGCGATCGCATCGGCCGCAAGGCGACGCTCGTCGCCGCGCTGATGACGATGGGGCTTTCGACCGTCTTGATCGGCATGCTGCCGGGCTATGATGCGATCGGCATCGCCGCGCCACTGTTGCTGGCGCTTTGCCGCTTCGGTCAGGGCCTCGGCCTCGGCGGCGAATGGGGCGGCGCCGTCCTGCTTGCCACTGAAAACGCTCCTCCCGGCAAGCGCAGCTGGTACGCCATGTTCCCGCAGCTCGGCGCGCCGATCGGCTTCATCCTTTCCTCCGGCTTCTTCCTCATCCTGGCGGAAACGATGAGCAACGAGGATTTCCTCGACTACGGATGGCGCATTCCCTTCATCGCCAGCCTCGCCCTCGTCGCCGTCGGCCTCTATGTCCGCCTGAAGATCGCCGAGACGCCGGAATTCCGCAAAGCCGTCGAAAAGCACGAGCGCGTCGCCGTGCCGATCGAAGTGGTTTTCCGCGGTCATCTGCGCAGCCTGATCCTCGGCACCTTCATTGCTGTGGCGACCTTCGTGCTGTTCTACCTCATGACGGTCTTCACGCTCTCCTGGGGCACGACACCCTTGGAAAAGGGCGGGCTCGGTTATACGAGAGAGCAGTTTCTGGTCGTCCAGCTTGTCGGCGTCGTCTTCTTCGGCCTGACGATCCCGCTCTCCGGCTGGCTCTCCGATCTCTATTCGCGCCGCACCATCCTGACGCTGACGACGATTGCCATCGCGATCTTCGGCTTCTTCTACGCGACGCTGTTGACCAGCGGTCTGACAGGCGCCTTCCTGTGCTCGATCATCGGCCTCGCCTTGATGGGCTTCACCTATGGTCCGATCGGCGCTGCCCTTGCCGCGCCCTTCCCGACCATGGTGCGCTACACCGGCGCCTCGATGACCTTCAACCTCGGCGGCATCTTCGGCGCTTCACTCGCTCCTTATATCGCCACCTGGCTCGCCACCCATTACAGCCTCGATTATGTCGGCTACTATCTCGCCGCCTCGGCCGTGATCTCACTGGTCTGCATCCGGCTGTCGGGCCGCGAGGAAGTCTGAACCTCGAGCAGCAAGTGAACAACAAGCCGCGACGGCCAACGTCGCGGCTTTTTTATTGATGCCGTGAGCACTTCCGGTTAACCGGAGCACTCACGGCAAAACGGGGAACAGATCATGCGATGCCTCATTACCGGCGCAGCCGGCTTTGTCGGTGGGCCTCTCGTCGAAAGACTGCATAGAGAGCGGATATCCGAGCTCGCGGTGACGACGCGATCTGCAGCCGCCAGCTTCCCGACATCAGTGCGGCATTTCCCCATCGAGATAACAAGCGAAACCGATTGGACAGCGGTTCTCGAGGGTATTGACGTCATCGTCCATCTCGCCGCTCGTGTTCACATCATGAACGACCGCGCAGCCGATCCGCTTGCGGAATTTCGTCGGATCAACACCGCCGCCACTCTGAGCCTCGCCGAGCAGGCCGCCCGCGCGGGCGCAAAAAGGTTCGTCTTCATCAGCAGCATTAAGGTCAATGGTGAGGAGAACGATCGGCCCTTCCGGCACGACGATACGCCAATGCCGATCGATCCCTATGGCATCTCGAAGCTGGAAACTGAAATCGGGCTGCATGAAATCGCCGCCCGAACAGGCATGGAGGTCGTCGTCATTCGCCCGCCGCTCGTCTATGGACCCGGTGCGAGGGGCAACTTCGCCCTGCTTGTTGGACTTGTCCGGAAGAAGATACCGCTCCCCTTCGCGTCGCTGAAGAACCGCCGAACACTGGTCGCGCTGCCAAATCTCGTCGATCTGATCATCACCGGGATGAAGCATCCCGGGGCAGCCGGCCAGACCTTTCTCGCAGGCGATGGAGAAGATCTTTCGACTCCAGGGCTTATTGAAGGGATTGCCGCAGGCCTGGGTGTCAAACCGATGCTGCTCCCCTTTCCCCCCGCCTTGTTGCTGATGGGCGCGAGAGTCACGGGAAAGGACGCCGTCTACCAACGTCTTTGTGGCTCCCTCCAGGTCGACATATCTCGTGCCCGCGACGTGCTCGGCTGGTCGCCCCTCGTCACGCCGCGCGAAGGCCTGAAGCTTGCGGTGAAGTAACCGTTATTCGCTTGTCACACCGTGGAACGGACGCACCTCACGGCCGGGCATGAAGACGCCGAGGCGTTTGATTTCCCATTCGAGCTTGATGCCGTCTTTTTCGAAGACCTCGCGGCGCACCTGTTCGCCGAGATATTCGAGGTCGTAGCCGGTCGCCTGCCCCATGTTGATCATGAAATTGCAGTGAAGCGCCGACATCTGCGCGCCGCCGATGACGAGGCCGCGGCAGCCTGCCTCGTCGACCAGCTTCCAGGCCGAATGGCCGGCCGGGTTCTTGAAGGTCGAGCCGCCGGTCTTTTCACGCACCGGCTGCACCGTCTCGCGATGATTGCGCACGGCGTCCATCTCGGCGCGGATCTGGGCGCGCTCTTCCGGATAGCCCTCGAACAGCACAGAGGTGAAGATCAGATCCGTCGATGCTGTGGAATGCCGGTAGGAATAGCCCATCTCGGCATTGGAAAGCACATGCTTGTCGCCCTTGCGGTCGACCGCATGGACTTCGATCAGCCGCTCGCGCGTCTCCACGCCGTTGGCCCCGGCATTCATGCGCGCCGCGCCACCGATGCCGCCAGGAATTCCGTAGAAGAAATGGAAGCCGCCGATGCCGTTGTCCATCGCCATCGCCGCCACATGTTTGTCAGGGCAGATGGCGCCGGCCAGGATGCGGTTTTCGCCGGCAAGCTCGACGAAGCCGAACCCCTTGGCCGACAGGCGCAACACGACGCCGGGAATGCCGCCGTCGCGTACCAGGATGTTGGAGCCGACGCCGACCACCGTCAGCGGCACCTCTTCCGGCAATATCTTCAGGAAGGCGATGAGGTCGTCGATGTCGTGCGGCTGAAACATCAGCTCGGCCAACCCGCCAGCCCTGAACCAGGTGACACGGTCCATCGGGGCATCCGGCGTGATACGGCCGCGGATATCCTTTACACCCTCTCCGAGAGACGCGAGAAGCTTTTCCCCATTCACCTGTTTCATACGGACTTTCCCGATAGGCCTTCCAGTTGCTTGGGCAGCGCCGCCGCCCAGGATGTGATGCTCCCAGCCCCCAACAGAACCACGAAATCGCCAGGCTTTGCAACCTCCGCGACCATCTGCGGCAAAAGCTCCGCCGAGCTTAGAAAGCGGGCGTCGCGATGGCCACCGGATTTTATGCGCGAGACCAGCGACACGGAATCGATACCCTCGATCGGATCCTCGCCCGCCGCATAGACGGGTGCCAGGAAGATGCTGTCGGCATCGTTGAAGCAGGCGGCGAATTCCTCGAACAGGCTCGCAAGACGGCTAAAGCGATGCGGCTGGTGGACGGCGATGACGCGCCCCTTGCAGGATTCTCGAGCGGCGCGCAGCACCGCCTTGATCTCGACCGGATGATGGCCGTAATCGTCGAAGATCTGCACCCCGTTCCATTCGCCGGTCAGCGTGAAGCGGCGCTTGACGCCGCCGAAGGAGGCAAGCCCCTTGGCGATATCGGCGCTCGATATGCCGAGCCGGTTGGCAACGGCAATCGCCGCCGTCGCGTTGGAGATATTATGCCGTCCGGGCATCGGCATGACCAGCCCCTTGAGCTCAATCACCTGGCCGGTGCGGCGGCGGCGAATTTCGACGTCGAAGATCGAGCGCGTGCCGTCGATGCGGACATTCTTGAAGCGCACGTCGGCCTGCGGGTTCTCGCCATAGGTGATGATCTTGCGGTCCTCGATGCGGCCGACCAGCGACTGCACCTCGGGATGGTCGAGGCACATGACGCCGAAGCCGTAAAACGGCACGTTCTCGACGAACTGCCGGAAGGCGGCGCGCACGGCGTCGAAATTGCCGTAATGGTCGAGATGTTCCGGGTCGATATTGGTGATGACGGCGACATCGGCCGGAAGCTTCAGGAAGGTGCCGTCCGATTCGTCGGCCTCGACCACCATCCACTCGCCCTCGCCCATGCGGGCATTGGTGCCGTAGGCATTGATGATGCCGCCATTGATGACGGTCGGGTCGAGCCCACCGGCTTCGAGCAGTGTAGCGACCAGCGAGGTGGTCGTCGTCTTGCCATGCGTGCCGCCGATGGCGATCGCATTGCGGAAGCGCATCAGCTCGGCCAGCATTTCGGCACGGCGCACCACCGGCAGCAGCTTTTCGCGCGCGGCGATGAGCTCCGGATTGCTCTTCTTGATCGCCGTCGAGACGACCACGACTTCGGCCTCACCCAGGTTTTCAGCTCGGTGACCGACGAACACCTCAATGCCCTTGTCGCGCAGGCGCTGGACATTGGCACTGTCGGCCTGGTCCGATCCCTGCACCTTGTGGCCGAGATTATGCAGCACCTCGGCGATACCGCTCATGCCGATGCCGCCAATGCCGATGAAATGGACGAGACCGATCGTCTTCGGCAGTTTCATGCGCGTGTCCTCTTGAATTCCGCAATTGTCCGTCCGGCGGCAATAGCCTCAACCATGTCGGCAAGCAAGTTTGCGGCGTCGGGTTTCCCGGCGAGTTTCGCCGCCGCGGCCATGTGCGAAAGCTTTTCCGGATCGTTCATCACAGCCGTCAGGATCGCCGCGATCTTCTCCGGCGAAAGCTCCGACTGGGCAATCACCTTCGCCCCGCCGGTCGCAGCGAGTGCCGCGGCATTCGCCGCCTGGTCGTGATCGAGAGCGTGCGGGTAAGGCACGAGCACGGCAGGCCGCCCGATGACGGAGATTTCCGAAACCGTCGAGGCGCCCGAACGGCAAATGACGAGATGCGCCCGCGCCAGCCTCTCGGCCATGTCGGTAAAGAAGGGTGCGATATCGGCCCCCATCTCCAGCTTGGCGACGCAGCCGCTGACCATCTCCATGTCCTCGGGACGCACCTGCTGGGTGATGCGCAGCCGCACGCGAAGCGCGTCGTCGAGCAGGCTGATCGCCGTCGGCAGCGCCTTGGAAAAATATTGCGCGCCCTGGCTGCCGCCGAAGACCACGAGGTTGAAGGCCTCACCCGGGCGCGACGGCGTGTAAGGCACCTCGGCCGCGGCAATGATCGCCGGGCGGACGGGATTGCCGGTCGTCACCGTCTTGTCGGGAAAGGCAGCGCCGCCCTCCGGCAGGAACCCGCCAGCAATGGCTTGCACGCGGGTTGCTAAGGCCTTGTTGGCGCGGCCCATCACGGCGTTCTGCTCGTGGATCATCGACGGCACGCCGAGCCGGGTAGCGGCAAGCAGCGGCGGCACGGTGGGATAACCGCCGAAACCGACGACGATGACCGGTTGCAGCCGCTGGATCAGCTTCTTTGCCGCCCGCATGCCGCTCCAGAGCGTCCACAGCGAGCGGGCGACGGCAACCGGGTTCTTCGAGCCGATCGTCGCCGACGGCACGACATGGATCTCCTCGGCCGGGAACTTGCCGGCATACCGCTCGGCCCGGCTGTCCGTGACGAGATGCACCGAATAGCCGCGCTCCTTCAGCTTGAAGGCCAGCGCCTCCGCCGGGAACACATGGCCGCCGGTTCCCCCGGCGGCAAGCAGCACGATGCCTTTGCTCATGATCTTCTACTCCGCCGGCATGCCGTGCGGGACGCGGAAGAGGCTCCGGTCCTGCGCGCGTTTTTCCGGTCGATGGCGCGTCAGCGCCAGAATGAAGCCGGCGGTGACGCAGATCGCCACCATGGACGAGCCGCCATAGGAAATCAGCGGCAACGTCATGCCCTTCGCCGGCAGTAGTTCGAGATTGACGCCGATATTGATGATCGACTGGATGCCCATCTGCAGCACCAGGCCGGCGACGGCGAAGCGGTTGAAGTCGTTCCGTTCGCGATAGGCATGCGAGAGGCCGCGCAGCACCAGCACGGTAAACAGCGCAACGAGCGCCATGCAGAAGACGATCCCGAATTCCTCGGCCGCGACCGAGAAGATGAAGTCGGTATGCGCATCCGGGATAATGCGCTTGACGATACCCTCACCCGGTCCCTGGCCGAACCAGCTGCCGCGGATGATCGCCTCGCGCGCGGTGTCGATCTGGAAAGTATCACCCTCGCCGGTCATGAACTTGTCTATTCGGCCGGCGACGTGCGGGAAGACGTAATAGGCGCTGAGCAGGCCGCCGGCGCCGCCGATGCCGAGCAGCATGATCCAGATCCATGGCATGCCGGCCATGAAGAACATCCCGCCCCAGACGGCCGTGGTCAGGATGGTCTGGCCGAGGTCCGGCTGTGCAATAAGAAGGGCCGCAACGATGCCGAACAGGATGATCGCAAAGAGATTGCCGGGGATTTCCGGCTGACGCGCATGTTCGGCAAACAGCCAGGCGCAGACCACGACGAAGGCGGGCTTCATGAATTCCGACGGCTGGATGGAAAGGCCGGCGATCCAGATCCAGCGCCTGCCACCCTTGACCTCCTGCCCGACGAACAGCACCAGCACCATCATGGCGACGGAGATGATCAGGATCAGGATCGCGGTTCGCCGCACCTGCCGCGGTGTCAGGAACGACAGCCCGAGCATGACGCCGATCGAGGGGATCATGAAGGCCGCATGGCGCTTGACGAAGTGGAAGGGTTCGAGCCCGATGCGCTCGGCGACCGCAGGAGATGCCGCAAACGACAGCATGAAGCCGATGCCCATCAGGAAGATGAACATCGCCAGAAAGAAGCGGTCGATGGTCCAGAACCAATCGGCCAGAGGCCCACGTTCCGCGCGGCTTACCATGTCATTTCTCTCCTGTTGCCGGACCGATCAGCATCGCAATCCCGTCAAGGGCTGCCACGTGGCCGACGAAGGCTTCGCCCCTGACTTCGAAGTTCTTATACTGGTCGAAGCTTGCGCAAGCCGGGGATAACATCACCGCCGAAGCAGCGCTCTCGTCGCGTTCGGCATCGGCGGCCGCATGCGCGACGGCGCGCTCCAGCGTGCCCGAGATCTCGTAAGGCACGGCCTCGCCGAGCGTCGCGGCGAATTCCGCCGCCGCCTCGCCGATCAGATAGGCCTTGGCGATGCGCGGGAAATAGGGAGCGAGCGTCGTGATGCCGCCAGCCTTCGGCAGGCCGCCGGCGATCCAATAGATGCGATCATAGCTCGAAAGAGCCGGTGCTGCGGCATCGGCATTGGTCGCTTTGGAATCGTTGACGAAAACGACGCGGCCACGCTGACCGACCGGCTGCATGCGGTGCTTCAGTCCGGGAAACGAGGCAAGGCCGCTACGGATGTCGTCGGCGGAAACCCCGACGGCGAGGCTGGCAGCGACAGCGGCGGCGGCGTTCTGCGCATTATGGCTGCCGCGCAGCGTCTGGATGCCGTCGAGGTCGGCGAAAGGCAGCATGGCGCCGCCGGCGGCCTGGATGAGCCTGGTCCCCTCGGCATAGATGCCGCCGGCCACCACGTTGCGGCGCGAAATGCGGACCACCTTGACACCTGCCCGCTCGACGCGGTCGGCGATCAGGGCCGAATGGCTGTCGTCGACGCCGACGATCGCGACATCGCTGCCGGCGACCAGCCTTTCCTTGATATCGGCATAGTGCTGCATCGTGCCGTGACGGTCGAGATGATCGGGCGTCAGGTTAAGCAGGATGCCGGCCGACGGGTTCAGCGTCGGCGCCAGATCGATCTGGTAGGAGGAGCATTCGACGACATAATAGCGCTCGGCCTTCGGCGGATCGAGCGTCAGCACCGCCGTGCCGATATTGCCGCCAAGCTGCGTGTCGTAGCCAGCGGATTTCAGGATATGGGCGATCAGCGCCGTCGTGGTCGACTTGCCGTTTGTGCCAGTTATGGCGATGAATGGGCAATCCGGCGCATGGGCGCGGCGCTCGCGTACGAAGAGCTCGACGTCGCCGACGATATCGACGCCGGCCGCGCGCGCAAGATCGACAGTCCAGTGCGGCTTCGGATGGGTGAGCGGCACACCGGGCGACAGCACGAACAGCGCCTGCTGGCTCCAGTCGATGTTGTGCAGGTCCTCCGTCTTGATGCCTTCGGCCGCAGCCTTGGCGACGCTGTCGGGATTGTCGTCCCAGGCGGTCACCTCGGCACCGCCTGATATCAGCGCCCGGGCGGTGGCAAAGCCGGAGCCGCCGAGCCCGAAGAGCGCGACCTTCCTGTCCTTGAGCGTCGTGACCGGGATCATCGCCGCCTCACCGGAGCTTCAGCGTCGAAAGGCCGAGCATGGCAAGGCCGACAGCAACGATCCAGAAGCGGATCACTACCTGGCTCTCGGTCCAGCCCTTCTTCTCGAAGTGATGATGGATCGGCGCCATCAGGAAGACGCGCCGGCCAGTCATTTTGAAGAAGCCGACCTGGATGATGACGGACAGCGTCTCGATGACGAAGAGGCCGCCGATGATCGCCATGACGATCTCGTGCTTGGTGGCGACGGCGACGGTGCCGATCGTGCCGCCGAGTGCCAGCGACCCCGTGTCGCCCATGAAGATGGCAGCCGGCGGTGCGTTGAACCAGAGAAAGCCGAGGCCGGCGCCGATGACGGCGCCGAGCACGACGGCGAGCTCGCCGGTGCCGGGCACGAAATTGATCTGCAGGTAGTTGGCAAACACCACGTTGCCGGCGAGATAGGCGATGACGCCGAAGGAGGCGGCAGCGATCATGACAGGCACGATGGCAAGTCCGTCGAGACCGTCAGTCAGGTTGACGGCATTGCCGGCGCCGACGATGACGAAGCCGCCGAAGACGACGAACATGATGCCGATATTGATCATGAAGTCTTTGAAGAAGGGAAAGGCGATCGAGGAGCCGAAGGTCGAACCGGCAAGCCCCGAGGCAAGGGCGGTGCGCATCATGAAATAGACGGCGATGCCGGCAATGACGAATTCGATGCCGAGACGCGCCTTGCCGGAAAAGCCCATGTGGCTCTGCTTCGTGACCTTAAGATAATCGTCGTAGAAACCGATCGCGCCGAAGCCCAGCGTCACCAGCAGCGTGGCGACGACATAGACGTTGGAAAGATCCGCCCAGAGCAGCGATGCGCCGACGATCCCGGCGAGGATCATCAGCCCGCCCATGGTCGGCGTGCCGGCCTTCTTGAAATGTGTCTGCGGCCCGTCGGCGCGGATCGGCTGGCCCTTGCCCTGCCGGATGCGCAGCGAATTGATGATCGTCGGCCCGAACAGGAAGACGATCAGTGCTGAGGTGAAGAGAGCAGCCCCCGTGCGGAAGGTAATATATCTGAACAGGTTCAGAAATTTGAAATATTCCGACAGTTCGACAAGCCAGATCAGCATTCAGGGCCCCTTGTTTACCCAATCAAAATTCGCGTTGCGTGTCGGCAAATGCCGGGAACTTGTCAAGGAGCGCGGCGACGATCTTGCCGAAACCGATGCCCAGAGACGATTTCACCATCAACACGTCGCCTGGCGCGACCGAGTTCAAAACATAGTCCGTCAATTCGTCCGTGTTCTCGCGATATTCGACGTGGACGCTTTCCGGCAACGATTCCTTGAGCCCAGCCATCTCGGCTCCAGCCAGCCAGACATGCTCGATGCCGGCCGCAAGCAGGGGCACGGCAAGGTCGGTATGAACCTTCTGCGCATACTCGCCCATCTCCAGCATGTCGCCGAGCACGGCGATACGGCGTCCGCGGCCGGTCGGCTCGGAGGCCGCCAGCAGCGCGATCGCCGCGCGCATCGAAGCCGGATTTGCATTGTAGCTTTCGTCGATCAGCGTGAAGCTGCCGCCGCCGATTAAAAGCCGGTGGCGCTTGCCCCTGCCCTTTTCCGGCCTCAGCGTCGCAAGCGCTTCGATCGCCTTCTGCATATCGGCGCCGACGATCCTGACGACCCCGAGTGCTGCGAGCGCATTCTCGGCGATATGGCGGCCCGGCGCGCCGAGCGCGACTTCGAGCGTCTCGCCACCAATCGTCAGCCACAGCGTCGAATTCTCGTCGGAGCCATTGAATTCTGCGAGCCGGAATTCGGCCTTGGCATGCTGGCCGAAGGAATGGATATGCTCGATGCCGAGCGATTGCGCCGTGCGGTCGAGGAAATTGAACTGGTCGTTGTCGCGATTGAGCACGACATGGCCGCCGGGTTCGAGCCCCTCGAAGATCTCGGCCTTGGCAGCGGCAATTTCCTTGATGTTCTTGAAATTGCCGAGATGCGCCGGCGCGATCGTCGTGATGATGGCGACATCGGGACGGATCATCCCCACCAACGGCCGGATCTCGCCGGGATGGTTCATTCCGACTTCGAAGACGCCATAATCCGTATCCTCAGGCATGCGCGCCAGCGTTAGCGGCACGCCCCAATGATTGTTGAAGGAGGCGACGGAGGCGTGGACCTTGCCGGAAGGCGCCAGCACATGCCGCAGCATTTCCTTGGTGGTCGTCTTTCCCACCGATCCGGTCACCGCGATGATCTGGGCCTGCGAGCGCTCGCGCGAGGCAAGGCCAAGCCGGCCAAGTGCCGCGAGCACGTCTTCCACGACGATCATCGGCACCGTCAGGCGGCCCATGGCGGGAAGTCTCGCCTCGCTGACAACGAGAAGGGAGGCGCCGTTCGCCGTCGCCATCGATGCATAGTCGTGACCGTCGACACGGTCGCCCTTGATCGCGAAGAAGGCTTCGCCTGGGGTAATCGAGCGGCTATCGATGGAAATACCGGTGATACCTTCGGGCGGAGTGCCGAAGGGGCGCCCCGCCATTACTGCGATCATGTCTTCGGTCGTCCAGAGCCAGCTCAAGATTTCAGGTCCTCCAATGCCTTGCGCACCTCCGCATGATCGGAGAACGGCAGGGTGACGCCGCCGATCGTCTGCCCTTCCTCATGCCCCTTGCCGGCGACGATCAGCGTATCGCCGGATCTCAGCATGCCCACAGCCTCGCGGATCGCTGTGGCGCGATCGGCGATTTCCGAGGCGCAGCCTGCTGCCGCCATGATCTCCGTCCGGATCGAGGCCGGCTCCTCCGAACGCGGATTATCGTCGGTGACGATAACGACGTCGGCAAGCCGGCAGGCGATTTCGCCCATGATCGGCCGTTTGCCGCGGTCACGGTCGCCGCCACAGCCGAAAACGACGATGACGCGACCGGTGGTGAAGGGTCTGACCGAGCCCAGAACGTTTTCCAACGCATCCGGCTTGTGGGCGTAGTCGACATAGGCGAGCGCCCCGTCTTTTGTATGGCCGACGAGTTCGAGACGGCCGGACGCGCCGACGAGTTTCTCGAGCGCGGCCATCGCAACATTCGCCTCAACGCCGGTCGACATGGCAAGCCCTGCGGCGACCAGCGCGTTGGCCACCTGAAAATCGCCGGCCAGCGGAATGTCCACCTCGAAGATCTCGCCGCCGATATGGATCTCGGCCATCTGCTTGTGGCGGAAGTGCTCGACGCGTTTCAACGAGAGGTAATCGCCCTTTCGCCCGACGGTACGAATGTCGTGACCGGCATCGGTCGCCGCCTTGATCGCCTGCGCCGACCACGGATCGTCGGCGAAGATTACCGCCGGCGACCCCTTCGGCAACAGCGTATCGAAAAGCCGCATCTTGGCGGCCATATAGGCCTCGATCGTGGGATGATAATCCATGTGGTCTCGGCCGAGATTGGTGAAGGCGGCGGCAGCAAGCTTCACGCCATCAAGCCGGCACTGGTCGAGGCCGTGGCTGGAGGCCTCCATCGCGGCATGCGTCACACCCTCTCCGGCAAGTTCCGCCAGCAGCGCGTGCAGAGACACCGGATCGGGCGTCGTCAGCGAGCCATATTCGTTGCGCGTCGGCGAGACGACGCCAGTCGTGCCGATCATCGCGGCCGCGTGGCCCGCATGCGCCCAGATTTGCCGGGTGAAAGAAGCGACGGAGGTTTTGCCCGCCGTGCCGGTGACGGCGACCATGGTATCGGGCTGCCTGCCGTGGAAACGCGCTGCGGCGATGGAAAGGAAACGGCGCGGCTCCTTGACAGCAAGCACTGGGATCGAAGCATCGACGGCTTGCGAGGCGATCGCGACGGCAGCGCCACGGCCGGCGGCATCCGCGATGAAGCCCGCGCCGTCCGCCTTGGTGCCGGCGACAGCGACGAAGGCATTGCCCGGCGTCACCTTGCGGCTATCCGAAGACAGGCCTGAAATATCAAGCAAGCCTGCCGGGCCTTCGAGCTGTGCTTCAAGTTCCGGAAACTGATCTCCGGCCAAGTCTCGCAATTTCATCGAATGCACTTTTCTCTCTTGAAGCCGGTTCACCCCTCGCGAATCGGCGTCGATATTCATTCACACTCAATAAGACACCAGCAAGGCCGATCCGCCCTCCCCGAACTTCGGCTCGATACCGAGAATGGGGGCCGCGCGGCTGATGATCTCGCGGGCGATCGGGCCGGCGGTACCGGCGGAGATCGTCCCGCCATAGGCCTTCTCGCCGGTCTTCGGCTCGTCGCAGAAGGTGATCACGGCATATCTGGGATCGTTGATCGGGAATGCGGCGATGAAGGAATTGAAATTCAAGGTCGCCGAATAACGCCCGTTCACCACCTTGTCGGCCGTGCCGGTCTTGCTGCCAACGGAAAAGCCCGGCACGCGGGCGACGCGCCCGGATCCCTTGTAGCCGTTGAAGTCAAGCAGATAGCGGATCTCGTCGCTGGTGGTCTTCTTGATCACCTGCGTGGCGATCTGATCGGCCTGTTCGCGTGTGCGCGGCAGGAATGTCGGCTCGATCAGCTTGCCGCCGTTGACGAGAGCGGCAGCCGCCACCCCTGTCTGCAGCGCCGTCGTCGAGACGCCATGGCCGAAGGAAATCGTGATCGAATTGATCTTCTTCCAGACGCGCGGCTGGCTCGGCATCTTCACTTCGGGCAGCTCGGTCTGCATCTTCGTCAACAGGCCGAACTTGGTCAGATAGTCCTTCTGCGCGTCGATGCCGACGATGTCGATGACGCGCGCCGTTCCGATATTCGAAGAATATTGGAAAATTTCGGGAACGGTCAGCCAGCGGCGCTGCCCATGAAAATCGTGGATGGTGAAGCCGCCGATATAGATCGATTTGCTGGCATCGAAACTGTCGGTCATCTTCACCTTGCCGCTATCGAGCGCCATGGCCAGCGAAAAGGTCTTGAAAGTCGAACCCATTTCGAAGGTGCCGTTGGTCATCCGGTTGAGCCAACCCTCCTTGGCGCCTTCCTGCGGATCGTTCGGATCGAAATCCGGCGCCGATGCCATCGCCAGCACTTCTCCTGTATGCACGTCGATGACCGCGGCACCGGCGCCCTTGGACTGAAAGTTGTTGACGGCGTTGACGACCGCGTCCCGGACGATGTTCTGCACGCGCAGGTCGATCGATAGCCGCACTGGCTCGAGCGGCTGGTCGCTGGTCATGCCGACCGAGGCGAGATCGGCAAGCCCCTGGTCGTCGATAAATTTCTCCATGCCGGCGACACCGCGGTTGTCGATGTTGACGTAACCGAGGATATGCGCGGCGGTCGAGCCGCCCGGATAGAAGCGGCGCTTCTCCGGCCGGAAGCCGATGCCGGGAATGCCGAGCGCCAGGATCTGGCTCTGCTGCTTCGGCGTCAGCTGCCGGCGCAGCCAGGCGAAATGCGAGGTCTTGACCGACAGCTTCTTATAAGTGTCCCTGACGTCGAGCTCGGGCAGCACTGTCGCAAGTTTCTCGACCGCCTCGTCGGCGTCGACGATCTTGTTCGGTTCGGCAAACAGCGAGACGGTGCGGATGTCGGTCGCCAGCACCTCGCCGTTGCGATCGAGAATGTCGGGGCGCGAGGCCATCAGCCGGTCGGGCGGCAGAATGCTGGAGACGACCTCCTGATCCTTCATCGCATATTCGACGAGACGGCCGCCGATGACGGCGTAGACACCCATGAAGCCAAGGATCAGCAGGCCGACGCGGCTTTTTGCCTGCCCCGATTTCTTCTTGCGCGATCCCTCGATCGCCAGGCCGGCGGGGGAAGGACCGCCGAACCGGTTATAGACGCCGGCGGAGAAATGCGCCTGGCTCTTCAAAACCATGATCCGGGAAAGAAACGACATTATTCCTCCACCGATCCGGTTTCGATCTGGTCTGCATCCTCTGCCTCGCCGCGTGGCGCAGGCATCGGAATGGGCTGCGCCTTGGCAGTGGCTTGCGCGCCCTTGGCGGTGTCTGGCGCGCCTTTGGCGCTGGCCACGGTCGCACTCTTGGCGCTGGCCACAGTCGCGCCTTTGGCGCTGGCCACGGTCGCGCCTTTGGCGCTGGCCTTGGCCTCCGTCACGTCAGGCACGGGAACCTCGGATTTCAGCATCGGCAATTCCTTGGCATGCACGAGCGCCGTCGATTCCGTCGGCTGCAGCTTCAATTCGTCATTATAGGCCTTGACCAGCCGTTCCAGCCGGTTCGGCTGCGATTGCAGCGCCCAGTCGGCCTTGAGAAGGTCGATCGTGTCCTTCTCAAGCTTGATCTCGGCTTCGAGGCGATGAACCTCCTCGAGCTTCAATTCAGCGCGGTGCTTGATCGTGTAGGTCACGGCGGCGGTGGCCGTCATGACGCCAATGAGCACGAGATCGAACGTTTTCAGCATATCAACCACCAAGCTTTCCGAGACTGGCAAGATTGGGAAACCCGAAGAGCGACATATCCGCGGCTTCGGCGGCGGCGTCCGTCCTCAGGCCGGCGCGCAGCTTGGCGGAGCGGGCGCGCGGATTGATCTCGGCCTCCGCCTCGCTTGCCGAAACCATCGGCTTGCCGATAGCCGCAAAGGTTGCCGCCCGCTCATGCGCGACCGGCAGATGCCGCGAACCCGACGCCTTGCCGGCGCGGTCGGAGAAGAATTTCTTGACGATGCGGTCTTCGAGCGAATGAAAGGTGACGACGACAAGCCGCCCGCCCGGCTTCAGCGCCGTTTCCGCCGCAAACAGCGCCTGCGCCAGTTCGCCGAGCTCGTCGTTGACGAAGATGCGCAATGCCTGGAAGACGCGCGTTGCCGGATGGATCTTGTCCTTCATCTTGCGCGGCGTAACGAGCTCGATGAGACCGGCGAGATCGCGTGTCGTTTCAAATGGCTTTTCGGCGCGGCGCTTCTCGATCGCATGCGCGATGCGCGGCGCCTGGCTTTCCTCGCCGAGAAAATGGAAGATGCGGATGAGATCGGCGACCTTGGCGCGGTTGACGACATCGGCGGCCGACACACCTTCGGCCGACATGCGCATGTCGAGCGGTCCGTTCTTCTGGAAGGAGAAGCCGCGCTCGGCCTCGTCGATCTGCATGGAGGAGACGCCGATATCGAGCACGACACCATCGAGCCCGCCCTGCGGCGCATGATCGGCGAGATGCGAGAATTGCGAATGAACGAGCTTGAGACGCCCACCGTGGGCGGCGATCATCGCCTGCCCCGAAGCAATCGCCGTCGGATCGCGGTCGAGCGCAATCACCTCGGCGCCGGCCGCAAGGATGGCCGAGCTGTAACCGCCCGCACCGAATGTACCATCGAGGATGAGTTTGCCGGGCGCGGGCGCCAGCGCCGCAATAACTTCTTCGAGAAGAACAGGAATGTGACGAACCGGTCCGCCACCGGCATCAGTTGAACCTCCGCCAGGATTCGCCACCATTCCATTCCCTCGTTCTTTCAGGAACGCTTGCCCGCCAGCTTGCGCTCCCCTCGTGCTTGCGCCTGTGCGGCCACAAAAGCCTGCGGCTGCCAGAGCTGAAAATGATCCGCCCGACCGACGAAGGTCACTTCGTCCGAGATACCGGTGAAGCCGCGAATGAAATCCGTGACCATCAGCCGCCCCTCGGCGTCGAGCTTCATGAAGACCCCGCCTCCATGAATGAGAAGCGACATCTCGTTCGCATCCGGCGAAAACGGATCCTCCGCAGCAATCTGCCGTTCGAATCTTTCGAGAAGATCCGGACCGCCGATGCTGATCGCCGGAAACACAAAGTCCTGGAAGCAATAGAGCTCCTGAACATTGCGCTGCGCCAGCACGGAACGAAACGCCGAAGGCACGGAAACCCTGCTCTTGGCATCGATCTTGTTGGTCGCGTTCGAAAGGAAGCGGTTCATGACACGAAACATCCGTTCCCGCAGGGATCCGGACCAAAAGACGCCCGAAACTCCCGATATCAGGCACAGCTTCGCAAGCCGGATGAGCAAAAACCCCTCCGACGCTTCCGGAGAGGAAGGCGCCTTTGCTTTGCGATGAATGGGCAGGTGATTGCCCTGGTGCAGTGCGCATTTGGGATAGCATGGGACCATATGGGCGTCAATGGGATGCGCCCATTTTGCAACGGACGCATGATCAAAAATTTATAAGCCGTTAAGTTTAACAAAGGGTTAGCATCGCCATCTTACAAACGACACGTACTGGTGGCTCCACGAGAAAAATCCACCCGGGGGTGCATGAACATCCGCTTGATAACAGTCGGTTTCAGCGACTTACGGTGAAAATCCGGCCGACGCGCCGCAAGATGTTAATCGCCAGTTGGCCTGTAAGCCGGGTTCTGTAAGGCTCCGGCGTGAACCGGAACGTGGCAGCCATTCCTCTGGGACAGCGTTCGCACGCTGCCTCGCGCAACCCACCCGGATGACTGGCCTGGAAACCGGCCGGAAGGCCTTTCGGCCTGCCGCATCATCCCTATTCGGTCTTGCTCCCGGTGGGGTTTACCGTGCCATTTCCGTTGCCGGAGATGCGGTGGGCTCTTACCCCACCCTTTCACCCTTACCTGTCATGACAGGCGGTTTGCTTTCTGTGGCACTTTCCCTGAGGTCGCCCTCGCCGGACGTTATCCGGCACCGTGTTTCCGTGGAGCCCGGACTTTCCTCACCCTACCGCCTTTCGGCATTGGTAAAGCGCGGCTGCCCAGCCAACTGGCAGGGCTCCCATAAACGAGAGAGATCGCAATTGCTATCGAAATAAATGATATCGCTTAGAGCAATTCCAGCAAAAGTACGCAGCGGTTTTGCGTCCGCAATTGCGTAAGAACAAAAGAGCGAGCACTTCCGTGATTCGCAGAAAAACGGAAATGCTCTAGCGAAATTGCGGCGTGAAATCCGTGGAATAGCCCTCTTCGCTGATTCCGCCTGATAAAAGCAGCTCGGCCCCAAGCCGGCCGATTTCGTCCGAGCTCTTGGCCGACGTGCCGGCGCAGCCCGTCAGCACCGCGATCTCGGGCGAGGAGGTATAGCCAATCATCGGATAGCCGCTTTCCGTATGCGACACGACGCAGGCCGCCGTCGAAATCGAAAGCGGCACGATATTGGGCACAAGACCTTCAACGATGCGTTTGAGATGCGCGCGCACCGTATCGCGCCCCTCGGTCTTGAACCAGGCGCGCATCCCCGCGTCGTCGCTGAGCACCAGATCGTCAGGATCGCCGCCGATCTTCAGATAGAATTTGCCGTCGGGATAGCGGATCGGCGGCAGCAGGTAGATATCGATGCCGGGCGCCCTGAGAATGAGCGACGGCATCGCGGCCAGGCGCACCGCGTCGGCCTCGCTGACTTCAAAGAGCGTCACGGTCCGGGCATAAACCGTCATGGCAACCGGCCGCGGCAACAGATTCTTCGCAATGGAAAATCCGCCCGCTGCCAGCAGCACCTTTGCACCGCGATAAGTGCGGCCACCGGCCGTCTCGACAACAGCCGACCCACCCTCGCTCCTGATCGAAACAACGTGATCGCGGATGACGGCAGCACCTGCCTTTTCCGCCAGCAGCGATTGGGCTTTCACAAGCTTGCGCGGACTGATATGGCCGGCCCCCCTCGCCTCGAAGACGCCCGTACCCCCATCAGGAAAGGCGAAGAAGGGAAAGGCGGCCTTCAGCCCGGCCTCATCGAGAAGGCTGGTTTCGACGCTCAGCGAAATGGCGGCCCGCCGGGTCTTCTCGATATAATCGCCTCCGGTCGGCGCGACGACGACGCAGCCGACCTCCCGATAGAAATCGATACCGCTGTCGCGGGCGATCTCGCCATAACGGCCGATCGAGCGGTTGGCGAGCAGTGCCCAATTGCGGTCGGGATCGATGGTACGAGTGATGCGCCCCTCGTCATAATGGCTGGCGAAGACGCCCTGATGCGCCTTGCGATCATCAGGCTCGTCCGGGCCAATCACCGCGACACCGTCCACTTGGCGCGCCAGATGCCGCGCCGCCGCTGCCCCCATCAGCCCGCGGCCGACGACGATGTATTTGAAATCGACTGCCATGCTCTTTCCTCTCAACAGCCCAGCGCGTCTTTTCAGACGCGCAAAGGACGCTGCAACACTTTGAATTGCTGCATAATTCCTTAAGTCGATTCCGATTATAAGGAATTACGCAGCAGCGAAAACCGGCGTCAGTGCGCCGCCGAAATCCACTTCGCCGAGCTGCCCTTCCGCCAGCAGCACGGCCCCTAAGCGGCCGAGCTCGTCGGAGGATTTGGCCGCGACGAAATTGCCGCCGGTCAGCACCGCGATGCGCGGCGACTGCGTAAATCCAGCATAGGGATAACCGGTCGGCGTGAAATTCGCCACACAGGGCGCCGATGTGACAGGGCAGCCGGCAAGCTCCGGCATCAGCTGCAGGGCGACACGCGAGAGATGATCGCGCTCGGCAGCATTGCCGTCGGAACGGAACCACGCGCCGGCATCCTCCAACTGGCTAAAGGAAAGCGCCTCAGTGTCGCCACCGAGCTTCAGATAGGTCTTGCCGTCGGGATAACGCACCGGCGGCAGGATATAGATGTGATCCTCTTCCCGGTCACCGAGCACGATCGTCGACGGCATGCCGCCGAAAACCGCCATCTCGCGCTCGCCGAGTTCGTAGAACGCGACCGTGCGCGCCATAACCCTGGTATCGACCGGACGCGGCAGCAGAGCATGGAAATTGCTGAATCCGCCTGCGGCCACCAGCACACGTTCGGCGCTGTAGCTTCTGCCGCCAGCCGTCACCTCGACATGGGAACCCGCATCGCTCACCGATGTTACGGTGGCCTCGATCAGCGAGACGCCGCCCTGTTCGGCAAGCTTGGCTTGCGCGCGCACCAGCGCCCGCGGGTTGATGTACCCAGCGCGTTTGCGCTCTAAATATCCGCTGAAATCAGAATCGACATTAAGATAGGGAAAACGTTGGCCGAGTTCCGACCGCGCGATGGTCTCGATATCGCTGCCGAGTGTCCGGCTGACGGTCAGCGCCCTTTTGATATAGTCCTGCTCGCCCTTCTCAGGAACGGCAAAGAGGCAGCCGACCTCCGAATAGAAGGAAATGCCGCTCCTTGCCTCGATCTCGTGGTAGCGGTCGAGTGAGCGGGCGGCGAAGGTTCCCCAGGCAAGATTGCCGTCGAAGGTGCGGGTGATGCGCGCTTCGTCGTAGTGGCTGGCGAAGACCCCGTAATAAGCTTTGCGCTCCTCAGGCTCGCGCGGGCCGATGAGCGCGATGCCGTCGGCCGTCGAGGAGAGATGCCGTGCGGCGGCGGCACCCATCATGCCGCGTCCGATGATGATAAACCTGAAATCGACTGCCATATCCCACCTCGTTTCAAGGTGGGATATCACGGCAAGCGCACTGATTCACATTGCAAAATTGCCGCAAGGAAATTTCGTCGGGACGCGTCGGGCTATGCTCAGTCGAGCATCGCCAGGACCTTGCCGCAATAGGTCTTCGACACCGGGTTCATGCGCGTGGCGGCATGGCCGGCATTGTATTTCAGGATGGTGTTGCAGGTCTGCCCGCCGCCGAGCTGATGGGCAGCCGCCAGATACTTCATGCCGTATTTGATGTTGGTCTCCGGATCGAACAGGCCCTTCTTCGAGCCGGAATAACCCATCATCCGCGCCGTCGCCGGCTTGATCTGCATCAGGCCGACTTCACCGGCGCTGCCGCGGGCGTTCGGATTGAAATTGCTCTCGACGCGCACGACAGCCTGGGCAAGCGCGACGGGCACGTCGTATTCAGCGGCATATTTGTTGATCAGTGCGGCATAGGGAATGCTCGTGGAAAAATCCGGCATGGCATAGCCGCTCTGGCGATCGACGGTTTTCAGCGAGATGGTTTCGGCCCGGACACCCCAGTCATCGCCAGCCAAGGCAAAACTATATCCCGCCAGCAGCATGCCAACGCATGCCGCAGCACCAACAATCATATTCTTCATGTAGTCTCTTCACTCCGACCCAAAGAATTGCAGGACTGCGCGCCTCGCTGTCATCCGGTCACACGCAACCAAGAACTGGTCGCGTTCCGCAGCAATTCTTATCGTTTCATTTGGCGCTCATGGTTACACTTGAAAAAGCCGCGAGCGCTGTTCAGCGGGCGTTCTTAGACCATCGCAATGAGGAGATAATAGGGAAATGATGTGGCGAGGCGGTTTTCTCGCCGGTCGTCAGAAAACCCTCCTGATATCCGGCTCTTCCGGTCAGGAATAACGCGGCAGCGCCGACAGCAGCCGGTGCAGCGTGTCGATCGTCGAGAAATCGGCGATGCCATCTACCCGTTGGGGCCGGAAATGGCGCTGGAAAGCTTCCACGTCGCCTGCCGTCTTTTCGGAGAATTCACCCGTGATTTCAGTGCCGTAACCATAGAGTGACAGCATCGATTGCAGCGCCTCGACAGGCTGGCCTGTATCGCCGCGCTGGAAGAAGCGCCCGCCGGTGATCGTTGCCGGCTCGACCCAGTGCCCGATGCCCGCCCCGTGGAGCGCGGCCCAGGGGAATTTCTCACCCGGATCGACCTTGCGGATCGGGGCGACATCGGAATGCCCGAGCACCCGTTCCGGCACGATCGACCAACGTTTGACACAGTCGCGACACAATTCGATCACCGCGGCGATCTGCTCTTTCGGATAATCAGGGAGCCCGCCGGGATGGCCGGCATTGGCGATCTCGATGCCGATCGACAGAGAATTGATGTCCGTCTCGCCGTGCCAGCTGCTTTTCCCCGCATGCCAGGCACGCCGTGTTTCCGGCACGAGCTGCACCACCTCGCCGTTCTCATGCACAAAATAGTGGCTGGAAACCTGGCTCTCGGCGCGACAGAGCCAGTCGAGCGCGCCATCTGCCGTCGGCATGCCGGTATAGTGCAGCAGGATCATATCGGGATGGCGCCCGTCCGCCCGCTCGCCATGGTTCGGCGAAGGCTGCACGCGGGCGCTGCTGCAGTCGGCCTCGAAAGAGGTCATGCGGCGCGGCGTTCCTTCTCGATCGCCTCATAGGCGGCGTTCAGCGCCGCCATGCGCTCATTGGCGATCACATGGAATTCCTTCGGCACGCCGCGCGAGATCAGCCGGTCGGGATGATGTTCGCTGACGAGGCCGTGGTAGCGGCGGCGGATGGTCGGGAAATCGTCCGAAGGCGAGACGCCGAGCACCTTGTAGGGATCGCCGCCGGATGAGACGTGTCGGGCGGCGATCTGCTCGAACCGGGTCTCGCTCATCTCGAAGATCTCGCCGATATGACGCAGGAAATTCAGTTCCTTCTCGTGGATCAGCCCATCGGCCTTGGCGATGTGGAAGAGGCCGTCGAGCACGTCTTCCAGCACCGTGCAATTGGCTGCGCAAGTAACGCAGAGCGTGGAAAGCCGTTCGGCATAGGCTTCGTAGCCGGCGACGTCCTGGCGCGCGAGGTTGTAAAGCCTGGCGACGTTCTTTGCCTGATCCTGCGGGAATTCGAAGATTTCGCGGAAGGCTTCGACCTCCTTCTCGCTGACGATGCCGTCTGCCTTGGCCATCTTGGCCGACAGCGCGATGATCGCCACGGAGAAAGCCACTTTACGCCGGGTCTCGGGATCGCCTTCGAAAACCGTGCGGATAGCCTCGACCACCGCAGACAGTGCATTGCCTGCGGTATTGCCAATGGCATTCAACAGTTTTTCCCAGAAGGACATCGAAAATCTCACACACTTGTCAACTTATAGAGAAACAGCTTGACCAAAGAATCGTAGCCTTTGCAAGGCGACTATTGGTCGTAGGGCCGAACACAGTTTTCACGATTTGGTAATTGTCGCACCGCAGCAAACGATTCATCGCCCCGCTTCGTCTTGCCTTAGGGCCTGGCTAGCGGTCGCCGCCCCCGGCCAGGCACGTAGGCTGCCGAGCGCGCGATGGAAATTTCCACAACAGTTCCCGACAGGCAGACCGGGCTTGAAACGATTATATCCGCACTTCCAGTCGCCTTTGCAGTCCAGCACGGCAGAAAGGCGCATTTTTCGTAAATTCTTTACTTTACAGGGCCCTTTCCCTGCCGCATCCATGCGCTAGCTAACGCTGCCGCACCGAAACACCGTAGGAGGGATCATGGCCAAACAGAAAGTCGCAATGCTGACCGCCGGAGGCCTGGCGCCCTGTCTTTCATCCGCCGTCGGCGGCCTCATCGAACGCTACAGCGACATCGCGCCCGATCTCGACATCGTCGCCTACAAGTCCGGCTACCAAGGCGTGCTCATCGGCGACAGCCTCGAGATCACCCGCGAGATACGCGAAAAGGCGCCGCTGCTGCACCGCTACGGCGGCTCGCCGATCGGCAATAGCCGCGTCAAGCTGACCAATGCCGCCGACTGCGTCAAGCGCGGCCTAGTCAAGGAAGGCGAGAACCCGCTGCGGGTCGCCGCCGAACGCCTTGCCAATGACGGCATCACCATTCTCCACACGATCGGCGGCGACGACACCAATACCACGGCCGCCGACCTTGCCGCCTACCTCGCCGCCAACGGCTACGATCTCACCGTCGTCGGCCTGCCGAAGACTGTCGACAATGACGTCGTGCCGATCCGCCAGTCGCTCGGCGCCTGGACGGCCGCCGAAGTCGGCGCGCTTTTCTTCGACAATGTCAGCAACGAGCAGACTGCCGCCCCCCGCACCCTCGTCATCCACGAGGTCATGGGCCGCCATTGCGGCTGGCTGACGGCCGCCACCGCCCGCGCCTATCTCCAGCGCACCAGCCCCAATCAGTATGTCGATGGCTTGATGATGGACGCACGTCTGAAGAGCATCGACGCCGTCTACCTGCCTGAGATGGCCTTCGACCTCGACGCCGAGGCCGCCCGCCTGAGGGAAAGCATGGACCGCAACGGCCATGCCACGGTCTTTGTCTCGGAAGGCGCATGCCTCGACGCCATCGTCGCCGAGCGCGAAGCCGCCGGCGAGACCGTCAAGCGCGATGCCTTCGGCCATGTGAAGATCGACACCATCAATGTCGGCGCATGGTTCCAGAAGCAGTTCGCCAATCTCTTGAACGCCGAGCGTTCCCTCGTGCAGAAATCAGGCTATTTCGCCCGCTCGGCGCCTGCCAACGGCGACGACCTGCGGCTGATCCAGAGCATGGTCGATCTCGCCGTCGAAAGCGCGCTCAATAAAGTCTCCGGCGTCACCGGCCATGATGAAGGCCAGAACGGTAAATTGCGCACTATAGAATTCCCGCGCATCAAGGGCGGCAAGGCTTTTGACCTTTCAACGGCATGGTTTGCCGAAGTCATGGACAATATAGGCCAGAAATACAAAGAAGCGTGATTGACGGATGGTTAATATGATGTCTTTGCTTGTTCCCGAGGAATAGGAGGAGACACCATGTCACTTGAAGCTTGGCTCGCTTTTGCGGCGGCATCCGCCATCATGCTGGCCATACCGGGACCGACGATACTGCTCGTCGTTTCCTATGCGCTCGGTCATGGACGCAGGACGGCGTTTGCGACGGTGGGCGGCGTGGCGCTCGGTGACTTCACCGCGATGACCGCTTCTCTCTTCGGTCTCGGTGCCGTTCTGGCCGCCTCCGCGACCCTCTTCACCGTGTTGAAGTGGATCGGCGGCGCCTACCTGATCTGGCTGGGAATCAAGCTCTGGCGGGCTCCCATCATCGGCGAACCGATTGCCGACAACGACAATCTGCCAGAGGAGAAGTCGGTCAAGATCTTCCTCCACGCCTATGTTGTCACCGCCCTCAATCCGAAGAGCATCATCTTCTTCGTCGCTTTCGTGCCGCAGTTCCTCAATCCGGCCCTGCCCTTCCTCGGCCAGATGGCGATCATGGAAGCGACCTTCCTCGTGCTGGCGATCCTCAACGCTTCCACCTACGCCTTTCTTGCCCATGCCGCGCGCGGACTGATTCGCAAGGCGAGCATCCAGCGCGCCGTGAACCGAACCGGAGGCACTCTGCTGATCGCTGCAGGTGCCGTAACGGCCGGGTATCGCCGTATTGCAGCCTAGTAATATTCCGTGGTTGCCGGAATGCCACGAATAGGTTAATGGGGTCGCCAGGGCTTAAGGATTTTGGTAACTTTTATACGCTGCCGGGGCGGCGCGATTTCACGAAAGTGGCGGAATGGTAGCGATCGGATTATCCGGCCTGAAACGCAGTCTTGTCGTTTCCACGATACTCTGCGGCGTGATGACGGGATGTTCGAGCGTCGAATACACGTCCCAGGCCGAACTGACAGCCGCCCAGACGGTCGTGCCGATGCCGAAACCCGGCGAAGATGCAACACTCGCCGCGATCCCGACAGCCGAAGGCGCAGCTGTCGCTGGCGCCACCCTTCCTCAGGCATCATCCCCCTCCCTGACCGCAACGGCGATGCCGGCCGTGCCAACCTCCCAGCCTGCCGATCTCGCCATGCAGGCAGGCATACAGCCGGCAGCCTACGCGCAGATTCCGCTGACGCCCGAGATGACGGCGATCCAGTCGGTCGTGCCGACGCCGCGTCCGGGAGCGCCCGCGCAGCCGACGACGCAGCTTGCCTTTGCCGCGACACCGCAAAACAGCGCGCTTGCAGCACTTGCCGCAGTTGACACCACGCCACGCGCCAGCATGGATTACGGTTTCGACGAATCCGGGCCGATCGATCCGCCGACGGCGCCCCCGATGTTCAGCGACGACGACAAAGACGATGCGCCGACGGTCGAGAAGAGCTTCGTCACCAAGCTCATCGCCAAATATTCGAAGGTCTACGAGATTCCCGAGACGTTGCTCCACCGCATCGTCCATCGCGAGAGCCGCTATAATCCGAAGGCCTACAACAAGCGCGGCTATTTCGGCCTCATGCAGATCAAGTACAACACCGCCAAGTCCATGGGCTATGACGGTGCCCCGGGCGGCCTCTTCGATGCCGAGACCAACATCAAATATGCCGCGAAATATCTGCGCGGCGCCTGGCTCGTCTCCGACAGTAAGGAAGACGATGCCGTCCGCCTCTATGCGCGCGGCTATTATTACGACGCCAAGCGCAAGGGCATGACCGACATCGCCCAAGGTAATTATTGAAACCTGGAGATAACGGCTGAAGCCCCGGCCTATGGCTGCGGCTGTGTCTGCCGTTGCGATCCCGCCTGCTGTTGCGGCCCACCCGGTTGCGGCAATGCAGCCAGGATCGCCTTGAGCAGCACCTGCGGCTGGTAGTCGAGCCGGCTCGGCGTCAGGCCAAGCCTGACGACCACCAGATTGGCGGAAGGCACGATCGCCACGCTCTGCCCGTCATGCCCCGTCAGCCAGAACGTATCCTCCGGCAGCCCGAACGCGGCGCTTGGGCCGCCAGGAGCGAGCCAGGCTTGGCCTTGCGTATAACGCCCGTTCGACGCTGCCGTCGGGGTGCGCATAGCGCCGACGAAACCCTCCGGCAACAGCCGCTGGCCGTTCCACACGCCATCCTGCAGCAGGAACTGCCCGAAGCGCGCCCAGTCATGCGCCGTCGCATAGAGATAGGAGCTTCCGGCAAACGTGCCGCGCGCATCGAGTTCGAACACCGCGCTCGTCATGCCGAGCGGCGAAAACAATGCATCGTGCGGATAGGAAAAGGCCGCTTGCGCATTGCCGACCCTGTCCATCCAGATGCGCGAGAGCAGCACGGCCGTGCCGCTCGAATAGCGAAAGCGTTGGCCGGGTGCCGCCTCCATCGGTGCATTGGCCGGCAGCGATACCATGTCGGGATCGAGATAGAGCATGCGCGTCACATCGGCGACGTCACCATAGTCCTCGTTGAAGGCAAGGCCGCTCTCCATGCCGAGCAGGTCGGAAACCTTGATTCTGGCGCGCGCATCGTTCTTCCACTGCGCCAACAGATTATCATCGTCGAAGGAGATCTTGCCGCCGAGCATCAGCCGGCCAAGGACCGCCGCATTCACGGTCTTTGTCATCGACCAACCGATTAGCGGCGTCTTTGCCGAGAAGCCGGGGCCATAGGCCTCAGTGACGATACGGCCATTGCGCACTACGACGATCGCCCGCATTGCCGGGCCGGCAACTCCGGCATCGGCAAGCAGCGCAGCGACCTTCCCGTCCGCCGGATTGTCGATGCCCTCGCCCTCCGGCCACAATGCGTCATTCGCCTGCATCTTGGCCGGCGGATCGAAGGGCGCCGCATTCGCCGCCGCCTCGAAATTACCGTCCGGCACGCTCGCGCAGCCGAAAGCGCCGCGATAGAGCGCATAACTCGGCGCAAACAGTCCCATGAAGCGCGCCGTCACGCGGTCGTTGTCGCGGTCGACGCTGACACGCACCAGCCGCAGCAGCGGATTTCCGGGCGCCTGGACATCGTCATGAAGCACATCCTCGGCCCCCCGGCCGGCGATGAAGACATTGGAGCAGACGATCTTGGCGGCATAGCCGTCGCCGACGCTAAGCAGTTCCGGCGGCCGGATGAAGAGCCAGCCGGCGGCAGTGATGACGAGGAGAACGAGAAGGAGAGCAAGCGCCTTCAGGATACGCAGGACAAATCGCATGGCATTCCTCCATGCCGGTAGAGAAGCAGGAATCACACGCGCCGGAAAGGGGCCGAAGCGAAGAAGGCCCATCGTCCCGATCACTTTCCCAGGAGAGCCATCCCGGTCGCTCGCCCGAGGAGGTCGAAGTCTCCCCGGAATGGCGCCCCCCACAGCCCGCGTCATCAAACTGTAGCAGAGGCGCGCTACACGCCCTGAACGCTAAAAAGGTGACAGACTCATGTCAGAATTTGCACCGGATGCCGGCTTCCGCAAGAACCGGAAACTCAAGGACGCCCTTCTCCGCCACAAGGCTTTTTCGAAGGATGGCTTTTCCGAGCGTCTCTTCGGCCTTCTCTTCTCCGGCCTCGTCTATCCGCAGATCTGGGAGGATCCGGATCTCGACATGCAGGCGATGGAGCTGAAGCCCAACCATCGCATCGTCACCATCGGCTCCGGCGGCTGCAACATGCTCGCCTATCTCTCCAAGGCGCCGGCCTCGATCGATGTCGTCGATCTCAACCCGCACCACATCGCGCTGAACCGTCTGAAGCTTGCCGCTTTCAAGAACCTTCCAGGCCATGCCGATCTCGTCCGCTTCCTGGCGATGCCGAACGAGAAGTCGAACAGCCGCGCTTACGACCAGCATCTCGCCGCCCGCCTCGATGAGGCGACCCGCAGCTACTGGAACGGCCGCAAGTTCGGCCGCCGCCGCGTCACCGTCTTCGACCGCAACATCTACGAGACCGGCCTGCTCGGCCGCTTCATCGGCGCGGCCCACCTTCTTGCCCGGCTGCATGGCGTCAAGCTGCGCGAGATGACCAAGACCCGCTCGATCCGCGAGCAGCGCCAGTTCTTCGACGAGCAGATCGCACCGCTCTTCGAAAAGCCGGTCGTGCGCTGGATCACTGGTCGCAAGAGCTCGCTCTTCGGCCTCGGCATTCCGCCGCAGCAATATGATGAACTTGCAAGCCTTGCCGCCGATCATTCGATCGCGCCGGTGCTGAAGCACCGCCTGGAAAAGCTCGCCTGTCATTTCCCGATGAGCGACAATTACTTCGCCTGGCAGGCCTTCGGCCGCCGCTACGGCACCGAAGCGGAAGGCCCGCTGCCGACCTATTTGAAGTCGGAGCACTATCAGGTGATCCGCGCCAACGTCGACCGCGTCAACGTCCACCACGCAAGCTTCACCGAGCTTCTGGCCCGCGAGCCGGCCGCCTCGCGCGACCGCTACATCCTGCTCGACGCACAGGACTGGATGACGGATGAGCAGTTGAACGACGTCTGGACGGAAATCACCCGCACGGCGCGTGAAGGCGCCCGCGTGATCTTCCGCACCGCCGCCGAAAAAAGCATTATCGAAGGCCGCCTGGCTCCGGCGATCCGCGACCAGTGGGATTACTTCCAGGAGAAGTCGCTTGAACTGACCGCGCTCGATCGCTCGGCAATCTACGGCGGCTTCCACATTTACGGGAAGAAGGCGTGAGCAAGGTCGGCACTGAGACGGCAGGAAAGAGCGATGAACATGCCAGCCTTATGGATGGCATGTACCGCTACCAGCGCCATATCTACGACCTGACCCGCAAATATTATCTTCTCGGCCGCGACAGCACGATCCGCAATCTCGACGTTCCCGAAGGCGGCACCCTGCTTGAAGTCGGCTGCGGCACCGGGCGCAACATGGCCTTCGCCCACAGGCATTTCCCGACCGCCAAGCTATTCGGCCTCGACATTTCCCAGGAAATGCTGATTTCGGCACGCAAGACCTTCGCCACCAAAGCGACGATCCCGGAATTCCGCGTCGCCGATGCCACGGCCTTCACGCCGCGCGAATTCGGCGTCAGCGGCTTCGACCGTATCCTGATTTCCTATGCCCTGTCGATGATCCCGGACTGGGAGCGCGCCGTCGATGCATCGATCGCCGCACTCAATCCCGGCGGCCAGCTGCACATCGTCGATTTCGGTCAGCAGGAAGGCTTGCCGGCCTGGTTCCGGCGCATGCTGCAGTCCTGGCTTGCGAAATTCCACGTCACCCCGCGCCCCGATCTGCGTGAGGTTCTAGAAGCGCAAGCCCATGAAAACAACGCGATATTGTTGTTCGATACCGTCGGCGGCGGTTATGCCTGGCGGGCTGCCATTATCAGCAAGCGCTTATAATTCGCTTGAAACTAACCGATTTTTTACGTTGATATGGTGAAAAGAGGGTTATCCTCTGCTGACTCGTCTTTTTCGAAGGTCAGGTTGTGGGGCAAAAAGATCATTCGAGTTACGACGGGACGCCCATGCGCCGGCTTTTGTTTTGCGTTTTGCCCCTGGCCATCATGCTAGCCGGCTGCACTTCTTCCGGTTATGACTATCTCGAAACGGCATCGATCAAGCCAAAGACGCGCTTCAAGGATACCGATCCGCAGGATTTCGGTCCGAAGCATCCGCAACAGAACCAGGTTCACGGCATCGATATCTCCAAATGGCAGGGCGATATCGATTGGGCCACGGTAAAGAATTCCGGTGTCGCCTTCGCCTTCATCAAGGCGACGGAAGGCAAGGACAGGGTCGATCCGCGCTTCGACGAATACTGGCGCGAAGCCCGCGCCGCCGGCATCCCGCACGCCCCCTATCATTTCTATTATTTCTGCTCTTCGGCCGATCAGCAGGCAGACTGGTTCATCCGCAACGTACCGAAGGAGGCCATGCGCCTGCCGCCGGTGCTCGACGTCGAATGGAACGCCGAATCGAAGACCTGCCGCTACCGACCCGACGCTGAAACGGTGCGCGCCGAAATGCAGCGTTTCATGGACCGGCTGGAGGCCTATTACGGCAAGCGCCCGATCATCTATACCTCGGTCGATTTCCATCGCGACAATCTCGCCGGCTACTTCCAGGATTATCATTTCTGGGTCCGCTCGGTGGCAAAACACCCCGAGGTGACCTATTCCGACCGCCGCTGGGCCTTCTGGCAATATACCTCGACCGGGGTTATTCCCGGCATCAGTGGGCCGACCGATATCAATGTTTTTGCCGGCAGCGCAAAGAACTGGAACAATTGGGTCGCGGCCGTTTCCAAGGATAGAAATTCTTAGTAACGTCTTGCGATGTTTCTTGCTTCCGTCACATTCGTCTGTGAAAGCGACGGCAATCTGTTTGATATAAGGACCGCATCCATGCACCGCTCGCTCGCAAGCCGCTCTGCACTCGCCCTTCTGTTTGCCCTCGCCCTCGCAGGCGGCGCGGCCGCCCAGCAGGCGCCAGACGCAGCCCCGGCAGCGCCCTGCGGCGGCGATCTGTCCGCCTTCCTCGAAGGCGTCAAAAAAGATGCGGTCGCAGCCGGCGCCAGTGCGGCAGCCGCCGACGAGGCCTTTGCCGGCGCCGAGATCGATCCCAAGGTGCTGAGCCGGGATCGCGCCCAGGGCGTCTTCAAGCAGACCTTCCTCGAATTCTCCCAGCGCACAGTCAGCCAGGCCCGCCTCGACATCGGCCGCCAGAAGATGAAGCAATATGCCGACGTCTTTGCCCGCGCCGAGCAGGAATTCGGCGTCCCCCCGGGCGTCATCACCGCCTTCTGGGCAATGGAAACCGATTTCGGCGCGGTCCAGGGCGATTTCAACACCCGCAACGCCCTGGTGACGCTGTCGCATGACTGCCGCCGCCCGGAACTCTTTCGCCCGCAGCTGATCGCCCTCGTCGAGATGGTTCAGCACGGCGACCTCGACCCCGCCACCAATACCGGCGCCTGGGCCGGCGAGATCGGCCAGGTGCAGATGTTGCCGCGCGACATCATTGCCTATGGCATGGATGGCGACGGTGACGGTCATATCCGCCTGAAGCAGAGCGGCCCGGACGCCATCCTGACGGCGGCGAAATTCATCCAGCATCTCGGCTTCGAGCGCGGCCAGCCCTGGCTGCAGGAAGTGACCCTGCCCGATAATCTGCCTTGGGAAAAATCCGGTCTCGGCGGCACGATGAAAGCGGGTGAATGGTTCGCGCTGGGCGTCAAGCCGCGCGACGGCAATACCGCCTTCGGCAACCTCGAAGGCGACCTCGTTCTGCCGCAGGGCCGCATGGGACCGGCCTTCATCGCCTATCCCAATTTCAAGATCTATCTCGAATGGAACAAGTCGTTCATCTACACGACTTCGGCCGCCTATTTCGGGACCCGCCTTTCGGGCGCCGAGCCCTATCTCAAGGGCGTGCCGGAACAGGGGCTTGCCAGCGACCAGATGAAGGCGCTGCAGACCAAGCTGCAATCGCTCGGCCATGATGTCGGCGAGATCGACGGTATCCTCGGCTCCGGCACGCGTGTCGCGATCCAGAAGGAACAGCAGCGCCTCGGCATGCCGGCCGACGGCTGGGCGACGCCTGCCCTTCTCAACGCTCTCTGATCCCCGTTAGAGCTCACCGCCGCCCGCTTCGCAAGAAACGGGTGGCGCGATCCGCTGCCTGCGCTAAAGCATCAAGCCGAAACCGGTGCCGGTTTTCGGCAAAACAACGGCTTGCGTGGAGGAATCGGCATGGACAGCAGAATGAATGCCTGGACCTGGGGTCTACTGGTCCTGCTCGGCCTGATCTGGGGCGGCTCCTTCTTCTTTGCCCGCATCGCCGTCCAGCACGTACCGCCGCTGACCCTCGTCTTCTTCAGGCTGCTGCTCGCAGCGCTGGCGCTGCATATCTATATCGCCGGCCGTTTCGACTTCTATGCGATCCTCAAGGCCCGCTGGCGCGAATTCCTGATCCTCGGGCTCATCAACAATGCCCTGCCGCATGCGCTGATCTTCTTCGGCCAAACCCGCATCGGCGCCGGTCTTGCGGCGATCCTGAATGCGACGACACCGATCTGGACCGTGCTGATCGCCAACTACTTCACCTCAGACGAGAAGCTGTCGCCGGCAAAGATCGCCGGCTGCCTTGTCGGCCTGGTCGGAACGATCGTGCTGATCGGGCCCGGCATGTCGGCCGGTGGCGAAGCCCCGCTCTGGGCGCTGCTTCTTCCCGTGCTTGCCGCCATCTCTTATGGTTTTGCCGCCACTTACGGCAAACGCTTCAAGAATGTTCCCGCCCCTGTCACCGCAGCCGGCCAGTTGACCGCCTCCTCACTGATTGCGCTGCCGCTGTCGCTACTGGCCGATCGTCCCTGGGCGCTTGCCGCACCACCGCTCGATGCCCTCCTCGCCATCCTGGCGCTGGCACTGCTGTCGACCGCCTTCGGCTACATCCTCTATTTCCGGATCATGGCGTCAGCCGGTGCCACCAACGCCTCGCTCGTCACCCTGCTGGTGCCGCCGAGCGCCATCCTTCTTGGCGTGCTCTTCCTCGGCGAAAGGCTTGCACTGGGTGAATTCGCCGGCATGGCGCTGATCGGTTTCGGCCTCGTCATTCTCGACGGCCGCGCCTACCGCATGCTGGCGAGAGCTGTTTGAACCGGTTGCGAATTTCGTATGTTTTCAACCGGTTGTCCATCCGCCATGTTTTAGACGCATAGGTAAATCCATGGTCGCCCGATTTAACGGCATGTTAAATTGTGTGAACAAAAATTTGTTGAAAATTATTGATTTATATCAAAGGCTTGCAAGACCCCTATTCGACTTATCCACCGAACCGTTCTGCAGCGCAGCATAAGATCTGCTTCCCAACCGACATATTTCAGACATATTATTGGCCGGTTAACGCGAGGAGACAGACATGGGACTCACGCAATCCTTGAATGTTCTGTTGGTCAGTGCAGCGTTTGCTTTCGTCTTGTCCATGCTCTTCATCTGAGCTGGCCGACGAAAGTGTAATGACTGATAGTGCCTAAACTCCTGAATAGCTGATCAATCCGCCAACGAAAAAGCGCATGTCCCGCCCGACATGCGCTTTTCACTTTTACGGCGCCGCGCGTCTTTTCAAACGCGCAAAGATCAGGCGGCTGCGCCCGCACTTTTTGTTTCCCGGCGGGATATGCCGAGATTGTCGAGCACGGCGGAAACCAGCGGCGCACGATTCATCGTATAGAGATGGAAATCATGGATGCCGCGCCGGACGAGATCCTCGATCTGTTCGGCAGCGACTTCGGCGGCAACCTTCGCCCGCTCCTCGGGCTTGTCGTCGAAGCCTGCGAAGCGCTCGTCGAGGAAGGCAGGGATGATGGTGCCGCAGGCGCCGGCAAAACGCTTCAGCTGCGTCAGGTTCTGGATCGGCATGATGCCGGGCACAACAGGGATCGAGATGCCGGCACCGCGCACCCGCTCCAGGTAACGCTCGAAATTGTCGTTGTCGAAGAAGAACTGCGTCAGTGCCCGGTCGGCGCCATTGTCGGCCTTGCGCTTCAGCATGTCGATATCGGCCGCCGTATCGCGGCTTTCCGGGTGTTTTTCCGGATAGGCGGAAACCGAAATCTCGAAATCACCGATTTCCTTCAGGCCGGCCACCAGCTCCGCCGCATTGGCGTAACCGCCGGGATGCGGCTGGTAGGGCGCACCAGCGCCGCCAGGCGCATCGCCGCGCAGCGCTACGAAATGCGTCACGCCGGCTTTGCGGAACGTGTCGACCACCTGATGCGTCTCTTCCTTCGTCGCGCCGACACAGGTGAGATGCGAGGCGGTGGCAAGCGGCGTCTGCGACAGGAAGCGCGTGACCGTGGTCAGCGTCGGCGCTCTGGTGGTGCCGCCGGCGCCATAGGTTACCGAGACGAAATCCGGGTCCCAGTCCTGCAGTTCGCTGACGGTATGCCAGAGCTGCCCTTCCATCTCCTCCGATTTCGGCGGGAAGAATTCGAAGGAGACCCTGATGTTGCGGCCGCGCGCATCGTTTTTCAAAACCATGTCATACCCTCCCGGCAAATGTAGGTTCGGCGCCTTCGCTCGTCTGCGAAGCCATGAGGCGCCTCGGATCGCGCGCGAGCCAGACGGTGACCGTCAACCCCTGCCCGCTTTGCTGACCCGGATGAAGATCGACGACCTGCTCGACGTCGAGCCCGGCCTTGCGCAACCAGTCGGACATCGCCTGGTGCGAAAAACCGAGACGGACATGCGCATGCTCGTCGCGGAGATATTCGAGCGTGTGCGGCGCAAGGTCGATGACCACGAGCCGGCCGCCCGGCCGGAGCATGCGCGCCGCTTCCGCGATCGCAATCTCCGGCTGATCGAAGAAATGCAGCACCTGATGGATCGTCACCAGATCGAAATCCTGTCCCTCGAACGGCAGGTTCAGGATATCGGCGTGGCGCACGGTGGCCTTGGTGATGCGGGACTTGTCGAGATTGGCGCGCGCCACGCTCAGCATGTCGCGGCTGGCATCAACGCCGGTCGCCCGCCGGTAGAGCCCGGACAGGAGTTCGAGGATGCGGCCGGTGCCGGTGCCGAGATCGAGCAGCGAGTCGATCGGCTGGCTGCCGAGCAGCCGGATGACGGCGGCGTCGACCTCCTCATCGGCCGCATGCAGGCGGCGAAGCTCGTCCCATTCGGCCGCGTTGCGGCTGAAATAGGCCTGCGCCCGCTCGGCGCGCTGGCGCTTGACCTGCGAAAGCCGCTCGCCGTCGCGAAGGATGGTCGGATCGTTCTCGGAAACATGCTTGAGCAGCGCCCGCACCAGCATGGCGGCCTTGCCGTCCTGCTTCAGGCGGAAATAGGCCCAGGCGCCCTCCTGGTAGCGTTCGATCAGTTCGGCCTCGCCGAGCAGCTTCAGGTGACGGGAGATGCGCGGCTGGGATTGGCCGAGAATTTCGGTAAGATCGGTCACCGTCAGGTCGCCGCCGTCAAGAAGCGCCAGAAGACGCAGGCGCGTGGGCTCTCCGGCCGCCTTCAAGACGTCCACCAGCGCATCCAGTCCAAGCTTCAAGGGTTCGCTCATCTTCGATCCAATCAAGATATAAAGATATCTTTATGTGATTTGAAAAGCGGTGGCAAGCGAGAATTCGCTCTCTCCACGAAATTGCCTGCTCAAATTGCGACAGAGCCAGACATGAAAAAGCCCCGGCCGAACCGGGGCTCTCGCAAGCGAAAACAGCTGGAATAATTCAGCGCGTCAGACGCTTGTGGGCCTGGCTGCCCGGGTTAAGGGCGTCGGGGCCAAGGCGGCGCACCTTGTCCTGTTCATAATCCTCGAAGTTGCCTTCGAACCATTCGACATGGCCGTCGCCTTCGAAAGCGAGGATATGCGTCGCCAGACGGTCGAGGAACATGCGATCGTGGCTGATGATGATGGCGCAGCCGGCGAAATTCTCAAGCGCGTTTTCCAGGGCACCCAGCGTTTCCGTATCGAGGTCGTTGGTCGGTTCGTCGAGCAGCAGAACGTTGCCGCCGGCTTTCAGCATCTTGGCAAGGTGAACACGGTTGCGCTGACCACCCGAGAGATTGCCGACCTTCTGCTGCTGATCGCCGCCCTTGAAGTTGAAGGCGCCGCAATAGGCACGGGAGTTCATGTCGAATTTGCCGAGCTTGATGATTTCGGCGCCGCCGGAGATTTCCTCCCAGACCGTCTTGTCGGCCGCAAGGGTGTCACGGCTCTGGTCGACATAACCGAGATGCACGGTCTCGCCGATGCGGATCGAACCGCCATCCGGCGTTTCCTGGCCAGTAATCATCCTGAATAGCGTCGTCTTACCGGCGCCGTTCGGGCCGATGATGCCGACGATGCCGCCCGGCGGCAGCTTGATCGACAGATCGTTGATCAGCGTGCGGCCCTCGAAGCCCTTGGTGATGCCGTCCATCTCGATGACCACCTGGCCGAGCCGCTCGCTGACCGGGATGATGATCTGCGCGTCGCCGGGACGCTGCTTCTCGGCGGCATCCACCAACTGCTCGTAGGACTTGATACGCGCCTTGGACTTGGCCTGACGGGCCTTCGGGCTGGAAGCGATCCATTCCTGTTCGCGGCTGATCGCCTTCTGGCGCGATGCGTCTTCGCGGCTTTCCTGCAACATGCGCTTGGCTTTCGCCTGCAGGTAGGCCGAATAGTTGCCTTCGTAGGGAATGCCACGGCCGCGGTCGAGTTCGAGGATCCAGCCGGTGACGTTATCCAGGAAGTAGCGATCGTGGGTAATCATCATCACGGCGCCCGGATAGTCGCGCAGATGTTTTTCGAGCCAGGCGATGGTTTCGGCGTCCAGGTGGTTGGTCGGTTCGTCGAGCAGCAGCAGATCCGGCTGCGAAAGCAGCAGGCGGCAGAGCGCGACACGGCGTCGCTCACCACCCGAAAGGCTGGTGACATCGGCGTCACGCGGCGGGCAGCGTAGCGCTTCCATCGCCATTTCGACCTGGCTTTCCAGATCCCAGAGGTTCTGGCTGTCGATGACGTCCTGAAGCTTGGCGCCCTCTTCCGCCGTCTCATCGGAATAGTTCATCATCAATTCGTTGTAGCGATCGAGGACAGCCGTCTTCGAGGCAACGCCTTCCATGACGTTCTCGAACACCGTCTTGTTTGCATCGAGGTGCGGCTCCTGCTCTAGGTAGCCGACCGTCGCACCTTCGGCGAGCCAGGCTTCGCCGGTATATTCCTTGTCCTGGCCCGCGATGATGCGCAGTACGGTGGATTTACCCGCGCCGTTCGGACCGAGGATACCGATCTTGGCATCGGGGTAGAACGAAAGGTGGATATTCTCCAGGATCTTCTTGTTGCCATAGGCCTTGTTGAGGCCTGACATATGATAGATGAACTGACGTGCCATGATGCGCTGCTCCGGGCGGGAAACTTCGATTGTGCCGCTATGTAGGCGAAACAGCGCCTGCGGGCAACGTCGAAACCCGGTTTACTCAGGAATTCCGGTCAAAAGCCCGCAGCGTCGACGACGCCTTCGTCGCAGCCGAACGAGGTTTTTCCAGCGCCCTGGATCAGATCGGCAAGCCCGGCACTTTTCGCCGAAGCCGCTCCGGCAGCTTCCGAAAGCCCGATCGTCAGCTCGCTGATCATCCTGATATTGCCGGCCCGCCGGCAGCTCATCTTGACACGATCGCCGGCACCCGGCCCGAAGCTCTTGTCGAAAGCCGCCTTGATCGCTTCGGCCTTGACCGGCTTGCCGATATTGGCAGCGAAGAGATCGCGCACGGCCGACGCGTTGAGTGCGCCCACGAGATGCACACCGACGCCGAAATAGTCGTCGGCACTCATCTTCGTGCAGGTGCCGTGCTTCACCCATTCATGCCGTTCCAGGCCGGATTGCGTGCCGGGCATCGCCTTGGCAAGCGCCGTCTTCGTCTCCGCTGCAAGCGTGACCTCCGGCAGCTTGTTCCAGTCGCCGTCCTTGTCGGCGGTCTTCTGATCGGCGCTTACGCCGCAATAATCCTGCCGCATCGGCCAGAGCCCGTGCAACGAGAAGTTCGTCGCGTCAGGGCGCTCGCCGGTCTGGCTCGCGCATTCAGCCTTCTTCTGGTTTGTCTGGCAAAAAGCCGGCTGCCAGCTTGCCGCCAGAATGAAGCGGGTGCGCCCGCCGGCCTCCTGCGCCACGGCAGCGCCGGCAATAACCATCGACACAGCGAACGACAAAGTACGCAACTGCATGCTGCTCATTTCAACCCCCAAAAAAGAACAATACAGGAACAAATAAGCATGAAGATTGAAAGGCCGCAACCCTGAATCGCAACAAGGCCGCAATTTGTTATCGAATAATCAAGCGCCCATGTTGCAATTACCCGGCGATCTGGTCTGTTGCCGCCGGGAGGATCCACATGTTTGCTGAAACGCAAAGGCTCGTCGTGCCGGGGGCGTCGCTGGCCTATCACCATGCCGAGGCCGAAGCTGCGGCCCGCGGCATCCTATTGATATCGCATGGCTTGGCCGAGCATTCGAAACGATACCGCTCCTTTGCCGAGGCGATGGCAGTGCGCGGCTATCACGTCTATGCCCACGATCATCGCGGCCACGGCGAGACGACGGCACCCGATGCGCCGATCGGCCGCTTTGCCCGGCGCGGCGGGGTCGAAAGGGTGATCGGCGACGTCATCGCCATGCGCGGCCATGCGGCCTCCCGCCATCCCGGCCTGCCGGTGATCCTCTTCGGCCATTCGATGGGCGGCCTCATCGCCCTCAATGCTGCCGTCACGGCTCCGGCCGACTTCCACGCAGTCGCCGTCTGGAATTCGAATTTCGCCGTCGGTCTTGCCGGCCGCGCCGCCCAGGCGATCCTGCTTGCCGAGCGCATGGTGAAGGGCTCCGACGTACCGAGCGGCCTGCTGCCGAAGCTTACCTTCGGCGCCTGGGGCAAATCCATTCCCGGCCGTCGCACCGAGTTCGACTGGCTGTCGCGCAGACCTGATGAAGTCGATAAATATATCACCGATCCACTCTGCGGCTTCGACGCCTCAGTCTCCCTCTGGCTCGATCTCTTCGACCTGACCTTCCGCGCGCCGCAAAAGATCCATCTCGACCGGCTGCCGCGGGGCATGCCGATCCATCTCGTCGGCGGCGGAGAGGACCCGGCGACGGAGCGTGGAAAAGCCGTGCTCTGGCTGTCAAATCATTTGAAAGGCCGGGGCTTCTCTCGTATCAGCACTCAGATATATCAGGACATGCGACACGAAACGCTGAATGAGATCGGCGCGGATGCGGCGATCGCAGCCTTCGCCGAGTGGTGCGACAGGGCCGTCGCGAGATCCTGAGCGACCAATATCCTTAGTCACAGGGATTTCATCATGAACAGCACCTCCGCCCGCCCCGTTTCGTCCGCCTCCGACGTGACGATGGGGCTTGTGCTGATGGTTCTCTCGGTGATGGTCTCGCCGCTCATCGATATTTTTGCCAAGCTTGCGATCACGACCGTGCCATCCGGGGAGATCACCGCCGGCCGTTTCATCGTCCAGGCGCTCTGCATGCTGCCACTCGTGATATGGCGGCGCAGCTTCGCCGATTTCTCCTGGCGACAGAGCTTGTTCCATGCCATCCGCGGCGCGATCATCACCGTCTCGATGATCTCCTTCGTCACGACTCTGAAATATATGGCGGTCGCCGACGCAATCGCGATCTTCTTCGTCGAGCCGATCATGGTGACGATCCTCGGTGGCATCTTCCTGAAGGAGACGATCGGCTGGCGGCGTTATACCGCCTGCGGCGTCGGCTTTTTCGGGGCGATGCTGATCATCCAGCCGAGTTTCGAAGAGGTCGGCTACATCGCGCTTCTGCCTGTCGTCAGCGCGCTCTGCATCGCCATCTTCGTGCTGATGACCCGCGCCCTCTCGCGGAGGGAAGACCCCTGGTCGATGCAGTTCCAGATGAGCATCTGGGGCCTGGTCTTCTGTGTCCTCCTGCTTTTCCTGGGTCAGGGAACCGGCTCCGACCTCTTCGATCCGGTCATGCCGGAAGGCCGCGCCTGGTTCTATGTCGCCGGCGTCGGCGCCATGGCCGCAATCACCGGCATCCTCGGCGTCTATGCCTATCGCGCAGCACCGGCCTCGACGCTGGCACCGCTGCAATATCTCGAGATCGTCTCGGCAACGATCTTCGCCTGGTTGGTCTTCGGCGACTTTCCGGATGCGGTCAAATGGCTCGGCATTGCCATCATCGTGGCATCTGGCTTCTACATCCTCTGGCGCGAGCGCCGCTTTGCTTCAAAGCCTGTATCCGATACATCTGAGGTGACGCTGGCACCGTAGACATTGCCGGGAGGAACATGACAGAGACCGTGACGAAAAAGCCGCCGCTTGCCGGTATCCGGGTGATCGAGCTTGCCCGCGTGCTCGCCGGCCCCTGGGCGGGACAGATGCTCGCCGATCTCGGCGCCGACGTCATCAAGGTCGAAAATCCCGACGGCGGCGACGATACGCGCCAATGGGGCCCACCCTTCGTCGAGGGCGCCGACGGCGAGAATCTCTCGGCCGCCTATTACCACGCCGCCAATCGCGGCAAGCGCTCCGTCACCGCCGACCTGAAGAGCCCCGAGGGCCAGGATCTCGTCCGCCGCCTCGTCTCCACCGCCGATGTGGTCATCGAGAATTTCAAGCTCGGCGGCCTCGTCAAATACGGGCTCGATTATGACAGCCTGCGTAAGTTGAACCCGAAGCTCGTCTATTGTTCGATCACCGGCTTCGGCCAGAACGGCCCTTATGCCAGCCTCGCCGGTTATGATTACATCGTCCAGGGCATGTCCGGCTTCATGTCGATCACCGGCGAACCGGGCGGCCAGCCGATGAAGGCAGGCGTCGCCATCGCCGATATCTTCACCGGCATCTATGCCGTCTCGGCAATCGAAGCCGCCCTGATCCACGCCCTGAAGTCAGGCGAAGGCCAGTTGGTCGACATGGCCCTGCTCGATGTACAATCGGCCGTGCTCGCCAATCAGAACATGAATTACCTGGTTTCCGGCGAGGCACCGACCCGCCTCGGCAATGCCCATCCCAATATCTCGCCCTACGAGGTCGTGCCGACGGCGGACGGGTACCTCATTCTCGCAGTTGGAAACGACGGGCAGTTCCGTCGCCTCTGCACCATCCTCGGCCTGGAGGCCATCGCCGGCGACGAGCGTTTCGCCACCAACAAGGCCCGCGTCGGCAATCGCGGCGAAGTGCGACGCCTCGTCTCCA
The DNA here is from genome assembly GCF_002953715.1 of Rhizobium leguminosarum. Taxonomy (GTDB): domain Bacteria; phylum Pseudomonadota; class Alphaproteobacteria; order Rhizobiales; family Rhizobiaceae; genus Rhizobium; species Rhizobium leguminosarum_V. The sequence continues at coordinate 2,960,183 of NZ_CP025012.1, forward strand.
CCGAGACGTTGAAATGGCAGAAGGCGGATCTGCTGAAGGCCTGCGAGGAGAATGCGGTTCCATCAGGCGCCATCAACACGATCGAGGAAATGTTCGCCCATCCGCAGATACAGGCCCGCGGCCTGCGCATCGACCTTGCGGATGCCGCCGGCACCGTGATCCCCGGTGTCAGGACGCCTGTGGTGCTGTCGGAGACGCCGCTGCGTTATGTCAGGCCGAGCCCGCGTCTCGGCGAACACCAGGTAGAAATTATGGCGGAACTCGCCGAGCGCGAGAGGAAGGCATCGTCATGAAGAAGGCATTGTCATGAAGAAGACGGGCGGAGAACTGATCGTCGAGGCACTGAAGGCGAACGGCGTCAAGCGCCTCTCATGCGTGCCCGGCGAGAGCTTCCTCGCCGTGCTCGACGCGTTGCGTGACAGCGATATCGACGTCCTCGTCTGCCGCCAGGAGGGCGGAGCGGCGATGATGGCGGATTGCTGGGGCCGGCTGACCGGCGAACCCGGCATTTGCATGGTGACCCGTGGCCCCGGTGCCACCAACGCCTCCGCCGGCCTGCATATATCAAAGCAGGACTCGATCCCGATGATCCTCTTCATCGGCCAGGTGCAGCGGGAAGCACGCGAGCGCGAGGCCTTCCAGGAGGTCGAGTTCCGCCGCGCCTTCACCGAATTCGCCAAATGGGTGGGTGAGATCGACGATGCCGCCCGTATTCCCGAATTCGTCACCCGCGCCTTTGCGGTCGCCACCTCCGGCCGGCCCGGCCCCGTCGTGCTGACGCTGCCGGAAGACATGCTGCGCGATGAGGTCGAGGCACCCCGCGCCAGGCACTATGCCAGCGTCGAGGCCCATCCCGGCAGCCGCCAGATTGACGACTTCTATCTCCGCTTGCTGAAGGCCGAGCGGCCGATGGTAATCCTTGGCGGCACACGCTGGGATGCCGATGCCGTCGCCGATTTTCAGAGCTTCGCCGAGCGTTTCCAACTGCCCGTCGGCTGCTCCTTCCGCCGGCAGATGCTGTTCGATCATCTTCATCCCTCTTATGCGGGCGATGTCGGGATCGGCATCAATCCGGCATTGGCAAAAGAGATCAAGGAGAGCGACCTGCTGATCCTCCTCGGTAGCCGCATGTCGGAAATGCCGTCCTCGTCCTATACGCTGATCGATATCCCCTACCCCCAGCAATCGCTGGTGCACATCTACCCCGACCCTTCCGAGCTCGGCCGCGTCTATCGCCCGGATCTTGCCATTTGCGCGGCACCTGCCGATTTCGTCGCCGCGCTCGCCGATCTGGAAGCGCCGGCCGAACCGCACTGGACCGAGCGCACCGCGGGCCTGCACCAGGCCTATCTCGCCTGGTCGACGCCGCCCTTGAGCGGACCAGGCGCCGTCCATATGGGGCCGATCATGGAATGGCTGGAGGCCAATACCAGGCCGGAGACGATCTTCACCAATGGTGCGGGCAACTACGCCACCTGGGTGCACCGCTTCCATCGTTTTCGCCGTTTCAACACCCAAGCCGCCCCCACCTCCGGCTCGATGGGTTACGGCCTGCCGGCGGCGGTGGCTGCCAAGCGGCTGTTTCCCGAGCGCGAGGTCATCTGCTTTGCCGGCGACGGCTGCTTCCTGATGCACGGCCAGGAATTCGCCACCGCCATCCGCTACGACCTGCCGATCATCGCAGTCGTCGTCAACAACGGCATCTACGGCACGATCCGCATGCATCAGGAACGCGAGTATCCCGGCCGCGTCAGCAGCACCGATCTGACCAATCCCGACTTCGCGGCCCTTGCCCGCGCCTATGGCGGCCACGGCGAGACGGTGGAAACGACAGCGGAATTCGCCCCCGCCTTCGAGCGGGCACGCGCCAGCGGCAAGCCTGCAATCATCGAGGTCAAGCTCGATCCCGAAGCGATCACGCCGACACGCACGCTCTCGGAAATCGCGCAAACAAAAAGCCGGTGAGCACGCGCAGGTGCTCACCGGCTTCAGGTAATCGCAACGGTCCGACTTAGTCGAGTGCGGCCGTGATGATGAACTCGACCTTGTATTTCGGCGCAGCGAGCTTGGCTTCGCTGGTGGCGCGGGCCGGCGGATTGGCCGGATCGATCCAGCCTTCCCAGACGGCGTTCATCTCGGCGAAATCGGCGATGTCGGCGAGATAGATGATCGTCTGCAGGATCTTCGACTTGCTGCTGCCTGATGCAGCCAGCAGGCGGTCGACTTCGGCAAGCGAAGACTTGCACTGATCGGTGACGCTTTCGCCCTCGCCGACCTGACCTGCGAGATAGACCGTATTGCCGTGAATGACGGCGCCGCTCATGCGCGAGCCGACGTCGATACGCTTGATACTCATTATGGTCTCCTGAGTGAATGGAAGGTGAAGGCGCTGAGGTTCAACGCCGGAAAATCGGCACCGGAACGGGGCTCAATTACGGATATGGTGGGTCTTCTGGTAGATCGCCGTCGAGCGTGCGCCAGAGCGGCAATAGCCGAGCATCGGCCGCGGGAATTCATCGAGCGCGTCGACCATGCCCTGCACGGCTTCCTCGGTCACGCCCATCGGTCCAACCGGCACATGGGCGATCTCGAGGCCGAGCTCCTTGGCGCGCGCCTCGATGACGGAGAACGACGTCTGGTCGGGACTTTCGTGGTCGGGGCGGTGGCAGACGATCGATTTGAACCCCAGCGCCTTGATCTCGTCGAGTTCCTCCAGCGTGATCTGGCCTGAAACCGAATATTCATCGTCGATCTGGCGAATATCCATCGTCTTGTCTCCTCAAAAATCGTGGGCTGAAGGTCTACGACGGAGGTCTGCCAGCGTCAACAACACTTCGCTCACCGAAAGGTAAAGGTCAGCGCATAGCTGCGGCTCTCGCCGGGCGCCAGCATATTGAACTCACCAGCGGCCTCAAGCTCATCGCGCGATATCCAGCGATGCGAAACCGGCTCGATACCGATGATATGGGCCGGCGTCTTCTGGTTTCGCCAGACCTGCAGATGGGGCAACGTGTCGGCGCGGAAGCGCACACACAGCGTCCTGCCGCCGATTGCAGCGATCGGTCCGAGGCGGACCTCCGCGAAACCCTCCTCCGTCGCCGGCGCCGCGACGCAGAAGATGCCGCCCGGCTCCTCCCCGAACGCCCAGGGGAAACCGCCATTCTCCAGCATCCGGCCTTCGAGCCGCGTGCCCTCGTCCAGCCATTTGCCGCCAGTGTTTATGTGGTACATCAGGAAGGTCGGCATCGTCCGATCGCTCGTATTGACGACCCGGTCCTCGAGCCGCACCTCGCCGGTCGCCCCGTCGATCCGCCACAGCCGCTCGATGCGCTGCGGCAGTCCTTCGACGGTGGTGATGTCGATATCGGCGCGGCATTCGGCATTGCCGTTCTCGAACTTCGTCCACAGCACCTTTGCCGCATGGCCGGAGGCCGATCCGTGCAGCGGATAGACCTTGCCGTCATCCCGACCGGGAATCGGCTGGCGGTGGCGGATATGATCCGGCCCGCAGGTGAACAGGAAGCCTTCGAGCGAGTGATCGATTCGCGCATCACCGTCGTCGGGAATGGCGCGTTTCGGCGCGATATCGACACCGTCGACGATGCATCCACCGATATCCAGCACCGATGTTTCGTCCAGCATCAGGCGCGGCCCGCTTGCGGCGGCAAATTCGATCATCACGGTCTCCTCGGGGAATTATCGGCCCTTAGAGCGCCGTGCGTCCTTTCGGACGTACAAAGACGCTCTAACACATTGAATCGACGCATCATGCTTTCCGAAAATCGATTCCGCTTTTCGAAAAGCATGATGCGCTAGCGTTAGGTTTCGCGCCGCCATTCGTCAATCAGCGCCATCCCATCTTGTGTTTTTGCAGCAACCGTGGATTTTGCGGAACTGACACAAGGACGCAAACGTTTATGAGTAAAAGGAAATCTTAGTGATTTTCATATTTTGTTCAGCACGGTTTCATAAATTCCACACTAGCGTCAAAATTCGCAGGTGTGTGTCTGCCCAGTCACTGTTCGAGGTATGAGACGTGAATCGCTTTTTGAAGTCGGCATTTTGCTTCGCGGCCGTCCTGGCTGCCCTTGCGGCTACACCGCCGGAGGCAGGCGCGCAGCAGTTCCGCGACCGCCGCCAGAGCGATATCGTACTTGTGACGCCAAGCGGCGAAATCCTCGATTATGTTCCAGCTGGCTATATCTACGCGCGGGACCGGAGTGGCAATCGCGTGTTGATTGACGGCGATGGCAACGTCGTTGCCACCGAGATGCGCGCGCGGGGCTACTATCCGCCGCGGCCGGGCCCGCGCGAGGTCTATAACGACCAATATGGCAACGACCCCTATTATTCCGACAACAATCCCGATGGCGATACACGTTATTCCGAGCGCGGCGCCGTCACCGGCGGCATTCCGCGTGATGCCGCGATCGAACGCCGGCCGCTCGGCGAGCAGCCCTATCCCGATGATAACAGCATCGGCAATCCACAGCCTGGCGACGACTATGCCTCGATCGACCCGGACCAGCAGATCCCGCCCGCCGACCAGCCGAAGGCAGCACCCGATGAGCCCGTCATCACGCTGAAGAACAAGTCGAAGCCCGAGATCGTCGCATTGCAGGTCTTCCTCGATCGCGCTGGCATCTCTCCGGGCGTCATCGACGGCCATATGGGCTCGAACGTCACCAAGGGGATCTATGCCTATGACCAGATGACCGGGTCGAAGCTCGATCCCAACGACACCGATGCCATTCTGGAAGAGCTGCGCATGAATGGTGGCCTGCCTGTCATCAGCTACACGATTACGCCGGCCGATGCTGCCGGCCCCTTCGTTGCCGAGATCCCGGAAGACTATTCACATAAGGCGCTGTTGCCGTCGCTGGCTTACACCTCGACCACCGAGATGCTCGCCGAGCGTTTCCACATGGATGAGGCTTTCCTCAAGGAGATGAACCCCGGCGCCGACTTCACCGTTCCCGGCACCGTCATCAAGGTCGTTAATCCGGGCGAGCCGAAGAGCGGTGAAGTCGCCCGCATCATCGCCGACAAGGGCCGCAAGCAGGTCTTCGCCTATGACGGCGCCGGCAATCTCCTCGCCGCCTACCCGGCATCGATCGGCTCCACCGACACGCCCTCTCCGTCAGGCTTGGTGAACGTCGAGCGTGTCGCCTTCAATCCCGGTTATACCTATAATCCGAAGATCAATTTCCAGCAGGGTGCCAACGACAAGATCCTCAACATCCCGCCCGGCCCGAACGGCCCCGTTGGCACCGTCTGGATGGCGCTCTCCAAGCCGACCTACGGCATTCACGGCACGCCCGAACCCTCAAAGATCGGCCGCACTCAGAGCCACGGTTGTATCCGTCTGACCAACTGGGATGCGACAGAGCTTGCCAAGATGGTCAAGCCGGGAGTGACGGTCGAATTCGTCGACTGAACATACCATCGCGTCTTCAGGCGGAATGATCGCAAAGCGAACAGACAACAATGTTACGCGACTGGATCGACCAACACGCGGCTGGATCGGTGCTGCCCCGCACTTTGACACAACAATCTAGCGCGGGCCGCGACGGCAGTTCAAAATTGCTCTCCCGTACCAAAGTTTGGAACTCGAAAGCGCGCCAAAAAGCTAGTAAATCTGTAGATTTCACTTCCTAACATTTTGGAGGTCGTATGAAATCGCTTGTTCGATTGGCTTTAAGCGTTTTGGCGGGTTTGGTCGCAGTCGGCACGGCGCAGGCTGCCGATGTCTCGGAAATTCGCGTGGACTGGGCGACCTACAACCCGGTCAGCCTCATTCTGAAGGATGAAGGCATCCTGGAAAAGGAATTCGAAAAGGATGGGATCAAGATAACCTGGGTCCAGTCCGCAGGCTCCAACAAAGCCCTGGAATTCCTGAATGCCGGCTCCCTCGACTTTGGTTCGACGGCGGGTGCGGCTGCATTGATCGGCCGCGTCAACGGCAACCCGATCAAATCCATCTATGTGTATTCGCGTCCGGAATGGACCGCGCTCGTAACACGCAAGGATACCGGCATCGCCAAGGTCCAGGACCTCAAGGGCAAGTCCATCGCCGTGACGCGCGGCACCGACCCGCACATTTTCCTGGTGCGCGCCCTCGCCGATGCAGGTCTGACTGAAAAGGACGTTTCGCTCGTTCTGCTACAGCACGCGGACGGCCGCCTTGCGCTGAAGCGGGGCGACGTCGACGCTTGGGCCGGCCTCGATCCGATCATGGCCTCCGCCGAGATTGAAGATGGCGATGTGCTGTTCTATCGCAAGCCGGAAAACAACAGCTGGGGCGTGCTTAACGTGCGCGAAGAGTTTGCTACCGCGCATCCTGATCTCGTCAAACGCGTGCTTGCTTCCTACGAGAAGGCGCGCATTGAAGCTCTGAAAGATCCGACCGAGCTCAAAGCCGCCCTCGTTGCCGCCACCAAGCTGCCCGACACGGTGATAGAGCGCCAGCTGGAGCGCACGAACCTCACATATTCCGTGATCGGCGATGCACAGCGCGAGACGATCGAAGCAGCGGGTCTCGCTTTGCAAAAGGCCGACGTCATCAAGGCGGATGTCGATGTCGTCAAGACCGTATCGGAGCTGGTCGATCCCAGCTACGCCTCGGCCGCTCTCGGCCAGTGAAGCGATAGAAAGAACGTTTCCATGTCCTTGGTGCACATCGCGCTGTCATGGCATAATGCGGAAGCAGGAAGGGAGACCCGGCAGCGCCGGGTTTCGCCTTTCGATCGCCCGATTGTCGGAATCGTGTTTCCGGTTGCGTTGTTTGCCGCCTGGGAAATCCTCGTTCGTGCGGGAATAGTCGGAGGTCGTTTGATGCCCCCGCCCTCGAAAATTCTCTATACGGTCTATGCGCTGGCGGCCTCCGGCGATCTGGCAACGCATGTCGGCGCGACGCTGCGCAGAGTGGCGATCGGCTTCGCCTTCGGGTCCCTGGCGGGGACCGCTCTTGGGGCGCTGACCGGGTACTCCAAACCGCTCGCACGTCTGCTGGATCCGACCCTGCAGGCTCTGAGAGCCATTCCCTCCATTGCCTGGGTGCCGCTGTTCATCCTGTGGTTCGGTATTTTCGAAGCCTCCAAAGTCGCCCTGATTGCCGTTGGCGTCTTCTTCCCGGTCTATCTAGGAGTCTATGGCGCCGTCGTCGGCGTCGACAGGCGCATCGTAGAGGTCGGTCGCGTCTTTCGGCTTTCGGGCTTCGAGCTCATTCGTCTGATCCTGCTGCCGGCGGTCCTTCCGGACTTTATCCTTGCCCTGCGCGCAGGCCTGGGCCTCGGTTGGATGTTCGTCGTTGCGGCGGAATTCATGGGCGCATCCGAAGGTCTGGGATATCTTCTGGTGGATGGTCAGCAACTCGGAAAGCCGGATCAGATCCTGGCGGCTATTTTGATCTTTGCCGTTGGCGGCAAGGCGACCGATAGCCTGCTTCTGATTGCGAGCGCGCCGTTCCTGCGCTGGCGCGACACCCATGCGAGCGGGATCTGACATGCTTGACATCCGCTCCCTATCCAAGATCTATCCCAACGGAATACATGCTCTGCAAGACTTCTCCCTCAGTATCGGCAAGGGAGAGTTGGTCGCGGTCATCGGAGGATCGGGTTGCGGCAAGAGCACCCTTCTGAGACTGTTGTCGGGCCTCGAAGCCCCTACACAGGGCGAAATCAGCTTGGAGGGACGGCTGCTGACAGAGCCGGACTCGCTCGTGAATATCGTCTTCCAGGAGCCCCGGCTCTTTCCATGGCTGACAGTCGCGGACAATATCGGTTTCGGCCTGCGCCATCTGGCAAGCAGCGAACGGGATGAGCAGGTGTCGACGGCCCTGGAGAAGATTGGCCTTCGCGGCTACGAGAAGCGCTGGATAAAGGAGCTGTCCGGCGGGCAGGCGCAACGCGTGGCCTTGGCGCGAGCACTCGTGACGAAGCCGGCCGTTCTGCTATTGGACGAGCCCTTCTCCGCACTCGATGCGATGACGCGTGTCGAACTCCAGGATCATCTGATCAATCTATGGCGCGTGAATGCCACGACGATGCTGCTCGTCACGCACGATATCGAAGAGGCAGCCTTTTTGGCGGATCGCGTCGTCGTGATGCGCCCCTGGCCGGGACGCGTTCTAGAGGTGGTCGATATAGGCCTGCCGCGACAACGCAATCGCATGTCGAACGAATTGGCCGAAGTCAAAAGGCGTCTTTCCGACCTTCTGGCTCATTCTCTCAATGATGGCAGCCGCACGGCAAGCGCCTGAAAAATGAAATGCGTCGCGGAGCGAACCGGACGCACTTCGTTCGAGGATGCGGGAACTGTCAGGCTGCCGTCGCCATGCGGGCGGACGCCACCAGCCTCACCGGCAGTTTGCGCATCATTTCCTCGGCAAAACAGGTGGCATTTTCGCGGGCCTTGTCGAGGTTGCTGACGCGCGTCGGATCAATCGTGTGCAGCGTGCCGCCGCAGTCGAAGATGTCGCGAAAGGCGGAGCGTTCGATGATCGCCGTATCGAGCACCGGCACATGCCGCTCGCTGAGCAGTGACTTGACGACTTGCAGCGCCCGCGTCGTCACCATCGAATTGACGCGGGTGAGCACCACCGAATGGCCGATCTTGATGCCGGCCTTCTCGTCCAGATACTGCAGCAGTTCGAGCACCTGCGCACCGCCGCGCGCATCCATCGCACAGCCCTGAATGGGGATCAGCACGTGGTCGGACAGGCCAACGGCAGTGGCAAGCAGCGGATTGCGCGCACCCGGCAGGTCGACGATGAAATAGTCGGTATTGTGCTTGTTCTCGCTGATATGCACCGGCAGCGACGCGGTTGTGACGAAATCGATCACCGAAAGATTGGGCACATGACCTGATATTTCGTGCCAGCGCGAAATCCAGTGCTGCGGGTCGGCGTCGAGAATGGTGACGCGATAACCTTTGCGGGCAAGCTCGGTCGCGAGCAGCAGAACAGCGGTCGTCTTGCCGGCGCCGCCCTTGGTATTTGCGAATGTGATGACAGGCATGTTCGGTCCTCGGAAGGAATGGTGCGAGCCGGAATCGCTCTTTTACGCACCGTCGGAGCATCGTGCGGTTAATTCATTCTTTCTAATCATGGTTAACAAATTCGAAAGACGCGCGGCGAAATTGCAGCCGGTATTTTTCACATCCCTAAAAATAGGGATGCCGCCGGAACGAAAAAGGCCTGGGAAACCGAGGTTTTCCAGGCCAGTCTGTTGGTCCGCTCTTAAGTCGTCAGAAGCAATCTTTGAATAGTGCCTTGGTATTTTCAAGCGTCAGCGCAACCGGGTTGCCGCCGGCGCTCGGATCTTCGATCGCCATGGCCGATAATTCGTCGATGCGGTCGGCAGCGATTCCCATCGCCGATAGCGTCTCCGGCACGCCGAGTTCGGAGCGGAGCTTCAGCACATAGTCGTAGAACCCGTCGAACCCGCCCGAGATGCCGAGATAGGCGGCGGCGCGGCCGATCTTCTCCTCGATCACCTTGCGGTTGAAGCGCAACACCGCCGGCATTACCACCGCATTGGTCATGCCGTGATGGGTGTTGTAGACGGCGCCGATCGGGTGCGACAGCGCGTGGATGGCGCCGAGCCCCTTCTGGAAGGCGACCGCGCCCATGGCGGCGGCCGACATCATGTTGGCGCGGGCTTCCAGATCCGTGCCTTCCCTATAGGCGCGCGGCAGGAATTCCTTGACGAGGCGCATGCCTTCCAGCGCGATGCCGGCCGACATCGGGTGATAGAAGGGCGAGGAATAGGCCTCCAGGCAATGAGCGAAGGCATCCATGCCGGTGCCGGCCGTGATGATCTTCGGCATGCCGACCGTCAGTTCCGGATCGGAGATGACGACGCCAGGCAGGAACTTCGGATGAAAGATGATCTTCTTCACATGGGTTTCGGAATTGGTGATGACGCTGGCGCGCCCGACTTCCGAACCGGTGCCCGCCGTCGTCGGCACGGCGACGATCGGGGCGATGCCCTCCAGGCTCGCGCGCGTCCACCAGTCGCCGATATCTTCGAAGTCCCAGACCGGCCGCGTCTGGCCGGCCATGAAGGCGACGCACTTGCCGAGATCGAGGCCGGAGCCGCCACCGAAAGCAACGACGCCGTCATGGCCGCCGTCCTTGAAGGCCCTGACGCCGGCTTCGAGGTTCTTCTCGTTCGGGTTCGGATCGACATCGGCAAAGATCGCCCGGCCGAGACCGGCATCTTCGAGGATATCGAGCGCAGTCTTGGTGATCGCCATCGAGGCAAGGCCGCGGTCGGTGACGAGCAGCGGCTTCTTGATGCCCAGACTCTTGCAGGCGTCGGCCAGTTCCGTGATGCGGCCCCGGCCGAGCTTGACCGATGTCGGGTAGCTCCAATTTGCGGTGATGTTGCTGCTCATGCTGTGACTTTCTTCAGATGGAAGGATTTCGGGCGCGTCAGATTTTGGAAGCCGATGATCGACAGCGAGCCGCCGCGGCCGGTCTCCTTGACGCCGGTCCAGCAAAGTGCCGGGTCGAGATAGTCCGCGCGGTTCATGAAAACGGTGCCGGTTTCGATCTCGCGGCCGAACCGCCCTGCCCGCTCGACATCTTTGGTCCAGAGCGAGGCCGTCAGCCCGTACTGGCTGTCATTCATCAAAGCGAGTGCCTCCTCATCGCTCTTCACCTTCATGATGCCGACCGCCGGACCGAAAGTCTCTTCGCGCATGAAGGCCATGGAGTGGTCGACGTCGACGAGAATCTGCGGTGCAAGATAGGCGCCGCCGTCATCCTGGGGGAAAAGCTTGGGATCGACAAGCGCTTTGGCGCCCTTGGAAACCGCATCGGCGATCTGCTCGCGCACCACCTTGGCGAAGCGCTTATGTGCCATCGGCCCGAGCGACGTATCGGGATCGAGCGGATTGCCGAGCTTGTAGTTCGACACCCAGGCAACCGACTTCTCGACGAAGGCGTCATAAAGCGATTCATGCACGTAGATGCGCTCGATGCCGCAGCAGCACTGGCCGGAATTGTAGGTCGCGCCGTCCATCAGCGTGTCGACGGCTGCTTCGAGATCGGCGTCCTCCATGACATAACCCGGATCCTTGCCGCCGAGTTCGAGGCCGAGACCGGTGAAGGTGCCGGCGGCGGCCCGCTCCATCGACCGCCCGCCTTCGACCGATCCGGTGAAGTTGACGAAATTGAAGCTGCCGGCGGCAATCAGCGCCGACGTCGTTTCGTGATCGAGGAAGACGTTCTGGAACACATCTTCGGGAACGCCGGCTTCGGTGAAGGCCTGCACCAGCCGCTCGCCGACCAGCAGCGTCTGCGAGGCATGTTTCAGCACCACGGTATTGCCGGCCATCAATGCCGGCGCAATCGTGTTGATCGCCGTCATATAGGGATAGTTCCACGGCGCGACGACGAAGACGACGCCATGCGCCTCGCGCTCGATGCGGCGCTCGAAACGCTCGCTCTCCTCGACGACGAGAGGCGCCAGCGCATCCGCCGCGATCGAAGCGACATAGTTGGAGCGCTCGTTGAAGCCCTTGTATTCGCCGCCATACTTGACCGGCCGGCCCATCTGCCAGGCAAGCTCCGGCACGACGACGTCGGACATCTCGTTCAGCCGCGCAGCACCCTTCAGCACCAGTTGCACACGCTCTTCGAGCGGCCGTTTCGCCCAGGCCTTCTGCGCCTTGCGGGCGCGCGCCACCACGTCCTTGGCGGCATCGAAAGAAAGGGCGGCACGCTCGGCATAGACCGACCCGTCAACCGGTGAAATGCATTGGATCATTACCATGATCGATTCCTGTCCTCGTATTCTTCAAAATCTTTGCGAAGGCCGTAGCCCCCTCATCCGCCTGCCGGCACCTTCTCCCCGTAAACGGGGCGAAGGGGATATGCCGCACCGGCTTTCCCCAACATCGACGCTGCGTTTGGCACGTCCCCTCTCCCCGTTTTTACGGGGTGAGGGTTAGGGTGAGGGGCAGGCAAATCGCAAATGCCTATTAAGCCCTTTCGAAACCGCGCGCCACTTCCCAGTCGGTGATGCGGCGGTCGTATTCTTCCTGCTCCCATTCGGCAGCGCGGGTGTAATGGTCGATCACGTCGTCGCCGAAGGCTTTACGCAGCATCGCCGATTCCGTCATCTCCGTCGTGGCCGCACGCAGCGTACGCGGGATCTCACGAACGCCCTTGCCGCCATAGGCGTCGCCGACGAAGGGGGCTTCGAGTTCGAGCTTGTTCTCGATGCCGTCAATGCCGGCGGCAAGCAGCGCGGCGAAGGCGAGATAGGGATTGAGATCGGAGCCGCCGACGCGGCATTCGATACGAATTCCCTTGGTCTCCTCGCCGCAGAGCCGGTAGCCGGCGGTGCGGTTGTCTTTGCTCCAGATCGCCTTGGTCGGCGCAAACGTGCCGGCCATGAAACGCTTGTAGGAGTTGATGTAGGGCGCCAGGAAATAAGTGATCTCGCTCGCATGGGCGAGAAGCCCGGCGACGTAATTGTGCATCAGCGGCGACATGCCGTATTTGCCGGTATGGTCGAAGAACAGCGGCTTTTCCTCGAGGCTCCAGAGCGACTGGTGGATATGCGAGGAACTGCCGGCGGCATTGTAGTTCCACTTGGCGAGGAAAGTGATGGCTTTGCCCTTTGACCAGGCAATCTCCTTGCAGCCGTTCTTGATGATCGCGTGCCGGTCGGCCATGGCGAGCGCATCGGCGTAGCGCACATTGATCTCCTCCTGGCCGGCCGAAGCTTCGCCCTTGGAGTTCTCGACCGGGATGCCGGCGCCCTGCAACCCGGTGCGGATCGCCCGCATCACCTCTTCCTCCTTGGTGGTCTGGAAGATGTGGTAGTCCTCATTATAGGCGCTGGCGAGCTTGAGGTTGCGGTAGCCGGAAGCCTGCGCCGCCTCGTAGCTTTGGTCGAACAGGAAGAATTCGAGCTCGGAGGCCATGTAGGCCTTCATGCCCATATCCTCGAGCCGCTTCACCTGCTTCTTCAGGATCGCGCGCGGCGAGTGGGCGACCTCCTCGTGCGTATGATGGTCAAGCACGTCGCAGAGTACCAGCGCAGTGCCTTCGAGCCAGGGAATACGACGCAGCGTCGCAAGATCCGGCTTCATCGTGTAGTCGCCGTAGCCCTTCTCCCAGCTCGTCGCCTTGTAGCCGGAGACGGTCTCCATCTCCATGTCGGTGGCGATCAGGTAGTTGCAGCTGTGCGTTTCCTTCCAGGCGCTCTCGACGAAATATTCCGCCTGGAAGCGCTTGCCCATCAGCCGGCCCTGCATGTCCACCTGGCAGGCCAGAACCGTGTCGATGCGCCCTTCGGCAACATCCTTCCTGAGATCGTCGATTGTGTAGCTGCTGCTCATGATTGATCCGCCTGAATTGGATTGACAAAATCGGGGCAACGAAATCGCATGCGCTCGGCCGGACTTTGCGGCCCGATGCCTTTTCGTTGAACCGTGGTGGGGCCGCAGGATGCGGCCCCACCATTTGAGAGGGAAGCCTCGATGCTTAGTTTTCGCCGCTTTCGCCGACGGCTGCTTCGGCGGCCGCGATGTCGGCCTGGCGCTTCGCCACTTCGGCGCCGATCGGCGGCCCCTTGAAGCGCCGGCTTTCGAAACCGAACCAGACGATCGCGGTGAGCACCAGGAAGCCGACGGTAACGTAAAGCGCAATACCGTTCGGCGGCTGGATGCCGAGAATGAAGATCAGGATCATAGCGATGATCGTGAGCACGGCAAAGAGCTTGAAGACGCCTTCGCCGAGGTTCCATGGACCCATCTTGTCCCACTTCGATGTGCCCCAGGCGAAGAGGCCGAGCGTGATCGGAATCGCGAAGGAGAAGAACAGGAAGATGACAGTGCACGAGACAACGATCGTATAAACCGGCGTCTCACCGATTTTCATGAAGTCGAGTGAGGTAAACCAAACGAAAAGTACCGACAGGATGGAGCCAGTCCAGATCGCCGCCACCGGCGTGCGGTATTTCGGGCTGACCTTCGACAGCGCCTTTGATGCCGGCAGACCGCCGTCACGCGAGAAGGCAAAGATCATGCGCGAGACCGAGGTGACGGTCGCAAGACCGCACAGCCACTGGCTGACCAGGATCGCAAGATAGAGAATGTCCTTGACGATCGGGTTCACCTGGCTGTCCATTGCCCAGAAGAACACGTTCCAGCCCTGCTTTGCCGCATCGTCCATGTTCGGCAGCATCAGAACGAAGGCGCACAGCATGATGTAGCCGAAAAGAGCCGACCACAGGACGGAGGAGACCATGCCGCGCGGAACCGATTCGGCAGCCTTGACGGTCTCTTCCGATGTATGCGCCGAGGCGTCATAGCCGGTGATGGTGTAGATCGGCAGCAGCAGGCCGAGAAGGAAGACCCAGGCGCCCGAGGTGGAAGGCCAGACGTTGCCGCCGACTTCGCCGGAATAGTTGGCAAAAGTGAAAAGACGGCCGATCTCGTAGGAGGGCGCTGCGATGAGGCAGACGGCCGACAGCGCGATAGCGGTCGCGAAGATGAGATAACCCGAGAAATCGGTCAGCTTCGCGGTCAGTCCGATGCCCATGTGGTTCACGAGCGCCTGCGCTCCGGTGATGACCACGAGGAAGATGATGCGCACTGCTATCGTGTCGGTCAGTCCGAAATAGCTGGTGCCGAACGACCCCATGAAGAAATAATAGGTGCCGACATTGATGGCGCCCAGCACTGTGACGAGACCGAGCAGGTTGAACCAGGCGGTCACCCAGCCGGTGAAACGGTTTCCGAGGATCGAGCTCCAGTGATAGAGGCCGCCGGCCGTCGGATAGGCCGAGCTGATCTGCGCCATGCCGATGGCGAAGACGAGCGAGATGAAGCAGCCGACCGGCCAGCCGATGCCGATGGCGGCGCCGCCGGCACCCGAGGTCGCCTGCGCCAGCGAATTGATGCCGCCGGAGAGGATGCAGATGATGGAGAACGACACGGCGAAGTTCGAGAATGAACTCATGCGTCGTTCGAGTTCCTGGGCATAGCCCATGGAATGCAGGATGTGCACATCCTGCTTCTTGTCCAGTTCGGTATAGTCCGACATGACTTCCCCCTGTTCACGATCGACCGCGGGATTGCGGGCCGATTCAGTGCCAATTGCCCGCGACATTTGCGCCGTGCGGACGTCCGCAGTTAAACTGCTCCCTCGGGTCTTCTTTTTATGTCAGGCGTCCAGGCTTTGCTGGAGCAACCCTTTCAGATAGTCGGCCATGACCCCTTGGCCGATATCGTCTGCGATGAGGTCATTGCGGACCTCGATCATCACATTGCGCAAGCCGTTCGAAAGCCCGTGCAGGATCAGCGTGTGGGTCACACCGTCCTCGGGCCCGTAAGGCTCGTTGCGTTCTGTCCTGTAAAGCGGCGCCTCGGCCGCAGCCTCCAGCATACGGTCGGCAAGCCGGCTGTCCTCATCGTGCAATATGCCGAGTTCGACGGCGCGTTCGCAGCCATGATAGACCGGCGTGAAGCTGTGCATCGTCACGATGATGCTGTCCTGCCCCCTCGCCCGGCGATCGCGGATCAGCCCGCGAATGGTGTCGTGGAAAGGCACGTAGAGCGAGTCGGTGCGCGCAAGCCGTTCTTCGAGGCTCAAATCCTTGTTGCCGGGAATGGCGTAGATCTCGCTGGTCTCCGGCATGGCGCCGGGTGAACTGGGCGGCCGGTTGCAGTCGTAGATAAGCCGCGAGAACCGCTGGTAAACGAGCGTCGCATCGAGCGCTTCCGATATGTTGCGGGCGACCGCAAGCGCGCCCGGGTCCCAGGCAATGTGACTGGAGAGCGCTTCGCTGGGCAGGCCGAGATTTCCGAAAACGGCCGGAAGCGCATTCGAAGCGTGCTCGCAGATGAGAAGCACCGGGCTCTGGCCACGGATGCGCTCGATCCCGACGCAGTCGCCGTCCGCTTCGCTGAGGATTTTCGACCGGGCCAGCACCAAAGGCGCCACTCCTTATCCCTTAACAAATTCCTTATGAAGAAAAGAATTCTTCAGGTTCCGGTCACTGTCAAGCGTCGACTGAAAATTTCTTTTCATGACAGTAGTTGACATGGATTATGACAGCGTTGTTAACTTTGAGTGGGAAAGTGGCGCCAGACCATCCCGGGGAGCATAGTTAAGTGACAGTTGCGTCGAAGACGGTTTCGGACGTCATACACTCGCATTTGGGGGTGTTGACGCGTGCCGAGAAGCAGCTTGCCGAAAGCCTGCTGGACAATTATCCGGTCTCCGGGCTCGGCAGTATAACCACCATCGCCGAAAACGCCGGCGTCTCGACGCCGACCGTCGTGCGCATGGTGCAGAAGCTCGGCTTCAAGGGCTATCCGGACTTTCAGGCGCATCTGCATCAGGAAGTCGAGGCGACGATCTCGAACCCGATCGCCAAGCACGACCGCTGGGCGCAGAACGCCCCGGGCACCCATATTCTCAACCGTTTCGCCGATGCGATCATGGGCAATCTGCGCCAGACGCTGACCGATCTCGACACCGCGACTTTCGACAGCGTCGCCGCGTTGCTCTCCGACCGCAAGCGCGGCCTTTATTTCGTCGGCGGCCGCATCACCGGCGCGCTTGCCGAGTATTTCTTCACCCATATGCAGGTCATCCGGCCGGCAACGACGCTGCTATCGTCGAACTCCAGCAGCTGGCCGCAATATGTCCTCAACATGAATGCCGGCGACATCCTGATCATCTTCGACATCCGCCGCTACGAGCAGGAGATGGTGAGCCTCGCCACCGCCGCCCGCAAGCGCGGCGCCGAAATCGTCGTCTTCACCGACCAGTGGGGCTCGCCCGCCGCCAAGCTCGCCAGGCATGCTTTTCGCGTCCGGATCGAGGCGCCGTCGGCCTGGGATTCCTCCGTCGTCACCCTTTTCATCGTCGAAGCACTGATCGAAGCCGTTCAGAATTCGACCTGGGACGAGACGAAGGAGCGCATGAAGACACTGGAAGGCCTGTTCGAGCAGACCAGGCTTTTCCGTAAACCCGGCTAGGAGGACAAGACTAAAACAGAAGAAAAACAATGACGGATTTTCACGGAACCATGGCGCGCTGTCGCAAATGAAACATTGCCGCAACCGCCTGCTATCTAGGGTGAAATGAACGTCATCCAATCGTCATACAAGCTTCACGTAAGCTCATTAACAGCATCGCCAGACACTGAAAACCCGAAGGAGAACAACAGTGATCTCTAACATTTCTCGACTACTGTCGCTTTCTACTGCGATGATCGTTGCTTCGACTGCGATTGCCGCTGCCGAGCCGAGCGCTGAACTTATCGCCGCCGCCAAGAAGGAAGGCACGCTGACGACGATCGCTCTTCCGCACGACTGGTGCGGCTACGGCGAGGTCATTGCCGGCTTCAAGGCCAAGTATGGCCTCGAGGTCAACGAGCTCAACCCGGATGCGGGTTCGGGCGACGAAGTCGAAGCCATCAAGGCCAACAAGGGCAACACCGGCCCGCAGGCTCCTGACGTCATCGACGTAGGCCTCTCTTTCGGCCCGTCTGCAAAGAAAGACGGCCTGATCCAGCCTTACAAGGTCTCCACCTGGGACTCCATCCCGGATACCGCCAAGGATGCCGAAGGCTACTGGTACGGCGACTATTATGGCGTTCTCTCGTTCCTCGTGAACAAGGATCTCGTCAAGGAATCGCCGGCCGACTGGGCCGACCTGAAGAAGAGCGACTACGCAAACACCGTCGCCCTCGCAGGCGATCCGCGTACCGCCAACCAGGCTGTCCAGGGCGTCTATGCGGCCGGTCTTTCCGCATCCGGCGGTGACGCTGCCAAGGCCGGCGAAGAAGGTCTGAAATTCTTCGCCGAATTGAACAAGAACGGCAATTTCGTGCCGGTCGTCGGCAAGGCGGCTCCGTTCGCCCAGGGCTCCACGCCGATCATCGTTGCCTGGGATTACAACGCCCTCTCCTGGGGCGAAAGCCTGAAAGGCAATCCTCCGTTCGAGGTCGTCGTTCCGAAGACCGGCGTCGTTGCCGGCGTCTACGTCCAGGCTATCTCCGCCTTCGCTCCGCACCCGAACGCTGCGAAGCTCTGGATGGAATACCTCTATTCCGACGAAGGTCAGCTCGGCTGGCTGAAGGGCTATTGCCACCCGATCCGCTTCAACGATCTTGCCAAGAACAACAAGATCCCGAAGGAACTGCTCGACAAGCTGCCGCCGGCTGCAGCCTATGAAAAGGCTGTTTTCCCGACACTCGAAGAGCAGTCCGCTGGCAAGGAAGCCATCACCAAGAACTGGGATTCCGTTGTCGGCGCCGCCGTCAAGTAACCTCTGATCCTGCCTCCCCGCCGCAAGGCGGGGAGGTTTTCTCACTCCGACGCCCCAGGATGAGCTTTTCCATGAGCACCGTTTCAACGCCTATGGTGCGCAGTGCCCCCTTGATCAACAGAGATCGCGTGATCGACTGGCTGGGCATTGCACCCTTCATCATTTTCTCCCTGCTGTTCCTGATCATCCCCACGCTTTATCTTGTGGCGGGCGCATTCCTGACGCCCGAGGGCGATTTGACGCTGAAGAACATCGGTGATCTCTTTACCCCATCCATCATGAGCGCCTACTCGATCAGTATCCGTGTGTCGGTAGCGTCGGCTCTGGGCGGTGCGCTGATCGGCTTCTTCCTCGCCTGGGCCGTCGTGCTCGGCGGCCTGCCCGCGTCCGTGCGTTCGACGCTGCTGACCTTCTCCGGCGTCGCCTCGAATTTCGCCGGCGTGCCGCTTGCCTTCGCCTTTCTCGCAACGCTCGGCCGCACCGGGCTTGTGACGATTTTCCTGCGCGAATGGTTCGGCTTCAATCTCTACGGCACCGGCTTTAATCTGCTGTCCTTCCTCGGCCTCACCATCACCTACATGTATTTCCAGATCCCGCTGATGGTGCTGATCCTGACGCCGGCCCTCGACGGCATGAAGAAGGAATGGCGCGAAGCCTCGCAAATCCTTGGCGCCACCAACCGCCAGTACTGGACCATGGTCGCGCTGCCGATCCTTTGGCCGAGCCTGCTCGGCACGACGTTGCTGCTCTTCGCCAACGCCTTCGGCGCCATCGCCACCGCTTTCGCGCTGACCGGCAGCTCGCTGAACATCGTGCCGATCCTGCTCTATGCGCAGATCCGCGGCGACGTTCTGCACAATGCCAACCTCGGTTACGCCATCGCGCTCGGCATGATCGTCATCACCGGCGTCTCCAACGTCCTTTACCTCATGCTGCGCATGCGCGCCGAACGGTGGCAGAAATGAAAGCTCAACGTCTCGGAGCCTGGATCGCCGTCATTCTGGGTGCATCCTATTTCGTCATCCCGTTGATCGGCACAATCGAGTTTTCGTTGCGCATGCGCCGCGGCGAATACAGCCTCGATGCTTATGAGTCGGTCTTCTCCGACATTCAGTTCCGCGAGACCTTCGGCTATTCCATGGCGATGGCGTTGCTCACCATCGTCTTCGGCATGCTGCTCGTCGTACCGACGGCCTATTGGGTGCGGCTGCGCCTGCCGCAGATGCGTCCGGTCGTCGAATTCATCACCCTGCTACCGCTCGTCATTCCGGCGATCGTCATCGTCTTCGGTTACCTCAGGATGTATAATTCGTCGTCCTACCTGCCGCTGACGGGTTCAACGACCGGCACCAACATCCTGCTGGTCTTCTCCTATATCACCCTGTCCCTGCCCTACATGTACCGCGCCGTCGATACCGCCATGCGCGCCATCGACGTCCGCACGCTGACGGAAGCGGCCGAAAGCCTCGGCGCCCGCTGGACGACCATCATGTTCAAGTGCATTTTCCCGAATGTCATGAGCGGCGTGCTCTCAGGCGCTTTCATCACGCTCGCGATCGTCATGGGCGAATTCACCTTTGCCGCACTTCTGAACCGTCCGGCCTTCGGTCCCTACCTGCAGCTCGTCGGCGCCAACAAGGCCTATGAGCCTTCGGCGCTTGCCGTCATCGCCTTCTCGATCACCTGGCTCAGCATGGGCCTGCTCAACCTCGTTTCCCGCTTCGGCAAAGCCGCCCCGGCAAAGGCTTAAGGTATCTGGCTCATGTCTTTTCTCACGCTGAACAACATTCAGAAATCCTTCGGCCCTGTGCAGGTCGTCAAGAACTTCAACATGACGATCGAGAAGGGTGAGTTCATCTCCTTCCTCGGGCCGTCAGGCTGCGGCAAGACAACCGTTCTGCGCATGATCGCCGGCTTTGAAACGCCGACCGGCGGCACGCTGACCATCAACGGCAAGGATCAAAGCTCGCTGAAGCCGAACCAGCGCAATATCGGCATGGTGTTCCAGGCCTACGCGCTGTTCCCCAACATGACGGTACACGACAATGTCGCCTTCGGTCTCAAGGTCGCCGGCGCCCCAAAACCTGAGATCGACGCCCGCGTCAAGGAAATGCTCGGCCTGATCAAGCTCGATCACCTGGCCGACCGCTTCCCCTATCAGCTGTCGGGCGGCCAGCAGCAGCGAGTCGCCCTTGCCCGTGCGCTCGCCGTCAAGCCGCAGGTGTTGCTGCTCGACGAGCCGCTCTCCGCACTCGACGCCAAGATCCGCGTGTCGCTGCGCGAGGAAATCCGCCAGATCCAGCAGCAGCTCGGCATCACCACGGTCTTCGTCACCCATGATCAGGAAGAAGCCCTGTCGATCTCCGACCGCATCGTCGTCATGAATGCCGGCAAGGCCGACCAGATCGGTTCGCCCTTCGAGATCTACAATACGCCGGCAACGCGCTTCGTCGCCTCCTTCGTCGGCACGCTGAACCTCATCGAGGCCAAGGTCGTCGATCCAAATACCAACCGCATCCAGATCGGCGATCAGGGCATAACGCTGAAGCAGTCGGTCGCGGCCCACAAGGCCGGCGAAACCATTTCGCTGGCGCTGCGTCCAGAAGCCGGCTCCCTCTCCGACAGCGTCAAGAGCGACACGGCGCTGACAGGTCAGGTCGTTTCGGCCCATTTTCTGGGGTCGGTCATCCGCACCCGCATGAATGTCGGCGGCAACGTCATCTCCTTCGACATGTTCAACAGCCCGGGCACCAACCCGCCACAGGCCGGCGAAACGGTAACGCTGCGCTTCATGGCAGCCGACCTGCTGATCATCCGCGATTAATCCGCTAACGCAGATCTGACCTGGAAGGCGCCGCCGAGGCGGCGCTTTTTTCATTTCAGGCCGGCCGACCTGTCAGCAAACGTGATGCAGCCATCACCGCAAAACACTTGAACTCTGCCCGCTCAGTGCCAGAAGTTGAGCGAACCAAATGCGCCGGGCAGCCCTCTGTCCGGCATTTTACGCGATGGGATATGTCAATGATTACCTGCCACCTGCGTTATGTGATCGATCCGTACAAGCTTGCCGAATTCGAGGAATATGCCCGGCTCTGGATCCCGATCGTCAACAGGATGGGCGGCACCCATCACGGTTATTTCCTGCCGTCCGAAGGCGCCAACAACATTGCCGTTGCCTTGTTTTCCTTCCCGAGCCTTGCCGCCTACGAGGACTATCGCACACGCATGGCAAGCGATCCGGAATGTCAGGCCGCTTTCGAACTCGACAAACGCAACCGCAGTATCGTCAGCTATGAACGCAGCTTCATGCGGCCAGTACTCGGCTGATCGAACCGCGCACGACCGGAAATGAAAAAGCCCCGCCAGGCTGGCTGGCGGGGCTTTTTCGTTCTGTCATGCGCTTATCGGATCGCCTGGTCGTCGACGTCGAAGCGGTGCACATGCGCCTGGTCAGGCGTCGCATAGACGATCTCGTCCGGCTCATACTGGTGCTCGCCGAACAGGCGCGCGGTCAACAGGCCGCATTGATCAGATTCCAGATAGATGATCGTGTCGGCGCCGAGATGCTCGACATGCACGACCTTCGCAGCCCAAGTCCCCTGTTCGCGCGACAACGTCAGGTGTTCGGGACGCACGCCGATCGTCTTGGCGCTGTGATCGCCGACCTTCTCGGCCGCGATGAAATTCATCTGCGGCGAGCCGATGAAGCCGGCAACGAAGACATTGGCCGGTCGTTTGTAGAGTTCCATCGGCGAACCGATCTGCTCGATCGCGCCGGCATTCAGCACCACGATCTTGTCGGCAAGCGTCATCGCCTCGACCTGGTCGTGGGTGACATAGATCATCGTCGCCTTCAGGCTGCGGTGCAGCCGGGCGATTTCGAGGCGGGTCTGGACGCGCAGCGCCGCATCGAGGTTCGACAGCGGTTCGTCGAACAGGAAGAGTTCCGGCTCGCGCACGATGGCACGGCCGATGGCGACGCGCTGGCGCTGGCCGCCGGAGAGCTCGGCCGGCCGCCGCGCCAGGTAGGGTTCCAGCGAAAGCATGCCGGATGCCTTGCCGACACGTTTGTCGATCTCGTCCTTGGCGGTGCCGGCCTGCTTGAGACCGAGCCCCATATTGTCCTTGACCGTCAGATGCGGATAGAGCGCGTAGGACTGAAACACCATGGCGATGCCGCGCTTGGCCGGCGGCGTCAGCGTCTCATCGCGGCCATTGATGACGACAGCGCCCGACGTAACGTCTTCGAGGCCTGCAATGCTACGCAGCAGCGTCGATTTCCCGCAGCCTGACGGCCCGACGAAGATGACAAATTCGCCGTCCTTGACCTCGAGGTCGATGCCTTTCAGCACCTCATGCGTGCCATAGGTCTTGCGGATGGATTTGAGTTGAAGCGATCCCACTGTCTTTCCCTTACAATCTGACCGGCTGACCGGTACGCACGCTCTCGTCGGCGGCAAGGCAGATGCGTAGCGACGCCACCGCATCCGCCATATGGCGGTCGAGGTCCAGATCCTCGCGGATCGCCCTCAGCATGAAGGCCTGTTCCAGGTCGCAGAGCGCCTGATGGCCGGGTTCGCCTTCCATCGTCATGTCCTGGTCGGGTCGGATGAACTTGCCGTCAGGTCCCGTCTCGGCCGTGTGCAGACGGATCACCGAGGTCTTGGTGTGCGTGTCGATATCGTCGGACTTGGCGTTCGGATCCATGACGATCGACACGGCGCCTTTCGGCGACATCACATCCTTCACGAAGAAAGCGGTTTCCGAGATCATCGGTCCCCAGCCGGCCTCGTACCAGCCGATCGAACCGTCCTCGAACAGCACCTGCAGGTGACCGTAATTATACATGTCGGCGGCGATCTCGTCGGACATGCGCAGCCCCATGCCGCGCACCTCGACAGCCTTGGCGTCGGTGATCTGGCACATGACGTCGACATAATGCACGCCGCAATCGACGATCGGCGAGGTGGTGCGCATCAGCGATTTGTGCGTCGCCCAGGTCGGGCCGCTGGACTGCTGGTTGAGGTTCATGCGGAAGACGTAAGGCGGGCCGAGCTTGCGCGCCTCTTCAATCAGCTTCATCCAGGAAGGATGATGGCGAAGGATATAACCGATCACCAGCTTGCGCCCCGCCTTCCCCGCTGCTGCGACGACGCGTTTGGCATCGGCGACGGTGGTTGCCAGCGGCTTTTCCACGAAGACATCACAGCCGGCCTCGAAGGCGGCGACCGCATAATCGGCATGGCTGTCGGAGTAGGTGTTGATCGAGCAGAGGTCCGGCTTCAGCTCGGCGAGCGCCGTCGTGAAGTCGGGATGGATCGTATAGCCCTGCAGCTCGGGCTCCAATTGCGGCGTCGAGCGGTTGACGAGGCCGACGATCTCAAAGCCCGGATTGTTGTGATAGGCGAGCGCGTGGCTGCGGCCCATATTGCCGAGGCCGGCAACGAGGACACGGATCGGCTTTTCGGATTGGCTCACTTGACGGCTCCTGACGTGATGCCGCGGATCAGCTGCCGCGAGAAGATGACGTAGAGGACGAGGATCGGCAGGATCGCCAGCGACAGCGCCGCCAGCACCGCGTTCCAGTTGGTGACGAACTGGCCGATGAAGATCTGCGAGCCGAGCGTCACCGTCTTGGTGGCCTCGGAGGGTGCGAGGATCAGCGGGAACCAGAGATCGTTCCAGATCGGGATCATCGTGAAGACGGCGACCGTCGCCATGGCCGGGCGCACCAGCGGCAGCACCAGGCGGAAGAAGATCGCATATTCGGAAAGCCCGTCGATGCGCCCGGCATTCTTCAGATCGTCCGAAACCGTGCGCATGAATTCCGACAGGATGAAGATCGCCAGCGGTATGCCCTGCGCGGTATAGACGAGGACCAGCGCCGTCAGCGTATTGACGAGGCCGGCCGCAACCATACCCTGCAGGATCGCCACCGTGCCGAGACGGATCGGGATCATGATGCCGATCGCCATGTAGAGACCAAGCAGCATATTGCCGCGGAAGCGATACTCCGAGAGTGCAAAGGCCGCCATGGCGCCGAAGAGCAGCACCAGCAGGATCGAGACGATCGTGACGATGAAGCTGTTCTGGAAATAGATGGCGAAATCGCCCTGCCCGAGCACCGTCTGATAGCCGACGAGGCTGAAGGTCGATGGCGTCGGGATCATCAGCGGCTCGCGGAAGATCGAGGCACGATCCTTGAACGAGTTGACGATGGTCAGAAACACCGGAAACAGCGCGACCAGCGTATAGGCGCTGAGCGCCAGATGCACGAGGCCGGTGCGGATGGGAGATGTGCGTGCCTTGGACATGCGCGCTCCTCAGAACTGGTAGCGACGCATGCGCCGCTGGATGACGAAGAGATAAAGCGAGACGCCGGCGAGGATGATGAGGAACATCACCGTGGCAATCGTCGCGCCCATCGAGCGGTCGCCGAGCTGAAGCTGGAAACCGAAGAAGGTGCGGTAGAGCAACGTGCCGAGAATGTCGGTCGACATGTCAGGCCCGGCAAGTGCCCCCTGCACGGTGTAGATCAGGTCGAAGGCGTTGAAATTGCCGACGAAAGTCAGGATCGAGATAATGCCGATCGCCGGCAGGATGAGCGGCAGCTTGATTTTCCAGAATTGGGCCCAGCCGGTGATGCCGTCGCATTCGGCCGCCTCGATCACCTCTTCGGGGATGCTCAGCAGTGCGGCATAGATCAGCATCATCGGAATGCCGATATATTGCCAGTTCGAGATCAGCGACACCGCGATCAGCGCCGAACCGGACTTACCGAGCCAAGGTGCGAACAGGAATTTCAAGCCGATAAGATCGAGCATCCAGGGAGCCACGCCCCAGATCGGCGAGAGGATGAGCTTCCAGATGAAGCCGACAATGACGAAGGAGAGCAGAGTCGGCAGGAACATCGCCGTGCGATAGAAGGCGACGCCGCGCAACTTTGGCACCGAAAGCAGGGCGGCAAGGGCCACGCCGATCGGGTTCTGCACGCACATATGGATGGCAAAGAAGATCAGGTTATTGACAAGGGCATTCCAGAAATCGCGCGCCCAGCGCGCATCGCCGAACAGCACTTTGAAATTCGCCAGTCCGACGAAGGCCGGTTGCCCGTCGACCGTATTGTAGAGCGACAGCCGAAGAGTTTCGATGAGCGGCAGCACCATGACCGCGGAATAGACGATCAGGGCCGGCAGCATGAAGACGAAAATGTGCCAGCGCACCGGGCGCTTGATCGGGACGATATCAGCCGCGTTGTCGGTTTCGCTCATGGCTTTTGCCTGTTCTTGTCGACTGGCTGCAAGGGCAGCACAGGTGGAAAACGTTGCGCCTCACCCTAACTCTCTGCCACCTGGGAAGAGAGGGAACACGCCCTGTTGAGATGCTATCGGGCTGGGAGGTCGCTGCGAGTCTCCTTCTCCCCGCGAGCGGGGAGAAGGTGGCCGGAAGGCCGGATCAGGGGCTGCAAACGCCGCCCCTGATCACATCACTTGGCCGGCTTGAACCAGCTGTCGAGGCCCTTCTGGAGCTTTTCGGCAGCAACCGCAGGCGTATCCGTGCCGTTGATCACATTGGCCGATTCGACCCAGGTCTCGTTTTCGAGGTTCGGCGTGCCGCGCGACAGGATCTGATAGGTCGAGCGCACCGTCGACTTGTACGGGCCGCGCCAGGAAACGAATTCCTGAGCGAGCGGATCGGACATCTTGACCGGGTTGGAATTCAGGCTGAAGAAGCCCGGCAGCGCGTTGGCGTAGATATCGGCGAACTCAGGCGAAGCGACCCAGCTGAGGAACTTCTTGGCTTCCTCGGCATGCGTGCTCTTGGTGTTCAGGGCGACACCGATATCCGGATGGTCGGAGATGTAGCCCGTGTCGCCGGCCTTCGGAACCGGCGGCGGGAAGGCGCCCATCTTGAACTGTGCCTGGCTGTTGAACAGCGAGATTTCCCACGAGCCGGCCGGATAGATCGCGGCACGACCGAGCGTGAACAGGTTCTGGCTGTCGGAGTAGGTCTGCGCTTCGAAGCCGTCGCCGAGATAGGGCTTCCACTTGGCAAGCTCTTCATAGGGCTTGACCCAGTCGGCGTCGGTCAGCTTCTGCTTGCCGGCGATCAGGGCGGCGCGGCCGTCCTCACCCTTCCAGTAGTTCGGGCCGATATTCTGGTAGCCCATGGTAGCGGCTTCCCAGAGGTCCTTCGTGCCCATGGCGAGCGGAATGTAGGTGCCGTCGGCCTTGATCTTGTCGAGCGCTGCGTAAAACTCGTCCTGGGTCTTCGGCACGGAGATGCCGAGCTTGTCGAAGGCATCCTTGTTGTAGATGAAACCGTGGATGACAGAAGCCATCGGCACGCAGAAGGTCGACTTGCCGTCATCGGTGCTCCAGGCAGCCTTGGCGACCGGCGAGAAGTTCTCCATACCAGGCAGGCTGGTGATGTCGACGAGCTGCTTCTTGTTGAAGAGTTCGAGCGAAGCGTCGAACGGACGGCAGGTGATGATATCGCCTGCGGAGCCGGCATCGAGCTTGGCGTTCAGCGAGGCGTTGTATTCGGTCGGCGCGGTCGGCGAGAAGACGATCTTGATGCCCGGGTTCTTGGCTTCGAAAGCCGGGATGATCTTTTCCTGCCAGATCTGCAGGTCGTCGTTACGCCAGCTTTCGACCGTCAGCGTGACGTCGGCGGCGTGGACGAGACCCGCTGAACTCAGCAGACTGGAGGCAAGCAGCAGGCTTTTCAGAGCAGTGTTTTTCATTTCCCTCTCCTGTTTTAAGCGCCGCAAGGCGCTGTTTTCGATCTGAAACAAGCAATTGGCGTGTTTGAGGTAACACCCAACGCCCCTTGGAGGACCGCCAGCAATGCCGGTCCCGAAAGCTCGACGGACACGAAGGCGGATCGCCTGCGTCCGGACTGCGCGCCTTCCCGGCGGCTGCACCGGGGACGGCGAAATGATGGGGAAAGCCGATAGATGCCCGAATTCGCCACCAGCTTGATGGGCCGGGGGTCGTTCTCTCGATCATCCTCGAAGCGGTTCCGGCTTGGCTTAATGCCGGTTTTCGTGGGCTTCGAAGTGCTGTTCCCTTTTGCCGAATTAATGCCAAAAAAATACCAATTGTCCAGCCGAATTTAACTTTTCGGCGGGAGAAAATTCATTAAAAAATTTAATCAAGCAAAATCAATAAGATAAAAAGATTGATTTTCTCCCTCATTCCCACTTGGTAAATGGTATTTTTTTGGTATTGTATTAAAAAACATGGGGACGGCATATTCGGAGGCCCGATGACGGAGCTTGCAATCGGCATAGACGGCGGCGGAACGAGCTGCCGGGCCGCGGTCGCGGACAGAAACGGCAATATCATCGGCCGCGGCAAATCAGGCGCCGCCAACATTCTGTCGGATCTCGAAAACTCTCTTCTCAATATCATTGAATCCGCCCGGCAGGCGCTGCGCGATGCCGGGCTTGCTGCTGAAACCGTTTCCTCCGTCGCAGCCGTCGTCGGCGTCGCCGGCGCCAATGTCGGGGATTACGGCAGGCGAATCGAAAAGGCTCTCCCCTTCGCCGAGGGCCGCGTCGTCACCGATGCGCTGATCGCCCTGCAGGGCGCGCTCGGCGATGCCGACGGCATCGTCGGCGCCTTCGGCACCGGCTCGGTCTATAATGCCCGCAGGGATGGCCGGCTGAACGGCATCGGCGGCTGGGGTTTTGTCGTCGGCGACCAGGCAAGCGGCGCCCGCCTCGGCCGCGACCTGCTGGAACGATCGCTGCTCGCCCATGACGGGGTGCGCCCGGCATCGCCGATCACCGAAGCGGTCATCACCGAATATGGCAACGATCCGGAGCGCATCGTCGAATTCGCGCATTCGGCAAGACCAAAGGATTTTGCCCGTTACGCACCGATCGTCTTCGAACATGCGGCCAGGGGCGATGCCGTCGCGGTCGGCATCGTCACGGATGCGGCAACGGCGATCGGCGAAAGCCTCGACGCGCTGCTCTGGCCCGAATGCCCGTCGATCTGCCTGCTCGGAGGTCTTGCCGAAGCCTATGAACCCTGGCTTTCCGAACGCCACAGGCCGCTGCTCGCCAGACCGAAGAACGATGCCTTGCACGGCGCAGTGGAACTTGCGGTGAAGCTCTTGAACAACAAGCAGAGAGGTGCGGCATGAGCGACGACCTCGCTACCATCCTGTCCCTGGAGCGCTTGCAGGCTGCCGGCACCGGCCCGCTCTACGTCAAGCTGCGCCGCATGCTCGAAGAGGCCGTGCGCACCGGCACGCTCGGCCACGGCGATGCGCTGCCGCCGGAACGCGACATCGCCGAATTCGCCGCCGTCAGCCGCGTCACCGTGCGCAAGGCGATCGACGAACTTGTCGCCGACGGCCTGCTGGTGCGCCGCCACGGCTCGGGCACCTTCGTCGCCAAGCCGGTCTCCAAGGTCGAGCAACGCCTATCGCAGCTCACCTCCTTTACCGAGGACATGGCGCGCCGCGGCATGTCCTCCCGCTCCGAATGGCTGCACAAGGGCATCCATACCCCCTCGCCCGATGAGATGATGATCCTTGGCCTCGGTACCGACGTTAAGGTTTCGCGCCTCTCCCGCCTGCGCATCGCCGACGACCAGCCGCTGGCGATCGAGAACGCCAGCGTCTCCGGCGAATTCCTGCCCGATCCCTCAGCCGTCACCAATTCACTCTATGCTGAACTCGAACGCCTCCAGGTTCGCCCCGTGCGCGCCGTGCAGCGCATCTCCGCGACCAACATGAAGGAAGCCGACGCCCAGCTTCTCGGCGTCTCCGTGGGTGCGGCCGGCCTGTCGATCGAGCGTATCTCCTATCTCGGCTCAGGCCGCGCCGTCGAATTCACCCGCTCGCTCTATCGCGGCGACGCCTATGACTTTGTCGCGGAGCTGACGATTGCGGTGACTTGAACCGCAAAGCCGACATCATCGGTTCAAAAGAAAAATATTCTTGATTTTCAAAAGCATGAAGCCGGGAAGTGAATCACTTTCCGGCTTCCGCGTTTCTTGAATCACTTTATCAGCGGACGACGCCAAACGGCTGGTTACGCCGCATCCTCGATCTCGGTTTCGGTCTTGCGCGGCACATAGTTCAGCACCGGCCCGAGCCAGCGCTCGATCTCGGAAACCTCCATGCCCTTGCGGGCCGCATAGTCTTCCACCTGATCGCGCTCCACCTTGGCGACGCCGAAATAATAGGAGTCGGGATGGCCGATATAGAGGCCGGAGACCGAGGAGCCCGGCCACATCGCATAGCTCTCCGTCAGCTTCACGCCGGCCGCTTTTTCAGCATCGAGCAGCTTGAAGAGTGTCGCCTTTTCGGTGTGATCGGGCTGTGCGGGATAACCGGGCGCCGGGCGGATGCCGGCATAGGCTTCGGTGATGAGATCCTCCTTGCTGAGCGTCTCGTCCTTGGCATAGCCCCAGTATTCGCGTCGTACCTGCTCATGCATGCGCTCGGCAAAAGCTTCGGCGAAGCGATCAGCCAGCGCCTTGACGAGGATCGACGAATAATCGTCGTTCGCCCGTTCGAAACGCTCGGCGATGGCGATTTCCTCGATACCCGCCGTCACCACGAAGCCGCCGACATAATCCTGAACACCGCTTGTGACAGGCGCGACGAAATCGGAGAGCGCCACGTTCGGCCGCCCGTCCCGCTTCGAAAGCTGCTGGCGCAGCGTATAGAAGGTCTCAAGCTCCTGTTTCCGGGTCTCGTCCGTGAACAGTCGGATATCGTCGCCGACGGCGCCGGCCGGCCAGAAGCCGATGACGGCGCGCGGACGGAACCACTTCTCGTCGATGATCTTCTTCAGCATGGCCTGCGCATCGGCCCAGAGCGCGCGCGCTGCCTCGCCCTGCTTCTCGTCTTCGAGAATGGCGGGGTAACGGCCGCGCAACTCCCAGGTCTGGAAGAACGGCGTCCAGTCGATGTATTTGGCAAGCTCGGCCAGATCGTAATCCTCGAACACCCGCGTGCCGAAGAATTGCGGCTTCACCGGTTGGTAGGCAGACCAGTCGATCTTGGGGGCATTCTCGCGAGCCCGGGGCAACGGCAGTCGCACCTTCTCGGCCTCGCTGCGCGCATGGGCGGCCGCCACCTTGGCATATTCGGCTCTTACATCGTCGACATAGCCCTGCCGTGCCTCCGGCGAAAGCAGTGCGGATACGACGCCGACGGCACGGCTGGCATCGGTCACGTAGACTGTTTGCCCCTTGTTGTAGCCCGGATGGATCTTCACGGCCGTATGCACGCGGCTGGTCGTCGCCCCGCCGATCAACAACGGGATCTCGAAACCCTGCCGCTCCATTTCGGCCGCGACATGCACCATCTCGTCGAGTGACGGCGTGATCAGGCCGGAAAGGCCGATGACGTCGACCTTTTCGGCGATCGCCGTTTCGAGGATCTTCGTCGCCGGCACCATGACGCCGAGGTCGACGATCTCGTAATTATTGCAGGCAAGCACGACGCCGACGATATTCTTGCCGATATCGTGCACGTCGCCCTTGACCGTCGCCATCAGGATCTTGCCGGCCGACCGGCGTTCATCGCCGCCGTTGAGGCGCTTTTCCTCTTCCATGTAAGGCAGCAGCACGGCGACCGCCTGCTTCATCACGCGCGCCGACTTGACCACCTGCGGCAGGAACATCTTGCCCGAGCCGAAGAGATCGCCGACGACATTCATGCCGGCCATCAGCGGCCCTTCGATAACGTGCAGCGGCCGGGCGGCCTGCAGGCGCGCCTCCTCGGTATCGGCCTCGATATATTCGGTAATGCCGTTGACCAGCGCGTGTTCGAGACGCTTCTCGACGCTCCATTCGCGCCAGGAGAGATCCTGGACACGGCCTTCCCTGGCACCGGCGCCACGGAAACGCTCGGCCACTTCGAGCAGCCGCTCGGTGCCGTCAGGACGGCGGTTCAGTACCACGTCCTCGCAGGCCTCGCGCAGCTCAGGATCGATGTTGTCGTAGACGGCAAGCTGGCCGGCATTGACGATACCCATGTCCATGCCAGCCTGGATGGCGTGGTAGAGGAACACGGCGTGCATCGCCTCGCGCACCGGCTCGTTGCCGCGGAACGAGAAGGACAGGTTGGAGACGCCGCCGGAGATATGCACCAGCGGCATGCGCTCGCGGATCGTCCGCGTCGCCTCGATGAAATCGACACCGTAATTATTGTGCTCTTCGATGCCGGTCGCGACCGCGAAGATGTTCGGGTCGAAGATGATGTCCTCGGGCGGGTAGCCGATCTTCTCGGTCAGCAGCTTGTAGGCGCGCGTGCAGATATCCACCTTGCGCTCGTAGCTGTCCGCCTGCCCCGTCTCATCGAAGGCCATGACGACGACGGCGGCACCATAATTGTGCAGCAGCCGCGCCTGGGCGAGGAAATTCTCCTCGCCTTCCTTCAGCGAGATCGAGTTGACGATCGGCTTGCCCTGGACGCGCTTCAGGCCGGATTCGATGATCGAAAATTTCGACGAGTCGATCATGACAGGCACACGGGCGATGTCAGGCTCGGCGGCGATCAGGTTGAGGAACTCGACCATCGCCTTTTCGGAATCGATCAGGCCCTCGTCCATATTGATGTCGATCACCTGGGCGCCGTTTTCGACCTGGTCGCGGGCGACATCGAGCGCCGCGTTGAAATCGGCATTGGTGATCAGCTTGCGGAAGCGGGCCGAGCCGGTGACGTTGGTGCGCTCGCCGACATTGACGAAGGGAATATCCTTCGTCAGTTCGAAGGGTTCGAGGCCCGACAGCGACATGAAGGGGCGATGCTCGGGAATCGGCCGTGGCTTGTACTTGGCGACGGTCTCGGCGATCGCCTTGATGTGCTCGGGCGTCGATCCGCAGCAGCCGCCGACGATGTTGACCAGGCCTTCGCGGGCGAAGCTGTCGATCTGCGCCGCCATCAGCTCCGGCGTTTCGTCATACTGGCCGAATTCGTTCGGCAGGCCGGCATTCGGATAGGCGCAGATGAAGGTGTCGGCAACACCTGAAAGCTCCTGCAGATGCGGGCGCATCGCATTGGCGCCGAGCGCGCAGTTGAGCCCGATCGTAAAGGGATTGGCATGCCGCACCGAGTTCCAGAAGGCCGACGGCGTCTGGCCGGACAGCGTGCGGCCGGAAAGGTCGGTGATCGTGCCCGAGATCATCACGGGCAGGCGCACGCCCTTGGCCTCGAAGCGCTCCTCGCAGGCAAAGATCGCCGCCTTGGCGTTCAGCGTGTCGAAGATCGTCTCGATGAGGATGATGTCGGCGCCGCCGTCGATCAGCCCGTCGATCTGCTCGCCGTAAGCGGAACGCAGATCGTCGAAGGTGACGGCGCGGAAACCGGGATTGTTGACGTCGGGCGAGATCGAGGCGGTGCGGTTGGTCGGCCCGATGGCGCCGGCGACGAAGCGGCGGCGGCCGTCCTCGCGCTCGGCGCGCTGTGCCGCCCGGCGCACGATCTCGGCACCTTCCTTGTTGAGGTCATAGACCGCACCTTCCATCTCGTAATCGGCCTGCGCGATGCGGGTCGAGGAGAAGGTGTTGGTCTCGAGAATATCGGCGCCGGCCTTGGCGTATCTGTAATGGATCTCTTCGATCGCATCCGGCTGGGTCAGGATCAGAAGGTCGTTATTGCCCTTCTGGTGACAGGCGCAGCCGATGAAGCGCGTCCCGCGAAACTGGTCTTCGTCATAGCCGAGCCCCTGGATCTGCGTGCCCATGGCGCCGTCGAGAACAAGGATGCGCTCGCTCGCGGCTTGTTTCAAAGCTGCGAACACTTCACTGCCGTCACGTTTGCCCGTTTCCGGACCAAAGAGATTGTCAAACACGGGAGGGCTCCTTGACGTCGTAAGACCAGGCTTCCAAATCACATAAAGATATCTTTATGTCAATATATGCCTATCGATTTCATGCTTTGCAAGTCTACAGCGCCGCGCGTCTCCTAAGACGCGCAAAGGACGCCGTAGCAGTTTGAATCTTCGCATCGTGCTTTCCGAAAATCGATCCCGATTTTCGGGTCGATGCGATAGCCAGATGACAGGCTTGCCCGACCTCTATATAGGCGTTTGCGACGCTTGTGCACGAAATCGGAGGAGCAACATGGCACCCGCAACCGGCAACGCCGTGCTTGGAAACTGGACGACCCGCGCCTATCATCGCGGCTGGCTGCTAACCCAGGCGAACGGTCTCTTCGATTTCTTCCAGCACAATTCGGTCAATCCCAAGGGCGGCTTCTACGATCTCGACGACGAAGGCGGACCTCTCGACGCCGAGGGCCAGGTTCGCGGCATCCATATCGCGGCGCGCGCTGTGCATTGCTTCTCGATCGGCGCCTTGCTTGGCCGTCCAGGCGCTGCCGATGTCGTCGACCACGGCATGGATTATATCTGGAACCATCATCGCGACCGGAAAAATGGCGGCTATTTCTGGTCCCTCAACAATAATGGTCCCGTCGATTCCAACAAGCAGGGCTATGGCCATGCTTTCGTGCTGCTGGCCGCCTCAGCCGCAAGGACGATCGGCCATCCGCTTGCCGACGGCATGTTGGCCGATATCACCGAGATCCTGAACACGAAGTTCTGGGAAGAAAAGCACGGCGCGATCGCCGAGGAATTCACCGCCGACTGGCAGCCGCTCGATGGCGGCGCCTATCGTGGCCAGAACTCCAACATGCACCTGACCGAAGCGCTGATGGCGGCCTTCGAAGCCACCGGCGACCGGGACTATCTGGCCAAGGCCGAAAGCATCGCCGATCTCGTCATCCGCCGCGTCGCCGGTTCGGTGGACTGGCGCGTTGCCGAGCATTTCGACGCCGAATGGAATCTCGACAAGACGTACTATCATCCGAACGAAATGTTCCGCCCGGCCGGCACGACGCCCGGCCATTGGCTGGAATGGGCCCGCCTCATCCTGCAGCTCTGGGCGCTCGGTGGCAAACGGACCGAATGGATGCCGGATGCGGCCAAGGCGCTCTTTGCGCAATCCATGGCGCTCGGCTGGGACAACGACAAGGGCGGCTTCTTCTATACGCTCGATTGGGACGACAAGCCCGCCAAGCGCAACAAGCTCTGGTGGCCAGCCTGCGAAGGTGCGGCCGCTGCACATTTCCTCAACGAGCACCTGCCGAGCGATTTCCATGAAGAGAGCTACCGCAGGATCTGGAACGTGATCGAGCGCGCCTTCATCGACCACAAGAACGGCGGCTGGCACGAGGAGCTGACGGAAGATCTCGTTCCCTCGCACTCGCTGTTCCCCGGCAAGGGCGATATCTATCACGCCCTGCAGGCCTGCCTCATCCCGCTCTTCCCGGCAACGGGCAGCCTGACAAAGGGCATCGCCGAGGCCGGCGGGAAGCTCTGAGGTCGGGGATCAGTAACCCGGCGCCGGCAGTTCGGCAGTCGGGTTCCGCTGGAACCATTCGACATCCTCGTTGACACGGTCGAGATCGTCCTGCACGTCGCGCTGGTCGCGGCGGATGTCGTGCTTGTCATCTTCCAGATCTTCTATCCGCCGGCGCAGTTCCGACCGGTCGCCGTCCTTGGCATCTCGCAGCTTGTCGGAAAGCTCGTCGATATCAGTCTCCTTATTGCTATAATCGCTCTGCATCGAGCTGAGCCGCCCCTGCAATTCGTGCTGCTTGCTGCCGAGGCCGAAGCCGCGCAGGAAACCAGGCGCGGTCGCGGGCGGGCAGACATTGGCGTAGCCGCTGCCCGCCTGGCCGCGCGCAAGCCCGCTGAGCGGCGTGCAGTAGCGCACCAGGCCGGCCTGATATCCCTGAAACCAAATCGTCTGATCGGGCACGATCTTCACCCGCTCGCAGGATTTCGCATGTGCGGCGAAGCGCTGTTGCGGCTCGTAGCCCGCCGCGCCGTCGCTCTCGCCGATCACGCTCCAGTCGGCGGCAACGCATTCCTCCTTGGAAAGCGTGTTGCAGGAGGCAAGGAAAAGGCCGAAGCCGATGGTGGCGGCAAGCGCAAGGAACAAGCGGATCATGGCGTCCCGGGTAAGATGAGGAGTGCGATGCCGCAGCTTAGCCGCAGGACAAGCCCGCGTCACCGGAGCGGCGACGCGAATTTGTAGTTTTCATGGCTTTTTTCTGTCGAAATTACGGCAGGAGAAACCGTGTCAGAGCGGCGCGGCGAGCCGCAGCGTATCCAGATCCTTCGCGAGCATCAGCGCCAGCGCTTCGACCGCGAGATTATGGTCGTCGCGCTGCGGCAATCCTGAGACGGTGACGGCGCCGATGCAGCCGGTGCCCTTGACGTTAATCGGGAAACTGCCGCCATGCGGCGCATAGTCGGCGCCGGAAAGTCCGTTATCCTCGACCGTCTTGCCATCCTTCTGCAGCTTCAGGCCGGAGGCATAGCTGCTGCGGAAATAGCGCAGCACCATATTGCGCTTGCGGCGGACCCAGTTGACGTTATCAGGCGTTACACCCGGGAGTGCCGCATAGAATACCGGCATCGAATGCAGGGTCACATCGATCGCGATGCCGAGGCCGCGCTCGGTGGCGAGTTCCTGCAGGAGCTTGCCGAGCTGCCATGCCGTCGTCAGGTCGAAGGCGTCGAAACTCAGGACTTTCTCCTGCTCCGCGATCCGGCTGAGATCGTCCTCGATTGTCATGGGTAAAGCGCTCCTCTGCCGTGATGATCCGTTGCAGACCATTCTTGCGGGAGCCGAAAAAGTAAAGCAAAAACTTAGGGCTATCCCTGGAGCAATTCCAGCAAAACTGCGCAGCGGTTTTGCGTCCGGAATTGCGCGAAGACAAAGAGATGAGCATTTTCGTGACTCGAAGAAAACGGAAATGCTCTATGTCAGAGCTTCGGCGTCAGCATCTCGAAACGGTCGCGGATGGTGGCGCAGGTATCGCCGCCGAGCCTTGCAATGGCATCGACGGCTGACGGATCGACATGCAGCCTTTCCGGATCGACGACCCCGTCGCGGTAATGCGCATAGACGATCTCGCCCATGACGATCTGCCGCGAGCGGCCGAGCTCCAGCGTCACATGCCGCCGGCATTCGAAAGCGGCCGGCGCCTCGGCGATAAAGGGCGAGGCCACCTTCTCGCCCGGCATTGCCGTCAGGCCGGCCTCCTTCAACTCGTCGACGCCGCGCGGATATTTGGCGCCGCAGACATGCATCGCCTCGGCGATCGCGAAGGAGACGATATTGACCGTGAACACCTCGGTCATGCGGATATTGTGGCCGGTGTCCTT
The DNA here is from genome assembly GCF_002953715.1 of Rhizobium leguminosarum. Taxonomy (GTDB): domain Bacteria; phylum Pseudomonadota; class Alphaproteobacteria; order Rhizobiales; family Rhizobiaceae; genus Rhizobium; species Rhizobium leguminosarum_V. Next base: position 2,996,695 of record NZ_CP025012.1, read on the forward strand.
GAACGACATGTCGGCATGGTTCTCGACGCCGATCGCAAGGATCGGCGGATCGGCCGAAAGGCAGTTGAAGAAACTGAAGGGCGCGGCGTTGATCCGGCCATTCTCGTCGACCGTCGTCACCAGCGCGATCGGGCGCGGAATGATCGTGCCGATCATCAGCTTGTAGCGTTGGCGCTCGGTGAGCTGCTTGAAATCGAAGGAAACGGACATCGGTTCAGCCGGCCGCCCGGATCGGCGAGAAATCCCTCATCGCCCCGGTGAAGGGTTTCGGCAGCGGCGATGCATAGGAGCCGCGCTTGCTGGTGGAAAGTCCGAGCGACACCAGCGCTTCGGCCTGCTTGACGGCGGCCGCGACGCCATCGACGACAGGCACGCCATAGATCTCCTGCAGCTCTCGCGCCAGATCGGTCATGCCGGCACAGCCGAGCACGATCGCCTCGGCGCCGTCTTCCAAAAGCGCCCGCTCGATCTCGGCCCTGAGCTTGCCGATCGCGCCCGAGGCCGGATCTTCCAGCTCCAGCACCGGGATGTCGGAGGCGCGTACCGTGGCGCGGTCGCCCATGCCGTAGCGGCGCACCAGATTGTCGATCAATACCCGCGACCGCTCCAGCGTCGTCACCACGGTGAAGCGCTGCGCCAAGAAGCCCGCCGTCACCACCGCGGATTCGCAAAGCCCGAGGATTGGCACATCGGCGAAGGTTCGTGCCGCTTCGAGCCCGGTATCGTCGAAGCAAGCGATAACGGCCGCATCATAGCCCGCCGGCTGCCGGTCCTTGAGTTCGGCGAGCAGACCGGGGATCGCCAGCGCGCCGTCGTAATGTCCTTCGATGGAGACCGGCCCCATGCGCGAGGTGGCCGCGATGATCTCCGTGCCTGATGCCGCCACCGCACGCGCGGCAGTCGCGGCCTTGTCGGTCATGGAGGCCGTGGTGTTCGGATTGACGATGAGGACGCGCATGTCAGTTTATCTTTGCCTGCCGCCGGCTGAGCATCGTCATGATGCCGAGCGCGAGGAGAATGATGGTGAAGGAAAACAGCGTCGTCACCGTGCCGAGCGCATAAAGCACCGGCGTCGTGACGTTGGTGGTCATGCCGTAGATTTCGAGCGGCAGCGTGTTGTAGGTGCCTGATGTCATCAGCGTGCGGGCGAATTCGTCGTAGGAGAGCGTGAAGCCGAACAGGCCGACGCCGACGAGGCTCGGCGCGATCATCGGCAGCACGACATGGCGGAACGTCTGCCAGGAGCTGGCGCCAAGGTCACGCGCAGCCTCTTCATAGGCCGGCGAGAAGCGGTTGAAGACGGCAAACATGATCAGCACGCCGAACGGTAGCGTCCAGGTCAGATGCGCGCCGAAGGCGGACGAATACCAGGCGGGCTTCAGCCCTCCCTCCTGGAAGACGACGCCGATGCCGAGCGAGATGATGATCGACGGCACCACGAGGCTGGCGACCGTGGCGTAGAACAGCGCCGTCGAACCTCGGAAACGGCGCCGGAAGGCAAGGCCGGCGAGCAGTGAAACCACGACAGTCACCGCCATCACCATCAGCCCGAGAGTGAAGGAGCGCCGGAACGAGGCACCGAAATCGCCGACCGCCTGCTTCTCGAACAGATTGAAGAACCAGTGCGTGGAAACGCCGTTCATCGGGAAGGTCAGGCCGCCATCCGGCCCCTGGAAGGAGAGGATCAGGATCGCCGAAAGCGGGCCGTAGAGGAACAGCACGAAGATGATGAAGAAGATCGCCAGCAGGTAGAATTCCAGGCCGCGTTTTTCGTGGTTCATCTCAAAGCTCCTTGCGGATATCGACGACGCGCAGGATGGCCGCGACCATCAAGAGCACCACCGCAAGCAGCACCACGGCGTTGGCGGCAGCCGCCGGATATTGCAGCAGCGACATCTGGTTCTTCATCATCAGCGCCACCGAGGCGCTCTGGCCACCGGACATCACCTGCACCGTCGAAAAATCAGCCATGACGAGCGTCACGACGAAGATCGTGCCGATCGCCATGCCGGGCTTGGCAAGCGGGATGACGACGTTCCACAGCACCTGCCAGCCGGAGGCGCCGGCATCGCGCGCCGCCTCGAACAACGACCGGTCGATGCGCATCAGCGTGTTGAAGATCGGCGTCACCATGAACAGCGTATAGAGATGCACCATGGCAAGCACGACGGCGAAATCGGAATAGAGCAGCCATTCGATCGGCTTCGGGATGATGCCCATATTGATCAGCGTCGAATTGACGAGGCCGTTGCGCCCAAGCACCGGGATCCACGAGATCATGCGGATGATGTTCGACGTCATGAACGGCACGGTGCAGACCAGGAAGAGGATCATCTGCGTCGAAGTCTTGCGGATGTGGAAGGCCAGGAAATAGGCGACCCAGAAGCCGATGACGAGCGTCAGCGACCAGACGATCGCAGTGAATTTCAAGGTGTTGAGATAGGTCTTCCACGTCACCCACGAACCGAGCGTGTCGGTGTAGTTCATCGTCAGGAAATCGGGATAGAGACCGGCAAAGTCGTAGTCCCAGAAGCTGACGACACCGATCATGGCGATCGGCAGCAGGAAGAAGAAGCCGAGAATGACGAACAGCGGCGTCGCCTGGAGATAGGATATCGCCGATGGGGAAAGCCTCAGTCCGCGCCCGCCGCGCGCGCCCTGGCCATCCTCCTCCGTTTCCGCTGCGATGGTCGCCATGATCCGGTTCTCCGTTGTCTCATTGTCAGGCGTGACGACCGAGGGCTCGTGCCCGCCCCCTCATCCGCCTGCCGGCACCTTCTCCCCGCTGGGGCGAAGAGATTCGCGGCGGCGCCTCGGCCACCGCGAACCTTGCATTCGTCTCGCGACGCGGCCACGGACTCCCTCTTCTCCCCAGCGGGGAGAAGGCGGCCCGAAGGGTCGGATGAGGGGGCGGAGCGAAGCGACGTCTTCAGCACCAGCGAAAGACAGCGCCTGCCCGCCCCCAAAGGGATCAGGCAGCGATGAACTCGTTCCAGCGGCGGACCATGTAGCGGTCCTCGTCCATGACGGAGTTCCAGCAGGCGACCGCGCCCATGCGGGCTTCGAAGGAGCCACCGTCGCGAACGGCGCCGGCCTTCTCCATCACCTTGCCCTCGGGAGACAGGATATCGCCGGCTGCCGGCTTGCCTTCGATCCAGTAGCCCCATTCGTCGGCCGACATGAATTCCTTGGCGGTGTCCATGCAGGCGGAATAATAGCCCTGGCGGTTGAGGTAGCCGCCAACCCAGCCCGATGTGTACCAGTTGATATATTCATAGGCGGCATCGAGCTGCGCGCCCTTGAGGTGCGAGGCAAGGCCAAGACCGCCACCCCAGGCGCGGTAGCCTTCCTTGAGCGGCTGGAAGGTGCAGGCGATACCCTTCGAACGGACGGCGGCGACGGCCGGCGACCACATCGACTGGATGACCACTTCGCCTGAGGCCATCAGGTTGACGCTTTCGTCGAACGACTTCCAGAAGGCACGGAACTGGCCGTCACCCTTGGTCTTGATCAGGAAGTCGATCGTCTTGTCGATTTCTTCCTTCGTCATGTTGCCCTTGTCGGCATATTTGATCTTGCCGGAGGCTTCCATGATCATCGCCGCATCCATGATGCCGATCGACGGGATATTGAGGATCGCGGTCTTGCCCTTGAAGGCCGGATCGAGAATATCGGCCCAGCTGGTGATCGGACGGCCGGTGAGGTCGGGGCGAATACCAAGCGTATCGGCATTATAGATGGTCGGAACCATCGTCATCCACTGCGTCGGCTCCTTGGCGAACTTCTTGGAACCCTGCGCCTCGACGAAGCCGACCGTGTGCGGCGCCGTACCCTGGGCGATGACGCTCTCCGGCTTTAACTTGCCGTTGATGAACAGCGGCACGATCTTGTCGTAATATTTCAGCTTCTTGACGTCCATCGGCTGCATGACGCCGGTCGGGAACACCTTCTTGGCGATCCAGTATTCGATGTCGGCAATGTCATAGCTGTCAGGCTGGGTGACGGCGCGCTGGGCGGCGGCGTCGGAATCGGTTGCCGTCATCTCCAGCGTGATGCCGAGATCGGCCTTGCACTTCTCGGCGATGGCATTGATGTTCGAAACGCCGGTGCCGAACTGGCGAAGCGTGATGTTCGACTGCGCCCAGATTGTGGGAAAGCCGGTAATAGCGCCGGAGCCGGCGATGGCGCCGACGGCGGCAGCACCCGTCTTCAGCAGCGTGCGGCGGGAAAGCCCCTTTTCCGCTTTGGTCGATGTCGTTTCAGTCGTCATGTCAGTTCCCCTTTTCTTGGATAGAAGGTTCAGTGTTCTTGATGGTAATGGCTCACGCGGAAGTGCGGCCGAGAAGCACGGCATCGTCGAGCGCCCAGCTGAGCGAGACGGTGTCGCCGACGGCAACCGGCCGGGCGAAATAGTCGCCGTCGTCGGCAATGACGGTGAAGTCGTCGCTGCCGGCGCCGATAACGGTGATCTTCACGGAAGAGCCGCGATATTCGATGTTGGAGACGATGCCGTCGAAGCCGAGCGTCCATTCGGTCGCCACCTGCAGGCGGACGCGGTCGGTGCGGATACCGATATCGACGGGCTCGCCGACTTCCCTGCCCGTCCCGCGCACGGAAAAGCTCTGCCCCTCAGGCACGGTCATGACGAGCACGCCGTTCTCGCTTGATGTCACCCGGCCGGACAGCACATTGTGGTCGCCCATGAATCGGGCGACGAAGGCGGTCGCCGGCCGCTCGAAGACCTCGCGCGGGGCGGCCGCCTGCTCGATCCGGCCGTCATTCATGATGACGATGACGTCGGCGAGCGCCATCGCCTCTTCCTGGCTATGGGTCACGTGCACGAACGTGATGCCGAGCGACTTCTGCAGCTTCTTGAGTTCGGCGCGCATGCGGATCTTCAGGAACGGATCGAGCGCCGACAGCGGCTCGTCGAGCAGCAGCGCTTCGGGATCGGTAATCAGCGCGCGCGCCAGCGCCACGCGTTGCTGCTGGCCGCCGGAAAGCTGGGCCGGACGCCGGTTGGCATAGGCCTCCATCTGCATCAGCTTCAGCATCTCGAGCGCCTTGGCCTGCCGCTCTTGCTTATCGACACCCTTCATCTTCAGGCTGAAGGCGACGTTGTCGATCAAATCGAGATGCGGGAAAAGCGCGTAGGACTGAAACATCATCGCCGTGCCGCGCCTGGCCGGCGGAAAATCGGTGACGACGACATTGCCGAGCCTGATATCGCCCGACGAAATGCTCTCGTGGCCGGCAATCATGCGTAGCGTCGAGGTCTTGCCGCAGCCCGACGGGCCGAGGAAGCAGCAATAGGAGCCGGCCGGAATCTTCAGGCTGATCGCATGGACCGCCGTCGTCGCGCCATAGACCTTCGAAACGGATACTATATCGATCTCTGCCGCTTTCGACATCATGCCTTCCCCTGTTCGGAAAAGACAATGCATCTGCCGTGCCAAATTCCGCTGCTCGCACCAAGCCATTGCGAATTAAAGATTTTGTCGCTACCGAACTTGCGAGAGCAAATTATAGGCACAAGGGTATCTGCACATGATTTAGGCTATCGTGCGCAATTTGTGCAGAAAATCGTATACAATATTGCCGTCATTTCGGGCACAAATTCCGTTTAACTTTTGCCGCGAACACGGATATGGTTTCTCGTCATCAGGAAATCGATTTTCATGAAATCCGCCGCCAAGGCTCAGCAAGCCGAAGACTCCGCCGAAACAGGCGCGCAACAGATCCGCGATGCCATTCGCGAAGCGATTGTCGAGCGCAGGCTCTCGCCCGGCACCAAGCTTTCGGAGAGCGATGTCGGCAATCTCTTCAACGTCAGCCGCACGCTAGCGCGTGCCGCCCTGCAGGCGCTGTCTTATGAAGGCCTAGTCAGCGTCGAGAAGAACCGTGGCGCTTTCGTCGCCTATCCCTCGCCCGAAGAAGCTCGCCAGATCTTTTCCGCCCGCCGCCTGGTCGAACCCGGCATATTGCGCGAGGCCGCGGCGCGGATTACGCCGGATGACATCGCGCATCTGAGGCAGCTTTTGCTGGAAGAAGGCCGCCTGATGAGCGAGCGCGGCCAGACGGCGCGCCGCGCCGAAATCAAGGCATCGGGCGATTTCCACCTGATGCTGGCGGCCATATCGGGAAACTCAATCATGCAGCGCTTTATGGAGGAACTCGTCGCCCGCTCCTCCCTGGTGATTGCGCTTTACGGCCAGTCGACCGCATCGAGCTGCGGCCATTCCGAACATGGTGACATCATCTCGGCGATCGAAGCCAACGAACTCGACCGCGCCTGCCAGCTGATGCTGCATCACATCGCCCATATCGAGGCCGATCTCGACCTGCGCGAACGCAAGAGCCTCGGCCTCAAGGAAGCCTTCGAACTCTGAACATGCGAAGACGCGGGGCGCGGCTGCTTCACCGCGCCCCGCTTCAAACCGAATCTCGAAACACTACCAAGGCGTCTTCTTCGGCAGCAACTCGAAAGCCGCGAAGATATCCTCCGCGGTCATTGGCTCGCTCGAGCGCAGCTTCACGGTTCCGTCGCGTCCGATCAGGATCAACCCGAACTCGCCGGACGGCGGCCCCTGCAGCCGCTCGCGAATATCGTCGGCATCGAGTTCCCAGTCATCGTCGAACAGCGTAAACGCGCCGCCGCCGGCAATGCTGAACACTTCGACGTCTTCTTCGATGAGGCGCATATGCGCCTTGCGCAGCCATTCGTCCTGAACGAGTGCACGGTCGTCTTGGGCATCGGCGAAGATGATCAGCACCCGCTTCTTGTCGCGAAACTGCTCGAGCGATTGCGGAAGGTCAGGCTCACGCCTGGGTGTGCCGATGATTTCCTGAACGATGGATTTTAGCATGGTACTTATTCCTCGCCCGTCACGACTGCATAACTCCTTAGATCGGGATCGATTTGAGGATAAAATTATGCGGCAATTCAAAGTGCCACAGCTGCGCTGTAGCGGCGGGCCGTGCTGCCGAATTAAACGGTTGGGAATGGGTGAGGTTCCGCCAGGAAGCAGAAAAGGATCGCAGCCATGGCCGCGATCCTCATCCTTGTCAGTCGCGGCTCTGGTCTTCGGACGCGTGGGCCGAAACGGCAACGAGATCCACGGCACCGGTGGCGAGAAGGCGCTTGCGCACCAGCACGCGCATGACGCGCGCCGCCGTCGAGAAGGTCATCTGGTCGAGCGGGCCTTCGCCCTCCCACGGCTTGGTCAGCCGTTCAGTGACGGCGCCGACAATGTTCATCGGCACGATGTCGGTGCATTCGCGCATGGCTTCGAAAACGAAGCTGATTGGAATGACCCTTCCTTCGTGGGTCACGATCGGCTCGGTCAATTCGCTGTCCCATTCCTCAAAGGCATAGAGCGCTTCGCGAAACAGCTGCTGGAGGGTAAACGGCGCGTGGCCGTTATGAAGTGGCGGCAGTGCATTCATCATGTCTGTCTCCTCTTGTTGGATTGAAGCCAAGTCCTCCGGTATCGGTCGGCATCTACGCGGGGAACGAATATTGCCCCTGCGGACCGAATAACACGATTGATTCTATAGAGTAACGTGCCGGGGATAAAGTCATTTATCCGACGTCGCGAAAGCCGATTTTATAAAGCCCTGATATTTCTGCATTTTTTAGTCGAATTTTTCTCGGACACCATCAACCTTAAAAATCTATGCCACCCGCTTGAGATCGCCCCGGAATGGCACGACGAGGCGAAAAAACCCTGAAAATTCACGGAACTTTTGTCTCTGTAATTTGTTTTGTTCTCACATTCGCAAAACAGTCTGGGGTTATCACCAATGACGCAAATCCATGAACCGGAGCGCCGAAGCAGAATCCTGCGCGGCCGCCCCTATAGCCTTGACGAATTCGCCTCCAAATATGGCCTGCACGGCGATCAGGCCGAAAGTCTTTTCACCCGTTTCGGACCCTCCTCGATCGAACTCGACCTGCTGATGGCAGCCAAACGCCGGCCGCCGGTTATGCAGGACAAAATTGCCGAATAACACTTTTGACGAATGGAATGGACAATGAGCGCCAGACGCCACGAATGGATCAACAAAAGAGCTTACGCGATCTGGGAGGAACGGGGCCGCCCTCATGGCCGCGACGACGAACACTGGCGCCAGGCGGTTGCCGAACGCGATGCGCTGGAGCGCACGAAGGCCTCTTCCGACGGCCGCGAGGTGCTGGTGAAATTTCGCCCGAAGCCGCAGCGGCCCGAAGCGCCGCCCGCCAGCTGGAATGGCCAATCGGCAAGCGTCGGCTGAACCCCTTCTTGCATCGGCCCGGACGGCTCAATCCGTACCGGGTCGAGCGACTCAATTACTGCGGGATCGCATCACTCAATCCCCCGCCAGGACTGACTCAGTCGAGCCTCAGCCGGAAGCGCGCTTGAAAATCTCCCTGCCACCACATCGGGAAATTGGTTCCCCATTTATTGTTGTGCAGATTGAAGCGGATGCCGGCGGTGAAATCCGGCAGCGTCCTGCAAAACGTCATGAAATCTGAGCTTTGCGGTGCAACGAGTGGCGCATCGAAGGTTTCGATCGTCAGCGGACCATCGGCAAGATCGCCGCGTGCCGATGTCACCGCCTGCAATTGTCCGCCGCCACTCGTCGCAATATCCCCCGATCGATGCCAGAGGCCCATCTTGCGGAAATTCCAGTCCGCGGCACGATCAGGCGTGAAGGAGAGGAAGCTTGCCTCCGGCATGCGGTTGGCCGGCTTGTCAAGCAAGGTCAGGCGCAGGTCGAGGCGATCGCCCTCGGCAGTGAAATGCAGCATCACATGCGGCGGCGCGCCATATGTCTCCACGGCTTCGGACGGCATCGACAGAAGAATGCCCGCCTCATCAGTCGCTTCCAGCGCCGGCAGAAAAACCTTCGAAAGTGCCGCCCCTGACCGGGCAAGCCCCGGCTTGTCATGGTCGAGCACCGCCCATTCCTGGCGATGGGTCAGGTAGGTTTCCATGTGCCTGATAACGTCGCCGGCATCGTAGCTCTCGTATCGATAGGCGATCAGTGCGCCGTCGCGGCCGGAGATCGTCCTGCCGGAAGGCGAGGTAATTTCGGCGACATCGCCGCTCGCGCCGTCGAGCGCGATCGACCAGCCACCGGCCTGCAAGCGGAGCTCCCGCTCACCGCCCTTGACCACCGCAGGCGCGGCGAATTCGGCAAGCACGGCCTGGGCCGCCTTCCGGTCCGTCTCATCGAGCTCCGCGACCGCCTGGTCGAGATAGGCCCGCTGCTCGTCCCACGAGGCTTCGGTATAGGCAAAGCGATAATCGGATCGGCGTGCGGCCTCGAAATCGGCCCGCGACCACGCCTTGTCGTCGCGCAGATAGGATTTGATATCGACGCCGCAGGTATGCTCGGCCACCATCGCCAGTCCGCGCCCAAAGGCGAGGCGGCGCGCGTCGAGCCCATCCGTCGCGAAACGGTCGTAGAGCCGCTGCAGCGCGAGGAACCGCGCCGTCTTCACCGGATCGCTGCCGCTGCCATGGATCCAGCTGTCGCCGAGTTCCAGCTCGACAACGGGGAAGCGCTCACGCTCGCTCCAGAGAATGGCACCGTAATCCTCGAGCGTCGCCGCGCGGATGACCGCATCCGGCTCGCGCGCGCGTAATTCGCGATAGGCCTCGGCCGTCTGCGGCACGCTCTGCGGCCCCATATTGTCGTTGGTATGGGCAAAGCTCAGCCCGTCCTCGAAACCGTCGGGGAAACAGGTCTCGCCATAGGAGCGCTGGTACATGACGACCACCTCCTCGCCGCCAGGCGCCCGCCAGCGGAAAATGTCGGGCACATCAGGCGGCGGTGAGGCCGTATTGACGCCGAGATGCAGGAAGCGGATTCCCGCCTCGGAAAGCAGCGGCACCATGCCGAGCGTATGGCCGGGCACATCGGTCATCTTCGCCGCGATCGTCGTCTTGCCGAAGCGCCGGTCGAGCTCCTGCGAATAGGAAAGCCCGGCCCGGAAAAGGTCAGGCGACATCAGCTCGGTATGCGTGGTGAACGGCAGGCCGTGCCAGCGGATCAACCCGCGCTCGATCGCCTGTTCCAGCGCTGCCACCTCTCCCGCCGAGCGCGAATTCAGATGGTCCCAGATCAGCCAGGCGCCCGTCGTCCAGATGAATTTCGGCTCGTCGGGATTTTCGGCATGAAAATGCCTGGCCGTTTCGATCGCCTGCGGAATGAAGCGCTCGTGATATTGCCGGCGGACCTTCTCGGCATGGTCGGTAAAGCCGATATCGAGATGGGTCTTGAAGACCAGATGCACGCGCTTTTCAGTCATTCCATTCCACGCATCGGTGATGACAGTCGAAACATTCTGCAGCCAGTGGCGGCACAGGTGAGGAGTGTAACCGTTTCCACAAACACCATTGCTCCTGCCGCAAATTCTTCGTCAACCCGTTTTGGCACAAATCGATGAAATAGTGCGGGTTTATTAACCGTATATCCGAAAACGCTATGGTCCGACGCTTTCATCGTAGAAGCGAATCGCGACAAGAATGAAGACGTGTTCATCGATAGTTATATAGAAAGGCGGCGGGACTTCCTTGCTGCCGCGCCCGGGTGGTGCGCTGTTTAGCCAAGGAGAAAAGCCTGAGCCGTTCTTCCGCAAGGCTGATTGTCAGAAGGCGTTGGTTTCCTGGCAGAGCGCCCGGTGAACCTCGGTCCAGAACAGCGCCAGCGGCGTGTCGCCGTTGCGTTCGGCAACGAGCGCTCGGATCAGCGCTTCGGAGCCTGCCATATCCTGCCAGCTGGATTTCAGGCCCTTGGCCGCCTGTTGGCATTCGGCAATCTCGAATGGTCTCTTGCTGTCCATATGAGGTCTCCTCATGACAGGCGCTAGCAGATGGGGCCCGGATTGTCATTCCCCGCATATGTGGGGATGCCTTGTATTTGTGACGGCCCTCGCGGTAGGATTGAGGGGATTGGGGCAGTGGAAATGATTGAAAATACCTACAGCGAAAAGTTCGAGTCCGCTTTCGAACAGATCAAGGCTGCGGCCAACGTGGACGCCGCCATCCGCATTCTCCAGGCGGAATATGGCCTCGATTTCGTCACCTACCATCTCGCCCAGACGATCGCGAGCAAGATCGATTCGCCCTTCGTGCGCACCACCTACCCGGATGCCTGGGTCTCCCGCTACCTGCTGAACAGCTATGTGAAGGTCGATCCGATCGTCAAACAGGGCTTCGAACGCCAGCTGCCCTTCGACTGGAGCGAGGTCGAGCCGACGCCGGAGGCCTATGCCATGCTGGTCGACGCTCAGAAACACGGTATCGGCGGCAATGGCTACTCCATTCCCGTCGCCGACAAGGCGCAGCGCCGCGCCCTCCTGTCGCTGAACGCCCGCATACCGGTCGAGCAATGGACCGAACTCGTCCGCCGCTGCCGCAACGAATGGATCGAGATCGCCCATCTCGTCCACCGCAAGGCCGTCTACGAGCTGCATGGCGAGAACGATCCCGTGCCGTCATTGTCGCCGCGCGAGATCGAGTGTCTGCACTGGACGGCCCTCGGCAAGGACTACAAGGATATTTCGGTGATCCTGGGCATATCCGAGCACACCACGCGCGATTATCTGAAGACTGCCCGCTTCAAGCTCGGCTGTGCCACGATCTCGGCCGCCGCCTCGCGGGCCGTGCAATTGCGCATCATCAATCCCTAGCGCATCGGCCCGAAAATCTGCATCGATTTTCGGAAAGCAGGCAAAGTGTTGGAGCGTCCTTTGTGCGTCCAAATGGACGCACGGCGCTCTAAAGCGCGTTGCGATCTTTCAGATTCGCGGCTCGCGCTTGAGTTCTTTGTTTTGACGCATGTCGTTATCGCAAAACCGCTGCACACTTTTGCGCGACATGCTCTGATCCCCTCATCTGAGGGGGCCCATCTGAGGGAATTTCCGATCCGGTCCGCCTGAACCATTCTGCCTCTCACGAACTTGAAAACGCTGGAGGGCAAAATGTTCGTTATCATTCAGGCACATGAGTATCAGAAATACGCTGCCGTACTTGACCAGATGTTTCGCCTGCGCAAGAAGGTCTTCGCCGATACGCTCGGTTGGGATGTTCCTGTCATCGGCCCTTACGAACGTGACAGCTACGATTCGCTCGCCCCCGCCTATCTCGTCTGGTGCAACGACAGCCGCACCCGTCTTTATGGCGGCATGCGCCTGATGCCGACGACGGGCCCGACCCTTCTCTACGACGTCTTCCGTGAGACGTTTCCCGATGCGGCCAGTCTTATCGCCCCCGGCATCTGGGAAGGCACGCGCATGTGCATCGACGAGGAGGCGATCGCCAAGGATTTCCCCGATATCGACGCCGGCCGCGCCTTCTCCATGATGCTGCTTGCGCTTTGCGAATGCGCGATCGATCACGGCATCCATACGATGATTTCCAACTACGAGCCCTATCTCAAGCGCGTCTACAAGCGCGCCGGCGCCGAGGTGGAAGAACTCGGCCGTGCGGACGGTTACGGCAAATATCCCGTCTGCTGCGGCGCCTTCGAAGTATCGGACCGAGTGCTGCGCAAGATGCGCGCCGCCCTCGGCCTCACCCTATCCCTTTATGTCAGGCACGTGCCGGTTCGCTCGGTCGTGACCCAATTCCTGGAGATGGCAGCATGAACCGCCTCGCTGAAACCGCCACGCAGACCGCAATTCAGAAGGATATCGGCGCGCTGGAGCGCCATGTTCTCGCATCCCGCGACATCGCCACGCAGATAGGGGATCCGTTCCTCTCCTATCTCCTCTCGATGGCGCTGTTCACGATCTACGAGAAGAAGGCCCATCATGAGAACGAGGCGCTGAGGAGCAGCTTCAGCTGAGGGTGTGGTTCCCCTCCGCCCCGCCTGAAGACGAGCATGTCTCCCGGCGCCTCGCGCGCAGCCGCAAAAACAGTCCCCGTTTTGCGGCTGCGCGCCCCTGTCCTGTCGTCAGGGTATTGCCGTTACGTCATCAGGGAATTGATGGTCGAAATCAGTGCGTCGTGCATGTAGGGCTTCGGCAGGAAGGCGGTATTGGCGGGCAGCGCCATCGGATCGAGCCGCACCATGCCCGAGGTGATGATGATGCCGATGTTCGGCCGCATCGCCCTCACCCGCTTGGCAAGCTGGAGACCGTCCATCGACCCGGCCATGTTGACGTCGGTGAACAGGATATCGACATCCTGCCGCCCCTTCAGCACCACCAGAGCCTCGTCGGCATTCGCCGCCTCCAGCGCCACATGGCCGACCTCCTCCAGCACATCGAGGATATTGAACCGGATCAGCGGTTCGTCCTCCACGATGAGCACCACGGCACTGTTCGAAGCCACCATCTGCGATCGCCCTCTTCATGCGGAATGTGAATTGGATAAGTGTAGCCCGCGCGAGAAGGTTCCAGTGGCTGCCCACGAAATATGCATCGTCCACAGATGCTTGCGCTCACCGCTTGTGGCTCCCGCGGATTTGCGTTAGAGCGAAACCGATGCTGTGGGAACCATTGCCCCGGCATCGCGGTGCCGCTACCGGCGCCAAGGGCCTGTAGCTCAATGGTTAGAGCCGGCGGCTCATAACCGCTTGGTTGGGGGTTCGAGTCCCTCCGGGCCCACCATTTCGTTTGAAATCAATTGTAGCCGGACGCGAAATTCCGGAATTTTGACACGTAAATCCGGAATTTCTGATTATTTCAAAAGTCGTCTCAAAGCGCCGTCGAGCCGGCTTTGAAATCACTTGCCTTCCGGCGTAACGCAAACGCCGACACCTCCAAGTGGATTAGATGCGAAAGATCCAAAGGCCAGTCTCAAAGTGCATCTTCTGCGACATTCGCTACGCCAACTCGAAAGAAGACTACTGGCCTAAGTGGCTCCAGCCATACCTGCTCAAAGCCCACACACACACTGTGTTTGCGACCCGGGGAAGTGAACCCTGGAAAATCAACGCGCGACTCAGGGGTGCTCCGACGGTACAGAAAATCGAAGTTGTCTGCGAATGCTGCAACAATGGGTGGATGTCTCGCATTCAAAATTCTGCAAGCGCGCACTTAAAGCCCTATTCGAGCATTAGGACAATGTCTCAGACGGTGCAGGAAATCATCGCGATTTGGGCGACCATGTTCACGATGGTAATCGAATTCTATGATCCGAAGCTTGCCATGGCTACCGACCAGGATCGGCAGGCGATGCCATTCAAGGGAAAAAGCTTCAGCAAACCGCCTCCAGACTGGCGAATCTATATGGCTCGACTTCGAAGCAACGAGGAGGCCGATTGGTACCACACCGGCGGCTGGGTGCAGTTCGAAGAGGATAAGCTCGACGACAGATTTTTGTTTACGAGGATCCATTTTGGCACCGTTGGATTGATTGTTGTGCGTTTACCAGGACAAGACCAAGCCACCTATCCGGGCCTAGATGAAGACTGCCACCAGCTCGGATTGCACAGGATTTGGCCCTCACAGTTGGGAATGATCGAGTTCGGACGAGGCCTAACCGCTACGCAGTTTCTCTCCATTGCATGGGACATGCGGCAAACATTGTTAGATATAATTAACGACGTTGCCGGCGATACTGCCGACAGTCTGTGAACTCAGGCGAGCCACGCCGTTGCAGCGAAAGTAAGCAAGATCTTCGGAAACCAATCTCCGACTTAGGCCGCGAACACCCCGCTGTCTCTCACGTATTTGTAACCGGCCTGTAGCGGATGCAAACCGCCGCTGCTGGTCATGGGTGTGTAACCGACAGGGCACCTCCAAATTCCGGAATTCCGTGCCGTGCTGACGACATCCGAAACATCGTAATAGCCATCAAGATTGGCTATTCCACCGGCGCGCACTGCATCATTAATTGTCGTGATCTTCGGCGTGACCGTGGCATCGGCAGTTTGCCCGATCGTGGTTGCGAAATTGTCGTTCGACGTTGTGACAGGCGTCGTTGTCGTCTGATAGATTTTGACCCCTGGCGCCACCGACGCTTCCTCGTTCGATTGGCAAATCCCATTTTAGACCGGAAAATACCTGCTCGAACCGTCTGGCGAAATAATCAAACTTCGAGGTGGCTTCATCTAGTGTGTACACATGAACTGCACCGCTTCGCCCTCCATTCATTGTTTTTGTAACTAAGTGATCGGCCGCGTAATTTAATATTGGCGACTCGATGGGCTTCTCGTCAGGCATCGTTCTAACCTTGTATAATCAACTCGGCAGCGGCGACACCTTTTCCGCCGGCAACTGAATATGTCAATTTGATAGGTCCAGCGCAGAAGCCGAATTTCCCTGTCGCAGGTTGTTCTCCCTATAAACTTAAGTTCTCTCCTGGTTGGAAGGACTTGCGACAGGACTTCTGCCTTGTTTTCCAAAGCCCTGTTCGTTGCCGCTTGCTGTTTTTTGCCGTGAAACCCAAGCGTTTCAATGCGACCTGACCCGGTGCGCGCCGGATCTGGCATCCGCGCCTCAAGGCGCCTTCTGCCAATGCAAGCTGCTGGCGAAGATGGCGGATGTTCGCCGATCGGGCTTAACCTTCGCTCTGGATTCATGACCGCACCGAGCCTCCAACCACTCCAGATCTGCAGTCAATCGGGTGAATGGGACCCCTTCGACAGGTTGCGGCTCCCTATATCGCCGTTGTCCAAACAAACGACATCTGTAGGTGTGGCCGAGGCAACCTTGATCGTGGCAGCGATCGCTGGCGAACGGGTTTTCAGCCAATAACAAAATCTTGATCGACAACGACAGTTATCGGGATGCCTCATCGGCCCTACTTGCCAGAATTATTCAGACACTTTGGACAGTAGGGTGGGGAGATGCTTCAAACTCACAAACTATCGGCAGCCATAACAGCCGTCTTCGTCATTGCCATTTCGGCATCGGCCTGCACCACGAGCCCAAACGCCTCGATGCAAACGGGTTCGGTCGGGTATACCGCTCGGAGCGCTGACTTTGACCTCCGGCCTGCCTGCCGCGATGGATTCGGCAATGATCGTCCGTGCAGCTATTAGCGCTGGAAAATTAGAAGTCTGATTGCCGCGATAGCCCGCTACGGCGATGGCCAGTAGCACACGACTTCGTCCGGCGGCATCATGCCCAATCGGCGCACATTTCTAATAGCTACAAGAACGCCCATCGCTCGGCCTGAACCCACCCCCACACGCCGGATTAAGCGGCTGACGCTCATAATAACCGCCGCCGATCGACGACGTCTGGTCGAGGCTTCCGGACGATGTGCAGGCCGAAGTGATCGCGGCAAGGCTGATCAGCGTTCCGGTCGCGATAAATGCGAAAAATCGGTTCATCTGAGCTTCTCCTTCGGAGGGGCATGGTTTTACCCCAAGCGGGCAATCTACCACCCACGGCGAATACCGACGAGGATTTATAGCGCCCGGCCGCCCTCGGCGGCTCGTTCTAACGTCAATGTGATCATCTTTTAGGCCGGCCGCTCTCCAGCCATGCACTGTCGCATAACTGTCATGCTAAATTGCCCATTGTTACGGCAGCCTGGGCAAAATATATGCTGCCGGCTAACAAAAAAAAGAATGAGTGAACTGCCATGAGTGCCATACATAAACTTTTCAACCGCAATCTCCTGACCCGCTTCGTCGCTGGTCTCGGTGCGGTTCCCCAGCGCATTCGCGACGCACGCGAAGAGCGCAAGCCCGCCATCCATCCGTCCTTCATGGACGATTTCGGCGCCTAGTAGGACAATTGGCGAGTCAACAGACTCGTCTGCTCCTGCGATTACGTCCTCCAATGTCATTTCAGTTGATATCTGATGGGAAGCCGCCAGCGGCTTCTGATCAAGTTGCGGCGGAAAATTCCTTGCGGAACCAGATCCGGTCGACGGGCAGGCCTCCCGCATGCCCGCTGATCCTGCCGAATTCGACATATCCGAGCTTCGGGTAAAAATCCGGGGCCTGGGTCGAGAGCGTGTCGACGCAGGCCGCGACCGCGGCGCGGCGGCGCCCTTCTTCTTCGGCCGCCGCCATCAATTTCGTGCCGATGCCGCTCAGCCGCAGCGATTTTGCGACCCACAGATTGCCGATGAAAAGAACCGAGAAGGAAACGGACGCCGTTATTCCGGCGATAAGCCCTCCGTCCTCCCGCCAAACGATGGCAAAAGCCTCGCGTCTGATCTCAGCGCTCTCGTTGAAGGCGTTCAGGCCGTCGGAAATCGCGGTGGCGATCTCGGACGGGACGGGATCGAGTGTTTCGAACATTGCTTCCTCGTCGTCGATGGTCGCCATATGATAGCGAGCCGTCGGTTCCGGTCCAGCCGTTTCGGCTCTTAAGGGTCGGCGGGCGTCCTCCAGGTTCAAGCTCCGATGCAGGCATCCCTGACATTTTTTTCTCGCGACACATGCGCCTGTCTTTTCCGCCGCAATAGCTTCACAATCAACCGACAGAAAGCTCTTCCGGGAAACGACAACCAAGGAATGAAAGCATGGCGCCGATCTATACCAGAACAGTCCTGATAACCGCCCTTTTGGCGCTGCCGCTCGCCGCCGCAGCGCCCGCCTTCGCGCAGGAGATGAAGCCGCGCGAGCCAGTGATTTCGGTGACCGGCGATGGCGAATCGTCCGCCGCTCCCGATATGGCCATCGTCAATCTCGCCGTCGTCAAACAGGCGAAAACCGCCCGCGAAGCGCTCGATGAGAACAACAAGGCGATGAACGACGTGCTTGCCGCGCTGAAGAGCGGCGGCATCGCCGAGCGCGACCTCCAGACCTCCGGATTTTCCATCCAGCCGCAATACAATTATCCGCAGCCGGTCGATGGCCAACAGCAGCAGCCGCAGCTGATCGGTTACCAGACCATCAATTCGGTCACCGTCAGGCTGCGCGATCTTGCCAAGCTCGGCGCGGTGATCGACCAGTCCGTCAGCCTCGGCATCAACCAGGGTGCCGATATCCAGTTCACCAACGACAAGCCGGACGCCGTGATCGAAGAGGCACGCAAGGCCGCGGTCGCCGATGCCGTCAAGAGGGCAAAGACGCTGAGCGAAGCCGCCGGCGTCAAGCTCGGCCGCATTCTCGAGATCAACGAGAATGTGCCGCGCGCGATGCCGCAGCCGGTCTATCGCGCCACGATGATGAAGGAGGCCTCCGACGCTGCCGTTCCCGTCCAGGGCGGCGAGAACAATTACAATGTCAGCGTCACCGTGACCTTCGCGATCGAGCAGTAAAATGAAAGCGCCGCGCATCTTTTCAGGCGCGCGGCTCAAACTGCTGACAAATTCGGCCAATGACCTTCGTCATGCTCGGGCTTGTGCCCCTGCCTCCGGTTGATAGGCAGCAAATCCTCGGCACAAACGCCGATGCTGTCCGGTTAAAAAATTTAAACCGGGCACATGATATTGATTCAACTCGATTTCAGCAGGGGTTCAATGTCATATTCGACTCCTCGGCCTAAGAGATCGCCGATGCCGGCCCCTCATCCGGCTGCCGCCACCTTCTCCCCGCCTGCGGGGAGAAGGGGATATGCCGCGACCTCTCCGTTCCCCACTCACCTCTCACAGGGCACGTCCCCTCGCCCCGTTTACGGGGGTCCGAAGGACGGGTCGAGACGAGTGGCTCGACCCCGGTAGGTTAGGGTGAGGGGCAGCCATTGGCGCGAACCAGACAGGCGTGGCACAAGGCCGAGGATGACGCCGGGGAAAGAGCGAGGTTTTCATAAAATGGAGCGCCGCGCGTCTTTCCAGACGCGCGGCGTTGTAAAAAAGACTTTCACATAAAGAAAACCGCCCTTGCCGATCCGGGGAGACTGGCAAAGGCGGTTCTTAGCCGCCGCATCGGGGAGACGGGGCGGCGTTTTCTTCTAACGATTAGCGGCGCAGAGCGGGGCAGCCGCGCACATTGCCGAAGCTCATTTCATCTTGGCCGCGACGCGTCCAACCCTGGACGATCACACGGCGCGGCGTGATGTCGACGACCCGGGCGCGACGAAAGCCGTAATCGCGAGCAAGGTTTTCGGCGAGCTGCGGATTGCAGCCGCGCGACGGGCGGCCGTAGCCCGGAGGCGGACGGTCATAACCCGGAGGCGGACGGCGGTAATCCTGCGGCGGGCCACGGTCCTGATCGCCAATAATGATATTCAACTGGGCGGCAGCCGGGGCCACCGTGCCGGCCAGGGTACCGGCTGTCAGCATGACGGCAAGACCCGCCTTTGCCAGAAACTGCATCATCGAAAAACCTTTCGTTTGAAAGTCGGGCCGGTCAAGCCGCCCTCCCCATTAGTCCGCATTACGCCGAAGCGTCATTTGGGAATCACTCATACAGGTCAGAGAAGAGACGGCTGAAAGTGTCAGCGTCAAGGCAAAAACGGACCGGAAGCGCCGCATCGGCACCTCCGGCCGCAGTCCTCAGCGCCGGATCAGCGGGCAGCCGCGGACATTCGCGAAGGTGATCCTGTCCCAGCCGCGGCGGTCACGCCCTGCGACGACGACAACGCGCGGCGACATGCGGGTGATATGGGCTCTCCGCAGGCCGAAATCACGCGCCTTGCGCACCGCATGCATCGGCGAGCAGCCGCGGATCGGGCGATGGTATTGTGCCTCGACGACGAAGCTCGTCTGCGGCCCCGCGGCGGCCGCCGTGGAAACAGTAGCAGGAATGGTGCAGAGGGCGAGCAGAGCGGCAAGCGAAGCCTTGGTCAGGAAATGCGTCATGGGATGTCTCCGTCGATTGAATTCCAAGCTCTCCCTTCAGGGATTGTGTCGACAGTAGACGTTGCAAAATGAATGGTGTTCGAACCGGGCATTCAGTTTGCGTTCACAAGCATGATGCCGAAAAGTGTCAGCGGTTTTTGGAAAACATCATGCTCGCCTTCTTCGATTTAGATCCGGATGATCATCCGGATCTGGAATTAATCCGGTTTCAGGTGCTGAGATGCAGCACGATTTCGCGCCGGTGCGGCCGGTCGCGATGTTCGTAGAGATAGAGCCCCTGCCAGGTGCCAAGCATCAGCCGCCCCCTGGCAACAGGAATGCCGATCGAGACCTGCGTCAGCGCCGCCTTGATATGCGCCGGCATGTCGTCTGGCCCCTCGGCCCTGTGTACGACCCAGTCCATGTCAGGATCGGAGGCCGGCGGCACGAGGCGGCGGAAGAAGGAGAGAAGATCGGTGCGCACGTCGGGATCGGCATTTTCCTGGATCAGCAGCGAACAGGATGTGTGGCGCACGAAGACGGTGAGAAGCCCCTCCTCCCGCCCCGACGCGTTGACGAAAGCCTCCGCCTGATCGGTGAATTCGTAAAGGCCTTGTCCGCGTGTGGCCAGGGTAAGGATCGTTTGGGGCAAGGCGCTCTCCCGCTTCGAGATGAAATCTCTCGCGAGTTGGCGCCCTGCTTGCCGCAAGTCAAGCTCGCGTGGGCAAGTCAAGCTTGCCGGGGCAAAGTCAAGGTTGCCGGGGCAAAGTCAAGCTTGCGCGGGCGATCAGAGTCTGAGCATCATCTCGAAGCCGCCATAGATCATCCGCTTGCCGTCGAACGGCATCTGCCAGCCGTCGCCCTTGAGCCTCGGATCGTCCATCACCTTGGCATTGATATCGTCACGCTCCTGGCGCGAGCCGTAGACGATCCAGGAAAACACCACCACCTCGTCCTCCTTCGCCTGCACGGCCCGGGGAAAGGAGGTCAGCTCGCCATAGGGAACGTCGTCGCCGATGCATTCGACATATTCGAGGGCGCCATATTCCTTCCAGATCGAGCCGGCGAAGGTCGAGAATTCCTTGTAGGCCTCGATATTCGCCTTCGGAACCGCCACGATGAAACCATCGACATAGGACATCTCGCTCCTCCTTTGCGTGTCTGCGCCCGGTTATCACGGAAGAGATAGGAGACTTGCCAAACGGGCCCAGTCTGCTGCCGAGCGGCTACCGCGCGCGCTTATCGGCCTCCTGGTGATCAGGGACCATTGACCAGCTTGAGGATGAGCTGCTGGATATTGCCGCCATCACCCATTTCGATCTTGTCGAAGTCGCGGCCGCGCTGGCGTTGTCTTTGGGAGATCTCACCAAGGCGGCGGGTCAGCTCGATCCTGATCTTCTTGCAGTCAGGATCGTCGGCAACGGTGAGGCCGATGCTCATCGCCTCGATTTCCTTGACCATCTCCTTGATGGTCTCGCCATGCACCCGCTCATGCGCCTGCACACCTGATATGAAGGCCTCCCAGCTGCTCTTCACGGCGGCCGGCAGCGCAGCAGAAGGTTTCGGCAGCGTATAGCTGATGATGAGCTTCGGCCGGTTGGTCACGATAACGCAGGCATTTCCCTGCGGTTCGTATTTCCTGGTCCAGGTCAGCTTGAACGTCGTATGCGCGATTGCCCGGCCGAAGCCGCCCGTCTTCGGGCCACGCTCGCCGATCGATTCATAAAGCCCGGCGCCCGAGGTGCCTGATATCGAATAGGGCCGCACCTCTTCGACCGCCTGCCACTCGGCCAGCGCCACCGCCGGCACCGACGTGAAAACCGCCGCAAGCACATAGGATAGAAAGTTTGTCGTCATGCGCGGCTCCGCCGAATGAAGTTTCGGGCCGAACCTAACGGGAGCGGTAGCCGCTTTCAACGCGTCATGCATGTGTTAGCCCTGCAGCGTCTTGACCTTGCTGAGATCGGGGAAGAGCCGCATCCACAGGAGCACGACGACGATCGTGCCGAGCCCGCCGACGATGCCGGTGGCGACCGGCCCGAGCGCCGCCGCCATCATGCCGGATTCAAATTCGCCGAGCTGGTTGGAGGTGCCGATGAACAACGAGTTGACGGCGCTGACGCGGCCACGCATCTCGTCCGGCGTCAGCAGTTGCACCAGCGAGCTGCGCACGACGACGCTCACCGTATCGGACGCGCCGATGACGAGCAGCGCGACGACGGAAAGCGCGATATTGGTCGACAGCGAGAAGACGATGGTGGCGACGCCGAACACGGCGACGGCGGCAAGCATCTTGCGCCCGACATTGCTGCTCAGTGGCCGGCGGGCAAGCACGATCGACATGGCGAGCGCGCCGACCGCCGGGGCCGCGCGCAGAAAACCGAGGCCCCGTGGACCGGCATGCAGGATATCGCTGGCGAACATCGGCAGCAGCGCCGTCGCGCCGCCGAGCAGCACCGCGAAGAGATCGAGCGAGATCGTCCCGAGCATCACCGGCCGGCTGCGGATGAAGGAGACGCCGGCAAAGACCGAGGCGAGCGTCACCGGCTCGCGCTTGGCAGGGCTCCATTGCATGCGGATCGAGATGACGTTGAAGCTTGCAACGGCAAAGAGCAGCGCGGATATAGCAAAAGGCGCGACGAGGTGGAGGCCATAAAGCAGGCCGCCGAGCGAGGGGCCGATGATCATCGCCGTCTGCATCAACGAGGTCGAGGTTGCGACCGCCTTCTGCAACATCGAGGCCGGCACGATGTTCGGCAGCAGGGCCGCCATGGTCGGCCGCTCGAAGGCGACGACGGCGCCGAGCACCGTGACGGCAGCAAGGATGCCGGCCGGCGTCAACCATTGCTGCCAGGTGGCGATCGCCAGCACCAGCGCCGTCACCGCCTCGATCACCTGGCAGACAAGCCCGATGCGCCGCCGGTCGAACCGGTCGGCGACATGGCCGACGACGAAGGTCAGCACCGCCATCGGCAGGAACTGGCAGAGGCCGACGAGGCCGAGCGCAAAGGCGCTGTGTGTCCGGTCGTAGATCATCCACCCCATGGCGATGCCAATGGACTGGAAGGAGAGCGAGGAAAAAACGCGGGAGGCGGCGAAGTTCAGATAGCCGGGGTGGCGAAGAACGCTCCCCGGTCCTTGGGATATGTCCATTGCGATGTCACCGGCCGGCTGCGGTCGCGCCAGCCTTTATAAGAGTTTTAAGAAGGTCGAGGCGGTGTTCTGCCCGAATGGTCGAATTGTCAATCGCAATGAAGCGCCGTCACCGGATTGTGTGATACCTCGACCTCTAACCCTGTCTTAGCGCGGCTCCCTGAAGATGCTGAGATAGCCAGGATCGAATTCGGCGATTTCCTGCAGCCGTTCCCAGTCGACGATGGTGATCGTCCGGTTCTCCCAGGTGAACACGCCCTCGCGCCTCAGCGCCTGCAGGGTCTTGTTGAGGTGGACGACCGAGACGCCGAGCACGTCGGCCATCTCGATCTGTGTCAACGGAAACTGGAAACTCGCGCCGCGCGTCCGTTTCACCACCTGCAGCCGCACGAAGAGTTCGCATACGAGATGGGCAATGTGGGCGCGCTTGGAGCGCCGGCCCATGGCGACAATCCACTCGCGGTGGATGGCGCCATCGACCAGCGTATCGAGCCAGAGCAGCCGGGTCAGATGCGGCATGCCCTCGGTGATCGCCTTGAGATCGGCATGATCGGCGAACGCGACATGGCAGGACGACAGCGCGACGATGCCGTGGTCCATCTTCTTGATCGGGAAAGCATGCAGATCGACGAAATCGCCGGCGACATGCAGCGCGGTGATCTGGCGGCTGCCATCGGCCATCACCTTGTAGCGCGCCGCAAAACCGTCGAGCAGCAGCGTGCTGTAGCCCGGTCGGCTCCCTTCGGAGACGAGATCCTCCCCGGCAGCAAAATACCTGTCTTTGACGATGATCGCTCTGAGATGGCTTTGCTCTTCGGCCGACAGCACATCGCGACTGCCAAGATTCAGCAGCAGGGATTCAATCACGGGCTTGCCCGCCGATATCGCAAGAGTTCCTGACCACTTCGATGCGACCTGTATTTTCTATAAGAATCAATGCCTAGCCTCGGGAACAATTGTCTTCATCTGTGATTTCTCCCTGTGACCCGCAGGAAAGAACATGGCTCGCTACTATTTCGATCTACACAATGGGGAAGGTCCGACACGCGACGAGCACGGTACCGAGCTCAAATCTCGCGAAGACATTCCAAAAGAGCTGACCCGCATCCTGCTGGATGTGGCCCGCGACGAACTGCCCGCGGGTGATCGCATGACGATCGCCATCACCGTTCGCGACGAGAGCGGCGATCCAGTCACGGTTGCCAGCCTCGTCTTCAACAATGAATGGCTCGACGTCTTACGATAGCGGCCGTCGTTTAAGGGCTGCCGGTCACTCCTACGCATCAATCCGACTCGGTCGATTGACGCGACGCTAAGACCCGCCTTCATAGCCGGCAATTAAATTTGACATAGTCTTTTGATTGCTTGGGCGCGATCGACAGCCATTCACAGGGCCGGCAGGCCTCTCACGGCTATTTCGGAATTTCTTCGAGAATGAGCCGGATTTCCGCAAGCGGTCTACGGCTTTCATCGAAGAGTTCCACCGACATCATATTCAAAGGTGCAGCCGGCAGGCCTTCGGCGGCCATCTCCGCCAACACCCGCCGTGCCTCCGCTTTCGCGACCTCGATGGATTCAAAATCATATCCCGTCTCGGTCACCCCAGCACCATCACGATCGACAAGTTGAAAGTAAAATTTCGGCACGACACATTCCCCGCCAGAACAGGATGACTTTAGGCCGGGTCGGCCTGAAATCTGAATCCCGTTCTAAGTTAAAGAGTCAGTGCATGATGTCGTCCGAAAACCGCTCACACTTTGCGGCATCATGCTCTGGTCGACGTCAACGATCCGGCGGCGAACATGTTCCCTCGGAACGGCTTTCAACGTCATGCCTTAGAAAGCGCCGGCTTCCGGAGAGGCCATTTCCTCGATACCGTCGACGCGGTCGGGATAGAAGGCGAGATGATCCTTGATGCTGCTGACCGCGGCATTCGGCGCCTCGTAAGTCCAGACGGCATTCTTCGAGCGCTCGCCGCCCGGAATGATGCTGTAATAGGAGGCGTCACCCTTATAGGGGCAGTGGCTGCTATGGTCGGTGCGCTGAAGCAGCGACATGTCCACATCCCTGCGCGGAATATATTGCACCGGCGGATAGGAGGCCTCGCACAGCGTCAGCGCATCGTGCGTATCGGCAATTGTCTTGCCCCCGAGCGTGACGACGACGCGGGAGGGATTGTGCTCGACGGTGATCGGATGATCCGGCCCCGGAATCTTGAACGACTTGTCTGACATCGGGTTCGTCTCCAGAAGCTATCGATCGCATGGAGATAGGGCGGGCATGCGGCCGGCCCAAGGCCCCGAACGCAGCTTTCCCTGAAATGCTGCGCGCCCTTAGAACTCGAAACGCGGCGATACAAAGCTCAGCATCGCCGTTTTCGGCGCCGCCGGCCAGTGTCGCGCAAGCGCATCCGCAACTGTCTCGACCAGCCTGGCGATGTCATCGCCGGCGGAGACGTGCAGGGCCTCGGCAACGATCAGCACCGAACGTGTGGTCTCCCGCACCGCCGAAAGCCCGCTCTGCCGGTTCGTCCAGCGCCGCGCATGTGCCCTGCCCTCCGCGTCTGCGAAGATCACCTCGTTCGCCTCCGGATGTTCGATTTCGCCGCCAAAGGTCAGATAGGTCTCGTCACCCCCAGCTCGCCGGACTTCGAGATCGCCAGCGATCTTTTCAGTATCGAAGACGGCGATCGGAATGGCGAAGGCGAGCGAAATCGCATTGCAGAGATCGATGAGCGGATGCAGGCGCGGCAGCGCATGTTCCTGGCGGAAGCGGCGCAGTAGCGCCTCGGAAGCGCAGCGATATTGCGTCGGCTTCAGGCCCATGCGGGAAAAGCCGCGCCGCCAGGCCTGGATTTCGGGGAATTCGCCTTCCTGCGCTTTGGCCAGCCGGGCCTCGGCGATTGCGCTGAAGCTTGCGATCGCCGCCTCGACATCGGCGTCCGCATGGATGCCTCCCGCATGGAGCGCGCCGGCGCGAAGCTCCGGAAAGGCCTGCCACATGGCATCGGAATGGCTGAACTGCATGGTCTATCTCCCCTCGGCAAGTTTCACGGTACGGCGCCCGGCAAAGGCAAGCCCAAGCACGGCCGCAAGCACGCAGCCGATGCCGGCGATCTGGCTGAGCCCGACCGGCTCGCCAAGGATGATGAAGGCAAGCATGACGGCGGAAACCGGCGCCAGCGCGGTGAAGAGCGCGGCTTCCGTGCCGCTCACTCTTTCTGCCCCCGCATACCACAGCAGAAATCCGCCGACGGTCGGCACCAGCGCATAATAGACGACGGCGGCGACAGCGCTTGCCGAAATACCATCTGCGAAAGGCGCTTCGAAAATGGCCGGGATGGCGGCGACGATGAAACCGATGCCGGCCATCAGCGTCGACTGCGCAAGCGGCGCAATTTCCGTCTTCAGTCTTTTGTTCAGCAGGATGAACAACCCCTCGCAGACGACGGCCAGGAAGATCAAGGCATTGCCGGTCAATGATCCGCCTGCCGCATCCGGCGTGAAGGCGATCGAAAGCACGCCCGCCGTTGCAAGTGCCACGGCAAGAAGCAGGGCACGCTGCGGCCGTTCGCGCAGCAGCAGGATGGAGATTGCCGCCGACACCACCGGCAGCGTGCCGATGATGACGCCGGCATCGGCCGCCGAGGTCAGGCTGAGGCCGGAGATCAGCAGCGTCGTATAACCGACGCTGCCGGCCCCGGCCTGAATGACAAGGATGAGACGGTCTTGCCGGGAAAACCTCGGCAGCCGCGCGCCGGTCCCCCACATCAGCAGGAGAAGGACAGGAAAGGCGATGGCGAAGCGCAATGCGGTGGCGCTGAACGGCGGCAGACCCGACGCGATCAGTTTGCTGGCGATCACAGTGCTTCCGACCGTTAGCATCGCCAGCGCCAGATAGACATAACCTTGAACCTGCCTCGACATTCAGCGTCTCCTGTTGAATGCGCCGAGAAAACAGCAGGGATGGATCAGGGTCTTGAACGAAATTGCAGGTGCAAAGCAGCTGCTCAGAGAAAGGCGCCGGCATAGAGGCGCGGCGACAGGCCGTATTTGCGCACGAAGACCCGCGTCATGTGGCTCTGGTCGGCAAAGCCGCTGGCAAAAGCCGCTTCCGCAAGCGGCATGCCCTGAGCGATCAGCCGGCGGGCGATATGGATGCGGGCCTGGACGAGATAGGCATGCGGCGTCAGGCCGGTTGCCTTGGCAAAACCGCGCAGCACCTGGAAGCGGCTGAGCCCGCTTTTCCTGGAGAGATCGGCGAGCGAGACGGCGACAAGCGGATCGTCGTCGATCAGATCTCGAGCCGCGCGGATCGACGCCGGCACCAATGGCCGCTCTTCGGTACCAGAGCGCTCGCGCATGACATCGGCGACGAGTTGCAGAAGCAGTTGCTCGCAGAGCAACCCATCCGTCGCCCCGCCGCCGGTCACCGCGCCAAACAGCGTTTCGAAGCGGGCGGCAATCGCCGCATTGCGGATGACAGGATGCGGGATTTCCGATCGCCCTACCCCGCTTTCGGTGATCTCTTGCGACAGACCACTGACGATGGCGGGATCGAAATAGAGGATGCGCCACGACCGCCCCTCGCCGATCGGCGCGCCGTCATGCACTTCGTTCGGATTGACCGTGATGATGTCGCCGGCCTCAGCCTCCACCATGCCACGACCGCTGAGCGACGACTGCGCCCCGGCGGACATCAGGCCGATGCCGAACTGCTCATGCGTATGGCGCGCAAAGCTGTGATGCGTTTCCGCTTCCACCGCTTCGACGCCAGATAGCGCCGAGCGCAACATCCTGAACTGGTTTTTCGCCATTCTCTGTCCGCAGATCCGTTCGCCGGACACTCTGCCAGCCACAGTGAGATGACGCAATCATTGCGGCCAAACCGGCTGCCTAGAAGAACTCGTCGAGCAGCTGGTAGTAGTCGAGCCTCGCTGGATCTGGTGCCGTCAATTCGTAACGTTCGAGGAAGGACTGCACCAGCGCCTCGCCGAAATTGTGGGCGATGCTGCGGCAGGCGAGCGCGATATCCTGATAGCGGTCGGCGACGCCGAGACGGCTGCAGTCGATATAACCCGAAAATCCCTCTTTCGACGCGACGAAATTCGGCAGGCAGGCGTCGCCATGGGTGACGACGAGATCCTCGCGGCCAGGCCTCCCGCTTTCGAGTTCGACAAACAGTGCCTCAGCACTCTTTCCAAGCCGCGTCTCATCGAAATCGGTCTCGTCGACGATGCCGGCCTGCATCCGCGCTTTTGCCGTCGCGATACGTGCCTCCAGCCGGTGATCGAAGGGGCAGGATGCGATCGGCAGGCGATGCAGGTCAAGAAGTGCCGCAGCCAGCAGTTCAACCCGCGCAAGCGGCGTCAGCACTGGTGCACTGGCGAGATCACTCCCGGGCAGCGCGCTGATCAGCAACCGGTTGCGCGCACCGTCGCTATCCTCTGCAATGATATCGGGACAGGGCAGACCGGAAGCCTTGACCCAGCGAAGCCTGGCCGCTTCGTCGGCGAGTTCGCCAAAAGCACCGACCTCTTCGACCTTCAGATAAAGCGTCGGCAATCCTGGAGCTTCCAGCCGGAAGACACTTGCGGCCGAGCGGCCGAGCGCATCGCGTTCGAACCGGTAACCAGCCAGACGGGCATCGAGCGCGCTCGCCGACGGCGGTTGATCCTCTTGGAAAATCGACATGATATCTAAGCCATCCCGACAAGGCGGGGCACTGCAAGCGGCGCGATCGGTCAGCGCACATTGGCAGACTGAACGAGCCCTCCGCGACCTTAATGAACGGTTTCGCCGGGCGCGGCTTCAAGAAGGATTTCGAAAGCCTCTTCCAGAGCAGCCACCAAAATATCGGTCAGCTCGTCGCCCTTGTTTTCCAGGAACAGCGCACTGACGGCTTCGTCCTGATGCTCAAAAAAATGCTCGATCTCGTTCGACATATCATTTGTCCCTTCTTCACCGGAATCATCGCGGCGCTGGGAAGAAGCTAGGTGCGGTTCCTTGCGCGTGGCTTGTTGTGAAGCTGCGACACGATAGAGGTTCCGAGGACTAGTCGCGGATATGGTACTTCGCATATTGGCTGCGAGGGATCAATCCGTCGACCTTGTGTGCAAACGACACGACTTTCGTGGCGGCTTCATCCACCTCGCAACGGAAACGAACGTGATACCAGCCTTTGGCTGTGCCAAAGGCTTCATCATCCGCAATGACAACGGTGCCGCTTGACAACGGACGATTAGGCAATGCGAACGGAGAATATCTCGGTGAACCGTTAGTGAGTTGGCCCCCAAGCTCAGTGGCGCAAAGCGTAGCCACTCGATCTTTGCGGGGAAGACCGTCGATCGCAGTTTGCGCAATAGAACCGCCATCTGCGGTCCGTGAAAACAGCGTTTTGGCGTTAGGCAGATCATTATTCTTACCAACCGCCTTCGGCTCTTCACTGGGCTTCTGCTCCGGCGGCTTGGCCGGTTCGATACTGGTCTTGGCGTCGCCAGATACTTCTGCCGACGGCCCGTTACGCTCAGGAGAAACGTCAGCCGTCGCAACCTCGGGAAGCTTTACATCATCTGGGACGGGCTTTGACGGAAGCGTCTCGGTCTGCGGCTTTTCCGCAGCAGCCTGTGCGGGCATTTGTTCCGACTCAGAATCGCGCTGTGGCGGTGCCGTTGCAGGCTTTGCTTCGCCTTGGGAGGAATTGCCCGCCAATGACTTTGCGGGACCGCCATTCTTATCACCAAACTCGATGACAGGGCGAAAAGTCGGCACAGGCGCCAGCTTCGCCTGCTCGGGAGCTTTCTCAGCCGGAGGTGGAGGTAGAGGCTCCTTCTTGGCCTCCTCCGGCGGCTTCGGCTCTGGTGGCTTTTCTTCGGGTTTGGGCTCCGGCTTTTTCTCCTCCGGCGGCGGGACGAGTTCCACCTTCACGCTCTCGTCTTCGGGAGGCTTCGGCTCGATCTTCGGCAGCCCGAAAATGAGAAGAGCAACGATAGGAATATGGGCAGCAACGGACGCGACGACGCCCCAGCGGATTTCAGGCCGCTGCTTTCCCGTTTCGTGCTGCGTTTCCGCCGGTTCTACGTCTTCTTCTGTCACAGCAGCGATGTGGCCTCTAAAACCGGCAGCATCAAGCCACAAAAGAAAAAAACCGCGTGATCGAGCAGCGATGAGGGTTATTGGTCGGCCGCTCCATCGTCGGCCACCAGATTGTGCTCCTGCCATTCATCTCGCGGAATGGCATCGCCGACGAGAAAGGCAAAGGACACGATCTTGCCGGAGCCGGCATCGAGCTCGCATTTGAACTGGATGTTGTACCACTTGCGTTTGCTGCGGAAGGCGCCGCCCTTCACCTCGACATTGTTACCACTGACCTTCTCCGCCGCCATGGCATAGGGCGCAAGCGCATCCGGCGCCATGGCCGGCTGCGCCCGGCGGATCTGCTCCAGTGCCTCCAGGTCACAAAGCTGCAGATTGCGCTCGCTGCCGGCAAGGCCACGTAGCGCCTCGCGGGCGCGGCGGCTGCGCGGATCGGCAAGGACCTTCTCGGAAAACAGCTGTCT
This sequence comes from Rhizobium leguminosarum, assembly GCF_002953715.1. GTDB lineage: Bacteria > Pseudomonadota > Alphaproteobacteria > Rhizobiales > Rhizobiaceae > Rhizobium > Rhizobium leguminosarum_V. The sequence goes on from NZ_CP025012.1 coordinate 3,027,028, forward strand.
TGCCTCGACGAATTCCATCGGCTTTGGCGCCGGCGCAGTGATCGGTGCCGCGAGGGGCATTGCCGCAGTAGGCGGATTATTTGCAACCGGCGCCGCCGGTTCGGCTTCGGGTTTTGCCGCCTCAGGTTTTGCCTGTTCCGGCAAAGGCGCCTTGGCGGGCTCGGGCATTTTCAGCGATTCCACGGCCTGAGGAACGATCTCCACCGAGAGACCGTCATCTAGCAATGGCAGCGGTGGCTCGGCCTTCGGCAGCAGCAGCAGAAGGAGCAGGATCGCGATGGCATGCAGCGCGAACGACGCCGCAGCGCCCCGCCGGATCCCGTCATCCCATTTGCCCGCCGCCAGTTCCATCGGTCAGGAAGCGGCTGTCGGACGATCGATGACGATCATGAAACTGAGGAGCGCTTTCATCATGAGCTTGCCGAAAAGTCGGGCCGGAGCCTGCCGCGGAAATTGAAGCACGCCGCGACACTGCCAGCGCAGCCAATGCTCCGCAACCTTCAAGATCGACGATCGCCGTTTCCGGCTACCCGAGCGAGCCGATGAGATCCCGGTAGGCGGCCTCAGGGAATGCCTTCAGCGTCTCCGTGCGGACATTGCCGCCCATCGCCAGCGAGAGGGTAAAATGCGCCATGACGGCGTCATCGGGCGCCTCGCAGACGGCGACCATGTCATGCCCGCCCATCGTCAGATAGAACTGGTTGAAGGAGCCTCCGACGCTGGTGAGCAATTTCTTCGCGGCATCGAGCCGTTTTGCCGAGTCGCGCACATTGCGGATGCCCTGATCCGTCCAATTGATCAAAAGAATGTAAGTGGTCATGTCGCACCTCCCAGAGCGTGATGCCGAAAAGTGTCAGCGGTTTTCGGGCGACGTCATGCTCTATTTCTTTGATGTGGATCCGGATTCAGATTTCAGGCCCGTCAGGCCTGAAATTATCCGGATCTAGCGGAGGATTGGTTGACACAGGCACACGTCGGCCCTCGCTCGCGCGTTGCGATCGATGCCTTCCCCCGTGGCCGGATTATAGGCTTGTCACCATGGAGGGACAAGAAAGACGCCGGGATCATTGGTATTAATCACAAAAGCAAAAGCCGGGCATGAAGCCCGGCTTTTCCAATCAGAACGGCGTGGCCGAAGCCTTAGCTGTCGAGGAAGCTTCTCAGCTTTCTGGAGCGGCTCGGATGCTTCAGCTTGCGCAGCGCCTTCGCCTCGATCTGCCGGATACGTTCGCGGGTGACCGAGAACTGCTGGCCGACTTCTTCGAGCGTGTGGTCGGTGTTCATGCCGATGCCGAAGCGCATGCGCAGAACACGTTCCTCGCGCGGCGTCAGCGAGGCGAGAACACGGGTCGTCGTCTCGCGCAGGTTCGCCTGGATCGCGGCATCGATCGGCAGCAGCGCGTTCTTGTCCTCGATGAAATCGCCGAGATGCGAATCCTCTTCGTCGCCCACCGGGGTTTCGAGCGAGATCGGCTCCTTGGCGATCTTCAGGACCTTGCGGACCTTTTCGAGCGGCATGGCAAGCTTTTCAGCCAGTTCTTCCGGCGTCGGCTCGCGGCCGATCTCGTGCAGCATCTGGCGCGACGTGCGGACGATCTTGTTGATCGTCTCGATCATGTGCACCGGAATGCGGATCGTGCGGGCCTGGTCGGCGATCGAACGGGTGATCGCCTGACGGATCCACCATGTCGCATAGGTCGAGAACTTGTAACCGCGGCGGTATTCGAACTTGTCGACCGCTTTCATCAGGCCGATATTGCCTTCCTGAATGAGGTCGAGGAACTGCAGGCCGCGGTTCGTGTACTTCTTGGCGATGGAGATGACCAGGCGAAGGTTCGCTTCGACCATTTCCTTCTTGGCGATACGCGCTTCGCGCTCGCCCTTCTGCACCATATGGACGATGCGGCGGAATTCCGAGATCGAGATACCGGTTTCAGTCGCCAGATTCTGGATTTCCTGGCGAATGTCGCGGATCGTCGTGTTTTCGCCCCTGGCGAATTCCTTCCAGCCGCGGGCGGCCAGATTGCCGATCGACTTCATCCAGTTCGGATCGAGCTCGGCGCCCTGATACTGCTCCAGGAAGGAGTCGCGCTTGACGCCATAGGATTCGGCCAGACGCAGCAGGCGGCCCTCGTTGGAAACGAGGCGCTTGTTGATGTCGTAGAGCTGCTCGACGAGGGCGTCGATGCGGTTCTGGTTCAAGGACAGAGACTTGACGGCCTTGATGAGCTCATCTTTGAGTTCCTTGTAACGGCGCTCCTGGGCAGTGGACAGCGTGCCGGAAGCCGACAGGCGCTGCTCGACCTGCTGGTCCTGCAGCTTGCGCAGCTTCTTGTAGGTCTCGGCGATCGTATCCAGCGTCTCCATCACCTGCGGGCGAAGCTCGGCTTCCATCGCCGCCAGCGAAAGGTTGGATTCGTCCTCGTCCTCTTCCTCCTCCTCGGGAGGCAGGCCTTCGCCGCCGACATCGGTGATGTCGTCGTCGCCGGAGCGGGCGCGACGGGTCTTTTCCTTCTCTTCTGCGAGTTTGCGATCGGCTTCGATCTTCTCCGGGCTCTGGAACTGCGGCGCAGCCTTGGCTTCAGGGCCGGAATAGGTCGTTTCGAGATCGATGATCTCGCGCAGCAGCGTCGTGCCTTCGTTGAGTTCGTCGCGCCAAATGATCAACGCCTGGAAGGTCAGCGGGCTCTCGCAGAGACCCGCGATCATCGTCTCGCGGCCGGCCTCGATGCGCTTGGCGATCGCGATTTCGCCCTCGCGGGAAAGAAGCTCCACCGAGCCCATCTCGCGCAGATACATGCGAACCGGATCGTCGGTACGGTCGGTCGGCTCTTTTTTCTTGGCGGTCGCAAGCGCCGTGCCGCTCGAAGGCGCGAGTTCACCGCCTTCGCTCTCCTCGTCGCCGCCGGCATCGTCGTCATCGCTGCCGCCGGAAGCACCGGCTTCCTCGGCTTCCTCGTCTTCGATGACGTTGATGCCCATGTCGGACAGCATCGACATCGTGTCTTCGATCTGCTCGGACGTCACTTCTTCGGACGGCAGGACCGCGTTAAGCTCGTCCATGGTCACATAGCCGCGCTTCTTGGCGGCTTTGATCATCTTCTTGACCGCGTCGTCGGAAAGATCGAGAAGAGGGCCGTCGCTTGCGCCGTCGCGTTCGACTTCCGCTTCTTCGTTCTCTTTGACCTTGGTTGCCATTTATATCGTCGCCTTCCTGACGCTATCCAATCTCGCTACGGTGAACGGGCTGTCTCAGGGCCTGACGCGCCGCACGCGCCGCCCTCGAATCACCTTTGCCCACCTAACGGGATGACATTTAAAGCCTGATTAACCACGATTACCGGCACCGGACAGCAAAGCTTTCTTGCTCTTGGATTTCCGGCCATGGTTGCGCGATCCGCCTTGACCCAGTTCACCATTCAACAAGTCGAACGGTGATTCCCACATTTTTTGTTCTCGTCAAGCTTTTCCAGAGAAAAAGCCCACAAAAATACGGAAAAAGCCTTATCCACAGGCTTTGAACCACGGCAGCGATTGCGAACCCTTATTTAAGATGCGGCGAACAAAAGACAAGGGCAGCAAATATTTTGCCCGCCGCAGCAGTTGTTTCGATCATCTTCGCAGTTGTGCAGACGGTATATGCAGCTTTAGAGCGCCGTGCGTCCTTCGGACGCACAAAGGACGCTCCAACACTTTGAGTCTGCGCATCGTGCTTTCCGAAAATCGATTCCGATTTTCGGGCCGATGCGCTAGCCTGAGAAATTGTGGCTAACGCGCCGCGCCATCATACGCCGTCACCGTCAGCGCGCCGATATCGACCGCGGGAATACAGCGCAGATTGATCGAAGCCATTGCCGCGCCGTTCGGACCCACAGCCTCGCCGAACGGTGCGATGCCGCAATTGGCGCAGAAGTGATGGCGAATGACATGCCGGTTGAAAGTATAGGTCGAGACATTGTCCTCCGGCGTTTTCAGCACCAGCTTCTCGCGCGGCACGAAGGCAAGAAGTCCGCCCCGCCTGCGGCAGAGCGAACAATTGCAGTCGAGCGCCTCGGTGAATTCGCCTTCGACCTCGAAAGCCACATTGCCGCAATGGCAGCTTCCTTCATAGAGCATGTCGTCCCCTCACATCCAATCCATCACAACCTTGCCGGAATTGCCCGACCGCATCGCCTCGAAGCCGTCGCGGAAATCGTCGATGCCGATCCGATGGGTGATGATGGGCGCCAGATCGAGGCCGCCCTGGACGAAAGCGATCATCTTGTACCAGGTCTCGAACATCTCGCGGCCGTAGATGCCCTTGAGATTGAGCATCTTGAAGATCACCTTGTTCCAGTCGATCTCGAAGCCCGCCGGCGCGATGCCGAGAATGGCGATCTTGCCACCATTGTTCATCTTGTCGATCATGTCGCGGAAGGCAGGTGCGGCCCCCGACATTTCGAGCCCGACGTCGAAACCCTCCGTCATGCCGATCGCCTTCATGACGTCGGTGAGGTTTTCCTTCGATGCGTCGACGACGTGATCGATGCCGAGCTTGCGCGCCAGCTCCAGCCGGTGCGGATTGATATCGGTGATGACGACCTTGCGGGCGCCGGATCGCTTGGCGACGAGCGCGCCCATGATACCGATCGGCCCGGCGCCGGTGACGAGCACGTCCTCGCCGACGAGATCGAAGGAAAGCGCAGTGTGCACCGCATTGCCGAACGGATCGAAGATCGCGGCGATCTCGTCGGAAATATCATCCGGGATCGGCACGACATTGCTTTCGGGAATGCAGACGAATTCGCCGAAGGAGCCCGGCCGGTTGACGCCGACACCGAGCGTATTTCGGCAGAGATGCCCCCTGCCCGCCCGGCAGTTGCGGCACTTGCCGCAGACGATATGCCCCTCACCGGAGACCCGCTCGCCGACATGATAGCGGGTGACCGCCGAGCCGATCTCGGCGATCTCGCCGGAGAATTCATGGCCGACCACCATCGGCACCGGAATGGTCTTCTGTGCCCACTGGTCCCAGTTCCAGATATGGACGTCGGTGCCGCAGATCGCCGATTTCTTCACCCGGATCAGCACATCGTTCGGCCCGACCTCGGGCACCGGCACATTCTCCATCCAGAGCCCGACTTCCGGTTTCGCTTTGACCAGCGCCTTCATCATATTCGACATTTCTGTATTCCTTGGCCCCGTATCTGTCGTAGCCCCTCATCCGCCTGCCGGCACCTCTCCCCGCACGCGGGGCGAAGGGATATGCCGCACCGGCTTCCTTCCCCTTGACGCTGCCTTTGGCAGGTCCCCTCTCCCCGCTGGCGGGGAGAGGGTTAGGGTGAGGGGCAAACCCTATTCTCAAATCCCACTCAAATCACACCCAGTTCCCGCCCTGTCTCGGCAAAGGCCGCGATCGCCCGCTCCACATCCGCTCGCGAATGCGCCGCCGACATCTGTGTGCGGATGCGGGCCTGGCCTTTCGGCACGACGGGGAAGGAGAAGCCGATCACATAGATCCCCTTCTTCAGCATCAGGCCGGCCATATCCTGGGCGAGTTTGGCGTCACCCAGCATGACGGGGATGATCGGATGGCCTTCGCCGGCAAGTGTGAAGCCGAGCTTGGTCATCTCTGTGCGGAAGAGATCCGCATTGTCGGAAAGACGCTTGCGCAAGGCATCGCCGTTTTCGATGAGGTCGAACACCTTGAGCGAGGCAGCGGCGATGACGGGCGCCAGCGTGTTCGAGAACAGATAGGGCCGCGAACGCTGCCGCAGCCAATCCACAACCTCTGCATTCGCCGAGGTATAACCGCCCGAGGCGCCGCCGAGCGCCTTGCCGAGCGTGCCGGTGATAATGTCGATCCGGCCCTCGACGCCGCAATATTCCGGCGAACCGCGACCGTTCTTGCCGACGAAGCCGACCGCATGGCTGTCATCGACCATGACCATCGCGCCGTATTTCTCGGCGAGATCGCAGACACCGCCCAAATTGGCGATGATGCCGTCCATCGAGAAGACGCCGTCGGTGGCGACCAGTTTGAAGCGGCTGCCTTCGGCCTTTTTCAGTTCCTCTTCGAGTGCTGCCATGTCGTTGTTGGCGTAGCGGAAACGCTTGGCCTTCGAAAGCCTGACGCCGTCGATGATCGAGGCGTGGTTCAGCGCGTCCGAGATGATCGCGTCCTCTTCCGAGAGCAGCGTTTCGAAGAGACCGCCATTGGCATCGAAGCAGGAGGAATAAAGGATCGTGTCCTCCATGCCGAGGAAAGAGGAGATGCGCGCTTCGAGCTGCTTGTGCTCCTCCTGCGTGCCGCAGATAAAGCGGACCGAGGCCATGCCGTAGCCGTAGCGGTCGAGCGCCTGCTTGCCGGCCTCGGCCAGTTCCTCGTTGTCGGCAAGGCCGAGATAGTTGTTAGCGCAGAAATTCAGCACCCGCTCGCCGGTGGAAATCGCGATCTCGCCCGCCTGCTTGGAGCTGATGACGCGCTCGGATTTGTAGAGGCCGGCATCCTTCAGCGCTGAGATCTCGTTGCTGAGATGGGAGAGAAATTGCGAGGTCATGGACGGCCTTTCCCAGAGATTTCCCTACAGCGCCGCGCGTCTTATCAGACGCGCAAAGGACGCTGTTACACTTTTAATCTGCGCATCGTGCTTTCCAAAAATCGATTCCGATTTTTGGGCCGATGCGCTACCGCCGGGTTAGCATATCGCCGCCGGCTTGTCTTCTTCAGCGCTGGACCGCAATCAGCAGGAACATCGGCCGGTCCAGTTCCTCCGCCCAATCGGGATTGTCGTGGAGTTCATCTTCATTCGGGCTCCACTCCTCGACATGGCGAATGGCAAAACCGGCCGCGTTCAAGGTGTTGAACGTCGTGCCGAGCTTGCGGTGTTGCTTGACCACACCCTTGGCGAGCCAGTCGGTGGTGCGCGGACCTTCGACGGAATAGCGATCGAGCGGCCAGATACGCCGCCCCTCGGCATCGGTTGCCCAGGCGGGATTGGTCGGCGCCATGAAGATCGGATGCTCGATGGTGAAGACGAAATGCGATCCCGGCAAAAGCGCGCGATAAACCGTCGCGACCAGACCGGCGAAATCCTCGATATAATGCAGCGCCAGCGAGCTGTAGGCGAAATCGAAAGAGGCTTGAGCAAGCGTGAGATGCTCGAGATCGGCGATCTCATAGGTGATCGCTGCTTCAGTCGTATCGGCCCTCGCTCTGGCGATCATCTTTTCCGAGATGTCGAGCGCAAGCACGCTTGCAGCACCCTGGCTCACGGCGAAACGCGAAAACCAGCCGAAGCCGCAGCCGAGATCGACAACACGCTTGCCGGCAAGATCGGGCAGCAGCGCGCGCACGGCCGGCCACTCGGATGCTCCGTCAAGCCCGTGGACGGATCGCCTCATGCCGCTATATCCGGTGAAAAATTCCGGTCGGTCGTAGATATTCTGGGCCATCGGCGCTCCTCCCTACTGCATAATTCCTTAAATCGGCATCGATTTCAGGAGAAAATTATGCAGCAATTCAAAGTGCTACAGCGTCCTTTGCGCGTCTGAAAAAGACGCGCGGCGCTGTAGAGGCAGCACTACCATGCCCCCTCGCCCGATCTCAAGGATCAGACGGGTCCGTTAGCCGTTGTCCTGCGCCAGAATGATCTCCAGGAAGGCATCGCCGTAGCGTTCGAGCTTCGCCTGCCCGACACCTGATATGGCGAGCAGTTCCTTGCGGCTGCGCGGCTTCTCGGTGGCGAAGGCTATCAGCGTCGTATCGGGAAAGACGACATAGGGCGGCACGCCGAGCGATTTCGCAATCGCCATACGCTCGGCCCGCAGCGCCTCGAAGAGACTGCCGTCTGCGCCTGATAGTCCCGATTTGCGCTCGCTGCGCTCCGCCTTCTTCGTGCGCCGTTCCGAGGCCGGCCGATCCTTGCGGAAGAACACCTGCCGCTCGTGTTTGAAGACAGCGCGCGCCTCCGGCTCCAGCTTCAGCGCCCCAAAGGCCTCGTGGTCGACGCGGATCAACCCCATGGCGAGCAGCTGGCGGAAGACCGACTGCCAAACGCGCGCCGGAATATCCTTGCCGGCGCCGAAGACCGGCATTTCGGCATGACCGAAACGTTCGGTCTTTTCGTTGACGTTGCCAAGGAGCACGTCGACGACATGGCCAGCGCCGAAACGCTCGCCGGTGCGATAGATGGCGGCCAGCGCCTTGATCGCCGCCTCCGTGCCCTCCCAGGTCTCGACCGGCTTCAGGCAGGTGTCGCAATTGCCGCAATGGCCGGCATGCGCCTCACCGAAATGGGCAAGGATCGCCTGGCGGCGGCAGGAGGCGGTCTCGCAGATCGCTAGCAATGCGTTGAGCTTGGCGCGTTCGACCCGTTTGATCTCCGCGGCGGCATTGCCCTCATCGATCATCCGGCCGCGCTGGATGACGTCGGCCATGCCATAAGCCATCCAGACCTCGGACGGCAGGCCGTCGCGTCCGGCACGTCCGGTCTCCTGATAATAGGCCTCGACGGAACCCGGCAGATCGAGATGCGCGACATAACGCACGTTCGGTTTGTCGATGCCCATGCCGAAGGCAACGGTGGCGACCAGGCAAAGATTTTCTTCTTTGAGGAAGGCATCCTGATTGGCGTCACGAACGGCCCTGTCCATGCCGGCATGGTAAGCAAGCGCGCGAATGCCCTGCCCGTTCAGCCATTCGGCCGTATCCTCGACCTTGGCGCGCGACAGGCAATAGACGATGCCGCTGTCGCCCTTGTGGCCGGACAGGAACCGCAACAGCTGCTGGCGCGGCTGGTCACGCTCGACGATCTCATAGGCGATGTTCGGTCGGTCGAAGCTGGTCGTGAAGATCTGGGCGGCATCGAGCCCCAGCCGCTCGATGATGTCGTCGCGTGTGTGCGGATCAGCCGTCGCCGTCAGCGCCACACGGGGCACACCGGGATATTGCTCGCCGAGCCGGCCGAGCGCGCGATATTCCGGCCGGAAATCATGGCCCCATTGCGAGACGCAGTGGGCCTCGTCGATGGCAAACAGCGCGATCTTCTCGTTGGCGATCAGCTCGCGGAAACCATCGGTCAGAATACGCTCGGGCGTGACGTAGAGAAGGTCGAGCTGGCCCGCCGAAAGCGCGCGGCGAACCTCGACGAACTCCTCGCGCGACAGCGACGAGTTGAGCGCGGCTGCCCGGATGCCGAGCTGCTTCATCGCCTCGACCTGATCGCGCATCAGCGCAATCAGTGGCGAAACCACGATGCCGACGCCATCGCGGCAGAGCGCCGGGATCTGGAAGCACAGCGATTTGCCCGCACCTGTGGGAAAGAGCACGACCGCATCGCCGCCGGAAACCACGTGCTCGACCACCTGCTGCTGCTTGCCGCGGAAGGAGGAATAGCCATAGACCTGCTTGAGAATCTCGAGCGGCGAGCGGCCGGAAGAAAACAGCGCGCCGGAAGCGGAAAAACCCGGTTCATTCCGTTCAGTCAGCGACATCAGTGGTTCGCCGCCCCTTTGACGCGGCCGGAAAGCACGCCGAAGCCATCGATGATCGCCTCCTGGTTCTCAAGGCGCACCCCTTCGAAATGCACTTCCTGCTGCGCCCGCATCAGCTGAACGATCGCCTCGCCGTCGCCGGCTTCGGTCGCCAGCGCGATCTCGCGCTCGAGCTCGATCTTCTGCCGGCGCAGCGCCTTCGCCCGCTTGTGGGAGGCCAGCGCCTGGCGGTATCCTTCACGCGCATCTTCCATCGCCGCCTCCTCGGTCGCGATCCACAGCCGGGCATTGCGCACCTGCTGGTCGAGGCTCTTGATGAGCGGGCCGAAGCCTTCGAATTCCAGCCTTTCGGTCAGATATTCGCGCGTCAGATGCGGGCCGGCGACGGCCGCGGCTGCCCCCAGCATCGCCGACCAGAGCCGCTGCAGCTCGCGGCTGTCATATTCGATCGCGGCGATCTCGTCATAATCGTCGATCATCAGCGAGGGGTGATTGACGACGGTCAGCGCCAGCACGCATTCCCGCAGCGCCGTATTGTTCTGGTGGCCCCGCACCGGGCCTGACCGGGCGAGCCTTTCGGAAATGACGCTCGGGCTTTTCGGCCCTGCCTTGCCGGCATTGTCGCGGCCCGTCCGGTAATTGCCATTGCCGTTGAAGCCGCCGCGGCGATCGCCATTGTTGCGGTTCTGGAACTGCGGCTGGAAGAAGGCATTCAGCCGGTCGCGAATATCCTGCTGGTAGTGACGGCGCACGTTCTCGTCGGCGATGACCGCGACCAGTTGCTTCAGTCGCGCCTCCAGTTCGGCGCGCGCCTCGGGCGTGTCGAACTTGCCGGTGCTGATCTCCCGGCTCCAAAGCATCTCGGAGAGCGGCTTTGCCTGGCTCATCACCTTGTCGAAAGGCGCGCGCCCGTCATCGCGCACGAGATCGTCCGGATCCTTGCCGTCGGGCAGAAGCGCGAAGCGAACAGAACGGCCGGGCTTGAGATGCGGCAGCGCCAGTTCGGCGGCGCGATTGGCGGCGCGGATGCCGGCGCCGTCGCCGTCGAAGCAGAGCACCGGTTGCGGCACCATCTTCCAGAGCAGCTCGAGCTGGTTTTCGGTGAGCGCTGTGCCGAGCGGCGCAACGGCATTCTCGATGCCCGCCTGATGCAGCGCGATCACGTCCATATAGCCTTCGACGGCGATGATGGTGCCGGTCGCATTGTCATCTTGAGGATCGCCGCGGCCCGGTCCCTGGATCGCGCGCCGCGCACGGGCGAAATTGTAAAGAACATTGCCCTTGTGGAAGAGCTCCGTCTCGTTGGAGTTCAGATATTTCGCCGGCGCGTCGGCCGACATGGCGCGGCCGCCGAAAGCGATCACCTTTTCCCGCGATGAAAGGATCGGGAACATGATGCGGTCGCGGAAACGATCGTAGGAAACCGGCACGTTTTCATGGACGACCAGACCGCAGGCCTCGATCTGATCCTTGGAGACACCCTTGCCGGCGAGGAATTCCTTGAGCGCATTGCGGCTCTCGGGCGCATAGCCGAGACGGAAGGTCTCGATGGTGCGCCCCGTCAATCCGCGGTCGCGCAGGTAGGCGCGCGCCCTCGCCCCATTCGCCGTCTGCAGCTGATCCTGGAAAAATTGCGTCGCCATTTCCATGACGTCGATCAGCGAGCCGCGCTCCTTTTCGCGCTTCTCCATCACAGGATCGGCAAGTGGCATAGGCACGCCGGCCATATCGGCGATCTGCTGCACCGCTTCGGGAAAACTCAGGCCCTCCAGCTCGGTGAGAAAGCGGAAATGGTCGCCGGTGACGCCGCAGCCGAAGCAGTGATAGCGGCCCTTTCGGTCCTCGCAATGGAAGCTCGGCGATTTCTCGCCGTGGAACGGGCAGCAGGCCCAGTAATCGCCGCGCGACACGTTTGTCTTGCGCTTGTCCCAGCTGACGCGACGCGCAATCACGTTCGAAATCGGAACGCGGTCGCGAATATCATCGAGAAAGGTGTTGGAAAAGCGCATTTATACCTCTTGATCAGCCTTCATATAAGCTGCTTTGCCGCTCCACGCCATGAAACTTGTCATGAAAACCCGCTATTCACAGGCTATGCGGCCATCATTGCCGCCTCCGGTTATCCAATCAACAACGCGTTATCGCCCCCTGCGACAGGGTGCGACATTATTGTCCCTTCGGAGCCGGAATTCTGCCGTCAGAAAAGCTTGAGCAGGAGCGGCGACCTCTAACAGAATTGAGAGAAAATCTTTTGGAAACAAAAGATTATCCCCTCAGATGATTGCTCCTCATCATCCCTAGCGCCACCTCCCGAGGATCCGCTTCGACGCCTCCCAAACCGCCGATTCCGGCAATTATTATTTTTTTGTAATTTGAATAAGCCGCCGCGCCGCAATAGGTTCGATCTCAACAAAGCGATCCCCGAGCGAAGCACCATCCCTACCCCCGGCGCCGCTTCGCAAGGGTGCCTTTGCAAATACCCTCCGGCTTGGGCTTCGGCCCTGCGTGCCGGTGGACGCAAAGAGCAAGAAGGCAGGAGCGCCCCCAGCTCCTGCCTTCTTAAATTTTTGGCTCTCCTGCGACAACTCTCCCTTTAAAATTAACCGCTTATCGATAAAATCGTTGACAGGCGGCGCTTGCATGAAAGATGTATGCGCCGAACTCCCTGGACCTCTCCAAATGGCTTTTACCGCGGATAATCTTGCAGCAGACGATCGCTTTCTCGCTGCCATCCTCCATTGCGCCGATCAGATGCTCGCCATCTATCGCGAGAGCCCGCGCATCGCTTCGATCTTCGCCGCGCAGCAGCGCTGGCTGATGGCCCATGCCGGCTTTGCGCTTCACTACGGTTATTCCGACGACGGGAAGAGCGGCGGCCTCTATTCCGGCCGCTTCATCGATTTTGCGGTCAGGAACAACATCGCCAGCCGCAACACGGCCGCGGCCTTCATGCAGGAAATGCTGGCCTATCGCTTCCTGCGACCGGTTCCCGGCCCCGATAAGCGCACACGCTACCTCGAGCCCACCGAAATCGCCGAGCAGCATTTCACCCGATGGCTCGTCGCCCATATGATGATCCTCGACAGCCTCGACGGCGGTGAGCGCGCCGATAAGATCACCGCCAACCCCTCGGCGATGATGGCAGCGATCCAGCCACTGATTGCAAGGGCGATCATAGGAAGTGAAGCGGTGCGTAATCCGGGCGCCACCTTCAACCTCTTCAACTGGGCAAATTCCGGCGGGCTGGTGATGGACTACCTGATCTCGCGCCTTCCCGAATTTCCAAGGACGGCGGACCGCGTCGTGCTTGGCCCTCTGTCGCTCAGGGAAATCCGCGAACAGTTCATGATCTCCAACACCCATCTGAAGCGGCTTCTGATGCAGGCAGCGACCATGGAGAGTATCGGCTGGACCGAACCCTCCCGCAAGGGCGACTTCTGGCTGTCGGCCCATTTCATCCGCGAATATTGGAATTATCAGGCGGCGAAATTCGCCATCATCGATGCCGCCGCCGAAGCGGTGCTCGGGCCTGCGGTCCGTGACGAACCGCAGGCAAGACGGGTTATCTAAGGCTTATCCGTTCAACAGTTCCTTGACGGTCGCCGATGCCTTGGCGAAATCCATCTGGCCGGCATAACGCTCCTTCAGCGCCGCCATTACCTTGCCCATGTCCTTGGCGCCCGCGGCACCGGTCTCGGCGATGATCGCCGAGACATTGGCGCGCACTTCGCCGTCCGAAAGCTGCTTCGGCATGAAATCCTGGATGACGATGATTTCGGCGCGCTCCTTGGCGGCAAGCTCCGGCCGGGAATTCTCCTCGTAGATCTTTGCCGATTCGTCACGCTGCTTCACCATTTTGGCGAGAATCTGCAGGATCTCGTCGTCGCTCGCCTGCTCCTTACCGGTGCCGCGGTTGGCGATATCGCGGTCCTTGACCGCGGCCTGAATCAGCCGGACGGTGGAAAGCCGCTCCGCATTCTTGGCCTTCATCGCCTCTTTCAGCTGGGTGGCGAGTTGATCGCGCAGCATGGTCTTCACTCCTGTTTTGATGCCGCTTCATAAACCACGCTGATGCGGGGGATCAAATAAATTGCGCGGTCATTGCGATAAAGCGCAGGAAAACGGCCGCAATCTCGGCTACAAAGATTGACCGCAAGCGATTGCGTGGCTATTTACCGCCACCTGCACCAAAATTCGTGATCAGGCCTGAAGCGCGCGGCATTGCCGCGTCCACGCGCCTGCGAGATCAAAAGGCGGCGAGCCGCGGCAACGCGCGCACCGAACGCCGGAAACGGGATGAAGATGACCGCGACAGCACCCTGGACAATCGAGAAGCCGACCGCCCTGCTCGTTCTTGCCGACGGCACGGTCATCGAAGGCAAGGGCATCGGCGCCACCGGCAAGGTGCCTGCCGAAGTGGTCTTCAACACCGCGCTGACCGGCTATGAGGAGATCCTGACGGACCCCTCCTATCTCGGCCAAATCGTCACCTTCACCTTCCCGCATATCGGCAATATCGGCACCAACGATGAAGACATCGAGGATTTGACCCCTGCCGCCCGCCATGGTGCCGTCGGCGTCATCTTCAAGGCCGATATCACTGACCCCTCGAACTACCGCGCCGCCAAGCACCTCGACCAATGGCTGAAGGCCCGCGGCGTCATCGGCCTTTGCGGCATCGACACACGCGCGCTGACCGCCTGGATCCGTGAGAACGGCGCCCCGAACGCGGTGATCGCCCACGACCCGAACGGCGTCTTCGACATCGAGACGCTGAAGGCCGAAGCCAAAGCTTGGAGCGGCCTCGAAGGTCTCGACCTCGCCAAGATTGCCTCGTCGGGCCAGTCCTCGCAATGGACCGAAACGCCGTGGGTGTGGAATGAAGGTTACGGTGAACTCAAGGCGACGGACGCGAAATACCACGTCGTCTGCCTGGATTACGGCGTCAAGCGCAACATCCTGCGCCTGTTTGCCGGGCTCGGCTGCAAGGTGACTGTCGTGCCTGCCGCAACGAGTGCCGAAGATGTGCTCGCCATGCAGCCGGACGGCATCTTCCTGTCGAACGGCCCGGGCGATCCGGCGGCAACCGGTGAATATGCCGTGCCTGTGATCAAGACGCTTGTTAAGACCGATATCCCGGTCTTCGGCATCTGCCTCGGCCACCAGATGCTGGGCCTCGCACTCGGCGCGAAGACCGAAAAGATGCATCAGGGCCACCACGGCGCCAACCACCCTGTCAAGGACCATACCACAGGCAAGGTCGAGATCGTCTCGATGAACCACGGCTTCGCGGTCGACTCGAAGTCGCTGCCAGATGGTGTTGAAGAGACTCATATTTCGCTTTTCGACGGCACCAATTGCGGCCTGCGCGTCCTCGGCAAGCAGGTCTTCTCCGTCCAGCATCATCCGGAAGCCTCTCCCGGCCCGCAGGACAGCCACTATCTCTTCCGTCGCTTCATCAACATGGTGCGCGAGAAGAAGGGCGAACCGGCGCTCGCCGAACGCTGATTTCAAATAATGCCCGTTTAGATGAAGGCCCACCCAAGTGGGCCTTTTTCTTCATTCGTATATTGACCTCAACTTATCTTGAGGAATTACAGATCTGCCTGCAAACATCTGATGCGGGAGAAAACCGGATGAACGGCGTTTTCTACAGGATCGACAAGTTCGCCGTGCCACCTCCGGCGCGCGACGAGTTCCTGATGCATATGGTGTGCACACATACATTGCTGCAGACGCAGCAAGGCTTCACTCGCCACTCTGTCCTGGAACAGGTCGCAGGCCCCGGCGAATTCAACTTCGTGACGATCGCCGAATGGGAAAATGCCGAGGCGTTCGAGCAGTCGCAGGCAGCGGTCACCGCCGCGCAGGCGACGGCGAACCTTAGTCCGCAGGAAATGTTCGAACGGCTCGGCATCCGCGCCGATATCGCCGGCTACAAGCCGGTCGCAGCCTGATCAGGAGATATCAGGCGCTGGCCGTCACTCCTTCGCGGCGAAGGAGAAGGTAGAAGCGCGCGCAGAGCATGACGGCGGCGGCTGCCAGCCCGACGAGGAAGCCGAACCAGATGCCGATGCCGCCGAAACCCAGCGGGAAGGCAAAGGCCCAGGCGAGGAAGAAGCCGATCGGCCAGTAGGCGATCAACGCCATGATCATCGGCACGCGTGCGTCCTTGAGGCCGCGCAGCAATCCGTTGGCGATCACCTGTAGCCCGTCGACGAGCTGGAAAAGCCCGGCAACGACGATCAGCGGCCCAGCATAGGCAAGCACCTCGGGCGCCTCGGCCGAATTGACGTCGAGGAACCAGCTGCCGAGGAATTGCGGCATGGTGGCAAAGAGCACCGAACCCACCGCCGAAATGGCGCAGGCGAGGATCAGCACCATGATCGAAGCGCGCACCAACCCCTGATAGTCGCCCTGCCCGTGCGCGACACCGACGCGCACCGTTGCCGCCTGGCTGAGGCCGAGCGGGATCATGAAGGCGATCGAGGCCCATTGCAGGGCGATGCCATGAGCGGCAAGCTCGATCGTGCCGATATGGCCCATCAGGAGCGAAGCCACCGTGAACAGGCTGACCTCGGCAAGGATGGTGACGCTGATCGGGAAACCGAGGCGGATGACCTCCAGCAGCGCATGCCAGTCGGGCTTCCAGAACCGCACGAAGATCTCGTAGCGCCGGGTCTCCTCCCGTCGCTGCACGAAAGCCAGGATGAAGAGGAAGCCGGCCGTCTGCACGACGACCGAAACGATCGCAGCACCTTCGAGCCCCATCGCCGGAAAGCCGAAATGGCCGAGCACGAGCATATAGGCGAAGATCGCGTTCATCACCAGCGTGGCGATGGTGACGTTGAGGATGATGCCCGCCTTGCCGATGGCGCTGACCAGCGCGCGCATGACGTTGAAGAGCAGCGCCGGCAGCACGCCGAACTGGCCGATCATGATGTAGCCGTGGGCGAGCTTGGCCACCTCGGGCTTCTGCTGCGCAAAGAGAAGGATCTGCTCCGAATTGAAGAAGGCCGGCTGCATGATGACCCAATAGGCGATCACTACCCACAGACCCATGCGCAGCGACCGGCGCACCGAGACGACGTCGCCGCGGCCATAGGCCTGCGCCACCATCGGAATGACGGCGATGGCAAAGCCCGAGCCGAAGATCAGGATTGTGAACAGGAACTGTGCCGCAAGCACCATCGCCGCCAGATGCTCGGCGCCGAGGCGGCCGACGATCATCACGTCGGTGGTGTTGATGCCGAGTTGGGCGAGTTGCGCGCCGATCAGCGGAATGCCGAGCGCCAGCGTTGCACGGAAATGTGCGCTCCAACGATTATCTGCTGTCGGCGCAAGTCTGCGCGCGTCGATCGGCGTGTCCATGACACCAGTCCTGTGATTGAAATATGCGTCGCCGCAGCTTGCGGCGAAATATCATCCGGACTTAGATCAAAGCTCCGCAAAGAACTACCCCAAATGAGGCAGATGATGAAAAATTCATCATCACATCAGCGTTTCTGATCGATCAACCTGCCGCTTCCAACGCCTCGGCCGACTCACGGATCCGGACCCGAACGAGGAACACGCCGGCGGCCACCAGGATGAATAGGGCGGCGGCAAGATAGGGCGCGCCGGCAAAGGTGACCGGCGCCTCGGGCCGCGTGAAATAACCGAACATCTGCGTGAAGATCAGCGGCCCGGCGATGGTGGTGATGCTGCTGAGGCTGGTGAGCGCGCCCTGCAGCTCGCCCTGCGCCGAGGGCGGCACCATGCCGGCGGCAATGCTGCGCAGCGGCGGATCAGCGACGTTTTCCATGACAGTCGCAACGATGATGACATAGACGACCCAGCCCTCCCAGGCGAAGGCATAACCGGTGAGACCGACGGCCGAGAAGCAGAGGCCGAGAAGAGCGGTCTTCCACTCGCCGAGCACCGGCACGATCCGCGGCAGAACCAGGCCCATGACGATCGCGGCGCCGATGCCGTAAATACCGAGCGACAGGCCGATCTGTCCTTCGCTCCAGCCGTAGCGATAGGTCGAGACGAACGCCCAGACCGAGGGATAGACGGCATGTGCCAGGAAGAACAGGAACATGACGAGGCTGACCCAGCCGATGCCGGGATAATGGCGCATCTGGCGCAAAGCGCCGAGCGGGTTGGCGCGTTTCCACTCGAACCGGCGGCGGTTCTTCGCCTCCAGTGTCTCCGGCAGCAGGAAGCAGGCGGCGATGAAATTGACAAGCGATAGCGCGGCCGCGCCGAGGAATGGCACACGCGGGCCGAATTCGCCGAGGACACCGCCGACGACGGGGCCGATGGTGAAGCCGACGCCGAAGGCGATGCCGATCAGCCCGAAATTCTTCGCCCGGTTCTCCTCCGTGCTGATATCGGCGATATAGGCCGAGCAGGTGGCGAAACTGCCGCCGCTAATGCCGGCCAGCACGCGGCCGACGAACAGCATCCAGAAGCTGGTGGCAATGCCGCAGATGAAATTGTCGATCGCGAAGGTCAGCACCGAAAGCAAAAGGATCGGCCGGCGGCCGAAACGGTCGGACAGATTTCCGAGCAGCGGCGCGAACAGGAATTGCATGCCGGCATAGACCAGCATCAGCCAGCCGCCGTCGATCGCCGCGTCGCTGACGCTGCCGCCGGTCAGTTGCTCCAGATAGGCGGGCAGCACCGGCATGATGATGGCGATGCCGATAATGTCGAGGAAGAGGATGATGAAGACCAGGAAAAGGCCGCGGCGAACGAATTTAGGGTCAAGCATGAGGCATCTCTACAGCGGTTGGTTCTGAAAAGACGATCTCATCGCCGAGAAAATGACATAGCTCAGAAAAGAAACCGAAACAATCCGTGAACATTTCAAAGTTTTTGATAATGCTCAACGGGAACTTTGTGAGAGGCCTCAACCGGAGGCCGCGCGCTGCCGATCCAGCTTCAGAAAATCGATGAAAGCGCGTAACGGTGCCGGCATATGCCGTCGGCTGGCGTAGTAGAGATATGGGCCGGAAAATTCGCTCACCCAATCGTCGAGGATAGCGACCAGTTGACCGGAGGCGAGGCTCGGTTCCAGAAGCTCCTGGAATGAGCCGATGATGCCCAGTCCCGCGATCGCCGCGGCAAGCTCCACCTCGATTGAATTGGAAGTCAGCGCACCGCTCGGCGAGATGGCCAGAGTCTCGCCGCCACGCTCGAATTCCCAGGTGAGCGCGGCCCCGCTGAGGAAACGGTGCCGGATACAGTTGTGCTCCAGCAGATCACGCGGATGCTGCGGTACGCCCCTTTCCTGGAGATAGGCCGGCGAAGCGGCGGTGATGTAGCGCTGCCGGCGCGGGCCGATCGGTACAGCGATCATGTCGCGCTCGATCCGCTCGTCATAACGGATGCCGGCATCGAAACCGGCGGCGAGCACGTCGATGAACGTATCCTCGGCGACGATCTCCAGCTCGATCTCGGGATAAAGCTTCAGGAACCGGCAGGCAATGTCGGGCAAGAACAGCCGCGCCGCGATCGTCGGCACATTGAGCCGCAGCGTGCCGGCCGGCCTGTCGCGGAAACTGTCGAGCGCGCCGAGTGCGGCCGCGACCTCACTGAGCGCCGGCGCCAGCTGCGCCAGCAATCGTTCGCCGGCGGCCGTCGGCGTGACGCTGCGCGTCGTCCGGTTGAGCAGGCGCACGCCGAGCCGCTCCTCCAGCCGCCTGAGCGACTCGCTCAGCGAAGACGCTGAAACCCCGCGCTTGCGGGCGGCGGCGCGGAAGCTTCGCTCCCTTGCAATTGCCGTGAAGGCATCCAGATCACTCAGGGGAAGATCGTTCATTGTGCATTTTTCCGTACGGCCCGTTCGACACTATCCGGATTGTCGCACAAATGCGAAAGCGGTAAAACGGCGTCCGGCAGCGCCACCCGGCACAGAAGAAGGAGAAGACAATGCAGACCTATCGTTTGGGAAAGACCGGACCCGATGTCTCGGCCATCGGCCTCGGCTGCATGGGCATGTCGGGCATGTATGGCCCCTCCGATCGCGCAGAAAGCATCGCGACGATCCATGCCGCGCTCGATGTCGGCATCAACCTGCTCGACACCGGCGATTTCTATGGCATGGGCCATAACGAAATGCTGATTGGCGAGGCATTGAAAGGCCGCAGGCGCGAGGACGCCGTCGTCAGCGTCAAGTTCGGCGGCCTGCGCGATCCCGTCGGCGGCTGGAGCGGCTTCGACGCCCGCCCGGTCGCGGTGAAGAACTTCCTCAGCTATACGCTGCAGCGCCTCGGCGTCGACTATATCGACATCTATCGCCCCGCCCGCCTCGATCCGAACGTGCCGATCGAGGACACGGTCGGCGCCATCGCCGACATGGTCAAGGCAGGTTATGTCAGGCATATCGGCCTGTCGGAAGTCGGCGCCGACACGATCCGCCGCGCCGCCACTGTTGCCCCGATCGTCGACCTGCAGATCGAATATTCGCTGATCTCGCGCGGCATTGAGGAGAAGATCCTGCCAACGACACGTGAACTCGGCATTTCGATCACCGCCTACGGCGTGCTCTCGCGCGGCCTGATCAGTGGCCACTGGCAAAAGGGCCAGGGTGGGACGGCCGGCGATTTCCGCGCCTACAGCCCGCGCTTCCAGGAAGGCAATATCGAGCAGAACCTCGCTCTGGTGGAGAAGCTGCGTGGGATTGCCGAGGCAAAGAGCGTCTCTGTCGCCCAGATCGCCATCGCCTGGGTCGCCGCCAAGGGCAAGGATATCGTCCCGATCATCGGCGCTCGCCGCCGCGACCGGCTGACCGAGGCGCTCGGCTCACGCGCCGTCGACCTGTCGCCAGACGATTTCGCCATCATCGAACGCGCCGTGCCGAAAGACGCGGCCGCAGGTGGGCGTTATCCCGAGCATATGCTGCAGCATATGGACAGCGAGAAGTAAGCAAAGATGGAAGGGGCTGCGATGTGCTTTGTGCCATGCGCCCCTTCATCTTCTCCTCAAATCGGGCCGGAGAACGTATCGCAGGCTGACAGCTGGCCGCTGTCGAAGCCACGCTTGAACCATCTGACGCGCTGCTCCGAGGTGCCGTGGTTGAAGCTTTCCGGCACGACGTAACCCTGTGACCGCTTCTGCAGCGTGTCGTCGCCGATCTGCTGGGCGGCGTTCAGCGCCTCCTCCAGATCGCCTGACTCCAGCAGGCCCTTCTGCTGGGTATATTTGCCCCAGATGCCGGCGAAGCAATCGGCCTGCAACTCGACGCGCACCGACATTTTGTTGGCCTCGGCCTCGCTCATGCGCTGACGAGCCTGGTTGAACTTCGGCAGGATGCCAAGCAGGTTCTGCACGTGATGGCCGACCTCGTGAGCAACGACATAGGCCTCGGCGAAATCGCCCGACGCGCCGAAGCGGTCGGAAAGCTCCTGGAAGAATTCGGTATCGAGATAGACCTTGTGGTCGCTGGGGCAGTAGAACGGGCCTGTTGCAGATGATGCGGAGCCGCAGGCCGATGCCGTCGAGCCCGAGAACAGCACGAGGCGTGGCTCCTCGTAATTCTGGCCCTGCGCCTGGAAGATGCCCTTCCAGGTATCTTCGGTCTCGGCAAGAACGGTGCGCATGAAAGCAGTCATCTCGTCATTGGCGGGCGTGCGTGTTCCGCCGGACTGGCTCTGCTCGTAGCCGGGACCGCTCGTCGTGCCGCCGGTATCGAGCACCTGCATCAGGTCGATGCCCATCGCCTTGAAGATAAAATAGATGACGACGAGAAAGATGATCGTGCCGATGCTGAGGCCGCCGCCGGCGCGGCGAACGCCGCCGCCGGAGGGGAAATTAAAGCCGCCGCCGCGGCCGAAACCGCCACCGGTCGGATCGCTGCGGCGATCCTCGATATTATCGGACTGACGCCGGCCTCTCCATTCCATCTTCGCTCTCCCCGGCAATGCCTGTGCTTGCACTCAAGGAATCTATATATCCGTCGGCGGCCGGAATTCCAGCGACTTCATCGGGCAATCAGGCCCCCGCGTCGGCGGCGCAGCACGATTGCGACCAGGATCGAGCCGATCACCGCCGCGGCAAGGGCCGCCGGCCATTCTGCGCCGGTGAAGACGACCGCATGCATGATCCGACCAGGCACGAAAGTGAACAGGCCGGCAAAGACGATGCCGCCGAAATAAAGGCCGGCGACGATGCGCTTGTGCAGACGGATATCGCCGCGACGAGCCGCCGCAATCGCATTCCAGCTGCCGAACAATGTTGCGATCGACAGAAGATGGATCGGGCTGAACCCGTAGAAGAGATCGAGCTCATGAATGAAGAAGCTCGAAATCGCCGTTACAACCATCAGCGCCATCCAGATCCTGCCGAGCAGCCGGTGCAGCGGCGTGCCCTTCGGGCGCAGCAGGATATAGGCGCCGAGAAGTGCCGCCGGCGTAACGGCGGCAACATGGATCTGAACGGCGAGCGGGGCGTCGAGGAGCGGTTCGAGGGTCATGAGCGGCATCCGGTTGAATTCGATCGCTCTTTCCGACAAGACTTCATCTTCCTCAATCCGAACCGCGCAAACGGCAGGAAAACTTCGTGATTCACCCCTTCTTGCAATCCACGCTTCGCGAATTGCAGGTCTTTCTCCACTCCCGGCGTTTCTGGGGAACCTTTGCCGCGATCGTCCTGCTCTTTGCCGTCACCGGTCCCTACGGCACGATGCAAAGCATGGCCTTCGGCGAACGCCTCGGCTACTGGCTGAGCCTGCATGCCGTCGCCTGGGCGATCGCCATCCTCTGCGCAGTCACGGCCGAAAGGCTGCTGCACGGGATGGTCGCGTCCATGTTCGCCCGCATGATGGCGGGCTCGCTCGCCGCCGCCCTGCCGATCGGTTTTGCCATCGGCCTCGTCGATTATGCCTTCACCGGCGAAACGACGACGCTGCAAAGCGGCCTGCAGCGCGCGCTTTTTGCGTTGCCGCTCTGCGCCCTCTTCTGCCTTTTGACCTACATGGCGATGAGCCAGAAAATCGCCGAAGCCGCAGTTCCTGAGGAAACCAGCCCCGGCACCTCGATCCTCGACCGGCTGAAGCCTGAGAATCGCGGCTCGCTGCTGCGCCTTTCCGTCCAGGATCACTATACAGAGGTGGTGACCAGCCGCGGGCGCGAACTGGTGCTCTTGCGTTTTGCCGACGCGCTGAAGGAAACCGCCGCAACGCCGGGCCTTCGCGTACATCGCTCGCACTGGGTGGCCGACGCCCATGTCGAAAGCCTGAAACGCGACAATGGCAGGCTGCTGATCCTCACCCGCGACGGCACGAAAATCCCGGTCAGTCGCAGCTATGCCGAGAATGTGCGCCGCCGCTTCACGTAAAGAAGACGCGCTACTGCATAATTCCTTAAATCGGAATCGATTTCAGGAGAAAATTATACAGCCATTCAAAATGCTACAGCGTCCTTTGCGCGTCTGAAAAGACGCGCGGCGCCGTAGGCGCTTGACGGGACTCCCGCTTTCGCTCTTCCGGAAGCAGGGCGGCGGCGAAATCCGGCTGGCGGTCGTGTCTGATGGGAAATAGTCTTTCGCGCCGTGTTGGATTCCTGTCGATTCCGCGATTTATGGGGTTCCGTTTGCAAATACATTTGCCTATAAGCCGCTTCTAGCCTGAAAAGACCCAGCATGCGCGACCCGACCCGGTGATCATCCCACCCTGGCCGGCTTTCTGCGCAGCCAGAAAACGGAAGCACTCATGCCGAAGCGCCAAGATATCAAATCGATCCTCATCATCGGCGCGGGACCGATCGTCATCGGCCAGGCCTGTGAGTTCGACTATTCTGGTACCCAGGCCTGCAAGGCGCTGAAGGAGGAAGGCTACCGCGTCATCCTCGTCAACTCCAACCCGGCGACGATCATGACCGATCCGGGTCTTGCCGACGCCACCTATGTCGAGCCGATCACCCCTGAGGTCGTCGCCAAGATCATCGCCAAGGAGCGCCCGGATGCGCTGCTGCCGACCATGGGCGGCCAGACGGCGCTGAACACCGCCCTTTCGCTGAAGCGCATGGGTGTGCTCGACCGCTACAATGTCGAGATGATCGGCGCCAAGCCCGCCGCCATCGACATGGCCGAAGACCGCGCGCTGTTTCGCGAGGCAATGGCCCGTATCGGGCTGGAAACGCCGCGCTCGATGCTGGCGAACGCCACCGACATCAAGGACCTCGACCGCAAGACGCACGAGGCCGAACGCGTCAAGCTGCGCGAAAGCCTCTCGGGATCCGACCTCGACAAGGCGCTGGACGAGCTGGAAAACCAGTGGAACCTCGGTGAGAGCGATCGCAAGCAGCGTTACATGAGCCATGCCATGGCAATTGCCGCCCAGGCGATCGACCATGTCGGCCTGCCCGCCATTATCCGTCCCTCCTTCACGCTCGGCGGCACCGGCGGCGGCATCGCTTACAACCGCTCGGAATTCTTCGAGATCGTCGGCGGCGGCCTCGATGCCTCGCCGACCACCGAAGTGCTGGTCGAAGAATCGGTGCTCGGCTGGAAGGAATATGAAATGGAGGTCGTCCGCGACAAGGCGGACAACTGCATCATCATCTGCTCGATCGAGAACATCGACCCGATGGGCGTCCATACTGGCGATTCGATCACCGTCGCGCCGGCGCTGACGCTGACGGACAAGGAATACCAGATCATGCGCAACGCCTCGATCGCGGTGCTGCGCGAGATTGGGGTCGAGACCGGCGGCTCGAACGTCCAGTTCGCCGTCAATCCGAAGGACGGCCGTCTCGTCGTCATCGAAATGAACCCGCGCGTCTCGCGCTCGTCGGCGCTCGCCTCCAAGGCCACCGGTTTCCCGATCGCCAAGATCGCCGCCAAGCTGGCGATCGGCTATACGCTCGACGAACTGGATAACGACATCACCGGCGGCGCAACGCCTGCCTCCTTCGAACCGTCGATCGACTACGTCGTCACCAAGATCCCGCGTTTCGCCTTCGAGAAATTCCCCGGCGCCTCGCCGGTGCTGACGACCGCGATGAAATCGGTCGGTGAAGTCATGGCGATCGGCCGCACCTTCGCCGAATCACTGCAGAAGGCACTGCGCGGCCTCGAAACCGGCCTGACCGGCCTCGACGAGATCGAGATCCCCGGCTTTGAAGAGGGCGAATCCAGCCAGAACGCTATCCGCGCCGCAATCGGCACACCGACGCCCGATCGCCTGCGCATGGTCGCCCAGGCGCTACGCCAGGGCATGAGCGAAGCTGAAGTCCACGAAGGCTGCAAGATCGATCCCTGGTTCATCGCCGAACTGAAGGCGATCGTCGAGATGGAGGCTCGCATCCGCGAGCACGGCCTGCCGCAGGATGCCACAAACCTGCGCATGCTGAAGGCCATGGGCTTCTCCGACGCGCGTCTGGCGACGCTGACCGGCAAGCGCCCGAAGGAAGTCGCCGAATTCCGCAACAAGCTGAATGTCCGCCCTGTCTTCAAGCGCATCGATACCTGTGCGGCCGAGTTCGCCTCGCCGACCGCCTATATGTATTCGACCTATGAGACGCCTTTCGTCGGCGCCGCCCGCTCCGAGGCTGAAGTCTCCGACCGCAAGAAGGTCGTCATCCTTGGCGGTGGCCCGAACCGTATCGGCCAGGGCATCGAGTTCGACTATTGCTGCTGCCACGCCGCCTTCGCGCTGAAGGATGCGGGTTATGAGGCGATCATGATCAACTGCAACCCGGAAACCGTCTCGACCGATTACGACACGTCAGACCGCCTCTATTTCGAGCCGCTGACGGCCGAGGACGTGATCGAGATTCTGCGGGCAGAACAGGAAAAGGGCGAAGTCGTCGGCGTCATCGTCCAGTTCGGCGGCCAGACGCCGCTGAAGCTTGCCGAGGCGCTGGAAAAGAACGGCATCCCGATCCTCGGCACCGCGCCTGACATGATCGACCTTGCCGAGGACCGCGACCGCTTCCAGAAGCTCCTGATGAAGCTCGACCTTAACCAGCCGAACAACGGCATCGCCTATTCGGTTGAGCAGGCCCGCATGGTCGCCACCGAAATCGGCTTCCCGCTGGTCGTGCGTCCCTCTTACGTGCTTGGCGGCCGCGCCATGCAGATCCTGCATTCGGAAGGCCAGCTGCAGAGCTACCTGCTTGATACCGTGCCTGAACTGGTGCCTGAGGATATCAAGCAGCGTTACCCCAACGACAAGACCGGCCAGATCAACACTCTGCTCGGCAAGAACCCGCTACTCTTCGACAGCTATCTCAGCCACGCCATCGAAGTCGACGTCGACTGCCTCTCCGACGGCACCGACGTCTATGTCGCCGGCATCATGGAGCATATCGAGGAAGCCGGCATCCATTCCGGCGACAGCGCCTGCTCGCTGCCGCCGCGCACGCTCTCCAACGAGATGCTCGACGAGCTGGAGCGCCAGGCCAAGGCGATGGCCAAGGCCCTCAACGTCGGCGGCCTGATGAACGTCCAGTTCGCCATCAAGGACGGCACCGTCTACGTTCTCGAAGTCAATCCGCGCGCCTCGCGCACCGTGCCCTTCGTCGCCAAGACCATCGGCGCGCCGATCGCCAAGATCGCCGCCCGCGTCATGGCCGGCGAAAAACTCGATGCGACCTTCGCCGCCTACGGCGAAAAGCCCGATCCGCGCAAGCTGAAGCACATCGCCGTCAAGGAAGCCGTCTTCCCCTTTGCCCGTTTCCCCGGCGTCGACACGCTGCTCGGCCCGGAAATGCGCTCGACCGGAGAAGTCATCGGCCTCGATACCGATTTTGCACTGGCCTTCGCCAAGTCGCAGCTCGGCGCCGGCGTCGAGTTGCCGCGTGACGGCACGGTCTTCGTCTCCGTGCGCGACGCCGACAAGCCGCGCGTGCTGCCGGCGATCAGCATCCTCGTCGAACAGGGCTTCAAAGTGCTGGCGACCGGCGGCACCGCCCGCTTCCTCGCCGAAAACGGTATCACCGCCACCAAGATCAACAAGGTGCTGGAAGGCCGTCCGCACATCGAGGACGCGATCCGCAACCGCCAGGTCCAGCTCGTCATCAACACCACCGATGGCAACAAGGCGATCTCGGACTCCAAGTCGCTGCGCCGTGCGACGCTGATGCAGAAGGTGCCCTATTACACGACGATGGCAGGCGCCGAGGCCGCCGCCCAGGCAATCAAGGCGCTGAAGGCCGGTAATCTGGAAGTACGGCCGCTGCAGAGCTACTTCGCCTGAGATACGGAACGCCATCGCTCGATCAGCGATGGCGCCAGCCTTGCCATTGGAGCATCGCCGGGGCTTCGGAATCAGTTTATGCAGCCGCAAGCATAAGGCGCTGAATTGTCAGCATATCTTCGCGAAATCGTGCCAGTTCCTCCGCTTTCAGCCGCTCGTCGGGAATACGCAGCAGATAGGATGGATGCACCGTCACGAAGAGCGTTCGCCTCTCGTCGATCGCGATCGCTTTCCCCCTGACATCCTGCAGCCGCTGTTTCGTATCGGTCAGCGCCGAAAGCGCCGTCGCCCCCATCGCAACGACCAGCTTCGGCTTGATCAGCGCCATCTCCAGATTGAGCCACCAGCGGCAATGCTTCACCTCGCTCATATTGGGCTTCTGATGGATGCGACGTTTGTCGCGCGGCTCATATTTGAAATGCTTGACGGCATTGGTGACGTAAAGCATTGAGCGGTCGATGCCCGCTTCTGTGATCACTTGATCGAGAAGCCTGCCGGCGGGACCGACGAAGGGGCGCCCTGATATATCCTCCTGGTCGCCCGGCTGCTCGCCGACGAACATCACCTCGGCATTGCGCGGACCTTCCCCGAATACGGTTTGTGTCGCCTTCGCATGAAGCGGACAACGGGTGCAGGCCGCAGCTTCAGCGCGTAGCGCTTCCAGCGTGCCCGCCGGCGCTTCGGGCTCGGCCGGAATAGTGCGCGCGGCTTCCTGCAGGCGATCGTGAAAGGGCAACGACTGGGTCGCCTCCCGTCCGGCCATGGCCCCCACCTTGCTCTCCGCCGATGCGATCAGCCCAGGGATGAGATCGGCTTCCGGCAGGTTCTTCCAGTATTTTTTCGGCATCTCCGCCTGCATCGCCTTCAGCTTCAACCGCGCCGGATTGAAAATGCTGGCGTAGTAGGTGCGCCAAAGTTCATCGGCAGCATCGGTGAGATTGGGTTTTCCGCACGGCTCGTCGCTGATCGTCAGCCGCTCGCCGTCCCAGGCGGCAGACCCCTCGGGCGTGGCGATCAGCCAGTCCATATCGGTGAAGCGCCGTTGGAAAAAAGGCGCTGTGCGCCTGACGATATGGTGATCCGGCTCGAACCAGGCGAGGAATTTTCGACGGTCGGCCGATACCGCACCAACCTCCTTGAAGCGGACGAAGGCCGTCATCTTGTGCGCGTCGCGTTGAACGTTTTTCGCCATCAGCCTGGCGCGGGCGACGTCCTCGTCGGAAGCCACTTCAAGCAGTTGCCGGTCCAGTTGCAGCCGCCAAAGCAGGCGGTAAAGCAGGGAAAAGCGCGCCGGGTCGGAATGGCAGAGAACTGTCTCCACAAGCTCGATGAAGGCGGGCGGCACCGTCATCGGCTTGCGTGCCATGACAGGCGCCGGCGGCATGGCGTCGCGTTGAAACGCAAGGTCCGGCTCCGCGCCTTTTTCGCACCAATCGATCTCTTCCGGCAGGATGCCCGCAGCCGCGAAAGCGCGCGCGGCGTCGCGCCATTCGGCAAGCTCCCCGCGTCCTGCTAGCACGACCCGGCGCATCACAGCAGCGACAATTGTTCGGGTTGCGGTTCGAACATGGCGCGAAGGTCGGGGCGCTCGATCAATCGGCGCGGCGACCAGCCTTCCGCCGAGATGAAGGACTGAACCTTCTTGATCGAAATGCCGAGCCGCTGGAGATCGTCGAGCCGCAACCGGCGAAAACGCCGGGCCGAAACGATCGCTTTGACTGTCTTGGTGCCGAGACCGGGCACGCGCAGCAACCGCTCGCGCTCGGCCCTGTTGATATCGACGGGAAATTCGGCCCGGTTGGCGAGCGCCCAGGCAAGTTTGGGGTCGAGGGTGAGATCGAGCATACCGCCCGCCTGGTTCGCGGTGATCTCGTCGATGCCGAAACCGTAGAATCGATAGAGCCAATCAGCCTGATAGAGCCGGTGTTCCCGCATCAGCGGCGGCTTGATCAGCGGCAGATTTTTCGACGAATCCGGAATCGGGCTGAAGGCGGAATAATAGACGCGCTTCAGCCCGTAGCTGCTGTAAAGCCGGCCGCTGGTCGCAAGGATCGTCGCATCGTTCGCGCCATCGGCGCCGACGATCATCTGTGTGCTCTGGCCGGCCGGCACGAAACGCTGACGCTTCTTCGTCCGCAGCGTCGGTTCGCCGGCGGCCTCGATCTTCCGCCTCAGATCTCCCATCGATCGTCGGATATTGGCAGGCTTCTTTTCCGGCGCGAAGCGGGTGATGCCGTGATCCGTCGGCAACTCGATATTGAGCGACAGCCTGTCGGCATGAAGCCCCGCCTCCTCGATCAGACGCGGCGACGCCTCAGGGATCGATTTCAGATGGATATAGCCGCGGAAATTATGGGTCACACGCAGTTCGCGGACGATGCGGACCATCTCTTCCATGGTGTAATCAGACGATCGAATAATGCCAGAGGAAAGGAACAGGCCTTCGATATAGTTGCGGCGGTAGAATTCCAGCGTCAGCCAGATGACCTCATCGGGCGTAAAGCGCGCCCGTTCGACATTGCTCGACGAGCGATTGACGCAATAGGCGCAGTCGTAGATGCAGAAATTGGTCAGCAGTATTTTCAAAAGCGAAATGCACCGCCCGTCCGGGGCGTAGGCATGACAGATGCCGGATCCCTCGGTCGAACCGAGTCCGCCACTTGCCAGGGAATCACGTTTCACCGTGCCGCTGGAAGCGCAGGAAGCGTCATATTTCGCGGCATCGGAAAGGATGGCCAAGCGTTCTGTGAGCGACTTCTTCATTAGTATGTTCGCTATATGTTCTTGTATGTAAAGTCAATCAGGACGGTCCGATTTCTGCCCATTTTAAAGTCGCACCACCTGATATCGGGGCGAGCCGCGTTTCTTTTATGCGAATTTTCTGGAAATCGGCCTTGGCGATCTGCTATAAGCGTCCGACTAAGATTGTGGCACGGTTCCGAAGCTCCCCTTCGGGACCTGTTTTCTTTTGTGTTCGCCGCTGATTGTGCGGACACAAGGATTGAAGGACAGAAAAATGGTTGAAAAGGTACCGATGACACCGGGCGGTTTCGTCAAGCTGCAGGAAGAGCTGCGCTGGCGTCAGCAGGAGGAGCGCCCCCGAATCATCGAGGCGATCGCCGAAGCCCGTGCTCATGGCGACCTTTCCGAAAACGCCGAATACCACGCCGCCAAGGAAGCCCAGAGCCACAATGAAGGCCGCATCAGCGAGCTGGAAGACCTGACGGCACGCGCCGAGGTCATCGACCTCACCAAGATGTCGGGCGACAAGATCAAGTTCGGCGCCAAGGTGAAGCTCATCGACGAGGACACCGAGGAAGAAAAGACCTACCAGATCGTCGGCGACCAGGAAGCCGACGTCAAGGCTGGCCGCATCTCCATCTCCTCGCCAATCGCCCGTGCGCTGATCGGCAAGGAAGTCGGCGATTCCATCGAGGTCAACGCGCCGGGCGGCTCCAAGGCCTACGAAATCCTCCAGGTTTCCTGGGGCTGATCGCCCCCGAGCCGCGAGACCCCTCCCTTGCCTGATATCCGTGACGTCGAGATCATTGCGCCCAATTTCAAGCGCCGGCTCTCCGGCGTCACGTCGACGATCGTCCAGCTCATCCCATGCCAGATCCGGCTCGGCATCAAGATCGCGACACTCGGCCCCGGCCTGCCGGAGGACCTGCCGAAACTTAAGTGGCGGCAGCTCCTTGGCCTCTGGCGCCCTCCGGCGCGCCGGCGCCGGCGTGTCTGGCACGCTCGCCGCAACAACGAGATGGCCGTCGGCATCCTGCTTCGCCATCTCACGCGCATGCCGCTGAAGCTTCTTTTTACCTCGGCCGCGCAACGCCGCCACACCGCCTATACGAAATGGCTGATCCGCCGCATGGATGCCGTCATCGCGACCAGCGACCGTTCCGGCTCGTTCCTCGAGGTGCCGCACACGGTCATCCAGCACGGCGTCGACCTTGCCCTGTTCCATCCGCCGGAAACTGCAGAGGACGGCATCGCCGCCACCGGCCTGCCCGGCCGCCATCTCGTCGGCTGCTTCGGCCGTGTGCGCCATCAGAAAGGCACTGATCTTTTCGTCAGGGCGATGATCGAACTGCTGCCGCAGCATATTGAGTGGACGGCAGTCGTCTCTGGCCGCGTGACGGCGGAGCACGTGGCATTCGCTGACAAACTCAAGGCGGATGTCGCCGCCGCTGGGCTGAGCGACCGTATCCTCTTCCTCGGCGAAGTGCCTGACATCAAGATCTGGTATCGCCGCCTGACGCTTTACGTCGCCCCCTCCCGCAACGAGGGTTTTGGCCTGACGCCGCTCGAAGCCATGGCCTCGCGGACTGCGGTGGTGGCATCGGATGCGGGCGCCTATGCCGAGCTCATCGTCACGGGCGAGACGGGTTCGGTCGTCGTCGCCGGCGATGGCGAGGCGCTGACGCGGGCAATCGCGCCCTATATCGCCGATCCCGCTCTGGCGATCGCACATGGCGAGAATGCGCTGCGGCATGTCAGGGCGAATTTCGCGCTGGAGAAGGAAGCGAGCGCGATCGGCGCCGTTTATAACAGCCTTCTCGGCGACAATCGCAGCTGAAGCAGAAAAGAGAAACGGCCCGTTGGATGACGGGCCGCTGCAGGGATTCTAAGGATAAGGGGATAGCGGCTGACTATTCGGCCGGCTGCAGCCCGGCAGCCGAAGTATCCTCTCCGGTCTGGCCGCCCAGTGCCGCAGCAAGCTGCGCCGTATCCAGCTCGTTTTCCCAACGTGCGACGACGATCGTCGCCACGGCATTGCCGACGAGGTTGGTCAGCGCCCGGCATTCCGACATGAAGCGGTCGATGCCGAGGATGAGCGCCATGCCGGCGACCGGCACGGATGGGACGACGGAGAGCGTTGCGGCAAGCGTGATGAAGCCGGCACCGGTGATGCCTGCGGCACCCTTCGAGCTCAGCATCGCCACCAGCAGCAGCAGGATCTGATCACCCCAGGAGAGATGGATGCCGGTTGCCTGAGCAATGAACAAGGCAGCCAGCGTCATGTAGATGTTGGTGCCGTCAAGATTGAAGGAATAGCCTGTGGGGATGACGAGGCCGACGACCGAGCGCTTGCAACCGGCCTTTTCCATCTTGTTCATCAGTCCCGGAAGCGCTGCCTCCGAAGACGAGGTGCCGAGGACCAGCAGCAGTTCTTCCTTGATGTAGCGCAGCAGCGCCACGATCGAGAAACCGTTGTAGCGGGCAACAGCACCGAGAACGACGAGCACGAAGAGCAGAGAGGTGACGTAGAAGGTGCCGATCAGCATGGCGAGGTTGGCGATCGACCCGACGCCGTATTTGCCGATGGTGAATGCCATGGCGCCGAAGGCGCCGATCGGGGCAGCCTTCATCAGGATGGCGACGAGCTTGAACACGGGCGCCGTCAAGGCATTGAGGAAGTTGACGACCGGTTCGCTCTTTTCGCCGACCATGGCGAGCGCAATACCGAAGAGCACCGAGAAGAACAGCACCTGCAGAATGTCGCCATCGGCAAAGGCGCCGACGATCGTCGTCGGGATGATGTTGGTGAGGAAGCCGACGATGCTCTGCTCATGCGCCTTGGCGGCGTAGCTGGCGACGGCAGCCGGGTCCAGCGAGGCCGGATCGATGTTCATGCCGGCGCCGGGCTGGACGACATTGGCGACGATCATGCCGATGACGAGCGCCGCCGTCGAGAAGGTCAGGAAGTAGAGCATCGCCTTGCCGGCGACGCGGCCGACCTTCTGCAGGTCGCTCATGCCGGCAATGCCGGTCGCAACCGTCAGAAAGATCACCGGTGCGATGATCATCTTGACGAGCTTGATGAAGGCATCGCCGAGCGGCTTCAGCTGGGTGCCGAATTCGGGATAGAAATGGCCGAGAAGGATACCCGCAGCGATGGCCACGAGAACCTGAACGTAAAGATGGCTATAAAAGGGCTTCTTGCCCTTGCTGCCTGCGACTGCATCGAGTGGTGCTGCGATCATGATGTCCTCCTAATGGCTCGTCCGGAACAAACTCCGGCCTCCCGAGCCGTTCGCTTCAAGTCCAACAGCTCAGCCGTTGTTGCCACCTCCTTCGCAATCGGCGTGCCAGTTTTAAGCCGCCCCTTCAACAGATTGAATTTATTAAGGAAAAATTTACGGAACTGCTGATGGGCTAATTAAGCAATGCGGAAATCCGCACAAATCCCTTTGCGTTTCGTGCAGAAAAATGCACAAATCCGCCATGTCCGTGTCGCAGAAATTGTGGCCTTCCCTACCCGTGCAACACCGCATCCGCCGGATGTGGTGGGCCTATGCCGTGCTCGCCCTCGTCGCTGTAGTCGCAAGCCTGTGGGCCAGCGGCGAGATCGGCCGGCACCGGGCGGAGGCTGCCCTCGAGGAACAGGCCCGCATGGATGCGAGGCTGAATGCGGCGTTGCTGCGCACGGTCCTCGAAAAATACCGGGCGCTTCCCTTCGTGCTATCGCAGGACACCGCGATCGCCGCGGCACTGGCAGGCAGCGATGTCGGCACGTTCGACCGGCTCAATCAGAAGCTGGAAATGCTGGCAGCGGGCACCAAAGCCGCCGTCATCTATGTCATCGACAAGGACGGCATGGCGGTTTCGGCCAGCAACTGGCGCGAACCGACGAGCTTCGTCGGCAATGACTACCGCTTCCGGGAGTATTTTCAGGGGGCGGTCGAACGAGGACAGGCCGAGCACTTCGCGCTCGGCACGGTCAGCAAGAAACCGGGTCTCTATATCTCCCAGCGGATTTCGGGCAGCCATGGCTTGCTGGGTGTCGTTGTGGTCAAGGTCGAATTCGACGACGTCGAGGCGGATTGGAACGCCTCAGGCACCCCGTCCTACGTCGTTGACGAGCGCGGCATTGTCCTCATCACCAGTCTTCCGTCATGGCGGTTCATGACGATCGGCCGAATCGCCGAAGACCGGCTGACGGCGATCCGCGAAAGCCTTCAATTCGGCGATGCGCCGCTTCAACCCTTGCCACTCGATATGGTCCGAAACCTCGGCGACAGTCTCGATGTCGTCGAGATCGTCATGCCTGGCGATGCCGGGAAAACCAGGTTCCTCGATGTCGCAACGTCGGTTCCGGCGAGCGGATGGCATTTGCAGCATCTGGTGGCACTGGGGCCGTCCGTCGATGCGGGGATTCGCGAAGCCCGCATGCTGGCCTTGCTCATACTCTTGCCGCTGCTGGCCGCAGCAGCCTTCCTCTTGCGCCGCCGCCATACGATCGCCCTGCGAATCTCTCGCGAACAGCAGGCGCGGGAGGAACTGGAACGGCGGGTAATCGAGCGAACGCTGGATCTCAGCCAGGCGCGGGACCGGTTGCAGGCTGAAATCATCGGCCATAAGAGCACGGAGCAGAAGCTGCAAGCCGTGCAACAGGATCTGGTGCAGGCCAACCGGTTGGCCATCCTGGGTCAGGTGGCCGCCGGCGTTGCCCATGAGATCAACCAGCCGGTGGCGACCATCCGTGCCTATGCCGATAATGCCCGCACCTTCCTCGATCGCGGCCAGACGGCGCCTGCCGGCGAAAATCTCGAAAGCATTGCGGCGCTGACGGAGCGCATCGGTTCGATCACCGAGGAGCTG
Organism: Rhizobium leguminosarum; assembly: GCF_002953715.1. Taxonomy (GTDB): domain Bacteria; phylum Pseudomonadota; class Alphaproteobacteria; order Rhizobiales; family Rhizobiaceae; genus Rhizobium; species Rhizobium leguminosarum_V. The sequence continues at coordinate 3,061,292 of NZ_CP025012.1, forward strand.
AAGACCTTTGCCCGCAAAGGCCGCGGCAGCGCCGAACCAACCGGATTGAAGGACGTCATCGAGGGGGCGGTGATGTTGTTGCGCAGCCGGTTTGCCGGCCGCATGGATACGCTCGACATCGACCTGCCGCCCGACGAACTGCAGGTGATGGGAAACCGGATCCGCCTCGAGCAGGTGCTCATCAACCTGCTTCAGAATGCCCTGGAGGCGGTGGCACCGAAGGCCGGAGAGGGTCGCGTCGAGATCAGAACATCAACCGATGCAGGGATGGTAACGGTGACGGTCGCCGACAACGGCCCCGGCATTCCGCCGGAGATCCGCAAAGGCTTGTTCACGCCATTCAACACCTCGAAGGAAAGCGGTCTCGGCCTTGGCCTCGTCATCTCCAAGGATATCGTCGGCGACTATGGCGGCCGGATGGAGGTTGCAAGCGACAGCGACGGAACCCGGTTCATCGTTCAGTTGAGGAAGGCTTGAGGTCATGGACACACTGATGCCCGTTGCGCTGATCGACGACGACAAGGATCTGCGCCGTGCCACCGCGCAGACGCTCGAACTCGCCGGATTTTCCGTTTCCGCCTATGACGGTGCGAAAGCCGCGCTGGCGGACCTGCCGGCGGACTTTGCCGGCCCCGTCGTCACCGATATCCGCATGCCCGAGATCGACGGACTGCAACTCTTCGCCACGCTGCAAGGGATGGATGTCGACCTGCCGGTGATCCTGATGACCGGCCACGGCGATATTCCGATGGCCGTTCAGGCGATCCAGGACGGCGCCTATGATTTCATCGCCAAGCCCTTCGCAGCCGATCGGCTCGTGCAGAGCGTGCGTCGCGCAAGCGAGAAACGGCGGCTTGTTCTGGAGAACCGCATGCTGCGGAAAGCAGCCGAAGATGCGCAGGAGAACTTGCCGCTGATTGGCCAGACGCCTGTCATGGAAAACCTCAGAAACATTCTTCGCCACATCGCCGATACCGATGTGGATGTGCTCGTCGCCGGCGAAACGGGCAGCGGCAAGGAAGTGGTTGCCCAGATCCTGCATCAGTGGAGCCACCGCCGGAGGGGCAATTTCGTGGCGCTGAATTGTGGCGCCCTGCCCGAAACTGTCATCGAAAGCGAGTTGTTCGGCCACGAAGCCGGCGCCTTTACCGGCGCCCAGAAGCGCCGCACGGGCCGCATCGAACATGCAAGCGGCGGCACGCTGTTCCTCGACGAAATCGAAAGCATGCCGGCCGCCACGCAGGTCAAGATGCTGAGAGTGCTGGAGATGCGCGAGATCACGCCGCTCGGCACCAATGAGGTGCGCCCGGTCGATCTTCGCGTCGTCGCGGCTGCCAAGATCGACCTCGGGGATCCCGCGGTCCGCGGCGATTTTCGCGAGGATCTCTATTACAGGCTGAATGTCGTGACGATCTCCATTCCGCCGCTGAGAGAACGCCGCGACGATATTCCGCTGCTGTTTTCCCACTTCGCCGCTCGCGCCGCGGAGCGCTTCCGTCGCGATGTCCCACCGCTTTCACCCGACGTGCGGCGGCATCTCGCCTCGCACACATGGCCGGGCAATGTCCGCGAGCTCTCGCATTATGCCGAACGCGTCGTGCTTGGCGTGGAAGGCGGCGGAGCGGCAGCGGTCCCTCCCCAGCCGACGGCTGCGACGCTGCCGGAACGGCTGGAACAGTACGAGGCGGAGATCATCCGTGACACGCTGTCGGCCAATGATGGTGACGTGCGCCGCACCATCGAGGCGCTCGGTATTCCGAGAAAGACGTTTTATGACAAACTTCAGCGCCACGGCATCAACCGGGGCGGCTATATCTCGCGCAAGTAATCGCGATGACGGTCTATCTGCCGAGTGGCTTTAGACTTCCACCAGTCCGAGCTTCTTCACCTGCCGGATCGTCAGCATGGTACGCACGGTATCGACATGTTCGTTCGCCGTCAGCACCTCGATGACGAAATCCTGAAAGCGGGTGAGGTTCTCCGCCACGCAATGCAGCAGGAAATCGCTGTCGCCCGAGACCATCCAGGCCTGGCGCACCAGTGGCCATTCGGCGGTGGCAGCGGCGAAGGCCTTGAGATTGCCTTCCGACTGGTGCTTGAGGCCGACCATGCAGAAAGCCACGAGGTCGAAGCCGAGCTTCGGGCTGTTCAGCATCGCGTGGTAGCCCTCGATGATGCCGGCTTCCTCGAGCTTGCGCACGCGGCGCAGGCACGGCGGCGCCGAGATGCCGACGCGATCGGCGAGCTCCACATTGGTCATGCGGCCATCGCCCTGCAGTTCCCGGAGGATCTTTATATCGATGACGTCGAGTTCCGCACGCCCCACATCATTGCCTTTCTTTAATTCTCCGCGGGGAGCTTCTATATAAAGCCGCGGAATACGCAAGAAAGTTTCACACCGGTGACGGATTCTTGCACATCTGGGCAATTTGCCTTGTTGGTAACGCAAGGCTGCCCTTGAATAAAAGCATTGGACGTTCATAAATGGCGGATGGACCGCGAAACGGCCGCAATCGCCACTTAGCCGCCGCCCTCCCGCCAGTCGAAAGGAAATGACATGCCTGCCCGCCACACCAAGGTGCTCATCATCGGTTCCGGACCCGCAGGCTATACTGCCGCGGTCTATGCCGCGCGCGCCATGCTGAAACCGGTTTTGATCGCCGGTCTCGAACAGGGCGGCCAGCTGATGATCACCACTGATGTCGAGAACTATCCGGGCTTTGCCGATCCGATCCAGGGTCCCTGGCTGATGGAGCAGATGCTGCAGCAGGCAAAACATGTCGGCGCCGAGATCGTCAACGACCTCGTGACCGAAGTCGATATGAACCAGCGCCCCTTCGTCGCCCGCACCGACAGCGGCCAGGTCTGGACCGCCGATACGCTGATCATTGCGACCGGCGCCAAGGCCAAGTGGCTCGGCATCGAGAGCGAGCAGCATTTCCAGGGCTTCGGCGTTTCGGCCTGCGCCACTTGCGACGGTTTCTTCTATCGCAACAAGGATGTGATCGTGGTTGGCGGCGGCAACAGCGCCGTCGAGGAGGCGCTCTATCTCTCCAACATCGCCAAGTCGGTCACATTAGTGCACCGGCGCGACTTCTTCCGAGCCGAGAAGATCCTGCAGGAACGCCTGTTCTCCAAGGACAATGTCAAGGTTCTGTGGAATACCGAAGTGGCCGAAATAACCGGCACACCGGCCAAGCCGCCAATGCCGCAATCCGTGTCCGGCGCGCGCCTGCGCGACACCCGCACGGGCACGATCACCGACATGGTGATCGATGGCGTCTTCGTCGCGATCGGCCATGCGCCGGCAACCGAACTCTTCAAGGACAAGCTGAAACTGAAGGACAATGGCTATCTCTGGACCGCGCCGGATTCGACTGCGACCAGCCTGGACGGGGTCTATGCCGCGGGCGACGTGACGGATGATACGTTCCGCCAGGCGATCACTGCCGCCGGCTTGGGGTGCATGGCTGCACTTGAAGCCGAGCGATATCTGACGGGCCACATGCCCGTCGCCGTGGCCGCGGAGTAAGATCGGCATGAGGGGTGGGGGAATGCCATTGGATTGGGACAAGCTGCGTATTTTTCACGCAGCTGCCGAGGCGGGTTCGTTCACGCATGCGGCGGATAAACTGCATCTGTCCCAGTCCGCCATCAGCCGCCAGGTCAGCGCGCTGGAGCAGGATGTCGGCACCAAGCTGTTTCATCGCCATGCGCGAGGACTGATTCTGACGGAACAGGGCGAGCTGCTTTACCGCACCGCCCATGACGTGCTGCTGAAGCTCGAAACCGTGAAGATGCAGCTCACCGAAACGACCGAGACGCCATCCGGCAAGCTGCGCGTCACGACGACCGTCGGTCTCGGCCAGGGCTGGCTGACCGACAAGATCCAGGAATTCCTGCAGCTTTATCCCGATGTGCAGATCCAGCTGATCCTCGACAATGAGGAAGTGGATGTGAACATGCGTCATGCCGACTGCGCGATCCGCCTGCGCCAGCCGCAGCAATCCGACCTCATCCAGCGCAAGCTCTTCACCGTGCACATGCACGTCTATGCGGCCCCCTCCTACATCAACCGCCACGGCGAGCCGCAGAAGGTCGAGGATCTCGACAATCACCGCATCATCACCTTCGGCGAGCCGGCGCCGAGTTACCTGCTCGATGTCAACTGGCTTGAGGTCGCCGGCCGCTCCTCCGATAACAAGCGTATTCCGCATCTGCAGATCAACAGCCAGACCTCGATCAAGCGCGCCGCCCTGCTCGGAATCGGTGTCGCCTGCCTGCCGGATTACATCGTCGGCCGCGACCCCGGCCTGATCCAGCTGGCGATCAATGCCGACGTCCCCTCCTTCGACACCTATTTCTGCTATCCCGACGAGATCAAGAACGCCGCCAAGCTGAAGGCTTTCCGCGATTTTATCGTCAGCAAGGCCAGAAACTGGAACTTTTGAGCCCGGTTTTATTGATGAATTGCCGACTATGCAGAACGTGCATGACTGGCATGCACAAATGAGGGTTGCCGTTTGCCCAATAAACCACCATATCGCACATAGCTGATGCACATGGTGGCTTTTCCTCCCAGTTCCACCGCATTAGCTGTTCCCCTCTGGAGGTTTTTGACCTTCACACTTATAAGGGCCCTGGTTTTCCAGTGGCCCTCTTTTTTTGCCCTTGCTTCCTCGATAAATGCCGCACCGCAAAAAAATTGTGCGGCGCATAGCAGACATGCACAAAAAAGCATTGAAACCTGCTCAAGGAAGCACCATATCTCTCTCAGCTGATGCATCTTGTGGTTTCTCTCCCAGTACCACCGCATTAGCTGTTCCCCTCTGGAGGTTTTTGACCTTCACAATTATAAGGGCCCTGGTTTTCCGGTGGCCCTCTTTTTTTGCCCAAAATTTGCGCACTCGCTAAACACCACGGCCTCACGCCTCCGTGATTTGCATATCGAAGTCCGACGATCAATATATCGGTTAAACACGATTTATGGTTCGGCGAATGACGATGGACAAAGACGAAATTATCAAGGCCCTCGCCCATCCCACCCGGATGGACATTCTGAGTTGGCTGAAAAACCCCGAGGAACATTTCCCCTCGCAGGAGCATCCTTTTGAAATGGGCGTCTGCGCCAGCCAGTTCGAGCGCTGCGGCCTGTCGCAGTCGACGGTCTCGGCCCATCTCGGCACGCTGCATCGCGCCGACCTCGTCACCACCAAACGCGTCGGCCAGTGGATCTTTTATAAGCGCAACGAAGAAACGATCGCCGCCTTCCTCAAGCAACTGACGCAGGATCTTTAGAATGCCCCTCGCCCTCCTCGTTCTCGCCTTGAGCTCGTTTGCAATAGGCACCACCGAATTCGTCATCATGGGTCTGTTGCCGGAGGTCGCCGCCGATCTCTCGGTCAGCATCCCGCAGGCCGGATGGCTGGTCACCGGTTATGCCCTTGCGGTCGCGATCGGCGCCCCTGTGATGGCCATTTCAACTGCGAAGCTGAAGCGCCGCACTGCGCTGATTGCGCTGATGGCATTCTTCATCGCCGGCAACCTGCTTTGCGCTCTGGCGAGCGACTACTGGGTGCTGATGATCGCCCGAGTCGTTACGGCACTCTGCCATGGAGCCTTCTTCGGCATCGGCTCGGTGGTTGCCGCCGGCCTCGTCGCCGAGGATCGCAAGGCCCGCGCCGTCGCGCTGATGTTCACCGGCCTGACGCTCGCCAATGTTCTCGGCGTGCCGCTCGGCACCGCGATCGGCCAGGCCTATGGCTGGCGCGCCACCTTCGGCGTCGTCACCGTCATCGGTATCGTCACCATTCTCGGCCTAATCGCCATCCTGCCCAGGGATAAGCAGCAAGAAAACGGCAGCATCCTGCGTGAGATCGCAGCCCTCAGGAATGGCCGCTTGTGGCTGGCACTCTCCACCACCGTCTTCTTCGCCGCCTCTATGTTCGCTCTCTTCACCTATATTGCGCCGCTGCTGCGCGACGTCACCGGCGTTTCGCCGGAAGGCGTCACCTGGACGCTGTTTCTGATCGGCCTCGGACTGACCATCGGCAACCTCGTCGGCGGCAAGCTTGCCGACTGGCGGCTCGGCGCGACGCTTGCCGGCGTCTTCGCCGCAATCGCCATCACCTCGATCGCCTTCAGCTATACGAGCCGCTTCTTCATCCCGGCTGAAATCACCCTCTTCCTTTGGGCGATGGCAAGCTTTGCCGCCGTGCCGGCACTTCAGGTGGGCGTCGTCGGCTTCGGCAAAGACGCCCCGAACCTGGTTTCAACAATCAATATCGGCGCCTTCAACACCGGCAATGCGCTCGGCGCCTGGGTGGGCGGCCTGGTCATTGACGCCGGCTTCGATCTTACCCGCGTTCCGCTCGCCGCAGCCTTGATGGCCCTGATCGACCTCGGCGCGACAGCGCTCACCTATCTCTCCGCCAGGGGCCGGGCCGCCCTCGCCCCTGCCGAGTGATCCTCCCGCAAAAGAAAGGACCAACATGGCCAAGCTTTTCGACCCCACGAAAGTCGGCGACATATCAGTCAAGAACCGCATCGTCATGGCGCCGCTCACCCGCAACCGCTCGCCGGGCGCAATCCCCAATGATCTCAACGTCGAATATTACCGCCAGCGCGCCACCGCCGGCCTGATCATCACCGAAGCAACCGCGATCACCCATCAGGGCCAGGGTTATGCCAACGTGCCTGGTCTCTACACCAAAGAGGCTCTCGACGGCTGGAAACGCGTCACCGACGCAGTCCATGCATCAGGCGGCAAGATCGTCGTCCAGATGTGGCATGTCGGCCGCATCTCGCACACAACGCTGCAGCCGAACGACGGAAAGCCGGTTTCATCGACCAACCGCGTCGCCAAGGCCAAGACCTATCTGGTCAACGCCGACGGCACCGGCAGCTTTGCCGACACCTCCGAGCCGCGCGCGCTCGAAACGGCCGAAATCCCCGGCATCATCGAGGATTACCGCAAGGCTGCCCGGGCGGCGATCGACGCCGGTTTCGACGGTGTCGAGATCCACGGCGCCAACGGCTATCTGCTCGACCAGTTCATCCGCGATGGCGTCAATGACCGTACTGATGCATATGGCGGTTCGATCGAAAACCGCACCCGTCTGACCTTCGAAGTCGTCGATGCCGTGGTCAAGGAAATTGGTGCCGGTCGCACGGCGATCCGCATCTCGCCGGTGACGCCGTCCGGCGAAAGCTACGATTCCAATCCGCAGGCGACCTTCGCAAATGTCGTCGAAGGACTGGCCAAATACGACCTCGCCTATATCCATGTCATCGAAGGCCAGACTGGCGGCGACCGCGACTACAAGCAGGGCGACAATCCCGCCTTCGATTACAAGGCACTGCGCCAGACTTATGAAAAGGCCGGCGGCAAAGCCGACTGGATGGTCAACAACGGCTACGATCGCGATCTGGCGATTGAAGCCGTCGAAAGCGGCCGCGCCGATCTCGTCGCCTTCGGCAAGCCTTTCATCGCCAATCCCGATCTCGTCGAGCGCCTGGCACACAATCTGCCGCTCAACACGCCCGACCAGTCGACCTTCTACGGCGGCACCAGCAAGGGCTATATCGACTATCCCATCCTCGAAAAAGTCGCCTGAGCCTTTTGGAATGCAAACCGCGAAATCCCGCCGAAAGGCGGGATTTCCATTTTCGATGCATCTTTGTAGCGTGTGACCATGTTCGATTCTTATCTCCATCGCTGGTCGCTGATATCAGACGGTGAACCCATCATCACACATTCCAGCCGCCTGCTGCCGGTCCTCTGGCAGAACAAGCCAGCCATGCTGAAGGTGGCGGCCGATATCGACGAACGATATGGCGCGCTGTTGATGAAATGGTGGGACGGCGACGGCGCAGCCTATGTCTACGCCCATGAAGGCGACGCGGTGCTGCTTGAAAGGGCGACGGGGAAACGCTCGTTGCTTGCCATGGCGATGAACGGCGAGGACGACGAGGCAAGCCGCATCCTCTGCCGGACAGCGGCGCGGCTGCATGCGCCGCGAGAAAAACCGCTTCCCGATCCCATACCCCTCACCCGCTGGTTCCGCGATCTGGAGCCGGCAGCAGGCAAGCATGGCGGCACGCTTACCGATTGCTCGGCGATCGCCAACGTCCTCCTTGCAGATCAGCGTGATGTCACCATCCTCCACGGCGACATCCACCACGACAATATCCTCGATTTCGAGGCACGCGGCTGGCTGGCAATCGATCCGAAGCGGCTCCATGGCGAGCGCGGCTTCGATTTCGCCAATATCTTCGCCAACGAGGAACTGCCTGTCATCACCGACCCCGCCCGTTTCCGCCGCCAGCTCCCCATCGTCTCGGCAGAGGCGAAGCTGGAGCCGAAGCGGCTGCTGCAATGGATCGCCGCCTATTCCGGTCTTTCCGCCGCCTGGTTCCTCGGCGATACGAACATTCAGCAGACAGAAACCGCCCTGACGGTCGCCCGGATCGCACTGGCTGAGCTTCGGACTTAACCCGCATTCTGAGGCGAATGCCCGATAAGGGCGGCCGCCGTGTCACGATGCGGTTCGGGCAGGCAGCCAAGCGCCACGAGCGAAGCCCTGACCGCCTCGTCGATCGGCGTTTGCGGTTCCTTACCGAGTTCGGCCGTAAGCCTGGTATTCCGCATCCGCACCGGCACCTTCCAGAGATAGCGCATCTCCTTGACCTCCCGCATCACAGGAACGAAAGGAGCGGCAAGTGGCACGATCCACCAGGGGAAGTTGCCGATCTTCGCCTTACCGCCGACGACGCGCTTGATCGCTTCGGCCATCTGCATGCCGTCCGCATCCCAGAAGCCCTCCATATGATAGACGGCGAAAGCCGGCAGCCGGTCGGCCCGCTCGACGAGTTGGGCAATGGTTTCTGCCATGTCTGGCAGGTAAGCCCATTGATGACCCATGCCGCGCCATGCTGGGTTCCTGATCGTACCGACCGGCTTGCCTGGGGTCACGAGACCGGACGAAAACCAGCTATTGGCCGTCGTGCCTGGACCGAAGAAATCCCCTGCCCTGACGATGATGGCGCCGGCGCCGGACTGCGACGCGGCCTTCAGCCGCTTCTCCATTTCGACGCGGATCGCCCCCTTCTTCGTCAGCGGATTCTGCGGGCTTTCTTCCGTCGGCGCCGGCAGGGCATCGGGACCAAAATTATAGACGTTGCCCGGCAGCACGATGCGCGCGCCGACGGCGCGAGCAGCGGCGATGGTATTGTCGAGCATCGGCAGCACCAGCGTTTCCCAGTCGCGATAGCCGGGCGGATTGACGGCATGGACGATCAGGCCGACGCCTTCAGCCACCCTCAGGACGTCACCGGCATTCATCGCATCGCCCTGCACCCATTCGAAAGCCGGCTCGCTCCTCGACGCCTTGGCGGCGTCACGGTTCAGCGCCCGGATGCGCCAGCCGCGCGCAAGCAGCTTGCGGGCAACCGCGCCGCCGATACCGCCGGTGGCGCCGAGAACGAGGGCCGTCGTCTTCATTTCGCTGTTCATGACAATCATCTCCTTCGATCGGATGAGAGGATCATGCCATCAGAATGGCATAAACGAAATTGACGAAATAAATGCATCCACTATACATAAATATATGAACGTCGAACCGAGCTGGGATTTCTACCGCAGTTTCGTGACCGTGCTCCAGCAGGGGTCGCTTTCGGCCGCCGCCCGTGAACTGGGGCTGACCCAGCCGACCATAGGCCGCCATGTCGATGCTCTGGAACTGGCGATCGGCGCCGAACTCTTCACCCGCTCACCGAACGGGCTGCTGCCGACCGACGCCGCATTGGCACTGAAGCCCTATGCCGAAACGCTGGCGGCAACCACCGCCGCCCTTTTGCGCACCGCATCCGGTGAGCGCGATCGCGTGGCGGGAACGGTCAGGATCAGCGCCAGCGAGGTCATCGCCGTCGAAGTGCTGCCCGGGATTCTCGGACCGCTGCAGGAGACTTATCCGGAACTTCAAATCGAGCTCTCGGCTTCCGATACGATCGAGGACCTGGTGAACCGCGAGGCCGATATCGCCGTGCGCATGGCCGAGCCACAGCAGGGTGCGCTCGTCGTGCGCCGCATCGGCGATATCCCGCTCGGCTTTCACGCCCATCGCCGCTATCTCGAACGATACGGCATTCCGCAGACCCTGGCTGACCTTGCAAACCACCGGCTCATCGGCTTCGACCGGCAGACGGCCTATGTCCGCATGGTGATGAAACGTTATGCGGTGCCTGGCATCGAATTCACCTTCCGCTCCGACAGCAACCTCGCCCAACTTTCGGCGATCCGTGCTGGCGTTGGCATCGGCATCTGCCAGACAGGGCTCGCGCGTGAAAATCCCGACCTTGTTCACATCCTGCCTGATACCTTCAGCATACCGCTCGGCACGTGGGTGGCGATGCATGAGAGCCTGAAGTCTTCGCCGCGCTGCCGCGCTACCTTTGATGTATTGGTCAAGGGGCTTCAGGGCTATTACCGATATTCGACCAGCGCATAATCGCGAAAATCAGAATCGATTTTCGGAAAGAATCATGCGCAAATTTCGAAGCGATAGAGGCTCCTTAACGCGTCGAGCACCCCAGCGGGATGGAAATGATAACGCACAGCCCGGTTGAACTCGTGCCTCACGATCCGCAATGGCCGCAAGCCTTCCAGCGCATCCGCGACAGGCTGCTGGTCTTGCTGCCGCAAGCGATCTCCATCGATCACATCGGCAGCACGTCCATACCGGGCATGACAGCCAAGCCGCTTATCGATATCGACATCGTTCTTCCCGGCCTCGGGCATATCGAGGGCGCCACACGCGTGCTCCTGGCAGAAGGCTACGAGCCACGCGGAAACCGCTATGATGACGAGGTCTGGGCTTTTCTATCGAGAGGTTCAGTGCCGACGGAACGGGTCTACCTTTGCCCTTCCGGCAACGGCACGCATCGAAACAGGCTGGCTTTCCGGGATTATCTCATCGCGCATCCGCAAGCGGCGGCCGATTATGCCGCGCTCAAACGCAGGCTGGCAGCCGAATTCAGGATGGACGGCGACCGCTATACTGCGCATAAGCGCGAATTCGTCGATGCGATCGTCGCGCGGGCATTGACGGGCGATGCTTAACTTCAGATGCCTTGCGAGGCCTCGGCCGTACGGTCCTTCCACAGGCCGTCCACCACCTCGGTTTCCGGCCGGTCGCCACCCTCGGCATATTCCTCATGCCATTTGCCGTTCTCGTCCTGCCAACTGATCTCGGCGGAATCGCCGCCGACCTGCTGTTCGGCCGCGACGATGCGCGCAGCTTCGAGCGCCTCGGCATGGGTCGGGAATGCCTCGGAATAGACACCTCCCAGCCTGTAGGCCCAGCCGCCGTCATGCGGCACGACTTCGTAGACCACCTTGATCATGCATCCGTCTCCTCATCTTCTTGTTGCGCATTCGCACGCTTCCGGACAGGATCCGGATCATCGCGGCCGCTTGACGAGAATTCGAGGACGCCGCGATCTGCTTTCCGGCCCCGATGACGTTCAGTATTCCATTAAACGCTGAAGACTGCAAATGGCACTCGACCGGGGCTCGCTTGATAGGCGAAATCAGCGACTTAGATTAAATGCATGAATCGGAATAGGAGCTGAGGCTTGGGGTTCGCGTCACGCTTTAAAGAGGAAAGGTTTCTGGTCGCCGCACTTGTCGTTGCAGCGATCGCCTATCTCTTGGAACACGCCGTGATCGGGATGGGGCGCGGCGTCGCGCTGATTGCCGCCGTCGCCCTGGTCGGCACCATCGTGCTCGCCTCGATCCGCGTCGCCCATCATGCCGAACTGCTCGCCGTCAAGGTCGGCGATCCCTATGGCACGATGATCCTGACGCTTTCGGCCGTCGCCGTCGAAGTCATCATCCTCGCCATCATGATGGGCGGCGAGAGTTCGCCGACGCTGGTGCGCGACACGATCTACTCGGCCCTGATGCTCGATATCAACGGCATTCTCGGCCTGGCCGCCCTGCTCGGCGGCCTCAAGCATGGCGAACAGCCCTATAACGACAATTCCGGCAAGACCTACGGCGTGATGATCCTTACAGCCATGGGTATTTCGATGATCGTGCCGGAATTCGTGCCCAGCGACAAATGGCACTATTATTCCGCCTTCACCATCGTTGCGATGATCGCGCTCTACGGCCTCTTCCTGCGCATGCAGGTTGGCCAGCACAGCTATTTCTTCAGCTACAGCTACCCGCGCTCCGAACGGAAGAAGGAAAGTCCGGACGAGCATGGCCCCGACGAGTCGGCGGCGATCTCGATCGCCACCATTCTGGTCGGCGTCGTCATCATCGGCCTGCTGGCGGAGTTCATGGCCGCCTTCATGACCGAAGGCCTGCGCGACAGCGGCGCGCCGATCGCCGTGACCGCCGTGGTCGTAGCAGCGATTTCGGCCGCCCCCGAGATCCTGACCGCATTAAGGGCGGCACTCAGGAACCGCATGCAGGCGACGGTCAACATCGCCATGGGCGCCTCGCTGTCGACGGTCATCCTGACCGTGCCTGTCATGGAGGCGATCGCGCTCTATACCGGCCAGCCCTTCATCATGGCGATGACCCCGGTGCAGACGGTGATGGTGGCGATCACGCTGATTGCCGCCGCGATCAACCTCAACGACGGCGAGACCAACGCTATCGAGGGCATGACGCATTTCATCCTCTTCGCCACCTTCGTCATGCTGACGGCGCTGGGACTTTGACGGCTTCCCTTCTCCTGACGGGGAATGGAGAGCAGCCATCCGCGCGCGGAAAATCAGCTCAAAGAGTTAGCTTCTTGACAGCCGCGCCTTTGGAGAGGGCTTTCGACAGTCATTCCTTCGACTTTTCGAGGAAACGCTGCTTGCGGGTTTTCGGCTTGAAGCGCCGGAAGAAACCTTCGATGGCGCGGATCGATTTGGTGACGGACATCAGCCTGTCGATCTGGCCGTTCGCATTGTGGAGCCGTTCCGACAGAACTTCAGCCGCGGTCATCGCGATCTCGATCGGCGGCACCTGTGGGAAGCGTTTGGCGAGTGCCGCATAGGGGCTGACGTCCACGCCGCCCATCATCGAGATCGTGCCCATCCTGGCAAAGAGACGCAGGAAGATCTGCTCGAACGTCCAGTCGTGCACGTCGAAGACCTTCCACTTCTCGCTCCTCTTGGCCGAGAAGCCGGCAAGCAGGATCTTGCCCGGCAGTTGCAACTCGGCGAGCCAAAGCGCCATCGCAAAGCCGCTCGTCGCGATCTTGTCGGTCGGATAGAGATCGCCGAGCATTTGCGTCAGATCGAGATGGCGGGTTCTGGCGCCTTTGAAGCCGCTCTCGTCACTGAAGTTCTCCTCCGGCGAGACGCGAATGTTGACGACACCCAGAAAATCGTCGCCGGCAAAGAAACGCAGGACATCCACCACCTCGCGCCGGTGGACGATATTGGCGCCCATCACACCGCTGCGGGCAATCAGCACCGCATGGCCGGCGAAGGGTTCGTCGAGCACCTTATAAACATTGTTGAAGAAGACGTAGAGCGCCGTCTCCGGCAATTCGCTTCGCAGCCGTCCGAAATCGACTGCTTCGCTGTTTGCCACCAGCACGATGTGGGAATAGGGTGACAGCAGCGCCTTCCACGCCTCCGGCGTCAGGACGTTGAAGCCGCCATCTGCGGCGGCGGCACTCTGCGTATCACTGGAGATTGCTTCCATACCGGCTCACATGCACTTTCCAAGGACGATGCGCTCTGACCGCCTTACTAGCTGTTGCTGAAATAGGCGCGCGTTCGTGCCAGCCGCGTCAGCCCGCCGATGCGCTTTCCCAAATGCGAGAAGAAACCCGCAACCCGACCCGCCATCGACGGCTGCCTGCAGAAAGAGGCCCACGGTGTGTTGCTGAGATCCTCGATATAGTGCTTGGCCATCCGCCGGTGCACCCAGGGCACGGTGGCCTGCCACGGCTTTTTCCGGCCGGTGAAATGAAGGATCGCCGGCCGGGCGACGAAGGGCAGCAGGCCCGTCTGCGTGTTCCAGCGCGGATCGAGCACCAGCCAGTCGCCGTCGAAGGTGACATTCAGCGCATCCTGGTCGTTATTCTCGAAGAGATGCGACCGCTCCTCGAAGATCTCCCGTGTCCTGGCAAAAAGCTGCCTCTCCCGGCAGGCCGACCAGTCGAACAGCAGCACGCCGGCATTGAAGTAGCGACCGTCCGCGCGCATGCCGATCTTCCGCTGTCGGGCACCGGCCTTCTCAGGAAAGGCCATGACATAATCGTCGACCGCAGCAAGCGCTTTGCCTTGAAGATTTCTCGTGAAGAGTTCGTCGACCGGTGAAACCGCCAACACATCGGCGTCGAGATAGAGCAGGCGCTCGATATGATCGGGTATATGCAGATCCATGTAGAGTCGCGCCAATGTCGCGCCCGACCAGCGGCCCCGCGCCTGCAGCGCCGTATCCGGCGTATTGTAGGGCAGCACCCTGATCGCCATGTCATGCAGCCGCGCGAAATTTCCCACTTGGGCGATCTCGTTCGGCTTGAGGTCGATGCCGAGAAGCAGGAACTCCACGGCAAGACCCGAGAGATTGCGCTTGACGGAAAGCAGGGTGCAGCAGGCGGCAGGCAGCATGTTGACATCCGAACAGACGATCACGGCACTCTGCTGCAAAATCCCGGCCTCCCGAAGCGGCAACTTAAACTTGATGCCGGATATCTAGTTGGTTTGATGCCAACCCGCAACCGCAGATCACCCGCCGGACCGTCACTCTGCGTCACGTTTTGAATCGGATTTCAACGACTTGAGAGGCAAAGCGGAATCAACTCCGCAGCATGTTGAATCGGGATGTGAGCTACTATCGCAGCGCCAGCCCAACGTCACGGCAAACAAAAAGGCCCGCCGTCGCCGGCAGGCCTTCGATCGGTATTTTTGAAAACCCGCTTACTTGCAGGCGCCGCAGAAGCGCTGGATGCGGCGGCAGGCTTCCTCGAGCTGCTCCTCCGAAGTCGCGTAGGAGATGCGGAAGTTCGGGCCGAGGCCGAAGGCCGAACCATGAACGACGGCAACGCCTTCCGTTTCCAACAGTTCGGAAACGAAATCCTCGTCCGTCGCGATGACCTTGCCCGACGGAGCCGTCTTGCCGATCAGGCCGGCGCAGGACGGATAGACATAGAAGGCGCCTTCCGGCACCGGGCAGACGATCCCCTTGGCCTGATTCAGCATCGAAACGACGAGATCGCGACGGCCTTCGAAGATCTTCTTGTTCTCGGGGATGAAGTCCTGTGTGCCGTTCAGCGCTTCGACAGCCGCCCACTGGGCGATCGACGTCGCACCCGAGGTCTGCTGCCCCTGGATCATGTCCATGGCCTTGATGAGCTGGATCGGGCCGGCCGCATAGCCGATACGCCAGCCGGTCATCGCATAGGCCTTGGAGACGCCGTTCATCGTCAGCGTACGGTCGTAGAGCTTAGGCTCGACTTCCACAGGCGTGACGAACTTGAAGTCGCCATAGGTCAGGTGCTCGTACATGTCGTCGGTCAGCACCCAGACCTGAGGATTCTTCATCAGCACATCCGTCAGCGCCTTCAGCTCGTCATGCGTATAGGCCGCCCCCGTCGGGTTGGACGGCGAGTTGAAGATGAACCACTTGGTCTTCGGCGTGATCGCCTTTTCGAGATCGGCCGCCTGAAGCTTGAAGTTATGCTCCTGGGTGGCCGAAACGAAAACCGGCGTGCCGCCGCACAGTGCCACCATCTCAGGATAGGAAACCCAGTAAGGCGCCGGGATGACGACTTCGTCGCCGGGGTTCAGCGTTGCCATGAAGGCGTTGAAAAGGATCTGCTTGCCGCCGGTGCCGACGATCGTCTGCTCCCAGGAATAGTCGAGGCCATTCTCGCGCTTGAACTTGGCGGCGATCGCCTTGCGCAATTCCGGGATACCGGAAACCGGCGTGTACTTCGTTTCGCCGCGATTGATCGCGTCGATGGCCGCCGTCTTGATATTATCGGGCGTATCGAAATCCGGCTCACCTGCGCCGAGGCCAATGACGTCACGTCCTTTGGCTTTCAGCTCGCGCGCTTTCTGGGAGACGGCGATGGTGGCTGAAGGCTTCACACGGGAAAGAGCATCGGCAAGGAAAGCCATGATAACGGTCCTAATGGTTGAAACGGGCAGAAAGCCGGGACCGGAGTTCTGCGGTTAGCTCTATGTCCAATGTATGACGGCATTTCAAGCGGAAAGGCGTCATGGTGGCATGATTCTTATTGATCGGTTCGCCGCGTCGCCCGCCCGGCATGCCGCGCCCTTGGGAGAGGCTTGCGTCACCTGGTCGAAACGCCAGGCGCAGACCTTGAATCAATCTCTGAAGTCACACGGATTTATCCCCTGAAATCAGAGGCATCGTCGAATTCGGCCAACGCCACGAATAAGCCGCAACAAATGCCGCGCCACGCCGCAATTCGGTCGCGAGCGCGCCGAGATCGAAGCCGCATCATCCGGCATCCGAAATTGGTTATTGAGGGTATGCCAATGTTTCTGGAAGATGAGTTTGCCATAGGGCGCATTCGCGCGCGCCGAATTTCCGTTTCAGTCCTTGTTGCCGTCACCGCTTTTGCCGCCTGCATCGCCGCGATGCTAGGGCTTGCCTCCGCCGCCCGCGCCGCCGAGACGCCGCAGGCATCCGTCCAGCTCGCAGCGCTTGTCCGGCCGAACGATGTCCGCAGCGGCTCGCTGCTCTTTCCGTCGAAGGAGCCGGGCTTCTATGTCGAAGCGCCGCGGCTGAAGAGTGATGTCGCCATCGATGTCTCCGGCCCGATTGCCAGGGTAAAGGTGACGCAACGCTTCCAGAATCCGAGCCAGGGTTGGGTCGAGGGCACCTACGTCTTTCCGCTGCCGGAGAATTCCGCCGTCGACGCGCTGAAAATGCAGATCGGCGAACGTTTCATCGAAGGCCAGATCAAGCCACGCCAGGAAGCCCGCGAGATCTACGAGCAGGCCAAGGCCGAGGGCAAGAAGACGGCGTTGCTCGAACAGCAGCGGCCGAACATCTTCACCAACCAGGTCGCCAATATCGGTCCCGGCGAAACCATCGTCGTCCAGATCGAATATCAGCAGATGATCCACCAGTCGGGCGGCGAGTTCTCGCTGCGCTTCCCGATGGTCGTCGCCCCGCGCTACAATCCGGCGCCGATCGTCCAGACCGTCGAGTTCAACAACGGCGCCGGTTTTGCCACACCGCGCGACCCGGTGGAAAACCGCGACAAGATCGAAGCCCCCGTGCTTGATCCGCGTGAGAACGCCAGGATCAATCCGGTTTCGCTGACCGTCGACCTCAAGGCCGGTTTCCCGCTCGGCGACGTCAAATCCTCCTTCCACGCGGTCGATATCAGCCAGGACGGCGACCAGGCGAGAACGATCAGCCTGAAGGCGGACTCCGTTCCCGCCGACAAGGATTTCGAGCTCACTTGGAAGGCAGCCCCGGGCAAGATGCCGAGTGCCGGCCTCTTCCGCGAAGTGATGAACGGCAAGACCTACCTGCTCGCCTTCGTCACCCCGCCCACTGCCCCGGATGCAGCAGCACCGCCGGCAAGACGCGAGGTGGTCTTCGTCATCGACAATTCCGGCTCGATGTCCGGCCCGTCGATCGAGCAGGCAAGGCAGAGCCTGGCGCTTGCGATCTCCAAGCTGAACCCCGACGACCGCTTCAACGTCATCCGTTTCGACGATACGATGACCGATTATTTCAAGGGTCTCGTCACTGCCACCCCTGACAATCGCGAAAAGGCGATCGCCTATGTCAGAGGCCTGACAGCCGACGGCGGCACGGAAATGCTGCCTGCCTTGCAGGCTGCGCTGCGTAACCAGGGACCGGTCGCAAGCGGAGCGCTGCGCCAGGTCGTGTTCCTGACGGATGGCGCGATCGGCAACGAACAGCAGCTTTTCCAGGAAATCACCGCAAACCGCGGCGATGCCCGCGTCTTCACCGTCGGCATCGGCTCGGCGCCGAATACCTATTTCATGACCAAGGCCGCCGAAGTCGGCCGCGGCACCTTCACGGCGATCGGCTCGACCGATCAGGTGGCAAGCCGCATGGGCGAGCTTTTCGCCAAGCTGCGGAACCCAGCCATGACCGATATCGCCGCAACCTTCGAAGGCATCGCAGCCGAGAATATCACGCCGAACCCTATGCCGGACCTCTATAGCGGCGAGCCTGTCGTGCTGACCGCGCAACTGCCCGAGAATAAGCCCGCCGGTAAGCTGCAGATCATCGGCAAGACCGGCGACCAGCCCTGGCGCGTGGAGATGAATATCGCCAATGCCGCCAATGGCGACGGCATTTCCAAGCTCTGGGCGCGGCGCAAGATCGACGATTTCGAGGCGCGCGCCTATGAACGTCAGGATCCGGCCGCGCTCGACAAGGATATCGAGACCGTGGCGCTCGCCCATCACCTCGTCTCCCGCGTCACCAGCCTGGTCGCCGTCGACGTCACCCCGTCTCGCCCGGTCGATCAGCCGCTCGGCTCAACCAAGCTGCCGCTCAACCTGCCGGAAGGTTGGGATTTTGATAAGGTCCTCGGCGAAAACCCCGCCCCTCTTGGCGGCGCGGAGCGCCATGGCTCGGTTACGCCGGCAGGAAACGCCGGACCGGAACAGGCTGCGGCCGAAACACAGGATCTCGCCGCGTCGCCTGAGATCGCAAACATGATGGCCGCAGCCCCGACCGCCAAGGCCGCCACCATGATCGCGCAAAAAAGCACGACCGTGAACCTGCCGCAGACGGCGACGCGCGCCGACGAGCAGATCATCCGCGGGCTGACCATGTTGCTCCTCGCGCTGACGGCGGCAAGCGGGCTGGCCGTCTGGCGGCGGCGCCTCAAGGGCATTATCGCAGTCGGAGCCAAGCGAAATGGTCTCTAGGCTTTCTGCAAACCAGAATGAGGAAGCGGCCGAATTCGAGCCGCTTCCGACCTATCTGGAACTCGCCATGGCCGCCGCCACGGCCTATGACCGGCCGAAGATGCGCCAGAAGAAGGGTTTCTTCCTCTGGCGTCTTTCCTCGATCGAAAAAGCAATCGCCTTTGCCATCGCCGGCCTTGCCCTCTATGGCCTGGCGCTGATCGGCGACGGCTTCCTGCTGAAGGCGAAGGCGGAGCTTTCCCAGATCCTGCTGAAACGCGCCTTCGCCGCCGAATTGCGGGGCGAAGAAACAAAACCTTGGCCTTGGGCGGATTTCACCACCGAGGCCAAGGTGCGTGCCCCGCGCCTCGGCAAGGAGGCGATCGTGCTCTCCGGCGCCTCCGGCGAAGCTCTCGCCTTCGGTCCGGCCTGGCTCGTCAACACGCCACAGCCGGGCGAGGAAGGCACCTCCGTGATTGCCGCCCATCGCGACACGCATTTCCGCTGGCTGCAATATATAAGGCCCGGCGATACGATTGAAGTCACGCGCCGCGACGGCAAGCTGTTGACCTTCAAGGCCGGCGAGGGTCGCATCGCCCCGTGGGATGCAAGCGGCATCGATCCCTCCTCCGATGGCCGCCGCCTGGTGCTGACCACCTGCTGGCCCTTCGACGCGACCGAACGCGGGCCGTTGCGCTACATCCTCGAGGCGGAACTGGTCGATGGCCAGGCGACAGGCTCGGTTCAACCGGTAAACACAAAGCCGTTATTGCAGACCGAATGAGGTTGAAGCTCTCCCCTGCACGCTCCACGTTCAGCCTGGAGAGACGACAGGGAAGCCAATGAAGAGAGTGTCTACCCTCCATTTCGCCGCCGCGCTGATCGTGTTCGGCGCCGCATCCGCCAATGCCGCCGATACCGTCAACACGCAGGGTCCAACCGTCCGTGTCGAAAAACTCGCCGACGGTCTCCAACATCCCTGGGCGGTCGAGGTGTTGCCCGATGGCGCCTATCTCGTCACCGAGCGGCCCGGCCGCATGCGGATCGTCCGCGACGGCAAGGTCTCCGAGCCGATCGGCGGCGTGCCCAAGGTCAGCGCCCGCGGCCAGGGCGGCCTGATGGACGTGGCGCTCGCTCCGGACTTTGCGACCAGCCGCAAGCTCTATTTCACCGCCGCCATCGCCAACAGCCAGGGCTCCGGCACCGAAGCCTTCAGTGCCACGCTTTCCACTGACGAGAAGACGCTCGATGCCGTGACGCCTGTTTTCACCATGCGGCGCTTCACGTCAGGCAATATCCAGTACGGCTCGCGCATCGCGATTGCCCGTGACGGCTCGCTGTTCATCAGCGTCGGCGACCGCGGCGACCGCCGTCGCTCGCAAGACTGGCAGGACGATGCCGGCTCGATCATCCACATCAATGCCGACGGCAGCATCCCTGCCGACAATCCGTTCAAAGACGGCGGCAAGGCGCTGCCGGAAATCTGGTCGAAAGGCCACCGCAACCCGCAGGGGATCACCTTCGACGCCGAGGATGGCAAGCTCTATACCGTCGAGCACGGCGCGCGCGGCGGCGACGAGATCAACCAGCCCGAGGCCGGCAAGAATTACGGCTGGCCGATCATCACCTATGGCCGCGACTATTCGGGTGCCGAGATCGGCGAAGGCACCACCAAGGAAGGGCTGGAACAGCCGCTGCATTATTGGGATCCTTCGATCGCGCCCGGCGCGCTTGTCGTCTATCGCGGCGCCATGTTTCCGGAATGGGACGGCAATTTCATCGTCGCGGCGCTGAAGTTCCAGCTGCTCTCACGCATGCAGCGCGACGACGGCGGCGCCTCTGTCGCCGAAGAGCGCCTGTTCGAGGGCGAATACGGCCGCATCCGCGACGTCATCGTCGCGCCCGACGGCGCCCTGCTGATGGTGACGGATGAGGACAACGGCGCGCTGTTGCGCCTCTCGCGCGCCGAAGCCGACAACGGCTGAGATCACGAGAGGATGAGAAACGGACTGAAGGTGGAGACCCAGCAAGCCGGAATCGAACGCCGTCATCGATCTCGACAGCGAACTGGGACACCAAACTCGAGCGTCTATTTACAACTATATTCCCAAATGAAGTATTGAGGATGCCTTGCATCCGGATCCTCATCTTGTTCCGGGTCTTTGCTCAACCATATGCCGCCAAGCGAAGAGACCCCGTTCTGGCAGCTCTTTTTGATCAACTTCGCCACCATCTCGAAGACCTGCAAATGACGATCCCGAAACGACATATTCGCTAGCGGGCCACCGTATTTTTCTCCGTTATGAATGACTTCGATCCTTCGATCTTTGGAACCTAGAGCAGTGACCGAATAATTGAATTTCGAGCCGCTAAGCTGTGTTGTTCCACTATCTATAGCGTCGCGGGCATTCGCGGGTTCTATGGCAATGATCAGAAGTCCCCACAACGCGATATACTTTAAATATCTAAAATACATGAGAGCCGCTCCGCCTACATTCGACCGATGGTATGGTCTTCATCCAATTACACAATCAAACAATTTTTCGTGGCGCCCGCAATGGCGCGCTGATGCGCCTCGCGCGCCGAAGACAACAATAGAAGACAACAATAGTTGAGGGGTCACAGCAGGCCGCGCAATTCCTTGCGGATGACGAATTTCAGCCCGGACCAGATTTCATCGACGGCGCAGACCTTGATGTCGACGAGACCCATCGGAAGCAGAACCTCCCGCAGCACGTCTTCAGTGATATCAGTCGGCACCCTCGAACTCTTCTTAGGCCAGGAGATCCAGACCATGCCATTCGGAACCAGAACAGGCAGGAGCGCAGGCGCGGTCCGCTCTAGCACGGCCCGTTCGGTCGTAAAGAGATGCACATAGTCGAATACCCGTGCGGGCGTCTCCGGAAGTGCCCGAACGACCGAGGCAAAGCCGTCGAAACGGTTGATATCGCCGATCGTTTCAGGAACGCTGAGAAGAGCCGCCGCCTGCCCACGCGCAAGGCCGAGCTTCCTGGCCAGCGGTGTGCCGGAATAACCGACCGCCTTGGGCGCTGCCGTGTCGTCAGCCTGCGGCCTCTCTTCGCCTCGCATGCCTTCACCTCCGCCAATCCGCGTGAAGTCTTCGCCCTTGCCGAAAAGAAATGCAACTGCTAACCGCTTCGGCACATCACCGCCCTTCCCTCATCGAGGATGACATGACGCGCGTTCAGGCGAACCTCCTCCTATTGCTTGCAGCCGCCATCTGGGGCGGCGGCTTCGTCGCGCAGTCGACGGCGATGAAGGCGATCGGCCCTTTCTGGTTCATCGGCCTGCGTTTTGCCGTAGCCACGCTGGCCGTGCTGCCCTTCGTCCTTTTCGAAGCGCACAAGGCAAAGGAGAAGACCAGCGCACGCCATGCGAAGCTCTATATCCTGATCGGCCTTGCCCTTTTCGGCGGTGCAGCCACGCAGCAGGTCGGACTGCAGACGACGACGGTGACGAATTCCAGCTTCATCACCGGCCTCTATGTCGTCTTCGTGCCGCTGATCGCCGTGTTCTTCCTGCGCCGTGCCCCGCATTGGATCATCTGGCCGGGCGCGCTGATGGCTGTCACCGGCATCTATCTCCTGTCCGGCGGCCATCTCTCGGCGCTGACGCCAGGCGATCTGCTGACCGTCGTCTGCGCCGTCTTCTGGGCGATCCAGATCACCCTTGCCGGCACGACCGTTTCGGAGACCGGAAGGCCGCTCGCGCTCTCCGCAGTGCAATTCGCCGTCACCGCAGTCTGTGCGCTGGCCGTTGCCGCAGCCGTCGAACCGGTCAGCCTTTCGGCGATACAGGCCGCGGCGCCGGAGATCCTTTATGTCGGCATCTTCTCCTCGGGCGTTGCTTTCGTGCTGCAGGTGATCGGCCAGCGCTACACGACGCCCTCCCAGGCCGCGATCTTCCTTTCTTCCGAAGCACTCTTTGGCGCCTCGCTCGCCGCCCTGCTGCTCGGCGAGACGATGCCGGTAACAGGCTATGCAGGTTGCGCGCTAATGTTTATCGCTATGCTTGTAGTCGAACTCGTGCCGGGACTGACCCGGCGGCGCTTGCCAGCCGCGTGAACACGCGTCCAAATATGGGTGAGTCACGCATCGGAAAAAAAAATTGATTTGCCGCGAGAGACGCGTTCACGTTGCATTTTTGGGAAAATCTGCTCGGAACTTATATTGCAGACGATATAAAACGTTAATCATTCCCTATCAGCGAAGGAAATTTTGCATTTTTTCGCAAATTGGATATCGACAGGGGTGTGCCCGCAACGACACGCTAAAAAACTTTTGCTTGCCAAAATCCTTTAAACGCAGCACTCTCAGCGCGTTCGGGCATTTTGCGAGCATGGGAAGTCCTTAAGTATTTGCGCGCCGGGAACGCTAATATCCCGGTCAGCCGGTTCCGAAAATGGCGGGCGAAAGTCCTGCCTGGAACAGGCCGAGGTAGAGGGGACCTTTTTCTCAAATTTCAAGAATTGCCTGCCAACACCTCCCCGCAAGGAGGCAATGCTATGATGCTGCCCGTGTGGATGGCGGGCAGAGAGAAAAGGACCTGAGGCATGGCAGAGACTGGCACTGTAAAATTCTTCAATACCGACAAAGGCTTCGGCTTCATCAAGCCGGACCGGGGCGGCGCCGATATCTTCGTTCACATTTCTGCCGTTCAGGCCTCTGGCCTGGCCGGTCTGACGGAAAACCAGAAGGTAAGCTTCGACACGGAGCCGGATCGCCGCGGCAAGGGCCCGAAGGCCGTCAATCTGCAGATTGCGGGCTGAACCCTTAACAAGGCTGGCGAGTTCGAGTTGAAGCCCGGCAGCAATGCCGGGTTTTGTCGTTCAGCCTTCGTTCAGCTACAAATCTGTACTACTCTCATCATCGAGAAAGGGGCCGGCGTTCGGTTCCCGGGATTAGGATTTATGCTTATGAACAGGCTCGCCAAGACCCTTCTGCTGACGGCAACCGCTGCAGCACTCACGCTTTCCGCCATCGGTGAAGCGTCGGCCCGCGACCGCCACTGGCGCCACGGCAATCACGGCAACAACGATGCGTGGGTCGGCGGCGCCGTCGGCCTTGCCACCGGCCTGATCGTCGGTTCGGCCATCGCCAACGCCAATAATGGTCCGGTCTACGAAGAGCGCCGCTACATCGACCCGGCCTACGAGCCGGATTATTACGAACCCGCTCCGGTCTATCGCGCCCCGCGCCGCGTCTATGTCGATCAGCCGCAATATGTTGAGCAACCGCGATATTATGCGCCCGTCCGCACAGCAGTAGAGCCCTGGTCGCCGCAATGGGAGCGCTATTGCTCCTACCGCTACCGCTCCTTCGATCCGCGCAGCGGCACCTATATTGGCAATGACGGCCGCAGCCACTTCTGCACCGCCGGCTGATCCCTCGATTATCCCCAATGCCAAGCGCCGCTTTTCAGCGGCGCTTTTGTTTTGCCTGGGTCAACCGGCCTTCTTGTTCCCAGAGCATGATGCCGAAAAGTGTGCGCGGTTTTCGGACGACATCATGCTCTATTTCTTTGATTTAGATCAGGCTTCAGATTTTAGGCCGATCGGGCCTAAAATCATCCTGATCTGGGGCATGGACTCGGCCTCGGCATCAAAATCGGTCGAGACGCTCACGGTGCGCCACATCCGATCGGCTTCGATGCGCGCCGCATCCGCCTTTTCGACATTGCGTACCGCATCGCTGCCGAGCAGCAGCCGGAACGGCGGCTCTTCGAGACCGGCAATGTGGATGACGACTGCAGCCGCTCTGGCAGGATCACCGGGCTGGCGACCATCGTACTCACGCTGGAAGCGCACCGTAGCGCCGACCGTCTCCGCATAGTCCTGCCGCCCTTCGGCAAGCACCGTCGAGGAGCCGGCGAAATCGGTCCTGAAGCCGCCGGGCTCGATCACCGTCACCCTTATGCCGAACGGCGCGACCTCTTTCGACAGTACCTCGGAAAAGCCCTCGACACCGAATTTCGCCGCCGAATAGGCGCCACGCCCGGCAGGTCCGATCCGGCCGCCGACGGATGAGAACTGGATGATGTGCCCCGCCCCCTGCCCGCGCATCAGGGCGATGACCGCCTTGGTCATGATGATCGTGCCGAAGAGATTGGTCTCGATCTGGGCGCGGAAATCGGCAAGACTGGTATCCTCGATCGAGCCGACATTGCCGTAGCCGGCATTGTTGACGAGCACGTCGATGCGCCCGAACCTCTTCACACCAGCCTCGACTGCCGCCGCTGCCGCCGCCTCGTCGGTCACGTCAAGCGCCAGCGTCAGCACCTGATCGCCATACCGCTCGGAAAGATCGGCAAGCTGGCCGGGATCGCGCGCAGTCGCCACCAAATTATCGCCGGAAGCCAAAACCGCCTCCGCCAGCGCCCGTCCAAGACCGCGCGAACTCCCTGTTATCAACCAGACTCTGAACATCGGAAACCCTCCTTCTTTGGTTCCCGGCTCATGTATGGTCTACTGTATCCAATCGAAAGAAGGTACCCAGACGATCCATACTCACCTTGAGGTAACTGACTTGACCAGTGACATCTTCGATTTCTGCAGCAGCATGACGGACGAACAGGATGGGCGGGCCCGTGAACTGATCGAGCGAGCGGCGGCGAAATGGCCGCTGCGCATCCTGCATGTACTCTCCGATGCCGGCGCGCCCTTGCGCTTCTCGCGCCTTATGGAGAGGGTCGAGGGCATCAGCCAGAAAGTGCTGACGCAGACGCTGCGCACCCTCGAAAGAGATGGCCTCATCATCCGCACGCTGTATCCCGAAGTGCCGCCGCGCGTCGAATATGAGTTGACGCCGCTCGGACGCGACCTCCTCATGCAAGTCGCCGCGCTCTGGCGCTGGATCGTCGAACACCTGAATGATTTCGATGCGCGCAAAGCCGTCAAGCTGACGGCCGCCGGCGTCTAAAGCGCGTCGCAATCTTTCAGATCCGCTCCTCGCGCTTTAGCTCCTTATTTTTACGCATGTCGTTATCGCAAAACCGCCGTACATTTTTGCGCGACATGCCTTCAGGCCGGAATGCGGATCGTTGCCCTCAGCCCGCCGAGCGGGCTGTCGCTGAGCGTGACGTTGCCGCCGTGGCTGCGGGCAATGTCGCGGGCGATCGCAAGGCCGAGGCCGGTGCCCGACGCATCCAGGTTGCGCGCCGTATCCAGCCGGAAGAATGGCTTGAACACGTCCTCGCGGTTCTTTTCCGGAATGCCCGGCCCATCATCGTCGAAGACGACGGTCAGCCATTTGGCGTTGTGCTTGGCCTCGATGTCGAGCCTATTGGCATAACGCCGAGCATTCGAGGCAAGGTTGGTGACGAGCCGCATGAAGGCATTCGGCCTGACGGATATGTCGTCATCGCCTTCGATGGAAAACCTGAATTTTTTGCCGTGCAGGGCGAAATCGGATTCCAGCTTCGCGAAGATCTCACTGAGTCTCAGCTCGCCGACATCCTCTTCGACCTCGCCGCGCGCAAAGGCCATATAGGCCTCCAGCATAGTCTGCATGTCGTTGACGTCATCGTTCAGTCCATGCAGGTCGGGATTGTCGCCAGCGAGTGCCAGTTGCAGCTTGAAGCGGGTGAGGATGGTGCGCAGATCATGGCTGACGCCGGAGAGCATCGCGGTGCGCTGTTCGATCTGCCGTTCGATTCGCTCCCGCATCAGAATGAAGGCAAGACCGGCGCGCCTGACCTCGTCGGCGCCGCGCGGATAGAAATTATCGGGCTTCTGCCCCTTGCCGAAGCTTTCAGCCGCTCGCGCCAAGGTCAGGATCGGCCGGATCTGCCCGCGCAGGAAGAGGATCGAGATGCCGATCAGCACCAGCGAGGTGCCGACCATCCAGACGATGAAGATATGGGTGTTCGACGCATAGGTCTGGCTGCGCTTGGTCAGCACCCGCAGGATCTTGTTGTCGAGTTTGATGCGGATCTCGACGAGGTTTGAATTGCCGACCGTGTCGATCCAGAAAGGCCGGTGGATCTCGTCGGTGATCTCGTCGCTGAGGATGCCATCGAGAATCGAGAAGAAAGGCTTGACCCGCGGCGGCGGCAGATCGCCGTCCGGCTCGATCGAGATCTGCAGGCTGAGCTGGTCGCGAGCAATGCGGATGATCTCGCTATAGTCCGAGTTTTGCGGATAGGTCTCAATGATTTCGATGATGGCGGCGATGTCACGGGTGACCGCAAGCGACAGCCGCTCCGTCACCATTTGCCAGTGGCGCTCCATGAAGACAGCGGCGACGACGGATTGCAAGAGCACCATCGGAATGATGATGATCAGCAGCGAGCGCGCGTAAAGCCCGGTCGGCAGCCGGCGGCGCAGCCAGCGGACGATCCAGCGCCAGCCCGGCGCAGAAGTGCGGTCTTCCCGCCGCAAGCTGTCGATCGTCACCATCTGCGCCGGTCCCGAACCTTGAGTTTAGTCGATGCTCAGCCTGTATCCGATGCCGCGCACGGTCTGCAGCCAGACGGGATTGGCGGGATCATCCTCGATCTTACGCCGCAGCCGGTTGATCTGCACGTCGATCGTCCGCTCGCCGACTTCGGTATCGTTGCCAATCAGTTCATGGCGGGGGATCGTGTCGCCGGCGCGCCGTGCAAAGAGCAACATGATCTCCTGCTCGCGGTCGGTGAGCCGGATCACCTCGCTGGCTTTCTTCAGCTCCTTGCGGGTCAGCGAGAAGGTGTAAGGGCCGAACATCACTTGTTCGATCTTCGGTCCCTCGCCACCGGCGTTGCGGCGCAGGATGTTGTTGATGCGCAACACCAGTTCGCGCGGGTCGAAGGGCTTGGAAAGATAGTCGTCGGCACCCGCCTCGAGGCCTTCGATGCGGTTGCCCGATTCTGCCAGCGCCGTCAGCATGATGATCGGGACGTTCTTGATGGCGCGAAGCCCGCGGGTGACGTCGATGCCGGATTCGCCCGGCATCATCACATCCATGATGATCAGGTCGAAATCGAGACCCGCAAGCTTGCGCTGCGCTTCGGCGCCATCGGCGGCGACGGTAACGCGGAAGCCGTTCTCGGCGAGATAACGATTGAGCAGCGCGCGGATGCGGGAGTCGTCATCGACCACCAGCAAATGCGCCGCATCGTCGGAAATACCTGTCTTGACCGCCATTCAATCCGCCTTCTGTCTGTCCCGCATGCCGCTGAGGAAAGCTTTTACGCCCTCCCGCACCTCCGCAGAAGCCCCTTCGAATGCCCGCTCAATGCGGCGCGATTGCGGCTCGGCAAGGGCAAGCGCCAGCTCTCGTCCCGATTTCGTCGGATAAAGCTTGCGCTGCCGCCGGTCCTCGGGACCTGCCACCTGGCGAATATAGCCTGAATCGATCAGCTGTTTCAGCACCCTTGCGAGGCTCTGCTTGGTGATCTTCAAGGTATCGAGAAGATCGGCCACCGTCATGCCGGGATTGCGGTTGACGAAATGCACTACGCGATGGTGCGCCCGGCCGAAGCCGCTCTTTTCGAGGATGGCATCCGGATCGGAAACGAAGTCGCGATAGGCGAAGAAGAACAGCTCGATGATCTCGAAATCGATGATATCAGTATCTTCCATCGGCGTGGCCAACGGCTCTGGCCTGCTTACTTTCGGGCCGGTCTGTCGTGACACTCGGCATTCCTTTCTCTTTCCGCGCGCTGCGTGAAACTTTCGCGAAGATATGTCAGCTTTATTGACATAAATTTGGCGTCAGCTTCCGCGAACTCTGCGGGAGGCCCGCACGGTCTCCTCATTTCCCTGGCACTTACCTGGAAACTAAGGCCCGTCCGGCACTCCGACGTAACACGCGATTTCCCCCTGCGTCTGTGGATAAGACGTAATAGGGACAACAATCAACAGGCATAGCGCATGAAGCGCCGGAGGAGTTAAGGATGGTTTCAGTTCCTTTCGACCAGTTGGACGGCGGATATGGTTCAACGGCGAGTTCGTCGCCTGAAAGACGCCAAGATCCACGTGCTGACCCACGGCCTGCATTATGCCAGCGCCGTCTTCGAAGGCGAGCGCGCCGATGGCGGCCGGGTGTTCAAGCTCACCGAAGATACCGGTGTCTGCACAGATCCGCTGAGATCCTCGGTTTCAAAGTGCCCTACTCCATCGACGCACTCGACGCGGCGACCGTCGACCTCCTGAAGCGCCAAAGGTTCCAGGATGCCTATATCAGGCCGATTGCCTGGCGCGGCAGTAAGATGATGGGTGTTTCGGCACGGGCCAACCGCATATGGGGCAGCCATTTCAACCCGACCGAAAAGCTGAAGGGCATCCGCCTCGATATCGCCGAATATCGCCGCCCCGATCCGAAGACGGCGCAGTGCGCCTCTAAGGCTGCCGGTCTCGACATGATCTGCACCATTTCCAAGCACGCCGCCGAAGCCTAGGGCTACGCCGATGCGATGATGCTTGATCATCGCGGCCAGGTCGCCGAAGCGACCGGCGCTAACATCTTCTTCATCAAGGACGGCGTCATTCGCACGCCAACCCCGGATTGCTTCCTGAACGGCATCACAGACTGTCATGGAACTCGCCAAACGCCGCAGCATCCAGGTGATCGAACGCGCGATCCTGCCGGAGAGCTTCCCGGCTCCAGCGAGTGCTTCCTCACCGGCTCGGCTGCGGAAGTGACCCAGTTTCCGAAATCGCCCGTACCGCTTCACGCCGTCGACGATCTCCGAAATGCTGATGAACGACTACATGAAAGAAGTCTATTCGGCGGCGATCGCCGCCGAATAAGACCCTGACACAATCGGTCCGACCGGATAAAAGCCTGCCGGGCCTTTTACCTATGCGCCCGTGCCATGACCAGTCCGGCGAGCGTCGAGAGAATGCCGCCGCCGATCAGGCCGCCGATGCCGTCGGCGATCAGGCCGGTCATGGCCGCTTCCCCACCGACCATGCTGAGTAGCATACCGCCGGCAACGCCGCCGATCGCACCTGCGATCGTACGGGCGACGACGTTGATCGCCTGCTGCTTCAAAGCGGCGCTCGCGGCGTTGCCGCCGATTGCACCGGCAATCAATTGTGTGATGAGCGGAAGTAGGGCTTCCATGATTTCCTCCTCTGGCGATCTCCCCGATCGCCCAGCTACGCCGATCTTTGGCGTATTAGCATTTTATCATATTTCGGAGGAAAGCGTTAAGAAAAATCAACCGATGCGGGATTAAGGCAGGGAGAAGCGTGCCGGAACGAGGCGGTCCGACGTCCGCCTCGCCTCAGTTTCTGTCGATCACGTCATTGATAGACGTAGACGATCCGGCGCGTACCGGGATCGACCAGCACCGGCCGATCGTTGATCCTCGTATAGCGATACTCGTAGTCGGGAATCGTCTGGAAGGTGACGTCCGCAGGCACTTCCGCGCCGACGACGACATCGCCGCCAAGCTGCACCGTCTCGCCCGGATTGGTGTCGATATAGGTGCGCACCGTCTCCGGCGGGGTGATAGTCTCGACCGACCCGACAGGGCCGAGCAACTCATCGCCCGGCGCCGGCTGCGGCTCGGCCGGAACGACACTCGCGGTCGACTCGTATGTCACGCTGGGAACGCCGATCTCGGTGCGGTGCTGCTCGACGATGACAGAGCTGCCGCCGTGATCGACCTGCAGATAATCGGCATAGACCCAGCCGCGCATGCCGTTGACGTCGACTCGGCACCAGCGGCTGCCTTCGATGCAACCGTCGAGGACTGCGGTGGAGCCGCGGGTGGCAAGACCGACCGAGGGATATTGCGGGCCGGGGCCAGCACGGACGTTGAGATCGTTGACCGTCGTCGCCATCATCTCCGCCTGCGCAAGACCGGCGCTAGCCATCAGCACCGCGCCTGCCAGCAGAATGTTTCTCTTCAAGGTCATGTGAGCGTCTCCTTGGTTTCGATGGGCTGACAACGCACGGGGTTCCACGATGTTCCCCTGTGCTCCGCCGAGCGAAACGCTACTTGCGGGGTATTTCATGCAAATGTTTGGAAGAATTGAGAAAAGCTCCATTTTCTCGCCCTGCGACGATGGCGAAGAGGGCATAAATTCTTGTTGCAGTCCGTCTTTTTACCGTGAGGCACACCGCCAATGTCACAAGATTCCGGCTGTCCTTGCCGCGGTTTCGGACTATACCCGAAGCAGCAGAGACACCAAGCGAGGCACTTATGGGCATGCTCCAGGCCGGCATCATTCCGGTGACACCCTTCCAGCAAAACTGCACGATCTTCTTCGATCCCGATACCAAGGAAGGCGTCGTCGTCGATCCCGGCGGCGACGTGCCGCTCATCCTGCAGGCGATCGCCCAGAACGGCCTGACCATCAAGGAAATCTGGCTGACACACGGCCATCTCGACCATGCCGGCGGCGCCAGTGAATTGAAGGAAGCTCTCGGCATCGACGTGGTTGGCCCGAATCAGGACGACCTGCCGCTGCTGCAGCGGATCGAGACCCAGGCCGCGAAATACGGCATATCAGGATTGCGTAACGTCGTGCCCGACCGCTGGCTGAATGACGGCGACAAGATTTCTTTCGGCGCCCACGAATTCGAGGTCTATCACACGCCCGGCCATGCCCCCGGCCACGTCATCTATTTCAACCGTGTGCAGAATTTCGCCCATCTCGGCGATGTCCTCTTCAACGGATCGATCGGCCGCACCGACCTGCCGGGCGGCGATCATCAGCAACTTCTCGATTCGATCCGCGACAAGGTATTGCCGCTTGGCGACGACGTCGGCTTCATCTGCGGCCACGGCCCCGGCAGCCGCATCGGCGACGAGCGGCGCAGCAATCCATTTCTGCAGGAGATCAGGTCTCGTGGAGGATCCGATGCCGGCACATCAGGCGAAGCCCCGAACAACTAATGCATGTCGCCCAAAAGTGCACAGCGGTTCGCGTCGCATGAATCCGATTCGACCCGACGCGCTTTAAGTGTGAGCTTGAGCTCACATCATCTTTCGGCCGTTCGGGACCGGCTGTTCGACGGCAGCAAGCACGATCGCGCCGTTCTCGTCCTCGAATCCCAGCGTCAGCACTTCAGAGCGGAATGGTCCGATCTGGCGCGGCGGGAAGTTGACGACGCCGAGCACCTGCCGGCCCAGCAGGCTTTCCGGCGTATAATGCACGGTGATCTGCGCTGAGGATTTTCTGGTACCGATGTCAGGGCCGAAATCGATCACCAGCTTGATCGCCGGCTTGCGCGCCTCCGGAAAGGGACTGACCTCGATGATCGTGCCGACGCGAATGTCGACACGCTCGAAATCGGCGTAGGTGGTCTCTTCGGCCATATGGTCTCCGTCAGCCGGCCAGTTCCTCGGCCCGCTTGCGCGCCGCCGCGAGTGCTGCGTCGAACAAGGGCTGCATGCCGTCTTCGGCCATCAGCACGGCGAGCGCCGCCGCCGTCGTGCCACCGGGAGACGTTACATTCTCCCGCAGCCGCGAAGCGTCGTCGGGGGACTGGTGCATGAGTTCACCAGCCCCCGCGACTGTTTCCCGCGCAAGACGCATGGCGAGGTCCGCCTGCAGGCCGAGTTTACGGCCTGCCTCCGCCATACATTCGACGAGATAGAATACATAAGCCGGACCGCTGCCCGAAAGCGCCGTCACGGCATCAATATCGGCTTCCGCCGGCACCCATTCGACAGGGCCCGAGACGCGTAGAAGGGAATGCACGTGTTCGCGCTGCGGATCGCTGACCCCTGAATTGGCAAAGGCG
Source organism: Rhizobium leguminosarum (assembly GCF_002953715.1). Classification (GTDB taxonomy): domain Bacteria; phylum Pseudomonadota; class Alphaproteobacteria; order Rhizobiales; family Rhizobiaceae; genus Rhizobium; species Rhizobium leguminosarum_V. The sequence goes on from NZ_CP025012.1 coordinate 3,093,880, forward strand.
CCGGTGACGCCACGCCCGACCATAGCCGGCGTGTTCGGCATGGCTCGCACCATGGCGGCCTTGCCGAGATGTCTCTCGAGGAAACCGAGCGTCTTGCCGGCTGCGACAGAGACGACGACCGTGTCCGGCCCGACGGCACTCTTCACCGCCGGCAGCACTGTCTCCATCACCTGCGGCTTGACCGCCAGGAACAGCACACCTGCCTTCAAATCCGTGGGAAGCGCGGTCAGATGGGTCGCGCCGGCCTCGCTAATCGTCGCCAGCATCGCCGGCGACGGACCGGGATCGACGACGATGACGGCCGAGCCCGGAACGCCACTCTTCAGCCAGCCGGAGAGCATCGCCCCGCCCATATTTCCGGCGCCGATCAGAACGACGGGATGTGTCGAGGAGAAAGCCTTCGTCGGCATCTCAAGCCTCGCCGACCGTTTCGAACAGCACGGCTTCCATCGCCTTCGTCGCTTCCATGCCGGACCAGACGACGAACTGGAATGCCTGGAAATAGGCCTCGCAGGTGTCGAGCGCACTGGAAAGCAGCACCTCAACCTGGCGATTGGTAGGCTCCGCACCGCCGGCAAGCAGCAGCGATTGGCGGAAAATGACGACATCTTCCTGGCGCCACAGGTCGAAATGACCCATCAGCACCTGTCCGTTGATCGCCGAGAGCAGCTTGACCACCTCGTTGACCCTGATGTCGGGAACTTTGATATCAAAGGCGCAGCCAAGATGCAGCGCCTCGAATTCCTCCATCCAGGAGAAGGAGACGTGGTAGTCCGTCCAGCGCCCCTCGACCGTCATCGCGATCTCGTCCTCGCCAGACCGTTCGAACGACCAGTCGTTGTTGGAGGCAACGTACTCGATCATGTCGACCGGGTTCGACTGACGCTCGACTTCCAATTCCATCAGGTTCATGCAGCACCTTCTTAACCGGAACGAATGCGACCTAACTTGGTGTACGAACACAAGAAAGACACACGCAAATACCGGAAACCACCACTCGGATGATCGTTGAACCGCTGCCAGACTTAACGCAGATAACCTGCCCGGAGCTTACCAAGTCGCTTCGAATCATCATTTAAAATCAGTGTATAGCGCCCCTTGCCCCCTGCCAGCCCCCCGAACGGAAAATAGGACCGGCCACTGTGGAAAGGCTCTTCGAAATTCAATTCAGAAGGGAGAATAAGCGACTCTGCGAATTGGCTTTTTTGGCAGTGTCCACAGGTGGAAAACTCACCTGGTTTTTTTACGGAAGATGCGGCGTGTGGCATGAAGGCAACGCCGCATCTGTGTCGTACCGGGACTTAAACGCCCTCGCCGGCAAGCTTTGCCTCGAGTGCTGCGATGCGGGCGGCAAGCGCCTCGTTCTCGTCGCGTGCCTTGATCGCCATCTCGCGCACGGCCTCGAACTCCTCGCGCTTGACGATGTCCATGCTGTTCAGCCAACGCTCGGCCTGAGCGTTGAAGGCGGTTTCGATCTCCTTGCGGACGCCCTGGGCGGCACCGGCCGCATCGGTCATCAGCTTGGCGAATTCGTCCATGATGCGGTTCGTTCCGGTCGTCATGGCGTTTTTCTCCCTTCGCATGAGGTGAATTCAGCCCTTCGGGGCCTCAAGAGTTGAGGTAGGGCTTCACCATCGACGATGCAAGCGCTTTGCACGGGATAAGCTTGCCGGAACCGGCCGGGAACGCGCCATCACGAACAATGGACTTGACCGTCCGGGATCGCAGCGGCATGTTCCGCGCAACTCAACAGGTGGGAAAACCTTGCCGATAGCAGCCGATCTCCTTGCCATCATGCCTTTCCCGGATATCGATCCGATCGCCTTTTCGATCGGTCCGCTGGCGATTCACTGGTACGGTCTCGCTTACGTCGCCGGCATCCTGCTCGGCTGGGCCTATGCACGCCGCCTCGCCGCCAACGAAAGTCTCTGGCCCGGCAATGTCTCGCCGATATCAAGGACGCAGCTCGACGATTTCATCGTCTGGGCAGCGCTTGGCGTCGTCCTCGGCGGCCGTCTCGGCTATATTTTCTTCTATGATCTCCCCGCCGTCCTGCGCAGTCCCGTCCGTGCGCTGGAGATCTGGAACGGCGGCATGTCCTTCCATGGCGGCCTGACCGGCACGACGATCGCCATGATCCTCTTTGCTCGCCGCAACGCCATACCGATCTGGAGCCTGTTCGACATCGTCGCCACCGTCGTTCCCTTCGGCCTGTTTTTCGGCCGCATCGCCAATTTCATCAATGGCGAGCTGTGGGGCCGGTTGACCGACGTGCCCTGGGCCGTGGTCTTCCCGACCGGCGGCCCCTTCGCCCGCCATCCGAGCCAGCTTTACGAAGCCGGCCTCGAAGGCATCGTGCTGCTCCTGGTGCTGGCCGCCCTGGTCTACGGCATGCGCGCGCTGAAGAGCCCCGGCTTCATTACAGGCGTCTTCGTTTGCGGTTATGCGCTGTCGCGCATCTTCGTCGAATTCTTCCGCGAGCCTGATGCCCAGCTCGGTTACCTCCTCGGCACGAACTGGCTGACCATGGGCATGGTGCTCTCCTCCCCGATGATCCTACTCGGCCTCTGGGCGATGCTGCGGGCCCGCCGCCAGGCTGCGCTGCAGCTCTGAAAACGGCAGGACGCGCGACATGACCACCGCTCTAGGCGAAAAGATCAAGGCGATCATCCAGGCCAACGGCCCGATCAGCGTCACCGATTATTTCTCGCTCTGCCTCGCAGACCCCGAACACGGCTATTACCGCACCCGCGAGCCCTTCGGGCGTTCCGGTGATTTCGTCACCGCGCCCGAGGTCAGCCAGATCTTCGGCGAGATGATCGGCGTCTTCATCGTCCATGCTTGGCAGCGCCACGGCACACCGACGGACGTCCGCCTCGTCGAGATCGGCCCCGGCCGCGGCACCATGATGGCCGACATGCTGCGCGTCATCTCCCGCATCGCTCCACCGCTTTTCGACGCCATGACCGTGCATCTCGTCGAAACCAGCGAGCGCCTGCGCGACGTCCAGAGCCAGACGCTCGAACCCCACGGCGAGAAAATCACCTGGCACGATGGCTTCGACGAAGTACCGCCCGGCTTCACGCTGATTGCCGCCAACGAACTCTTCGACGCCATCCCGATACGCCAGTTCGTCCGCATGCCGACGGGCTTCCGCGAGCGCATGGTCGGCATTGACGTCGATGGCGAGCTGACCTTCGCCGCCGGCGTCGCCGGCCTCGATCCCTCCTTGCTGCCCGAACCGGTGCAAAACCTGCCGGTCGGCACGCTCTTCGAGATCTCGCCTGCCCGCCAGGCAGTGATGATGGCGATCTGCGAGCGGCTGCGCGCCTTTGGCGGCACGGCGCTTACGATCGACTACGGCCATCTCGTCACCGGCTTCGGCGATACGCTGCAGGCCGTGCGCATGCATGAATTCGACCCGCCGCTCGCCCATCCAGGTGAAGCCGATCTGACGAGCCATGTCGACTTCCAGCAGCTCGCCGAAACGGCGCTTGCGGCCGGCCTCCATCTGAACGGCGCCCTGCACCAAGGTGATTTTCTGACCGGCCTCGGCATCCTCGAGCGCGCAACCGCTCTCGGCCATGATCGCGAGCCGCACACCCAGCAGGTCATTCAGGCGGCGGTCGAAAGGCTTGCCGGCGCCGGTGAAGGCCGGATGGGCGAACTCTTCAAGGTGATGGCGGTGTCCTATCCCGCCATCGATCTCATGCCCTTTCGTCCGGTGGATTGACAGGGCGCACGCGGCTGGTTCAACATCCGCCCGAAACAAGAACTTGAAGCGCGCCGCATATGCGATGCGCTTGGGATAATAACAAACCCCTCGAAAACCCCGGAATCACAGATGCAGGACGCGGCCTCTCCCGCACCGATCGAAAGCGCGCTGCTGAACCAGGCGGCGGGCAGCACGATCCGGCACGGTTATTTCACTCGGGCCGGCGGCGTTTCCGAAGGGCTGTATCGCGGCCTCAATGTCGGCCTCAGTTCCAGCGACGAACGCGACAAGGTTCTGGAAAATCGCCGTCGCGTCGCCGCCTGGTTCGGCTTGCCGGTCGAGCGGCTGGCAACCGTGCATCAGGTCCATTCCCCCGATGTCGTGACGATCGGCGCCGACTATGACGGCATCCGCCCCGACGCCGATGCAATGGTGACGGCAGCCCCTGGTATTGTGCTTGGCGTGCTTGCCGCCGATTGCGGACCGATCCTGTTTGCTGACCCGGACAATCGCGTCATCGGCGCCGCCCATGCCGGCTGGAAGGGCGCGTTGACGGGCGTGCTCGAAAATACCGTCGCCGCCATGGAGGCGCTGGGTGCGGACCGCGGCAGCATCGTCGCCTGCCTCGGCCCCTCGATCAGCCAGGCAAGTTATGAGGTCGGTCCCGAATTCGTCGAGCGTTTCGTCGCCGAAAACCCGGGCGACGAGCGCTTTTTCGTGCCTTCCGCAACGCCCGGCCACGCCATGTTCGACCTGCCGGCGCTGACCGTCGACCGGCTGACGAAAGCCGGCGTGCGGGCCGAAAGCCTCGGCCTCTGCACTTATCCGGACAACGAGCGCTTCTTTTCCTACCGCAGGACGACACATCGCAAGGAGCCGGATTACGGCCGCCAGATTTCCGCGATATCAATCAGGGAGACATGAGCAGAATGGCACTGCACTTCGAAAAGGCCGAATTCGCAAGCCGGCTTGCGCGCCTCACCGAGAAGATGAAGGAAGAAAAGCTCGACGCCTTGCTGCTCTTCGCCCAGGAAAGCATGTACTGGCTGACCGGCTACGACACCTTCGGCTACTGCTTCTTCCAGACGCTGGTCGTCAAGAGTGACGGCACCATGGCGCTGATCACCCGCTCGGCCGATCTTCGCCAGGCCAGACATACCTCAATCCTCGAGGACATCCATATCTGGGTCGACCGGGTCAACGCCGACCCGACGCTCGACCTGAAGAACCTGCTGGTCGAGATGGATCTGCTCGGCGCCCGCATCGGTGTCGAATACGATACGCACGGCATGACCGGCCGCGTCGCCCGCCTGCTCGACGCGCAATTGACCACCTTCGGCCAGATCGTCGACGCCTCCTACCTCGTTAGCCGCCTGCGCCTGATCAAGAGCCCGACGGAGGTCGCCTATGTCGAACGCGCCGCCGTTCTCGCCGACGATGCGCTCGATGCTGCGATCCGCCTGACAAAACCCAGCGCCGACGAGGCCGATATCCTCGCCGCCATGCAGGGTGCAATCTTTTCCGGCGGCGGCGACTATCCCGCCAACGAATTTATCATCGGCTCCGGCGCCGACGCGCTGCTCTGCCGCTACAAGGCCGGCCGCCGCAAGCTCGACGCCAGCGACCAGCTGACGCTCGAATGGGCCGGCGCCTATGCGCATTACCATGCCGCCATGATGCGGACGATCGTCATCGGCGAGCCGACGCATCGCCATCGCGAGCTTTACAACGCCTGCCGCGAAACCATCGAGGCGATCGAGACCGTGCTGAAGCCCGGCCAGACCTTCGGCGATGTCTTCGACATGCATGCCAGGATCATCGATGAGCGCGGCCTGGCCCGCCACCGGCTGAATGCCTGCGGTTATTCGCTCGGCGCCCGTTTCTCGCCCTCCTGGATGGAGCATCAGATGTTCCATGTTGGCAATCCGCAGCCGATCGAACCGAACATGTCGCTCTTCGTGCACATGATCATCGCCGATTCCGATACGGGCACGGCGATGACGCTCGGCCAGACTTATCTGACGACAGCGGATGCGCCGCGCGCCTTGTCGCGCCATCCGCTCGATTTCATCGGGCTTTGACCGGTGAGAATCCGGAATTGACAGACGACCGTCCCCACCCGCATAAATTCGGGTGGGGCTGATTGCGATTGTTGGAAGGACGGATCAAGGGATGACGCGAGCTGCGATTGTGCCCACGCTCCTGTTCGTCATGGCTCTGCTGACCGCCTGCAATACTACCGATGCGCTGACACCGCAGGTCGATATCGGCGATTCCTCCGGCCGCGCGTCGTCGAGCCCGGTGACGCAGAGCGAAGCCGAGCGTTTGGCGGGCACCCGCCAGCCGAGTTTCTCGGGAAGCTCGCAGCAGGGCGGCTACCATCCAGCCTATGATCAGTCGCAGCAGGCCTATCGGCCCGGCACCGGCGCGCCGCCGACGACGATGCAGGAGCAGGCAGACGCCCTGTCGAGGAACAGCTCCTCGCCAGCCGCCTCCGCCCCGATCGACGGACAATCGCTGCCACCGCCGGCGGCAAGTGGCAGTCTTCCCGCACAGTCGGCTCAGCCGGCCGAGGCGCAACAGCCGCAGCAGACCGCCGCCCTCCCCTCCAGTTCCTCCTCCGTTCGCGGCAGTACCGTGCGCTTCCTGCCGATCATCGGGGCGCCGGTGCAAGCCGTGACACCGCTCTCGCGCCAGCTCGGCACCGAGGCGCGCGCGCACGGCCTTTCCATCAAGAGCTCGAACGATGCGAGCAGCGATTACATCCTTAAAGGTTATCTCTCCGCCTTCAGCGACGACGGCAAGGTTACCGTGGTCTATGTCTGGGACGTTCTCGACAGCGGCGGCGCCCGCCTGCACCGTATCCAGGGGCAAGAGAGTGTGCCGACGGCCGCGGCCGATCCCTGGGCGGGCGTTCCAGCCTCGGTGATGCAGCAAATCGGCTCAAAAACCATCGCGGAATTCTCCTCCTGGCGGCAGACTCAAGGCGGTTAGTCACAAACTTTTTGCAAATATAGGAGCCTGTGGCGCCTTTGCCCTTGCATTCACGGGGAAGCTGACTAAAAAGCGCGGCTATCAGCGCATAACAGGCGGACCAAAATGAAGGTTTTCGCAGGCAATTCGAACCGGCAACTCGCCGAAGCGATCTGCAACTATCTCAATGTTCCCTTGGGGAAAGCCAGTGTTCGAAGGTTTGCCGATCAGGAAATCTTCGTGGAAATCCAGGAAAATGTGCGCGGTGAGGATGTTTTCCTCGTGCAGCCGACCGCCTTTCCTGCCAACGACCATCTGATGGAACTGCTGATCATGATCGACGCGATGCGTCGTTCGTCAGCCCGCCGCATCACCGCCGTCCTACCCTATTTCGGCTATGCCCGTCAGGATCGCCGAGCCTCCGGCCGCACGCCGATCTCCGCCAAGCTGGTCGCAAACCTCATTACCGAAGCCGGCGCCGACCGCGTCATGACGCTCGATCTCCATGCCGGGCAGATCCAGGGCTTCTTCGATATCCCGACCGACAACCTCTTTGCCATGCCCGTGCTGACCCGCGACATCAAGAGCCACTATGACCTCAGCAACGTCGTGGTCGTCTCGCCCGACGTCGGCGGCGTGGTTCGCGCCCGCGCGCTCGCGAAGCGCCTGGACTGTCTTCTTGCCATCGTCGACAAGCGTCGCGATCGGCCGGGTGAATCCGAAGTCATGAACATCATCGGCGACATTGCCGGCAAGGACTGCCTGTTGATCGACGATATCGTCGATTCCGGCGGCACGCTCTGCAACGCGGCCGACGCGATGCTGTCCAAGGGCGCATCCAGCGTCACCGCCTATATCACCCACGGCGTTCTCTCCGGCGGCGCGGTCACCCGCGTCACCTCCTCGAAGCTGCGCGAACTCGTCATCACGGATTCCATCCAGCCGACCACGGCCGTGCTATCGGCCCACAATATCCGCGTCGTAACGACGGCGCCGCTGATCGGCGAAGCCATCAGCCGAACGGCTCAGGAAGAGTCCGTCTCCAGCCTCTTCGATTAAAAGAGCCGGCGTTCGACCGGCTCTTTCAATGTCTACTTCAGATGGACCAAACTATTACCGGGCATGCTCTCCGAGCCGCGTGAATTGCTGACCGTTGATTGCCGCGGAGACACGTTCGCAAACCGCCGTCCCGATCGTTAGAGCAATTCCAGGAAAAGTGCGAAGCGGTTTTCCGTCCGGAATTGCGTAAAACAAAAGGCTAGAGCGGTCCTGCGCTTCCGTTAAAAGCTGTACTGCTCTAGTCTCGGCGAGGCTTGTGACGCAAGACGCAAAAAAGCCGGCACAAGGCCGGCCTCTCTCATTTCTGATCCCAATTGATAACGCTCAAGGCTGCTGCGGCGGCGCAGGTACCGCGTCCTGACCCTGATCCGGTTCCTGCGCGTCTGGCTCCAGCCCCTGATCTTGATCCTGATCAGGACCATCCGGCCCCTTGATCTGCTGGCCATTGACCGCCACGGAACCATCGCGACTGATGCTGATGTCCCAGCGCGAGCGCCCATCTGCATCGGTCTTGGCAAACCCCTTCACCATCATGATGCCGAAGGAGACCTGGTTGAGGTCGGGATCCGTCTTGGCAAGTTCCTGAACCGCAGCGATCGTCTTGTCGAGATCGCGGGCAAGGATCGTCGCCTCCATCGAATAGTCTTTCTGGGTATCGACCCGTCCCTCGATCTTGCCGGTCATGTCGACGTCGTAGACATCGGACTTGGCGCTGACCTTCGGAAATTCGACGGCGAGCCGGCCATCGCGGAAGAGCTTCTTGCCCATCTCCTCGCCGCTCGTCTCCGGCGCCTTGTCATTCAAATCCATCGCCATGAGCGCGTCGCCGAAGGTTGCGAAATCCAGATTCGGCATGGCGAGCTGCAGATCGAAATTGGTCGGCAGGAAAGGCGAATAGCTTGCCGGCATCAGCGGGCTGTCGAAGCTGATGTCCTGCGCATTGATGCCGAAGCCGAAACGCATAGCGTTGCTCGGCCCGTCCACAGCCAGATTGTAACCGAACGCCTTGACGCCGCCATTGCCCAGCTGGCTGCTGACGGTCAGATTATTGACCCCGATTGTCTCGCTGAACGAGGCAAGAATCGGAAAGGCTTGCTTGAGCATTCCCTTTATCTTGTCGCTGTTCTCTGGGCTTAGTTCCTTCTCCTCGAGATGGTCGAGAATGAAAAGGACGATCTCGCGGATTTGCTTGGCCGGCAGGCCGTTCACCTTGGCATCGAAATCGATCGAGTCGGCACGGATTTCAACGGGCGGCATTTGCAGGCCGGAAACCTGCTCGACGAAAGTCGACATCGAGCCGCTGCCCGCAAAATCGATACGCCCGTTGCCGCCTGCGCTGTCCGTTGAAGTCAGCTTTTGGTCCATCCCTGCAAAGCTGGCATGGACTTCCTCGGTGTCGGACTTGCTGGTGACCTTGATGTCCCTGGCGGCGAAGGTGCCGGAGCGCAGATAGCTGATCGCCGGATCGAAGACGCCGGTGTAGACAAGCGAAGCGATGGAGTAGGAGAAATCCGTCGGCTTCTGGTCGGGACCCTTGAAATGGCCGGAGACGTTGAGCTTGTTGTCACCCTCGATGTTCCAGAGCCCGCTGTCGAGCGGCGTAGCGAACATCGAGAACGGCGTCAGCCCGTTGATCGCAAATGTCGCCGGATCGGCCTTGGCAAGCAGCTTCGCCAGATCGTAAATGATCTCGTAGCGGGAGCCAGCCGGATTGACGGTAAGCATGCCGCTCTTCGCAAGATCCTCGGGAAGCAGCTTCGTCAGATTGTCCTTGACCGCATTGGCGCCATCCTGATTGATCTCGACACCCTGAGCCGTGGTGACAAGGCAAAGTGCCAGCAAGCTCGTTGCCGTGACAAGTTTGAGACGCATAGTCCGATTTCTCCTCAGCCCCTTTTTGAATGCGGCCATCCAAAGATGCGAAGCGCGCCGATGTCAACCTCAGCTGTGGAAGAGAATGGCAATTTTGCCGTTCATACCGCCGCGTATTTCGGGCCGGCGAGAACATCGCCTCCTCCTATGCGGCATTCGGCTTACCGTTGACGATCGACGCGATGCTCGAAGGCGGTTTCGAACCGGAAAACAGCCCGAATCCGCAACTTGCGTTTCCGATCGACTTATAATATAGGCCACCGGTCCGTGTAGACACCCTTGGAGGCAACGCGGATGAGGTCGGGTCATACCGCCTCCGGTTCGTCGGAACAAGGCTTTGGCCCGCCGCCGAACTCTCCAAATAACCTCGAAAGGAATAGCCATGAGCCAGGAAACTTACGAGCTCAAGGCCGAGGCGCGCGAACGGGTTGGTAAGGGGTCCGCCCGTGAACTTCGCCGCAACGGTTTGATTCCCGCTGTCATCTATGGTGACAAGCAGGCCCCCATTGCCATCGCTCTCAACACCAATGAGGTGACGAAGCGCATTCACGCCGGTGGTTTCATGACCACCGTGGCGACGATCGAAGTCGACGGCAAGAAGCACAAGGTTCTGCCGAAGGACTACCAGCTCGATCCGGTCCGTGACTTCACGTTGCATGTCGATTTCCTGCGCGTCTCCGGCAACACCCAGGTGACCGTCGAAATCCCCGTTCACTTCATCAACGAAGAGAAGTCCCCGGGCCTCAAGGTCGGCGGCGTTCTGAACATCGTTCGCCATGAAGTCGAAGTTCATTGCCCGGCCGATGCGATCCCTGAATTCTTCAACGTTGACCTCAACGGCAAGAAGATCGGCGACAGCATCCATATTTCGGAAGTCACCCTGCCGAAGGGCGTCACTCCGGTCATCGACCGCGACTTCACGATCGCGACCATCATTGCCCCGGCTGGCGGCATTGACGAGACTGCCGCGGAAGGCGACGCCGAAGCCTGATCGCTTCGACGAATTTGTAAAGCATATGGCCCGCTTTCCCCTGGAAAGCGGGCTTTTCATTGCCCGGAAATGCCCCGTTTCAGCAACATTTAACAAATTCGTGAAAGCATGCTCCGTCAGCTGCGAAGAAGCCCGCCTCAACGCGCGACAGTAAATATGGCCGGCCTGGGGAGTAGACGGAACCATGAACAATTCCGTTGAGAACAGATTTTTTGCGATAGTTTGTGGAGCGCTGCTCGTTTTTGTCGCTCCCCTCTTTGTTCTCTTCCTTTTTCTTTCCTCGGAACGGGCCGACAAGGAAATACGCGACCATATCTCCGTTCTTCTTGTCGCCAATGCCCAGGCGCTGGCCAAACCCCTGTGGGACCTCGATGAGGACAGCGTTACCCAGATCAGCGCGACGGTCGTTTCCCAGGGCGCCATCGTCAAGGTCGAAGTGCGTGACCAGTCAGGCCAGCTCGACGTCAGCCAGTCCACCATTCCGCGCTCCTTCGACGGCAAGCTGGTGCAGGTGTCGCGCGCCATCATCTACAACACCGTCGACGGTCCGAAGAACCTCGGCAGCATCAGCGTCTATTATCCCGCGCTCGGCCTGTTTTCCGGCCTGAAGCAGGAGGAGGTCGTCTTCATCTCGATCTTCATCTTTGCGGTATTGACCGTTTTCGGCACGGCGCTGATCGGCAACCGCTTCTTCGTCATCCAGCCGCTGATGCGGCTGACGGCGGCGATCGAAGCCACCCGCCAACTGGGCTCGCGCCATCATGTCGACTGGCAGTCGAACGACGAGATGGGACGACTTGCCCATAGCTTCAACGAGATGCAGACCAAACTCGAAAGCGAGGAAAAGGAGCTGAAGTTCGCCCACCGCCGCGCCACCGACATCTACAATCTGACTCCCGCCATGCTCTTCTCGCTCGACGAGGAGGATCGCATCACCGCCGTCAGCGATTATTGGCTGCTTGCCACAGGTTATAACCGCGCTGCCATCATCGGCCGCAACTTCGCCGATCTCGTCACCCCCAGCACCCGCGACAAATTCGTCAAGCGCCGCCGGGCCGAAAGCGGCTTGACCGTCACCGTCAAGTTTGTCTGCCTGGACGGCCGCACCATGGACGTCCTCATCACGGAATCGGAGGCGGGAGCCGGCGCTCACGACCGCCTCTCGCTATCGGTCATGACCGATGTCACCGAACTCAAGGCCTCCGAGGACCGCAACCACCGCCAGGCAATCACTGATCACCTGACCGGGCTTCTCAATCGCCAGGGTTTCGAAGCCGTCCTCGACAACAAGATCGCCGCCGCCGACGCCGCCGGCCAGGAACTCGCCTGCCTCTTCGTCGATCTCGACCGCTTCAAGTGGATCAACGACAATATGGGCCATGCCGCCGGCGACATGGCGCTGGTCGAGCTCGTTGAGCGCCTGAAGGCCCATCTTGCCCCCTCCGACGAGGCAGCCCGTCTCGGCGGCGACGAATTTGCCATCCTGCTGCCGGCGAAAGATGCCGAAAGACGCGCCAGGGTGATGTGCGAGCAGATTGCCTCGATCTTCGAAACGCCATTCGCCCCCGACATGCATCTGAGCGCTTCCGTCGGCATCGCCATCTATCCGCATCATGCTGCAACCGCGGCCGAACTGCTGCAGAAATCCGACATGGCGATGTATGCAAAGAAACGCGACGGCAAGAACGGCGCGCAGCTCTTCGACAATGCCATGCTCGACCGTGCCCGCAGCCGCGCCGAAATCGAGGCCAACATCGAAGCCGGCCTCGTCGACGACTGGTTCGAGGCCTTCTTGCAGCCGATCGTCAACCTGAACGGCCGCGGGATTGCCGGTTTCGAGGCGCTGATGCGCCTCAACCATCCGCAGAAGGGCTTGATGCCGCCGGCCGAGATCATCAGCGTCGCCGAGGAGACGGCAAAGATTGTCCGGGTCGGCAACGTCATCATGGAAAAGGCGATCGCCAACCTCGCGAAAATTTCCCGCATCTCAGGCATGCAGGATACTTATCTCGCCATCAACTTCTCGCCGCTGCAGTTCGAGCCGGCGCTGCCGGCCCGTCTTGCCGCCTTCGTCGGTCGTCACGGTATCCGGCCCGAGCGCATCGTCGTCGAGATCACCGAAGCCGTGCTGATGCACGACAACCCTGAGATTCGCATGATCGTCACCGAGCTTCGCCGCTTCGGCTGCCGCATCGCGCTCGACGACTTCGGCACCGGCTATTCGTCGCTGAGCTACCTCAACCGCTTCCCTGTCGACATCATCAAGATCGACCAGTCCTTTACCCGCGCGATCAACGACGGCGACGACGACGTGCGCCAGAAAAGCCGCATGCTAATCGAAGGCATCACCACGCTCTCCCACAAGATGAATTGCACCGTCATTGCCGAGGGCATCGAGACCGAAGAGGAATGCCGCACGCTGCACCAGATGGGGCTTGACTATGGTCAGGGCTACCTCTTCCGCCGTCCGCAGCACGCAGCCACGCTGATCGAGGAACTGATGGCCTCGCAATCGGCCGTCGCCCGCGCCTCGTAAACGAAGAACGAAGGAGATGATGCCGATGAAAAAGCTCCTGCTTCTCGCATGCCTGGCGCTGCCCTGCACCGCCTATGCGCAAAGCGTGACCTTCACGACCGAGGATTATGCCCCCTTCAACTACCGCGAAGGCAAGGAGATCAAGGGCGCGACCGTCGAGCAGGTCGAAAAGGTAATGGCGGCGATCGGCGTCGACTACACGATCGAGATCATGCCCTGGGCGCGCGCTTTTACCCTTGCCCGCACGGCGCCGATGACCTGTGTCTTCGCGACCGCCCACAACGGCGCGCGCGACCCGTTGTTCAAATGGGTCGAGCCGCTGCTCATCGACCGCAACATCCTGATCACCCGCAAGGGTTCGGGCGTCACCGCCAGCAATCTGGACGAAGCGAAGAAATATACGGTTGGTACTCAGCGCGAGGATTACACCGAGACGATCCTGAAGGAGAAGGGCTTCGCCAAGCTCGATGTCGCCAGCGACTTCAACGCGACGCTGCGCAAACTGCTTGGCGGACGCATCGACATGATGCCGATCTCCGAACTCTATTTCGAGAAGCTGAAGGTCGACCAGCCGGTGGAGATAGTGACCGTGCTCTCCTCCCAGCCGATGGGCATCGCCTGCGAGAAGAACTTTCCGGCCGATCTGCTCGCCAGGATGCAGGCTGCCCTCGACAAGCTGATCGCCGATGGCGACCAGAAGCAGATCTTCCTGAAATACGGCATGAACCTCTCGGAATGACCCTGCTCGACGGGCTGCTGCCCTTTCCGCTTGACTTTGCTTTCGTTTCGCGGTGGTGAACGGCGGGAAGTTCTAGCGAGGGAAGACAGGCCATGCTGATCATCGCGGGTCTCGGCAATCCCGGCGGCAAATACGCCGGCAATCGCCACAATGTCGGCTTCATGGCCGTCGACGCCATCCATCGGCGCCACGGCTTCTCGCCCTGGTCGAAGAAGTTCAGGGCCGAGATCGCCGAGGGCGAGCTCGCCGGCGAAAAGGTGCTGCTGATCAAGCCGCAGACCTTCATGAACCTCTCCGGTGAGTCCGTCGGTGAGGCGATGCGCTTTTACAAGCTCCAGCCCGCTGACCTTGTCGCGATCTACGACGAACTCGACCTTCCCCCGGGCAAAGCGCGGCTGAAGACCGGCGGCGGCCATGGCGGGCACAACGGCATCAAGTCGCTGGACGCCCATTGCGGCAGGGAGTACCGGCGGCTACGCCTCGGTATCGGCCATCCCGGCGTCAAGGAAATGGTGCAGAATCATGTGCTCAGCGATTTCGCCAAGGCCGACAAGGCCTGGCTGGAACCGCTTCTCGACACGCTCGCCGACAATGCCGACATGCTGGTGCGAAACGAGGATTCGCAGCTGATGAACAAGATCGCGCTGGCGCTCGGCGACAAGGCCGAGGAGGAGAAACCGCGGAAGGAAAACAAGAATACTGAAAAGAAGCCGACCGGCCAGTCGCATATCCATCAGGCCCGCAACCACAATCAGCCGAAGCTGCTGACCACCGGGCCGATGGCCGAGATGTTGAAGAAGATGTTCGGCAACAAGGGCGACTGAAGCCATGACGGACCGGGACTTCATCATCCGCCCTGCTGCCCGCGGCGATCTCCCCGGTCTCATGATGCTTTACCGTCACCTGAGCCCGACCGATCCGGTTCTCGACGAGGCACTTGCCGAGGAACGCTTCTCCGCCATTCTGGCGCAGCCGGGCATGACCGTGTTCATCGGCTATGCCGGTGATGTCGCCGCCGCAACCGTCACAAGCGTCGTCGCGCCGAACCTGACGCGCAGCGGCGCTCCTTATGGGCTCATCGAAAACGTCGTCACCCACGCCGATCATCGCAAGCGCGGTTACGCCAGCGCCGTTATCCGCCACGCGATCGCAGACGCCTGGAACGCAGGCTGCTACAAGGTGATGCTGCTCACCGGCTCCAAGAATCCGGCCACGCTGCGCTTCTACGAGAATTGCGGCTTCGTCCAGGACAAGACCGGCTATCAGATCCGCCGGCGCTGAGCCCCTCTTCGGGACTGCCCCGGCAAAGCGCCTATTCTTCCGGCTCTGTGGTGAACATCAGCGGAAAGCCCATGCCCTTGGCAAGGTCGATGCCTTCCTTGGCCTTGGTCTCGGCGATGTCTCTTACGCAGACCACAACCACACAGGAACCGAGCTTGTGCGCCGTCATCATCACCCGGTAGCCGGTCTCCTCGCTCATGCGGAAGACGGACTTCAGGATCATGATCACCAGTTCGCGCGGCGTATAATCGTCATTGACCAGAATGACCTTGTAGAGCTTCGGCTTATCCAGCTTCGGCTTCAACTTGGTCTTCGGTTTCAGGGCAATGTCATTGTCACTCATCGGAAAAATCCACCCGTTGATGACATGGAAAAGGCGGAGAAAACGTCCGCCGACAATATATTGCACCGTAAACGCGGCAGTTCAATGACGTAAATATCACTGAGCGGAAAGCAGGAGGCAATCCCGGCCACGTTTTTCGAGAATCGCCGCAACCTTCCTGTCATCCGGAGAGCCGTCGACCTTCAATTCCTGTTGCGAACCCTTGACCCAGGGCGGCCATTCCCGCATAGGCAGGGCAAAGTTACAAATAGATATGGATCAAGCCATGGGCTTCAAATGCGGTATCGTCGGGCTGCCGAATGTCGGCAAATCGACCCTCTTCAACGCGCTCACCAAGACGGCCGCCGCACAGGCGGCGAACTATCCCTTCTGCACCATCGAGCCGAACACCGGTGAAGTCGCCGTTCCCGATCCGCGCATGCGCAAGCTTGCCGACATCGCCAAGTCCAAGGAACTGATCCCGACCCGCATCTCCTTCGTCGATATCGCCGGCCTGGTGCGCGGCGCCTCGAAGGGTGAAGGCCTCGGCAACCAGTTCCTCGCCAATATCCGCGAGGTCGATGCTATCGTGCATGTGTTGCGCTGCTTCGAAGACAGCGACATCACGCATGTCGAGGGCCGCATCAATCCTGTCGCCGATGCCGAGACGATCGAGACCGAGCTGATGCTCGCCGACCTCGAAAGCCTGGAGCGCCGCACCGAGCAGACGCGCAAGCGCGCCACCGGTAAGGACAAGGATTCGGTAGCTATGCTGCCGATCATGGAAGCCTCGCTGAAGCTGCTCAACGAAGGCAAGCCGGTGCGCACGCTGCTATCGACGCTCGATGCCGAGGAGATCGTCATCCTCAAGAGCCTCAATCTTCTGACGTCGCATCCGGTGCTTTACGTCTGCAACGTCGCCGAAGGCGATGCTTCGACCGGCAATGAATTCACCGAAGCCGTCGCCGTCATGGCGAAAGAACAAGGTGCCGAAACCATCACCATCTCGGCGGCGATCGAGGCTGAGGTCGCCCAGCTTCCCGAAGAGGAAGCCAAGGAATTCCTCTCCGCCCTCGACCTTGACGAGTCGGGCCTCGACCGACTGATCCGCGCCGGCTACAAGCTGCTCCACCTCATCACCTATTTCACTGTCGGCCCGAAGGAAACGCGCGCCTGGACGATCGAGCGCGGCACTAAGGCGCCGCAGGCCGCCGGCGTCATCCATTCGGATTTCGAGCGCGGTTTCATCCGCGCCAATACCATCGCCTATGACGACTACATCAAGTACAACGGCGAAGTCGGCGCCAAGGATGCCGGCAAGGCGCGCGACGAAGGCAAGGAATACGTCGTCCAGGACGGCGACGTCATCCATTTCCGCTTCAATACCTAAAGCAATTCCAGGAAAAGTGCGAAGCGGTTTTCCCAGGCAAAGCGCGAAGCAATTTTGCCGGGAATTGCGGGAAAACAAAAGGTTAGAACGATTCTGCGCTTCCATGAAAAGCTGAACCGCTCTAACCGGAAACCGCTGCTATCCCAACCAATGCTTGTCGCCCAAACCGTTCAGCGAATTGGGCGACATAAGTTTTACGGGGTCGCCGCTAAGACAGCAGGTGGCAGTCTTTGCGAAATGGCGGCCGGCAGCGCCCGCAGCACGATGCGGCGCAGCGGCATCCAGCCCGTTCCGATGATGAGCACGATCGCCCCAACGACGATCAGCGTCGTGAAGATATAGGTATCGACCGTCGCGCTCCCCTGCCGGAAAATGCCGTAGATCGCAAAACCGAGCGACAAAAGCCCCGATGTGACGAAGGCCCGCCGGTCGATGACGAGGCCGACCAGCATCAGCACCGCCACGCTGATGACGACGACCGGCGTCTTGATCGACACCGTCTGGGCAACATCGAGCAAATTGCCGTCGAACGAAATCAGCAGTCGTACGCTGAAGAGCAGCGCCGGGGCCGCACCGAGGTGAAGCCAGAAGGCGACGTCGGAGCGTGTCGTCCGGCGCAACCGATCACCGATGTCGAAATAGAGCGCCGTCGCAAACAGCCCGAGCGCGCAAATGAGGGCGACGATCGCCAGCACGATGGGATGGTTGCCGAAAAACGCAGGATCGCCGCTCGCCCATTGCACGAGCCGCAAAAGCAGGGTGAGGACGAGTGCCAGGGCCGACATGATGCAGAGCGCCAACGCCAACGGCACGCGATAGCGGGCATAGTAGAGGCCGAGAATGATCGGGAAGCCGGCGGCGAACTGCGTCATGTCCGCCCCGATGTCATTAAAGAAGGCTGTTCCCGGCTTGAAGAAGAAGGACATCAGCAGGAATGTCCAGCAGAACAGCGCAATCGTCAGGCTGACGGCCGGCAGGGCAAGCCGCTGGCGGCGCACCAGGATTTCCGAAAGCACGATGATTGCAGGCAGCACGGCATAAAGTGCGGCAAGCCCCCAGAGGCCGCCGAGCGCCACGACGACACCGATGGTGATGAGCACATCGTGGAAGCCGCGCACGAAGCGCGGCGTTTCGGTATCCGACCATGCCTGCCCCTCGGCTGCGATTGCCGGCTGCGCTTCGGTGACGGCCACGCCGCGCTCGATGAGAAACGGCAGAAGCCGCCCACCGGCCTCCGGCGAGATCAGCTCTTGGCGCACAGCCTCATCGAGTATCGACCTTAGTTCCGTCATGCCGGTTTATCTCCCCGGAATCATTGAGCCCGCGCGGATGCTATTGTAAGCATTGTGCCCTGGATATGGCGGGAGGAGCGAATGTCGGCAGAAAAGCTTTCCTTCGAGGATTTCCAGCCCGGCCGCTGCTTCTCGCTCGGCCCAAAGCTGGTGACCACCGAGGAAATCATTGAGTTCGCAAGCGAATTCGACCCGCAGCCGATGCATCTCGATGAGGCTGCTGGTCGCGCCAGCATTCTCGGCGGGCTTGCCGCTTCCGGCTGGCATACCTCTTCGATGTTCATGCGCATGATGGCCGAGAGCTATGTGCTGCATTCGCTCTGCGAGGGTGCGCCGGGCGTCGATCTGATGGAATGGCGAAAGCCGGTGCTTGCCGGCGACACGCTGTCGGGCCGCTCGACCGTGCTCGAAGCCCGGCCGATGCGCTCGCGCCCCGGCATGGGCATCGTCAAGTTTCGCCACGAGGTGGAAAACCAGCGCGGCGAACTCGTCTGCGTCTCGGAGAACTCGGTCATGTTCGGCATGCGCGTCCGGCCCGCAGATATCGGCATAAGCCCGGAGACATCTGCATGAGGATGTCCGAGCTTTACGCAGTTGGCGAAAAGGCCGAGATCGGCAGCTACACCTTTACCGAGGAAAACGTCATCCGCTTCGCGACGCGCTACGATCCGCAGCGTTTTCACGTCGACAAAGAAGCCGCCAAAGACACCCTCTTCGGTGGCCTCTGCGCCTCGGGCTGGCACACCACCGCCGCCTGGATGCGGACCTTCCTCGCCTTTTGGGAAAAGCAGAGCGCCGCACTCGCACAAAACGGCCTGACGTCGCCGAACCTCGGCCCGTCACCCGGCTTCCAGAAACTGCAATGGCTGCGGCCAGTCTTCGTCGGCGACGTCGTCACCTATTCCGTCGCCTTCCTCTCCAGCCGAGCGCTCGCGTCGCGACCGGGCTGGCACCTCAACACCATCCTCTGCGAGGGGGTCAATCAAAACAGCGATCCCGTTATCCGCTTCGAAAGCGGCGTGCTCGAATTCGACTGACACTGCAGGCAGGAGGACGAAGGCTCAGTGGCCGGAGAATTCGACCAGCGTGTGCACGACGACGCCGAGCTCTTCCAGCTTCCTGCGGCCGCCAAGGTCCGGCAGGTCGATGACGAAGCAGGCGCCGACCACTTCCGCGCCGATCTGGCGTAGCAGTTTCGTCGCGCCGACCGCCGTGCCGCCGGTGGCGATCAGGTCGTCGACCAGGATCACCTTCTCACCGGGCTGGACAGCATCGCGATGCATCTCCATCTCATCGACGCCATATTCCAGGCTGTAGGCGATGCGCACGGTCTCGTGCGGCAGCTTGCCTTTCTTGCGGATCGGTACGAAGCCTGAGGAAAGCTGGTGTGCCACCGCGCCGCCGAGGATGAAGCCGCGCGCCTCCATGCCGGCGATCTTGTCGATCTTCGTGCCCGCATAGGGCTGCACGAGTTCGTCGACCGCCCGGCGGAAAGCCCGAGGGTTTCCGAGCAGCGTGGTGATGTCACGGAAAATGATGCCGGGCTTGGGATAGTCGGGAATGGAGCGGATGCTGGCTGCGAGCTCCGAAGTCGTATTGTTCATGGAAAATCCATATCTGCGAACGCATGAAATTGGCCGCACCCTATCAATTGCCAAGGGCGGAACCAACAAAAAAGGCGGCCCGTAGGCCGCCTTTCGAAATCCGGCGGGGAACCGCTCAGTGTTCCTTATTGGCGTAGACCGAGCGCTTCGTCAGGTAGATCAGCACCGTGAAGATCGCCAGGAAGATCATGACCATGAAGCCGGTGCGCTTGCGCTCCTCAAGATGCGGCTCTGCGGCCCACATCAGGAAGGCGGAGACGTCCCTCGAATACTGGTCGACCGTCGCCGGCGCGCCATCGTCATAGGTCACCTGCCCGTCGGAGAGCGGCTTCGGCATGGCAAGGACGGCTGCAGCGTGGAAATAAGGGTTGTAATGTGAGCCCTGCGCCACCTGGAAGCCGGCTGGCGGCTCTTCATAGCCGGTCAGCAGCGCGTGGATGTAATCCGGGCCACCTTCCTGATACTGCGTGAAGATGTCGAAGACGAATTGCGGGAAACCGCGCTCGACCTCGCGGGCCTTGGCGATCAGTGAAAAGTCAGGCGGAGCCGCACCGTTGTTGGAAGCAGCAGCGGCCTCCGCATTGGGGAAAGGCGCCGGGAAGTGATCGGAAGGGACGGCCTTGCGGGTAAACATCTCGCCGGCGGCGTTCGGGCCGTCCTGAACTTCGTAATTCGCGGCAAAAGCCTTTACCTGCGCCTCGGAATAACCGAGCTCGTCGAGCATGCGGAAAGGCACGAGGTTCATCGAGTGGCAGGCGGAACAGACTTCGGTGTAGACCTTGAGGCCACGCTGAAGCTGGCCCTTGTCGTAATGACCGAACGGACCGGCGAAAGTCCATTCCTCCTCCTTCGGCTCCTTCAGCGGATAGTGCGGCGTCTCACTTTCCGCGTGATGGGCAGGAGCCGCGCCGTTGGCGGGCGTCGCCTCCTGGGCCAGCACGGCACTGCCGAGACTGGCAGCGAATGCGAACGAGAGAATGCTTGTAACAAGCGTTTTCATATTTCTATTCCCTTCCGTCGCTCGCTTATGCTTTGACCGCTGCGGTCTTGTTGCGCTTTTCGAGCACCGCTTCAGTGATCGAGTTCGGGATGCGGCGCGGTGTTTCCACCAGGCCGAGAACCGGCATCGCGACCAGGAAGAAAGCGAAGTAGAGGAGTGTGCAGATCTGCGAGATCGTGGTGAACAAGCCTTCCGCCGGCTGCGAGCCGAGCCAGCCGAGGATGATCGCATTGATCACGAACAGCCAGTAGAACAGCTTGTACCAGGGGCGGTAGACGGCGGAACGGACCTTCGAGGTATCGAGCCATGGCAGGAAGAACAGCACGATGATCGCGCCGAACATCACAAGCACGCCGCCGAGCTTGGAGTCGATCGGGCCGACGTTAAAGGTGATCGAACGCAGCATCGCGTAGAACGGCAGGAAGTACCATTCCGGAACGATGTGGGCCGGCGTCTTCAACGGGTCGGCCGGGATGTAGTTGTCGGCGTGGCCGAGGAAGTTCGGCAGGTAGAAGACGAAATAGGCATAGACCAGCAGGAAGACAGAAACGCCGAGCGCATCCTTCATCGTCGCATAGGGCGTGAAGCGCACCGTGTCGGTCTTCGTCTTGATCTCGATGCCCGTCGGGTTGGTCTGGCCGACAACGTGCAGCGCCCAGATGTGCAGGACGACGACGCCGGCGATCATGAAGGGCAGCAGGTAGTGAAGCGAGAAGAAGCGGTTCAGCGTCGGCTGGTCGACGGCGAAGCCGCCGAGCAGGAACTGCTGCACCCACTCGCCGACCAGCGGGAAGGCCGAGAAGAAGCCGGTAATAACGGTCGCACCCCAGAAGGACATCTGGCCCCAGGGCAGAACGTAGCCCATGAAGCCGGTCGCCATCATCAGCAGGTAAATGACCACGCCGAGAATCCAGAGGATTTCGCGTGGCGCCTTGTAGGAGCCGTAATAGAGGCCGCGGGCGATGTGCAGGTAGACCGCCACGAAGAAGAAGGAGGCGCCGTTGGCATGCATGTAGCGCAACAGCCAGCCGTGGTTGACGTCGCGCATGATCTTTTCAACGGAGTTGAAAGCCAGCGTCGTATCGGAAGCGTAGTGCATGGCGAGCGTGATACCCGTCAGGATCTGCACCACCAGCATGACGGCGAGCATGGCGCCGAAGGTGTAGGCATAGTTCAGGTTACGCGGAACCGGAAAGGCGATGAAGCTGTCATAGACCATGCGCGGCAACGGAAGGCGCGCATCGACCCATTTCTCGAGGCCGGTTGATGGCTCGTAGCTGGAATGGCCACTCATTAATCAGTCTCCCCTCAACCGATCTTGATCTTGGTATCGGACAAAAATGAAAAGGTCGGAATCGCCAGGTTCTGCGGCGCAGGACCCTTACGAATGCGGCCGGCCGTGTCGTAGACCGAGCCATGGCAGGGACAGAACCAACCATTATATTCGCCGGCCTGGCCGAGCGGCACGCAACCGAGATGTGTGCAAGTGCCGATCATGACGATCCAGTTTTCCTTGCCCTTGCCGCCCGAACGGTCAACACCCGTTGCCTGAGCGTCAACAGGAAGGTTTGCATTGCGCGCGATCGGATCCTTGAGGTCCGACAGCGGAACATCGGCTGCGGCCGTTACTTCTTCCGGGGTGCGGTTTCGGATGAAGATCGGCTTGCCGCGCCATTTGACTGTCAGCGACATGCCTGGCTCGAGGCTGGCAACGTCGACTTCGATGGAGGCGAGTGCGAGCGTCGAAGCATCAGGACGCATCTGATCTATGAACGGCCAAGCGACTGTAACGGCGCCGACGGCGCCTGCCATACCAGTGGTGAGATAAAGGAAATCACGGCGAGTGGGTTCGCCCATGCCCTCGCTTGTCGTTTCGTGTTCGCTCACGGCTAACATCCTCTGCGCAATTTTCGCGGAATTCCGCCCTGCCCCCTCTACCGGCGAATCTCTCTGGACACAATTCGGCCATAGATTCCCCGGCAATCCGGCGCGTTCTATGCTTGATCGCAAATTATGTCCAGCCTTGGCAAGGGGATGAGGGCACAATGTCGCGGGAAATTTCGGATGAATTTTTTAAGGCAAACACGCGCCTGCCATTATGTTGCATTGCAACAAAAATGCCCCCGTGATAGGCGCAGTCGCAGCCATGCCAGCGAGCCGGACCGGAGCGGATGAGAGACACGATTTTTTGCGTATTCAGCGTCCTCACGACGCTCGTTCTCGCCATCGTCTCCCTGCGATACGTCACCGATTTCTATCTGCTGTCTTTCTTTTACAGCTTCCAGGTCCATCTGGCGGTAGCCGGCGCTGTGGCCTCGGTCGCTGCCCTTCTCGTCAAGCGGCACTGGTATGCGCTGCTGATCCTCGCAGTGTCGGTAGTCCTTGCCGTCCACGGTGTCGTGATGATGCGCGAATTCGTCGAGCCGGCTGTCGAGGAGAGCCGTCCCGCCCTCTTCAGGCTGATGTCCTTCAATATCGAGAACGATAATTTCGCAAACGGCCCTGACATCGCCGATATGGTCATTGCCTCAGGCGCCGACGTCGTCAGCATCCTGGAGGCCGAACCGCTGCTGTCGGAACTGCCGCGGTTGGTGAAGATCTATCCCTATTACATCGGCTGCGGTGTCGGCATGGAGCAATGCGATACGCTGGTGCTGTCGAAGCGTCCGCTGATCGAACCCCGTATCCGCAATCTCGGCCTGCTCTGGCGCAACAGGCTGACGATCTCGACGATCGATTTCGATGGCCAGAAGGTCAATTTCCTCGCCGCACATCTGACCAAACCTTATTACGACGAATTCCACGGCCTGGAAATCGAGGATCTCACAGAGATCATTCCCTCCCTTTCGGGACCGCTCGTCCTTGCCGGCGATTTCAATACGTCGATTCTGGCGCCCGACGTGCAGTATCTCATGCGCAGCCAGGGCTTGGGCACGGTATCGCTGGAGCCCGCGACATGGCCGATCCGCGCCGGTGCTTTCGGCATTCCGATCGATCATATCTTTACCCGGGCGCCGCTGCGGCTGAAATCGGTTCGCCGCATCGAGAACGGCTTCGGATCAAACCATTTTGGCCTCATGGCGGAATTCGTCGTCGACCCTTGAGCCCTCATCCTCATCCGTAGCGAGGAAGCCGCCGGACTGGCGCGCCCAAAGTTCCGCATAGAGCCCGCCGTGGCGAAGCAGTTCGTCATGGCTGCCTTCCTCGATAATCCGTCCGAGATCGACGACGATCAGCCGGTCGAGCGCGGCGATCGTCGACAGCCGATGGGCGATCGCAAGCACCGTCTTGCCTTCCATGATCCGATGGAGATTGGACTGGATCGCTTCCTCCACTTCCGAATCGAGCGCCGAGGTCGCTTCGTCGAGAACGAGGATCGGCGCGTCCTTCAGCATGACGCGGGCAATCGCGATGCGTTGCCGCTGCCCGCCTGACAGTTTGACGCCGCGTTCGCCGACATGCGCATCGAAACCTCTGCGGCCCTGCTGGTCCTGCAGGCGTTCGATGAAGTCGATGGCTTCGGCGCGCTCGGCGGCCTCCACCAGCCCCTCCTCGCCGGCATCGGGCCGTCCGAACAGGATATTATCGCGCACCGAACGATGCAGCAGCGAGGTGTCCTGGCTGACGACGCCGATCTGCATCCTGAGAGATTCCTGCGTCACGGCTGCAATATCCTGGCCGTCGATCAGAATGCGACCATCCTGGATGTCGTAGAGGCGCAGCAGCAGGTTCATCAGCGTCGACTTCCCCGCGCCCGAACGGCCGACGATCCCGACCTTTTCGCCCGGCCGAATGGTCAGAGAGAAATTCTCGACGACCGGCTGATGACCCTTGCCGTAGCGGAACGAAACATTGTCGAAGCGAATGCCGGGCTGCCGGATCACCAGGCTTTTGGCATCCGGCCGATCGACCAGCCCCAGAGGCTGGGAGATCAGCTCGGCGGCGTTCTGGATGGTGCCGAGATTGCGCATGATGCCGTTGAACTGCGTCATCAGCCGTCCGAGCAGGAAATTCAACCTGAGCACCAGTGCCAACGAGAATGCCACGGCACCGGAGCTGACCAGGCCGCGCAACCAGAGATCGACGCTCAACCCCGCCATCGTCACGATCATCAGGCCGGAGAGCAGCGCCATCGAGGCCCTGACGCCCGTGATGAACCGCGTAAAGCGCAGCACCGTATCCTGATAGATATCGAAACCCTGCCGCATATAGCGATCGCTCTCCTCGTCGCGCGCAAACAGCTTCAGCGTCTGCATGTTGCTGTAGGAGTCGACCATCCGGCCATTCAGCATCGATCCGGCTTCCGCCGTTTCACGGGAATGATGGCGGATCCGCGGAACGAAGTGGCGCGCCAGCAGGCTGAAGGCGCAAAGCCAGAACAGCACGACGGCAGCCAGGGAAAAGTCCAGTCGGGCGACGAGCACGAGCGTCGTTGCAGCATAGATGCCGACGAACCAGACGCTTTCCATCAGCGAGGTGACGAGATCACCGGTTGCCTGCCCGGCCGACCAGACTTTGGTGACGATGCGCCCGGAGAAATCACTCTGGAAGAACGACAATGACTGCCTGGAGACGTGGAGATAGGATTGCCAGCGTGCTAGATTGTAGAAGCCCGGCGTGATCACCTGCTGGTCGACGAGGGCAATCAGGAAGGCGACGACGAAACGCACGAGCCCGATAAGGGCGAGCATGCCGAACAATTCGCCGCCATGGGCGGCGAGAAGACCGTTCCAGCCGGCCCCAGGCGTGATGCTGCCGAGGATATCGACCAGGCGTCCGACGAACCAGAAGAGTGCAGCCTCGATTGCCGCCGATGTCCCACCCAGAACGAGCATGGCGACGAACGGCATCCTCGCCTGGCCGATATAGAACCAGATGAATCCGAGCGTCGAGCGCGGCGGCTGGAGATTGGCGCGTGGGCGGAACGGATCGATCCAGGTTTCGAACCGGCGGAGGATAGGGTTCAGCAACATAGAAGCGATATAGGCGGATTAGCCGGGCCGGCAAAGGGAATGAAAAGCGGACAGAATGTTATATTTTGGTAATTATCGGTAACATCGGCGGCATACCCATTGAATGCCCCCGAACTGGTCACAATCTCACGTTACAATCGCGCTTTACCGGAGACCACTTCCATGGAAACGAAAATGCTCGATGTGCATGTTCCGCTTCCGCTTGCAGAAAGGCTGGATGCCCTGGCATTCGCCCTGGGGTTGCCGCGCGACGAGATCATCGCCGAGGCCATTACAACCTGGATCGATCAAGAGGAGCACCGCCGCCTCGTCGCACTGCGCACGATCGCGGCCGCCAACACCATGGTCGTCGTCGAGCATCACCGCGTGATCGACTGGGCCGACAGTCTTTGAACGGATAAGAGGCAAACGCAGTCAGGTCTTCAGCAACCATCCGGCAAGCTTATAGCCATCCTAAGAATTCAAGAGGCCCTCCCCGCTTTCGCAGGGAGGGCCTCATTTCATCTTATTCCGCCGCCACTTCCGATTCCTCGGCGTGATCGGAGAGGAAGCCGCCGGACTGGCGGTTCCAGAGGTCGGCATAGATGCCGCCTCCTTCGACCAGCTCGCTATGCGAGCCCGCCTCGATGATCCGGCCCTTGTCGAGCACGATCAGCCGGTCCATCTCCGTCAGCGTCGAAAGCCGGTGGGCGATCGCGATCACCGTCTTGCCCTCCATCAGGGCGAAGAGGTTTTCCTGGATCGCCGCCTCGACTTCCGAATCGAGCGCCGAGGTTGCCTCGTCGAGCACCAGGATCGGCGCGTCCTTCAGGAAGACACGGGCGATCGCGACGCGCTGCCGCTGACCGCCGGACAACTTGACGCCGCGTTCGCCGACCTGTGCGTCGAGCCCCGCGCGGCCCTGCATGTCGACGAGGCCTTCGATGAACTCCCAGGCATTGGCGCGTTTGGCGGCCTCGATCACCTCGTCGTCCGTTGCTTCGGGACGACCATAGGCAATGTTGTCGCGGATCGAGCGATGCAGCAGCGAGGTGTCCTGCGTCACCACGCCGATCAGCGAGCGCAGGCTTTCCTGCGAGACGCCGGCGATGTCCTGCCCGTCGATGGTGATGCGGCCGGCCTCTAGGTCGTAGAAGCGCAGCAGCAGGTTCATTAGCGTCGTCTTGCCGGCGCCGGAACGGCCGACCAGACCGACCTTCTCCCCCGCCTTGATGTCGAGCGACAGGTTGTCGATGACGCCCTTGCTCTTGCCGTAGTGGAAGCGGATGCGGTCGTAGTGGATCGCGCCCTTCTTCGCCGTCAGCGTGGGTGCGCCCGGCTTGTCGACGATGTCGTGCTGTTTGCTCATCATCTCCATACCGTCATAGACCGTGCCGATATTCTCGAACAGCGCCGAGACTTCCCACATGATCCATTGCGACATGCCGTTGACGCGCATGGCAAGACCGATGGCGATGGCGATGGCGCCAACCGAGATCGCGCCGTTCAGCCAGAACCAGATCGACAGGCCCGAGATGACGAACAGCGCAACACAGTTGTTCACGTAAACGCAGATATGGAAGAGCGTCACCTTGCGCATCTGCTTGTGCACGGTCTGCAGGAACTCGTCCATGCCCTCCTTGGCATAGACCTCCTCGCGGCCCGCATGCGAAAACAGCTTGACGGTCGCAATATTCGTGTAGCTGTCGACCACGCGCCCGGTCATCATCGAGCGCGCATCCGCCTGCGCCGCCGCGATCTTGCGAAGCCGCGGCACAAAATAGGCGACGATGGTGATATAGACCGCGAGCCAGACAAGGATCGGGATCATCAGCCGCCAGTCGGCCGCTGCGATGACGATGATCATCGTCAGGAAGTAGGTGACGACATAGACGAAGACGTCGAGGATCTTCATCACCGTTTCGCGCACGGCAAGCGACGTCTGCATCACTTTGGTCGCGACACGCCCGGCAAACTCGTTGGCGAAGAACGACATGCTGTGGCGCAGCAGGAAGCGGTGCATCTGCCAGCGTGCGATCATCGGATAATTGCCGAGCATCATCTGATGCATGATCAGCGAATCGAGCCCGGCCGTCAGCGGCAGGCCGACCAGCACCAGCGCCGCCATCCAGAAAAGCTTGTGGCCTTCTCTCTCCAGGAATGTGGCGCGGTCGGCATTGGTCAGCCAGTCGACGATGTCGCCGAGGAACTGGAAGAGCGCCACTTCGCCGATCGCGATCAGCGCGGTGAGCACGGCCATCAGGCCGAGCCAGGGCGCAGCCGGTTTGCTGTAGTGCCAGCAAAAGGCAAAAAGACCTTTCGGCGGGGCGATAGGGTCCTCGCTTGGAAAGGGATTGAGTCGCTGTTCGAACCAGCCAAACATGAAATTGCTCCGAAACGTCACCGTTCCGGCTCCCGGCTTCGCGCCATCCCAGCGCTATGCAAGCACATATGGGAACCGAACGTTCAAGGGGCGAGGCTGAGACAGCCGCACAAGGGATCAAAAAAGGAATTCAGGGAAGAAATCCGCACTATCGGCGGAAAATCGCACCGCTTGGCATCACGGCCGGGAGGCGCACATACAGCAAAATATTCATTCTGGCGCTCCTTGCTGGCGATTAAAGATATGCACCGATAACGCGAAAATGAGGAATTTTCCAGCCCTGTTCTGCCAAATATTTCATCTTTTCGGGTCCAAACGCGCCCTGTTGCGTCGAAATCACAGTTGCATTAGGCCTTTGGCGGCGAGAGCGGGAAGACGGCGCATCATGACTTCACTGAGACTGGCACTCTATCAGCCGGATATTCCCGGCAACACCGGCACGATCCTGCGTCTTGCCGCCTGCCTTGGCTTTGCGGTCGATCTGATCGAACCAGCCGGCTTCGACATCTCCGACCGCAACCTGAAACGGGCCGGCATGGACTACATCGCCGCCGCCGCCCTCACCCGCCATGTCAGCTGGGACCGCTTCGAGGCATGGCGTCTGACCACCGGCCGCCGCCTGATCCTCGCCTCGACCAAGGCTGCGGAGCGCTACACCGATCTTGCCTTCCGCCCGGACGATATCCTGCTCTTCGGTCGCGAGAGCGCCGGCGTGCCGGATCAAGTGCATGAGAGGGCCGACGCCCGCGTCCTGATCCCGATGCTCGAAGGCCAGCGCTCGATTAACGTCGCCGTGTCGGCCGCGATGATCGTCGGCGAGGCGATGCGCCAAACCGTCTGGGCCTGACGGAGGCCGGCGCTGGTCGAGCAAAGCCCGCGGAGTTGCCGATCCGCTCCAGAATATGTCGCAAAATAGCGTTGTCTATCTGTCAAACCGGCGTATATTTATTAGCCGGGCAATCAAAAATTCAGTATTGGCCTCCATGATTCCAAGAAGTTGGAATGGCCATGCGAGGAAAACGGCATTTCTCCAGATCTGTGAAAGAAGAATAAAAACAACAAAATGGACTCTACAATCATCATGATCAACCTGTTCGGCGCAGTGGCTCTGCTGCTGTTCGGCCTCGCGCAGGTGAAGGATGGCGTATCCAGAGCTTTTGGCGCCCGCCTGAGAACGGGGCTGGCGACCGGCACACGCGGCAGTCTTCGTTCGTTCCTGTCAGGCCTCGTTGCAACCGTCGCGCTGCAGAGCTCGACGGCAACGGCGCTGATGACGGCCTCCTTCGTCGAGCGCGATCTGATCAAGCCGCGCATGGCGCAGATCGTTCTGCTCGGCGCCAATGTCGGTACCGCGATCACCGCCTGGATCGTTGCCACCGGCATCGAATGGCTCTCTCCTCTTCTGATTCTTGTTGGCATTGTGCTTTACCGCGGCCGTTCAAGCACCAGCCAGGGCGGCGGCACAGCGCTGATCGGCATCGGGCTGATGCTGCTGTCGCTGCACCTCCTTGGTCTTGCGACGGAGCCGATGCGCGCCTCCCCTGCTCTCGCCGCCTTCATCGGCCTGCTGGATGGCGCCCTGCCCGTGGCAATGATCGTCTCGGCAGCACTTGCCTTCGCATCCTCGTCGAGCCTTGCGGTGGTGGTGCTCATCCTGTCGCTCGCCTCGGCCGGCGTCGTCTCCGCCGAACTCGTCATCGTGCTCGTGCTCGGCGCCAATCTCGGCGGCGCAATACCGCCTGTCGTCGCGACATTGTCCGGTGCGGTTTCGGCGCGGCGCGTCACACTCGGAAATCTCGCCGTCCGCACGCTCGGCTGCCTCATCGCCCTGCCGCTGGCGGGTTATGGCGCGGAATTCATCCAGATGCTGCCCTTCGGTCCTGCCAAGCTGCCGGTCGATGCGCATCTTGCCTTCAACCTTCTGCTGGCGGCGCTGGCCTGGCCATTCTCCCGGCCGCTCGCCACCCTGATGGCCCGGCTGGTGCCGGATCAGGCCGAGCCTGACAGCGCCCCGAAATATCTGGATGCGCAGGAGCTTTCGACGCCGGTCGTGGCCCTGGCCAGCGCTACCCGCGAAGTGCTCGGCGTCGGCGACTTGATCGAGCGCATGCTGATCCGGGTCTCCGAAGCCTTCGAGCGTAACGACGCATCGAAGCTTGCCGAGATATCCGCCCTCGAAGAGCGCGTCGACCGGCTGCAGCAGGCGGTGAAGGTCTATCTCTCGAAGCTTGGCCGCGAGGGTCTCAGCGACGAGAACGCCCGCCGCTCCATCGTCGTCATCGATTATGCGATCAACCTCGAACATATGGGCGACATCATCGAGAAGGGTTTGCTGGAGCAGGTGGCGAAGAAGATCTCCCTCGGCCTGAAATTTTCCGAGGACGGTCACCAGGAACTGCGTAAGCTCTTCGATCTGACGATCGACAATCTGCGCGTCGCCCAGACGATCTTCGTCACCCGCGATTTCAATCTCGCCCGTCAGATGATGGAGGTAAAGGTCGAGGTGCGCCGGATGGAAAAACAGTCTGCCGAGCGCCATCTCGAACGTCTGCGCGACGGCCGCGCCGACAGCCTGCAGACGAGTTCGCTGCATCTCGACATGCTGCGCGACCTGAAGCGCCTCAACGCCCACATCGTCTCTGTGGCGCATCCGATCATGGACGAAAGCGGCCTCTTGATCGAAAGCCGCGTGCGCGCTGACGCGAAGTGACGGTCAGTCGGCCGAAGGCAGGCGGCGCATGGTGAATTCGATCTGGTCGCCGTCGAGCTGACGCCAGCTCTCCACCTCGGTCCAGTAGGCGGCTTTCGGATATTCGTCGAACCATTCGCGCGCCTTGGCCCGTGCGTCCATGAGGCCGAGGCAATATGTCTCACGCACGAAATGGTCTTTCTTGCTCGGGCGATTTTCCGCCCGATGTCTCGCTATCCTGCGCTTCAGGCCGTCGAAGGACGGAGGCCCTGGAACATTCTTCATCAAACCTACCTCCTCGGAAAAGGTAGTATCGAAATTCTTGATTTGCGAGTCGAATCTTGGAAGCGCTCGGCGGTGTTTGCCTCGGCTTGGCGAGATGCAGCGCCAGCTGCTAATCATGACATGCAATCAAGAATGAGCGAGTCGCCTCCGAAGGAGATGTCGACCGTCGGAGGCGTAAATGGAAAGACCGGAACTGCCGATCGGCTTGCCTGACGATATCGAAGAGAAGAAGGCTGCCGCCCGCAATTGGTTCGAGGGATTGCGCGATACGATCTGCGCCTCCTTCGAGGCGCTCGAGGATGAGTTGGCAGGGCCGCTTTCCGACCAGGAGCCCGGCCGCTTCGTCGCCAAGGACTGGTCACGCGAAAACGGCGCTGGCGGCGGTGGCCGGATGTCGATGATGGAAGGCCGCGTCTTCGAAAAAGTCGGCGTCCATACCTCCACCGTCTACGGCGAATTCGCCCCGGATTTCCGCGCCCAGATACCCGGCGCCAAAGACGATCCGCGTTTCTGGGCCTCGGGCATCTCGCTGATCGCCCATCCCGTGAACCCAAACGTTCCGGCCGTGCACATGAACACTCGCATGGTCGTCACCACCAGCCGCTGGTTCGGTGGCGGCGCCGACCTGACGCCGGTGCTGTCGCGCCGCCGCACGCAGGAGGACGAAGACAGCCAGCTCTTCCACAAGGCCATGGAGATCGCCTGCCGCAATCATGCCGTCGCCGATTACGATGCGTACAAAGCCTGGTGCGACGAATATTTCTTCCTGAAACACCGCAACGAGGCCCGCGGCATCGGCGGCATCTTCTACGACTGGCTGCATTCAAGCGAGGAAGCCGGCGGCTGGGACGCCGATTTCGCCTTCACGCGTGATGTCGGCCGGGCCTTCGCCATGGTCTATCCAAAAATCGTCTGCTCCAACTTCAATAAATTGTGGACAGAGGCCGATCGCGACGAACAATTGATCCGCCGGGGCCGCTACGTCGAATTTAATCTGCTGTATGATCGTGGCACGATCTTCGGCCTGAAGACCGGCGGCAACGTTGAATCTATTCTCTCTTCGTTGCCCCCCGTCGTCCGCTGGCCATGAAACTGTGATATCTCATCGATAAATTCGAGGTGATAGACCTTCACGAAAACTCAGTGCGTCCTAACTTTATATGTATGTGCGTAACAATCGGAGGAGGATTGTCATGACGATACAAAGTGGCTCGCCAGCGTCTACGGATGTCCAGGAAACATCCCGCACGATCGACACATCCGAGTTTCTGACGCGCATTGCCGAGAAACTGCGGACCAAGAGCGGCTCGGATCTGCCGCTGTCCTGCTTCATCGAGCAGGTCAAGCTGCAACTGGCCGGCGGAAAGTCGCCGGAACAGCTGCAGAACGAAGCAGCGGCCGCCAACAGCAACATGCCCGAGCACCTTTCGGATACTTACAAAGCCTGGGCGATGCCCGACTGATACTGCATTCGCCGGCTGGCATGTCGATGCCGGCCGGAACCTTCTCCCCTCCCGCACATTCATCAGTCGCGTGAAAGCGCGATTGTCGTTGTGTTCAGGATAGAGGAAAAGACCATGCGACTCTTCGAATGTGGCACACTTGTTCCGGGCTGCGCCTGGCATACACGGGCGGATAATGACGCCGAAGTGGTCCGCCGGGCCGTCGAGCACCTGAAAGACGCTCACGGCGAAACCACGATCCGCGAGAACATGGTGGATAATATCAAGGCTCGCATCCGCGACGAGGCGAACGCAGCCTGATTATTGCACGCGTTCCTGCAGCCGGGCGAGCAGCGCCGCCCGGTCGGAAACGAAGTTTTCCTCCACCCACTGGTTTTCCAGGCCGGCAAGCAGCTCGCCGACGCGCGGGCCGGACGCGATTCCTGCCGAAATCACGTCGCCGCCGTTCAGCGGAAACTGTGGCTTTTTCCAATGCATTGCCTTGTCCAGCAGCTTGATGAGCCGCGCCGACCGCGCCATTTCGTCGAAATCGCTTTCAGCCTTGCCGCGCGCAACCGCAAGCGCCAGCTTCAGCCGTGTCGTGATGCCGTCGGCGCCGTTGCGGTAAAGCAGCCGTTCGAAAGCCGCCGACGACATGTCGTCATTAACAGGCGCTGCCATTGCCCAGGCCTTGAGAGTGGCCGCTTCCGCATTCGAGAGCTTGAGCCGGACTGCGAGCGCCTCCATGCGCGCCGCATCGGGCGGCACGATCGCCGCAAGGCGCAGCAACGGATCGAGCGTCCAGCCGAGCGCCTTTTCGGTGGTGATCAGCGAAGGGATCGCATCGATCCCCCATCGTTCCGATTCCGGCAGGATTTCCGTCAGCACTGCCACCTGCCGCATCCAGAGCAGCGCCCGGCCGGGATCGTCGGCGCCAAGCAGCTTTCGCAGTTCAGACCAGACGCGTTCTGCCGAAAGCGTCGTCAGTTTCGAACGCGCGAGGGAACAGGCCTTCAGCCCCTCGGCATCCGGCCGCCCGGAACCGTAATAGGCAAAGAAGCGGAAGAAACGCAGGATGCGCAAATGATCCTCGGCAATACGCCTTGCGGCATCGCCGATGAAGCGGATGTTGCGCGTCTTAATGTCGTCTAGCCCGCCAACGAGATCAACCACCTCGCCCTTTGCATCGGCATAAAGCGCGTTGATCGTCAGATCCCGCCGTTCGGCATCTGCCTTCCAGTCGGTGCTGAAGGCAACCTTGGCATGGCGTCCGTCGGTCTCGACATCGGTGCGAAGCGTCGTCACCTCGAAGGGCTTGCCGTCGATGACGAGCGTCACTGTGCCGTGCTCCAGGCCGGTTGGGACTGCCTTGATGCCGGCCGCCGCCGCCCGCTCCATCACCGTCTCCGGCCTGAGTGTCGTGGCTATGTCGACATCATTGACCGGCAGGCCCATCAGGCTGTTGCGCACCGCACCACCAACCACCCGCCCTTCCGCGCCATCGGCGTTGAGAAGTGCTAAGATCCGGACGAGCGCCGGGTCGCGAAACCATGCTTGGTCGGCAAGGCCGGTCATGCATAAAGCCTTTCGTAAAGCGTGCGGACGATGCCGGCGGTGATGCCCCAGATCATTCTGGTTTCATAGGGCACGCGGTAGAAATGCCGGTCGATGCCATCGATGACACGCCTGTCGCGGGTGTGATTGGCAGGATCCATCAGGAAGGAAAGCGGGACCTCGAACACGTCGTCCACCTCGGCGGGGTTCAGCGTCAGCGCAAAACCAGGCGTGACGACGCCGAGCACCGGCGTGATGCGGAAGCCCGTCGAGGCAAGGTAATTCGGCAGCCGCCCGACGGTTTCGACGAAGGAACCGGCCAGGCCGATCTCCTCCTCCGTTTCGCGGATCGCCGCCATTTCGGGCGAGATATCGGCGGGATCGATCGAGCCGCCGGGAAAGGCGATCTGCCCGGAATGTTTGCGCAGCGTCGCCGTGCGCTTGGTGAAGATCACATGCGCCTCATCGCCGTCGTCGACGACGGGCACGAGCACGGCGGCGTCGCGCAGCTTGAAGGTCTCGACCTCGGCGACGATATCGGGATTGAGGATGTGGTCCCCGTGATCGCGCCAGGCATGGTCGACCGGCCCGCCGTTTTGGTTGAGCGCACGGCGGCGGAATTCGGCCGCGGAAAAAAGCGGGTAGCGGTGGGTGATCGCATCATTCATCGGCAAAGCGCATCCAGTTCGTCGGCCGGCATGACCGGGAAGACCTCGCCGGCGGAGCGGATCGCAAACATCGCCCGCCCCTCCACGTCGAAAGTCTCGCCGAGCGCGACCAGTTCATACATCACTGCACGCGACACCAGCGCCTCCAGCCGCCCGCGCACATGCAGATAGGGTTTCAATTCGGCATTCTCGCCCGCAATGGCAAAGCGCAGCCGATGCTCTCCTCCCGCCTCCACGACATCGCCGACATTGGTGCGGAAGGTCAGCACCTGCTGGCCTTGCCCTTCCGTCACGCTCATCTCCACGGCGATGAAAGGCGCGTCGACGACCCTTATACCGACCTTTTCCACAGGAGTTACGAGATAGGTCTTCTGATCGTCGTCTTTTCTTAAAACCGTCGAGAACAGACGCACCAGCGCCGGTCGGCCGATCGGCGTGCCCATGTAGAACCAGGTGCCGTCCGCCCGGATTTCCATGTCGATATCGCCGCAGAAAGGCGGGTTCCACCGCTCGACCGGTGGTAATCCTCGTTTTTTACCGGCATTTTCCTGAGACGCGCGCGAAATCAGTGCGGCAAGTCCCGCCGCATCCGCCTGTCCGCTGATTTCCTCGGCTGCCATTCTTCCGTCCCGGTTTGTCCTTAACGAAGTAAAGTCACGAGATAGTCATTCGCAACGAACTTGTCAGCCCGTCACATCTCCATAACTCTATCGGGTATGAGGCACATGTATAAGTCCGCCGATTCGCTGCCGAATGATTTCAGCCGTTGGAGATACGCATGGGTATGATGAAGACCGAAGCCAGCCTCGATGAAAAGGCGATCGTCGCCGCCGCCGAAAAGGCGCTCTCCGATATCGCCGCCATCCGCGGGGAAGTCTCGAAAGTGATCTTTGGTCAGGAAAGCGTCGTCGAGAACACCATTCTCGCTGTGCTCTCAGGTGGTCATGCCTTGCTCGTTGGCGTTCCCGGTCTTGCCAAGACCAGACTGGTGACCACGCTCGGCGAGGTGCTCGGCCTTGCCGCCAACCGCATCCAGTTCACGCCGGATCTGATGCCCTCGGATATTCTCGGCTCCGAAGTGATGGACCAGGACGACAGCGGACGCCGCTCCTTCCGTTTCGTCAAGGGCCCGGTCTTCGCCCAACTCCTGATGGCCGACGAGATCAACCGCGCCTCGCCGCGTACCCAGTCGGCCCTTCTTCAATCCATGCAGGAATATCACATCACGATCGCCGGCCAGCGCTATGACCTGCCTGCGCCCTTTCATGTGCTCGCCACGCAGAACCCGCTCGAGCAGGAAGGCACCTATCCCTTGCCCGAAGCCCAGCTCGACCGCTTCCTGCTGCAGGTCGACGTCAACTACCCCGAACTCGCCGCCGAGCGCCAGATCCTGCTTGAGACGACGGGCTTGGGCGAAACCCGGCCGGAAGCCGTCATCGATGCGCAGCGGCTGATCGAGATCCAGACCCTGGTGCGCCAGATGCCGGTGAGCGACACGGTCGTCGATGCCATCCTGGCGCTGGTGCGTTCCGCCCGCCCCGGACAGGGCAATGCCTCGACCGACAAGAACGTCGCCTGGGGTCCAGGCCCGCGCGCCGGCCAGGCAATGATGCTCTGCGCACGCGCACGCGCGCTCTACGAAGGCCGTCTGGCACCGTCTCTGGACGATATCTTCGCGCTCGCCGAACCCATTCTCCAGCACCGCATGGCGCTGACCTTCGCCGCCCGCGCCGAAGGCATGTCGGTGCGTGATGTCATCGCCGGACTGGTCAAGCAGGCAAAGGGATAAGGAAGCCGGACGCGTGGCATCTATCGGACAGATCGTCAATCCGACACCCGGCAGCGATGCCCTTTCCCGCGCCAGGCAGCGGGCCGCCCTGGTGCCGGACTGCCTGGTGGAAGCCAAGCGCATCGCCAACACGGTGATCGCCGGCTGGCATGGTCGCCGCAAGCGCGGCATCGGCGAGAATTTCTGGCAATTCCGTCCCTATTCCGAGGGCGAGAGCCTGTCGCGCATCGATTGGCGCCGCTCCGCCCGCGACGACCACACCTATGTGCGCGAGCGCGAATGGGAGGCGGCGCACACGATCTGGCTCTGGTGCGACATGTCGCCCTCGATGATGTACAAGTCCAGCTACGGCAACGTGTCCAAGGAAAGCCGCGCTCTGGTCATCATGCTGGCGCTTGCCGAAATCCTCGCCCGCTCCGGCGAGCGCATCGGCTGCCCCGGCATCATGGAACCCGCCTCCGCCCGCAACGCCGCCGAACGCCTCGCAGCCGCGCTCATGCACACGCCGCTGACCGGCGGCCTGCCGGAAACGGCGATGATCCGTGGCTGGAGCGACCTCGTCCTTATCGGCGATTTCCTCGACGATGCGCCGGCAATCATGGAACGGCTCGGCCCGCTTGCCCGCCGCGGCCTGCGTGGCCACGTGGTCGAGATATCAGATCCCGCCGAAGAGATATTCCCCTATAGCGGCCGCACCGAATTCACCGATCCGGAGAGCGGCGCCAAGCTCGTTTCCGGCCGCGCCGAACACATCCGCGAGGCCTATCGCAACGCCTACCTCGCTCGCAGGGACAGCCTCGGCCAGTCGCTGCGCCATCTCGGCTGGACCTTCGCGACCCACCGCACCGATCATCTTGCTTCGGAAGCGCTGGTCGCGGTGCACATGTATCTGTCCGGCATGCCGGCCAAGGCAACGCATGGAGGGCAGCTATGAACGCTCTTCCCTTCGCTTTCGCCTATCCCGCCATTCTCGGCGCGCTCGTTGCCTTGCCCGTCATCTGGTGGCTGCTGCGGCTGACGCCGCCACGTCCGAAGACCGAGGTCTTCCCGCCGCTGAAGATCCTCGCCTCAGTGCTGAAGCGCGAAGAGACGCCGGCGCAAAGCCCCTGGTGGCTGACGCTGCTGCGCATGCTGCTCGCCGCCACCATCATCCTTGCGATCGCCGATCCGGTTTTCAATCCGCGCACCAGTTCGCTCGCATCAGGTGGCCCGCTCGTCCTCTTCGTCGACAACAGCTGGGCGGCGGCACCCGACTGGGAGCGCCGCATCCAGACCGCCGACGCGTTGATAGACGATGCCGAATCCGCCGGCACACCTGTGTCTATCGCCTTCACCGCCGATCCGACCAACGACGCCGTGCCCGGCACCGCCGCCGCCGCCCGCGACAAGCTGCGCGCCGCCGAGCCGCGACCGCTGGTACCGGACCGTGAGCGCGCCTTCCAGGCGCTACGCGCCGCGCTGAACGGCATAAAGCCCGGCACCCTCGCCTTCCTGACCGACGGTGCCGCCACCAAGGCCGACGACGCCACGGTGCGCATGCTGGCCGAACTCCAGCCCGCTGATCTGCGCCTGATCGAAGGCGATGCAGCAAGGACAGTCGCGATCACCGCGGCCAACAATGCTGCTGATGCCATGACCGTCAAGGTCACTCGACTCAACACCTCGCAGGCCGCATCCGTGGCGCTGAACGCCGTCGATACCCAGGGTCGCTCGATTGCCAATGGCAGGGTGGATTTCCGCCCCGGCCAGAGTGTTGCGACAAGTTCGATCACAGCACCCTTCGAGATGCGCAACGATTTCGCCCGCGTCAGCGTCGACAATGGCGCGACGGCCGGCGCGGTCCATCTTCTCGACGACGCGTTCAAGCGTCGCCGTGTCGTCTTGCTGTCAGGCGAAGGAGGGGATGAATTCCAGCCGCTGCTCTCGCCGCTCTATTATATCCAGCGGGCACTGCAGCCCTATGCGGATCTGATCCAACCCGCCGATTCCGATCTCTCGGTCGCGATACCAAAACTTCTCGCCAACAATCCCTCCATCATCATCATGGCCGATATCGGCCGGCTGCCGGAGGAGACCTACGAACCTCTGACGCGCTGGATATCGAATGGCGGCATGCTCCTGCGTTTTGCCGGCCCGCGCATGGCGGCTGCTCCCGCGGACGATCCGCTGATCCCTGTCATCCTGCGCCAGGGAGAACGGGCGCTGGGCGGCACATTGTCCTGGAGCGAGCCGCAGTCGCTTGCCGAATTTCCGAGTTTCGGACCTTTCGCCGGCATAGCGCGTCCTGCCGATGTCGTCGTCAAGCGGCAGGTGCTTGCCGAACCGACGCCCGATCTTGCCGAACGCACCTGGGCGAGCCTGGCTGACGGCACGCCGCTCGTCACCATGAAGCAGATCGCATCCGGCCAGATCGTCCTGTTTCACGTCACCGCGGAAGCAACCTGGTCCGATCTGCCGATCTCAGGCACTTTCGTCGACATGCTGCGTCACCTCCTGCAGATATCGCGCTCGGGCGGCGTGACATCGGAGGCGCGCGGCAATGCGCGGGTCTCCGAAACCCTGCCGCCATTCCGTATGCTGACGGCCAAGGGCACGCTGGTCTCCGAGACGGGTTCGGCGCGGCCGCTCATCCCGCTGGCCGGAGCCGAACCGACGGCGAATTTCGACAATCCGCCCGGGCTCTACGGTTCGGAGGACGGTTTCACCTCCCTGAACGTGCTGCCCGAGAACGCCGAACTGAAGCCGCTCGACACAACAGGGACCAATGCCGCGCGCGAGGGCCTGATCGGCGGCGAAAGCTGGTCGGCAAAACCCGCGCTCTTTCTCGCAGCCTTTCTGCTGCTCCTGGCCGATAGCCTGATCGTCCTCTTCATGAATGGCGCGTTCTCGCGATTGCGCCCGGCCGTCCGCACCGCAGCGATGATCGCGATCGCCGTCGGCGCCGGCTTTCTCATGCAACCCGGCATACTTCACGCCGACGACTCCCAGCCCGGCGACGACCTCATCTTGCAGAGGCTTGATAACACGCACCTCGCCTATGTCGTCACCGGCGAACAGGACGTGGACAATATTTCCGAGCGCGGTCTCGAGGGTCTCACCCAGTTCCTGACTTTCCGCACGACGCTCGAGCCGGCACCGCCGGTGGGCATCGACCTTACCAAAGACGAGCTCTCCTTTTATCCGATCATCTACTGGCCGGTTTCGGCAACGGCGCCGATGCCATCGTCGGCGGCGATCAGCCGTATCGACGCCTATATGCGCAATGGTGGCACCGTGCTGTTCGATACGCGTGATCAGATCAGCGCATTGGACAATGGCGGCAATGTCAGCGCCAACGGCGAGAGACTGCAGGCAATCCTCGCCAATCTCGACATTCCGCCGCTCGAGCCGGTGCCATCCGATCACGTGCTGACGAAATCCTTCTATCTCCTGTCGAGCTTTCCCGGTCGTTATACCGGCAGCCCCCTCTGGATCGAGTCCCGGCAGGGCGGTCAGGGGCCAAGCGAAAAATCGGCCGCGACGGCCGATGGCGTTTCGCCGATCCTGATCACCGGCAATGATTTCGCCGGCGCCTGGGCGATCGACGACAACGGCGTACCGATACTGCCGACCGTGCCGTCCGATGAAACGCAGCGCGAATATGCCTACCGTTCCGGCGTCAATATCATGATGTATATGCTGACCGGCAACTACAAGACCGACCAGGTCCATGTTCCCGACCTCCTCGAACGGTTAGGACAATGAGATGACGTTCGACTTTTCGCCCTTCCTGCCCTGGTCGGTTCTGGCTGCACTTGCGGTCGTCAGCGCTGTTATCGCCGCCTTCGCGATCTGGCGCGGCATTCGCGGCGCCTGGATCAGAACGCTGGCAGCGCTCGCCATGCTGGCCGCCCTTGCCAATCCTGTGCTCCTGCAGGAAGACCGGGATCAGTTGTCGACGATCGTCCCGGTGCTTGTCGATCGAAGCCAGAGCCAGCAGACGCCCGATCGCGTCAAGATGACCGACGATGCGCTTGCGGCCTTGAAGGGACAGCTCGCGCGTTTCCCCCAGATAGAGCCCCGCTTCGTCGATGTCGAAGGCGACGTCAATTCCGACGTGCCGTCCACGCGCCTGTTCGACGCGCTGTCGGCCAACATCGCCGACGTCCCGCCCGCCCGTATCGGCGGCGCCATCATGCTAACCGACGGTGAAGTCCATGATGTTCCGGCCGCTAATCAGGCGCTCGGTTTCGACGCGCCGATCCATGGCCTCGTGACCGGCAAGCCCAACGAATTCGATCGCCGCATCGAAGTCATCAAGGGGCCGCGCTTCGGCATCGTCAACGAAGAGCAGCAGGTGATCTTGCGCGTCTTCGACGACGGCCCGAGCCCCGGCGGTACGGCCGATGTCACGGTGAAGCTGAATGGTGACGAGATCGCCACCCTGCAGGCAACACCCGGGCAGGATACGCCCTTCTCCTTCAAGGTTCCGGGTGGCGGCAGCAATGTGCTCGAATTCTCGGTCGCAGCGCTTCCTGGCGAAGTGACCACCGCCAACAACCGTGCCGTCCACGTCATCGACGGCATCCGCCAGAATCTCCGCGTCCTGCTTGTCTCCGGCGAACCGCATGCCGGTGAGCGCGCCTGGCGCAACCTGCTGAAATCCGATGCGTCGGTCGATCTCGTCCACTTCACCATCCTGCGTCCGCCCGAAAAACAGGACGGCACGCCGATCAACGAGCTGTCGCTGATCGCCTTCCCGACGCGTGAGCTCTTCGTCGACAAGATCAAGGATTTCGACCTGATCATCTTCGATCGCTACCAGCACCGTGGCGTGCTGCCGCTGCTCTATTACGATTACATCGCGCAATATGTCGACAATGGCGGCGCGCTGCTGATCGCCGCCGGTCCTGAGCACGCCGGCCCCGATTCCATTGCACTGACGCCACTTTCCTCGGTCCTGCCGGCAACGCCCACCGGAGAGATGATCGAGAAGGCCTTCTATCCGCGCCTCTCCGAGGAAGGCCGCAAACATCCCGTCACGCGCGGCCTCGACGGCTCGGGCGAGGACCCGCCGCATTGGGGCCGCTGGTTCCGCAGCGTCGATGTCGACCGGCCGCAGGGCGAAACGATCATGCTCGGCGCCGACAACCACCCGCTGCTGGTGCTGAACCGCGCCGGCCAGGGCCGCGTCGCCATGCTGCTTTCCGATCAGGGCTGGCTCTGGGCGCGCGGCTTCGAAGGCGGCGGTCCGAACGTTTCGCTCTATCGCCGTATCGCCCATTGGCTGATGAAGGAGCCAGCGCTCGAGGAAGAAGCGTTGACGGCGCGCGCTTCTGGCCGGACCCTTGAGGTCACGCGCCAGACGATCGGCGACAATCCCGGCAACGCCACCGTGCGTTACCCCTCCGGCAAGACCGAAACCCTGCCGCTCACCCAGTCCGAACCGGGCCTCTACAAGGCCGAGAAGAGGATGGACGAGATCGGCCTCTTCGAAATCCGCAACGGCAGGCTGTCGACGCTTGTCCATATCGGCGCCGTCGACGCGCCGGAATTCAAGGCGATGATCTCGACGACCGATGTGCTGCAACCAGTCGCCGACAGAAGCAAGGGTCTCGTCGCCCGCGTCTCCAATGCAAATGGCGCGATCTCGGTGCCGCCGATCCTGCCGGTACGCGGC
This sequence comes from Rhizobium leguminosarum, assembly GCF_002953715.1. Lineage (GTDB taxonomy): Bacteria > Pseudomonadota > Alphaproteobacteria > Rhizobiales > Rhizobiaceae > Rhizobium > Rhizobium leguminosarum_V. The sequence continues at coordinate 3,136,075 of NZ_CP025012.1, forward strand.
CAGGTGCGCGTCTCCGACAACGATCGCATGATGATCCGCATGACCAGCGAGACGGTCTTGAAGGGCATCAACACGCTGCCGCTCTTTGCCGGGTTCGCCGGCGTCGGCATCCTGCTGCTCGCCTTCGGCGCCATGTGGTGGCGCGAAGGACGATAATCTCATGCCGGAATTCGAGCTGACCGCTTCGCCCTCGCCGGAAGAACTCGCGGCGATCACCGATGCGCTCTCGGCCTTCAACAACAGCGATGTCGGCCCCTCGGATCGCCGGCCGCTTGCGGTCCTCATCCGCGATACCGACGGTAAGGTGACCGGCGGTCTTTCGGGCTTTACCGCCTGGGGCTGGCTCTTCACCCAGATGCTCTATATTCCCGATACGCTGCGCGGCACCGGTATCGCGGGCAATATCCTCGCAAAAGCGGAAGAAGAAGCCAGGGCGCGGGGGTGCCGCGGCGCCTGGATCGACACGTTCAGCCCTCAGGCTTTGAGCGTCTATCTGCGTCAGGGTTATGAGATTTTCGGAGAGCTTAAGGATTTCCCGGAAGGCCGCACGCGCAGCTTCCTCCGGAAAAGCCTCTAGAGCGGTTCAGCTTTTACGGAAGCGCGGAACCGCTCTATCCTTTTGTTTTTACGCAATTCCGGACGGAAAACCGCTTCGCACTTTTCCTGGAATTGCTCTAGTGGATCGGCCCGAAAATCGGAATCGATTTTCGGAAAGCACGATGCGAGGATTGAAAGCGTTAGAGCGTCCTTTGTGCGTCCGAAAGGACGCACGGCGCTCTAAATCATTCGCGCCAGGCGATCGTGCCTTTCAGCCGCTCATGCACGCCCTCAGCGATCGGAACGACGAGCACACGGCGGGGATCCACCGGGCCTGGAAAAGAAAGCGCGTTGTGGGCGACCTTCTCGAAGCCGAGCGGTCCGTAATAGGGCGGGTCGCCGACGAGGATGACAGCTTCCGAGCCCTTGCGTCTTGCAGCCTCCACCGCGATCCGCACCAGTTCCCGGCCGATGCCCTTGTTCTTGTGAGAGGGGCGGACGGCGAGCGGGCCGAGCAGATGGCCCTTCACTGTACCGGCCAGTACCGGCGTCATGCGCACGGAGGCGATCGTCTCGCCGTTATCGGTGCAGATGAAGGAAAGCGACAGGTCATGCGGTCCCTGCTCACGGATGCGCGCGGCAGCGCGCGTGAAGCGACCCGGACCGAAGGCTTCTTCGTTGATGTGTTCGATGGCGGCGTCGTGGGACGCGTCTTCAGTGAGGTAGACGAGATCGTGCTTGTACATGATGACAGAAACCGGATGGACAGATTGATGGGTCTCGAACACGCCTTGGGCGTTCGGGAGCATCAGCGTCGTCGCGGGTTTCTGGAAATGAACATCAGGTAGGGGTCCGAAAATCGTGAAAAGGCCGATAGCAGGAAAAATTTCCGCCGTCCAACGCAAAATGCGCGACGTGACGCACTGTTCAATCTTTGCTGCCTGTAAAGCCCTGCCATCTGCGATATCTTCCGTTCCAACACGCAATCAAGGAAATGAAGACCATGGGAATGCTGGTGGACGGCGTCTGGCATGACGTCTGGTACGACACGAAGGAGAGCAAGGGCCATTTCAAGCGGCAACCCTCGCAATTCCGCAATTGGGTGACATCAGACGGTGAGGCCGGCCCTTCCGGCAACGGCGGCTTCAAGGCCGAGGCCGGGCGTTATCATCTGTATGTCTCGCTCGCCTGCCCCTGGGCGCACCGCACGTTGATTTTCCGCAAGCTGAAGAAGCTGGAAGAGCTGATTTCCGTCTCGGTCGTTGATCCGCTGATGGTCGAGAACGGCTGGGAGTTTAAGCTCGGCGACGGCGCCACCGGCGATCACCTCTTCGGCGCAGCCACGCTCTGGCAGATCTACGTCAGGGCCGATCCGCACTATTCCGGCCGCGTCACCGTTCCCGTCCTCTGGGACAAGAAAACCGGCACGATCGTCAGCAACGAATCCGCCGAGATCATCCGCATGTTCAACAGCGCCTTCGACGGGCTGACCGGCTCGACGACCGATTACTATCCCGAGAACCTTCGCTCCGAAATCGATGCACTGAACGCCACCATCTACGACACCGTCAACAACGGCGTCTACAAGGCCGGCTTTGCCACCACCCAGCAAGCCTATGAAGAAAATGTCGGCAAGCTGTTCGAAACGCTCGACATGCTCGATGAACGCCTCGGCAAGGGCCGCTACCTCTTCGGCAGCAGGCAGACCGAGGCTGACTGGCGCCTGTTCACCACGCTGGTACGCTTCGACGCCGTCTATGTCGGCCATTTCAAGTGCAACATCCGCCGCACCGCCGACTATCCTAACCTGCACAACTATCTCAGTGATCTCTACCAGACGGCGGGCGTTTCGGAGACGGTGAACCTGAAGCACATCAAGGAACACTATTACCGCAGCCACAAGACGATCAATCCGACCGGCGTCGTTCCCGTCGGCCCGGCGCTCGATCTCGATAGTCCGCATGGCCGCGCCAGGCTAAATGCCGCCTGATGCTTCTTACCAGCGGTGATCGGGCTCCTGCTCGCCGCGAAGCTCGGCGAGGCGGCGATGCGTCGCCTTGGTCGTGCCCTCGGGCAAGCTGTCGAGGGAAAAGAAGCCGCAGTCGGAGATCTCCCAGTCCGGCGGCCGCGGCGCCGTCTGCTCGACGATCGCCCGGTAGAAGACGACATGGTCGCGCCTTGTGGTCGTGGTATTGAAATAGACCTGGATCAGCTGCGGCTTGCCGATGATCCTGAGGTTGCCCTCCTCGCGCAGTTCCTTGACAAGCGCTTCCTCGACCGTCTCGTTGCGCTCCAGCCCGCCGCCCGGCATATGCCAGCCGCCGATATAGCTGTGGCGCACGAGAAAGATGCGTCCGTCTGCATCGAAACAGGCAGCCCGCACGCCCACGGTCATGCTGCGGACGAAACTGAAATAGACATGCAGCAGGCGCAACGCCAGTCTCGTGTAGAGGGGCCTGTTCTCTTTATCCACTATCGCTCCGTTTCAGCTCTTCATCGCGCCCGATGTGTTTGATTTGTCAATAAGCTGGTCTATGTCTCGTAACATGTTCAAGCTCGCGCATATCTCCGACGTCCACCTTGGGCCGTTGCCCAGTCTTTCCATTCAGGAGCTGTTTTCAAAACGCATAACCGGCTTTGTGAACTGGCATCGAAATCGACGCAAGCACCTTTTCGGCAGCACCTTGGATCTGCTGCTCGACGACATCCGCGCCCAGCAGGCCGATCACGTGGCCGTCACCGGCGACCTCGTCAATCTGGCGAGCGGTATTGAGATTCGCGCCGCCGCTGCATGGCTGCGCGCGCTCGGCGATCCTGCGGACACGTCAGTCGTTCCCGGCAATCATGACGCCTATGTGCCAGGCGCCTATGAGAAGTCGATGCGCGCCTGGTACGATTATGTCCGCGGCGATCTGGGCCCGCCGCAATGGCAGGACGACCGCCATATCTTCCCCTATCTGCGCGTCCGCGGCAAAGTCGCGATTGTCGGCTGTTCGACGGCGGTCGCCACCCCTCCCTTCGCCGCCTCTGGCTTTTTCGGCGCGCGACAGGCCCGCGATACTGTCAACATACTGCGTGCGGCTGGCGAAGCCGGTCTCTTCCGCGTCGTCATGATCCATCACCCGCCGATCCGCGGTGCCACGGCCTTCTACAAACGGATGATCGGCATCCGCCGCTTCGCTGCCGTGATTTCGACGGGCGGCGCCGAACTCGTCTTGCACGGCCATACGCACCTGAACACGCTGCATTGGCTGCGCGGCCAGGTGCAGCCAGTGCCGGTCGTCGGCATCGCGTCAGCCTCGCAGGGACCGGGCAGCATCAAGCCGCCCGCCGCCTACAACCTCTTCTCCATCGACGGCTCTCCCGGCGCCTGGGAGCTCAGCGGCGAGCGCTTCAGCCTTAACAGGGCCGGCGATGCGGTGATGCCGGAAAGCGCCGATATTTTCGCGCCTTAGCGCCGGCTCCTGACTCTTTTTGTATAGCACTTGAATCGATCTGCGAGGAGATTGGCCCACCGTCGCAACATTTGCCATGGAGGTTGCTTACCCTCTTGGTATTTTTAGTGGTAAGCGTACAATTCGAGCAACTGCATTGCCTGAGAACGGAGCGCGCCGATGACTTCTTCTTTCTGTCACCTGTCCAGACTTTCGCTCGCCGCCGGCTTTGCCTTCGGCATCGCCACGGCCGCTTTCGCGGTCGGCGACAACAACGATGACACCAATCCGCCGCCGAAGACCCAGACGACCAAGACCTGCACCGGCGGCAAGGTCTGGGACAAGGCCAAGAAGGAATGTGTCAACCCGAAGAAGAGCAGCTTCAACGACGACGATCTCTACAAATTCGCCCGCGAGTTTGCCTATGCCGGCCAGTATGACAATGCCATCACCGTGCTCAATCTTGCCCGCAACCAGAACGACCCGCGCATCCTGAACTATCTCGGCTACGCCAACCGCAAGGCCGGCCGCATGGAACTCGGCATGTCCTATTACCGCAAGGCGCTGCAGGCGGATGAGAATTACATCCTCGCCCGCTCCTACATGGGCATGGCGCTGGTGGAGCAGGGAGACATCCAGGGCGCCCGCGTCCAGCTTGTCGAAATCCGTGATCGCGGCGGCGAAGGCACCTGGGCCTATCGCGCTCTGCTGCAAAGCTTGAACGGCTACAAGACATATTGACGCAAGCTTTGCGGGCCACAATACGAAAATCCCTTGGGAAAGAGGGATGAAGACGACCGGATGCTTGCGAAGTGCAGGAGACTTGTTTCATAAAGCACATGTATCGCCGGCGCCAACCATGTCGGCTTCGCGCCGAGGGCGAACCCTTCGTCCGCGAAACCATTGTGAATGCTTCTTGGATAGACAATGCGTCAGCCCGCAACGACCATCGATCTCCGGCGTGATCTCGTCGGCCTCCTGCCCCGCCTTCGCCGCTTCGCGATCACGCTCGCGGGTGAGGTTGCTGTGGCCGATGAACTCGTTCAGGCCGTCTGTCAGCGCGCCATCGCCAAGGGTCATCAATGGAGCGGCGAGGGCCGGCTGGAAAGCTGGATCTACACGCTTGCCCGCCAGCAATGGACCGACGACAACCGCAAGCGCAAGCCGAAGGCTTCCGTCCGCGGCAACGTCACCGATATTCGCGAGGCCGCGCGCGAACGTTCGGCAGCGGTCGATCCCGACACCATCCATCACATGATTTCCGATATGCCGGATGGCGTTTCCAGCATGTTCCTGCTTGTCGACGTCGAAGGCCACAGCTATCAGCAGGCGGCCGATATCATGGGCATTCCGGTGGCAAACGTCGTCTCGCAGCTCGCCACCGCAAGACTGCAATTCGCCGGGCTTGCCGGCACCCACCCGATCCACAGGTTCTGAATTTGCTCGATCTTAGGAAATTGCCGCTCGAAGCCCAGCTTACCGCCCTTCTCGACGGCGAAGTCTCGCCCGAACAGAGGCACGAACTGGAGCAGCGTCTGGCAAGCGACGAGAATGCGCGCCGGCTGCATGAGCAGCTGCGCCACGGGGCTGATTTCGGCCGCCGCCGCCTGGACGATATCCTGAAGGAGCCGGTGCCGCTCGCCCTCGTCCGTTCCATCAAGAGCACGCAACTGCCGAAAACGTCGATCGCCCAGCGGGCCACGCGCCCGCAGGTGAAACTGGCGCCGAGCGGCCCGCAGGCATTGGCCGCCGCCCTCATTCTCTTTGCCGTCGGTTGCGGTATCGGCTATTTCGTCGGCACCGCCCCGGATGCCGACGAGATTGCCACCACGGCTACCACCAATGCGGCACCGGCCAATACCAGCGACTGGCTGGGCGACGTCACCGCCTATCAGCGCCTGCTGATCCGCCAACCCCGTCATCTCGTCGAAGTGCCCGCCTCGCAGGCCGAGGAAATCTCCAGCTGGCTGACGACGGCGATCGGCGTGCCCTTCCGCGTGCCGGATCTGAGCGCCGAAGCCTGGACCTTCCAGGGCGCGCGCGTCATCCTTGGCGACAGCCGCCCTGTCGGACAGCTCGTCTATTCTAATTCCGACGGCGACATCATCTCCATTTGCTTCCGCAAGGACGCGCAGCCGCCGGAGACCGACGACTTCAAGGAAACGATCAAGGACGAGATCGGCCTCGTGACCTGGCACAATGCCGGCACCTCCTATGTGCTTGCCGGCCCCTCCGCCGAAGCAACGCTCGGCCAGCTCGCCATGGAGATCGCCACCGCGATCTGATTGCCGGAGCATGATGACGAGCGGTTTCGCACGGCGTCGTGCTCGCCTTCTTTGATTTAAGGCACCAGCACCACCTTGCCGACCGCCCTCCGCTCCTCGATGGCGCGATGCGCTTCCGCCACTTGATGCAGTGGGAAACGACCGCCGTCGATAACCGTCAGGGCACCCGCCGCGGCAAGCTCGAAGAGCCCAGCAAGATCCTCCCGCACACACTGAGGCGTCAGCAGCGGCAATAACGAAAATCCCTTGATTGACTGATTGTCATCAAGCATGTGCTCGACATCGGCCGCCTCAAGCCCGAACCGCCCCATCGCCGCCAGCACCAGCTCGCCGCAAGGCGCCAGCGCATCGAGCGCCGCCCTTGAAAACGCGCCGCCGACGGTTTCATAGATGATATCCGCGCCGCGCCCTCCGGTCAGCCTCTTGACGTCCTCCTGCCAGCCGGGCGCCGTATAATCGGCCGCATGATCGGCGCCGAGAGATAGGCAAAGCGCCCTCTTTTCGTCACTGCTCGCCGCTGCGATCACCACCTTCGCCCCGTCGCGTCTTGCAAGCTGCAGGAGGAGCGAACCGACACCGCCGGCTGAGGCGTTGACGAGAACGATTTTGCCTTTCACAGGACTGCGGCGTAGAAGCTGCAGCGCCGTCAACCCCTGCACCATCAGCCCGGCAGCCGCCTCGAAGGAGACCGCATCCGGCAGGGGCACCACCGCCCCGCCATCGACTACGACGAACTCGGCATAACCGCCCGAACCGCGCCCGATCGCGAAGAGAGGAACAGCAACCCGCTTGCCAATGAGCGAGCGGTCGGCACCAGGCCCTGCTCGCTCGATTATACCCGTGACCTCGACACCGGGAAACATCGGCAGGTCGGGCGTTACGGCATAGCGGTCGGCCCGCATCAACACCTCGAAGAAATTGACACCCGCCGCATGGACGCGGACGAGAACCTCGCTCGGCCCCGGCTCGGGAACCGGCAGTTCCACGAGCTCGAGGACATCGGGCGGACCGAAGCGAGTGAATTGAACGGCTTTCATGGCAAATGAACCTCACGTCTGATTGGCGTGGGGCAGGTTTAGCAATAGGATATCCGGCAAAAATACACACTCTTTCGTGCCCTACCCACCAGGAGGTGACCATGGCTGAGCCGATGAAAAGACTCCCCGAGCTGCCGGTCGAGCGCGCGCTGAAGGTGATCTCCGGACGCTGGAAGCCCGTCATCCTCTATTACGTCTTCTCCGGCCCGAAGCGTCTTTCGGAGCTGAAGCGGATGATGCCCGCCATCACCCAGAAGGTGCTGATCCAGCAGCTGCGCGAGATGGAGGAGCACGGGCTGGTCGCCCGCCAGATCTTCGCCGAAGTCCCCGCCCGCGTCGAATACAGCGCGACCGAACTCGGTCTCGGTCTCGAACCGGTGTTGCTGGCGCTCTGCCAATGGGGCCAGCGCCACGCAGAGGCGCGAAATGAAGCCGGCGAGATCGCCGACTGCATCGTCAGGCCGCGCCGCGCTACAGCGCCGCACGTCCTTTCAGACGCGCATAGGGCGCTGTAACACTTTGAATTGCTGCATAATTTTATCCTTAAATCGATTCCGATTTAAAGAATTATGCAGTAGTGCGATCACGGCCTGAGAACTTCCGAGATCAGGCCTTGCCAGCCTTCACCTCGAGCACGCGGTTGGCGGCCGAGACGATCGCTTCCAGCGACGCCGCGACGATGTTGGTATTGATGCCGGCGCCGAAGAGTTTGCCGCCGGGATAGGAGGTCTCGACATAGGAGATCGCCGCTGCGTTCGAACCATGCTGGAGCGAATGCTCGGAATAGTCCTCGACCGACATCTCGACGCCGAGATAATGCGACAGCGCATTGATGAAGCCGTCGATCGGGCCGTTGCCGCGCCCTTCGATGCGCTTGATCTCCCCATTGTCGGTGATCTCGGCTGCGACGATCCGCTGGCCCTTGTGCTCCGTGTCAGGATAGGTGTGATGGTCGACGAAGCGCAGGCGCCCTTGCGGCTGCGTCACGTAGCGCTCGATAAAGCGGTCGTAAATGCGCCGGGACGGAAGCTCCTTGCCCTCTACGTCGGTGATGCGCTGGATATCCTCGCGGAATTCCACCTGCAGGTTGCGCGGCAGGTTCAGCCCGTAATCCTGTTGCAGGATATAGGCGATACCGCCCTTGCCGGACTGGGAGTTGATGCGGATGATCGCCTCGTAGGAACGACCGACATCGCGCGGGTCGATCGGCAGGTACGGGACTTCCCACACGGGATGATTGGCGACCTGTGCTGCCTTCATACCCTTGTTGATCGCATCCTGGTGCGAGCCGGAGAAGGCCGTATAGACCAGCTCGCCGACGTAAGGATGACGCTCGCCGATCGCCATCTGGTTCGAATATTCGAACACTTCCTTGATGCGTTCGATATTCGAGCAGTCGATCTCGGGATCGACGCCTTGCGTGAACATGTTCAGCGCCATCGTCACCATGTCGACGTTGCCGGTACGCTCGCCATTGCCGAACAGCGTGCCTTCGACGCGGTCGGCGCCTGCCAGCAATGCCAGTTCGGCAGCAGCGATCCCTGTGCCGCGGTCGTTATGCGGATGCAGGGAAACGATCAGGTTCTCGCGATTGTCGAGGTTGCGGCACATCCATTCGATCTGGTCGGCATAGACGTTCGGCGTCGCCATCTCGACCGTCGACGGCAGGTTGATGATCAACTTGTTATCGGGCGTCGGCTTGACGACCTCGATGACGGCGTTGCAGATTTCCAGCGCCACATCGAGTTCGGTGCCGGTGAAGCTCTCCGGCGAATATTCGAAACGGTAACCGCCGCCGGCCTTCTCGGCCATATCGCTGATCATCTTGGCGGCATCGACGGCGATCTGCTTGATCCCCTGCACATCCTTGGCGAAGACGACGCGGCGCTGCAACTCGCTGGTGGAGTTGTAGAAGTGCACGATCGGCCGGTTTGCGCCTTCCAGTGCTTCGAAGGTGCGGGTGATGAGTTCCGGGCGGCACTGTACCAACACCTGCAGGGAAACGTCGTCGGGCACATTGCCCTCCTCCACGCACCAGCGGGCAAAGTCGAAATCGGTCTGTGAAGCCGAGGGGAAACCGATCTCGATTTCCTTGAAGCCCATCTCGATCAGCAGCTGGAACATGCGCGCCTTGCGATCGTGGCCCATCGGGTCGACCAGCGCCTGGTTGCCGTCGCGCAGGTCGACCGAGCACCAGACCGGTGCCTTGGTAATGGTCTTGGTCGGCCATGTGCGGTCGGGAATGTTCACCTGCGGATAGGCCCGGTATTTCAGCCCGGCGTCGGGCATGCCTTTTGCGGGGGCCGTCTTGTTTGTGGGGGCCATCTTATTTGGGGAGGCCACCTTATTTTGGGAGGATTGCGTCTTCGCGTCCATCGTATCGTCTCCTCGTCCCGGCATTTGCCCGCTCTTAGCCGATCACGTCGGGCTTGGCGATAAACAAATGCGGACCTTGTCGGTCATTAGGTCAATTTTGAAAGTGAGTCGCGAGGAGCGATGGCCGGGCGGGCTTACGGCCGCCGGGCGCTCCTCAAAGGACCCGGCAACCGCGCGTAAGGCCGAGGAGAAGAAGCGAGGTCAGGGCGCGCGTATTGTCACGCAGGGCGATGCGGCCGCGTGCAATCGTGTCAGAAATTCTGGCGCCAGTGGTCTTCATGACCGCGCTTATAGCCTCGGACGGTAAAGCTGGCAAGTCCTTGTCCGGCTTTTGGCCGCCGCCAACATTCGACCAACGGCGCAGCTGCTGCCGGCGGAGCTGCTGGAAAGCGCCAGGATCTGGCATTTGAAGAGCACAACGACCTTCCGTTACCTCGACTGAGCTCGGTCTTTCCAAATATTCACCAGCCGCGACAGCGCCAGCATTAGCCCACCCGCGATCAGGCCCCAGAAGGCACCGGAAATGCCGCCGAAGGAAACGCCGGAGGCGGTGACGAGGAAGGTGATTGCCGCCGCCTCGCGCGAGTCCGGCGCCTGGAAGGCCGACATCGCCGAGGACGAGAAGGCTCCAACCAGCGCCAGCCCCGCTACCGCCTCGATCAGGATCGAAGGCGCGAGCGCGACGAAGGCCGTCACCGCGCCGGCGAGCAGCCCGAGAATGATATAACCGACGCCGGCGATCAGTGACGCCCAATAGCGCCGCTTGGGATCGGCGTGGGCGTCCTGTCCGGCGCACATCGCCGCGGTGATGGCCGCCAGATTGACCGCGTGGCCACCGAACGGCGCCGACAGCAGCGAAAAGAAGCCGGTGACGGCAAAGAGCGGACCGGGCTTCGGATCGTAGTGGTTGACCTTCAGCACCGCGATACCCGGAATGTTCTGCGAGGCCATGGTGACGATGAAGAGCGGCAGCGCAATCGAGACGAGGCCGGCAAGATTGAACACCGGCCGGACGATCTCCACCGTCGGCACCAGTGATTGTTCCAGCGAGCCGAGCGCACCGTCTGGGATATCGACGCCGAAGGCGAGCACCAGCACGAAGGCCGCGAGTGCTGCCGGCACCGCCCAAAGCCGCTTGAAGGCGCCGACGACGATCCAGGCAACGACGATCGGCAGACCGAACAGCGGATTGAAGCCGATCGCCTTCACCGGCGCGAAGCAGAGACCGATCAGCACGCCGGCGAGCATCGCATTGGCGAGTGGTGCCGGAATGGCGGCAACCGCTCGCCCGAGCGGCTTGAACAGTCCCGCAACGATAATCAGCGCAGCACAGATTAGGAATGCCCCGACCGCCGCATTGAAGCCGCCCTCGATCGCCCCGGTGCTTGCCAGCAGTGCGGCACCCGGTGTCGACCAGGCGATGCTGACCGGCAATCGGGTCACGGCACTCAGCACGATCGCGCAGACGCCCATGGAAATCGACAATGCCATCAGCCCGGAAGCCGCCTGTACATCCGTGGCGCCGACCGCCTGCAGCCCGTGCAGCACAACGGCGAAGGAGCTGGCGGAACCGACGAAGGCGGTCAGCAGCCCCATGAACAGGGCTTGGACGGAAAAATCTTTGAGCATGGCGGGACTCGAGCTGCGCGAATGGCGCATGGAGCATGATGGTTGCCGCAGGCGCAAGTCTGGATTCAGTGCTTTCCGTTCAGACCTTGCCGCTAGGAGATCATCTCCGTTCAAGCACTATCCGAAAACAGAACGCCCTCACCTGCGATCGGCAGGCAAGGGCGGGTTCTTGGCAGCTTGGCTGAGAAAACTCAGATATCGGCCTGCGACGTCACGATCCGTGAAACGAGGCCATACTCCTTCGCCTCTTCGGCCGAAAGCCAGTAGTCGCGATCCGTATCCTTGTCGATCTTGTCGAGCGGCTGGCCGGTGGCCGCTGCCATGATCCTGTTCAGGCGCTCGTTCATCTTGATGATCTCGCGCGCCTGGATTTCGATGTCGGATGCCATGCCGCGCGTGCCGCCGGAGGGCTGATGCAGCAGGAAGCGCGTGTTCGGCAGGCACAGGCGCCGCTCCTTCGGAGTGGCGACATAGATCAGTGCGCCGGCGGAGGCGACCCAACCGGTGCCGATCATCCAGACCTTCGGCTTGATGAACTTGATCATGTCATGAATGGAATCGCCGGATTCGACGTGGCCGCCGGGCGAATTGACATAGATGCGGATGTCCTCGTCGCTGGCCGCGGCAAGCGCCACAAGCTGCGAGCAGACCTTCTGCGCCAATTCCTGATTGATCGGTCCGTAGATGAAGATCGAACGCGACTTGAAAAGATTCGCCTCCGTTTCCTTGCCGAGCGGCAGTTCCTTCGTCTTGTCGTCCTGGTCTTCGTCGTTCATTCGAACCTCTTGGAGATGAATTCGGGTTCCTCGCACATAGTGCGACTCAATGCCTAAAACAATGCGGGAAAAACACAAGGCACCGAAGCGATGGAGATATCCTTAAGAAGCCGCGCGCCGTTCTGCAAGCCTTACTGAATTGTAACGGCGAAAGGCTTTGAAAAGCCTAAATCGGTTCCTACCTCAGCCCTCACGCGGCAAACGCCGCCAGTGCATAATCCCGACAATCGAATCGATTGTCGGGATTATGCGCAGTTTTAAATTGATAGAGCGTCCTTAGCGCGTCCTGTCGGACGCGCGGCGCTCTAGATCATTAGGAGGCAGGACAATGTCACCCGAAGAACGCCAATTGCTGACCGCCCTCTTCGACCGCGTGCGCACCGCCGCGGCCACACCGCGCGACCGCGACGCCGAGGCCCTGATCGACCAGGCGACGCGCGAACAGCCCTCCGCTACCTACTATCTGGCCCAGGCCGTCATCGTTCAGGAAAAGGGGCTGGAGGCGGCCGCCAACCACATCAAGGAACTCGAAGAGCGTGTCCGCCAGCTGGAAACCGGCGAGAGCGAACACCGTCAGGCCGAACAGGGCGGCGGCTTCCTAAGCTCAATCTTCGGCACCAGCCAGACGCAGCAGTCGGCACCCGTCCCCGGTCCCTGGGGCAGCGCGCCGCGCCAAGCCTCTCAGTCGCAATATGACGATACCCGCGGCGGCGATGTCCGTCAGATGCCGCAGCAGCCGACCGGCCCGTGGACCCAGCAGGCTTATGCGCCGGCGGCCGGCGGCAGCTTCTTGCGTGGCGCGCTCGGCACGGCGGCGGGCGTTGCCGGCGGCATGCTGCTTGCAAATTCGCTGAGCGGCATCTTCGGCAACCACATGTCCTCGCTCGGCTGGGGCTCGCCCTTTGGCGCCAACCCCTTCGGCAATGCCAGCGCACCGACCGAAGAAACCGTCATCAACAATTATTACGGCAATGACGACACCCGCCAGGCCTCCGACAACACAGCCGATGACAAGGACAACGACAATATCCAGCAGGCCGATTACGACGACAACGACGACTCGTCCGGCGACGACACGACGGATGTGTGAGATTTAGCGGGTAGAGATGGCAGCGATTGCCGCACCGTTGCCCGGCCCTTCGCTCTAGGCTCAGGGCGTTCGCCGCTGCAATCGATTCACTGGATCGATTGCTCGGGCTTTGCCCGACCGCGGCTCACCCACGACCGCGATAGGTGGCAACGCCTTGCTCCGGCAGCCACACGCCTTCCGGCGGCTTGCCCGTCTGCCAGAAGACGTCGATCGGAATGCCGCCGCGCGGATACCAGTAGGCGCCGATCCTGAGCCACCGGGGATCGAGCAGCTCGACGATACGCTTGGCGATATAGACCGAGCAATCCTCGTGGAAAGCGCCGTGATTGCGGAAGGAATGCAGGAAGAGCTTCAGCGACTTCGATTCCACCAGCCATTCGTCCGGAATGTAGTCGATGACGATATGGGCGAAATCCGGCTGCCCGGTCATCGGGCAGAGCGAGGTGAATTCCGGCGCGGTAAAGCGCACGACGTAATCGGTGCCGGTATGGTTGGACGGCACTTTTTCAAGCACCGCCTCCTCCGGCGATTGTGCGGTTTCGGTCTGCTGACCCAGCATCGACAGGCTGGAAACATCGGTACTCGGCATCATGCCTCCTTGACGACTTTGACGCGGATGCCGTGAGCCTTTTCGCCCTCCGGCTCCACATGAATTGCGATAGTGGCGCCCTCGTGCACCGCCCTGATGGCATCCTCAAGGCGGTCGCATATATCATGCGCTTGCCGCACCGACATCCCGCCGGGCACCACCATGTGGAAATCGATGAAGGTGACGGTGCCCGCCCGCCTCGTTTTCAGGTCATGCACGCCGATCGAGCCCGCCGCATGGGTGGCGATCGCCTGCTTGATCGCCTCCTCCTCCTGCGGCTCGACCGCCTGGTCCATCAGCCCGCCAATCGATTGCGAGATCACCCTCCAGCCCTGATAGAGGATGTTGACGGCAACGAGAATGGCAAGCACCGGGTCGAAGATCGCATAACCCGTTGCCAGCGCCAGCAGCAGGCCGACGAGAACACCGACGGAGGTCACGACGTCGGACATGATGTGCTGCCCATCCGCCATCAGCGCTGCCGAGCGATGTCTGCGTCCCGCTCTGATCAACAACCGCGCCCAGATCGCATTGATGACACCGGCCGCGAAATTGATTGCAAGGCCGAGCACGGGTGCATCCAGCATGCGCGGCTCGGCGAGATAACCAACCGCCTCGTTGACGATCAACAGGGCGGCGACGACGATCAGCACGCCCTCGGTGACGGCAGACAGATATTCCGCCTTATGATGGCCGAAGGGATGGTCGTGATCGGCCGGCTTCTGCGCATAGCGAATGACGAAGAAGGCAATGAAGGCGGCAACGACATTGACCGATGATTCGAGCCCGTCCGACAGCAGCGCCACCGATCCGGTGACCCACCACGCCACCATCTTCAGACCCATGACTCCGAGCGACAGCGGAATCCCCCACATCGCCAGCTTCCGAACCGTAAGATCGCCGTTGTCACTCATATCGTTCCCCTGCGGTTGCGAATGAATTGCAGCTTTCAAGCCGTTGAAACGCAAAACCGCCCACGCGAATGTCGCGCAGGCGGTTCAGTTCAGGGTGATATGGGCGATGATGGAGGATTTGTCAAAGGGGAATGACACGCCGTTCACAGGCGTTGCCGACCTTGGCCGGAAAGCGGCCCTCGCCGAGCGATCCCCGATGCCCGCTACTACGCCGGCTCAGGGAGCCAGATCAGCAAGGACAGGCTGCGGCCAGCGCAGCAGAGCAGCCTGCCCTGCAGCCGTCAGGGCGTAAACACCCTTTTCTATCCGCTCGAACCATCCGTAGACATTGTCGCGCAGAATCGGGCCGGCGTTGGGCACAAGCGCCTTCATCTCCCGCGGTCGCTTGAGCCCTCCATCGAGTGCTGAGGCGCAGAGCAACGCCTGCTGGCGATAGGCGGTCATGATCGGCGCCCGCGAACCGCCACCGATGGCGGGATCGCCACGGCGGCGCTGATGCTCCTTGACGAGGCGCGAGCGCCGCTTCGGATTGGTGCGCGGCATCGGCGAGACGGAACTGACGATAACGCTGACCTCGCCGCCGTCGGAGACGCCGAGCATGCCGATACCGAGCCGCCGGCAGAGGTCGCGGTAGCGTCTATCGGCCTCTCGGCCGCGGCCTTTGGCGGAAACCCGGGCCGCAATCCAGACTTCATCGCTCATCGCCGCGCGATCGACCGCCTGGAGAAGCAGTTCGAGGTTGAAGGAGAGTTTCAATTCGCAGACCACCACGACCGGCGGCTCGGCATCGCTCAAGCCGACGAGATCGCATCCGCCGACCTCGCCCTTCACGACATAACCGGCCGCCTCCAGGAAAGCTTTGACCGGCAGGTAGAGCGACGTCTCCATGGTGAAAACGGCGCCTCAGGCGGCGTTGAGATCGGCAATCTCGCCATATCGTGCAAGCAATCGCGGCGACGACATGTCGCCGGTTTCCTCGTCGACGATCACGGCATAGGCCGCCACGCCGACGAAACGCTCAGCCATCGCCGAAGCGATCTTTTCCGCGCTGACGGAGTTCGATGCCTGGCGCATTTCTCCGGGCACGAGATTGCCACGGTTCTTGCGGTAAGGGAGAACGATGAACTTTTCAGCATTGGCCACGGCGATAGGTTCCAATTGATCGTTCCTGAAATGTTCTGATTTGCCGGAAGAAGTCAAGTCGCGGCCCGACGACCCAATGGCCGGCCCTTCCCCAGCAGGAAGGGCCAGGCGAAATTGCGGTCAGGCAGCCTTCGTCTTCACCTTGCGTGCCAGATGCGCCACGACATTTTCGATCATCCGCATCCCGGCATCGCCGCCGAGCGTCATGATCGATTCCGGATGGAACTGCACCGCGGCGATCGGTTCCTTGGCGTGTTCGATACCCATGATCGTGCCGTCGTCGCTTTCCGCCGTGATGATGAACTCGCGCGGCAGCGTCGAGGGATCGGCGAAGATCGAGTGGTAGCGGCCGACCGTCACCTCCTTGGCAAGGCCGGAGAAGACGATGCCTGGCTCCAGCACGCGGATGCGCGAGGGCTTGCCGTGCATCGGCAGCGCCAGATGACGCAGTTCCCCGCCATAGGCTTCGGCGAGCGCCTGCAAGCCGAGGCAGACGCCGAAGATCGGCAGGTTGCGCGCCCGCGCCTTCTTGATCGTCGCCTTGCAGTCGAAATCCTTGGGCGTCCCGGGTCCGGGCGACAGCACGACGAGGTCCGGGTTCAGTCTGTCGAAGATTTCCTCCGGCACCGGCGTGCGCACGGTCGAAACCGTCGCCCCCGTCTGGCGGAAGTAATTGGCGAGCGTGTGGACGAAGCTGTCTTCGTGATCGACGAGCAGGATGCTGACGCCCTTGCCGACGCTCGCGACGTCGCGCTGGATCCTGCCGGAATTGCCGGTCTTGGCGTCTCGGATGGCGGAAAGCATGGCGGAGGCCTTCAGTTCTGTTTCGGCTTCTTCTTCCTCAGGAATGGAATCGTTGAGCAGCGTCGCGCCGGCGCGCACCTCGGCGATACCATCCTTGATGCGCACGGTGCGCAGCGTCAGGCCGGTGTTCATGTCGCCATTGAAGCCGACCATGCCGATCGCCCCGCCATACCAGGCGCGCGGGCTTTTTTCATGGCTCTCGATGAAACGCATTGCCCAGAGCTTCGGAGCGCCGGTAACGGTGACGGCCCAGGCGTGGCTGAGGAAACCGTCGAAAGCGTCCATGTCGTCCCTCAGCCGCCCTTCGATATGGTCGACCGTGTGGATGAGGCGCGAATACATCTCGATCTGACGGCGGCCGATGACCTTGACCGAACCCGGCTCGCAGACACGGCTTTTGTCGTTGCGGTCGACATCCGAGCACATGGTGAGCTCGGACTCGTCCTTCTTGGAATTCAGGAGCTTCAGGATCTGCTCGCTGTCGGCGATCGGATCGTCACCGCGCTTGATCGTGCCCGAAATCGGGCATGTTTCGATGCGACGGCCGGAAACGCGCACGAACATTTCGGGCGAGGCGCCGACCAGATATTCCTGATGGCCGAGATTGATGAAGAAGGAATAGGGCGACGGATTGATCGCCTTCAGCCGCTTGGAAATGTCGGACGGCTTGCTGTCGCAACGCTCCATGAATTTCTGCCCGGGAACGACTTCGAAGAGGTCGCCCTTGCGGAAGCTTTCCTTCGCCTTGGTGACGAGCTCGGCATATTCGCCCGGCCGGTGATCGCTCTTCGGCGGAATGGCATCCGTGTGCTTGAAGGGCTCCACCGCGATATCCTGGGCCTTGCCCTCGGTCGACACGCCGCCTTTTTCGAAGTCGTAACGGTCGACCCAGGCCTTGGCGGCATAATTGTCGACGACGAGGATCTCGTCCGGCAGGTAGAGCACCATGTCGCGCTGGTCGGAGGGCCGCGTCAGCTTCAGATCGATTGCATCGAACTGGAAGGCAATGTCGTATCCGAAGGCGCCATAGAGCCCGAGGCTCGCATCCGCCTGCGAATAAAACAGGTCGGTGACGGCGCGCAGCACGGTGAAGACCGTCGGCATCTTCGAGCGCTCTTCCTCGGTAAACACCCGGTCCGGCGTCTTGACGGTGAGGTCGAGGCGACGGGCGGAGGAAGCGCCGAGCACGATGTCGGACACCGTCTTCAGCCGTTCGGTCACGAAGCCGAGGATTACCTCACCGCGTTCATTATAGGCCTCGATCCAGACGTCACGCCCGAAGGAAGAGATGCCGAGCGGCGGATCGACGACGGCGGTATCCCAGCGCGTATAGCGGCCCGGATATTCGTAGTTCGACGAAAACACCGCACCGCGGCGCTCGTCGAGCTTGTCGACATAGGAAGAGACCGCATCGCCGTAGGGGATCGCCCGCCGCTGCCGCGTGACTGATATGCCGCCCTTGGTCTCGTAGATTTCCGCACCATCATCCCGCAGGATCGTTACCATTGTTCCACTCCGTTATCGGGGCCCGGACGACAGGCGGCCATAAAACAAAAAAAGCCGCCTCGAAGTTTCGGGCGGCTCACTCGTCGTCTTTGAACACGATTGGTCGAGGCCGCCTTAGCGAACCCACCACCAAACTGCAATGTTCAAGGACTTGATCATGGAAAAATTGTTAGCCTGAGATCAGCCATTGCGCAAGAGGCGAATGCGGGAATGAAAAAGGGCGGCCCGAAAGCCGCCCTTCCCCAGCCTTGAAGGCGTGATCGCGATCAGAAGGTCTTGGTCAGCGAGATCTTGAATGTGCGGCCAGGCTCAGAATACCAATCGCGCGGCTGCGACGCCGTCGAGATCGGGTTGACATCGCGCACGGCGAGCGCGTTGAAATATTCCTGATCGAAGATGTTGTAGACGCCTGCCTGCACGCGCAGGCCCGGCACCTGGTCCGGCGTCCACCAGCCGGTCAGGTCGACGATCGCGTAGCCGGGCGCATCGAAGGTCGTGTCGGTGGTGTTGGTGACGGGCGTATCAAGATGGTCGGTGAGCATGCCCGCCGAAAGCGTCGAAGAAAGATCGAAGCCGAAATTCTCGTTGCTCCAGCCGCCGCCGACGATCGCCTTGAACGGTGCCACCGAGCGCAGGCGCTGAGTGGTTTCTTCATTTCTGCCATATGCATAGGCAAGTGACGCATGCAGATTGATGCCGTTATTGAATGTCTTGGCGGCGCTGGCTTCAATACCGGAGATCGTGGCCGCAGACACGTTCGTGTAGTTGAATTCCGTAAAGCCGGTCGCGTCGACGCTCGTCACCGTCTCGATAAAGTTCTGGTAGCGGGTGTGGAAGGCCGCGACCCGACCGGTAAAATCGCCCGTGTCAAAATTAGCGCCGATTTCGACGCCGCGGCCGATTTCGGGTTCCAGATCGGGATTGCCGAGCTGGGCGTAGCGGCCCGTCGGGTTGTAGAAGCGGCTGTAGAGTTCGTCCACGGTGGGTGCGCGGAAGCCGACTGCCAGCTGCATGTAGAGCTGCACGTCAGGCATCAGGTCGTATGTCGCAAGAATCTTCGGTGACAGGCCGGCTTCCGTTCGGTCGCGCAGATCCCCGAAACGGGTAAGCCCGGTATTGCTTGCGAAACTCCCGCCGGTCGAGGGATTGTAGTTGAACCAGTCGAAGCGGAAGCCGGGTGTCAGCGCGAAGCCGGTATTGCCGATTTCGATCTTGTCTTCGACAACAAGCCCAAGATTCTGGCTGTCGACGTCGGGCACTTCCGCCTGGTTGTTCAGCGACGGGCAGGTCGTCGATGTCGGGCAAAGGGCCCAGCTATACTGGCTCCAGCTCGAAACGCCGACGTCGAGGCCCACCCGAACGGAGTGGCTGAGACCGGAATATTCGAAATCCTTCGTTGCCGTGCCACTGAAGCCCCAGGTTTCGTTTTCAATCTCGTTGTTACGTCCATAGGCCACATTGGCGGTCGTACGGCCCCTGCTGCCGGCTTCCTTCTTCAAATCCAGCCAATAGAGCGTGGCACGCGCACTGCTGAAGAACGCGTCGGAGGACTGCGCTTCATAATCATAATCGAGCGATACGCGATCGCGGTCACGCAGTTCGCGACCGTCATAATTGTCGATCATGAAGTTGCGAGGACTGGTGCCTCCCTGGAGTTGGCGCAGGTCGGTCTTAAGATCGCGGCGGAATCGTTCCGCTGTCAAGCCGATGCGATGGCCGCCTTCCAGCTCCTGGCGTAGTTTGAAGAGCAGGTTGTTCTGATCGAAATCAGCCGGATTCGCCTCGGTGCGAAGAGCACCGTAGCTGTCGTTGTCGCCCATATTGTCGCGTTCATGGCCCTTGCGGTAGCCGCCCTGAAAGAGGATCGACGTGTTGCCGATCTTCTTGGCAGCGGCGGCCGAGCCGGAAATGCTGCGGTCTTCGCTGTCATAGGTCGACTTGACCATCGCACCCCAGTCGCGGCCTTCTGGAATAAGATCCTCCGGCTCCAGCGTATTGAGAACGATGGCGCCGCCGAGCATGCCGGAACCGCCCTTGCTCGAATCCGCGCCGCGCACGATATCGAGCGAGGACAGTGAATCGAAATCGAAGGTGTCTCCGCCGCCGTTGGCGTTGGCCGGCGCAAAGGCACCCTGGCGCGCGCTGTTCGAAATATAAGGTATCGGAATGCCGTCGATGGTGGTCAGGATGCGAGCGCCGGAAAGGCCGCGCAGGTTGAAGCCTGCGTCGCCGCGCGAATAGTTCACACCTGCATCGACGCTGCGGCCGATATCGTCAAAATTGGTGACCTGCTTTTCTTCGAGTTGCTTGGCGGTGATCTCGGTCGCCAGCGGCGTGTCGGCGACGCTGCCCGGTGCCGCGCGTTTGCCCTTGACGACGATCTTCTGCAGGACAGTGCTGTCCTCCGCCGTGGCTTGCGGCTCGGTTGCCGTAGCGCTTTGCGCGAAAGACTGCGAAACAGGAAGAACAACTGTGGCTGCCGTGCAGACCAATAGAACCGAGCGCCAATGCCGGACGATCATAACCTACCCCTTAATGATGATTACCGGGCTGGCTGGTCGTGGCGCGTCGAACGCTCGAGGGGCTGGCTGGGCTTTTGCGGATGAAGACGATGCAGAGTTCCGCCTTCTTTTTGCCGCATAAAAAACATGAGAAGTATTGTCAACATAAAGCGGCGATTTATGTTGAATAAAATCATCAAGTTTTAATGATCTCCCCGGACGTTGCGAAATTGCAACGAAATCCGCCCGTTTGCGTTATCCCTAGCTATCGACACCAGGGAATCGGATGCGTTGAGAAAACTTGCGATACTGGCGATCCTTCTCGCCGCAACCGCCGTTCTTGCCGGTGCCCGCCTGCCCGTTCACGGTCCTCTGCCACAGCAAAGGCCGGATATAGATGGCACGTCCGCACCCACCCCCGATTCAAATGCCGAAGGCACACAACCGCCGCCGGCCGCAGAAATGCCCACTCCTGAACCGAAGCCCGACATTCAAAAACCAGAGACCCAAAGACCAGAGACATCGACACCGAACGAACCGGCGACACCGAAAACCGAACCCGTCAAACCGATGCAGGGACCGCCACTTCCCCCTGGCAATGAAAACCCGCAGGCCCCGACTGAGGAGAACAAGCCCCCCGCAGCACAAACACTTGAGGAACAGCATCTGACGATCGAGCCCGAAAGCGATGCCGAGCACGCCGAGTGCACGGCCGCGCTTCAGGCGCTCGGCGTCGTCTTCAAGGACACGCCGCGCATCGACGACGGCAATGGCTGTGGCATCGACAAGCCGATCATCGTCTCCGAAGCTCTGCCCGGCATCAAGCTGAAGCCGGAGGCGACGATCCGTTGCCCGGCAGCGCTTGCCCTTGCCCGCTGGATGAAGGAGAGCGTCATCCCTGCCGCTTCCACCGCTCTGCCGGAGCAGGGCCGCATCACCACCGTCAACCAGGCGTCTGCCTATATCTGCCGGCTGCGCAACAGCGCCGAAACGGGCAAGATCTCCGAACACGCCCGCGGCAACGCCATCGACATTGCGAGTTTCCATTTCGAAAAGGGCGAGGATGTCGCCGTCCGCTCCCGCCGCGAGGATCCGACGCTCACCGGCGCCTTCCAGCGCACTGTCAGCGCCGCCGGCTGCCTCTACTTCACCACCGTCCTCGACCCGGAAAGCGACGCCGCCCATGAGACGCATTTCCATCTCGACGTGATTGAGAGGAAGGGTAGCTATCGCTATTGCCACTAATCATCACGGCAAGCAGTGAGTGGATTAGAACAAGCCCTCGATATAGCCCTGGTCGTTCAGGAAAATCCGTTCCGCCGAGGGTGATTTCGGCAGGCCGGGCATCGTCATGATCTCGCCGGTGATGGCGACGACGAAGCCGGCTCCCGCCGAAAGCCGCACCTCTCGCACCGTGACGATGTGGCCTTCCGGCGCGCCGCGCAGGTTCGGATCGGTGGAGAAGGAATATTGCGTCTTCGCCATGCAGATCGGCAGATTGCCGTAACCCTGCTCCTCCCATGTCTGCAGCTGGTCGCGCACCGCCTTGTCGGCCGTTACCTCGCCGGCGTGGTAGATCTTCGAGGCGACGATCTCGATCTTCTCGAACAGCGAAAGGTCGTCGCCGTAAAGCGGCTGGAATTTCGCCTGCCCGGATTCGGCCAGTTCCACCACCTTGTGCGCCAGGTCCTCGATGCCGGCCGAACCCAGCGCCCAGTGGCGGCAGAGGATCGCTTCCGCGCCGAGTCTCGAGACAAACTCCTTGACTGCCGCGATCTCGGCGTCGGTATCCGAAACGAAATGGTTGATCGCCACGACGACGGGCACGCCGAAACGGCGCACATTGGCGACGTGCCGGCCCAGATTGGCGCAGCCCTTCTTCAACGCTATGACATCCTCCGTGCCGAGATCTTCCTTCTTCACCCCGCCATTCATCTTCAGCGCCCTGACGGTTGCGACGATGACGGCCGCGTCCGGCTTTAGCCCGGCCTTGCGGCATTTGATGTCAAAGAATTTCTCGGCTCCGAGATCGGCACCGAAGCCTGCTTCCGTCACCACATAATCGCCGAGCTTCAGCGCCGTCTTCGTCGCCGTCACAGAATTGCAGCCATGGGCGATATTGGCGAAGGGCCCGCCATGCACGAAGGCTGGGTTGTTCTCCAGCGTCTGCACCAGGTTCGGCTGCATCGCATCTTTCAAGAGCACCGCCATGGCGCCGTCGGCTTTCAGGTCGCGCGCATGCACCGGCGTCCTGTCGAAACGATAGCCGATGATGATGTCGCCGAGCCGCCGCTCCAGATCTTTGAGATCGGTGGCGAGGCAGAGGATCGCCATCACCTCGGAGGCGACGGTGATGTCGAACCCGCCCTGGCGCGGGAAACCGTTGGCGACGCCGCCGAGCGAGGAGACCATGCTTCTGAGCGCCCGGTCGTTCATGTCCATCACCCGCCGCCAGGTGATGCGGCGGATGTCGATATTCTCTTCGTTGCCCCAGTAGATGTGGTTGTCGACCATCGCCGCCAGCAGATTGTGCGCGGAGGTGATCGCATGGAAATCGCCGGTGAAATGCAGGTTGATGTCTTCCATCGGCACGACCTGCGCATAACCGCCGCCGGCCGCGCCGCCCTTGACGCCGAAGCAGGGCCCGAGCGAGGCCTCGCGGATGCAGACAACGGCTTTCTTGCCGATCCGGTTCAGCCCATCGCCGAGCCCGACGGTGGTCGTCGTCTTGCCCTCGCCCGCCGGTGTCGGATTGATCGCGGTGACGAGGATCAGCTTGCCGTCCTTCTTGCCCGCTTGCGCGGCGATGAACTCGGCGCTGACCTTCGCCTTGTCGTGACCATAGGGAACGAGCTGCTCGACCGGAATGCCGAGTTTCGCCCCGATCTCGAAGATCGGCTTTTTAGCCGCGGCGCGCGCGATTTCGATATCGGATTTGATGGCTGGCATGAATTTCCCCCGTCCCGACCTCCGCAGGCGCGGAGTGGTTGTTTTCCCTTTATCGGGATAGCGAAATATCGGCGAGGTGTGAATAGCACCATGCCTCGCGGCCGCCGCGCTTACAGCGCAGCGCGTCTTTTCAGACGCGCAAAGGACGCTGTAACACTTTCAATCCTCGCATCGTCCCGAAAATCGGTTTCGATTTTCAGGTCGATGCGCTAGGCGTTTATGTGGCGGTCAGCGATCGCGGCTTCACAGGGTGAAAACATGAAATCACTGGAACTCATCATCGAGCGCATCATCCTGTCGAGCCGCTGGATCCTCGTCGTCTTCTATATCGGCCTGGTAGCGGCGCTCGCCGTCTATGCCGTTTCTTTCGCCTACAAGTTCCTGAAGATCGCCTCCGGCGTTTTCGAACTCGACGAGGCGGAGATGATCCTTGCCATGCTCGGCCTGATCGACGCAGCCCTCGTCGCCAGCCTAATCGTCATGGTGATGATCTCGGGTTACGAGAATTTCGTCAGCCGCTTCGACGAGGCCAGCGAGGCCGACAACGAGGTCTCCTTCCTCGGCAAGCTCGATTCAGGCAGCCTGAAGATCAAGGTCGCCTCCTCGATCGTCGCCATCTCCTCCATCCACCTGCTGCAGGTCTTTCTCAACGCCGACCAATACGAGGACGGCAAGATCATGTGGCTCACGCTGATGCACCTCGCCTTCGTCGCCTCCGCCGTCATGCTCGGCTTCCTGGAGAAGCTGATGAGCGTGACCTCGAAGAATGATCTTAAAGACAAGGGCTAACGGCCGGCACGAAGACACCTTCAGACCGCTGACCGAGCAAGCGCCCAAGACAACAGCGCCGGGCACCGTCATGAAGTGCCTTCCGCAGTCCGATATCAATTTGCCAAGGCCGCGGCAGGAACGATCTCGGCCTTCTGATTTCTCGGGCAACGGAGACTTTCCTTCGCCTCCGGTCCACAGACATGCAAGCCGGGCTCTTCACCATAAGGGATGATACCATTGATGATGCCAAGATCGAGCGCCTGAGAACGAAGTATATTTCCTTGCTCAATTGATGTCGCAAGCATCATCATCTCGTATGTCTCAGCCCTGACGCCCATCTCGTCGAAATAGGCGAAGAATTTCGTATATTGAGCCGCCGTGGGTCTGACGAGGCCGATAGCGGAATATCCGGCAATCCGCGGCGTTCCGCTCGTCAAGACAACAGTACAGGTCGAAAGGCAGTACGCACGGCCGGCAAAGACTTCGCCCTCGGTCGGTCCGTTTTTGGCAATGCTGGCGTTGCAACGCGGATCCAGCTTTGGACAATTGGGCAACTGCGTTCTGCCAATGGAGGTCTCCAGACCTGCAGCACGGATCATACGCCCCATCGCGAAAGCCGCATCCATGTCCCCGCCATTAGACTGAAGGACGACCGGCAGCTTTCTTCCGCCGAGCGTCTTCAAGGTCGCCTCCAGGCGGGCCGGTGTATCCGGCGTGATGTCTCCATCCGCGGAAATCCACTGCGTGCACTCTTCCTGGCAATTGCCATGGTACATCAGGAGAAAGTCCATCGGCCGGGTTCTCGGCAGAGTCTCGCTTGTGTCTGCGGCCGCATCCTGCACCGGTGCCTGAGATACAGGCGCCTTAGCCGCCACAGGCGCTTCGGCTACCGGATGGCCGTGACAGATAGCCTCGGCAGCGGCATCCGGCGCGCAGAGCGGCATGCCGGGCCGCTCATTGTAAGCTAGGACGTCCGTCGCAAGCCCCATTCGAACTGCGTCTGCGGGCGCTACGATGTTGATGCTGTCAGGCGTGGCGCCCATCATCAGACCGATCACATCCTGGCTGACGCCCATTTCTTTCAAATAGGCTGTCAAGGCAGCGGTGGCCTTCTTTCCAAGTTTGGTGGAACTGCTCTGCCCCGCCACCTTGCGTCCAACCTCCTTGCGGGAGATTTCCTTCTTCTTGCCATTCACGATCTTGTATTCGATGCGATAGGAAACACGCACCTTGTTGTAGACGGTCGTGATCTGGTGGACGCCGATAAAGGCCCATTGCGATGCGACACGCGACGTACCGCCGGCAAAGGCCAGCGGACAGGCAGAAAAGCAGTAAGCGCCGGCCGAATAGGTGTCACCGACCGCGGTGCCGTCCTTTGCAATAGCGGCTTGGCAGCGCGTATCCTCAACAGGACAATCCTTCAGCTGCGTCCCGCCGACGGCTGTTTCCAGACCGGCTTTGCGGATCATCCGGCCCATCGCATAGGCGGCATCGACATCGCCACCCTCCGAACGGAAAACGACAGGCAATTTCCGGTCGCCGATCTTCTTGAGAATTTTTCTGAGCCGCGCGGGCGTATCGGACGTTATGCGCCCCTCTGCCGATATCCATTCCGGACAGTTTTCCTGGCAGAGAAAACTACGCACGAGGATGAAGCTCATCGGCGGCTGTGCTGCCTTCTTCTCCTCGGCAGCCTGCGCGATTACCGCTCCGATCGGCAAGGTCAAAAGGAGAAAAACAAGTAATGATCTGGAAAATAGACACTTCACCAAAAAAGAAATTGCAAAGCGCACGATTAAATTGCCTCAGTTGTACTGAGCATAGGCTTAGCAATTGGATTGACTGCCAGCAAGCCGGATTTCGATGCCCGCTGCAGTCCTCTTATCCTTGTTCTCTCATTGCAATCAGGCTTAGATGGCGAACCATCGCGGCCGTGTTCAAGCAGATCAGCTGCTCCAGCGAAATGTGCTGGAGCCCACCGCCTGTAAGTCGGTGCGAGAGGACCGGACTTCTCCCCGAGTTCTCCCAAGTGATTCTCTGCCTGCCCGGCTGCGCGAGGCCATAGCTATGCCGTCACGAAGGGTTTCACGATACCGCAACGTTATCTTTGCAAGTCGAAACTCAATCAGAGCGCGATCTCCTGTGGCTAATTTTTCACAATTTGAATGAATCGCCTTGTCTTAAGTTAATTGGGGCTAGCATCCCGCAGATTTTCTGTATTTGATAGCGGTAACATTGAGGCTGCCGGGGGCGTACAAATGTCTTACATGACTACCTCTGAAAGACAGTCATTGCTTTCGGCAGAGCTTGCGACCGCTCGAACGCGCAGCCTGTTTGCGCAGGCGCTCGGCAGGGTCTCCACAGCCTTCGGATTGTCGCATGCGACGCTGATGCACGCTCCTTCCCCCGAAGATCTTCTCTTGAAACCCCTGCTGATCGAGAGCTCGCTTCCGACCGCCTATATCAGGGATTTCGACCGCGCCCATATGATACGCGGCTGCCCTTTCGGCCTAAGGCTGAGGCAGTCCGCTGTGCCGCCGGTCTGGCACCTCAACGACGCCGTCAATGGTCAGGCCTTTCCCGCGGAACTGCGCGCCCTGATGCTGCGCCATGCCATACCGGCAGGCGTTGCCATGCCGACCCTTGCAGCCGACGGCCAGCGCCTGGTCTTTTGGTTCTGCGGCGAACGCGCCGCACTCGGCCAAAGCGAGATCAACGAGCTGGCAATGATCATTCTCCATGCACTCGATGCATACAATGCAGTCAAACGCAACGAGGAATGCGCGCATAACGCGCTATCGAACAGAGAACTAGAAGTTGTGCGCTGGACGGCCCAGGGCAAGACCTCGATCGAAATCGGCCAGATCCTGACGCTCTCGGACCATACGGTGAACGCCTATATGACGAATGCGATCAAAAAACTCGATTGCGTCAACCGCACCCAGTTGGTAGCTAAGGCAATTCGATTGAAGCTGATCAACTGAGGAATCAGAAGAGAGTCGGCACCTCGTCCCGTGATCTGGGGGAAACGTGCCTCTTCACTTCGAACAGCCCGTCATTGACAAGACAGAACAATCCCGCGCCCACATCGGCATTACCGATGCGGAAGTTGTCCAGATGCTCGCTGCCTATCGTCTTTTCGGCTTCTGGCGCATCGACATCGAGACAGGACACTTCTTTGCAAGCGAGGATGTCCACGCGATCTTCGGCCTCCCCTACAGCGACGGCCCTGTCAACCTGACAGAGCTGATGTCGCGCATCCATGAGGAGGACCGCAGCCTGATCGCCCAAACCTTCGAGGAGGCGAGCCTTCATGGCGTCGGCTTCCATTTCGTCTATCGCGTCGACAATCGCCTTGGCGGCTACAAGCTGGTGCGCAGCGTTGGCCGCTTCCGTGACGATGAAAGTGGCGGCGGCATCGTCGGCGTCACCTATGAATTCGTCGAAAGACTGCGCGTCGTCGGCTTCGAGGACAACACGATACCCCGCTAGAACAGGATGTCGTCCGAAAACCGCTCACACTTTTCGGCATCATGCTCTAGTTCAACAATGATAGCGCGTCCTGCTGGACGCGCGGGATTCAAAGCATCTCGCGCAAAACTGTGCAGCGGTTTTGCGACAACGACATGCTTAGCAACAAAGACCTAAAGCGCGAGGGGCGAATCTGAAATATCGCGACGCGCTTTATCGGTCGAGCACCGAACGGATCTCGACGAGGTTCGAGCGGACCCTCAGAATATAGAAGCCCATCGTGGCGAGATGGCTCGGCATGATCCAGCCATCCTCGCGCCCGTTCGAGATGATCGCCGGCTGGATGCGCAGCGCAGACTGGAACTGCCGCATGGTCCCGCCCCAGATCGCACCGAGATTGCGTTCCGCCACCACCTGCGAGAAATCCGCCTGAGCGGCCGCCATGATCGCGTAATAGCCGTAGAGCTGGCCGTAGGCGAACCAGAACCGGTCGTCGGCGCGCGTATCGAACCAGCCGCGATTGTGGTTTTCAGAGCGTTCGGCAAGCATGTCGGAGGTGCTGCCGAGATCGTTGGCGATACGATCGACGAACTGCACGAGATTGTCGGCGCGGCCGTCGAAAATGGCGTTGCAGAGGGCAAGATCGGTGTTGAACTTGCGCAGGCTGCCGATCGCCGAGCGGTAATAGGAAGGCGTCGGCGTTTTCGGCCCGAACGGGTTGAGCCCGAAATACCAGCTGTATTCGTCGAACTGCAGGTTACCGCGCGCGTTCTGCAGGTCGCTGTTGATACCCGACGTGCCGCGCACGCGCCCGAGCGTGTCGACAAGCTCCACCGAGGTGCGCCGGACCGCCTGGTTGACACCGCGCTGGAACGACGCCTTGTTGTCGAAGAAGGGCGTGTGGTCCCAGTCGATGCCGAAGAAGCCCGCCTTGTAGAGCACCATGGAGGAAATCCATGCGTTCTGGTTGACGTTAAAATCGGTCAGGTCGGCCGCGACGTCGACGATCGCCGAGCGCTGGCAGGTCTTCGGCACCGTGGCAGCAGCCCCCTCGGCGACCGGCACATCCTGCCCGGCTGCAACCTTGCGCTCCGAAAGCCGATATTGGTCGACGAATGCGGGATTGAAATTCGTCCAGGCCTGCGTCTGCCAGAAGAAATAGCCGTAGAGGGCGACCAGCAGCGCCACGAACGCGATGACCGGCAGCCGGATCATCCAGCTCCGCCGCTGATACCAGCCGTGTGCGGCAAGAACGGGCCAGAAGGCCCAGGCGGAAAACAGGCGGGCCCAGCGGCCGATCGTCTGGCCGATCAGCCTGAAAAAACCGGCTATCCGGTCAAGCATCGTCGTCTCCTGTCAGGCGAGGCGAACATCAGGACATTGCCGTCCCGCTGCATCCCACATATGCGCTCGATGGGCCGAGCACAACACAAGCCCTTCGATTTTCCGGAATGAAAGCATTGGGAAGAGGGGTATTGTCTGCGCCCTGCGGGTCAGGAGCGCAGGAAAGGCAGGTTGAAACGGAAGGACCTGCGCGCCGTGTCAATCAGTGGCGCCCCCGATGTTTCCGGCGGCGGTTCGGCATAGGTCGGGAACCTTCTGGCGAATTCGAGATCGGCACGGCTCTTGCGCCGCTCCAGATCCTGGGCGACCAGCATACCCTTCTCGAACAGCCTGATCGGCGCAGCGATATCAGGAAAGAGTTCCGGCTTGATCCTCACCTTCATGCCTGGCCGGTCGGTATCGACCTGCGCCTGGTAGATGATCAGGCGCTCCTCGACGTCGATCAACAGCTTGCGCAGCAGCACATTGCAGGCGGCGATCCGGCCGTTCAGCGAATCGACAAAAGCCTGGAACAGGCCGATGAAGCGCTCACGCCGCTGGCTGTCGTCGCGCATCTCGTGCTCCCCGGCGGAAATCCGCTCGGCTTCCGCCTTCAGCGCCCGCCGCTCCGCCTCCATCTGCTCCCAGTGCGCCCTGTTGCCGTAGACGCCGATACGGCCCTGCGTCGTCAGCGCCTTGGCATTGAGCTCCTTCATCTTGAGACGGGCGATATCGATGGAAACGACCAGCCGGCGCCGTTGCTCGACGATGTCGACGAGGTTGAGTTCGGCTGCCCTGTGCCGTTCGGTAAGCGCGGCGCGCTGGCCGGCGATCAGCCTGGCGAGCGCGTCCGATTTCGTCAAAAGGTCGAGCAGCCGCTCGATGACCGGCGCCTCGCGCACGCGTTCGGTATACATGCGCCACATCCGCTGGCGCGACACCCAGCCGGCCATCTTCTCACGCAGCGTCAGCCCCCGGAAACTATCGAGATCGGCAGAAACTTCCGCCGTCAGCCGGTCGAGGGAAAAGACCAGCTCGGCCAGTTGGGCGTCGAGCGCCGCAGCATCGGCGATATGGGCTTGGAAGCGCGCATTCTGCTCGACGAAGACCTCGTCGGCCGACCGTGTTTCGTCGCCGCTGAAGGAGCCGATCGCGGCCACGCAATAGGTGCCCTCGGCCGCAGTCCTCTCGGCAAGGCTGTCTGCAGCTTCGTACTGACCGTCGAATGGCGGGGGTTTGCGCACCTGATCTCTCCAGGGAATCTCCTGACCCAAGCTAGAGCCTTTCCTGGTCAGATTGAAGCATTCTGTTGGCTCAAACGGAGTCGGATGCTCAACCGGCCGGCGCGGTCGCTTGCGGCGCCCAAGAAAACAGTTGGCGTCGCCGGCTTCAGACCGGCTCGGCGATCCAGGCACCGTTCATCGCGTCGTCCCAATGCCTGCGGCAGAGCGAGACATATTTCTCGTTGCCGCCGACATCGATCTGGGCGCCTTCGTGCAACACTTTTCCTTCCCCGTCGAGCCGCACAACCATCGTCGCCTTGCGCCCGCAATGGCAGATCGTGCGCACCTCGCGCATTTCATCGGCGATTGCCAGCAGTTCCTGCGAGGCCGGAAACAGCTTGCCCTGGAAATCGGTTCTCAGCCCGTAGACCATCACGGGGATTCCGAGCCTGTCGACGACGCGGGCAAGCTGCCAGACATGGACAGGCGTCATGAAATGCGCCTCGTCGACGAAGATGCAGGAAATCGGTGCTCCTTCGCCGCTCAGCGTCGCAACCAACCGGAACAGATCCTCATGCGGCTCGAAGGGAATGGCGCTCGCCTCCAAGCCGATCCGCGAGCCGATGACGCCTCGACCCGCGCGCTCGTCGAAGGCGGCGATCAGTTGCACCGTGCGCATGCCGCGCTCCTGGTAATTATAGGAGGCCTGCAGCAGCATCGTCGACTTGCCGGCGTTCATCGTCGAGTAGTTGAAATAGAGTTTTGCCATCCGATTTCTCCTTAATCGGCTTATTGAAAGCTCGGAATGGCAAAGAAAAGCCCTGAGGGAGCGATAATCACAGGAATCCGGCTCGAAAACCACCGAAAGCCCCGGAAACAAGGCATTGCGAAAAAATCCGCGGACGTCGCAATCGCATGGGTCGATACGGCGCAAACGCACTGAGGTCGCTTGTCAAACTCGGTTATTGATGGTTGGCTTGGGAACTTAAAGACTGGGAGTCTAAAATGAAAACAACAAGCACGTTCAAACTCGTTACCGCAACTGCCGTCGCCGCCCTCTCCGTTGCGACCGCCGCCTTCGCCGCCGATCCCGACAGCTGCTCCACCGTTCATTTCTCCGACGTCGGCTGGACGGATATCACCGCCACCACCGCCACCGCATCCGTCGTCCTGAAGAGCATCGGCTATCAGACCGACATCAAGGTTCTCTCGGTGCCGGTCACCTACACCTCGCTGAAGAACAAGGACATCGACATCTTCCTCGGCAACTGGATGCCGACACAGGAAAAGGACGTCCGGCCCTATCTCGACGACAAGTCGGTCGAATCCTTCGGCCCCAACCTCGTCGGCGCCAAGTATACACTTGCCACCAACGCCAAGGGCGCCGAGCTCGGCATCAAGGACTTCAAGGACATCGCCGCTCATAAGGACGAGCTGGACGGCAAGATCTATGGCATCGAGCCTGGCAATGACGGCAACCGCCTCGTCATGGACATGATCGAAAAGAACACCTTTGGCCTGAAGGATTTGGAAGTCGTCGAGTCCTCCGAGCAGGGTATGCTCGCTCAGGTCGCGCGCGCCGACAAATCAGGCAAGCCCGTTGTCTTCCTCGGCTGGGAACCCCATCCGATGAACACCAACTTCAAGCTGACCTACCTCACAGGCGGTGACGATATCTTCGGTCCGGATTTCGGCGGCGCCAAGGTCTTCACCAATGTCCGCGCCGGTTATCTCGACGAATGCCCGAATGTCGGCACGATGCTGAAGAACCTGACGTTCTCCCTCGACATGGAGAACCACATCATGGGCAAAATCCTGAACGACGGCAAAGAGCCGGAGGCTGCAGCTTCCGAATGGCTGAAGGCGAACCCCGCCGCACTCGAGCCCTGGCTCGCGGGCGTCAAGACCCGCGACGGCAAGGGCGACGCTCTCGCGGCCGCCAAGACCGGCCTCGGCCTCTGATGATACGAACGGGGCGGCTCGCCGCCCCGTTTCATTTTTGTCCGATTGTTGTTTTTCTGGATGGGCGCGCCCTTGAATTGGATCACCGAATTTAAGATTCCCGTTGGCCCCTGGGCCAAATCCTTTGTGGACTGGCTGACCTCGAACGGCGAATGGTTCTTCAACCAGGTCGCCTTCCTGCTGTCGAGCGCCATAGACGGCCTGCTCTTCGTGCTGCAGAAGCCTCATCCGCTGATCGTCATCGCGGCCATCACCGCCATCGCCTTTTGGCTGCGCCGCTCGATCGCGGTCGCCGTCTTCACCTGTCTCGGGCTGCTGCTGATCGTGAACCAGGACTATTGGAAGGAAACGACGGAGACGCTCGCCCTCGTGCTCGCCGCCACCTTTGTCTGTATGGTGATCGGCATTCCGCTCGGCATTGCCGCCGCCCGCCGCCCTTGGGTCTATGCTGCCATGCGCCCGGTACTCGATCTCATGCAGACCATACCCACGTTCGTTTACCTGATCCCTGCGCTCATCCTGTTCGGCCTCGGCATGGTGCCGGGCCTGATCGCGACCGTCATCTTCGCAATCCCCGCCCCGATCCGGCTGACACGCCTTGGCATCATCTCGACGCCGCCGTCCCTCGTTGAAGCCGCCGTCGCTTTCGGCGCGACGCCGATACAGGTGCTGCGCAAGATCGAGCTTCCCTTCGCCACGCCGCAGATCATGGCGGGTCTCACCCAGACCATCATGCTGTCGCTGTCGATGGTCGTCATCGCCGCCCTTGTCGGCGCTCCCGGGCTTGGTGTGCCCGTCGTCCGCGCGCTGAACACCGTCAATATCGCCAAGGGCTTCGAGGCGGGCTTCTGCATCGTGATCCTGGCAATCATTCTCGACCGGATGTTCCGCACGGCGGGTGAAGGAGGCGGTGCATGACCGCAGTAAGCTTTAACAATGTCAGCATCATCTTCGGCGATCGGCCGGAAACCGCGCTTGCCATGGTCGATCAGGGCAAATCGCGCGACGAAATCGGCGCCGCGACCGGCTTGGTGCTCGGCGTTGCCGATGCCTCACTGACGATCGAGGAAGGCGAGATCCTGGTGCTGATGGGCCTTTCCGGCTCCGGCAAGTCGACGCTGCTGCGCGCCGTCAACGGGCTCGCTCCCGTGGTGCGTGGTGATGTCGCCGTCTCCACGACCACCGGCCCCGTCAACCCGTACAGTTGCAATGCCAAGGCGCTGCGGGATCTGCGCACCCACACCGTCTCCATGGTGTTCCAGCAGTTCGCTCTCCTGCCCTGGCGCACGGTCGCCGAGAATGTCGGCTTCGGCCTCGAGCTCGCCGGCATGCCGGAGGCCGAGCGCAAGCTCCGCGTCGGCGAGCAGCTTGAACTCGTCAACCTGACGAAATGGGCAGGCCGCAAGGTCAACGAGCTTTCCGGCGGCATGCAACAGCGCGTCGGCCTTGCCCGCGCCTTTGCCACCGGCGCCCCGATCCTGCTCATGGACGAGCCTTTCTCGGCGCTCGACCCATTGATCCGCACCCGCCTGCAAGACGAACTCCTGGAGTTCCAGCGGCGGCTGAAGAAGACCATCCTTTTCGTCAGCCACGATCTCGACGAGGCCTTCCGCATCGGCAATCGCATCGCCATCATGGAGAGCGGCCGCATCATCCAGTGCGGAACGCCGCACGACATCGTCAAGAACCCCGCAGACCAGTATGTCGCCGATTTCGTGCAGAACCTCAATCCGATCAACATGCTGACGGCGGCCGACGTCATGCAGCCGGGCCTCGGCCAGACTGCCGCCGGCATGAGCGTCAGCGCCACGGCCCGCGCCGCGACCCCGCTCATCGATATCCTCGATGCCCTTGCCCGCCAGCCGGGCAGTATCGGCATCGTCGAGAATGGCGCGATCGTTGGAACCATCTCGGCTCAGGATATCGTTGCCGGCCTTACCCGCCATCGCCGCAAGCAGGAAGCTTGATGTTTTCCATCCGCTTTGTCACAAAGCGGATATGAAAGATCAGCCCTCGCCTTTACGCGAAACCGACGACGATGCCCGCAAGCTCGCCCGCGTGCTTCTGCGCTCCGCCAGGCACGCGGCGATTGCCGTTCTCGCGCCCGAGACCGGCTTCCCCTTTGTCAGCCGCGTGCTCGTCGCCACCGATATCGACGGCATCCCCGTCATCCTGGTTTCGCAGCTGTCGGCTCATACCCGGGCGCTCGCCAGAGACCCGCGCGCCTCGCTCCTGACCGGCGAGCCCGGCAAGGGCGATCCCCTTGCCTATCCCCGTCTGACGACCCAATGCCTGGCAGAACCCGTCGAGCACAGCAGTCCATTCTACGCGCGGATTCGCGCGCGTTTTCTCGCTCGCCACCCCAAGGCGAAGCTTTATATCGATTTTCCTGATTTCCTGTTCTTCCGTCTCAAGCCTGAGCAGGCCAGCCTCAATGGCGGCTTCGGCCGCGCCTACCACCTCGAAGGGAACGATCTCGTAATCCAGTCGGCCGCGAATGAGGAGATTGCCGCCGGGGCGGCAGCGACAGTGCGAGATTTAGTAGAACGCCATCCCGATGTCGAGGAAAGCCTTGCTACCAGGCTAAAGGCGCCGAAATCGGGTTCTTGGCGTATTTGTGGTATCGATCTCTCAGGTTTTGATATGATTTCCGGCGATTTTCTGCTGCGATACGAGTTCGAAACCCTGTCTGTGGATGCCGATCACATTTGTTCAAACATATCTAAAATAGCATACTCGATACCTTAAATTTAGGTATATACAATCTTCGAGCCCAGTTGCTAGTTTTTGGTGTCAGTCAAAATCCCGGCTGGCGGCCTGCGCCAACACACTTGATGTACGTTTCGCATTAGGAAGATAACATATGGAAACCTCTGATTTGGCCGATCACACGAACGTGGCGGCAGCTTTATTGTCGGCCATGGCAAACCCGAAAAGATTGCTGATCCTGTGTAGCCTCGTAAAGGGCGAAGTAGCCGTCGGCGTGCTTGCGACGCAGGTCGGGCTCAGCCAGTCCGCTCTCTCTCAGCACCTGTCGAAACTGCGCGCTCAAAAGCTGGTCAAGACCCGCCGGGACGCACAAACCATCTATTATTCGAGTACCTCCGAGCCGGTCATGAAGATCCTGGCAACGCTCGAAGACATTTACCTCGTGCAGAACCGGAATAGATCCGCCGCTTAATGATAGCGCTGACATGAATGTCGGCCGATGCCGTGCTGCAAGGGAATGTTCCCGGAGGCTTGGTAACGATATTTCAGCACGTGAACCTTATGGCACGACCGGCAAATTTGCGATTTGCCGGTCGTGCCTTTGAATGCCCTGGTCTTTCTGCTCCTTTCGCCGGCGGCGAAGGAATTGCAGCCTCATCCCGCTGAAGCGCTCGCCCCATGATCGACCGAAGCAAGTTGAGCTTCCTGTCAGGAACCGTTCTCTGGACTTTTCCCGTTGACGCCTTGGGAAGCCCTGATAATTTGACCGGGCAGTAAAAATATGGGCGTGAAGCCCCGGGAAAGGGCCGTCAGCGGCCAGGAGAACAGCATGTCCAATCGCCTCAACGCACCGAACGATCTTCGCGCCTTCTGGATGCCGTTTACGGCAAATCGCCAGTTCAAGAAGGAGCCGCGTTTGTTCGTCGGCGCCAAGGACATGTACTATACGACCCATGACGGCCGTCAGGTGCTGGACGGCACGGCTGGCCTCTGGTGCGTCAATGCCGGCCACTGCCGCCCAAAGATCACCGAAGCGATCCGCGAGCAGGCCGGCGAGCTCGATTACGCGCCGGCCTTCCAGCTCGGCCATCCCAAGGCCTTCGAACTGGCAAACCGCCTGGTCGACATTGCCCCGGAAGGCCTGAACCACGTTCTCTACACCAACTCCGGTTCCGAATCCGTCGAGACGGCGCTCAAGGTGGCGCTCGCCTATCACCGGGTGAAGGGCAATGGATCACGGTTCCGCCTGATCGGCCGCGAGCGTGGCTATCACGGCGTCAATTTCGGCGGCATCTCCGTCGGCGGCATCGTCACCAATCGCAAGATGTTCGGCACGCTGCTGACCGGCGTCGATCACATGCCGCACACCCACCAGCCCGGCAAGAACAACTTCACCCGCGGCGAGCCCGAGCATGGCGGCGACATCGCCACCGAGCTCGAGCGTATCGTCACCCTGCATGACGCCTCCACCGTCGCCGCCGTCATCGTCGAGCCGGTGGCGGGCTCCACCGGCGTCTTGATCCCGCCGAAGGGCTACCTGCAGAAGCTGCGCGAGATCTGCACCAAGCACGGCATCCTTCTGATCTTCGACGAGGTCATCACCGGCTTCGGCCGCCTCGGCGCCCCCTTCGCTGCGCAATATTACGACGTCAAGCCCGACATGATCACTGCCGCCAAGGGATTGACAAATGGCGTCATCCCGATGGGCGCCGTCTTCGTCACCTCCGAGATTCATGATGCCTTCATGAACGGCCCGGAGCACATGATCGAGTTCTTCCACGGCTACACCTATTCCGGCAACCCGATCGCCTCCGCCGCCGCACTCGCCACGCTCGATACCTACAAGGAAGAGGGGCTGCTGACACGCGCCGCCGAGCTTTCCGACTACTGGGCCGATGCGCTGCATTCGCTGAAGGACTGCCCCAATGTCATCGACATCAGGAACACTGGCCTGATCGGCGCGATCGAACTCGACCCGATCGCCGGCGAGCCGACCAAGCGCGCCTTCACCGCTTTCCTGAAAGCCTATGAAAGCGGCCTGCTGATCCGCACCACCGGCGATATCATTGCACTCTCACCGCCGCTGATCATCGAAAAGCACCATATCGACGAGCTCTTCGGCAAGCTGCGGACGATCCTGCAGAACAATATCTGAGAAGCGCTGAAGTTTCCGGCAAAAGGGCATGCAGCACATCAAGGTATTACAGCCCCGCGCGTCTGAAAAAGACACGCGGGGCTGTAAGTCCACGCGGGCCCCTTTTGTTGCGAAGCTAGATAGACCTCAGGCCACCGCGACGACGGAAAGGCAGAGGGCGAATTTCTTCAACAGCCGGCGATCGAAATGCCCTTCGTTACCAAGCATCCATTTCAGTGCTTGGCTCGCGCTCCATGGCGCCCTGTACGGCCGCACCGAGGTGATGGCGTCATAGACGTCGCAAATCGCAGCAATACGCGCATGGAGGCTGACCTGCGCCTCGGAAAGTTTGCGGGGATAGCCCTTGCCGTCGATACGCTCATGATGGTTGAGGCAGACGTCGAGAACGATCTCCGACATGCCTTCCTGACGCGACAGGATTGCGTGTCCCTTTTCCGGATGGTCGCGGATCATCTTGATCTCGTCCTCGTCCAGGGGGCCTTCCTTGTTGAGTATCTCGAGCGGAATTTCGAGCTTGCCGACGTCGTGCAGCAATCCTGCTGTGCCGAGCATCTGAACAGTCGTTTCGTCAAGTCCGAGATGACGGCTGAAAAGGATCATCAGCGCGCTCACTGAAATCGAATGCAGGAACGTTGCCTCGTCCTTGGATTTCAGACGCGTAACGCTCAGAAAGACCGTGGGATTCTGATCGATGGACTTGGAGACCGAGGAAATCACCGGCGCCACTTGATCGACGCTGATCCCATCGCCGTGCTGGAGTCGACCGAAAACGCTTTCCAGCACCTGCATGGATTTCTGGATGGTCTCGCGTGCCGCCTTGGTGTCGATCTCGATATTGCCACCTGGCAGGCCGTCAATATCCAGGCCTCTGCTGGTGTTGATAATCACGCCTGTCATGCTCTTGCGAAGCTTCTGGGCATCGATTTCACGGCGCAGAAGAAATCTTCGCTTGGACAGAAAAGGATCCTGCCACGCACCCTCGATCGCCTCGACAAACATTCCGGTGCGCACCTGTCTGGCTTCGACCCGCTTGAGCATCCAGATCTCTATTCCTGAAATATCTCTCTGTTTATTGTCGACCGTTCTTTTGCATCGCAGCAATATATGCGCGAATAATGGTTCTACCCCAATTGGTAGAATCAAGTGTTAATCTCGAAACAGAATTCGAATATTCGGAAGGACGAAGAGAGCTTCTGCGACATTCGGCAGGTTTTGTCGGCGCACTGCTGACGCGGGGTACCGGCACCCTCTAGAAATCGGCAGACGGTGTCAAAATCGACGATTTCGGATGATTTCGCCCCGGATCGGCTCAATTCTCGTTTCATTTTGTTATCAACTTGCGGAATCTCACCAAAATTCCTAGAAATCTTGCCGTTGCACCCATTCGAGCCAAATATGGCCGGGGACGCATTG
This sequence comes from Rhizobium leguminosarum, assembly GCF_002953715.1. Lineage (GTDB taxonomy): Bacteria > Pseudomonadota > Alphaproteobacteria > Rhizobiales > Rhizobiaceae > Rhizobium > Rhizobium leguminosarum_V. Next base: position 3,174,672 of record NZ_CP025012.1, read on the forward strand.
ATCGCGCCGATATCGATCGTCCTTGGCACGGCCTTGGGGCCGTTGAACGATCCGGAAAAGCCGGCGCGACGCTTCATCGCGGGTCGAATGACCCCATCCAAGGAGACAGACAATGACCCTCAAGACATTGACGGCGACCCTCGTCGCGTCACTCGCCTTTGCGCCGCTTGCCCATGCCGATATCACCATCGGCCTGATCGCGCCGCTGACCGGCCCCGTCGCTGCCTATGGCGACCAGGTGAAGAACGGCGCTCAGACAGCCGTCGACGAGATCAACAAGAAGGGCGGGATTCTCGGCGAGAAGGTCGTCCTCGAACTGACCGACGATGCCGGCGAGCCGAAGCAGGGCGTTTCCGCCGCCAACAAGGTCGTCGGCGACGGCATCCGCTTCGTCGTCGGCCCGGTGACATCGGGCGTCGCCATTCCCGTTTCGGACGTGCTTGCCGAAAACGGCGTGTTGATGGTCACCCCGACCGCGACGGCCCCCGACCTGACCAAGCGCGGTCTGACCAACGTGCTGCGCACCTGCGGCCGCGACGACCAGCAGGCCGAAGTCTCCGCCAAATATGTGCTGAAGAATTTCAAGGACAAGCGCGTCGCCATCGTCAACGACAAGGGCGCCTACGGCAAGGGCCTCGCCGACGCCTTCAAGGCGACGTTGAACGCCGGCGGCATCACCGAAGTCGTTAATGACGCGATCACGCCTGGTGACAAGGATTTCAGCGCGCTCACCACCCGCATCAAGTCCGAGAAGGTCGACGTGGTCTATTTCGGCGGCTACCACCCGGAAGGCGGCCTGCTCGCCCGCCAGTTGCATGACCTCGCCGCCAACGCGACGATCATCGGCGGCGACGGACTCTCCAACACCGAATTCTGGGCAATCGGCACGGATGCGGCAGGAGGCACGATCTTCACCAACGCTTCGGACGCCACCAAGAGCCCGGATTCCAAAGCCGCAGCCGATGCGCTCGCCGCCAGGAACATCCCGGCCGAGGCCTTCACGCTGAACGCCTATGCCGCCGTCGAAGTGCTGAAAGCCGGCATCGAGAAGGCCGGCAGCGCCGAGGATGCGGAAGCCGTCGCGACCGCGTTGAAGGACGGCAAGGAGATCCCGACCGCCATCGGCAAGGTCACCTACGGCGAGACCGGCGACCTGACCTCGCAGAGCTTCTCGCTCTACAAGTGGGAAGCCGGCAAGATCGTCACCGCCGAGTAATCGACGAGCCCACTGAAAACAGGATCGGGCGCATCACGGCGCCCGATTACTTTTGCAGACGCTGGACTGCAGATCAGTCCGCCTTCTTCGCATCCTGACGCAGGTAGCTCTCCACTGTTGGATGTTTGATAAGCACCATCGGTTGACGATAATTCCAACTGGGTTTTGGGTTTGAAATCCGCGCGTAGAAACTGGCGACCACGACACGCTTAAGGTCTTCATCGGAAGCAACACTTCCAGTCGACTTTCCGAGAATGATCTGGCTGACCTTTCCATGTTTGTCAGTCGTGAGTACAGCTGAGTTGTTCACACAGCCGCTCAACAGAAAAACAGCCACGCAGGCCGCCGAAATAATTGCTTTCATATCATGACCTTGAGTTGGAAAACGACATCTGTATTCTCGCCTCACTAGCACTGCTGCCACCGAGGCAAAAGCAGCCGGAAATACAATCCAAGTGATTTCCAGCATCCGTCGGCATCAGCGACAGAAACCAGTCGAAGAGGTAGCAATTCATGACCACCAAGCTCGAACGTCTCATCGACCAGGGCGTCGGCCGCGTGCAGGCCGATATTGTGTTAAAGGGCGGCCGTTTCTTCGACCTCGTTACCGGCGAACTCGTCCTGTCGGACATTGCCATCGGCGCCGATCGCATCGTCGGCACCTCAGGCAATTATGATGGCGAGACTGAGATCGATATATCCGGCAGGATCGTCGTTCCCGGCTTCATCGACACGCATCTGCATATCGAATCTTCACTCGTCACACCGCATGAATTCGATCGCTGCGTTCTGCCCTACGGCGTGACGACCGCCATCTGCGATCCGCACGAAATCGCCAATGTGCTCGGAACCGCCGGCATCGAATTCTTTCTCGAATCCGCGCTGGAGACGATCATGGACATCCGCGTCCAGCTCTCCTCCTGCGTTCCGGCGACGCATCTCGAAACCTCCGGCGCCGATCTGCCAATCGAGCGCCTCCTGCCCTACCGCCACCATCCGAAGGTCATCGGCCTTGCCGAATTCATGAATTTCCCTGGCGTAATCCACAAGGATCCCGTCTGCATGGCCAAGCTTGAGGCCTTCCAGGGCGGCCATATCGACGGTCACGCGCCGCTGCTGTCCGGCAACGATCTCAACGGTTACCTCGCAGCCGGCATCCGCACCGAGCACGAATGCACGACCGCCGCCGAAGCGCTGGAAAAGATCCGCAAGGGCATGCATATCCTCGTGCGCGAGGGTTCGGTATCCAAGGATCTCGCGGCGCTGATACCCATTATCACCGAGCGGCTTTCACCCTTCCTCGCGCTCTGCACCGACGACCGCAATCCGCTCGATATCGCCGAACAGGGCCATCTCGATCACATGATCCGCACGGCCATTGCAAGTGGCGTCGAGCCCCTGGCGATCTATCGCGCCGCCTCGATTTCGGCCGCCCGCGCCTTCGGCCTCAGGGACCGCGGCCTGGTCGCGCCGGGCTGGCGCGCCGATCTGGTGGTTCTCGACAGCCTGGAAAACTGCCGCGCCGACATGATCTTCTCCGCCGGCCGCCGCGTCACCGATGCGCTCTTTTCCTCGCGCAGACCGGTTGCCCCGATCGGCCTCGACAGCGTCAAGGCAAGGCCCGTCAACGCCGCCCATTTCGGCGTCCCGGTCGCCGAGGGCGAAACACCTGTCATCGGCGTCATGCCGGGCAAGATCATCACCGAGCATCGCCGCTACCGCCTGCCCGTCAGGGGCAACGAGACGACCGTCGATCTTGCCAACGATATCATCAAGGTCGCCGTCATCGAGCGCCACGGCAAGAACGGCAACCATGCCAACGGCTTCGTCCAGGGCTTCGGCCTGAAGAAGGGTGCGATCGCCTCGACCGTCGGCCATGACAGCCACAATATCTGCGTGGTCGGCGTCAGCGAGGACGACATGGCCTGCGCCGCAAACCGCCTCGGCGAGATCAAGGGCGGCTTCGTCGTCGTCGAAGACGGTAAGGTCACCGGCGAAATCGCCCTGCCCATCGCCGGTCTTATGAGCCTCGAGCCCTACGAGACGGTTCGCGACATCCTCCACCATCTGCGCAAGGCCGCCTTCGCGCTCGGCGCCACGCTGGAAGAACCCTTCCTTCAGCTCGCTTTCCTGCCGCTGCCGGTCATCCCGCACCTGAAGATATCCGACCGCGGCATGGTGGATGTGGACAAGTTCGCGCTCATCGGGTGATGCAATTTCACGGCCGACTCCCCAGTGGGGCAGCCTTTGACCGTCGCCTTCATGGATATAGCAGCACGAACATCAAACCCGCGCACAAAACCCGTCGAGCGCGGCAAGCTTCACCGATCCCGCGCCCGGTACCGCCCCGAAGCCCGGCATCGCAAGCGGTTCCTCGATCACCATGTCATCGGGCAGGCGGAATTCCGCCGGTTTGCGCGTCAGATTGAAAACGAAAAGCAGTTTTTCTCCGCCCTTTTCGCGGGTGAAGGCGAGCACGTCCTGGTTGGTGCCGATGAAGCTCATCTCGCCGTCGATCAGTGCCGGATGGCTCTTCCGGAATGCGAGCGTCTTGCGGTAGTGATGCAGCACCGAGCTGTCGCTCGCCTCCTGCGTGTCGACGGAAAGCGCTGCCTGCTCGTAAGGCACCGGCAGCCAGCTCTTTTCCGCGGAGGTGAAGCCCGCATGCGCCTTGCCCGCTTCCCAGGGCATCGGCGTGCGGCAGCCGTCGCGGCCCTTGAAGGCCGGCCAGAAGCGGATGCCGTAGGGGTCGCGCAGATCCTCGAAGGCGAGCTCTGCCTCGGGCAGGCCGAGTTCCTCGCCCTGATAGAGGCAGATCGAGCCCCGTAGCGCCGCAAGCACCGAGATTGCCAGCTTGGCGATGACTGGCCGCTCTTCCTCCGTCCGCGCGAAACGGCTGACATGACGCATGACGTCGTGGTTGGAAAAAGCCCAGCAGACCCAGCCGTCCGTGACTGCCTTCTGGAAGGCCTCGACGCAGCCGCGAATATGCTCGGCGGTGAAATCCGGCCCGAGCAGATCGAATGTGTAGCACATGTGCAGCTTGTCGCCGCCACTCGTATAGGCGCCAACCGTCTTCAGCGAACGCGCGCCATCTCCGACTTCGCCGACGGTCGTACGATCCTCGTACTGATCGAGCAGCGCCCGGAAGCGCTTGAGGAAATCGACATTTTCCGGCTGCGTCTTGTCGTAGAGGTGGTTCTGCATGCCGTAGGGATTGCTGTCGGGCGCATCGAGGCCCGCGTCATTCTCATCAGGCTCGTGCGGCGGATTGCTTCTGAGCAGCTTGTCGCAGAAATAATAGTTGACCGTATCCAGGCGGAAACCGTCCACGCCGCGGTCGAGCCAGAACTTCACCGTCTCGAGGACCGCATCCTGCACGGCTTTGCTGTGGAAGTTGAGATCCGGCTGCGAGGTCAGGAAATTGTGCTGGTAATATTGCCGGCGCACGCCATCCCACTCCCAGCCCGGCCCGCCGAAGATCGACAGCCAATTGTTCGGCGCCGTACCGTCCGGCTTCGGATCGGCCCAGACATACCAATCCGCCTTGGGATTGGTCCGGCTGGACCGGCTCTCGACGAACCAGGGATGCCGGTCGGAGGTGTGCGAGATCACCTGGTCGATGACGACCTTGATGCCCAGCCTGTGTGCTTCGGCCATCATCTCGTCGAAATCGGCGAGCGTCCCGAAGATCGGATCGACGTCGCAATAATCGGAAACGTCGTAGCCCATGTCGGCCATCGGCGACTTGAAGAAGGGCGAGAGCCAGATCGCGTCGACGCCGAGGCTGGCTATATGCGGCAGCCGGCGGGTTATTCCCCTGAGATCGCCGAGACCGTCGCTGTTGGTGTCCTGAAACGAGCGCGGATAGACCTGATAGATCACCGCGCCGCGCCACCAGTCCGCACTCCCGCCTGCCTGCAATGCCATCGGCTACATCTCCTGCCTCGTTTGCGCTCGCCACACTAAAGCGGACAAAACAAAAGACAACCAGGTGAAGCCGTGATGAGAGCGTGGCTGATGTCGCGGCACATCGTCGCGATCCGACAAGGGGGAGACGTATATAGACTTGTCCACAACCCGTTTCCACGCTCCGGATTTGGGGTTGCAACGCAAAGCCTTTGCGATAATGTGCGCGCTGACCTGCACGTAAGAGGTCAAACACCGGGAACAAATGTCTAATAAAGGCGAAAAGCCTAGAAAGGTGGACCCACCATGAACCATTTCGCGAAAAAATTTCTCGCCTCTGCGATGCTTGGCACATTGCTGGCGTTTTCGGCCCATGCGGCCACGCTCAACATTCACAATGGTGGCGACCCGCAGTCGCTCGATCCGCAGAAGCTTTCCGGGGACTGGGAAAATCGTATCGCCGGCGACATTTTCGAAGGCCTCGTCACCGAGGACGCCAAGGATAATCCGATCCCCGGCCAAGCCGAAAGCTGGACCATTTCGCCTGATGGCAAGGTCTACACCTTCAAGCTTCGCGACGGCATCAAGTGGTCCGATGGCCAGCCGGTAACGGCAGGAGACTTCGTCTTCGCCTTCCAGCGCCTCGTCGACCCGAAGAATGCAGCTGACTATGCCTATCTGCAGTTCACCATCAAGAACGCGGAAAAGATCAACAAGGGTGAGATCACCGATCTCAACCAGCTCGGCGTCAAGGCGATCGACGACAAGACGCTCGAAATCACCCTTGAAAACTCGACCCCTTATTTCCTCAATGCCTTGATGCATTACACCGCCTATCCGCTGCCGAAGCATGTCGTCGAGGCGAAGGGTCAGGATTGGGTCAAGATCGGCAACATCGTCACCAACGGCCCTTACAAGCCGGTCGAGTGGGTTCCGGGTTCCCATGTCACGACTGTCAAGAACGACCAGTGGTATGACACCAAGGACCTGAAGATCGACGGCGCGAAGTTCTTCGTGCTTGAGGATCAGGAAGCCGCGCTGAAGCGTTACCGCGCCGGCGAATTCGACATCCTCACCGACTTCCCGACCGACCAGTACGAGTGGATGAAGAAGAACCTGCCGGGCCAGGCACACGTCGCCCCCTTCTCCGGTCTCTATTATTACGTCGTCAATTCGCAGAAGCCGCCCTTCAGCGACAAGCGCGTCCGCCAGGCTCTCTCCATGGCGATCAACCGCGAAGTCATCGGCCCACAGATCCTCGGCACCGGCGAACTGCCGGCCTATTCCTGGGTGCCGCCGGGCACGGCGAACTACGGCGAGCCGGCCTATGTCAGCTGGAAGGACCTGCCCTATAGCGAGAAAGTCGCCGAAGCCAAGAAGCTTCTGACCGAAGCCGGTTTCGGCCCGGACAAGCCGCTGCACGCCGTGCTGAGCTACAACACCAACGACAACCACAAGCGCATCGCCGTCGCCATCGCTTCCATGTGGAAGCCGCTCGGCGTCGATGTCGAGCTCGTCAATGCCGAAACCAAGGTGCATTACGACCAGATGCAGCGTGGTCAGGTCGAAATCGGCCGCGCCGGCTGGCTCGCCGACTATAACGATCCGGACAACTTCCTGAACCTCCTGGTGACAGGCGTGCAGATGAATTACGGCCGCTGGTCGAATCCCGAGTACGACAAGATGATCAAGGAAGGCAACGCCGAGACGGATCTCACCAAGCGTGCCGCGATCTTCAAGAAGGCCGAACAGCTGGCGCTGGATGAATCCGCCGCCCTGCCGATCTACTACTATGTCTCGAAGAACGTCGTTTCGCCGAAGATCGAAGGCTTCGTCGACAACATCCAGGACATCCACCGCACCCGCTGGCTGTCGATGAAAGAGTAAGGGAAAACGGTCCTTCCCGCGCCTTGCGGGAAGGACCGGCCCACGACCATGATCAAATACGCCCTCCGTCGCTTGCTGTCGACGATCCCCGTCATGTGGATCGCCGTGACAGCCTCGTTTTTTGTTTTGCGCCTTGCCCCCGGCGGCCCTTTCGATGGCGAAAGGCCATTGCCGCCGGTGATCCTGAAGAACCTTGCGGCCCACTATAATCTCGACAAGCCGCTCATCCAGCAGTACCTGATCTATGTCGGTGACCTGCTCCGGGGCGATCTCGGCCCCTCCTTCGCCAGCGAAGATTTCACCGTGGCCCAGCAGATCATGATCGGTCTGCCCTATACCTTTACCATCGGTACGGCTGCCTTCCTGATTGCCATTATTGTCGGCGTGGCCGTCGGCTGTCTCGGGGCGCTCTATCAGAACAAGGCACCGGATTATATTCTGGGCGCGCTCATTCTGGTGGGCGTCGTGCTACCGAACTTCCTGATTGCGCCCATCCTGCAGCTCGTCTTCGGCATCCATCTCGCGTGGTTTCCGGTCGGCGGTTGGGGTGACGGCTCGATCAAATACCTCATCCTTCCGATCGTCGTTCTGGCGCTGCCGCATGCCGGCCGTATCTCGCGCATCACCCGCGGCTCGATGATCGAGGTGATGAATCAGAACTTCATTCGCACCGCCAAGGCCAAAGGCATCGGCCCCCGCCTGACGGTCATGCGCCATGCGCTGAAGCCTGCGCTGATGCCTGTCGTCTCCTATCTGGGTCCAGCGGCAAGTTACCTTCTCACCGGCTCGCTGGTTGTCGAGAGCATCTTCGGATTGCCCGGCATCGGCCGCTATTTCGTCAACGCAGCGCTGAACCGTGATTACGGCATGGTTCTCGGCACGGTCATCTTCTACATGGTGCTGATCGTGTTCCTGAACCTTCTCGTCGATATCGCCTATGCGTGGCTCGATCCGAAAGTGAGAAACAGATGATCCTCAACCCCGCAAAGCGCGAGCTGCTCGCGCAGGAACTGCTGGAGGCGGAAGGCCTTGCGCCCAAAAGCCGCTCGCTCACCAAGGATGCCTTGCGTCGCCTCGGGCGCAACAAGGCGGCCGTCCTGTCGATCGTCGTCCTGACGTTGCTGATCCTCGTGGCCTTCATCGGCCCCTGGTTCATTCCCTTCAACTATGAGGATCCTGATTGGGCGGCTTTCCGCATACCCCCCTCGATCGAAACCGGCCACTATTTCGGCACCGACCCGAACGGCCGCGACCTTCTCGCCCGCGTCCTTTACGGCACCCGCGTCTCGCTGGCGGTGGCGCTGACGGCGACCGTCGTCTCCGTCTTCATCGGCGTGCTCTACGGTGCGGTATCGGGTTATATCGGCGGCAGGCTGGATGCGATCATGATGCGCTTCGTCGATATCATGTATGCGCTTCCCTATATCCTCTTCGTCATTCTGCTGATGGTGATCTTCGGCCGCAACGTCTATCTGCTGTTTGCCGCCATCGGCGCGCTGGAATGGCTGACCATGGCCCGCATCGTGCGCGGCCAGACGCTGTCGATCAAGCATCGCGAATTCATCGAAGCGGCCCGCGCATCCGGGCAGCGGCCGTTCAAGATCATCATCAAGCACATCATCCCGAACCTCGTCGGACCCGTGGTCATCTTCGCAGCATTGACGGTGCCTGAAATCATCGCCACCGAAAGCTTCCTTTCCTATCTCGGCTTCGGCGTGCAGGAACCGCTGACCTCGCTCGGCACTCTGATCGCCGAGGGGACCGATGCCATGGAAAGCATGCCTTGGCTGCTGGTCTTCCCGGCAAGCTTCCTCGTGGCCCTGCTGCTCAGCCTGCTCTTCATCGGCGACGGCCTGCGCGACGCGTTCGACCCGAAGGATCGTTAAATGACGGATACCCTCCTCGAACTCAAAGACTACTCGATCACCTTCAAGACGCCTGATGGAGAGGTGAAGGCGGTCTCGAACATGAACCTGACGGTCAAGCGCGGCGAGCGCATCGCCATCGTCGGCGAATCCGGCTCCGGCAAGAGTCAGACCTTCCTCGGCATCATGGGCCTGCTCGCCAAGAACGGCAAAACGACGGGACAGGCGCTGCTCGAAGGCAAGGACGTGCTGGCGCTGAAACCGCGCGAGCTCGACCAGATCCGCGGCAAAGACATGGCGATGGTCTTCCAGGACCCGATGACGGCTCTCAATCCAACGCTGAAGATCTCCCGGCAGCTGACGGAGCAGCTCGAGGTTCACGGCGGGCTGACGGCGCGCGCCGCATCCGCCGCCGCACTCGACATGCTGAAACGTGTCGGCATCCCCGACCCGACACGACGCTTCCACCTCTACCCGCATGAGCTCTCCGGCGGCATGCGACAGCGCATCGTCATCGCCATGGCGCTGCTCACCCGGCCGAAGCTTCTGATCGCCGACGAACCGACGACGGCACTCGACGTCACTATCCAGGCGCAGATTCTCGATCTCTTCAACGACCTGACGGCGGAGATGAACACGGCGCTCGTCATGATCACCCACGATCTCGGCGTCGTTGCCGGCCTCGCCGACCGCGTCGCAGTCATGTATGCCGGCCGCATCGTCGAGGAGGCGCCCGTCGACGAGCTCTTCGACAACCCGGCACATCCCTATACCGCAGCACTGCATGCCTCGATCCCGCGGCCGGACCAGGATGTCGATGACCTCGTCGTCATCCCCGGGCGTCCGCCGAACCTGCAGCACCTACCGAAGGGCTGCAATTTCTCGCCGCGCTGTTCGCAGGCCCAGGACGATTGCATCGACCGTCCGCCATTGCTCGAAACGCTGGCGCCGCACCACTGCGCCGCCTGCTACCACCCTTTCCCACGTCGTGAGGAGTTGCTGAACCATGGCTGATCGATCGCTTCTGAGGGTCGAGAACCTGACGACCCAGTTCGAACTGCCGGCGAAGGGCCTCTTCAAGCCGCCGGTCTTCCTCACCGCCGTCAACAATGTAAGCTTCGACCTCAGCGAAGGCCGCACGCTCGGCATCGTCGGCGAATCCGGCTGCGGCAAGTCGACGCTCGGCCGCTCCATCCTGCGGCTCTTGAAATCGCAGAAGGGCCGCATCCTCTGGCAGGGTCGCAACCTGCTCGACCTCACGGACGAGGAAATGCGCGCCGCCCGCCGCGACATGCAGATCATCTTCCAGGATCCGATCGCCTCGCTCGACCCGCGCATGACGGTCGGCGACATCATCGCCGAGCCGCTCACCGTCTTCGAGCCGAAGCTCTCGAGGGCCGAGCGCACCGAACGCGTCCGTGAGATCATGACCGCCGTCGGCCTGGTGCCGGAGATGATCAACCGCTATCCGCACGAATTCTCCGGCGGCCAGGCGCAGCGCATCGGCATCGCGCGGGCAGTGGTCACTAAACCCAAGCTCATCATCTGCGACGAGCCGGTTTCGGCCCTCGACGTCTCGATCCAGGGTCAGGTGATCACGCTTCTGCGCAAGCTGCGCAAGGAATTCGGCCTGACGCTGATCTTCATCAGCCACGACCTCTCCGTCGTGCGCCTGATCTCAGACGATGTGCTGGTGCTCTATCTCGGCAGGGTGGTGGAAGCCGGCGACTGCGCCACCGTCTTCGATCATCCCGCCCACCCCTATACGCAGGCGCTCTTTTCGGCCGCGCCAATCCCGGATCCAAAGCTTGCGCGCCTGCGCACCCGCATCCGCCTGCAGGGCGACCCGCCCTCGCCGCTCAATCCGCCGAAAGGCTGCGTCTTCTCGCCGCGCTGCTGGAAGGCGACCGACATCTGTCGTACCGAGATGCCGCCGACCGAGCAGGTCCGCCCCGGCCAGACGGCAGCCTGTTATCACATGGACAGGCCATGAACGGAATGACGGTCGCGCAAGCGGCCGTCACCTTATCAGGATGCCCGGTGCGCCATCCGCTTCGGGGCTAAGCGGACTATTTTTGGGTCCAAAACCCCTGATAAGAAAGCTTTTATAAGCATGTGCTACCCCATTTCGGCCTAATCGCAAGCCAGGGGAACGCATATATGAAATCGAAAATATCAGGTTTGATTGCAATTGCCGCCGCGATGATCACCGCCTCCGCTGTTTCAGCGCATGCCGAAGATCTGACGTTCAAGCTCATCAACGGAACGAACTCCGTGCTGACGCGCTTCTACAGCTCGCCGACCGGCGTCGACGACTGGGAAGAAGATGTGTTCGGCGAGAACGTTCTCGATCCGGGCGAAACCATGGACATTACCATCGCCGATGGCCGCACCGTCTGCAAATACGACATGCGCTTCGAATTCGAGGAAGGTTCAAACCTAGCAACCACCGAAGATACCCAGGATCTTTGCGCGATGGGCAGCTACACCATTCACGAATAGGCATCCTTCTTAAGGCCCGCCTTCGCCTCGTCCGCGAAGGCGGGCTTTAATCTCCCGTGATATCGACGCTTGTCACTCCGCCCGGCTCCGCGTATCAGCGACTGAAGACCTGCGGATAATCCGCCAATTCAAAGTGATAGAGCGTCCTGTTGGATCCACAGCGCTCTAATGCCGGGAGGACAAGGTGAGCAGACGGTTTCTATCGATCGGTGAATGCATGGTGGAACTCTCGCAGGCAGGCGACGGCCTGCTGCGCAAAGGCTTCGCCGGCGATACCTTCAACACCGCCTGGTATGCCCGAGCCTGCCTTGCCGCCGACTGGTCGGTCGATTATTTCACCGCCCTCGGTGACGACGCCATGTCGGACGAGATGCTGGCCTTCATCGACACATCAGGCATTGGCACCAGCCTCATCCGCCGCATCAAGGGCAGGACGCCCGGCCTCTATATGATCAATCTGAAGAACGGCGAACGTTCCTTCAGCTACTGGCGCGACAGCTCGGCTGCCCGCAGCCTGGCGGCTGATCCGGACCGCCTGCGCGAGGCGGTGGAGAGCGCTGCCGTCATCTATTTCTCCGGCATCACCCTTGCCATCCTGCCGCATGAGGATGCCGAGACTTTGCTTGCCGAAGTCCGCCGCGCCAAGGCCGCCGGCAAGCTCGTCGTCTTCGATCCGAATATCCGTCCGCGCCTCTGGTCGAGCTACGACGTGATGCACACGACGATCAGCGAAGGCGCCCGCTCCTCCGTGCTGGTCATGCCGAGCTTCGACGACGAGGCGGCCCATTTCGGCGATGATTCCATTGAGGCGACGATCCACCGCTATAGCGCACTGGGCGCCGTCGATATCGTCGTCAAGAACGGCGCTGACGGTGTCACGCTGAATTTTGCCGGCGAGCAAACCTTCGTTCCGGCTGAAAAGGTGGAGAAGGTGGTCGACACGACTAGCGCCGGCGACAGCTTCAACGGCGCTTTTCTCTCACGATATCTCGAAGCTGGCGATGCGCCTGCCGCCGCCCGCTTCGCAGCAAAGGTCGCTGCCCGCGTCGTCAGCGAACATGGTGCATTGGTCGTAAAGGAAAAGCTCGGATTGGATGGCGGCTAATGCGTCGCGATCTTTCAGATTCGCGTACCGCGCTTTAGGTCTTTGTTTTCCGTACGTCGTTGTCGCATGCTTTTAGACCACACATGGTGATGCAGTATGAACGCCATGTGCGAGCGCGCCCCGCCTTGTCGGCATCGTTTGCCCCGCTGCCAGGGGAAATCAGGACTTCGTCGGCCGATCGGACTCGCGAACTGCCTCGTCATGGTACCAGCAGCTGTCGAGCGCAGCATCGCAGACGTCTGCTGCCTCGCGCTCCATCAGCCTGGCGCGTTCGAACCGGTTGGCGTTTCGTATCGCCTTGACGGGGAACTGGTAGATCGTTGCGGATTCACGATGGAAACCGGTGGGCATGAGATCGCCTCCATTCAGTTCGGCGCATCAACATTTCAGGACCATCTACATAGCACAATGCACATAGTTTATGCAAATTGCATAAAATAAGGGCAATGTTGCAATTGTAATCGGTCGGCATGCTGTCTCGGCTAAAAGCTTCCGATAATTTGTTTAACACTTCATCATTTCAGCCTAACGCCACAATTTTCATCCGGTTCCAGATGGGAAAAGTGCGTTTTGATGGGCGATACCGCCTGTAAGCGTTAAAAACAGCCCGATTTTCCAAAAGAGAAAAAATCGGCCGGCACGCTGATTCGCGAATTTTCTTTCGCGTGGCGCCAAAACTGGCACGCTACGTGCTTTTAAAGCGTCATCCCTGGCGGTCGGATGCGCTTGCGCGCCGAGATCGCCTCCGGATTTGCTCACCTTCGTAGCATTGAGAGAGTCACGATGACAAAATATAAGCTCGAGTATATTTGGCTCGATGGGTACACTCCGGTACCGAACCTGCGTGGCAAGACGCAGATCAAGGAATTCGACGCATTCCCGACGCTGGAACAGCTTCCGCTCTGGGGCTTTGACGGCTCCTCGACGCAGCAGGCCGAAGGCCGCAGCTCCGATTGCGTGCTGAAGCCGGTCGCCATCTATCCCGACCCGGCCCGTACCAACGGCGCTCTCGTCATGTGCGAAGTCATGATGCCGGATGGCGTCACGCCGCACGCATCGAATGCCCGCGCCACCATCCTTGACGACGAAGACGCCTGGTTCGGCTTCGAGCAGGAATATTTCTTCTACCAGAACGGCCGTCCGCTCGGCTTCCCTGAGCAGGGCTACCCCGCTCCGCAGGGCCCGTACTACACCGGCGTCGGCTATTCGAACGTCGGCGACGTTGCCCGCGAAATCGTCGAAGAGCATCTCGACCTCTGCCTCGCTGCCGGCATCAATCACGAAGGCATCAATGCCGAAGTGGCCAAGGGCCAGTGGGAATTCCAGATTTTCGGCAAGGGCTCCAAGAAGGCCGCCGACCAGATCTGGATGGCACGCTACCTCTTGCAGCGCCTGACCGAAAAGTACGGCATCGACATCGAGTATCACTGCAAGCCGCTCGGCGACACCGACTGGAACGGCTCGGGCATGCATTGCAACTTCTCGACCAAGTACCTGCGCGAAGTCGGCGGCAAGGAATATTTCGAAGCGCTCATGGCGCAGTTCGACAAGAACCTGATGGACCACATCGCGGTCTACGGCCCCGATAACGACAAGCGCCTGACTGGCAAGCACGAGACTGCTCCGTGGAACAAGTTCTCCTACGGCGTTGCCGACCGTGGTGCTTCGATCCGCGTGCCGCACTCCTTCATCAAGAACGACTACAAGGGCTATCTGGAAGATCGCCGCCCGAACTCGCAAGGCGACCCCTACCAGATCGCTTCGCAGGTTCTGAAGACGATCTCGGAAGTTCCGACAGCAAGCTCGGCTTCCGCTGCCGCTTAACCTCCCAAACGGCGCCGGTCCACGACCGGCGCCGTCATTCTTTATGCATGAAAACCGCGATCGACCGCTGACATATTCGCGGGTATCGAGCCGCTAAAGCCCTGCAATCCTTGCAATATGGGCTGTAATATTTCCATCATGGTCATGCCTCAAAATAGAGAAGCGGGAATCGCCGTTCCGGAACCCCGCTTTGGGGTTGAGCGTTGCCATATCACTGCGACGCGGATGGAAATCGTGACATGCTGCAACGTCCGGCAAACACTTATAGCGGCGAGAGCTGGGCCAATGCCGCAGCCGCCGGAAACCTGCCCGAAAGGCTGGTGATCGTCACCGATGCCTGGCACCCGCAGGTCAACGGCGTCGTTCGCTCGATCGAGAACACCAATCGCGAACTGGCGAAGATGGGCGTCGAAGTTTCGATGGTGACGCCGGAGCGCTTCAACAGCATCCCCTGCCCGACTTATCCCGAGATCCGCCTATCGATTGCCAATTACCGCCGCATCGCCCGCGAGATCGAAAAGCACAATCCCTCCTACGTGCATATTGCCACCGAAGGTCCGCTGGGGCTGACCGCCCGCCGCTGGTGCCTGAGGAACCGCATGCCGTTTTCGACGAGCTACCACACCCGCTTCCCGGAATACGTCTCCGCGCGCCTGCCGATACCGAAGAGCTGGCTCTATTCCTTCGTCCGCTGGTTCCACAATGGCGGCGCCGGCTGCATGGTGGCGACACCGAGCCTTGCCCGTGAACTGTCGGAAAAGGGCATCCGCAACCTCATGCCCTGGAGCCGCGGCATCGACGCCACGCAGTTCCGTCCGATGGCGCTCGAGGAAAATCCGTTCGGCCTGCCGCGTCCGATCTTCATGACCGTCGGCCGCGTGGCGCTGGAAAAGAACCTGCCGGCCTTCCTCGATCTCGACCTGCCGGGTTCCAAGGTCGTCGTCGGTGACGGTCCGGCCCGCGCCGAGCTCGAAAAGCAATATCCCGACGTCTTCTTCGCCGGCGTACAGTTCGGCGAGGATCTGGCGAAAACCTATGCCCAGGCCGACGTCTTCGTCTTTCCCTCGCTCACCGACACCTTCGGCAACACCATCCTCGAGGCGCTGGCATCCGGCGTGCCGGTTGCAGCCTATCCGGTCACCGGCCCGCTCGACATCATCGGCGAAGACAGCGAAGTCGGGGCGCTCGACCAGAACCTGCAGGCCGCCTGCCTTGCCGCCCTCTCCGCCTCGCGCAGCAAGGCGCGTGACCTCGCCATGCAATATTCCTGGGAAGCGGCGACACTACAGTTCATCAACAATATCCGCGCCGCCAACGGCGTCATCACGCCGAAATGGAAGAAGGCCTGGCAGTTTGCCAAATCGCTTCCAAGAAGCAGAAAGCCCGGCGAAACCGCCGGGCCTCTCCCGTCCGCAGACTGATTGGTTTTACTTGTGAAGCGCGCTGCGAAGCGTGTCGTTCGCGACCGCAATCGCGCTGCGCGCGGCAGGCGTTTCGGCAATGGCGTTCAGCAGCACGAAATCGTGGATCGTGCCGTTGTATCGCATCGACGTGACCTTGACGCCGGCCTGGCTGAGCTTGCGGGCATAAGCCTCACCCTCGTCGCGCAGCACGTCGTTTTCGTCAACGATGACGAGCGCCGGCGGCAGGCCGTTCAACTGCTCCAGCGACGCCTGCAGCGGTGAGGCCGTCGGCTCCTTGCGCTTGGCTTCATCAGGCAGATAGGCGTTCCAGAACCACTTCATCGCTTCCTTCGTCAGCCACGGGCCATCGGCGAACTGGTTGTAGGAACCATTGTCGAAATTGGCGTCGGTGACGGGGTAGAACAGCACCTGCTGATCGATGGCAGGACCGCCGCGTTCCTTGGCAAGCAGCGTCACCACCGCCGCCATGTTGCCGCCAACGCTATCGCCTGCGACCGCGAGCCTGGAGGCATCGACCTTGAACTCCTTGGCATGCTCGGCGACGTATTTGGTCGCAGCATAAGCCTGCTCGATGGCAACGGGATAGCGGGCTTCCGGCGAGCGCTCGTAGTCGACGAAGACGACGGCGGCATCGGCGCCGTTGGCAATCTCGCGCACCAGCCGGTCATGCGTATCCGCATCGCCCAGCACCCAGCCGCCGCCATGGAAATAGAGAATGACCGGCAGCGTGCCCTTGGCATGTTCCGGGCGGACAATGCGCAGCTTGATGCTGCCTGTCGGACCAGCCTTGATGACCCTGTCCTCTTCCTTGGCGGCAAGCTTCTTCACATCGCCCTTCTGCGCGCCGGCCAGGACATTGCGGGCATCGGCCGGCGACAGCGTGTAGATCGGCTTGCCGCCGGCAAGCCCGTCCATGAATTTCTGCGTTGTCGGTTCGAGTACCGGATCGGCAAGCGCGCCAACGGCGGAGGCTGCGAGCAGTGCTGCTGCGGAAACTACGGTCTTGATGGTCGACATTGTCTTGTCCTCTCGGTTTCGATGTTCGTCGTGAACACGGCATTTATATCGCGCACGATTATTTATTGCACAAATTAAATTTCCGCATAGCTACCATGCAAAAAAAGCGCATACGATTATTTATCGCACGATATATATTGGATTGGTTTTGGAGATATGCGCATGCAGGATCAACTGAAGCTCGACAATTTCATCTGCTTCGCCGTCTATACGGCAAGCCACGCAATGAATCGCGTCTACAAACCGCTGCTCGACACGCTCGGCCTCACCTATCCGCAATATCTGGCGATGGTTTCGCTCTGGGAGCAGGACGGCCAGACCGTCGGCGGCTTGGGTGAAAAGCTCTTCCTGGAATCGAGCACGCTGACCCCACTGCTCAAACGCCTTGAAACCGCAGGCTATGTCAGACGCGAACGCAGCCGGGAGGACGAACGCGTCGTCGTCATCCGCTTGAGCGAAGAAGGCATTCGCCTGAAGGAAAAGGCGATCGGCATCCCGGGTTGCATCGCCGCTGCCAGCGGTCGCGATGCAGTCGACCTCACCCGCCTCCAGGCCGAGATCGTGGCGCTGCGTGAAGCGCTGAACAAAAGCGTGGCTTAGATTGCCGGATAGCTACACAGTGCCTGTGATACCTCCTTCTGCCCTGCCGGGCAGAAGGGGTGGCGTCCACGACGCGCGCGCAATGCCCCACCAATCAGTGCAAGCTCCCCGCCTACGTCCGCCTCTTCTTGCCCTCGAACGGATTTTCAGGCGAGCGGAAATGGATACGGATCGGCACGCTCGGCATGTCGAAATCGGCGCGCAACCCGTTGATCAGATAGCGTGTATAGGATTCCGGTAGCGCATCCGAGCGGGTGCAGGAGATCATGAAGGCCGGCGGGCGGGCCTTTACCTGCGTCATGTATTTCAGCTTGATGCGGCGGCCGGAAACGGCCGGAGGCGGATGCTGAATCTGCTGTGTCTCCAGCCAGCGGTTGAGCCGCGCCGTCGAGATGCGTTTGTTCCAGACCCTGTCCGTGTCGATGATCGCCTGCATCAGCTTGTCCAGTCCCCAGCCGGTCTGGCCGGAGATCGGCACGGCGCGGATGCCGCGCGCCTGCGGCAGCAGCCGGTCGGTCTTTTCGCGCAGATCCGCAAGCACCGCCTGCCGGTCCTCGATCATGTCCCACTTGTTGAAGGCGAGCACAGCGGCACGGCCCTCGCGCAGCACGAGGTCGACGATCTGCAGGTCCTGCTTTTCGAAAGGGATCGTCGCATCGAAGACGATGACGACGGTTTCCGCGAAGCGGATGGCGCGCAGCGCATCGGCAACCGAAAGCTTCTCCAGCTTCTCGATCACCCGCGCCTTGCGGCGCATGCCTGCCGTATCGAACATCTTGATGGTGCGGCCGCGCCAGTCCCATTCGACCGAGATGGAGTCGCGGGTAATGCCTGCCTCCGGCCCGGTCAAAAGCCGGTCCTCGCCGAGGAAGCGGTTGATCAGCGTCGATTTTCCGGCATTCGGCCGGCCGACGATCGCCACCCTGAGCGGCTTCGTCTCGTCATAGGCCGGCTCTTCGTCCGCGTCGCTGTCCTCGCCTTCCGTCTGCGGAATGTCGACATCCGTAACGGCGACATCCTCCTTGGCGGGATAGGCCCGGTCCTCGCCGATTGCCGCAACGATCGCATCGCGCAAATCGAGCATGCCCTGCCCATGTTCGGCCGAAATCGGCGTCGGCTCGCCGAGCCCGAGCGTGTAGGCGTCATAGAAGCCGCTGTCGGAGCCCCGCGCTTCGGATTTGTTGGCGACAAGCACCACCGGCTTGCCGCGACGGCGCAGCATTTCGGCAAGGTCGGTATCGACGGGCGTCAATCCGCTCTTGGCGTCGACGACGAAAAGCGAAAGATCCGCCTCGTCGATCGCCGCTTCCGTCTGCGCCCGCATCCGGCCCTGCAGACTTTCTGCGTCGGCCTCTTCCAGACCAGCCGTGTCGATGATCGTGAAGGTCAGGCCCATCAGCCGCGCATCGCCCGGCCGGCGGTCGCGGGTAACACCCGGCGTGTCGTCGACAAGCGCAAGCTTCTTGCCTACCAGCCGGTTGAAAAGTGTCGACTTGCCGACATTCGGACGACCGACGATCGCGACCGTGAAACTCATATCTTGTCCTTAACGCGATCAGCCCTGAGCGGCGGGCGCCTTGCCGGATGCGGTAATCAGATCAAGCATCATATGGGCGCGATTGGCAACATTGCGTGGGCTGTCGGTATCGTCGACGATCGACTGGAACCACTGCCGCGCCTGCGCCATGTTGCCGGCTTTGTAAGCGGCAAGGCCGAGTGCCTCGCGCGCCGAATGACGGAAGGCGTTCCCGGGAACGGCCATTTCCTCGATCGCGGCCGAAACCTGTTCGTAAGCACCGTTCTCGATGAGCAGCCAGCCGGCACGCATCTTGGCGGCATCGCGCACGGCGGCCGGAACGGCATTGTCCTTGCCGATCTCGTTGAAGGCGGCGATCGCCGCGGCGGTATCGCCCTTCTGCACCTGGACGGTCGCGGCCCGCATCCGCGCCAGCACCGGATAGGCGCCATGGCCTTCCTTCTCGAGCTTGTCGAGCGCGGCCAGCGCCTCGTCGTTCTTGTTCTCGTCGGCAAGCTTCATCGCCGCCAGGAACTGGTCGCCGGTGCCGGAGGAACGGTTGTCGTCCCAATACTCGTAGAGAACCTTGCCGGCTGTGCCGACGACGATCAGAATGGCGACGACGATGATATAGCGGCCGAACCGGCGCCAGACGCCCTTCATCTGGTCGGATCGCAATTCCTCATTGACTTCACGGATGAAGCTGTCGTCGTTGAATGCCATTCTCGTCTCCGGCCGCGGAAATACCCATACACCATGCAAAACGCATATTGTCGGGCCTTCTACTCCATTTTGCAGCTGTTGTAAGGGGGATGTGAAAGATTAGAGCAATTCCAGGAAAAGTGCGAAGCGGTTTTCCCAGGTAAAGCGCGAAGCGCTTTTGCCGGGAATTGCGTAGAAACAAAAGGTTAGAGCGGCTCTGAGCTTCCATGAAAAGCTGAACCGCTCTAGAGCGCCGCGCGTCCAACAGGACGCGCTAAGGACGCTCTAACACTTTGAATCCGCGTATAATCCTTTCCAAAAATCGGAATCGATTTTTGGGGTTATGCGCGGGTCAGATGACGAGCGGCGAAACGCCGATCAACCATTCGTGCAGCTTCCAGATGATCAGCGCCCAGACGACGATGCCGATGATGATGGCATAGAGGTCGTATTTGGCCGAGACGAACGGTCGGAGCGTGATCTCGCCCGCCCGCTGCCGCCGTTTCAGGGAAATGCGCAGGATGACGCCCCAGGCGAGAAAGGCGGCAAACAGCAGGACCGACGACGTCTCGCCATTGGCGAGCAGGTGCGCCAGCGCCCAGATCTTCACCGACAGCACCATCGGATGCTTGGTCTTGGTCGCGATATGCCCCGCCGGCAGCAGCGAGGCGACGAGACAGATCATCGCGATCAGCATCAGCGTGATTGTTATATGCGCCATCCAGACCGGTGGATTGTAGAGCATGCCGGTTACCTGCCGGGCCTGCCCGAAGCCGTAGATCAACAGGATCAGCGTGGCGAGGCTGGCGATCGAATAGGCCGCCCGCCAGCCCTTCTCGCCGAGGCTTGCAATCATCGAGCGGCGAAAGTCCGGCGACACCACCCGCACCAGATGCACCCCGAGGAAAAGTATGATGCCGACGATAAGCAATGTCATTGCGGATCCCTTCCGTGCCGTTTGTGTTGGCTTAGCCGGTGGCGTGAAAAAATGCCAGCGCGACCGCAGCTTCGCCGCAATTCTATCGGAGGGAAACCGCGAACAAATTGTCGCGGTGCCCATGTCTCGTTCCCTCCTCTCCGCCTGCCTTTCTGTCTCGCTCCTCGTTCCGGCAGTTGCAGAGGCGGCCGACCGGCCGAAACAGCTCGTCATCATTTCCTTCGACGGCGCCCACGACAACGCGCTCTGGCTGAAGAGCCGCGAGATGGCGGCGAAAAACAGCGCTCATTTCACTTATTTCCTTTCCTGCACCTTCCTGATGGACGAGGCGGCGAAGAAGACCTACCAGGCGCCGCACCAGAAGCGCGGAAAATCCAATGTCGGCTTCGCCCAGAGCGACGACGAGATCCGCGAGCGCCTCGGCAATATCTGGCACGCCCATCTCGAAGGCCACGATATATCGAGCCATGCCTGCGGTCATTTCGACGGCCGCCTCTGGAGCGAGGCCGACTGGTCGGCCGAATACGCAACCTTTCATGCGACTTTGAAAAACGCCTGGAAGAGCGTCGGCCTCGAGGAGCCGGCCGGCTGGCAGGATCTGGTCGATCACGGCATCAAGGGCTTTCGCGCCCCCTATCTCTCGGCGACAGCGGGCGCTGACATGATCGCCGCCGAAAAGAAGGCGGGCTTCACCTATGACGCGAGCCTCGTCACCAAAGGGCCTGCCATGCCTGTCGAGGAAGACGGCATCATCCGCTTCGGCCTGCCGCTGATCCCCGAAGGCCCGAACGAGAAGCCGATCATCGGCATGGACTACAATCTCTTCGTCCGCCATTCCAAGGGTGAGGAGGATACGGCCGATTCCGCGGAATTCGAGGATCGCGCCTATGCCGCCTTCAAGGAAGCTTTCGACAAGCAATATGCCGGCAACCGCATCCCGCTACAGCTCGGTTTCCACTTCGTCGAAATGAACGGCGGCGCCTATTGGCGCGCGCTCGACCGACTGGTCAGCGACGTCTGCCACCGGGATGACGTCGCCTGCGTCAGCTATTCGGAAGCGATCCCGATGATCGAGGACCGCGGGAAATTGCAGACGTCAGGTCTTTGATGGCGTCTAAGGAAATGCTGTAGAGACGGCAAGGTGTCTCCAGATTTCCTTGAACGAGACGGCATGCCGTGCCGCCCCCTCATCTACCTGCCGGCATCTTCTCCCCGCTGGGGAGAAGAGATTCGTTGCGACGCTGCGATTCCCCATTCTACCCACCGGAGGTCCGAAGGACGGGTCGAGACCTGTGGCTCGACCCCGCTCGGTGCCCGACAGGGCGGACGGGTGCCGCCGACGCGAACCTTCCGATCGCTCGCAGAATACCCCCGCTCCATCAGCCGTCGGCGTGAACAATACCCGCCTCACGCTCCAGATAGCGCTGGTCGATCTCAGGCAGCGGCTCGTCGTCGATTGCCGCTTCGAAGGCCTGGAGGCGTTTGTGGATGGAGAGTAGTTCGATGATCGTCGTCCAGGAACTCACGAGGTATTGGAACGAATTGCTGACCTGGCCAAAAGCGGTAGCAATCTGCTGCCATATCCCAAGCGTGATCTTATGCGCGACGAACGTCGGCACCAAAACGAAATAAAGAAATATCGCATCAAGCTGCCCGTATGAATAACGTGCAACATTGAAATAAAGATAATGAAAATACATACGGAAATAGTTTCGCCTGACATTCGAGAACAGCTCGGCGACGGTTACCGGTTGGGCTCTATCTTCATGATCTTCGCCGTAGACGAGTTCTTTGCGATAAGCCGCCTCAACACGTTGGTTGCGAAAATTCAATCCTGGCAGTTTTACGCCGACGACAGCCAGGAGGACGGTGCCTAATACCGACCAACCAAGCGCGAGCCAGACGAGGGAATTCGGAACCGCTCCAAGGATTGGAAGATCGGTTACATGGGCCGATAGCGCTGACAGGATTGGCAGGAAGACGATAAGCGTCATGACCGAGCCGATGAGGCTGACGCCGAGGCCTTCGATGATGTTTGCAAACCGCATCGTGTCTTCCTGGACACGCTGCGACGCTCCTTCGATATGACGAAGTTTCTGCCACTTCGACATGTAGAAATCGTTCATCGCCACGCGCCATCTCAACACATAGTGGTTGATGAGAAATGCAGACGCCACGGACACAATCACGCCCACCGTACCGATCTCCAAGAACTTCAAGATCAAATAATAGAAGTTCTCATTGGTGATGCCCGGTTTTCCGGCAAGTGCATTTTGAAGAAGATCAAAGAAAGGTCCTCGCCAAACATTAATTGCCACATCCATTTGAACGCCGAAATACGTAATGAAAATAATCAGCGCCGATCCCCAGACCGACCATATTTTCCAAGGATGCGCGTGGGCGAGGACGTGCCATACACCGCAGAACAAAGCGGAGCAAAGTATGAAAAATAGATAAAATAGCAAATTGGTAGGTGCGACAAAGAACGCGGCTCCGACTGGCTGTGCATCCTCCGACAGTGGAGGAAAGCCAAGATTGGTCAAAAGGCCAATGCCTGCGAAATACCAAAAGAAAACGCAGGCGAGCGTCCATGCGACCGCGGAGGTGAAAAACAGCTTCGGTCGGGGAAAAAACGAATGAAACACGGGGGGCTTTGCTTTCCTGAACTGTGAGTCTCGGGAGTGTCGTCAACACTGATTGTGCCGGAAACTAAGGCAGTTCCAAGGAAGCAGCAATGGGTTCAGCCGATTGTTACGGAGATGTAACCGGTTAAGAGATTTTCTTGATCACCGGCATCACCAGCGCTGCGCAGGCGACGAGTGCTATGGCGGCGATCACTGTCGGCACGGTGAAATTGCCACTGCGCTCGGCGATCCAGCCGGCGACAACGGGCCCGACGATCTGGCCGACGCCGAAGGCGGCTGTCATCATCGCCAGGATCCGCCGCGGACTGTCAGGCGAAAGCTTGCGGCCGATCTGCAGCCCGTAAGCGGTGATCGCCAGGAACGTCGCCCCGAACAGCGCCCCGCCGATCAGCGGTGCGACGGAAGGCGGCAGCGCCACGGTCGCAAGCACGCCGGCGGCCTCGACCAGAAGGGCTGCGACGTAGACGCCGCCAAGCCCGAGCGGCTTGACCAGCGGTTTCCAGGCAAACAGCGCCACCGCAGCCGTCAGGCCGGCGATGAACCAGCAGAGGAATTCGACGAAGGGTCCCGTTGCAGAAAGACGTGCGATGGTGACGAGGAAGGTCGCGGTGATGACGTAGCCGAAGCCGAATAGACCGTAGGACAGCGTCAGCAGCACCATCGGCCGGTTCCAGATGAGCGGCGGCTCCCTGCCCGCCTGCGCTGATTGCGCCGGCGTCGACGGCAATAGCAGGAAGACGACGACGAGGCTTGCCGCGCAATAAAGCGCTCCGCCGATCCAGTCGGCCCGCCAGCCGCCCGGCCCGTCGTGAAAGCCGAGGCCGATCAGAAACACCATGACCGAGGACAGCGCGATGCCCGCTCCCGGCCCGCCGAAATGCGCCGCCTGCACATGATCGTTACCGGCGGCAGCCCCGTGGCTGAGAACGATCGACGAGGTGAAGACCATCGCAAAGGCGCTGGCGACACCGGCCAAGAAACGAATAATGGCAAAGACGGCGACGGAATCGGTGGCGGCCATGGCGGCAAGCAGGATCGCGGTTGCCAGCAGCGACAACAGCGCCACCAGCCGCTCCCGCCCCGCCGCCCAGCCATAGGCGGCTAGCACTGCGCCGACGAGATAACCGACGAAGTTCGCCGACGCGATGAAGCCTGCATCCGCCGCCGAAAGCGGCACACCGCTGATCATACCGGGCAGGATCGGCGTGTAGGAGAAGCGCCCGAAGCCCATGGCAGCAGCCATGGCAACGGCGCCGGCAGCGGCGGTGGAGACGAGGTTCGGTGGGGAGTTTCGGGTGCGGGCGAGCATGTTCGTGTTTATCGCGCTGCAGCACCGGCATCACAATCAAGTAATTCTGATCGATCGATCAATTTCCCGAAACGTCGGAAATTTTCACCCCCTCTTGAAAACAATTATCTTACGATATATGTTTTACGACATAGTCAACGATACATCTAACGATGAAAGGAAGACCCATGAGAGGTTTTAAAGGCGGCATGTTCGGCGGAGATTTCCGTATGGGCCGCAAATTCGCGGCGGGCGACCTGCAGCTCGTCATCTTGGCCCTGCTCGCTGAGCAACCGCGCCACGGCTATGAATTGATAAAGTTGCTGGAGGAGCGGTCCGGCGGCTTCTACGTGCCGAGCCCCGGCGTCATCTATCCCGCCCTCACCTATCTCGAGGAAACCGGCCTTGCCGAGGTCGAGGTGGAGGGCGCCAAGAAGCTCTACCGCATCACCGAGGCAGGCCGCGGGCGCATCGAGGAAAACCGCGCCATGATCCTGCATACGTTCGCCAAGCTGGAACGCATCGGCGAGAAGATGGCCCATGTGAAGCGTGTCTTCGAAGCCGACCGTCACAGCGCCGACGAAGGCGATGACGGCGATTTCATGCAGGACGGTGGTGATATCCGCGCCGCCCGCATGCTGCTGCGCTCGGCCATGCGGATGCGCTATCCCTGGTCGAAACCCGAAGCCGCCCGCATCGCCGGCATCCTCGAACGCGCGGCCACCGAAATCCTGCAAGGCGGCAGGCCGGGAACGCGGGGTTAAAGAGCAAGGCTGGCCACCAAAGCTCGGTGAGTTGACGAGTGCGCTAACCTCTCCTCCCTCATTCCTGTGACAGGCACAGGAATGAGGGAGGAGAAGTGGGCGCACCCTACAAAGCGTCGTGGAGATGCAAACCTTGAAGGGCGAGGCGCTCCCTAACGCCCTACGCCCGCTCATCCGGCAAGGTCAGAATCACCGGCCCGTTGCGCGTCGCCACCACCGTGTGTTCGTATTGCACGGTCGGCGCCTTCGGATCGGCATAGAGCGTCCAGGCATCGTCGCCGCCTTCGGCCCATGTCGCGCCGAGTGAGAGAAACGGCTCGACGGTGAAGACGAGACCTTCCGTCATCATCCGCTTTTCCGAAGGGTCCGGCCAGGTCGAGAGCTCGGCCGGCTCCTCATGCAGGGAGCGGCCGACGCCGTGGCTCGCCAGATTGGCGACCAGCGTATAGCGGTTCTTCTGCGCAAAGGCGCCGACGGCTGTGCCGATCTTTGCCAGCGGCTCGCCCGATTTGACCTGGTTGAGCCCGATCCAAAGCGCCCGCTTGCCGTCGCGGCAGAGCCGCTCGATCTTCGGCTTGACCGGCGGCATGGTGAAGGAGGCGCCGGTATCGGCGAAGAAGCCATCCTTTTCCGCCGAGACGTCGATATTGATGAGATCGCCCGCGCGGATGACGCGCGGGCCGGGAATACCGTGGGCGATTTCCTCATTGATGCTGATGCAGGTGGCGCCGGGAAACTGGTAGCAGAACTCCGGCGCCGAACGCGCGCCCGAATCCTCGAGCACTTTGCGGCCGATCTGGTCGAGTTCCAGCGTCGTCATGCCGGGTTCCATTGCCGCCGCCATCACCTGTATGGCGTTGGCGCAGATGCGACCGATCTCCTTGAGCTTTACCAGTTCGTCGTCGTTTGCGATAACCATTCGTCTGTTCCGGCCTTGCGCAGGACGGCCGCGGCCGCCTCAGAGCGCCGCGCGTTCGACAGGACGCGCGAAGGACGCTCATCACGTTGAAGTGGCGCACAATCCTTTTTCGAAAATCGATTCCGATGTTCGACGTTATGCGCTCGTCAGGCCGTGGCTTTCGCCTCTTCGCCCCTTTCAGTCAATGCCTTTCTGACGATCGGCGCGACTTTCGTGCCGTAAAGCTCGATGCCGCGCATGATCTCGGCATGCGGCATCAGGCCGATCGCCATCTGCAGCAGGAAGCGGTCGTTCTTGAAGAGTGCATGATGGGCGATGATCTTTTCGGCGACCGCCTCAGGATCACCGACGAAGAGCGCGCCGTTCGGCCCACGCGACATGTCGAAATGCGCCCGGTTCGTCGGTCCCCAGCCGCGCTCACGGCCGATGCGGTTCATCACCTCGGCTTGAGGCCCGTAGAACTGGTTGGCCGCCGCCTCCGTTGTATCGGCGATGAAGCCATGGACGTTGATGCTGGTCTTCAGCTTCGCCTGATCCTGCCCTGCCCGGCGCGCCGCCTCGCGGTAGAGATCGAAGAGCGGCGCAAAACGACGCGGCTCACCGCCGATGATCGCCAGCGCGACCGGCAGGCCCAGCGCGCCAGCGCGCGCCACCGACTGCGGCGTGCCGCCAACGGCAACCCAGAGCGGCAGCGGATCCTGCAGCGGCCTGGGATAGACGCCGCGCCCGTTGATCGGCGCGCGAAGCTCACCCTTCCATTCCACAACCTCGCCGTCGCGCAGCGCCAGCAGCAGATCGAGCTTCTCCTCGAAAAGCTGGTCGTAGTCTTCGAGATTATAGCCGAACAGCGGGAAGGACTCGATGAAGGAGCCGCGGCCCGCCATGATCTCGGCCCGGCCGTTGGAGATCAGGTCGAGCGTCGAAAACTGCTGGAAGACGCGCACCGGATCGTCGGACGAGAGCACGGTGACCGCACTGGTCAGCCGGATATTCCTCGTCTTGACGGCGGCCGCGGCCAAGACGACCGCCGGAGCAGACGCTGCATAGTCCGGCCGGTGATGCTCGCCGAGCCCGAAGACGTCGAGCCCCACCTGATCGGCAAGCTCGATTTCCTCGATAAGATGCTTCAGCCGCTCCGCCCCTTCCGCGCCCTTGCTGCGGGAGGGGTTGGGATTGACGTCGGCGAATGTGTAAAGCCCCAGTTCCATCATCGGCATCCTGTTGAATTCTCGGCTGAGATAAGGATGCCGGGGATAGAGCGCAAATACAAATTCTGGAACGGACTGTTCGAGAATTTCGATGGGCGACATGATGTCTTTGGGAATCTGGAAGATCGATCGGCGACCAATTCGAATCTGAATTCAACGACTTCGAAGCGCCGGCGGAATCATCTTTCGAACCGCCTTAGACGATGCTTCAACTGCCAGGACGACGCGGTCTCGCCGCGCCGCCTCGCCCCCCGCTCACATCTTCGCCAGCAGCTCCGCCAGTTGGTCCGCAGCCTTGCCCCATCCTTCGTGGAAACCCATCTTCTCGTGTGCTTCCTTGTCCTCGGCGCGCCAGTGCAGCGCCTTGGCCGTATATTTCGTGCGACCGTTGCCGAGATCTTCGAGCAGGATGACGCCTGTGAAGAAAGGTTTCTCGGAAGGCACCCAGGCGCTGGTATAGGCATCGGTGAAGACGATCTTCTCGTTCTCGATGATCTCGAGATAGACGCCGCGGTTTGGGTACTGATTGCCCTCGGGGTCATGCATGACGATGACGCTGGAACCGCCGGAGCGGA
This sequence comes from Rhizobium leguminosarum, assembly GCF_002953715.1. GTDB lineage: Bacteria > Pseudomonadota > Alphaproteobacteria > Rhizobiales > Rhizobiaceae > Rhizobium > Rhizobium leguminosarum_V. The sequence continues at coordinate 3,202,575 of NZ_CP025012.1, forward strand.
CGTCGAGCGTCGCTTCCGTCACACCCCAGGGACGCGGCACGAACCATTGCTTCATCAGATCAGGATCGGTCCATGCTTTGTAGATCTTCTCGCGCGGCGCATCGAATTCGCGAACGAGGACGAGTTCATGTTGCGTGCTGGCGGTCATGTCGACATCTCTCCATTTGAATGAAACCTGTTTCCTGTCAGGTTGTTACAAGGACGTGTCGAAGTTCGCCGTTCCGACAGCCCGCCGGCTTCTTCGCATTTTATTTTGCGATCGGCTGCGTGGCATCTTCCTGCATCTTGTCGATCTGCCGGCGGATATGGGCTGCCTCTGCCGCCGAATGGGCCAGTGCAATGGCGCGGTCGAAGGCTTCGCGCGCTTGGCTGGTCAAGCCAAGCTGCTTCAGCAATCCGCCCCGCAGGCCGTGATAGTAGAAATAGCCGCCGAGTTTTTCGCCAAGCGGATCGATGAGGTCGAGCGCATCCTGCGCACCCTGGAGCTTGGAGACGACGACGGCCCGGTTGAGCGTTACGACAGGCGACGGCTGGAGACGCTCCAGCGCGCGATAGAGCAGATCGATCTCCACCCAGTCTGTATCTTCAGCGCGTTTTGCGCGGGAGTGAACAGCGGCGATGGCTGCCTGAATCTGATAAGGAGCGGGCTGACGATGGCGTAGCGCCTTGTCGAGTAGCGCTAAGGCCTCGTTGACGAAGGGCCGGTTCCAGAGCGACCGGTCCTGATCTTCGAGCAGCACGATCTCGTCTCCGGCGTTGAAGCGCGCCGGCCGGCGCGAGATCTGCAGGAGCATGAGCGCAAGCAGCCCCATCAGCTCCGGTTCGGATGGGAAGATATGCAGCATCAATCGCGCCAGCCGGATCGCTTCGTCGCTGAAGGCAGCCGCCTCATGCCTGGGATCGGCCTGGCTGTAGCCCTCGTTGAAGATCAGGTAGATCATCGTGCTGACGATCGAGAGCCGTTCGGCCCTCTCCTGCGGGCTCGGCGTTTCGAAAGGCACGCCGGCCTTGGCGACGCGCGCCTTGGCCCGGGTAATGCGCTGTTCCATGGCGCTCTCGGAAACCAGGAAGGCGCGCGCGATCTGCGGCACCGAAAGGCCGGAGACGATGCGCAGCGCCAGCGCGATCTGCTGGGTCGCGGGTAGATCGGGATGGCAGCAGATGAACAGCAGCCGCAGAATATCGTCGCGATAGTTGGAATCGTCCAGCCGCTCGACGATATCGCTTTCGGCATCCTCGGTATCGGAAATGACGTCCTCATCCGGCAGAGCCTGGATCTTCGCCCGTTTGCGCACCGAATCGATGCCGCTGTTGCGACCGACGAAGATAAGCCAGGCTGTGGGATCGCGCGGTGGCCCTTTCTCCGGCCATGTCCGGATCGCCCTCAGACACGCCTCCTGAAACGCCTCTTCCGCGGTATCGAGATTGCGGAAATAGCGCAGCAGGGCGCCGAGCGCCTTCGGGCGGGCCGATGCAAGCGCGAGGTCGATCCAGGCAATGTCTGTCATGATGAAGCATCTCCGGGCCTGAAGACGTAGAAAGGCCGAATTTCGTAAGAGGTGGAACCTGGATTGACGGATGAAAGCTGCTTCGAGAAGCCGATCGCCTCGTCGAGCGTTTCAAAGTCGACGACGTAGAAGCCGAGAAGCGCCTCTTTCGTTTCCGCAAAAGGCCCATCGATGACCAAGGGCTCGTCCTTGCCCTTGCGCACCGTGGTCGCAGCCGTCGTCGGCATCAGTCGTCCGACGGGGCCGAGTTTGCCGGATGCGGCAAGCGGCTCCTGCACGGCGTAGAGTTTCTCCATGACGGCAGCTTCTTCCTCCTTGGTCCAGGCGAAGACGGTTTCCTCATGGGCGTAACAAAGGATTGCATAAAGCATCGCTCACTCCTCTTTTTGAATGACGAAGGAGTAACCGCTTACCCGACAGGCCGCATCAAAAAATTATTGACGGGAATTCGTGATCTTTCGAAGCAACGGCGACACCGTGGCTGCAGAAATTGCCGGGCATCTCCCGGGACAAGCGGAGCTATGGTACGGCGCTGATCACCCCTCAGCCTTCGCTCAAGGTCCGCCTGACCGCATTCTTCCAACCCTTGAGTTTTGCCGCCCGCACCTTCTCGTCCATGTCTGGTTCGAACCGCCGATCCCGTTTCCAGGTCGCCGAAAAACCGTCCCGGTCCGGCCACACCCCTGCCCGACTGCCGGCGAGCCAGGCAGCCCCCAGCGCCGTCGTCTCCAGGATCACCGGGCGATCGACCGGGGCGTCAAGCAGATCGGCAAGACGCTGCATCGTCCAGTCGGAGGCGACCATGCCGCCGTCGACGCGCAGGACGGTGTCGTCGGCGCCGTTCTTCCAGTCTTTCTGCATGGCATCGAGCAGGTCGCGGGTCTGATAGCAGACGGCCTCCAGCGCCGCCCGGGAGAGTTCGGCGGGGCCGCTGTTGCGCGTCAACCCGAAGATCGCGCCGCGCGCCTTGGCATCCCAGTGCGGCGCGCCGAGGCCGGTGAAGGCTGGCACGAGATAAACCTCCTGGGTCGGATCGGCCCTTTCGGCAAGCGCATTGGTCTCCGCCGCGCTGCCGATGATGCCGAGCCCGTCCCGCAGCCACTGCACGGCCGCACCCGCGATGAAGATCGAACCCTCCAGCGCATAGGTCGTCTCGCCGTTCAGGCGATAGGCGATGGTAGTCAGTAGCCGATTTTTGGAGCGCACCATGTCGGCGCCGGTGTTGAGCAGTGCGAAACAGCCAGTGCCGTAGGTCGATTTCATCATGCCCGGCGCAAAACACGCCTGGCCAATGGTCGCCGCCTGCTGGTCGCCGGCAACGCCGAGGATGGGGATGGCAGCACCGAAGATATCAAGATCGACCGTGCCGAAATCCGCGGCGCAATCCTTGACCTCCGGGAGCATTGCGGTAGGGACCCTCAGAATATCGAGCAGATCCTCGTCCCACGCGTTTTCGGCGATGTTGTACATCAGCGTGCGCGAGGCATTGGTGGCATCGGTGACGAAGCTCTTCCCTCCCGTCAGCCGCCAGATCAGGAAGGTGTCGATCGTGCCGAAGCAGAGATCGCCCCTGGCAGCACGCGCCCGGGCGCCCTTCACGTTTGCAAGCATCCAGGAAAGTTTGGTGCCGGAAAAATAGGGATCGAGGATCAGGCCGGTCTTCTTCGTGAACAGCCGCTCGAGATCCTGCCTTTTCAGATTGTCGCAATAGCTTGCCGTGCGCCGGTCCTGCCAGACGATGGCATTCTGGATCGGGCGGCCCGTCTCGCGCTCCCAGACGACAACGGTCTCGCGCTGATTGGTGATGCCGAGTGCAGCAAGATCCCTAGCCTCGATCCCGGCATCGCGCAGCGCCATGTGGACGGTGGAGACGACCGAATCCCAGATCTCCTCGGGATCGTGCTCGACCCAGCCGGAGCGCGGATAGATCTGGGTGAATTCCTTCTGACCCTTGCCGGCGACATGCATGTCGCCATCGAAGACGATTGCCCGTGTCGACGTCGTTCCCTGATCGATCGCCAGAACATATCCACTCATGAAAACCCTCCCGCTAGAGCAATTCCAGCAAAAGTGCGCAGCGGTTTTGCGTCCGGAATTGCGTGAACAAAGACATAGAGCATTTCCGTGATTCGGAGAAAAACGGAAATGCTCTTGCATGTCGATTATCGTGACAAATCAATAGGACACGGATGCGGGTGAGAAAAGCGAATAAAGCGGAATTGCCAGCCCGACGGCTTTGGGCATAACCTCGCAGCTAACGCTGCAACGCAGCATCGCCATTTCAGGGAGAACAGCATGAGCAGAACAGTCGTCGTCACCGGTTCCACCAGCGGCATCGGCCTTGCGATCGCCACTGCCTTCGCAGAAACGGGCGACAACATCGTCATCAACGGCTTCGGAAAGGCCGATGAAATCAAGGCGATCGTCGAGCGGCTTGAATCATTGTCCAAAGGCCGGGCGCTCTATCATCCGGCCGACATGACCAAGCCCGCCGAGATCGCCGACCTGATCGAAACGGCGGCCAAGACCTTCGGCGGCGTCGATGTCCTGGTCAACAATGCCGGCATCCAGCATGTCGAGAAGATCGAGGATTTCCCGATCGAGAAATGGGATCAGATCATTGCGATCAATCTGTCGAGCTCCTTTCATACCATGCGCGCCGCGATCCCGCTGATGAAGGCGAAGAAGTACGGCCGCATCATCAATATCGCCTCGGCCCACGGGCTCGTCGCCTCACCCTTCAAATCCGCCTATGTCGCGGCAAAACATGGTATATTAGGCCTGACGAAGACGGCAGCGCTGGAACTTGCCGAATTCGGCGTGACCGTGAACGCCATCTGCCCCGGCTACGTGCTGACGCCGCTCGTCGAGAAGCAGATACCGGATACCGCCAAGGCCCGCGGCATGACCGAGGAACAGGTAAAGAGCGAGGTCATCCTCAAGGCGCAGCCGACGCATGAATTCGTCAAGGCCGAGGAAATCGGCGCATTGTCGCTCTATCTCGCCAGCGATGCCGCCCGGCAAGTGACCGGAACGCACATCTCGATTGACGGTGGCTGGACGGCGGCTTAACCATTTGCAAAAACAACAACAGGAACATCATGAACGACAGCATCCGCTTCATCCTGAATGGCGAGGACATCACGCTTACCGATGTCAGGCCAACCGAGACGCTTCTCGATTTTCTGCGGTTGAAGCGGCGGCTGACGGGCACCAAGGAGGGATGCGCGGAAGGCGATTGCGGCGCCTGCACCGTGCTCGTCGGCCGGCTGGCCGATGGCAAGCTCGCCTATGAATCCGTCAATGCCTGCATCCGTTTCATGGGCTCGCTGCACGCCACCCATGTGGTAACGGTCGAGCATCTGGCCGGCAGGGACGGCGCGCTGCATCCCGTCCAGCAGGCACTGGTCGATTGCCACGGCTCGCAATGCGGCTTCTGTACCCCGGGCTTCGTCATGTCGCTTTACGGTCTCTGGCTCGCCAAGGAAAAGCCGAGCCGCCAGGAAATCGAAAAGGCGCTGCAAGGCAATCTCTGTCGCTGCACGGGCTACGAGCCGATCGTCAAGGCCGCCGAGCAGGTGAGCCTGATGCGGCCGAGCACACTCTTCGACCCGCTGGAACGGACGCGCTCGGAAATCGTCGCGCGGCTTTGGGCAATACAGGCGAGCGGCACGATCAGGATTGCGAATGGCGAAGACCGGCTGATCGTGCCGGCTTCTGTCCGGGCGCTGGCCGAGGTCCTTTCGCAGGAACCCGACGCGATTATCGTCGCCGGCGCGACCGATGTCGGCCTCTGGGTGACGAAGCAGATGCGCAAGCTGAGCCCGGTGGTTTTTATCAACCACCTCAGCGAATTGCAGTCGGTCACGGAAGGCGAGGACGGCATCGCCATCGGCGCCGGCGTCAGCTATACCAAGGCCTTCGAGGCGATCTCCAAGAAAATTCCGGCGCTCGGCCGGCTGATCGATCGCATCGGCGGCGAGCAGGTGCGCAACATGGGCACGATCGGCGGCAACATCGCCAACGGCTCGCCGATCGGCGACAGCCCGCCACCGCTGATCGCGCTCGGCGCGACGCTGACGCTGCGGTCCCTGCAAGGCCAGCGCAGAATGCCGCTCGAGGATTTCTTCATCGCCTATGGCAAGCAGGACCGGAAGCCCGGCGAATTTGTCGAAAGCGTCTTCGTGCCCTACCCGGCAGCAGCCAACCGCTTTGCCGCCTACAAGATCACCAAGCGCCGCGACGAGGACATCACTGCCGTGCTCGGCGCTTTCCTGCTGACGCTCGACGAGGCCGAAATGATCACCGACATCCGTATCGCCTTCGGCGGCATGGCTGCGACGCCGAAACGCGCCCGCACGGTGGAGGCCGCGCTGATCGGCAAACCATGGACGGAAGCGACGATCGACGCAGCCCGCCCCGCCTTCGACGCCGATTTCCAGCCGCTGACCGACTGGCGCGCGACGGCGGAATACCGCCAGCTGACGGCGAAGAACCTGCTGACGCGGTTCTATCTTGAGACCGTCGGTGCGCCGGCCGAACTGAAGCGGTTCGAGGAGGTGGCGTGATGGTTTGTTTCGCGAATTGGCCTCCCGCAGTCACCACTTTGCCCCTCACCCTAACCCTCTGCCCGCTTGCGGGGAGAGGGGACGTGCCCTGCGAGAGGTGGCGAGGAACGAAGACGGCGCGGCATGTCCCTTCTCCCCGCAAGCGGGAGTCCGAAGGACGGGTCGAGACCGGTGGCTCGACCCCGGTTGGTGGCGGCAGCCGGATGAGGGGCCGCGCAGAAAACCGTGCTGACCGTGGAGGGCTCATCTGATGGACAAATCCACCTTCGAAGACCGCAAGGCCATCATCGCAGGCCCGATGCACGGCTCGCTGCGGCATGATTCAGCGCATAAGCATGTCACCGGAACCGCCGATTATATCGACGATATTCCCGAACCCGCGGGCCTGCTGCACGGCGCCCTCGGCCTCTCCGACCGGGCACATGCCGAAATCACCGCTATCGATCTTTCCGCGGTCGCTGCCTATCCCGGCGTCGTCTGGGTCTTCACCGGCAAGGATGTCCCTGGCGTCAACGACGTCAGCTCCAACGGCAGCCATGACGAGCCGCTGCTGGCCGAAACATTAGTTGAGTTCCACGGCCAGCCGATCTTTGCCGTCATCGCCGAAACGCGTGATGTGGCCCGCCGTGCCGCGCGGCTGGCAAAGATCGACTATCGCGACCTGCCGCATTGGAGCGATATCGACGGCGCTCTCGCCAATGGCAGCCCGCTCGTCATCACCCCGATGACACTGCGGCGCGGCGAGCCGGAAACGGAAATGACGAATGCAGCCATGCGTCTGAAAGGTCAGATGCGCATCGGCGGACAGGAGCATTTCTACCTCGAAGGCCATATTGCCGTGGCCATCCCCGGCGAGGACGACGAGGTCACCGTCTGGTCCTCGACGCAGCATCCAAGCGAGATCCAGCACATCGTCGGCCACGTGCTCGATATCCCCTCGAACGCGGTGACCGTCAACGTGCGCCGCATGGGCGGCGGCTTCGGCGGCAAGGAGACGCAGGGCAATCAGTTCGCAGCGCTTGCGGCGATTGCCGCCAAGAAACTCGGCCGCGCGATCAAATTCCGCCCGGACCGCGACGAGGATATGAGCGCCACCGGCAAACGTCACGATTTCCTCGTCGATTACGAGGTGGGCTTCGATGCCGAAGGCCGCGTCCACGCGGTCGACGCGACCTATGCGGCACGCTGCGGCTTCTCCTCCGACCTCTCAGGACCGGTGACCGACCGTGCCCTCTTCCATGCCGATTCCAGTTATTTCTATCCGCATGTGCATCTGACTTCGAAGCCGCTGAAGACGCACACCGTCTCCAATACCGCCTTCCGCGGTTTCGGCGGGCCGCAGGGCATGCTCGGCGCCGAGCGCTTCATCGAGGAGATCGCCTATGCCCTCGGCAAGGATCCGCTCGATGTCCGCAAGCTGAATTTCTACGGCCAGCCGGGCTCCGAACGCACACTCACCCCCTACCATCAGGAGGTCGAGGACAATATCATCGCCCGCATCGTCGAGGAGCTGGAGGAAACGTCCGAATACCAGGCACGGCGCAACGCCATCATCGCCTTCAACCGCGACAGCCGCTATATAAGAAAGGGCATCGCGCTGACGCCGGTGAAATTCGGCATCTCCTTCACCATGACCGCCTTCAACCAGGCCGGCGCCCTCGTCCATATCTACCAAGACGGCTCGATCCACCTGAACCATGGCGGCACCGAAATGGGCCAGGGCCTCTACACCAAGGTGGCGCAGGTGCTGGCTGACAGCTTCCAGGTCGATATCGACAGGGTGAAAATCACCGCGACGACGACGGCCAAAGTGCCGAACACCTCGGCCACTGCCGCCTCCTCCGGCTCGGACTTGAACGGCATGGCCGCCTATGACGCCGCCCGCCAGATCAAGGAACGGCTGGTCGCCTTCGCCGCCGAGAAATGGGATGTTGGGCCCGCCGACGTCGTCTTCCTGCCGAACCGCGTGCGCGTCGGCGAGATCGAAATCCCCTTCCCCGATTTCATCAAGCAGGCCTATTTCGCCCGCGTCCAGCTGTCCGCCGCCGGCTTCTACAAGACGCCGAAGATCCACTGGGACCGCAAGGCCGGCCGCGGCACGCCCTTCTATTATTTCGCCTATGGCGCCTCCTGCACCGAAGTGTCGATCGACACGCTGACCGGCGAATATCTGATCGACCGCACCGACATCCTCCACGATGTCGGTCGCTCGCTGAATCCGGCGATCGATATGGGTCAGGTCGAAGGTGCCTTCGTGCAGGGCCTGGGCTGGCTGACGACGGAAGAACTCTGGTGGGACGACAAGGGCCGGCTGCGCACCCATGCCCCCTCGACCTACAAGATCCCACTCGCGTCCGACCGCCCGAAGATCTTCAACGTGCGCCTAGCCGAATGGTCCGAGAACGCTGAGGCCACCATCGGCCGCTCCAAGGCCGTCGGCGAACCACCCTTCATGCTGGCGATCTCGGTGCTGGAGGCACTGTCGATGGCGGTAGCAAGTGTCGCGGATTATCGGGTCTGCCCGAGGCTCGACGCACCGGCGACGCCGGAACGGGTGCTGATGGCGGTCGAGCGGATGAAGCGGGTGTAGGAAGATGGGCGCGCGTCAGGCTCGTTTGCTGTCCTCGGCGGCGAACCCATCGGTCAGCCACCCATGACCGACATCCGCCGCTTCCTCGCCGCCCACCCGGACAGCATCCTCATCGACATCACCGGCACACAAGGCTCCACCCCGCGTGAGACCGGTACCTTCATGCTCGTCTCGGCTGAAGCTCTGTGTGGCACGATCGGCGGCGGCCAGTTCGAATTCATGGCGATCGCGAATGCGCGGGACATGCTCGCGGGAACCGGCGGGATGGCGGAGATGGATATCCCGCTCGGCCCCGACATTGGCCAGTGCTGCGGTGGTCGCACGCAGCTGCGGTTTCGCCGGGTGACGCAGGCGGTTGGTGAAGAAATCGAAGCCAGGCTTGCCGGCGAGATCGAGTGTCTGCCGGAGGTCTATCTCTTCGGTGCCGGCCATGTCGGCCGGGCGCTGGCTACGGCCTTGGCGCCGCTGCCGCTGTCGGTGACGGTCGTCGAAACGCGGCAGGAAGAGCTCGCCAACCTGCCGGCAGAGACCAAGGCGCGACTTGTGCCGATGCCAGAAGCACTGGTGAAGGATATTCCGGCCGGCGGCGTGGTCGTCATCCTGACGCACGACCACGCGCTGGATTTCCTCATCGCCCGCGAGGCACTGGAAAAGACCGACCTCGCCTATACCGGCATGATCGGCTCGGCGACTAAGCGCGCCACCTTCGCAAGCTGGCTTTCCCGCGAAGGTGGCGGAGAGCGCGGCCGGATGGAGCGGCTGACGCTGCCGATCGGCGGCTCGGCAGTCAGGGACAAGCGTCCTGAGGTGATCGCCGCCATGACCGCCGCCGAGATCCTGACGGCGCTCGCTGCCTACCGCATGCGCTCGTCCTCGTAATAGGGATCGCGCCCGTCGAGGAAACCGAGATCGCGCTTGACGCGGTCCGGCACCGTGTCGAGATCGAGGCTGGGCATGCGCCAGATCTGCGCCAGCCAAGCGCCGATACGCTGGAAAATCCCGATGGTCGGCTGCGGCGGACTCTGTTCGATAGCATAGCAATTCATGACATCACCTCGATGGTTTGATGGTATGAGTTGCAGTTTGCAGCCAAAAGTGCTGCAATTCCAATCGAACGACCGTCTGCCTGCATCAAGAGAACTTATCCATGAAACTCTCGAAACAATTTCCGCTGAATGCGCTGCGCGTCTTCGAGGCTGCTGCCCGGCTCGGAAGTTTCACCAAGGCGGGCGACGAACTCGGCATGACGCAGACGGCCGTCAGCTATCAGATCAAGCTGCTGGAGGAGAATGTCGGCGAGCCGCTCTTCCTGCGCCGCCCGCGCCAGATCGCACTGACGGAGACCGGCGAACGCCTGGCACCGAAGGTGACCGAAGCCTTTGCCATGCTGCATGACGCAATGGCGACGGCGCGCGACAGCGTCGAAGGCACGCTCGCCATCAGCTCGACCCATACCTTCGCCTCGAAATGGCTGGCGCCGCGCCTCGGCTCTTTCCACTTGAAACATCCGGCGATTGCGGTGCGCTTTCAGGCGAGCTCTGATATCATCGACTTCGCCCGCGAGCAGATCGATGTCGGCATCCGCTGGGGCGACGGCAACTGGCCGGGGCTGACGCTGCACCGGCTGATGGGCCTGGAGTTCACGCCGATGCTGAGCCCAAAGCTGGCGGAGACGGCAGGCGGCATCAGGGAGCCGCGCGATCTCCTGAAGTTCGATCTCTTCGACGCCGGCGACATCTGGTGGAAACAATGGTTCGAGGCAGCCGGCGTCACGGAGACGGATCTCGATCGGCGCCCGCGCAACCAGCTTGGCTCCCAGGCGGTGGAAGCCGATGCAGCGATCGCCGGCCATGGCGTCGCCATTCTCCATCCGGCCTTCTATGCGGCCGAGATCGCGCTCGGCCGGCTCTACCAGCCCTTCGAACTGACCCGCAGCGACGGCAAGGCCTATTGGCTCGTCTACCCCGAAAACCGTCGCAACGTGCCCAAGATCAAGGCCTTCCGCAACTGGATCCTTGAGGAGATGAAGGCCGCCGGAAATTGATGCCGCCTAAAACTGTAGAGCGGTTTTCGGACAACGACATACCGAACCCGGTTCGTGAGCCGGGTCCGGTGCTGTGGTCCGTCTTCAATATCCCAGTTCCGGCGCATAGAAACAGCGCGGTGTATCCTCGTTCGGGAACAGACAGAGATGATAGTCGTTATCGCCGGATTGCATTGCCTTCGTCATTGGCAGCAGGAAGACATGAGCATGCGTGACCAACCGGTGGTCGCCCGGCATCAGCGTCACACGATATCCACCTGGCGTCACTGCCACGCTTTTCGAAGGGATCATCTGGCAATCGCCATTATGACTGTCGCCGTTGCAACAATAGGGGTCATAACTCCACCCCGAAGGTGCGTCGTGAGCCGTCGCCAACGACGCATACGCAATCATCACACACGTCAGAATGCTGCGCATGGGCATCTTCTCCGTCGATGAATGCGCCGCCGATGATCTAAGGGTTCTTATTTTATTCCGGCGGCCTGCAAAAATAACTGTAATCGAGTCGTCGTAGTTCCGGATCTGCTGAATTAGCAGATTCAGTATAAGGCAGAGATAATGCACAGCCTTCTCGGCAGCTTTTAGGCACGCGACAGCAGATCGACGATCCGACCGCGATCGGCAACTTCGGCAAAACCGCCGGAAATCATCAGTGGAGCGCCGAAGATCTCGACGAGCCCATTGCCGAGAATGACACCTTCGCCGTCCCGATACGCGAGAATGGGTGTTGTCGTCGTCTCGCTGTAGCGTAGTAGCGCGGAGAGATAGCCGGGATCGTCGTTCAGATGCGGGAAGAATTCGAAAGGCAGGAGATTAAGAGCCGCGCCATCCTGCACCGCATCAGGCGAAGCGCCGGAAAAGAGCGCGTCGACGGCGATTGTCGGCGTTATTAAAATCGCCCCGGCGCTGGTTCCGACAAGAATGCCATCGTCCAGTGCCCATGCGCGCAACTTGTCCAGCATACCGCTCTGCCGCAGCCTTCTCAGAAAATCGCCGGTATGGCCGCCGGAAAGATGGATGGCGTTACAGGAAAACAACCTGCTGATCTCCTCGTCGCCGGAGAGTGCGTCGAGATCGACGAAAGGATCGAGAAGAAGCCCGTACCTCATGTAATAACGCCGTTTCTCATCGAAAAACGCCCGCTGCGGGTCCGGACCGGACGTGATATAGCCGACGCGGTTCCCACGCGAGAGGATGAGTGCCGCAAGCCGCCGGTCCATCGGCGCGTTGTCGGCGATGACTTGATCGCTGTAGAGCGCGGTGATCATTCCATTGCTCCTTTGGCCGCGCCGGTCGTTGCGCGTGTGCAGTTCTTCAATCTCCTCTTCCCTCCCCGCCAAAATTTCCGCAATGTCACGAGTCGGAGGAAGATAGGGGAACTCGATGTATGAATATGCCATAGCATGGGAATGGCTCGCCTTCGCGGCACGCTGGTTCCATGTCATTACCGCGATCGCCTGGATCGGATCGTCCTTTTATTTTATCGCGCTCGATCTCGGACTGGTGAAACGCCCGCATCTGCCGCCCGGCGCCTATGGCGAGGAATGGCAGGTTCATGGCGGCGGCTTCTACCATATCCAGAAATATCTGGTGGCGCCCGCCCAGATGCCGGAGCACCTGACCTGGTTTAAATACGAAAGCTATTTCACCTGGATTTCCGGCTTCCTGATGCTCTGCATCGTCTATTATGGCGGCGCCGACCTCTTCCTCATCGACCGGCATGTGCTCGACATCAGCCCGCCCGTCGCCATCCTGATATCGCTGGCGTCGCTTGCCCTCGGCTGGATCGTCTACGACCTGCTCTGCAAGTCGCCGCTTGGGCGGAATACCTGGGGGCTGATGGCGGTGCTCTATGTCGTGCTCGTCTTCATGGCCTGGGGCTATACGCAGCTTTTCACCGGCCGCGCCGCCTTCCTGCATCTCGGCGCCTTCACCGCCACGATCATGTCGGCCAACGTCTTCATGATCATCATTCCGAACCAGAAGATCGTCGTCGCCGATCTTATCGCCGGGCGCACGCCCGACCCCAAATTCGGGCAGGTCGCCAAGCAGCGTTCGCTGCACAACAACTACCTGACGCTGCCCGTCATCTTCTTCATGCTGTCGAACCATTATCCGCTCGCCTTCGGAACGCAGTTCAACTGGTTGATCGCCGCCCTGGTCTTCCTGATGGGCGTCACCATCCGCCATTGGTTCAACACCACGCATGCCAGAAAGGGCCGGCCGACCTGGACGTGGATCGCCACCGTCATCCTCTTCATCCTGATCATGTGGCTTTCAACCGCACCGAAGCAACTGACGGGCGAGACGGATGCGGCGGCGGTCGCGCCCGCCTTCCAGCAATTTGCCGGCGATCCGCATTTCCCCGCCGTCAAGCAACTGGTCTCGACGCGCTGTTCCATGTGCCACGCGGCCGAGCCGGTCTATGAGGGCATCGTGCGGCCGCCGAAGGGCGTGCTGCTCGAAAATGAGGCGGAAATCGCCGCCCATGCCCGCGAAATCTATATACAGGCGGGCCGCAGCCATGCCATGCCGCCCGGCAACATCACCGACATCACGCCGGATGAACGCAAGCTGCTCGTCGCCTGGTTCGAGAGCGCAGTCGAAGGCAAGAATCAATGACGACGACACTCCTGCGCGGCCGCCTGCTTTCCTTCCATCGCGCACCGCTGAGCCTTGCCGACAGCCAAAGCTATCTCTACGAGGAGGATGGCGGCCTGCTGATGACCGACGGACTGATCACAGCGGTCGGCCCCTATGGCGACGTCAAGGCAAAAGCGGCGGAAGACACGATCGAGATCGACCACCGCCCGCATCTGATCATGCCCGGCTTCATCGACATGCACCTGCATTTTCCGCAGATGCAGGTGATCGCCTCCTATGCCGGCAATCTACTCGAATGGCTGAACACCTATACCTTTCCCGAGGAATGCCGCTTCGTCGAAAGCGCGCATGCCAAGCGCATCGCCACGCATTTCTTCGACGAGATGATCCGCCACGGCACGACCACGGCGGTCGCCTATTGCTCCGTGCACAAGACCTCGGTCGACGCCTTCTTCGCTGAGGCCATGCGGCGCAACATGCGCATGGTCGGCGGCAAGGTGATGATGGACCGCAACGCGCCGCAGGGCCTGCTCGACACGCCCGAGACGGGTTATGACGAGACGCGCCAGGTGATATCGGACTGGCACGGCAAGGGTCGAAACCATGTCGCCATCACCCCGCGCTTCGCCATCACCTCCACGCCGGCGCAGATGGAGACCGTAGCTGCCCTCGCGCGCGAATTTCCCGACCTGCACATCCAGACGCATCTTTCGGAAAACCACGACGAGATCAAATTCACCTGCGAGCTCTATCCCGACGCGCTCGACTATACCGACATCTACGCCCGCTACGGCCTGCTCGGGCCGAAAAGCCTCTTCGGCCACGCCATCCACCTGTCCGAGCGCGAAGCCGATACCATGAGCGAGGCGGGTGCCGTCGCCGTCCACTGCCCGACCTCCAACCTCTTCCTCGGCTCAGGCCTGTTTCCGCTGAAGGCGCTGGCGCGGCGCGAAAAGCCGGTTCGCATCGGTGTGGCGACCGATATCGGCGGCGGTTCCAGCTATTCGATGCTGCGGACGATGGACGAGGCCTACAAGATCCAGCAGTTGCTCGGCGAACGGCTGAACCCGCTGGAAAGCTATTACCTGATGACCCGCGGCAATGCCGAGGCCCTGTCGCTGACGGACAGGATCGGCACGCTGGAACCCGGCACCGAGGCCGATCTCGTCGTTCTCGATGCCGCGGCGACACCGGCCATGGCGCTGAAGATGGAAGTGGTGAAGACGCTGCCCGAAGAGCTTTTCCTGCTGCAGACGATGGGCGACGACCGGGCGATCGCCGAGACGTATGTGGCCGGCGTTGCATTGAAGGCGGGGCTTCAATTGACACGGCCTGTTACCCTTGAAATCGGCCCGTGAAAGCTGCCTGGCACGGCCAATTTCCCGTAACACTCCTGCCAAATTCATGTTATGGCCGATAGTCGCATTCAGATGTGAAGGTTCAATTCATGGCCACTCCGCTCACCATCGCTGATCTGAAAAAGCTTGCACAGCGCCGTGTGCCGAAGATGTTTTTCGACTATGCGGATTCGGGCGCCTGGACGGAATCGACCTATGCAGCCAACGAGAGCGATTTCAGCCAGATCAAGCTGCGGCAGCGGGTGATGGTCGATATGACCGACCGCACGCTGGAAACGACGATGATCGGCCAGAAAGTGTCGATGCCTGTGGCGCTGGCGCCGACCGGACTGACCGGCATGCAGCATGCAGATGGCGAGATGCTGGCGGCACGCGCCGCCGAGGAGTTCGGCGTTCCCTTCACGCTTTCGACGATGAGCATCTGCTCGATCGAGGACGTGGCGTCAGCGACGACGCGCCCCTTCTGGTTCCAGCTCTACGTGATGAGGGACAAGGATTTCGTCCTCAACCTCATCAACCGCGCCAAGGCGGCCGGATGCTCGGCGCTGGTGCTGACCGCTGATCTGCAGATCCTCGGCCAGCGGCATAAGGACCTGCGCAACGGCCTGTCGGCGCCGCCGAAATTCACCCCGAAACATGTCTGGCAGATGGCGACCCGGCCCTTCTGGTGCCTGGACATGCTGCAGACCAAGCGCCGCACCTTCGGCAATATCGTTGGCCATGCGAAAAATGTCACCAGTATCGCCTCGCTCTCCGCATGGACGCATGAGCAGTTCGACCCCCGGCTGTCCTGGGCGGATGTCGCCTGGATCAAGGAACAATGGGGCGGCCCGCTGATCATCAAGGGCATACTCGATCCGGAGGATGCCAAGGCGGCCGTCGACACCGGCGCCGATGCGATCGTCGTCTCCAATCATGGCGGGCGTCAGCTTGACGGTGCCCCCTCATCGATCAGCATGCTGCCGAAGATCGTCGACGCCGTCGGCGACCGTATCGAGATCCATCTCGACGGCGGCATCCGCTCCGGCCAGGACGTGCTGAAGGCTGTGGCGCTCGGCGCCAAGGGCACTTATATCGGCCGCCCCTTCCTCTACGGCCTCGGCGCCATGGGCAAGGAAGGCGTATCGCTAGCGCTCGGCATCATCCGCAAGGAGATGGACATCACCATGGCGCTCTGCGGCAGGCGCGACATCAACGATGTGAATTCGTCGATCATCGCCGGACGGCAATAACCTGCCGGAGAAGCCAGCTTAGAAGAGTCACGAGCCAGCCATCATGCAATCGACCGCATGCGATTCAGCATAGCGGCAGGCCGTTGTTTGCATCGAACAGAAGGATCGCGAAAATCACCAGACAGATGGCGAGGGCAAAACGCTGCCGCCAGACGATGCGGCGCGACCCGGCAATCCGCCTCTCCAAGCCAGGCGGCGCCCCGCCAGGCTTGCGAAGCTGCATCCGGGACAACAGGTCGTCGACGGCGGCAAGGCCGGCGACCTCTGTCTCGTGGCTCGACGCAAGGCGAAACAGCAGCGCATCGAAGAGGAGATGGACCGCCAGCGCAAGGACCATCACGCAGAAAACGAGCATCAAGAGCCAGCCGAGCGATGGAACGAAGCCGCGATATCCCACGGCGATCGGGCCGGCAATCAGTGGCAGCAGCGCTGCCAGCCCGCAGCAGATCGAATTGCGGCCGAGACTTCGCGCAGCCGCCGAGGCCGTGACATTCCACTGCGTCATTGCAAGCCCTCCGTCACGGCATGAAGGCTTTCCACGGGCAGATGAACACACCGCCCTGCCCGTTCGATCCGCCGCACGGCTTCGGATGGATCTTCGCAACGTCTGGTGATGAGCAGCCAACGCACGATGACGCAGGCGCTCCGCTGGAAGCCGAGCGCACAGCAGACGAGGACCGGTCCCTGCTGGCGCGAGGTCTCGATGAGGTTCGCCGCGGCGAGCGTCTGGATCTTGTCGAGGGCCGTAAGATCAAGGGTGGGAAAGCTGCACCAGCGCGCGCGCGTCCCGCCCGGACGCTGAAGTTCGCCGGTCATATCGATCACCGTGGCAAAACGGTCGGCCTCGTGGCGACGCGGAAAACGACCGAGATGGACGCCGTCGGTGATCACCACCGATGCCGGCATTCGCCGGGTCCAGAGCCGAATATTGATGAGAGCGCCAAGCCGGTAGGGTGCGAGCAGCCAGCGGCTGGCAATCGTGGCCCGGCCATCGACGCGTTTCTGGAATATCTGCGGGCCGGCGCCGAAATATCCGAGCGCAACGATCACCAGCGCAACAGCCGGCCAGAGCAACAGAAGCGCCGCTGCCGATAAAGGCGTGCAGAGCGCTCCAAGGCCGAGAAATGCGATGGCACCGCACAGATAATAGAAGCCGAGACGGCGCGACTTTGGATCGCCGCTCATCGTAAAATTCGCGAGAGGCGAACCGGCATCGCGCGGAAAAAGCCAGATGGCAAACAGACCGAGCAGCATGCCGGTCGGTATGTCGATGATGTGATGCTGCCACGTGGTCAGCACGGAGACACCGATCAGGAAGCACCAGAGGTGCCAGAGGAGCCGCACCTTCCGCGGCAGCCGGCCGCGCAGATGATCCCAGATCACCACCAGGAGTGCGATATGGAGCGACGGCGCTTGATTGAACGGCTTATCGAAGCCACCGAGGACGGCGAACATGAAGCCCGGCAGGCCACTCGTTGCCGGCCGCACGAAGGTCGCTTCGAGCGGAAACGCGATAAAGCAGGCTACGGCTACTATCTGGATCGTCAGATAACGCCTCGCCAGCCTATCCACATCGCGCGGCGCCGTGTTGATGAACAGGCAGAGTGCATAGAACAGATTGATCGACCAATATGGAATGATGGTCCATCCGAGGAACGGAATGGCGCTTTCCCATGCGAAGGCGACGTTCGGCACATGAGCGCGTTGCGATGCCACCCAATTGGCGCCGCCATAGCTCAGATAGAAGAACGGCGCCAGGAAGGCGAGCCAGAGCGCTGCCCGCTTCGGGACCAGCGCTGTCTGGGAAAAAGTTGAACGTGCCTTCTCCACGCTTTGCCCTCAGACTCTCTCAGCCAGCGACACGGTGAAAATGCCCCACTGGTCGATGCGCTGCTCGATCTTGCGGAAACCGGCTGCGGCGACCAGCTGGTCCATTTCCTCTTGCGTCCGCCGCCGCATCACCCACGCCTCGCCGCCGCGGTGCGAGGTCAGGGCGCGGGCGATCATCTCCAGTTGCGGATGCCATGGCTGGTTGGTGTAGACGAGCAGACCACCGGGCTGCATCGCACGGGCGATCCCATCGAGCGAAGCGGCGATCAGCGCATTGTCGGAAAACAGCTCGTAAAGGCCGGAGACGATCGCGAGATCCGGAGCCGGCGTGATTGCAGCCAGCCCCTCGCCGTCAAAGGCATCCTGCTGGCGGAAGCTCACGAAATCACTCAGTCCGCGCGTGGCAATGCTCTTGCGGCCGGCGTCGACGTTGATGGAGAAATAGTCCTGCAACCGCGCACTATCGGGACGCACGGCAGCCGTCTCGATCGCATCAAGGACATAACGGCCATGCCCGGCCGCTATGTCGAGCATGTGGGTACTGCGGCCGGCGGCTTTCAGGCGCTGCAGCGCGCGGTCGATCAGTTCCTGCAGGTGCAGCTTGCGCTGCCTGATGCCGCGCCAGCCGATCGCCTCGAGAAACACCTTGTCGATCAAACGCCCACCGGGGCCGAGCCCGCGCGGCTTGTTCTCGTAGACGTAATCGAGCGTCGAGCCGGAATCAAAGCCGGTCTTGACCCCGGTCCTTATGCCTTCGGACACCAGAGCGCCGATCTTGATGTTGAGGCGGCTGAGCACCCAGTAGATGCCGCGTGGGGATGTCGCATCAAGCGGGCTCGCGAGCCGGTCGGCCTCGTCCTTGGTATAGCCCTGGATATGGGCGGTGCGAAGGTCGGCAGGTGCCCAGGGCTCGGCGAAACACGCGTCGATAAAACGGCGGACCTCGGCCAGGGCAATCGCGCGGTCCTTTTCGCCGAGCGTGTCATGGTAGAAGCCGGCAAGCACATGCCGTTCCTTGATGCGGCTGCCGAGGTTTTCGTAAAACCGGTGCTGAGGCGCGTGTCGCACCACCCAGTCGCTGCCGGAGATCAGCAGCTGGGTTGGCACGGTGATGGCGCGGGCGTCTGCGACGACCCGGGCTGCCGCCTCATAGAGCTGCAACAGGATGTTGGAGGCAATCGGCCGGGTGATCAATGGGTCGGATTCGTACGAGGCGATGCGCTCGGGGTCATGCGTCAAGAACTTCGCCTTGACATAGGAATTGACGAAGAACGTTCCCTTGAGCTTTTCCCAGAACGCAATGCCCTCTTTGGCAAAAGGCACGTAGAGCTTGACGCTGAAGGCCGGTGAGGCCAGCACCAGCGCGCGGATCGGCGGCGCATAGTCGTGCACCCAGGTGGTGGCCAGCACTGCGCCGACGCTCTGCGCAATGACGGCGATGTCTTCGACGGCAATACCACTTGTCTCGCTGACATGGCGGACGAAGCAATCGAGATCACGCGCAGAGGCTGCAAAGGATGGCGAATAGCCGCGCTCTCCCGGCGAACGCCCGTGGCCGCGGGCGTCCCAAGCGTAGAAGGCAAAATCATCAAGGCCGAGCTCGGTGGCGAGATGGGCGACGCGGCCGCTATGCTCGTGGCCGCGATGGAGAAGAATGATTGCGCCCCTTGCTGCAGCGCCCGTCGAAGGCCACGTCCGATAAAACAGTCGGGTGCCGTCATGCGATGCGAATTCGGATTCATGCATTGGCTTGGCCGTCGAGGCGGGTTGCACACTATCGGCAGTTTGCAGCACGGTCTTCTCCAATTCTGATGGGTGGATAGGTTGCATCCATTGGCGAGCACAGTGATTTGCTTTCATTGCAAAAGTCTAGTTGCAAATGTAAGTCCTTTGCGTGAACCGATATGAGGTGCGGCCTTCCTCACAGCTACGACGAGCTGCACTGCCCGAGCCGAGATAGACTGTTCAAATGCCACGAAATTCCACTGAGGTAGCATGTCTGTTTATCAATTGAAGTCCCGATTTCAGAACATTCTTCGCCCTCTAGTGCGCTCACTCGCAGCACGAGGCGTCACCGCCAATCAGGTGACTTCAGTTGCTGCCGCGGTCTCGGTGGCAGTTGGCCTTTTTCTGAGCCTCGCCCCGCCTCCGCATTGGTTCCTGCTGGTGCCTGTGTGGTTTCTCCTGCGCATGGGCCTCAATGCCATCGACGGCATGCTCGCGCGCGAACATGGGCAGAAGAGCATCTTAGGCGCGTATCTGAACGAGATCGGTGATGTCGTGTCGGATGTCGCCCTGTATTTGCCGTTTGCCCTCATCGATCCGAACGGTTTGATGCCGGCGATGGCCGTCATATTCCTCTCGGCGCTGACGGAATTTACCGGCGTTCTGGGTCAAACGGTCGGCGCAAGCCGGCGTTACGACGGGCCGCTGGGCAAAAGCGACCGTGCGGTGCTTTTCGGCGCGCTCGGCATCTTTGTCGCGGTCGGTGGGACGTTTGCAGCATGGACATCGTGGCTTTGGGCGGTGGTGGCTCTACTTCTCATATGGACGATCATCAACCGCATCAGCGCCGGTATTCGCGAGGCGCACACACCCGCCCGATAGGAGCGACCGCCGATCCGCTGCCGGGTCTTCCATCGGTAAATGTGATCCGGAAACTGTGTCGATTCTCTCCTTCTAACCGCACGTTAAGCTTAGGTTGTATTTTTAGCGCGACCTCTTGAAAGCACAAAAGCGGTGCTTTATGTTTTAGCTATGGCTACCACAGGCAAGACACCGCATCCATCGCTGCTGCGCTACACGCTGGCGCCTGACGACAGTGCCCGGCAGGCGCTGGACGACACCATTGCCGCCTATCTCAGGATGATCGAAATCTTGACCGGCCTCGTCTCCGACAGGACGGGCGCCAATCTCGTCGTGCTGCATGACCTTGCCTATGAAACCGTCCGCGAGCAGACGGGCTTGCCGGCAAGGCTGGTCACGCTCGGCCTTCGCGATTTCGCCACCAATCGCGGCGTCACCGCCGATCCGCCGCATCTGCCGCTCGATGACAAGCTCTTCGCCATCAAAGGCCCCTCGGACCTGACGATCGCCACGGTGCACGGACGTGTTGCCGTGCCCTTCGATGTCGCGGGTTATTCCCGGGGATGGGAGAGTATTTTTCCGGCCTACCTCGTTGCAGGCCAGGATCGCTACGAGATTCACATCGGCGTTACGCCGAATTCCGCTCGGATGGAGGAAAACATGACGAACGAAGGCATTCTCTCACGTATGGGCCGTCTGATCGCGGGCATCGCGAATGCGGCGGTCGACAAGGCGGAAGGCGTCAACAAGATCGCCGTCATCGAACAGGCGATCCGCGAGATCGATGCAGCGGCGGATGAGGCCCGCACCGATCTCGGCAAGGCGCGCGCCGAGGAATATCGCATCCAGAGCCGCAGGGACGAAATCGTCGAAGACCTGAACGCGCTCGACCAGAAGATCCGCCTCGCCGTCTCGTCTCAGCGCGATGACCTGGCAAAGGCCGGCGTTGCCCGCCAGATCGATCTCGAATCCCAGATCGCAGCTCTGGATAAGGCGCTGGCCGATGCCAGGGAACAGTTGGACGAAGGCCAGAAAGCCTTGCAGGCCGTGCTCGCCACGCGCCGCGAGGCGGACGCTCGCCTTGCCGATTTCAAGCGCAGCATTGCCAGGCATCCCGAACACGCCGCAACCGGTCATAGCCAGCCCGTGCCGGGCGCAGATGCTGCCCGCGCTGCCGCGGCGGTCTCGCGGCTGACCGGGGTTCCCACTGGCGAGCATGCCCATAGTTCCGAATTGGACGAACTCGACCGGTTGCACCGCGAACAGGCGATCGAGGCACGCCTCGCACGCTTCAAGGCGGATAACCGGTAACGCCGATGGCCCTTCTCTTCGCTCCCGAATGTGCTCCCTTTGCCATCGCCGCCGCCGTGCTTGCAGGTCTGACCGCGATCGAGATGCTGGCGATGGTCATGGGTTTTTCTGTGACGGAATTTCTGGGAAAGCCGGAGGTTCATGGCCATGACGGCATCCTGGCATACCTGTCCTGGCTCAATCTCGGCGGTGTTCCCCTGCTGATTCTTCTGATGATGACACTCGGCTTCTTCGCGATGACGGGGTTTGCCTTGCAGGCCGTCGCCAGCGCCTTCTGGGCGCCGCTGCCAAGCTTCATCGCCGTCATACCTGCCGCGCTCGCAACCATCCCCATGGTCAGGGCATCGAGCAGAACTGTGGCGCGGCTCGTACCGCACGACGAAACCTATGCCGTCGATCTCGACGCCTTCCTCGGCCGGACCGCCGAGGTGTCGATCGGCCCGCTCGATCAGGGACTGCCGGGCCGCGTCCGTGTCAAGGATCAGCACGGAAACTGGCATGTGCTTCGAGCCCGAGCCGCCAAGGGCGAGGGTCCGCTTGGGATCGGCGCTTCGGTTCTTCTCGTCGATCACAAGGCAAATGTGTTTATCGCCATTCCCGCGCCGGTCGACCCCACCGATGCGAACAATCAATCTTTCAGGGAGCAGCAATGATGTACGACGTTATTCTACCAGCCGGCATTGGGATTGTTCTGATCTTCGGCATCGGTTTTGTCCTCGCCTCTCTTTACACGCGCTCCAGCCGCGATGAGGCCTATGTGCGCACCGGTCTCGGCGGCCAGAAGGTCGTGCTCGACGGCGGTTCGGTCGTCCTGCCGATCTTCCATTCGACCGCGCGGGTCAACCTGAAGACACTGCGGCTCGAGGTTCGCCGCGGCGAAGGCGATGCACTGATCACCAAAGACCGCATGCGCGTCGATATCGGCGCCGAGTTCTATGTGCGCGTGAAACCCGATGCCTCCTCGATTGCGCTTGCAGCTCAGACACTCGGCAATCGCACCAACGACGCCGAGGCCCTCCGCATCCTGATCGAGGCGAAATTCGTCGACGGCCTTCGCTCGGTGGCCGCGACGATGAATCTCGACGCGCTGCAGGAACAGCGCATGGATTTCGTCAAGGCCGTGCAGGAAGCTGTCGGCGCCGATCTCCAGTCGAACGGTCTCGAACTCGAATCCGTGTCGCTGACACGCCTCGACCAGACCGATATCAAGCATTTCAACGCCAACAACTTCTTCGACGCGCAAGGCCTGGCGGCATTGACCCGCATCACCGAGGGACGCAAGAAGGAGCGGAACGAGATCGTTCGCGACACCGAAGTCGCCATCGCCCAGAAGGATCTCGAGGCCCGCCAGCAATCGCTGACCATCGAGCGGACGAAGCGAGAGGCCGAACTCAGCCAGGAAAGAGACATCGCCAACAAATCCGCGGCGACACGCGCCGAAACCGCGCAGCAGGAGCAGGCCGCAAAACGCGCCGAGGAGGAAGCCCGCATCGCTTCCGAACAGGCGATCGCCGAACGCGAGGCATCCGCCAAGCAGGCTCGTGAAAGCGCCAACATCGACGCCGCCCGCGCCGTCCAGCAACGCGAAACCGAAGCCAAGCGTGACCTCCAGATCGTGGCACAGGAAAGCGCGATCGCCGTTGCCAACAAGAGCCGTGAAGAATCCGAAGCGAAGGCGGCTGCGGAAACGGCCCGCGCGCTGGCGATAGCGGCGGAGGAAAAAGTTGG
The DNA here is from genome assembly GCF_002953715.1 of Rhizobium leguminosarum. GTDB lineage: Bacteria > Pseudomonadota > Alphaproteobacteria > Rhizobiales > Rhizobiaceae > Rhizobium > Rhizobium leguminosarum_V. The sequence continues at coordinate 3,225,934 of NZ_CP025012.1, forward strand.
CACCGCCAAGGCGATCGAGATTGCCGAACGCGAAAAGCAGATTGCCGTGATTGATGCGCGCAAGAAAGCCGAGACGGAAGCAACCGCCGTCACCGTCGGCGCGGAGGCCGAAAAACAGGCAGCAAGCGACCAGGCCGAGGCCATCAAGACGCTCGCAACCGCCGAGGCGGATGCGGCGATCATCAAGGCCAAGGGCATTCTCGAAACCGGCAAGGCCGCGGCCGAGAGCGAGGCATTGCTCAACGACGCACGCAACAAGTTGAGCTCTGCTATCATCGAGTTCGAGATCACCCGCGAACGGATCCGCATCATTCCGCAGGCGCTCGCCGAGGCGGTCAAGCCGATCGAGAAGATCTCCGATATCAGGATATTCGATACCGGCGGCATGCTCGGCCGCGGAAACGGAGCGATCGGCGGAAACGGCATCGGGCTCGGCGAAGGACTGGCCAGCCAACTCCTCTCCTATCAGGCGAATAAACCGATCCTCGACAAATTGCTGAAGGAAGCCGGCTTCGACGGCGACGATGCCATCTCATCCCTTCTTGGAAATCTCGATGGCGCAAAACCGGCAAGACCGGCAACCGCCGCAGCCCCGGCAAAGCCGGCAATACCGGCCGCAGCCGCGACACAAACGATCATCCCTCCGGCCCCGAAGCCGGCACCAAAGAAGGACTGATCACCGCACAAGCGGGGCTGGACTAGAACAGGATGATTTTAGGCCGGTTCGGCCTAAATTCTGAATCCTGTTCTAAATTAAATAGTTAGAGCATGATGTCGCTCGAAAACCGCACACACTTTTCGGCATCATGCTCTATCTCACCCAACCCGTTGCCAGTGCGCCTGCCCAGTCGGCACGGCCCCTTTCAGCGGCCAGTGCCGACATCGCCATATGGTCGTAGGCGACGGTTCGGAACTGCCATGTCCATCCGCCCACCGCCTTTTCCAGAATGGCATAACTCGCCAGCGGATGGCCGGCTTCCACCTTGTGGTAATAGGGCAGCTCGTCGTCATAGGCCGGGCAGCCGACGCTGCCGGGATTGACGATGAGGCGGCCGTCGGAAAGCCGGACAGCGCGAGGAATGTGACTGTGGCCGGAGAGGATCAGCGGCAGGTCGATACCTTCGGCCAATGCCGCGATCGCTTCGATCGGCTTCAGGAAGACGAAGCCCTCCGGCGAGACCGATTCCAGCCAGTAAAGATTGTCGTCCTTCGGCGTTGCGTGGCAGAGATAGACCTCGCCGCGATAGACGGTATCGAACGGCAGGCTTCGTATCCAATTAAGATGAGACGACGACAATTGACCGTAAGCGGCCGCATCCGAAGCATGCATTGCCGCCGGGTCCTGTTCGATCAGGTAGCGGTCGTGATTACCACGGACCGAGGTCAGGCCGAGCGGCATCAGCAAGTCTGCCGTCTTGCCGGCCTCGAGCGGGCCGCTAAAGAAATCACCGAGATTGACGATCTCATCGATCCCCTGCGCGCGAATATCCGCAAGCACGGCCTCGAGCGCCAGATGGTTTCCATGGATATCGGCAATTGCCGCAAACCGCATTTTTTAGCTCCCTCGGTAGGTGGAATAGCCATAAGGCGATATCAGCAACGGCACATGGTAATGCGCCGTGACGTCGGCAATACCGAAGCGGATCGGCACGAGATCGAGGAAAGCGGGATGCGGCAGCGGAGTGCCGCTCGCCCTCAGATAATCGCCGGCATGGAAGACCAGTTCGTAGGTACCGGCCCGAAAATTTTCGCCAATGAGGATGGGGCCACCGTCGACCCGGCCGTCGGCATTGGTCTCGACCGTCTTCAGATGTCTGCGGATCTCGCCGTCGAGCTGGAAAAGATCGATCCTCAGGCCCTCTGCCGGCTTGCCGAGGGCGGTGTCGAGAACATGCGTGGTCAGTCCGGTCATGGGGCTGGCTCTTTAATGATATAGGGGGGGTCGAAGAAGTATTCTTCCAGATTGTTGCCCGGCCCTTCGCGGTCGACGACCAGGAAATCTGAGGCCTGGCCGAGCGCCATCAGCGGATGATGCCAGACATTGCGGCGGTAGTTCACACCCTGGTTGCCGCGCGCCAGAAACACCTGCGGCCTGCCCGGACGTCCGTTCTCATCCTCGGAGACGATGACGAGAAAAGGACGGCCCGAGACCGGCGAGAAACTCTGGCTGCCGAAAGGGTGGCGCTCCATCATGGCGACGTCATAGGGGAAGCTGCGCGGCTGGCCGCGAAAGAGATTGATGACGACGCGTGCGCCCTCGCCCGTTGCCTCAGCGGCGGCCAGCGCATGAAAACGCTGCGTCGTGCCGCCATTGATCAGCCGCATCGAGGCCGGATCGGCTTCGATCACCTCGCCGAAAGGCGTAAAAGTGGATCTGGTGAGCGGGCGGACGTCGAGAAGCTCAGTCAATTACCTTACTCGCCTTGGGCATGCCAGTTGCGGACGCCATCGATCGCGGCAAGAAGCTCCGGCAGCGTGCGCTGCGTCGCCTCCCAGATTTCGGATGGATCGAGATCGAAGACGTCGTCGAGGATACGGTTGCCCGTCCCGCAGATTTTCGTCCACGGCAAATCGGGATGCTCGGTTGCAAATGCCGGATATGTCACCAGCAGACGGGATGCCGCCGCCCCGATGGTGAAATGGCAGAAGGCAACCGCCTTGAAGATCAGTTTATCCCCGGCGAACGCCTCCCCATCCATTCCGCCGACAAAGAGCAGCGCATCGGATGCCGCCTCTTGCATATCGTTAAGATAATCGACAGCGCGCCGCTCGCTCATTCAGCCTCCGGAAGCATCGATGTGAGGCGCAGCAGCGCGATCTTTTCGACCTGCGCCGTCGCGGTCGCGAATTCCTCATCCTGCCCGTTGCCGATGCGTGTTTCGAAGGCCGAGAGGATGTCACCCTTGCCAAGTCCCTTGACGGCGATGATGAAGGGAAAACCGAATTTTTCGACATAGGCCGAATTGAGTTCGGTGAAGCGGGCATGCTCAGCCGGGCTCAGGCGATCGAGACCGGCGCCGGCCTGCTCTTTCCTGCTGTCCTCGGTGAGTTCGCCTGATATGGCCAGACGACCGGCAAGATCGGGATGGGCGCGCAAGACGCCCAGGCGTTCCCGAGGGCTTGCCGCGCGGAAGACGGCGGCGAGTGCGGCATGCACGCCGGCTGCCGTCAGCGGCTCCGTCACGCCGCCGGCGTCATAGGCACGCTCAGCGATGAAAGGCGAATGTTCAAAGACGCCGCCGAAGCGGGAGACGAAATCCTCGCGCGACATCATCAGAGCGCTTCCGGCTGATGGTGCTTGTGCCAGTGCTCGGCGATCTCGATGCGGCGCGGAATCCAGACCTTGTCATGCTTCAGCACATATTCGATGAAGCGTCTCAGTGCGGCGGCCCGGCCGGGACGTCCGACGAGACGGCAATGCAGGCCGACTGACAACATCTTCGGGCTGCCCGCCTTGCCTTCCTCATAAAGCGTATCGAAGGCGTCCTTCAGATAGGTGAAGAACTGATCGCCGGCGTTGAAGCCCTGCGGCGTCGCAAATCGCATATCGTTGGTTTCGAGCGTATAGGGGATGATCAGGAAGGGTTTCCCGTCGACGCCCTTCACCCAGTAAGGCAGGTCATCGGCGTAGGAATCGGAGGAATAAAGGAAACCGCCCTCCTCCTGCACCAGTCGAAGCGTATTGTCGGAGGGCTTGCCCTGATACATGCCGCAGGGCCGCTCGCCGGTGAGTTCGGTGTGCAGGCGCACGGCTTCGAGGATATGCTTGCGCTCCAGATCTTCGGGAAAATCCTTATATTCCAGCCAGCGGTAGCCGTGGCTGGCGATCTCCCAGCCGGCCTCCTTCATCGCAGCGACGGCCTCGGGGTTGCGGGCCATCGCCAGTGTCACGCCGTAGACGGTCGCCTGCACCTTGAGATCGGTGAACATGCGCCAGAGCCGCCAGAAGCCGGCACGCGAACCATATTCGTAGATCGATTCCATGTTGAGGTTGCGCTGCCCTGGCCAGGCGGCCGCACCGACGATCTCCGACAGCAGGTTTTCCGAAGCCGGATCGCCGTCGAGGATCGAACTTTCGCCGCCCTCCTCGTAGTTGATGACGAACTGCACGGCGACGCGTGCCTCGTCCGGCCATTTCGGATCGGGCGTCAGACGCCCGTAACCAACGAGATTGCGCGGATAAGTCTCGGATACCATCAAATCACCTTATGAAAAGACGGGGAACGGTAGCATCCGCAGCCGGAATGTCGAGACGGAAACTGCTCGGCCGGATTTTGCCTTTGCAGCACAAGGCTTTAGCTCATCAGCATTAGGCGATTTTGCGCGCGCTGACCTTGCCCATCGGATGCAGCGAATGAACGCGGAAAGGACCGCCCGCGCCCTCCTCGATCATCAGCGCCACGTTCGAAACCGTGACAGGTTCGCAGAGGACAGGCTCGAAGATCGTTCGCAACACCGGCTCGATGCGCGGCATGTCGATCGCGTTGATAGGCCCTGTCACCGGCATATGAAAGCGGAACTCCTCCATCACATAGGGATTGCCCCAGCGATGCAGATTGGCAAATTGCGTCGCCGACAGCCCGTCCGGATCGCTGCGTTCAATCTCGGCCTCGCTGAGCGGCGCGCGGAAACGATCGAATTCCTGCACGATCGCCGAAGCGAGATACTGGATTTGCTCGCAGGGAGTACTCGGCAGCAGGCTGTAGAAATTGCCGAGCCGGGCGACTTCGATACGCGGAATCTGGAAGGGAACGAAGGTCCCGGAAAAACGCATCAGATCGCGCAGGAGTTGCGATTCGGGCATGTCGCGGGACAAGTGGAACGGCGCCTTCAAAACGCCGTGAAAGCCGTAGCGCCGTGGCACGGCGGTATGGAAGGCGATCTCGTGAATGCCGAGGCCACGAACTGCCGGAGGCTCCATCATATCGCCCGAAAACACGTTTCGGCCGAGCCAATTGGCGGCTACGAGCGACAGCGGATCGCTCGCCGGAGGCGTGAAGCAAATGGCATAGCGCATGCAATTTCCTCCATCAAGGAAGTGAGCGCCGTTCAGATCCGGCGCTGTCGATGCGCAAGCAGATAGGTGATTTGCATGACAGAATAACGAAACGCAGCGGCGCCTAATTCACGTTTAACGTGAAGCCGCCGCAATATGGCTTGAAATTGCGAAGCTTTCCGGCAGCAAAAGTCTGCAGTCTGTATCGCCTGCGATACATATCGCCGCCTCCGCCAGCCGGTGAGCGAGGCCGAAGCTGACCTTGAAGCCGCCGGTCAGCGCGATCAGGCGCCGGTGATCGGGATGGCGGCCGATCATTGGATCCCGGTCGATCGCCTTCGGACGAAGCCCGGCCCAGCGCTCGACAACAGGAGCGTCGCGAAGCGTCGGCACGATGCAGCGCGCCGCCTCGATCAGCACGTCGAGCTGGGCGTCGGTCGAGCTGGGATCGTCAAAACGGTTCTCGCTGGTGCTGCCGATTGCCGCGTGCCCGCCCTCATGCGCGACGACATAGAGCCCGTCGAGGAAGATCGTCGGTAGCGCCGGGTCGATATCGGCTTTCAACAGTGCTGCCTGCCCCTTGACCGGCTGACCGAGCGGTTGCTTCAGCCCCGGCGTCAGCGCTTGCAGCAATGGAAAGGAGCGATGGCCGGCGGCCAGGATGCAGTGACTGAAAGCGATCGTTTCACCGTTGATTTCGGTCGTGCCGCGATCAGGATCGAGGCCGGCAACCGTCGCATGCTCCAGGATACGAACATGCTTTGCCCGCCGCAGGAAGGCGATAAGCGCTGCGATCAGCAAGCGGGGCGCAACGCGGGCGGCGAGCGTGTCGTGCACGAAGCCGCTCTCGCCGGCAGACGCCTCGATCCAGCCGTTGACCGGCGGCCTGTCGAGTACATGCCAGTGGAAGCGGCGGTCGCCCACCCGCCAATGCTGTTCAGCGTCCTCGAAATGGCCGCGCGCTATTTTGTTGAGATGCGGCTTCGGCAGTGGGATCAGCCGTCCGGACCTTTTATAACCGGCGGAAAGCCCGGTCTCGGCTTCGAGCGCTGTGATTTCGGCTTCGAGCGAGACCAGCGCATCGAACTGGAACTGCTTCTTCTCCGACCACCGGTCCGGCATATGCGGCATCAGCGCGCCGAGCAGGCCGCCGCTTGCACCTTCGCCCAACCTGCCGGCGTCAGCGATAAGAGTACGGATGCCCCGGCGTTCGGCATGGACGGCCGCCCAGAGCCCCATGATGCCGCCGCCGACGATCAGCAACTCGCAGGACGATTGACCTGAGACCGGTGCAGGACTATCGGCTTTTTCCATGACAGACGTGAACCCCGATCAGATTGGCGCGGGCGCGCCGCAGCCGCTCGAATGGCGCGACGGCGATATGCCCTATTCAACAGCCTTTGGCGATCATTTTTATTGCCAGACCGATGGGCGGCTGGAATGCGGCCACGTTTTCCTCGCCGGCAACGGCCTGCCGGAACGCTGGAGCGGCCGGAAGCGCTTCCGGATCGGCGAACTCGGCTTTGGCACCGGCCTGAACTTCACCGAGACCTGGCGGCAATGGAAACTCCATCGCCAAGCCAGCCAGCATTTGCATTTCACCTCCTTCGAACTCCACCCGATGCGCGGCGAAGAAATCGGCCGGGCGCTGTCGCACTGGCCGGAGATCGATGCCGAACGCGAGGCGCTGACGGCGGCGTGGCCGCAAGCGCCTGATGGCATCGTTGAGCTCGATCTCGATGCCCAGACGACGCTCCAGGTCGTCTGCGGCTATGCCTTGGACGGCGTCGCGGCAGCCGAAGACGGCTTCGACGCCTGGTATCTCGACGGCTTCGCCCCGTCGCGCAACAGCGATATGTGGTCGGAGGAACTGATGCGGCTCGTCTGTGAGAAAAGCGCAGCCGGCGGCACTTTCGCCACCTACGCGGCGGCCGGTTTCGTGCGCCGCAATCTCATCGCCGCGGGTTATGCCGTCGAGCGCCGCAAGGGCTTTGCCGGCAAGCGAGAAATGCTCTGCGGCATCAAGTAATCTCGGGAAGTACGATCGATTCAAGCCGCTGCGTTGCTAACAGTTATCACTTCGTGCGATAATCGCCCGAGAGGAACGAATATGGCCAGCAGCGCGAATCTTGGACAGCAACTCGAAAACTATGTGAATGAACTCGTGAAATCGGGGCGTTACAACTCTCGCAGCGAAGTTCTGCGGGAAGGTGTCCGGCTTGTCGAGGAGCGGGAAAAACGGCTGATGGCGCTCGATCTGGCGATCGGCCAGGGGATCGCCGACGCGGAAGCAGGCCGCTTGAAGCCCATCAGCGATGTCGCCGCCCGCCTTGCAGCCAAATATGACGGCCGTTCGTGATCGTCCTCATTACCGCCCAGGCGGAGGCGGATCTCGAACGTATTGGCGACTATATCGCTGCGGACAATCCGCAGCGGGCGGCAAGCTTCATTCACGAACTGCTGGAACGGTGTGAGCGTCTGGCGGAAACGCCGAACGGTTTTTCATTGGTTCCACGCTACGAACATACCGGCGTTCGCCGCCGTCCCTACGGCAACTATTTGATCTTTTATCGCGTCAGCGAGGATCGTATCGAGATCCTGCATATCCTCAACGGCGCTCAGGATTTCGAGAGCATCCTGTTTCCCGAAAGTTCAGATCAGTAGCTGGTGCGCTCCGGCTGCTGCTCGCTCGTTCCGAGCCACTGGCGGATTTTTTCCTCGAGCAGTTCGGGGCTGATCGGCTTCGACATGTAGTCGTCCATGCCGGCATCGAGGCAGAGCTCGCGGTCGCTTTCGAGCGCATGGGCGGTCACGCCGATGATCGGCACCCGGTGCCCCTGCCCCTGTTCGCGCGCGCGGATCGTCTGGGTTGCCTGATGGCCGTTCATGACGGGCATCGAGACGTCCATCATGATAATGCGCGGCGTATGCCGCTCCCAGGCGGCGACCGCCTCCTCGCCATTGTCGACGACGAGGAAGGAAAGACCCGTGCCTTGCAGGATCTGTGTGAAGACGATCTGGTTGACCTCGTTGTCCTCGGCGACGAGCACGTCGACGAATTCAACGGCCCGCTTCTGCGGCGCAGGCGCGGGCGCCGGCACGGCCACTTCCGTCTGCAGCCGGGCAATCTCGGCCTCGGATGCCTGCTTGACGCGGCTGGCGCGCACCACCTCGACGACCGTGTTGCGCAGCACGTTGGCGCGCGCCGGTTTCATCAAATGCGCGTGGCCGTTCAGCGCCGCGAATTCCTTTTCCGTGCCGGAAATATCCATCGACGTCAGGAAGATGATCGGCAGTTCGACGAAGCGGGGATCGGCTCGTAGCCTGCGCGCGACATCGGCGCCGTTCATATCGGGCATGTGATAATCGAGCACGACGGCATCGACGGTGACGCCGAGATTGGCCGCCGCCTCCAGAATCGCAAGACCGGTACCGCCGCCTTCGGCGGCCACGCCGTCGAAGCCCCAAAGAGACAGCTGCTCGGTCAGGATTCGCCGGTTCACTTCATTGTCGTCGACGACGAGGATGCGCGCACCCTGCACGTTGATCGGCAACGGCTTCGGCTCAAGGCGGGCGGCCGCGACCGCAAACGGCAGGTTGACGGTGAAGACCGAACCCTTGCCCCATTCGCTCTCGACATTGAGATAACCGCCGAAGAGGTCGACGAGCCCGGCGGTGATCGCAAGACCGAGGCCCGTACCCTCATGCCGCCGGGTCGATGAGGCGTCCACCTGCGAGAACTTGTCGAAGACCGATTCGAGCTTCTCCGGCGGAATGCCGATACCAGTATCCTCGATGCGGATTCTGGCCATGATCTCGCCGCCAGCGGCCGGCTGGAAGCCGACATCGACAAAAACATGGCCGCGCTCGGTAAACTTGACGGCGTTGCCGACGAGATTGGTGACGATCTGGCGGAAGCGCCCGGCGTCGCCAATGACCGCAGCGGGCAAATCGGGCGCGGCTCGCACCAGGAGCTCGATGTTCTTCTCGGCCGCGTGCGAGGACAAGAGTGTCGCTACGTCCTCCACCGCTTCGGTGATATCGAAGGCGGCTTTGCGCAGCTTCATCTGCCCGGCATCGATCTTCGAGAAGTCGAGGATATCGTTGATGATCGTCAGCAGCGCATTGCCCGACTTGACGATGATATCGACGAAGGTCTTCTGGCGCGTATCGAGATTGGTCTTGGCAAGCAGTTCCGCCATCCCAAGCACGCCGTTCATCGGTGTGCGAATCTCGTGGCTCATATTGGCGAGGAATTCGGATTTGGCGCGGTCGGCGGCTTCGGCGCGCGACAGCAGCTGGCGAAGTTCCTCTTCGCGGCTCTTGAGTTCGGTGACATCGGTAAAAAGAGCCACCCAATGCTGTCCCCGGCTGACCGTCGCATCCATGTTCACCCAGCGCTCACCGCCAACATGGAAAGCCGTGGAGATCGGCAACCTGGCCGCGATATTGTCGCGCCAACCCTGCAGAATCTCGGCCGCGTCCTCGTGGAAGTCGCCGCGCGCAGCGCAGAACTCGAACATGCCGAGCCAACCCTGCCCGGTCTCGATATAGGTGGCGGGAATTTCCAGGATATGAGCCAGCGCCTCATTAGACATCCTGATAATGCCGTCCTGGACGATGGCGAGGCCCTGCGGCATGGCGTGTGTCGCGTCGCGCATCAATTCGCCGAGATGCTCCAGCGCGGCGCGGGCCTCGTGGACTTCGTTTTCCCGCTCACGCACGGCCGTGATGTCGGCATAGGTGAGCAGGATCCGGTCGTTTGAGATACGGCGGCTGTCGAAAATGACGGATTTGCCACCCGCCCAGCCGAGCTCGATCGGCTCGGGCTCCTCGGTTTCGAACAGGTGCTTGCGGAAAGCGTAGATCTCCTCGGGCGTCTGTGTGCCGTCGTAGCGACCGAGCTCATAATTGCGGCGGATGACGTCGATGAAGGGGCGGCCGTCGAAGGGATCGTCGAGCGGCAATTCCCAGATGCTGTAGAACTCGTCGTTGACGGAGAGGATCCGGTGGTCGTTATCGAGGATCAGCACGCCGATCGGAAGCGAGCGTAGGATATTCTCGATATCCCGGTGCAGCACCTCTTTGTGCTGCTGCGCCTCGATCAGCGCCTTCTCTCGTTCCTTGAGTGGCGAGATGTCTGAAAAGGAGCCGACGACATAGGGCCGACCATCCGCTGTCACAACGCGGTTGACGCGCGAGAGGACGGAATAGATATGGCCGTCCTTGCTCGGCAGCAGGCTTTCGATCTCCTTCGACTTGCCTCCCTCCAACGCCAGCAGGTTTTCCTGGTAGATCGCCTCGCCCCCTTCCGCACCGAACATTTCGTGTTCGGTCATCCCAAGGACCCGAGAACGGCTATGGCCGCTGAAGGTTTCGTAATATTGATTGGCATAGACGAGGCGATGCTTCTCGTCGCGCACGAAGGCTGCGACCGGGAGGTCCTCCAGGATAGTCCGCAGCAGGTCGAGCTCATTGACGCTCTCGTGCCAGGCCGTGTCGCTGACAGCCGCAGGCCTTGCGTCGTTGCGATAGGCGGCGTTGACGACCAGCGGCCGGCCATCCTCGGCAAAGATGCCGATCGGATGGTCGAGCTGTTCCAGCGCCTCGCGCACGCGGGCGAAATCGCTGTCGTCCGCGGCGCGGCGCGGCGGCGCTCGCACTTCGAAAATGCCGAGCACGTAAGCCCGGTCCAGCGATGGCGAAAAGCTTTCTATCTGGATGCGTTCATGGCTGAGGCCCGCCGCATCGAAGCAGATTGCGTTTTCCTCAGTGCCGAATACCAGCGCGCGGCGCTCCTTGTCCTCACGATCCTCTTCCTCAGGACGGTCGAGGAGCTCGCGGCTGCGCCTGCCGATGAAATCGGAGATTTCGCGACCTAGAAAACGGGCATAGGCCTCGTTGACGGCGACGTAGCGCAACTCGCTGTTCTTGACATAGGCCGGGGTATCCAGATCAGCGATCCGGCGGCAAGCCAACTCCAGAAGTTCCCCGGCTGATTTCAAAAAATATCGCTCCCGCAATGAATGAAATATCGACTACAAAAACTATAACGCCAAGGCTTTTAACAAGGTTTTAACCATAAATTTCGACAGCGGAATTTTACGAGCCAGCTCACCAAGCTGAAGATAATACGGGATTACCAGCCCCGGCTTGCACGAGACTGAAAGGACGCCTGCAATAGTTCCTTTCGACGTCGGGGTCCGTTGAAATCATGACGAAAATTTAATGCCGAAACCGCTTGCGCGGCCATTGCGCCGCCGCGATCCGGGCCGAGTCTCGGCATGGCTTTACGGAAGCCATGCCCATGAAAGGAAAATACCATGTCCGTTCTTCATAAGACCATGGCGACGGGCCTGATCGCGCTGACCTTTGCCGGCGCCTCGCTCGCCACTGCCACCACCGCCGATGCCCGTCCACGCGATGCCTTCTGGGGCGGCCTTGCCGCCGGCGTTGTCGGCGGCGCCCTGCTGTCGGAGGCCGCCCGTCCCGCCTACCCGGTCTATCCCGCCTATCCCGCTTACCGCCCCTACCCCGTTTACCGGACTTACTATCGGCCGGACTATTGCCACTTCGAATGGTTGCACGACGATTGGGGCAATCCCTATCGTGTCAAAGTTTGCCAGCGATAGCGGAAACCGCATCCGGCGTCGCTTGACCTCCCGTCGGCGCCGGTCAAATTACAGCGTCCTCTGCGCGTCTTTTCAGACGCGCAGAGGACGCTGTAACGCTTTGAATTTCTGCATAATTTCATCCTTAAATCGATTCCGATTTAAGAAATGATGCAGTAGCCGGAACGGCAATCAAACGAAACTGGCGGATTTTCATCCGCCAGCTCAAAGCCGATCAGATCGCATTTTCAACCGTTACGGAGAAAGCTCCTCCAGCACGCGATCCTTGGTTTCGACAGCAAACAACATCGTGATGATTGCACCGACGATCAGAATGGCTGCGAAGCTCGCAAAGACATACTGGATGCCCATGGAAGACATCACGGTGCCGACGAGGATCGGGCCGGCCGATGACCCCAAGCGAAGCCAGGCGCTGCCGGTTCCTGTTCCCAGTGCCCTGAGGCGCGTCGGGTAGATCTCTGCAGAGTACAGATACAGAGAGAATGTGACGGTCTGGACAATCGCATAAGCGAGGCCGGCAAGAACCAGAACCTGGATGGGAGAGGTCGCGCCGAGCCATGCGAGAGCCAGCAGCGGCACGGGAGCGAGAAGCAGCGCACCGGTGTACCAGCGCTTGCGTCCCACTTTGTCGATGAGCAGCGCGCAGATGACAGCGGCGATCACGCCGCCGACCGACGTGAGAAAACCATAGAAGATGCTGGTTTGAAGCGGCAGGTTGAAGACCTGTCGATACAGGGTCGGCAGCCAGGTGATCGTACCGTTGGCCACCGTATAGGCGGTAAACCACATTGCCCAGATGGAAAGCGTCCGCTTCAGGTAAATACCCTGGAACAGCTCGCGCCAGTCCGACTTGCGGCGGACCGGCGCCTGGATGAGCTTCGGCTCGGGCAGTTCCTTGCCGGCTGCGCGAGCACTCTCTTCCATGCGGGTGACGATAGCGTTTGCTTCGCCATAGCGGCCGTTGGCAGCCAGCCAACGCGGTGATTCCTTCAGGAACCAGCGCAGGGGAATCATGATGATTGCCGGAACGAGACCGACGACGAACATCGCCTTCCAGCCGTAAACCGGTACCATGAAGTAGCCGATCAGCCCGGCGCCGACGAGGCCCAGCAGGAACATGACCTCATAGAGGAGGAAGAACTTGCCGCGCCCCTTCGACCCGATCAACTCGTTGATATAGGCGCTGGCGACCGGAACCTCGCCGCCCGTGCCGATCCCCTGAACGAAACGGAAGGCCATCATCATGCCGGCGCCGGCAGCGAACAGGCATGCGACATCCATGCTGACGAAGAGCAGGATCGTGAACAGAAGAACTTTCAGCCGGCCGACCTTCTCGGCAAGCCAGCCAAACAGGATCGCACCGATCAACTGTCCCAGATAGCCCATCGACAGGATCATACCGGTCTGAGAGGGAGTCAGGCCCCACTCGCGGACGAGGACGGGCATGGCATAAGCGATGGCGATGACCGTGTAGCCGTCGAAGAACGTTGCGGCGCCGACGATATTACGCGCCCAGAATACCTCGCGGGTGATGGGAAGGCGCTCCAGACGAGCGCTGATTTCGGCCTGAGGATCAGCGGCATTCGCTGTCTCAGCCGGTATAGGCTGCATGACATTCATTGGTTCCTCCTTCTCGCCCCGTGGCCTACCACTCTCCCGGCCAGGGGCGCTCCTGCTTGATGGTTGCTACTGCGCGTCAGTTCGTCCTGTCAGAGCAATGGCCTTCAAAGACGTTCAAGTCTGCCTCGTCGGGTTTCCATGGTTTCCTCCTCCCTTCGCAATGCGCCCCTGCGACCTGCGCAGGGGCGTCAAGGAGGTCACTCGGCAGCCAGCAACTGGTCAACGCGACCAATACCGGCGGCGTCGAAGGCAGCAAAGATCTCCGCTTCGGCCTTGTCGCCAAGGCTCTTCAGCGGCTCGCGGATCGTAGCGTGGTCAAGAATACCGCGGTGCACGAGGCCGAGTTTCAAGGCCACGGTGCCTTCCATATGAGAGCCGCGATGATAGACGGCACGCGTCACCGGAAGAAGGCGCTCGAAGATCTTGCGCGCTTCCGGATAGTCCTGCGCCTTGCCGGCTTTGATCAGGTCGATCAGCAGTTCTGGCGCGATATTGCCATAACCGACGAGCAGACCGTCGACATCGAACATGGTTGGCAGCAGCCATTCATCGTGGCAGCTCAGAACCTGCAGCTTTGGATTGGCCTTCTTCAGCTCCGGAATTTCGACATACCAGCGCTTCATATTGCGCACGCCGTTCTTGGTGGCGACGACGCCTTCCTGTGTGGCAATCGCAAGCTGCGTATCGAGATCGTATGATGCCTTGGTGGCGTCGGGATATTGGAACAGGATGCACTGGAGGCCAGACTCCTGCCAGATTGCCTTGTAGCGATCCTGAGGCGCTCCCTTCTGAAAGCCGAAACGCAGCCAACCGTGGTTGGGATAGACGAGTGCGCCGGTAGCACCAGCGGCCTTGCATTTCCTGGCCTCTTCAGCGGCGACCTTCGTGCCTTCACCGGTAATCCCGGCAATGATCGGAACGGCACCGTCGACTGCTTCAACATAAGTGTGGATGAGAGCAAGGCGCTCCTCTTCCGTGAGGAAGGTGCCCTCGCCGGCATGGCCGAGGATGACGAGGCTTTTGACGCCTTCCATCGAGACCAGCCATTTGGCGAGTTTGGCGTTGGCTTTGTGATCAACTTCACCGTCGCGGGTGAAAGCGGTAACGGGGGCCGGGCTCAGCCCGCGCATATCCATCGGTTGCATATTGGTCTCCTCCTTCGTGCGATCGCGGTTCACTCGCGACCGATATAGGATCGTTTACGGGAACGTTCCCACTATCGTTCTCGAATTCTCTGGAGTCAATATCTTTTTTGGTGCATGCTCAGAATGACGACGGCCGATTGCCGACTCGAATGGAAAAGGCTCAATGAATTCAAAGACGGATGAAGTTCCGGGACAGACTCGCGTCACTATTCACGGCGTCGCTGCCGCAGCCGGTGTCTCCAAATCTACCGTGTCCCGCATACTGGACGAGAGGCTTCCCCGCTCCGACAGCGAGACCGCGCGTCGCGTGCGCAAGGTTGCCGAAGAGCTCGGATACGTTCGGGATGTTTCCGCAGCGAGCCTCAGGCGCGGCAACACGATGACAATCGGGGTGATCGTGCCCAGGCTGACGGATACGGTCATGGCCATGCTTTATGAAGCACTGGCCAAGGCCTGCAGCCGTAGTGGCCGCTTCGCGATTGTCGCAACGACCGACGACAAGCCAAAGGCAGACCGGCTTGCGGCCGAGTCTCTGCTGAAACGCGGTGTCGATGGTCTGATTCTTTCGACAGCGCGGGAAGACGATGACTTTCCGGACGAGCTGGCAAAACGCGGTATTCCTTATGTCCTGGCACTCCGGACGGATGGCCACAGCCTCTCGTCGGTCGGCGATGACAGGCTCGGTGGGTACCTCGCCGCCCGCCACCTCCTCGATCTCGGCCATCGCAGAATTGGCGTCATCGCCGGTCCATCCTATGCCTCCAGTTCGCGGGGCCGAGTGGAGGGTTTCCGCCACGCCCTGGAAGAAGCTGGATTGAAGGCAGACCCCTCAAACATCATTCCCTCGACATTCGGCATCGAGTCCGGTGCGGTAGCCGTCGAGACACTGATGCATCTTGGTCCGCGCCCAACCGCTATTTTCGCCGTCAACGACAATACCGCCATCGGCGCCTTGTCGGGACTGACGAAACTTGGCCTTTCCGTGCCACAGGACATCTCGATCGTAGGCTATAACGACATTCCGATTGTCAGCCACCTCCCCACGCCGCTCACGACGTTGCGGGTGCCGTTTGAGCAAATTGCATCAAACGCCCTTGATCTTCTTGCCGGTGACAACAGCCCTGCCGACGAGCGTATTCGGATCTCGGCCCCAACCCTCATTCCAAGGAAATCGACGGCACCGATACGCTAAAGCTCGCACCACGCAGACCATGCTGCCCTCATGCGGGCCGCATGCGGCGGTCGCATAGAGAGGAAGGACCAGCATGCCGGAACCGCTCAAGAACCTGCTGCATGAGGCATTGGTCGGCGATATGGCCGATCGCATTGCCGGCAACGCGCCGACTTTCGATAAAAACCGCTTCGTGACGCTGGCGACCGAGGGCCTCACCGCGCTGGAGCTGATGGAGCGCTCGGCCCTGATCCGCGACGCGCTGTTTGCCACCCTTCCCGGTGATTTCCGGGAGGCTGCAGCCATGCTCAAGGCGAGCCTGCCCGCCCCCGACAGGCCCGGGCTGTCCGGCTGGATGCTGCTGCCGGTCAACCAGTTCATCGCCGCGCGCGGCCCCGATCATTTCGATCTCGGTCTCGATCTCCTGAAGGCGCTGACGCCGCATTTCACAGCCGAATACGGCATCCGCCCCTTTATCCACCGCGACCAGCAGCGCGCGCTGGCCATCATTTCAAGCTGGGTCGACGATCCCGATCAGCATGTGCGACGGCTGGCGAGCGAGGGAACGCGGCCGCGCCTGCCCTGGGCGATGCGTCTGCCGCAGCTCGTGAAGGATCCGGCGCCGATCCTGCCCATCCTGACCGCGCTGATGGATGATCCCGAGGATTATGTGCGCCGATCCGTGGCCAACAGCCTGAACGACGTCGCCAAGGACCACCCGGATCTGGTCGCCGCCTTCATCGCCAGTCATATCGACGGTGCTTCATCCGAACGCCGCTGGCTGCTGAAACATGCCTCGCGCACGCTTCTGAAGAAGGGCCACGCGCAGGCGCTTGCCAATTTCGGCTTCGCCGCGGCCGCTTCGCTCGAATGCGAACTGCTGCTCCGGAATGCTGAGGTGATGTTCGGCGAAGGGCTGGATTTCGAAATCCGGGTGACCAACGCCGGCGCGCGAGCGCAGTCGCTGATGATCGACTACGCCATTCACCATGTGAAGAGCGACGGTTCGCTCTCACCCAAGGTCTTCAAGTGCAAGGCGATAATGCTCGCTCCGGGGCAAAGCCATACAATTGGGCGCCGCCACGCCATGCGGCCGATCACGACGCGACGCTACTATCCAGGCGAACATCGCATCGCCATCCTCGTCAACGGCGCGGAGACCGCATCGCAAAGCTTCGTCCTCGTCATGCCCTCACCTGACCGAGCTTGAGGCTTTCTTGTGCACTGCACTTGACTTTCCACGCGAACTAGCCCAAATGCGGGTCAGCTTTCACCCTTCCGGCCGCCGCGTGAGCGTGCCCCTGCTGAAAAATACAGACGCAGGAAGAAGGGACAAAAGCGCATTTCGATAAAGCGCCGCACTCCCATGAGCGGCCAGAAGCGCTGGAAAGCTTTTTCCAACTCACAAGTTCCCACTTCACGCGGGGTTCTTGACGCCAGAATGAAACCGGATCGCATGGTGCGTTCCGGCGATAGTCATTGTGGCGCCCCGAAAGGTTATACCTTGACTAATTTTGAATCGCTTGGTGTCTCCAAGCCGATCGTCGCTACTTTGTTCCAGCTCGGCATCGAAACGCCGACGCCGATCCAGGAACACGCCATTCCCCTCCTCCTCGAAGGCCGCGACCTGATCGGCCTTGCCCAGACCGGCACCGGCAAGACCGCCGCTTTCGGCCTGCCGCTGATCGAAAAGCTGCTCGCCGATGAACGGCGTCCCGACAACCGCACGACGCGCACGCTGATTTTGGCGCCGACCCGCGAACTGGTGAACCAGATCGCCGAGAGCTTGAAGAAGTTCATCCGCAAGTCGTCGCTGCGCATCAACGTCGTCGTCGGCGGCGTCTCGATCAACAAGCAGCAGCTTCAGCTCGAAAAGGGCACCGACATCCTCGTCGCCACGCCGGGCCGCCTGCTCGACCTCATCAATCGCCGCGCGATCACGCTGACCACAGTCCGTTATCTCGTGCTCGACGAAGCCGACCAGATGCTCGACCTCGGCTTTGTCCACGATCTGCGCAAGATCGCCAAGATGGTGCCGAAAAAGCGCCAGACCATGCTCTTCTCGGCGACCATGCCGAAGGCGATCGCCGATCTCGCCGGCGAATATCTCGTCGATCCCGTCAAGGTCGAAGTCACGCCCCCGGGCAAGGCTGCCGACAAGGTCGAACAGTACGTCCATTTCGTCGCCGGCAAGAACGACAAGACTGAACTGCTCCGCAAGTCACTCACCGAAAACCCTGATGGCCGCGCCATGGTCTTCCTGCGCACCAAGCATGGTGCCGAGAAGCTGATGAAGCATCTCGAAAACATCGGCTATTCCGTCGCCTCGATCCACGGCAACAAGAGCCAGGGTCAGCGCGAGCGCGCGCTGAAGGCTTTCCGTGACGGCAGCATCAAGACGCTGATCGCCACCGACGTCGCCGCCCGCGGCATCGACATCCCTGCTGTCAGCCATGTCTACAATTACGACCTGCCTGAGGTACCTGACGCCTATGTCCATCGCATCGGCCGCACGGCGCGCGCCGGCCGCGACGGTATCGCCATCGCTTTCTGCGCTCCCGACGAAGCCAAGCTGCTGCGTGATATCGAGCGCCTGATGGGCATCGACATCACTGTCGCAAGCGGCGAACCGCCGGCAAACATCAGCGGCGGACCCCGCCGTGCCAACGGCAATGGCAACAACCGCAATCGCAATGGCGGCCAGGGTCGCGAAGGTCAGGGTCGTGGCGAAGGCCGTGGCGACCAGAACCGTTCGGAGCATCGCGGCAACCGTCAGGAACGCCGCCCGCGCCGCGAAGGTGAAGGCAGCGAAGTCCGCGCCGGCGGCGAGGAGCGTCGTCCGCGTCCGGAGCGCCCGACCGGCCGCAACGAGGATTTCCGCGGTCAGCGCCGCGGTGAAGCGACCCCGGATCTCGGCCCCGACAACGATCTGGCCTCGACCTCCGATTTCCGCGCCTCTGCAAAGCCACAGCGTCCGGCCCATCACGGCGCCCATGCCAATGGTGAACCGAGCGGTCATCACCGCGGCAACAGCCGTCACGCCCATGGCCGTCCGGCCCGCAAGCACGGCGAGGACCGCGGCCCGCAGCAGGCCCAGGCCGGCGAACCGCGCCGGGACGGCAATGGCGGCAACCGTCGCGGTGGCTCCGGCTCCCGCAACGGCGGTGGCCAGCGCCGCGAACGCGCCTGATAGTTAAACGACTGAAAAACAAAAAGGCCGGGGATATCTCCGGCCTTTTTGTTATCTAGCGCATCGGCCCGAAAATCGGAATCGATTTTCGGAAAGCACGATGCGAGGATTGAAAGAGTTGGAGCGTCCTTTGTGCGTCCGAAAGGACGCACGGCGCTCTAAACCTCCGCAGGCCTATGCTCGCTAAACGCCTTGCGGTTCGTGAGATAGACGCCTGTCACGACCACCACGGTGCCGACGATCAACGGCAGGGTCAGCGGTTCTCCGAAGGCAATGAAGGCTTCGAGAGCAACCGCTGGCGGCATCAGGTAGATAAGCGAGGCGGCGCGTGACACCTGGCCCCGACGGATCAGATAAAGCAGCAGCCCGACGCCGCCCATCGACAGGCCGAAGACCGACCAGGCAAGCGCGCCATAGGCCTGCGCGGCGCCGTCGAAATGCTGATGCTCGAAGATCAGCGAAAGCGGCAGGGTGAGGATCAGTGCGCCGATATATTGCAAGGTCGCGATGGTTCTGAGGTCGCCGGATTGCAGGTGCTTCTTCTGATAGAGCGTGCCGTAGGTGACGGACGCCATGGCGACCAGGTTGATCGCCAGCGGCAGGGCGGCATGTGTGAGATCGGCGGTCGCCGGATCGAGCAGCTTCGGCGATATGGCGGTGGCAATGCCGATGAAGCCGAGAGCAAGGCCGAGCTTCTGTGCCTGCTGCAGCCGCTCGCCGATGAGGAAGGGAGCTGCCATCGCCGTCAGCAACGGCTGCAGCGCCGCGATGATGCCCGATATGCCGGCCGGCACGCCATTGGCGATCGCCCACCAGAGACCGGCAAGATAGAAACCATGCAGGAAGAAGCCGGAATAGACGGCGCGCAGCGCCGCCGCCCGGCTGTTCGGCCATTGCGCCCGCACCACCAGGCAGAGCGCCAGGAATGCCGCCGCCGACAGCGCGTAGCGCATCGAAAGAAAAGTGAAGGGCTCGGAATGCAGCGAGGCGTATTTCGCCACCACCCAGCCCGTGGACCAGAGCAGGACGAAAACGGCGGGGGCAAGGCGATCGAGGGACATGGGGCGCGGCTCGGCAGAGAAGGGTTCGTCGTGCTGATAGCCCCACCCGGCGGCTGCAGTCAAAAGCGAAGCATTGATGCTAATTTGAAATTTCGCTGATGCAGGACCCGATGGCGGTCACTACGGAGGACGGTGAGCCCCGCACACATGACCATATTCGATCGCCCTGGCCGAACGAAAAACGATCACATGCCCATATTTTGCTCAAGCCTGCGGATCTGCAATCCGTCATGCCGGATCGCACCACTTTAAATGCCCAGATTTTCACCCGTTTCCCGCAGCGCAAAATCTTTTCCTCGAACTGCGCATGGTTCTTGCATTGCCATTTGCGTTGTATTCAAATGAACAAAAAGGGGAGCCGAGCCTTTGGCATTTGATGAAATGATTACCGGGGACGAAAGTCCTCGCGCGCCTTATGAAAAATACTTCGAGTGGTACAACAGCCAAGACCGGGCGCATCTGATAGCCAAGTCCCGCGATGCGGAAAACATCTTCCGGAAGACCGGCATCACGTTCGCGGTCTATGGCCACGCCGACAGTTCCGAAAAGCTCATCCCTTTCGACATCATTCCCCGCATCATCTCCGCCCGCGAATGGCGCAAGCTCGCCCAAGGCATCGAGCAGCGGGTGATCGCGCTAAACGCCTTTCTGGACGATATCTACCATAAGCAGGAGATCATCCGCGCCGGCCGCGTTCCGCGTGAGCTGATCGAGAACAACGTCACCTTCATCCCCGAAATGATCGGTTTCCGGCCGCCCGGCGGCGTCTACACCCACATTGTCGGCACCGACATCGTGCGCACCGGAGAGGACCAGTTTTACGTGCTGGAGGATAATGCCCGCACGCCCTCCGGTGTCAGCTACATGCTGGAAAACCGGGAAACCATGATGCAGATGTTCCCCGAACTCTTTCATGAGAACAAGGTGCAGCGTGTCGAGGATTACCCCTACCTGCTGCGTCAGAGCCTCGCCTCGCTCGCCCCTCCCGGCTGCAAGGGCAAGCCGCGCGTCGCCGTGCTGACGCCGGGCATTTACAATTCCGCCTATTACGAGCATTCCTTCCTCGCCGACATGATGGGCGTCGAACTGGTCGAAGGCTCGGATCTGCGCGTCATCGACGGCAAGGTGAAGATGCGGACGACACGCGGTTACGAAGCGATCGACGTGCTCTACCGCCGCGTTGACGACGACTTCCTCGATCCCCTGACTTTCCGGCCCGATTCCGCGCTCGGCATTCCCGGCATCATGGATGTCTACCGCTCCGGAAACATCACCATCGCCAATGCGCCGGGCACCGGCATTTGCGACGACAAGGCGATCTACTCCTATATGCCCGAGATCGTCGAATTCTATACCGGCCGCAAGGCGCTGCTCGAAAACGTGCCGACCTGGCGCTGTTCGGAAGCCGACAGCCTGAAATATGTGCTGGAGCATCTGGAAGAGCTGGTGGTCAAGGAGGTGCACGGCTCCGGCGGCTATGGCATGCTGGTCGGCCCGACGGCATCGAAGAAAGAGCGCGCCGATTTCGCCGAGAAGCTGAAGGCCAAGCCGAACAATTACATCGCGCAGCCGACGCTGTCGCTCTCCACTGTGCCGATCCTCGTCAACAAGGGCATCGCGCCCCGCCATGTCGACCTTCGCCCCTATGTGCTTGTATCCGACAAGGTTCAGATCATTCCGGGTGGTCTCACCCGCGTGGCGCTGAAGCAGGGCTCGCTGGTGGTCAATTCCAGCCAGGGCGGCGGCACCAAAGACACCTGGGTATTGGAGGACTGATGCTCGGAAGAACCGCAAACGGCCTTTACTGGATGTTCCGTTACATCGAGCGCGCCGAAAATATCGCCCGCCTCGTCGATGCTGGGCTGCGCATGTCGCTCACCCGCAGCAGCGAAGGCGATGACAACTGGGATGGCGTGCTGCAAAGCGCTGGGGTGCGCGAGGCATATGACGAGGGCCACACGAAGCTGACGAATGCCGACGCGATCGACTATCTTCTGCGCGATCGCGCCAATCCGTCGAGCGTCATGTCCTGCATCGAGTCCGGCCGCAACAATGCCCGCATGGTGCGTACGGCGCTGACGCGGGAGACCTGGGAAGCCACCAACGAATGCTGGATCGACTTGAAGTCGCTGCTAGAAAAGCGCGTCAAGGCGGCCGAGATGCCAGAGGTGATCGATGTCATCAAGCGCCGCGCCGGCCTCATCCGCGGTGCCTTCCATGGATCCACACTGCGCAACGAACTCTATAATTTTGCCCGCATCGGCACCTTCATCGAGCGGGCCGACAATACCAGCCGGATCCTCGACGTGAAATATTACGTGCTGCTGCCCTCGGTTTCGGCCGTCGGCTCCTCTCTCGACAATGTGCAGTGGGAATCGATCCTGCGCTCGGTCTCCGCCCACCGCGCCTATAGCTGGGCCTATGACGGCGAATACCGGGCGATGAACATCGCCGACTTCCTGACCCTCAATGTCCAGATGCCGCGTTCACTTGCCTATTGCTACGAGAAGATCGTCAGCAATCTCGGCTATCTCGCCCAGGATTACGAGGAGCGGCTCCCTGCCCACGATACCGCGGATGCGATCCGCAAGACACTGCAGACGAGAGCGATCCGGGATATCATGGATCAGGGCCTGCACGAATTCCTGGAGGATTTCGTCTCGCGCAATAACAAGCTCGGCGCGGAAATTTCCAACGGCTACCGGTTCTATGTATAAGCGGATAACAACATGAGACTGAAGATCAGCCACCTCACCGAATACCGCTACGATGGACCGACGCAGTTCTCGCTGCAAAGGCTGCGGCTGACGCCGCCGACGAGCCCTGCTCAGAAAGTGCTCGGCTGGGCGCTGAACGTCGAGGGCGCTACGCCGGAAGTGGAATATGACGACCAGTACGGCAATCACGTCAATCTGGTCTCGCTGGAAGGCGAGCAGGATGTGACGCGCATCCTCGCCGAAGGCGAGGTCGAGACGGAGGACAATAACGGCGTCACCGGCCCGCATACCGGCTTCTGCCCGCTTTGGCTCTTCCTGCGCGACACGCCGCTGACCAAGGGCGGCAAGTTGGTCAAGGAACTGATCAAGGGCGTGGGTGGCGATAACGAGCTCGCCCGCATGCACGCGCTGATGGCCGCAATCCACGAAACGGTCGACTACAAGCCCGGCACCAGCAACACCGAGACGACGGCCGAACAGGCGCTGGAGAAGAAGAGCGGCGTCTGCCAGGACCATGCGCATATTTTCATTGCCGCCGCCCGCACCTTGCAGGTGCCGGCGCGTTACATCTCCGGTTATCTGATGATGGAGGAAAAGATCGAGCAGGCTGCGACCCATGCATGGGCCGAGGCCCATATTCCCGGCCTCGGCTGGGTCGGCTTCGATCCCGCCAACGAGATCTGCCCGGATGCGCGCTACATCAGAGTCGCCTCCGGCCTCTGCTATCGCGACGCCGCGCCGATTTCAGGCATGCGCATCGGCACGCCGGGCGAAACGCTGTCGGTTACCGTGAAGGTCGAGGACGGCGGACAGATGCAAAGCCAGAGCCAGAGTTGAGCGGACCGCAAAGATAGCTTTACCGCACGCTGAGATGGGGGCCAATAGAATACCTGCCGAGTTCGGCCGCGAACAAACATGTTCGACTTAAATATATAGACTGACGGTCCCGAATTTCCGCCTGCTTCCGGGATGCGCTGCACGTTATAATTGCCGTTCGTCAATTTTTCATTGCAGACTAACTCTATTTTAAGGCCGCAGGCACAAGCTTGTCTGCGGCGACGCCCGGTGTATTTCGGCAGGCGCCGATTAAGAAGCGGCATGATGCAGGCTTTCATGATGATGTTGAGCTGCAGGCACGGATGAGGCGACGATCGCGGCCCTCCGATGAGGCAGCCTGTTTGCTTCTGGGATTTAACAGGATCGTCCATGCCTCTTCTTATCGTCGACGACAGCGAATCCAGCCTTCTCGCCCTTGAGACCGCGGTCCGAGGTTTCGCCGGCTGTGTGGTCGAAAGCTTCACCAATCCGCTCGAAGCCCTTGCTCGCTGCCAGGCCGCCGATTTCGACGTCGTGCTGATCGATTATATGATGCCTGAGATGAACGGTATCGAGATGATCCGCAGGTTGCGCCGCCAGCCGGGCTATGAGGATGTGCCCGTCGTGATGATCACCTCGCAGGCGAAGCGGTCGGTTCGGCTGGAAGCGCTGGCGGCCGGCGCCACGGATTTTCTTGCCAAGCCCTTCGATCCCTTGGAACTGCAGGCGCGCGTCCTCAATCTGATGGCCCTGCATAAGGCCCAGCTGGCGCTTGCCGACCGGGCGAAATCACTCGACATGGCCTTCCGCCACGCCACCGAACAGGCCGACATGCGCGAGCAGGAGATCATCTGGTGCCTTGCCCAGGCGATGGCCTCGCGCGATGGCAACACCGGCGACCATATCGAGCGCGTCGCCAATATCGCCGAGCTGATCGCCGAAGGCCTCGGCCTCGACCGCATCCAGCGGCGCAACATCTATCTCGCCGCTCCCTTGCACGATATCGGCAAGATCGCCATTCCCGATGCCATTCTGCAGAAGCCGGGCAAGCTCGAACGGCACGAGATCGAACGCATGCGCGAGCATGTCCCGATCGGCGTCGCCATACTTGCCAACAGCTCCGCCGAGCTTTCGCGCGTCGCGACCGCCATCATCGCTGGCCACCATGAGAAATGGGACGGAACCGGCTATCCCAAGGGCCTGTCCGGCGACGCGATCCCGATCGAAGCGCGCATCGTCGCAGTCGCCGACGTCTTCGAAGCGCTCTGTTCCGATCGGCCCTACAAGCAAGCCTGGCCGATCGAGCGGGCTTACGAGGAAATCATCGCCTACAGCGGATCGCATTTCGACCCGGCCTGCGTTGCCGCTTTCCGTCGCAAATGGCCGGCGATCCGTGCGCTCTTCGAACATAGCGTCGACGAGGATCACAGCATGGCGATCCCAAACGGCTGATTGCCGTTAACCTGGAAAAACCGGCGGACAAGAAAAAAGCGGGGTGATGCCCCGCCTTTTCCAATCTTGGATAGCCCGATTAGTGGCTGTCTTTGCCGACCGCGTTTCCGCGACATCCCTTGAGGAAATCGAGGTCGGCGCCGGTATCGGCCCCTTCGACATGCTGCTGATGCAGGAAGGCATAGCCAGATGTGGGCAGATCATGGTTGGGCTGCCACTCGGCGAGCCGCCGCGCCAGTTCCTCATCGGAAATGTCGAGATGCAGACGACGGTTCGGCACATCAAGCTCGATCATGTCGCCGTTTTTCACGACCGCCAGCGGCCCGCCGACCGCCGCTTCCGGCGATGTGTGCAGCACGACGGTACCGTAGGCCGTTCCGGACATGCGGGCGTCAGAAATGCGCACCATGTCGAGGATACCCTTCTTGAGCACCTTCGGCGGCAGCCCCATATTGCCGACCTCGGCCATCCCAGGATAGCCCTTCGGCCCACAGTTCTTCATGACCATGATGCAGGTTTCGTCGATGTCGAGGTTATCGTCGTTGATCTTGGCCTTGTAGTCGTCGATGTCCTCGAAGACAACAGCCCTGCCCCGGTGCACCAAGAGATGCGGCGAAGCCGCCGAAGGCTTCAACACCGCGCCCTTCGGCGCGAGATTGCCGCGCAGCACGACGATGCCGCCCGAAGCTGTCAGCGCCTTTTCGGCCGGCAGGATAACGTCTTCGTTCCAGTTGACGACGTCCTTGACCTCGTCCCAGACGGTTTCGCCGGATACCGTCAACGCATCCTTGTGCAGGAGGCCCGCCTCGCCGAGGCGCTTCAGCACCACCGGCAGGCCGCCGGCATAGAAGAACTCCTCCATCAGGTACTTGCCCGACGGCATCAGGTTGACGATGGTCGGGACGTCACGGCCACAGCGGTCCCAGTCGTCAAGCGAAAGATCGATGCCGACACGGCCGGCGATGGCGAGCAGGTGGATGACGGCGTTGGTCGATCCGCCGATGGCCGCGTTGGTGCGGATGGCATTCTCGAAGGCCTGCTTCGTCATGATCTCGGAGGGCTTCAGGTCGTCCTTGACCATCTGCACGATACGCCGGCCGGTAAGCTGCGCCATGACCTTGCGGCGGGAATCGACGCCCGGGATCGCGGCGTTGCCGGAGAGCGCCATGCCGAGCGCCTCGGCCATGGAAGCCATGGTGGAGGCAGTGCCCATGGTGTTGCAGGTGCCCGACGAACGGCTCATCGAGGCTTCCGCCTCGAGGAATTCGGCCTGCGTCATCTCGCCGGCCTTCACCATTTCGGAAAATTTCCACAGATGCGTGCCCGAGCCGACCCGTTCGCCACGGAAATAGCCGTTCAGCATCGGCCCGCCAGTGACGACGATCGAAGGTAGGTCGCAAGAAGCCGCCCCCATGATAAGCGACGGCGTGGTCTTGTCGCAGCCGACCAACAATACGCAGCCATCCATCGGCTGGCCGCGGATCGCCTCTTCCACCGCGAGCGCGGCAAGATTGCGGTACATCATCGCGGTCGGGCGGAAGGTGTTTTCGGATGCCGAGAACACCGGCACCTCAAGCGGGAAGCCGCCGGCCTCCCATACGCCCGCCTTCACCTTTTCAGCGAGCTCTCTGAGATGACCGTTGCACGGGGTCATATCCGACCAGGTGTTGAGGATGCCGATCACCGGCCGGCCATCGAACAGGTCGTGCGGATAACCCTGGTTCTTAAGCCAGCCGCGGTGATAGATCACGTCGCGGCTCGTACCGCCGTACCATTCCTGCGACCTCAGCTTGCGCGGCCATTCCGCTTTCTTTTTCATCGTCTCTATCCTTCGGGATATCGCCGGATCGCCTCGTACGACCCGGTTCATCGCAATTGTCTCAAGCCAGCGTGTAGGCAGTCTTGACGGTTGTGTAGAATTCGGCAGCGTACTTGCCCTGCTCGCGCGGGCCGTAGGACGAGCCCTTGCGGCCGCCGAAGGGAACGTGGAAATCGACGCCCGCGGTCGGCAGGTTCACCATCACCATGCCGGCCTCGGAATTGCGCTTGAAATGCGTCGCATGTTTCAGGCTGGTCGTCGCGATGCCGGCGGAGAGCCCGAACGGCGTGTCGTTGGCCGTCGCCAGCGCCTCGTCGTAATCCTTGACCCGGATCACCGACACCACGGGCCCGAAGATTTCCTCGCGCGAGATCCGCATCTGGTTGGTCGCTTCGGTAAACAGCGTCGGCTGCAGATAGAAGCCGGGCGTGTCACGCGAGATCACTTCGCCGCCGAAGGCGAGTTTCGCGCCTTCTTTTCTACCGATCTCGATATAGTCGGTATCGGTCTTCAGCTGCCGCTCATCGACGACAGGGCCGATATGGGTGCCGGCCTTCAGGGCGTTGTCGACGACGAGCGTCTTCAGCTTGTCGGTCAGCGCCGCGACGAACTTGTCGTGGATGCCCTCGGTGACGATGAGGCGCGACGACGCAGTGCAGCGCTGGCCCGTCGAGAAGAAGCCGGAATTGGCGGCTGCCTCGACGGCGACGTTGAGATCGGCATCGTCGAGCACGACCATCGGGTTTTTGCCGCCCATTTCGAGCTGGAACTTGCGGTTATGCTCGATGGAGGCGGCGGCGACGCGCCTGCCGGTGCCGGTAGAACCGGTGAAGGTGATGCCGTGAACGTCGGGGCTTTCGAGCATGGCCTGGCCGACGACCGAGCCCTTGCCCATAACGAGGTTCAGCACGCCCTTCGGCAGGCCGGCGCGATGCAGGATATCGACGATCGCCCAGGAACAGGCGGGCACCAGTTCGGCCGGCTTGAAGACGATGGTGTTGCCGTAGCAGAGCGCCGGCGCGATCTTCCAGGCGGGAATGGCGATCGGGAAGTTCCACGGCGTGATGATGCCGATGACGCCGAGAGCCTCGCGGGTGATCTCGATGCCGATATTCGGACGAACCGACGGCAGGACCTCGCCGGCCAGCCTCAGCGCCTCACCGGCGAAGAATTCGAAAATCTGCGAAGCGCGGATAACTTCACCGGTGGCTTCCGGCAGGGTCTTGCCTTCTTCGCGTGCAAGCAACGCACCGAGCTCGTCCTTGCGCGCCATGATCTCGTCGCCGGCCTTCTTGAGGATGACGTGGCGCTCCCAAATGCCCGAGCGCGACCAGGCCGGGAAAGCGGCCTTGGCGGCTGCGATGGCGTTTCTCGTGTCATCAGCGCTGCCG
This sequence comes from Rhizobium leguminosarum, assembly GCF_002953715.1. Taxonomy (GTDB): domain Bacteria; phylum Pseudomonadota; class Alphaproteobacteria; order Rhizobiales; family Rhizobiaceae; genus Rhizobium; species Rhizobium leguminosarum_V. The sequence continues at coordinate 3,253,944 of NZ_CP025012.1, forward strand.
TCGGCATAGAGGCCGACGACCTCATTTGTATCCGACGGGTTGATGTTCTTCGTCGCGTTCGAGCCGACCCATTCGCCGGCGATCAGATTTTGATAAATGGTCATGGGCTCAACAAGCCTCCTTTACCGTTTACGAGCAAAGATCCGGCCGCCACTGCGGCCAGGTCTGGAATTCAGAGCTGCCTGACGGCAATCTCTTCCTCGGCGGCAACCTTGAGCGGATTACGGAGCGACAGGCCGAATTCGGCGACTTCGATCTCGAAGACATCGCCCTCTTCGGTCTTGACGCCATCGGCAAAGGAAAGGGTCGCCGTGCCGAACATATGGACGTGAACATCGCCCGGAACGCGGAAGAGGCCATATTTGAAGTGGTGATATTCCAGATTGGCGAAGGTGTGCGACATGTTCGCCTCACCCGACAGGAACGGCTTTTCGAAGATCACCTTGTCGCCGCGCTTGATGCGCGAGGTGCCGCGAATATCCTCCGGCGCCGCGCCGATGCGGATTTCCGGACCATAGGCGGCCGGGCGCAGTTTTGAGTGGGCCAGAAAGAGATAGTTGATCCGCTCGGTGACGTGGTCCGAAAATTCGTTCGACAGCGCAAAGCCGATGCGGAACGGCGTGCCGTCCTTGGCGATCACGTAAATGCCAGCCATTTCAGGCTCTTCGCCGCCGTCGAGCGCGAAAGAGGGCGAGATGAGCGGCGCGCCGGGAGCTGCGGCGCCATAGCCGTTGCCCTTGTAGAACCATTCGGGCTGGACGCCCTTTTCGCCGGCCTTCGGCTTGCCGTTCTCAAGGCCCATCTTGAACATCTTCATCGAGTCCGTGAGGGTTTCCTCGGCGGCCTCGGTGGTCTTCTTGTGCATGGAATCGCGCGTTGCCGCCGAGCCCAAATGCGTCAGGCCGGTGCCGGTCAGATGCAGGTGGGCGGCATCGGGATGAGTGATCGGCGGCAGGAAGCGGCCCTCCGCATAGGCCTTTTCAAGATCGACGGCATCGCCGTAGCCATGGGCTTCGATGACCGAGGCAAGCGACTTGCCGCCGTCTGCAGCTTCCATCGCCAGCGCATAGACGCTGCCGGCGTTCTTGACCGACTTTGCAGCGCCGCCCGCCTCGCGCACGGCGACGATGATCTCTCCGTTTGCACCCTTGATCTGGGAAATAAGCACGTCTTCGATCCTTCTCGTTTCGGCGAAGACAGGAAAAAGCTCCGCCTGTCCGGCTCCATCAGGAGCCGGAATCCATCATTCATAGGACTGCGAATGCCTGGCTGGCGCCTTGAGACGCTCAGCCCTTGTTCTTATTGTAGACGTCGAAGAACACGGCAGCCAGAAGCACCGCACCCTTGACCATCTGCTGCGAGTCAGTGCCGAGACCGTGGATCGACATGCCGTTGTTCATGATGCCCATGATCAGAGCGCCGATAACAGCGCCGGTCACCTTGCCGACGCCGCCCTGGGCAGATGCGCCGCCGATGAAGCAGGCCGCGATCACGTCGAGTTCAAGACCGAAGCCGCCCTTGGCCGTTGCCGAGTTGAGGCGCAGGGCAACGATCAGTCCGGCCAGTCCGGCAAGCAGGCCCATGTTTGCGAACGTCAGGAAGGTCAGCCGCTCGGTGTTGATACCGGAAAGCTTCGTCGCCTTCTCATTGCCGCCCATGGCGTAGATGCGCCGGCCGATCGTCGTGCGGCGGGTAATGAAGGCATAGGCAGCAACCAGAACGAGCATCACCATCAGCACATTCGGGAAGCCGCGATAGATCGACAGCTGGTAGCCGAGCGCCAGGATGGCGAGGGTGACGAGGGCGTTCTGGGCGAGGAAGAAGCCCAGCGGCTCGACGTCATTGCCATGCTTTTCATTCGACAGGCGCTTGCGCCATGCCAGATAGAAGAGGGTTACGGCGCCGACAACGGTCAGAATGATCGAGGTCGAGTTGATGCCGCCCATATCGAAAGCGTTCGGCAGGAAGCCGATGCTGATCAGCTGGAAAGCCGGCGGGAAAGGACCGATGCTGGTGCCGGTCCCCGATGCCGTCATCACGAACAGCGTCAGGCCGCGGAAGACCAGCATGCCAGCCAACGTGACGATGAAGGACGGGATCTTGTGATAAGCGACGAAATAGCCCTGGATGCCGCCGACAAGCGCACCCATGGCGAGACATACGATACCCGCCAGGACATAGTTGGTGTGCCATTGCACCGTCATTACGCCGGCGATAGCGCCGATAAAGCCGACGACGGAACCAACCGAAAGGTCGATATGGCCGGCAACGATCACCAGCAGCATGCCGAGCGCCATGATGACGATGAACGAGTTCTGCAGAATGATGTTTGTCAGGTTGAGCGGCCTGAAGAGAACGCCACCGGTCGAGAACTGGAAGAACACCATGATCGCGATGAGCGCGATAAACATGCCATATTCGCGGATGTTGCCGCGAACGTAGTCTCCGATGGAGACGACACGCCCTTGCTCAGCGATGGGTTGATTGATCGGTGTCATTGTTTCTTCTCCCCTGAGCGCATGATAGCGCGCATGATGGTTTCCTGGCTTGCTTCTCCCTTCGGCAGTTCCGCGACGATGCGTCCTTCGTTCATCACGTAGATGCGGTCACACGTACCAAGCAGTTCGGGCATTTCCGATGAGATCATCAGAACGCCCTTTCCATCGGCGGCAAGCTGGTTGATGATAGTATAGATTTCGTATTTTGCGCCAACATCGATGCCGCGCGTCGGCTCGTCGAGGATCAAAATATCGGGATTGGAGAACAGCCATTTCGACAGCACCACCTTCTGCTGGTTGCCGCCGGAAAGATTGACCGTCTCCTGGAAGATGCTGGAGGAACGGATGCGCAATTTCGACCGAAAGTCGGTCGCAACCCGCGCCTCCTTGAAGCTGTCGATAACAGACGCATTCGACACCGCCTTCAAATTGACGAGCGTCGTATTGTGCAGGATCGTGTCATTGAGCACGAGGCCGAGCTGCTTGCGGTCTTCGGTGACGTAGGCGAGCCCTGCATCGATTGCCTTGCGCACGGTGCTGACGTCGACCGGCTTGCCGTGCATCAGCGCCTCGCCCGAAACCTTGTGGCCATAGGCCTTGCCGAAGAGGCTCATGGCGAATTCGGTGCGCCCTGCCCCCATCAGGCCGGCGATGCCGACGACTTCGCCCTTGCGGACGGTGACGTTGATATTGTGCAGGACCTGACGATCGCGGTGCTGCTGGTGGTAGGCGTTCCAGTTCTTCACTTCGAGAATGGTTTCGCCGATCGGCACCGAACGCGGCGGATAGCGGTCTTCAAGATCGCGGCCGACCATGTTGCGGATGATGATGTCTTCGCTGATCTCGTCCGCATGACAGTCGAGCGTCTTGACGGTCATCCCGTCGCGCAGGACGGTGATCTGGTCGGCGACCTTGCGGATCTCGTTCAGCTTGTGGGAAATGATGATCGAAGTGATGCCCTGCTTGCGGAACTCGATCAGCAGGTTGAGCAGAGCGTCGGAATCGCGTTCATTGAGCGAGGCTGTGGGTTCGTCGAGGATAAGCAGCTTCACGCTCTTCGACAGCGCCTTGGCGATCTCGACGAGCTGCTGCTTGCCGACGCCGATGTCGGTGACCAGCGTGTTCGGAGATTCGGACAGGCCTACTTTCTTCAGCAACTGCTTCGTGCGGTTGAATGTCTCGTCCCAGCTGATGACGCCGCTCTTGGCATTCTCGTTGCCGAGGAAGATGTTTTCGCCGATCGACAGCAGGGGCACGAGCGCCAGTTCCTGGTGAATGATGACGATGCCGATTTCTTCGGAGTCCTTCAGGACCTTGAAGTTGCGCGTCTCACCTTCATAGATGATGTCGCCTTCATAGCTTCCTGTCGGATAGACGCCTGATAGCACCTTCATCAGGGTCGATTTGCCGGCTCCGTTTTCGCCCACCAATGCGTGGATCTCACCCTGGCGAACCTTGAGGTTCACATTCTCCAGCGCCTTGACGCCCGGGAACGTCTTGGTGATGCTCCGCATTTCGAGGATTGTATTGTCCATAGTCAAAGTTCCAGCGCCTGCAGCCGTCAACCAGCCGGGCGATCATAAAATCGAAGACCGGAACCCGCAAGCGCGGGCTCCGGTCCTTCTCATTACTTCAGCTTGTCTTCAGAGTAGTAACCGCTGTCGACGAGGATCTGCTTGTAGTTGGTCTTGTCGACGGCAACCGGCTTCAGCAGATAGGACGGAACGACCTTGACGCCGTTGTCGTAGGTCTTCGTGTCGTTGACCTCGGGGTCCTTGCCGGACATCACGGCATCGACCATGGCAACGGTGACCTTGGCGAGTTCGCGGGTGTCCTTGAAGATCGTCGAGTGCTGTTCGCCAGCGATGATCGACTTGACCGACGGGATTTCAGCGTCCTGACCGGTGACGATCGGCAGCGGCTGAGCCGCAGTACCGTAACCAACGCCCTTCAGCGAGGAGATGATACCGATGGACAGACCGTCGTAAGGCGACAGAACGGCATCGACCTTGGCGTCGGTGTAGTTAGCCGAGAGCAGGTTGTCCATGCGGGCCTGGGCCGTTGCCGGATCCCAACGCAGCGTGCCGACCTTGTCCATGCCGGTCTGGCCGGACTTCACGACGAGCTTGCCGCTGTCGATGTAGGGCTGCAGGACGGACATCGCGCCATCATAGAAGAAGAAGGCGTTGTTGTCGTCCGGCGAACCGCCGAACAGTTCGATGTTGAACGGGCCCTTGCCATCCTTGAGGCCGAGGCCGTCAACGATGGAGCCAGCCTGCAGAACGCCGACCTGGAAGTTGTCGAACGTCGCGTAGTAGTCGACGTTGCCCGAATCGCGGATCAGACGGTCATAAGCGATGACCTTGATGCCGGCGTCGTGTGCCTTCTGGAGAACGTCGGAAAGCGTCGTGCCGTCGATCGAAGCGATGACGAGAACCTTGGCACCCTTGGTGACCATGTTTTCGATCTGCGAAAGCTGGTTCGGAATGTCGTCGTCGCCATACTGCAGGTCAGTGCCGTAACCGGCAGCCTGAAGCTGCTTGACGATGTTGTTGCCGTCGTCGATCCAGCGGGCCGAAGCCTTGGTCGGCATCGCGATACCGACAGTGCCCTTATCCGCGGCCAGAGCCGGTGCAACGAACGAAGCGACGCCGAAGGCAGCCGCAGCCATCAATGAGATAATGGATTTCATTTCTCTCTCCCTTGTTAATAGAGAAGCGGACGAAAAATCGCCCGCCCCGAAACTGTGGCAGGTTCCGTATTGGATAGTTACTTCAGATGGTGAGAAACGAAGTAGGTCTCCTCCACGATCTCACACGTGTTGAGTGCCAACCAGCACACGGCGGCAAACTGGTATGGATTCCTATAACTGTCAAATAGAATAAGTGCTAACGTGCATAACAATTTTGGTATATCGTTAAAAAGTATTACTTTTGATGGAGCGCAGCGAGGAGGCTGCAACCATGACGGTTATTTCCGAGCCATTTTCGATGGATCATGTCGATATCCACAGTGATAATTTCGGCGATGACAACCTTTTGCGTGCAGGACTTAAGCTGAATCACCTGCGGATGATCGTCGCAATCGAAGATAGTGGACAGATTTCCGCAGCTGCGGAAGTCCTGAACATCTCGCAGCCCGCCGCGTCACGGATGTTGTCCGAAATGGAATCAATCACCAAGACATCGCTCTATGAGCGCGTGGCCCGCGGCGTGGTGCTGACGACCTTCGGCGCAGCGCTCGCGCGAAGGGCTCGGAAGATCCTCCTGGAGCTGCGTGAGGCGAGCCGCGAGATCGCCGAATTGAAAAGCGGCAAGGGCGGCTCGGTCTTCATCGGCTCGGTGACGGCGCCGGCCATGAGCCTCGTTGTGCCGGCGATCAACAAGGTGCGCAAGGCCTATCCGGGCATCGAAATCAACATCCAGGTGGAGACGAGCAACGTGCTTGCCCGCGAACTGCTCGCCGCCCGCCATGACTTCATCATCGGCCGCATTCCCGATGATCTCAACCCGCGCCTGTTCGAGGTGACGGAGATCGGCATCGAGCGGGCTTGCCTGATCGTGCGCAGCTGCCATCCACTCATGAAGCAGAAGAGCAGCAGCCTTTCCGACGTCAGGGATTACGACTGGGTGTTCCAGCCGCCGGGCACGCTGCTGCGCCGCACGATCGAGGACGTTTTCCTGTCGCAGGGTGTGGCGCTGCCAGAAAATATCGTCAACACCTCTTCGCTACTTCTGACCTGCGCCATCATCTGCGAAACCGATGCGATCGCTCCGGTCGCCGTCGACGTCGCCCAGTTCCTTGCCAGCCAGGGCTCGAATGCCTCGGATGTGCGCATGCTGCCGATCGATTTCGACATCAACGTCAAGCCCTACAGCATGATCACGGCGAGGGAACGGGCGCTGCCGCCGAGCGCACGGCTGCTCTACGACATCATCCTCGAGGAGAGCCGCAAGCAGGCCGGTTGACGACACCCGCAAGCCCTGCACCATCTTGCTCTCTTTTAATGCGCCGCGAGCAATTCCAGCAAAAGTGTGCAGCGGTTTTGCGTCCGGAATTGCGTGAACAAGGAGATAGAGCATTTCCGTGGTTCGAAGAAAAACGGAAATGCTCTCAAGGAAGGCGGATGCTGTTCGGACAGTCGGTATTTCAATCAGTCCTCGAGCGGCTGAAGGCGGAGGACGAGACGGTCGAAGACGCCGAAGCGCCGACCGTCCATCGCGTCTCCGGCCTCGGCACCGGGCTTGCCTTCGATGTCATGGAGGGCGTCTCGGCTGCCTCGCAACGCGTCGGCCAGGCCTATTTCGACAATCTGGATCTCGATGCCGCCGCTGGGGTCGTGGAAAAGCCGGCGCCTGCGCCTCCGCCCGAGCCCGTCATGCCGGATCATCTCACCCGCACGACACCGCAGGAGATTGCCGCCGAACTGGCGATCTCCGCCGCCGATACGCCGCTGACGCTCCGTGAAAAGCGCCGCGCCTTCGCGCGCGCCAATCATCCCGATGGCGTAGAATTGCCCTTCCGCGACAATGCGACGAAGCGCATGATGCTGGCCAATCTGCTGATCGACGAAGCGCTGCGGCGATTGAGCCGCTGACTATTCCGCCTGCCCGTCCTTTGAAGGTTTTTCAGCGGTCGCCGCGGGTTCGTCCTCGTCCTCGGCGTCAGGCTGCACGGGCGGCTCGATGGCCGGAGGCTGCGGATTGAAGGTCCAGAACAGCATATAGAAGGAATAGGCGCCTGCCCCGCCGGCCAGCACCGCCCAGAACGGATCGCCGGTGACAAGTTCGACCACGGCCCAGCCGAAGCAAACGGCAACGATGGCAATCCGCACCCAGAGGCGCCGATATGCCGGATGATTCGGATCGATGAGTTTCATTCCTGCCCCGCGGTCGCATTTGTCGCACTGCCGTCGGCCCGTGCCGCGATTGTCTCTAGAGCCTTTCCTGGCCAGATTAAAGTATTCTCTTGGCTGAAGGGCCGGGCATCTTTCCGCCAGGATCGGAGGCGATCGGCTCTGCCCTGACCAAAATCTGCTCCGGCAGAATACGTCAATCCGACCATGAAAGGCTCTGGTTCGAATCTTGCAAATGTGAAAGATCCGCGGGCTTGACGCGGTCCACAGAAGATGGAATGAAAATTCCAGAAATTTGACAATTCGGTTTATTTGTTCCGAATTCAAGGGAGGTTAGAATGACAGTGAGATTTGGTCTTCTCGGCGCCGGCCGCATCGGCAAGGTCCATGCCAAGGCCGTCAGCGGCGACGCCAATGCGACGCTCGTCGCGGTCGCCGACGCCTTTCCGCAGGCTGCCGAAGCGATCGCCTCCGCCTATGGCTGCGAAGTCCGCACCATCGAGGCGATCGAGGCCGCCAAGGATATCGACGCAGTCGTCATCTGCACGCCGACGGATACCCATGCCGATCTGATCGAGCGCTTCGCCCGCGCCGGCAAGGCGATCTTCTGCGAAAAGCCGATCGATCTCGACGTCGCCCGCGTCAAGGCCTGCATCAAGGTGGTGGAAGAGACCGGCGCCAAGCTGATGGTCGGCTTCAACCGCCGCTTCGACCCGCATTTCATGGCGGTGCGCAAAGTCATCGACGAGGGCAAGATCGGCGATGTCGAGATGGTGACGATCACCTCGCGTGACCCCGGCGCCCCGCCGGTCGATTACATCAAGCGCTCCGGCGGTATCTTCCGCGACATGACCATCCATGACTTCGACATGGCCCGCTTCCTGCTCGGCGAAGAACCGGTGTCGGTTTTCGCGACCGCCGCCGTTCTCGTCGACAAGGCGATCGGCGAAGCTGGTGACTATGACAGCGTTTCGGTGATCCTGCAGACCAAGTCCGGCAAGCAGGCCATCATCTCCAACTCCCGCCGCGCCACCTATGGCTACGACCAGCGCATCGAAGCGCACGGCTCCAAGGGCCTCGTCTCGGCCGAAAACCAGCGTCCGGTCTCGATCGAAGTCGCAAACGGCGACGGCTACACCCGCCCGCCGCTGCATGACTTCTTCATGACCCGTTATACCGAAGCCTATGCCAACGAGATCGCCAGCTTCATCTCGGCGATCGAAAAGGGCTCGAAGATCTCGCCTTCCGGCGCCGATGGCCTCGCAGCGCTCGCGCTCGCCGATGCCGCGGTCCAGTCGGTCAAGGAAGGCAAGCTCATCAAGATCGGCTGACGGCCCTCTCCCGACCGGAAGCCATGCATGAGATGGCCGGGCACTTGCCCGGCCATTTCGCGTTTGGCGGCTTTTGACTCTGTGTCGTCTTTGGCCTTGTGGCGCTGATATCCGGTTTGCGCCGATGGCTGCCCCTCACCACAAGGGAGAGAGGTTGGGGAGGAGCAAGGGGCGAACGGACATGCCGCGGCCTCTCGATTCCCTCTACTCCCCAGCGGGGAGAAGGTGCCCGTAGGGCGGATGAGGGGGCCGGCGAAGCCGGTCTTTCTCAACAAAATCCATGGCGGGCTTCGACCGCACTGGCGTCGTCTCGACCGTGTTCAGGGCGCTTACCATCGGCGTGAAGGGATAAGTTATGTGACGGGTGTGCCGTGTGGCCCCCTCATCCGACCCTTCGGGCCACCTTCTCCCCGAGGGGAGAAGAGGATATGCCGCACCCTCTCCGTTCCTCGCCACCTATCACAGGGCACGTCCCCTCGCCCGGCCTTTCGCGTTTCGGCGATGCGTTCTCAATCCCCGCTCTGAACGCCCGAGAGAACGATATCCTGGTCGATCACCGACAGTGCCCGGTTCAGATGTCCTTCGAAGACGAGGATCTGCTCGTCGGCGACCACCCTGATCTCGGGCATGCCTTCCATGCGCACGATATGCGACTGCCCCAGACCTTCTTCGATCCCTTGCCGAAGTAGGTCGTAATACCGCGTGCCCGGCCCGGTGATGGCGATCGGCATGCGCTCCGTCAGGCTCAGCATGCGCGACAGCCCGTTGCCGAGCGCCAGCCCCGCCTGGCGAAAGGCGAAGGCGGGGACGCGGTGGCCCTGGCGCGCCTTGGCGGCGATCTTGTCCAGTTCCGCCACCGGCACGAACTTTGCCGGAATCGTATCGAGCGGCACTTCGAAGGCGCTGCGCAGGATGGCGTAGAAACCGGCATAGGCCTCGATGCAGCCGCGGGTGCCGCAGCGGCAGAGCCCGCCATTGGCCATGTGCAGCATGTGCCCGAAATTGGGCGCCGATATCTCCTGCCCGGTCTGGTTCCCCCGCCTGACGATGCCGAGCCCCACGCTATGGCCGAGCGAAAGGGCGGCGAGCGAGCGGAAATCGGCGCCTTTCACCATCTCCTCACGCGCGCCGAGCGCTGCTGCGACCAGCAGCGTCTCGTTGTCGAGGATCACCTTGGCCTGCCATTCCGGCCGGAGCGCCGATTCGAAATCGATCTGGTCGCTGCCGAAGATCGGCGACCAGACGAGAACCGGCTCGGTGGAATTGACCAGTCCCTTGCTGCTGATCGAGATCAGCAGCACTTTTTCCTGCGAAATCTTCGAACGATCGAGAATACGCAAAAGCCCGGCCCGCACCGCAGCGACGAAGCGGGCAGCGCCGGCCGGATCATGCGAACGTTCCTCGCTGAAGCGGTCGATCAGTTTGCCGGCATAATCGACCAGGGAATATTGCACCGCATCCGAGGAGATGATGACGACGATGAGATAGCCGCAATCGCGTCGCTGGCGCAGCAGCACGCGCGGCCGGCCGCGGCCGCTTGCCGGCTGATGTTCCGACTTTTCGATGATCTGGGCTTTTTCCAGCTCAGTGGTGATCGCCGAGATGGTGGCCGACGACAGCCCGGTGAAATCGGATATTTCGGTATGCGCGAGCGCACCGTGGCGACGCAGCACGGACAGCACGAGCACGCTGTTTCTCTGCCTGACCAGCTCCGTGCTCGACTTGGTCAGCATGAATGCCGCCCTCTCTCCCTGCTTGCTCCACCCTTGGTTTCCACTGCATCTCCAGCCGAAGTTTCGCAAGGAAATTAAGCTGGCAGTGCAGTGTTGACAGTTGAAAAAATCTCTGACACTAAATTTCTCGACTGTCGAGAAAAAAATCCGAACCTTTTCTCGACAGCTTTTCGCGGTGGCCGGAGGAAGCATGGGCTGGGCCGGTCGCAATCCACTCGGGAGGACATTATGAAGTCTATTTTGAAATTGATGGCCGGCGCGGCCATCCTCGTTTCCGTGCATACCGCTGCCATGGCTGCCGATCTCGTCGTCGGTGTTTCCTGGTCAAATTTCCAGGAAGAACGCTGGAAGACGGACGAAGCCGCCATCAAGAAGGCTCTCGAAGCCAAGGGCGCCAAGTATATTTCCGCTGACGCGCAGTCTTCTGCCGCAAAGCAGCTTACCGACGTCGAATCGCTGATCTCGCAGGGCGCCAACGCGCTGATCATTCTCGCCCAGGACTCCGATGCAATCGGCCCGGCCATCGAGAAGGCCGCTGCGGAAGGCATCCCCGTCGTCGGCTATGACCGCCTGATCGAAAACCCGGCTGCCTTCTACATCACCTTCGACAACAAGGAAGTCGGCCGCCTCCAGGCCGAGGGCGTTTTCAAGGCCAAGCCGGAAGGCAATTACGTCTTCATCAAGGGCTCGTCTTCCGATCCGAATGCTGACTTCCTGTTCTCGGGCCAGCAGGAAGTCCTGAAGGCCGCCATCGACGCCGGCAAGATCAAGAATGTCGGCGAGGCCTATACTGACGGCTGGCTGCCGGAGAACGCTCAGCGCAACATGGAGCAGTTCCTGACCGCCAACAACAACAAGGTTGACGCCGTCGTCGCATCGAATGACGGCACCGCCGGCGGCGCGATCGCTGCTCTCGACGCACAGGGCCTCGCCGGCTCCGTTCCGGTTTCCGGCCAGGACGGCGACAAGGCAGCCCTCAACCGCATCGCTCTCGGCACGCAGACGGTTTCCGTCTGGAAGGACAGCCGCGAACTCGGCAAGCGCGCCGCTGAAATCGCTCTCGACCTCGCCGGCGGCAAGGACATGAGCAAGATCGACGGCGCCCAGGCTTTCAAGGGCGGCCCGAAGGGCGTCGAAATGCAGTCGGTCTTCTTGAAGCCGCTTGCGATCACCAAGGAAAACCTGAACGTCGTCATCGACGCCGGCTGGATCTCCAAGGCGGAAGCGTGCCAGGGCGTCAAGGCAGACAGCGTCGCTGCCTGCAAGTAAGCCAAGGCTTGTAAACTGGAATTGCCGGCGCCGCAGCGGAACACCGTTGCGGCGCCGGACGCGGATGAGAATTCCAACGACGAAGTTTTCTCCGCCTCGCCGCACCATCGCGGGTTTTCATTCCCTGCCGGAAGGGTGTCGCGACGCCACGCGACCGGCTTCCGGAAGCATCACGATGGTGAGTTGAAGAACAGACGCATGACGCCGATGGCAGCCTCTAGCACTCCGGCGCGTCCGTCCAAACAAAATGGGGGAACGGCAAACCCATGGCCGAAATGGTAAAATCCACAACATCAAGCGGACCGCGAGCGGCGGAAGCCAGTCCGGTGACCCGCTTTTTCCGCGCCACCGAGATCGACACGCGTCTGCTCGGCATGATCGGCGCGCTGATCATCATCTGGATCGGTTTCCACATCATCACCGGCGGCCTCTTCCTGACCCCGCGCAATCTCTGGAACCTCTCGGTCCAGACGACCGACATCGCCGTCATGACGACGGGCATGGTGCTGATCATCGTCACCCGCAACATCGACCTTTCGGTCGGTTCTGTGCTCGGCCTCTGCGGCATGATCATGGGCGTGACGCAGGCCAAGATCCTGCCGGAATATATCGGCTTCGACAGCCCCTTCACCTGGGCGATCACGCTGCTGGTCGGATTGGCGGCAGGTTGCCTGATCGGCGCTTTCCAGGGCATCATCATCGCCTTCCTCAACGTTCCCTCCTTCATCGTCACGCTCGGCGGCCTGCTCGTCTGGCGCGGCGCCACTTGGCTCGTCACCAGCGGCCAGACGGTTGCCCCGATGGACCAGACCTTCCGCATCATGGGGGGCGGCGCCGAAGGCTCGATCGGCGCCACCTGGAGCTGGATCGTCGGCATCTGCGCCTGCCTCTTCGTGATAGCAAGCATCGTCGGCTCACGCCGGCAGCGCCGGCGCTTCGGTTTCCCGCGCCGGCCGATGTGGGCTGAATATTTCCTCGCCGTCCTGAGCTGCGTGCTCATCCTCGGCGCGGTCTGGATCGCCAACAGCTATTACTGGCCGATCAACATCGCCAAGAAATATGCCGAGACCAACAATATTCCCTGGCCCGAAACCGGCCTGGATATCCCCTACGGCATCGCCGTGCCGGTGTTGATCGCCATCGTCGTCGGCATCATCATGACCTTCATCGCGACAAGGCTGCGCTTCGGCCGCTACGTCTTCGCAATCGGCGGCAACCCCGAAGCGGCAGAGCTCGCCGGTATCAAGACGCGCTGGGTCACCGTGCGCATCTTCGCGCTGATGGGCATTCTCGCGGCCATTGCGGCGGCGATTTCCACCGCGCGCCTCAATGCCGCAACGAACTCGCAGGGTACGCTCGACGAGCTCTACACCATCGCCGCCGCCGTCATCGGCGGAACGTCGCTGGCAGGCGGCACCGGCACCATCGCCGGCGCCATGCTCGGCGCGCTCGTTATGCAGTCGCTGCAGTCGGGCATGGTGCTTGCGCATGTCGATACGCCGCTGCAGAGCGTCGTCGTCGGCACCGTCCTTGTCGTGGCGGTCTGGCTCGACACCGTCTACCGCGCCCGTGCCAAGTGAGAGGAGCCCTAGACATGGCTGATCAACGCACTCCCCTCGTGGAACTGAAAAACATCTCGATCTCCTTCGGCGGCATTCACGCCGTGGACAATGCCTCGGTCGATCTCTACCCCGGCGAAGTGGTCGCCTTGCTCGGCCATAATGGCGCCGGCAAGTCGACGCTCATCAAGATCCTCTCCGGCGCCTACAAGCGTGACGGCGGCGAGATCCTGATCAACGGCGAGCCGGCCGACATCCGCAATCCGCGCGATGCCAAGAAATACGGCATCGAGACGATCTACCAGACGCTCGCTGTCGCCGACAATGTCGACGCCGCCGCCAACCTCTATCTCGGCCGCGAGCTGAAGACCCGCTGGGGCACGCTCGACGACGTCGCGATGGAAGCCTCGGCCCGCGAGGTGATGGGGCGGCTCAACCCCAACTTCAAGCGCTTCAAGGAGCCGGTGAAGGCGCTCTCGGGCGGCCAGCGGCAATCGGTGGCGATCGCCCGTGCGATCCTCTTCAACGCCCGCATCCTGATCATGGACGAGCCGACGGCCGCCCTCGGCCCCCAGGAAACGGCGCAGGTCGGCGAGCTGATCAAGCAGCTGAAGAAAGAAGGCATCGGCATCTTCCTCATCAGCCACGACATCCACGACGTCTTCGACCTCGCCGACCGCGTCTCGGTGATGAAGAACGGCCAGGTCGTCGGCCACGCCCGCACCGAGGACGTGACCAAGGACGAAGTCCTCGGCATGATCATCCTCGGCAAGGTGCCGTCAAAGGCCATCCCCGGCCCCGGCGCCATGCAGATCTGACCACCGCAAGGCGATAGCCCGCGACAATCACACTCCGCCGCCCGCAAGGCCGGCGGAGTTTTTATGTAACCTTCCCAGGCCGACAGATAAAAACACCCGTTAAACCGCAAGCACCCGTATTTCTGAGAATTTCGCGATTGAAGCCGGCCGCAAGCTAGGCTAAGAACCACCCATCGGACAGGCGATTCAAACCGCCTTCGGCATGCACCCGTAGCTCAGCTGGATAGAGTGTTGGATTCCGATTCCAAAGGTCACAGGTTCGAATCCTGTCGGGTGCGCCACTTCATTCCGGGTCCGTTCTGGACACATAGGTTACGGTGATCTTGCGCCGCAGGTTTGTCCGTAATTGCCCGTGGTTGGACCAGTTATGATCCGATAGATTTGTCCTTCATATTGAATCAGTGATTTTGAGTAGAGTAGACGCGGTAGGCGTGGCAGGCGTCCCCTGGCGGCACGTCGCGAATCATTTTCAGCAATGCGGCTTGAAGACGGCCGCCTTTTGTCGCTTTCATCGCTCGATGGAATGATCTCCTCCTTGCGGAGATCATTCATGCCGAACCGCCCTTCAGAGCTGTCCAACTTCTACCCCGACAAATTTGCGCAACATGCGAGATCGCTTGAGGCAAGTCTGGTTGGTTGCTCAATAGCTGCCGAGCAGACCGGTGGCACTATTCATTCGTACGCTGGAGAAACCGACATGAGCCCCGCGCTTTTTGAGTACCGTATTGGACTCCTTGAGCGGCTGCAGTCGGTCGATCGCCAATGGCGACAAGCAGGTGAAGAGATGACGGACCTGAGTGGCTCAATTGCGGGCCTAACACATGAAGCAGGATTATATACGGCGATGCCACAAGGGCTCCCGGCCGGGACAAGGCGGTATGTCCATTTTGGCCGGCAGTGCGACATAGGAGGCTCCGCGAACGTTTATGTGGAAGGCTTCTATTACGGCACCGTTCAGCGACCGACTGGTGCAGCGATAACATTCGCTTTTGTCGGGGGTGGCGACCCGAAGCCGCACAGCACACTCGCCGACCGTTTGGCTTCACTCACACGCACGGCAATCGGTATCGTCTCGCCAAATGCAGAGACGATCAACAACATCAAATTCGTCGCGGCGGACCCTCAAATCCTAAAGAGTGCGTCGTTGTCTCGCGCGTGCGATTTCGCATGTGCCGCACTCAGGTTGATAGACCAACGATTTCAGGTCTTCCAAGAGTATCGGCCTTCGTTCGGCATCATTCATTGATCGCCCCTCTTGGGAGCTATTACTGACATTGAGGGTAATGAGGCGAAGGGCGTGTTAGAACCACTCCTCTGGATGGACGGCAACCGCCTACAACTACCGGATTGCATTCTTGCAGGCGGTAAGCTCTCGTCAATTTTTTGAAGGTAAATCCTGTCACACTCGGTGCCGACGTGGACTGGCGATCGAGGGACACGAACGCCCCGTTGGCCAATCAGCTAAACATCGCGTGCCACCCATTCTCATTTAGCAGCGGGCAGGCGTTGGAAGCGAAGTCGGCAATTCCGAGTCTCCCTGAAATCTTTTTCCAGAAAAAACAGAACTCGGCTTCCTGTTTACGGTTCGCCGGTGATTTCCGGCCATAAACGGACCTGACCGGATATTCCGGTCTCGTTCTTATGGAGTCAGTAAATGGAATTTATCGCAACGAGCTGTGTGCACAGCGAAATTATGAAGCCCCGGCCCAACAAAGAGGTCTTGTCGTTCCTCGACGCAAACTCGGTTCTGTTGGCTTTCCCGACAGTCACCGAGATCATGTGGGGCATCGAAAACATCAGGCGCGCACAGCGGGACAAAGCCCTCAAATTGACGGATGCGTTGAACACTGCCCTTCGCACGCACACCTACCTCGACAGAATGACACCGGATGTCGCCGAGATGCTTGCCGCCATGCTTGCGTGCAAGCAGCTCAAGGATTTGTGGATCGGCAATCCGTCGGCAAACTGGCCAGTTTTTCGCGAGCATCTTACAATTGCTGCGTTGTCGATATGCCTGGCTGTACCCGTCGCAACAATGAACATGACGGCGTACGCCCGTATCACCGAGTTCTTCCCTCTTCCTGGAATTTACTATCCGGGGCAGTTCCGATGGCACGCACGACCAGTGGCCCACCCCCAGCTTGTCAGCGTAGCAGTTGGCCAGCACGCGACAAACGTGCTGACCAACTAACGTATGTCAGAGCGGTAGTTCACAAAAATGCAGGCTGACCCGCAAAGTCAGGCAAGCATTTGGTCTTGGTACTCGACGGCCCGCACGCTTGCAGGCGTGCTGGCTGTCTCCAAGCGAACCGCAACAGTGCCCAGGGCAACCGTCAGCGGCTTCAGTCAATAACGGGCCCAGTTTTAGAGCCGAGCCCGTTGCAGGTTCCCACTGTGCAGTCGCTGCCCGGTGGGTAGGCGCTTGGCCTGGACACAGGTATCGCCGGCAAACATTAAAAAAGTGCCGGCTTTTCACCTTGGCTGCCAATTTGGCAACATATGACTTCCGCAGTTAGTGACAAAGCCTCGCCCTGGCTGCGGTCGCGCTCTAAACCAACCGAGATTTCTTCTCGGCGTCCTGCTCCTCGACAGGAAATCTTGGAAACGTCGAGAGAACGAAGATGCGGGCGATGTCCAACGCAAGCTTTAGCGTAAGCGAGTTCTGGGCTGCGTCGTACGTCTCTTTGAATTCCGTTCAATGTCCCATCATCCCTTCCGGGATGGTATCGTTGCTAGCCTCCAGAACGGCGTGCAACAGCACGGCCGTCTGCACGTCGGCCACCAGCATCGGAACGATCAGTCTGACGCGCCTCAGCGCCTCCTCGGTATTCAACGCCATGCCTGCCTCTCACGCGGATGGGACGTCTCGTCCGTCGATAGCAGCACCCGCGGCAGTTTGTACCGACTTGGCTCGCCCTTCCCCGTGAAGTCTTCGAAAAAAGCAGCCTCGATAGGCCGGCTTTCGGAAAGCAACCGGTAGAGTGGCCTAAGGTACCTGGAAATATTCGAGAAGTGGTCAAGGCGATATTCTGGAAACAAAATTTGGCTTTCTCACCTCCGGGTGAACAAAAGGCGGTTTTTCATTGTGCCAGATCATCATGCCTGCATCTGAGTGAAGAACGCCTGCATCCGGTCGTTCATACCATCGAACTCCTCCGGTCTGAGCACCGAAAGCTTCTGGTCAAACTCAAGCACCAATCCGTCATCGACTTCCACCCCGTGCATCGACACTGTCCCGAGGATGGTCTGGCCGGTGTCAGGGCGTTCCGAGATAATGAGCTTGATCATGGCGGCGACGTTGGCCGCATCCTGGTCCTGCTGGTTGGGACTGTCGAGGATCATCGGAGCCGTGAACGACCCCTTGAACTCGTAGATCGTTTTCAGGAACGCGAGATCATATGCCAGCACCGCCCGAGGCTGGTCGCTCCCGGTATCACTGATGCGGCCGTTGATCTTGGAAACCGTCGCATGATCGATCGCCGAAACATCCAACTCGCGCAGGTAGCGCAGCATAAGGACCGCATAGAAGTTCTCGACCTTCTCCCTGCGGTCCTTGTCCTTGAAAGTGTCCTGCTTGTCTTCGATCTCGGTGATGCGGCTTGCGTAGTTGCCGATCTGCCTGTCCAGTTCGGTGAGTTGCTCGTCGAAAAGACCGGCGGCGGCGCGACGGCCTTCCATCTTGATGACATCCCGGAGACTGACGTCACCTCGTTTCTCGTCCAACTGCGTCTGGATTTCCGCAATGGTGGTGTCGGCCGCGCGCACTTCCAGCTGCGCCTTGCCGACAGCTTCTGACAGTTTGCGCATCTCCTGCCCACTTCTGGTGAGAAATTCGAAGCACGCCTCGCGGTCGTCCAAAATGCCGAAGCGGTTGGCGAAGTCGTTTTGATGAACAGTCCCGCACGTCGGGCAAAGTATCTCTTGGGCCTCCAGGGAGGCGGCGAATTTCGCGTCCTTCTCGAGTTCGGAGATCGCCTCCTTCGCGATACGAACCTGGCTGTCCAGCGCCGTTCGCTGGTCCAGAACTTCCGCGAGCTGGGCCGCGCGGGTCTGCCTAATTGCTCGTACGTCCTTGAGCCTGACCAGTAGCCCCTGGATGGCCTCCTCATGGTCAGCGAGCGTAAGCTCCAGACCCGAGAAGTCGGCCTCGAGACCGAGCTTTGCAACCGCCTTGCCAATAGTTCTGCGCTCGGCGGCCAGTGCCTCCTGTTCAAGCTGAAGTTTCCGCCGCTCCGCCGCAAGCTCGTAATACTCGTTTCCGAGAATGCCGGAGTGGTAGTCGATGACCGAGTTCTTGAAGTCGACGTACTGACCCAGGTGATCGAAGGAGTTGAACGGTTTTTCCCATCCGCCCTCCTGGTTCACGTAGAATGGAAGTAGCGCGAATGCCGGAGGCGGTATCTCGGGCTCGCCTTGCCGGTTTGAAAAGACGAGGCCGAACTTAAGCATGCCGGCGATGAACGGCCCAAGGTCCTTGGTGATATTTCTGGTGCAGATAAGAGCCTTGCCCTCGCCATCGAACACGGCGACGGTGTCGCCTGTCCGGAGGATGGAGTGCCTGACACCGTCGATCGTGAAGGTGACCATCGCCTTTACCTTGGCGTCGTTCCACTTCCGGTGAATGGATTTCGGCGCTGCGCCGAAGGCCCAGTACAGGCTCTTGATTACAGACGATTTTCCGACGTCATTCGGGCCTTTGATCACCGTCAGCTTCGGATGGAACTCGATCGCCCTCGCGGTCCGTTCGACGAGCGACAGCAATTCCAGCTTTTCGAAGCGCAAGTTTCTCATCGTTCTTTTTTCTCAGATTCCGTATCAGCAGTTGGTATTTATCGGTCGCACTCATCGCTTGAACTCATAAAGTATGACGGCATGCTCGAAGTCTTCCGCCATGTCGCCGAACCTCTGCCGTATAAGGCTTCGGACGGCAGGGAGCGACTGCACTACCCCGTCCCACATAGTGGACGCCGTTTCCATAATGGGGACAACGATATTCTTGACCGCATCGGCGAATTCGAGCCCCGACGCATACGGCCGTTCAAAGCGCGACATTTCGTAGTTGCGCCACTCCCTCTCTATCCGGGCCGCTTGGGCGAACGGCAGGTTCAGATAAGAGGCGACCGAGTTCCAGTCTGGCCGATGCTGGCGACGCTTTTGGAATGACTCCAGCTTCCCCGTGATATCGGCGCGCGTCAGGAATTTGGACTTCCTCAGTTCGTCGATCCCGGTCAGATCGGCAAGCTTCTTCGACCTTTGCCTGCACTCGTCGACGAGAATGAAATTGAAGGCGCGCGAGTCGATCCCGCTTCCGATGGCATCATCGAGGAACTTCGTCACGATGCCGAGTAGCGTTTGGTCATAGGTATCAAGGTGAAGGCCGCAATCCGAAAAATGGAAGAGCGGCAGGTGATCTGTCGATTTGAATCCCGAGCATTCGATTCCCAAGGCAGTTATGAACTTGTCGAGCTTGGCCTTTTCCGCCGCACTGAATGGAGCTTCGGTCAATTCGCTGGACATCTCCGACAGCGGCCGGTTGCTTACAAAGACCACCTTGTCCACCGTCGAGCCGAAGCGCTCCACGTTGTCAAACATCTTGCCAGCGTAAGAAGGCTTGCGCGTTTCGCCCGACTTCGTCCGCTGGCTGATCTTCGCCAGGCTCCAGCTTGGGCTCTTCGTCGTCTTGACCTGGTAGAAACTCAAACGTGTCGGTGCCGAGAGACTGTCCAGCTCAGCGATATCATCGTGAAACTCGAAAGCCACCGCATATTCCGCGCCAGAAGAGTGCAGCGAAATTACCTTCATGAGGCCCCAAGCCGTCTGGAAGTCGAACCGGTCATAGGCTGTCCGCCCGCCGTTCTCCCGCTCGGGCACTGTCAGTAGGTCTTCGATTATCGTCAATGACATCCCCACCAAGCCATCGAATCGCGCAACAGCTTCCAAGTTGTGTGGGAACGCACCTTATTGGTGTTTTTATTCTGCGCAAGCCGACGCTATCCGACAACGAACGGTTCTCTCAGCACCATGACCCCTCAGAGCTTGGGCGATCGGCGGTTTGTTCAATGGCAGTTAACCCCAAGGGTCGTTGAAATGCTCTTCATCGATCGCGCCGTTGGCGTGAATTTTTCATCCAATGGGCCACCTCTGCTGCGCTCTGTGCCGCCACCCGGAGGTCTTTAATAAATCCGCGGACGCACCCGTACGTTCTCTTATGTTCCCGTCGCGCTGGGCGGTGAGATCACCTGTTCGACGCGTGGCATCTCGCCACGACGCACGGTCGGCTGTACTCGAGCACAACCGATCGCCCGTCTGCGGCTTCGGGCGCGTCGAAGACCCTGCGCGCACGCAACAAAGTGATTGGCCTATGACCTCCGGGTCACAGGCCGTTTTCAGGTGCGCTTAGCAGTATGCGCTATGCGGGTGTTAATGACTTCACGGTATCAGCGTTCGGCAAACTTACGGCACACCTCGGTAGGTCATCCTGGGCGACCGGCAAACGGTTTGTCTTGCAAAGCAGGCTTATCGGTCCGCTTTCGACAAAACGGATATCTGGTCGGTACCGCGATGCGGACGGTACGATTGCAGGACGATATCAGCTGCCGTTAGCGAACCCCGGTGCCAAAGCGGCATGACTATAGAGGTTGTCGAACTTTCGCTTGAAAGCCTCCTGAAGACCATAATCGCCTCGAAGAGCATGGCGGTAGTCGATGAGATAGGCTTTAATCGCATCTCCGAATGCGTCACGGTTGACGACCTTAGTTTCGAAGTCGATCAACGCATATCGCGAGCGACCTGCCTTGACGATCCAGCCGTCTTTCGTCTGCGCTTCGTGAACAAGCCCGCATCGGATATCCCCGTAAAACACTCGCGCACTGGCCTCCGCCGGAAACCAGTCCGAAAATGGTGGGTTCTGGCAAAGGAATTCCACAAACAGTCTTTTGCTGCCCCCATATTCGTAATCTACTCCCCACTCCGCACCCTGCCTGTAATTCCAGCCTCGGCGCAACGAGGCCAGGAATTCGACCACCGAGCACTGGATGGTTAGGATTAAAAAGCCCTCGCCCTTGAGTTTTCGGCTCCGATCTATCCCCTCGATCGGATCGAAGTAACGAAGCCTAAACCTCGTATCCAGGCAGTTCTGAATGGCAAGGTCCCATTGTTCAGGAGAGGCATCCGCGGCCAAGGCTACCTTGATGGTTGGCCATGCTTTCGGAAACTTATCTGGCGATGACACATGATCGTCGGACGCACGTTCTGCCTCAGTCATCTTCACCTGTGAGTTCCTTCCAGCGTCCGACATCCACGTCAATGTATCCCACGGGGTAACTTCTTCCCATATTGGCGAATGGAAGTTCGCCCTCACTGTGGACCCGTATAAGCGCAGCAGGCGGCAAGTCAGAGGTGACGAAAAGATCGAAGGCGCTCTTTTCTGGAATACCGCCTATTGCCCTGCCGAACGTCGCGACGACGGCAACGGCCGCCGAGTAACTGTGCGTGGTTGCTGACATCGGAACCGCCACTTCCAGAATTCGTGGCGTTCCTGTTTCGGCTAGCGAGGAAAGCACGCTCTCATCGTCGAGGAACATGGAAGCCACTTCTCCGCCCCAATGCGCCAACAAAGGTTCGACGCCCCCGTCGTCCGGCGAAATCGGGTGGGAAGCCATCCAGAACTTTCCCGAGCGTGATGGCTGCGAGTGAAAGGGGCTCTGCTCGAACATTGTATCGGCGGCCGTTGCCGCAAGGGCCCCGGCGCGCACCAGCACATCCAGGCGACCTCGGAGCAATGACAGGGTCGACACTCGCACGCCATCGGCGCGAAGCGTTCCGACCTCCTCGTCCGTCATGCGGCTATAATGATATGCACGGATCGTGCGGCTTCGCATTTCCAGATCGAGCGCCTCGCGAAAGTGCTGGAAGGCGGACGCATATGGATTGAGGGGCCGTGTTATCGGCCGATCGAGACCACTCGCCAAGTCATAGGCGAGCGTGATCTCCAAGTCTGTCTTCATATAGCCGATGATGACTTCAGCTTTGGCAGAAAGCATCTCATGGAGATCGGCATCGAACGTCCTGACATCCCAGACATCGATCATAGTCGCTCACCGCCCCGCAACCTAAACCCGATTCCGCTTAGCAGCAGGTGAGTTTTCGCCCGCTTCCCGAGTTGTCGAAACCCGAGGTCGTCGAGAGCAGACCCGAAAGAAAGGTTGGGTGTCGGGGCATTACGAGGAACCTCGCCAGCGCTCGTCGCAACGTCTTGGGAATTCGCTTGCGATTTATCGTCCATGGGCTTTGATATCTTATCCGATCGGCGACAAGTTAGCCGGTTGGATGGCTCTTTGCACGCTGTTTCGACGTTAGGAATTCGAGCCTCGGCTGCGTCGTCCGTCTCGTTGAATTCGGTCCAATGTCCCTTTATCCCTTTCGGGATCATGTCGTTGCTAGCTTCCGGAACGGCGTGCGACAGCACGACCATCTGCACGTCGGCAACCAGCATCGGAACGATAAGTCTGACGCGCCTCAGCGCCTCCTCGGCATCAAAGCCATGCCTGCCTCATTCATGCGGATGGGAAGTCTCGTCCTTCGACAGCTTATCCCTTCACAGTATCCTATGGAACAATGTGAGAAACGGACACTCCAGCTTTATGGAAGCCATCCAACCAAAGTTCCCCATCGCCTGATAGGGCGCATAACCTTACGGTATTGCGGGCATAGACAGTGGCGTCGAACGTGTCGGGCTTCTGCCGCGCTATGACTGCAGCTTCCTCTACCCTGCCAAGCTGGGCGAGACAGGCCGCCTGGTTCAACCTGAAAAAATATGGCGGATTGATAAGGGTTCCGTATGCTGCCAGGGCAGCATCAAACCTGCGCGCCAAGTAGTAGCAGTCCCCGAGACTAGAAACGAAGGCCGGAGGCAGGAGCGGCTCGAACTTGCACCCCCGCTCAACAAGAGCCAAGCCTTCATCGTGCCTCCCCGCATAGGCAACGATCATTCCTCGTGCGACAAGGACATTTATGTCATGCGGACTCATGGCGATCGCAATGTCAGAGTAGCGCACGGCATCGTCAATTCTCCCTACGAGCAAAAAACACGCAGCGACGCTGGTAAGGACGAAGGGATCAGTCTTGTCGGCCGCGATTGCACGCGCGGCGAACTGCTGGCACTGAATCTCAAGTTCGGCATCTGTTGCGGCGCTCGGCTCACTGAACCGCCAATAAGCGTAGAGTAACCCCAACGAAGCGAGAGCGGGCGCGTATGTCGGGTCGATACGGACCGCCTCGTGCATGTGTTCGCGTGCACCCTGTTCGTCACCATTGCGCCAGGCCGCTCCTGCTCGGAGCCACGACGTATAGGCGGAGATACTCGTCGTGGAAGTCCTTCCGCGCACGATACCGGCGATCTCTTGAAGGTTGAAAAACAAGCGGCCAATAATCGCCTCGACGATTTGATCCTGAACAGCGAAGATGTCCGCCATCTCGCGATCGAATTTCTCAGCAAAGACATGAGCGCCGGTCTGTGCATCGATCAATTGCACCGAAGCGCGCATGCGCTGGCCGGCCATCCGAACACTACCTTCGAGGACGAAATCCGCGCCGAGCTGTCGGCCCACCTCGGCAACGTTCACCGATTGGCCCTTGTAGCTGAACGTGGTGTTCCTGGCTACGACGGAAAGATTCTTGAAGCGACTCAGCTCGGTTATGATGTCTTCGGTGATGCCATCGGCAAAATAGTCCTGTTCCGCGTTTCCCGACATGTTTGTGAGGGGTAGAACGGCGACGGTGGTAAATCCCTTGTCGCGAGCAAGCGTAGCCGAGGGTAGTGCGCGAGACGTCTCGATCCCAAAGATCCTGACTGGCGCAGCGATGTTCTTGAGCTGCACGAGTCCCAAGTCTTTCATCGTGATGGAAATTTTGCCCCGAACTTCATTGTGGACTTTTTCGGATATACAGATGCCGCCCGGCTCGGCGAGCGTTTCCAACCGCGCTGCGATATTGACCCCCTCACCATAGATATCTGAGCCCTCACCGATCACATCGCCTATATTGATGCCAATCCGGAGTACGATCTGACGGGGTTCTGGAATGTCGGCATTCGCCTCCGTCATCTTCCGCTGAAGCTCGAGGGCCGCCTCGACGGCCCTGATCGCGCTGGCAAATTCGACCAGCACGCCGTCGCCCATCAATTTGACAATGCGCCCTCCATGCGCGCGCACCACCGGGTCGAGCACATGCCTTCGTCGCTCCTTCAATGTCTCGAATGTCCCAGCCTCATCGGCTTCCATCATTCGCGAATAGCCGACGACATCCGCGACAAGGATCGCAACGAGGCGTCGGCGTATTGATTTCTCGATCACGCTCCGACGTCTCCTGTGTGTGGGCCGTTCTGAGAAGTCGACCTCGCTCGTGACACATTATCGGATTGTGGGTTTGATCAAAATCTTCTTGTGGCACTTGCTCCATATTGCCGAAGTTTTGACTGACGGACACTCTCCGAACGGATCTTCGGACTTCAGTCGGAAGTGACAGGCACGGTCGTTTTCGATACTCTTGCGCTGCCCCAGAAGGAGAAATATGCCTACGATCCTCATCCTTGAAGACGAACCGTTCATCGCGCTCGATATCGAGACGGTTCTGGAGGAATGTGGCCAGCGCAGCTTCGTAACGCTCTCGACCGGTTCGGACGCCCTTTCCTGGCTGAAGGAAAACTCGCCGTCCGCCGCAATCGTCGACCCTCGCCTCTCGGACGGCGTCTGCACTGCCGTCGCGCGGCATCTCGTCGATTCCGACATTCCGTTCATTGTCTATTCGGGCGAGACGGAATCCGTTTCCGAGCTGGAACCCGCGTTCGCAGAAGGTCATCTTCTGATGAAGCCGGCCTCGCCTGAGCAGCTTGTGGAAGCCGTCGAGACAGCCTTGTACGGGTCCGACCGTCGGCGTAAGTCCGGGACATGACGACACGTTATCTCTGGACGTTGGAACGCGAAGGCCGGTCGACCCGCAGCGGTCTCGACACGGTCGAGAAAATCATTTCGATCATTGTGGCCGAGGACGTTCCAGGTGCCATGTCGGCCGACTGGGTGGTCTCGTTCATGCGGATCGATGCCGACCAGGACGGATCGGCAGCTCACGAATCCCCGCTGGGCTGGACGCTGTGTCTGCAGCAGATGGCTACCTAGTTCGCCTTGCTGTCAGGTCTCGATGCGGTAGACAGCGGCGTTGTCCTGCACCTCTCGAAGAGGGCGGGATATGAGGGGTTGCAACGTGTATCCTTATGGCAGTCATTGCCGTGGCAATGGGAGCTACGGCTTCGTACGCGGCTGAGGGCCGGCGGGTTTCGATCGGATGGCAGACCGCATGCGGGGTCGATCCAGGTGGAATAAGCCGTTCAGGAGGTGCCTATGTCTTCCATAAGAGTTCCAACCATTGCAGCGGCGGTATTTTCAAGCAACGATCTCAAGTGAATTCGGGCAACATCCCGGTCAACAGACAAGTCGCACGGTGTCTACTCCCAGAAACCCTTCGACTACGAGATGAGGTCGGTAGGCATGCAGGTCCTTCGCGTCGGGTAGCCTTACTTTATCCGCTGGCCAACTTGGGTTTTCTCGATTTCGATGACCACGGCATCCTGGGCCGGATCGATGTCATCCCAAGTGGGTTTTGGTTTGCTGCCATCAGCTCGGAACTGGGCGTAGTTCTGGTGGCCGCCGGAATTTCCCGGCTGATAGGGAGCCCATGCAGTGTATGACAGTGGTTCGCCATCCACCCAATGCCATCCTCCGTCGGGTTCCTTCGCTCCGTCGTCTTGCATCAGTCCGATCATCGGTCCGCTGCTTTGCGGCTCTCCATCGACGTCCTGCACGACCCAGTAACCTGGCTTCTCAAGGGTTAGGTTGTAGACGAACTCGTTCTCTTCGGCCGAGGTTATGGTCGCAAGATGTCCCTTCAAGCCGGCGGCCAGGTCGAGTAGTACCGCCATGGTGCCCCCCCACGTTCTGATGACCAGATACCTTGAATGACCAAAATGTCCTTCGGTGACGAGATCGAAGTTCGCCAGTATGTCCTTCTCCGATTTGCCCTGAACGCTGTCTTCCTTCTTGTATGCCCGCTGCGCCCACTCCGGTGTGCGTTGCTGCGTCAGGACAAAGACCGAGGCCCCGAAAGCCATGACCGTCAAGATTGCTAGGCCAGCCAGAAACGCTGGCTTTCGGATAAATGCGGCCCACTTTCTTCTTGATAATGCTATGAAGTTCTCATCGGCGTCGGAGATCGCGTAAACGGTGATCGGCTTCGCGAGGTTCTTGACATAGTGTTCGCCAATCCTCTTGAGTTCGGTAGGCAGCTTTCGGTCGACCTGCTCAAATACGCCCTCACTGAGGCATATCCCGCCTGGCTGAGCGATCGACTCCAATCTTGCCGCGATGTTTACCCCGCCTCCGAGAACGTCGCCGTTCGGCTGCACCGTGACATCGCCGATGTTGATTCCAATACGGTATTTAAGGCGTTGCGCCGACGGTACGGTCTCGTTGTAGTTCTTGTGGGCTGCCTGGATATCAATGGCAGCGAGAACTGCTTCGACCGCGCTATCGAATACTGCGATGACGCTGTCGCCAGCGGTATTTGCGATTGACCCCTCATGTTTACGGATAATCGCGTCCATTATCTCGCGGAGTTTTGCCAGATGAGACAAGGTGGCAATTTCATCATCTTCGACATGCTGGCTGTATTGCGCGATATCTGCGGCGAAGATGGTAGTAAGCCTTCTGCCCATGTCGACCCCCCGGGTATCGAAATATAGGCAATATACAATTTGGTCACTGATCCATAAAGCACGAGCACCTCGTCAATATTAGATAGGACTGCACGCGGTTGAAACCGGCGGATGACGCCCCTTGAGCGTTCCAGCACACCCGTCCGAATTCCAGCGGCAAGCATGGCCGGAAAACGGGCTCCTGGCGTTCTCTCCGAGCGCGATGGCGACAAGCAAAAAATCGACGTCACTGCCGTCGGCGGCAGTTGCGGAAGACAACGGTTTGCCGGAACTGAGACTGCTATTGTTCACCGCAGAAGGTTACGTCTACGCGAGGGATGACGAAGGAAACTTGTCGATTTTTGACAAGGGTTTCGACGGCGTGGAGGCCGCGCGGGTCACCGACGACGGGAACATTTTCCTTAAACGAGGGCAAGCCGAAGGTGAGGTCGTGCCGTGGCCTCCAAAGGACCTGACGATCCCTCCGGCCAAACAGGGAGCGCACACGTACGAAAACTTCGAGGGCATCGAGACTTACGTTGGCACTTTGGTCAAGGTTCATGGCAAAAGGATTTCGGTCCACCTGCCGTGGAGGGTCAATACCCCGCCGATGGAGTTCCCGGGTGGCACGATCGTGGCAAACGCCGGTCCTGACGGCCTCTATACATTGGATTCGGAGAAGACGTGTGAACCTGTTGATCACAGCCGCGAGATAGCTGGAAACATCATTCACCTGTTCCAGCTGCCCGCCGAGAATGAAGCCCTCTTGGTCAACGGAAGAGAGGGACTTTTCCTCCTGGTCAAGAAGAGTGATCCGCGAGCGGTGAGTTGCTTGAGATGACTGTCTAAAGGCCGGGAGGCGACGACAACGCGGAATGATCATCACGATGCCGTTCGCGCACTGGCCTCGTTTTGCGGCCGAATAGCGTTCTCGACCGTCGCAACTGCCACAATTGTATTGTAGGGCTTGGGCAGGAAGCTTGCCTTCGCGGGCAGATCATTTGGGTCAATGTCCGCCCTCCCCGGCGTGACTGCGATCCCGATGTGCGGGCTGACGCTCGCCACCATTCTCGCAAGGTCGATACCGTTGAGGCCGCCAGGCATGTCGACATCGGTGAAGATCGCGTCGACGTCGGTTCGAAGGCCAAAATTCCTCCCGCTTCCAAAACCGATCCGGCCTCAAGAACCGCAAACCCGGCGTCCTCCAGCACATCCACCAGAAATAGGCGGACCAATGAGTTGCTCGCGGACCGGCGTTAGCTATCGTCGCGAGGGAACAAACCTGCCCCGTCGTCGGTTGATGAGCATCGACCGCCCCGTCGTTGGAAACGCATCCGGTCTGGTCGTTGGCATTGCTTTTGCAAACAACTTTGGGACTGGGTGTGTCGGATCGGACCGTTCGGATGGAAGCGCCACCGCTTGAAAGAAAGCTTGCAGCCATTCTCGCCGCTGATGTCGAGGGCTACTCCCGACTGATGAATGTTGACGAGGAACAGACACTTGCGACCTTGACCTCGCATCGCACGATCGTTGATGCGCTCATTGAAAACGCGCATGGGCAGATATTCGGCACCGCCGGCGACAGCGTGCTGGCTGAGTTCCCGTCCATCGTCCATGCTTTCAACTCGGCTGTGGCGATCCAGCAGGCGATGTGGCGCGCCAACCGAGAGCTTTCCGAAGACCGCCGAATGAACTTTCGCATCGGGATCAACGTGGGCGATGTGCTGGTCAAAAACGGTGATATCTTCGGTGACGGCGTCAATATCGCCGCCCGGTTGGAAGGGCTCGCGGATGTCGGAGGCATCTGCGTGACGAGGGGAGTCAGAGATCACCTGCGCGATCGGGTCGATGCGACCTTCGAGGACCTGGGAGAGCATAGCATCAAGAATATAGCCCGCCCGCTCCGTGTATTTCGCGTCATATTCGATCCGGAGGCAGAACCGGTACTGGATATGGAATTGCCCCCAGTCGGAATGCCCAAAGAGTCCTCTTCAGTGGAGCAGTCGGTGGCGCACGACCCCGATGGCGACAACGAGGGCCACCGCGTCGAAGTCGCCTTCTGGGAATCGGTACAGCAAAGTGACGATCCGGCCGAATACGCTCTCTACTTGGAGCGCTTTCCGAATGGGCAATTCGTCGAATTGGCCGCGGCCCGTCTTGAAAATGGCGGACCTGGCGACCACGATCCCGGCGTCGAAGTCGCCTTTTGGGAGACGGTGCGCGATACAGGCAATCCGGAAATGATCGGAGCCTATTTGGCCAAATATCCGCAGGGGCAGTTCAGCGAACTCGCCAACATCATGCTGGGCGAGCTTCGCCAAAATTGATCCAGGAGAGCGCGTCTTCGATCAATTAAACCACGGTGCTTGAGATCGGCATTCCTAAGAAACACTCAGCCGGGCGTTGGTGCGGTCAAAATGCCGACGGTCTTCCTCTCCAGCGCCCACACTGCAGACCGTTTCTATCCCCGCAGGCGGGACACCGGCTCACGACTGGTTAGGTAGCAAAAACCACCAAAAACGACCTACGCACATGAATTAGAAGAAAAATTCCAGACAAACTTCCGAGAATGCCTGTTGATCGCGCGGCAGCCTTGCGTGTGCGCCCTCGTCGGGATTCGCCCAAAGCGGGTGCTTTCGCAAGGTGGCCGTCTAGCCTAGCGCCACATTTCATTCTTTCGGCATACCGGCGAGCTGCAATCCGTCGAGGATGGGTTCCATGCGTTCCGGAATCTTGGCGGGTTGGCCGGCGCGGAGGCGAGCGACGGTGACGCCAGGCGAAAAGGCAAGCAGGCCTGCAAGATGCTGTCGGGCTTCCTCCATGCGTCCGAGCTTTGCGTTGGCCGCAATCATCATCCAGAAGCATGGACCGTAATAGGCATTCGCTGCCATGGATTTGCGCGCCAAGGCCAGAGCCTCTTCATAATTGCCGCGGACCATTTCGACATGAGCCAGCCCGGTAAGGTTCCAGTGAGCACCAAGACTGTTCGGACTCAGTCGTTCGGCGCGCAGGAAATATGTGACCGCTTCATCGAGACTGCCGCAATGGAGGTTCGCGACGCCCGCAAAATTGACCACATCGAGGTTGTTGGGGTTGAAGGCGACTGCCTGGCGTACCAGCTCGAAGCCTCGATCATATTCTTTCAGGTACTGGATCAAGGTGTTGCCGCAGATACCCGCAACGGTAGCGTCACGGTGGCCATGGACAAGCGCCCGTTCGATGTAGTTTTCGCAGACGGCTCGCTGATCCTCAACGCCGGCCAACTTCCAGCCCAGGGTCCCGCGTTGCATAAGCAGCCCGACTGCCGTCGCAAGGTAGGTTGCGTTGTTCGGCTCAAGGGCAATTGCCTTGTTGATCAGAGTGAGGCCGTCGTGGTTCCGCTCCGGTGTGTCGGAGTAGAAGTACAGCATGGTTTGGAGGTAGAAGTCATAGGCCTCAATGCTTTCTGGCCGTTCCCTTCGTGAAAGCGCGATTTCGGCAATCTTGATCTGCGGCTCAACGATCGCCACGACGCATTCGGTAATGCGATCCTGGAAGTCAAAAACATCTTCCGTCGAGCCGTCATAGTGCTCTGCCCACAGGTGCGCGCCGGTCGCGCCTTCGACGAGCTGTGCGGTGATGCGCAACCGGCTACCGGCACGTCGAATGCTGCCTTCAAGTACGTAGCGCACGCCAAGCTCTTGCGCGACCTGGCGAATGTCGATGGCCTGTCCCTTGTAAATGAATGAAGAATTGCGCGCGATAACAGCGAAGGAGCGGAAGCGACTGAGCGCAGTTATTATGTCTTCGACGACTCCGTCGGCGAAATACTCCTGATCCACATCGCCGCTGATGTTCTGGAAGGGAAGAACGGCCAACGACGGGCGCATGCTGTCTCCCGTCTTGAGCGGAACGACTGATTTCGCTGCCGTTGACCGAGGCGGACGCCATTTCCAGATGTGGATGGGTCTGTCGATGTTTTTCAGCCGAACCCCGCCGCCGTCCTCGAACAATGCGTTGACGCGGCCAACAATGCTCTCCTTGACAATCGCAGCGATGCAGATGCCACCAGGCTCTGCCAATGGCTCGAGTCGGGCGGCAACGTTGACCCCGTCGCCATAGATGTCGCCGCCGTCGAATGTCACATCGCCGAGGTTTATCCCGATCCGCAGTACGATTTCCGGGGGCGGGGCATCGACATTGCCGGCTCTGTTCTGCAATGCCAGTGCGCAATTGACCGCATCCACGACGCTGTCAAATCGGACGAGTGAGCCATCACCCATCAGCTTGACGAGACGGCCGTTATGGCTCGCAACGGTTGGATCGAAGACACACTGCCGGTGAAGTTTCAAGGCGGCCAAAGTGGCGGTTTCATCGGTCGCCATCATGCGAGAATAACCGACGACGTCCGCCGCCAGGATTGCCGCCAACCTCCGATCGACATGATCATGGCTCATCGTGTCTCTCTCCCGCTCAAGAGAGCATAACGCCCACCCAAGTGCGATCCAAGATAGAGATCGAATTCTGGAGCAAGAAAGTCCTCTCGAACTGGTTCCGGCATCGCGAGTGATCGGGTGTGATCCAATGCCCCTACGCTCTGTTGTGGCCGGCCGGTTCATGACGCACCCTTGATGAATGGATGATCACGGTGCGAAAATGAACGTTCCAATTCCGACGATATCGAGAGCCATCTCGGAAGAGCAGATGCAGCGTCGGTTTGAAGCTGATCTCAAAGGCGATGTCGAACTCGGCAGCCTTCGTCTCATCCGATGGAGAATATCCATCGAGAAGAACAGGGAGAAAGGTATCAGCCTAGGACACCTCCTATCGCTGGCAGAAAAGATCGAGTCGAGATGGATCGCCATCAAGGCGCAATACGGTGAAGGCGCATTACTGGTAGAGGAAAACAACGTCTCCCAGATGCTAACAGCTCCGGGTGGGCGGTTCGCCACGGAACCGCACTTGCTTGAAAACGCGCGCGTCCTGCGAGACCTCAAGGGTCAAGAGTGGTGGTCGCGAGAACATCGGCTCGACTCGCTCCTTGAATTGGTTCGAGCTTGAACTGATGAACTACATAACGGCCAACCGCTGAAACGGAGTCGAACGGTACTTGCTTTCGGCGGGCAACCAGACCATCGGCGTATATTGTATAGCCGAGAAAAAGATCGAATTCGATTAGGATTTCGACCTGCCTCGATTCCAGACCGGCCACAAATGCCTTCTCAATCAGTTCCTGCAGCTCGTTAAAGGCCTGTCGTATATACTCTTTCTGTGCATCGAGGGCTAAGCGAGCGACGATTTCCTCAAGGTTCGGGCTTTCTAGGTCATTCCCCGATGAGGTCTTTGTAAAATAAATGACGCGAAATACGGGCTCTTGCCCTGTAGCGTTCGCCCGAACGCTCCGAAATCCGATACCTGACATCTGTCGCCCCAAGATTAGTGACAGACCCTGATAAGGGGCGACGTCCTAAAATTGTATGAGCGTGCTACCTAGTGGCCGTGGGCGTTTTTGTGCGTCGAACAGAATGTGAAGAACGAAAATCCGCGTAGCTTCTTCCTGGAATGTCCGCTGGATAGGCGACGGGAACTTCGGTGTCTCGCGGCCGTTTAGTTGCAGATGCGGCGTATCGGGCGGACATTCTGCGCCTCGGGCGGCAGAAGAGATCGTCATGGCAAGGGATGCCGACATAACCATATTGAGAAAGCGCGGAATGCTGGCGACCGTGCGCGGCGTCGTTGCGCATAGCGTGGGCGGGGCCGAAGTCGAGACTGCGCCCTGCGATATGCTACTGGGTAACGCAATTCTGCATGTCGCGAGACTGGATGTTTCGGTTTGCACGACCGCCGCCGCGAGTGTCGTTGTGGAGGGCATCACTTTGAATTGCGAGGACTGCCGTCGGCTCGCCTTGAAATATGGCGACAAGCTTGAAGTTCGTGAGTAGGAAGCAAGAGCCCTGATCACTGGCCGATCAGCTTGCTGGGCCCAAGGAACCTCAATCGGACATCAACACGACAACCGACCTCGGAGCCACGAGAGAATTCAGTTCGATGACGCGGTGTCCGGGAGTTTCATGGTTGAGACGTGGGGCATTGACCCGCCTCGGCTGATGCTCTTTCGTCCACCATTCTTCACCTTTGAGTTCTCGTAATCGGGCAGCGTTGTGAAACAGATGGGGATTGCGTTCATGTCGGCCTCGGATGACGGACGCCGCATGACGTAGAAAAATATCTCCTGCCATTCAGTGCGAGGTGATCGCACGACCGCTGGACGCGAGATGCTCTGTAATGGCGCGCCGGATTTCGGTAACCGTGTCGAAGAGCCTGTTGTCCAGGTCGATGACATTGAAGCGGACAGCGATGAATTTGAGGCGGTTTTCGACAGGGACCGCGATCCCGACTTCCTGACCGTTGAATACGACAGCTTGCTTTTGCATAACAAACCTCGGGCGCGCCACACGGGAGCACCATCTTAGAAAAGTGGAACAAAGGGTTTACGACGCGTCAGATTGCCGTCGTAGGTCGGTATCGGATCGAGACGAGATCACGCACTCGCTGCACCATTGCGAAGAAATGAAGTCGGACAAACAACGTCATCATCCTCCTCAAGCGAGGTCAAACGACCGCTGAGTATCGCCGGCGAGGGCCGATTATTTCGGAACTCTTCTGTAGAAAACGTAGTCGAGAAACTTCGAGTAAGCAACTGATTTTTGTTATTAATTAGCGTTTTGAATCGTATGACAATTACCGCAGGTGCGAAGTAACAAATGATGTACGTTCGTCCGATACCCCATCGTCGAAGGCCCGCCGACGGCTTTACTGGCGATATTGCAGATCGCCACTGAGCGCAGGTGCCAGGTCGGCTGGACCAAAGAGTCCGATTCCGCTCCCACGTAGTTTCCGGACTGGCGCGATATCCCTGGGCTTCAGAAGTACCTAATCACCGTATAACCAGCGATATATCCGAGTGGGAACATTGCCGCTACAATGTAGCCAGGTCGATAGTTCGACGTCATGGCAATGACGCTGGTTACTAGCCCGGCTGCAATCCCAGCCGCGAGGACAGCTGGAAGGGCATCCGCCGCGAACGCGCCTGGGCCATCCCCTGATCCTATGGAAAAGAAATAGACAACAATCATTGCGACGGTTGCCGCCATAAGCGTCCACCCCTGTCGCCAGAACGCAAGCCCGACGAAACCTACGATGTACGGCAAAACAAAAAGGAGAAAGAACAACATCAGCATACCAAACTTCGGAGAATAAGACCCTCGCGCTGGGGGCACCGGCAGAGGGTCGCGAAAAACGCTAAAACTCGAGAGCGCCACTAAAACCTTACAATGCATTATCATCGCCTCAGCGCGGCAGAGAAGATACGTCGAGCTTGGGCACTCCTCGCACGGCCACGTTCAACTTGAACCGGGTCTTCTTATTCTGGCAATCGCCGATGCGCTAAACTATTCCGAATTTTGAAGGCCGTCGAAATGATATCGATCGGCCTCATCCTTACCCTCGACATCCCATGCTCACAGAGTTTCAAAACCTTGGGCGACTTCGTGCTTGTTTTATAATAGGCCTGCGAAATCCGCGTATGGGCGCACCCGAGAGCAGATGGTCCACCACGCTCAGCCGATGCACAGGTGTCACGATCACACGACCCATGGGCGGGAACTTCAGCCGCCAAAGGACTCCTGTCGAAGGCAGCCGAGGCAAAGAAAAGTCGGAATCGCCGAAATCCAGGAACACGGGACGGTGCCCTCCTCTCCACCGCTCGATGATCGCGGAGGCACGATCAGACAGGAGCCACGCGCGGGCCTCGGTCTCCACCGATGGAGCGTCGATCAGTGCATCGCGGAATGAAGACAGGTCGCGTTTCAGCCGATTGCCGTTCACGAGCCATACCATGGAACCGTAGAACGCCTCGCGAGAAGCCCTCTCCTGCGGCGAGATCGCCGAATGCTGAAATTCGATAACGGTACCGCTCGCTGCTTTCACATCGGCTATATGGACTTCGCCGTCCGTAGCTCGATGATGGATTTCCTGCCATTCCGTCGGGAACAGGTTCTTCCATGCTCGATGCCATTCGGTCTCGGGCTCCCACCAACGGTCGCAAACAGAGGTGCTGACGTGGGCCCAGTGATGCAGCCGCTTGAGACCGCACTTGGCTAGCGTTGACGATCCGCATCCGGGGCAGATTCCACGGATGCCAGTTGTCGCCTCCTGACGGATTCCTTCTACGAGGGCGAATTTCATTGTCATCTCCAAACCGCCATGAGCGACGCGCAAGCTCGGTTCCTAGTAGGGAAGTTGGCGGGCGGCTTGGATACCGCTTGGGGCTGCGGTGCCTGCGCGCCTTCGACGTGGTAAGATATCCGGCTCGCTTACGAGATCGAAAGGGTGGGCAGAGACATGGAGAGGCGGCTCACCGCTATACTTTCCGCCGATGTGGTTGGCTATAGCCGCCTCATGGGAGAGGATGAGGGCGGCACACTGGAGCGGTTGAAGGCATGTCGCAGGAACTTGGTCGATCCCGCCATTGCGGAGTTCCACGGCCGCATTATCAAGCTCATGGGCGATGGTGCACTGGTTGAGTTCGCGAGCGTGGTAGACGCGGTCCAATGTGCCGCGATCATCCAACGGAAAATGGCCAGCTACGACCCGAACACCTCCGAGGAAAAGAGAATTCAGTTTCGCATCGGCGTCAACCTTGGCGACATCATTGTCGAAGGCGATGACATCTACGGCGACGGCGTCAACATAGCCGCGCGCCTGGAGGGTCTAGCCCAGCCGGGCGGAATCTGCATATCCGGCACCGCTTTCGACCACGCGGTGCACAAGGCCGATGTCGGCTTCTCATCTCTCGGTGAGCAGAGGCTGAAGAACATTGCCGATCCGGTTCGCGCCTATAGTGTTCTGCTCGACCCCTCCGAGGCGGGCAAGGTCGTCGCGGCCCCTCGGGCCGGACGTCGGGCTATGATCCTGACAACACTCGCAACGCTCATAATCGCGGCCATCTTGATTGTCGTCGTATGGCAACGGCCGTTTGCACCGCAACGCCCATCGATCGCGGTGCTGCCATTCACAAATTTGAGTGGCGACCCAAGCCAAGACTATTTTACCGATGGCATTACCGACAACCTGATCTCCGATCTCGCCAGACTTTCTGACCTTGACGTCATCTCCCAGAATTCGGTGTTTGCCTACAAGGGCAAACCCCACGTTTTGGCCGACATCAAACGCGATCTCGGCGTGCGCTTTGTCGTTGAGGGCAGCGTGCAGCGGACCGGCGATCAAATCCGCGTCACTGCGCAATTGATGGATGCGGCAAGCGGTGACCATCTGTGGGCCTCTCGATTTAGTCGCGGCGCGGCGGATGTTTTTGCTGTGCAGGACGAGATGAGCCAGCAGATCGCCGAAACGCTCGGCCTGAGGTTGACTCGGTCCGAGACTAAGCGGATTACCCGTCCGCCGACCGCCAATCTCGAGGCATACGACTACTACCTTCGTGCCGAGCAGGCGACGCGCACCGGCCGCCGTTCACGGCTGCTCGAGGCACTGGCGCTCTTTGACAAGGCGGAGGCCATCGATCCCGGTTTTGCAGAGGCCTTCGCGGCCGACGCGCGCGCTACCGCCTATGTCTGGCAAAGCGTCTACGACGACGTTCTCCAGAGCGCCTTGGCGCGAAAACGGGCCTACGACAAGGCAAGTCGCGCTCTGGCCCTCGACCCCGACCTTTCATCGCCGTACGCCGTTCTTGCCATCATCCAGGGCGTCGACCGCCGCTACGAGCAGGCGATCGCCTCGGCGCAGCAGGCAGTGTCGCTCGGCCCCACCGACGCCGAAGCCTATATGGCGCTCGCATACGTTCAGTTGATCTCGGGCAATCATGCCGAAGCCGCTGCGGCCGTCGAGACGGCGCTGAGGTACGACCCGACCTTATCGGCTATCGACCGATATACTGCCGGCCTGGTTTTCTATCTGCAGCGCGACTACGCGAAGGCGCTCGCCAATTTCGAACGCGCGCGCGACGGTTCTCCAGATAACGGCGGGTTCGTCATTCCCCTCGCCATGGCCTATGTCCGAGCCGGCCGCCTTGAGGATGCCCGTGCGGCTGTCGCCGAAGGAAATCGCCTTCTCGCGGGGCTCGATTGCCTGGCGGGTTGGCGTATGGGCTATGCCCACTTCCGCAACGAGCAGGATTTGGCGTTTATCGTCGATGCACTGCGCGAGGCCGGCCTGCCGGAATGGCCCTTCGGTTTCAAGGGCGACGACAACGATCGGCTGAAGGGTGACGAAATCGCAAGCACCGTCATGGGCAAACTCCTGCAGGGCAAGACCGAACCCTTGGGAAGCCCGGCACTCATGCAAATCGGCCTCGATGGCAAGTCGGCATTCCGCTCGGCGACGCAGATGATGACCGAGACGGTTTCCGTCGATTACGACCTGCTCTGCGAACAGAGTGAAAACGCGTTTGGTCGAGCCGATTGTGGCCCGGTCTACAGACGTGCAAACTCGCCCGATAAAACCAACTATGTTTACGTGAACTCGAGCAAGGTCTTCTATTTCTCGCCCGTCAAATAGACACGTTGCGGTCAGTGATACTGATCCAGTTCGAGATCGGCTGCGACCTTCGGCCACTTGCTATCCGCCTGAGGCACGGCGTCCGCCGCATGGGCGGCGAACCATTCCGCATCGCCCTTGTCGTAAATCAGGTAAAGCTTGCCGTCGATGATCTTGAATGCCTCTGGATCGTTATTGACGGTGACCGATCCGTTCCCTACCTCGCCCGCGCAGTAGCCGCCGTACTGAGGGGCATATTTGAGCGGCTCACTCATGAACATTTCACGGTGTTTGGCATTGGCGAAATGCCACGGCGTCCCCAGCCATTCGTAGGAGAATTCCTCGGAGCCTTTCACTGCTTTGCCTTCGGTGAAATAGGCGACCGTGTCGTATCCCATAATCGCTACACCGCTGAAGTACCCCGTGTTTACCGAGTCGTCGGCAAATGCCGACGATCCGCCGATAGCCGCTGCCACAGCCAAACCGAACACCGCCACAGAGCGACCAATCGCTCGTGCACCGCTTCTGGTCACTACATCCATCTCCGCCTCCTGTTTAATCGTGGATTTCCATGCACTTCGCATAATCTTGGTCGCCCAGGAAGCTGGCCGGAGGGCAGGTCGCGCCATGCCGCTTGAACAGCCGGACGATGTCCGTGTTGCGCTTCAAGAATGCCCGCGTGATCGGCGTGTAGCCGTGAACCTCCGCATGACCGACGTCGGCCCCCTCAGCGAGCAGAAACGTGGCGAGAGCGACGTGATTTTCCTCGCCGGCCACCATCAGCGGGGTCACACCCGCTTTATTGGCTGCGTCATCGAGCGTCGCGCCGTGGGCGAGCAGCAGTTTGCTGATCGGCACGCTGCCGGAAAAGGCGGCAGCATGAAGCGGCGTAAAGCCACCGGAGTTACGCGCCATGACGTCAGCACCTTTGCCGATCAACAGTTCGGCCACGGCGAAGTGGTCTGCGAGCGAGGCGTTTATGAGAGGTGTTGCCTGATCGCGGGCCCGGCTGTTCACACTGACACCCGAGGCCAAAGCCTGCTCGACGGCTGTGCTATCTCCAGCCGCAACGGCATCGAACAAGGGTTCCCCTGCGGCCGCCATTGTCGCCGCGAAAATCAACACAGCCGATGCAAGCAGCCGGCGCATAGTTTCACCTTAGCGATTTCTAATACAAATAGCACAACGCCAGGACTTTGGATAGGCAATGTGCGCTGGTATAGGCGCTGCGATGGCATGGCGCGAAGACACCCGCAGGCTATCGAACGACGGGCAGTTTCTTCCGTGCAGTGCAGCACGACGGCAATCTTTGAAGCGAAAGGTCGCCATCCACGGTTTCGTTGCTGAAGTAGCGGACAACTACTCGTGTTCACCGCTGCCCAAGCCCAGGGTCGAAACGCAGGACTCATACGAAGCCTTGATCACTTCCACGAAGGATCGAGCCCTGGCGCTGTACAAACATGGACACGCCTGGACGCTCCATCGGTGTGTCGGCCCCGTGTCCGGTCATGGTCATGCCGGCCTCAATGGCACGGTGAGTGTCCTCTTTCGGGCCTGAAGCGGTCAACTCCATGATTCCAGGACATACCCTACTCGGCTATCGTGAAGCCGGAATGCGAACAACAGGCAAGGATGATCGCAGTGACAGGTTTCGAAATGCGGGCGACCTCCACCTCAGCAACGCGCAAAACTGCGCGGTTATCTTGAGACTGCCAGAAGCCCAGGATATCAATTTCACTGCCGACCTCTTCTCAAGAAAGGAACTCGTCGCGCATCGTCCCGACCCTCACCCAGACACACCAGAAGAGAGCGCCGCTCGCCTTGCGCGAGACATGGCCCATTGGAAAGATCACGGCTTCGGGCGATGGACAGCGTTAGCTGATGGAAATCTAGTCGGCTTCGGCGGAGTCACGGTCTCAAAGGAATTTGATGGCCTTAACCTCTCGTACCACCTTCACCCTGATTACTGGGGGCATGGTTTTGCCACAGAGTTGGTGACGGAAGCGGTGCGATTTGCATTCGAAGATGTCGGCACTCGTCGCGTTATCGGACTGATACGCCCCGCCAACCCAGCCTCTCGACGGGTTTTGGAGAGATGCGGCTTCTCGTTCGAACGAGAGGTTATGCTGCACGGCGCTCCGACTAATTTGTATGTCCGAGAACGATGACCGGTATTGTGCGCGCGCGCGCGCGCGCGATCCGGCGGAGGGCGTAGTCGCATGTCGGCCGAAAACGTCCACCCAACGATGGGCAGCGAGTGCGAGTGACACGAACCTCAGCCGGCAGATTTACCCGACCGTCGAGACAGCGTGCACCTTCATGTCATCTCGAACTTCATAGAATTTGTCCCCATCGATATAGATAGAGTGGCAATTTGGCTTCTCGCCTTTTGCGTTCGAGCAGGCTTTGCCGTCCTTGAAGGTGAGCTTGCTTTTCACGTCCATCATTTTGCCGTCGACGTTAGCCTTACCCGTAATCGTGCCCTTCTTCCAACTCCATACCAGATCGGCGGTCACGGGCTTCTCCAGATCGAAAATCTCGACCTTCACATGCTTGCCATCAGCAAAGGCTTTGAACTCTTCCAGCGTGACCTTTTTGGCACCCGCTGGGAGAGCTGGAAGGTCCACGGCATATGCGTTTATACCTGATAGTAAGAACGCCAGTGCACCAATGCTTGAAAGAATCTTTCTCATGGCGTAGGCCCCCACCCCAAAATTAGGGTGCGCTAAGTTACCGCCCGTGGGTTGGTGCTGCAACCTGGACCACCATCATCATTTTGATGGAGGCGGCGAAGTCGCCGTGTCTGCTTGCGGCTCAAGTGGTCAGGCCCAACACACACACTCGATAAGCTACGAGCAGTTGGACTTCTGGCATTCGGTCCGGCTGGAGCGCTGGTACTCGGCAGTGTAGGTGGCCTGGGAGCGCTGTTTGGCACAGGATGGACCCGGGAGCAGACAACCCGGCTTCTGTCCTCTGAATGGCTTGCAGAGCTTGATGAGGCTACCG
This sequence comes from Rhizobium leguminosarum, assembly GCF_002953715.1. Classification (GTDB taxonomy): domain Bacteria; phylum Pseudomonadota; class Alphaproteobacteria; order Rhizobiales; family Rhizobiaceae; genus Rhizobium; species Rhizobium leguminosarum_V. The sequence continues at coordinate 3,294,291 of NZ_CP025012.1, forward strand.
AACGTTTTCGATTGGCAATCGGCGCGGCCATCCGATGAAAGATCGATTTGCTGTGTGAAAAGCGTGCCAAGCTCCCTCATGGCAACCACCCCGTTCGCAACTAGATCGACGCAAAATTCTCGGACGAGATCGTTTCACTTGGTGAAGCCTCCTATGATCTCGATTTCGGGATTGGAAAATTGCAGCAACCGACCAAGGCAAGAGCATCCCTTGAGTTGATGAGGCAAGCGACCGTGCACCCTGTCGCGGTCGAGGCCGAAATGACCCACCTGCTTGAGGTCCTGGCTTCCGAGCCTTCAAAGACAAAGGCTGCGGGCAAAAAGGCTACTCAGGTCTGGAACAGTTTAGCTTCCAACATGCCAATCAAACGCAAATGAGTTGCCGGCCCAGGCAATAGCTGCAGGTTATACCCGCGATTTGAGCACTATGTCTGGTCCGTGGGCAATCAACTATACCGATAGACGCCGACCGATTTTCGGGGGCCTGGACGGTTCGCCGCCCTCTCGGACATCGAATTCTACCGTGTCGGCGAAGCGAGGAAAAGTGCCCTCTAAAAATCGCAAAGACCATACCGTCAATCTCGTCGAGCGGTACAAGCCGTTGGGGATCATGGCAGTCCGCGCTGCGACTGAGATCAGACCGCAAGAGCCAACACAACACGACCGCCGAACGTCGGCTGAGCAACAAGTTCCAAACCTGTTGCTGGACAACTATCAAGGAAGCGATTGACGACCACCGTCCATGGGGGCCCGAAGGTGAGTGCTATTAAGAATTTTAATGCTGAACTACACGCCCGTCCCTCAATTTACTTCAGCGGGCCGTCTTTGGTTGAGCACGTTGCCTTGATGCCCGCCTCCACGAAAACGCCGGGAATCGCCGAAATCCAGCTGAAGAGCCCATCTGCTGACGATGGAACACGGGTGCAAGTCGAGCATCACACGGAATTCACGACGGTAACGAAGGTAACGCCGATCAAGTTACCGGTGCGGGAATGGCCACAAGAGACTAATTTCCCGAGGGATTTTGACGTCTCGACTCCGCCGTTTCGATTAATCTGTAGGGTATCTGTTCTAGTCCTCGACGCCCCGCCTGAAGACATTTCTCCCGTCCTCAAACGGTACGGGTTTGGCGACACAGCGGCATCTGCCATCGGCGGCGGTGCGGCGCAGGTCTGCTCGGATTTCCTTGTAGGACCCGGTGATAGCAGCCGCATTCTATTGTTCAACGGCGAACTTAACGCCTATCGCTTGGGTCGAATGGTTCGGCGGATCTGCGAAATCGAGACCTATCGATCGATGTCGCTTTTGGGCTTACCGGAAGCTCGACGCCTCGCGCCGGCGCTGAAGGGCTTCGATGAGACGCTGACCGACCTCACGAACCGTCATCTGAACACTCCAGTGGAGGAGCACAAGAAGCTTCTCGACGAGATTTCTACGTTATCCGCACACGTGATCTCCGCAACCGCGGAGACACGAAATCGCTTCGGAGCGACGGCGGCTTACGCCACCATCGTTGAAGAACGCATAGCTGAGCTGCGCGAATCCCATGTCCCCGGCTTCCAGCGATTTGGCGTCTTCGTTGCGAGAAGGTTCAAGCCGGCTGTTCGTACGTGTTCGGCGACAGCACTGCGGCTGGAACAGCTCTCACACGCAACGATGCACCTTCTCGATTTGCTTCAAACCCGTATCCAGGTTGGAATCGAATACCAGAACACGGTCCAGATACGCGCAATGGCAGAACGCGCCGCCGTCCAACTGAAAATCCAGCGCGCAGTGGAAGGGTTTTCAATCATAGCTATTAGCTACTACTTGCTCAGCTTACTGAAGATGACCGCGGAGACTCTGGATCATGCAGGCTTACACCTTGGGCCCTACACGATGCTGGTTTCCATACCAGTCGTGATCACGGCAGTCGCGCTGGCGGTGTTTCGGGTGAGGCACGCTCTCAGGTAAACCTGACCCCGCGAACAGCGCCGCAAATTCATGAGCCAACCGAATAACAACTAGCGGAAAACCCGCCTAATGCGGGCGCTATGTCGTTCCTATATCCGTGTAGTCACGATCCAAAAAAGGGGCGGACGGTCACCTTGTACCCCGACAAACGTCCACTACCGTATGCCCGCGCTTTTGTATCTGAACCCTGAACTACAGCGACACACGAACGATCATCTAGGAGCCCCCGTTCACATGGCGAGATTTCGCAATACGCTGGCAGCCCTTTTGCGTGCCGGCCCCCTGTGGCGGAATGACGTCAACCTCACTCCTCAGATCAGCGAGCCGACGGCCCAATACATCGAAGACGAACTCAGCCGCGAAGAGCTGCGCGGCCTTACCACCATCTTCTGGGGCAGATCGTCGGTCCTCGCCATCCTTTCTCTGTGGGCTCTAACCCTGCCCTTCGAGCGTTCAGGCGGCTATCTTTCCGCGCTGCTTGCCTTCGGCGTTCTGGGCGCACTACCCCGCCTCCTTGTGAAGCACGGGCTCCGGCGGAAAATCATCCTAGCCCTGTTTGTCCTACTCGATGTCTCGGTCCTGACTTTTCTACTGATCGTGCCTCCACCGTTCTACGTCGACGACTGGACGCCGCAGATCAATCTGCGCCTGCCAAATTTCCTCTACGTCGGCATCTACATTGTCAGCATGGCCCTCAGCTACTCGCCGTGGCTGGTGCTGCTTTCGGGTTTCATGGCAGCAGTGGCATGGAGCATCGGCTTCGCGTGGGTCGCAACACTTCCAACGTCGGTGCTCTCCAGTTCGAGAAAGACCCTGGATACCGGCATGTCGTCAGAGGCCGTTATAGCGAGCTTTCTCGATCGCAATACCGTTAGCCTCACAATTTGGTACAACCAGGTCCTGTCAATTTTTCTGGTGACAGTGATGCTAACCGTGACTGTCTGGCGATCTCGGCAATTGGTTAGAAAGCAGGTAGCGGCCGAGAGGGAGCGCTCCAATTTGGCGAGATACTTCTCACCTAATATCGTTGGCGCACTTTCCAACGATCTTTCCGACCTCGACCAGTCCAACACCCAGCACGCAGCCGTCCTATTTGCAGACATGGTTGGTTTCACGGCGATCTCCGAAAAGTCTTCGCCACATGAGATCATGGTGCTGCTTAGGGCGTTTCACAGCCGTCTTGCCAAAGTGACCTTTCAACATGGAGGCACCGTCGACAAATACATCGGTGACTCGATCATGGTTCACTTCGGCACTCCCGAGCCGAGAGACGACGATCCTGTCCGGGCGTTGGCTTGCGCGGAGGCAATGATCGGCGAGATCGAGAACTGGAACGAGGAACGGACGGCCGAAGGTCTTGAGCCGATCCAGATCGGCATCGGCCTGCACTATGGGGAAGTCGTTGTCGGCAACACCGGTCACACCCGCCGGCTGGAATACACGGTGCTCGGCGACACAGTTAATGTCGCAAGCAGACTTGAGCGTCTTACGAGGGGAACGCCGTCCCATGTGATGGTGAGCAACGACCTCGTGTCGGCGGTCAACTCCCGCGGGGTGGACGCAACAGACGTGATGCCCGGCCTGTACCCTGACACCTCGCGTCGCGTTCGTGGCCGAACTGCTCCCATTGCTGTATGGTGTCGCGCGGCAACAACATGACCATCACGCATGCGTGAAATGTTCAGTGGAGATTTTCAGAAAGAACGGGGTATAATCCTCTTTCCAATATGAGAAGGCTTCATGAATGGCTCGCGAGTCTATAGGTGATTTGAATGCGTTTGCGTTGGTCGCACGGGAGCGAAGTTTTACCCGGGCAGCAGCGAAAGTCGGGGTATCGCAGTCGGCGCTCAGCCATACCATCAGACAACTTGAAGCCAGACTCGGCGTACGCCTGCTGACCCGCACAACTCGAGCCGTTTCGCTCACGGAGGCTGGAGAGCGGCTACTCGACGGCATCGGACCTCATCTGGATGAGATCGACGCCCAGGTTGAGGCCTTGAGTGCTCTTCGTGACAAACCAGCTGGCACCATCCGACTTTCGGCAGCCGACTATGCCATTACTCATGTCCTCTGGCCAAAGCTGAGGAAATTCCTGCCGCAGTATCCCGACATCAAGGTCGAACTGATCCTCGACAACGGCCTGACGGATATTGTGAACGAGCGATACGATGCTGGCGTTCGTATGGGAGAGCATCTCGCGAAAGATATGATCTCCGCGCGGATCGGACCGGATTTCAGCTTGGCGGTTGTTGGTTCGCCCTCCTACTTCAAGGAGCATGGAATTCCGTCGCACCCAAAGGACCTAGTGGGGCACACCTGCATCAACTTCCGGCTTCCAAGCTCGGGCGGTCTGTACGTCTGGGAGTTCGAGGAAAACGGGCAGGAAATCAAGATACGGGTGGATGGGCAGCTCGCATTCAATAACATTTTCAACGCGCTTGAGGCTGCCCTTGACGGCTTCGGTATGGCTTACATCCCGCTGGAGATCGTGCAGCCTCTCGTTAATGAGCGAAAGCTTGAGCACGTCCTTCAAGAGTTTTCACCCCCGTGGGACGGCTACTACCTCTACTATCCAAGCCGTCGCCAATCCTCTCCGGCATTCGCGGCATTGCTCGATGCATTGCGGCATCGAGCTTGACGCCCATCGTCCATCTAAGCTCCCCCGATAGAGGGCGAGTTCCTTAGGCCCGCCCATCTCCAAATTGCCATGAGCGAATGGGTGATAATCGCGGGTACAGTGAAAACCGCGAGCCAGTGTCCGAAGAACGGTGCGACGGAAGCAGTAAAATCCCAGAAATCCAGACTGTAATTGAACGTCAGCTTCGTCCACACACCAAGGGTCTGAAAGCTTGCGAGCCCTTGCAGAAGGAAGACAGCCCCCAGAGCGAGAAATATGGAGCGCAGTACGGGGTTCGTGGATCTGAGACCCAAGAGGTTCAGCAGGCTGGCCCGCAAACGCTCCCAATGGAGCCCCACGTGGATACCGGTAACGATCATGACCCAATAGGCCGAGAACCAATGTATTTCTCTTAGGTAGATGGAACCCGGGATAGGCAGCCAGGCAAAGACCGACTTGGATATGACCACGCTCGTGATCAGCAAAACCGCCATGTTCACAATCAGGCTAATATGCAAGACGACGCGGACCACTCGCCTGGCTTCGTACTTGCCACGCGTCAGGTTCCTGAACCAGGCCCGATTGACGTAGATGTGCCAACAGAGCAAGCCAAAGAGCACGGTGCCGAAGACCTCATGGGGAACGTTATCCAGCCACCAGTAGGCGAGCGAGAAAAGCAACAACGCGAGCATCAGCGACGGCAGCATCACTCGCTGCAAAAGGAAGCTTTTGACCATGGGGATTAAAGCGCCTCTGCGCGTGATCATTTAAACGAAAGCGCGTCTGTGAAGGTGAACATGAACTGGCGATCCTCGCGCGAGCGGTGGCACGAGTAGCACTGCGCTACATTTTCGTCGGCCTTGATGGACTTGTCAGGCCAGAACCATTGGTAAGCCCAGTCCGAAGAGCCTACGCCCATCTTCTGCGCGACGAGGTAGCGGTGCAGCACGTCACTCTGGTAGTCGACCAGAACCATGTGCGTCCCTGCCGCTACTGGCTGACCAGCCTTAATCGCGGCGAGAGCCTCAGGGTTTGTGAGCATGTGTTCACGCGTCACGCCACGCCGCACCGTCGTATAGTGCACAAGCTGGTCCAAAGGGGGAAATGTGACGGCGTTTTCTGCTGCGGTAGCTGGCGTGATTTCATTGATGGCGGGGCCAGAAAAATAGCCTGCCGCGAAAACAACTGAACCGACGGCGACAGCACAGGCCAAGCCCGCAAAGGTCTTACGTGGCATTCAATAAATCCTTTCGTTGTCGGTCCTCCCCACCGAACGAGATCAAGACGTCAATACCGCTTGCTCCGGTGCGATCCGGAGACGGTCACACAACAGATAGCAAAGACAACAGGCCAGGATTAGAGCCCGCAACCGTTTGACGTTATGAGGTTATTTCATCAATCGGCAGATGATTTCGGACAGCTCGGGCGAGATGGAGAGCGAACAATTTACTTTCGCACGCTCATCGAATAAGCCAGCCACCGTCCGCCGTATAGACTGACCCGTGGAAAAAACTCGCCTCACCGCCAGCGCGGAAGAGTGCAACGTTCGCTATCTCGGATGCTTTTGCCATCCTGCCGGCGGGCGCTTGCGGGAATTCGCTGCATGACCGTCAAGTCGGGCTCGGCGTCCAACCCGGCGGCAACGTCACCGCGAACCGCAACGCGATCGCGCGCCCAGTTCCCGACACAGCACCTGTGACCACAGCCCACTTTCCGTGCAGTCGCTGTCGATGATGGACAGACGCTTCAAGCGATCCGACCTCCATATGATTCTCTTCCTGAAATGGCCGTTAGCTGGCAAGCGACGCGGGATGCATGTCGCGTTCGTTCGAAGTCCAAGTGGAATGAAGACAGTTGGCGTGTCCGCGGCATTGCCCGACACGCCATTCGAAGGTCAGCCGTCGAGCTTGATGTTCAACGAACGGATCAGGGGTTGCCAGGTGGCTTTGTCGCTCTCCCATCGACGAGACATGCTTTCGGGATCGCTTGGAGGCATATCGAGGCCCAGCTCAGCGTACCGGGTCTTCACCAACGGATCCTGCAACGCCTTGCGAAGTGCCTCGGACAAAATTGCGACCACGTCGTCTGGCGTGGCCTTAGGTACGATCAGCGAGTGCCACGCCCCTGCGGAGAAGCCCGGCACGCCCTGCTCAGCCATCGTCGGAACATCCGGAACTACCGTGAGACGTTTTTCAGAGAAAACCGCAATCGCCCGGATTTTCCCATCCTTGATCTGAGAATTGGCCGTCGTGTAATCGATTACGATACTGTCAACGATACCGGCCAAGACGTCGTTCAGCGCGGGGGCCATGCCCTTATACGCAACGTGTTTGAGATGCACGTTGGCGTCGCGGGCAAGACGCTCCATCGCAAGGTGCAGCGGCGTCCCGATACCGGGGCTGGCGTAGAGAAGCGGCTCCGGCGCGCCCTTTGCCTTTTCCAGGTATTCCGCGGCCGTTTTGATCGGCGAGCTGCTGGGAACGCAAAGCAACAGGTTGATGCCGGCGTACATGCCCACTGGCCTGAAGTCGCGGTCCGGGTCGTACTGGATTTTGGGATAGACCACCGGATTGATGATCAGCGTCCCATTATCGGCGCTTCCCACGGTATAGCCGTCCGCGGGAGAGCTGGCCAATGCCGCCGCCCCAACGGAGCTGCCCGCACCTGGGCGATTGTCGACGACGATCGGCTTCCCCAGCGCTTCTGACATCGGATGTCCAACCAGGCGAGCGACGGTGTCCGTAGCGCCACCCGGTGGAAAGCCGACGATCCACTTGACCGGTTTGTCTGGATAAGCGGCCCATGCTGGGCCCGACACAGCAAGGGTTGCGGCCGTTGCTGCTCCGGTCATCAAGAACCGGCGTCGTGTAATTTCAAAGCTTGGCATGCTACTCTCCTCCCATTGAGATACATGGCTGTTTCGACATCCGGGGACGTGTCCGCCGCCCCCGGGAGAAACCCGAGTCGCGGGCTATGCGGACTTTCGGTGTGCGACATCGATGTTGGAAACGGCAGCCGCGACGATCTCCCGGACGTCACGGATGCTTTCGAGCGCCTTCAGCGAGTTACAAAGCTCGACAATCCTGTCGGCCGACAGTGGTGAGACCGCGGCACGCGCGCAGGAACCAAACTTGTGGAAGAGTTCGTCCCAAGTCATCGGCAATTCGACCGAGCCCGGCACTCTCGACCCGAGACGCGAGATGCTGGTGCCATCTGCGAGCAGGACTTCGATTTTTCCGTCAGGCAGTTTCGATGTCCAGTTATAGCTGCTGTCGGGGACTGGCACGACCTTGCGGGCCAAGGCGAGGACCGCACGATCTTTCAGCGCCTCGCTCGTGAAGTCCCCGACCTCCATCTGCCCCTTTGCCAGTGCGAGGGCGACGAGGAACGGCAGGCTGAACTTCGCATCGACAAGCGTGTTTGGAACCTGTCGCTCGGCCAGAGGCGAGCACATCCTCTGCTGGAAGTCGCCGACAAAGACTTTCACCTCGGCTACCTGATCCAGCGTGACGTCGTTTTCCTTCATCAACTCGATCGCCGCGTGGATGTAGGTGTGGGCATTTCCAACGGCCGGCCAATACTTGTAGGTCATCCCCCCACTGAGGAATTCCTTACCGAGGTTGGCGACCATCTTGTCGCGATCGTACTCTCCCTTGAAATAGACCTTGAAGACCCCCGCCTCGCCTTCGAAGAGGTTGCGGATGCCGGTCATCCCGCGTGCGGCAAGCCTGACGGCGTTGACGCTGGCCTGCGAGCTGAACCCGGCGTACATGCCCCTGAGGTCACTCCCGAGGCCGAAAATCTGCTCCATCGTGCCGCTGGACTGCAGGCTGGCGATCCCGAGCGCGTTGGCGAGCTGTATCGGGTCGAGCTTGAAGATCGAGCCGCCTGCCGCCGTCGCCGAGAAGCAGCCGACGACCGTCGAGAGGTTCCAGTCCATATGCCAGCCGACATTGCAGCGAAGGCGAATAAAAATCTCCTGGCCGATGGCGACTGCGGTAATCAGCTCTTCCCCGGTCACATCCTCGCGCAGTTCCGCCAATGCGAGCACCGTCGGAATGATCGAGCTGTCGGCGTGCGCTCCCCATGGCGTCTGACTGTCAAAGTCGAGGCCGTGCGCGAGCGCGCCATTGGCGAAAGCCGCAGCGCCCGCCGGAACGCGGTCGCCGTATCCCAGAATGGTCGCCTCGCCCTTGCCGCCGCTCTCCTGCACCAGTTCGACAATGGGTCTGACCGCAGGTTCCATGCCACTCGCAGCAAGCATGACCCCGATCGTATCCAGGACACTTTTCTTCGCGGCTTCGACCGCCGTCGGCGGCAGATCGGCGAACCTGGTGTTTGCCGCGAATTCGGCAAGATCCTGTGAAAGGTCGGCAGTGATGGTCATTTCAAAGTCATCCTCGTTTTTATTTCAAATTGCCGGTCAGCCGGCGAACCGGGTCTCAGGAAGTCCTTTGACCCCGAGACCATGAATGGCGAACAGGCCCCCGGCACCGTGTTCCTTAGGCGGGATGCCGCGCATCGGGCGTCCCATGCTGGTGAAATAAAGAATGTCCAGGTCGGGGCCGCCGAACATGATGCTCGTCACGTTGCGCACCGGCACGTCGACTACCCGGTCGATGATCCCATCCGGCCTGTATCGGACGATCCGGCCCCCAAGGACCTTCGCGTTCCAAATGAAGCCGTCGGTGTCGACGGTCGCGCCGTCTACCGTGCTTCCGTAGCCCGCGTCGGATACAAAGAGACGCTTGTCGCTGACGTCACCCGTTTCAAGATCGTAGTTGTACGCCCAGATGGCCTTGTGCTCGGAGTCACCGCAGTAGAACGTCCGGCTGTCCGGGCTCCAGCACGGTGCATTGAAGCAGATGAACCCCGTGTCTACCTGAGTTACGCGAAGGTCGGGGTCCAAGCGGTACAGCGACCCGTTCCTTGAGGGGTTTCTGGGGATGGTCACATCAAGCGGATGGAAGTCGTAGCCCATGCACCCCGCGAAAAACCTGCCTCGTCGATCGACCTTGCCGTCGTTGAACCTGTAGTCGGGTTGGTCGGCCAGCGGATTTCCAACGTACTCGATCCGCTGGGAATTGAACTCGTAGAGGGCGAACCCGCTTGCCAGCGCCAGCACAGCGCCTCCGTTTTCACGGAGGGCCATGGAACCGATGTACGTCGGCACATAGAAAGTGCGAACGTCGCTTCCGTCTTCACGGCAGGACCATATCTCCCCTGCCGTGCTGTCCACCCAGTACAAGCACTGTTCGCGGACGTCCCAAACCGGGCCTTCGCCGAGATTGTTTTTGCAGTCCACTAAAAGTCGAATATCGGCCAACGCATCCTCCCTCGTTGGTCAGCACCAACAGATCAAAGGCAAGCGGTCTGGCCTCCGTCGACCGCGACAATCGCGCCGGTCATGAAGCTTGCATCCTTGGTCAGAAGGAAGAGGATGACAGCCGCAATTTCCTCGGGCTCTCCCATTCTGCCGATCGGATGCTTGGCATTGACCCGCTCCACGGCAGCCGGGTCCTGCAGCATGTATTCGGTGAACGGTGTTTTAGTCATGCCCGGCGCTACCGCGTTCACGCGAATGCCAAGCGGCCCGAGTTCAGGCGACATCGATTTCGTGATGCCGGACACCGCGAACTTGGAGGCCACGTAAGGTAGCCTGTTCGCAACGCCCATTACACCCGCGCCAGAGGAGATGTTCACGATCGCGCGGTCGCCGGTATCGTCTTTCACCGCTTGCACGAAGGCTTGGCAGAGGTTGATCGTGCCCTCGAGGTTAACCGCCATGACGCGACCGAAGCTCTCCGGTTCGACATCCACGATGCTGCCGACGCCCTTGATGCCAGCACAATTGACCAGGCCGTGTAGCGCCCCGTGGCGTTTGCGCACATCCGCAACTGTCTCGATGGACGCAGAATGGTCGCAGACATCCAGTGCGATGCCTTCCACTCTCGTCCGGTCGCCGATCTCCTGGACAACCTTCGAGACGCCCTCCTCCGTGACATCAACGGCAATTACGGTCGCGCCTTCGGCGTGCAACCGCTTAACGGCAGCCGCACCAATGCCGCTGCCTGCTCCCGTCACCAAGACAACTTTGCCCTCAAATCTCTGCATGCCTGCTCCTCCATGGCGGCCAACCCCTGTCGGGGAAAGCTCGTATAATTTTGTATATGAAATAGGCTTTCATATGTTGAAGATGCCGTCAACATTTTATTTGCGCAATAGAGTTTCAGATACAAAAGGGGCCCGGCGATTTGCCGAGCCCTCCAAAAGTGCCTTGTTCGAGGAAGACTACCGGTCGACGGCTGCTCCCGCGCCCATCCTTTTCGAGAGGTCCCGACAGGTCTCAACGAGCGCGTTACGCGCCTCGGGCACAGGCACGTGCGATGCGCTGTTTAGCCGGTGTATGAATGGCGTGGTAATCGCGGCGACAGCCTTGCCGGTGTAGTCGAAAATAGGTGCGGATAAGTTCGTCACACCGGCGAGCGTAAGTGACGGGCCCTCGCAATAACCCACATCGCGCACCCCGGGAAGATCGGCCAGAAACCTGTCCCGGCGCTCTCCGGCTTCCGTTCCGGCCAAAGTGAGCAGGTGCTCCAAAGCCGCGTCATCCATGAACGCAGCCAGCACGCGGCCTGATGCCGAATCGAAAATCGGGATTTGCGCTCCGAGCCGAACGGAGTTCAGGTTGTTGTCGGGGCAGTCCACCTGGGCGACGACCAACAGCCGCCCACCCTGCAGGATACACAGGTGGATGGATTGGTTGATCCGATTTGCCAGCTTCTGCATCGCGTCGCCTGCAATCGCGGTCAGCCGGCGGATCGGAGGATGGCGGTGGGCAACTTCGAACAGCTTTGTTGTCAGCTGGTAGCGGTCATCTCCGCTAAGCTCGACGTAGCCCCGCTGGCTGAGCACCACAAGCATGCGGAAGATTTCGGACGTCGTTCGGCCGAGCATCTTTCCGATCTCGACCTGGGTAAGCCCATCGCTGGCGGATGCCAGTAGCTCCAAAATGTCGAGGCCTTTCGTGAGCGCCGGCGCGCGATATTTCTCGTCTTCGGCGGACATGTCGGTCACTGTCACTTCATCCTCGATCAGCTGCGCGTTTCAACCACATTCCATCAGATAGCGATTTCATCGGCTCACGATAAGCGTCTAAATGGCAAGCGCGCCACCCCAAAAATACACCATCCCGTAGGACCGCAAAGCTTAGACGTGGCGGGGGATTCGACACGGGCACCCCGGCCCCACCATATAACACGCGCTTATAACCTTTGGCGTTAGATCGGGTTTTCGCCTTTACAGAGTCGGCTCGACGGGTTCGATTAAGCGCGTCGCAGGCCACTATCGGCAGTTTGCGCTGGAGCCCGACGGGAGGTCGGGCGGTGCTGATCGCGGCATGGATGTTTACCAGGGGGAGAATTCCATGATTACGAGACGAAACGTTTTGCTCGGTACGACTGCAGCTATTTCAGCAGGACTGTTGACGCGGGTATCGGATGCCCGCGCGGCCGAGTGGCCGGTACGACCTATCACCATCAACATCGGGAACGCGCCTGGCGGGGATGATGACACGCTCAGCCGCTTCCTGGCGCAGACAGCGAGCGAGGAACTCGGACAGCCTGTTGTGATCGAAAATCGTGCAGGCGGCTCAACTACTGTGGCAGGAAATGCCGTCGCCGGAGCCAAGCCAGACGGATACAATATCCTCTGCCTGATCACTGCCGGACTGGTTCAGACCGTCCTTAGAGATAACCTCCAGTATGGCCTCGATGACTTTGTACCGATCGTCGAAATCGGCGGTTACCCACTGGCGCTCATCGTCTCCGCCAAGGCAGGAATCACGAGCATCGACGAGTTGATGGCTGTGGCCAAGTCACCGGATGGCGTGACTTTTGCCAGCGGCGGCGTCGGCACGATGGGACACCTGACAGCCACGATGTTCCTCAAGGAGGCCGGGGGCAAAGGTGTCCACGTCTCCTACAAGAACAATCCCGAGGGCATTCAGGCTCTCGCAGGCGGCTTCACCCAGATGATCTTCGCGTCGGCTCGAGAGGCCGCGTTGCTCAAGGATGATCCCAACGTACGGGTCTTGGCGGTCACTTCCCCTGCCCGAACAACCAACTTGCCGAACGTCCCAACGACGGCGGAGATCGGCTATCCGCAGGTCAACTCGCGCGTCTGGTACAGCTATGCCGCCCCAAAGGGGGTTCCCGACGAAGTGGTGACGAAGTTCTCCGCTGCGATCGTGAAGGGCGTCAAAGACCCCAAGTTCCAGGAGCGCTTCACGCCGCTGTCTTTCCAGACCGACATCAAGACCGGCGACGAACTCACGGCTTTCCTGAAGGCTGAGCAGGACAAATTTCGCAAGGTCATTACGGAAAACAACATTCGACTGAACAACTGAGCTGGCGGCAATGGCCGCCAGCAAATGAACGGCCGACGGGTGCGGACCGCTGTGCAATCGCCGATGGGACCCGTTTTCGCTGCGGGCTCCCGTCGGCGAAACGTAATTCGCTGCCCAGCAAGACGAATTCAAGGAGTGAAGATGCGCAGCTACCAACTTTTCATTGACGGGCAGTTCACCGACGGAGAACGCGGAGAGCATATCGAAACTCTCGACCCCTATCACGGCAAGCCGTGGGCGGAATTGGCTCGAGCGACGCGGGGAGACGTGGACCGCGCGGTAAAGGCGGCCCGCGAAGCCCTCGACAACGGCCCCTGGTCAAAGCTGACAGCGACTGCACGCGGCAGGATCATGCGGAAAATCGGCGATCTCATCACGCGTGATGCCGATCGGATTGCCGAGATCGAAGCTCGGGACAACGGCAAACTGCTCGCCGAAGTCCGTGGCCAGCTTAACGGCGTGGCCGAGTGCTGGTACTACTACGCTGGTCTCGCCGACAAGATCGAAGGCGCATGGATACCTGTCGAGAAGCCAGACACCATGGCGTTCACGATGCGCGAACCCATCGGCGTGGTAGCCGCCCTAACCGCCTGGAATTCACCGATCTGGTTTGCCACCGTAAAATGCGCGCCTGCCCTGGCGGCCGGCTGCACCGTCGTCGTGAAGCCGTCCGAATTCGCCTCGGCCAGCACGCTGGAGCTTGCAGCGATCATCAAGGAAGCCGGGATGCCAGACGGAGCGTTCAACGTTGTCACGGGCTATGGACATGATGCAGGCGCGGCACTTGTCGAACATCCCGATGTCGCGATGATAACCTTCACGGGCTCCGATTTGACCGGAGCAAAAATCTACGAGACCGCTGCCAAGCAGATGAAGCGAGTCGCGCTTGAGCTGGGCGGCAAGTCACCCAACATCGTATTCGAAGACGCCGATCTCGACCTGGCTGCGGCGGGCGTCGTGTCCGGCATCTTCGGTGCAGCCGGACAAATGTGCACCGCCGGCTCCCGCCTATTGGTCCAGAACTCGATCAAGGACGTTTTCACGACCAAACTCGTGGATCTCGCTCGGTACATCAGGATGGGCGATCCGATGGACCCGAACACCAACGTCGGTCCGATTTCGACACCTCCGCAGTTTCAAAAAGTCCTGGATTACATAGAGATCGCCCGCAAAGACGGCGCGCGATGCATCCTCGGCGGCAACAGAGCCACCGGTGCGGGCCTGAGTGCTGGCCAGTTCGTGGAGCCGACCATCTTCTCCGACGTCACCAACGACATGAGGATCGCACAGGAGGAGGTCTTCGGCCCGGTCCTGTCCATCATCGAGTTCGATACCGAAGAAGATGCCACAAGGATCGGCAACGACATCGCCTATGGCCTCGTCGCTGGTGTGTGGACGCAGAACATCGGCCGCGCGATGCGCATGACGAAGGCCCTCAAGGTAGGAACCGTCTGGGTGAACACCTACCGTGCCTACAGCTTCATGATGCCGTTTGGCGGGACCAAGAAATCCGGCCTTGGGCGAGAGAGCGGGATCGAGGCGATCAACGAATATCTCGAGACCAAGAGCGTCTTCCTGTCCACGGCGACCGAAGGCCCAACCAATCCCTTCATCATGCGGTGATGGTCCCTTTCCACGCGCGAAGCGCAGACTGCACCAAGCGAACTTAATACAAGAAAGTAAACCGCAATGAGCGCATCACCCCTTTCAACCTCGGCACATACCACAGGCCAATCCGTAAGACTGGCCGGCCGAAGGATTATTGTCACGGGAGCTGCCTCGGGTATCGGCCGCACGACAGCCGGCCTGTTTGTGGCGGAAGGCGCGAAAGTCACTCTCTTCGACCGAAACACCGACGCGGTTCAAAAGGTCGCCGAGGAGATTGCTGCCGGCTTCTGCAGCGTCGATATCACTAATGAACCTGACGTTGCACGGGCCGTCGAAAAGGCCGCGTCCGAGATGGATGGCATCGATGGACTGATCAACGCGGCAGGTATCATGTCCAAGGGGCTTGCTACCGAGGTGCCGGCCGACGATTGGCGTCGGATCATCGAAGTCAATCTGACCGGCACATACATCGTCGCGCGCTGCTGCATTCCGTTCCTGCAGTTGCACGAGCACTCCACGATCGTGAACATCGCCTCGGCTCAGGGACTTCTGCCGAACGCACCCGGCCACACGGCCTACGCGGCATCCAAGGGCGGCGTGGTAAACCTGACCCGCGCGCTTGCTGCGGAACTCGCGCCGAAGATTAGGGTCAACAGCATCGCACCCGGTATGGTGGACACGCCAATGGCGGATGGCTACCGCGCCAATGTGGGCATCTACGCGCTCAAGCGGTTGGCCGACCCAGAAGAAATTGCGCGAGCGCTTCTGTTCCTTACGTCATCGGAATCCTCCTACGTCACGGGCGCAGCGCTAGCGGTCGATGGCGGCCGTTCCTTCCACTGAAAACAAAACCGGGGAACACTCAAATGCAAAACGATCAACCAGCTCCGTCTCCACGCCGTCCGCTGGGAGCGAAAGATGTGACGGCCGGGGTGTTCCTGGTCGCCGTCGCTCTAGCCGGGCTCTACTATAATCAGGACTACGAAATCGGTTCGGCCGCCCAAATGGGGCCTGGCTACATGCCGATGCTTGTCTTCGGTTTGCTGGGCCTGCTCGGCGCAGCGGTGGCCATTCTCGGCATCAAAGGCGAGCACGATCCCCTGGAGAGTTGGGCGTGGAGGGAGATGGTCCTGATCCTTGGCGCGATGGCGGCATTCGGCGTCCTGATCGAGCGTGTCGGGATGGCCGTCTCGGTCGCGGTCGTCGTCGTGATCAGTGGCCTCGCTGACAGGGAGCAGACCATCCGGGGGATCGCCGGCCTGACTGTGGCGCTCGTTGCGATCTGTTGGGCAGTATTCACTCTCGGACTTGGCTTGAACGTGTCGTTCCTGCCTCCCGCCCTCACCCAGTTCTGAGCGAGAAAGCCATGATCGAGAACCTCGCCCTCGGCCTTTCGGTCGCGATGACTTTTCACAATCTCGGCTTCGCCTTCATCGGCTGCATGATCGGAACGGCAATCGGGGTCCTTCCCGGTATCGGTCCGCTCGCGACCATCGCCCTTCTTCTCCCGCTGACCTTTGCGTTGGACCCAATTACAGCGCTGATCATGCTTTCCGGCATCTACTACGGCGCTCAGTACGGTGGGTCCACGTCGGCGATCCTCTTGAACCTGCCCGGCGAAGTCACGGCTGTCGTAACGACACTGGAGGGTCACAAGATGGCGAAACGGGGCCGAGCCGGCGCGGCCTTGGCCACAGCGGCGATAGGATCGTTTTTCGCTGGAACTGTGGCAACGCTGGTAGTCGCCGCTTCCGGCCCCCTACTGACGAACCTCGCGCTCTCTTTTGGCCCGGCAGAGTATTTCTCACTGATCCTCCTTGGCCTGATCATCGCAACGGTGCTCGCCCAAGGTAGCATCTTCAAGTCGATCGCCATGCTCGTGCTCGGGGTGGCGCTCGGCCTCGTCGGCACAGACGTCCAGAGCGGCCAGGTCCGGTTTTCGTTCGGCTTCTTCGAACTTTTCGAGGGCATCGACTTCGTAGCCGTGGCAATGGGGATATTCGGTGTCGCCGAAATCATCCGCAATCTTGAACACCCGGAAAACCGGAGCGGGACGGTCGCCAAGGTGGGAAGCTTGATGCTGACCAAGGAAGAGTTCAAGCGGGCAACGCCGTCGGTGATCCGCGGCACCATCGTGGGATCAATTCTTGGCATCCTCCCCGGTGGCGGATTGGCACTGTCAACCTTCGCCTCATACATGCTCGAGAGGAAGGTCTCGAAATACGGCCACGAGTTCGGCACCGGAGCAATCGAGGGTGTCGCCGGCCCTGAAAGCGCGAACAACGCTGCTTCGCAGACCTCGTTCATTCCGATGCTCACCCTCGGCATCCCG
Organism: Rhizobium leguminosarum; assembly: GCF_002953715.1. Lineage (GTDB taxonomy): Bacteria > Pseudomonadota > Alphaproteobacteria > Rhizobiales > Rhizobiaceae > Rhizobium > Rhizobium leguminosarum_V. Next base: position 3,311,207 of record NZ_CP025012.1, read on the forward strand.
GCAAATGCAGTTATGGCTCTCATGATCGGCGGCCTGATGATCCACGGTATTCAGCCTGGCCCTGGCGTGATCCAGGCCCAGCCCGCTTTGTTCTGGGGTCTGATTGTCAGCATGTGGATCGGGAACCTGATGTTGCTTGTGATCAATCTGCCATTGATCGGGATGTGGGTGTCGCTCCTGAGGCTTCCGTACAAGTACCTGTATCCGGCGATCCTCGTGTTCTGCGCCATCGGCGTCTACTCGGTAAACTATTCGCCGTTCAATGTGTTCGAGACGGTCCTGTTCGGCTTCCTGGGATACGTGTTCTTCAAGCTCGCGCTCGAGCCAGCACCTCTGCTGATCGGCTTCGTGTTGGGACCGATGCTGGAAGAGTATCTGAGGCGGGCCATGGTCGTATCCCGCGGCAGCGCTTGGGTCTTCGTAGAGCGTCCTGTCAGCGCCGTGCTCCTCGCGATCGCGGCCCTCGCTCTCGGCGCAATGCTTCTTCCTTCGATCCGCCGGAAGAAGGACCAAGCGCTCGAAGAGTAGCAACACTTACCCTCGATCAATCACAAGCACGGAACTCGTCGGGATATCCAGCGCAAAACTACGAATTTGATGGCTTGCTTGCTGCATAGCGAAGGTTGACCATCCCGTGACCGAGCTGCTGGCATTCAATCAAGGAGAGTTCCACCTTGCCAGCTAGGCCATCGGTGCCGAACTCCACCACGCTGTCGGTGCCGGACCGTGCTTCCAAGGCCGGCGCAACGATGAAGTTGAGTTCATCCACCAATCCACTGGCCAGTAATGCACCGTTGGTCGCCGCGCCGCCTTCAAGCACGATCCGTTCGATACCAAGCTCCCGATTCACGACAGCCAGCAATTCCCCGACGTCAAAATCGGCAGTCTCGGCGACGACGTACGAGACGCCGTCTGCCGCCAACTCAGCAAGATAGCTGTCAGGAACATCGTGTCCGAGTAGCGCAATGATGTGATCGCCGAAGAGGTCCGGTCCTCTGTAGTGAACAGCGCCCGATCGGTCGATCGCGATCCCAAAGCTCTTCGCCTCGCGGTTTGCGAAATGGGTAGGCCTGGCCACCTTTTGCGAACCTTCAGGTGCGTGGGGAGCACCTTTCGCCATCTCCGCCATGGTCACGCGACCCACCATCCATGCTTGGCACCGAAGTTCCTCGCGCACCTTGTCGCAGATTTTCGAAAAGTCGGAACGGTCTCCGTCCGGTGACTTGGTCCATCGACTTGGATGAAGGCTTCCATCCGGTGACGTCAGCATCAAACATGCGATAAAAGGTTTCACGAGCGATACCTGCTTCTTCGATTTCGATCGGACAGATTTGGAGTTCAGCGTCTGCCAGCCTCAGATGGCGCAATATCCTACGCCACCAAGAGAATAAGTCCGTCAATCGACTTCTTGTCGTCACCATAGAACACCCGGGTATTCTCCCTAAAAAATAGGGGGTTTTCGATCCCGGAGTATGCCGTCCCCTGCCCGCGTTTCTTGCAAGATCGCGACGTAGGCGCGAAGCTGGCCGTGACAGCGCCCTTAATCGAACACGAACACGCCCTTGCCGATTTTCCGCTGCTCGAAGAGAGCGTAGGCCTCGACGGCCTGATCAAGCTGGAACTCGTGTGTAAAGAGCGCGTCCACGTCTATACCGCGTTCGGCGACGAAGCCCGCGCACTCATCCTGAAGGTTCTTGTTGAAGGTGAGCGAGCCCACGAGGTTTTTCTGATTGGTGATGAGTTCGTCGCACTCAAACTGCATCGAGCCATGGACCCCTACCAGGCAGGTAGTTCCCCACCGCCTGATAGCCTGAAGGGCCTGCTGGCGCGCCACCAAGTTGGAACTACATTCGATCGCTTTGTCTGCCCCCAGGCCACCTTTCGTGAGGTCGCGTATAGCCTTCACGGGATCGTCTTTCATCGGGTTTATGACAAAGTCCGCCCCGAAGTCTTTGGCCATTTGGAGGCGTTCTTCACCAACGTCGAGGGCGATGACGCGCGCACCGAAGGCCCTGGCGAAGACGGTGCAGCTTAGGCCCACCGGCCCCTGTCCGAAGATCGCGATCGTCTCATCCGCGAGCAAATTGACCCTTTTCAAAGCGGCGTAAGCCGTGCCGCTACCACATCCAACGGCTGCTCCCGCGTTGAACGAAAGCTGCTCCGGAAGCTTGATGATCGTGTGAGCCGGCACCTTCATGAAAGGAGCGTGCGCCCCATGGCCATTCCCGCCGAACGCGATCCGGGTGTTGTCGCAGTTCTGCATCCAACCGGTGCGGCAGTTCGGGCACGTGCGGCATCCGTCATAATGGTATACCATGACCCGATCACCAACCCGCGCTTCCCATGGACGAACCGCGGACCCAACCTCTTCGACAATACCGCAGGGCTCATGCCCTTCGATGACGATTTGATCCTCGCGCCTCTTGGGCTCGTTGAGGTGGTTCAGGTCGCTACCGCACATTCCGGACGCCTTGATCCTTACGATAACCTCATCAGGACCGGGAACTGGATCGGGATAGTCCCGAAACTCCATCTTCCCCTCGCCTAGAAACACGAGACCCTTCATAGTCTTTCCTCCACCTCGCTGGCTCGGGCCTGGCCCGGCCATTTACCCGCTGCGCCCTTGGAACGCAGTTGCTGCTCGCAAATCTCGCGCATCAGCACAACAACGATAAGGGGCGAATGCGGCTCAGGCCGCGTGGCTTATAGCTCGGGATTATAACCCGTCATAGCGTTGAGACTGCAGTCTAGCCTCTATAAGCGAAGCGCTAAGCCAATGCTTTAGGCCCTATCCGGCGCGATCTGCCGTTATAACCTTACGTTATACCACCTTGGTCGCCCCACTGTTTTGAGCAGTTCTAGCGTGTTACCCAATTTAATCAGGAGGCACGAGACGCTGGCCATTCGGGAGCATAGGCCGCGCTCGCAAAGCCTAACAGATTACTTGGCGATACTAGCTGTTTGGCCAGGTGGAAATACCGGAGACCGATGCCGGAGACCCACGTCTTCAGACGCTGGGATCGGAGGAGCAACATGCATGAGGGAGGTTTCCATGCACGCTACGCAGAATAGATACCGCACACACTCCAAGGCCGTATCAGGCTCGATTTTCCGGTCGTCAGCTTTGACGCTGACAGCCCTGCTCTTCGCCGGTTCCGCAATGGCGAAAGACCTGACCTTCGGCTACGTTCCGGCGAGCCTCGAATATCCCTACAACGTCATGACGGCCAAGGGCTTCGAGGAGGCCGCCAAAGAAAAGGGCGTTAAAACAGTCGTCATTGACCCGCGCGGCAGCGTGGAAAAGCAGGGGAACTCCCTCGACGATCTGCTTTCTCAGAAGGTCGATGCAATTGGTTTCCTCCCGCTCGACTCCGTCGTCGCGGAAGGGTTTGTTGACAAGGTCAGCGACGCAAAGGTGCCAATCGTAGCTATCGCCTTACAGGTCGGCGATTCAGCGAAGCGTCAACTGAAAGACCCCTACCCAGGCCTATCGGCCCTGGTTGCAACGGACAACTATCAGTCCGGAGTTGTTGCTGGCGAGATGGCAGCTGGTGTGTTGCCAAAGGACAAGACAGCTAAAATTGGCATCGTCATGGGTGATCCGGCCTACACGATCGTCAAGCTCGATACCGACGGTTTCAAAGCCGCACTGGACAAGGCTGGGGCGAAATACACCATCGTTGCCGAGCAGCCGACGAACTGGACACCCGATGAAGGCGAAGCCGTTTGCCAGAACTTCCTGACGGCTCATCCCGACATCGACTTGATTTACAGCCATGCCGACGACATGGCGATCGGATGTGCACGCGCAATCGATGCATCAGCCTCGAAGCCGAAACTAATCGCGACTGGCGGTGGATCTAAACTCGGCCACGACGCAATCCTTGCCGGGGAAATGTATGGCTCGGTCTGCACGAGACCTCAACTTCTCGGCAAGCTGATGTTTGACGCCCTCTACGAGGCTGCGACAAAGCCGGAAACTCCCAAAGGTCGCTTCGTGACTTACGACATGCCTCCGATCACCAAGGAAACCATCGACTCCTGCCCTGAGCAGTGGTGAGATCTTTCGATTGATGAATGGGAGGTGTCCTTTGCAACACGAAAACCCGATCATGCAATTACGTGGTGTTGTTAAGGGATTTCCCAATGGCACACTCGCCCTGCGCGGTGTCGATCTCGACATCGAGCAGGGCAAAGTCCACGGCCTGCTTGGCGCGAACGGCGCTGGCAAATCCACGCTGATCAAAATCCTGTCCGGCGCGTATTGGGCCACGCTGGGCGACATAATCTGGCGAGGTGAGCCAGTGAAATGGGATAGCCCCAAGGCAGCCAACGACATGGGGGTTGCCACCGTTCACCAACACATTCCCTTGGTCCCGACACTCTCCGTTATCGAGAATATCTTCCTCGGCAACCGCGGTCTCTGGCGTCTCTCCACGGGCATCCGCCGGGAATACGAGACCCTGTGCGAACGCATTGGCTATCGTCTCGATCCCGATGCGCTGGTGGGTGATCTCTCCATCGGCGAGCGCCAAATGGTGTCCATCATGACAGCTGTGGGGACCGGAGCCGATCTGATCGTCATGGATGAGCCTACGGCCTCCTTGGCAGCGGACGAGCGTGAGCTGGTTTACGCCACCGTACGGCGGCTCTCGAAGGGGGAAAACAAAGCGATCTTGTTCGTCAGCCACTTCTTGGATGAAGTGATGGCGCTGACTGACCAAGTTACCGTCTTGCGAGACGGAACGGCCGTCCTCCGTGCCAACACTGCGGACCTGGACGAAGACCGTATTGCCGAAGCCATTGTCGGAAAGCAGATTGTCGCCCTCGAGCGACAAGCGCAGGAACGGACACCAACCACTGGAACGGCGCGTCTGCAGTTGCAGAACCTGGCCTCCAAGGGTCGCTTTGGCCCTATTTCGCTGGATGTCGCTCGTGGAGAGGTCTTAGGCGTTGCCGGGCTTCTGGGCTCTGGCCGGAGCGAATTCCTTCACGCGATCTATGGCTCCGACCGAAACGCTACCGGGACAGTGCTGCTCGACGGATTGGCGGTTGCGCGCAACACCGGAGCGGCCGTAAAGGCGGGGATGGGTATGGTCCCGGAAGACCGAATGGCTCAGGGCTTAGTCCCGGAGTTCGAGATTTGGCGAAACACCACGTTGCCAGCACTGGGCGGCGTCTCTGTTCTGAATTCAATGCCAGTCGAGGAACGCGAGCGCGAACGCGGTTGGGAAGCGATCCGCACTCTATCGATCAAGGCAAGTTCGCCCGACATCCTTGTGAAGGACCTCAGCGGTGGTAACGCCCAGAAGGTTACCATCGCCAAGTGGCTCTATAGCAACGTGAAGCTATTCCTGCTTGACGAGCCCACGGCCGGCATCGACATCGGAGCAAAGACTGACATCCTGCGTCTTGTACGCAAACTGGCCAGCGAAGGTCAGTCAGTCATCATAGTCTCTTCCGAATTCGAAGAGCTGCTCGCGGTCTCGGATCGCATCATCGTTCTGCGGGACGGTCATTGCGTAGCGGTTCGCAGTGCCCATGAAACATCCGAACACGAATTGCTTCTGCTTGCCGGCGGGCAGGCTGCTTCCCTTGAAGCGGCCGTCCACTAACCGGCATCGTTGAGAAAGCGAGAGAACGCCATGAATACAATTACCCAAAGCCCGGTCGAGAAAATCCCGGAAGCTCCCCAAATCAACTACGCTGCGCCGGCCACCAACTGGCGTCGCCTGTTCGGTCTGAGAGAGCGTGGCGTCTATTACGCCCTGCTGCTGTTGATTGCCGTGATAACGCTACTCACGAGTTACCTCGGTCAGTCAAACTACCTGAGTGTTTTGAACCTCTCGAACGTGGTCTATCAGTCATCGTTGATGGCCATCATGGCGGTCGCTATGACCGTCGTGCTCATCAGCGGAAACTTCGACCTCTCTGTCGCTTCGGTCGCGGCGCTAGCTGCCGTGATCCTGATCGGCAATGCCGACGCGATTGGTTTCATTCCAGCTGCGGCCCTTGCTATGGCAGTGGCTATGGCAATCGGCCTGATCAATGGATCGATCGTCCAGTTCCTGGGCATTAACGCCTTCATCGTCACCCTGGGCACGATGACTGCCGTACGCGGTCTCGTTCTGATCTACACAGACGGTCGCTCGCTATCTGCGTCGGACCCCGACGTCATCGCAACAATGAAGGCCTTCGAGGGCGGTCGCCACGATGGTTTCTGGCTGATTGTCGCGGGCGGCGTCTTACTGCTGGCTTTGGGAGCTATCGGCCTGGCGAGGACGCTGAGCAACAAAGCCCCAATGCGCCCCTCCTCTATTGGGATGACGATTGGCGGCATCGCGCTTCTTCTGCTCGCTTGGGCGTCGGGCGGTGAGCTGACTCTGCGCAATCCGGTAATCTACCTCGCCATCTTCACCACGATTGTCTGGTTCACGTTGACCTTCACAATGGTGGGACGCCGCGTATACGCCGTCGGCGGCAACTCCGAAGCAGCCAGGCTTTCCGGCATCAATGTGCTTCTCTACAAGCTGATGGCCTTCGTCTTCTGCAGCGGAGCAGCAGGGTTCGCCGGCATCCTTTTCGCCAGCCGGCTGCGCTCCATCAATCCCGCTGGCCTCCAAGGCGCTGAGCTTACAGTTATAGCGGCAGCCATCCTCGGTGGGACGTCCCTGTTCGGCGGCGCGGGCAGCGTGATCAAAACCCTTGCGGGCGCGCTCCTCCTGTTCTCCCTCACGAATGGCTTCAACATCTTGAACCTTGGCGCGAACTGGCAGGGCCTGATCGAGGGCATTGTCGTGGTCGTAGCCGCCGCGATCTACACGGTCGGTGGGAACAAGTCGAAGTCAAAGACCGGCGGCTGATCTGACATACGTTCAGACCGCCCGGTCCACTGACGGACGGTCTTTTCTTCAATATCTGAACACTGGAGTGCATTTCGTGACCGATATTCCAAGAGTAGACTACGCCGGCAAGGTTGCCTTCGTGACCGGAGCCGGAAGCGGCGTCGGAAGGGCTACGGCTCTGGCATTCGCCAAGGCTGGTGCTTCGGTTGCCGCCGTCGATATCAACGAAGTCGGCCTGAATGAGACCGCTGCCATCATCCGTGACGCAGGCGGAAAAGTCCTCCCGATCACATGCGATGTCACCAAGGGTGACCAGGTGAAGGGCGCGATCGACAAGACGGTGGAGACGTTCGGACGACTGGATGCGGCCCACAACAACGCCGGTATCGAACAGCCGGCGCAACCGATCGGCGACATTTCAGAGGAGCTTTGGGACCGCGTCATCGCGGTGAACCTCAAGAGCGTGTTCCTCTGCATGAAGTACCAGATCGAAATCATGCTTAAGCAAGGCGGCGGGGCCATCGTAAACACGGCGTCGGGTGCCGGTGTCCTCGCTATCAGAAACCAATCCAGCTACTGCGCATCGAAGTTTGGCGTAGTCGCGGCTAGCAAGGTGGCAGCACTAGAGTATGCCGACAAAGGCATCCGAGTGAACGCCATTTGCCCTGGCATCATCGATACCCCCATGATCTCCCGTTACACCAATGACACGGACGAAGGCCGCGCCTTTATGATTGCCCAGGAGCCTATAGGTCGAATGGGCCGTCCCGAGGAAATCGCGGGTACGGTGCTTTGGCTTTGCTCAGAGGCGGGCGGGTTTGTCACGGGTCACGCCATGATCGTTGACGGCGGCCAGACAGCAGGCATCTGAAGCGCGACGGGAACGCTGGTCAGGCGAGGCACCTGACCAATTCGGTTGCATCATCGAGCGTTTCCAATCGTTCGGCGAGGGCCACGGCTCTCGCCGAAATTGCTTCCGGGACCGGATCTTTCGCAACGGACGCGCATTCGAAAAACTTCACACAGACTTCCTCCCAGCTCATCGGATTGTCCGCGTTGCCGGGAACACGACGCCCTTCCTCGATCCACCGGCCGCCCTCACCGGTGGTTATTTCCACGCGCCCTGGCGGCAGCTCCAGCTTCCAATCCAGTGTGGAATCTCGCACCAAGGTCATCTTCTGGCCCACTGACAGCACTTTCTTGTCGTTGAGCGCCGCTTCCGTGAAGTCGGTAACGCTCAATCCCCTCCGCACGACGGCTACCGAGACCAAATACGGAAGGCTGAACTTGGCGTCGGCGAGAGTTGCGGGCGCGCGCCGCTCATCAAGCGGCTGACACATCAGGTCGTGATAATCGCCGACGTGCAGGCGGATTTCAGCAATTTCATCCGGCTGTATGTTGTTACGGGTCACGATGTCGATGGCGGCCTTCATGTGGCTGTGCGCGGTGCCGACACATGGCCAACGCTTGTACAGCGTTCCACTCCCGAGGAATTCCCGCCCGAGGTCGGCGACTATCTTTTCGCGATCGTAGCGGCCGCCGAAATAGGTATTCAAGAAGCCGTATTGCCCCTCGAAGGCCTTGTCGATGCCCGTAACGCCCTTCTCGGCCATCATCGCGGCAAGCACAGCTCCCTTGGCCGAAAACCCCGCATACATTCCACGCAGGTCACTTCCCCTGCCCGCTACCATCTCCATGATCCCTGAAGACTGCATGGTCGCGATCCCCATAGCGGCTGCCGTCTGCGAGGGTGACAGACCCATCACGCGACTGGCGGATGCTGCCGCCGCAAAGACCGCCAACACAGTCGATAGGTTCCAGTCTTTGTTCCATCCGACATTGCACCTGAGCCGGGCGAAGATGTCCTGGCCAGCGGCCACCGCGGCGATCAGATCTCTCCCATGCACTCCACCTTGCCGCTCCGCGACAGCGAACACGGCCGGCACAATCGAGCTGGCGGTATGTTGTCCCCACGGCGTTTGGTCATCGTAGTCGAGGCAATGAGCCAGGGCACCGTTCGCCATGGCCGCCATGAGGGCCGGAGCCTTCCCTCCGAACCCGAGGACCGTGCAGTCTGGCCGCCCTCCGGTTTCGGCGACGATTTCCGCGACTGCCTGAACTGCCGGTTCCATACCGCTGGCGGCAAGGATGACGCCAAGCGTGTCCAGGATGCTCTTTTTCGCCGCCCAACGTGCGCTTTCATCGAGTCGATCGTAGTCGACCTCGGCAGCGTGAGTACCGAAGATATGGACAAGATCGCGCGTTTCATCAGTCATTGTCGAAAACCCTATTCCTAGTCAGTGAGCTGATGTTGCACGAACCGAAACTGATCTCATCACCAACCTGCATCAACGAGGTCCCCCAAACGCGATGATATAACTTTAAGTTATATCGTCCTGGTCGCTAGCGACATTGGTGGTTCTCAATTCAGCTCCAAAGTGGAAAGTTCTAAGAATGAACATGGAGGAGAATATGCCGTCACTAAATGGCAAGACCGTATTGATCACAGGTGCACTGGGAACGATCGGTAGATCTTTGGTCGAACGCTATGGCCAGGAAGGAGCGCGGGTCATCGCGTCCGATCTTCCGGGGGCGGAAAACGCCGATGAAACGGTTCGCGGTCTGGCGCAGGAAGCCCGCTATTTCGGCGCGGATCTGAACCAACTCTCCGATCTCGAATCCGCGGTCACGAAGCTTGCCGACGACGTCGGCGGCATCGATATCCTGGTGAACAACGCGGCATTCGTGGTCAACAAACCCCACGAGGAGTTCTCCATAGAAGAATATGAGGAGGAGGTCCGCGTCAACTCTACTGCCGCCTTCGTGCTGGCAAGAGCCTGCAGCAAGCACATGAAGCAGAAGATGTACGGCAAGATCATCAATCTGACTTCTCTGACCCTCAACGGAAACTGGGAGGGTTTCGTACCGTACGTCGCCTCCAAGGGCGCGATGTTCGGGCTGGTGAAGTCGATGGCGCGGGAACTTGGCAAGTACAACATCACCGTGAACGGCATCTCCCCTGGCGCGGTCGTCTCGGACGCCGAATGGAGGCATTTTGGCGAGAAACGAGAAGCCTATCACCAGTGGATTCTTGAGCGTCAGAGTATCAAACGTAGGATCGAGCCGGTCGATATCGCCAACCTCGCCGTGTTCTTATCCAGCCCGCAGGCGGACCTTATTAGCGGACAGGACGTACACTGCGACGGCGGCTGGTAAGCCATCGGTACTGGGAGGAAATGTAATGGGAGAGGAACACCCGCGGTTGCTCGCGGACGGCTTTCTATTTCTGGAGGCCCCAAAGTGGCATGAGGGCCGCCTGTGGCTGTCCGACGTATTCGATCACAAAGTCCACGCTCTGGACGCCAGTGGCAAGCGCAGCGAATATCTGGAGATACCGAACAGGCCATCGGGGCTGGGGTTCATGTCTGATGGATCCCTGGTGATTGTGTCGGCCATGGATCGCAAGCTTCTGCGTTTCGATGGATCGGCGATCAGCGAATACGCCGATCTTTCAGCTCATACGAAGTGGTGGCTGAACGACTTCGCGATAGACGCTTCGGATCGCATCTACATCGGAGACTTCGGCTACGACTTCGTCGCCAATGATCCGCCCTGCTCTACGACGCTCCATCGAGTGGACAGAGACGGGTCAATCTCGGTGGCAGCGAGCGATGTGGATTTCCCGAACGGCTCCGTTGTCATCGATGGCGGGCGCACTCTTGTAGTTGCCGAGACCTGGAAAGCCCGCATCAGCGCGTTCGACATCGATACGCAAGGAAACCTGAGCAACCGTCGCATTTTTGCCGATCTCGATGGCCGCCAACCGGATGGGCTCTGCGCTGACGCGGACGGTGGCGTCTGGGCCGGCATATACAACACCGGCGAGTTTGTCCGGGTGCTCGACGGGGGCCGGATCACCAACACCTTCAAGTTCGATGGCTCTGCAATATCGTGCACACTCGGAGCAAAGAGCGGCCGCCGTCTTTTCATGACGGCGTTCTTGGGCTCCGAGGCTGATATGGCTGCAGGCCTGCGCAAAAGCGCGGTTTTCTATGCCGATCTTTGAAGTGCCGCGTGGATATAACCTAAAGCTATACCCACGCCACCGAACGCGTTGCGACCCGTCTCGTCGGCCGATAGCCTGACGCCAACTCAACCAAATCGAAGCTGCCATGACTGTAAAATCCATCCTGTCATTCCCGCCGCTCGCCGGCATGACCTACCCAAATCTCGATCAATCGGATCTGATCCGGATCGTGGCCGGCCCTGAAGGCGTCGCCGAGGTGTCCGAGGCAGATAGATCGGCCGTGCGGGTTCTGATGACGAGCGCCACAAGAGGATGCAGCGCAGAGCTTGCCGATAAGCTGCCCAATCTGGGCTTTGTGGTTTCGCAGGGAGCTGGAAGTGACAAGATCGACATTCCGGGTCTTGAAAAGCGCGGCGTGCGGGTTCGTTGCGTTGGCGAGGCGTTGACCGACGACGTCGCTGATCTTGCCATGACGTTGACCATCATGCTCTGCCGCGATCTCGTCCGGGCGGATGCCTTTGCGCGGGGCGGCGAGTGGGAACGCGGTAGATTTGATGTCGGCGATAGCCCGGTCGGCATGACGATCGGCATCGGCGGGCTGAGCGGCCGCATTGGTCAAGCAATCGCCGCGCGTGCCTCTGCCTCGAAAATGAAGATCGCGGGATTGAAAAGGGGATCGAACGAGGGTCTCGGCGCATCCCTTTACGACGGATGGGAGGCACTGGCCGAAGCGAGCGATGTCCTCGTCCTGGCCGTTCCCGGCACAGCGGACCTCAAGCATGTGATCGGATCGCGAGAGCTTGCAGCTCTTGGGCCGAAAGGACGGCTCATAAATGTCGGCCGCGGTAACCTCGTCGACACAGAAGCGCTCATCGTCGCTCTGGAGACTAAGGCGATCGCTGGTGCAGCGCTTGACGTTCTCGACACAGAACCAGTGATCCCTCCCCGGCTGGCGGCTTTGCCCAATGTGATCCTGACACCGCACATCGGCGGACAGACTTGGGGGCAGCGCTCTCGAGGTGCCCGGATCGCCGAGGATGAGGTCCTCGCATTTCTTGCGACCGCGCACCCGCTGCAGAACTAACCTGCCTACATCAATCAGAGGCGAGATCGATGCCGATCGATTTCCAAAGGACCGACGAAATGACTGACAAACATCAATACACTTACCCGAAAATTGGGCTCCTGATTGATGGAGAATGGATTTACGACCGCGAGGCGCTCTGCGACGTGGAAAACCCCAGTGACGAGTCGATCCTCGGCCAAGTGCCCAAGGCGACGGCACGGGATCTGCAGAACGCATTGGAATCGTCAGCGCGCGGTTTCGAGACGTGGCGTAAGACACCCCCAACGGCAAGGGCAGCGGTGATGCGACGCGCCGCGGCGCTTGTTCGTGAACGTGCAAAAGACATGGCACCAATCTTCACGGCTGAATCGGGGCGGACCTACGCTGAGGTCTTGGCCGAAATCGAGCGGTCCGCGACGTTCCTGGACTGGGACTCCGAAGAAATCCGCCGCCTGTACGGCCGGATAGTGCCAACCGATCCGCCCATCCAGCAATTTGTGGTCCGCGAACCTGTTGGTCCAGTCGCAGCCTTTACGCCGTGGAACGTTCCGATGAGCGCTCCCTCCCGTAAGATCAGCGCGTCGCTGGCCGCCGGCTGCTCGATCATCCTCAAACCCGCCGAAGAAACCCCAGCAACGGCGTGCCTGTTCGCTCAGTGCTTCCTCGACGCCGGCCTTCCAAAGGGCGTTCTGAACGTCGTGTTCGGCGAACCCGACGAGGTGTCGCGCACGCTGGTCCTCTCGCCCATCACCAGGCTTGTTACGCTCACCGGTTCGATCAACGTGGGCAAGCACCTTACAAGACTGGCAGTCGAAACAATGAAGCCGGTCCTTATGGAGCTTGGCGGTCATGCGCCTGTTATCGTCGATGAGAACACCAATGCCGACGAGATCGCACAGCTGGCCGTGAATTGGAAGTTCAGGATGGCCGGGCAGTTTTGCTCCGCCCCCTCTCGTTTCCTGATCCATCGCTCGCGGTACGAGGATTTCGTCTCAAGCATCTCTGAAAAGGCAAGCAAGCTGAAGGTCGGCGATGGCTTTACCGAAGGTGTGCAGATGGGTCCGCTCGCCAATCGACGGCGTTTGGCCGCCATGGCTGACCTCGTTGAGGATGCGGTTTCCCATGGGGCGAGAGTCACAACCGGCGGCAAGCGTGTCGGGAACCGTGGATGGTTCTATGAGCCCACGGTTTTGGCGGACGTGCCACTCGACGCCCGGGTCATGAGCGAGGAACCCTTCGGTCCGATCGCTCCGTGCATGGCGGTGGATTCCATGGACGAAGCCCTGAAGATCAGCAACAGCCTCAGCATGGGGCTTGCCGCTTTCGTGTTCACCAACGACATGGAGCGCGCCGACTATCTGTCGCGGGAGCTTCAGGTTGGATCGGTCGCCCTCAACGTCTTCACCAGTCCGGGGGGCGACGCGCCCTTCGGCGGCGTTCGCGAAAGCGGTATTGGCCGCGAGGGCGGAACGGAAATGTACCACAGCTATACGGTTGCGAAGACGATCGCGGAGCGTCGGGTAAAAGTTTGATTTTCAAGCTCAAAGGCTTAGACTCATCTTCGAACCAATGGAGGTGAGTTCTAGCGATGGCGCTTGAGATCGATCCCAAAAAGCTTCTCTATTTTGCCGCCGTCATCGAGCAAGGCAGCTTGAATCGCGCGGCGCGCCAGTTGAGCGTGTCGCAGCCGGCCTTGTCGACATCGATGGATCGCCTGGAGGCCGAGCTTGGGATGCAACTTCTCGAGCGCGGCCCTAAAGGCATTGTCGCGACAAGGAAAGGCGACATCCTTTACTGTCATGCGCGTCTTATCAGGGAAGAGATTCAGCTCGCGGAACGGGACCTTTTGAACGCGGACGATTGTCGGAGCGAGTCCATTCGCATCGGCAGCCTACCAAGCCTTGCCAGCAAAATCGTGCCGATGGCGCTCAGCAAATGGCGCGAGACCCACGAGGGCGGCCATCTCGAGGTCGTCGAAAACGCTCAAGTCGATCTTCTCACGGGTCTTCTTCGTCGCGATTTTGATTTCGTGATCGGGTTCACAAAGGTCTTCGATATGCTCGACGGCCTACGTCAGAGGGTCCTCTTCCGCGACACCCTGCGTGTGATCGCTGGAATAAACCATCCGCTGCGGGAATTGGAAACGCTTACCTGGGGCGATCTGGTGAAATATCCGTGGATCAGCCCAACGTCACGCAGGACACACACGGTCTTGGATCACATCATGCGGACCATGGACGCTCCCCTTCCCCAGATTACGGTCTGCGGATCGGTGTCCTTGCTCAAGTCATTGGTGGCAGAGACCGAGCACTTGGCCCTGTTGCCGGCCCATGCTGTCCGCGAGGAGGTCGCCGAGCAAAGGCTCTACGAACTGCCTTTCTTCGATCCCACGCTCAATAGAGATATCGCGGTCTTTTTCCGTGAGGGTTACGTCATGGATCAGCCAAGGAAAGACCTTGTCGCGTGTGTGACCGAGGTTGGCATGGAGCTTTGCAGGGACAAGAAGTTGGACGAAGTTCCAGCTTAACGCCATCATGCGCAACCGCCCCTCCCCAACCGAGACCGAGTGAGCTTCAGCGTCCCGTCTGCGGGTTCTGTAGCGGAGCCGTTTGGCCTTGATGCTGAAAGTTGAGCTATCGTTGGCTCGACGAAAGTTTAGGCACGTTCGATGCGGACCGAGAAATTTCCTCGAATGCGCAGCGGATCAAAGCCATCCTCGAACCGACCGAGACGGATCAGGCCATCCCATTTGTAGCCGCCATAGAAAAGCGCCAGATTCCCCCACGGCTTGAAATAGCAGAGGTCTCCGGGTCGCTCGTTATCAAAGGGCCCACTTCCCTCTTCGGTTAGCTTTCTGGGTAGCCGAACGATTTTTTCGTTATGACTGTAGTCCTCGATTGTGAGGTCCAAAGGCAACATCGATGCGAAGTCCCCCGCGGGCGGACTGTCGTCGAGTGTGGCGGTCATTGTGGAGTCGCCAAAGGTAAATCTCACCCGTACAGCAGTCGAACTGTTTCCGTTGACCTGGGCAGGTTGTTGGCCGAGTCCAGCATTTGGTACGGTCATGGCGGCACCTATCCCGAGAAGAATGTTTCTGCGACGAGTAATCATGGCTTCACCGTTGCACGCCATACGAGGACCGCAAACATAGACGACCCAACGAGAGTGACCGCAGCGAACAGAAAAGTAGTTTGCCAGCCCGCTCCATCAAACAGCACCCCACCCAACGAAGCGCCGAACGTGATGGCGAGCTGGATTGTCGCAACCTGAAGGCCGCCCCCCGCCTCCGCGTCATCAGGCATCGCTCTGGTAAGCCATGTCCCCCAACCAACGGGTACCGCCGTCCCCAAGAGTCCCCAGCCTACAAGAAGAATTGCTGTGATCGGAACTGAGGTGCCGAAAGCCACCAGACCTACGGCGACTGCTGCCATGGCAATCGGAACTACGCTCAGAACGCTGAATAGCCGGGTCTGCAGCAAACCACTGATTAAGTAGGTCCCCGCAACGCCCGCCAATCCCATCAGCAGGAGGAGAAGCGAAAGGGTCGACACAGATACCGCCGTCACAGTCTCTAGAAAGGGTCGGAGATACGTGAACAGCGCGAACTGTCCGGCGAACAGCAGGGTAATGGACGCCATCCCGAGAGCCACCTGTTTACGCCGGAGCAATCTGATGACGTGTGGCGGCCCCTCTCTCTTCCGTGGCGGGAGGGACGGAAGGCTGACCCATTGCCAAACAAGCGAAAGCAACGCGAGCGGGACAACAGCAAAGAACGCGCCACGCCACCCGACATAGCTCCCCAGCATGCTCCCCAAAGGCGCTGAGATCGTTGCCGCGATGGCATTGCCAGCGTTGAGCGTGGCCAGCGCTTTGGGAACCGAGCCGGCAGGGACTAGGCGCATGACTATGGCGGTGGACATGGACCAGAAACCGCCGATGGCGACGCCCAGAAGAGCGCGTCCGACCATCAGAACTGAGTAGTATTGCGCAAAGGTGACGACCAGCCCCGAGATCACAAGGATTAGCGACAGCGATACCAACACGAGGCGTCGGTCGATCCTGCGGGTGAAGTTCGACACGAAGAGGCTGGTGACAACCGCGAAGATGCCGGAGACCGATATCGCCTGACCAGCGCGACCGTCGGTGATCCCGAGGTCGCCAGCTATAGGTGACAGCAGGCTGACTGGCATAAACTCAGAAGCGATCAGCACCGCGACGCAGAGGGCCATTGCGAAAACCGCACCCCATGCCGCAGGAGCTGCTTGGGACTCGGGATGGATGCTGGATTCGATTACAGATTGATGTGTCATTCCTCAAAGGTAAGCCAGGCGACGTTATTTGATTACCCGCTGCAATTCGCTTGTACTTATCGATGACAGTCATCAATCGGCGTCATCGCTAGGCAAGTTGTGGGGTGAAAGTTGAACGAGGCGGTGTCGAGAACACCGGCCAAGATCAGAAAAGGGACCGAAAAGACGGTGAGCCCTGAAGTTGGCAACGTCAGAGTCTGTGGTCGCGGGTCACATCGAACGTGGAGAACTGACCCAAGTGCTCGATGATTGATGTCCATTGTTCGAGGGATACGACTTCTACTATCCCAACCGCAGGCAGGACAATCCTGCGCTCTCACTAAAAGCGGGTTCCCTGCGGTCCAAAGTCGGACAGGAACCAATGCGCCAGGCACAATAATGCCGGCGTGACGGGTCACGCCGGCATTTTGCGTTATCAGAACTTTGGCAGCGTAACCGAGAAGAACAGGGAATCTTCGTTCGCCTTGATGTCAATCGGAGCGTCGGACGGCAGCAGTTCAATGGCCGTCTTGTCGCCATAGGTCTTTCCGTTGACGGTGATATTGCCCTTGCTCATGAAAAGCACTTCGATCTGGGACCGGGTGCCCGTGTTGAACGTTGCGCCGCCGTCGACCTTCACGAAGCCGATCTTGGTATCGCGTTCGGTGAACGTGCCCAGGAGCTTCTTGGATACGCCGGACGTCCCGGTCTCGATCCAATCGTACGATTCCGGGTCCATCATGACGACGTCGTCGTACCGCGGCTTGGCAAGAACCATCTTCTTACCCATGGCTTCTTCGTAGCAAGCCGTCGCGCCGTCCACGTTGTGCTTCTGACCCTTGTCGTCGATCCAGGTGAAGATGCCGTCCTTGAACTCGCCCTTGGCCTTGAGAGCCTCATTCGCTTCTTCCCGACGCGGCGTGCTGAGGAAGCCTTCTCCGCTCGCGCCACCGAACTGGATCACCATCATTTCGAGGCCTTCCGGACGATCCTGCGGCCCGTAGTGGACGCTTTCCGGGAAGTACGCGACGGAGCCTTCGCCCATGATCTTGTGCGGCGACGCCGGATACTTGCCCTTTAGGACATAACGGATTTGATCGAAGTTGTGGCGATGGCGTGGGGTACCCCAACCGCCGGAGCCCGTGAGGCCTACGTTGAGCAGGTAGTTGTTCGGAGAGCCATCCTCTCCTTGCAGCAGGAACTTCTGATCGAGCTTGCCTACACGCATTGATCCGACTGCACCGCCCTCTGCACTAGCTACATCTGAAATACGCATCTTTCACTCCTCTCTTGTCTTCGGTGAAAACCGTCCGGTTAACTCCAGATAATAGAAAAGTGGGTCGCTCCGTAATCCTCCCCAAAATCGAGCTATAACATCTTGTTATTACTCTGGGCCCTCGCCCCGCCGGCGCTCTTGATCGCGGTCATGGTTGCCTGCACAACCTTAGCACAGCCAAACGGCACGAATGATGAAGTCAGAACGCGAGACCCTCGCGAGTTTGGAATTCCATATGCATCCGATCGAAACGCCTATCAAAAACCTGATGAAGACACGCATGAACGCCGGCGAGGTAGCCGTTGGCATGATCGTGCGCATCGTCCGCGGCGTCGAGATCGCAGCGATTGCCCACAGCGCGGGCTTCGACTGCCTCTATATCGACCTGGAGCACAACAGTTTCTCGCTCGAGACCGTCAGCCAGATCAGTATCACGGCGGCCGCACTTGGGGTGACGCCGCTTGTTCGTGTAGCCGGGCACAACAAGGCCGACATCAGCCGCACCCTCGAAACAGGAGCGCAGGGCGTGATCGTCCCTCACGTGGAAACCCGGGCTCAAGCGGAAGACATCGTCGAAGCGGCATTGTTCGCGCCCAAGGGTGATCGATCGCTCCTCGCGACCAACGCCCATACGCTTTTTCGAGGGGGACCGGCTGCCGAAACCATGGCGAAGATGAATGAAGCGACTTTGGTCGTTGGGATGATCGAGTCCGTAAACGCCGTTGAGAATGCGGCGGACATCGCGTCGGTGGACGGCATGGACATGCTTCTCGTGGGCACCAACGACCTCTGCAACTCCTTGGGCATTCCCGGCCAGCTCGATAGCCCGAGAGTCATGGAGGCCTACAAGCACGTCCTTGAGGTCTGCAGTGCGAAGGGCAAGCACCTGGGAGTGGGCGGGCTCAACACGCGTCCTGAAATCGCGAAGGAAATCCTCCGCATGGGCGCGCGGTATGTCTCGACGGGCAGTGACACAGGCTTCCTGACGAACACGGCGATAGCAACGGCCGCTTCGTTTCGCTGAGCCCAACAAGAACATAGCCGTCCAGTTGGCGGCCTGAGGAATCACATCTCGATCCATTGGACCGCAAAGCGAAAGTCCAGTTGGAAAGTCTATCGGAGGACTATCGTGAACATTGGAACCGCCTCGAACAACGTTGCTTCCGCTCTCCTGGCCGAAGCTCGAGATTTCAGCGTTAAAGACCGGGTCGTCCTCGTGACTGGTTCCGGCCAAGGTATCGGCCGCGAACTCGCCCGACAGTTCGCCGCTGCGGGAGCGATAGCTGTCATCGCCGACCTCAGCATAACCAACTCCGAAAACGTCGCGAAAGAGATCTCGGAGGCCGGCGGCAGGTCGTTGGCGTTGTCGGTGGACGTCTCCCAGAAGGACTCTGTCGATGCGATGGTCGCTGCGGTTAAGAAGGAATTCGGCCGCATCGATGTCCTGGTCAACAACGCTTCCCTCTTCTCTGCACTCGTAAAACGCCCGTTCGATGAAATACCGGAGTCGGAATGGCAGAAGGTAATGGACGTCAATGTGAACGGCGTCTTCTTCTGTGCTGCCGCTGCAGCGCCCGGAATGCGGGACCGCGGATTTGGTCGCATCATCAACATCTCTTCCGCCTCCGTCCATCGGGGAACGAAGAACTACCTGCATTACGTGACGTCGAAGTCGGCCCTCATCGGGATGACCAACTCGCTCGCCCGTGAGCTTGGGCCGTTTGGCGTCACCGCTAACTGCATTCGTCCCGGCACCGTCGCGACCGAGGTGGCAGAGCGCAAAGCCGGCCTGACTCAGGAAATCCTTCAGCGAAACATCGATCTCCAATGCATACCACGCACCATCGTCCCCTCGGACCTGGTTGGTATCACGATGTTCCTCGCCTCGCCGGCAGCGTCTTTCATCACCGGGCAGACTATCGCTTGCGACGGTGGTTACACACATAGCTTCTGATCGGTCGATCAAGCGGAGTAAGTTGATGAGACATTACGGAAACCTTTACATCGATGGCCGCTGGCAAGAGCCTGCTAAGGCCGGCCAGAAGCTGTTGACAGACCCGTACACGGAGACATCGTTTGCTTCCGTTACCACGGGCGGCATGGCTGCCGACGTGGACAAGGCCGCGTTGGCAGCGCGCCGGGCCTTTGAGACCTTCTCGAAGACATCGCTGGAAGAGCGGGCAGCACTGATCGACCGCATCATCGCGGCCTACGAAGAGCGTGTCGATGAGTTCGCCGACGTGATGGCGCAGGAAGTGGGGATACCTGTCAGCGCGCGAGCGCAGGCAACCGGTCCCATCGGCCATATGAAGGTCGCACGCGACCTCCTGCGAACATATCATTTCGAAAGCCGCCTCGGGGACACAATCATCCGTCGCGAGCCAATCGGAGTTTGCGCACTGATCTCGCCCTGGAATTGGCCCGTCCAAACGCCGGTTATCAAAGCGATCTACGGCATCGCTGCCGGCTGCACCCTGCTTCTGAAGCCTTCAGACGCATCGCCCATCAGTTCAATCATCCTTGCCGAGGTCTTCGAGAAAGCCGGCGTACCCGCTGGCGTCTTCAACCTGATCATCGGCAGGGGCAGCGAAGTTGGCGCAGCGATGTCGATCCATCCCGAGGTCGACATGATCTCTTTCACAGGCTCGACATCCGCCGGCGCACGTGTTGGCGAGGCCGCTGCCCAGACGATCAAGCGTGTGTCGCTGGAGCTTGGCGGCAAATCGGCGAACATCGTCCTCAAGGACGCCGACTTGGAGAAAGCCGCCCGGTGGAATATCCAGCGCTGCTTCTTTAACGCAGGCCAATCGTGCCATGCTCCCAGCCGGATGCTTGTTCACGAAAGCCAGATCGACGAAGTCTCCAACTACCTGGTCGACGAGGTTTCGAAGTACAAGCTGGGCGATCCTCGTGATCCGGCCACGACCATGGGTCCCGTGGTCAATCAGTCTCAGTACGATAGCATCCAACGCTATATCCAGATCGGCATCGACGAAGGTGCCCGCCTCGCTTGCGGCGGTACCGGGAAACCCGAGAGCCGTAATCAGGGTTATTTCGTCAAGCCGACGGTGTTCACCCACGTCACCCCGGAGATGACTATCGCCAAGGAAGAAATTTTTGGTCCGGTGCTTGCTGTCATCTCCTACTCTTCCGAGGCACAGGCCTTGGAGATCGCGAACGACAGCCCCTACGGCTTGGGCGGCTACGTCTTCGCCGGCGACAGAAAAAAGGGCTATGAGTTCGCTGCCGGCCTTCGTGCCGGACGCATCTGCTTTAATGGAGCTGCCACCAATTCGGTCACGCCGATGGGCGGCTACAAGCAGTCCGGCATCGGCCGGTCCATGGGCAGCGTCGGCCTCGAGGAATATCTCGAGACAAAGTCCGTCTACGGGTTTGAGGAGGAGGCAACCTCGTTGCCAGAATTCGCATGACATCCCCATCCGGAGACCGCACCCACAAAATCGCCGCGATACCCGCCGATGGTATCGGGCCGGAAGTCATCGGTGCGGGTCTCGAAGTCCTGCATGCCCTTCAGCAGCGCTCAGAGGGATTGCGTTTCGAGATCACGCAATTCGACTGGGGTTCTGACTACTACCGCAAGCACGGCAAGATGATGCCGGAAGACGGTCTCGCGCAGCTGCGGAAACATGATGCGATATATTTCGGCGCTGTTGGCGCGCCCGACATTGCAGACCACATCACCCTGTGGGGCCTGCGGCTTCCGATCTGCCAGGGCTTCGATCAATACGCGAATGTCCGCCCAACGCGGATTCTCCCGGGGATACCGACTCCTCTACGCGACAGAGGGGTCGGTGACCTCGACTGGGTTATCGTCCGCGAGAACTCGGAAGGCGAATACTCCGGCCACGGCGGCCGCGCACACCGAGGCTTGCCAGAGGAAGTGGCTACCGAGGTAGCCATCTTCACCCGTGTGGGCGTCACCCGCATCATGCGATTTGCATTCCGCATTGCTCAATCAAGACCGCGAAAGCTGCTTACCGTGGTCACGAAATCCAACGCGCAGCGCTTCGGACTGGTGCTGTGGGACGAGATCGCCGCTGAGGTGTCCACGGAATTCCCCGACGTCAAATGGGACAAGGTTCTTGTCGACGCCATGACAGTCCGAATGACCCTTCATCCGGAAAGCCTCGACACGATTGTCGCCACAAACCTCCACGCCGACATCCTGTCGGATTTGGCCGGCGCACTCGCCGGCAGCCTCGGTGTGGCTCCGACGGCCAACATAGACCCCGAACGGCGCTTTCCCTCGATGTTCGAGCCCATCCACGGATCGGCCTTCGACATCACCGGAAAAGGCATCGCAAATCCGATCGCCTCGTTTTGGACCGCATGCCAGATGCTCGACCATCTGGGCGAAGCCGAAGCTTCGGCCCGCCTTATGAAAGCCATCGAGACGGTGTGCTCGGCTGGGATTTCAACGCCTGACGTGGGCGGGACAGCGACTACCCGCGAAGTTACAGACGCAGTGATCAAGGCAATCTTTGGATCCAACGCCTGATCGTTGGAACGTATGGAGCAGTAAAATGAAAGTTGGTGTTTTCGGACTGGGCTCGATGGGATTCGGGATGGCATCCTCCCTCATTCGGGCAGGCCATGAAGTCTTCGGTGCAGACGTAAACCCCGAGGCTGTAAAGCGCCTTCGCGCCGCCGGGGGCTCTGAGACCGATCTCAATGCGGCCGCGGGTGAACTCGATGCAGTCGTCATTGTCGTTCTGAATTCGGCACAGACCGAAGAAGTGCTGTTCGGCAAGGATGGCGTTGTCTCGAAGCTTTCGCCCGGTGCCGTCGTGATCATGTGTGTCACCGTTGCCCCGGACTATGCGAGAAGAGCGGCCGAGCGCTGTTCGATACGAGGCATTCACTTTCTCGACGCGCCGATCTCGGGCGGTTCCGTCAAAGCCGCCAACGGCAAACTTTCGATCATGGCTTCCGGTACTTCCGAGGCGTTCTCATGCGCCCGCCCCGCCCTGGATGCGCTTGCGGAGACCGTCTTCGAGCTGGGTGATGCCGCTGGCGTAGGCTCGGCCATGAAGGCAGTCAACCAGATGCTCGCCGGCACGCACATCGCGGCAATGGCCGAGGCCATTACTTTCGGCATTACGCAGGGCATTGATCCCCAGACATTCCTCAAGGTTATTCCGCAATGCGCCGGTACAAGCTGGATGTTGGAGAACCGCGCCCCGCACGTAGCATCCGGCGACTATACGCCTCATTCGGCTGTCGAGATCTGGCCCAAGGACCTTGGCATTGTCCTCGACGTCGCGAGAGCGTCGAAGTTCGCAGCCCCACTCACTGCCGCGGCGCTCCAGCAATTCGTTGCTGCCTCGGGCATGGGACTTGGTCGTGAAGATGACGCCGCAGTGGCCAAGATTTACGCACGCAACGCCGGCATCGAACTTCCCGGCGTGAAGCCCGGGTCGTGAGCTAATCCGGTAGGGACAGACAATATGGCAACATTCTTTGGCGCAATCGCCGATGACTTCACCGGCGCGACCGATCTGGCTGGGTTGCTTGCCCGATCGGGCGTTCCGGTCTCCCTTAGGATTGGTGTGCCGGCCGAACCGCCGCAGAACACCGCGCCCCTGGAGATCATCGCCCTCAAGTGCCGGACCAGCCCCGTCGATGAAGCGGTGCAAGAGACACAGGCAGCTCTCCAATGGCTGAAGGACGCTGGTGCGCAGCGCTTCTTCTGGAAGTATTGTTCTACGTTCGACTCAACAGCTAAGGGCAACATCGGTCCCGTGGCCGAGGCCCTCATGGAGTCGCTCGGCGTCAGCCAGACCATCTATTGCCCCGCATTTCCGGAGAACGGCCGCGCCATCTTCATGGGAAATTTGTTCGTGGGTGAGCAGCCTCTTTCCGAAAGCCCGATGAAGGATCATCCCCTCACCCCGATGCGGGACTCCAATCTGGCCCGCCTCCTTGGGCCTCAGGTCACGAAGCCCGTCGGGTTGGCAAACCGCCTGTCTGTGGCCAAAGGTGCTGCGTTCCTAGCGGACCGTCTGTCGAGGCTTGCCTCGCAGGGCGTTGCCCACGTCGTTGTCGACGCGGTCGCCAACGATGACCTCTATATCATCGCGGAAGCTTGCCAGGACATGGTTCTGCTGACGGGAGGCAGCGCCGTGGCAATGCCCCTGCCCGAGCTGTGGGCAAAACAAGGTCGGATCGAGAGATCGGCGGCATCCGGTTCCCGCTCGTTCGATCCCGGTCCCGCTATTGTGCTGTCCGGCAGCTGCTCTGCGATGACCAACCGCCAAGTCGCCGAGTTCTTATCGAAGGGCGGACCCAGCTTCAGACTCGATCCCCTGGAGATTGCCGAGACCGGCAATGCAAAGGTGCTCAACTGGTTGGCTGCGCAGGATTCATCCGTCACCCCCCTGATCTACGCAACCGCGGCACCCGACTCGGTCCGCGTTGCGCAAGAACGATTGGGCGTAGATCGTGCCGGCTCTCTGATTGAGCAAACCTTGGCGGTATGTGCGGAAGAAGCTCGAAATAACGGCTACCGCAGGTTTGTTGTTGCGGGTGGTGAAACCTCTGGCTCGGTGATCAAGGCTTTGAGCGTGAGCCGCCTCAACATCGGGGCTGAGATCGCACCTGGCGTTCCGTGGTGTTTCGCGACGTCGCAGAAAGCCAGGATCGCGGTCACTCTCAAGTCCGGTAACTTTGGTAGCGAGGAATTCTTCTCGAGGGCCTTGGAGGTTCTCGATCAATGACGGAAGAAGCTCGCCTACGCGAACAAATCTGCGATCTTGCAAAGTCACTTTTCGACCGAGGGCTTACGCACGGATCGACGGGCAACATATCGGCGCGCATCTCGGACGGCGGTCTGTTGGTATCTCCGACGGGGACAAGTTTCGGCCGCCTCGATCCGTCGCGCCTAAGCCGCTTCGATAGCGACGGCCGGCATGTTGAAGGCGACAAACCCACGAAGGAAATGCCTCTCCACTCCGCATTCTACGACACCCGAAGCCAAGCGGGCGCTGTTGTTCACCTGCACTCCTGCCAGGCAGTCGCCTGGTCGATGATGCCGGATGTGAACGAGGACAACTTTCTCCCGCCTCTCACGCCATACGCGATCATGCAGCTCGGCCGCGTCAAACTGCTGCCCTTCTTCCGACCGGGCGATGGGTGAAGCCGTCCGCGGGCTGGCGGGAAAGCGTACTGCCGTGATGCTTGCCAATCATGGGCCGGTCGTCGCCGGGAAAGACGTGGAGGCGGCCTGCAATGCGATCGAGGAGCTGGAGGCCACAGCGCGGCTCGCGATGCTGACCTGCGGATGCCGCCCCCGCCAGCTCAAGGCGGAAGTGATTCTCGATGTCGTGACAACATTCAATGTGGAGTGGGAAGCATGAAATTCTCCGCGAACCTGGGCTTCCTCTGGAATGATCGTCCGCTGCCCGATGCTATCAGGGCTGCTAAGGATGCAGGCTTCGATGCGGTGGAGTGCCATTGGCCGTATGCGGCTTTTGCCTCGGACGTCAAAGCGGCCTTGGAGCAGACCGGGCTCAAGATGCTCGGTTTGAACACCTCGCGCGGCAGTGTTTCAGTTGGTGAAAACGGATTGTCCGCCCTTCCTGGGCGCGAAGAGGAAGCGCGCGCCGCAATCGACCAGGCCGTTCAGTACGCGACCGAGATTTCAGCTGGCGCAATCCATGTTATGGCCGGAAATTCGAGCGGCCCCCGCGCGCGTTCAGCGTTCATCGAGAACCTCGCATACGCCTGTGAGAAAGCGGGATCGAACATCACGATCTTGATCGAACCCCTCAACCACTACAATGCACCGGGGTACTTTCTCAGCACGGTCGAGCAGGCAGCAGACATCATCCGCGAGGCAGCGCGACCGAACCTTAAAATGATGTTCGACTTCTATCACGTCCAGATCATGGGTGGTGACGTCACGCGCCGTTTCGAGGCGAACCTGCCCGTGATCGGCCATGTGCAGATTGCCTCCGTGCCCGATCGTGGAAGCCCCGACCATGGCGAGCTTGACTACTCGTTCGCGCTGCGCCGCGTTCGCGAACTCGGTTGGGCGCGGCCGATCGGTGCCGAATACCTTCCGGCCAACGGGACGGTGCCCGATCTCGCCTGGCTTGCATCATTCAAAGACTGACAGCGAAATTCGGAGAGGAGATTTCCATGAGCAACAAACCAGTCATCGGCTTTATCGGCGTTGGCATGATGGGACACGGGATGGCGAAGAATATTCGCATCAAGGGCTATGAGCTTTGGTTCCTTGATCAACGCCCGATGCCCACGCTTCTGGAGATCGGCGCTAGGAGCGCTGCCAGCCCCAAGGACATGGCCGAGAAGTGCGACATCATTCACATATGCCTGCAGAACTCGGGTCAGGTTGAAAAGGTCGTCAAAGCTAGCGACGGTATCATTGCCGGCGCACGTCCTGGACTGGTCGTAATCGACACTTCGACCTCCGACCCCTCATCCACCTTGCTGCTGGCACAGGAGCTTGAGACGGCTGGCGCTACCCTGATCGACGCTTCGCTCGGCCGCACGCCCAAGGAAGCCGAAGAAGGCACTCTCGACGCCATGGTCGCAGGCGGTGACGACGTGTTCGAGCGGGTGAAGCCTGTCATCGAATGCTGGGCCGGTCGGATCATCCGGGTAGGTGCCGTGGGGAACGGCCACAAGATGAAGTTGCTGATGAACTTCATCGGAATGAGCTATGGTGCGCTCTATGCCGAAGCGGTTGTCCTCGGAGCAAAAATCGGCATCTCGCCACAGGCGATACGTGATGTCATCACGGGTAGCCGGATGGACAGCGGCTTCTTCGGCACCTTCATGAAATACGTCGTCGAACGTGACCGCGATGCCCACAGGTTCATGATCTCATACGCGGCGAAAGACCTTCGCTACGTCAACAACATGGCTGCCGACTCCAAGGTGACCAGCGTGATGGCGTCTGCTGCGGTCCAGTACTACACGCATGCCGAGGCGATTGGCCATGGCGACGACTTCGTTCCGATGCTCAGCGACCTGGTCGGGAAGCTCAATGGCGTGGACATGGAAGAAGAAGTTCGCAAGGGAGCGCGGTAACGCACGCAGGGATTCTCTTTCCGTCCGCGTTGTATTGCCTCGGCTGTATTAGCCGAGACCAAACAATAGAAACTGTCAAAGGCAGGGCATCCTTTGGGCTCAGCTGCCGGCTTGACCACGCCTAATGATAAACAGTGCCACGAACGTTGATAGCGACACGAGACCACCCGTTGTCACGAAGATGGCCGGCAGCCCGGCGACATCACCAACCAACCCCAGCGCAGGCCCGCTGAAGGCAAGCGCGACATCAAGACAGGCTGAATACAGTCCCATGGCCATGCCGCGACTTTGCGAGGGCGCGGCCCGGACAACTGCGATGCCAAACCCCGGGAAAACGAGGGAATAACCGAAGCCTACCAAGGCGGCTCCCGCCAGGGCGACGATCGGCTGGGAGGCGAGTCCCATCGTCACAAGACCGATCGCTTCGACGATGGCAAACACCAGTGCGGTAAACGGACCGCCAAGCCTGTCGGGGAGATGTCCAAGCAAGATACGACTTGCGACCAACGCCGTCGCGAAAGACGTCACGGCAAGCCACCCGTCTGCCCACTGGCGGTCAACGAATAACAGACTGGAGAATGCAAGGATGCTTCCGTAACCGAGACTTGCAAATGCAGAACCGAGCCCGGGGAGCCAAACTGCTCTGATGACGCTAAGCCTGGATGCGGAGGGCGAAGAGCGGCCTGACACGGGCTCAAGCGGTGCAATCATTGCAGCCATCAACAGCGGCAACAAGATTGTCGCCGTCGCGATCGCCGCAAAGCCTTGCATCGCAAACAAGGCGCTTCCGATGGGGGCACCTGCAGCGAGCGCTCCAAACATTGCGGTGCCGATCCACGCAATCACTTTCCCTGAGTGCTGTGATCCGACGGTGGCCAGGCCCCAAGCTACTGAGCCGGTGATGATAAGACTCTCCCCGGCACCAAGCACACCGCGCCCGGCGACAAGGATCGCGGCAGACAAGACAGGTTGACTGATGGTGATCAAGGAAGCGAGATACAGTGCGCCGGCGGCAGCAGCCAAGGACAGTCCCAAGATGACCGCCTTTTTCGGCCCCTTACGATCCGCAAAATCGCCGGCCCACAATCTCGTCATCAGGGACGCACAGAATTGGCTGCCAGTTATCAGCCCGATCACGAACGTGCCGAAGCCCAAGTCACTACTGACGTGGATCGGAAGCACGGTTATCCCCATACCGGCTATGAGGAAGCCCACGAATACGACCGCCATTTTAGGCGCGAGTGTAACGAGGACATTGGCTCGCGCTGTCAATGTTCATGCTCCAAGCTCAAGGAGTATAAGACGACATGAGCCATCGTCCCGAACATGCTCATCGGCCTGAAATCGGACGTACCCGGATTACAACGTCGATATTGGCTATCTCAAATCCTTCCGGCGGCTCGGGAATGTTGGCTATCGAGATGCTGCTGGCATCTATGTCCCGGATTTCGCCGTCGCCCTCGACATAAAAATGGTGGTGATCCGAAATGTTGGTGTCGAACAAGGTGCGCGCGCCTTCGACTGCGAGCACTCGAACCAGCCCGGCTACGGTGAAATCGTTCAGGGCATTGTAGACCGTAGCGACCGACAGACTGATCCCATGCGCAAGCACTTCCGCATGAAGCTCCTCGGCTGTGACATGGCGATGGCCGCCGGCAAAGAGGAGGTTGAACAAAGCAATGCGTTGCTCGGTCGGCCTCAGTCCCACCGCACGCAGGTCTCTGGCAACCGAAGATGTGCGTTCCATGCTGTTCACCCAAGTTCCACTTTGTGATCCTCCCACCTATATCCTCGCTGTAGCTTGCCCGGCTACATCGACCTTAACTGACCTATAACGCAGCGTTATTGCCTCATGATTGAGGCCCAACAGGTAGGCTTTTCATCAAACCTTCCATATCACGAATGATCGGGAAGTCGGCTGGACCAGCTTGTGATTGAGTGTAGGGCCGCATCAGCGGCCCTTCTCGTGAGGCAACAGCGCCAAGCCAAGCTCGCTTCGACGACACGCTGCCGCATTGATGAAAATTTCTCATAATAACGAGCGAAACGCCCGGCCTAATCGCAAGGCATGGTGTCCATTACATCACCGTCAGGCAGCCACAACAACTGGAGATCGACATGAACACATCCAACGAAACCGTCAATCATGAGGAACCCGACGCTGGACGCCGCACTTTGCTGAAGATGACCGGTGTCGGGGTCGCAGCGATTGGCGTCGCATCGGTCGCCGGCGCGCCCGCGTTCGCACAGGGAAATGCAGAATGGGACAAGGTCTTCCCGAAGAGCAGTAAGGTCGACCACGAGAAGGTGAGCTTCCAGAACCGCTATGGCATCACCCTGGTCGGCGATCTCTATCTGCCGAAAAACCGTGGCACCGGTACTCTGCCGGCCATTGTGGTCGGCGGCCCGTTTGGCGCGGTGAAGGAACAATCCTCAGGCCTATACGCTCAGACCATGGCGGAACGTGGTTTCATCACAATCGCCTTCGATCCATCCTATACTGGGGAAAGCAGCGGCGAGCCGCGGAATGTCGCTTCCCCTGACATCAACACCGAGGACTTCAGTGCTACAGTAGACTTCATTGGTCTGCGCCCTGAAGTGGATCGCGAGCGGATCGGCGTGATCGGTGTTTGCGGTTGGGGCGGCATGGCGTTGAACGCCGTCGCCGTGGACAAACGCGTGAAGGCCGTCGTTGCCAGCACCATGTATGACATGACGCGCGTCATGTCCAAGGGCTACAACGACAGTGTAACTCTAGAACAGCGCACACAAGCGCTGGAGCAGATGAGCCGCCAGCGTTGGGCGGATGCCGAAAAAGGGAACCCCGCCTATCAGCCGCCTTACAATGTGCTCAAGGGTGGCGAAGCGCAGTTCCTGGTCGACTACCATGACTACTACAGCACGCCGCGCGGGTACCATAAGCGCGCTGTCAACTCCGGCAATGCCTGGACGCAGACCACCCCACTGTCGTTCATGAACATGCCGATCCTGACTTACATCGCGGAAATCTCACCGCGCCCGGTCCTGTTCATTCATGGCGAGAAGGCTCACTCTCTGTATTTTGCGGAAACCGCCTATGCCGCAGCCGCGGAGCCTAAGGAATTGATGATTATCCCGGGGGCCAACCACACCGATCTCTACGACAAGGTGGATGTGATTCCGTTCGATAAGCTTCAGTCGTTCTTCGACCAACACCTCAGCGTCTGACGGCTACGTCAGGCATCGCCAATGGCCGCCCGATGGATCGAACAGACCATCGGGCGCTTTCGTTCGTGGAGCGAACCGCGTCGATAGATGGACTGAAAACAGCCTCCTGATCCCACTCACGGGATTTTTTATTCGGGCGATCAACGCCAATCCAAAATGCAGCCCGGGCATCAGGACTGAGGCCTCGAAGATCAATGAAACCGCTAGGCCGCTGCGCCATATCAATCAGCCAACGCGCCCGGGCGGAGAGGCGGCGAAATACTGAGCGCGACCGCAGAAATTGGCTTGGCGCGGTGTTACGATCCTCGAACAAATAGGTTTATTCGATCAATGGCAGGGATCGTACTAGCCCGCGCATATTTCGACGCAAGCATCATTTAGAGTAAGGTTGGCTGGGACACCGGCTCCCCGGACGTGGTCACGATGGTCGAACCATAGGGCTCCCGCGACGTCACCACGATCTGGTCGTTCGGAAGCGGCCGGGCGAGCGCCTTCGCCTCCTCCCAGGGTGCACGCATCCATACATCCACCTCTTCATGCGTCAGCAAGAGGACCGGCATTGCCTTCGGGTGAATCGGTTTGACGACGTCGTTCGGATCGGTCGTCAAAAATCCGTAGAGATCATCCGTAGTCAGGCCATCTTTGACCTTCCGAACGCTTTGCCACTGCGGAACCCAAACGCCAGCAAAAAACATCAGCGGCTTGCTTTCATCACGGGCGAACCAGGCGTTCGGCGTGTTGCCACCCTCTTCCTTGCTGGCAGGGTCCGGCTCGGCAAAGCTTGTCACCGGCACGATGCAACGGTTCTCGACCCCAAACCAGCGCTGCCAATGTGCAAGATTGAGATTGCGGACATTGGTCGTGCCCTTATTTGGTTCCATCCGAATGAGCATATCCATATCGACCGGCTTGCCCTTCTGCCGCAACTTCTCTGCTCGGGCGTCGACCGCTTGCTTGATCACGAAAAACGGCGAAGGCAGCCCCCACCTCGCATGTGCAAGCTGCTTCCGACCGTCCGCCGTATTGCGAACGATTGGCCCAGCTTGGTCGGGGTTCATCTGATAGGCGGGCATCAGGTTAATCAGGCTCTCGACGTCCACTGCCCATTTGCGAACCCAGTCTTTATCCTCCATGCGGTAGAGATTGCACATTGATCGCAACGACCTCCATTTCGCCTGGCCGATAGCCTCTCCCGGGGCCGCTCCGCGGCGCAAGGCCAGCTAGGGGGATAGGTCATGGCTCCGAAATATTACTGGAAAGGCTATCTCAAACTCTCCCTGGTCACCTGCCCCGTGGCTATGACCCCGGCCACGAGCGAAAGCGAGAAGGTTCGCTTCCATACCCTCAACAAGGAGACGGGCAACCGCGTCGTCTCCCGGTACATCGATTCCGTCACGGGCACAAGCCCGTCAAGGACGAGAACGAAGCCAAGGGCTACGCTCGCGGGGAGAACGACTACGTTATCCTCACCGAGGACGATCTGGATGCCGTCGCGCTCGACACAGTGAAGACGATCGACATCGACAAGTTCGTCCCGGCCGACAGCATCGAGTGGATCTACCTTGAGAAGCCGCATTACCTGATGCCGAACGACGCCGTGGGCAACGAGGCATTTGCGGTGATCAGGGATGCGATGAAGGCCGACACGGTTTTCGGCGTGTCGAAGCTCGTGATGGGCCGCCGAGAGCGGGCGGTGGTCCTGGAACCGCGCGGCGAAGGCATCGTGCTCTGGACGCTGCGTTTCGGCGACGAGGTTCGACCGGAGGAGAATTACTTCGAGGAAATCGACGAGAAAGCAGATCCGGATCTTATTCCGCTCGTCCAGAAGCTCATCAAGCAGAAAACCGCGCGCTGGTCGCCGGACATGGTAAGCGACCCGATCCAGGAAAGCCTGCTGCGGCTCATCGAGGAGAAGAAGAAGCTCCTCAAGCCGAAGAAGGCCGCCAAGGGTAGGAAGGAGGAAGCCGCTCCTGCTTCGAACGTGGTGAACATCATGGAGGCACTTCGCAAGTCGGTCGAAACAGATCTCAAGAACAAGAAGACGGGATGACATGCGTCTGGCGGATACGAGGATCGAGCACGACGCCGGCGGTTGGAAGATCGATTTCATCGGAGATGACGGCGACGCCGTCTCTGTGAAGGTCGCCGACGAGCACGCAGTCAGCGCTGATGAAGCCCTCGAAAGAGCGAAGGCCGTGATGGTGCAGTTGACCGCATACGGAACCCGAGGTGGAGGCCGTAGCCTCAACTCATACGACGCCGTCAGCAATGGCAATTTCGACGACGACCAACCGCTTCTGGACACCCGGCATTAGCTGCCAAAGCTTCGGCCCCGCCGCCCCTGGCCAACGGGCAAATAAAAAAGGCCGGGGCGAAATCGCACCGACCTTTCCAACATCGCTCTTCATACCAGTGCCAGTACATCCGTGGTCAAAAGCAGATAAGCGACTTCGGCAGTCGCGAACGCTCGCGTGGAGCACTCACCAGCAACGCCGATGACCATCAAATAGTGTCGGATTGTGTTCAATTCAAGTTGCCCGGCAAGAAGCTCCGCCAATCCGACGGCCGACTACACGAGCGTCGCGTTGGCCCGCCTGTCTACCAAGGGCGCGATACCAGCATAAAAGTATGGAATACTGTCTTCCAGACCGTTTGCAACGCGGCCCTTGACCTTCGCCATCACCAAAACGCCAACGCGGAAATCGGGCTCGCCGATCACCAACACGAACGGATTATCCTGATCCCCGCGAAGATAACGTCCGCCAAAGTGACGCCGAGCGGTTTCAAAAACATAGGCAGAGGCAAGAAAGTGCAGATCGTCGGGCAACTGCGCCTGTCTTTGATGGAAGTCCTGCAGCACCTTGTCAACGAGGTGCAACGAGTCCTCCGAATAGTCGAGCTTCGATGCATCGATCGGTGCTCTAGGGCTGGAGAAGGCATTGACGAAATCCACTGCCTGAGAGGCCATCGCATCTTCGATCGTCGCTGGCATCCTCTTACGTTTTAGAAAGTCGAATAGTCCCATACGTCGTGTGCTCCCCGTTGTTTCAATCGCGCTTCCACAGGATCGCTCGCATTTTATGCATGAGCGAAACGCGACGGCAATCCAACCTGGGGTATGATGAAGCTTGATTGAAATGTGATGGTTGGCGGGCGTCGTTCCCTCAAAACCCATTGGAAGTGAATATGAAAATCGCTGGCATGTTTGCTGCGTTGCTCCTCGTCATCGCACCGCATCAGGTCGAGGCACGGCAGCAAAAACCTCCACGTCCGATGACAAAGGAGGAGAACCACAAGCTTATCCTATATGCGGTCAAGCAGTGTGAAGGCGTTCCAACTGCAAGCACCGAACAGGTGTTGTGCATGCAAGCCGTATTTTTGCGAGTCGCGAAATTGTGGAATGCAGGTCAGACCCCGCCGTTTTTGAAGTAGCCAATCATCCTATGGGCGTCCGCGGCGGGTCGATTCCATACGGTATGTTCGTGGCACCGGCCAGCTGCGGAGGACGAAAGGGCCACGATCTGCGCCGCACTATCGATATCGCGTTGCCCACCAATGATCCAATGGTGTTGCGTCGCTGCCGTGTCAGTCGGCTGTCTCGCCGCGACCCTGCTGATTGTCATCGGTGAACGACAGTTAGGGCAGCGATTCCCGCCTCATCGGCCGCACGCAACAGCGCTTCCCGGAATTTTTCTGGAGCAATCTGCCCGCTGATTGCATCGACGCAGGCTTTTACGGCAGCGACATATTCCTCGCCGTCATCGGATGGCCAGTCCTTGATCAGGATATGCGCCGCATCGCCGAGCGTACATACGATCCTGTGCGCTGCCGGACCGCGCAGAGCGAGCCCGACCGGCATGAATGCCGACGACGTATTCCAGCACATTGTCGACCCCTCAAGGTAAGGATATTGCGGTCCCCAAGCGCAATATACGCGTGTATCTTAAATCTGGATTGAAAAACATGACCGATTGCTGCTTCGTCGCAGAGCTGCCGCCTGGAAAAAGAGAGGGCGCTCTACGACCTCATGCCGGAGCGCCCTGGGCTGCTTGGGCCGTGTTGCATTGATGGACGACGGCAGGGCGTTCAGATGACGGGATTCGAATCAAATTGCAACGTCGGGCGTCGCAAACATCATCAATAATGTAACGCGGCATTTGCTCCATAAGTTCGAGAATTTGTGGTGTCCTATTCAACCGTGAGTGTGCCGCCCTTCTTGGAGTAGCTTTTTCCTCCAAGCGAATTGATCGTCGCGCAAGCTTCCTTGGCGAACTTCTCGCACATCTGGCTCCCCTTGATGCGCCAAGAACCTGTGTAGCTGTTCTTGTCCCCGTCGACCGTAGCTTCGATCTTCCCATCTTCTTTGTAGATTGTGATGCCCGATCCGCTCTTGGACTTCCAATGGATCGTGTGGCCCACCAACTCGCTTTTCAATTGCTCACCCGTCAGGGTCGCTGCATACGCACCAGATACGAAGGCTAGCATCATGCAGCCCGAAACTGTGATCGTCTTCATCGTTCTCTCCCTGGTTTGACGCCGCATCCATCGATGATTATCCCTCGTCGCGGTCGTTATCGCCATTTTGGCGATCAATCCGGGCGACCGCGATGACCAGCTCGCGGTCACGGGGTCCCGCCGTCGCAAGGGTGCATTTCATGGCTGCCCTATTGAGTGCCGTCGACCAACCCGCGCGTTGATCCGCGCCGGATGCCTGTATACCAGGCAACGAGCGGGGTATTTCCCTTCCCGGCGGCCTTCAGGCTCCGGTAGACGCCATACTTGAAATAGACCGGTGAATCACGGTCAACGTTGGGGCCTTTCAGTCCGACCTTCTTGGCCCCGTTCACCCACACGTTGATGAAGCCCGCAGGCGTTCTGGACCAGTTTGCGTTGACAGTGATGCTTGTCCATCTCCCCTTCATGGCATTCGCCGAGGTGAGCCCGATCTGGCGAAGGGGAGGCAAGGGACGCATGGGACTTGCCTGCCTTACCGCAGGATTTCCAAGCTCAAAAATATATCGCCCATCTAGAATCTGGAAAAGAACCGGGCCTTTGCCGTTGCCGAACTGGTGGAACTGACCAAGCTTCGTGTTGACCGAGCCGCTTGCGGGCCAATCCGTTGGGATGAATACCGAGAAATGATACCAATATTCATGGTCCTGGCGCGAAGCTGGTATGGTCTCAAATTTCTCAACCCGTTCACGCTGCCTGTGACAGTCCCCAGTCGAAGCCGGACAGTCGCCTGAACGCAGCTCGAAGCGTTCCGCTCTCGTCCCGTCAGGGGCTGAAGCACGCTGATACGAATAGGATTTAGATGACTGCAGCGAAAAGCTGCCGAAACCGTCGGCGGCCGCCACCGTTGCTACATTGACAAAACAGAAGCTGACGAAAAACGAACCTACCAACGTCGCCAGAGTGGTATGCCGGGAACGAAGTCCGCACATCCGATCCTCCTGAGTGGCGGCAACACTTTGCTAGTCTTGGCCATATACGGCCGCCCTTTCCCCCGCAGCAAAGAAGAACACGATCAACCGGTGTTTGCAACGAGCGAAAAGCTAATCAATTCGTGTGATAGATGATGCAATTCGGGAATCGCTTGGGTAGTGTTGCGCGATTGGAGGGGCTTGAAAGCTCGTTGGCAAACGCTTGCGACTGAAAATCTGGGGGGCTGACGTGGACAATGAAATTCCTTTGACAGGTGGCGGACGGTCGACAGTCATGCGGCGCGACCAAGTGGTTTTCGCGAAGGCGGTCCCTGGTCGTTTCATCGTCGAGGAATAGGGGTTGCACATCCGACCTCCGGCTTTTGACCGCTCGAGGGAAAAGGCCGGTGGCGAAACCGTTAAGGCGGGAGATTAGAAACTGCCAACCACCGAGGCCGCGCATTTCGATCAATCGGTCTTCGCACCTCCGCCGATGTGATATCGATCGGCCCTCGAAAGACTGCTTGCCTTTGTTCTCCGGGACCGCGCTAATCGCGCTGATCCATAGTTGGCGCTCGCTTTACCCTAAGCGGCTGCCTATCGACGCCTTTCGGGATTAATATGCGTTGACCGAGCGGTTTGAAGCCAAGTTCGTCGAGCGCCGAACCCAACGACCGCTTAGCTGGCTCTCGCGCTTTATCAGCCATCTCATCGCTGTCATCCACGTTGCATTCTCCGGGGTTGTTGATGCCAGACGGAAATCGGTCCAGAGTGTGCCGCCAATGAACCGGACGCCATCGATATTTACACCATACATTCGTTCTCGAGGAAATTGATGCTTGGATAGCGCTCGGCGACCTGCCGGGCGTCACTGATGCCCGACTGAAGAGCCGCTCCCCAATAGTCATGGTTGCCGGCGATAAAAACGACGCGCTGATCGCCGAAACGGGAAGCGAGCAATTGGATGCCGCGTGCAACGCCCCGTGTTGTCACGTCACCCGCACAAGCGATGACATCTGCCCCGGTCGGTACAGCGAATTCGAAACTGCGGCCGACCTCCAGGTGCAAATCTGATATCACCCATAACCTCATGACTGCTTGTCCAAGGCTGTCCGCGAACAGATGCGATCGATTTCCGCCAGACTCATTTCGCAGGTTACCGACAGAACCGACGCCAGTATTTCAAGTGCCGGCCGACGAGCCGCAAGAATTTTCGTCGCGCGTTGCACTTCCATATCCAGGCGCTCTCGCACCAGGTCCCGAAGTTGGGGGTCTGCCCGGCGGAGGGCCTCCCACGGCCGGTTCCCGGAGCCCATCTCGAAAAGGAGATCGTTTCCGAAACCGTAGATCCGTTCCATCATCGTCGCCATATCTGACGCCTTCGCCAGATCAGCCTCCTCTCCCCCACCGGAGCCGACGATATGATCGCCAAAAACCAGGCGCTCCGCCGCCAGTCCCGCCAGGCAAATTGCGATCCGGTCGCGAAGGTGATCTGCTGTCGACATCATCGTGAGGAAGTCTCTGAAAACCGTCTGACCAAGAGAGATGGCACCCCGTTGACCCGTGGATTTTCCGCGTGCGATCATTACTTTGATAAGACTCTCGGGCCTTAGGTGATAGCCAACAACCGCATGCCCCGCTTCATGGATTGCCAGACGATAGCGTTCCGCCCGCGTGAACGTTTCGAACGGCGGCATCGCAGATGAAATGTCGGCTTCTGTAACCGTGGTTCGATTGTCATCGCGCGAGATCCGCCGGGCGTCACGAACAACCTTCGCAATATCAGCGCCCGACCAGCCATCCGTTTTCTTTGCAAAATCCACAAGCTCGCCATGAAAGGCACCGCGAAGATGAAACCGCGCGATCGCCTTGCGATCCTCCTCGTCCGGTAAGGGGATATGAATGATCCTCTCCAGGCGTCCGGGCCTCAAAAGCGCGACGTCGACCGCCTCGGCATTGTTGGTGGCACCGATTACCACGACGCCCTCCCGGCCTCCCGCGGGATCAAGGCACTCAAGAAGTCCGTTCACCACTTGTCGCTTGTAGTCGTAGTGGGGCGTCTCGATCCCAGTTGCGCGATCACCGAAGCTGTCGAACTCGTCTAGAAGCAGGATCGCCGGCCGCACGGCAGCCGCCTCCGCGAAGGATTTCCTCATCGCATTCAGCATCTCGCCTAAGTGACCCTTCGACTGCCATGCCGCCCCAGAAGCGACGATTAGTTCGACATCGCAGGTGTTGGCAAGCGCACGAGCGAATGTGGTTTTCCCCGTGCCCGGTGGCCCGCTCAGCAACACGCCGCGGTCGACGTCGGCCCACTCGAGGTCCCCACGCCGCCAAGCCGTCAGGTCGTTCGCAAGCCGAAGCCCCCAGGATTTGGCTGGTCCGTAGCCCGCCAAGTCCTCGAGCCGAGGCGATGCCGCGTTTTCCGGGAGCGGCGACGTTTCCTCTTTGGCTTCCGGCATAGACTTCAGTTGGCGAACCACGCGATGAACAGGTCTGCCCGGTCTTAGAGCGAGCCGAATTTCGTGCAGCCTTCGGCTCGAGAGAAATTCGGCGTCTTCGTCGGAGATTGCCATCCCGAGTCTGAGCGCGGCAGCCTTAAAATACACTGCTTGAAGTGCGGGGAGATCAGCTCGAGCATCGACGATCAAGGAGACTTCGGAGGAAATATCGTTCTCGTCAGTGTAGAAAAGGATGGCCCTCTCGATTGCGCTGAACTTCCGGACGAACTCCCATTCACTGGTCCTGACCTGGTGTGCCTGAGCGACGAGCGTACTGGTCCTCGCCTCTTTGAACATAGGTGACCCACTTTCTACCAGATCGCGAGCGGCCGCCTCGTAAACTTCGATGTCCGTCTTGTCACCGAGCCTGACGGCAATGGCGAATTTCGCTGCCGATAGATATGGGCGAATGGCGCGCCTGATAGCCATGCCCGCAACAAGCGTTGCCATACTGTGCGGGGTGTTCGCCCGCGGTGAAGTGCGTGTCATCTGAAAACCTCGATGATGGACTGGACGACAGGCATTGCTACGCCCGTATTCGTCTCACCATCGTCTCCGGTCCGATGAGCGCATCGTCGATCTCAAGTTCGAGAAGGCCTTGGAGAACGAGCGACGCGACCGTCGCTACGGGCTGGCTTTCACGAACCGTTCTCAAACAATCGGCCAACGAGAGCGGCCCGTGCTCGTCTAGCCCGGCGAGTAACCGGACGCGGTCACCGAGCGGAACATTGTGGCCGGCATATCGGAGCAGATCTTTAGCGTTTCGCAACCGAAAACCGTCGTAAATCTCGGATCGGTCGACCACCCGATAGCGGCATTGCCGTGTCGACGCGACTTCGCTGATGACAGCATGATCCCGGGGAAGCTTGCGATCGAACGTATCTAAAAGCCAGAGGCTGCCGTCAGCATCCTCCATCTGCAGATCTGCGACGTGGCTCGCCCGGCCAACTTTCAACGCGGTCACCCCGTTCGTCCACGTCCGAACGTCGGGGTTTAAATCGAGAATACATGCCAAATCGCGAACGACATTGGAGCGGAATGTTGGGTGATAGGGGCCTTTGAGCTGCGGCCGACGAACGACCGGCGCGGCAGCGTCACCCGCTGCTCGTCCCCTGCTCTGGGCGTCATAATGAGATGCCATCTGTGACCTCAACACGATACAAATTGGACACTTCCGCTCGCGCGGCTGCGTTCAACGTATTCGTATTGGGAACAGATCTCGCTTCATCATGACGGAACGTATAGTGAACATTCGTTGGGGTGTCAATAGCGTGCAGCTGGTAGGCGTTGACGGTGCACAGTTTGCGACAAGGCGAACGTTGCGATGGCAGGAAAGAAAGTTCACCGCAAGCGCGAGCGCACGGAGCGGGCGCACCGCTCAGATTGTAAAGTTAACCATTTGTTTACCGTAACCGGGCACCGTGATCTTATTCAACGTGGCTAAAGCGAGAGCGTATATGGCCAGTGAAATGTTCCTTCTCGACACGAACATCATCAGCAACTCCAGCAAGCTGCGTCCGCACCCGACAATTTCGGAGTGGTTGAGGAACCAAGAACGGGTTGCCATACCTTTTGCAGCCTTCTTAGAGATAGAGACAGGCATTTCCCAACGCGCCCGCGACAACGCCTTCGCGGCAAACGAGCTATGGAAATGGCTTGATCAGGTTACTGGTACCGACTTTGAATATCCGGTGCCGACTCCCGGAGTCGCGCGCGTGCTCGGGAAGATGCTGTGCTGCCGGCCGCTCACGCACTTGTGGTTCAGGGACCCAACGTATCACAAGAGAAAGCCGGGGCAGGATCTGTTCATTGCTGCTACGGCGATCGAGTACAAGCTTCCGATCGCGACCATCGACGAGTCCGATTTCGCGCTCATACACAGCTATTTTCCCTTGCCCGGCGTGTTTAACCCGGCATTCGGTGTATGGGCGGTACCAAGTGCGCCCATATACAAAGGAACAAATCAGTCCAGCACAGGGCAGGTTGAGGAAATCAGATTCGTGACGGCTAGCACGGGCTAGCGAACACTACGCTGCGAGCCGCTTCCTCTCAGGTCTGCCGCAGGTCGTTTATATACCGTATCATCGACCCTTCGAAATCGTAGACCACTGGTCCGAAGATCCGGTTGGTACGATGCCGGGGATAGGCGATCTTCTCCGCCGTCTCGGGCGACAACGATGCCGACACAAAGGTAAAATCAGGACCGCTCCAATCAACACGAACAGCGGTTGTCGGTCTCATCACCAGAACCGTCCCAGCCGTCCCGGGGTCCAGCGTTTCGCGATCGCGGACTGGGATCACCCGCCAATTCATTCCGCTGTTGTGGAGTAGCGTCGAAAAATTGTTGGCGAATTCCTCCACATCTTCCTCTTGCGGTACGATGTAAACACCACTCGCCTCGGCGTTTTGCTCCTGCAGTGTGTCAATCAAATCGCGCATCGGCATGACCACCTTTGCTGCATCAATTGCGCCCTCGGAAAGAGCCTCTTGGATCGTAAGGCGAAAATCGAGATCAAAAAATGCCACTTTCTGGAATTCCGATGAGGGTCTCGGTTGAACGCATATGATGCCGCAGTCCCCAAATGCCTGGGTGATGTTTCTTATGAAGCGAAGGCCAATGTTTCGCTCGCCGAGGATGACCACGGTGTTGAGCCGACGGCTTGGACGCAAAGCTGATAGGCTTTTGTTTTCGATCCATTTGGTCAACGCGGAAAAATTGACAACTTCCACCCGCTTGGCAGGATCGCCTCTGGGCCGAGTAGGCGGAATGCCGATCAGTGAGCGATCAAAGACCGAGGCCAAGCGTTCGACATATTCATCGCGTGCCACGACACTCTCAACGACCACGAGAACATCATCGATTAGGCTTTGGCTGTCCAATGCTTCGAGCATGGCCTCGAGCAATACATGTCGACCGGTACCGGGAGGCATTGTGACGAGGACTTTAGAAATACGCCCCCTACCTTCATTGTGATCAAGTACACCGCCAATCACGGTCTTGTGAAATTTAGAAGGTACTGTCCGGGAGTTCCTCACAAGCTGCGTTTTCTTCGGAGGCATAATTGCCCCAGACAAGGTCGTCCGATTAAAAGTTGTTGATCGAATTTGCGCGCGTCGAAGGTTTGCGCCAGTGAGATCCGCTTCAGTAAAATCAAAGCCTGAGAGGTCGCTTGCGCCGAAGTCAACCCCTCGCAAATCGGCACCTCGAAAATCCACCCTGGGGTCCAGTTTAGCAATGCGAGTGAGTTCAAGGAAATCGTTCGAAACCGCACGACTAAGCCGGTTCAAAATTTCAATATCTCTTGGTTTAATCATCTGAGCCGACCCCTGTCATTGTCGCTTCGCTGAATGTTATCTGACCGGAATTATCGTCAAAAATGGCCTTCTGTAGAAAAACGCTCATTACCTTCTCTTTCGCGACGCTGCCCTCCTGCTCAGGAGTGTCGAACTTGCAATTGAGATCTTTCCGACTTGCCAAAACACGCACCGTCACCTCCGGCAGACTATTAGGAGGCGTAACAACCTGACACAGTGCTTCATCGCCGAGGGCTCGGTGCTCAAGAACGTCCCTTCCGTTTGGATCAGTAACTACCCATACCCCGCCGGCGACTGGCTTGAGTCCCTTGACTCTAGGTGTATCACCAAGTCGCGGCCCCGAGATAATCCCCGCCGTTGGGATGACGTCGACGTAGGCCTTGTTGAGACTAATCTCGGCGCTTATGCTACCAAGTTGAATTGGTGTAGCTCCGAACCATAGCTGGGCAAGAACGTCGAAGCTTTCCGCGGTGCTGCCCTGCCCTACAGACAATGAAAGTTCCACGCATCTTTCAAAGTGATCTTTCTTCGTGGATTCGAATTCGATGGCGGCCTTCTGTCGGCGAATGGGGTTTTGCAAAAGGCGACTACGTTCAGTATTAGGCACCGATGCAGAGACGCTGTGCAAAAAATCATGCGCTGTTTGCTTCCACGTACAGCCACGTTCGCTCTTGAGCCTTTTTCTCAGATCGCGCGCATCTTTTCTCGCTAGTTGCAGGTCTTTCGCGATCTCGATTATTGCATCGGACACCAACTGCACATCGCGAGATCGGCTCGCGCCCCCGTTGAATTCAACTGCGTGAATTCCTGTTGTGCCCAGCACCGATTCAACAAATTTGAAGAGTCCCGTTTCCTTTCCGATGATCAACGGCACTTCACTTCCGATCGCTTCCCAACCGACGAGCCCGAAGCC
Source organism: Rhizobium leguminosarum (assembly GCF_002953715.1). Lineage (GTDB taxonomy): Bacteria > Pseudomonadota > Alphaproteobacteria > Rhizobiales > Rhizobiaceae > Rhizobium > Rhizobium leguminosarum_V. The sequence continues at coordinate 3,353,144 of NZ_CP025012.1, forward strand.
TTCGTGGAACGAGGGCATAATGGTCAAATTCGCGCTTCGTAGAAGTTTCCTTATCGTCTCGGGGCGACTATCAAAAAGCATGGGTATGACGGTCACGTTCCGCCCGGCTTTTCTCTTCGCAAGTTTTTCAAGCGAAGCACGGCTAACTCGACGCTCATCGACGCCTAATACGAACATCGTCGCGCTTCTTAGTGGACGGATAAATCTGCTTGCTGTCTTCACAGCAAGTCCGACTGCCTCTACGGCTAGCTCGACCTGCTTTAGCGCCTCTTGCTCTTCGTCGAACCTGCCCGCCACTACGATGTTGAGGTCATCCACGTCTGAACTGTTTTTCGTGAATCCCTCCGGAAAGCCAGGAACGAGGCAATGTGCTTCGCTTCCGCTCAGAATTTCCGCATTTCTTGTGAGAAATGTGCCTACTCCGAACAAGAGCGCGTCGGGACGGGAAAATAGGTCGATCTGTTGTTGATGATTGTGACCCGTTTTTTCGCCTTTGCCGCCAGCAAGGTTTTGGTATCGCTGGTACGACATGTGGTGGATAAGCGCGAGCCTTCCGCCCAAGCGCTCGGCGGTTTCTGCTGCCTGGAAGCCGGTGATGCAGTCATGCCCGACAACTACAATGTCGGATGGGACGGCGAGCATGTTGTCATGCAACCAATTTTGGATTTCGGCTGCGCAATTCGATGAAGGACGTCCCTTCTCATCGGACGATACCTCTACGAGATCTATCCCGTGTCGCGATGCGTCGTTCCGGTCATCACGCCCAATTGACGTAACTGCGCATATAATCTTGTTGTCGTCGCCGCAAACATTGGCGAGGCCGGATGCAAACGAGTAATTAAAGGAATTGACGCCACCCTCTCGGGTGCCCCACTCAGTCGCAATCAAAACGATAAGCACCCAGAACCTCCAGCATTTGACGCTGGATTGTTCTAGCTATAGTTGTTCTAACGGAATATTAAGGCGGAGCGAGGCGTCCGAAACTTAACACGCATTTTTGCCGGCGTGGGCTTGGGTTTGGCACTATCTGGAACGACCATGGAAGTGAACTCAGCTAGGGAGCCATTTCGTATTCTCAGCCTGGACGGCGGAGGGGCGAAAGGCTTTTATTCCCTCGGAGTGCTCAAAGGCCTTGAGGGAATGCTCGGGTGCCGCCTTCACGAACGCTTCGACCTTGTTTACGGAACAAGCACGGGATCGATCATAGCAGCGCTGATATGTCTGGGCTTTAGCGTTGACGAAATACATGATTTGTATCGGGATCACGTGGTTAAAGTCATGGGCCGACGTTTTCCGTGGAGCAAATCGAAGGCGCTCGCCGAGCTTTCGACCGAGGTCTTCCAGAATCGGATGTTCGCCGATTTCAAGACGGATATAGGCATAGTGGCTACCCGGTGGGCTTTCGAGACGCCGCTGATATTCAAGACGTCTGTGAATCAGGCTCACACTGACCACGGCACCTTCGAACCAGGATGGGGATGCACGATAGGAGACGCCGTTCAGGCCTCTTGTTCCGCCTACCCGTTTTTCAGCCGGAAGCTGATAACAACCAGCGACGGCCAAAAGATTCTCGCTGCGGACGGTGGCTTCTGCGCGAACAATCCCACGCTTTATGCAATCGCGGATGGTTTGGAGGCGTTCGGTGTGTCGCGTGCGGATCTTCGTGTTGTAAGCATCGGAGTGGGCGACTACCCCGCGCCGAAACGATACACGAGCCTCGCTCACTGGATAGGCTATCTGTTCACGGTCCGCCTGTTGCAGAAAGTGCTCGAAATCAACACCAAATCCATGCAGCAACTACGGCTGGTCCTTTTCAAAGATGTTCAGACCATTCGCATAAGCAAATCCTATAGCGAGCCGAGTATGGCTGCTGATCTATTTGAGTCAGATGTCGACAAGCTGGACCAAATCTATCAGCGGGGCCGCGAATCCTATCGCGATTTCGAACCTGATTTGAAGAAGTTTTTCTGAGGCAAAGATGGCTATTCCCGAAAATCAGCTCGTTACTTGGTCACACCAGCCGGCACCCGGTCCGTCGCGAGACACCTATGCCGCCGTCAAGCCGGCGTTAATCGATCGCTCATCCCCCTTTGCCGACAAAAATCCTGACGTCTTCCTACAGGGCTCATATGGAAACGACACGAACGTCGCGCGCGACAGCGATGTTGACGTTGTTTCGCTTATCGCAACGACTTTCGCCCATGATGCGTACACTCTGAAAGCGGAACAGTACCAAGCATTCCAGCGGAACTACGTTGGCTCTGCCGCATACTCTTACCAGCAGTACAAGAGTGATGTCACCGCTTGGCTTACCAAGAAATTCGGGGCCGGCGTGAAGTCCGGGAAGAAGGCAGTCTTCATCCCCGCAGGACAGAACCGCCGCGACTGCGATGTCCTTCCGGCTATCGAATATCGTTACTACTACAGCTTCATATCGCAGGCCGAGCAGTCGTATGCGAGTGGCATCTGCTTTTATCTGCCTGACGGAACGCAGATCGTGAACTACCCCAAGCAGCACTCCGCCAATTGTATTTCGAAGCACCAGCAGACAAACTCGTGGTTCAAACCAACCGTGCGCGTTTATAAAAACATGCGGAACTACATGGTCGATCGAGGCCTGTTGGCGGATGGCGTAGCGCCTTCCTATTTCATCGAGGGCATGCTGTACAACGCTCCAAACCACATGTTTGGAAAGACATTTCAAGACACGTTCGTTGCGACTTTCAACTTCGTCAACGAAGCAGATCGATCGCAATTGAAATGCGCTAATGGCATCCACCTGCTCCTTGGTGAAACGGCGGTCGCTTGGCGCGCCGCCCAATGCCAGGTCTTTCTGGATGCACTGCGAAAGCTATGGCAGGAATGGCAATGACATCGAGAAAGCAATGGCCTATGAGGCCCACGAATTAGATTGCAGCGCACGTCATATGGACGGCACACGACCATGAAGACTAGGGGACGAGCAAAGGTTCACACAACCTGCGCGAGAGCAAATCTTGCAAGTCAATGCGGAAGAAAAGCTCGGCCCTGACCAGATCAGCAATACCCGATCTTCGATCAGGGCGGACATCGTGTCGATGTAGTCGTCCCGACGGTCGAGGAAGCTTAGCTGTCATGGTGATTCCATTCCTCGTTGACGGTCGTGCAGTTCAGCGTGCCGTCGCTTTAGAGCCCGCCGGGGCCACCATTTGCAAGGATGGCTCCGGCTGGCTGCTTCTCGCTGTCTGCAACGAACCGGACCTCAAAGGAACCGTTACCATCGCGTACAGTCTGAGCCTGGCCCGTCTTCGCGCGGTCGAACACGTCATGAATACGACGCTCAGCGTCGTCCCTGGTCCATACTCGCGCGTCGTCCACCAATTACCGAACTCCTAGTGTGAACTCCCATGATAGAGAAATGCGTAGCCTTTGCATAGAAGACTTCGAGAGAATGGGGCAATCGGAAATGCAAGCAAGACCCGTACCTTACAGACCGGCGCGGCGCTCGTATCATGCCTTCCGACGCGCCTGGCTTTGTGAGCCAGTCCCTATCGGTTCAGTCGCGCGGCGTGCCAGAGATTATCATCAGGATCCCTGTAGGCGGTTTTCGTTTTGCGCCTCAATAGGAAAAGGCCGTGCGACAGGCCAGCCAAGCACCGGTTGCGGCCACAATCGGCCTAACTATCTGAATAGTAAGCAATTTGTGTATTCCTATCCCCATCGATATCGACGTGCCACCGAAAGCCCGGGGCAGACCTTGATCCGGCTCGGTTTTGTCGCTTTGCAAAATAAAGACCTCGCTCTTAGCACTTTCTCGGCCAACCTAGCTCTATACATAAGGGCGTCTTCTAGGGAAAACCGGAGCCTCGCTTCTCGACGAGGTGCCGGCCTATGTAGCGGCGGAATTTTGTGCCGTATGCTCGACGAACGCGTCGGCGAAAGAGTTGATGGAGGGTACGGAAACCCAAAAATTCGCCATCGAGGATTAGATATTGCTTTGGGAGGAAAGGAAGCAATTCAAGAATTTATTTCGCTTTACGTGGCACCGGTTGCAAGCGGGTTACCAACCCGCGCCGCATGTACTCTCCGCTCCTCCATTGGGCGTCACTCAACGAGCACAAGTCGGAATACCATACCATCATGCGATTGTTTCAAGATCATGCCGAAGAAAATGTCTCTTTTGCGCCAGGCGACGCAATCGTCTCGCCAATGACGCGGCGCACGGTACATACGCTGCCCACGGTTGTGAGCGGATGTCCAGGACTCCGATACGACGTCACGGATCGTTTGGACGAACGAACCGTAGAGCTGTCGGCCTCAGCGTCTGCAAAAGCGGCTCTCAAGACTCACGACTTGATTGTGCCCCAGACCGCTGGCTGGAAAGATCGCCTCTGCTGTAGGCTTTACCAGCGTGGTTCCCCATGAGCGAAGGCTACAAGCATAACCACTACGTGCCGGAGTGGTATCAAAAGCGGTTTCTGCCGTCCGGCGAATCAAGGCAATACTACCTCGATCTAAACCCTGAGACCGTGATCCGAGACGGACACAGGTTTACGCGGCGCGCACAGTTACGTTGGGGGCCACGCCAGTGCTTCGCTCAAGACGATCTGTACACAACAACTTGGGGCGGGCTGGAGAACCGCGATATCGAGAAGTTTTTCTTCGGCAAGTTAGATAACGACGGTGAAGCGGCGATTGCGCATTTTGCCGACTTCACTTTCGGAAGTGCAAGCCACGATGCCTTTGAGACGCTTCTTCCCTACATGAGCGTGCAAAAGCTCCGCACGCCAAAGGGCCTTGGTTGGCTGCGGCAGATTGCTGCCGGCGGACGCGGTAAGGATGACACGCTTCTTTTGATGCAGAGGATCAAGAACATCTTCTGTGCAATTTGGACAGAGTGCGTCTGGCAGATTGCGGATGCTTCGTCGTCACCGACCAAATTCATCATCTCAGATCACCCCGTCGTCGCCTACAATCGGGAGTGTTTCCCCGGGTCCCAGCACTGCACAGGATTCAACGACCCGGACATAAGGTTTGCTGCAACACAGACCTTCTTTCCGTTATCGCCTGACAAAATACTCATTCTCACGAATCTTTCGTGGGTCAGGGACCCCTTTCAGAACCCCCTAAAGCTTCGACCCAATCCGGAATTCTTTCGCGATTCCGTGTTCAGCTTTCTCGACATCCAACTGCAACGGCAACTCTCGGAAGCGGAAGTGCTGCAGATCAACTACATTACGAAGAAACGTGCATACCGATACATCGCCGCCGCCGAGGAAGAATGGTTGTATCCAGAGCGGCATATCAAGTCGGATCATTGGCGTAAGTTTGGCAACGGGTATTTGCTGATGCCCGACCCGCGCCATATCCATGGCGGCGGGGAGATGCTTATAGGCTATAAGAGCGGCCAGAGCGATGGATTCAGCGAGTACGGGCACAAACCTTGGCAGCAAGGATACAAGGATGACGATCGCGAGCGCCGGGAATGGGCAGCAATGGACAAGTTCAAGGCCGAGTGGGCGGCAACCTACGGTCCGAACTATCGTGGGGTCGTTCACGACCTAGGGAAACCTTCTTACTCAATGGGCGAAGAGTGGTATAAGAAAGAGTGCGAGCGCGACAAACAATACCTCAAGCGTCCAGGCGAGCGCGTCAGACGGCGGCGTCTCAGACCGTAGTTCGCGATGGTGCACTCTTCTGCGGGCGGCTCCAAGGGAGGTGAGGTAGGCCGGCATCTCTTGCCGCTCGAGGCCGGACGTCCAAATCGCAGAGATTACTCCAAGATCGCGCCAATATTATAGCACTAATCGTGTCTGCCATTAAAAATAAATGGCTCTATCATAAAGATTAAATCAAATATCAAGGAATTACCTGTGTATATATAGCTCGGTGACACAGAATAAACTCAGCTAATTCGATCGTCAGTCGCTTACGAATAATTTCGAAACAGGTTAAAATACAATTTTTCCATTTTATAACTAAACTATGAGTCCTGTTAACCAATCTAAAGTTTGAACATCTTGAACACAGATTCGCCCCTTTACGGCACAGCTGGGGACTGTATGTTGCCGGAACGTTTAGATGGAGACGAACATGCGCTTTATAGAAATACGCGGCATAGCTGCCTGATTTCGGAATAGGCGCATACCATTCCGACCAGGCTCTCTTCCCGCACATGGCAAGAGGACGTTGGAATGAACTTCAATTCTCAAGTTGCACGTGACATCTATCGCAAGCGCGCGGGCCTCAGCTTTCTGAACCGCCCCGCAGCACCCCCGTCGCTCGCCGAACTCAAGGCCAGCCTCGCCCCATCCCCGGTCAGCACCGTCAATGCCTCGCCAGGAGGCTGTCAAATATCGTCCTGAGCCCGATTGGACCCAAGACGATACGCTGTTGTTCACAGAGCCGACGGCAGGGCCAGCATTGCGCAAGCCCGCCGCCAAGAAAGCGAAGACCACTCGCGGCTTCTGGTTGTTCAACAACGTCCTGCTTTACATGGAGAGCGAGCTTGAAAATCGCGTCTCCCACTACATCGCAGCGAGGAACGACGTGCAAGCAATCTACTCCCAGTACCCAGCAGCCCTGTACCACGACGCCGAAGGCAAGCTTCGCTGCCACATCTTCGACTACTACGTCGTCTTCAAGGACGGTTATCGCGTAGCGGTCGCGGTCAAGTACCATCGGAAGAAGGAGCAGATGCTGGAAATGCTCCAACAAATCCGCGCCGATGGTATCACAGGCATCAGCAAAGGTAAGAAGCTGACCCCCGGCGTCGCAGACGAAGTCTGTCTCATGACGGAGGAAGAAGCGAGCATTGAGGTTTTCGAGAATGCACAGTGCATCCTTGACTCGCGGCACCACCACGACGAAGCGGAGTTCAACCTCGTTTACGACATCGTCTCCCGCCTCCCAGGTGACTTCCGTTTCGGCGAATTGCTCCGCAATTGTGCCGCCCACGGCAAGCGCCGGACTGCAGTGTTTCGCTTGATCGACGCCGGCTACCTGAGCCCGGTTTCCTCAGGTCGCATCGATGACCTGACCTGGCTCCGCTTCGTCGGATAAGCCGCCTCCCCCCAAATTTCCCGGTTTCCAGTTTGAAAGGGTTTCTAAGTGACCTTCAATCCTGTCCCTGCGCGCATCTTCCAGCACGCGCACATCCATCTGAGCTGCGACGATCGCTTCTCCTACAAGAACGCAAACTTCATCCCGATCCACCGGGATAAGGACGGTTGGCGCTTCCGTAGCGAAGACGACTTTAAGCACGAAATTTTCCTGCCGCACCATGAGGTGTACTGGAAGCTGGCGTCTAACGAAGCGTCGATCACCTATAACTGGCATCACACCGAGGTTTCGAAGCTGCGGCTTCTTTTCGGCGATCGCGTCTTTTCGGACTTCTCCGAGAAGAAGCAAAAACAAGCCCTTTTCTACGAGAAGCTGGTCTTGCGCTACGACGACGAAGTCGAGGCCCTTGGTCACAAGCCGCGTTGGAGTGAGTATGAGCTTGCCGAGAAGCTCCGGCACTACACGAATCTGATCGATGATGAAGCAAACGCCGCGGCCCAGCAGGCCGCCGGTGCGGACATCGAGGAGAGCGAAGAGGGTTCGGCGAAAAGCAAAAAGCCTCGCAAGAAGCGCTCGGATCAAACTGTCACAGTTCAGAGGTCCAGCGCGCCGACGGTCAAAACGTTTTGGCGTAAGCACAAGCTTTACCACGAATGCGGTATGGATGTCCTGGCATTGGTGCACCGCCACCACGGCCCTGGTCCCAAGCTCCACGCTTTCGACAAGGAAGCCGTTCTGTTTGCCTATACGGAAGCGCGGAACTTTCTTGACAGGTTGAAGCCCAAGTACGCGAAAGTGTACGCTGGCTACATCGCAAAACTAAAGAAGCACAATAAAGGCAAAGCGACACCGCTTGCCCACGTCTCCCGCAAGAAATTCGTCGCGATGATTAAGCGCTTCGACGCTTACGAAGTGACGGCTGCGCGCTACGGCGAGGCGTACGCGATCAAGAAGTTTCAGCGGATTGCGCGCAGCTACGACATCATCCGCCCCGGCCAACGAGTCGAGATGGACCACTTCAAGGTCGACTTGATGTCACTGCTCGTTGAGACCGGCTTGTGGATGGGCCTGCCCGAGGCCATGCAAAAGGTCATCGAAGACCGACGCATCCACTTTGTGGGGATCATCGACGTCGCCACGCGTTACGTGCTGGCGCTCAAGGCGAGCCTGAATCCAAAGGCGGCCTCTGCCAAAGCCGCACTGAGAATGATGATGACCGATAAGACGGCATTGTCTGACTACGTTGGCTCGAAGACGCCTTGGATTGGGAAACTTTTCCCGACCGCAGTGTACAGCGACAACGGCTCGGAATTCATCTCTGAGCAAACTCAGAGCGTCTTCCGCAACTCCGGAATGACCAATCTCCGGCCGAAAGCTGGCGCGCCCAAGCGCCGTCCGTTCATCGAAAGTCTGTTCCACACCATTGGCCCGATGATCACGGCATACTTCGACGGGCGGACGTTCAGCTCAGTCGAGGAGAAGGGTGACTATGACCCGGTCTTGAACTCCACCCTGGCGGTAGAGGAACTGATCAAGATTTTCATCTTCGCAATTTGCGATGTCTACCACAGAAAGCCGCATTCCGGTCTTGGGGGCAACTCGCCGCACAATGCTTGGGTACAGGCTATCCAAGACTACGACGTCAGACATCCACCGGGTGACGCTCAGATGATCAACATCTTCGGTGAGCGCTTCACGCGAACCATGGGTGACCATGGCGTGACCTTTATGGGTCTTACCTTCAATAGCGATCGTCTGCATGACCTGCGGACCACGCTTGGCGAAGTAGAGATCAACATCAAGGTCGACTACGAGTTTGCATACTGCATCCTCGCCCAGGGGCCCGATGGTTGGTTCCCGGTTCCCAACACCAGCGGCCTCGACCGGAACGTTACGGTCTGGGAGTGGATCGAGGTCCGCAAGCAGCGCCTCGCTGTCAACGAGATGTATGCCAAGGAAGGCATGGACATCTACTATGACGGCCTTAACCGCCTCCGGAGCATCGGCTTGGCCGCAACCCTCCGTGCCAACATTGGCCCGCGCGCTCCAACGCAAGCCGACATGGAGGCGATCGATCGCGAACTGTTTGGCAAATGGGTCGTCACTCCTGTCCAGGCAAATCCAGTTCTGCAGCCGGAAATTCTCCTGGCGGACGATCCTCTCCGCCGCGGTTCGGTCGAGCCTATGCCTCCGCCACGCCAGGCTATTACCATGGCGGAGGTAATGGCCATGGTTGGGGCTGGCGAAGACGACATCCCCGCGATCAGCGCACCACGCAAGTTAGTTGGCGCTCCCTCGCGTGTAGACAGTGCGGAGACCGACGAAACACCACGTTCCAACTTCCAGTACGACGGCGAGGACTAATCAATGAGCGTAGCCCCAAGGATTTCTGTTGAGGAAGCTCTGGCAATCGAGAGCCGGCTCGAAATCACTCGCCCCAAGGTTCGCACCCACCCGATTCCGACCGGGCAGGAAAAGCTCTTGGGCGATGTCTACCTTCGGGACATCGTCAAAAACATCAAGGATGGCCAAAAGGGTGGCGGCTCGCCCGAGCGCACGCTGCTGGTTATCGGCAAGGCCGGTACCGGCAAGTCGTTCGCCCTGCAGCACCAGTTCCGGCAGATTCCGGAGTTCCAGCCAAGACGAAATGAGTCCAACGAGTTGAAGACGCCACTCATCAGTTTCGAGGCGGATCGCCCTTGCGGTGCTATCAGCCTTGGTAACGGCATCCTGAAGGCGATGGGCTTCCCCTACAACCCGGACGAACGGAAGCCCGGTCGCCTTTTCGAAACAGTGAAAGCGTTGCTCGTGGAAAGGGGCGTGCTGGTGCTACACCTCGACGAGGCTCAGCACATGTTTCGGCACAAGACAGACGACGCCGTCCAAGAGGTTCAGGACAGGCTAAAAAGTCTGCAGCAAATCCCGAACTGGCCCCTCCACATCATCTGCAGCGGCGTTGACGAGCTGTCTAAGTTGACTGGGACAGAAGACGAACAGCTGGGTCGGCGGGCGCGCGTGATGCGCTACGAGCGCCTCAACTTCCCTGGCGACAAAGCCGAAGTAGCGAAGGTACTCACCACGACGGCCGAACTCTGTGACTTGCGGATCCCCACCGAACTCCTTGAGGACGACTTTCTCGGTCGCCTTGTCCAAAGCAGCAAGGGTGGATTTGGCCGCATCTGCTCTGCCGTGCAACAGGCCTGCTTTCGGGCGATCGAGCTGGGCCGTTCAGAGGTTACAAAGGCCGATTTCTCGCGAAACTACCAACGTAAATACGGGTGCCTCCCGGCAGACAACATCTTTGAAGTTAAAAACTGGCAGGGTATCGAGCCGCGATTTGCGCTCGCGGATATCACGCCTCCCAAGAAAAAGCGTTGAGGAGGTCGTCCATGCGGTTGCCAGTTTCAGTCCAACAGCGCCCAGACGAGCCACCGCTGAGTCTCGCTTCGAGACTTGCACTCGCAAACGGCTATCCATCATTGCAGTCGTTCCTCTCCTGCACGCCAACGAATATGCCGGCGGTCTACCGCGGAGACGCGGATGCGATGAGGCTGTTGTCGAAATATTCGGGTATTCCTGCGGGGGACATTTCGAGGTTCGCGATCCCCCTCGCAACCGTCGGCGACCACTGGCACCTCGGGGAGCACAAGATGCACCGTGCAATGCGCATCGGCCGTCGGCACAGGTACTGCGCCAGGTGCGTTGTCGAAGACGTAAAAATCGGTGAATCAGACCGCCCGTTTTCCAGAACTTACGTTCGAGCGTCGTGGCTGACTAAGGCGACCTCTGCCTGCACGAAACATAGGTGCAAACTGAGTGAACGACAGGTGGCCCCGCTCGAGTACGGTGACTTTTCGCGGTTCGTGGCGCGCAATTTCGAACAGATCGAACTCGCCGCGACCTCCCTCGAATGCGCGGAAGACGTCTCCTTGGACCGCTATATCGAGGGCGTCCTCGCCGGGAGGAAAACCAACGCGTTCTTGGACGGATTGCAGCCGTACGTCTGTGTAAACCTTTCGGTGCATATCGGGCGCTTCGCGAAACGGCACGCCTCGGCCAAGGACCGGGCAGCGTTCAAGGGCAAACACACGACTGCACTAGGTTTCGAGATCATCGCCCTTGGACCCGAACGGATCGAAGCCGTAATCACGTCCGCGGTGGCGTCGGTGCGCCCCATGGCCACGGAACTCAAGCGGTTTTTCGGCTCTTTGCTGAGATGGCTTAGAACCAACGCTCGCAATCCGGATTTGCGGCCGGTCATCGATCTGGTTCAAGCAATTGCGATCCGCTGCCTGCCGCTTGGTCCAGGAGACGTATTCGCAACTCGGGTGGACGCTGAACGCCGCCTGCATTCCTTGAAAACAGCCACCGCTACGTACGGCATTTTCGAAGAGAGGATTCAGACGCTGCTGACTGAGGCAGGCCTTATCAAGCCTTCCGAGCTTACCAGCGCGCAGATTTATTTTGACGCGCGCCAAGCTCACGAAGTGCTGACAGCAGCTCTCGACACCGCAACGTCGCCAGAGATGGCAAAGGCCTTGGGCTTGTCGCTGGAGGCGATGCGACTTATTCTTGTGGCCGGCCTCATCCCCTGCGTGGAGGTCCCTACTCAGGCGGATGTTCGCATCTACTACCGCGTCCGGAAGTCGGACTTCGAGGCCTTTCGCTCGACACTTTTCGAGAAAGCGCCCGTGGTAAGGATCAACTGTGGCTTGGTTACGCTGGCTTCCGCTGCGCGCAAGTGCTTGCGGCAGAGAACCGAAATCTTGCGACTGGCGCTTGACGGCAAATTGGGCTCGCTATCGAAAATTGACGATACAGGCCATCTCGCCAGCCTACTGGTAGATTGGGCCGAAGTTTACGAAAAGCTCGAAACGCAGTTGCCGCGCAACGGGTCAGACGCGCTTGATCAAAGCCATCTTCTAAACGCTCGAAAGGCAGAAAGACGTCTTGCCGCAGCCAGCGGCACCTTGCGCGAACTGATCAATCTGGGTCTCGTTGCAACTGCCAACGTCTACAATCCCAAGCGAAGCCGAGTACAGGAATATGTCCTGGCATCGTCGATTGACGAGTTCAAAAAGGAGCATGTTTCCCTCGCCCGCCTCTCCGACATTTTGGAGAAGTTTCCTGGGAAGGTCCGAGCTGACCTAGATCGAAGAGGGATCGGTTCACTCTATGAACCGACCGGTCGCAACTCTCGCTACTACCTCAAGAAGGACATCTGCTCGCTGCTTTCCAAAGAAGGCGCGGAAGCCCTTGATGCCTAACTAACCCAGCTTCGGCAACATGAAACCCACGTTGTCAGGCCCGCTCACGCGGGTCTTTTTTTGTCCCTCTGAAATGGCGGACAAATCTATCGGAACATAACTCCCTCAAGCTTGCACCACCGTTCGTTTTGCCCCATTGATATTGCTACGTTTTTTTGGGCCCCGCGGACAAACCTACGGCGCAAGATCATACGGTTTATTCCTGAGACATAGGTAACACTTTTGGACCGAAAGGGTTCGGCAAAGGTTCAAGCCTGCATGTCTCATCATCGAAGTATCCCAGATCGTAATCCATAAAGCTTGTAAGCCAGATATGGTCTTCGACCTGTTTGATGCCGACGGCCTGACCGGCGAAGACCAGACTGAGATTGATCTTCTTCCGCTTGTAGCAGATGCGTCCGCATGTTGTGACGGTGACTGTCTGGTCGTGGAGCGGGTAGTCGAGATCGGGTAGGCCGCGGTAGGCGCGCGGTGAAGCGTCGTAGCATTCTGCCGGGCAGGCCATGTTGAGCGCCTGGTGGGGCCGCTCGGTGTTGAACTCCTCGACGAAGTCGTCGAAGCGGGCTTGCTGCTGCAGGAAATTGTCTCCGGCCGGCTTGGTTGTCTCAAGTTTCAGTGTCAGATGCATGCGCTCGTGGCGGCCGTTCTGCTGCGGATGGCCGGGCTTGATGCGCTCGATGTCGATACCGAGCCTGAGCCACCAGACGGCGAGCCGCGACAGATTGAACAGTCCGTTGGGGCTGGCGAAAGGCACTCCGTTGTCGGTTCTGATCGCCTTGGGCAGGCCGAACTCCTTGAAGACGCGTTCGAAAACGGTAAAGGCGTAGACTTCCTTGGTCGTGTGCAACGCTTCGCAGGCCAAAAGATAGCGGCTGGCGAAGTCGGTGATCGTCAATGGGTAGCAATAGCGCTTATCGGCAAGCATGAACTCGCCTTTGTAATCGGCGCACCACAGGTCGTTGGGCAGCCCTGGATTGGAGAGGGCTGTTCCTTCAGCCCTGTTGCGCCGCCGCCTACCGTGCTTGACCAGGCCGTTGCGGTCGAGGACGGCATGCACGGTTGAGATCGCCGGTGTGTGAACATCCGGATATAGCCGCGCCAGCCGCTCCCTGATCTTTGGTGCGCCCCAGTTGGGCTTGTCCTGCTTGGTCCGCACAATCAGCTTCTCGATTTGGAAAGGAAGCTGATTGGCGTGCCGGTAAGGCCGTCGCGATCGATCTGTCAGTCCTTCCAGACCGCTGTCGTTATAGCGGCTGATGATCTTGTGACCGGTCTTGCGGGAGATGCCGAATTCGCGGCACAGCGCCGCTATCTTCTCGCCATCCAGAACCCGCGCAACGAATTTGAGACGCTCGTCCATGCGGTTGCATTCCTGCCACGGCACCTTCGCTCTCCTCGCAAAGGCAAAAAGTGTAACCCATGTCTCCGGTATGAACTGTCACCCCTCTCTCGGGAAGGACACTCCATGTGAGGGTGCGCTCATCGTTGCTATAGTTGCAGTCGTGGCGTTTTTCGGCTGGTCAACTTCCCGCGCAGAGCAAGAAAACGGCAACTGCAGCATGCTGATCATCGAGAAGAAGATAGAGCTGGTTACGCGGGCGACCGAATACCGCCGAGCCTGCATGGCGTCCAAGGGCTGTGGCATGCAACCTAGCTGCTATGTCGAAAGCTACAGTGGTGCGTCGTGTTTCATCCCGAGGTGGATGTTCTGGGTCAATAAGGTCTGACGCAAGGGATTGCTGCGCTGGTAGCCGTGCGCGGCGTTTGGCCGTAGCTCCGGTTCAGCGGGGGACTTCACCTTTGGGCGATATTGACTCCGACCTGCATCGTGCCAACCTGCACCAATACGTTGGAAACAAAGGGGAGGTTCTTGTCTTGGATGCAGCATACCCTGGGGATACAGCAAGCGTTCACGATATTCTCAAGCTGGCATCGCATTACCGAACGGCCGCGACTTTGCTTGGGGAATGCTCTCCTCGGGGCAAACCGCCGTCGCACGCTCCGCGCCGGTTTCTGGCCCTCCACTCGATCGAGCTCTACCTGAATGCGTTTCTGCTCGCCAAAGGGCGTGACCCTAAGATGATCCGCGGCCTTCAACACGACATTGGCGAGCGATCGCGATGGGCGAAGGAAGCGGGCTTAATCTTCCGAAAGCGAACGGAGGAACACTTGGCCACGCTGTCCTCCAACAGGGAATATCTCGTCACAAGATACGATCCGGCCGCCACGCTATCGCAGGTCAACCGAGTGATGGCAACGCTCGAAGAGTTGTCGCAGAAGGTGCGGAAGGTCGTAGAGGGCGCTGCGCCACTGCAGCAGAGAGCCAGCGGCAAAGGCTGATGAAGCCGTTCAGCGAACAGGCTTTAATCCAGAAGAGAAAAAGGTTCTCCCGGCTACCACCCGTTAGCTTCGCGTTGGCGCTCGTCGACCGCTCGGCGCATGGCGTCCTCGCGACTGCATTCATACTTTTCCATGTATTAGCTCACTAGAGACTGCCGGCGGCCTTCGTCCATGATGGCAAAAACGTTCCTGAATTGCCGATCGACATCTGATTTGGTTTTGGTTGGTCGCCTGCCAATGAGCTTAGACACCGCGAAGTACGCCAGCGATCCGACAACGATCCCGACCAACAGCCCGAGAACCGTTTCCTGATCGAGGAAATCACTCAGAAAAGCCATTGGCGCCCTCCTTGGTTTCTTCTCAGAATGACCGAGAGCGCAATGAAATCAAATACTCCGTTTGGACGACATCCCTAATCCTTGACCGCAACCTGCGCTGTGAGACCTTGAACCCGGAGTCCATGAGCGGAAGGGGGAAGGCAATGAGTGGGTTTACAGATGAAGAACGGGCGGCGGAGATGAAGCGGCGCGACGATGCGATTAGATTGGAAGAGGCAAGAAGAACAGCAGCGTGGCGTCGTGCCGAACTTGTCGAACTGGAGCAGGCAGACACCAGGTGCCTCCATTGTGGCAGGCCGATGCGATGGTGGGAGGCCACGAGCCCCGAAACTCCTTTGTGCGACATCTGCCTCTGAGGACACTCAACCTGTGGAGAAGTCGATAGGCACAGGATGACTATTCATTTCCTAAAGGCAGTGCTGGTCGTCGTTTGCGGTTTCCTTCCCGGATGCTGGCAATTCGAGTGCTATCCCCCATGCCTCCGCTGCTACGCGATTTGCGGGCTTCGGAAGGCTGGTGGACCAACGGGTGCCCTCTTCTCGACGACCGCTTCTCTCGTCACTATCGGAGAGACAATGAAGCCGTCTCGCCGGAGCTTACAGGACGAATGCGAGTGCGGTTTCCGCCAGGTGGTGATGCGGCGGCTTTGGAACGATACCTGCTGGCAGAGGGATTCCAGATTTCTTCACCTTGTGGTGAGCGTGCTCCAAGAGTCCGTCAAGCTCAGTTTCACCAAGAGGGTTGCCCATACCCGATGAATGCCAAAATAGCTTGGGAAAGAGCGGATGACGGAAAATTGGCCTGGATTAAAGGTCACGTCTTTTACAAATATCCCTAGGCCCAACGCCAAAGAGAGTCAGCGCCGACAGATCGTCATGCCGCCGATCGTTCCTGCTGGCCTGCCTCCCGTGCAAGGCGCATATAGCGCTGGGCTTTGATGTAGCTGAGACCGGATTTGTCCCGGACCCACGGCATGAAATGCCCATGCGGCAATTCGGCCTTAATGGCGAGGAGCTTCCTGCCGAGGTCGATGGCCATGTCTCGTTTGCATACCAGCGAGCGCGGCCAACCTCGGGCACTTTGTTCTTGATCGAGATCGCCGTGTCCTGCGATGCCATGCGCTCTTGTGCGAAGGCAGTGAGCCGATAATAGATGGCGCCAGCAAGGGCATGGCGCTGATGGCTGAAGCCGCGGAGTTGATTGATGGTCGCCATGATCGGCTCGAGCGACGATCCCTTACCTGGCAAAGCGGAACCTTATCGAAACGGTCCAGGTACGGAACCAACGAACGACGAGGTTGCAGGATTGCGTGACGGTCTCATCGCTCGACGCCTTCAGGGATGCTCATGTGCCAATCGCCGAAATCGCGAATGAGAATGGGAGCCATCCAATCGTCATCCTTGACGTGCTCGCGAAAGCGGGTGGGCATCCAATCTGCAACGGTTGCGGTAGCAACGTTACGCGGTTTTTCCGGAAGGCAGATCTGATCGACGTACCGATCAGAATTCCAATTTTCGCGAAGCCTTGATCGCCTCCGAGCGACAGTCTGGCCCGCCTCTGTCGGGATCTTTATTGCCTGATTTCGAGTGCCGATTGAGGTGTTTCGTGCAGGATCATACACCGAAGTCCCTCTCCACGGCATCAACACCTCCCGCAAAGCGAAACTTTCTCCGAGCCTCCGCATCCGCTCGTTAGCAATTTATTGACCATAAGCTGGCTTAACTGGGCGTGATGGATGCGGAGTTCCGCCCGTCGTCGAGTGTTTGGTGTGGGCGGGATTGTTCGTGTTGAAGTATCCAGTGCAAGGATTGTCGGGCGCAGCCCTGGGCGGAATTGCCAGGCTCCTGTCGCGTGCGGAACGCTTCGCAGCGCAGTCCATTCTGCCCGCTCTGTTTGCGCTGCCGGCACTTATCGGTTCTGCATCATTTGCCTCCGCGGAAGATCGGGCCCTGAAGCTGTTCTTTACCCATACGGGCGAGAGGGCGACGATCACCTACAAACGGGACGGAAAGTTCGATCCGAAGGGCCTCGCCCAGATCAATCGGTTTCTGCGCGACTGGCGAAGGAACGAGCCGACCCGGATGGATCCCCGGCTGCTCGACCTGGTCTGGGAGGTGTACAAGCGCAGCGGCAGCAAGGACTACATCCACATCGTCTCCGCCTATCGTTCTCCGACCACCAACAACATGCTCCGCAACCGCTCGCGCAGCACGGGCGTCGCCAAGAAGAGCCAGCACATGCTGGGCAAGGCGATGGATTTCTACGTTCCCGGCGTGAAGCTTTCGACGCTGCGTGCGCTTGCCATGCAGATGCAGGTTGGCGGTGTCGGATATTATCCGACCTCAGGATCGCCCTTCGTGCATCTCGACGTCGGCAACGTCAGGGCTTGGCCCCGCATGTCCCGGCAAGAACTCGCGCGACTATTCCCGAATGGACAGACGATGCATCTCCCGGCCGATGGCCGGCCGCTGCCGGGATACAATCAAGCGATTGCGAACTACAAGAAGCGCGTCGGCCCCACCTCGATCCAGATTGCCAGCACCGCGGGAGAAGACGAAGACGGAGGAGCGTCGACCACGTCAAGTCGCGATACCACAGACAATAAACTCGTGACGGCGCTTCTGCCCGCGCCCCGAAGCCGAGCGTTGAATGCGCTGGCGCTGCAGACCGGCGCGGCCGAGCGGGATGACAAGCGGTCCGCTCCAGATGTTTCATCTTTGCCGATTCCGATACCGGCGATGCGGCCAATCACCCTCGAGCATGACGCGAGCGCGGACGACAAACTGGAGACTGCATCGATCGGCCCAATTGATGTCCTTCCGGACAGGCCGGCGCCTGCATTGCCGGCCTACGCCCGCTTCGAACCCCTCCGTGTTGCACACCAGGCCTCCAAGCAGGGCGCTGATATGATCGCCTCCCTGCCCATGACCGCTTCCTGGGAAGAAGCAAATTTCTTTGGATCGACGTCCGACGCGGCGCTGATGAAATGGGCGTTGCATTCTCCTGGCGAGGTGATGGGATTGAACGCGCCTCGCGTTTCCCCGCGCACGGTTCATCGTGAGGTCAATGCAGCGACAGCAGGTAAGGATATCATTCCGGTCGCCGCCACAGACCTGTTCGATGCGAGCCGGTTTGCATCGCCCCCGGAGGGCTGACCTCAATCATCAAGGCTTGATGCGCTGCACGAAGCCGGTCAGAAGCGCCAGAACGACCATGTGAGAACCGGGTTGGCGGTCCCGAGAAACCAGGCGCCGCCGCCCGGCGCCAGAAGCCTGTCGTGGTCGGGACCAAACTGGAAGACGGCGTCGTCGTTCGAGGCGACCATCGTGAGGCTGCGCGCCACCAACAGCCGAGCATCACCACGACGGCGGGAAATTCCATATATCAGCGTAGAATAGAGGGCGGCACTGCGGCCAACCAGCATTTTTTAGCAACTCCTAAAAAATCACCCCGCTTTACAGGCAGTGCTCGCGCATCGGTTCGAAAATCGGATTCGATTTTCCGAAACAATGAGGTTGATTCAATATGTTAATCCGCTATCTCCGCGCCTGAAAAAGACGCGTGGACGCCGTAGTCTGGATAGTCGAACGACGATGACGATCATTTCCGCGCTCGGGAAAATCAGACCAAAGTCCGACCCACCCCGGACTTCGTGCCCATACAAAACCTTCGACCACTGTAATAACAATAATATATTCTCAAGTAACGAGGCGAGGCGATGTGAGAAACTGGATCGACTTCATTGGATCGCATTTATGTGACGCCTTCTACTTGGAAAATGATACCCAGAAACTGGTTGTTGTTGACAATTTTTGCACCGGACCTTTCAAAAATATTGCACATATTCGGGATGCCCGTTTCCACCGAGCGACATGCTTTTCGATGAGCCAACCTCAGCTCTGGATCCGGAACTCGTTGGAGAGGCTCTCGATACCATGCCGATTCCTTCGATCGAACCGCAAATGGTGGGGGGCCTCTCATGGAACGGATAGTCGAGATCGGGCAGGTCGTGATGATCGCGCGACATCATCTGTAGCATCCGGTCCGGCGCGGCCGCTCGTTATCGAGCGCGGCATCGGCAGCGACACGAATCACCTTAAAGTAGGTAAATTTAACGATTAACATTAATAGGCGAGTATTTCTTAGAACCCTTCTAAGTAACTGTCACGAATTACAGGTGGTGCTAATAAACGGGCACCTTATCTCAAGTCACAAGGCGCAAAGCAATGAAGAGCGTATTGATTTCTGGCGGAGCTGGGTTCATCGGATCGCACTTGTGTGATCGACTTTTGCTGAGGACGGACATTCAGAAGCTGGTCGTTGTTGATAACCTCTGGACCGGGCTTTTCGAAAATATCGCGCACATCAGGGACCCCCGTTTCCACTTCGTGAAATCCGACGTCGAGACGCTGCAGACCTCGGATAAATTCGACGAAATCTATCATCTCGCATCCCCTGCATCGCCGCCGTGGTACATGAAGGAACCGAAGAGGACGATCTCCGCCAATCTTCTCGGGGCATTCCGGTTGCTCGACTTGCTGAAGAAGGGCGGACGTTTCGGTTTCACCTCTTCTTCCGAAGTCTATGGCGATCCTCTGGTGTCGCCGCAGCCGGAATCCTACAAAGGCCAGGTCGACTGCACCGGACCGCGCTCGTCCTACGACGAGAGCAAAAGGTGCACGGAGTCGCTGCTGTTCGAGATGCAGCGTACCCAGGGGCTCGACGTCAAGATCGTCCGCCCCTTCAACATCTACGGTCCCCGGACACGTTCCGACGATGGTCGCGCGGTCTCCAACTTCATCACCCAGGCGCTCTCGGGCCGCCCGATTACCGTGTTCGGCGACGGCCTTCAGTCACGCAGCTGGGGCTATGTCGATGACGTTGTCGATGGTTTCGCACGATATTTCTGGATGAATAAAACCGACTATAAGGGGCCTCTGAACGTCGGCAATGATCGCGAGATTTCGGTTCTCGAAGTCGCGCAATATGTCTCCAGACTCGTTGGCGGCGTGCCGATCGTCTTCGAGCCGTCACCGCCGCAGGACCCCACGAACAGACGGCCTGATTTGACCAACGCGCACTATGTCATGCCCGAGTGGTCGTGCAAAATCACCTACGAACAGGGCGTGGCGATGACGCTCGATTGGTTCAGGGACCAAATGAAGGCGCACGCTGCAGAATAAACCATAATGACTTTCGAGACTCGCGTCCTGGGTGCAGGTGGCGTATGTTCACGGTGCGATTGAGAGAGTAATGATGCGAGAACCAATTCCGTCCGATCTGAAGGATATAAGTTTTCCCGTACCGATCCACTATCTCGATCTCGCCACCTCTCACCTCGATGCCGTTTCGCCCCCTGTCTCCGATGGGCTCGTGGTCTTTCTGTCGGATGGTCTTCCCGTCGGACAGGCCTATATCGACAGGCCCGAGACGGCGGCGGCACTCGCCGAGCGTGTCGTGCGACCCGAGACGCTCGAGCATGCGCGCCAAGTCGCGCAAACCCCTCAGCGCAACCGCGACGTCAGCATTCTGATTTGCACAAAGGACCGGCCGGAGGAACTACGCCGTTGCCTGGCCTCGATCCCCAAACAGTCACTCAGCCCCGTCGAAATCATCGTGGTGGATAATGCCTCTGCAGGCGAGGCAACGCGTCGCGTGGTGGAGGAATCGGGCGCCACCTATGTCCGCGAAGATCGGGTCGGGCTGGATTATGCGCGCAATGCGGCGGTTCGTGCGGCAAGAACCGAATTCGTCGCGTTTACGGACGATGACGTCGTTCTCCACGAGCGGTGGCTGGAGAACCTGATGAAGGGGTTCGATCTGCCGGAGATCGCCTGCGTAACCGGGTTGGTCCTTCCCGGAGAACTTGCAACGCCCGCACAGTTTATCTTCGAAAAGCATTGGAGTTTCGGCAGGGGCTATCTGCGGCAGGATTTCAATCAGGACTTCTATACCAGGGATACACGTTACGGCGCTCCGGTCTGGACGATAGGAGCCGGCGCAAGTCAGGCCATCCGCCGCAAGGTCTTCGACGAGATCGGCCTGTTCGATGTCCGCCTGGATATGGGCGCTGCCGGATGCTCAGGCGATTCCGAATACTGGAACCGGCTCCTCCATCATGGCCATGTCTGCCGCTACGAGCCGACGGCGGTCGCCTGGCACTTTCATCGCAAGGATATGAAGGGGCTCGCCAAACAGATCTACCAATATATGAGTGGCCATGTCGCAGCCCTGCTGGTGCAGTATCAGAACACGGGAAATAACGCCAATCTGCGGCGCATCCTGCTCTCGTTTCCGAAATATTACGCCGGAAGGGTTAAAAGACGTCTTCGCAAAGGCACGACGTCGCACGACGTCTTCCTGAAGCAGGAGATGCTCGGAAGCGTAAATGGCGCGCTCTACGTTCTGCGGCGATGGAAGAGGCCCGCATGGTGATCGCCGCGACGCCTGACATCTCATTCCTCATCCCCGCCTATAATGCAGCCGATACGCTTGCCGAATGTCTTGCCAGCCTGCAGCAGCAGTCGCGATCGAACTGGCAGGCTGTCGTGGTCGATGACGGCTCGACCGACCGCACCTGGGAGGTTCTCGAGAGCATCGCAAAAACGGACGGCCGCATTCTCCCCGCCCGTCAGCCGAATGCGGGTGCGGCCGCAGCGCGAAACCATGCCGCACGCCTCGCGGTCGCTCCCCTGCTCTGCATGCTGGATGCTGACGACTGGCTGGATCCGACCTTCATCGAGAACATGCAGCCGGTGGCGGAGGATTCATCTCCAGCAGCCATCGCCTATTGCGCCTTCCGCCGCGTCGCCCCAGACGGCAGGCTTATGCAGGTAGAACAACCTCCCATCTTGACGGGAGACGTCGCCAAGCGTGAGTTCTCCTCCTTTTGTGCACTCGCCATCCATACGGTTGTCTTTCCCAGAAGCCTTTTTGAGCTTTTGGGAGGCATGGATGAGAGCTTGCAGACCTGCGAGGACTGGGATCTTTGGCTTCGCATGGCCTTTTCCGGCGCCGAATTTCGTCGCGTCGACCAATGCCTCGCTTTCTACCGCATGAAGGCGGACTCGCTCTCCGGCGATCCAATCAAGATGGTGCGCGACGCCGTTCGCGTGACGACAAAGGCGCAGGCACTGCGGATGCAGCAAGGCTTGTCCGCCGAGGGGCCGGAGACAGGCTGGATCACGCGCCCCGTCAGCCAGCTGCGCATGCTCGCCTGGGTCGTGTCGGCCGGGCTCGATCCGAAGGCGGATATTGCAGCCCTTGCAGCGCTTCTGCCTGAGATGCCGGACGCTGCGGGCTACGAAAACTTTCTGGCCGGTGTAATCCTGCATGGCTTGCAAACCGGGCTCTCCACTGATCGGGCCGACGATCTCGTTGATGTGCTCGATAAATGGCGGCCGGCGTTCCTTTTGCTCATCCAGCTGATTGAGAAACATTCCCTGCCTGGCACTGGGCGCAAGATCATTGAGGCCGCGTCTTGGCACATATCCGCCGCAAACCCATTGCGGTCATTCACGCTCGGCAATGTCCAGGTGGTCAGTGCCGCGCTCGAAACGCTTTCGCGAATCCCCAAGGCCGAGCCAGCCGACACGCTCGTCATGCACGCCCTGTCCGGCGGACAGCACGTCGGCACCTTTGTCGGGCCGCTCTGGGGCGATCTTTCGATCCGGGCGCAGATCAGGCTGATCATGCAAGAGATGCAGGCCGAAGAGCATCTGCAAACCCCGCCCACGCTCGCCTATATCAGGTCCTGGACACGGGAGGCGTTGCGCGGCTACAGAGCCTTCGGCGGCCTCATCATCCGGAACGGTCGCCGGCGAGGACGTCTCGAACGGCTTTTGGCGCATCTCGGACGCAAGGCTCTCCTTGCCTCTGCGCCAAGCGACAAACAAGACAACGACACCCGACTGTCCGACATCCTCCGGACTCTCGAACGAGATCCAGCCCCGCTGTTTTCAAACCCCTCTGGCCCGCAGCCGGAGGAAAGAAACGCCGCTCCCCCCGCTCGCTCGGAAGAAGAGTACTGGGAACATATCTTCGAACGTCCCGATCCATGGAACTACGTCTCGGTCTACGAGCAGGTTAAATATGAGCAGACGTTGAACCTGATCCCGGAAGGGATCGAGAAGGCCCTGGAACTCGCCTGCGCCGAAGGGATTTTCACCGAAAAGCTGGCGCGAAGGGTCGGCCGGCTGACGGCCACCGATATTTCCCAGCGGGCAATAGACAGGGCGGTCGAGCGCTGCCGTGACCATCGAAACGTCGAGCTTTGCGTTCTCGATTTCGTCAGACAAGATCTCCCGCCCGAACAGGATCTCGTCGTCTGCTCCGAAGTCCTTTATTATATGAAGGATGAGGAGATGCTTGCCGCCGCCTGCCGGAAGATGGCGGCAGCGTTGAAGCCAAACGGCTATCTGATTACCGCCCATGCGCATATCCGTGAGGACGAACCCGCCCGGACGGGCTTCGACTGGGGCAATCCCTTCGGCGTCGGGACGATCAAACAGGTTCTGGCCGCACAAGCTGATCTGGCCCTGGAAGAGACGATCGAGACCGAACTCTACGCCATCCACCGGTTCCGAAAAGGCCCCGTGGCCGATCCCGTCCTGCGCATCGAGGGTCATGGAACCCCACTGGACGCGGATGTGGCGAAACACATCATCTGGGGGCCGGCTGGCGTCAACCGCGAGGTAGCATGGACAACGGAGGTCACGACCTCGGTTCCCATTCTCATGTATCACAGGATCGCGGAGGAAGGTCCCACGGCACTCCGGCGCTTCCGCACGCCGCCGGAAATCTTCCGCAAGCAGATGCAGTTCCTTCGGCGACAGGGTTTTTATACCCTAACGGCGCAGACCCTGGCGGATCTTCTGCGCAGCGGCAAGCCGATCCAGGGCCGGCCTGTCATGCTGACCTTCGACGACGCTTACCTGGATTTCCTGACGGACGCCTTCCCGATCCTTGCCGAGAATGATTTCAGCGCCGAGGTGTTCGTCGTGACCGACAAAGCCGGCGGTCGGTCGGACTGGGATTCGGCCTATGGAGAGCCTGCGCCGCTGATGTCGTGGTCGAACATTCAGGAGCTGCACCAGAAGGGCATCTGCTTCGGCTCCCACCTCGCATCCCACACACCAGCCAGTGCGATGGACAACGAGGTCTTTCTGGCCGAAGCCAAGCTGTCGCGCAATGCGCTGCAGAGCCGACTGGGCACCGCCGTGGAATCAATAGCACTCCCCTATGGCGCGACGGACTTCAGGGTTCCAGGTATTCTGGCGCATGCCGGCTACGCGGTCGGCTTCACCACACGGCCGGCGAAAGCCACCTTCTCCGATAATCTTTTCGGTCTGCCACGCCTCGAAGTCCGCGGCGATCGTCCGCTTGAAGCCTTCCCTGAACTTATGGGCCTGCCGGGAGCTTATATCGGATGACAAGACCATGACTGGCGCAACGGCCCCTCTCGTCACAATCGTCATACCGGCCTACAACGCCGAGAAGACGCTTGCCGAAACACTGAGAAGCGTCTCCAGCCAGTCCTATGACAAGCTCGAAATCCTTGTGGTCGACGACGGGTCGCGGGATAGTACGTCCGAACTTGCCAGCGACTATGGCCTGACCGATCGCCGTGTCCGGGTTCTCCGCCAGGAGAATGGAGGGGTTGCGCGCGCGCGCAACCGCGGCATCCAGGAGGCCCGCGGCCCCTATATCGCCCCGGTTGATGCCGATGACACATGGCATCCCAGCAAGATCGAGCTTCAGCTTCAGGCGCTGCGGAAATTTCCCGACGGACAGGGGGTCGCCTACAACTGGTATGCGGCGATCGACGAGAACGGCATCATTTTCGGCCATTCACGACCGGTCATGCATCAAGGAAACATCTTCGAACCTCTGCTGAGAGAAAACTTCATCGGCAATGGCAGCACACCCCTGATGCCGCGCACGGAGATTCTTCGCTGCGGCGGCTATGATGCCGGCCTGCGCGACAACGGCGCCGAGGGATGTGAAGATCTGAAACTTTATCTGGCCTTGGCCGAGACGCTGCCCTTCGCATTGGTCCCCGATTTCCTGACCGGTTATCGCTTCACCAAGGGAAACATGTCCAGCAACGCCTACCGAATGCTGAAGTCCCATACCCTGGTGATGGCCCCGATCATCGAACGTTATCCGCAGCTTGCGCGCGATATCCGGACAGCAGAGTTCAACACGGCGAGCTGGTATTTCAAGAAGGCCTTTTTCGACGCGGACTACGCACAGGTCGGCAAGCTGGCGCCGATGATGGCAAAAAAATACCTCCCGCAGTTGATCCTCCATGGCGTGCAGCAGGGCTGGCACCAGACGAAACGCCAGGGCATCCGGATGGCAAGGCATGTCCTAGGAAAGCCCTCCCGGCCAAAAAAACGCTTCGCCGCGGAGATTCCCCAAACCGGAACGGCATTCAGCGATCGTTTCACTGCCATACCTGCCGAGCAGGCGATCAGCCCGACCTCTTCACGGACGGCCGGCAATGAATAGGTTTCGACAACCAGCTTCCCCTAAACCGACAGGCGCCTACCTAGTCGTCGCGGCTCGGTTCCGTGAGCTTCGCCAACTCGTTCCCTCGTTGCGGCTCAAGATGACGGTGATGATCGTCCTGGGCATTCTCACCGGGTTCTCGGAAATGGTCGGGATCACCTTTCTGGTCAGCCTTGTCTTTCTTCTCGGGCAGGAAGGCCCGGTTTCCGGCAGCGCCGTTGCATGGCTTCCGGCGTTTTTCGGCGGCATCGACCTCAGTCTTTCGAAGCCTGTGCTGATCGGCATTCTCATCGGCTCCATCCTGTTCCGGATTTTTCTGGGATGCGCCAATTCGCTGATTGCAAGCGCGGTCAACCACCGGATTAGCGACCGCATGCGGGACCGCCTCTACGCCAAGGTCTTGACCATGCCTTTCCAGCGCTTTCAGGATTATGAGCGCAGCGACCTGATCAATGTCATTGCCACGGAATCCTACGCAGTGTCGTCGGCACATGCGAGCCTCGTCCGCCTTGGGGTCAATTTCGGCACGATCGTGATCTTCGGCGCCGGCATGCTGGTCATGGCCTGGCCGATCGCCTTGCTCGGGCTCGCCTTCGGCTTCATCCATAATTTCGCATTGGGTTTCTTTGCCGGCGCCTACCGCCGTCTCGGCGCCTCCGCCCTGGCTGCCGTCGAAGCCTTGACGCAGTTGAGCTGGACAACGCTACAGACTTTGAAGGCAGTCAAAAGCTTCGGGCTCGAAAAGCGCCATCAGCAGCTCTTCGAGACGCTTTCCGGAGAGGTGGGCCAGACCTGGCGCCGGTCGGACTGGATGGGAGCGATAACCTCGCTTCTGAGCGAAATCCTGACCTTCGGGGTCATCCTGACGATCATTCTCTCCTCGGAATTCCTGCCGGTCGATTTCAAGGCGGCGCTCTCGGCCACGATCCTTCTTTACAGGCTTCAGCCGCATATCAAGGGATTTGATTCCCAGATTCTCAGCCTTTACGAGATGGAAGCGTCCCTGCAAAACGTCCTGGCGCTGCTTTCAGAGAAGGATGACATCAAGCAGGCCTCGCAAGGGGAGAAGGTAAGCCGCCTGGCGGAGGCGATTGTCTTCCACAACGTCTCCTTCGCCTATGAGCGATCGAACGCGCCGGCGGTTCACGATCTCAGCTTCGCAATCAGAGCAGGCGAGACGACGGCTCTGACGGGGCCGAGTGGCTCCGGCAAAACCACCATCCTCAACATGATTCTCGACCTCAACCCGCCGACCCAGGGCCGGATCACGGTCGACGGCAGGGATCTGACAACCATCGACCGTTCCAGCTGGCTGCAACTGCTCTCCGTGTCGGGCCAGGACGTTGAACTGATGGAGGGCACGGTCCTCGACAACATCCGGTTTCGCCGCGATATCTCGGAGCAGGATATCCGCTGGGCCGCCGATGTGGCCTGCGCAACGGAGTTCATCAAAGATCTGCCGTATGGCTTCGATGAATGGCTGGGCGACGAGGCGATCCGGCTTTCGGGCGGGCAAAGGCAGCGCATAGGTCTGGCGCGCGCGCTGGCCAGCCGGCCTCAAATCATGCTGTTGGACGAAGCAACAAGCGCGCTCGACGAAGAGACCGAGATGCGGGTGTTTTCAGCGATGAAGGAAGACGCCGGCAGAACGCTGATTGTCGTCAGCCATCGGCCCGCTGTCGCCAGGCTGATGAAGAACCGGATCGATCTCCGCCCACCCACCCCCACATCCAAGCTCGGGTGACGGCGATGGAGATGCCAACCACATCCCGCATTCCAGTGGCCGTCATTATCCCTGCCTATAACGCCAGCCCCTACCTTGCCCACACGCTCCAGTCCGTCAGCGACCAGACCCACAAGGCTCTGGAGATCGTCATCATCGACGACGGTTCGACGGACGACACGGTCTCGATCTGTCGCCGCTTCGCCGCGGACGATCCAAGGATCCGGATTCTGTCGACCGAAAACCGTGGCGTCGCTGCCGCCCGCAATACCGGGATCGAAGCATCGAAATCCGACTATATCGCTTTCCTCGATGCGGACGACCTATGGCATCCGACCTATGTCGAAAGACTGCTTGCGGCTCTCCACCCCCTGCCGGACGCCTGGGGCGCGGTCTATGCCCTTCACCGCTTCATCGATACCGAAGGATATTGCACGAGATCCGGTTCGTCGCTGAACGCCCGGGACAGCATCCTCAACCGTCATCTCGTATTCCGCTTCGTCGGCAATGGCAGCGGCTTCATGGTTCGCCGCGCTGTCGTTGACAAGATCGGCGGCTACGATCCAAGCTATGCCAGCAGGGGGATTGGAGGATGCGAGGATTTCGATTTCGAACTCCGCACCGCTGAACATTTCAAGATCGAGACGGTGCCGTTGGGTCTGGTGGGCTATCGCTCACATTCCGCAGCAAGGTCTTCAGACAGGTCGCGGATGGCGCGATCGCTTCTGGCGGTGACCGAGCGATGTATCGCTCGCAATCCCCAGCTTCCGGCTTTTGTCGTCGGCTGCGCCCGCGCGTCGGCGCATCTTTATGCATTTTCAAAATTTGCCGCTTTGAAAGATTGGTCCAGCGCTGCGACCTCGCTCAAACACATTTATCATCATAGTCCAATGCTCGCCTCCGGCATCCTCGCCAGATTGATCCTTACAAAAGCCGACAGAGCCAAACGCAGGGCGTTGTCGAAAATCTGGCCAGCGAGGCAAAAAAAGCAAAAGAATCTCAGGAAATTCGAAGAGATCGACCCGCTTCTCCCCTTGGTCGGCGGTTGGTCTCGCTTCAGAACGAAGACATTGCTCAGCCGCTTGTCTGAGATCGATCGGTCTGGCGAATGCTCTACGGCGACCTCATTGCTCGGTCGCTATGTCGCACCGGAGAGATCGAGCACCGTCAAACATCCAAAGGTTTGACAACCCTTCCTCTCCATCAGCCTGTGACTATCTCGCTATTTTGTACTACAAATTTTTATATCGAGGTAGAATAGCAATTGCTAAAAAAGAGAGTAATCTACATAAAAAAAGAACTACCCCAATAATGATCTTCGACAATGTCGAATTTAACTGAAATCATACCTACGTACTGTGCAGGCATTCCGACTGGAGGACCCGTCACCCACCCCGGCGGGTCCTCCACTTTGCTTCTCGGCTGGTTGCACAAATGCGGTCACCGCTATCGCTGCATCAGCTTAAATAGATCTCAGTTTCGGATGACGATATTAGGCTATTGAGATTGGCTTGATGAGAAATCCCGCGTCACCAGCAAGTGAATGTCGAAATGCCGGCTTTACTTGGTCAGTATTTCTCCAAAACTCCAATTTGGTTTCGGGATATTTTTGGATACGCAATGAATTTTTAAAACGGAACGATCGTCATCAAGACGATATTATTAGAAGATAGGAATCCATAAGTATCACGACAATTATTGATCAGAACACACCCAAAGAGTATTGATTTATAAAATTTTAGTCGTCAAATAATTGATACTTGAATACAACCATTGCCTGAAATTCATAATTTTACCTTTTGATAAATTTTAGTTATTCAAGTAAATTATCACTGCCGGTTTATTAGTTCCTTCATTTCACACGCATCGGCGTTTAGCTTTCGCGCGAGGGCTGGAAATCTCCCGAACGCTATTTCCCTCCCCCGGTTCTCAACGATCCGACAACCTGCCGGCACACTGGCGATGTTGTTACGGCCGATGGCCCAATAGTATCCTGGGCCGGCCGCGCGTGGAAAAGCTGCCGATGCAATTCAACACCGCGGCACGAAAGATTAACACACTGATAAATAAAGACATTATACAATTCGATATGATCTGGACTGGCCGATTCAGCCAACAGCATTGCGACTGTCACTTCAAACGTCGGCATATGAGGCTGTACTTGCCAATGGAAATACCGACGCAAAACCCGCGGCGTCAGAAATGCCTATCCTCTTGGCGAGATATGCTTGGGCGAAGTTGGACAGTCCTGATTCAATACATCGGAGGGCCAGACCTGTGTCGAAATGGTCGCACCTCGCCCGCGAATTAACCCTTCATAAAGCATTTGCTTGCTCAACTTATAATTTGTGTCATGGTCACTGTAAGTAGCGAGGGAGCCGACCTGATGAGTGATATGGCATCGCAGATTCCGGAATTTGGTTACGATGAGCGCGTGATGATCTGCCGCAAGCAGATCGAAAAGGCGGTCTATCAGTTCATTACAAATACGAAGGTCGAGGGATGCGATCCGGCCGAAGTCGCAATGGCTATCGCAGACATTGCCGACGATTACATTCTGCTGCTGGCCCAGAAGCGCAATTTGACCCATTGAGGTCAATGGATCGGCCGTCAATCGGCCGATCGTCCGCACGATGTGTGAGACCCAAAATCGCCGCTGCTTCCCTGCCCGGAGGCAACGTCAACGAAATCGCTTAACCTTTGCGTCGAAACCATCCGAGCGATGGATGTCGAACAGTTTCCGAATAAACCGCCCAACCATTCAACAGCGCATGCGCCCGGCCCAGAAACGAACCAGGCTTCTCCCAACCTACAATTCTCGCCAGCTCACAGAACGGATTTCAATTGACCGCTCACTGGCACACCAACACATGCATAACCCCGAAAATCGATGCTGATTTTCGGGGTTATGCATGGATTTGAAGTGGTAGAGCGTTTCCAGCACGTCCGATCGGACACACGCCGGTTAATGGCTTCTCACGCTCACTTGCGGAACCGGGGAGCTCAATTCGGCCAATTCCCTGGTCAAGCCCTCCCCGACCTCCTGCTTCACCGCCTCAAGCGCAAGGTCGAGGCAATTCGTCGCAAACGGCAGTTTGACATCCTGCGCGACCTGTCGCGCATAGGCAATCATCCGCGCCAATGCAACGAGTTCGTCCAGACCGTCTTCTGCCCCTTGGTCTGCTTTTATCTTGACAACCGATGTCACGCCCATGCCCCATTTCTCCAATGAATTGAAGGATGATACGCGTCTGGACGTGATCCAGCCCGTGAAAAAAGCGTGACACAACCCTCGGTGACAATTGCCGATTTCGCTTTACAATGCAGGGCGCGTGGCGAATGAGGTTTCGTGCAGTTTCCACGGCAGATCGGCATTCGAGCGAATGTCGCCGGCGTCCTGCACGGCTTTCAATAATTCCAGGGCATCAATGCGTTTTTGATCGACGGCATTCGACAAAAGGGCCGCCAGCAGTCGCGGACGATCCGGCTCGGCCAGCCCTGCACATTGCTCGACGACCGCCCGCCACGTTCGCTTCTTGAAGAATATCGCGCTTGCGGCATCTTCGAGCTCTTGGCGCAACCCACTGGCCAGCTCTCCGCTATCCTCCATCACATCGAGCGTTGCGCTGACATTGACGAGCGGTACGGTCAGCGGCTTGCTGCCCAGTCCGCTCGGCGCGTGAGTGAGTGCGACGGCGGCATCGTCGACCAGCCGGCCGATGCGATAGTCTTCGAAAATGCGGCCGATCCCGATCATGCCGAACGGATGGCATTCGGCAGCGCGCAACGCGCCCATACTTGCCGCCCCGAGAACCCTGACGCCCAGCGAAAGAGCGTGGAGAATTTCCTTGTGCCAGACCGGCGCGGCATATTCGAAACCGCCGTCGATCAGGCCGATGACATTGGCCCCCTGTTCCACCGCAGCCAAGACATCGCCCTGCGTGGCAGGCGGCAGGACGCATATCCCCTCGCCGGCCAGCGACGCCGCATCGGGAAGACTGGGACCTGCGAAAATGATCTTCAAAATCCTATTGCCCTGGCAAGCGCCCTCGTTCCGAACCGCTGGGCGCGCTCCCCCTCCGGATTTTCGAGCTCGGGAATGACAATCTTGACGACACTGAAGGGAAGCGTGTCGTCGCTGAGGCGCACCGCGATCACCGAAGCGATCCGCCTGTTGCGTAGTCGGTCGAGCACATGCTGCAGCAAGTGGGGCAGATCCTGCTGCCCATGTCCTGCCACCCCGTCACGGCCGATGGCGGTCGCGGGCGGTGCGGCAACCGCAGCGAAGGCCTGCCGCATCAGCGGCGGCAAGCATCGAGAGAAAGTTGCGGGAGAAATATCGTCTCTGGCTCCGCTGATATAGGTCAGCCGGGATTGCACGGCCTCCGTCACCGCCCGAATGGCCGCACGCAGGGGAGACGGATGAGCGCCGGTACCCCCGGTTACCTCGACGAGGCGAATGTCCCTGTCGCCGTGAAGAGCCCGAGGGCCTGGAATAAGATCCCCAGGGCCTAGCATGGCGGTGAAACAGGGGATCTCGATGTCGCTGGTGATATCGAAGAGCCTGAGCGCCAATCCCGATGTTTCGATCTTGTCGATCAGCCCGTCCAAAGCGCCGTCCTGGAAGCCGCGGGGATCGACGCAGCCGGCATAACGATCCGCTTCCGCGCCCACCTGCCACAGCACATGGGCGTCACGCTCGATACGCTCCAGGACGCCATGAAAGATCGCCTCCTCGGCATTGTTTCCCGACGCCAGGCCGTCCGAAGACATCCAGTATCGCGCGTCCCGTGTGCGATCGAGCACCACCGCTTCAAAGGGGACATAAACCTCGTCGCCGGTCAGGATATTGATGCCGGCAACCCATTCCGTCTCCTCGTCCGGTCCGAGATCGGGTTTATGAAGAGCGGTCAGGCAGTTCAGCATGTCGGTCTTGCGCCCCATCGCCTGCAGATGGGAAGAGGTGTCGTGGATGAGATCGACGGAGGGTTCGCCGGCAACCGCCCGTTCGAGGGCTTCCATGACAGTGGATACTTTGGCGTCGATATCGGTCAGGCCCTTTCCCTGGGCAATCACGATCGAGCGGGAATTGGGAGCGTATGCGCACCAGACGGGGATTCCGATGTCGTCCAGGCCGGTATGTCGCGCAACCCTGGTAATGCCGAACCCGGCCAAAAGAGGTTCGACGCGGGAAAGGGTTTCCCGCGGCGACATAACCCTATCGGAATATACGAACCGATCCGTCAGAATGCCGGCTCAGCCGTCGACGTGACCGGAGAGCGCAACCTGCGCCGACGAAACGGCGACGGCGAGGTCGACGCCCTTCACAAATGTGCCGCCGACTTTGCGCAGGTCGTTCGCAGTCCCCAAATCCCCCGTCGGATTGAGAGGCTTGACCGTACCCGCGCCGAGATCGGCAAGCCAAAGACCCGCCTCACCGGGTATACCTATAATGACAGCTTTCGCCATGTAATGCCCCTAAGTTATTGTTAAAAACCGGCCTTCAATAGGCCCTCCCGATATAGCTCTTTTTGCCAGTGTTCCTTGAAGGGAACGATGGCGAGCCACTTCTCGACGTCGAAGACCGGGTTGATGCTTTCGGCTCGTTGCCGATGGAAGAGCGCCCGTTTTCGATCGCCGATCATTGCGCAACTGGCCGCGGCGATGCGATGGGCCGGCGCTTTGTCTTTCATCGCCTCGACATAGGCGATGGCCTCCTCGTACTGTTCCAGGAAAAAACTCGCTCCCGCAGCACACCAGAGATAGGCGTCAGGCGCTATCGGATTGAGCGAAATCGCCTTTCTGATCTTGGCGAGCGCATCGCCGGGGCGGGATGCATGCACGAGCGTATCGGCATGGCTATAGATGACGTCGGCAAAATGCGGGCTGAGTTCTTCCGCCAGATGAAGTGCGGCAACACTGGCATCGACATCGCCGAGATAGAGTTTGGTGACGCCAAGCTCGCGATGGCCCGCCGCTGATGCCGGATCCCGCTCGATGGCCCGAAGTGCATTCTGTTCCGCCAGATGCAGCAGCTCATTGTTTCCCTGCGCCGTCACGAGCCACTCGCTGGTGAAGGTCCTCGCCAGCCCGGTAAATGACGGAGAAAAATCCGCCTTATGCGACAATGACTGCTTGAATGCCTTCCGTGCCCGGCGGATATGCGGCAATGTCAACTTGCTCATCAGGCTCGAGCCGACCAGATAGGCGTGATAGGCCTCAGGATTGGCTTCGAAGCGTAAGCGCTCTTCCTCGTTTTCAGCCAGCTCACGGGCCACCGACATGGTCAGCTGCTGCGCGATCAACCGTCTCTGACGCGGCAATATATCGGGCGTCATCGCAAAGCGATTGGCCCAGATGATCTCGTCCGTGGGAAAATAAACCAGCTGGGCGAATAATCCCTCTTCGGAAAGCCTTGTATCCAGAAGATAGGCTATCGAATGACGGGCGACGACGGCAGCCTTCTCGGAGTCGCGGCGGATCTGGCCGGCCGTATGGGGTGCTACGATGGAAATGTTTCTGAGTGCGCAGAGTTCGATCGTGACGTCTTCGATCAGGGCGTTGGCAAGCGCAAGTCCGGCATCGGCATGTTTCGATGTCGGGGGAAGCAGCACCAGGCGAGGCAAGATCAGCGGCATCGGCGATATGCGTTCGATGTCGGCAGATGTCTCACCGCCGACCTCTGAACTCTTCACCTGTACCCTGGCATGGCCGTCGCCGTTCGGCAATTTCTCGCTGAGGGACGAACCGCCAGATAGCCGGTGCAGTAAGGCCCTGACCTGCTCGTCATTTGGGTCCCGTTCGAGGATCTGTAGGGCGGCGCTGGAAATGGTGCGGGCCGCGCCGGGCTTTTGCGCATCCGGCAACGCATCCAGCAATGCCTGCCGCAATTGCAGCGCCTGAGTGTCCCGTTGCGCCCTGATCCACGCTTCGATCAACTTTGTCGCTGGTTTGATATTGCCGATGAACCCGCGCTGGGTCAGTTCGGCGATCGCGTTCAGCCGCTCCAGCGGCGAACCGCCGGCGCGAAAAATATCCAGATCGCTGGAAACTGCCTGCGTGTTGAGACGAACCGTGGTGGCAGTGAAATCGAACGGCATTTCGGCGCGTCCGCCGTCTGTCTCGCGGATGCGAGAAAGCAGTTTGCGCAGATTGAGCCGCGCCAGATCAGCCTCGACGTCATTCCATAGAAACTGAGCCAATTCATAACGGCTGAGCTCATGGCTCGCGCCGGCATAGATATGGGCCATCATCAACAGGCCCTTGATCGGATAGCGAACCGGATCGCCATTCGTCTCGATCAACCGCAGATCGCCGAATGTCTGCAGATGGAGCACAATCCGTCCTCAGCTGTTCATAACCGAATCGTGCAACTCACTGTCGCTTTCAGGCAACCCCGCGGCTGCCAGGCTTTTGGCCAACGCCACCAGCTTCTGCCTGATATTCGGGTCCTCGATGGCGATGAATGCCTTGTTGAGCGCCAGCCCCTCTTTCGAGGACAAAAAGCTGTTCAATTCACTCGTCTGGCCGTCGATCGGCCCGGCGCCGCCGTTTTCGAAGAAAAAGCCGACGGGCACGCGAAGAATCTCGGATATGCGCTGAAGACGGCTGGCGCCTATTCTATTCGTTCCTTTTTCGTATTTCTGGATCTGCTGGAAGGTAATACCCAGAAGTTCGGCCAAGCCGTTCTGGGTCATTCCGAGCGTCTTCCGCCGAACTCTCACGCGGTTGCCAACATAGACGTCGATCGAATTCGGCGATTTAGCCTTCATGTGAATAAGTCTCCCGCGTTATCAGCACGCCCAGCTGTATAATGGAGAGTTTAAGCAAGAATGCAACTAAAAGTAAATATTTCGTAAGGGTTTTTTTCAGCAGTTCACACAGTAAAAGCAACCTGCGGATTATTGCAACGGGCGCCATTTGGCGCGGGTGCGATCCTGCTCTATCGCAGACGTCGCAGCGGACGAATGCCGTCCGAAACCAGTGCCGCTGCGACGCCGTGTCTAAGAGGCTTTTGCGCAACGGCGATCATCGACTTGGCGAAAACGGGAATCCTTCCGACATATTCAAAACGAATATTGTCGAAGCCGGCATCCAGCAGCAGCGTACTTAGCGTGTTTTTCGACCAGAACTTGATATGCCCATGATCCGTCAACGGCATGAAATGGTCGTCCATTTTCCCCACCGCAGCCAGGGCAAGGTTCTTCAGATAACCATGATAGGGCGTCGACATCACGGCGATGCCGCCCGGCTTGACGAGATCGTACATCGTCGAGGTGAAAGCCTTCGGATCGTAGACATGCTCGACAACCTCCAGGCTGATAACGGCATTGAATGTGCCGTATTGCCTGGAAAGGTCGTCATAGGCCGAGCCGACATTCAGCGGCAGTTCGGGATAATTGACATTGGCCTTAGCGATACCATCGCTGGAAGGATCGACGCCGACGACATAATATCCCTTTCCCGCAAGAGCCGCAGCTGCCCCGCCGGTACCGCATCCCAAATCAAAGACCTCTTTCTCAAGAGAACCGTCGAAATGGCTCTCCAGCACATCGAGCACGGCGGGCATGATGTAGGAGTGCGCGGTTGTCGGTTTGGCGTGAACATAGGTGGTTGCGTCTAGCTCGACGGACATATCCCTCCCCCTCGGCGATTGCGCGGCAAACCCTATCGAAGAATACGCCGAAAATTTGATGAAACCTGCCAAGCCTCAAGGATAAACAAAATATAATCTGTGGTTTTATAATAAAAAATAAAATCTTTGCGCGAAAATAGGATGCATTTATAATACAAATAAATACATATAGATAATAAATCTATGCATCTCCAGAAATAATCTGGAAAATTTGCCCGATATCATAATTACAATAACAATAGTCCGCCGAAATCACGAGGAAGGCGAACTAACGGCGATCGATTCATAGCCGGAATGGTGAGATCATTCACTGTCTGCTATCGCGATTGTCCCTAGCTATATTGGAGATTCCAGGTTGACATCGGATTGAAACGCCTCCGCCGAAATCTGCAGCGCGCCCTGCCTGATGACGCGGCACAAAGGTGCCCAATTGCCGACACGAAGCCAAAGATATTTAACGGCTGAATGTATATGCTGGATCTGGAGCAATTCCAGCAAAAGTGCGCAGCGGTTTGCGTCCGGAATTGCGCAAAAACAAAAAGATAGAGGGTTCCGTGGCTTGGAGAAAAACGGAAATGCTCTAGACAGCCCGATCGAAACCCTTCTCGCACGCCGGAGAAGATAAGCTTGCCCGACAATTCTTCGTCCGCATATGCGAAACAGCCGGTGAGAAAACCGCGGATTCCCGTTGTCTTCTGGTTGCTGCTGACGATTTCCCTCACGCTGGTCATGGGAACGGTGCTGCTTTCCAACGACATGAAACACTTAAAGACGGTCAGCCATTATTTTGGCTTCGATCTCGTTCCCCCTGAGGTTAGGCCGCCGCCGCCCAAAGCTCTTCCCCGCCCGGCGCCTCCAGCCACCTTCGCGCTTCCCTTGCATGTCATTGAACCGCCGGCGGCACAGACCGCGTCGACTTTTCTACGGACATGGCGGATATCCGGTGCCACAATGTGTGCGGCGCTGCGCAATGCCGGCATCGAAACCAGCGATTGGGCGGCGGCGAGCTTCAACGCCGATACGTTCGAATGCTTTTTCGAGCAGAGCGGCAAGCGGGAAAAGGATCAGCTCCCGAGCTCCATCTTCGTCATCGTTCGCGGCGACGCCGCAGGCACGATCAACAATATGCGCGTGAAGATCGTCAATCCCGAGACCGATCAAAATGGCCAGCTCGATCCCGGCATTCTGCGAATTTTCCAAATCATGCTGCGGCAACCGCAATGGCTTGATTTTCACGAGACCCTGAACGCCATCAAGAACCTGAGGGATATCAAAGAAGACGGCTTCGGAGCCAGTATCAGCTTCACCCGCGAGGTGCTCAATCCCGGGAATTACAATTTCACACTCTCGCTGGATGCGACTTCAGGACCACAGAAAAGAACGAGAAATTATTTTTCCGGCAGAATATGGCTGCCCTTGCCCGACCCTGCGGTCGACATCAACAGCGCGCAACCGGAATCAGTCTCCGAGCCCTCTGACACCGGGGCCCCGGCAGAAAGTCAGGAGCATCGGCATTAGATGCAATTCCAGCAAAGGTACGCAGCAGCTTCACACAAATTGTGAAAAAAAGAGATAGAGCACTTCGGCGTGTCGGAAAAAGGCAGACATGTTCTAGATTTCTGGCTTCCCGCCGCGCGCCGACTTATCTCGCCATGTAACTTGCATCGTCGTGATCTCTGGCCAGAATCTTGTAAAGCTCTTTCAAACTGTCCGCACCCGGCCGTTCGGTGCTGTCCCCACCCGCCAGGCGCCAGACACGCTCGACATTGAGGTCCTGCGTGACTTGCGCAAGGTCTTCGTTCAGCGAGCGAATGACGACCTCCGATTGACGCAGCCGCCACGACATTCTGACGAGCGCTGCGAATGGGAGGAAAATGACGCCGACGATGCCGAGAACAAGGGCTGCGAACTGCCGGTCATCGAGAAGAGATAGATCGTTTCGAACAGTCGCCATAAAAAAAACGGCATTTTGAAATGCCATATAAAAACAGCTCATCAGATAGCTAGACCAATCTTCCATCACGAGCGCCCTCCCCGAGCGGTTTATATCTTGGAATATGCTGAAAAGTCTAGCAGACACTGAGAATATCCCCTGCGGCGAAAGTATATTTGAGGTTGCATTACTCTGCTGAATTGAACGCGAATCCCGTGATGGATCGGTGCCGACGAGCCTGGCCCTTCAAATTCCACCCCAGACATGAAAAAAGCTAACAGTGAGAGATAAAATGAATAGAAGACGTTTCCTCGCCTCGGTTCCGCTCGCTCTGTTGTATGTTCGCGCGGGCCAGGCCCTGGCACAGGTGCCCGCCTCTGCAGGGCTGCGCGCCCTTGCCGACAGGAAGTCGTTCCGATTCGGATCGGCAATCGACCTGCAAAACATCAACGATCCAATCGCTTCCGAGATCTACATCGACAACGTCAATTCAATAACGCCGCGAAACGAGCTGAAGTGGAATGCGACGGAAAAGAGACCGGGCATTTTCAGCTTCGGCAGCGCCGACCGCATGGTTGCATTTGCACGTAAAAACAACATGAGGGTTTATGGCCATACGCTGATCTGGTATCGCGTCCCGGGCTGGGTGTCTGATATCACGGACGCAAAGACCATTCAGGCGGCCATGAACCGTCATATAAAACAGGTTGTCACTCGCTATAAGAACTCGATCGATGCTTGGGATGTGGTGAACGAGCCGTTGGAGTATGATGCAGCGGATCTGCGGGATTGTGTTTTCCGACGCCTTCTTGGCGACGATTATATCCGTATGAGTTTCGACATGGCGCACCAAGCCAATCCCGGTGCGACGCTGGTCCTCAACGAAACGCATCTGGAGAAAAAATCCGACGTGTTTGAACAGAAGCGCGCGCGCATCCTGAAAATCGTCGAGGATCTCGTCGCCAAAAAAACGCCGATCAATGCGGTGGGGCTGCAGGCGCATTTCCGCCCCGGCCTCGACCGGATCGATCCGGAAGGAATGGGACGCTTCTGCGCGGCGCTGAAGGACATGGGTGTCGGCGTTTTCATCACCGAACTGGACGCGTCCTGCCACTTCCTGAACCGCGACAAAGCCTTCACGCCGGCATCCTACGCCGATATTTTCAGTGACGTGATCACCGTGGCGGCAGAACATGGCGACTTGAAAGGCGTGACAGTATGGGGCATGTCGGAAAAATACGGCGAGCGCGATGAGAAAGCGGCCGATCCCGCTGCGGCTTGCACGAAGCGCGTTAATCTTTACGACGAAAATAATGCGCCAAGAAGTGCAATCGACGGTATCCGGCGGGCAATAGAGGCGATGTGATGCACAAGACAACGGAGACGCGAACAGATTCATGAAAAAAGCCGTTATTTATGTGGAAAAATTTTTGCCTGCCAGCCAGGCATTTGTTCTCAACCAGGCGATAGCGTTTCGTTCTTTCGAAGCTGAAATTCTTGCCGGCTCGCGAATTTCTTCGGCGCATACAAAAAAATCCACTGTTCCGGTTCATGACATCCGTCGGTCTCCCATTGCGCGGGCCGGTGAACTGCTGTTGAAAATCCCGCAGATCGGCCTTCCCTTCCTCTTTCCTGCGATCGGCAAAGCCGATCTCGTTCACGCCCATTTTGGAAAGAACGGCTATGTCATCGGCCCGCTGGCCCGGGCCGCCGGCAAGCCGCTGATCACGACGTTTCACGGCTTTGACGCCACCTATGGCGGCGATCCGAAAAAGCCGGGCG
The DNA here is from genome assembly GCF_002953715.1 of Rhizobium leguminosarum. Taxonomy (GTDB): domain Bacteria; phylum Pseudomonadota; class Alphaproteobacteria; order Rhizobiales; family Rhizobiaceae; genus Rhizobium; species Rhizobium leguminosarum_V. The sequence continues at coordinate 3,392,715 of NZ_CP025012.1, forward strand.
GCTTCAATCAGGTGCGCTTCTTCGCCAAAGGCCGGAGCGAGATGGCCGGATGGAATAGCTGGAACATCGCCGTTTCCGATTTCATCCGCGACCGGCTGCTGGCGCTCGGTTTTCCAGCCGAACGCGTCTATCGCCATCATATCGGCATCGATCTCGATCTCTTCAAAATGGAACCCCGTCCCCGAAAAAAAGGGCGCGTGGTTTCAATTGCCCGCTTCGTCGACTATAAGGGCCACCGTTTCATGATCGACGCGCTTTCGCGTGTGGCTGCGGCCGGCACCCCGGTCGAATTTGTCATGGTCGGCCAGGGTCCCTTGAAGGAGGAAATCGAAGCACTGGCGCGTCGTTCCTTGCCAAGCGTCACGATCCATGAAAATCTGTCGCAGACTGAGATAAGAGATCTGCTCGCCAGTGCGGAGCTTTATCTCCACGGAAGCGTGACCCTCGACAATGGTCACGCCGAAGCTTTCGGCCTCGCAAATCTCGAGGCGGAAGCCGTCGGTACTCCGGTCGTCGCTTTTCGCTCGGGAGGCGTCGGCGAAGCGATCGAAGAGGGGAAAACTGGTTATCTCGTGGAGGAGCGGGATGTCGCGGGAATGGCGGAGGCGGTCGGAAGACTGCTCAACGACCAGGCTCTGTGGACAGCCTTTAGCGCGCGGGCACCGCTTCTGGTGGCCGAGCGCTTCGACTTACGTCGTCAGACGGGGACGCTCGAGGACTATTACAGTTCCGTGCTAGACGAATATTCCAGCCGGGGTCGGACTTGATGGTGCAGACAGGAAAAAAGCCGAAGTGGGGACTGAACGTATTTCGGCCGCTGCGGAACGGATTTGTGAAGGCCAAGTGGCTCTACTATACGAAATTCTGGGGAATGGACATCGATCCGACGGCCAGCTTTTCCTTGAGCGTGCGTTTCGACAAGACCAACCCTAGGGGATTGCATATCGGCGCGGAAACTTACGTCGCCTTTGAGGCAGCGATTCTGACTCACGATCTCACGCGCGGGCTCTATCTCCACACGAGGATCGGCAAGCGCTGCTTCATCGGCGCCCGCAGCATCATTCTGCCCGGCGTCGAGATCGGCGACGAATGCGTCATCGGCTCGGGCTCAGTGGTAACCAAGAGCGTGCCGCCGCGCTCGCTCGTCGCTGGCAATCCGGCAAAGATAATCCGCAGCGACATCAAAATCATTTCGCGTTACGGACGCATGGCACGCGAAGATGAGATGGTCTCGCAGATCGTGACGCACTTGCCGACTGGAGAAGCACGATGAAGATGTTTGCCTACAGGGGGAAACACGAGAATTTTGGCGACGAACTGAATCATTGGCTTTGGGAGCGACTGCTGCCCGGCTTCTTCGACGACGACGAAAACCAACTCTTTCTCGGCATCGGTTCGATCCTCTACGACAATTTCGACCCGAATATGCAGAAGATTGTATTCGGCTCGGGCTATGGCGGCTACACAAACCCGCCGAAAGTCGATCGCAACTGGACGTTCTATTTCGTGCGCGGAAAGAAGACTGCCGAAGTCCTCGGCATCGATCCGAGCTACGCCATCGGCGATTCGGGTATCCTCACGCGCAGCTGCTGGGATGCAAAAAGCATCGAGAAGCGTTACCCGGTCTCTTTCATGCCGCATTACGAAAGCGCGATGTATGGCAGTTGGGATAAGGCCTGTGAGCTCGCGGGGATTCACTATATCGATCCGCGCTGGTCTGTGGAAAAGGTTCTGACCGAAATTAGCGCATCGCATAAAGTGGTCTCCGAGGCGATGCATGGCTGCATTATCTCAGACGCGCTGCGCGTTCCCTGGCGGGCTATCCGGCCGATCGCCCCGGGGAATCGAGCCAAGTGGTACGATTGGGCAAGTGCGCTTAATCTCGAGATCGACTTCGACGCGATTGGCCCGTCAAATATCGTCGAGGCAGGCGCATCGCTGGTACGGAAAAACACCTACCTTTTGAAGAACATAACGTTCCGCCACCGCCGGATCCGACAGCTCACTGGCAACTATGTCTTTGGATCGACGGTCAAGACGTTGCAGCGGGTAGCAGAGAAGCCGGGTCAGCTCAGCACAGATGAGGCTATTATAAAGGCGCACGACAGAATGCTGCTTGAGCTGAACCGATTGAAGCAAGATTTTTCCAAGAAAACGGCAAGCGTCCTGTGATGTCGCAAACCGGGTTCGTGACGAGGCAACAGGCATGATCCTTTCTAACTCCATCAACCCGCTCTCCCCGGATAAAGGGGAGAAGCAGTTTGGACGGGTGTGCAGCCCACTTAAATGGTCGATGTCCTGGTCGTGCGGAGCCATTCATCTATGAGCAGTGTTACCGACCGACTGATCCAAGGCAGCATATGGCTGAGTCTGTCCCGCGCCATCGTCAACGGGCTTTCCGCACTCAGCACCTTTGTCCTGGCTTGGTATCTCGTGCCAGCCGACTTTGGTCTCGTTGCTATCGCAACGACGATCCAGGTCATTTTGAGCTCCGTCACCGAACTCTCGCTGAATCAGGCGCTTATCCGCCACGAATCTCCGAGCGAAGTTCACTTCAGTGCGGTGTGGACGTTGAGCGTGACGCGAAGCGCTGTTTTGGCGCTGCTGTTTGCCGCCAGTGCCTATCCGATCGCCGAGTTTTACAACGAGCCCCGGCTGACGAGCGTCATGCTTGCTTTGAGTTTCAGCCTGCTCCTGAGTGGTCTCGCCAATCCACGCCGCGTCATGCTCCAGCGTGACCTGATCTTCTGGCAGGAGTTCGTACTCAACGTCTCGCAAAAGCTGGTCGGCTTCGTCGTGACGGTGGCAATTGCTGCCATCTACCAGAGTTATTGGGCGCTCGTTGTCGGCACCCTCGCCTATCAGGTCACGAATATCATCGTTTCCTATACCGTACTGCCGTTCTGGCCGCGCATAACCTTCCGGCATGCACGGGAATTGTTTTCGTTCTCGCTCTGGCTGACGGCCGGACAGATCGTCAACACGCTGAACTGGCGGGTCGAGTATCTGCTGATCGGCAAGATGCTGGGCGCCACGCAGCTTGGCCATTATACCGTCGGCAACACTCTTTCGACTCTGCCGACGCGCGAGGCGACGGCGCCGTTGAACCAGACGATTTACCCGGGCTTTTCGAAAGTCCGCAACGACCCGGTCCGGCTTGTCGCAGCCTATCAGCGTGCACAGGCGCTTCTGGCGGCGGTGGCGCTTCCGGCCGGAATCGGCATGGCAGTGGTAGCTGATCCGATGATGCGGCTTGCTTTGGGAGAAAAGTGGGTTCCCGCCATCTTCATCGTACAGGCGCTCGCATCGGTCTTCGCTCTGCAGACCCTCGGTTCGCTCGTCCAACCGCTGGGCATGGCAAAGGGCCATACCAAGATGCTGTTCATCCGCGACACGCAGATGCTGGTGGTCCGCGTGCCCATCATCATCGCCGGTCTCATGATGGCCGGGCTTCCGGGCGTCGTTTATGCCCGCGTGTTGACGGGTCTGATTTCCACCGTAGTCAACATGCTTCTCGTCAAGCGCTTGATCAATCTGCCATTCTTCCAGCAGCTCGCGGCAAACTTCCGCGCGCTTGCCAGTGTCGCCGTGATGGCTGCCGGCGTCTGGGGATTGTCACATGTCCTGAACACCCCCACCGACAAGTTGGCGCTGGCCCTTCACCTGGCCATCCTCGTCGTCACCGGCGGTATCCTCTATGTCGGTTCCAGCTTTGTCCTTTGGCTTGCGATGAAGAAGCCAAGTGGCCCGGAAACCGAAGTTCAGCGTATCGTTGTCAAGTTCCTGTCAAAAGCCAAACGTATTGCCGTACCCAAGTCGGCCTGAAGTTAAACGAACATGAAAAGAGAGGCAGAATGACCAGCCAATCCAGATCAGAGCTGATCGCAAAACTCAATGGCATGATCCATGATTGCCTGAAGGACTATGTCTCGCGCGACGAACCGCTTGCGATTCTCGACTTTCCCGACATCCGCAATTGCGGCGACTCGGCAATCTGGCTGGGTGAGATGGCCTATCTCAAGGATCGCTTCGGCAAGCGCCCGGACTATGTTTCCCGGCTGTACGACTTCTCCGCCGACGAACTGAAACGGCGCGTACCGACCGGCCCGATCTTCATTCACGGCGGCGGCAATTTCGGCGATATCTGGGTTGCCCACCAGGATTTCCGCGAATCGATCATGGAGCGTTTCCCGGATCGGCAGATCATCCAGTTCCCGCAGTCGATCCACTACAGTTCGCCTGAGCGCATCGAGCAATCCAAACGGGCAATCGGGCGCCACAAGAATTTCGTGTTGCTCGTGCGCGACGAAGAATCGAAGGAGTTTTCCGAAAAACACTTCGACTGCACCGTCCGACTATGCCCCGATATGGCTTTTGCCATCGGTCCGCTTCCGGAAAGGGCGACGCAGATTCCCGTCCTCGCCATGTTGCGGGAGGATGCGGAACGGGTTGGCGGCACCGATCGCAAGATTCCTTCCGATATTCCTGTGGAAGACTGGATTACCGAGTCGAAACGGAAGGTCGATATCGCCAAGAAGTTGGGGGTCGCTTCGGCCTATCTCGCATTGAAGCCGAGCGAAGTGGCCTTGCGCAGACTGGACGCTGCGGCACACAACCGTTTCGAGCGCGGCATCAGTCAGATTTCGCGTGCCCGGGCAATCGTGACCGATCGCCTGCACGTCCATATCTGCTCGCTGCTGCTCGGCCGCCCGCATGCCGTGCTGGACAACAGCTATGGAAAGATCCGCCGCTTCATGAATGCTTTCTCCGGCGGAACCGACCTTTCATACAAGGCAACCTCGCTCGAGGACGGAATAGAGTGGGCGCGTCGTCAGGCGGCAAAGGGGCGTGTCGATGAAAAAGAAGCTGTGAGCTTGCGGGCTTAAGGGGGTCATTCGATGACACTTGTCACCTTCATTATCCCGGTCCGGCATCAGGACAATGCCCGCGATTGGAGCAGGCTGAAGGCAAACCTGACCCAGACCGTGGCCTCCATTTCCAACCAGACCAATGGAGACTGGCGCGGCATCATCGTGGCCAACGAAGGCGCCGATCTGCCTGACCTGCCGGAAAAATTCTCAGCCGTGCGTGTCACCTTTCCGCCGAACGACCTGCATGAGCTCGGAAAGGGCAGCAAGGAAGACTTCCTTGATGCCTTCCGGGCAGACAAAGGGCGTCGCGTTCTGAGCGGCATGCTGAATGCCACGGACAGTCGCTTCTTCATGATTGTCGATGACGACGATTTCGTAAGCTCTCGGATCGTTCAACACGTATCCGACTATCGGGACGCCAACGGGTGGACGATCGACCGTGGTTATATCTGGGACGATGGCGGTAGTTTCCTGTTTGGCCACGACGACTTCAGCCATCTCTGCGGTACCTCGTTGATCATTCGTGCCGATCTCTACGAACTGCCGACCCGCTTTGAGGATGCTTCGCTCGACTGGATCAAGTCGATGCTGGGCAGCCATGTCCGCATAGCGGATATTCTTGCGCAACGGGGAGCGCCGCTCACAAAGCTTCCCTTTCGCGGGGCGGTCTATCGGGTCGCCCACGGCGGATCGCATAGTCAGGCACCGAGCCTGCTGCGACAGTATTTCCTGAACCGCGGCGTGCTCACCAAACCGCGGCGATGGTTGCGTAATCTTCGTAAGCTGAGGATACTCGGCGAGGGTCACAGGCGCGAGTTTTTCGGTAAGACGCGGTCGACCCCCGCGTAAGCGCCGATCCCATTCGAACATCGCACAGGCAGTCAAAATATGAAGCTTTTCTCTTTCGACTTCACCAAGAGGGTTGGTAACTGATGTCGGATCTCTTCGTCAGCGTGCTCTTTTCATCTTACAATGGCGCCAGCCGCCGGCTGCGCCATACTTTGGATTCCCTGGTGCGCCAGGAGCTTCCCCATGATCGGTGGGAACTGATAGCCGTCGACAACAATAGCAATGACGGCACGTTTGATCTTTTGGAAACCTATAGCGACAAGCTTCCCATCACCATCCTGCAGCAGCGCAAGCCGGGAAAGTCCGGCGCGCTCAATATGGCCTTGGATCGGGTGAAGGGGGATCTCATCGTCTTTACGGACGACGATGTTCGTGCCGAGCCGAACTGGCTGAAAGCGATCATCGACTGCGCCGCAGCCCATCCGAGTTATGGCGTCTTCGGCGGCAGAATCGTCCCTGAATGGGAGAAAGAACCAAAAGACAGGTTTATCGAATGGATTCCGATGGGATCCACCTTTGCGATAGTCGATGACACCCAAAGCGGACCGTGTGACCCGACGAAAGTCTGGGGCCCGAATACGATCGTCCGGCGAGAGTTGCTCGGAACAAGCGTGCGCTACCGCGAAGATATCGGTCCTCTTCCCGGAAAGATTTTTGCCATGGGTGAAGATGCGGAAATCATCATTCGCCTGGCGGCCAATGGCGCCAAGTCCTATCGATGCGCCGAGGCCGTGGTCCATCATTGGATTCCGGCATCGAGCGTGACGGAGGATTGGGTACAGAAAAGAGGCGAGCGGCTTGGCTACGGCATGCCGGCGCTCTTTCCCGACGAGGTGCCTGGAGGGGTGAGGTTAAGCGGAGTTCCGCTTCCGACCTGGATCGAAAGCGCACAATGGGCCTTCCGAGCAGCAATGCTTTATCTCCTGCCGCGATCGAAGAAACGTTTCTGGGCGATCTGGAAATATTATTACATGCGTGGCTATCGCGCCGGAATTCGCCGATACGTTTCTCAAACGATGACGCAGTAATCGATTGCACAGGAGGCAGTAATTTGAAACTCTCGGTGCTCATCAAAAGTTTATGGCAGTATTTGCGCCCACGCATCGACAGCGTTCTATCGCAGGCCCAAGACATCGGTAAAGGCGTGACCCGAATCGCACAGGGAAGCGATCCGACCGAAATGAGGTCCGGAGCATCAAATGAGCAAAGTCAAGGTTACAATACTGTTCTCAACTTATAACGGTGAGAAGACTCTGCCAACGATGCTTGACGCACTATGCGCTTCCACCCTAGCGCAGGAAGAATGGAAAATCGTTGCGGTCGATAACAACAGCAGCGACAACACTGCAGCAGTCTTGAATTCCTATAAGGAGCGGCTTCCGCTGGAAGTTTATTTTGAGCCAAAACAAGGTAAGCAGTACGCATTGACTTTGGGCTTCCGCCATCTGGAGGGCGAGCTCGTCATTTTAACCGATGACGACGTCATTCCCGCGCCGGATTGGATCGAGCAGTTTCTCACCTTGGCAGATGAGCAGCCACAGTTTGCCATATTCGGCGGCCTAATAACGCCCGAATGGGAGGAAAAGCCGGCATCGTGGCTCATCAATTACGGGCATCTGGGGATTCTTTATGCGCTAAATGGCGGTCTACCCGAGGGGCCGATTTCAGCGGCATTGATATCGGGGCCGAATTCGGCCTTCCGTCGTTCCATTTTAGGATCCGGCTATATCGTTCACGACGGCCTCGGCCCGGATGCCACTGTCGCTCAGTTCCCCATGGGTGAGGATACTGCTTTCGCTCTCAGGTTGGAAAAGAATGGAGCCAAGGCTTTTCACTCGCGGCATCCTGGGGTTCGGCACATTGTCAGGAAGGGCTATGTGAACGAAGGCTGGGTTTTGCGGCGCGGCGAGCGTTATGGCATGGGCTTGGTTATCGTTCGGCCGGACCTCTTCGACAGCAAAACGAAAATTGGCGGTCTGCCCATCGCTAGCGCCTTGAGATGGCTTCTGATGGTGCCGGCCAGCGTGGTCGTCAAGAGATTTCCCCTAAGCGGCATTCGCTTCAAATTGCTCTGGGCGCAGTCGGTGAGACAGGGGATCCTGCGCCAATTTCTCAGGCAGCGATCTACGATGAATAAAACGATCTACTCTCAGGTCGGTGCCAAATGACGAAAGTACTAAACAGCGGCATCGACAGGAAGTGCTCCAGCTGCGGAGGCAGCGGGCAGGATTTTCGCACGTCAGGAGGCGAGTGGGTTTGATGACGGATCCGAGAATTAGTGTCATCTTTTCGTCCTTCAACGGCGCCAGCAGACGGCTTCAACAGATGCTGGATTCGATGTTGGGGCAAAACCTTCCAGTCGAACAATGGGAATTGATTTCCGTCAACAACAACAGTAAAGACGAAACACAGGAGCTTCTCGATCAATATGCAAAGAAGCTTCCAATTGTTGTTGTCAATCATGCCCGCCCAGGCAAATCAGGAGCTATGAACGCAGCTCTGGCGATAGCTCGAGGAGCGCTGATCGTTTTTACGGACGACGACGTCGAGGCAGATGCGAACTGGTTGAGTTCGATCGCTGCATGCGCGGAGGGGAACCCGGATTTCGGCGTTATCGGCGGCCGAATTCTTCCAAATTGGGAGCATTATCCCCATGGGGATCCGCTGTTGGACTGGATTCCCATGGGATCAACCTTCGCCATAGCCGACCAGGAATCCAGTGGCCCATGCGACCCGACAAAAATTTGGGGTCCGAACACAACCGTGCGTCGCGAATTGCTTGCCAGCAATGTTCGATTCCGCGAAGATATCGGGCCGCTTCCAGGAGGTCTTTTCGCAATGGGAGAGGATACGGAAATTGTCAGCCGCCTATCCCGAAGCGGCGTGAAAACCTATCGGTGCGCCGAGGCCATTGTTCATCATTGGATTCCAGCCTCCAGCGTGACAGAGGCTTGGGTACAGAAGCGTGGGGAACGTCTTGGCTATGGAATGCCGGCGCTCTTCGCCGAGGACATTCCAAAAGGTATAAGGATCGGGGGAATCCCCTTAAGAACCTGGATCGAGAGCGCCAACTGGGCGGTTCGGGCAGCCCTCCTTTACCCGTTGCCGCGATCAAAGAAGCGGTTCTGGGCCATCTGGAAGTACTATTACATGCGTGGCTACCGCGCCGGACTTCGCCGATACGCACCGGCAGTAAATCATTCTGGTCGACTAGCGCAGGAGGTCGTGCATTGAAATTATCGGTGCTTATCAACAATTTCAATTACGGCCAGTATTTGCGCCCATGCATCGACAGTGTTCTGTCGCAGGTCTATCGCGACTTCGAAGTGATCGTGGTCGACGATGGTTCCACCGATGATTCCCAAGAGATTCTTGCTTCCTATGGCGAGCGGATCCTGACCGTGTTGAAGGAAAATGGCGGCCAGGCCTCGAGCTTCAATGCGGGTTTTGCGGCTGCAAGTGGCAATATCCTTTTTCTCCTCGATGCCGATGATACGTTTCTGCCCGGCAAACTCGCCCGCATCGCCGAGATCTACGATCGCAACGAGATCGACTGGTGCTTCGACCGCGTGACGACCAATGAAGACGACCAGCCTCCTGCGGAGCTGCAGGTGACGCTGTTCGACAAGCGGGATACGCTGCGCAGAGGCGGCTTTCCCTCGCTTCCGGTTCCGACATCGGGCTTGAGCTTCCGCCGCGATCTGCTGTCTCAGATCCTGCCAATGTCTGTCGCGAAAGACGTCGTCCTCAGCGACAATTACATCAAGTTTGCCGCCGCCTATCTGGGTCGCGGCGCGATCGTCGAAACTCCGCTGACGTTTCAGCGCATTCATGCGTCGAATCGCTACACGGGCACAAGCAGGGCAAAGACGCTGCGCCCACGGATCATGATCGCGACAGGGCTGGAACTGGCGCGCCGCTATGACGGGCTGCAGGCACTCGGCAAGAGCCTCGTGGCCGGCGGCATTGCCGAAACGACATCGCTGCTGAAGCTTCGGGGCGAAGCTCGCAACACGGTGGCCGGCGGTCCGTTCGGCGATGCTGCCGCGACCGAAGTGGCCTTGATGGCGGCGCGCAAGCGTTTGGGAAATATGCTGCGGAGAGGACAGTCATGAATCAGCAAGAGACTTCTCCGCATTCATCCGTCGGCACAGAAGCAGGCGCCGCGCCGCTGAAGATCGCCGTCGGCGTGCTGACCTATCGCCGCCTCGACGGGATCGCCAAGCTGCTTGACGTCATGACGCGCCAGGTCAGGCACCCGGGTCGTCCCTTTCATCTCACCATGGTGATCGTGGATAATGATGCGGCCGGCAGCGCAAGGGCCACGGTAGAGAGCTTTGGCCAAACAGGTGCCTACGACCTGATCTACGTCATCGAACAAAACCAGGGCATACCCTTTGCACGCAATCGCGCACTGGATTCAGCGCCTCCCGGCACTGACCTCTTCTGCTTTCTCGACGATGACGAATGGCCGGTCGACGGCTGGCTGGACGCAATGCTGGAGACACGGGAGAAAAACCGCGCCGATTGCGTCTACGGCCCCGTCCAACCGGTCTATCCCGAAAACCCGCCGGAATATTTCATCAAGGCAAAGGTGTTCGAGCGCAAGAAGAACACGGACGGTCAACGCATTTCTTATGCGGCCTCGAACAACGTCATGTTCGACTATCCCCTGATCCGCTCATGGAATCTGCGTTTTGAAGAGAAGATGCGCTTCACCGGGGGCACGGATTACCTCTTCTTCAACCAAGCCATCCGCCGTGGCATGCAGGTCTTCTGGGCTGACAAGGCGCTTGTCCATGATATCGTTCCGGCCAGCCGGATGACCTGGAAATGGGTATTGCAAAGACAATACCGGCTCGGCAATACCTTCGCAGTCAGCGAGGTCCTGCATGGTAACCTCAAGCGTCGGATCTATCGCGCGGCCTATGGCGCCACGAGAGTGATCCTCGGACTGGTCATGCTGCCGGCGATCTTGATTTCACCCTATTGGGGCATGCGAGCCCTCACCCATGTTCTGCGCGGCGCGGGCATGGTTAACGGGATTCTCGGCCATGCATACCAGGAATACAAGCCCAATGCCGCTCTCTGATATTTGTTTGCGCGAGCGCCCTTGGAAGAGTTTTGACCCTTATTATGTTCCAGTTGAAAATATCATGAGTGATTGGCTGTCCATGAACTTCAAGGCTTCAATCAACCGGGCCAAAAATGGTACACTTCTATTGAACTATCGTGACACAATCGCTGTTCGTACAGAACGGTTTTTCGCCCCTATCATCGGTCAAATATAGGAGATGCCTGTCTATGACTGAGAAAAAATTGAAGGTTCTCGCTGCATCGTCAGGAGGCGGCCACTGGGAGCAGTTGATGGCCATGCGCGGCGCATTCGAGGGCTGCGATATCGTCTTTGCAACGACCATCCCGGGACTGCTTGCAAAATACGATATTCGGGACGGACTAGTGCTTCCCGATTGCAGCCGCGACTCGATTACCATGTCGATCCGGTGCTTTTTCAGCGCCTTTTCCATCGTCATCAAACAGAGGCCCGACGTTGTCATCTCGACCGGTGCCGCGCCCGGGCTTTTTTGCCTGCTTGCCGGTAAATTGACGGGCAAGCGGACGATCTGGATCGATAGCGTCGCCAATGTCGAGAAGCTGTCCCTGTCGGGTAAATTGGCCGGCCATATTGCGACGCTCTGGCTCACGCAGTGGCAGCATCTCTCACGGCCGGATGGCCCCCATTACGCAGGAGCTGTCCTTTGATCCTTGTCACCGTCGGAACGCAGCTGCCGTTTGATCGCCTCGTCAAATCTGTCGACACCTTCGCAAAGGAACTGTCCAAACCGGTTCTGGCGCAGATCGGCAAGGGCACCTACACGCCACAGAACATGAAATGGATCAAGAATATCGAGCCCGCGGACTTCGATAGAGTCTTTTTCGATGCAAGTGTCATCGTCTCTCACGCGGGAATTGGCACTGTGCTTACGGCGAAACGGTTTGGAAAGCCGATCATTCTCGTTCCTCGGCAGGCATCTCTCGGCGAGCATAGAAACGATCATCAGCTTGCCACGGTAGGCCAGCTCGCAGGCCGACCGGGTATCTACGTTGCACATACCGATGACGATCTCAGGAACTATCTGCTCGAAGACCTGGATAGCCCGTCTCACGAAGACTCGTCGGAGGCCGGTCGGGCTTCACTGGTCACCTACCTGAAAAGCTATATCGCGGCAGTCTGACCCCCGAGGGCCGCCAGGGATTGTGGCGGGCAATGAGAGAATTTTTCATTCTCCGCAATTGTTGCCGGCGATACGTTTGACGAGTTCAGGCGCGATGATTTTGGCGGCCATCTCGGGCAGAGGATGCACACCATCAGGAATTGCCGCGGCCAGATCATCCGGTGTGAGACGCTCCCAGTGCGGCCGGTGGTCGACAAACTCCAGACCACGTTTTTCCGCCTCCGCCTGATGGGCAGAGACATAGCTATCGGCAAAGGGGCGGATTAGCCCCCGCAGCCCTGAAAACGGATTCATGGCCATGACGATGATCCGCGCTTGCGGCAGGCGCTGCCGGAGCTGGTCGAGGATGTCGCCGATATTCTTTCGGCTTTGCGCAAGCGACACGAACCGATGCAATGTCGCATCGTTGGCGTAGAGTTCAATCAGGACGATATCCGGCCGCGCGGCAACGACGCGATCAACTTGGGTAAGGCCCCATTGTGACGTCTCGCCGCTCTTTGCAACGCTCTCGACTTTCACGGGCCTTTGCAGGCAGGCTGAAAGCCCTGTCTCGAGAGCGGGCTGCCATCCCCCGCGGGCCGTCAAGGATGTTCCGAAAGCCACGATTTTCAGCGGCTGAGGACTATCGGCATGGCCGTTTTTGACCGCTGAAAACATCACCAGACACGCCAGAAACAGAACCAGTCCACAAGCCGGTCGCCTCTCAGTCGGCGCCGCTCGCCACAGCAGCAAACACATCATGGGGAGACCTTGCAGCGGGCTTGAGACAATTTCGTGAAGGCCGATCATGCCCGTTCGAGCAAGGCGAAACTATCCAACCTCAGCTTGGCGGATGGCTGCTTTGAGACGTCCGGGCTCTTAACGACGCAAAACAGCCGCCAATCACTCCTGGCGAAATACGTGCTGCATCTGATCGGTCAGCGGCTTCGTCAGATAGGATATGACGGTCCGGTCGCCGATCTTGATAAAGACCTCGGCCGGCATGCCGGGATAGAGCTTTATCGTCTTCATCCTGGCAATGCTTTCAGCTTTCGGCTTGACGCGCAGGGGATAGTAGCTGATGCCCGTGCGCTCATCCTTGACGATATCAGGGGCGATTGAGGTAATCTCACCGCTCACATCAGGCGTCGTGCGTTGATCGAAAGCACTGAAACGCACATCGACCGACTGGCCGACGTGAACCTGGTCAATATCGCGGGTGGCGACTTTCGCCTCGACCGTAAGTTCGTTATTTTCGGGAACGACGAGCATCAACGTCTGGCCGGGATCGATGACACCATTGACGGTGTGAACCGAAAGTTCGTGAACTCGCCCAGTCAGCGGCGCGGTTATGTCGAGTCGGTGCAGCTGATCGAGTGCGGTTCCGCGGCGCTCTTCATATTCGGCGATCTGCGCCTCGACGTCGGTCAGGTCCTTTGCGATCTCCGAACGACGATCCTCATCCAGCTGGATCGACTGGCGATCGATCTCGATTGCCTTACCCTCGGCCTCCGCCTTTGCTGCGATTTCCTGGCCGCTGTTGCCCTGGAGATCGGCGCGTGCGCGCTTGAGCGTATTCAAACGCTGAAGCGTGACAAGCCCCTTCTTGTAGAGCGTATCAATGCCCTCAAGCTCCTGTTCAATCAAGCCCAAGGCATCGTTGGTGGCGTTGATCTGAACGACCAACCCCTTTACCTGCTCGCCCAGTTGGTCCTTGCGCGATGCCAACTGGCTCTTCATTCCGATAAGCGCCGTCCTGCGACTGTCGAACAACTTCTGCTCACCATCGAGAAGCTTCTCCGCGGAGGTGCTGGATGTCAGATCACTGATGTTTTCCTCGACCTCGAACGAATCGGAACCGATTCGCTCCGCCTTCAGACGGGCGCGGCGCGCATAAAGCTGAGCGAGCGTGCTTTCGACAATCGAGAGGTTCGCTCTTGTCGTCGTCCCATCGAGCCGTATCAGCACCTGCCCTGCCGTCACATGGTCGTTTTCGGCAACCAGCAATTCCGACACGATACCACCTGTCAGGTGCTGGACCTTCTTGACATCGCCGTCGACGACGATCACGCCCTCGCCGATGACTGCGCTCGAAAGCTCTGTCGTCGCTGCCCAACCGCCGATGCCGCAAACGAGGGCTATAGACAGCACACCGACAACGGCAACATGCCGATTGAGGGAGCGTTTCGATTCACTGATAACTTTACTCACAATCTTCCTTCTGGCCTATTCGGCCGCATTCATGCCGTCGACCACGACTTTAAGCTGAGCCACGCGCTCGGCAATCGGCGTGCGCGCCGCTTCCGGCCGGCTGACCCTTGCCAGAACTTCCTCTTTGGGACCGAACGCGATCATGCGGCCATCCTGCATCATCAGCACGAAGTCGCAGACCGCCAGAACGCCGGACCGATGTGCGATGACAACGACAATGCCGCCGCGCGCCCGCACGCTCATGATCGCGGCACTCAGCGCCCGCTCGCCTTCTTCATCGAGATTGGAGTTCGGCTCGTCGAGCACGACGAGGAATGGGTCGCCGTAAAGCGCTCTTGCCAGCGCGATACGCTGCCTCTGGCCGGCCGAAAGCGCGGCACCGCCTTCTCCGATTTCGGTTTCGTAACCGTTCGGCAGACGAAGGATAAGATCGTGAACACGCGCCGCCCTCGCTGCGGCAACCACTGCCTCGGGCGACATCTCCTTCGCGAAGCGGCAGATATTCTGCGCGACGGTCCCGGAGAAAAGCTCCACATCCTGCGGGAGATAGCCGATATGCCGGCCAAGTGCGTCACCGTCCCACTGGTCGAGTGCCGCGCCATCAAGGCGAATGGATCCTCTGACGGTCGGCCAGATGCCCATCATCGCCCGCGCCAGCGACGACTTACCCGAGGCACTGTAACCAATGACCCCAAGCGCGCTCCCTGCCCTTAAGCCGAAGCTGACATCGGAGATGACCAGGCGCTGACCCGCCGGCGGTCCGCTCGCCAGGCCCTCGACAGTGACTTGCTTGGTAGGCGCAGCGAGCGCAAGCGGGGCTGGAATCTCAGGAATGGTTTTCAGCAGGCTCGAAAGCCGCCCCCAGCTCTGCTGAGCAGAAACGAAACCACGCCAATTTCCGATCGCCGCTTCGACAGGCGCCAGGGCGCGAGAGGTCAATATCGAGCCGGCGATGATAATTCCCGAAGAGGCCTGCCCTTGAATGACCAGGATTGCGCCGGTCGCGAGCGTCCCCGATTGCAAAGCAATACGGAAAATCTTCGACAAGGTCGCATATCCATTGCCGACATCCGATGCCTGCCGGGTGATCGTCCGGTATTCACTGTTCTTGCGGTCCCAGATTTCGGCCATCGTGCCTGCCATGCCCATGGCGTGAATGACCTCGGAGTTGCGGATCGAGGTCTGCGCGAAAGCATTCCGCATATTGGCGGAGTCAGACTGCTTTTTTGAGAGCGTCCGCGTTCCCTGATTGGTCATGAACGTCAGGATGGCGAGAACCAGCGATCCACCGATCGCGATATATCCGATCGCCGGATGGAATAGGAAGCAGATCACGATATAGAAAGGCAACCACGGCAGATCGAACATCGCTGTCGGGCCCATACCGGACAGGAAGGTTCTGATCTGGTCGAAGTCGCGCAACGGCTGAAGCCCGTCGCCGCCGATTTTGACCTTCAGCGGAGCCTTGATAAGTGCCCGGAACACACGTCCGTTCACCATCTCGTCAAGCGAACCGGCAACACGCACGAGCATCCTGCTTCGCAGAACCTCGAACGCACCTTGAAAGGCGTAAAGCATTAACGCAAGCATTGCCAGCGCAGCCAGCGAGGGTATGCTTTTGCTGGGGATGACCCGGTCATACACCTCAAGCATAAAAAATGAACTTGTAAGATAGAGGATATTGATAAGCGCGCTTGCTATTCCAATGAAAACAAGACCCCCCTTGCATTTCCTCAATGCTTTGGATGGCTCGCTGACATCAGCTGCTGAACTCTGAAACACGAAGTAATCCCTCTCTTACCGCATAACCCATAGGCATACATGCCAGCGCACCGCGGCTACGGACCCATCAAGCCCGATCAATGACACAGCCGCATCTGGATCGGCGGCACCGGCGCCGATCCTCCGCTTGCAAACTCACTACTTATTATATGAATCCCACCAAAAAATGACCAAAAACATCCAATTTATAGCGCGCGATTTTCAGGGGTTCTAACTTGACGCTACGCTAAATATACCGGCCTAAGCAAGTGAAAATCGCAAACCGCCCAATAACGGCTCAAAGGGATGGCCGTACCGCGTGCATAAACACGATGTTTACTGGGGCATTAACTATATATTCAGTCTATATTTCTCTCTGAAGATGACAGACTCAGACCAGCGAATGTGAGCTATGGAATGCATCTACGTTGATGGAGACGCTCAACGAGTCCGTATCGATGTGCGAAGCACCGTCAGAGATCTTGTACTGGAAGGATTCGCTGACGTTTCCGCTAATGCCGGCGAGTTTTGCCGCATCGACCGTATAGGTATAGTCGCCATCGCAGTCGACATGCATGAAGCCGTATTTCCCCGTCAGCGTCAGCCCATGCTTGTCCACAGCACTGTCACCGAAGCGGCGGAGCAGCACAGTCCCATTGGAGGCACTGTCGTTTTCGAGGAGATTGCCGTGATAGGCGCTGCCGGTGTCGGTCGAGATTTTCAGACTGTCATGAACCGCGACGATTCTTGGCGTCGCAACCAGCGGCGCGGTATGCGTTTCCGTTGCGGGTGCCGGGGTAATTGTTTGCGGCTGCGCTGGTACTTCCACATGCTGCTCGACGACTGGCACGGTAGGCGTCTGCTCAATGTTGGATGACGTATTGCTGTTCGTGCTGCCAGCGGCGCCGTCAAGCTCGGCCTGCGCTTGTTCGAGCGTCTTGTTCTCGCCGATGGAGAACGTGTTCTGAGCAGCAATTGCGAGCGGCATCGTCAGCGTCGATACCAGGCTGTCGATGATATTGTCATGAAAAGAACCCGATGCGGACCTGTCAACCTTCAGCGCTGACGAGGACAGGTCGTCAAAGACATTGTCATGGATATCGATGTTCTCACGAACGTAGTTTGGATAGCCCGCTGCGCTAACCAGCACGCCATAAACACCACCATGCACATAGTTTCCGCTGATGTCATAGTTCTTCGCATCGCCCTGATCGCCAAGGCCGATACCGTAGGACCAGCTATAGCCGCCGTATCCCGAGATGTCGTTGTCGTGGATGGCGATATTCGTGCCCGCCTGGGCACTCAACCCAAAGCCGCCGCCGATGAGCGTGTTGCCATCGACCACGGCGTTTACAGCCCTGACCAACACGAGGACACCCTTGGCGCTATTGGTCTCCGTCTGCTCCAGATGATTGTCCTTGACAAGAATATTGCTGCTATCATTGAGCTGGATAGCGTCTGCCGCTGCACCCTGGCTGTTGGTGACGGTATTGTTGATGAGGGTGACACCGTTGACCTTGTCCATCCAAATGCCATCGGCATGCACCCCGGTCAGCTTGCTGTTCTCAATCGTGATGTTCTGGCTGCTTTGGAAGCTGATCGAGCCGGGCTTTCCAGCAAGGCCTGTATTTGTCACCTCGACGTTGCGAACCGTCCAGTTCGACACATTCCCTGCATAGATCGCGTTGGCGCCGGTATCGGCGATCTTGATGTTCTCGATGACGATATTCGAAGCCTTGGAACCGTGGATGCCGTCATTGCTGCTGTGAATGACCGGCGCATCGCCAACACCGTAACTGCCGATCGTGATGGGAGCGGCGACGCTGCCGGAGTATTTCAAATCGAACTGTTCGTTGAACACGCTTCCCGCAGCCAGGAGCACGCTATCGCCCGGATTGAGCTTGAGCGCCTCGACAGCGGAAAGCGTCGCGAAAGCCGCCTGCTCGCTCACTCCACTGTTCTGATTGGATCCCGTTGCCGAATTTACATAGTAGACGGTCACGCCATGGTCTCCCAAAGATACTGGAAAACCTTTTACCCGCGGACCTCTCTCTGCCTCCTAAAATGGAACACTAAAATACGTTCTATCTAGCGATAATTCTTATGTCCGCTACAAAATATCTTCATTTCTCGAATATTTCGCATTGCAAAAAAAGTTGCACTGCACAATTGTGAACAAATTAGTTGATATCGGCAGTGGCAATAAGATTATCTTCTAGAACACGCATCTTAATTTGTAAAAGTTGCGCCTCGAAAGAGGCATTACTTGATAAACATATGTGACAAGAGAACGACATCAGTTACTTCTCCGAAAAGCATGAGATAGAGCGGGCAACGAAACAAAACAGCGATATCACGCCATAGCCCGTAGTGATTATATCAACATCTCATCTGCACATCAGAACCTCAACGTATTCTTATAAATTGCCCCTGAATAAACATTCTTCCCTTCCGAAGAAACATGAATTCATATCTGTCGTTTGACATTTTCACTTATTATTAACGCAATAAACACCAGGCACCTCATTGTCTTATGCCAATTGAAGGTGTGTCATTATTGTACAATACACCCCAAAATGTTCACTTGCTGTTAATAACACCCTTGACTCTCTGTATTAAGATATCCTTAATCGGGCGGCTCGCTAAAGGTCAGAATTGACCTAGCAAAGAACAATTCAAGGAGAGAACCGATGGCTGTTCACGCAACCGACGATAGTGCAACATTCCTGGAAACCGACGCCATTTCAGGAAACCTGCTTTCCAACGATTCATCCGATAACGGACACTTGTTTCTGCGCGCCTTCGACGGCGCGAGCGTTGGCGCCAAGAGCGGCAACAGCCAGATCACAGAGATCCAGGGCGACTACGGCACCTTCTTCGTCAAGCCCGATGGCAGCTACACCTATGTGCTAAGCGATGCTGCCAAGGTCAACTTCACCAATGGTGAGTTGCTCCAGGAGAAAGTCGCGTACAAGATTTCCGACGGCAGCGGTCATACCGATGTCGGCCTGTTCACCCTGAACATTCAGGGCGTAACCCAGGTAAAGCCGATCGCGGTCGACGACCACTACAGCTTCACCGAGGGTGACGCCATCGGTGGCAACGCCCTAGATAACGACATTGCCGGCGACAATGGTCATCTCTTCCTCCGCCAGTTCGCCAACACGACCGTAAACGGCGATCCAAGCGCAACGACCGACGTTGCCGGCACGTATGGTACGTTCCATGTCAAGGCGGATGGAACATTCACCTATGATCTGGCAGCAGATATCGCTCCGGGCGATCACGTCACGGAAACCATCCAGTTCTACAAGATCTCCGATGGCGAAGGCCACACCGACGTCGGCGTTCTGACACTCAACATCACTGGCGCGGACGCAGACGTCTGATCATTCGATAACCAACTAAAGAACAACGCCCGCCGCGCAGATGGCGGGCGTTGTTTTATACAAGTTGAGCCGCGTCACGAGAATGAGCAGTAGGTGCTCAACGGTCGGCAACCATTTACACCGCTTCGAGCTTTCGGCAATATTCGGAACGATCACCCCGGAACAGCACGAATTATATGCAGTCCGGTGCCGTTTGAGCTTGGAAATGTCTCCAAAAGCCTGCTTCGTTGATTTACTTGCTGCAACGCTGTCGGAACCGCGCCGTCGCAGCGTCTCCGACGCTCGTCCAGGCTGGATCGAAGATCGGACGAAGCTGCGGGCTGATCTCTCTTATCGTGGCATTGACCCTGCAACGATCGCCCAGTTTCAGCATGGTCGTGAGATCGCTGTCGAGCGCGCTCTTTGCCGCGGCAAGTGTTGCATCGGTGAAATCGTTCCAGAAGTAAAATCGCGTCAGGATCATCACCTCGTCGTAAGGCGCGAGCACAACCGAACGCTTCATCATCCCCGCAATCGCGACCGGTTCTTCCGCAATTGTCGACTGCACGGCCGCAAGACGAAGCCAAAAATTGCTATTCGTCGGCATACACGAAAGCGCATACCGCAGATACTGACGTGCACTCGACGCCGCAGCCGCCCAGGCGTCGTAGTTGACATTGACATTCTGCCGATCGAGTTGCGCCAGAACGAGGGTTACGCCAGCAGCCACAATGTCGGATCGGCAATATTGACCGTCAACGACGTCGACACTACGCGACGCATATTTGGTCACGACATCGTCCGCGACGGTCTCTCCACGCTCGATCCTTTCGGCGACGATCGAGATGCTGGCCGTTCTTATCGAAGCGTACAGCTCTCGACCGGCCAGCACCACAAAGACGACGGTGACGATAACGAAAGCGATCCTGGTAACCGAAACGAACTGACCGCGGAACATCAGCTTTCGGTATAGTATCGCGAATAGCGCTTATAATAATACTCGCTCGAACCGAATGTCCGGTAAAGTTTCATCTGCGACGGGTCGACCTTGGTCAATATAGTACCAACGCATTTCGCATAGAGTTCCGGCTCGGACAGCAGGGTCGACTGCACGACCTTGCGCGATGTCTTTCCCCACTCGATAACGAAAACCACCGCATCGAGCTTCGAATTGATGGCGCGTGCATCCACGACCGGCGCCAAGGGGGGCAGGTCGACGATAATATAATCGAAGCTTTGACGCGCCGTTTGAAGAAGCTGATCCATGCCGCGTGACGCAAGCAGCTCCGACGAATGCGGAACACGATACCGTGCCACCGTCGGCAAAAATGCCAGCTTTGTTTTGGGATCGAGAAGGATCAGATCCTTGAGCGGACGGCTGTCGACAATCGCCTCGAGCAAGCCGGCCTCGGCATGGCGGCCGATCGCCCGGGTGGCGCCGGGATTGCGCATGTCGCCGTCGATAAGCAGGCAACGCGCACCCTGCATTGCCAGGAGCTTGGCAAAATTGATGGATGTCGTCGACTTCCCCTCGCCGGGCAAGCTCGACACGACGCCGATGACCTTGCAGCGCTGATCGGCAGCACTGAGGTCGATGGCAATCTTGGCGCTTCGAAGCGTCTCGGCAAATGCCGAGAGCGGATGCTCCTCGACATAGGTCGTGGTCTTCCCGCCCCTGGCGATGCTTCGCGGATTGCTGGGATCAACGAGCGTCGGATCGTCGACGTTATTTTCAATCAGCGGCATGACACCGAGAGACTCGACATCAAGCACGTCCCGGACATCATCGCCGGTGCGGAAGAACCGATCCCGGAATTCGCGGAAGGCTGCGATACCACTTCCGAATGCACAACCCAGGAACATCGCGAAAGCAACGACGAGGGCTCTCTTCGGAGCGCTCGGCTTCGTCGGCGTCTCCGCCGTCGTGATGATGCGCGCAGCGGTAATCGGAAAGCTCTGCTGCTGAATTGCTTCCTGATAACGCGTCAGGAAGCTCTGATAGAGATTCTTGTAGGTATCGCGCGTGCGCTCGAGCTCGCGGAGCTGCACTTGCGTTTCGCCAGCCGTTGCAGCAACGCCCGTCGCCTGTGTGACACTGTCGCGCAAAGAATTTTCCCGCGATTTCGCGACCTGCAGCTCGCTTTGGTAGCTCTCGGCGATGCGGTTCAACTCATCGAACATGAGCCTTTTATATTCTTCCATTTCCGCACGAAGCCGAACCGCCTGGACGTGATCGGGACCGAGCCGCGCCTCAATTTCAGTTTCGAGCTTGGAAGCCTCCAGATACTTCTTGCGCAGGTCGTTCGAAATGGAGCTATCGAGCACATCCGTGACGATCGCATCGGTCTGCTTAGCGTCGATGATCGACTTGACGCGCGCATATTTTGCCTCGGCCTTCGCCGTCTCGGCCTGCGCATTGATCAATTGGGTATTGATCTCGGAAAGCTGCTGATCGCTGATCAGCGTACCGGATCCAGCCTCGACAAGTCCATGCTCGCTGCGGAATTTTTGCACGGCGAGGTCCGTGTCCAGCGCCTGCTGCCGGAGCTCTTCGATACGCTCCTGTAGCCACTCGCCGGCCCGGCGTGTCGCCTCGTATTTCGAATTGAGCTTGTCGACCAGATAGACGTCGGCGATGGCAGCCGCGATATCACGCGCTAGATCCGGTGACTGCGAGGTATAGCTGACATCGAGAACATAGGATTTGCCGACGCGTTCGACATCGATATTGCCTGCGACAGTCTCGGCAGCGCCTCGCCGCCTCATTTCCGGATCAGGTGCGACGGCTGCGTCATCGGCAAACCACGACCGAAAATTCATGAAGGATTTTAACGTTGAGACAGAAAAAAGCGAGCTTTTCGGTCCCATGAACTCCGGATTGTCGACGAGTTTCAGCTTGTCGACGACGGCATAGGCGATGGTGTCGGACTTCAAAAGCTCGACCTGACTGAGGACAGTACCTTCATCATCGTCCATCTGGCCGAAAGCCGCCAGCTGGTTGATCACCTGGCTATCGCTGCGGTCGATCAGCACGCTTGTGTCGGCGGTGTAGACAGGCACCGAAGTCAGGACATACACAATGCCCAGAATGGCGAAGGCGAAACCGCACGCCGCAACCATCCGCCACTGTCGGCGGGCGATTGCGATGAGCTTGTCGAAATCGATGAAGTCAGCTTCGTTTCCCGTATCGCGGGAGGGGTCGATACGTGGCGTAAGTTTATCTGGCGATAGCAATTTCGATCTCCAACAAAGGCGTCAAGTGCTAAGATCTACGGGCAATTCCAGCTATTGTATGACCGGGACACTCTGACTCGTCGACTGCGTCGGATCGGTGGACGACTGCCCTCCCGCTCCTGTGCTGACGATCGTAGTCGTGGTCGTTGAACTATCTGCGCCGGCATTTGAAACCTTCAGCGTACCGGCGGTCGTCGCGCTGCCGTCAAACGGCGTACCGTCGTCTGCCCCAGGCCCCGTCTGGCCAATCGACCCATCATTGCCGATACCGGATGCGGCTGCTGCAGCACTTCCACCCGGACCAAGAGCTGCGGTCCCGCCTTCGGCGAGAACCTTCGCAAAGGCGGCAAGCAGCGGCGCGAGATTGGGATCGGCAATCGCCGCGTCGGCAACGGCTTTTTCGATCGCCAGCTTGAACTGCGGATCCGGCACCTGACAGCTGTTTGCGGCCCGCGCCAGACCGGAGCCGATAGCCGCCATCTGTGCGGCGCTGGCCTTCTTGGCCTGCTCGATCACCAGCGACAGCGCGTCATTGCTGCTCCCGACCAGCGCGCGAACACGCGATGACAAAACCAACGGATCGGACATGTCGAGCAGAACGGCGGGATTAGCTGAAAATCCACTAATATCGCCGGAAGCCAGACTTGCCGGACCCAAGCAAGCTGCCGCAAAAGCGCTTGAATTCATGCCGGCAAACATCGCGACGACAATTCCGCTATACGCAAGCTTACGATAAACACCAGACCTTGCCATAACCATCGTCCTTCATCAAATCCGCTATATAGGCCGCCGTCATTGATCTTTCGCGATCGATGACAGCCCGCCTATGTCAATCAATTTCCAAGATCCTGGACCGCGTTACGGGTATCATTCGCATCGTCGGTCACGCCGGAAACAGTGGACGATACCGAGTTTACGATGTCAAGGAACTTGACCAATTCAACAGAGTCCGAATTGGAAATATAGATAATATCCTTGTCTTCCATCTTGAATTGCTGAACGGCAAACAAGGTTGCCGGATCGCGAAGATTGGCGCGGATGATCACCGGAACCGTTTCACCCGTAAACCTCGTCGCGTCCACGTGCATCGCTGCAACCGTTTTCTTGGGGACAAGGCGGTAGAGCAGGACCTGAGCCGGATCAGCGCGGTCGTCGCGCAGGCCGCCCGCCTTGGCGATTGCCTCTCCAAGGGTCAGGTCGGATTCTTCGAAATCGAAGCGGCCACTCGTGCCTGCGGCGCCGAGCATAAGATAGGTACGGCGCTCATGATCGATCGAGATCGTATCATCCGGTGCGACATAGATATTTTCGGCCGGGTTCTTCAACAGCGTCGTGTAGGCGACAGTTGCCGTCTTGCCGCGACGCTGCAGCGTCACATTCGTCTCGATATTGTTGGTCGTCAAACCGCCCGCGGCGGAAATGACATCGAGAACACGCTCACCGGCCGGGCTGATCTCGATGCGCTGGGGATTGTTGACATCACCGAGCACCGCAACCTGACTGGAGCGACTCGTCGTCGTCGTAATAACCACCTGCGGCTCGATCGCGCGGCTCGCCAGGCGATCTTCGACGTCCTGCTCCACGGTCTCCTTGAGGCGACCGGCAGCCGGAACCCGACCTGCATAGGGAATTGTGATCGTCCCGTTTCTATCGATAGTCTGGCTCGGCAAAGAGATGTAATTACCCGGTCGACTACCGGCATCGGACGGAATGAAAAGACCGCCGGACTGAGCTTCGAAGATGGCGACCTCAACGACGTCACCGTAACCGAGCGGAATTTCAGGCGCCCCGCCTCGACCACCGCCAAACCCCTTGAAGGAGGTCGGCTGGGGAGCGGAAAAATACGACAGGACGTTCTTGCTGAGATCAATCAGGGCGTAGTCGATACCGACCCGCCGCTCCTTCGTTGTCACTTTCACTGCTGCATCCCGATCAACATCTTTGTGATCGGGGCCGGATCTTGGCAACGATGTGCAGCTTGCCAATATAGTCGTTAGCGCTACAACAATGGCGACGCGTGTACTACCGATACGAGAACAACCCATAGAATACCCTGTGTTGACGCCCCTGACGCTACTGCTCCGCAATCTGACAAAATACAAGACGATCCCCGATCAATAACACTGAAAGCCGATTAACATTCCCCTAACTGTGGCAGGCTGGCAACGCCGAGCCCTTTAGGAAGCGAAAACCGACTTCGGTCCGACTTTTCTGGCGTCGCAACAATCCGAAGGCTGCACCCGCTATAAAATTTCTTGGGTTTCAGAGTCAACCGTTCGCACCTGCACAATCGATCTTTTCCGAAAATCTTATTAAAATCCATCCATTTAAACTTTAAGTGGTTAACGGCCGCTCATATGCCATGTCCGCCTCTCCGTTGCTACGCCCGAGGCTTATCGCGACAACCGCACTGAGGAAGGCGGAGTAAAACACCGCAAAACCCGGTATCTGCAGCGAAAAGTCGACCGCCGCATGAAGGGCGACCAAAACCGTCGCCGCCAGGCCAAGAAGAACATAGTGCCTCAGACGCCGTCTTTGGGCGAGCCCGCGCCAGAACACCCTGGCAAGCACCGAGAAGGTAAGGACCGCCGTAATCGGGAACAATATTCCGAGGCCCAGAAATCCTTCAAGATAGAAATTATGCGCGCGGTCGAAGACCCCGAAAATTCCGCAAGCCGGATCGCGGTAGGCGGAAAACACCGTCCGGAAGGTTCCGAGCCCCGTCCCCGTCCACCAGTGATCCGAAATGGCACGCCATATGCCAGGCAGAATGCAGAACCGATCATCATCCTCGAGCCGCCGCTCTTGCGCGCGCAAAATCGCCTGGCCTGCAAACACCGTCAGTAACACTACGACGAACCCAATCGCCGAGAGGAGCTTCAGCATCGAACGCCATCTTGGCGCCGGTCTCAGCTGACGTCTCGAGCCGTTCCAATTGATGACAAGCCATGGAAAATAGATGAGAGCGGCAACAAAGGTCGCAAAGATCCCGGCGCGCGAGCGGCTCAGCATCAGCGCGGTGAAGCATGCGCACAAGAGCAGGATATAGATCCACGATCTCAAGAGAAGCGCGTTTCGGCCCGGCTCGCCGGGCGGATAGTTCGAATAGGCTCGGGTAATGTCCCTGACCAGGGTCAGCATCAGCAGCGTTCCAAGCCCGAGGAAGGTCGCGGCGGTATTGCGGTTGACGAAGACCGCAGTCAGGCTGTCGAGGTAGGCGCGTTTCTCCACGACGATCAGGATGTTGGGAAACAGCAAAAACTGCAGCAGGCCGAAAACAGCGATGATGCCCGCGGTAAGCCCGAGCCCGGTGAGCACTTTCCGCGCGCGCTGATCGGTATCGCATAAGAGAAGCCCGGTCAGAAATGTGACGAAAGGCAGGGCGACCCAGAGGATCGACGCGAGCGTGTCGGCCGGTTCGACCGAGATCGCCGCGGACTGGGCACCTGCCAGGTCACGCGCGGCATTCCAGGCGGGATTCGCCAACCAATTGGCGGGCGGTTCGATGGTTTGGATGAACGCCCAGCCCGCCAGGACGACGAGTAGAAACAAAGCGATACTGAAAACCCATCTGCTTTGTCTCGGCTCTCTGAACAGCAGTCCCGAAATGATGGCGAGGGCAAACATCCCGATCGCGGCGAAGGCGAAGGGAAAGGGCGTAACGCTCCCGAACGGTATGAGCGTCAATATAACGAGGCCGATGAAGGCAAAAAGCAAAACCTCTCGCAAGACCCGCTTATTGATGAGGTTGGAGAACATGTGAATTCGTTTACCAGAGTAGACGGCGACCAAAGCCATTGCAACCAAAGAGATTAATTTACTCGTACTAACATAAGTTGAACATCAAGCACTTGCGTGCTAAAGTGTAACAGAATTCCACATCGTTTAAAATTGTCGCGAAAGGTTTAAGCCAATCGAGACAAGGCCCGGCTATGCTCCTTCCAAGCAGCAGAAACGGGACAGATATTCTGCGCCCAATACTTGGCAGATCATCAGATCGCCATGCCATTGACCGAGAAAAAAGGCAAGCCTGATCTCAATCGGTTGTCCTGACGGGGATTTAAGAGATGAAGAAAACATTCGTTACACTTCTGGCACTGGCCCTTACAGCAGGCAATGCGTGCTCGGCGTTTGCCGCCGGTCCCGCAGGTTTTGCCCGCGGTCTGACCGGTAATTCGGCGGTCAGTTATATCTCTGAAAAAGGCAAGATCATTCCGCCTTTCGCCCAGGTGCTGTTCTGCGCCCAGAACCCGACCGAATGCCGCGACAACAATGGTTTGGCGGTCGTTGCGCTGACGGACAAGCAAATGCTGCAACTGAAGGATGTCAACACCGCCGTCAATCGTACGATGATCGGCCGGAACGACTCCCGCAACGAACTGAATGGCGACGTCTGGAAGGTGAATGTGCGCAGCGGCGATTGCGAAGATTTCGCTTTGACCAAGCGCAGCCGGCTGATCGCGATGGGCTGGTCGTCGCGCGCTTTGCGGATCGCGACGGCATATACGCCCTCCGGTGAAGGACATGCGGTCCTCGTCGTCAGAACCGACAAGGGCGATCTCGTCCTCGACAACAGGAAAAGCAGCATCAAGAACTGGCGCGATACCGATCTGCGCTGGGACAAGATTCAATCGGGGACAGACCCCTACGTCTGGTACCGGCTATAACGGCCGAGGCAGCGACATAGACTGATTGATCCTGTTTCCGGATTGAAGTCGAGCCTGCTCTGACGAGCCGCTCGACTTGTCATATCGCCCACACAAACCTATGTTTTGGCTATCGACGGGGCAGCGCGCGGCAAGCTGCGGTGCCCGGAGTTCGGTATTCGATGTGGGTTTCAGGCGATCTTCGGTATTGTCTTTTCGTCCAGATTAACTATGACGATCGTCATGCTGCGACGCAGCATGACGTTCTACTCTAATGATTTGAGGGAAATATGCGCATCACGATGATTGGATCAGGCTATGTCGGCCTCGTTTCAGGCGTTTGCTTTGCGGATTTCGGCCACGACGTCATCTGCGTCGACAAGGATCTGAGTAAGATCGAAGCCCTTCGCGAAGGCCGCATTCCGATCTACGAGCCGGGTCTGGAGCAATTGGTCGCTGAAAACACCAGCACCGGCCGGCTGTCATTTTCGACGGATGTCGGCGAAAGTGTCCGCAGCGCTGACGTCGTGTTCATCGCAGTCGGCACGCCCTCCAGGCGCGGCGACGGCCATGCGGATCTCTCCTATGTCTACGCCGCTGCGCGCGAGATTGCCACCTATGTGGAAGGCTTCACTGTTATCGTCACCAAGTCGACGGTACCGGTCGGCACAGGAGACGAAGTCGAGCGCATCATGCGCGAAACCAATCCCACGGCGGATGTCGCCGTCGTTTCCAATCCCGAGTTCCTGCGCGAAGGCGCCGCCATCGAGGATTTCAAGCGTCCTGACCGGATCGTCGTCGGGCTGAACGACGACCGGGCACGCGAAACCATGACCGAGGTCTATCGCCCGCTTTACCTCAACCAGGCACCCCTGGTCTTCACCACCCGCCGCACCTCGGAACTGATCAAATATGCGGCCAATGCTTTTCTCGCGATGAAGATCACTTTCATCAACGAGATCGCCGATCTGTGCGAACGGGTCGACGCAAACGTCCAGGACGTTTCCCGCGGAATCGGTCTCGATGGCCGTATCGGCTCCAAGTTCCTGCATGCCGGGCCGGGTTACGGCGGCTCGTGCTTCCCCAAAGATACGCTTGCCCTTGCCAAGACGGCGCAGGATTACGATGCGCCGATGCGTCTCATCGAGACGACCATCTCGATCAATGACAACCGCAAGCGGGCGATGGGACGCAAAGTCATTTCGGCCGTCGGCGGAGACATTCGCGGCAAGAAGATTGCGATCCTTGGGCTGACCTTCAAGCCGAACACCGATGACATGCGCGACAGCCCGGCCATCGCAGTCATCCAGACCCTGCAGGACAACGGCGCGCAAGTGGTCGGCTACGATCCAGAGGGCATGGAAAACGCCCGCAAGGTGATCGAGAACATCGAATATGCGAGCGGACCCTACGAAGCGGCCGCTGGTGCGGATGCGCTTGTCATCGTCACCGAATGGAACCAGTTCCGCGCGCTCGATTTCAACCGCCTGAAGCAGTCGATGCGCTCTCCGATCCTGGTCGATCTGCGCAATATCTACCGCAGCGACGAGGTCCGCAAACACGGCTTTACCTATACCGGCATCGGCACCAATCTCTATCAGGATGTGACCAACACCTGAAATAGCCTGCTGAACTTCTGATCGTCCTGACGCCGCGGAGCACAATCTGCGGCGTTTGATTTTACAGCGCCGTTGTCTTTTCAGACGCGCAAAGGACGCTCTAACTCTTTCAATCCTCGCATCGTGATTCCCGAAATCGATTCCGATTTTCGGGAATCACGATGCTTTAGAGGATCCCGACCCGTGTCCCCTTTATCGTCAACACGGTCAGCCGGCCCGTCGCCGAAACCGCCGTGTCGATTCCGATGCGTTGCGGCCCGAATGTCGGGATTCGCGCCGGGGTGTGCCCGTGGATCACCAGCACAGGAAGCTGCGGTCCTTCATCCAGGAAGGGCTGACGGATCCACATGAGGTCGCCGTCTTTCTGCCTCTTGAGGTCGACGCCCGGCTTGATGCCCGCATGAACAAAGAGGACCCTTCCTATCCGCAGCATGATCGGCAGCGATTCCAGGAATTGGATATGCCGTTCGGGTATCATGTTGCGAATGACGCGGGCAATTGTTTCGCTTCCAGCCGCGGACTGCAGCAGATGCTCGATATCGATACCGTATGAGTGCAGCGTCTCCGGTCCGGCAAAGCCGAGCCATTCGAGAATGCGCGCCGGTTTGCGATAGAGCTTCACCAGCTCCGCGTCGTGATTGCCGCACAGGGCGAATCGTTGAAATCCCGGCGGCGGCGTCTTGCTCAGGAACTCCAGCACCGCGCTCGAATCAGGCCCGCGATCGACATAATCACCGAGCATGACGATGAGTTTCGGCCCCGGAATGCGCGCGGCATCCTCCTCGATGCGGCGATGCGCCTTGACGAGCTCGTTATAACATCCGTGAACATCGCTCATCGCGTAGACCGCAGCAAATTCGCCTTCGGCAAACGTCAGCCGAGCGCGTCTCTTAAGGTTGCCAGCCAGTATCGGTATCTGTTGTCGCCACGGCCCTAGATAGTTAAACATGTAACCCATTTATGAGACCCGACCGCATGGCGGGTTGTCGGAAATAATCCATCTCTTATCCATCGCTGCAACGGCATGAGGGTCAGTATTCATAAGAAGTTGGCCTGATCGCGGCCCATCGAAGTTGTAACCGGAACCAATTGCCATATTCAAAGCAACATTGTCCTTCGCCATTTGCTGCACCGTCTGCGCCAGGTTCGCCTGGCTGGTCGCCACCGAACGCTGCGCATCCAGCACATCGAGCAAGGATGATTGTCCATCCTTGTAGCTCCCGATTGAAAGCGCAAGAGTCTCCTGCGTTGTCTTCACCGGAGCGCGCAACGCCTGAACGGTTTGCGTGTCGCGGTGATCGGACGACAATGCATTCTCGACGTCTTCGATGGCGGTCAGAACGGTCTGCTTCCAGGCGAGATACAGCACCTTCGTATCGGATCTCGTAGTCTCCACATTCGCGCGCAGCCGTCCACCATCGAAAATCGGCAGGTAGGCCTGAACGACCAGGTGGTCAGGCCCGCTCACGCAACTCGCCAACGATAGTAAAACGACTGTCGCGAGAAACGGCAATTTGTAATCATTCATACTTGGGAGGGTGCTGCGGTTAATATTACGCTATAGTTTGCTATATGATGGTTAATCCGGCGTTAAACCGGCGACTATTGCGTTTTCCGCGACATAATCGGCCAATATTCCCCAAATGGAGGAGCCGCAGGTATAGGATTTCCACAGGCGAGGCGTCCGAAGAAGCTGTAAAAATCAACTATAACGAGAGTCATCACGAAAAAATGAACGTTAAAGAAGATGATGCTTGACGCCCCCGCGGCGCAGCATAATGATGACGCGTTGCGAGTGTGAATGACATTTCTTGATCAGGAATCTCAGATCCAAAACTGCGGGGTGCAAAGTGGAAACTGCGGTTGATTCGAAACTTATCGAGGCGATCACCTACGACGAAGACAGCCGGCATCTACGGGTCTATCTGACCAACGGTCAGAGGCGAGAATATGAAGGCGTTCCCAAGGGCGTCGTCGTCGGGTTGACGATGGCGGAATCACCGGGAAATTTCTACATGAAGGCAATCAGGGGCAAATATCCTCCTCGCCCCTAATGTCCTATCGATCACGACGATAGGATCCTTGTTCCAGCAAAGATGCAGGACCGGCCTTCGCCGGTCCTGCAAACGAGTTTCCCGCCGACAGACGGCGAGCGCCGTCAATAACCGCCAAGGAAATCTCGAACCGCATCGCTCTCGAGCGGCGCAATCTCGTGACCGCCGGGATGCCAGACCGTCCTGACCTCTGCCCCTCGGTTTTTCAGATGTTCGGACAGCGCCTCGGTCATGGAAACAGGCGCGATCGGGTCTCGCCGCCCGGCCGTCATCAGCACCTTTCTTCCCGCCAGTGTCGACTGGGCTTCGGGTTGAAACGGAATGAGCGGGTGCATCAGAACCGCAGCATCGAAGATACCCTTCTCGATCAGCACATTGGCAAGAATATTTGCACCATTCGAAAAACCCAGGCCGAGAATATCGGAAGCCTGGTATTCGTCAGCGAATGCCTTGACGTAGGCGGCCATCTTCTCCGTCGCCCGGGAAAGGTCGGCCATGTCGTAGACCCCCTCCCCGGTGCGGCGAAAGAACCGCGCCGCGCCGTGTTCGGAAACGTCGCCGCGCGGCGAGAGAATCGTCGCTTCGGGCAGCAGGCGCCGACCGAAGTCGAAAAACTGGCTCTCGTCGCCACCGGTTCCGTGCAGCAGCAGCAGGATGGGTTTATCAGGTGCACCGGCATGCAGCCGGTGCACATATCCAGTTTCGGTCATATCGCCTCTCCTTATGCTTCGAGCGGCTGCAGGTGCTGCTCGAGCAACGCGCGAAGATGGGCGTGCTGCTGCGGCAGTTTCAGTGCTTCGCCGAGATGGGCCGTATCCTCGTCGCGATCGAAGCCGGGCTCATTGGTCGCGACCTCGAACAGCACGCCGCCCGGAGTGCGGAAATAGATCGCCCAGAAATAGTCGCGGTCGATCACCGGTGTGACCTGATAGCCGGTGTCCATCAGCGCCTTGCGCACTTCGAGCTGCTTTTCGCGGTTTTCGACGGCGAAGGCGACGTGGTGGACGGAGCCGGCGCCGGGAAGCGCGCGGGCAATGTTCGGCATGGTCTCGAGATCGATGCGATGCGCGCCATTGCCGGAGGGCATGATCAGCCGCTTGACGCCGTCCCTTTCCTCGGCGACCTCATAGCCCATGAACTTCAGGAGTTCGGCCGTGGCGCCCTCGTCCCTCAGCCGCATGGCGACGGAGTGGAAGCCGCGAATGGCATGGTCTTCGCTGATGCCGCCATGTGTCCAGGCCTGGCGGGCATCATCCTTGACCTCGACGAGCGCAAAGCCGTCGCCATCGGGGCCGGAGAAGTTCAGCCGCTTTTCGCCGAAACTTTCCTCGGCCTTCAGGCC
This sequence comes from Rhizobium leguminosarum, assembly GCF_002953715.1. Taxonomy (GTDB): domain Bacteria; phylum Pseudomonadota; class Alphaproteobacteria; order Rhizobiales; family Rhizobiaceae; genus Rhizobium; species Rhizobium leguminosarum_V. The sequence goes on from NZ_CP025012.1 coordinate 3,424,885, forward strand.
GCCGACACCAAGCGTGGCAAACCGATCGCTCCAGAAGCCGATCGAGCCTTGTGGAACGGAAAACACCGTCGTGCCGACTTCGCCGGTACCGGGACGGCCCTGTGCCATCTTCGGGAACGGGAAATAGGTCATGACCGTACCGGGTGCACCGGTCTCGTCACCATAATAGAGGTGATAGACATCGGGCGCGTCGAAGTTCACCGTCTTCTTGACGCGGCGCAGGCCGAGCGCATTGGTGAAGAACTGGTTGTTGGTACGGGCGTCCTCCGCCATCGACGTGACGTGGTGCAGACCCTTGATCTGATCGAGCATGTGAGACCCCTTTCATGCCCGCCGTTGCGGGCTTTCGATGAGGCTAAGATGCGCGCTGAAGCGCCCAGAGAACAGACCCACAGACCAAAACGCATTGTCTTCTTTTAGTGAACGAACACCGACTTCCGTTCACATCTAAAGCATGTCGCGCAAAACTGTGCAGCGGTTTTGCGATAACGACATGCGCAAAAACAAAGAGCCAAAGCGTGAGGAGCGAACCCGAAAGATTGCGACGCGCTTTAGGCGTCGTGGGGATTGGCCGGCAATTGCCAGTCGATCGGCGCGCGCCCGCGCGACTGCAGAAAGGCATTCGCCTTCGAAAAATGCCCGCAGCCAAAAAAGCCGTTATGGGCCGAAAGCGGCGAGGGATGCGGCGCCCTGAGCACAAGATGGCGCGTCGTATCGACGAAGGCGGCCTTGCGCTGAGCATAGGAGCCCCAGAGCATGAAGACGACGGATTCGCATTCATCGTTGACCTTGCGGATGACGGCGTCGGTGAAGCGTTCCCATCCCTTGCCCTGATGGGCCGCCGCCTGTCCTTCCTCGACGGTCAGCACGCTGTTCAGCAGGAGCACGCCCTGTCTTGCCCAATGTTCGAGAAAACCGTGACGTGCCGGTGCTATGCCGAGATCCGTCTCCATTTCCTTGTAGATATTGACGAGGGAGGGCGGTATGCGCACGCCCGGCCGGACACTGAAGCACAGCCCATGAGCTTGCCCAAGTCCATGATAGGGATCCTGGCCGAGGATGACGGCTTTGACGTTGGAGATCGGCGTCAGATCAAGAGCGCGGAAATATTCGCTGCCCTTGGGGAAAATCCGCTTGCCGACCTGCTTCTGCGCGACGAGGAAGGATTTGAGCTGTTGCATGTAGGGGCTTGAAAACTCCCCCTCCAGCGCAGCCTTCCAGCTCTCCTCGAGACTGACGGATGTATCGCTCATCTAGGAAAATCCTTCGCATAGGACGAAACAACGGACACACGGTTCTAACAAAATCGATCTACGCTGCAATGCCTGTCGGCTCGGCAATAGGTTTACACCTTGAGAATTCGGTGAGAGAGGATTGCGAGAGGCTGTCCGAGGCACCGTCGTCCGTGTTTAACTATATGATGGCTTCGGTATTTACGCCGGCAGGCGGCCTGAGTAGAACCTTGATTGAGAAATCGGAGTCATGTCTTCCTATGAAATTCGGCACGAGCGGCCTTCGCGGACTTTCAGTGGATCTAAAGGGACATGCCTCGGCCCTTTATGCCACGGCGTTCGGCAAATATCTGCTCGGAACTGGTAGGGCCAAAGCTGGCGATGCCATTCTGATCGGCCGCGATTTTCGCGATTCCAGCCCTGAAATCTCGGGAAATTGCGCCGATGCACTCGCTGCGCTCGGCTTCCGGATATTCGACTGCGGCAATGTGCCGACACCCGCACTCGCCCTCTATGGCCTTGAAAGAAACGCCGGCTGCCTGATGATCACGGGCTCGCATATTCCGGCGGACCGCAACGGCATCAAGTTCTATCGGCCGGATGGCGAGATCGACAAATCGGACGAGGCGGCGATTACGGCATTGGCCGCCGAGATCGAACGAAACGGCGAAACGGTGGTACAAGCACCGGCCGAGACGGAAGACCACGAGGCCGCTTGCCGGCAGCTCTTTTTCGAACGCAATGCGGCTCTGCTTCCGCAAGGTGCGCTGTCCGACCTGAAGATCGGCGTCTACCAGCACAGCACCGTCGCCCGCGACCTGCTGGTTGACGTTCTCGCCCATTACGGCGCCGAGATCACCGCTCTCGGACGTTCGGAGAGCTTTATTCCCGTCGACACCGAAGCCGTTTCCGACGAGACGATCACGCTGATGAAACGCTGGGTGTCCGAGCACAAATTCGATGCGATCGTCTCGACCGATGGCGACGGCGACCGCCCGCTGGTCGCAGACGAAACCGGCACACCACTGCGCGGTGACCTTCTCGGCCTTGTGGCAGCCAATTTCCTCGGCGCCGGCACGGTGGTGACACCGGTTACCTCCAATTCGGGCATCGAGGCCGCGGGCTCTTTCGCCGTCAGGCGCACCCGCGTCGGCTCGCCCTTCGTCATCGCCGGCATGGATGAGGCCGTAGCGGCCGGCGAAGATCATGTCATGGGCTTTGAAGCCAATGGCGGGCTGCTGACTGCAACCCCTTTCGATATCAACGACAGAGCCGTGCGAGCCTTGCCGACGCGCGATTGCTTTATCCCGATGCTCGCGATCCTGTCGCTCGCGGCCATTCGCAGGCAGCCGCTTTCTGCCGTTGCCGCCTCCTATCACCTGCCCTTTGCCGCCGCCGATCGCCTGGAGAATTTTCCGCTGGAGACGAGCGCCGCGCTGATGGAGTATCTGCGCGCTTCGGAAGAAAATCTCTCGGCTTTCCTGCAGCCGATCGGCGAGGTAGCGACAAAATCCGACATCGACGGACTTCGCGTGACGCTAAGGGATGGCGGGATCATTCATTTCCGCCCGTCCGGCAATGCGCCGGAAATGCGCTGCTACACGGAGGCCGGCAGCGAAGCTGCAGCCCGGGACCTGCTGAATACAGGGCTCAATCGAATAAGAGACTGGGCAGGCGCCCGGCAACATGCGACGAACAAGCCGTTTATTTCAAGGAACCCGCCTATGACGCAGAAAATCGTTCCCGTGATCATGGCCGGCGGCAAAGGCACGCGGCTCTGGCCGCTTTCCCGTGCCACCGCACCGAAACAATTCATCCAGTTCGTCGGCGACAAGACGTTGTTTCAGGAAACTCTCGAACGCGTTTCCGATCCAGAACTCTATGAAGCCCCCATCGTCGTCACCAATGAGGAATTCCGCTTCCTGGTCGCCGAACAGGCTCGCGAACGCGCCATCCCGCTCGCAGCGGTCCTGCTCGAACCGGTCGCCCGCAACACAGCCGCAGCGGTGGCCGCGGCCGCAACGCTTGCCGCCGATCTCTTCGGCAAGCACACCATCATCCAGATGCTCGCCTCGGATCACGAGATCCTTGCCGACAAGACCTATTTCGATTGCATCCGCATCGCCCGCGATGCCGCTGCCGACGGCAAGCTCGTAACCTTCGGTATCACCCCGACGGAGCCGGCGACGGGTTACGGCTATATCGAAATCGGCGATGCCCTCGAAAACGGTGCGCACAAGGTCAAGCGCTTTGTCGAAAAGCCGGCACTCGAGAAGGCCGAGCAGATGCTTGCCGACGGCGGCTTCTACTGGAACTCAGGCATCTTCATGTTCCCGGTGACGGAACTCATCGCCGAACTGCAGGAATATGCGCCCGATGTACTGAAGGCGGCCAGCAAGGCCGTTTCGAAAGCAAGCCGCGACCTCGATTTCACCCGCCTCGACGCCGACCATTTCGCCAAGAGCCCCGATATCTCCATCGACTATGCCATCATGGAAAAGACGTCCAAGGCCGCCATCGTCCCCTCGCCGTTCAAATGGTCTGATATGGGAAGCTGGGATGCCGTCTGGAAATCAGGCGCCCGCGACGACAACGGCAATGTCGCCGCCGCAAACACCACCGTCGTCAATACCCGCAACTCGCTCGTCATGACCCATGGCGTGCATCTTGCCGTCCAGGGCATGGATGATGTCGCCGTCATCGCCAGCGAAGACGCCGTCTATGTCGGACCGCTCAAAGACAGCCAGAATGTCGGACAATTGGTCAAGATGCTGGCCTCTACGTCCGCCACGGCGAAATTCGCGGAAACCCATCCGACATCCTATCGCCCCTGGGGCGGCTATACCTCCATCTTCAACGGCGATCGTTTCCAGGTGAAGCGCATCTTCGTCACGCCGGGCAAGAAGCTCTCGCTGCAAAAACACCACCATCGCTCCGAACACTGGGTCGTCGTCAGGGGAACGGCTGAGGTGACGGTCGGCGAGACCGTCCGGATGCTGCGCGAGAACGAAAGCGTCTACATTCCGCTCGGCGAAGTCCACCGCCTCGCCAACCCCGGCAAGATTCTTCTCGAGCTCATCGAGGTGCAGACAGGCTCCTATCTCGGCGAGGACGACATCATTCGCATCGTCGATGAGTTCGGAAGAACGTAAAATCGCAGCCGGAGCGATGGTCGGGCCTTTTCCGGCGCGACCATCCTCGCTGTTGAATTTCCTCTTGGGGTTCTCGTAGAATGGATGTACCGACAGACATGACCGGAGATATCCCCCTGATGCGTACCTTTCCCGTCCTCGCCGGATTTCTTGCAATCATGGTGCCGGCAATGGCGTTTGCCGAAACGGCAAGCATGCGAACCGCACGCGAGTCGGAAATTCGCCAGCATCTGCCCGGTACGTCGGAACTGAAAGAAGGCAAGAATGGCTACGAATATCGCGACGGCAATAAGAATGGCTACAAGATAACCAATGGCCAGGTGTGCGTCCTGTTTCCCAGCAAGAAGACTGATTGCGTCAACGTGAAGACCGACGGCAAGACGTTTCAGATGATCGACAAAAAAGGCGGCCGAACGAGATTCTGAGTTGCGCCGGCAAGGTCACCCTGCCCAGGTAGGACCTCTTGCTCCGGCGAGCTTATCTTGCCCCGGCAAGGTCACCTTGCCGGTGAGTTGCCGCCATCCTTGTCGAGAAGGAAGTCGGCGATCAAGCCTGAATGGTTCGATCCGAGATTGTCATCGAGACGTTTCAGCGATGTCAGATGAAGCGGCGCGCGCGCAAATATGTGATCGATGGCGATCCCGAGCGCGCCGGCGCCGACCGGCCATGTTGCCGGTTCTGGCGTGATCGTCGTCAGCTTCTGGCCGCGCAGGAAACCTTGGATGCTCGGGGCGATCACCGAGGAGTTGAAATCGCCTGACAGCACCAGAGGGCCGTCGATCGAGCCGAGCGCTTTGGCGAGATCTTCCAATTCAGCCATCTGGAAATCGTCGAAATATGGTTTGGTCAGGTGCGCTGAGACCAGATTGATGGTCTCGCCGCCGAAGTCGACGCTTGCTATAACAAGCCTGTTTTTTCGCAGACTGCCCATGCTTGCCACCTGCCGGCTGACGAACGGGCGTTTGGAGAGCACCAGCGTATCGCATGTATCCTTCCCGGCATCGCAACCGATATGGTAGGGATAGGCCTTGAACAATTGCTGCAGGTGGAACGTCAGCGGCTTGGCTTCGAGCAGATTGACGACGTCGGCATTCGACGCGATCACCATGTCGGTGATTTCAGTCGAGTTTTTCCAGTTGTCGATCGCGATGTTAAACGACATCAAACGGAAAAGCGGCGGCCTGTCGGTGCCTCTGTCGCCCTCCGAGAACTCGCGCAGCATGATGACGCCGTGAGCGACGAGAAGAAGCGAGGCAAGCAGAAGAATAAAGCCGTAAATCTGCCTTTTGATAGCCAGAACGACGAGACTGGCGACGACGAACACCACGCCGAGGTGAACCTGAAAGCTGTAGACGAAGGACAGAAGCCAGAAGTTCGTGACATAGCGTAACGACACGATCGCGATGGCAACGGTCAGAAACGCGCAGAGAATCCAATAAATTATATCTCTCATCGATCCTGACCTGCTTGCAGACGACCGGCCGGCCATAACATGCGAGCAATCATGTTGCAATGCAGCATAGCAGCCGAGAGCCGCGGCTGATCGGCAGACGATATCGATGGTCTCGCCCTCATCCAGCAAGGCAGCGGCGGACGGGCCGCCGACAGTAGAGACAGCGCTGTGACCTTCTCTTTCAAAGACCTATCGACTCGGCCTCTTTTTATCTTGTAAGTGGGGTCACTTGATACGGAATCGGCTCTTTGCCGTCGGCAGGGAGCCGAGAAAAGGTGGGAATGCGCTACTTCATTACAGGGACTGCCGGCTTTATCGGTTTTCATCTGGCCAGGCGCCTGCTGCAAGAAGGGCATGACGTCACAGGCTTCGATGGCCTCACTCCCTATTACAATGTCAAGCTCAAGGAGATGCGCCATGCGGCACTCTCCCAGTTTCCTGCCTTCAAACCCGTCATCGCGATGCTCGAGGACCGCCCAGCGCTGGAAGCGGCCGTTCTGGAAGCCAAGCCCGACATTCTGATCCACCTCGCCGCACAGGCCGGCGTGCGCTACAGCCTGGAAAATCCAGAGGCCTATCTTCGTTCGAACGTCGAAGGCTCGTGGAACATCATGGAAATCGCGCGGCGCGTCGAAATTCGCCATCTGATGCTGGCCTCGACATCATCGATCTATGGCGCCAATGCGACCGTCCCCTTTCGCGAGACCGATCGCGCCGACGAGCCGCTGACCATCTATGCGGCGACGAAGAAATCTATGGAGCTGATGGCGCATAGCTATGCCCATCTTCACAAGATTCCGACCACGGCATTTCGTTTCTTCACCGTATATGGTCCATGGGGCCGGCCCGACATGGCGCTGTTCAAATTCACCAAGAACATGCTTGAAGGCCAGCCGATCGAGATCTACGGCGAAGGCAAGATGAGCCGTGACTTCACCTATATCGACGATCTTATTGAAGCGATCGTCAGACTGTCGGCAATCGGCCCGAGCGAGGAAAACCGTCTCGACGACGTGGCTGTCGAAACGCTTTCGCGCCAGGCGCCCTTTCGCGTCGTCAATATTGGCGGAGGCCAGCCGGTCAGCCTGATGGATTTCGTCGAAACGGTGGAAAAGGCGCTCGGTCGTCCTGCCATTCGCAAGATGCTGGCGATGCAAAAGGGTGATGTGCCGCGTACCTTCGCTGCCCCCGACCTGCTCGTCGCGCTGACGGGCTACAAGCCGGATACGACCTTGGAGGTCGGCGTCAAGGCCTTCGTCGACTGGTATCTCGACGTGCGCGGTGAGCTCGACACCTAAAGCGCGTCGCGATCTTTCAGATTCGCTCCTCGCGCTTTAGGTCTTTATTTTACGCATGTCGCTATCGCAAAACCGCTGCATACTTTTGCGCGACATGCTTTAGCGCAGGCGGTCGCGGAGGATGCGACAAGCCGAACCGTTTCCAGCCGGCCCAATGTTTCAACAAAGACCGGTGTTTCAGCGAAGAAACGTGACGGCGTCCACGGCAGCGACCGCTTTCGAGAACATATAGTCGACGACAACGGTCAGCCTCTGCGAATAGATCTTGAGCTGGTTGCCCTCACCCTCGATTTCAGCCGGGCTACGTAGAACCAACGGAACGCCCGGGCGCACGAAACCGGCGCGAGTCGTCAGCGGAACCTCAGGCGAATGGCCGATGGCGGAGGTGTACATCAGGTCGCGGGCAAGGCTAGCGGGACCGATGGCGAATGCCGGCCCGGCAGCGGCAGTGATGGTCAGGCTCAAGGCGATGGCGGCGAGAGATTTGTGCATGTCGAAGTCCCCGTTTGCGGATCGTCGGGCTTTCGGCTCGCCCGGCTCCAAACGATCGACGCGTCTGTCCACGCTTCGGTCGCTTTCATGAGACCACTCTACACATCAGTATTTTCAGGGCTTTTAAGCAGATCGATCAAATTTTACGAAATTTGATTTTCCGTTCGCGGCGGTTCGGACCCCCCGGGGGAAACGCGGAAATGCCGATGACCTGGACAGCAGCGTCGCAGTCTACAGGACACGATCCAGCTTCTTGTTGATGTGCAGGTTCGGCATCAATCCCGCACTTTGCGCAGCATGATAGGACTCTCTCGCCGCATCGAACGAGATCGACCACATGATGGCGCTAAGCAACAGCGCAATGATATAAATCTGGATACGCATCAAACTGGCGATACCGAACGAGCAAGGCAGTTTTGTGTCAAAACATGGCCGTTGGTATGACGAAAACAACCGACGAGCTTTTTGTTCGCAACGACCCTGCCAGACATATTAGTGTCGTGAAAATTAGCGATATTGTATCGCTACCTGTTAGCAGCCGACCCCGAGGCTTGGTTCCTCTTCCCACCCCGAGAACCCTGAGAGGTCCGTTCTCCACGGGCCTCTTTGCCTTCTTTCCGGAACAGCTGAGATCGCCCGATCCGCTAGGCGCAGAACCGCTGAACGGCGCGTCTCGATCCAATCCCGCCGCGCATCTGCCACGAGCGATGTCACGTTCCTGCCTTTGCCTTTGCACCAGCGAAGGCATAAGCCGCCAGCTCAGTTTCAAAATATATCAATCGATTGACTTATTTTTCTGCCAATGTTATAAATTTGTCATGACCCAAGCACATGACAACCAGCCACCGACCTCCGCCCGTGCCGAGATCGCACGCCAGAAGATGCTGTCCGCTGCCCTCGACGTCTTCGGCCGTTATGGCTTCGACGGCGCCTCGACGCGCCAGCTCACCGAAGCGGCCGGCGTCAACCTGCAGGCCATCCCCTATTATTTCGGCAGCAAGGAAGGCCTCTACATCGCCACGGCCGAATATCTGATGATGCGGATCAATACGCATGTCGGTGACATGAGGGCGCGCGTCGGCGCGCATCTGCTGGCGCTCGATGCTGCGGGCAAACCGCTGAGCGAAGCTGAGGCCCGCCATTTCCTGACCGAGATTTTGCAGACCATGGTGACGCTGTTCGTCGGCAGGGAATCCGAATCCTGGGCGCGCTTCCTGATCCGCGAGCAGATGGAGCCGACAGAAGCCTTCACACGGGTCTATCAGGGCCTCATGCGTCCGATGATCGAGATGGGCCGGCGGCTGATCGGCGCCATCCTTCATGAGGATCCCGCCTCGGAACATGTGCGCCTGCGCACCTTCACCCTTCTCGGCAGCATCCTTGTCTTTCGCGTCGCCCATGCAGCCGTGCTCGCCCAGATGGAGTGGGACGGCGTCGGCCCGGAACAGGTGGAAACCGTGCGCGGCCTGGCCGCAGAGCTGGTCGATGCCATCGGCCCGCTGAAAGGAAGTGCCGCATGAAACGCATCCTTCCCATCGCTGTTCTTCTTCTCGTTATAGCGGGTGCCGCCGCCTGGTGGTACGCCCTGCCCGAAAAGCTCGGCTGGTGGCCTGAGGCCCACCGCGAATTCGTCATTTACGGCAATGTCGATATCCGCCAGGTCTCGCTCGGCTTCCGTGTCAGCGGCCGCCTCGCCGAACTCCACGCCGACGAAGGCGACGTCATCAAGAGCGGATCGGTTCTGGCAAAGCTCGACGCAGCTCCTTATGAGTTTGCGGTCCGCTCGGGCGAGGCCAATGCCGCAGCCCTTCAGGCGACGCTCGACAAGCTGAAGGCCGGTCCGCGGCCGACCGAGATCGCCCAGGCGCGCGCCGCCTATGACGAAAGTATCGCCGATCTCCGCAATGCCAACCTCGCCTATGACCGCGCCCGCCAGCTGCGCCCACAGGGCACGATCTCCGAGGCGAGCCTCGACCAGGCGACTGCAGCAAGGGCGATGGCCGCAGCACGCTCCGATTCCGCCAACGAGGCATTGAAACTGCTGTTGGAAGGCTCCCGTGTCGAGGACATCGCCGCCGCCGACGCCCAGCTGAAGGCGGCTCAGGCAACACTCGCCTCCGCCCGCACTTCGCTCGATGATACCGAGCTGCGCGCCCCGAACGACGGCGTCATCCTCTCGCGCGTGCGGGAAAATGGCGCGATCGTCTCGCCGGCGGACACCGTCTTCGTGTTGTCTCTGACCGAGCCTGTCTGGGTGCGAAGCTACGTCGCCGAGCCTGATCTCGGCCGCATCCATCCCGGCATGAAGGTTTCTGTCGCCTCCGATACGGCGCCCGACAAGCCCTATGAAGGTACGATCGGCTTCATCTCGCCGGTCGCCGAATTCACCCCGAAATCGGTGGAGACGCCGGAACTGAGGACCGACCTCGTCTATCGCCTGAGGATCGTCATCGACAAGCCCGGCCCAGATCTGCGCCAGGGCATGCCAGTCACCGTGCGCTTTTCTACGCCGACGGCGAGCGGACAATGACCGCCGCCGAGACCGGCCGCGACGACAAGCCGCTCGTCCGAATCGACGGCGTCACCAAGCGCTTCGGCACCGCGCCGGCCGCCCTTGATGCCGTCTCCGGCGCTATCGGCGGCGGCGCAATCACCGGCCTCGTCGGCCCTGATGGCGCCGGCAAGACAACGCTGATCCGCCTGATGACCGGTCTGATGCTGCCCGATACGGGAACGGTGGAGGTTCTCGGCTTCGACACCAGGAAGAATGCCGCCGGCATCCAGGCGGCGATCGGCTACATGCCCCAGCGCTTCGGCCTCTATGAGGACCTGTCGGTGCAGGAAAACCTCAATCTTTACGCTGATCTGCGCGGCCTGCCGAAGAGCGAACGCGCCAGCGCCTTCGACGAACTGCTCACCTTCACCGATCTCAAGCGTTTCACCGGCCGGCTCGCTGGAAAGCTTTCCGGCGGCATGAAGCAAAAGCTCGGCCTTGCCTGCGCGCTTCTGAAAAAGCCGCGCCTGCTGCTGCTCGACGAGCCGGGCGTCGGCGTCGACCCGATCTCGCGCCGCGATCTCTGGAAGATGGTTGAGAACCTGACGAAAGAGGGCATCGGCGTGCTTTGGTCGACCGCCTACCTGGACGAAGCGGAAGCCTGCGACCATGTGCTGCTGCTCAACCAAGGAAAGCTGCTCTTTTCGGGAAAACCGGCTGACATGACCGGCCGCGTCAACGACAGGGTCTTCTGGGTCACGGGCATGACAGGGCGCCGCCGGCAGGTGCTCGCCGGGCTTCTGCAAGCCGATGGCGTCATCGACGGCGTGATCCAGGGCGAAGCGATCCGCCTCGTCGCCGCCAAGGACAAGAAACCGGATATCGGTTCGGTCGGCAATGGCGCGACGCTCACCCCTGCCCCGCCGCGTTTCGAGGATGCCTTCATCGACATGCTAGGCGGTGGTCCTGGCGGCCGCTCGAGGCTGGCCGAAGCGCAGGAACCGACGAAGGGCGATGACGACCGGCCGGTCATCGAGGCCAAGGGACTGACCAAGCGCTTCGGCGATTTCACCGCAGCCGATAATATCAGCTTCGAAATCCGCCGCGGCGAGATCTTCGGCCTGCTCGGCCCGAACGGCGCCGGCAAGTCCACCACCTTCAAGATGCTCTGTGGCCTGCTGAAGCCGACCGGCGGCGAAGGCCGTGTTGCTGGTTTCGATCTTCGCCGAGATGCCGCCGAAGCCCGAAACCAGCTCGGCTACATGGCGCAGAAATTCTCGCTCTACGGCGATCTCACAGTCATGCAGAACCTCGAATTCTTCTCTGGTGTCTATGGGCTTCGCGGAAAACACCGGCGCGAACGCATCGATCTCATGGCCGGCATCTTCGATTTCGGCCGGCATATCGGCCAGCCGGCCAAGGACCTGCCACTCGGCCTGAAGCAGCGGTTGGCGCTCGCCTGCGCCGTCATGCACGAGCCGCGCGCCCTCTTCCTCGACGAACCGACCTCCGGCGTCGATCCGATCACCCGGCGCGAATTCTGGACGCATATCAATGCGCTTGTGGAAAAAGGCGTCACCGTACTCGTCACCACTCATTTCATGGATGAGGCGGAATATTGCGACCGCATCTCGCTGATCTACCGCGGCCGCTCGATTGCGCTCGGCTCGCCCGATGAATTGAAGGCCCGGGTCGCGACCAAGGAGCAGCCGGACCCAACGATGGAGGACGCCTTCATCGCCCTCGTGCAGCAATCGGAAGCGGAGGATGCCGCATGAGCGCCTCTTCCGGCCGGCTTCGGCGTCTTTCAGCCCTGGTGCGCAAGGAAAGCTTCCAGGCGATCCGCGATCCGAGCAGCATCCTCATCGCCTTCGTGCTGCCGCTGATCCTGCTCTTTCTCTTCGGCTACGGCGTCTCGCTCGATACCACCCGCACGCGCATCGGCCTGGTGACCGAGGAGATGACGCCGCTGACGCAGGATCTGTCGGCCAGTTTCCAGGCCTCGCGCTATTTCGATGTCGCCGTGGGACGCGACCGGCGTCTGTTCGAGGAAGACCTCGTGCTCGGCAAGGTGCGTGGCATCGTCGTCATTCCGGCCGATTTCACCACGCGCTACACCGCCGGCAACCGCCCCGATATCCAGGTGATCGTCGACGGCTCCGATCCGAACACCGCGAATTTCGTGCAGAATTATGCTCAGGGCGCCGTCGCCAACTGGGAGCGGCAGAGGCAGGCGGACGTCGCCTTGCGTCGTCCTGCCATCTTGGTCGAGCAACGCTTCTGGTTCAATCCCGAACTGACCAGCCGCAATTTCCTCGTGCCGGGCTCGATTGCCATCGTCATGACGCTGGTCGGCACGCTTCTGACCTCGCTCGTCGTCGCCCGCGAATGGGAACGCGGCACCATGGAGGCGATGATGGCGACGCCGGTGACGGCGGTCGAACTGCTCGCAGGCAAGATCCTCCCCTATTTCCTGCTCGGCCTCACCTCGATGACGCTCTGCGTGCTGCTTGCGGTCTTCCTCTTCGGCGTGCCGTTCCGCGGCTCCGTCGCCGCCCTCTATGCGCTGTCGGCCGCCTTCCTGATCCCGGCACTTGGCCAGGGCCTGTTGATCTCGACGGCAACGAAGAACCAGTTCCTCGCCTCGCAGCTGGCGCTGATCTCGGCCTTCCTCCCGGCCTTCCTGCTGTCGGGATTCCTCTTCGAGATCAATTCCATGCCGGTGGTGATCCAGTGGATCACCTTCATCGTGCCGGCGCGTTACCTGATCCCCAGCCTGCAGACGGTGTTTCTCGCCGGCGACATTTGGCCGATGTTCGCACAGGCGATCGGCGTGATGCTGACGATCGGCGCCATCATGTTCGTGCTTGCAGCCCGCAGCACCAGAAAAAGGATCGGCTGAGATGTGGACAAGGCTCTACGCCCTGATCGTCAAGGAACTGCTCGCCGTGCTGCGCGACCCCAAGGGCCGCGCCATCCTGATCGGCCCGCCGATCATGCAGCTTCTCGTTTTCTCCTATGCGGCGACGCTCGAGGTTCGCAATGTCGACGTCCTGATCCTCAACCGCGACAGCGGCCACTGGGGTCAGGAACTGATCGAGCGCATCGATGGCTCGCCGACTTTCCGGAAGATCGAGATCGCCTCCAGCCAAGCGGAAATCCGCGTGGCGATCGACAACCAGACAGCCATTGCCGCCGTCGAGATCGGCCCTGACTTTTCGCGCAATATCGAGGCGGAAGCGCCGGCCGACCTGCAGATGGTGCTTGATGGCCGTCGCTCCAACGCCTCGCAGATCGTCGCGGGCTATCTCTCGCAGATCGGTGCAGCCCTCGCTGCCGAGACCCCGGCCGGCAAACGCGCCGGTGCCGATATCGTCTCGACCGTGCCGCGCAACTGGTTCAACCCGAACCTCACCTATCAATGGTTCATGGTGCCGAACCTGATCGCCAGCATCGCGCTGCTGATTGGCCTGATCGTCACGGCGCTGTCGATCGCCCGCGAACGCGAACTTGGCACCTTCGACCAGTTGATGGTCTCGCCGCTGCGCATCCACGAGATCCTGATCGGCAAGTTGATCCCGCCGATGATGATCGGCCTCTTCCACATCACCGTCTATATCCTGGCCGCCGTCTTCCTCTTCGAGGTGCCGCTGCGCGGCTCGCTCTTCCTGCTGTACGGCAGCGCGATCTTCTATCTCGGCTCGGTCGCCGGCCTTGGCCTGTTCATCTCGGCGCTGTCGATGACGCAGCAGCAGGCGATCCTCGGCGCCTTCCTTTTCATGGTTCCGGCCATGCTGCTCTCAGGCTTTGCGACGCCGATCGAGAACATGCCGGGGTGGTTGCAGCCGGTGACCCTGATCAATCCGCTGCGCTATTTCCTGGTGATCGTCAAAGGCGTCTTCCTCAAGGATATTCCGCTGAGCGAGGTGGTGAACCAGACAATCCCGCTGGCGCTGATCGCCACTGTTACGCTCAGCGCCGCCGCCTGGCTCTTCCGTCGGCGGCTGGAATAATGCCTCCCGACTCAGGCTTCAGCCGCCTCACATAATGTGAACCGGCCGTCCAAAGCGTGACTCTCTCCTGCTGGAACCTAGGATTGGCGTGGTCGTTACCCAAACGCAACCCCAGCAAAGGAGAAGCAAAATGTACAAGGTCCTACTTGTCTCCAGCGCCCTTGCGCTGTCGTCACTGGCCACCAACGCGCTGGCTGATGGAGCCGTGACCGGTGCAGCCGGTGGCGCCATTACCGGCGCAATCGTCGGCGGCCCCGTGGGTGCTGCCATTGGCGGCGTGGCCGGCGGTGTCGCCGGTGCCGTTGTCGATCCGCCGCCGCGCGAGGTCGTCACCTATGTCCAGCAGCAGCCGGCCCCGACCGCCTCCGTAGTGGTCCAGGAACCTATCGTCGTCGGCAATCCGCTTCCGGCAGACGTCGTCGTGACGCCGGTGCCTGACAATCCAAAATATGCCTATACGGTCATCAACAATCAACGCGTGATTGTCGAACCCCGCACCCACCGCGTGGTGCAGGTCATAGAATAATCAGGCAACCGAAGCCGCCTGTTGCGGCCCGGCAACTTCCGGCCCCGCTTCGGCGGGGCCTTTTTTCGTGCGCTCGCGCCACCTGCCGATCAGCGAGAACAGAACGACAAGGTGCTGTGGCAACCCCTGTGGCAGCGCCTCTATCGGAATTCGGTCGCCGTAAAGCTTGCCCTGTTTGAGCGATAGAATATGCATGCTGGAAAGCATGAGCCGATCCTCCATCCTGATTGATGGGATCAGCGTGGCCGAAGCGACGAGGCTGGGTCCTTAAAGCTCCGGTTAAATGCTGCAAAAACTTGCAAAAAGCCTATGGCCGCGGACGCATCCCGGCGCGCGCCAGCCCTTCCAGAACCGGCGTAAAACGCTGCGGATTCTTGGCCGGCTGACCCGCCAGAATGCCTTCCAGCGTCACATCAGGTGCAATCGCCTCGAGCGCATGCAGGAATTGCCGCGCCTGCTCCATATTGCCGAGATGCGCGTGTGCGGCGATCAGCATCCAATAGGTCGGGTCGAAATGGGCGTTCAGCGCCAGCGAACGTGACGCATGTGAAATTGCTGCCTCGTAATTGCCGCGGAAGATTTCGGCCATGGCGATGCCCGTCAGCGAAAAACGCGCATCCGGATCGCGGGGTCCCAATTTCACGGCGCGATGCAGGCGCTCGAGCGCCTGATCGATATCGCCACAGTGCAATGCCGCAATTCCGGAGCAGGCCGCGACCATAAGATCGTTGGGATTGGCGGCTGAGGCGGCCTCCAGCACAGCCATGCCGCCTTCATAATCCTTGTCCGTCTGCAGCAATGCCATGCCGCAATGGGCCATCACGCGGGGATCGCCGGCCGAATGCTGAAGTCCACGACGGGCAAGACTGATGCATTCCGCCTTGTCGTCCTTCCCGAGCCGCGGCCAACCCATGGTAATGCGATGTTCGAGCGCCCAGGCGGCATGCGAAAGCAGCATCGCATTTTCCGGCTCTATGGCGAGCGCCTCCTGCAGCAAGGCATAGGCAATGGCGTTGTTTTCGATCGACTCGTCGACGATCGCGGCAAGGGCACGCAGATAGAGATCGTAAACTGCTGGACTGTTCGGCCTGTCGCGTCGTGACCTCTGGATCTCGGCGATCTCGATCGCCGGCTCGACGATCGAGGCGACGCGTTCGGTGATATGGTCCTGGAAGGCGAAGATGTGGCTTATGCCGTCTTCAAAATGATCGGCCCAGAGATGGGTCGCCGTCACGCCATCGACCAGTTGCACATTGATACGCACCTGGCCGCCTTCCCGCCGGATGCTGCCTTCGAGCACGTAGCGCACTCCCAGCTCCGCCGCCACCTGTCGCACATCGATGCTGCGTCCTTTGTAAATAAAGGCGGAATGGCGCGAGACGACCGAAAAGGAGCGGAAACGCGCAAGGGCGGTGATGATCTCCGTCACCACGCCATCGGCAAAATAATCCTGGTCGGTGTCACCGCCGAGATTGACGAAGGGAAGAACCGCGACGGAAGGCGGCTGCGGCGCCACTGGCGCCATCCCGTCATCCTCCTGGCGCGGCAGGCGATAACCAACCCTGGGAACCGTGACGATCCACTCCGTGCCATCGGGCCTTGCGCCGAGAATCTTCCTGAGCGTGGCAATCTGAACCGTGAGGTTGCCTTCCTCCACGGCAAGCCCCTGCCAGGCCCGGTCCATCAGATCCGCCTTGGTGACGACGCGGCCCTCAGCCTCCAGCAGCATGCCGAGCAGAGCTGCCGGCCGTGGTCCCGTGGCAACGGACTTCCCTTCCCGCCACAGGCTTCCTGTCACGGGATCGTAAACGAACGGACCGAAGGAGAGCCTCGAGCTGCCCATGCAGAAGCATAGCGTGAAATTCTCACAAACGAAAAGCCGATGACGCGCCGATGCGTTGCAGAAGCCGCCGTCGGAACGGCGGCTTGTCAGTGAAGCAGGATCAGACCTTCAGCTCGCGCCGTTCGCGCTCGGTCACCATGGCGAGGTCGAGCACCTTCTGCAGGTTGGCAGCGTGACGGAAGTTCGGATCCGGCTGGACGCCGCTTGCCACGGCCTCGGCAAAACGCTCGTAGTTGGTCGCCACCGGTTCAACCTCGATCTTCGTCCAGGTGGCAGTCTCGACATCCTCGCCGAGGCAGCCATGCAGCTCGGAACCGCTGGGACGATGGATGACCTCGAGGCTGCCCCTCTCGCCATAAATGCGCAGCTTCAACTCGTTCAGATGCCCTGTCGCCCAGCGGCTGGCATGAATGACGCCGAGTGCGCCGTTGGCGAAATCGACAGACATGGTGAAGCTGTCATTGGCGTCGAGCAGATATTCGCCGATCTGGCCGCCCGGCGCCTTGTTAAAGGTCTTCAACCGCGCAAAGACGTGGTCGATGTCGGTCGCCGCACCATAGGCGGCGAAATCCAGAATATGGATGCCGACGTCGCCGAGCACGCCGTTCGAACCATGGCCGGTGGAAAGCCGCCATAGCCAGGTGGACTCGGTGCGCCAATCGCCCCAGGCGCGCGACACCAGCCAGCTCTGGAGATAGGAGGCTTCCACGTGTCTGATCGTGCCGAGCTCGCCGGCGAGCACCATCTCACGGGCGCGCTGCAGGGGCGCGACGTTGCGATAGGTGAGGTTCACCATGTTGATGACGCCGGCCTTTTCGGCCGCCTCCGTCATTTCCAGCGCCTTCGCATAATTCTCTGCCAGCGGTTTTTCGCAGAAAACGTGCTTGCCCGCAGCAATCAGCGCCATCGTCGTCGGGTGATGGATGCGATCGGGCGTGACATTTGTCGCCGCATCAAATTCACCCCAGGCGATCGCCTCTTCCAGCGAAAGAAACCGCTTTTCGATGTTGAACTTGTCCGCGAAGGCCGAAAGCCGCTCGGGATCGGTGTCGACGGCGCCGACCACCGTCACGCCATCGATGAGAGGGAAGCGGGCGAGCTGGTTTTTCGCCATCACGCCCGTGCCAAGAACGAGTAATCGCATGATGCTCCTCAGCGGTAACCGGCTTCGCCGGCCTGGTGAAGTTTAGGGCCGCGTTCGACGATCGGCTCCAGTGCTTTTTCTACCGGCACATTTGGGGCGTCGGTGATACCAGTCAACGCCCCCTCGGGGTTATAGGCCCACTTCACGCCGTTGATCAGCACCTTCTGGACATTGACGTCGTGATAGGTCGGATAGGTCTCGTGGCCGGGGCGGAAATAGAAGATATTGCCAGCGCCGCGGCGCCAGGTCAGGCCCGAGCGGAACACTTCGCCACCCTGGAACCAGGAGATGAACACCGTTTCGAGCGGCTCCGGCACCGAGAACTGCTCACCGTACATTTCTTCGTTTTCGAGCTCGAAATGCTCGCCGATGCCTGCGGCGATCGGATGGCGCTGATTGATTGTCCACAGACGCTCGCGTTCGCCCGCCTCGCGCCACTTCAGCGCGCAGGGTGTACCCATCAGCCGCTTGAAGATCTTCGAGAAATGACCGGAATGCAGCACGAGCAGGCCCATGCCTTCCCAGACCCGCTTGGCAACTCGCTCGACGACGACGTCGGAGACCGCGCCGTGATCCTTGTGGCCCCACCAGGTCAGCACGTCGGTTTCGGCAAGGCGGGCTTCGCTGAGGCCGTGTTCCGGCTCTTGCAGCGTTGCTGTCGTCGCCGAAATGCCGGGATCGGCATTCAGGGCATTGGCGATCGTCGTGTGCATGCCCTCGGGATAGATGCCCCGGACGACGGCATTGGTATTCTCGTGGATATTCTCTCCCCAGACGACGGTGCGAATGGCCATGATGTGCTCCTGTAGAACCTGGAAGTATCGATAGGCGGGAAGGCAGGATTCAAAGCGCTTTGGAAAATGGCACTGGCTGCGCCTCGTCTCCTCCACGTCCAAAGAACACATAGACCTTTGTCAGTATTTTGACAAAGGGGAAAATTTACCGGCCGGAGACGGAGAATTCTCCTGCTAATATCACAGCAATATCAATGCGAAACGGATTTCGAGAATAGATTGACGACCACAACGCCTGATATGATCAGCCCGAGCCCGACGATTGCCGGCAGGTCGAGGCGCTGCTTGAAGAAGACCAGGCCGACCGAGGAAATCAGCACGATTCCCAAAGCGCTCCAAATCGCATAGGCGATGCCGACCGGAATGCTTTTCAGAGTCAGCGACAGGCAATAGAAGGCAGCCGCATAACAGGCGACGACGAGTGCCGTCGGCCCGATGCGGGTGAATTGTTGCGACAGTTGCAGCGCGGTCGTGCCAATGACTTCGAGCACGATGGCTGCAAACAGCAGCCCGTAGACGGCGGCCTGGCTCATGGCGAATTCCTTTTCGAATTACTTGCCGGTCAGTTCGACAAGGCGATCGATGAGATCCCGCCTCAGAACACCGTTGATCTCATGGCTTTCCAACGTATCTGCGAACCAAAGTCCGTCGGCGGCGAAACGCACGACTTGTGCGTCGAGGGAGGAATCGGTGCCGATATATTCCTCCGCCCGCGCCTGCACCCATTGGCGCCAGCGAAGACGCAACCGGGGTTCGGCAAGAAGCGCGATCGTCACCTGCGTCCAATTCCTGGAGTCGTCGGGATGATCCTTGAGACCGGATACCGCCCTGAGATAGGCGCGGGTAAAGCGACCCTGCGGTAGCGGATCGCCGCGCATCAACTCCTCTATATCGGCGTCGAACTTTTCGAGCAGGCTCTCGAACAAGGCGTCGAGCAGCGCATTCTTCGTCGGGAAGTGATGCAACAGCCCGCCCTTGCTGACGCTAGACGCGGCGGAAACAGCATCGAGCGTGACGGCGGCCATGCCTTCGCTGGCAGCAAGGCGCGCCGCGACCTCCAGCAACTGCTGGCGCACGAGGACGGGCTGCTTCTTGCGATGATGAGCGTTCGACATGAGAGCTAAAGATACCGTCCGGACGGTTTTGTCAAGAAGAATCGGCCAAAACCCTGCGTAGCCAGCATTATGCGCGAAATGCCGCGGCACCTTGATGACAGTTGCGATCATTTTCCGCCCGGTGCATGAAGAGCCTGGGGATTAAGATGGCATGGGATGGTTTCGTGATGGAGAAGGTCACCACACTCTATGAGGCGATCGGCGGCGATCCTATCGTACGGGCGCTGACGCACCGCTTCTACGAGCTGATGGACACGCTGCCGGAGGCGAGAAGCGTGCGCGCCGTGCATCCGCCGAGCCTTACGGGCAGTGAAGAGAAATTCTACGAATATATGAGCGGTTATCTCGGCGGCCCGCCGCTCTATACCGATAAGCGCGGCCATCCGCGCCTGCGCAGCCGCCATTTCGTCGCCGAGATCGGCCCTGTCGAGCGCGACGAATGGCTGATCTGCTTCCGCCGCGCCCTGGACGAGACGATCGCAAGCCAAGCGCTGCGCGATCTCATCTGGGCGCCGGTCGAACGGCTCGCCCACCATATGCAGAACAAGGCCCCTGACAGCAAGGAACAACCATGAGCTTGAACGCGCGTCTGGAGCCGGTGCTCTATCTCTTTGCCGGCCTGTTGGGCGTAGCCGGCGTGGCGCTTGCCGCCCTTGCTGCCCATGGCGGCGGCGAGGCCAATCTTGCGGCATCCGCATCTGCCATGTGCCTTGCCCACGCCCCTGCCCTGCTGGCATTGGCTCTCGGCAACACCAGGCTCAGAACCGCCTGGCTGGCCGGTTTCCTGATGATTGTCGGAACGCTGCTTTTTGCGGGCGATCTCGTTACCCTGCGCTTTACCGGCTCCGGCCTCTTCCCCTATGCCGCGCCGACCGGCGGCTGGGCGATGATGCTTGGCTGGCTGGCCGTTGCGGCAGGCGCTGTCTTCCGCGTCAGGGCATAGAGCATTTCCGTTTTCTCCGAGTGACGGAATTGCTCAGTATTTTGTTTTGGCGCAATTCCGGATGCAAAACCGCAGCGCAATTTTGCTGGAGTTGCTCTAATCACCCGGCTGCGGCACACGGCCGAAGCGCAGGAGATTGCCGTGCGGATCATGGATGTAGAACTCCTCCATGTTCCATGGCCGCACCTCCATATCGCTCAGGCGCTCGACGCCTCTTTCGCGATATTCCGCGTGGAGGGCGCCGATGCCGCCGCCACGGAAATAGACGGAGCTGTTCTGGCAAAGCGTCGCATCTTGCGTCCGCCAGAAATGCAGCTCCATGTCGTCGCGCCGCAGGATGAGATAATTCGCCGCCTGATAGACGATCTCGGTAAAGCCGAGCGCATCGCGGTAGAAGGCAAGCGTCTCATCGATATCGAGCGACGGCAGCACCGGCAGAACCTCGATGCGATCCGGGCCTTCGTTCATATGCCGTCGACGACGTTGAAGCCTTCGAAGACCGGCGGCCCCTTGTAGATCGTCTTGTGATCACCGGCATTGCGGTGCGCTGCACGAAAGCTCTCGGACTTCGTCCAGTTCTGAAAATCCGCTTCGCTTTTCCAGATCGTGTGCGAGGAGTAGAGCGTATAGCCTTCCTCGTCGTTGACCTTGCCGCGCAGCAGGCGGAATTCGACGAAACCGGGCACCTCGGGCAGGCTGGAATCGCGATTGCGCCAGACCGTCTCGAAATCACCTTCGCTCCCGGTTGCCACCTTGAAGCGGTTCATTGCGATATACATGAAATCTCCTTACGCCTTCCTCTTGCCCGCCCTTGCCACCCGCGAGGGAAAGGCGAGAACATTATCGCCGTTTGCCGCCGCCGGGCCAAGCGGTATTGTTGCCGCTTCTCCGGGCATGCGCGCTTCCCAGGTCGGAAAGAACATCACATTCTGGTAGATCTGCTGGCGTTCGGCATGCTGCTGGAAGAGTTCGTAAAGTTCGGGCACGAGGCCGTCGCCGTTCTGTGCGGCGAGCTTGTGCAGGCCGATCATGGTGAACCCGTCGGGACGCTGGTCGTTCATCGGGAATTGTCTCGTTCGTTCATCGTATGCAGCGCACGCTCCAGGCTGGACTTGCTGCCGTTGCGAAGCGGGATGAAGGCCTTGCCGAACTTCTTGCAGCCGGTCTTCACCCGCAGGCAGGCATCGTGGCTGATACAGTCGATCGGGCAGAACACGCAGTCGACCGAGGGAAGAACGGTATCGATGCGGGAAACCGCTTCGCGCAACCCGCCGTCATGATGAATGAGCTCAGCGCCGAAATTGCTGCAGATCTGGCGAAGATGCGCCACCTGGCAGTCACGGCCACCGACATAGAGGAAACTGCGGCCATCCAGTTTGGATCGCCCTGGGGATGCCTGGCCAGCGTCCTCGCCCACGTTATCGCGGACCTCCCGGTTCGAACCCTTCTTGCCCTTGCGAGCCATATGCCACCCGTTCGCTCGTTGATCGTCACACGATTCCTGCGTGTGCGGGTGGACCTTATTAAACTTGATTTTTAGAGTAAAGTATAAAGTTGATTGTTTTTATCATATTTTATCGAGCCGTGACTTGAACCGGAAAACTGTACGACCGCGAGGATCCGGCCCAGTCATCAGGCATAGCGGGAAGATTACAGGAAGCGATCCGGGACATAACGGCACCATCCACCTCGGCCAAGCCCGAACCTCGGACAAGGCCCGATGCGGTGATATCTCCGTTACGATTGATCGTGATGCGAACATTCAAGGATGCAGAATCGCGACGATATCGCGATTCAATCCGGTCAACGCAACGAAACAGTCGCGAGACGATCTTGCCCTTGTAATTGGCTTCGGATGCACCGCCCGATCCACTCCGTCCGCCCGACGTGCGTGAATTATTGTCGGAGTTGGCGTCTGCCTGCCCGTCCGCGGCGCCTCTGCGTGACTCCTGTTTGGCCTCTCCCTCTGAACCCTGTCCCTTCTTTGGGGGCTGCTTTCTTTCGGCCGGCTTCTTTTCCGCGGGCTTTTCCAGCTTCGGTTTTGGTTGTGGCGTGGCGATCTCTGCGGGCGGTTCCGGCTCGGGAGAAATCGCGGCCGTTTCGACAGGCTTGATCTCTTCCGGCTCGGATTGCGTCGCGGTTGCGGCGAGTGGTTCGGCGGATGTTACCGGTATCTCCGCGGATTGCTCCGGCACCACTGTCGACATGGGCTGCGCAACTGACGTTTCCGCAGGGGTTTCCGACACGAGCACCTCTGGTTCCGCAGTCGTCACCGTCTCCACTGACTGGCGCGTCACCTCCTGCGCGGGCTGAACGGCCTCGACCGGCTCTGCATCAGTCGGCTGGACAGTTTCCGGTTGGACGGCCTCCGGCTGCATCTCCGCTGTTTCCACCGGCTTGACTGTGTCGGGTTCGACAGCTTCCGGAACAATTTCTTGCTGTATGGTCACCTCGGTCTCTCCGGCGGCGCTCTGATCGGCGTCAGAACTGCCGAGCATGACGACGCTGATCGCTTCGCCTGCCTCCATCAGTGTCTCATCCGGCGCCGTTGGGAAAGCAATGATCAATAGAGCGGCCAGCGTCGCATGGAAGATCAGCGAACTAACGCAGGCAAGCGCCACCCGTCGCCGCACCGGCGCCTTCTCGTCTTCCTGCTTTTCCACCGCCGCATCCATCGGCGGTGCAGGAACGGAGGCTGCCGGCTCGGCTTCCGGATGGTCGGGAAAGGAGGGTATCTGCGCGAAACGCGCATAGTGGACCGCAGCCTCGCCAGCCGGCTGCCGCTGCACATTGCGCAGGTCGGAAAGCTCGTGGCCGGGATGCATGTTATTGTCGTTCAGACTGCCGTCAGCGTCCGGCTCCCCGATGAGCACCTGTCTCGATCTGGACTTCGCTGAAATTGCCATTTGTATGCCTCGGACTGCCTGAAACAGGTCCGCCGGGATTTATCCCCGGCGTATTCTCAGAGCAATTCCAGGAAAAGTGCGAAGCGGTTTTCCGTCCGGAATTGCGTCAAAACAAAAGGTTAGAGCGGTTCTGCACTTCCCTCAAAAGCTGAACCGCTCTAACCCTCGAAGGGAACGGAAATCTGTGAACGGGTGACGAGACCCTTCATGCATTCGCCCGCCGCCGGGCCCTCGCAGACCGGCGTGTCGTTGATGAGGATGCGCGTGACCGTCTCGCACTTCACATTCGGCATATCGAACTGGCGCACGCGCTTCTTGCCCTGCGGCAGATCGCGGAAATCGAGCACGGTGATGCGGTCGACGGCATTCTTGTCGTTGAAGAAAGCGAGCTCGAAGGAGATCTTGTTGATTGGCGCCTGAAGATTGTTCTCGGCGACGAAGGTCATCATGCAGCCCTTCTGCGATGGCGCCAGAGCGTTGAGTTCGACGTCCAGCTTGGCGGTTGCCGCATCCTGCGCCTGGCATACGCTTGAAACCGCCATCACCATGCCGGCTGCAACAGCCGCAAACCTCACCGTCATCATCTTCTCCGCCATTGTCGCGAACCGCCGCCAGGCGGCCTCATATCAGCAATCTCAAAAACTTGACTGTATTAGTCTCCTATTGCGTCTTTAAAAAACTATGAGTAAGAAAGTCAAGATAATTGTCATCACAACCGGGGACCCTGATCACCGGTCTCACGGAATTGCCAACCGAAATGATGGTTGAAAAGCCAGATAACTTTAAGCACGTGCCACTGCAGAGCGAGCCTGCGGCACAGCACCGGATCGTCGAAAGCGCGGATCTCTTCCGCGGCACGAACGAGATCATGATTAGACACGACGGCTTGGTCTATCGTCTGAAGATCACCCGTCAGGGCAAGCTCATTCTCAATAAGTAGGGTAGGACATGACCGAACAGACAAGACCGGCGCCAGCCGAAATCCGTGCGTTTCGCGCCGAGAATCCGAAGATGCGCGAGCGCGATATCGCCGCCCAGCTGAAGATTTCCGAGGCAGCCCTCGTCGCCGCCGAAACCGGCATCAGCGTGACCCGCATCGATGGCAGCGCACTGAAGCTTCTTGAACGTGTGGC
The DNA here is from genome assembly GCF_002953715.1 of Rhizobium leguminosarum. Classification (GTDB taxonomy): domain Bacteria; phylum Pseudomonadota; class Alphaproteobacteria; order Rhizobiales; family Rhizobiaceae; genus Rhizobium; species Rhizobium leguminosarum_V. The sequence goes on from NZ_CP025012.1 coordinate 3,449,423, forward strand.
CGGCCTCGGCGAAGTGATGGCGCTGTCGCGCAACGAAAGTGCCGTGCACGAGAAGATCGGCGTCTTCGAAAACATCAAGAGCGGTGCGCAGGCCGCGATCGTTCTCGGCGAGAATATCGACCTGCGCATCTTCCCGAGCCGCTGGGAGCATGGTTTCGCCGTATCCAAGAAGGATGGCGATCAGGAGCGCCTCAGCCTGCAATATTTCGACAAGGCAGGCAACGCCGTGCACAAGGTGCACCTGCGCCCGAGCTCGAATGTCGAGGCCTATCACGCGATCGTCGCCGAGCTAAAGCTGGAAGACCAGTCGCAGGAATTTGTCGAGGCTGAAACCTCGAACGCCGCCGATGATACCGCCGACGTCAGCCGCGACGAACTGCGCGACAACTGGAGCAAGCTCACCGATACGCATCAGTTCTTGGGCATGCTGAAGCGCCTGAAGATTGGCCGCCAGGCGGCCGTGCGCACTGTCGGCGACGACTATGCCTGGAAGCTCGACAACAGCGCGACGGCAGAGATGATGCATGCCTCTGTGAAATCTGGCCTGCCGATCATGTGCTTTGTCGCCAATGACGGCATCGTCCAGATCCATTCCGGCCCGATCTTCAACGTGCAGTCGATGGGACCGTGGATCAATATCATGGACCCGACCTTCCACCTGCATCTGCGCCAGGATCATATCGCCGAGACCTGGGCTGTGCGCAAGCCGACCACGGACGGCCACGTCACCTCGCTGGAGGCTTACAATGCCGAAGGCGAGATGATCATCCAGTTCTTCGGCAAGCGGCAGGAAGGTTCCGACGAACGCGCCGCATGGCGCGAGATCATGGAAAACCTGCCTCGGGCAGCAAGCGTGGCCGCATAAGGATCGCAACGATGACGATGCGTAACAATCTACGCCGGATCCGCCCTTGGGAGCTGGCCCTGACGGCGGCCGTCATGGCGCTGCCGTTGGTCCCGGCGGCACTGCCAATCGAAGGTTTCGCCTTCGTCCGCGCCGCCCATGCTGACGAAAAGAAGCTCGACACCTCGCGCCTGGTTTCGGTCGGTGGTGACATCACCGAGATCGTCTATGCGCTCGGCGAGGAAAGCCGGCTGATTGCCCGCGACACGACGAGCATATATCCGGAGGCGGCGCTGAAGCTGCCCAACGTCGGCTACATGCGCGCGCTCTCGCCGGAAGGCATCCTCGCCATGAACCCGACGGCGATCATCGCCGTCGAAGGTTCAGGCCCGCAGGAAGCGCTGACCGTGCTGAAGAATGCCAGCGTGCCCTTCGAAACCGTGCCAAGCCCCTTTACCCGCGACGGCATCATCGCCAAGATCGACCGTGTCGGCACACTGCTTGGCGTGCCTGACAAGGCGAAGGCGCTTGAAGCAAAGGTCGCAGCCGATCTCGACGCGGCGATCACCGATGCCGAAAAGCGCCCGGAGGCCGAGCGCAAGCGCGTTCTCTTCATCCTCAGCGCCCAGAACGGCCGGATCATGGCATCGGGCACCGGCACGGCCGCCGATGGCATCGTCAAGCTCGCCGGCGCCATCAACGCCGTCGGCGCATTCCCGGGCTACAAGCCGCTGACGGACGAGGCGATCATCGAAGCCAAGCCCGACATCATCCTGATGATGAACCGCGGCGACGGCGCCGGCACCAAGAACGAGGACCTGCTGGCTCAGCCGGCGATCGCGCTGACGCCGGCAGGCGAGAAAAAAGCGATCATCCGAATGGACGGCGTCTACCTGCTCGGCTTCGGCCCGCGCACCGCAGCCGCCGCGCGTGAGCTCAACACGGCGATCTACGGGGGCTGATCATGGCCCTGCCGCAAGCCATGACGGAACGAAGGCGACCATTCCCGATGGCGGACATCCGCGAAACCAGGCAGGCGGGCGACAGGACGCGGCTCGCCTTGCTGGCGATAGCGCTGCTCGTCGTCGGCTCGGTCTTTTCGATGCTGTTTTCGGTAACGACAGGCGCCTCGGATGCCTCGATCCTCGACGTCATCAGCAACATGGCCGGCTCTGAGACGGCGCTCAGCACGCGTGACCGGATCATCATCTTCGATATCCGCCTGCCCAGGGCGATCCTCGGCTTCCTGATCGGCGCCTCGCTGGCCGTCTCCGGCACGGTGATGCAGGGCCTGTTCCGCAATCCGCTGGCCGATCCCGGTCTCGTCGGCGTCTCCTCCGGCGCAAGCCTCGGCGCGGTGGCGATGATCGTGCTCGGCAGCGGCCTTGCAGCTCCGCTCCAGGCGCTTCTCGGCATTTACGCTCTGCCGGCGGCCGCTTTCGGCGGCGGTCTCGTCACGACGCTGCTGCTCTACAGGATCGCCACCCGTCATGGCCAGACCTCGGTGGCGACGATGCTGCTTGCCGGCATCGCGCTCGGCGCGCTCGCCCTCGCCATAACAGGCTTGCTGATCTACATGGCCAACGACCAGCAGCTGCGCGACCTGACCTTCTGGAGCATGGGTTCGCTTGCCGGCGCCACGTGGACGAAGATCGCCGCCGCCGGCCCGATCATCCTGTTGTCCTTCACCGCCCTGCCCTTCATGGCCCGCGGCCTCAATGCCATCACGCTCGGCGAGGCGGCCGCCTTTCATATGGGCGTGCCGGTGCAGCGGCTGAAGAATGTCGCGATCGTCGGCGTCGCCGCGGCGACCGGCGCGTCCGTCGCCGTCAGCGGCGGCATCGGTTTCGTCGGGATCGTCGTGCCACATATCCTGCGCATGGCGATCGGCCCCGACCATCGTTTCCTGCTGCCGGCCGCAGCGCTGCTCGGCGGCTCGCTGCTGATCTTCGCGGATGTCCTGGCGCGCACCCTGGTCGCCCCGGCCGAGCTACCGATCGGCATCATCACTGCGGCGGTCGGCGGCCCGTTTTTCCTGTGGATCCTGCTGAGACAGCGTTCGCGCCTTGCCCTGTGAGTGACGCCTGTGAGTGACATTGCGATGATCGAAGTTTCCGGCGTCTCCGTGCGTCTTTCCGGCAAGACCATCATCAGCGACGTCACTTTTACGGCAAGAGCCGGCAAATTGACGGCGATTGCCGGGCCGAACGGCTCCGGCAAGACGACGACCATGAAAGCTATCTCCGGCGAACTTGCCTATGGCGGCTCGGTCCGCATCGGCGGCGACGAGGTGAAAGGGCTGAAACCTTGGCAGCTTGCCGCCATTCGTGGCGTGCTGCCGCAGGCAAGCACGATCTCCTTTCCCTTCACCGTGCGCGAGATCGTCCGCATGGGACTGACGACGGGCCTCAACCTGCATCCCGACAAGGCCGAGCAGACGGCCGCTGCAGCACTTGCCTCCGTCGACTTGACCGGCTTCGAAGGCCGTTTCTATCAGGAACTCTCCGGCGGCGAGCAGCAGCGTGTGCAGCTTGCCCGCGTGCTCTGCCAGATCGCCGAGCCCGTCGTCGACGGCAAGCCCTGCTGGCTGCTGCTCGACGAACCGGTCTCGAGCCTCGACATCAGCCACCAGCTGACCATCATGACGCTCGCCCGCAATTTCTGCGAACGCGGCGGCGGTGTCATCGCCGTCATGCACGACCTCAATCTGACAGCGCTCTTTGCCGACCGCATCGTGCTGATGAAATCCGGCCGGCTCGCGGCCGCCGGCAGCATCGGTGAAGTGCTGACGGACGAAACGATGCTCTCGGTGTTCGGTTGCGCGCTGCGGATCAACCAGGTGCCGGCGGACGGCACGCCCTTCGTGCTCGCCCACAGTGCCGTTTCCCGCCCCTGAGCACTGCTCCGGCGGAACTTTTGATCGTCCGGCACGTTTTCGGCATGATCTGGGTCAATGCCGGGCGATATCATTCTTGCAACGGACGGTGGTGACCCTCGTGCGAAATAGGCGGGCTTTTGCGCGCGCCCCAGCCAATGGAGACAGCCATGAGCTATTCTATCTTCCAGTCCGCCCGCAGCCGCCGCAACGGCACCTTCCACAATCTGGAATCCGGCATCGAGGAGCAGATCGAGGCGCTGCGCGACGAACTCGCGGAACTGACGCGCCTCGTCGGCAAGAGCTCGCGCCACCAAGGCGAGAAAATCCGCAGCCAGGCCGGCGCCGGCTATGAGGAACTGCTTGGCCGTAGCGAGGATCTGCTGCGCGAATTGCAGCACGGCTATGAACGCGGCGCGACGGAAATGCGCGAGACCGTGCGCAAGCATCCGCTGGCAACCATCGGCGCCGCAGCCGCTTTCGGCCTTGCCATCGCCTTCTTCGCCCGGCGCTGAGGAAGCGCGATGCTCTTCCCGATCATCAGCCTGCTGACGGGCGCAAACGTGCACCGGACCGTTGCGCGCGCCAAGCGCAATGGCATCTTCATTGCGCTTGCCGTGCTCTTCCTCCTCACCGCCTACGCGCTGGCTGTTACCGCCGGCGCCATCTGGCTCGCCGGCATCTACGGCCCGGTTGGCGCTGCCCTCTTCCTGGCCGCCTGCGCCCTGCTGATTGCCATCATCACACTGGTGGCGATGTCGATCATCAACGCCCGGGAAGCGCGCCGGGCCCGTGAACGACGCGCGGCGCTGGAATCGCTGGCAACGGTCGGGCTCGGCCTTATCCGCGCCCAGCCGCTCCTGACCGCCGGTGTTCTGGCGGCAATTGTCGCAGCCAATCTTGTCGGCTCGAAGCGCGAGGATTGATGGTTGGGGTATGCGGCTGGCTGCTCCTCACCCTAACCCTCTCCCCGTAAAAAACGGGGAGAGGGGACGTGCCCTGCGAGAGCGAGGTGGGAACGGTGAGGGTGCGACATGTCCCTTCGCCCCGCTAGCGGGGAGAAGGTGGCGGCAGCCGGATGAGGGGCGAATACGCACAATTATATCAATGGCATAACCGACAAACGCAAAAAAACCGGCGCCCCGAGGGGCGACCGGCTTTCCTCCCAGACATAACTCTTGTCAGAACGCGAAGGCCTTCGACGTCAGCGGCGCCGAGGTGGCGTCGGGGCCGAAATCAGCCTCGCCTGATATCTGCAGCAACTCCTGCAGCCGCTGGCGGGCCCGGTTGACGCGGCTCTTGATGGTGCCCACGGCGCAGCCGCAGATTTCGGCTGCCTCCTCGTAGGAGAAACCCGAGGCGCCGACAAGGATGATCGCCTCGCGTTGGTCCGGCGGCAGCTGGTCGAGCGCCTTCTTGAAGTCCTGCAGATCGAGCGCGCCATATTGCGAGGGGTGCATCGCCATCGATTCAGTGAACAGCCCGTCGCTGTCCTGTACTTCGCGGCCGCTCTTGCGCATCTGGCTGTAGAGTTCGTTGCGCAGGATCGTAAAGAGCCAGGCCTTCATATTGGTGCCCATCTCGAAATGATCCTGTTTGGCCCAGGCTTTCATGATGGTGTCCTGGACGAGATCGTCGGCACGGTCGTGCCGCCCGATCAGCGAGATCGCGAAGGCGCGAAGACTTGGGAGTGCCGCCAGCAGTTCCCGCTTGAAGCTGGGTTGCGATTTGTCTTCCATGCGGCGATCCTATTCGGCCATCTTGGCAGAAGCCATCATTTCGGCATGGTCGAGCTTTTCGAGAAGGTCGAGAAAACGATCGGGGATCGCCTCATCCTGTGCAGCCGCATAAAGCGACCGCAGCCTGACGCCGATCTGATTGTTCGGGTCCAGGATGTCGCTTGCCCGCAGCTCCAGCTTTCGCTGATCGGCTGCTTCTTTCTTGCGTGTAGTCATCAATTCGTCTTCTCGCCGGTTGTCTGTTCGAGGGGCGTGGATGGGTTCAATCACGATTTCAACCATCGACATCGAACGTTCGATTGTCGATGTCGCTGGTATTTGCCGCTGCATGGGTCAAAACGCTACGCCCTTTCTTCGTCGGCTGGAACAATGCGGCGCGACGAAAAAAGTTCCTGCCGATCCGGAACTTTTTTATCAAGGCGGCGTTAACCGCTCATTGAAGCCAATGCCGGCCTGTATGCAGGAGCCATGAATGACACTTTCTACTCGGATTGCGCCGCACCTTCCTTATCTGCGCCGCTATTCCCGCGCCCTTACCGGCACTCAGACTTCGGGCGACGCCTATGTCGCCGCCGTTCTCGAAGCCATCATCGCCGATCTGTCGATTTTCCCGGATACGGCGAATGACCGGGTCGCACTCTACAAACTGTTCACGCAACTGTTTGGTTCCACCGCAGTCCAGATTCCAGAGCCGACCTCGCCCTATGCCTGGGAGCAACGCGCCACGCTGAACCTCTCCAAGGTTTCGCCGCGCGCCCGTCAAGCCTTCCTGCTCGCCTCCGTGGAGAATTTTCGCGTCGCTGAAATCGCCGAAATCCTGGAAACCGAGGAACAGGATGTCATGCGTCTGCTCGACGTAGCGTCGCAGGAGATTTCCCGTCAGGTCGCAACCGATATCATGATCATCGAGGACGAACCGCTGATCGCCATGGATATCGAGCAGATGGTCGAGAGCCTCGGGCATCGCGTCACCGGCATTGCCCGGACGCATGCCGAGGCCGTGGCGCTCTACAATAAGACCAAGCCGAGCATGGTGCTTGCCGACATCCAGCTTGCCGACGGCAGCTCCGGTATCGACGCAGTCAACGACATCCTCAAGACGTCGAGCGTGCCGGTGATCTTCATCACCGCTTTCCCGGAACGGCTTCTGACCGGCGAGCGCCCGGAACCGACTTTCCTTGTGACCAAGCCCTTCAATCCCGACATGGTCAAGGCACTGATCAGCCAGGCTCTTTTCTTCAATGAATCGACCAGAGTAGCCGCCTGAGACGCAATTTTCCGGCCTTCGGAACCAAATCGCCAAAGCAGGCGTTCCGGTGCTACCGGGACGCTCCGGTAGCTTTAACGGTTTTTGCAGCGCTTTGTTCTAGAGTTGGCAGGCGGTGTCTGTAAGGGCGCTCCCTTCAGCGACGTTCAAGATGTCACAAGGAAAGGCGGCCGCGTGAATACGACTGAACCATTGTCCGGCATGCCTTTCACCTTCGAAGGCAAAGCCGCAATGATGGAACGCGCGCTCGGCAGCGCCGGGATTTCGATCCTCTGCCAGGACGCCCGACTGTCGATCTTCTACGCCGAAAATCTGCCACCCCATTTCGCAGCGCTTTTTATGCCCGGCGGCAGCGACGCCGCCCTTTTCGGCGACGCCCATGGGCGATATCTGACAGCGCTGAAACACAAGGTGCTGGAAACCGGCATCCCAAACAATGCCGAGGTCGAGATCGACGTTGACGGCGAAAGGCGCACTTATGAACTGAAGATCCAGCGCACCGGCGAACGCGGCGCACATGGACTTCTGTCCGTCATGACTGAAGTCACCGAAAGCCGGCATCGCGAAAAAGTTCTGAAATCGCTGCTGCGCGAACTCTCTCACCGCTCGAAGAACCTTCTCGCCATCATCCAGGGCATTGCCACGCAGACGGCGCGCAATACGCTCTCTCTCGACAGCTTCCTCCTCAAGTTCCGCGGACGGCTGCAATCGCTTTCCAACTCGCAGGACCTGATCACGGATTCGAGCTGGCGCGGCGCCTACCTCTTCGAACTCGCCGAAAAGCAGTTCGCCCCCTATTGGCCGGAGACGGCCGGCTCCATGCCGATCTATGGCATCAACGCTCATCTGACACCGAATGCCGCCGTGCATCTCGGGCTCGCCCTCCACGAACTCATCGTCAACTCCGCCTCCTTTGGCGCGATATCAGGCGGCGCCGCCTCCATCACGCTGAATTGCCGCGAAGCCATGATCAACGACAGGAAGGCGATCGAAGTCGCCTGGGCAGAGGTTCTGCATGATCAGTCGGAAGTCCACGAATTCAGCGACAACAGCTTCGGCCGCACCGTGCTGGAGCGTGTCGTGCCTTCGTCGGTCAACGGCAAGGCGGAGTTGAACCTCGTCCCGGGCCGCATTGAATATCGTCTGACCATTCCGGAAACCGAATTCGAGATCTTCAAGCGGGTGTGAAAGCCCTGGAGACTGCCGAGAACGAAAAACAGCCGGTGCGAGGGCGGCGCACCGGCTGTCTTCACTCACCGGGAGGGGACCGTGAGTACGTCCGGATAGTGGGTTGGGGGCGCGCATGTTGGGTCGATGCGATCACCATCCGGATATCGCAATAACGACGACATCAAACTTTGGTTCCCTGCCATCCGAAAAAAATTCGACTTTTTTGAATCTTTTTTTGGATGCCCTTGCCTCGTCGCGCGCTCAGCCATTTCACCGATGCAGGCCGAATAAATTCTTCCAGCAAAAACAGCGGATTACCTGCGTGACAGTAAGAGAAAATCGTCAAAATTTTACCGTTTGATAAATTTTTAAACCTGAGTTACGCTTTCCCTCACAGGCCGTTTACCAATAATGAGGGAACTTCAATGGAACGACTGGAAACTGGGATTCATGCCGGCCGGCTTTCGCCCGCCGAGTATGAGGCTAATTTTTCCGATCTGCATCCGCGCCTCGACAATCACGAGGCGCTGGTCGCCGCCGACCGCTGTTATTTCTGCTATGACGCGCCGTGCATGACGGCCTGTCCCACCTCGATCGACATTCCGCTGTTCATCCGCCAGATCTCGACCGGCAATCCGATCGGTTCGGCAAAGACGATCTTCGACCAGAACATTCTCGGCGGCATGTGCGCGCGCGTCTGTCCCACCGAAGAACTCTGCGAGCAGGCCTGCGTGCGCAACACGGCTGAAGAGCGGCCCGTCGAGATCGGCCGCCTGCAGCGCTACGCCACCGATGCCGCCATGCAGGCCGACAAGCAATTCTATGCCAGGGCCGAACCGACTGGCAAGACGATCGCCGTCATCGGCGCCGGTCCTGCCGGCCTTGCCGCCGCCCATCGCCTGGCCGTCAAGGGCCATTCGGTCGTCATCTATGACGCCAGGGAAAAATCCGGCGGCCTCAACGAATACGGCATCGCCACCTATAAGACGGTCGACGATTTCGCCCAGAGGGAAGTCGACTACGTCCTCTCGATCGGCTGCATCGAGGTCCGGCATGGGCAGCGTCTCGGCCGCGACTTCTCGCTTTCCGATCTGCAGGCGCAATATGACGGCGTCTTCCTCGGTATCGGCCTTGCCGGCGTCAACGCGCTGCGCGTCGAAGGCGAAAACCTTGCAGGCGTCGACGACGCCGTCGATTTCATCGCGGCACTCCGCCAGGCCGAAGACAAGGGCGAAATCGCCATCGGTCGCCGCGTCGTCGTTCTCGGCGGCGGCATGACGGCGATCGACGCCGCGGTGCAGGCGAAGCTGCTCGGCGCCGAGGAGGTGACGATCTGTTACCGTCGCGGTAAGGAGCACATGAACGCCTCCGAATACGAGCAGGATCTGGCAAGCTCCAAGGGCGTCATCATCCGTCATTGGCTGGCGCCGAAATCGATCCTGTCGCAGGAGGGCAAGGTCGCCGCGATCGAGGTGGAATACACCAAAATCGTCGATGGCCGCCTCGTCGGCACCGGCGAGACCGGCGTGATTGCCGCCGACCAGATCTTCAAGGCAATCGGCCAGACCTTCGAAGCCTCGGGCCTGGGTCAGTTGCGCATGGAGAGCGGCCGTATCGCCGTCGATGCGGAAGGCCGCACCTCGCTCGACGGCGTCTGGGCCGGCGGCGACTGCGTCTTCGGCGGCGATGACCTCACCGTCTCCGCCGTCGCCCATGGCCGCGATGCGGCCGAATCCATCACTCGGGCCCTTAATGCCGCAGCCGCTCCGGCTGTCGCGGTTGCTTGAAGGGGAGAATGAACAATGGCTGATCTCCGCAATAACTTCGTCGGCATCAAGTCCCCGAACCCGTTCTGGCTGGCATCGGCGCCGCCGACCGACAAGGCCTACAATGTCGAGCGTGCCTTCAAGGCGGGCTGGGGCGGCGTGGTCTGGAAGACGCTGGGCGAGGAAGGCCCGCCGGTCGTCAACGTCAACGGCCCACGCTACGGCGCGATCTGGGGCGCCGACCGCCGCCTACTCGGTTTGAACAATATCGAGCTCATCACCGACCGCGACCTCTACACCAACCTGCGCGAAATGAAGCAGGTGAAGATGAACTGGCCGGACCGGGCGCTGATCGCCTCGATCATGGTACCCTGTGAGGAACAGGCCTGGAAGGCGATCCTACCCTTGGTCGAAGAGACCGGCGCCGACGGCATCGAGCTCAATTTCGGCTGTCCGCACGGCATGTCCGAGCGCGGCATGGGTTCGGCGGTCGGCCAGGTGCCGGAATATATCGAGATGGTCGTGCGCTGGTGCAAGCAGTACACCCGCATGCCCGTCATCACCAAGCTGACGCCCAACATCACCGATGTCCGCCGCCCCGCCCGCGCCGCCAAGGCCGGCGGCACGGATGCCGTCTCGCTGATCAACACGATCAATTCGATCGTCTCCGTCGATCTCGACAACTTCGCCCCCAACCCGACGGTCGGTGGCAAGGGCAGCCATGGCGGTTATTGCGGCCCGGCAGTGAAGCCGATCGCACTCAACATGGTGGCCGAGATCGCCCGCGACCCTGAAACCTACGGCCTGCCGATCTCCGGCATCGGCGGCATCACCACCTGGCGGGACGCGGCCGAATTCCTCGTGCTCGGCGCCGGCAACGTTCAGGTCTGCACGGCGGCGATGACCTACGGCTTCAAGATCGTCCAGGAGATGATCACGGGGCTTTCCGACTGGATGGACGAAAAGGGCCACCGCAACCTCGACGACATTACCGGCCGCGCCGTGCCCAACGTCACCGACTGGCAGTATCTGAACCTCAACTACATCGCCAAAGCGAAGATCGACCAGGACGCTTGCATCAAATGCGGCCGCTGCTACATCGTCTGCGAGGATACTTCGCACCAGGCGATCACCAACTTCGTCGACGGCGCTCGCCATTTCGAGGTGATGGACGAGGAATGCGTCGGCTGCAATCTCTGCGTCAGCGTCTGTCCGGTCGAGAACTGCATCACCATGGAAGAGCTTCCCGCCGGCACTCTCGACAAGCGCACCGGCCGCGTCGTCGACCCCAACTATGCCAACTGGACGACGCACCCGAACAACCCGATGGCGCGCCAGGCAGCGGAGTAAGGATCTGCAACGCCGCGGAGAAGATCGATCCGCGGCGTTGCAATCTTGCCGGCAACGTTCAAAGCACCAGGTCAGTCTAACCGCCGAATGACTTCCGATAGGCATTGGGGCTCGTCCCCAGTCGCCTGCGGAAGTGATGCCGCATCGTCGCCAGTGTTCCAAAGCCGCTGGCTGCGGCGATGTCATCGAGCGAAACAGCAAGTTCCTTTTCCAGCAGATCGCGGGCGTGCCGCAGCCGCTCTTTCAGCAGCCATTCGCCGACGCTGAGGCCCGTCGTCGCTTCGAAGCGCCGCTGGAAGGTGCGCATGCTCATACCCGCTCTTTTCGCGAGCAGGCTGATCGGCTGGTCCTCGGAAAGGCTTTCGCGCATCCATTCGATCAGCGGCCCCAAGCGGATGCCCTCGCGTTCCTCGGGAACCGGCGCGTGAATGAACTGCGCCTGTCCGCCTTCGCGGTGCGGCGGCACGACGAGGCGTCTTGCCACGCTGTTTGCGGCTTCCGAACCGAAATCGCCGCGCACCACATGCAGGCAGAGATCGATGCCGGCCGCACTGCCCGCCGCCGTCAGCAGGCTGCCTTCGTCCATGTAGAGAACGTCGGCATCGAGTGTGATGTCGGGATAACGTGCAGCGATCGAGGCGACATAGCGCCAATGTGTCGTCGCCCTGCGGTTGGCAAGCAGCCCCGATCCGGCAAGAACGGCAACGCCGGAGCAGAGCGACATGATACGCGCGCCGCGCTGATGCGCAGCCTTGAGTGCTGCGGCGAGCGGTGCCGGCACCGGCGCATCGATTGCCCGCCAGCCGGGCACGACGATCAGGTCCGCCTCATCGAGCACCTCCAGCCCCTTGTCGACCGCGACCGTCAGCCCTCCCGCAGCGCGAAGCGGTCCCGGCTCGATCCCGCAGACCGAGAAGCGATACCAGCCCTCACCCATCTCCGGGCGCGGCAGGCCGAAGACCTCGTAGGCGATGCCGAATTCGAAGGTGCAGAGCCCGTCATAGGCAAGCGTTGCGACCAGCGGTCCTTTCGTCTGCTGCGGCGATGAGTTTGGCATGATCTTTACGCTGTCAGTCATGATGGCCAATTTCGCAAAGCTTTAGCATCGGCGATACCAGTCGGCAATTCGAACCGAAAAGGAAATCGCAATGCCAAGCCCTGTCGCAGAAATCCCCGCCGCCGCCGCTGATATCGCCGCTGCCCATTATGCAGCCAAGCTTGCCTTCGAGACCGATTGCTCCGATGTTCATGCCGCCTTTGCGTCGGGCAAGGTCGATTTCGTTCTGCTCGACGCGCGCTCGCCGACGCTCTTTGCACAGTCCCACCTTCCCGGTGCCCTCAACCTGCCACACGGCAAGATGACCGCGCATCGCATGTCGGCCTGGCCCACCGACACGCTTTTCGTAGTCTATTGCGCCGGCCCGCATTGCAACGGCGCTGATAGGGCCGCGCTTCGCCTCTCCCGCCTCGGCCTGTCGGTGAAACTGATGATCGGCGGCATGACCGGCTGGGCCGATGAAGGCTTCGCCTTCGAAGAGGGCGTTCCCACGGCGGCCTGATCAACCTCCCTTCTCCGTCTACAGCGCCGCGTGTCCTCTTAGACGCGCTGCGCTGTAGCAGTTTGAATTGCTGCATGATTTTTGGCAGCAGGGAGAAGGGAAAAGCGCGACCGTCAGAACTCGACGACCACCTTGCCGAAAGGCCCGCGATAGAGATGATCGAGCGCCTCGGGGAATTCGTCGAAGGCGTAACGCTTGTCGATCACGGGCTTCAACCCGGTCTGGTCGATTGCCCGCACCAGATCTTCCAGCGCACGGCGATGGCCGACGGATATGCCCTGCACGACAGGCGCCTTGAGCAACAGCGGGCCGGCCGGTCCGGAAACCTCGAACCCCTCGAACACGCCGATCACGGAAATGCGGCCATTGATCGCCACCGCCTTCAGCGCCTGGCCGAGATGCGGGCCGCCGACGATCTCGAGCACGTGATCGGCGCCATAGCCGCCGGTCAACTGATAGAGTTGCTCAACCCAGTCGCCCTCATGGCGGTTGATCGCATGATCGGCGCCGAGAGCAACGGCGCGTTCGAGCTTCTCGGCGCTGCCTGATGTGATGAAGACCTCCGCGCCATGCGCCTTGGCGATCTGCAGACCGAAGAGCGCCACACCGCCGGTGCCTTGCACAAGAACCTTGTCGCCGGCCTTCAGACCGCCGCGTTCGATCAGCGCGAACCAGGCAGTCAGCCCGGCGCAGGGTAAGGTGCTCGCCTGCGCTGCGTCGAGCGTGTCAGGTGCACGCGAATACCATTCTGCGGAAAGCACGGTGTATTGCGAGAGGACGCCGGGATAGAAGCCGCCGCGCGTCTTGTAAGGTGGCGTGCGCGCATCGCCTAACCCGCGTCCGTCGATCCAGTCGGGCGAAAACGTCGAGATGACACGATCGCCCGGCTTGAAACGGCTGACCTCGGATCCGACTGCCTCGACTACCCCCGCCATATCGGAAGCAGGCACGAAGGGAAATTGCAGCGGCAACCCCATGCCGCTCTCCAGCACCAGCCGGTCGCGGAAATTGAGCGAGACGGCTTCCGTCCGGACCAGAATCCTGTTTCCCGAAACCGGTTCGAGCCTCCGCTCGCCGATCGTCAGCTGGCGCTCCGGTCCAACCGCGTCGATCTGCCATTGCCGTGTTGTCTGCATTGTCTTGCTCCTTGTCCATTGCAGGGAGCCGAAACCATATAGTTGAATATTTCGCACCAGTTGCGATATTAATTCTCCAGAATGGTTCCAAAGAGGAAACAAATGGAACAGCTGAAGGGTATCTCGATCTTTGTCGAAGCCGTCGAGGCAGGTGGCTTTTCGGCTGCTGCCGAGCGGCTCCATCTCACGCGTTCGGCGGTCGGCAAGACCATCGCACGGCTGGAACAGCGTCTCGGCGTGCGGCTTTTCAACCGTACGACGCGCATGCAGAGCCTTACCGAGGAAGGCCGCTTCTTCTACGAGCGCTGCCTGCGGGCGGTTGAGGAAATCCGTCTCGGGGAAGCCATGCTGGAATCCGGCCGGCGTGACGTGCGCGGCCGATTGCGCATCTCGATGCCCGTGCTTTTCGGCCGCCACTGCATCGCGCCGACCCTCGCACGCCTGCTCGATGAACATCCGAACCTCGAACTCGACCTTTCCTTCAACGACCGTATCGTTGACCTGCTCGAGGACGGATTCGATCTTGTCATCCGCAACGGACCGCTGAAGGACAATCCGGATCTGATGGCCCGGGCGATCGCCCGCCAGCGCATGACCGTCTGCGCATCGCCCGCCTATCTGGAAAAACATGGCGCGCCGCAGACAGTGTTCGATATTCCCCAGCATGAAGGCATCGTCTACAGACGGGGCGATGATGACAAGGGTTGGATCTTTCCGACTGCAGCCGATCCCGGGCGGCGGCTGGCGCCAAAGGCGCGACTGCGGCTCGACGACCTCGCTTCGATTTCCGATGCGGCCGTCACCGGGCGCGGTCTTGCCTGGCTGCCCTGCTGGCTGGTCCGCAAGGAGGTGCTGGCAGGCCGGCTCATTCAGGTGTTGAAGCACGAACCGGCCAATGTCTTTGATGCCCATGCCGTTTGGCTGCGCTCACCGGTCATGCTGCCGAAGGTGCGGCTCGCGATCGATACGCTCGCCGCGGGACTGCCGGCAATGATGGGCTGAAGCGCTCGCCGCGTATCTGCGAGCGACGAGAAACCTATGTTATTCCTAGGCGTTTCTCTGGAAATAACGCGATGCCGCAGTATATCCGCTAGTTCGTCGTCCTTTTTGGGCGGCCGCCATATCACTCGGAAAAACCTCAGCATGTCACTTCGCAGCGCCCTCCGCGCACAAACTGCAGATTGCCACGCCGCGGTCGACACCCTCTTCGGCAGTTTCAACCTCTCACGCATCCAGGATTATAAGGCCTTCTTGCGCGCGCATGCGCGGGTCGTACCGGCCATCGAACATGCGCTTGAGAATGGAGGAATCGGCCGTCTGCTGCCAGACTGGCCGGAACGAAGGCGCGCGCACCTGCTGGCTGCTGACATAAGGGAACTCGATGATCGATTGCCCGTACCGCTTCCGCGACCGGCATTGCGCTGCGAAGCAGCCGTCTGGGGTGCCGCCTATGTCCTTGAAGGCTCCAAGCTCGGCGGCGCGCTGCTCGCCAAGGCCGTGCCTGACCACTTGCCCCGCAGCTATCTGAGCCCGCAAGGTCCGAAGGGCGCCATTCGGCTTTTCATGGATCGACTTGACGCGAGCAAGGTGGACGATCCCAGTGCGGCTGTCGCCGCAGCCCGCGATGTCTTCGATCTCTTCCTCAAAGCGGGGCAGGTCGAACTGGAAGCCGTCCCATGAGCGGCACGCACGAACCCGTCGATCTCACCAATTGCGACCGTGAGCCGATCCACCAGCTCGGCTCGGTCCAGCCCTTCGGCTTTCTGTTGGCGGTATCCTCGGACTGGATTGTCATGCGCGCCTCCGCAAATCTGGCGGAGTTTCTTGGAGTGACAGAGGCCAACGCGATCGGCCGTCCCGTTCTCTCTCTGATCACCCCCGAAGCACTCCACACAATCCGCAACAAGCTCACCACGCTGCGCGGTTCCGACGTCGTCGAGCGTATTTTCGGCATTGCTCTGACGTCCGATCAAAACAGGTTCGACCTTGCCGTGCATCTGAACGAAGGTCAGGTCACCATCGAAGGCGAGCGCTGCCAGGAAGACAGACACGACGCCGCGTCACTCTCCATGCGCAGCATGATGTCCCGCCTCGATCACACGGAAACACTGGAGGCTTTCTTCCGCGAGGGGGCAAGACAGGCGCGGGCGCTCACCGGTTTCGATCGGGTCATGGTCTATCGTTTCGACGAAAGCGGTTCCGGCGAAGTCGTGGCGGAAGCCGCCCGGGCCGGTATCGGATCGTTCCTCGGGCTGCACTATCCGGCTTCCGACATTCCGGTACAGGCGCGCGCGCTTTATCTGCGCAACCTGTTCCGCATCATTGCCGATGTCGACGCCGTCCCCGTCCCGATCCTGCCGCCGCTCGACGAGCACGGTCAGCCGCTCGACCTCTCCATGTCGGTCTTGCGTTCGGTCTCGCCGATCCATATCGAATATCTGAAAAACATGGGCGTTGGTGCCTCGCTTTCCATATCGATCGTCGTCGACGGCAAGCTCTGGGGCCTGTTTGCCTGCCATCATTACGGCCCGCGTCTGCCTTCGGCCCAAAGCCGCTCCACCGCCGAACTCTTCGGTCAGATGTTTGCTTCGCGCCTTGAAAGCCGTGAACGGCGACTGGCTCTCGACTACGAGACCAAGGCACGCCGCATCGCCGACCGGCTTCTCACCTCCGTTGCAGACAATGCGAGCCTGCTCGACGATCCGGCCTGGCTGATCGAGGCGCTCGCCGACGCCATTCCTGCCGACGGGATCGGCGTCTGGATCAACGGCCGGCTGGCACTTGCCGGCATCGGGCCGGATGAGAGAGATTTCGCAGCCCTCGTCCGCCACCTCAACCGCAACGCCGCCGGCCGCATCTATGCCGTGGACAGGCTCGCGGAAACCTATCCGGATCTTGAGGTCGACGATGCGGTGGCAGGCATGCTCGCCATCCCGATCTCGCGTTCGCCGCGCGATTATGTCGTGCTTTTCCGTCAGGAATTGGTGCGCACTGTTCGCTGGGGCGGCGATCCGCACAAGCCGGTGGAATACGGTCCGAATGGCCCGCGGTTGACGCCGCGCAAGAGTTTCGAAGCCTGGTCGGAACTGGTGCGCGGCCGCTCGCTGCCCTTCACGGAAGCCGAGCGCCGTGTCGCCGAAACGATCCGCGTCACATTGATCGAGGTGGTGTTGCGCCTCACCGACGAGGTCAGCATGGCGCGCCAGACGGCAAACGAGCGCCAGGAACTGCTGATCGCCGAGCTGAACCACCGCGTCCGCAACATATTGAGCCTCATCACCGGTATCATCCGGCAGTCGCAGGCGACGTCGGTCGGCCTTGGCGACTACATGCGCCAGCTCGAGGGTCGCATCCAGTCGCTTGCCCGCGCCCATGACCAGATCACCCGCGATCACTGGGCGCCCGCTTCGCTCCGGCAATTGCTGCTGGCAGAGACCGCCGCCTATCTCGGGAAAAATGCGCAACGCATCCAGATGGGCGGCGAGGATGTACTGCTGGAACCGCACGCCTTTTCCACCGCCGCCCTTGTCTTCCATGAGCTGATGACCAACAGCGCCAAATATGGCAGCCTTTCCGGCACCGGCAGCGGCACGGTCCAACTTGGCTGGCACCGCGACGACGAGGGCAATCTGCGCATTGGCTGGCGCGAAAAAGATGGTCCGCCCGTTGTCGAACCCACACGTCATGGCTTCGGTTCGACCATCATCCGCCGCTCGATCCCCTATGACCTCGGCGGCAAGGCGGAGGTCCGCTACGTCAAGGACGGGCTCGAAGCGGATTTCTGCATTCCGGCACGACATGTCGTCGACCCGACGAGCGAACGGTCAAATCCGGCTTCGGTCGGAGCGACCGGAGGCAAGACGATTCCCGACGATCCGCCGCTCTCCGGCCTGAACGTGCTGCTGGTGGAAAACAATCTGATCATCGCCATGGATGGAGAGGACATCCTGCGCCGCCTGGGCGCCGACGTAGCAACGGCACCAAGCGTCACTGAGGCGATGGAAATTCTGGCCGGCCAGTCCTTCGATCTGGCGCTTCTCGATGTCAATCTTGGCGATGAGACGAGTTTTGGGATTGCCGACCGGCTGGCAGCTGATGGCGTGCCCTTCGTTTTTGCCACGGGGTATGGGGAAGGCATCGCCCAGGCAAACAGCCACTCCGACGCGCCCGTGTTGCAGAAACCTTATACGATGGAAGGCGTGACGGATATTCTTGCCCGGGTGCGGCTCCCGAGGAAAGGGTAAAACCCTCACCCCCCAAGGGGATCCGGTCGCAGCCCGCCGATGAAGAGCTGTTCCAGAAACCGCGCCGCATCCTCGAAGCGCCCTTCGCCCGAATGTTCCTGCCCCAGCACGGCACGCACCTGAACGTCGAAATCCGCGTAGTGCTGCGTCGTCGACCAGATGGAGAAGATCAGATGGTAGGGATCGCATTTGACGATCTTGCCTGATTTCGCCCAGGCGCGGATGACCTCCGCCTTCTCGTCGACCAGCTCCTTCAGCGGCCCCTTCAACTCGTCCTCGATATGCGGCGCACCCTGCAGCACCTCGTTGGCGAAAAGCCGGCTCTCGCGGGGGAAATCGCGGGCCATCTCCAGCTTGCGGCGGATGTAGCTGCGGATTTCCGTCTCCGGATTGCCTTCGGCGTCGAAGGCGCGCAGCGGCTCCAGCCAGGTGTAGAGCACCCGGTCGATCAGCGCCCGGTGCATCGCTTCCTTGGTGCGGAAATAATAGAGCAGGTTGGGTTTCGACATGCCGGCCACTTCGGCAATCTGGTCGATGGTCGAGCCGCGGAAGCCGCTTGCCGAAAACACATCGAGCGCAGCTTCCAGGATCTGCTCTTCCTTCTCTTCCTGGATTCGCGTCCGCCTCAGGGTTTTCGCTGCTCTCGGTATGGTCACAGGCTGTCGTTTCCCCTTGAAATTCAACTTCTTCGCTCAAGTTTGGATTGGGGACGACCCTCGCCGCTTCCTTGAGCAACTGCCCGCATTTTTATCGGCGATTTTCGTGATTTTCGTCTTGAGCCCGGCGGTGGAAGTTGTAATGTTTACCAATCGGTCAAATTATCCGTCAGATGTAAAACAAAGGCAACTGGCGATTTTCCGGCGCTCGACAAAACCAATAAGGGGGCGCAGGAAAGGACCACGGGAACAGGCGGGCATGCCCCTTTGCATGACTGCCGCAAACAGGTGAGGGCATAAAGAATGGTGGCAGCACCAGGCGAGAACATGCGCGTCAATGGCGACCGTCTCTGGGACAGTCTCATGGACATGGCGAAGATCGGCCCCGGCATAGCAGGCGGCAACAATCGCCAGACGCTGACGGATGCCGATGCGCAGGGCCGCAGCCTTTTCAAAAAATGGTGCGACGATGCCGGTTTGACCATGGGTGTCGACCGCATGGGCACGATGTTCGCCACCCGCCCCGGCACCGATCCCGATGCCTTGCCCGTCTATGTCGGCTCGCATCTCGACACCCAGCCGACCGGCGGCAAATATGACGGTGTGCTCGGCGTGCTCGCAGCCCTCGAAGTCGTGCGCACCATGAACGATCTCGGGATCAAGACCAAACATCCGATCGTCGTTACCAATTGGACGAATGAGGAAGGCGCCCGTTTTGCCCCTGCCATGCTGGCGTCAGGCGTCTTCGCCGGCGTGCACAGCCTGGACTTTGCCTACAATCGCAGGGACCCCGAGGGCAATTTGTTCGGCGACGAATTGAAGCGTATCGGCTGGGTCGGCGACGAAGAGGTCGGCGCCCGCAAGATGCACGCCTATTTCGAATATCACATCGAGCAGGGACCGATCCTCGAAGCCGAGGAAAAGCAGATCGGCGTCGTCACCCATTGCCAGGGCCTCTGGTGGCTGGAATTCACGCTGACCGGCAAGGAAGCCCATACCGGTTCGACGCCGATGAACCTGCGCGTCAATGCCGGTCTCGCCATGGCCCGCATCCTGGAAATGGTCCAGGGCGTGGCGATGGGCGAACAGCCGGGCGCCGTCGGCGGCGTCGGACAGGTGTTTTTCTCGCCGAACTCCCGCAACGTGCTGCCCGGCAAGGTGGTCTTCACCGTCGACATCCGCTCGCCCGACAAGGAGAAGCTTGATCGCATGCGGGCAAAGATCGAGGCGAAGGCGCCCGAGATCACCGATGCACTCGGCGTCGGCTGTTCCATCGAGGCGATCGGCCACTTCGAGCCGATCACCTTCGATCCGAAACTGGTCACGTCGGTGCGCGAGGCTGCCGAGCGGCTCGGCTACAGCCACATGAACATCATCTCCGGCGCCGGCCACGACGCCTGCTGGGCCGCCAAGGTCGCACCTGCAACGATGGTCATGTGCCCCTGCGTCGGCGGGCTCTCGCATAACGAGGCGGAAGAGATCTCCAAGGAATGGGCGATGGCGGGAGCCGATGTGCTGTTCCATGCGGTGGTCGAGACGGCGGAGATCGTGGTGTGATGGCATCAGATTTGCCAACCACTTATCTCGATTATCCTGATATCTTTAAGTTCGAAACTCAGCGAACTGCCGACGACCTCGCGTGGGCCACCGCCAATGTGACGCCAGTGAACGAAGGTCCGTGGGACGACGTCCCTGGTGTGCAGATCTTCTACATTGGCATCAACACGGCAGGCGAGCGGATCAAGCTTCCGCAAATATCGAGCTTTTGGCGATATAAACCTTCTGGTGTTCAGCTGGCCAAGCCAGATGACCGCGACCCAGATGCGCTCCACCAAACCTACTATATCTATGGGCCTGGGCCCGGTGTCGTTCGCATCGAACTTGGCCCTTCCACGCCTGGCATACTGATCGAACGTCCCAAGGACAGCCAACCCGTACAGTCAACCGGGCTGATCGACGGCAAGGATTTTTACTTTCGCGAATGCGATGGCATTTGGTCCTTGTCGGTGGGTGGCATTGACGTCCTTGAGCAGCCCGACTGGTATTACGAAGAGAAGCACGACAAGCCGAATGAGTTGAGTGAGGAGGCCGTCTACAGCCTTATCGCCAAGGGTGCGGCGCTCTTTAGAAACGGCACGCCCACGATGGCAGTGGAGCCGTAAGACAATAAGATCGCAGGGAAAAGGAACAGCAGCCATGACCACAGTCATCAAGAACGGCACCATCGTCACCGCCGACCTGACCTATAAGGCTGACGTGAAGATCGACGGCGGCAAGATCATCGAGATCGGGCAGAATCTCTCCGGCGACGAAACACTCGACGCCTCCGGCTGTTATATTATGCCCGGCGGCATCGATCCGCACACCCATCTCGAAATGCCCTTCATGGGCACCTATTCCTCCGACGATTTCGAGAGCGGCACACGCGCCGCCCTTTCCGGCGGTACGACGATGGTGGTCGATTTCGCCCTGCCCGCCCCCGGCCAGTCGCTGCTCGAGGCGCTGACCATGTGGGACAACAAATCGACCCGCGCCAATTGCGACTATTCCTTCCACATGGCGGTCACCTGGTGGAGCGAGCAGGTCTTCAAGGAGATGGAGACCATCGTCCGCGACAAGGGCATCAACACCTTCAAGCACTTCATGGCCTATAAGGGCGCGCTGATGGTCGACGATGACGAGATGTTCGCCTCCTTCCAGCGCTGCGCCGAACTCGGCGCCCTGCCGCTGGTGCACGCCGAAAACGGCGACGTCGTCGCCTCGATGTCGGCAAAGCTGCTCGCCGAAGGCAATAACGGCCCCGAGGCGCATGCCTATTCCCGCCCGGCCGAAGTCGAGGGCGAGGCCACCAACCGCGCCATCATGATCGCCGACATGGCCGGCTGCCCGGTCTATATCGTCCACACCTCCTGCGAACAGGCGCACGAGGCGATCCGCCGCGCCCGTGCCAAAGGCATGCGCGTCTATGGCGAACCGCTGATCCAGCACCTGACGCTCGACGAAAGCGAATATTCCAACCCCGACTGGGATCATGCGGCCCGTCGGGTGATGTCGCCGCCCTTCCGCAACAAGCAGCATCAGGACTCGCTTTGGGCGGGCCTTGCCTCCGGCTCGCTGCAGGTCGTCGCCACCGACCATTGCGCCTTCACCACGGCGCAGAAGCGCTTCGGCGTCGGCGATTTCACCAAGATCCCGAACGGCACCGGCGGCCTCGAAGACCGCATGCCGATGCTCTGGACACATGGCGTCAACACTGGCCGACTGACGATGAACGAATTCGTCGCTGTCACCTCGACCAACATCGCCAAGATCCTCAACATCTATCCGAAGAAGGGCGCGATCCTTGTCGGCGCCGATGCCGACATCGTCGTCTGGGACCCCAAACGTTCCAAGACCATTTCGTCCAAGGCCCAGCAGTCGGCGATCGACTACAACGTCTTCGAAGGCAAGGAAGTGACCGGCCTGCCCCGCTATACGCTGACACGCGGCGTCGTCGCGATCGAGGAAGGCGCGATCAAGACCCGCGAGGGCCACGGCGAATTCGTCAGGCGCGAACCAGTCACGGCTGTCAGCAAGGCGCTTTCCCAGTGGAAGGACATCACCGCACCGCGCAAGGTGACGCGTAGCGGCATTCCGGCAAGCGGCGTATGACGATGGCGCATGACCATACGGCCATTAACCGGGGACCGCTGCCTCTATGCCAATGACCTCACGCCGGCACCAAAGCGTCCAACTCCGGCAGAAGCACGACGCTTTCCTGCTCGTTCGGATCGGTGCGCGCGATGATCGCCGTGCACGGCGTGCTGCTGAGGTTCGCCGGCAGGTGCGGCACACCCGCCGGGATATAGAAAAGTTCGCCGGCATGGACGATGACGTGATGCTCGAGCCGGTCTCCGTACCAGGTATGGGCCTCGCCGGAGAGCATGTAGATCGCCGTCTCGTGCGCCTCATGCAGATGCGCCTTGGCGCGTACACCCGGCGGGATCGTCAGGAGGTGCATGCAGATGCCCTTGGCGCCGACCGTCTCGGCCGCGACCCCTTCGAAATAGCTGAGCCCCTGCTTGCCGTCATAGGCATGATTGGGGCGAACGATGTGGCAGGTGGGCTTTAATGTCACGTCCATCCTCATCCTCCATGGAGTGTGTCGTCGATAAAACCGGCGATAATGATAGCACGCAAACCGCGTTCCCGCGGCGAAAACAAGACTGGTCGCATTGATGCAAGCACCCTCCGTCGTATCCGCCAAGGATCTCTGTCTCACCTACCAGGCGAATGACGGCCCGGTGCGTGCACTGAGCAATGTCAATCTTGATGTCCGCAAGGGCGATTTCGTTTCTTTCATCGGTCCATCGGGCTGCGGCAAGACCACTTTCCTGCGTGTCATCGCCGATCTCGAAAAGAGCACGTCGGGCGAGGTCTCGATCAACGGCATGACGCCGGAGGAAGCTCGCAAGGCCCGTGCCTATGGCTATGTCTTCCAGGCGCCGGCGCTCTATCCCTGGCGCACCATCGAAAACAACATCGCCCTGCCGCTGGAGATCATGGGGTATTCCAATGTTGACCGGACGAGGCGCATCGCCGAAGCGCTCGATCTCGTCAGTCTTTCGGGCTTCGAGAAGAAATTCCCCTGGCAGCTTTCCGGCGGCATGCAGCAGCGCGCCTCGATCGCCCGCGCGCTCGCTTTCGACGCCGACCTATTGTTGATGGATGAGCCCTTCGGCGCCCTGGACGAGATCGTCCGCGACCATCTGAACGAAGAGCTGCTGAAACTCTGGACCCGAACCAACAAGACGATCTGCTTCGTCACCCATTCCATCCCCGAGGCGGTCTATCTCTCTACCAAGATCGTGGTGATGTCTCCGCGCCCGGGCCGCGTGACCGATGTGATCGACTCGACCCTGCCGGCCGAGCGCCCGCTCGACATCCGCGAAACCCCCGAGTTCCTGGAGATTGCCCACCGCGTCCGCGAAGGGTTGAGGACGGGGCACGCATGAGGAATAGGGGTTTGATTCCCGGGCTCTGCAGGCTCAACACAACGTGGGAGCAAATCCCATGAAACCCGACACCCTCAAGGACAAGATCGTCCCCGTCACCACCATCCTGCTGGCGCTCGTCGTCATCTGGTATGTCGCCGCCATCCTGATGAACGCGCCGTTCCAGCGCGACATGGACGGCCGCGCCGGCGCGACCCCATCGACCCTCGAATTCATCGGCAAGACGCTCGCCCAGCCGAAGCCTATCCTGCCGGCGCCGCATCAGGTGGCGCAGAACGTCTACGAGAACACCTTCCTGCGCAGCCTTTCGAGCAACCGCAGCCTCGTCTATCACAGCTGGGTAACGCTCTCCTC
This sequence comes from Rhizobium leguminosarum, assembly GCF_002953715.1. Classification (GTDB taxonomy): domain Bacteria; phylum Pseudomonadota; class Alphaproteobacteria; order Rhizobiales; family Rhizobiaceae; genus Rhizobium; species Rhizobium leguminosarum_V. Next base: position 3,473,377 of record NZ_CP025012.1, read on the forward strand.
CACCCTGCTCGGCTTCGGCTTCGGCATGCTGCTCGGCATCCTTCTCGCCGTGCTGATCGTCCATAACCGTGCCATGGACCGCTCGCTGATGCCCTGGCTGGTGGCGAGCCAGACCATACCGATCCTCGCCATCGCGCCGATGATCGTCATCATCTCCTATAACGTGCTGACTGGCGACAATGCCGTTGCACATCTCCTCAATCTCGATTCCGACGCCTCCCGTCTTGTTTCGAAGGCGCTGATCTCCACCTACCTCTCCTTCTTTCCGGTCGCCGTCGGCATGGTGAAGGGGCTGCGTTCGCCTGAAATCATGCATCTCGACCTGATGCGCACCTATTATGCCAGCCCGATGCAGACGTTCTGGAAGCTGCGCGTTCCGGCTTCGATCCCTTTCCTCTTCACCTCGATGAAGGTCGCGATCGCCGCCAGCCTCGTCGGCGCCATCGTCGGCGAGCTGCCGACGGGTGCAGTCGCCGGCATCGGCTCGAAGCTGCTCGCCGGCTCCTATTACAGCCAGACCATCGATATCTGGGCCGCCCTCGTCGCCGGATCGCTGCTGGCGGGCATCCTGGTTGCGATTGTCGGCGTTGCGGCGAAGATCGTCGACCGCGCCATGGGCGGGAGGCCGGCATGAGACATCTGACGTTCTCCTGGCAAGGCGTGCTCGCTCTCCTCCTCTGCGCCGGGGCGCTGACGGCCCTGCCGCTCCTAGCCGAGGGCGCGACGCGACCCCTCACCGACGGCACGGCAAGCCTCATTTTCATCATCGTCATCGCGGCCGCCCTGCTGTCCCTGGCGCCGCAACCGCCGGCCTATCGTGCCACCGTGCTGTTTATCGGCGCGCATGGCGCCGCCTGGATGCTGCTTTCCGCTCTTTCCGGCAACGAGGGCGCGGCGACGCGGGCTTTCTTCCTGCTGCTCTTCGCCTGCTGGCTGCTTGCCTGGCGATGCGTCACCGAGCTGTCGAAACTGCAGCCTGTCACCACTTTCAGCAAGTCGGCGCTCCAGATGCTGATCCCGGCGATCTTCGGCGCCTGGATCTTAATTCTCTGGGAGGCGGTTACGCGTGGCGCCGGCGTCCCCTTCATCCTGCTGCCGCCGCCGAGCGCCATCGGCGCGCGGTTCATGGCATCGCTGCCGATCCTCGGCGCGGACGTCAGGCAGACGATCTTCAAGGCGGTGCTGATCGGTTATATCGTCGGCTGCCTCAGTGGCTTCGTCGTCGCAGTGCTCGCCGACCGCATCGCCTTCCTGCGCCGCGGCCTTCTGCCAATCGGCAACATGGTTTCGGCCCTGCCGATCATCGGCGTCGCCCCTGTCATGGTCATGTGGTTCGGCTTCGACTGGCCGTCGAAGGCCGCCGTCGTCATCATCATGACCTTCTTCCCGATGCTGGTGAATACCGTCGCCGGCCTTGCCGCCTCCGGCAGCATGGAGCGCGACCTGATGCGCACCTATGCCTCCGGCTATTGGCAGACGCTGCTGAAGCTCAGGCTTCCGGCGGCAATGCCCTTCATTTTCAACGCACTGAAGATCAACTCGACGCTGGCGCTGATTGGTGCCATCGTTGCGGAATTCTTCGGAACACCGATCGTCGGCATGGGCTTCCGCATCTCCACCGAGATCGGCCGCATGAATGTCGACATGGTCTGGGCGGAAATCGCCGTCGCGGCGCTGGCCGGCTCGATCTTCTATGGCATCATCGCCCTGACCGAACGGGCGGTGACGTTCTGGCATCCGTCTATCCGTGGTGGCTAGGCGCGCGCGGGCTCCAGCAACGGGTCCGGGCATAACTTCAGAGGGTAAGGATAAGAAAATGAGAAAGTTGATGGTTGCAATGATGGCGAGCGCGATGTCGCTTGCATCGGCCCATGCGATGGCCGCCGACAAGGTGGTGCTGCAGCTGAAATGGGTCACGCAGAGCCAGTTCGGCGGTTATTACGTCGCCAAGGACAAGGGCTTCTATAAGGAAGAAGGCCTCGACGTCGACATCAAGCCGGGTGGCCCCGATATCGCCCCCGAGCAGGTGATCGCCGGCGGCGGCGCCGATGTCATCGTCGACTGGATGGGCGGCGCCCTGGTTGCCCGCGAAAAGGGCGTTCCGCTCGTCAACATCGCCCAGCCCTACCAGAAGGCGGGCCTGGAAATGGTCTGCCGCAAGGACGGCCCGATCAAGACCGAAGCCGACTTCAAGGGCCACACGCTCGGCGTCTGGTTCTTCGGCAACGAATATCCCTTCTTCGCCTGGATGAACAAGCTCGGCCTGTCGACAGAAGGCGGTCCGAACGGCGTCACCGTGCTGAAGCAGAGCTTCGACGTGCAGCCGCTTGTCCAGAAGCAGGCCGACTGCATCTCTGTCATGACCTATAACGAATACTGGCAGGCGATCGATGCCGGCTTCAAGCCGGAAGAACTGACGGTCTTCAATTACACTGAAATGGGCAACGACCTTCTTGAAGACGGCCTCTATGCGATGGAAGACAAACTGAAAGACCCGGCCTTCAAGGAGAAGATGGTCAAGTTCGTCCGCGCGTCGATGAAGGGCTGGAAATATGCCACCGAGAATCCCGACGAAGCCGCCGAGATCGTCATGGACAATGGCGGCCAGGACGACAACCATCAGAAGCGCATGATGGGTGAAGTCGCCAAGCTGGTCGGCGACAGCTCCGGCAAGCTGGACGAGGCGCTCTATGCCCGCACGGCAAAGGCGCTGCTCGACCAGAAGATCATCAGCAAGGAGCCGTCAGGCGCTTGGACGCACGACATCACCGACGCCGCTTCCAAGTAGTTTCGGCAAGATTGCGAAGCGAAACGCGCGGGAAATTTCCCGCGCGTTTTGTCTTTTTCTAAAGCATGATGCCGAAAAGTGTACACGGTTTTCGGACGACATCATGCTCTATTGATTTGATTTGGATGCTGATTCAGATTTTAGGCCAGTCGGCCTAAATCATCAGCATCTCGCAACCGAAAAAAATGCCGTGCAACTGTCGCATTTATCGGGCGTCAAACGTCTTAGAGATAGAGGCGCGATCAATCTTCGTAATGTTGACATAACCTTGCAGTGATTGATTGACGTCAGAATGGTAATTATTATCGCCTAATGGGGAATTGTTTTCTGCCGGACTTGTAGATCGAGCAAATCGATACCACCTACAAGCCGAATTTGCCGGCGAGGGATGAAGACGGCAAAGGATCGGCGGATACCTCTGAGAATGCAGGAAGGGCAGTGGCCTGATCGCGCGCTGAGTGGCAGACGCTCGAGTTCGGCCAACCTTATCATAAGATTGGACGAAGACGCATGGCACGCAAGCCGATTGGAATTCTAGGCCCCTCTACTCTTTTTGCAGCGGTACTTGCTGCATCCACTGCATTTTCGCAGGAAAAACCGGTCGAAAAACCGCAGCAGAACCTGCCGGCGATCGTCGTCACCCAGGCGACGAACCGGACCCTCGTCGACCGCGTCATCGGCACGGGAACGGTCAAACCCGTCGAGGAAGTCTATATCCAGCCGCAGGTCGAAGGCCTCTCGATTCGCACGCTGAAAGCCGATGTCGGCGACAAGGTTCAGGCGGAAAGCACGCTGGCGACGCTCAACGATGACGCGCTGGTCTTGGAAAAGAGCCAGATGATGGCGACGAAAGCAAAGGGCGAGGCAAGCCTCGCCCAGCTGCGCGCCCAACTCGTCGAGGCGCAGGCCAACGCTGAACAGGCAAGGCAGCAGCAGGCTCGCGCCCAGGAAATGGGCAAGAAGGGCACGGTCTCCACCGCTCAGGTCGAACAGGCCGATGCGACTGCTGCCGCCGCCAATGCCCGCGTATCTTCCGCCGAACAGGCAATCGAAGTTTCCGTAGCCGATCTGAAGGTCTTCGACAGCCAGATCGCCGATGCCGATCTGAAGCTGGCGCGCACCGATGTGAAGACGCCGGTCTCCGGCACGGTCTCGGCGAAGAACGCCAAGGTCGGCGCCATCGCCGCCGGCAACGGCGACCCGCTCTTCACCATCATCCGTAACGGCGATATCGAACTCGTCGCCGAAGTCGCCGAAAGCGACATCGTCAGAGTCATGGCCGGCCAGAAGGCTGCGATTTCGCTCTCCGGCAGCCGCGAGAAGCTGTCCGGCTCCGTGCGCCTGGTCTCGCCCACCGTCGATCCGGTCACCCGCCTCGGTCTTGTCCATATATCCATCGACGACGACAGCAAGGCGCGCTCGGGCATGTATGGCAGCGCCGAGATCATCGTGCGCGAAACAGAGGGCGTATCGCTTCCCCTGACCGCCGTGCTCACCAGTAACGAAGGCTCCTCCGCCCGCAGGGTCGAGGATGGTGTGGTAAAATACGCCAAGGTCGAGACCGGCATCCAGGATGGTGCCTATGTCGAGATCGTTGAAGGATTGAAGACCGGCGACGAGGTCGTGGCCAAGGCGGGCGCTTATGTTCGTGACGGCGACCACATCACCCCGGTGCGTGAACAGCTCCCGGCTTCCAACTAAAGAGACCATCCGATGAATTTTTCAGCCTGGTCCATTCGAAACCCCATCGCACCGCTGCTGGCCTTCTGCCTGCTGGTGTTCATCGGCATACAGTCCTTCAACTCGCTGCCGATCACGCGCTTTCCCAACATCGACGTACCGCTCGTTTCGATCAGCGTGACGCAGAGCGGTGCTTCGCCGGCCGAACTCGAAATGCAGGTGACGAAGGAGATCGAGGACGCAGTCGCTTCGATCACCGGCATCGACGAAATCCAGTCGACGGTGACCGACGGCAGCTCGCAGACCAACGTCATGTTCCGCATGGAAGTGCCGACCGAACAGGCCGTGCAGGACACCAAGGACGCGATCGACCGCATCCGCAGCGATCTGCCGGCAAACGCCGAAGCACCGATCGTCTCCAAGGTCGATGTCGAAGGCCAGGCGATCCAGACCTTCGCCGTTTCCTCGCCCGCCATGTCGCTGGAGGAACTTTCCTGGTTCGTTGACGACACGATCAAGCGTTCGCTGCAGGGCCAGGCCGGCATCGGCCGCGTCGACCGCTACGGCGGTGCCGAGCGCGAAGTGCGCATCGAACTCACCCCCGACAAGCTCAACGCCTATGGCATCACCGCCGCAAGCGTGAACGAGCAACTGCGCGGCACCAACATCGATCTCGGCTCCGGCCGCGGCCAGGTGGCCGGCAGCGAACAGGCGATCCGCGTCCTGGGCGATGCCCGCAACGTCGCCGAACTCGCCGACACGACGATCGCGCTGCCGAACGGCCGCTTCGTCAAACTCTCCGATCTCGGTGTCATCAAGGACACTTATGAGGAGCCGAAGTCCTTCTCGCGCTTCAACGATACGCCCGTCGTCACTTTCGGCGTTTTCCGTTCCAAGGGCGCCAGCGAGGTCAGCGTCGCCGAAACCGTAGCGCAGAGCCTCGACAAGGTGCGGGCCGAAAACCCGAATGTGAAGGTCGAACTGATCGACGATTCGGTTTATTTCACCTATGGCAACTACGAAGCCGCCATCCATACGCTGCTCGAAGGCGCGCTGCTCGCCGTCATCGTCGTCTTCCTGTTCCTCAGGAACTGGCGGGCGACGCTGATTTCAGCAATCGCCCTTCCCTTGTCCGCGATCCCGACCTTCTGGATCATGGACATGATGGGCTTTTCACTGAACCTTGTCAGCTTCCTCGCTTTGACGCTTGCGACCGGTATCCTCGTCGACGATGCGATCGTCGAAATCGAAAACATCGCTCGCCACATCAAGATGGGCAAGACGCCCTACCGAGCGGCGATCGAGGCGGCTGATGAAATCGGCCTTGCCGTTATCGCCACCACTTTCACGATCATCGCCGTTTTCGTGCCGGTTTCCTTCATGCCGGGCATTCCGGGCCAGTACTTCATCCAGTTCGGCCTGACCGTCGCCTTCTCCGTCTTCTTCTCGCTGATGGTGGCGCGCCTGATCACGCCGATGATGGCCGCCTATCTGATGCGCGCCGAAGACGCGATGGAAGACCATCACGACAATGACAGCCTGCTGATGCGCGGCTACACCCGTCTCATACGTGGCACGACCGGACGCTGGTACACGCGTTATGCGACGCTGATTGTCGCGTTCGGCTTCCTGGTCGGCTCTGTTATGTTGCTGATGCAGGTTCCCGGCAGCTTCCTGCCGCCGGAAGACGCTTCACGCATCGTTCTCTCCGTCGAACTGCCTCCCAATGCGCGGCTTGACGACACCGAGAAGACGACGGATGCGATTTACGACAGGGTCAAGGACATCAACGGTGTCGATAGCGTCTTCGTTCTCGGCGGCGCGTCGCCGAAGGGCGAACTCGAACTGCGCCGCGCGACCATCACGCTCGCCCTCGACAAGCTCGACCAATCGCTGCTCAAGAAGATGGTCAACGACGTGCTCGGCCGTATCCCGGTCGTTGGCCCGATGCTGCCGAAGGTGGAAGTCCACGGGCGCGAACGTCCGCAATGGAATATCGAAAAGGAAGTCTTCGCCAAGCTGCGCGACATTCCCGACGTCCATATCCTGAAGCTCAACGACCGCGGCGAACGCGACCTCTCCTTCAACTTCCTCTCCAAGAACGAGAAGGACCTGAACGACGCCGTCGGCATTCTGGAATCCAAGCTCCGCGCCGATCCGCTGCTTGCCAATGTCAGCGCCGACGGCGCCCTGCCCCGTCCGGAACTGCAGGTTCATCCGCGCAAGGATGAGGCTGCCCGCCTCGGCATCACGCCGCAGCAGATCTCCGAGACGATCCGCGTCGCCACCATCGGCGATGTCGATGCAGCCCTTGCCAAGATCTCGCTCGACGATCGCCAGATCCCGATCCGTGTCCAGACTTCACTCGACATGCGCCGCGATCTCGCGGCCATACGGGCGCTGAAGGTCCAGACCGCCAGCGGCGGCACCGTTCCGCTCGCAAGCGTCGCCAATATCGACTATTCGGAAGGCGTAAGCTCGATCAAGCGCAACAACCGCAACCGCGTCGTCTCGATCGGGTCCGACCTGCCGCAGGGCGTTGCGCTCGACACGGCTTCGGCCCGCTTCCGCGAGATCGTCAATGGGGCCAACATCCCGGCCTCGGTGCACCTTGCCGAAAGCGGCGACACCAAGGTGCAGACCGAGATGCAGCAGAGCTTCGTCAACGCCATGCTGATGGGCCTCCTGCTGGTGTTGACAGTGCTGATCCTGCTCTTCAAGGACGTGATCCAGCCCTTCACCATCCTGTTCTCGCTGCCGCTCGCCATTGGCGGCGTCGCGGCCGGCTTGCTCGTCACCAGCAATCCGCTGTCGATGCCTGTCATGATCGGCATTCTGATGCTGATGGGTGTCGTCACCAAGAACGCGATCCTGCTCGTCGATTTCGCGATCGAGATGCGCCACCGGGGCATGCCTCGCGTCGAGGCCATGGTCGAAGCCGGCCGCAAGCGCGCCCGTCCGATCATCATGACCTCGATCGCCATGTCGGCGGGCATGCTGCCTTCCGCGCTCGGTGTCGGCGAAGGCGGCTCGTTCCGCGCGCCGATGGCGATTGCGGTGATTGGCGGTATCATCGTCTCGACCGTGCTCTCGCTCGTCGTCGTGCCCTCCTTCTTCCTGATCATGGACGATCTGTCCCGCCTGCTCGGCTGGGCTTTCGGCCGCCTGGTCGGCAGGAAGGACGAGGAGGAGCTGCCGCTGTCGCGCGAGGATCTCACCCGTGTCACCCGGGAGAACCGCAGCGAAATCGACTCGCTGGAGGAGCGCCTGACCGCAATCGAAAAGCCGGAAGGCAAACGCAAGAGCGCCAAGGGCAACGACACCAACGTGCTGCGCCTGCCGCCCTTCGCGGCGGAATAAGCAAAACCCAGGAAATGAACGGGCCGGGAGCGATCTCCCGGCCCGTTTCATTTTTTGCTGTTCACTTCTGGCGATTGACCGAAATCAAATCCGCCGCCATCTCCTTCCCGTATTTTGCCGGGCATGCACATGGAATTGGAAAGACCGGCCATATCAGGAGACCGGGAGATGAACAGGACGCTGACATTCAACGGCCATGAGGCCGCTGTGCTCGCCAAGGCCGCCGTCATGGCCGGGCTCGACCATAGCGAGACTGAAGCCCTGCGTGCCTGTGCCACCGTTCGCCTCTGCGACCCGCATGACGTTCTCTTCGAGGAGGGCGACAAGGCGGCCTATTTCTATTGCGTGCTCAGCGGTTATGTCAGGCTCTATCGTCACAACGGCGACGGCAGGCAGGCCGATATCCGCATCTGCGAGCCCGGCGACAGCTTCGCGGAATGCCTGATCCACGCCGACGAAACCTATCGCTACGGTGCGCAAGCAATGGATCATGCCGTGTTGGCCTGCTTCCACATCGGCAAGGTCCGGCTATTGCTGGAGGAGCGGCCGCGGATCGGCAAGGCGATCATGCGCAGCCTGTCACTGCATCTGATCTCGGCGATGGAATGCCTGGCAAGCGACCGGATGCAGACCGCGCCGCAGCGCGTGGCTCATTATCTGCTGACTCACTGCGCCGAGAACGGTGCGGCCGCTTCGCTGCGGCTGCCCTTTCCGAAAAACCTGCTTGCCCGCAAGCTTGGCCTCGCACCGGAGGCGCTCTCGCGCGCCTTCTCGACGCTGAAGACAAAAGGTGTCACGGTGCGCGGCCGGGCGATCGCCATCAGCGACGTCAACCTGCTGCGTCAGATCTGATCGTCAGAGCATGAGGCCGAAAAGTGTGAGTGGTTTTCGGACGACATCATGCTCTAATTCTTTGACTTTGATCCGATGATTTTAGGCCGATCCGGCCTAAAATCATCCGGATCTAAGCATGTCGCGCAAAAGTGTGCAGCGGTTTTGCGACAACGACATGCGTAAAAACAAAGACCTAAAGCGCACGAAGCGAATCTGAAAGATCGCGACGCGCTTTAGAGACCGCCCTGCTCCCTGAGGAAGCTGACGATCGAGCTGACGCCGTCGCCGCGCTTCATGTCGGAGAAGACGAAGGGGCGCGAAGCGCGCATACGCGTCGCATCCCGGTCCATCACCTCGAGATCGGCGCCGACATACGGCGCCAGATCCTTCTTGTTGATGACGAGCAGGTCCGACCGGGTGATGCCGGGCCCGCCCTTGCGCGGGATTTCCTCGCCCTGGCAAACGGAGATGACATAGATGGTGATATCGGCAAGATCGGGCGAAAAGGTCGCCGCCAGATTGTCACCGCCGGATTCGATGAAGACGACGTCGAGATCGGGGATCCGCCGGTTCAAGCCGGCGATCGCCTGCAAATTGATCGTCGCATCCTCGCGGATTGCTGTATGCGGGCAGCCACCCGTTTCGACACCGACGATGCGGTCCGAAGTCAATGCCTGCATCCGCACCAGCGCCTCGGCATCCTCTGTCGTGTAGATATCGTTGGTGACGACGGCGACGGAATAGTCGTCGCGCATCGCCTTGCAGAGCTTTTCGGTCAGCGCCGTCTTGCCCGAGCCGACCGGCCCGCCGATGCCGACACGTAAAGGTCCGTTTCTTGATTTCATGTGCCTTACTCCAATCGAACCCCGATGATAGCGAAGCCGCCCGCCCGCGCCACCGTCAAATGACTTAGAGCGCTTGTTTTTCTTCAAATCACGGAAGCGCTCTATCTCTTTGTTTTCACGCAATTCCGGACGCAAAACCGCTGCGCACTTTTGCTGGAATTGCTCTCGCTCCAGCGATATTTCGGACAATCACGAACGGAACAGCCGTGTCGCCTGCGTCTCGTGGCGCAGGCTGGCAATATCGGCCTGCACCGTCGCCGAACCCAGATCGTCGAGCGTCGAGGCTGCCGCCCGCCGGGCAACCTCCGCGATACGGTCTTCCAGACCGGCAAGAACGGCGACGCCATCCCTTTGCCCGGCGACACCGAGGCGGATGCCTGATGAAACCGCTTGTGAGACATAAGCATGTAGGAAGGCGGCGAGCGCCTTCTCGGGCCCTATCCCATGGGCGCCCGTCACCGCCCCGACTGCAATGGGATACGTGACCCTATCAGGTAGCCGCTCGAACACCTCGTCCGGCCAGGCCCGCGCCGCTGCGAGGAAAGCCTCACCGAGCAACATCGTTTCCTGATGCCGCTCGCGTGATCCGGCCAGCGCCTCGGCGAGTGCAGCGACTTCGGCAAGGCGTGCGGGTTCTGCCTGTTGCCTGTGGCTTTCGGCCAGAAGCACCGCATCGTTCCAGGCCGAACCATTGCCGATCAGCGTGCCGATCCAGGCCGCAAGCGAGGCCGCATCCGTAACCAGCCCGTCGGCCACCGCCCGCTCCAGCCCGCCCGAATAGGCAAAGCTGCCGATAGGAAAGGCCGGCGAGAGCCATGCCGTCAGGCGCAGCAATGCCTGCAGCTCGCGATCCCTGGTCATCAAGGCTCAGTCGTGCTTGTGGTCATGATCATGACCACGATCGTGGCGGTGCTCATGCTCATGCTCGTAGCCATGTTCGTGATCATGGTCATGGCCGTGATCATGCCCGTGGTCATGCCCGTGGTCATGCCCGTGGTCATGATTGTGATCGTGATCATGCCCATGCGAATGCCCGCCTTGGGAATGATAGGCGCCGCGCGCCGGCTGGAACGGCTCGTCGATCTCGAGGACGACGGCGCCGAGGCCCTGCAGCATGGCGCGGATGACATGATCGCGGAGGATGACGATGCGGTCTTCCTCGATCTGCGCGGCAAGATGCCGGTTGCCGAGATGCCAGGCGAGCTCGACCAGATGGGTGCGGTCGCGACCGCGGATTTCGAAGAGTTTCTCGTCGGCGGCGAGGATCTCAATCAGTTCGCCGTCGTCGCGCACCAGCAGGTCGCCATTGGCGAAAAGCACCGGATCCTTGAGATCGAGCATGACCATCGCGCCATTTTCCAGATGCAGCAGCTTGCGGCGCAGATGGCGCAGATCATGCGGCAGCTTGACCTGGGCGATTGGGTGAGAGGAAGGGGTTCCGGCGAGAAGATAGGAGGTGACGCGCTGCATGACATGTCCGTTTTTCTGAGAGGACGACCATGCAAAATAGCTCTTCCCGATGCAAGCACCAATGGCCTTTCGTCCGGCTTCGGCTTTTATATTCCGTAAGCCTGCATCACATTGTCGCTCTCCGGGCCTCTGTTCTCGCCATCGACGCCGTTCTCGACGAGCCCGTGCCAGGCGTGATGAAGACCTTCCCGTTCGTGTACGACGCGATTGCGCCCGAGCGCCTTGGCGAGATAGAGCGCCCGGTCGGCGGAGGCATAGACCGCCTGCTTGTTGCGCCCGGCGACGAGATCGGCAACGCCGCCGGAAACGGTGATGCGGATATCGTGCCCCTCGGCCTTGATGGCGCCGCCGGCGATCCAGGCCCGGACACCTTCGATGCGCTCCATCCGTGCCTCCAGCGGCTCGCCGGATACGATGATGCCGAACTCCTCCCCACCCAGCCGTGCGACGACGGACATCTCATCGAAGGCGGATGTGAGCATGGACGAAACGGCGATGATCACGGCATCGCCGCAACCGTGGCCGAAGCGATCATTGATCGCCTTGAAACGGTCGACGTCGAAAATCACTAGGGACGCGTTGCCATCGGCATTCTCAAGCGCCTCGGTAAAAGCGCGCCGGTTGAGCAGCCCGGAAAGCGTATCCGTGCGGCTGAGCTTTTCGAACTCCGCTCGTGAGAGCGCGAGGTCGCGCATGGCAAAGCCGGCAAACAGCGACAGCATGCCGGAAACGGTACCGCCGATCAGCCAGGAAAAGATCGCGCTGAAGCCGATAGCATGGGCGAGCGTCACCGGTAGGAGCCCGAGAAGATCGAGCGACGGCATCGTCAATGCGATAATGACTCCCGAGAGAATGACGGCAAGAAAAGCCATCTTCAGGGCGAAGACGTAGACGTTCTTGCGGTATTGAAGATCGCCAAAATCGGCCTGCAGCGAAATCCAGTTTCTCATGAGAATCAACCTTCCTGCTCGGCGTTTCCAGGCATTGATAAGAGCCCAATTGCTGTGGGTGTCTTAATTGACTCGTTAAAATTCGAACGGTTTCGGACGTTTCGGTGGACAGAATTTTTCTAGCAGGGGATGCAGCTTTCCAATCCCTGAATCGAACAGTGCGGAGAGACAGTTAAACATTTGATATAAAAGGAGTTTATCAGGATAAGCGACGCATATGTTCCAGAATGGTTTAGCCGGGAAAAATACTGGCTTTCCCACCGATTTTTACAACCAAATGGAGAGTGCTGTTCGCAATTCACTTTAAGGGCGGGTTGGGTCGACGCCGCCTCAATTGTAGACAGCAACAGACAATCGCAATGCTTGTGGAAACGGGTTCCATAAGCCGGTTCGAAGCCCGGCCGAGCGCAGGGCGGCGGCAGTCCAGGTATTGCAGCCGAAGAGGGCGTTGAAGTATCCCCGGGCCTCGAAGAACCGATCGATCTCGCCGTAACCTGCATCCGGGATCGGCACCGCCGCGCCCGCGTCGCGGACGAAGCTCTGCGAGATAAAAACGCGCAGCCGCGCCAATTGATCGTCGCTGACATCAAATGCCGCAACAGTGGGCTGGGGCTCGGCGATAGGACCGGCAAGGTCCACATGCAGCACTGAACGGTCGATCGTCAGCGCGCGCAACACCGGCAGCGGCTTCAGCTCCGCCCATGTGGGAGTTTCCAGATAGAAGGCACGACCGCCCCAGCCGATAATGAGCCACTCCGCATTCGGATGGCCGAGCGGAAAACCGGTATCGTCGAGGAAGGAAAAGGCAGCCCGCGTTTCCGCGTCGAGCGGGATGGCAATATCGGTATGGATCGGGCCTGACAGCAGGAGAATCCGATGCGTCATCGCCGCGGACGACGCCTTGACCGGCGCAATCAGCGGCCGGGGAACGAAGGTCCCGCAGGCCACCGAGAGCACAAGCAGAAATACGATCCGCAACAACCAGCGGATACCTGTCCTCATCGCACCCGTCCGTCGCACATCGGACGTGGGCCTAGAACAGGAAATAGCGCTGCGCCATCGGCAGCACCGTCGCCGGCTCGCAAGTCAGCAGCTCACCGTTCGCCCTGACCTCATAGGTCTCCGGATCGACCTCGATCTCGGGTGTCAGGTCGTTGTGGATCATCGATGCCTTGGAGATGCCGCCGCGCGTATTCTTCACCGCGACCAGTTCCTTGGCGACGCCGAGCCGGCCCTTCAGGCCGGCATCGAGCGACGCCTGGCTGACGAAGGTGACGGAGGAATTGGTGAGGCTCTTGCCGTAGGAGGCAAACATCGGCCGGTAGTGAACCGGCTGCGGCGTCGGGATCGAGGCGTTCGGATCGCCCATCGGCGCGGCCGCGATCGAGCCCCCGAGCAGCACCATATCGGGCTTCACCCCGAAGAAGGCCGGATTCCACAGCACGAGGTCGGCGCGTTTGCCGACTTCGACCGAGCCGATCTCACGGCTGAGGCCATGGGCGATCGCCGGGTTGATCGTGTATTTGGCGATATAGCGGCGGACGCGGAAATTGTCGTTGTCGCCCCTTTCCTCCTTCAGCCGGCCGCGCTGACGCTTCATCTTATCGGCCGTCTGCCAGGTGCGGATCGCCACTTCGCCGACACGGCCCATGGCCTGGCTGTCGGAGGAGATGATCGAGAAGGCGCCGATATCGTGCAGGATGTCTTCGGCAGCGATCGTTTCCTTGCGAATACGGCTTTCGGCAAAGGCGATGTCTTCGGGGATCGACGGCGACAGATGGTGGCAGACCATCAGCATGTCGAGATGCTCGGCGATCGTATTGACCGTATAGGGCCGTGTTGGATTGGTCGACGACGGAATGACGTTCGGCTGGCCGCAGATCTTGATGATGTCAGGCGCGTGGCCGCCGCCGGCCCCTTCCGTGTGGAAGGCATGGATGGTGCGGCCCTTGATGGCGCCGATCGTATCCTCGACGAAGCCGCTTTCGTTCAGCGTATCGGTGTGGATCATCACCTGCACGTCGTATTCGTCGGCAACCGACAGGCAGCAGTCGATCGCACCTGGCGTCGTGCCCCAATCCTCGTGCAGCTTCAGCGAGGTGGCGCCGGCCAGCACCATTTCGGTCAGTGCCCCCGGCAGCGAGGCATTGCCCTTGCCGGCAAAGGCAAGGTTCATCGGAAAGGCGTCGGCGGCCTCGATCATGCGTGCGAGATGCCAGGGACCGGGCGTGCAGGTGGTGGCAAGCGTGCCGTGCGCCGGTCCCGTTCCGCCGCCGAGCATGCAGGTCATGCCGCTCATCAGCGCTTCCTCGATCTGCTGCGGCGCGATGAAATGGATATGGCTGTCCATGCCGCCAGCGGTGACGATCTTGCCTTCGGCGGCGATCGCCTCCGTGCCGGGACCGACGATGATATTGACACCCGGCTGCATGTCGGGATTACCGGCCTTGCCGATCGCGACGATGCGCCCGTCCTTGAGACCGATATCGGCCTTGTAGATGCCAGAATGATCAACGATCACCGCATTGGTGATGACGGTATCCACTGCGCCATCCGCCCGCGTCACCTGGCTCTGGCCCATGCCGTCACGGATCACCTTGCCGCCGCCGAACTTCACCTCCTCGCCATAGGTGGTGAAATCCTTCTCGATCTCGATGAAGAGCTCCGTATCGGCAAGGCGCACCTTGTCGCCGGTGGTCGGTCCAAACATGCCGGCATAGGCGGCGCGCGAGATCTTGTAGGGCATCTATCAGGCTCCTTGGGAGGAAGAGACGAGTGTTTCTCCGCAGAACCGCTTGAGGCGGCCAGCGGCAATATAACTATCGACAAGCTGTCGTTCGGCCGCAAATGGGTGCCATTCCCAGCCGGAGTGGCCGAAGCCGGCAAGCGTCACCTCGGCCTCGGCATATGTATTCAAAACCTCGGCAATGACGATCATGCCGCTGCTCGGCACGACATAGGGCGAAGGAGCAAAGGCCGACAGCGAGGTATCGACGGCCTCGTGAACCGCCTTGCCGATAACGACGTGCGTTTTGCCGGTATCGGCGCAGAAGACACTGAATTCATCCGTGTAGTCGTCGCAGAAATCGTCGAGTTCCGGATGCGAGACGGCAAGCGGCGCCCGCATCGCGGCGAATTTTTCCGGGTCGCGCACACTCCAGATTTCGCCAGCCGACACGACGCCCGGATGGGCGCGCCACTCACGCGAACCGAGCATCGCCTTTGCCGGCCTGCCGGTGTTGCAGACCGCAACGGCATCGGTGCGGCTGCCGCCGGCGCCATAGGAGCGGCAATCATTGAAGCGGATGACGATATCGGCGGCATCGATGATGCCAGCCCCGCCCTCCTCAATGTCGCCATTGCCGACGATCATGATTTTCCTGATCACCCTAGTTGCTCATCGTATCTTCGAGCTCTTTCAGCTCTTTCGTGCGTTTGTCGGTAATGTTGGCGAGACAACCGGCGACCAGCATCGGCTCCATCGTGCCGCCACGGGCCTGAAAGCCAAAGGCGTCGCATTCGGCATCGCGATAGTCGATCCAGGCACGCTGCGCCTTGACGAGCGCCTGCTCTGCGCCCTTCTGGTCAGCATCCAGGTCCTTGTCGATCGCCGCCACGGCGGCGCGGGTCTTCTTGTATTGCGCATTCAAAGCCTTGTCGGCGGTCTCATGGCGCGCCGCCTCGCAGCCAGTCATGTCCGATTGCGTCTTGGGATTGTTGCAATCGATATCCTCCGCAGAGGCGGCACCTGCCGTCAGCAGCATCGCCGCCCCGACGAGGCAGATATTCAAGCGCATGCATTCCTCCAGCCTATTGTTCTTAAAGCTTACCCATCACCAGCTGGCGGAAGCCGTAAACCTCGCGCTTGCCGGAAAGCGGGATCAGCGTCACCGAGCGCGTCTGCCCCGGCTCGAAGCGCACCGCGGTTCCCGCCGGGATATCCAGCCGCTTGCCATGCGCCGCCGCGCGATCGAAGGAAAGCCCGGCATTGGTCTCGGCGAAATGATAGTGGCTGCCGACCTGCACCGGCCGGTCGCCTGTATTGGAAACCTCCAGCGTCACCGTCGGCGCGCCGGCATTCAGTTCGATATCGCCACTTGCGGCAATGATTTCGCCTGGAATCATCTCGTCCTCCTTAAGCCGCCTTGGGCGCGCAGCCCTCGGCTTTCAGCACACGCTTCGTCGATGCCGGATTTTTAGCAAGCATCGCCGCCGGCCGAATAGGCCTCGCGACGAGATTACCGCCGCAGTTCGGGCAGACACCCTTCAATACACCGTCCACGCAATCGGCGCAGAAGGTGCATTCATAGGTGCAGATCCGTGCCTCAGTGCTATCAGGCGACAGATCCTTGTCGCAGCATTCGCAATTGGGCCTGAGCTCCAGCATTCCTATCTCCTCACCGGATCGGTTCGTGCACGGTGACAAGCTTGGTGCCATCGGGAAACGTCGCCTCCACCTGCACGTCGTGGATCATCTCTGCAATCCCCTCCATCACCTGGTCGCGGCCGATCACATGGGCGCCGGCTTCCATCAACTCGGCAACCGGGCGGCCGTCGCGGGCGCCTTCGACGACGAAGTCGCTGATCAGCGCGATCGCCTCGGGATAGTTCAGCTTGACGCCGCGCTCCAGCCGCCGCCGCGCCACCATCGCCGCCATGGAAATCAACAGCTTGTCTTTTTCTCTCGGAGTGAGGTTCATCGCTTGTCCATCTGCTTCATGCCTAGAACAGGATGATCCTGTTCTACATTAAAGAGTTAGAGCATGATGTCGTCCGAAAACCGCTCACACTTTTCGGCGTCATGCTCTAGGTTCATAGATTCCAGACTTTCGGCACAGGCGCGCCGTTGCGCAAGACCGAAATGACCGGGATCAGGATTTTTCTGAGCGAGAAGCCGTCGGCTGCGGCAAGGCGGACGACGAGCTTGTCGTTCCAGGCGCTTGCCCCGCCCATCGGCCCCTCGACGAGCGGCCGCACCTTGCCGAGATAGGCTTCGGCCAAAGGCCCGGCATAAAGCAGCGTCGCAAAAGCCACCTGCCCGCCGAGCACGGCCTGGCGCGCGGCAAGGGCCGCTACGCCGTCGGACAGCCGCAGTTCTTCGGCATGGATCAACCGCCCCGAGCGGCGGATGCGCCAGCGGTCGCGGAAAAGTCCCGTCTCCATCATCTCGCCCATCGCCTTGCGGCCAAGCAGCACGGCTTCGACGGCGAGAAATTCGGCATTCTCGTCGAGATCAACATCCAACCGGCGCGACAGCGAGGCGCGGTCGAAAAGGATCGTCTCCTGCGGCAGCCAGTCGACACGGGCGCCGGCGCCGACCTCGATGCTGGTCGAAACCTCTGCCGTGCCGGCCGAAGCCTTGTAGATCTTCTCGCAGGCCTGGGTGGTGACGTCGATGCGCGTACCGGCACCGGCAACGACGCTCCAGGACATGCGGTCACCGCCTGTCAAACCGCCTGATGTATTGATGATAACAGCTTCCATGGAGGCATCGAAGGTATCGGGCAGGCGGATCTTCGCGGCCCCCTCCTGATAGAGTTCACGGATGCGCGTGCGGCCATCGAACAGCTTTGCCGCCAGATGCCCGCGCCCTTCCGCTCTTTGCGGTCTCGTGCCTGCCGCCGCAATCGTCATATCGTCCCTTTCGGTCGCGCTATCGGTTTTCATTCAAGCGCGTGGATAGCGGAAAGCAAGCAATTCCTATGCCGTCCCGAGCAGACCTTTGGCGGCGGCGGACGGTTTTCCAGACGCCGTGCTCCTTGCTGTTAAAAGCGGCATCTGCCGGTCAGACAGTCAGATGGCGGCGAGCCTCTGGCGTATCCAGCGTCTCGGCAAGTCCTTCATGCACGATTTCGCCGCGATCCATGATGTAGACGTAGTCGGCCAGCTCGCGGCAGAAATCGAGATATTGCTCTACGAGCAGGATCGCCATGCCTGTGGAGTCACGCAGATAGCGGATGGCCCGGCCGATATCCTTGATGATCGATGGCTGAATGCCCTCGGTCGGCTCGTCGAGCACGAGGATCTTCGGCCGCGTCACCATGGCGCGCCCGATCGCCAATTGTTGCTGCTGCCCGCCGGAAAGATCGCCGCCGCGACGTGACAACATCGACTTCAGCACCGGGAAGAGACTGAAGATGTCATCAGGGATGTTGCGGTCGCGGCGGCCAAGCGGAGCAAAGCCGGTTTCGAGGTTTTCCTTGACGGTCAGCAGCGGGAAGATTTCGCGCCCCTGCGGCACATAACCGATGCCCTGCTTGGCGCGGGCAAAGGGCGGCAGGCCGTTGAGCCTGGTGTCGTTGAAGGTGATGGTGCCCGCCGACAGCGGATGCTGGCCGGTAACGGCGCGCAGAAGAGAACTCTTCCCCACGCCGTTACGCCCCAGCACGCAGGTGATCTTGCCCATCTCGGCCTTGATCGAGATGCCGCGCAGCGCCTGAGCGGCGCCATAATGCAGATTTGCGTTTTCAACTGTCAGCATGCGTTCACCCATTCCCCATCAGTTCATCAGCATGCGCCTCAGCATTTGCAGGGCGTGCTCCTGTTCCTTCGTTCTCTCACCACCGACCTCGGCCACTTCCTCGGCAATGCCGATCAATTGCTGACGCTCTTGCATATCGAGCGCCTCTATCCAGAGAGGCCGGAACCGGCGGATCGGATCTTCGGGGCTGGTGACGTTTTTAGACGCCCACTCGCCGAAAACCAGCACCTCTTCCATATCGCCCGGCCGGATGATGCCTTTCATGCGATTACGGACGACATTCTTCGCAGCGTCGAAATACATCGGCTTTTCCTTGGCAAGGCAGAAGAAAAAGGCCACCGCCGCAATCGCCGGATCGGCGATCGAGGCCAGCGGCGCTGCCTCGGCCTGCTTGCGGAACTTTCCGCGCTTATAGGCGCCCCGCATACGCTCGACGGAATCGATGATCTCGTTTCCCGCCTCACGCACCATTTTCAAACGCCAATACCAGACGACCGCGCCGCTGATCGCCACGACGAGAATACCGAGAAAAGCCACGATGAAACCCCACAACAAGACCCGCTCGTTTTAAAGCCCGTTCTTTTGTCAGGTTCAAGCCTGCAAGTTGCATAGATCACCGCCCCAGATAGTTCTCGATCACCTTCGGATCGGAGCTGACGAAATCGATCGATCCTTCCGCCAGCACCGAGCCTTCCGCGAGGCAGGTCACCTTGACGCCGAGGTCACGGATGAAGCCCATGTCATGTTCGACGACGACGACAGACCGGGTTTTGGCGATATCCTTGAGCAGGATCGCAGTTTCCGCCGTCTCTGCATCGGTCATGCCGGCCACCGGTTCGTCGACGAGCAGAAGCTTCGGCTCCTGCGCCAGCAGCATGCCGATCTCCAGCCACTGCTTCTGCCCGTGCGAGAGATTGGCGGCGAATTCGTCGCGGCGATGCGTCAGCCGCACCGTTCCGAGGATCTCCTCGATGCGCGCCTTGTCCTCGCCGGAAAGCCGGTAGAGCAGCGTCGAGAACACGCCACGACGTCGGTTCAGCGCCAGCTCCAGATTGTCCCACACCGTATGGCTTTCGAAGACGGTCGGCTTCTGAAACTTGCGGCCGATGCCGAGCTGAGCGATATCGGCTTCATCCTTCTTGGTGAGATCGATCGTGCCGTTGAAGAACACCTCACCCTCATCGGGCCGGGTCTTGCCGGTGATGATATCCATCATCGTCGTCTTGCCGGCGCCGTTCGGGCCGATGATGGCGCGGAGTTCACCGGGCTCGATGACGATCGACAGCGAGTTCAGCGCCTTGAAGCCGTCGAAGGAAACCGACACGCCGTTGAGATAAAGCACGCTGGTGGGTTTGACGTCGGGGATCATGGCGCTCACTCCGCTGCCTGGATTTTCGGCTCGATACCGTCTTCCTCAGCCGCCGGTGGTGCCGCCTTGGAGACAGGCTTCCGCTTGCCTAGATATTGCGAAATTGTGCCGACGACGCCCTTCGGCAGGAACAGCGTGACGGCGACGAAGAGACCGCCGAGTGCAAACAGCCAGAATTCCGGGAAGAGGCCGGTGAAGATCGTCTTGCCGCCGTTGACGAGGATCGCGCCGATGATCGGCCCGATCAGCGTCGCCCGCCCGCCGACCGCCGTCCAGATGACGACTTCGATCGAGTTCGCAGGGGCGAATTCGCCCGGATTGATGATACCGACCTGCGGCACGTAAAGCGCGCCGGCAATGCCCGCCATCATCGCCGAGACGACGAAGGTGAAGAGCTTGAAATGCTCGACGCGGTAGCCGAGGAAGCGCGTGCGGCTTTCGGCATCGCGCACGCCGACCAGCACCTTGCCGAATTTCGAGCGTACGATCGCCGAGGCGATCATCAGCGATAGAGCGAGAAAGATCGCGGTTGCGGCAAAGAGGGCTGCACGCGTGCCGTCAGCCTGTACGTTGAAACCGATAATGTCCTTGAAATCAGTGAGGCCGTTATTGCCGCCGAAGCCCATGTCGTTGCGGAAGAAGGCCAGCAGCAGCGCATAGGTCATCGCCTGGGTGATGATCGAGAGATAGA
The DNA here is from genome assembly GCF_002953715.1 of Rhizobium leguminosarum. Lineage (GTDB taxonomy): Bacteria > Pseudomonadota > Alphaproteobacteria > Rhizobiales > Rhizobiaceae > Rhizobium > Rhizobium leguminosarum_V. The sequence continues at coordinate 3,493,845 of NZ_CP025012.1, forward strand.
CGCCGTTGACGCGTGAGCGGAAGGCAAACCAGCCGAAGACGAAGGCGAGCAGGCCGGGTACGACGAGCACCATCAGCGCCGCAAACCAGAAATGGTTGAAGCCGTACCAGAACCAGGGCAGATCCTTCCAGTTCAGGAACACCATGAAGTCGGGCAGAACAGGATCTCCGTAGCTGCCGCGCGTGCCGATCTGGCGCATCAGATACATGCCCATCGCATAGCCGCCGAGCGCAAAGAAGGCACCGTGGCCGAGGGAGAGGATGCCGCAGAAGCCCCAGACGAGGTCGAGCGCCAGCGCCAGCAGCGCATAGGTCAGGTACTTGCCGAACAGCGACATGATATAAGTCGGCACGTGCAGCGGGTTGGTCGGCCCCGTCATCAGGTTCAGGACGGGCACGAGGACCGCGACCAGAAGCAGGAGGGCGATGGCAATGACGATCTTGCGATCGAGTGATCGGAGAAGGAAGGCCGTAATCATGCTTCCACCGCCCTTCCTTTGAGTGCGAAGAGCCCGCGGGGACGCTTCTGGATGAAGAGAATGATGAGGACGAGCACCAGGATCTTGCCGAGCACGGCGCCGGCAAAGGGCTCGAGGAACTTGTTGACGACGCCGAGCGAGAGTGCACCGACTAGCGTACCCCAGAGATTGCCGACACCGCCGAAGACGACGACCATGAAGCTGTCGATGATGTAGGATTGACCGAGGTTCGGCGAGACGTTGTCAATCTGGCTGAGCGCCACGCCGGCGATGCCGGCAATGCCCGAGCCGAGCGCGAAGGTGAAGGCATCGACCCAACCGGTGCGGATGCCCATCGACGACGCCATGCGGCGGTTCTGCGTAACGGCGCGCATCTGCAGGCCGAAGGCGGACCGCTTGAGCAGCAGGAGCAGCGTCACAAAGACCACCATCGAAAAGACGATGATCCAAAGTCGGTTCCAGGTGATGGAGAGCCCGCCGAGATCGAAGACGCCGGACATCCAGGTCGGATTGCGGACCTCGCGGTTGGTCGGGCCGAAGATGCTGCGCACTGCCTGCTGCAGGATCAGCGACACACCCCAGGTAGCGAGCAGCGTTTCCAGCGGCCGACCGTAGAGATAGCGGATGACGGCGCGCTCGATCAGCAGACCGACGAAGCCGGTAAAGACGAAGGCCACAGGCACAGCAAAGGCCAGCGAATAATCGGCAAGCTCAGGAAAGGCGGAGGTTATGTATTCCTGCACGACATAGGTCGTATAGGCGCCGATCATCACCATTTCGCCATGCGCCATGTTGATGACGCCCATGACGCCGAAGGTGATGGCAAGGCCGATCGCGGCAAGCAGCAGTACCGAGCCGAGAGACAATCCGTACCAGATGTTCTGGACGATATCCCACAGCGCCAGGCTGCGATTGATGGAACTGATATCCGCCTGGATCGCCGGCTTCAGGTCTTCAGGCGCGGTTTCGAGTGTGGTCGTGAGGATGGTCAGCGCATCGCGGTTGCCGCGCGCTGCGATCGTATCGATCGCAGCCTTCTTGTCTTCGACGCTCGCATCCGTCTTGAGCAGCAGCACTGCGCGCGCCGCTTCCATCGTATTCTTGATCTCAGCGTCCTTTTCGGCCGCCAGCGCCGAGTTCAGCAGGTCGAGATTGGCGGGATCGGCATCCTTCAGGAGGCCCTGCGCCGCGGCAAGCCGCGCGGAACGGTCCGGGCTCATCAGCGTCAGCTGGCTGGTGGCGGCGCTGATGACGCCGCGAAGCGCATTGTTGATCTTCACCTTCGTCATCAGATCCGGATCGACATCGGCAGCGGCTTCGCCGGTGATCGGATCGGAATAGGTCGGTTCGTCATCGGTACCGCCCTGGAGAAGAACCGGGCCGCCATCGGAATTGACGTAGAGAAGGCCGTCACTCAACTGCTGCAGGATCTGGCTGACATGCTGGTCCTTGGAGGCGACCAGCGCTTTGATGGCCGCTTCGCGTTCCGGGAAGTCGCCGACGCCGAGCGCGTCGATGAGCACATGGATATCGTCCTGAGCCTGGGCTTCGCCCGAGATTATCACGCCCGAAAATGTCAGGCCCGAAAATGTCAGGCAAACCGTGATGAGGAAAATCTTTATGGCGCGATACATCGGCTTTCTCGCCCTTGATAGTGTTGGCCTCGCGGCGCAATCGCTGGGACGGAGCTTCCGCCCGGGATCAAACCCGGACGGAAGCCTTCAGGCAATCATCGGATCGGGGTTGTACTCAGGAACCCTTGCCGCCGCACTTGCCCGTAGCAACGTTGAAGTTGCCGCAGGACATCGGCTTGCGCCAATCGGAGATCAGGTCCTTGGAATCAGGCAGGAAGTCTGACCATTCGTCGCCGACGACGGCAGGTGTCTGCTGGACGATTTCGAACTGGCCGTCGGCCTGGATTTCACCGATCAGCACCGGCTTGGTGATGTGGTGGTTCGGCATGACGGTGGCATAGCCGCCGGAGAGGTTCGGAACGCTGACGCCGATGATGGTGTCGAGAACCTTGTCGGTGTCGGTCGTGCCGGCAGCCTGGACGGCCTTAACCCATGCGTTGAAGCCGATATAGGCGGCTTCCATCGGGTCGTTCGTCACGCGCTTGTCGTTCTTGGTGAACGCATGCCAGTCCTTGATGAACTTCTTGTTGGCAGGGCTTTCGACCGACTCGAAGTAGTTCCAGGCAGCGAGATGGCCGACGAGCGGCTTGGTGTCGAGACCGGCAAGCTCTTCTTCGCCGACCGAGAAGGCGACGACGGGAATGTCAGTTGCCTTGATGCCCTTGTTGCCCAGTTCCTTGTAGAAGGGAACGTTGGCATCGCCGTTGATCGTCGAGACGACGGCGGTCTTCTTGCCGGCCGAACCGAATTCCTTGATCTTGGAAACTTCGGTCTGCCAGTCGGAGAAGCCGAACGGCGTGTAGTTGGTCATGATGTCTTCTTTCGGAATACCCTTCGAAATCAGGTATGCCTCGAGAATCTTGTTGGTCGTGCGCGGATAAACGTAGTCCGTACCTTCGAGAACGAAGCGCTTGACGCCTTCTTTTTCCATCAGGTAGTCGACAGCAGGAATGGCCTGCTGGTTCGGAGCAGCACCCGTGTAGAAGATGTTGCGCGAGGACTCTTCGCCTTCATACTGGACCGGGTAGAAGAGGATCGAGTTGGTCTCTTCGAAAACCGGCAGAACGGACTTGCGCGACGAGGACGTCCAGCAACCGAAGACGGCGGCAACCTTGTCCTTCTGGATCAGCTCACGTGCCTTTTCGGCAAACAGCGGCCAATCGGAAGCCGGGTCGACGACGACGGCCTCAAGCTTCTTGCCGAGAAGGCCGCCCTTCTTGTTCTGCTCGTCGATGAGCATCAGCATGGCGTCCTTGAGCGTGGTCTCGGAGATGGCCATAGTGCCGGAAAGCGAGTGCAGAATGCCGACCTTGATCGTGTCGTCGGCGGCAACCGCACCGCTGAAGGCAGCCGAGGCCGCCATGACGGCGCCGAGTGCAGCGCCTGTAATAGTAGTTCTGAGATTCATCTGGTTGAGCCCCTCTTCTTGTGCCGCAACAGGCCGGAAACGGAGATTAACTGTTGCTTAAGGGACTATCGGGCGCTGCAGCGCAAAAACACATACGCAAAATGACGTAGGCGCGGGGGGCAAACAGGCAGACCAGGGAAGGAAGGGCATCCCCGCAGCAGGGATGCCCTATCTCGATACCGGAATTTATCCGTCGATCGTCAAGGTAACTGATGTCGGGCCGTAGGAGAGGGTCGCCTTGTGGCCGGAGACAGTGAACTTGCCGAAGGTGCCGGTCACGGCACTCGCCTTCAGGATTTCGATCTTCGTTCCGGGCGTTGGGGCATAGCCATCGGCAATCGTCACGTCGAGATCGCCGGCCAGCACTACCTTGCCTTCGACGACCAGTGTGCCCGCACCGTTTTCGCCGAGCGCCGGCTTCGTCGTGGCATTGGCGAGCTGCAGATAATCACCGCTCACCGTCAAAGGCTTGTCCGCCGCCAGAACGAGCGAGCCGCCATTGACCGTCAGCCCGCCACGACCGAAGGCCGACGGCGACAAGGCCACCAGCGCGCCCTCTTCCAGCACGGTGCCGCCGGAATAGCTGTTTGCGCCCGAAAGCCCGAGGATGCCGTTGCCGCGCTTCACCAGCCTGCCCTTGCCGGTAATGTCGTTCCGCCAGGTATCGATCGAATTGAACCCGCCCTTTGCCGCGTCCATCGTCACGGTCACGTCCTGTTCGAACGCAGCGTAACCGTCGGCGGCGGCAAACAGGTTGAGACGGCCGTAACCTTCCGCGTCGTCGAGGAGCGGGTAGCCGGAGGCGATCTCCGTCGTCTTCAGCACGTCGCGGCGCTGCTCGCCGTCCAGATAGGGCAGACGCGTTTCGAGAAGCGCTTCGGCGCCCTGCGGCACGCGAGCCGGCTGATCGGTCGCATGGATCGTCGGCAGGCCGTAGCTCAGGCGCTGCAGCACGTAGGCGCGATTGGCGTCATGATCGGCGAAACGATCTGTAGCCAGCGGTGCTGCATGGGCCGCAACCTCGAGCGTACCCGCATCCGCAACGCCTGATTTGGCGACGAGCCATGTCTGCGCTTGGCTGTAAGCATCGCTCTTCAGCGCCGCATTGTCGGCCTTGTTCAGATTGTAGACGACCGTAGCCGTGCCGAGCATCCGGCCGCCCATCACGTCAAGAGGAGAATGCATGCCGGCAAGGATGCGGTCTTCACCCAGCTCGCTGGCGCGCGTGATCATTTCCTGAAAGCGCTGCGGCACGAGATAGGCCATGGCGAGCGCATCCCGCCAGGCTTCCGCCGTATGCCCGCTCGGGAAACCGCCGTCCTCGACCGGCTTGCCGCTCTTGGCGGGCTCCAGCGTCGGCACCACCGACACGTCCTGGCTCCAGCGGTAGGGACGGCCATATTTGAAATAGCGTTTTGCAGGCTCCGTCGAGCCGTCACCGCTTGCGGCGTTGATGAAGTCGATTGCAAGGCCCATGTCGGGGTTGGCATCGGTCTTGTTTTCCGTGTCCGGCTTGCTGCCGGCGCCGCGATTGTTGCCCTTTTCGTCATATTTGACCGTCGTTGCGTCGGCCGCCACGGCGGTGATCGTGGTGGTCTGCTTCGAACCGGCCTTCCAGGCATCCGTCAGCGGACCGAGACCATCGACAATGCTGGCATTCTTGCCGCGCCGATCGTCGAGATAGGCAGCCACCGCCTGGTCGGCCGTCCGCGCCCGCGTCGCATTGACGACATAGGCAATGTTGGCGTCATGGACGGCCTGGCTGACAATGTGGCCATCGGTCTTGCTGGTGGGAATGCCGTCCCAATCCGTCTTGGCGACAGCCGGGCAATTGTCCTTGGCCGGGGCTTCGACACCCGCATCGACGAAAGGCGTGCGCGGGGTCCAGATTTCGAGGAATCCGGAGAGAAGGTGAACGGCAGCATTGGTGTCGACCGTCGAGAAGCAGGCGTCACCGCGCTTGTTGGTGTTTCCGGCCTGCGCATAGGGAGCTTTTGCCGCCGTGGCCTGCTCGGCGCTGGCAAGCGATGGCACGATGGAAAGCAGGCAGACGAGGGCGGTGCTCAGGCGGCAAAGGCTTAAAGTGGACATGTGGTACCCGAAATGGTTGAACGAACGCCGGGAGAGTTAGAGTTCTTACGTGACAGATCAATTGCAAAAATATTGCCATTCTGTGAACCAGTCGGTGTCCGCCTCTTGCCTTTCCCATCCATCCCGCCAAAACTGGCTGGAAGACGATGAGCCCAACCAGATTGCCGGAAAGAGGGCATGACAGCGCGCCAACGCATCATTCCGGTGAGACGCGAATACAATCGCTGGGTCGCCAACCAGACGCTGGAAGATTATGCGCTGCGCTTCACCGCCAAGAGCGCCCGGCATTTTTCCTCGCAGCGCATCTCGCAGACGGCGATCGGCGCGATCTCCTTCCTGGCGCTGGAGGCGATCGGCGGCGCGATCACCCTCTCCTACGGCACCACCAACGCCTTTTACGCCATCATCGTCGCCTCGATCGCCATGCTGGCGATCGGCCTGCCGATCAGCCGCTACGCCATCCGCCACGGCGTCGACATCGATCTTCTGACGCGCGGCGCGGGCTTCGGCTATATCGGCTCGACCATCACCTCGCTGATCTATGCAAGTTTCACCTTCATGCTGTTTGCGATCGAGGCTTCGATCATGTCCGGGGCGCTGGAGCTCACCCTCGGCATCCCGCTCTGGATCGGCTACATCATCAGCGCCGTCATGGTGATCCCGCTGGTGACGCACGGCGTGCGGCTGATCAGCAAGTTCCAGCTGATGACCCAGCCCTTCTGGATCGTGCTGAATATCCTGCCGTTCATCTTCATCGCCTTGCTGGACTGGGAAAAATTCGATCTCTGGCGCGCCTTTGCCGGCATCCGCCATGCCTCCGGCCCGCCCGGCACCGTCGCCGAATTCGATCTGGTGGAGTTCGGCGCTGCTTCTGCCGTCATCCTGGCGCTGATGTCGCAGATCGGCGAACAGGCCGACTTCCTGCGCTTCCTGCCGCCGGACCCGCAGCGCAAATGGCGCCATCGCCTGGCGATCTTTCTCGCCGGGCCGGGCTGGGTCATCATCGGCGCCCCGAAGCTGCTTGCCGGTTCCTTCCTGGTCGTGCTGACCTTCACCTCGGGCGTCCCCCTCGATCGCGCTGCCGACCCGGCGCAGATGTATCTGACCGCCTTCGGCTACATGGTCCCCTGGCACAATGCGGCGCTGCTATTGATGGCCGCTTTCGTCGTCGTCTCGCAGCTGAAGATCAACGTGATGAACGCCTATGCCGGCTCGCTCGCCTGGTCGAACTTCTTCTCGCGGCTGACCCACAGCCATCCCGGCCGCGTCATCTGGCTGGTCTTCAACGTCGCAATCGCCCTGCTTCTGATGGAACTCGGCATCTACCGGCTGCTGGAGGAAACGCTCGGCATCTTCTCGATCATCGCCATGGCCTGGCTGTGCACCATCTCCGCCGATCTTTTCATCAACAAGCCGCTGGGGTTGGCTCCCCCCGGCATCGAGTTCAAGCGCGCCCATCTTTACGACATCAACCCGGTCGGCCTCGGCGCCATGACGCTGTCGGCGACGGTGTCGCTGACTGCCCATTTCGGTGCCTTCGGCGAGATCGCCGCCTCGCTCGCCCCCTACATCACCCTCGTCATCGCGTTGATCGCCTCGCCTGTTATCGCCTGGGCGACGAAGGGCAAATTCTACCTCGCCCGCAAGCCGCGCCAGAGCTGGAAGAACCTGACGAGCATTACCTGCTCGGTCTGCGAACACCCGTTCGAGCCGGAGGACATGGCCTGGTGCCCGGCCTATGCCGCGCCGATCTGCTCGCTCTGCTGCTCGCTCGACAGCCGCTGCCACGACATGTGCAAGCCAGCTGCCCGTTTCAACGCACAGGTCGGCACCGTCGCCAAGGCGCTGCTGCCGGAAGCCATTCTGGGGAAGCTGACGACGCGCCTTGGCCGCTACGGCATCGCCGTCGTGCTCGCATTGACCGCCATCGGCGCGATCCTGGCGATGATCGCCCATCAGGTCGCCTCCGCCTCACCCGCGACGGGTGAGGTCGTCAACCGCACCATCCTCATCGTCTTCTTCGTCTTCTCGGTAATCTCGGGCGTCGTCTGCTGGTTCTATGTGCTCGCCCATGACAGCCGCGTCGTTGCCGAGGAGGAATCCTCGCGTCAGAACACGCTGCTGCTCAAGGAAATCGCCGCCCACAAGAAAACCGACGCCGCCTTGCAGAACGCCAAGGAGACGGCCGAGGCCGCCAACCGCGCCAAGAGCCGCTATGTCGTCGGGCTCAGCCATGAATTACGCACGCCGCTGAACGCGGTGCTCGGCTACGCCCAGATCCTGGAACGCGACGAGACCATTCCGGCGCCGCGCCAATCCTCGATCAAGGTCATCCGCCGCAGCGCCGAACACCTCTCCGGGCTGATCGACGGCCTGCTCGATATTTCCAAGATCGAGGCCGGCCGCCTGCAGGTCTATTCCAACGAGATCAACATTCAGGATTTCCTCGACCAGATCGTTGATATGTTCCGCCCGCAGGCGCAGGCAAAGGGGCTCGCCTTCATCCACGAGCGGTCGCCGGCCTTGCCGCAATTCGTCCGCACCGACGAAAAGCGCCTGCGCCAGATCCTGGTCAACCTGCTCTCCAATGCCATCAAGTTCACCGACGAAGGCAGCGTCACTTTCGATGTCGGCTATCGCAGCCAGGTTGCGACCTTCACCGTCGCCGATACCGGCCGAGGCATCACGGAAAAAGACCTGCCCCGCATCTACGAACCCTTCCAGCGCGGCGAGGCTGAAAGCGTGCGGCCAATGCCGGGCCTTGGCCTCGGCCTCACCATCACCCGGCTTCTGACCAACACGCTCGGCGGTGAGATCTCGGTTTCGAGCGTGAAAGATGAAGGCTCGACCTTCCGGGTCCGGCTGATGTTGTCCGCCGTCATGCGCGCGGTGGCCGCAGCGCCGCAGGAAAAGCGCATCGTCGGTTACGACGGCCCGCGCCGCACGGTCGTGGTCGTCGACGATAACGAGGACCACCGCGAGATGATGCGCGAAATCCTGGCGCCGCTGGATTTCATTGTGCTGACGGCGGCAGGCGGCGGCGAATGCCTGACGCTGATCGAGGGCATCATACCGGACCTCTTCCTTGTCGATATCCTGATGCCCGGCATGAACGGCTGGCAGCTCGTCTCGCGTCTGCGCGAGGCCGGTCAGACGGCGCCAGTGCTGATGCTTTCCGCCAATATCGGTGATGCGGCGGTTCTCAGCGACAGTGACGACAGCCACAACGATGCGATCGGCAAGCCGGTCGACATCCGCCAGCTGCGCGACAAGCTCGCCCTGCATCTCGGCCTGACATGGATCTTTGCCGATGCCGCGCCCGCCGTTCCTGTTAAGATCGAAGCGCCGATGCTGAGCCCAGGTGCTGCCCATGTGCAGGAATTGCTGCGGCTCGGCGAGATCGGCTATATCAGAGGTATCGAAGCCAAGCTTTCCGACCTTGCCAAGGTGGAGGCAAATCAGCCATTCACAGAGGAACTTCGCGCCTATGTCGCCGCCTTCGATCTCGCCGGCTTCATGACCTTCCTGCACGACTTCGACGAAAAGGTGGAATCCATTGGCTGAGCCGGCCCTCCCCCGTGACATCGTTCTGCTCGTCGACGACTCGGCCGAAGCGCTCGGCTTCTTGACCGACGCACTCGAACAATCCGGCTTCTCGGTGCTGATCGCCACGTCGGGCACGGCCGCACTTGGTATCGTCGAGCGCATCACGCCCGATATCATCCTGCTGGACGCGGTGATGCCCGCCATGGACGGCTTCGAGACCTGCCGCCGGCTGAAGGCGAATGCCGCGGTGGCGCAGGTGCCTGTCATCTTCATGACCGGCCTGACCGAGACCGAGCATGTCGTGCACGCGCTGGAATCCGGCGGCGTCGATTATCTCAGCAAGCCAATCAACATCGATGAACTGCGCGCCCGCATCCGTGTCCATCTGCGCAACGCTCGCTCGGCCCAAAGCGCCCGCATCGCGCTGGACGCGGCCGGCCGCCATCTGCTGGCGGTCAAGGGCGACGGCGCCATCCACTGGTCAACACCGCAAGCCACACGGCTGGTCAATGCCGCCATGGGCAGCGACGACGGCATGGAAATCGTCGTCCACCATATCGCCGGCTGGATGCGCGACCGCGTCGCCGCGGTGCGCGACGGCATCATCTCCGTTGCCCATGCCGGCCAAGCAGCGCTGCAGCTCGCCTTCCTCGGCGCAATCGGCCCTGACGAATATCTCTTCCGCCTCACTGCCGCCAATCAGCGCAGCGACGACGCGGTGCTGCGCCAGCGCTTTTCGCTCACCCAGCGCGAATCCGAAGTGCTGCTCTGGATTGCCAAGGGCAAGGCCAACCGCGACATCGGCGAAATATTGGGACTGTCGGCGCGGACGGTGAACAAGCACCTGGAACAGATTTATGTGAAGCTCGGCGTCGAGAACCGCGCATCGGCTGCCGTGAAGGCCACGCATGTGCTGCACGAGATGTAACATGGCGTTGGCGGCTGGTCGCTAAACCACCCGATCCGGCACATCCCTGCCCTCGAAAAACGCCGTCACGTTGTCGACCACCTTTATGCCCATGGCGGTCCGCGTCTCTTCCGTGGCGCTGCCGAGATGCGGCAGCACCATGACGTTCTCCATACGCCGCAGCGCCTCCGGCACATCAGGTTCCGCCTCGTAGACGTCAAGCCCGGCGCCGCGGATCGTGCCCGCCTTGAGTGCTGCAATCAGCGCCGCCTCATCCACCACGTCGCCACGCGCCGTATTGATGAGAAAGGCGTCCGGCTTCATCGCTGCAAGCCGTGCCGCATTCATCAGGTGTCGGTTCTCTGCTCCACCAGGGCAATGCAGCGAGACGAAATCGGCCACCGCCAGCACGGCCTCGATCGTCGGCAGCTGCCGCGCGCCGTAACGCGCCGCCTCCGCCGGATCGGTCGGTGAACGGTTGAAGAACACCACATCCATGCCGAAGCCGAAATGGCAGCGTTGCGCAAAGGCCTTGCCGATTCGGCCGAAACCGATAATACCGACCGTCTTCCCGCTCACCTTGGTGCCGACCAAATGCGTCGGGCACCAGCCCTTCCATTCGCCAGCGCGTAGCTGCCGCTCGCCCTCGCCACCGCGCCGGGCAACGGAGAGCAGCAACAACATGGCGATATCGGCCGTGCAGTCGGTCAACACGCCGGGCGTGTTCGTGACCGCAATGCCTCTGTTCTTGGCAGCTGTTATATCGATGTGATTGTAGCCGACGCCGAAATTGCCGAGGAACTTGGTAACAACAGGCACGCCGTCGAAGACGGCGGCGGGCAACCGGTCGGAAACCGTCGGCAATACGGCATCATAGGTCGAGAGCGCCAGCCGCAGCTCGTCTTTGCCGAGCGGAATATCGTCACGATTGAACGTCACGTCGAAACGTTCGGCAAGGACGGCTTCCACCGTGGCTGGCCAGCGCCGGGTGACAAGAATGCGGGGTTTGGACATGGACGGTTCCGCTCAACGCTTCAAAACGATGCCAAGAGTTAGACCAGCCAGGCGAAAATTGAAACGTCCGCAAAAAGAAAGAAGCCCGGTCGGAACCGGGCTTCGATAATCATGTCCCATAAAGGGGAGCGAGGCTTACATGCCCTGCGGGAAGTAGCTGTACTTGCCGTCCGGACCCTTCTTCCATTCGTACATGATGTAGCCAGGAATCTTCGGGTCGCCCTTTTCGTCAAACGAAATGTCGCCGAGAACGGTCGGGAACGGACCCTTTTCCTTCATGGCCTTGGCAACGGCCTCAGGATCCAGCGAACCGGCAGCCTTGGCGGCTCCAGCGATCGTCTGCATCGCAGCGTAGGAATAGAGCGTGTAGGCTTCCGGATTGAAACCAGCGGCCTTGAACTTTTCGACGAGTTCCTTGTTCGCAGGGTTCGCCGTCGGATCGGGGCCGAAGGTGTTCAGCGTACCGGCGACGGCGTCGCCAGCGATCGAGGCCAGTTCGTTCGAAACGATACCGTCGCCCGAAACCAGCGTCGCCTTCAGGCCCTGGTCAGCCGCCTGGCGGATGATGAGACCGGCTTCGGTGTGCAGACCACCCCAATAGATGATCGAGACGCCGGCTTCCTTCATCTTGGCGATGAGGGCCGAGAAGTCCTTGTCGCCGACATTGATGCCTTCATAAATGACTTCCGTCACGCCGGCGGCGTTCATAGACTTCTTGGTTTCGTCGGCAAGGCCCTGACCGTAGGGGGTCTTGTCGTGAACGACGGCGATCTTGGCGTCCTTGAAGTGGTCAGCAAGATACTTGCCGGCGATGGCACCCTGCTGGTCGTCACGGCCGCAGGTGCGGAACGTGTTCCAGAGGCCCCGTTCCGTGAAGGTCGGGTTCGTGGCGGCCGGGGTGATTTCGAGGATGCCGTTTTCGGCATAGACTTCCGAAGCCGGGATCGAAACGCCCGAGTTGAAGTGGCCGATGACGAACTTGACGCCGTCAGCAGCGAACTTGTTGGCGACCGAAATGCCCTGCTTCGGGTCGGAGACGTCGTCGCCGAGTTCGATCTTGATCTGCTCGCCGTTGATGCCGCCAGCCGCGTTGATGTCGGCGGCTGCCTGTTCAGCACCCTTCTGGAGCTGAGCGCCGAACGCGGCGTTCGGGCCAGTCAGCGGACCAGCGACAGCGATGAGGACGTCGGCCCAAGCGTTGCCGCTGAAGGCGACCATCGCCGTCAGAGCCACTGCCGACAGAAGAGACTTCTTCATATTATTACTCCCAATTTTTGGGCGGGTTCCGGTCCAAGGCCCAGCGCACTACCCACCATTGACTGCGCCAGGAAAGCTGTTCCACTCGGAAGGCAATTCATGCCTAGTTTCAACGGACTGTCAATGTTTGTCCTTCCACGAAAACGCGGAAGTCTTTTCGTACAGCCAGTAATAGTTGTTAACCATCTGATTGGTGCGGCGGTAGCGGAAGCCGGCCGTCGAGAACACCAGCAGCGTCACGAAGTCGAGGATATAGTAGAAGGCGTTGAGCATCGGGCCATTGAACAGGGCATGATGCAGGAACTGCATCGCCCAGGCGAGCAGGAATGTATAGACGATGACCAACGGATAGTCGGCCCAGCCTTCGGCAACCGCTTTGCCGGCGCGCCAGGCCGTCCAGAAGCCTAAGAGCAAGACGATGACACGGATCGCCACAAGGGGGCCGGCATCCGCTTCGAAGAAAAGTCCCTGCATGTCAAACTCTCCTTTCGACCTAGTGTCTTCCGCCTTCGAGATAGGCGGCGCGGACCTCGGGATTGGCAAGAAGCTCCTTGCCGGAGCCGCTCATCGTCACCTTGCCGTTCACCATCACGTAGGCGCGGTGAGAAAGCCTGAGGGCAGCGAACGCGTTCTGCTCGACGAGGAAAACGGTCAGCCCCTCCGCCTCGTTGAGCTTCTTGATCGCCTCGAAGATGCCCTTGACGATCAGCGGCGCAAGACCAAGCGAGGGTTCGTCGAGCAGCAGCAACTTCGGGCGCGCCATCAGCGCGCGGCCGATCGACAGCATCTGCTGCTCACCGCCCGAAAGTGTTCCGCCCCGCTGGGCGTGACGTTCCTTGAGACGCGGGAAGAGCGTGAAGATCTTCTCGACGTCTTCGGCGAAATGTTTCAGATTGTCGAGGCCTGCGCCCATCTGAAGATTTTCCAGAACCGTCATGCGCGGGAAGATGCGGCGGCCTTCTGGCGACTGTGCAATGCGTAGACGGGCGATTTCATGCGTCGGCATGCGGGTGATGTCGCGGCCCTCGAAGACCACCGAACCGGTGCGGGCCTGCGGGCTGCCGCAGATCGTCATCATCAGTGTCGACTTGCCGGCGCCATTGGCGCCTATCAGGCTGACGATCTCGCCCTTGTTGACGTGGACATCGACGCCGGCCAGCGCCCGGATATTGCCGTAATAGGTTTCGACGCCATTCACCTGAAGGAGCGGTTGACCCGTCATTACTTCATCGCCCATCAGTTTGCGCCTCCTTCGAGCTGCTCGACGGCTGCGATCACCTCTTCCACTTCTTCATCCTCGACACCGAGATAGGCCGCGATGACCCTCGGATCGTTCTTCACATGATCCGGCGTGCCGTCGGAGATCTTCTGACCATATTCGAGGACGACGACGTGGTCGGAGATTTCCATGACCACCGACATGTCGTGCTCGATCAGCAGAATCGACGTTCCTGTTTCGGCACGAATGCTCTTCAGCAGCGCGTTGAGCGTTGCAGATTCGCGTGGATTGAGGCCGGCAGCGGGTTCATCCAGACAGAGCAGCTCCGGGCCGGTACACATGGCGCGGGCAATTTCGAGACGCCGCTGGGCGCCATAGGGCAAATCGCCGGCGGGATCGTCGGCGCGGTCGATCAGATCGGCCTTCTCAAGCCAGAAACGCGCAAGCTCGATCGCCCCGGCCGCTTCCCGCCTATACGGGCCGACACCGATAAGGCCGAGGATCGTATAACCCGACGCCTTCATCAGCTTGTTGTGCTGGGCAACCAACAGGTTTTCGAGAACGGTCAGGCCGGAGAACAGCCGGATGTTCTGGAAGGTACGCGCGACCTTGGCTTCCCTGGTGATGCGAAAGTCCGGCAGGCGCTCCAGCAGATATTGCTTGCCGCTCTTCTGGTTGAACGTGATCATGCCCATCGTCGGCTTGTAGAAGCCGGTGATGCAGTTGAAGACGGTGGTCTTGCCGGCGCCGTTCGGCCCGATCAGCGCGGTGATATCGCCGCGCTTGGCTTCGAAGGAGAAGTCGTTGATGGCCATCAGGCCGCCGAACTTCATCGACAGGTGTTCGACCTTGAGAAGAGTGTCGTCAGACATCGTATTCGTTACGGGGCTCATCAACCATGGCCCTCCTTGATGAAGCTTCCGGATATCGCCTTGCGCTCTCGGAGGAAGGCTGTCGGCTCACGCGAGCCGACGAAGCCGCGCGGCTTGAACAACATGACGACGACCATGGCGAGGCCAAAGATCAACATGCGGTAGAGTTCCGGCGTAAAATCGGGTCCGAAGATGAGTTTTAGGAAGTCCATGCTGCGCAACAACTCGGTGCCGCCGACCATGACGATGGCAGCGATCGCGATGCCGGTCAACGAGCCCATGCCGCCGAGAACGACGATAGCGAGAATGACGGCCGATTCCAGGAAGACGAAGGATTCCGGCGAAACGAAGCCCTGGCGGGCGGCGAAGAACGAGCCGGCGAAACCGGCAAACATCGCGCCCGTCGCAAAGGCGGTGAGTTTGGTCGTCACCGTGTTGATGCCGAGCGAACGGCAGGCGATCTCGTCTTCGCGCAAGGCTTCCCAGGCGCGTCCGATCGGCATGCGGCGCAGCCGGATGGTGACATAGGCCGTCAGCATGCAGAGCGCCAGGATCAGGTAAAAGAGGAAGATCTTGTAGTAGGCCGAGGAGGGCGGCAGGTGAAAGAGCTTGGCAAAACCGCCGGCCGTCGCATCGAAGGGAATGCCGAAGAGTGTTGCCTTCGGGATGCTCGAGATACCGAAGGTACCCCTCGTCACGTCAGTCCAGTTGATGAGGACGAGACGAATGATTTCACCGAAGGCAAGCGTCACGATGGCGAGGTAATCGCCGCGCAGGCGCAGCACCGGGAAGCCGAGAATGACGCCCCAGAGTGCCGCGAAGATGCCCGAAAGCGGCAGCAGCACCCAGAAGGACAGGCCGAAATAGCTCGAAAGCAGCGCGTAGGAATAAGCGCCGACGGCATAGAAGGCGACGTAACCGAGATCGAGCAGGCCGGCGAGGCCGACGACGATGTTCAGCCCCCAGGCGAGCATCACATAGATCAGGATCTGGATGCCGAAATTGTCGACATATGTCAGCGAGCCCTGAGGGCCTTTGATCGCCACCACCACCATGGGATAAAGCAGCAGCGCGATCAGCGCGATCTTCAGGAAATGCCGGTGGAAGAAGCTTTTCTCGGTTGAGATGTCGAGTTCGCCCTGCCTCGCCTTTGCCAGCTTGCGGCTGTCGAGATGCGGCCGCAGGAAAACCACTGTGGCGAAGCGGCCGATGGCGGCGACCGCGACGAAGATCGCAAGCAGGCCCCAGCGCTGGACGATGATCAGCTCGTTGCTGATGTTCTGGTCGGTCTTGAGGCCGACATAGAGAACGAACATGCCGAACGACAGGACGGCGGCGAAAAGAGCTTCGGTAAGGCCTTTGCGGACAAGTCCGGCATCGGGCTTGCCTGCAGAATTTTCAATGTTTGCCATGACGTTATACCTTCTCGACTTCCGGCCGCCCGAGGATGCCGGTCGGCTTGAAGATCAACACGAAAGCCAGGATCGCAAAGGTCGCGACGTCTTTGTAGGCGATGGTGAAGTATGCCGACCACAGCGACTCGATAAGGCCGATAAGCAGGCCGCCGAAGACGGCGCCGGGTAACGAACCGATACCGCCGAGAACGGCTGCCGTGAAGGCCTTCACACCAGGCGTGAAGCCGTCGTTAAACGAGGCGACGCCATAATACATCAGGTACATCGTGCCGGCGACGGCTGCGAGTGCCGCACCCATAACGAAAGTGATCGAGATCGTCTGGTCGACGTTGACGCCGAGCAGCGCCGCCATCTTGCGATCCTGCTCTGTGGCGCGCTGGGCACGGCCGAGTGCGGTGCGATTGACGATGTACCAGAAGATCGTGAGCAGCACTGCCGTGATCACGATGATGATGATCTGTTTTAGCGACACCGAGATGTTGCCGAACTGGTAGATCGTGCTCACCATTGGTGGAATCGGCTTGTTGCGCGGGCCCTGCGTCACCTGGATGAAGTTGGACAGCGTGATCGACATGCCGATCGCGGTAATCAGCGGCGCCAGGCGGAAGGAACCGCGCAGAGGACGGTATGCGACGCGCTCAATCGTCCAGTTCCACAAACTCGTCATCAACATCGCGACGACAAGCATCGCCAGCAGCAGAACTGCCACCGGGAGACCTGCGAAAATGGATGTGAGGACGAGGAAGACGATAAGAGCGGCGAAACCACCGAGCATGAAGATGTCGCCGTGGGCGAAATTGATCATGCCGATAATGCCGTAAACCATCGTATAGCCAATAGCCACAAGGCCATAGATGGATCCAAGCGTCAGCCCATTTAAGAGCTGCTGGACGAAATACTCCATATGTCGTTTTCCCCTGGATGCGAGCGAAAGATGCTGCATCTCTTTTTGGTTCTTCAGTTCTCCGTTTCAGAGAACCTCATAGGCCGAATGCATAGCGGTTTCGTTGGAAATGTGAAGACAAAAAGGATTTACTCCGACAGATTCTTGTCAGAACAGGCCTAACTGGCGCGTTTTGAACCAAAATCCACAGAAAAACGGCAGAGCAGGGCCTATTTTTAGCCAGAAACTGCCACTGGGTTAACCATCCGGAGATATTGCCGTCGATTTCCTGCTCGGCTTGCTGCGTAAGTTATTCCACAGAATTGGAAGATGGAGCAAATTCAGACCCCAAGGCAGCCTCTTTGACGAATGCCATTTCACAAGGGATGCCCCATCTTCGTCTGACAAGGCCGAAAACTTATGGTAGCATCATCAAGCTGTGTATTGAGGGATGCAGAGCACGACGGGGAACACCATATAGCTTAAGTATCTGGTTGTAATAGGGATGGTTTGCGGACGAGCGACAGCGGGGTGCTCGCCGCGTGGCGAACGGCTGAAGGACAATGCTGAGGACATTTGAAAAGGCGGCGCTCGAAGCCGGCAAGGCCATCATCACGGTCCTGCGCGAAGGCTTCCCCGTCGCCATGAAGGCGGATGCAAGTCCGGTCACGGTCGCCGACGAAGAGGCCGAACGCATCATCCTCGCTCATCTCGCCAGAGATTATCCCGAAATACCCGTCGTGGCGGAAGAATCGGTCGCCGCCGGCAAGGTGCCTGACATTGCCGGCCGTGGCTTCTTTCTCGTCGACCCTCTCGATGGCACCCGTGAATTCGTCGACGGACGCCAGGAATTCACCGTCAACATCGCCTATATCGAGAACGGCGCCCCGGTGGCGGGCATCGTCTACGCGCCAGCGCTCGGACTTGCCTTCTCGGGAGAACGCGGCCACGCCGAAAGGCTCGTCGTGACGGATGATTTCACGATTGGCGCACGCAGCACAATCACTGTGCGCGAACAGCCCGACGACAGGCTGGCGCTTGCAAGCCTTCGCCACAACAGCCCGGAAACCGGAAGCTTCCTCGCCGACCACGCGATCTTCAAATGCACCAATATCGGCTCCTCGCTGAAATTCTGCCTGCTGGCCGAAGGCAAGGCCGACGTCTATCCGCGCTTCACCCGCACGATGGAATGGGACACCGCGGCCGGCGATGCGGTGCTGCGCGCCGCCGGCGGCTCGACAGTGACGCTGGACGGAACGCCGCTGACCTACGGCAAGACGGGAACGGCGGCCGATTTCGACTTCGCCAACCCGAACTTCATCTCCTGGGGCGGCAGGAAACGCGTCCTTGAACCGGCGTGACCATCCTCAGGATCGCTGAATACCGGCAAGCGGCGCGATTCTCTGCATCGTAGCCATGAGCTCAGACCTGTCGTCGCCGACAATCTGCGACTGGCCTCCGGCATGCGCCCCAACTGAGCAAGCCGTCCCTCCTTAAAGCATGTCCACGATCCCATACCGGCTGTGAAGTGATTCGCGTTATCGGGCTTGATCAAGCGATTCGGGCCGCGAATTCGTTACCCTGCATCTTTTCAAGACGCTGCCTGCCATCAATCCTGCCTTGGTTTTGTCACATTTCGGCACTGCTTCGACAGTGATCGATATCTTCATCCGAAAAATTTCGCCGCGTGTTCCGTTAAGAAATATGCTTAAGAGACCCGGTGCACGTGTCGAAACGGCACGTCGCCAACCCCCGGTGACCCCCTGCCAAAGGCCTAGAAACTTTGACAAAATTCCAATTATTAACGAAATATCATGAGCTTGCCTCAACTTAACGCAAGTGCGAAAGATTTGTTGCGATGCGATATTTCTCTGGACACCATTACACAATTGTCGCATTTTTCCGTTCTAGTAGGGTTACCAAGACCTGAGTGCAGCCCTGGTGACAGGGTTAACCATTGATCGCCTATTGCCGCCGCGCCCCCTCGAAGACAACAGAGTACGATCCTTGAGCATCACAGAACTAAACAACAGCATTTCGACAGAATCCTTCCGGCCGAGCCGCCGCCAGCAGCCGAGCCTGAAGATCCAGACCCCTGTTATCCATAGCGATGCGCCGCAGGCGCCGTTGGTGGATCTGGTCCTGAAGCGGGCGTTCGACATTATGTCGTCGTTGAGCGCCCTCCTCGTCCTCGCCCCTTTCCTTCTGTTCGTCGCCCTGCTGATCAAACTCGACAGCCCGGGACCGGTGCTCTTCAAGCAGACCCGCTGGGGCAAGAACTGCAAGGCCATCAAGGTCTACAAGTTCCGTTCCATGCGCACCGACCTCTGCGACGTCTCCGGCGTTGCCCAGACGGTGAAGAACGATCCGCGCGTAACCCGCATCGGCGCCATCCTGCGTCGCACGAATGTCGATGAGTTGCCGCAGCTGCTGAACGTGCTGCTGGGCCACATGTCGGTCGTCGGCCCGCGTTGCCATGCAATCGGCATGCGCGCCGGCGGTATGCTCTACGAAGAGCTCGTACCGGAATACCATCAGCGCCATGCGATGCGTCCTGGCATGACGGGTCTTGCCCAGATGCGCGGCCTGCGCGGCCCGACCGATCGTCCGGCCAAGGCGCGTGCACGCATCGCCAGCGATCTCTACTACGTCGGGAATTTTTCGATCTTGATGGACATGCGTATCGTTTTCGGAACCGTCGTGTCGGAACTGACCCGCGGAAAAGGCTTCTAAGCGTTAAGCTTTGCGAGAAACGGCCGGCTGCCTTGTGCATGTCGCCGAAAGGTGTGCAGCGGTTTTGGGAAACCGACATGCTGAAACAAAGACCTAAAGCGTGATGCGACGCGCTTTAGAGCAGCCGGTACCGGAAGGCTCTGGCGACCGCCTGCATGCGGTTGACCGAATCGAGCTTGCGCATCGCGCTCTTCAGATAACCTGCCACCGTATGCGACGAGAGATCGAGGATGATCGCGATCTCGTCGCTGCTCTTGCCGACCGCCGACTACAGCGCCGCGCGTCTTATTAGATGCGCAAAGGACGCTGTAGCACTTTGAATTGCTGCCTGATTCCTTAAATCGATTCCGATTTAAGGAATCAGGCAGCGTCGCAGGCATTCGATTTCGCGCCGGGTGAGCGTCTCCGACGGACCGTCTTCCGGGTTGCCATTGCGCCAAACCTTGTCCAGAAGCTCCATGCAGCCGCACCATCGCCTGCTCCCGCGTGGGCATAGGACAGTCGCCTGAGAAGGCGAAGATGTATTGTTTCAGGTCAGCGTCATGCAGCGCGAAGGCGAAGGTATTCTTCAGCCCGTGCATCTGAAAGAGCGTGTTGAGTCTGCGGTTTCCCTGATTGGCGGCGCTGCCCGCAAACGCCACTCTTTGCAGAAGATCGGCACGATCGTCCGCTTCATCGCGGTCACCAGTCTGCTGCAATAGAAGAGATCGGCGGCCTCGTAAAAGCCGACAAGGCTTTGCGGCCAGTTGCTGATCAGCCGGTTTTCGATGAAAGCCGTTCGGCCGCCCACGGGAAAACCGAGAGCAGATAAAAATCGAAGCCCGCAAACTTCGCCATCTCCCGTGCCGTTCCTTGCCGTCGTTAAACGAAACCCCTGCGCCATCGGCCTGCGAACGCGAAAATGCAGCATCCTCAGCGCAGTCGTCGACTGCGCGCTCACGTATTTTCATCTTCGTATCCTCGTATGGCCAGCTTCGGCTCGGCCTCGCTGCCGGCGGCGAGAAGCTCGCGCCGGAACATCAGCAAAGACGACCTTCTGCCCCGCATCCCGAGGACACGAAGCATCAAAAGCGCGAAATGGACTGATACAGCGGGAAGAACGGAGACGAGGTCTTGCGCTCATTCTTTTGTTGCAGCGCTTATAAGATCATCCCGGAAAATCCGGTAATCTTTATTCCGCATGCTCCCATGCAGGCGCTACAAATTGACGTAGCGGCAGGCGGCCGCCGCAAATTCGCGGCCCGAGGGCATCTAAATTTGTTATCAAAGTCTTACGATGGGTTTAGGCAATTTTTAAATGTGGCAGGCTAGAGTGGGGCTCGTGGTCTTGCGTTGTGTAGAGAGTCCAATGACCGAAATGATACGTCCCCGAGTAAAATATGTCATCGGCCCCGATGGCAGCCCCCTGACGATCGCGGATCTCCCGCCGCCCAATACGCGGCGCTGGGTGATTCGCCGGAAGGCAGAGGTTGTTGCGGCTGTTCGCGGTGGCTTGTTGAGCTTGGAAGAGGCCTGCGAGCGTTATACGCTCACGGTCGAAGAATTCCTGTCTTGGCAGTCGTCGATCAACAGCCACGGTCTCGCCGGCCTGCGCACCACGCGCATTCAGCAATATCGTCACTGATCACCCGCCAGCATCGACGACATCTATTTCGGGCCGGACGCATCTCCCGTCAGGGAATGAAGAAGGCCCGAAATCATTGACGAGGCCGCGTAGCACCAGAGGCCCGGCTGCGTGAAGGCATCTGCCAGCCCCGTCGTCTTCGCCGCCGCAATGACGATCGCGACCAGCAGCACGTCCATCATCGACCACTTGGACAGATGCGGTACGACACGACGATAGAACAGGCTGCCGGCCCCACCGCCGGTGGCCGTCGCTTCTGCGGCGATCCCGATTATCTTCAGAGACGGGAGCAGGATCGAAACCAGTGCAACGATCGCCGCCAGCAGCCCGTCCCCGCCTTGCCAAAGCGAGACAATGATTTCGATGAGGGACGGCGTCTCGTCGAAGAAATACAGCGTCTCGAAATGGACCAGCGGTAACACGAGGCCGAGCGCCAGGAAGAACGGCGCCGCCACGAGAAGCACCGGGCGAATCATCGAGAGCGCCTTCATTGCCTCGAACCTCGTATCAATCCGATATTGTGCATGAACACTCCGTCTCGTATCTGTCTTGCCTCCACGGCTTGGCACGACCCCGCCGCCATGTCACGGTCCGCTACGACACTATCCGTTACGAGGAAAGACCATGGACATTCGAAACGACGAAGGCGCCTCCGGCGGCCGGTATGCAGCCGAGGTCGAAGGGCACGAGGCGGAGATGACCTATTCGCGCGCATCGCCGAAGCTCGTCATCATCGATCACACGGCTGTTCCCGATGCGTTGCGCGGCAAGGGTGTGGGCCAGGCATTGGCGCTCCACGCCGTGGAAGCAGCCCGCACCGGCGGCTGGAAGATTATCCCGCTTTGCCCCTTCTTCAAGGCGCAGGCGCAACGCCATCCGGAATGGAAGGATGTCGTGAACTAGCGCATCGGCCCGAAAATCGGAATCGATTATCGGAAAGCACGATGCGAGGATTGAAAGAGTTAGAGCGTCCTTTGTGCGTCTGAAAGGATGCGCGGCGCTCTCATACGCATCGCTCAAAGACATGCTGCGGTTTTGGGCCACGCGCATAAAAAAGGCATGATTCGCGTCGCGTGAATCACGCTCGATGTGACCCGCCTTGGAGGCGGCTTCTTCAATCGCCTTCGGTGTGACAGGCTCGATTTCGGCGACAGCTGCGCCGAAGGCGCTGACGCCGAGAGGCGACAACACCAAAAGCCATGTATGACGGACAGCGCGCCCGTCATACATGGCTTCTCAGCGGCGATCCCAGGCGCCGAAACCGGCGCCCACCGTTTTTCGCTTACGCCCTTGCTCGGGCGCCGCTGTCACGCTCTTCCAGCGCCGTCGCCCTTGCATATTCCGCCTGCATCTCCTCGAGCGCCATTTCCAGCGTCTCTTCCTGCATCTTCAGTTCCTTGATCGAAACCTGCAGGTTATCGGCCCGCTGACGCGCGGCCTTGGCGAAGGTCGGATAAGCAAAGTGATTCGGGTCGGAAATACCGGACTTCTTTTCCTCGACGACGATCTGGCTCTCCAGATCCTTCGTCATCCGTTCGAATTCAGACATCATCATTTGCAATTGCTGCAACTGACGTCGTTTTTCGTTCACCTGAAATTCCTTCAGGCGAACGAGACTTTCTCGCGACTTCATACGCATTACTCCCGTGATGCGAGACCCCGGCTCAACTTGAAACCGCCCTGCGCGCCGCTTTGACACGGTTTGCTAAAAAATTTCCGGCGATATTAACAAATACCTACCGCTGGTAACCTTTCGTTTACGGGCATCGTTAATGATAGGCCCTATGATTTAAGGGTCGGTAAATGCCACGGCATGAAGTTCGAACCTTTTCATTGGCGAGTCGGATGAATCACTTAGCGCTGTTTCCTAATGTTAAAGTTGAGGAACGCCTTTTGAGATTCCTATTGGAAAACAGACAAATGGAAAAATTATTTAATAAATTCGATATTCCTTGCCAGAGTGAATTAGAATTTGTTAACCATTTCGTGGCAGCTTCCAAATCACGTAGCGTGTTCGGTATCGTGTAGGGGGCCAGACCACCTTTCGGCGGCGGTAAAGGGGATAATTATGCGGGTACTTCTAATCGAGGATGACAGCGCGACGGCGCAGAGCATCGAGTTGATGCTGAAATCAGAGAGTTTTAATGTTTATACCACCGATCTCGGTGAAGAAGGCGTCGATCTGGGCAAGCTGTATGATTATGACATCATCCTTCTCGATCTGAACCTGCCCGACATGTCCGGATATGAAGTGCTTCGCACTCTCCGGTTGTCCAAGGTCAAGACACCGATCCTCATCCTGTCGGGCATGGCCGGCATCGAAGACAAGGTTCGTGGCCTCGGCTTCGGCGCCGACGACTACATGACCAAGCCGTTCCACAAGGACGAGCTCGTCGCCCGCATCCACGCCATCGTCCGCCGCTCCAAGGGCCATGCCCAGTCGGTCATCATGACCGGCGAGTTGATCGTCAACCTCGACGCCAAGACTGTCGAAGTCGGCGGCCAGCGCGTCCACCTGACGGGCAAGGAATATCAGATGCTGGAGCTGCTTTCGCTCCGCAAGGGCACCACCCTCACCAAGGAAATGTTCCTGAACCACCTTTACGGCGGTATGGACGAGCCGGAACTCAAGATCATCGACGTCTTCATCTGCAAGCTCCGCAAGAAGCTCGCCAACGCTGCCGGCGGCGCCAACTATATCGAGACCGTCTGGGGCCGTGGTTACGTTCTTCGCGAGCCGGATGGGGCCGAATACGCCGAAACCGCCTGATTTTTTTCCGATCCCCCTTATCGGATAAACGAAGATCCCGCCTCTCCGGCGGGATTTTTCGTTTCTGCCCTGGGCAAACAAGAAGCCACCCTGACGGAAGACTCCAGGCTGGATCGGCCTGATCCTCTATATCACGTTCATGAGAATGGAAGGTGGCGGCGGCCGAACGCACTTGCACCTTCGGCGTGATGCTCGAGGGATGCCGATATTGGCGGAAGAAATCTGCGTCAGGCGGCGATCGCGCGGTTTCCGAAAACCGCGGTCAGGATCTTGCGATCGAACGGCTTCAGCAGGAAGTCGGTGGCACCGGCCCGTTTGCCCGCCATCAGCTTCTTCAGATCCGCCTCGACGACGCAGTAATAGATCTTGACCTCTTTGCCGCCGTCCATGGCGCGGATGGCGGCGATGAGGTCGAGGGCGCCTTCCATGCCGGAATCGACGATCAGATATTCCGGCAGCTCCGCCTGGCAGCGCTGCAGCGCCTCGCCGGCATTGGAGGCTTCGCTGACGAGAAAATCGAGTTCGGAGAGAATGCGCTTGCCGACCTTGCGGACGATGTCCGAATTATCGGTGATCATGAACCTTTGCATGGCCGCTCCTTTGCCCCCGCATTCGTCGCAGCAAGGGGCCTCTTACAACCCTGGAGAATAGGTCCATCAGGCTAACGAATCGTTACCGGACGAGCGCCGACACGCGTCCGCGCTCCGAAATCAGGCTGCCGCGGCCACTGCCGTGAACACCAGTTCGTCTGCGCTGGCGCTGTGATCGAGCGTCATTCCGCACTCCTGTGCCAGAAGCACGGTGTAATAGGGCTGGATCGAATGGGCGTCGATCGCCTCCTCGATGGTGCCGGTCGATATCTCGACGAATTTCGGCGGCAGCCGCATCAGTTTGCCTTTGGCCGTAAGCTTGAACCTGGCATCGAATTCGGGATTTTCGAGCGTTACCTCGAGTACGCCGCCGCGCGGAATGGCGGAATATGCAACGAGGAAGAGGTTGAGCAGCAGCTTGACACGGTTCTTGGCGACGATGGCGCGCGGTCCGTTCCAGATCACCTCGGTCTTCTTCTCGGCGACGGCAAAATCCTTGGCAGCGCGTTCCGCCTCGCCGGTGTCGATCGAGGCGCCGACGGATCCTGACGCGCCAAAGGCGAGGCGTGCGAATTTCAGGCGGACGGACGCGTTGAGGGCGCTGGTGCGGATCAGGTCCATCGCATCGGAGTCGGCGCCACCCTCATCCAGGAGTTCCAGCCCGTTATTGATCGCCCCGACGGGCGAGATGACATCGTGGCAAACGCGGCTGCAAAGAAGCGCGGCCAGATCCGGGCCGGACAGGGTGAGATTGGGGTTCTTGGACATCATCGGCTCCTGAGGGGCGGCAATTTCATTGCGCCCGGAATATACTTCATCAAAATTGCGCGAAGTTTGCGATCGTACTCGATGCCATAATGACACCATATTTGGTAAACCGATTGTTAAGATCATCGGCGCAAAATGCACCAATCGCCGCGAGCGGTTGCCCGCTCATAGCCAAACGACGAACGGATGACACTATGCGCCCTCTATTTCCGCACCGATTCATCGGCTTCTGCAGGTTGCTTTCGGCCCTCGTCTTCTCCTCGCTGATGGTTGCCGCACCGGCCGCTGCCCAGGACAACGGCCAGTACACGATGCAGGAAATCGTCGACGCCGGCCACTCCTTCTTCGGTTCCGCCAGCGGCGGACTTGCCAAGGTCGTCGAGAGTGCCTTCCAGAAATACGGCCTGCCGAACGGCTATATCCTCGGACAGGAAGGCGGCGGCGCCTTCATCGCCGGCCTTACCTATGGCGAAGGCCAACTGAACACCAAGAACGCCGGCGAACATAATCTCTACTGGCAGGGACCCTCGCTCGGCCTCGATTACGGCGGCCAGGGCTCGCGCGTGATGATGCTGGTCTACGACCTGCCCTCCATCAACGGCATCTATGCCCGCTTCGGCGGCGTCAGCGGCTCGGCCTATGTGATCGCCGGCTTCGGCATGACGCTGCTCAAGAACAACGATGTGCTGGTCGTGCCGATCCGCACCGGCGTCGGTGCCCGCCTCGGCGTCAACGTCGGCTATCTCAAGATCACTCAGGCGCCGACCTGGAACCCCTTCTGAGGCCGCAGAGCCGCCGGAATCTGCCGCCGTTCCCACCGGCGGCCTTGCCATGCGTCCCATGCCTGCTTAATCATCGCGGCTGACCCGTATCAACCTTCTTACCGATGGCCGCGCCGTGATCGAATATGCTCTCTTGTTCGGATTGGGCTTCCTGACCGCGGCCTTCCTCGTCTTTCTGGTCTCGCCCGCCGTTCACCGCCGTATTGTCTGGTATACCGAGAACCGGCTGAAAGCGACGATGCCGCTGAGCCCGCAAGAGGTTCGCGCCCAGAAAGACATGGTGCGCGCGCTCTATGCCGCCGAAAACGCCCGCACCACCCAGGACCTTCTGCGTGAGCGCGAGAAATCCCTGTCGTTCCAGCTTCGCCACGACGCCCTCGCCGTCGACGCCGGCAGGCTTGCCGCCGAGATCGGCGATTTACAGGCGCAGATCGGCGAGATGCATGTCGAGGCGGCCGACCAGCGCTCGCATCTGCGCAAGGACGAGAACTATATCAGCCAGTTGAAGACCAACCTGCATATTGCCGAGCAGTCCGCCGCCAACAAGGAAAGCGAGCTGGCGACGATGCGGACACGCCTGAGCAAGCTCGGCGAACAGGCCGATGGGCTGAGGATTGACCTGGCCGCGCGCGAGACCGAGGCGGAGAGCCTGAAATTCCGGGTCAACGCGCTGCGCGACGAACGCGATACGCTGCGCCAGGACGTCAGCCTGCTGCAGAAGCGCGCCAAGGATGCCGAACAGAAACTGACGCAGCAGCAGCATATGGTGATCCGCCTGGAGGATAAGGCCGCGCGCGAGAGCGCTTCCGCCACCGAAAAGGAAACCCTGGTTGCTCGCCGCCAGCAGGAGATCGCCAAGTTGAAGGAGCAGTTGAAGGCCGCCAACGCCGAAATCCGCAAGGTCAACCGGGTCCTGCGCGACGCCGGCCTTGCCGGGATGGTGGCGGAGCTGCCGGCGGAAATGCCAGCCGAAGACACGGTCGCATCCGCGCTCGACACCGCCGCCGTCACGGCCGAGATGGGCGAGGATGTCCGCAATCGCAGCGCCGCCCTAGCCGAGCGCCTGCAAAAGGCAAAGGCGGTAACCGGGCGCGATGGCGCGATCCGCGAGGAGATCGCCTCGATCGCCGCCAATATGGTGGCGCTGACCGCACTCAACGAAGGTCCCTCCTCGCCGATCCGCACGCTGCTCGCAGACGCCGTGGAAAAGAACCCGAACGACCGCGTCAGCCTTGCCGACAGGGCGTCGGCGATCATCGCCGATCCCCCGCGCTGACGCCTTAGCGCGGCGCGCGTTCGATAGGACAAACGGCGCGCCATCATTTTGAGTTGGCGCAGAACCCTGAAAATCGATGCGTTAGATCCGCCCCATCGCCGAGGCCATGGAAAACAGCGCGATCCCCGTCGCCGTCGCGGCGTTGAGGCTGTCGAGTTCCTCCGATTGTGGAATGCGCGCGCTCTGGAACCGCGCAAGCAGCGCCTCCGGCAACCCCTCGCCCTCGGTGCCGACGACGAGCGCCATGCGTGTCGAGGCCGGAATGGCGCGGATATCGGTCTTGCCGTGCGGCGAAAGCGTCCAGATGGCAAAGCCCCGTTCGGCAAGCGCCAGGAGCACATCCAGTGCCTTGCCGCCGCGACGGTGCGCAACGCTCAGCACCGAACCGACCGAGACACGCAGCGCCTTGCGGTAAAGTGGATCACAGGAGGTTTCGTCGAGCAGCACCGCATCCGCCCGGAAGGCAGCCGCGTTGCGAAACATCGAACCGGCATTGTCGTGATTGGAAATGCCGCAACCGACGAGCACCAGCGCCTGCTCCGGCAGTGCGTCGAGAAGGGCCGCCGCCCCGCGATCCTCCCGCCGGCCGAGCGCGAGAACACCGCGATGCAGATGGAAACCGACGACGCCGTCGAGCACATCAGCCCCGGCGACATAGACCGGCACATCGGCCGGAAACCGCTCCAGGATGGGCAGGACGCCCTCGACGCGATTGCGCAGCAGCAAGATCTTCTCGGCGAAAAAGCCGCGGCCTGCCGCATGCGCCTCGGCGAGCATGCGCAGCACGACGGTACCTTCGGCAATGAAGCGCTTCTCTCGGCCCGTCAGGTCGCGCTCGCGAATATCGCGGAATTCAGCGACGCGCGGATCGTCGGCGCTGTCGATGTCGATCGGGACGGCGGCCATGCCGGCCTCAATTGCCCGCGACGGTGACGTCGGCGACGGTGCGGCCGGTCCTGAGATCGTAGACCAGCGCCTTGTTCTTGCCCTCGACCGTTTCGCCGTAGAACAGGATCTGCCCGGCCGAAAGGGATGTGGACTGCACCTTGAAGCCAAGCGGCAGGGAAACGGTTGCCGCAAGCGGCGCGTCTGAGGGCACGCCGGAGGCGGTAACAGCGGACGCCGTCTCCTTCGGCTCGCTGTGCATCACCTTGTAGACAACCGCGCCGAAGACCGCCATAAGGCTCACGAACATGATGGCGCCGGAAACGATCTGCAGGCGGACCATCTTGCGCCGGACACTTTCCATCGCCGGATCAAGGGGCTTCTCTTCCTGGTCGTCTGGCTCGATTGCTGTCATCTGTGCGTCCCGTTCTAAAAAAATACGTCGGAGAAGAAGCGTCTTGAGCGACCCCTTTAAACAAGCAGCCGGCAATAGAAAAGTCCTGACGGCCGATGAAAGCGCCGAAGGCCGGCTTGACGCCTGGCTGACGGCGCAGGTCGGCGAGGAATTTTCGCGCAGCCGCATCAAGACGCTGATCAAGGACGGCCAGGTTTTTCTGCGCGGCCAACCCGTCACCGACCCGCAACGCAAGGTGCGCACCGGCGATAGTTTCGAGATCACGCTGCCCGAGCCGGAGGACCCGACGCCGCAGGGCGAGGACATCCCGCTTGATATCCTCCATGAGGACGGCGATGTCATCGTCATCTCCAAGCCTTCCGGCCTCGTCGTCCATCCCGGCCCCGGCAACTGGACGGGCACACTGGTCAACGCGCTGATCCACCATTGCAGCGATACACTCTCCGGCATCGGCGGTGTGCGCCGCCCCGGCATCGTCCACCGTCTCGACAAGGACACGACAGGCGTCATGGTCGTCGCCAAGAACGACATTGCCCATCGCCACCTCTCGCTTCAATTTGCCGACCATGGCCGCACCATGCCGCTGGAGCGGGCCTACCAGGCAGTCGTCTGGGGCCGGCCCCGCACGCTGTCGGGCACAGTCGACGCTCCGCTTGGCCGCGCCACCGGCGACCGCACGCGCCGCGCTGTCAAACGCCCCGAGAGTCAGGA
This sequence comes from Rhizobium leguminosarum, assembly GCF_002953715.1. Classification (GTDB taxonomy): domain Bacteria; phylum Pseudomonadota; class Alphaproteobacteria; order Rhizobiales; family Rhizobiaceae; genus Rhizobium; species Rhizobium leguminosarum_V. Next base: position 3,523,123 of record NZ_CP025012.1, read on the forward strand.
CGCTGACGAGGCAATCACGCATTACCAGGTGATCGAGCGCTTCCACGAGAAGCCGGACGCGACAGCGTTCGCCTCGCTGGTCGAGTGCCGCCTCGAAACCGGCCGCACCCACCAGATCCGTGTCCACATGGCCCATATCGGCCATCCACTGCTCGGCGATACGGTTTACGGCGCCGGCTTCAAGACCAAGGCCAATCTTCTGCCCGAAGAGATCCGCAAGGTCGTCAACGGTTTCGGCCGCCAGGCGCTGCATGCCTTCATGCTGCAATTCGAGCATCCCCGCACCGGCGAAATCATGCATTTCGAGGTGCCGCTGCCGGATGATATGGTCGAATTGATCGAGGCGCTGCGGCGATAAAGGCGGCTCTGAATGCCGGTCTTCCAACTCACACCTGCGTGAGCGGCACCTTGAACCGCCGTTTCGCCACACTTATCTGTATATGGACTTAGTGCGGGCTCGGAGAGAGCCGCACGTCCCGGTTTGCCTTTTTTAACGCGAGGACGCGTTTCCATCGGGAACCGGAATTCACTTTAGGAGGGTGCACTATGGCCCGAAATACCTTGCCGTCCATTACCGCCGGTGAAGCCGGTCTCAATCGTTACCTCGACGAAATCCGCAAGTTCCCGATGCTGGAGCCACAGCAGGAATACATGCTCGCCAAGCGTTATGCCGAGCACGGTGACCGGGACGCCGCCCACAAGCTCGTCACCAGCCATCTTCGCCTCGTCGCGAAGATCGCGATGGGTTATCGCGGCTACGGCCTGCCGATCGGCGAAGTCGTCTCCGAGGGCAATGTCGGCTTGATGCAGGCCGTCAAGAAGTTCGATGCCGAGCGCGGCTTCCGCCTCGCCACCTACGCCATGTGGTGGATCAAGGCCTCGATCCAGGAATATATCCTGCGCTCGTGGTCGCTGGTGAAGATGGGCACGACCGCCAACCAGAAGCGCCTGTTCTTCAACCTGCGCCGGCTGAAGGGCCGCATCCAGGCAATCGATGACGGCGACCTGAAGCCGGAGCACGTCTCCGAAATCGCCACCAAGCTGAACGTCTCGGAGGAGGAGGTCATTTCGATGAACCGCCGCCTCTCCGGCGACGCCTCGCTGAACGCGCCGATCAAGGCAGCCGAAGGTGATAGCGGCCAATGGCAGGATTGGCTGGTGGACGACCATGACAGCCAGGAAGACGTGCTGATCGAACAGGATGAGCTCGACACCCGCCGGCGCATGCTGGCGAAAGCGATGAGCGTGCTGAACGAGCGCGAACGCCGCATCTTCGAGGCTCGCCGTCTCGCCGAGGATCCAGTGACCCTGGAAGACCTTTCGACCGAATTCGACATCAGCCGCGAACGCGTCCGCCAGATCGAGGTCCGCGCCTTCGAAAAGGTGCAGGACGCGGTCCGCAAGGAAGCCCTGGAACGCGCCAAGGCCGTCCGCGTCGTCGAAGCCACGGCATAAGGCCTGCCGCGTGATAAAATTGAAGAAGGCGGGCCTTGCGGCCCGCCTTTTCTTTTTCATTCACCTTTGCTCCGCAGTCTCAGCGCCACCCCAAAGGTCCGGGAATGCTGGCGTTGCGGAAACCGTCACTGGCTCGTCGACACATCCCCGAGCGCCGTCCATTCCTTGATCGCGGTATTGAAGGCGTCCGTTCCCGTACCGCCCTTTTCCATCGTCAGCAGCGCACGGCGGCCGTTGCGGTAGGTGATCGGAATGTCGATCCAGTTGCGGGTCGACATCAGGTCGAGGTTCGCCTTGCGCGCATCAGGATAGTCATTGAGCGCGATCATATGGAAATCGTCGGTGATCTTCGCCGGAACCGCAATCAGCGCATCGCCGCGGTCCTGCTCCGTACGTTTCATCGAGATGCGCTGGACGCTGTCGATGCTGCCGCCTTCGAAATTCGGCGGCACCGAGAAGACGATCTCGACAAGATGGCTTGCCGGCAGCGACGGATCGGAATTGCGCTTGAAGGTGACGAGAGCCGAAAGATTGCGTTCGGGAACGGTGACGTTGCCCTGTACCGTCGCCTCCTGTCGGCCGTCCTGGCCGGCCTCGTGCTGCACGCTCCAGACGACCGATCCCTCGATCGCCGTCGGCGAGCTCTGGCCGATGCGCTCCTCATAGAGGAACATCTTTTCCGACGAACCGACGGGGGGGGTCTGCTGCGGCGATGCCACCGGGCCGTTTGGCGTCTGCGTTTCGGCGGGAGCCACATCGCCCTGCGCGCTGGCAGGCGGCGTATCTGCTGCCGCGACATTTTGTTCGGCGACCGATTTTCCTTCCGCAGTCGGTGTTCCCGGCACAGTCGCCGGTCCACTGTCGACCTCGGTCCCATCGGTCAGCAGCCGTTGGGTGAATTTCGAATTGGCCGCAGCGCCGTCATTGTTCATTGACGCTACCTGCGGGTTCGGCTGCGCCGGCGTCGCTGGGGTATTCTGCGCTCCTGGTGTGGTCGGCTGGGCTGGCGTCACCGAGCCCGGCTGGGCAGGCGTCGCCGAGCCAGCCGGCGGTGTTGCCGCCTCGTTCCTGGTCGCCTGCGACGGTGCCGAGCTGACGAGCCCGTCGACCATCGCCACCAGCGCCTCTCTGTTCATCCAGCCGGCATAGGCGCCGCCACCGATCAAGATGAGTGCAAAGATGAGCGTGATCACGGTACCGATGCCGAAGCGGCGGCGCTTCGGCTCCATACGGAAACTCTTGCCCTGCAGCTTGGAGGCAACGATCTGATCGATATCCATCGACGGATTGGCGTCATCGTCATCACCGGCGACCGAGCCGCGGCGGTCGTAGCCGCGCAGCGCCTTCGCCTCGCGCCAGTTCTCGCTCGGCGCGCCGCTAGCAGGCGCCGGCTTGCCGTTGTGCACTTCCGCGAAGATATCGACATCGTCGAAATGCGATGCCACCGGCGCCTTCTTATTGCTGCCGGCCTCGATCGGCGGCAGATCATCGAAGGCGGCAGTCTCCCAGGAGAAACTTTCCTTGGCGGCCGGCATGACGGCAGCGGGGGCCGCATTTTCGAGGCTCGATATCACCTCTTCGAAGGCGCGCGCCGATGCATCCGCTGTGACCGGCGCCGCCTGCGAATATTGCCTGAGTTCCTCTTCCGCCCATTCGGTCTCCGCATCCTTGGGCGGCGGAGCCGGCGTTTCGGCAACGGGCTCGGCCCAGACCGGGTCGAAATGCGCCGCAGCATCGGCCTGCAACGGCTCCTCGCGGCTGTGCTCGACGAATTCCTGCGGACGATCGAAATCGGCGACCGGCTCCACCAGCCGGTTGGATGCATGGTCTATACCGCGGGTGATCGGCTGCAACGGCTCGACGGGCTCGTAAGCCTCCTCGGCCTCCGGCTCCTCGCTATCCACCGCCGCTGGCTCGGCCGCGATCTCGTCGGCTTCCAGGGGATGCTGCTGGTCGGCACCGACTTCGTCGGCTTGCTCGCTGTGATGCGCGGCAGGCGGCTCCCAGCCGTCATGTTCGGCCGACACGTCTTCGGCAGCGACGTCGCGCGCCTCGCTAGCATGCCATTCCTCGGCCGGCGCTTCCTCCTCATGCGAGGGATGCCAATATGTGTCGGCGGGAGCGGATGTCTCCGGCGAAACCGCTGTCTCGGCGGCAACAGGGATTTCGGCGGCAACAGGTTCTTCCGCGGAAAGGGGCTCCTCGGCAGCGACCTCTTCCTCAACTTCCTCTGGCGCGGCGGCTTCCACGTGATCGGGCTCGTCGGCAGCCTCGGCCGCCCGCGGCTCCGCATAGGCCTCGACAGCCGCCTCCGGCGCAGGCGCCGGTTCGCTCTCGTCGTGAAGGGTTTGCTCTTCCGCGGATTCCAGCGTGGCGGCGGCGGCCGGCTCATCGAGCGGCAGCGCCTCGGAGTGTTCGCCTTCCACCTCGCGGATGGCGGCCTCGAGCTTTTCGAGCTGGCGTTGCAGCATGGCTTCCGGCGGACGCGGCTTCATATTCTCGAGCTGCCGCTGCACTGCGCCGCGGGCACGTTCGTAGACTTTCACCCGCATCTCGGGGGTATTTTCAGCCAAGCCGTCAACGGCCCGCCGAATGACTGCAATAAAATCCGCCATCAGTACTTTCTCAAGAAGTCCGGTACCCTACCGAACCATCCTCCACAGTGACCCGTGAGCTTAATCCTCAAACGGATCGGTCACAAGTATCGTATCATCCCGCTCCGGGCTGGTGGACAGGAGCGCGACAGGCGCGCCGATCAGCTCTTCGACCTGGCGAACATATTTGATCGCCTGTGCCGGCAGATCCGCCCAACTGCGGGCGCCGACGGTCGATTCCTTCCAGCCTTCCAGCGTGATGTAGATCGGTTCGACCCTAGCTTGCGCTCCCTGGCTTGCCGGAAGATGATCAATCTGTTCGCCGTCGAGCATATAGCCAACGCAGATCTTCAATTCCTCGAGACCGTCGAGCACGTCGAGCTTGGTGAGCGCGATGCCCGTGATGCCATTGGTGGCAATCGATTGGCGCACGAGTGCGGCGTCGAACCAGCCGCAGCGCCGCTTGCGTCCGGTCACCACGCCGAACTCATGACCTTTTTCGCCAAGGAACTCACCGATCGCGTCCTTCAGCTCGGTCGGGAACGGGCCCTCGCCGACGCGCGTCGTATAGGCCTTGGTGATGCCGAGGATATAACCGAGCGAGCCGGGTCCCATGCCGGAACCGGCCGCGGCCTGACCAGCCACCGTGTTCGATGAGGTGACGAAGGGATAGGTGCCGTGATCGATGTCGAGCAGGCTGCCCTGCGCGCCTTCAAAGAGGATGCGGGAGCCCTTGCGGCGCTCCTTGTCGAGGAAAAGCCAGACCGTATCACGAAAGGGCAGTACCCGATCGGCGATCGAGGTCAGTTCGTCCATGATCGCCTGGTGGCTGACTTCGGCGACACCGAGGCCGCGGCGAAGCGCATTGTGATGCGTCAGAATACGGTCGACCTTGCCCGAAAGACTATCGAGATCGGCAAGATCCATGACGCGGATGGCGCGGCGGCCGACCTTGTCTTCATAGGCCGGGCCGATGCCGCGGCGCGTCGTGCCGATCTTGGTGCCGCTGTTCGACGCTGCATCCTCGCGCATCGCGTCTAGCTCGCGGTGCAGCGACAGGATGAGCGTCGCGTTGTCGGCGATACGCAGATTGTCGGGCGTGATCGTCACACCCTGACCGGCGAGCTTTTCGATCTCGGCGATCAGCGCATGCGGATCGACGACGACGCCGTTGCCGATCACCGCCATCTTGCCGGGGCGCACGACGCCAGACGGCAGCAGCGAGAGCTTGTAGCTGGTGCCGTCGATGACGAGCGTATGGCCGGCATTGTGTCCGCCCTGAAAGCGCACGACAATATCTGCACGCTCCGAAAGCCAGTCGACAATCTTGCCCTTGCCTTCGTCACCCCATTGCGAACCGACCACGACTACGTTCGTCATCCAACTCTTCCTGTTACCGGCGCGGAACCGCGCACCTGCTCAAACCCGCGCATCTATAAAGCTTTGTTTTTTGGAAAGCGACCCTGTTGTCACAGTAGATTGGGCTTTTTACGTGACAAATCAGCAGCCGACAGGCTATTTCCCCCCATAAAACGCCGCACGGCGATCGCGGAAAGACGGGAAGAACGCTCTTGCAAGCCACGGCCTATATCTGCCTCGTTATCGCCACCCTTTGCTGGGGCGGCAACTCCGTCGCCGGCAAACTCGCGCTCGGGCATATCAGCCCGATGATGCTGACCTTCCTGCGCTGGTTCCTCGCCGTGGCGGTGATCGCTGTGATTTCAGTACCGCAATTGCGGAAGGACTGGCCGGTGGTCAGGAAGAACCTGCCGCTGCTCCTCTTCTACGGCGTCATCGGCTACACCCTTTTCAACGCCATGCTTTACTCGGCCGTGCAATATACGACGGCGATCAACGTCGCCATCGAGCAGGCCGGCATCCCGATGCTGATCTTCCTGCTGAATTTCATGTTCTTCCGTACCGGCATCTCGCTGGCGCAATGTCTCGGCTTCGGCATGACGCTGATCGGCGTCGCTTTGACCGCGGCGCATGGTGACCTCTCGACGCTGCTGCAACTGGGCCTCAACCGTGGCGACGGGCTGATGCTGATCGCCATTGCCGCTTATTCGGTCTACACGATCTTCCTGCGCTGGAAGCCGCCGCTCGACTGGCGCACGCTGATGGCGATCCCGGCGCTCGGAGCCATGCTGACCTCGCTGCCGCTGCTCCTTTGGGAGGCCGGCCGGGGTGCCGCGCAGTGGCCGGACCAGGCCGGCTGGGTCATCACTCTCTACACGGCGATCTTCCCCTCGCTGGTCGCACAGATCCTCTATATCAAGGGCGTCGTCGCAATCGGCGCCAACCGGGCCGGCCTCTTCATCAATCTCGTGCCGGTGTTCGGAACGCTGCTCTCCGTCGCGCTGATCGGCGAGCAGCTGCAGTCCTTCCATGTGATCGCGCTGGTGCTGACCTTGGGCGGCATCGCGATCGCTGAAAGGGGCCGCCCGAAAGCTTCGGCACAGACCGTACCCGCCTCACCCGTGGATTAGAGCCTAACCGAGTTCCAACGTTGTCACGCCGAAGACGTGCTTCAGCGGGATGGCCGGCGCCGGCCCGCGATACATGCGCGTCGTCTCGAACACCGGTTGAAGGCCGAGGCCTTCGGCAAGCGCGACTGCCTCGTGGTTCGCCGTGGGAATATCGATGAAGACCGCGGCCCCCTTCGCCTCCGGGATCAATTCGGCAAGCAACGCTGCGGCGCTATCGGCGTCATTGGCAAAGAGCGGGCCGATCTTGTAGCCCTCGTAGCAGCGGCGGATCGTGCCGTAACCGCGAATCTTGCCGCTCTTGCGCACCACCGCCGAACGACGGCCCTTGCGACTAGTGCACCAGGCGGTGACGAAGGCATCCCGCGGCTGCGGAAAGATCGCCGAATCATAACGCTGCAGGCCTTCGAGGCGTGAATCCAGCACCGGCTGCGCGACAAGCGTCGAGACAGGCAAGGAGCTGGCGACCCCGCCGTAGCGAATGGTGGGATAGGCGGGTTCGAAGCCGGCCTTGCGGTAATTTTCCTGCTGTGCGTCGACGCCGTCGAGACCGATCGTGCGGTCTCCCGCGCTGGCGATGCCCGCCTCCCAGATCGCCTTGCCGTAACCCTTGCCGCGGAAATCGGGATGGACGATGTAGAGGCCCAGGAAGGCGAAACTCTCGCCATATTTGACGACCGAGATCGAGCCGACGGGAACTTCACCGATCGAGCCGACGAAAAATCCTGACGGATCGGCCTCGAGGAACGCAAGCGAATCGTCAAGGCCCGGGTTCCAGCCCTCCTGACGCGCCCATTCGAGCACGAGTTCCAGTTCGCCGGGCCGCATCGAACGAACGGCAAATTCCGAATTCATGCGACTTTCCTAGATTGAATGTCCCGCAAGTCCATCCCGGCAATGGCTAAGCAATTGTCAGGTCCCAGTTCCCCGATTGCACCTGCGAATGATGGAGAGCCGCGCTCATGGACTTGACGACGCGTATAATCATTTTTTCGATGCAATGCAGAAAGCTACGTTTCCGGATTACCATGAAACAATGCCGTTGCAAGCTCAAGAAAATTACTTGCGCGCCAATTATCTTCCTGCCGATGCAAATAAAACGCCGCGCCGAAAAGATACCGCCTGCCAAATTGAAACGCGAGGAAAGCACTTCGGCCGAAATCACTTCCGCGACGCGGCAAAGGCGCTGTTGAAACCGGCGCGACAACAGTCGCTCGCGGACGGATCACCGGCCGTTCAGCCGCCCATCGCGGTCTTCTGCTTTTCGCTCCCGCTCGTCATCGATGAGAAAAGACGGTCTGTCTCCGCCGCCGGTGCGGGATAGCCGAACGCATAACCCTGCAGGCCGTCGCAGCCGAGCTGCGCCAGCACGACGGCATGCGCTTCGGTCTCGATGCCCTCGGCGATCACCTCGACATCGAGCGCCTTGGCGATTTCCACGATCGAACCCACCACGCGCCGCTGCTCGGCCGAGCTGACGACCTCGGTGACGAGCTGCCGGTCGATCTTCAACCGCTTCGGCCGCAGCTTGACGAGACCGATGAGCGAGGCATGGCCCGATCCGAAGTCGTCGATCTCGATGTCGATGCCCATCTGTTTGATATCGCCGATATGATCGAGCAGTTTTTCGTCGCTGTCGTCGAGGAAAATCGTCTCGACCAGTTCGAAGACGATCACGCCGGGCGGGATGTCGAGTTTCCTCAGCTTGTCGAGCAACGCCGGATCGGCAAGCCGCGAGGCGGAAATATTGACAGCGATGCGCGGAACGGCCAGGCCGCGCAACAGCCAGAATAGCCGGTCCTCGAGAACGCTTTTGAGGATCGCCGCGTCGATCTCCGCCGCAAGTCCGTGCTCGTCGGCAATCTTCAGGAATACCCCTGGGGCCAGCACGCCCTTCTCGGGATGTTTCCAGCGCGCCAGCGCCTCGAAGCCGATGACCTCCCGCGTCCGGGCGTCGAACTGCACCTGATAATAGGGAAGGATCTCGCCGCGCTCCAGCCCGAGCTTCAGCTCTTCGGCGAGGCGACGCTTGGAGCGCAGATCCTCCTGCAATTGCCGCGTGAAGAATTCGACGCGGTTCCGTCCGAGCTTCTTGGCCTGGTAGAGCGCCAGGTCGGATTCGGCCAACAGGTTGCGCGCCCGCCGATCGCCGCTCCAGGAAACGCCGATCGAGGCGCCGGATTGCAGCATCTCCTGGCCGAAGCGGATCTTCTTCCGCAGCCGGCGCTGGACATCCTCGGTGATCAGCTTCAGCTCAGCGAGATCGGTGAAATTGACCAGTACGATGACGAATTCATCACCGCCGACGCGGGCGACCATGCCATTTGCAGGAATGGCAGCGGTGATGCGAAGGGCTGCGGCCCTGAGCACGGCGTCGCCTGCCGCATGACCGTGGCTGTCGTTGATCTGCTTGAACTGGTCGAGGTCAAGATGCAGCACCGCGAGCGTCGCGATGCTCTTGTCGGCCGGCAGCTCCGAAAGCCGCTTGTCGAGAAGGCGCCGGTTCGGCAAGCCGGTGAGATAGTCGTGATCGGCGACATGCTCGATGCGGGCATTGCTTTCCTCCAGCGCCAGCGCCCTCGCCTCGGCCACCACCTTCTGCCGCGCCAACTCCGCGTTGAGCTTTACGTCGGCAGTCACATCCCATTCGGCGCCGATGAAGGAGGGCAGCCCCTCCCCATCGACATAGAAATGCGCGCGCGAGCGCAAATGGCGGATTTCACCGCTCGGCAGCACGATGCGGAATTGTGAGTTATAGGCGCCGCGCGTCGCGATCGCCTGTTCGAAGTCGCGTTCGGCCCGCTCGCGATCATCGGGATGGATGGCATTCGACCAAAGCGATGCCGGCACCAGACGACAGGTCTCGCCGGTCTCGTAGAGACGATGCATCTGCGCATCCCACAAGATCCCGTCCTGCTCGATGCTGTGCTCCCAGACACCGATCTGGGATGCATCGAGAGCGAGTTCGAGCCGACGCAGAAGATCCTGAAACTCTCGTTCGGATCGTGTGGCTTTGTTCTCTGGCAACGCGGTCCCAGCCTTAGAAGCTTGTATAACGGCAATATGGTCTCAAGCCGGCATTAATGAAGCCTTGTCCTAGTGACCGAACTAGTGGCTAGGTGAACTGTTCGTTACGACTTCCCCTTTTGGATCAAGGGGCTTGCAGTCTTTAGCAACTCAAGATCAGTGATTGTGCCGCGGCGGGTTTTTCGCAATCCGACGAAATTCCGTCGCCCCCTCCAGCACCGCGCCGTCCGACAATTGCGTCACCGAGCGGCGGTAGATCTGCTGCCACGGCGTCGCATCCGCCGGCACCGGCGGGATGCCGTCGCCCTTGCGCCGTTCGATCTCGGCGTCATCGACCAGCATGTCGCAGCGCCCGTGGTTGAAGTCGATGCGGATAATATCCCCGGTACGAAGCCAGGCGAGGCCGCCGCCGGCGGCACTTTCCGGCGAGGCGTTGAGGATCGAGGGACTGTCGGCCGTGCCCGATTGGCGGCCGTCGCCGATCGTCGGCAGGCTGCGGATGCCGCGCTTCAGGAGATGATCCGGCGGCTGCATATTGACGACCTCAGCCGAACCAGGCCAGCCGATCGGCCCGGCGCCGCGGATAACGAGGATGGTGTTCTCGTCGATGCCGAGTTCGGGATCGTTGATGCGCTTGTGATAGTCCTCGGAACCGTCGAAAACCACCGCTTTGCCCTTGAAGACGCCCTCGTGCCCGGGTTCCTCAAGATAGCGCCGGCGGAAATCCTCCGAGACCACACTCATCTTCATGATCGCGAAATCGAAGAGATTACCTTTGAGAACGAGGAAGCCCGCCCGCTCCTTCAGCGGCTCAGCGAACGGCCTGATGACCTCGCGGTCGCGCGCTTCCTTGCCCTGTAGGTTCTCGGCCATCGTCCTGCCAGTCACCGTGCGACAGTTGCCGTCGAGCTTTCCGGCCTGCAGCAGTTCCCACATGATCGCCGGCGTGCCGCCGGCGCGATGGAAGCGCTCACCGAGATAGGCGCCGGCCGGCTGGACATTGGCCAGCAGCGGGATATCGAAACCATGCACCTGCCAATCGTCGGGATGGAGTTCGACGCCGGCGTGCTTCGCCATCGCGGCCAGATGCGGCTGCGCGTTGGTCGAGCCGCCGATCGCCGAATTGGTGCGGATCGCATTGAGGAAAGCCTCGCGCGTCAGGATATCCGACGGCTTCAGATCCTCGAATACGATCTCGACGGCGCGCCGCCCGGTGCGGTAGGCCATCTGGCCGCGTTCGCGGTAAGCGGCCGGAATGGCGCCGCAGCCGGTCAGCGAAAGGCCGAGCGCCTCGGCCAGCGCATTCATCGTCGAAGCAGTGCCCATCGTATTGCAGTGGCCGACGGAAGGCGCAGAATCGAGCGCCGCCTGAAGAAACTCTTCTCGATCGATCTCGCCTGCCGCATATTTCCGCCGCATCCGCCAGATCACCGTGCCGGAGCCCGCCAGCTCTCCCTCATGCCAGCCGTCCAGCATCGGCCCGCCGGAGAGCACGATCGCCGGAATATCGACCGTCGAAGCAGCCATGATCGCCGAAGGCGTGGTCTTGTCGCAGCCGGTGGTCAGCACGACACCGTCGAGCGGATAGCCGTAGAGGATTTCGACGAGGCCGAGATAAGCGAGATTGCGGTCAAGTGCGGCCGTCGGGCGCTTGCAGTTCTCGAACATCGGATGCGTCGGAAACTCGATCGGAATGCCGCCGGCATCGCGAATGCCGTCGCGCACCCGCTTGGCAAGCTCGACATGCACCCTGTTGCAGGGCGTGAGATCGCTGCCGCTCTGGGCAATCCCGATGATCGGCCTGCCGGAGCGCAGCTCTTCCGGCGTGATGCCGTAATTCATGAAGCGCTCGAGATAGAGCGCTGCCATGTCGATATGATCGGGATTGTCGAACCAGTCCTGCGAACGCAGGCGCCGCTTCGGCGAATGGCTGTCCGTCACTTCTTTCCTCCCGGCCGGGCATTCTTCTCTTCGAGATGGAGGAGCAGGGCGCTGTGATCCTTTTCGCCATTGCCATTGGCGACGAATTCGCTGAATTCGGCGTGCACCGCCGCCGTCAGCGGCAGCGTCAGCGACAGGGTCTTGGCCGCCTCCATGGCGGCGTTCAGATCCTTCAGCTGATTGCTGGACGAACCGCCTGGAGTAAACTGCCGTTCGACCATGCGCTTGCCGTGCAGTTCCAGGATACGGCTCTCGGCAAAGCCGCCGCGAATGGCGTCTCGGAAGGCCGCCGGCGAGCCGCCGCCCGCTTCGATCAGCATCATCGCTTCGGCGACGGCGCCGATCGTCACCGCGACGATCTGCTGGTTGGCAAGCTTGGCAAGCTGGCCTGCCCCGCTTGGACCGACGCGGGTTACCCGCCCCATCGGCGCAAAGACATCTGCAAGCCGGTCGATCACGTCCTTGTCGCCGCCCGCCATGATCGCGAGCGTACCGGCTTCCGCCCCGACGACGCCGCCTGATACCGGCGCATCGACGTGATGGATGCTGCGGTCGGCAAGCCTCGCCGAATGATCGCGGGCAAAATGCGGGGCAATCGAACTCATGTCGATGACCGTGGCGCTTGGCGCGATCGCATCGGCCGCTCCGCGGTCGAACAACACGTCCTTCACCGCCTCGGCGTTGGTCAGCATGGTGATGACGACATCGGCGCCTGAAACGGCATCCGCCGGCGTTTCCGCGCGGACCGCACCATCTCTCGCAAGCGCCTCGGCCTTGCCGGGATCGCGATTCCAGACGGTGACGGCAAAACCCGCGCTTAGCAGCCGGCGAGCCATCGGCGCTCCCATCAGGCCGGTACCGAGAAAGGCGATCCGCCTGCCCTCATCACCTTTTCTCGAACCTGTCATTCAGTCCTCCCAACTGTTGTCCGTCTTTGATAGTCCCCTCGCCCACCGTTGCAAACCGTTTTGACGGACGTAACGCATTTTTGTGGTGCATCCTTGGATGCGGATGATGTCGTCCGAAAACCGCGCACAGTTTTCGGCACCATGCTCTGAAAACGATACGGGCGAGAACCGAAGTTCCCGCCCGATTTACTCGACAAAGGAAGGTTGAATTCCGTTTATTCCGCCGCGAGCCGGATGACCTCCGCCTCTTCTTCCTTGTGTTCGTCCGGCTTGTGCTGGACGAGCGGACGGTTGCCCGTCAGCCGCCGCAGCAGCACGTAGAACACAGGCGTCATGAAGATGCCGAAGAAGGTCACGCCGATCATGCCCGAGAAGACCGCGACACCCATGGCCGCGCGCATTTCAGAGCCGGCGCCGGTGGAGACGACGAGCGGCACGACGCCCATGATGAAGGCGAGCGAGGTCATGAGGATCGGGCGAAGGCGAAGGCGGCTGGCCTCGATCGCGGCCTCCCGCGGTGTCCTTCCCTCGAACTCCAGTTCGCGGGCGAATTCCACGATGAGGATCGCGTTCTTCGCCGATAGGCCGACAAGCACGACAAGACCGATCTGAGTGAAGATGTTGTTGTCTCCACCGGTGAGCCAGACGCCGGTCAAGGCAGCCAGAACACCCATCGGCACGATCATGATGATCGCAAGCGGCAGCGTCAGGCTCTCATACTGGGCAGCCAGCACCAGGAAGACGAGCAGCAGTGCCAGCGGGAAGACGACGATGCTGGAATTGCCAGCGAGAATCTGCTGATAGGTCAGATCCGTCCATTCGAAGTCGATGCCCGCGGGCAGGGTCTCGTGAAGGATCTTCTCGATTGCTGCCTGCGCCTGGCCGGACGAGAAGCCCGGTGCCGGACCGCCGTTGATGTCGGCAGCGAGGAAGCCGTTGTAGCGGTTTGCGCGCTCAGGACCAGTGCTCGGCTCCACCTTCAGGAGGGCAGAAAGCGGGATCATCTCACCCGATGCTGAACGGACCTTCAACTGGCCGATATCTTCCGGTTGGGCGCGGAATTTCGCATCGGCCTGCACACGGACGCTGTAGGTGCGGCCGAAGGCGTTGAAGTCGTTCACATAGAGCGAGCCGAGGTAGATCTGCAGCGTCTGGAAGACGTCGGTGACGGAAACCCCGAGCTGCTCGGCCTTGGCACGGTCGAGATCGGCATAGAGCTGCGGCACGTTGATCTGGAAGCTGGAGAACAGCCCTGCGAGTTCAGGCGTCTGATAGGCCTTTGCAAGCACTGCCTTGGTGGCTTCGTCGAGCGCCTGGTTGCCGAGGCCGGCACGATCCTCGATCTGCAGCTTGAAGCCACCTGTCGTGCCGAGACCATTGACCGGCGGCGGCGGGAACATGGCGATGAAGGCATCCTGGATGACGCCGAACTTCTGGTTCAGCGCCATGGCGATTGCGCCGCCCGAGAGATCAGGCGTCTTGCGCTCCTCGAAGTCCTTCAGCGTCACGAAGACGATGCCGGCATTCGAGGAATTGGTGAAGCCGTTGATCGACAGGCCTGGGAAGGCGATCGCATTGGCAACGCCCGGCTGCGCCAGCGCGATGTCGGTCATGCGCTTGATGACGTCCTCCGTGCGGTCGAGGCTTGCGGCATCCGGCAACTGGGCGAAGCCGATCAGATACTGCTTGTCCTGCGACGGCACGAAGCCGCCGGGAACCGTGCTGAACAGACTGTAGGTCGCACCGACCAGTGCCAGATAGATCACCATGACGATGCTCTTGCGCGACAAGAGCCCACCCACGCCCTTGCCATAGGCATTCGAGCCCGCGCCGAAGACACGGTTGAAGCCGCGGAAGAACCAACCGAAGATGGCGTCCATGAACCGCGTCAGCCAGTCCTTCGGCTGATCATGGCCCTTCAGGAGAAGGGCTGCCAGCGCCGGAGACAGGGTGAGCGAGTTGAAGGCCGAGATGACGGTCGAGATTGCGATCGTCAGCGCGAACTGGCGATAAAACTGACCTGACAGGCCGGAGATGAAAGCGAGCGGCACGAAGACCGCGACGAGCACCAGCGCGATCGCGACGATCGGACCGGAGACTTCCTTCATCGCCTTGTAGGTGGCAGCTCGCGGCGACAGGCCATGTTCGATATTGCGCTCGACGTTTTCGACAACGACGATCGCGTCGTCGACGACGATACCGATCGCGAGCACCAGGCCGAACAGACTGAGCGCGTTGATCGAGAAGCCGAAGACATACATGACCGCGAAGGTGCCGATAATCGATACCGGTACCGCGATCAGCGGGATGATCGAGGCGCGCCACGTCTGCAGGAACAGGATGACGACGAGGACGACGAGAGCAATGGCTTCGAGCAGCGTGTCGATGACCTTCTCGATCGAGGCGCGCACGAATTTCGTCGTATCGTAGACGATCTCGTATTTGACGCCGGCAGGCATGGCGAGCTGCAACTGATCCATGGTCGCGTTCACATTGTCCGCGATTTCGATCGCGTTTGAACCCGGCGCCTGCAGGACAGCGACGGCGACGGCCGGCTTGCCGTCGAGCAGCGAACGCAGCGTATAGTCCGCAGCACCGAGTTCGATGCGGGCGACATCGCGAAGGCGGGTGATCTCGCCATTGGCGCCCGTCTTGACGATGATGTTGCCGAATTCCTCAGGCGTGCGCAGGCGGCCCTGGGCATTGACGTTGAGC
Organism: Rhizobium leguminosarum; assembly: GCF_002953715.1. Classification (GTDB taxonomy): domain Bacteria; phylum Pseudomonadota; class Alphaproteobacteria; order Rhizobiales; family Rhizobiaceae; genus Rhizobium; species Rhizobium leguminosarum_V. The sequence goes on from NZ_CP025012.1 coordinate 3,538,249, forward strand.
TGCAGGTCCACACCGGGCTGGCTTGGCGATGCGCCGATGATACCAGCGGCGGCCTGGATGTTCTGGGAGCTAATCGCGCTGCTGATGTCGCTGGCGGCGAGATTGTGCTCGGCGGCCTTCTGTGGGTCGATCCAGACACGCATGGAATAGTCGCCGGCACCGAAGACCTGCACCTGACCGACGCCTGCGATGCGGGCGAGCCGATCCTTGATGTTCAGGGTCGCGTAGTTGCGAAGATAGGTGATGTCGTGATCGCCCCCGTCAGAGACGAGGTTCACCACCATGATGAAGTTGGGCGAGCTCTTGACTGTCGTGATGCCGAGCGAACGGACTTCCGCCGGCAGGCGCGGTTCGGCCTGCGAAACGCGGTTCTGCACGAGCTGCTGCGCCTTGTCCGGGTCGGTGCCGAGCTTGAAGGTGACGGTGACGTTGAGCACGCCGTCCGACGTCGCCTGGCTGGCCATGTAGAGCATGCCCTCGACCCCGTTGATCTGCTCTTCGAGCGGCGTCGCCACCGTTTCGGCGATGACGGACGGGTTGGCGCCGGGATAGGTGGCGCGCACGACGATCGACGGCGGCACGACCTCCGGATATTCGGAAATCGGCAGCGCGCGCAGGCCGATCAGGCCGGCAACCAGGATGAGGACCGAAAGAACACCGGCAAAGACCGGGCGGTCGACAAAGAATCTGGAGATGTTCATATCAAAGCCCTCTCCGGGGTGAACATGGATACAAAGTTCCTCTCCGGCGGTTCAGGAACCAGCCGGCGGGTCATATCATTTCGGGTATCGGCCTTCCCCCGGAGGGGAAGGCGAAGTCCTACTGCGCGGTCGCGACCTTTTCTTCCATCTGAGGTGCGACGACTGCACCAGGACGGATGCGCTGCAGACCGTTGACGACGATCTTCTCACCGACGTTCAGGCCGCTTTCGACAACCCGCTGGCCGTCAGCCAGCGTGCCGAGCTGGACCTGCCGATAGGCGACCTTGTTCTCTCCATCGACGACAAAGACGAACTTCTTGTCCTGGTCGGTGCCGACGGCACGGTCGCTGATGACGATCTTGTTCTCGGCCTTCGGCTGGCCCATGCGCACCCGCACGAACTGGCCGGGGATGAGACGCCCGCCCGGATTATCGAAGACGGCGCGCACGCCGATCGTGCCGCTTGATGCATCGACCTCGTTGTCGATCAGCTGCAGCTTGCCCTTGATCGGCGTGCCGCTGTCGGTCAGCGTGCCGACCTCGACCGGGATCTGCTCGACGGCAGGCAGGGCGCTGTCCGTCTGCGGAAGCTGGGCAAGCGCGCGCGTCACCATCTCTTCGCTGGCATTGAAGCTCGCATAGATCGGATCGACGGAAACGAGCGTCGTCAGCGCCGGCGAGGTCGAACCGGCCGCGACGAGATTACCGGCGGTCACCTCGATCTTGCCGATGCGGCCGGAAACCGGAGCCCGCACCTGCGTATAATCGAGATCGAGCTGGGCCGACTGCAGTGCGGCCTGCGCCGAACGCAGCCCCGCCTGAGCCTCGGCCAGCGAACTCTGGCGCTGATCGAGATCGCTCTGGGAGATGGTGCGGTTGTCGGAAAGCCTGCGGCCGCGGTCGAGTTCAGTCTGCGCCAGGCTGACCTTGGCTTCGGCCGAAGCGACCTGGCCTTCCGCCTGCGCCACGCTCGCCTGGTAGGGGGCCGGGTCGATGGTGAAGAGCAGGTCGCCCTGCTTGACCAGCGCCCCTTCACGGAAAGCCACCGACAGGATGGCGCCGGCAACACGGGAACGCACCTGCACACGATCGACGGCTTCCAGACGGCCGGAGAAATTCTCCCAGGCCGTCACATCGTGCGCCGCAACGACGGCAACCGTCACCGGCACAGCGGGAGCCTGTGCAGGGGCGGAAGCGGCCGTGGCGGTCGTGCTCATCGGCAATTCAAAAAACAATGCGGCGCCTGAAACGGACGCAACAAGGCCTATGCCGGCGCCCACCAGGGCCCAGCGCTTCTTTCTGGACGTCATCGGTACTCTCCTTGCGGCTCAAGGCCGCCGAAATATCAGGTCTTCTTCAATGCAATTGCGGTTGAACGCTTACGTCCCGAAGGAAGCTTCCGAAATGGCGGCTGACGTTTTCCTGCCAGTCGGGTGCTCCGTCGGATTTCCCACCATAAATCGAGGGCCAGCCCGTCCCGGCGGGAAGGACATGCTGACGCACACCGACGCCGGCCTGTTTCAGGCGGGCACCGTAACCAATTGTCTCGTCGTGCAGAGGATCATCCTCCGCGGTGAATATCAACGCCGGCGCGACACCCGAAATACGAGAACAGAGGCAAGGCGCCGCATAAGGGTGGCAACCGCCGCCGCTCAGATAGTGGCTCCAGCCCTCCGTCCAGCGTTGGCGCATACCGATGGCTTCGGCCTTGCGGATCGAGGACGTGCCCATGAAGGGATCGAGCAGCGGCGAAATCAGGACCTGGCCGTCGAGTGCGTCCGGCATCTGGTCGCGCGCCTTCAGCGCCACGCCGGCGGCGACATTGCCGCCCGCCTCTTCGCCGGCAACAAAGAGCAGCGACTTGCGGTCGCCGAGACCGGCGCGTTTGTTGGCGAGATAAGTGAAGACGGAGAAGGAAACTTCCAGCGCCTTCGGAAAGAGATTGCCGGAAAGGCTGCTGTAATCGGCGGCAACGACGATGGCGCCGGCCTTGGCGAGGCTCATCGCTACCGGCCGGTCGACGTTCTTGTCGCTGTCCAGAAATGCACCGCCATGCAGGTAAAGCACGATCGGCGGACCCTTGCCGTAATCGGCGCCCTGGTAGATGCGTGCGGAAACGGGGCCGATGGCCACCTTATCCAGCATCATATCTTTCCATTCCACCGTCATGCTTCGGTCTCTTTTGCGCCGGCGACAAGCAGACAACGCCTGCCGCTTGCATTTTGTACAAAAAAGATATTGTTATTCCAACCAAGGAATAAGAAGCTATATCGCGATAACACTGTTCCAGATCTCGAACAATGGTGCAACGCAAACTGCGGATTTGAAACCGATGGATCAGCTCTCGGCAATGCGCGTCTTCATTCGCGTCGTGGAGACGGGCAATTTCACCCGCGCCGCCGACATGCTCGCCATGCCCAAGGCGACGGTGACCAATCTCATCCAGGGTCTGGAGGCGCATTTACGCACCAAGCTTTTGAACCGTACCACGCGCCGGGTGATGGTGACCACGGACGGTGCGCTTTATTACGAACGCGCCGCCCAGATTATTTCGGAACTGGAAGAACTCGATGGCAGCCTCTCCAATTCGCAGAGCCTGCCGAGCGGGCGGCTGCGTGTCGAGATGGCCGGCGCTTTCGCCGATTGGATCGTCGTTCCGGCTCTTTGCGATTTCTACCAGCGTTATCCCGATATCCGTATCGACCTCGGTGTCGGCGACCGCACGGTCGATTATCTTGCGGAAAATGTCGATTGCGCGCTACGGGCCGGCACCCCGGCCGACCAGTCGCTGATTGCGCGGCGCGTCTCCGAAGTCGAGATGATCACCTGTGCTTCGCCGAGCTACATCCAGAAATTCGGCATGCCCGAGCGGCCGGAGGATCTGGAGGCGGATCATTACTCCGTCAACTATTTCCGCGCCCAGAACAACCGGACGCTGCCCTTCGAATTTCGCCGGCACAACGAGGTGATCGAGACCAGTCCGCGTTACATCGCCTCGGTCAACGATAGCCGCACCTATCTGACGGCTGCGCTGACGGGTCTCGGCATTGCGCAGGTGCCGATCTTCATGGCGCGCGAGCCGATGGCAAGGGGCGAACTCGTCCGCGTGCTGCCGGATTGGCGTCGCGATCCGCTGCCGCTTTACGTCGTCTACCCCCCGAACCGCCATCTCAGCAACAAGGTCCGTGTCTTCGTCGACTGGCTGGTGAAGCTTCTGGTCGAGGCGAGATTGAACGACGTCTGAGCGCCAAGACAAATACGGCCCGGAAGGCAGGGGAAACCTTCGACGGGCCGCAATGTACAACTTTGAACATCAAGTCTGTCGCACCGTGGAAAGGGCGCGGCAGGCTTTGGAGGTCGGAAGAGAACGGCAGGGAATTCCACTCTCTCGCGATAAAACAGATATACGCACTCCCCACAGGATTGTAAGGAAAAATTCCGCAATCACGTTCACATAATTGCGATGACGGCTTGGCGCCCATGGTCCCGCGCGCGGTGACGGGCCGGGTTTCAATTCCCGATGACCGGCTTCAGCAAGTCCTCGAGGCCGATGCGGCGGAACAATTCTGCCCGGACACGGTCGGCGACGCCGTTGACGATCTCCGCGCCATCCTCGGATGGATCGATATGGACGCGGAACGGTCTCGTACTGAATGGCTTGCCGACCACATCGACGATGGCGACGGCTACCGCGCCGGCATCGGCGTCGGCAGGTTCGAGTGCTGCCAGGCCCTGCAGCGCCTGGTCCGGCACGCCCTTGTAGGGTCCTTCATTATATTCGGCGGCGCGGGCGGTATCGAGAGGCGAGCCGGAATGGGCGAAATGGTTGGTGCCCTTGGTGAAGGCGCCGGGCACGATGATCGAGGTCTCGATGCCCCAGCGGGTAAGCTCGCCGGCATAGGAGACGGCAAGTGAATCCATCGCCGCCTTGGCGGCGAAATAGGGCGAGAGATAGGGAGGCGTGCCGCCGCGGCTGCTCGACGACGACACCCAGACCACCAGGCCCCTGCCCTGCCGGCGGAGATACGGAAGTGCCGCGCGGTTGACGCGCTGGGTGGAGAGCACGTTGATGTCGAAGAGCTCGGCGAACTGTTCCGGCGTGAAGGCTTCGGCCGGGCCGAAGGACATATGGCCGGCATTGTGGATGATGACATCGAGGCGGCCCGCATCGGCGGTAATCCTGGCGATACCTGATACAACCGAAGCGTCGGAGGCGACATCGAGTTCGACCGAGCGCAGATCGACGTTGTTTTCCCTGGCGAATTCAGCCGCATCGGCGACGGCGGGAACGTTGCGGCCTTCCGTGGCACGCATCCCGGCATAGACGGTATGGCCGGCCTTGGCGAGGGCGCGGGCGGTAAGAGCGCCGAAACCGCTGGAAGCGCCTGTTATGACGATGACTTGCTTGCTCATGATCCTATTCCTTCTGGGTTCGATTGGGGTTGCTTGAAGTGGAAACTTTGAGTTGGCGGCAGCCTGGAGACCGCCGCCGGTCTTTCGTCAGATCACGCCGCCATTGGCGCGCAGCGTCTGGCCGTTGATCCAGCCACCATCAGGACCGGCGAGGAAGGCAACCGCAGAAGCGATGTCTTCCGGTGTGCCGAGACGCTCCAGCGGGTTCATCTTCGCCATGCGGGCGACGAGTTCGTCCGACTTGCCGTTGAGGAAGAGGTCTGTGGCGACGGGACCGGGCGCGATGGCGTTGACGGTGATACCCCGACCGCGCATCTCCTTGGCCATGATCGCCGTCAGCGTTTCGACCGCGGCTTTGGTAGCGGCGTAGACGCCATAGGTTTCGAGCTTCAGGCCGACGACGGAGGTCGAGAAATTGATGACCCGGCCACCGTCACGCAGACGCTTGGCTGCCTCGCGCAACGTATTGAAGGTGCCCTTCAGATTGACGCCGATCTGCCGATCGAAATTGGCGTCATCGGCCTCGGCAAGCGAAGAGAGCATCATGATGCCGGCATTGTTGATAAGCACATCGACGCCGCCGAAAGCGGTTTCCGCAGCATCGAACATGCGGCGGACGGCTTCGGCGTCGCTGACATCGGCTTTCGCCGTCAGCGCCTTGCCGCCGGCCTGCTCGATCTCCTGGGCCAATTCCTCGGCCGGAGCGGCATTGCCGGAATAGTTGATGACGACGGTGAAACCGTCCTCGGCGAGGCGTCGGGCGACTGCCGCTCCAATGCCGCGGGAAGCGCCGGTGACCAGTGCCACCTTACCGTTTTCTTGGGAAGCCATTGTCCTTCTCCCTCATCCTGCGCCGCAGCGCGTTTTCGATGAGGAGAAGATGCACCTGTTCATTCTGCGGATAATCATGCATTCTTCGGCATCACTATCCGGGAAAAACGAACAAACAGATGGACAGATTTGATGCCATGCGCGTGTTTTGCCGTGTCGTGGAACGCCGCAGCTTCACGCTTGCCGCCGAGGACACTGGCCTGCCGCGCTCGACCGTCACCGATGCGATAAAGCAGCTCGAAGCCCGCCTCGGCGTGCGCCTGCTCCAGCGCACGACACGTCATGTCAGCCCGACGCTCGACGGCGAAGCCTATTACCAGCGCTGCCTGTCGATCCTTGCCGATATCGAGGATGCCGAAGGCGCTTTCGCCGGCGCCAAGCCGAAGGGCCTGCTGCGCGTCGATGTGCACGGCACGCTTGCCCGCCATTTCGTGCTGCCGAGCCTGCCGTCCTTTCTAGAGACCTATCCCGAGATCGAATTCTACATGAGCGAGGGCGACCGGCTGGTCGATCTTGTGCGCGAAGGCATCGATTGCGTGCTGCGCGTCGGCACGCCGCAAGACAGCGACATGGTCGCCCGGCGCGTCGCCATGCTCGACGAGGTGACACTCGCCTCCCCTGCCTATATCACCCGCCACCGCCTGCCGCACCACCCCGACCGGCTTGACGGCCATCGCATGGTCGGCTTCCGCTCCAGCAGCACCGGCAGTCTGCTGCCGCTCGAATTCATCGTCGACGGCACGGTGCATGACATCACCATTCCCGCCACCGTCGCGGTCAACGCCGCCGAAAGCTATATTTCAGCGGCGAGGATGGGCCTCGGCATGATCCAGATCCCGCGCTATCACGCCGAAAAGGACCTTGCCGAGGGTACGCTGGTCCATGTGCTCAAGGATTTTCCGCTGACCCCGACGCCGGTTTCCCTGCTCTACCCCCGTAACCGCCAGCTTTCGCCGCGCGTGCGCGTCTTCATCGACTGGCTGGTGAAGGTCTTCGCTCGACAAAATTCCGAAAACGCGCTTCACTAAAATGCGCCTTGCTAATATGAGCGCCCACGGAGAACGGCCATGGCACTCAACGATATCACCGTCTACCAGACGGAAGACGGCTTCGTCGTCGAATTCGGCGGCGAAGGCGAAGACAGCATTGCCGTGACGTTGCGCAGCACGCCTGAGCTGACGTCGGAAAATGCCGTCTTGCGTGCCAAGTCCCTGCTTGCCGCAGCGATCGAACCTGCCCATGGCGACGGCGCGCGCAGCAAGGACCCCGCTTTGCTCGAGGAAGAGCTGGAGGAGGGTCTGGAAGACTCCTTCCCGGCGAGCGACCCGGTCTCGGTCACATCACCCTCGATTCCGATGCGCGATCCGAACGCCGGCCGCTGATCCCGTCGCGCAAACGCATGAAACGGTTTTGGGATGACGATAAGCGCGGTGAATGTTATCTGCGTCTGATATGACCGATGGTGGAACGATATCAGGTGCGGTCGGCGCCGGCACCCTTACGGGCGAAAGCCTCAGGAAATTTTTCGAGCGCGATGCGATCACCGTCTCTCGCGACCTGCTCGGTTGCCATCTGACCGTGGATGGCGTCGGCGGACGCATCACCGAGACCGAAGCCTATTTCCCCGATGACGAGGCCTCGCACAGCTTCCGCGGCCCGACCAAGCGCAACGGCGCCATGTATGGCAAGCCGGGCAATGTCTATATCTACCGCATCTACGGCATGTACTGGTGCCTGAATTTCGTCTGTCATCCGGGTTCGGCTGCACTCATCCGCGCCCTGGAGCCGGAAACGGGAATCTCTGTGATGATGGAGCGGCGCGGCACCGATATGCTGACGTCGCTCTGCAGCGGCCCCGGCAAGCTCTGCCAGGCGCTCGGCATCGATATTGCGATCAATGACAGGCTGCTCGATCACCCGCCCTATGCGATCGCGCCGTCCGCACCGGTGCCGATCGTCTCGGGAAAACGCATCGGCATCACGAAAAATGCCGAAGCTCCATGGCGCTTCGGCATTCAGGGATCGCGTTATCTCAGCAAGCCGTTCCGCTAGAGCATGATGCCGAAAAGTGCGACGCGGCTTTCCATCCGGAACTGCGGCGACGCCTGGAGTTCATTCCATCACCGCGCTGTGGTCGACGGCAGGTGCTGCCTTCGGCTTGCGCAGCAATAGCACCAGCGGGATGACCCCAAGCGACATCAGCATCAACAGCTTGAAATCATCCATATAGGCAATGATCGTCGATTGCAGCGTGATGATCTCGTTGAGCGAAGCGCGGCCGGCCGCCGTCACCGGGCTGAGCCCCTGCGCCGCCACCGCATTGAAGCCGTGGTTGAACGGCGTCACATAGGCGGCGATCGATTCATGATTGCTCTGCGTGTTCTCGACGATCAGCGCCGAGACGATCGAGATGCCGACCGCCGAGCCGATGTTTCGCGACAAGTTGTAAAGACCGGTGCCGTCGCCGCGCATATGGGCGGGCAGCGTGGAAAAAGCGATCGTCGTCAGCGGCACGAACAGAAAGCCGAGACCGGCGCCCTGGATGAAGCCGACCGAGACGATCGTCCATTGCGAGACGTCGGGTGTCCAGCCGGTCATGTCGTACATCGCCCATGCGGTGAGCCCCAAACCGAGCGCCAGCAATGCGCGCGTATCAACTTTGCCGACCAGCCGCCCGACGATGAACATGCAGAGCATGGTGCCGAGCCCGCGCGGCCCCATGACGATGCCGGCTGTGATGACGGGATAGCCCATGAGAGTCTGCAGATAGGGCGTCATCAGCGCCAGTGAGGCGAGATAGGTAATGCCGACCACGAAGATGAAGATCATGCTGATCGAGAAGTTTTGATCGAGGAACAGCTTCGGGTTCACGAAGGATTTCTCCGCCGTCAGCGTATGCACGATCAGCAGATAGAAGGCTGAGGCGCAGATCAACGCCTCGAGCATGATCTCACCGGAAGAGAACCAGTCGAGCTGCTCGCCGCGGTCGAGGAAGAGCTGCAGCGCGGCGATGCCGAGGCTCATCATCCCGAAGCCGAACCAGTCCAGTTTGGCGCGCAGATCCCTCTTGGTCTCGGTGACGAAGACGACAATGCCCATGAAGGCCAGCGCGCCGATCGGCACGTTGATATAAAACACCCAGCGCCAGCTGATATTGTCGGTCAGCCAGCCGCCGATGACAGACCCAAGCACCGGCCCGACCATGACCGAGACGCCGAAAAGGGCCATCGCCGAGCCGCGCTCCTCGACGGTATAGATGTCGAGGAGGATGCCCTGGGAAAGCGGCACCAGCGATGCCCCAAACAGGCCCTGCAGGAGACGGAAGGCGACGATCTGGTTCAGCGATTGCGCCAGGCCACAGAGAACGGAGGCCGCCACGAAGCCGGCAATGGCGACGAGCAGCACGCGTTTGCGGCCGAACTTGGCGGCAAGAAAGCCCGACGGCGGCGTCATGATGGCTGCTGCGACGATATAGGAGGTCAGCACCCAGTTGATCTGGTCGGCGGAGGCCGACACGCTGCCCTGGATATAGGGCAGCGCCACGTTGGCGATCGTCGTGTCCAGCGCCTGCATGATGACGGCGAGAATGACGCAGGCCGTGATCGCACCGCGATTGGCAATCGGCGTCGCCGGAGAAGCGGGAGCGTTACTCATGATCCTTGCCCTGAGGCCGGCCCAGAAGCTTGTTGACGAAATCAGGCAGGCCGCGGGCATGGCCGGTCTCGACATCGACCACCGTGCTCATGCCGACGCGCAGCGGCGGCTTGCCGTCGGTGTCCTCGATGCTGACGCGCATCGGAATGCGCTGGACGACCTTCACCCAGTTGCCCGTAGTGTTCTGCGCCGGGAGCAGCGAGAAGCTGGAGCCGGAGGCCGGGCTGATGCTCTCGACCTTGCCCTTCCATGTCACGCCGGGATAGGTGTCGACATAGATATCGGCCGTCTGGCCGGGCTTGACATAGGTAAGCTCGGTTTCCTTCGGGCTGGCGGCGATCCACAGATGGTCAGAGGCAACAAGCGAGAAGGCCTGTTGCGAAGCCTGCAGGTAGGAGCCCACCTGCAGCGCGTTGACATTGGTGACGATGCCGTCGAACGGTGCCTTGACGACACTGTGGTCGAGTTCGCGCTGGGCACTGTCGACCTGCGACTTGGCCTGCAGGTAGAGCGGGTTTTCCTCGACCGGCTGGTCGGCATTGCCGCCGAGCTGGGCGAGTGTCGTTGCGGCTTCCGCCTTGGCGACGGCAACCTTCTGCTGCGCGGCTTCCAGATTGTGCTTGGCTTCGTCATAGGCAGACTGCGTCGCGCTGCCGTTGTTGACGAGGTTCTGCTGCCGGTCAAACTGATCCTGATAATAGGGCAGATCGGCTTGCGCCTGCGTGATCTCGGCAAGCGACTGCTGATAGCTGGCCTTGAGATTCATGATCTGGTTGCGCTGCGCGCCGAGCTGCGCCTTGGCGCCATCGAGCGCGATCTTGAAAGAATCCGACCGCAGGCTGAAGAGCACCTGTCCCGCCTTGACCGCCTCGTTCTCATGGACGTTGATCTGGTCGACGATACCCGAGACATCGGTGGTAAGCCCGACCATGTCGGCCTGGATATAGGCGTTGTCGGTCGACATCACCTGGCCGCCATTGACGTAATAATAACCGCCGACGACGAGCGCCACCGGCAGCAGCGCAAACAGGATCGGCCGCGTGAGACTGCGCCGGCGGCGGACCTTGTTGCCGCCAGGCGCAGCCACGGCGGCAGCCGGCGCTGAATTGGATGAAGGCGCTTCGGCTACCGTTTCCTGCTGTTTCGCTTGGTTTTCTTCGACAGGAGTCTTGGTCTTGGCATTGGCGTCGGCAACGACGCGGAGGGGGGATTGATCAGCCATCGTTCGTCTCATTCTCGTCAACCGGGCTCCGGCATGCCTGAACCAGGTTCGTCTTCATTACGGATAGGATGTGGAAAAGCAGCTCGCGCTGCTCGGCCGAGACGCCTTGCAACGCTTCTGCGCGGGTGGTGTCGCCGAGCTCGCGCATTTCGGCGAGCAACGGGTGCGCCTCGTCGCGCATATAGAGCAGCCAGATGCGCCGGTCGGTCGGGTGCTGGCGGCGCTCGATCAGCCCGCGCTCGGCGAGCTTGTCGAGAATGCGCACCAGCGTGATCGGCTCGACTTCCAGGATTTCGGCAAGGCCGCCTTGATGGATGCCTTCGTTATTCGAGAGATAGGCAAGCGTCTGCCATTGCGACCGGGTCAGCCCAAGGCACTTCGCGCGCTGCTCGAACCGCTTGCGCAGCAGCCGTGCGACGTCGTGGAGAAGGAAACCGAGGGTCGGAGTGGCGTTCATGAAAACCTGCGTCGTTATTTATAAGCATACTTATAATATCGGTAGATATATTGAGCATGCGCGCCGCACAAGGGCATGGATGGCAGATTCAACGGCAACGGCCAAAATGCCGCAGACCGGGTCAAGCATATCTGCGGTTCCTCCCTTTCTCTCGCACCGACGAGATCGACGATGATGTCTTTCATATTCTGGAACAGGGGCTCGACGGGGCCGAACTCGCCGCTCTCCCACCCGGCGGAGACGAGATCGTCGAGAGCTGATGCCCCCGGTAACGTTTTGATGGATTCCGGAATCGTTACCAATTGGCGTTTGCAATTTTTCGCCGCTGCCGTTTATAGTCCAATTCCATAGGGTTACGATTTTTCTGATGTGCATTGCGTGCCGGCCTTCCTTTTCCAAGGGATTGAACGCCGGGGGAATCATGGGGGCAGAGGCCCTCGTTCAAAGCAGCAAGACATGAACAGCATCACTTCATCTTGAGGTTGGCGGCAGTGAATCGGCCGTCGAGATTGGAGGACCGGTATGACTTACGCGCTTCGACAGATGATGGTGCTTGGCTGTATTGCCGCATTCATGCCTCTCCCCGCGCTGGCCCAGAGCGCCCCACCGCCCCCACCCGTCACCGTCGCCAAGCCGGTCGTTCGCGATGTCGTCGACAGCGACGAGTTCATCGGCCGTTTCGAGCCGGTCGACGAAGTCTCCGTTCGCTCGCGCGTCGGTGGTTACCTGCAGGAAATCCATTTCCAGGACGGCGCATTGGTCAAGCAGGGCGATCTGCTCTTCGTCATCGATCAGCGACCGTTCGTAACCGCCCTCAATCAGGCAAAGGCCACACTCGAATCGGCGCAATCCGCCCTTGTCTTTGCCGATGCGCAGTATAAGCGCACGCAATCGCTGACTTCGAGCGGCAGCCAGTCGGCCCAGACGCTGGATGATCGCCGCCGCGAATTCGATTCGGCCGAGGCCAATGTCCGCGGCGCACAGGCTGCAGCCGACCGCGCCTCTCTCGACATGGAATATACCGAGATCAAGGCGCCGCTCAGCGGTCGCATCGACCGCCGGCTGATCTCGGCCGGCAACCTCGTGCAGACCGATCAAACTGTGCTGACGACCATCGTTTCGCTCGATCCGATCGATTTCTATTTCGACGTCGATGAGCGCCGCCTGCTGAATTTCGCCGACACGGCGCGCAAACTGGGCAAGGATCTGCAGCAGGGCGGTGGCGGACTGGATGTGTCGGTCACGATCTCGGATCCCAGTGCCAAACCGTTCAAGGGAAAGCTCGATTTCGCCGAGAACCGGGTCGACAATGAGAGTGGCACCATTCGTCTCCGTGCCCGCTTCCCCAATCCTGATCTCGTCCTTCAGCCCGGCCTCTTCGGTCGCATACAGGTCGAAGCCTCCAACACCTACCAGGCCATTCTCGTCCCCGACGAGGCCATCGGTTCGGACCAGAATGAACGCGTCGTTTATGTCGTCGCCGAAGACGGCACGGTGTCGACCAAGCCGGTGAGACCCGGACCGCGGCTCTACGGCTACCGCGTCATACGCGAGGGCCTTGATGGCACCGAGACGATCATCGTCAACGGCCTGATGCGCGCCCGGCCGGGCGCAAAGATCACGCCTCAGATGACCGAACTGCCGCAGGAGCGGCAGGACGCTCCGCCGGAAACCGCCGGCGCGGAGAGCGGACAATGAGATTTGCTCATTTTTTCGTGGACCGGCCGATCTTTGCGGCCGTCATCTCGATCCTTCTTCTCGTCGTCGGCAGCATTGCCTACACGCAATTGCCGGTATCTCAATATCCCGAGATAGCGCCACCGACCATCGTCGTGCGCACCTCTTATCCGGGTGCCGACCCGCAGACGATCGCCGATACCGTTTCGACGCCGCTCGAACAACAGATCAACGGCGTCGAAGACATGCTTTATATGTCTTCTTACTCCAGCGCCGACGGCGCCATGTCGCTGACGATCACCTTCAAGCTCGGCACTGATCTCGACAAGGTCCAGGTGCTCGTCCAGAACCGCGTTTCCATCGCCCTTCCCCGTCTTCCCGAAGAAGTCCAGCGGCTTGGCGTGACCACCGACAAAAGCTCACCGGATCTGATGATGGTGGTGCACCTGCTGTCGCCGTCGCACCGCTATGACCAGCTTTACGTCTCGAACTACGCCCGCAACCGCATCCGCGACGTTCTGGTGCGCCTTGACGGCGTCGGCGACGTGCAGATCTTTGGCGAGCGCCAGTATTCGATGCGAATCTGGCTGGATCCGGAAAAGCTCTCCGCTTACGGGATGACATCCGATGACGTCGTCTCCGCATTGAGAGATCAGAACGTCCAGGTATCAGGCGGCAAGATCGGTGCCCCACCCGTTACCGGCAAGAATGCTTTCGAATATACGGTGCGAACGGACGGCCGCTTCTCCGACGTGCGCGAGTTCCGATATGTCATTGTGAAATCGACGACATCGGGCCGCCTCGTGCAGTTGCAGGATGTCGCCCGGATAGAACTCGGCGCACAGGATTACGTCACTAACAGTTATCTCAACAACGATCCCGCAGTTGCTCTCGGCATCTTCGCCCGGCCGGGAACCAACGCCCTGGACACGGCCCATCAAGTCCAGACGCTCATGAAGGACATATCCCAGAATTTCCCGCCGGGTCTGGAATATCGTATCGTCTACGACACGACCGAATTCATCTCGGATTCGATTACTGAGGTCTATAGAACCATTGCAGAAGCGGCCATCTTGGTGGCGATTGTCGTTCTTGTCTTCCTGCAATCCTGGCGAACCGCAATCATTCCGATCATTGCTATCCCGGTATCGCTGATCGGCACCTTCGCCGTTCTGCTCGCCTTCGGCTTCTCGCTCAACATGCTCACCCTGTTCGGTCTCGTGCTGGCGATCGGGATCGTCGTGGATGACGCGATCGTGGTGGTGGAAAACGTCGAGCGCAATCTGGCACGCGGCATGACGCCGAAGCAGGCGTCCCATGTCACAATGGACGAAGTTGGAACCGCCGTCGTCGCCATCTCGCTGGTGCTGATCGCCGTGTTCGTGCCGACAGCCTTCATTCCAGGCATCTCTGGCCAGTTCTACAGGCAGTTCGCAGTCACGATCTCCGTCACCACTGCAATTTCCGCCTTGAATTCGCTCACACTGTCGCCCGCCCTCGCAGGCATATTGCTGAAAACCCATGACCATGAAACCAAGCGCACGAATGTCGCATCCCGTCTGGGAAGAGGGCTGGCAGACGGCTTCAATCATGGATTCGATCGGCTGAGCTCCGGCTATTCATGGACCGTTCGGCATCTGGTCAGCAGTTGGGTGGGCTTGACAGCCGCGATGGTCACCTTCGTCTGCCTGCTTGGAGCGACCTGGTATATGGGCACGAAAGTTCCCGCGGGCTTTATCCCGACCATGGACCAGGGTTACGCCATCATCGTCATACAGCTACCCGACGGCGCGTCGCTCGCGCGTACCGATGCCGTCGTCAAACAGGTGGGCGATATCGCCCGCACCGTGCCCGGCGTCGGCAATGCCGTGCAATTTGCCGGCTTCAGCGGGGCCACGTTCACCAATGCCTCAAATGCCGGCGTCGTCTTCGTCCCGTTCAAATCCTTTGCCGAACGTGAAGAAGGCGGGGAGAACGCCAACAAGATCATCGGCGAGCTTTACGGAAAGCTGCAAAGCATCCAGGAAGCCTTCATCATTGCCATCCCACCGCCATCCGTGCGTGGCGTCGGTAATTCCGGCGGCTTCAAGATGCAGATCTCCGATCTCGAAAACGCCGACATGACGCGCGTCCTCGGCCTCGCCCGGCAAATGATGGGTGCGGCGGCAACGACCGAGGGGCTGACCGGCGTCTTTACGACATTCTCCGATGCAAGCCCACAATACTTCCTGGCGATCGACCGCGACAAGGCACGTTTCCTCAATGTGCCGATCCCCAATATCTTCAATGCCCTTTCTATCAATCTCGGCGTCGCCTATGTGAACGATTTCAATGCGTTCGGCCGCGTCTACCAGGTTCGCGCCCAGGCCGACCGGCAATACCGCATGGACCGGGAAGACATCCTTGCCCTCAAGGTTCGGTCGGCGACCGGGGCGCTGGTTCCGCTTGGAACCTTGATGGACATCCAGGATGCCAGCGGCCCGGCGCTTGTCCAGCGCTACAACATGTACGTCTCAGTGCCGCTTCAGGGCAATCCGACGCCGGGCACGTCGACGGGCGATGCCATTGCCAAGATGGAAGCACTGGCAGCCAAGATCCTGCCGCAGGGGACGACCTTCGAATGGACCGAACTCGCCTATCAGGAGACCCACACCGGCAACACCGCCATCTACATCTTCGCCCTGTCCGTCGTCTTCGTCTTCCTGGCGCTGGCGGCGCAATATGAAAGCTGGGTTCTGCCCCTCGCGATCATTCTCATTGTCCCGCTTGCGGTGCTCGCGGCGTTGATCGGGGTCTCGCTGAGGGGAATGGACAACAATGTCCTGACGCAGATCGGCCTGATCGTTCTGATCGGCCTTGCGGCCAAGAACGCCATCCTGATCGTCGAGTTCGCCAGGCAGGCGGAAGACGAGGGCAAGTCGCCGGTGGAGGCGGCCATCGAGGCGAGCCATCTTCGCCTGCGCCCGATCCTGATGACGGCATTCGCCTTCATCTTCGGTGTTCTGCCACTTGCCATCGCCACCGGCCCCGGCGCCGAAATGCGCCAGTCGCTCGGCACCGCCGTCTTTTCGGGCATGCTCGGCGTGACGATCTTCGGCCTGTTCCTGACGCCGGTCTTCTACGTCGTGCTGCGCGGCTGGCGCCGCAAGCGGCCGGCCACTGTAGAACCAGCGAAGACTGAGCCGGTCGAGGAAGGGGTCGTCTGAGACGATCCCACCCGGCTCTGAGGAAACAGGGCACAGAGGTCAGGTCGAAAACAGATGCACCTTGCCCTGCCACAAGCGGGCGACGGTGAGTTTGCCGCTGCGATAGGCGCGCGTATCGAGATTGAGCCGCCTCGGCCGTATATCGGGTTTGTCGTTCGGCGTATGGCCGTGAACGACGAGTTTTGGCAACGGCACCCGGCTTTCGAGAAACCGCTGGCGGATGAGGACCAGATCCTCATCCGTCTGCCTGTCGAGCGGCAGTTTCGGATTGATGCCGGCATGCACGAAAATCACGCTTGGGGTTTCCAGCAGGACAGGCATCGCCCGCATGAAATCGATATGCGTACGCGGCAGCGACTGGCGGATGAAGACATCGAGCTTCGCGCCGGTGGGGAAGACCAGGGGCAGATGCTCCGGATCGAGGCCATAGGATTTGAGCAGCTCCGCTGACCCCATCTGCATCCAATCGTCATAGGAGATCCAGCCGTCGATATAGTCGAGCATGGCGATTTCGTGATTGCCGGCAAGGCAGATGCGGTCGAATCCATCGGGCGGTGGCTCCATGAGATGGGCGATGACCTGTGACGATTCGGGGCCGCGGTCGATATAGTCGCCGAGCGTGACGATCAGCTTACGCCCGGGCAACTGCGCGCCATCGCGCAGGATCGCCGCCTCGGCTTTCACAAGCAGATCGTACCGACCGTGAATATCGCCGATCGCATAGGTTGGGATAGCGGCAATATCTAGCGTCAGACGCGGTCTCGGCTGGCGCGCCATTTTCGAAACCTCGCTGTTGCGAGCACGAGAGTCGCTCATCATATTTCTCGATCAAGGAAGCCCCACTTCACCGTAAGTAGAGTAAAGGACAAGGCAATCAAGCTGGTAAGAAAATTCAAAGCACACGGGTTTTGTAGAAAAACCGGCCTTATCATTCGAGGGGCAATCCCTCACTCCTATATCCATCGAGAAAAGAGTGACCGATGGGAACGGTATCGCAGTTTCATCAGAGCCTGAGGCCTCCCGCGCATCGCATCGAAAGCGAAGAGGAGGCGATATCCACGGCCCGCGACCTCGCCGCCGCATTCCGGCATCAGGCGAGCGAGCGCGATATCAACCGCATCCTGCCTTTTGCCGAGCTTGACGCGCTGTCGGTATCGGGGCTGACGGCAATCGCCGTACCGCCCGACCATGAAGGGCTCGACGTGTCGAACGCCCTGCTCGCCGAAATCGTTGCAATCATCGCCGAGGGCGATGCCTCGATCGGTGAGGCGCTGGAAAATCATTTCTGTGCGCTGGAAACGCTGCGCACCCGGGCTGCCGAGGATTTGAAGGCATCGCTATTTGCCCGTGTGCTGCTCGGCGACCGCTTTTCGGCCGCTACCTTCACCGACGGGGCCGAGCTTACGGCCGAAGGTCCGGGCTACCGCCTGAGTGGGCGCACGCGGCAGGCGGCCGGTATTCTATTCGCCGACTGGATCGCCGCTGCCGCCACCGCCCCGCCCAGCCGCCCGGTGACGCTCTATCTCGCACGCGATGATGAAGGCGTGCAGGTGGTCGACGATTGGGACGGCTTCGGCCAGCGCACCAATGGCTCGGCGACGGCGATCGTCGCCACGCTTCACCTCAATGCAGATGCGATTGCCCCTGCCCCCTCGTCCGGATATTCGACCGGCATCTCGCTCGGCCTGCTGCTCAAGGCAGGCGTCAGCCTGGGCATCGCGCGCGCCGCATGGAGCGACCTGATGACCGCGATTGGCGATCCCAGCGCGACCGTCCTCCCCCGGATCGGCGAGCGCGCCATCCGCATCGAAGCGACGGCGGCAGCCTTGGAACGGGCTGGCCGCAAACTCGACATTGCCCAGGTCAATCCTGTGGAGGCCGCAATGGCAGACGCGCATTTTTCCGCCTCAGCGGCCGCGATCCTTGCCGGAGAAACGGCGCTCGACACAGCAAACGCGCTGTTTGAACTTGCAGGGGAAACATCGGCAGGCATCGGGCTTAATCTCGACCGCCATTGGCGCAATGCCCGCATTCACGCGCTATCGCTGCCGCGGGAAAAGCTGGTGCATACCGCAGGCGAATATATGTCGAAGGTCGGCGGCGCCTAATCAGCTGGCGGCGGAGATCGGGAATTGTTCCTTGGCGCCTTCGATACGGCCGCCGTCGGCGACGAACTGCTCGAGGGTCATATTGTCGAGAATATCGGCGATCGCGTCCCGAACATCGGTCATCGAGCGCCGCACCTGACAGGTTTCCGGATCGGCACAGTCGTCGCAGGCCTCGTAAGCCGTGCGGCTGGCGCAGCGGATCGGCGCTAAGGGTCCGTCGAGCGTGCGGATGACATGGCCGATGCGGATTTCGGAGGCCGGCCGCGACAGAGAATAACCGCCGCCCGGTCCCTTCTTTGAACGCAGGATGCCGACATTGCGCAGTTCGAGCAGGATGGTATCGAGAAACTTCTTCGGGATATTGTTACGGGCGGCGATGTCATTGATGAAGGCAGTCTCGCCCGGCGCCAGCCGCGCCAGGTCGACCAGCGCCTTCAGCCCGTATTTTCCCTTTTTCGTCAACATCGTCGTCGCCCTGTAGAAATCGCAGTATTTATCCTGCCAATAGCAGGCAAATAGCGTCAAAAGCGTGAACATACAACAAAATAGCTATTATTTATAGCTTGTATCGGCAACGTCCACAGAAACGCCCGGCAGCCTTGAGAAAGACCGACCGCCGCGCGCCCTGCCGGCAGTCTCGGTCAGATCGTCTTCAGCATGCCGCCATCGACGAAATAGGTCGAGCCGATGCAATAGCTCGCACGCTCCGAACTCAGGAAGACGAAGACGTTTGCCAGCTCCTCCGGTGTGCCGAAGCGTTTGGAGGCGGCGTGCTCGTTGGCGACGCTCTGCAGGTAGCCTTCCCAGTTCCCGCCGGTTTCGGCCGTCAATTGTTTGGCAGTCTTGATCCAGTCAGGCGTCAGGATCAGGCCGGCATTGACGCAGTTGACACGGATATTGTCCTTGATGAGTTCGGTCGAGAGCGTCTTCGAAAACATCATCAGCGCCGACTTGCTGACATTGTAGATCGGCTCGTACCAGAGCGGCTGAACGGCACAGATCGAGGCATTGTGCAGGATCACACCGCCGCCGCGCCCCTTCATCTGCGGGGCGATGCCGCGCGCCAGCCGCACGGCGGCCATCACATGCAAGTCCCAATAGGTCTGCCACTTCTCGTCGGGTGCCTCCATCACCGTCTCGTTCGATCCGGTGCCGGCATTGTTGATGAGGATATCGGCGCCGCCTTTTTCGGCCGCCGCCGCTATGATCGCCTCGGTTCCCGCAACCGTCGCCACATCGGCGACAACAGCAACGGTGCTGACCCCGCACGTCTCTGCGATACGGGCGGCTTCCACCTCGAGGCGCTCGCCAACGCGGGCCGCCAGCACGAGGTCGGCGCCCTCAGCCGCCAGTCCTTCGGCGATCGCCAGCCCGATGCCGACCGACGCACCTGTTATGACGGCAGTCTTTCCCTTCAACCCGAGATCCATGTCTTCCTCCGCAAACGGCCGGAGATCCCGGCCTGATGTGCCGAGTGTTCCGCCAATGAATCCCGGCGTCAAGCGCCTGAACTCCTCTTGCGGCAGGCTCCGATCTGTCGCATGCCTGCATCAACAGGATGGGAGGAGTTTCATGCGACGTTATTCAGCCTGCATAGAGTGGCTGTTTGCCGAAGAAGGCGACAGCTTTCCCGATCGCATCCGCCACGCCCATGCGGCCGGCCTGACGGCGATCGAATTCTGGCGCTGGACCGACAAGGATTTGGAAGTGATCGACGCGACGCTGAAGGAAACCGGCCTTGCCGTCTCCAGCCTCGTCGCCGAACCGATGATTGCGCTGACCGACGCCGCCAACCGGCAGGCCTGGCTGAAAGGTCTTGCGGAATCCGTCACTGTCGCGAAACGTCTCGGCGCGCCGGTACTGATCGCCCAGGCGGGCGACGATCTCCCGGGCTTGACCCGCGAAGAACAGCGCCGGGCGCTCACCGAAACGCTGAGAGCCGGCGCCGATATCCTCAAAGGCAGCGGTGTCCGCCTCGGCGTCGAGCCGCTCAATATCCGCATCGACCATGTCGGCTATTTCCTCGATTCGACCCGGGAGGGCCTCGACATCATCGATGACGTCGCCCGCCCCGAGATCGGCATCGTCTACGACATCTACCATTCCGCCGTGATGGACGAACGCACCGAAGAGGTGCTGAACGGCCGCCTCGACCGTATCATCCACGTCCATGTCGCCGATCACCCCGGCCGCAACGAACCGGGTTCCGGCGGCATCGACCTTGCTCACCGCCTCGGCTGGATTTTCGCCAACGGCTATGACGGCGCCGTCGGTCTGGAATACCGGCCGACCAGGCCCGGCGCGGACGCGGTCAAGGCCGCGATCGCTTCGCTCGGCGGCTAGGCTTCAGCGATGTCGAGGTGCCGCCGCACGAAGTACTGATCCTGCCGCTCGATGCCTGAAATCAGGATCCGGATGAACTGGCGCCCTCGGCGAAGGCCTCAAGCTCGGGATCAAAATCGACGTCGACGACATTGTTGAAGACGGCGGTGGCCAGCATGATGCCGGCGAAGGCGACGAGATCAACGAGCACTTTGGTCTCGTAGCGCTCTTTCAGATTTGCCCAGAGTTCAGCGGGAACGGCGTTGGAATCGGCGACGATCGCCTTGCCGAAGGCGTCGAGCAGCGCTTCTTCGTCGGAAAGCTCGAGCGCGTCGGGATTGAAGCCCTTGTTGCTCAGCGCCCGGCGGAAGAAGGTGATGGCGATTTTCGATTTCGCCGCCTTCGAGATCGCATGCGAGAAAATCCAGATCGCCCGGTCGTTGATCGCGGGATCGAGTTCGGCGCGCAGCGTGAACCACTCTGCATAGATGCGGTGGGCCGCCGGCGAGTGCAGCAGCGTCCGCTTCATGTTGGTCATGCGCCCGCGCAACCTGACTTCCTCGTCATGCGCCGCACGAATCTCTTCTGAAGCGGTGTCGTAGTCGATTTGCGGGAGGTGGCTCATCGGGGTCCCGTTCTTTCCTTAGGCGCACAGAAGCTATCGGTGCGGAGATGTCGTGTGGCTGCGCAACGGCGAATCCGCTCGGCCGCCGCCCGGCGCCCGTCTGCTGCATATTTCCTTAAATCAGAATCGATTTAAGGATAAATTATGCAGCAATTCAGAAGTGCTACAGCGTCCTTTGCGCGTCCGAAAAGACGCGCGACGCTGTAGACTGATCAAATCGAAGCTGGAGGCAAGGCATGAGCGACGACCACGAGCATCATCATGTCGACTGGCGGGAACATGGCGTCAAGGTCATTCCCGGCAATTCGCTCGATCCGAACACCGCGCAGACGCCAGGCATGAACCGCGCGACCGCGATCAATAACGCGCGCGCCGGCGCCGAGAAGATCTGGGCGGGAACGGTGACGATCCATGCCAATGCCAAGACAGGCGCCCATCACCACGGCGATCTCGAAAGCATCATCTACGTGGTCAAGGGCAAGGCCCGCATGCGCTGGGGCGAGCATCTGGAATATACCGCCGAGGCCGGCCCCGGCGACTTCATCTACGTTCCGCCCTATGTGCCGCATCAGGAGATCAACGCCAGCCGCGACGAGACGCTGGAATGCGTGCTCGTCCGCTCAGGCCAGGAACCGGTCGTCGTCAATCTCGACATCGAGCCGGTCGAAAAGCCGGAAGACGTCGCGTGGATCGACCCGATCCATCGCTAAACCATGCCACGTTGAGCGAGCGCAGGTGAGATCCTGCGCCGCCAAAAGTTCTGCATGGCTCCTTGTGCGGCAAGGCCCCTTCAAGCGTGAACGATGCCGGCGCCACTCATGGCAGGATTCTCGATGATCCGGCCGGTATCGGCGGCATAGAGGTGGATCTGGTCGTAATCGATCGCGATGCCGATCGGATCGCCCGACTTCACCTTCACCGCCTCGGTCAGCGCCACGGCAAAGGGCAGCCCATCGAAATCGGCGTGCACGACGCGGCTGGCGCCGAGCTCTTCGATGAAATCGGCCGTTGCGGTGAGGGCGCCGGGCGCATCCGGGGCCACCAGCCGGGCGGCTTCGGCGCGCATGCCGAGTACGACGCGTTTGCCTTTCAGCGGCGCGGCGCGTTCGCGCGGCAGCGCGACCTTGCGGCTCTGATCGTAGACGAAGACGCCCTCGTCATTGATCGTACCCTCGAGCAGGTTCATCGCCGGCGTGCCGACGAAGCCCGCGACGAAGCGCGAGACCGGATGATGATAGACCTCTTCCGGCGTGCCGACCTGCTCCACCCTGCCGCCGTTCATCACCACCAGCCGATCGGCCAGCGTCATCGCTTCGGTCTGGTCATGCGTAACGAAGATCGAAGTGGCGCCGAGGCGGCGGTGCAAGCGGCGGATTTCGGCGCGCATGGCGATGCGCAGCTTGGCGTCGAGGTTCGACAGCGGTTCGTCGAAGAGAAACACCTTCGGTTCGCGGATCATCGCGCGGCCCATGGCGACGCGCTGGCGCTGACCGCCGGAAAGAGCGGCCGGTCGGCGTTCGAGGAAGGGTTCGAGGCTGAGCGCCTTGGCGACCTCGCCGATGCGCCGGCTCCGCTCCGCCTTCGAGACGCCGGCCACCTTCAATGCGTAGCCGATATTCTCGGCAACGCTCATATGCGGATAAAGCGCATAGTTCTGGAACACCATGGCACAGCCGCGCTCGCGCGGTTCCAGCTGGTTGACGACGCGGCCGTCAATGGCGATTTCACCGCCAGTGATTTCCTCGAGGCCCGCGATCATGCGCAGCAGCGTGGACTTGCCGCAGCCGGACGGGCCGAGGATGACGATGAACTCGCCGGACTGGATGTCGAGATCGACGCCGTGAACGACGGGATTCTTGCCGTAGTTTTTCTTCACGCCACGAATGGAGATCGGTGCCAAGGGAATACTCCTTCACTTCTCGGTGGAGATAAGGCCGCGTACGAACCAGCGCTGCATCAAAATGACGAGGATCAATGGCGGCGACATGATGATCAGGGTTCCGGCCATGGCGACGTTCCAGTCGGGCAGACCGAATTCAGACGGGATGAGAGTCTTGAGCTGCGTCACGGCGATGCCGAATTTCGGATCGGTGGTGATCAGCAGCGGCCAGAGATACTGATTCCAGGCCCAGACGAACATGATGGTGAAGAGCGCGATCATGTTTGGCCGCGAAAGCGGTAGCAGAATATCCCAGAAGAACCGGACCGGGCCTGATCCGTCCATCTTCGAGGCCTCAGCAAGTTCGTCCGGAACCGTCAGGTAGAACTGCCGGTATAGGAAGGTGCCGGTCGCGGTCGCGACCAGTGGCAGAACGAGACCAGGATAGGAATTCAGCAGGCCCCATTCGAGCTTGATCTGGAAGCCGGTGATCTGCGCGACGAGCCAGCTTATGCCGGTAAAGTCGAGGATCGTCTGGAAAGGTTGCAGCGCGTTGGCCGCAATCGAATAGGTCGGCACGATGCGGACTTCCAGCGGCAGCATCAGCGTGATGAAGATGATCCAGAAAATCACGTAGCGGCCACGGAAGCGGAAGTAGACGATCGAGAAAGCTGCCATGGAAGACAGCATGACTTTGCCGGCACCGACCGTTGCGGCGAAGATGATGCTGTGGAACAGCTTGTTGCCGAGATCGGCGCGAACCCAGGCGGTCTCAGCGTTTTCCCAGAAATGCGAGCCCGGAGTGAGCGGCAGCGGCACACGATTGACCGTCTCCAGATCCAGCGTCGACGCGAAGATGACGATGGCGAAAGGTAAAAGCGCGATCACCATGCCGAGCGCGAGAAGCGTATAGCAGATGAAGTTGAATATCGGCGTGCGTTCGATCATATCCGCGACCTCACTTGTAGTGCACGCGCCGCTCGATGAAGCGGAACTGGAAGATGGTGAGAAGGACAACGAGCACCATCAGGATGATGGATTGCGCTGCGGCGCCCGAATAATCGAGACCTCTGAAGCCGTCGAAATAGATCTTGTAGACCATGAGCTCGGTGGCGCGCGCCGGGCCGCCCTGCGTCATGACGTCGACGATACCGAAGGAATCCTGGAAGCTCTCGGTGATGTTGATGACGAGCAGGAAGAACAGCGTCGGCGTCAGCAGGGGCAGCTGGATATCCCAGATCCGGCGCATCGGCCCCGAACCATCCATTGCGGCGGCCTCGATCAGCGAGCGCGGAATGCCTTGCAGCGCCGAGAGGAAGAAGATGAAGTTGTAGCCGATATATTTCCAGGAGAAGGCGACAATGACGGCGATCATCGCATCCTTGCCGTCGAGTGCGGGGTTCCAGAGGCCGGGCCAGACGTGGTTGATAACCGACAGAAGGCCGGCTTCCGGCGCCAGGATGAAGCGGAAGGCGAGGCCAAGAGCGGGAGCGGCAATTGCGTAAGGCCAGATGAAGACGGACCGGTAGACTTTGTGGCCACGCAGTTCACGATCTGTCAAAAGCGCCAGGATGAGCGCCAGCCCCATGGCAATGGCCGTCGAGCTGAAGCCAAAGATCATGCTGCGGGTGATCGAATCCCAATAGATCGGATCGGTGAGCAGCTGTCTGAAATTGTCGAAACCGACCCAGGCATTGCCGCCGCCCCATGGCTGCTCGAGCGTGAACGCCCAATAGAGCGCCTGTGCACTCGGCCAATAGAAGAAGACGAAGATCAGCAACAACATCGGAAATGCGAAGAGCAGTCCGATCGTTGTTGAGGAGAAAGTGACGCGCTTTTCCATGAGTGGTCGTTTTCGTCCTGGTTTGGTTTAAAGCATGTCGCGCAAAAGTGCGCAGCGGTTTTGCGGTAACGACATGCGTCGAAATAAAGATCTAAAGCGCGAGCGGCGCGCTTTAGGCGCGGGCGGCGAGTTCGCATCCGCGGCCGACTAAAGAACTTGCAAAGACGCACCCGGCGCGCGAAACGCGGGCCGGGTGCGGCTCATATCAACCGATCAGGGGAGCTGAACGTTCTTGTAGGTCTGCTGGAAGCGGCGCAGCAGCGTATTGCCGCGTTCGGCAGCGCCGTCGAGCGAAGCCTGGACATCGGCATTGTTGACGAAGATTGCCTGCAGACCATTGGCGATTTCGGTGCGGACCTGCAGCAGGCCACCGAGACGGATGCCGTGCGGAGCCGCGTCGCCAGCCGGGGTAGCGGTCAGGCTCTGAATGGCGAGTTCGCGGCCGGCATAAGGAGCCTTATCGTAGAAGCCCTGCTTCTTCAGATATTCGAAGCCGGAGTTACGAACCGGGATGTAGCCGGTAACGGTCGACCAGGTAAGAGCTTCTTCCGGCTTTGCGATGAAGTTGAAGAAGGCAGCGGCAGCCTTGTATTCAGCGTCGGAATGACCCTTCAGAACCCAGAGCGAAGCGCCGCCGACGTAAGAGCTGTGACGGGTTGCGTCGCCGTAGGTCGGGAGCATGGAAACGCCCCAGTTCATGCCTTGCTTGGCGGTGCGGCCAACATTGCCGTGGTCGCCAACCGAGGTCAGGATGACCTGGCAATCGCCAGCGGCAAAGGCTTCGACGAAGGTCTGGCCGACAGCCTTGTTCTTGATGACGGCAAGCTTGTTGTCGTACCAGGACTTGAGGTCCTTGACGTAGCTGACGAGAAGCGCGTTCTTGTTGAACACCAGCTCGCCGTCGAGACCTTCAAAGCCGTTCTTCTTCGTGGCGATTGCTTCGCCGTTTACGGCTTCGAACTGCTCGATATACTGCCAGACTTCGTTGTTGGAAATGTCAAAGCCGAGCGGGCAAGCATAGCCTGCGTCCTTCAGAGCCTTGAGGTCCTCGCCTGCTTCCTTCCAGGTTGCCGGAGCATGATCCTTGCCGATCTTGGCGAAGGCGTCCTTGTTCCAGTAGAGCAGAGCGGTCGAGGAGTTGAAGGGGAAGGAGTACATCTCGCCCTTCGAGGTCGCGTAGTAGCCGGAGATACCGGAGAAATAATCGTTCCAGTCGACGGTGTAGCCCATGTCGGCCATCAGCTTGTTGGCCGGGTAGTAGGCGCCGGAGAGCATGATGTCGAGCGTGCCGGCGTCGGAGACCTGGGCGATGGTCGGCTGCTTGCCGGCGCGGAAGGCAGCGATGGTGTTCTGCAGGGACGCGTCGTAGCTGCCCTGGCTGGTGCAGACGACTTCGTAGTCGGCCTGCGACTGGTTGAAGCGATCGCACTGCTCCTGGACACGCTTTGCAATGTCACCGGAATTGCCGAACCAGAAGTCGATCTTGGTCTTATCGGCGGCGGCAGCGGGACCAGCAAGAAACGCTGTAGCGAGAAGGGCGCCAACGGCGCCGAGAAGCTTGGCTTGCATGAGAACCTCGAACGTAAAAGGGACGCGCACTTTCAGCGCACGCCCTATTAGCTGGTTCAAATTGCGTCTACCAATGAAGATTACATGACATGAAATGATCGAAACCCAGTTGTCACAAAACCTTCATACAATTGTTATTCGCCAATCTCGGGGAAATATTTATAGAAATTTCGCCAATTTCTTCAGCATGCAGTCAATAAATTACGTCTATATTCGAAACAATGGATTCTTAGGGGATATTTAATATTTATTTATATTACGACGGAGTGCCACTATTCGCCTGCTCCGCTGCAACGAAACTTGCGAAATCACTGACATTTTTGCCGTTGCACTGGTGTGCAACCTCAGGATTTAGGCTTCAGGATTGAAGGGAATCCTTCAGGATCGCCGCAAAACGCGGATCGAATGCACGGCTGATCGGTCCGGCGGCAGCACCAAGCGCCACCGACCAGGGATCGGCCATGCCGGGCTGCAGGCGCGGCAGCGTCCGGCCACGATGCTGGGCGATCGAGGGTAGCAACGGGCCGATTGCCGCAATCAACCTGTTCACCAGCGCTTCCGGCGCGCTGCCGCAGAGGATCACCGTCTGCGGATCGAACAGCGTCTCAAGGAGATGGATGCTCCAGCGCAGATCCACTGCTGCCGCCTCGACCCAGGCGTGGATGCTTTGATCGCCCCTTAAGGCGAGATCGTTGATCCGTGCATAAAGGCCGGGATCGGCGGGATCGATCGACAGATGCTGGTAGAGCGAGGCGAGCGAAGCGCGATGTTCGAGCGGCGTCGATTTGCCGTCGGCAAACAGCAGTGCCATGCCGATCTCGCCGGCATTGCCGTTGGTGCCGCGGTAAAGCTCGCCGTTCAGAATGAGGCCAGCGCCGATGCCATAACCGACGAAGAGGCAGACGGCATGGTCGAGGCCATGGGCGGCTCCCACCATGCGCTCGGCGGTCGCCGCCGCCGCCGCGTCGTTTTGCAGGCCGACATCGAGCCCGGTGCCGGCAGTCAGCGTTTCCAACAACGGAAATTTCTGCCAGGCCTCCATCATCCACGGATCGTCGCCGCTGCCGGCAACCCCGAAAGGCCCTGGCATGGCGGCGCCGAGACCAACCAGCCGCTTTTCCGACTGCTGGACGATCCCGGCAAGTTTTGACCGCACGCCGGCGACGAGATCGAGGATGACCTTCGTCCCGTTCGACGGACCGCCTGGTGGGAGGCCGGCCTCATCGCGCACGAGAACGCTACCGACCAGATCGACGGCGACCGCCCGCGTCACATGCCGGTCGATCTGCAGGCCGATCGCAAAGGCGCCCTCTGGCACCAAGCCGTAGGGTGTCGACGGCTGGCCCCTGCCCCTCCTCACCGCCTCCTGTGAACTGACGAGACCGTCGCGCTCGAGTTCCTCGATGATATTCGACACCGTCTGTTTGGTCAGCCGCGTCGCCCGTGCCAGATCGGCGCGTGAAAGCGCACCGTTGATCCTCAGCGCATCGATCATCACGCGCCGGTTATGCGCGCTGGTGCCTTCGTGATTGGTGCCGCTCTTGGCGCGGATCGGGCGGATGTCATTCATGTGCAATTCCCTCTTGACTCCAATAGAATGTTGAAGAAGTAATAAGTCAAGACACTTGACTTAATGAGGAACCGGAGAGTTCCAGGGAACGCAGGAGCCGGGCAACGGCTCCGACGACGCTCCGAGACGACGAACCGGCACGTTTTCGCGCGTGCCTTCTCGAACACCGATGGCGGAGGACCGCCCTCGGCAATGCGTAAATGTCAAAAACTGGAGGCTGCAATGCTGAAATCCTTTAACAAGACGCTTCTGGGTGCGGCCTTGATCGGCGCATCCCTTGCGCCGCACGCTTTCGCCGAAACGACGCTGAACGCGCTTTTCATGGCGCAGGCCGCCTATAGCGAGGCCGATGTGCGCGCCATGACCGACGCCTTCGCCAAGGCGAACCCCGACATCAAGGTCAATCTCGAATTCGTTCCCTATGAAGGTCTGCACGACAAGACGGTGCTGGCGCAAGGTTCCGGCGGCGGCTACGACGTCGTCCTCTTCGACGTCATCTGGCCGGCCGAATATGCCACCAACAAGGTGCTGGTCGACGTCTCCTCTCGCGTCACCGACGAGATGAAGAAAGGCGTGCTGCCGGGCGCCTGGACCACTGTGCAATATGATAGCAAATATTACGGCATGCCGTGGATCCTCGACACCAAATACCTGTTCTACAACAAGGAAATCCTCGAAAAGGCCGGCATCAAGACCCCGCCCAAGACCTGGGACGAACTGACCGAACAGGCAAAGACGATCAAGGACAAGGGCCTGCTCGCTACCCCGATCGCCTGGAGCTGGTCGCAAGCCGAAGCCGCGATCTGCGATTACACCACGCTCGTCAGCGCCTTTGGCGGCGATTTCCTGAAGGACGGCAAGCCAGCCTTCCAGACCGGCGGCGGCCTCGATGCATTGAAATACATGGTCTCCAGCTATTCCTCCGGCCTGACCAATCCGAATTCCAAGGAATTCCTGGAAGAGGACGTCCGCAAGGTCTTTGAAAACGGCGATGCCGCCTTCGCGCTGAACTGGACCTACATGTACAACATGGCCAACGATCCGAAAGACAGCAAGGTCGCAGGCAAGGTCGGCGTCGTGCCGGCGCCGGGTGTTGCCGGCAAGAGCGAGGCTTCGGCCGTCAACGGCTCGATGGGCCTCGGCATCACCTCGGCCAGCAAGCATCCTGATGAGGCCTGGAAATACATCACCTTCATGACCTCGCAGGCGACGCAGAATGCCTATGCCAAGCTCAGCCTGCCGATCTGGGCGTCCTCCTATGAGGACCCGGCCGTCACCAAGGGCCAGGAAGAGCTGATCTCCGCCGCCAAGATCGGCCTTGCGGCCATGTATCCGCGTCCGACAACGCCGAAATATCAGGAGCTCTCGACCGCGCTGCAGCAGGCGATCCAGGAATCGCTGCTCGGCCAGTCCTCTCCCGAGGACGCGCTGAAGTCGGCCGCCGACAATAGCGGCCTCTGAGCAAAGCACGAAACCCCGGGCGGCGCCGGCCGTCGCCCGGTTCGATCTCGATAACCTGTGAATGAAGAAGGGTCGCCTTGATGTCGGGCACTTGGCTGACAACCCGCGCGTGGCTTTTGATGCTGCCGCTTCTCGTGGTCATGATATCAGTCATCGGCTGGCCTCTGATCGATACCGTCGGCCTCTCCTTCACCGATGCCAAGCTCGTCGGCACCGAAGGAAACTTCGTCGGCATCGACAATTACGCGAAGATGGTCTCAGGCTCGAATTTCCAGCGTACGCTGATCACCACCGCATGGTTCGCGATCGTCTCGGTCGCCGCCGAAATGGTGATCGGCGTGCTGGCTGCCCTGCTGCTGAACCAGCAGTTTCGCGGCCGCACCGCGCTGCGCGCCCTGATGATCCTACCCTGGGCGCTGCCGACCGTCGTCAACGCCACACTCTGGCGGCTGATCTACAATCCGGAATACGGCGCACTGAACGCCGCGCTGACCCAACTCGGCATGCTGGATGCCTACCGCTCCTGGCTCGGCGAACCAGGCACGGCGCTGGCGGCCCTCATCGTCGCCGACTGCTGGAAGAATTTCCCGCTGGTGGCGCTGATCGCGCTGGCCGCACTCCAGGCCGTGCCGCGCGACATCACCGCCGCCTCGCTGGTCGACGGCGCCGGCGCTTTCGCTCGCTTCCGCTTCGTCATCCTGCCCTATCTCGCCGGCCCGCTGATGGTGGCCCTGGTGCTGCGCACGATCGAAGCCTTCAAGGTCTTCGATATCATCTGGGTCATGACCCGCGGTGGCCCGGCCAACAGCACGCGTACGTTATCGATCCTCGTCTATCAGGAAGCCTTCTCCTTCCAGCGGGCAGGCTCGGGGGCATCGCTGGCATTGATCGTCACGCTGCTGGTGACGCTGCTTGCTGCCGGCTACGCCGCTCTGGTGCGTAAGACCGCCGGGAGTGCGGCCTGATGGAACGCCAGAGCCCACTCTTTTCTGCCTTCATTCACCTCTGCGCCCTGCTGCTTGCCGCCGTCATCCTGGCGCCGATCCTGTGGCTGTTCATCATGAGCATCTCGCCAGCCGCCGACCTTGCCGCAAAGCCGCTGCGCTGGTGGCCGCAGACGGTGGATTTCTCTCGCTACGGCGTACTGCTCTCGACGATCGAAAACAGCGCTGGCGCCGCCTTCACCTCGTCGCTGCGCAACAGCATCGAGGTGGCGGGCATGGCGACGATCGCTGCCATCGCGCTCGCCATTCCGGCCGGCTGGGCTGTGTCGCGCACACCTTCGGTCGGCTGGTCGCTGTCGATGGTGATCGCCACCTACATGCTGCCGCCGGTGGCGCTCGCCGTGCCGCTCTATATGGGCCTCTCCCATCTCGGATTGCTGAACAACGTCTTCGGCCTCGCCCTCGTCTATCTCACCATCCTTGCGCCCTTTACCACCTGGTTGATGAAATCGGGCTTCGATTCCATCCCGCGCGAGATCGAATCCGCGGCGATGATCG
Organism: Rhizobium leguminosarum; assembly: GCF_002953715.1. Taxonomy (GTDB): domain Bacteria; phylum Pseudomonadota; class Alphaproteobacteria; order Rhizobiales; family Rhizobiaceae; genus Rhizobium; species Rhizobium leguminosarum_V. The sequence goes on from NZ_CP025012.1 coordinate 3,569,288, forward strand.
ACGGCGCCGGCCTGTTCCAGACGTTGAGGATCATCACGCTGCCGCTCGCTGCCCCCGTGGTGGCAACGTCAAGTCTCTTTGCCTTCCTGCTTGCCTGGGATGAATTTTTCTATGCGCTGCTCTTCACCTCGGACCAGCGGGCCAAGACGCTGACCGTCGCCATCGCAGATCTCGCCGGCGGCCGCGTTTCCGATTACGGACTGATCGCAACGGCAGGCGTGCTCGCCGCCCTGCCCCCGGTGCTGATCGGTCTTGTCATGCAACGCGCCCTGATTTCGGGGCTCACCAGCGGCGGCGTCAAGGGATGAACATGACAGCAGAAAGAACCCGGCCGGCCGGGCTTGCCGCGATCGATCGCGAAATGGCCCGTCAGCATGCCGACGCGGTCTCCTCCTATGAAGCAGCCCAGCCGATGGCCGTGAGGGCCGCCGCCTCGCTGAAGCGGACCGGCCGGCTGTTGCTCATCGGCATGGGCGGTTCGCATGCCGTCAACCGCGCCGTCGAGCCGCTCTACCGTGCCCTCGGCATTGATACCGTCGCCTTGCCGCTATCCGAGCAGCTCGGCCAGCCGCTGCCGATCGCCGGTAGGACGATCTTCGTCACCTCGCAATCCGGCGAAAGCGCCGAGGTCGTGCGCTGGTTCAACGAAACCGGCGGCACCGAGGAGACCTTCGGCCTCACACTCGAAGGCAGCTCTTTCCTCGCAAGAACTGCCCCGTCGCTCATCGGCACCGGCGGCACAGAGCTTGCCTTCGCCGCGACCCGCAGCCTGACGGTGACCTTCGCCCTGCATCTGGCAATCCTGGCCGCCCTCGGCGAAGATCCAGACGCCGCGATTGCCGCCCTCAAAGCGCCGGAAGACCATGACATCGCCGCCGCGCTCACCGCGCTCGAAAATGTCGCGACCATCGTCACGTCAGGCCGACGGCTGCAGGGTATCGCCGAGGCGCTGGCGCTCGGATTGACGGAACTGTCGCGCCGTCCCTGCTTCTCGCTCGAAGGCGGCCAGCTCCGCCACGGACCGATGGAGATGCTGGGGCCCGAGATCGGCGTCGTGCTGTTCCGCGGCTTTGACGAGACGGCCGGCCTGGTAACGGCGATGGCGACCTCCGCTGTCGAGACCGGCGCCCCCGTCATCCTGTTTGACGCCTCGGGCGAAGCGCCGGTCGCCGGCGCGGTGACGATCCGATTCGCCCCGGCAACCGGTCTTGCTGCGATCTTCGCCATGCTGCCGGTCGCCCAGCGGCTGATGATCGCCTTTGCCGACGCCCGCGTGGAGAATGCCGGAACGCCGGTCCGCTCCACCAAGATCACCCGGAGCGAATGAATGCGGCCGCTTGCAGTCATCGGCAACGTCAACATCGACCTGATCCTTGGACCGGCCGCCCCCTGGCCAAAGGCCGGGACGGAAATCATCGTCGATCATGACGAGTTACGGGTCGGCGGAGCCGCCGGCAACAGCGCGCTCGCCTGGCAAGCGCTTGGCGTCGAATTCGAGATCGCCGCCAATATCGGCAGTGACCAGTTCGGCCGCTGGCTGAGCGAAGCCTTCGGCCACCGTTCCGACAAGTGGCCGGTACGTCCTGAGAAAACGACGCTCTCCGTCGGCATCACCCATCCGGACGGTGAGCGAACCTTCTTCACGACAAAAGGCCACCTGCCGCGCTTCAGCCTGGCAGATGTCTTCGCGGTCATCGAGGGCGCAAGGCTGCAGGGCGGCTACGCCCTTCTCTGCGGCTCGTTCCTGACCGACGACCTGACAGCGGATTATGACGCCTTCTTCGACTGGGCCGACTGCCATGACATCACCGTCGCACTCGATACCGGCTGGCCACTCGACGGCTGGACAGACGAGAATTGCGCAGCGACACGCGCATGGCTCTCCCGCAGCGGTATCGCGCTGCTGAACGAGGTCGAATCGACGACACTTGCCGCCATTGCCGATCCGGTCGAGGCGGCGCGTCACATCAGGTCGCATATGCCAAAGGGTGCGATCATCGTCGTCAAGCGCGGCCCGGACGGCGCTCTCGCGATCGGGCCGGATGGCCTGTTGGTTTCGGTGGCAGCACCCGTTGTCGAGGTCGTCGATACGATCGGCGCCGGCGATGTCTTCAACGCCGCCTTCCTCGCCGCGCTCGCAAGCGATGAGCCGCTGATTTCTTGCCTGGAGGCGGGAACCGCAGTCGCCTCGCGCGCCATCTCCACCCTTCCCCGCAACTATGGCGGCCCGTTATCTCCTGAGGAGCCTGTGCGATGAGCGCGCTCGAAATTCAGAACATCCGCAAGACCTATGGCGACGTCGAGACGCTGAAAGGCATCGACATCTCATTGGAAAGCGGCGAATTCCTGGTGCTGCTCGGCTCCTCCGGCTGCGGCAAGTCCACCCTGCTGAACATCATCGCCGGCCTTGCCGAGGCGACGAGCGGCGATGTCAGGATCGGCGGCCGCTCGGTGCTCAGCGTGCATCCGAAGGACCGCGATATCGCCATGGTCTTTCAATCCTACGCGCTCTATCCCAATCTGACGGTGCACCGGAACATCGGCTTCGGCCTGGAAATGCGCAAGGTGCCGGCGCCCGAGCGCGACAATGCCGTGCGCGATGCCGCAAAGCTCCTGCAGATCGAAAACCTCCTCGACCGCAAGCCGAGCCAGCTTTCCGGCGGTCAGCGTCAGCGCGTCGCGATCGGCCGTGCGCTGGTGCGCAAGCCGGAGGTATTCCTCTTCGACGAGCCGCTCTCCAACCTCGACGCCAAGCTGCGCATGGAGATGCGCACCGAGATCAAGCGGCTGCACCAAATGCTGAAGACCACGGTCGTCTATGTCACCCATGACCAGATCGAGGCAATGACGCTTGCAAGCCGCATCGCCGTCATGCGCGACGGCCGCATCGAGCAGTTGGGCACGCCGGAGGAGATATACAACCATCCGGCAACGCTCTATGTCGCGACCTTCGTCGGTGCGCCGCCGATGAACCTTTTGAAGGCGACGGCGCGGGACGGCCGCCTGGCGCTTTCAGGCTCCGATGCCAGCCTGCCCCTGCCCGCCCGGTTCCGCGAGACGGCCGGCAATGGCCGCGACCTTATCCTCGGCATTCGTCCCGAAGCCCTTCGCACAGACGGCACCGGCCCGTCGATCGAGGCAACTCTTGAGGTCGCAGAGCTGACCGGCCCGGAACTCGTCGTCACTGCCATTGCCGGAAATCAGCGCCTGATGGCCTGCCTGCCGCCACGCACGCCGATCCGCGACAACGAAAAGCTCACCCTCTTTTTCGACGAGGAAGCAATGCATCTCTTCGACCCGCAAACCGGCCTCAGCTGCGGCCGCTAGAGCATGTCGCGCAAAAGTGTGCAGCGGTTTTGCGACAACGACATGCGTAAAAACAAGGACCTAAAGCGCGAGGAGCGAATCTGAAAGATCGCGACGCGCTTTAGCGACGGAACGGCTATCCCCGTCGGCTGTTCAATTTGCCGCGTCGGTGGGCTTGCGCTGGTAGACGTGAATATAGTCGACCAGCAGGATGGAAGGATTGGGCGTTTCATCGATCGGCCAACCCGAGCCCAGTGCCAGGTTCACCAGCGGATAAAACGGCATGTGGAACTCCTTCGGCGTGTCGAAGCTCCAGATGAACTGACGGTCAAGGTAGAAGCTCGTCTTGTCAGCTTGGATATCGACGCCGTAGGTGTGATATTCGCTGTTCAGAATTCCGTCCTGGACGGTTTGCCAATGGCCACCGGTGGTGTTCTGGCCGCCCTGGCTCTGACGCCAGATATGGAAGCCCATGCTGAATTCGTAGGGTGCGCGCCCATAATATTCCAGGACGTCGATCTCGGCGGTGTATTTCGACCGATCGAGCCCGATGAGCCAGAAGGCTGGCCAGACTCCCTTGCCCGGCGGCAACTTCATCCGCGCTTCGAAATAACCGAATTGCTGCGAGAATCCTTCGCCTTTCGGGTTCACCGACGACAACAGGCCCGAGCGCCAGGTTCCATCGGCCTCCTTGCGCGCTTCGATCTTCAGAATTCCCTGATCGGTGGTAAACGGAAAGCCGGGGGCCGGATCGGTGAAACGGGCGTCACCGAAATCGCCGTTCCAGGGCGTATGGGCGATCCAGCGGGAGCTTCTTTCTCCCCAGGCCGAGACGTCGAGACTGTCGAAGCTCTCCTCGAATGTTAGCTGGTACGCATTGATATTGAGTGGTTGCTGAGCCACGCTGGGTTGGCCGGGCAACGCCCCCAGACCGAGAACGATGAGCAAACCCAGAGCCTTAGAAGATATCCCGTAACGCATTCTGCTCCTCCGAAAACGCCAAACCAATCGTTGGACTACACTTGTCTCGATCAAAAGGTGAGAACCCCGTTTCGTCGCGGCATGAGCCTTTGGACGACGATGGTCTCGATGCCGTCGGGCCTTCCGACAACCTGCCACAGCAGCAGCGCGAAGGCCCAGAAGATCGCTACTGCCGCCCCGCCGCAAAGCGCCAGGCTGACGACAAGGTTGAGGCCGACAGGCATGGCGGAGAGCATCGGCTCGATCCACAGCAGGAAAGCGATCATCGGCAAGCTCGCGGCCAGAGGCCGCAAAAAGGCATACAACTGGGCAGCAAACGTCGCGCCGATCAGCCGCCGCGTGATGATGAGCGATGCGGCATAGGCGACAAGCACCGCCACGATCCGCGCGCCCAATGCGCCTGCCACCTGAAAATAGACAATGCCCAGGATGGTGACCGGAACCCTGACGGCGAACTCGGCAAACATCCGGAGAGCGAGATAGCGGGTTTTGTTCAGGACCATAGCCAATGGCGGCATCATGTTCGTGGGAAGACCGAGCAGACTGACGATGCACAGCCATTGCAGAATCGGCGCCGCGGATGCCCATTTCTCGCCGACGATAATCCGCACGGCCGGCTCGGCAAGAAAAGCGAGCGCGATGAGGATGGGCGCTGCCACGAAGGTGATCGCGTTCGTCGCCTTCAGATAGGCAGCGATCAGATTACGACGGTCATCGACGGTCGAGAATGCCGCCATCAGCGGGCGCAACAATGGCCCGACGAAGGTCTGGTATGGAATAGCGGCGATATTGTCGGCGACGCTGAAGGCGCCGAACGTCGACAAGCCGGTAAAGCGCGGCAAAAGCAGCCGGTCCAGTTGCCAGTTGATCGAACTCAACACCTGCGAGACGGTGTTCCAGCTGATCATGTCCTGAAAGTGCTTCCATTCGGAAAGGCTGAACCTCGGTCGCATCGGCGCAAAGACATAGGAGGTGATCGCCGCTGCGGTCGGGCCTGCAACCGCGCCGATCGCCAGTCCCCAATAGCTGCCGGTCGCGACCGCCACCCCGACACCGAATAGCAGTGTCGACCCCTTGGTGATGAGATCGAGTGCGAACTCGCGTTTGAAATCGAACCGCTGCATGAACAGAACCATGCGCGGGCTGATCACACTGCGCATGGCAGGCGCGATGGAGAGCACGGCGACAAGAGAGAAAAGCCGGGAATCGTCATAGATCAAAGCCATCGGCCAGGAGATGATCATCATCAGCGTGCTGATGGCCACGCCTCGAAGCAGGCTGAGGGTAAGGGCCGTGGCAAACATATCGTCCGAAGGCGACGGCTGACGCATCAGGGCCTGCGTCAGCGGCAGGTCCAAAATTGTCTCGACGATGACCAGAATCGAGGTCGCGATGGCGACGAGGCCGAAATCCGCTGGGCTCAAAAGCCTTGCGAGGATCAGGAGGCTGACGAAATCGAGCAGTCGCGCCAGGAATTTTCCGCTGATGGTCCAGATACTCGCCGTCGCCGTCCTCTGGGATACGCTTGACATGATCTATCTTCTATTCCTCGTCGGCGGATTGAGACGGTTTCGGTCGCAGCGGCAAGACAGGCAGCTCCGTCCTTCTCGTCAGCCCGGCCGCCTTCTGAAGACGTCGGCGGATCGGTCGCCATGGGTGGACAGTTGTTGCTCGATGAGGCCGGACAGACGGTCGCGGAACACGGCGGAAGAGAATTTCAGCGAGTGCGCGCGGATTGCATGCGGATCGATATCGTCCTCCACCTCTTCGAACGCCGCCATCGTTTCCAACAGAGCTTCCGTGGTCTGCTGCCCGAAGCGAAACCCGACCTGCGGCGAGGAAACGGTTTCCCTGGCGCCGCCGGCGTCGAAAGCCAGGACCGGCCGCCCCGATGCCATGGCTTCCACCGGAAGAATGCCGAAATCCTCCGTGCCCGGAAACAACAGGGCGCGGCATCGCGACAGGTGGTCGCGCAGAACGTTGAAGGGCTGATGGCCGAGAAACTCAACGGTCGGTCCGGCGATCGACTTCAGATAAGCCAATTGCTCTCCCTCGCCAATCACGACCAGCTTCCGCCCGGCCTCGGTGCAGGCGCGAACGGCAATATCCGGCCGCTTGTAAGTGGTCAGTTGTCCCGCATAGAGATAGAATTCGCCTTTTCCCTTCGCCACCGCAAAATCGTCAGTCGCAACGGGCGGATGGATGACGATGGATTCCCGGTCGTAGAAGCGGCGGATACGGCTCGCGACATAATCGGAATTGGCGACGAACACATCGACCCGCGAGGACGTCGTCACGTCCCAGGCGCGCAGCATGGGCGCGGTGATCGACATCAAGGCGCGACCCACCCAGGGCAGGCCATGCCGGTAGACATGGAACTGATCCCAGATGTAGCGCATCGGCGAGTGGCAGTAGCAGACATGCAGTGCGTCCGCGCGCGTGATGATGCCCTTTGCGGGTCCGGATTCGCTCGACAGCACGAGATCGTAGTCCTGCAGATCGAACTGCTCGAGCGCGAAGGGCATCAGTGGCAGCATCTTGGTATAATGCCGTTGCGCGCCGGGGATCTTCTGTAGGAAGGACGTGCGGATGTTCCGCGTCTTCAGAAAATCGCTGATGCGATCCCGGTTGCAGACGAGGGTGAAGATGTCGGCCTGCGGAAACATGCGGCACAGCTCTTCGACGACTTTCTCGCCGCCGCGCATCGAAACGAGCCAATAATGCACGATGGCGACACGAAGCTGCTTGGTGTCGCTCGCGCCTCCGGCCTCGGCGACACGTCTTTTCGCCATCACCGGCGCATCGCCGAGAAATGCCCTCGCGTCGGGAAGAGAGGTTGTTGCTTCAAGAGTCAACTCAATACTCCTTGTATCGCCACACCGTCTGTCAGCTCGGGAACCGCATTCGTCGAAATCAGGCTTTGGTATTCGGCAAGAAGCGCGTCGCGCCATTCCTCGTGTGTCGAGGCGAGATCCGGCGACAGCCGGAAAGCCCGCTCGCTCATGGCGCGGACCTCATGCCCCGGCATTTGGCTAAATCTCGTCAAAGTGTCGGCAAAGGCGCTTTCGTCAGCCGTATCGCAGGCAAGCGCCATGCCGGCTCTTTGCATTTCCTCGGCGAGAAAGGCGCTGCGCGACATGATGACGGGCAGACCGCTCCTGGCCGCTTCGATAGCGACGAGGCCGAACGGCTCGGGATAGCGCGACGGCATCAACAACGCGCGCGCTTTGCGGATGGTCGGGCCGATCTCCGCATGCGACTGCCAGCCGACGGCCCTGACGTGATCTCCCGAAGCTGCGACCAGCGGCATCAGCGGCCCGTCCCCGATCACGCAGAGCTTGACGCCGGCTTTGCGCGTGGCGGCCACGGCGTCCTCTATGCCCTTCTCTTCGTCCAACCGCCCGATGAAGACGAACTCCTCATTGGCCTCCGCCTCGATGCGTTTGATGGATAGCGGAGCGACGGGATTGCGGATCGTCGTCAGTCGTTCGGGCCGATATCCGGCGCCGACGAGAAAGCCAGCCATCTTCTCGTGTAGCAGGATGATCCGGCCGAAGTCGGCCTGATCCTTCAGCAGCCGGAGGATATTGGAGCCGCGGGCAACCCGCCACAATTTGTGCGAATAACTTCTCTTGTCGCAGGCCGTCGCAATGCAGCTTCCGCCGAGCGGGCGTCGAAGGCAGATTTCCTGCGCCTGATAGTCGAAGAAGGCGCCGTTGGGGCAGGCCGTGAAGAAATCATGCGCGTGAACCACGCATCGTCTGGCGACCGGCAGCAACGCCCTGAAAATCGCGGGAGACAGGATCTGGTGCCAGCCATGGACATGGTAGACTGTATTGGCGGTGTCCTTTGCGGCAATCCAGTTCGCGACCATACGGACGGCGGCGCCATTGTGAATGCCGGTCACGAAGGCCTTCGCACGCTCGGCGCTGAGCAGGTCGCGGCTGTTCAGCCCGATCATTGAGACTCCGAGGGCGACAAGCTCCGCATTGGCGGCGTCATCCCCGCAAATATAGGTCACGGGGATGTCGAGCCCCCGAAAAAGCTTGGCCGATAGCACCGCCAGCGCCGTCGCACCGCCTCTGGCCACCGAATAGTCGTCGATGATGACCACGCGATCGATCTTTGTCGTGCCGAGGCCGGGAAAGCGGCCAACGCTTGTGGCAGATCGGAGAACCTCGGGAAGCGACGGGCGCATCACTTCACCGAAACCGCGCCGTTGGCACAGGCCTCCAACGCCTTGCGGTTGATAATGCGGATCTTGCCCTGCCCCCCGTCGATGATCTTGCTTTCCCGCAGGCGCCGCAGGCATTGATTGACCTTCTCGCGAGACGCCGGCAGCGTCGCGGCCAGGTCATTTTGCGAGATGATCAGTTCGTCCCCGCTGTTTGCCGCATCTTTTCCGTAAACAGCGGAGAGCCGCAGCAGCGTGCTGGCCAGCCTCGACTGCAGGCTCGACGCCGCATTTGAAATGATCCGGAGTTCGAGCTCTGAAATACGTGCCAGCGCCCTGGAGAAGACCTTTTCGCGAAAGCAGGGATCGCTGGCGTACATGTCGCGCAACAGCCGGCCTTCGAAGAAATGCAGTTCGCAGTTGGAACCGGCTCGGTATTCGAGGCTCAACGTCTGCCTGCGCAGAACCTCGAGCTCGCCGATGAGGCCGGATTTCGGAATGATCTCGACGATGAATTCCCTGCCGTCGGGCAGCATCGTGCTGGCGCTGACTACCCCCGAATGTACGCGAGCGAAGGTATCGACGAGGACGCCGGCGCCGGCGATGACCTCGCCGCGCCGGAAACGCCGGACGCTCGACCGGCAGGAAAGAAATTCGTCGTCGATGACGATGCGGCTGTTGAGATGAATGCTGCCGTTAGTCGATATCGCCGCCTTGCCGATGCCGGCCCTGCGATCTGATGCGTGTGTCACCCCATCCATGCGCATAACTCCGAGTACTCGAATAACCATAGGAAATGCTGCACTGCATCATTTATATTGTCTTAATATGGGTGTCAAATAACATCCCCGAGAGACAGCGTAAAGATCAAGTCTACATTTAGTTGTGAAACAAAAATACATCAGCAATTGAAATCAAAATCTCGACGGAATCGAAGATAGATCGTATGATTGAAGACAGGTGCTTATTAAAAAGTCTTCCTGAGTTAAAAATAAGCAATAATAGAAATGTTGACATCAAAAATATAAATGAATACCTGCGAACTATCACCTCGAAGTAGGTTAGATTGGCATTTGCAATGAAAAGAGGCTACCGAGGACTAGTCGGAATTCTCGAATGCCGCTTAGTAGCATAAAGAATTTATTAAGGATTATGACCTTGGTAACAGACAACAAGAGTGCGGCGCAGCAAACATTGAATGGTTCTTAATCGGAATATTTGGAGACCACCGATGACATGGGAAGCACATAGTTTCGAGGCTTGGTCGCGTGTCGGACGGTCCGCAGAAGGCGGCGATCTCCATTCGTCCCGGCCTCGTGCGGCAGGCAGATCGTCGAAGCGCGCGATAGACCTTCTCATCGCGATCATTGCGCTGATCCTGCTTTCCCCGCTTCTGTTAATCGTCGCATTGATCGTCAAGATTAGCGACCGCGGCCCGGTCTTCTATTCCCATACGCGCATCGGCGTCGGCGGAGCGCCGTTCGGATGCCTCAAGTTTCGCACGATGAAGACCGATGCGAGTGCTCAGCTTGCCGAATTGCTGCAAAACAACCCGATTGCGCGAAGCGAATGGGAAGCGACACGCAAGCTGAAGGACGATCCGAGGATCACGGCGGTCGGCGAAATTCTGCGGCGGTCGAGCATCGACGAGCTACCCCAACTGATCAATATCATGCGTGGTGAAATGAGCCTTGTCGGCCCCCGGCCGATCACCGCCGAGGAATTGCCGCGCTACGGCGAGCATATATGGGCCTACATGGCCGTACGCCCGGGCCTGACCGGTCACTGGCAGACCAGCGGGCGCAACGATGTCAGTTACGAGTACCGGGTTTCCCTCGACGTTCACTATCTCGACAACTGGTCGCTCGGCCGGGACTTCGTCATCATTGCCAAGACCATTCCGGCTCTGTTTTCGCAACGTGGCTCGTACTGAGCATTCAAGGGGAGAGCTGCCGATCATGCCTGAAATCGGAAGACATGCTGCTCCCTCCGTCCCCTCCAAGCTGCCACTACCTGGTTACTCCGTGATCTCGCCATTTTGGATTAGGACGACATGACCTCCAGCACGATCTTCAGCGGCGTTTCGCCGATACCTCTGGCTGCCGCAGCCCCTGGCGGGAATTCCCCGCTGACCTTGCGGGATATGCTCTTCTTTCTCAGAATGCGCTGGCTGTGGGTTCTGGCGACAACTTTTGCCTTCCTCGCAATGGCCGGGGCCTACGTGCTGACCGCCGAGCCGACTTTCGTTGCCAGCACGCAACTTGTGATCGTCCCCCAGGTGAGCGGCTCTGAAGCGCAGAGGGCTTTCGCGGAAGACGCGTTCATAGAGGGACAGCTGGAGATTGCCAGATCCAGCGATGTCGTCGGTGGAACGGTAAGGGCACTTGGTCTCGATACCGATCCCGACTTTGTCGATCAGACGCCTTCGCTGCAGGATAGGGCAAAGAACTGGTTGATGGGGATTTCTTCTGAACCGGATACGGAATCGCAGCAAGCAGCAGGCACAGGGCCGCGTGAAGCACAACCGCACGCGGAGGACGAGCGGATCCAGGATCGGGCGATCGCCACGCTGCTGAACATGATAGGAATACGCCGGGTCGGGAGTTCGACGATCATCGAGATCTCGGCTGCTGCGTCGACCCCTCAAAGGGCCGTCGACATCGCCGATATGCTCGCTAGGCAATATATCCAGAAGAATATCGCGATGAAGGCCAGTGCTTCCCGGCAATATAGCGAATGGCTGGAAAGATTCGTAAGCGAGCAGCAGCGTGGACTGGCCGAGGCCGCCAGCGCCCTGGCCAGCTTCACCAGCAACCCGCGCGATCAGTTCAAGCTTGCGGAGCTGCAGAGTGCAACGGATGCCCGCCGCAGCCTCTATGAAAATACCTTGAACCAGCTGACGGAAGCCCGGCAGCGCATCACCTACCCGGTGTCCGATGCCACGATCGTCTCGCGGGCCACGCTGCCTCTTTCGAAGGCCAGACCGCGCAGCACGCTCATCATCGCCTTTGCGGCGGCGGTTGGTCTTGGCGTCGGCTTGGCACTCGCCATGATAAGGCACGTCGGCGATCGCCGGATCGTCCGCCCCCATCAGATCGCGGAAGCCAGTGGACTGCCCTTTGTCACTTTGCTGGGGACATCGAGGAGGACCCACATTGGTCACCCTGCGCGTTTTCTCCCCGCCGGTACCGGTAACAGCAGCACAGCCGCCTATCCTGTTATTCCGGGCATGGCGGAACTGAGCGCGACGGTTGTCGGCCTTCGACGCAAACGCCGGGTCGTCATTGGAATCGTCGCCGTTGATCCCGGCAGCGGAGCCTCGACCATTGCACGCGAACTTGCAGTGCTGTCGTCGATATCAGGGGCTCACACGCTGCTGATCGATGCGGCTGCGCAGAAGTCGTCACTCAGCAATTCGATCGCGCCCCATAGTTCCACAGGCCTCGTCGATGTTCTCGACAATGGCGAACTGATCCAGACGGCGGCATTGCCCCTCACCTCGACACTGAAATTCCTTCCCCTCGGCAAGATCGAAGTCGTGACGCCGGCCATTCGCCTCAGTTCCCGCCGTACGCAGTTGAGCTTCGCCGACCTGAAAAAGGAGTTCGACGCCATATTCATCGACATCTCCGCATTCTCTGCTTCGCCGGATGCCAATGCGATCGCGCCGGAACTGGACGGTGTCCTCGTGGTCACCTCGCACGGACGCACCTCGATTGACGATACCATGCGCGTCATCGACACCCTGCGGAATGTCGGCGCGGAGATCCTCGGCGCAGTCATCAACCATGCACCGGAAAGAATGCACTCATGACCTCGCCTTCGGCAGAAGCAACCAGACAGGACGGCCCGATCAGGCCGGCGCCTGTTCCTTGCGGCGCTGAAGCCATGGCTGAGCGCGCGAAGCGCCCGTTGCGAATGGCCGTGGGGATTGCTTCGGCAGGCCGCCCCTCGATACTGCGGGAGACGGTCGATTATCTCACCACCCTGCCGGACCAGCCGGAGCGGCTGATCGTCTGCGTGCCCGCGATCGACGACGCCGCCGGGCTCGCCGACCGCCTTGATGTGGAAGTCATCGTCGGCAGCCGCGGCCTGACCTCTCAGCGCAACAGGATCATCCAGGCCGCCGCCGCCGATACGGATGTTCTGATCTTCCTGGATGACGACTTCATTCCCGCCGCGACCTTCCTGTCGCGGATGGCGGCTGTCTTTGCGGCAAACCCCGACGTGGCGATCGCCACCGGTGAAGTTCTGGCCGATGGCATCCTCGACGGTGGCCTCAGCATGTCAAACGCCCTGCAGGTTCTTGAAACTACGGCCGAAGGGGCCGAGCAGGTGACGGAAATCTATAACGCCTATGGATGCAACATGGCGGTTCGCCTTTCACCCATTCTCGAGCACGCGCTGGCCTTTGATGAGCACCTACCGCTCTACGGCTGGCTCGAGGACGTCGATTTCAGCCGGTCCATCGCCCGCTACGGCAGGTCCGTACGGGTCGAAGGCGCCCGTGGGGTGCATCTCGGCGTCAGATCCGGGCGCCAGCCCGGTCGGAGACTCGGCTATTCGCAGGTTGCCAATCCTGTCTACTTGATCCGGAAGGGCACGATGTCGAAGGGCCGCGCCATTGCACAGATCGGCCGTAACATCCTGGCGAATACGCAAGGCCTATTATTCAATGATCGCTTGATCGACCGCTGGGGACGTTTGAACGGCAATTTGTTGGCGCTGTCCGATCTTCTTGTCGGACGCGCCTCTCCGTCCCGCATTCTCGAATTCGGCAATCCCTTGCCGCGCGAGATGCCTTCGCCGTCGATCGCAACGAAACGGAGATAGCAGACAATGCAGCGCACATCCTTGTCCGATCGCCTCATCTCCGCCGCCCTTGCCTTGCTGGTATTTTCCTGCGTGACCGGCTGGAGCGTCGCCCATGCGGAAAACTATACCCTCGTGCCGGAAGATCAGGTGAGACTGCGGGTCGTCGAATGGCGATCTTCGGATTCCCGCTATGCCAGCTGGGAAGCACTTGGCGGGACATATACAGTCGATGATGCCGGCAATCTGGCAATCCCGATCGCCGGCCAGGTGCAGGCGATCGGGAAGACGACGGAACAGGTTTCCGATGCGATCGCCACTGCGCTCGCCGAAAAGGCGGAACTGCCGGGAAAGCCATTCATCGCCTTGGAAATTGCCCAGCATGCGCCGATCTTCGTAACCGGGACCGTGCAGACCCCCGGGCGTTATGCTTTTGAGGCCGATATGACGGTCATGAAGGCCGTCAGCATCGCCGGCGGCTTCCTTCGCGAGCGCGAGGAGAATACCGTCTTCGAGCGCGACCGGATCCAGGCTGCCGGGGCCTATCGAACGGCCATTCTCAACCGGCGCGATCTTCTGATGCGTCAGGCACGGTTGCGAGCCGAGATCGCCGGCGAACAGAGTTTCGAGATCCCTGCCGAGCTCGCCGGAACGCCCGATGTAGACAAGCTGAAGGCGCAGGAATTGAACCTGATGCGGCTGCGACGTGTCGATATCGAAAGCCAGATCGATGCGGCGAGCGACCTCACCCGTCTCTACGGCCAGCAGGTCCAGTCGCTCGAGGCCAAGATCAATTCGCAAAAGCGGCAGATCGAGCTCGCGCAAAAGGAACTGGATAATGTCAACAGCCTGGTGAGCAAGGGCCTGGTCAGCAATTCCCGTCAGGTCTCGGTCGACCGTGGGGTCGCGGATGCACAAGGCACCCTGATCGATCTCGAAGTCGCCCTGACCACCGCTCGCCAGGGGCTCAGCGAAGCCGATCGTTCAAAGATCAATATCGTCAACCGGCAGAACAGTGAAAACCAGGAACTGCTGAACCAGGTCAATCTCGCGATCGGCAGGGCGGCAATCGACATCCAGGTGGCCCAGCTTCTCGGCGAGCAGGCTGGCTACAGCGCGCAGCTCGCCCAGATGAATACGGAAACGCCGGGTCTTGGCAGAGCGCAAAAGAACTACAGGATCGTGCGTCGCAACGAAGACGGGACTTATCGCAACATCGAGGCGGACGAGACGACCACCTTGCGGCCGCATGATGTCGTCGAAATCGGCATCGATACGGACCTTCAGACGCCGTCGCCTCCGCTGCAGTTGCAGTCCGCGCCGCAGCAGCAAAGCTCGACCGTCCCGCTGTCGAATGTGGCAGGCGATAATCAGGCGGCTCCCGGCTGGATATCCCAGACGGGATCGAATTAGGGGGCGGTTGTGACCATCGACGACAGCTGGCGACTTCCGCCTCAAGCATCGCGCCGAAAGGCGGATGCCGGTCTTCGGCAAAACCGATGCCTCCGCCGCTCGCCGTCCGGATCGGGATCTGAAGCATGTCGATAGAACCGATCGGTTTCATCGTTCTGCTACTTGGCCTGCTCGGCATGGTCAACGGCGCGCGTTTTGCGATCGCGACCCTTTGCCTCTCAACGTTGCTGGGGGCCGCTGCGGCTCTCCAATTGCCCGCGCTCGGCGGCAGCAGCATCCAGCCAAGCCATCTTCTGGTGCTTTTTCTCGTGGCCGCCGCCCTGCTGCGCCCGGCTCAAACACAGGCCATGCTGGCCAGCATGGCCTATCCGGGTCCCGGTTTCTGGTTTGCCGCCTACATCCTGTTTTCCGTGGCATCGTCTTTCTTTTTGCCCCGCATCTTTGCAGGCGCGACCCTCGTCTACTCCTCTGCACGAGACGCTACGGGCATGATGTCGACGGTGGCCGCTCCCTTGTCGCCGGGCTCGTCCAATCTCAGCCAGTCTGTCTATCTGCTCGGCGACCTCGCCTGCTTTGCCGTCATCTCGGGGCTTGCCAGGCTCGGATATGCCCGTTTCATCGCACTGCAGTTGATCGTGGCCTCGATCGCATGTTTTGCCCTGGCGTTGATTGATATCGGAACGTTCCTGACCGACCAGTCCTACCTGCTCGATGTCATCAGAAATGCGAATTATACGATGCATACGGCCGAGACGATCAGTGGCTTCAAACGCATCGTCGGCCCGTTCCCCGAAGCAAGCACTTATGGCGCGGTCGCATTGGCCTATTTTTCCTTCACGCTCATGCTTTGGCTGGAGCGCGTCCAAAGCCGTATGGCGGGAGTTGCAACGCTTTTCCTTGGCCCGACGATCGTCCTTTGCACGTCGACAACTGCCTATATCGCCGGCATCTTCGTTGTCTGCATGTTCGTGCTGTATTGCTTGAAACGACTGATCGGCGGCCCGGCCACGACCCCGCATGTGACACTCCTGGTGATCACGCTGTTCTTGATTCCCTGCGGGATCGTCGCGCTAAGCCTTGTCCCCGATGCGTGGGATTCCATCGCCGGCCTGGTGAACACCACCTTGTCGGACAAGCTTCAATCGCAATCCGGCGAAGAGCGCACTGCCTGGAACACGCTGGCATTGATCGCATTCGTCGATACAGCCACCTTCGGCGCCGGGCTCGGCACGGTTCGAGCCTCGAGCTTCATCGCTGCATTGCTCTCCAATGTCGGATTGACCGGCACTCTTCTCTTCGCCGCCTTCCTATACAGCCTTGTGAGAGCCTCCGGCCGGCATATGTCAGGCGATCGGGAGATGCGCGCGATCGGAAACGCTGCGGTTATGGCATCCATCGCGCAGGTCGCCTCGGCGGCGATATCGGGAAGCGGTACCGATCTCGGCTTGCTGTTCAGCACGACGGCGGGTCTGGCGGCCGGCTGCCTGGCGGCAACCAGTATCTCGCCACGGCGCGCAAAGCGATCGCTTGCCAACCGAACCCCACTGGAGACATCGACATCTCTGACGAGAGCGCCGATGTTTTCAACACGATGAGGCCCGCAGTGAAGCTCAGCCATCGCGCGGGATGGCGATCTCGTCGAGCCATCGGCGTGTCGGCATTGGATCGACGTCGGCTGGCCGCGCCGCATCTTTCAAGCATCGCCTGTAAAAGCAGCCGGTCGGACGAATGCGGTCCTGCAAGGTCATCCGCACGAGGATATGCTGCAGGTTCTATGCCAACATTAGCCTTGCGGGCGCTCAGTGGTGGTGGTCGCGACGCTATCTGCGACGGAATTGTTTTCCCGCAGCCTGGCACTACGCCGCAAAAGCCCCGACAGGAACGCACCTGCCAGATAGGCGATTTCCATGAGCGCGAGGATGGCGACACCGGAGAGCGTGCCCACGATCACCGAAGACCCGTCGGCAAAAGCCACGCTGCCGAAGCCGATTGCCACGAGGAATGCAAAAATCGCGAAAGCCCAGGCGCGGATGGCAGCCCCGGCAGCGATCGAAATCACGGTTGCCACGAGCGCGGTGATCAGCATGGCAATCCTCCTTCCCTCCGCATTCCGACAAGGATCCCGGCACCAATCGTCGTACCGCGAAACAAGATGTCGAAACACAGCCCCGTGACAGGCAAGGCACTCTTCATGGCGAATATCTCAACAATGAAACTCACAAAAGCCGCCGGCAGCCAGACACCGGTTCAGCTCCACCGGTCTGGACGCCGGCTATATATAACGAACGGGGCCTTCATATGACAGACCCGTCAGCGCAATTCGCAACTGTTCCCTCGACTGGAAAGACAATGCCGATTCATTTGTATTGCGGACAATCGGAAGGGTGATGACATGAACAAGCAGTGCGTCGTCTACGTCACGGATGTCGAGTATTCATTTCCGACTATTCTCTCGGCGCTTCAGGCTCGCAAATTCGCAAGCCCCGCGACCGATGTCTGCGTCCTCATGTCGGAACATCTCGATAATTTCGAAGAGCTGAAAGCCTTGCTTGCAAGGAGCAGTGTCATACTGATCGATACGACCGAAGCGCTGCAGGACTCGCTCGGCAAGCTCGACAGTTCGCATTTCCAGGGACGCATCAGCGTCAGCACGATGGCCAAGCTGGTCCTTTGCGAGATCCTGCCTGACAACTATACCCAGATCATCTACCTCGACGGTGATACCCAGATCGTCAGCGATCTCGGTGCGTTCGAAAGTGCCACTGTGCCCGAGGGCCGGTTTTTCGCGGCGCGCGATTATACGGCGATCCATGACTTCCTCGACACTGGAAGCAGCAGCCACTATTTCAACGCGGGGGTCCTGAAATTCCATCGCAACGGCTGGATCGGGCAGGAGGCGCTTGAGCTTTTTGCTAAAAATCCCGAGGCCTGCGAGGGCAAACATGATCAGGGCGCATTGAATTATGTCTGCGGTTCATCGCTCATCCTCGTATCGAACCGCTGGAACTTTCCCAAACAGTTCCTTCATCTGGTGAACATGTCCTCCTTGTCGATCGTCCATTATATGGCGCATCCGAAGCCGTGGCATGGAACCTTCTTTCCCTGGACCGATAAGGAAAGCCAGGTCTACGTCGACCTGCGCAAAGCACATCCGATTTACAACTCGCTGTATCGCGGAATAAGCTTCGACCGTAAGATGCTGTATAAATACAGGTCGATACGGGCACGCATCGAACACGCAATTGAGAAAGACGGATCCAATCCTCGGGTCCAGGGCCTGCTGGTTGGCGATTACGCAGTATGATGATGTATGGTTGGTCCGACCTGAATGTCCGCGTGACTGAACTCAGCGTCGCCGGTCGAGCCGTGGATTTGCAGACGGAAGCGCAAGTATTCATCCATTCATTTCAGGAATGGATAATGTTCAGGACAGAATATGAGTTATAGGGCTTCCGCCGCCAGTATCTCGCATTACGTGAAAGCCCGCCTGCGCCGGTCGCTCAAGGCTCGGCAGGTTCGCTACGACCTGCTGCGCAGCGGGCTCAAGCAGGCGCGTCACGTCGTCATCTGCGTCATCCGCGACGAGGGGCACCGGCTGGCATTCTTCCTGCAGTATTATCGCGATCTCGGTTTCGAACACTTCATCTGCATCGACAACGGCTCGACCGACGGCACGGCCGAGTTGCTGTCCAGCTTCGACGACGTCTCTCTTCTTTCGGCGCATGGGTCCTACAAGGCAGCGAGATTCGGAAACGACTGGATCAACGAAGTCATCAACCGGCACTGCCGGGAGAAGTGGGTCCTGTATGTCGATGCAGACGAGTTTCTGGTCTATCCGCATTGCGACACCCGGCCGATCGATCAACTGACCGCCTATATCGAATCCATGGGCGGCCACTCCCTCCGCTCGGTGATGATCGACATGTACAGCCCGCATCCCGTTCTCGAGAACATCTGCGAATCCGGTCGCAACCCGCTCGAGGTCTGCAATCTCTTCGACCGATCCGGCTATGTCGCGCATTTCGACGAACGCAACTGGACAATATGGATCAAGGGCGGCGTTCGCGGGCGGGTCTATTTCCACGACCGGCTCTGGGACGGCCCCGCGCTTAACAAGATACCTCTCGTCTATGTCCAGGGTGAACGTCTGTTTCTCAAATCATCGCACCAAGTCTGGCCACTCTCCCTGAATTTGGGCGACATGCGCGGAGCGCTCGGCGTATCCGGCGCCCTTCTGCATTTCAAGTTCCTGTCGACCTTCGTGCACAAGGTTGCCGATGCGGCACACCTGTCCCAACATACGGAAGAATACACCGTATACTCCTCAGGCAAGGACATGGATGACTTCGTCCATGACGATACGGGCACCTACCGAAGCTGGAAGGACCTGTCCGATCACGGGCTCATACAGGGTGAAGGGTGGAAATACTGGAGGAATGCTTCCGAGAGCGAAATCTAGAGCATGTCGTGCAAAAATGCGCAGCGGTTTGGGCACACCGTCCACCAAGATAAGGGGGTAAAACGCCAATCTGGTTTTTCAGCCCTGCTTCGTCCGATTATCAACACTCACAGCCATTCAAACACAGAACCCGCCGGTGGCGGGTTCTGTTGAGGCTTTCTGCTCTTTCGTTTTTATCGCCGCGACGTCTCAAGCAAGAGACGCCGCCCCCTCGGCATAAGCCTCCAGCGCCTTCCGATTGAGAATGCGGATCTTGCCCTGTGTCCCGTCGACCACTTTGCTCTCGCGCAAACGCCGCAGGCATTGGTTGACCTTCTCACGCGACGCCGGCAGCGTCGCGGCCAGGTCATGTTGGGAGATGATCAGCTCGTCGCCGCTATTCTGCGCATCCATCCCGTACAAGGCAGAAAGACGCAGCAGCGTCCGGGCCAGTCTCTGCCTTAGACTCGATCCGGCATTGGAAATAATCCGCAGCTCGAGTTCAGAAACACGCGCCAGTGCCTTCGACAGGATCTTCACCTGAAATTGCGGATCGTTCGCACACCAGTCCCGCAGCAACCGACCGTCGAAGTAATGCAGTTCGCAGTCCGAGGAGGCTCGATATTCCAGGCTGAGAGACTGCTTGCGCAGCACCTCCAATTCGCCGATCAAGCCACCTTTAGGAATGATTTCGACGATGAACTCTCGTCCATCGGCAAGCGGCGTGCTTGCACTCACCATTCCGCGCTGTACGCGGGCGAACATGTCGATGAGGACACCGGCGCTGGCAATAACCTCACCGCGGCGAAACTTTCGAATACTTGAGCGGCAAAACGGAAACTCGTGATCCAAATCAGCCCGGCCGCCGTAAACAATACCTAAAGGTCCGCAAGTAACCGCTTCGCCTATTCGCGCCGCGCTTCCTCTAGTCCTGTTGTCTCTGATGCCAATCGCCCCGTCCATACGCGCAACTCCACGCAGACTAATTGATTTACTGTCTTGAGCGACATTCGTAATGCGTTAAATTATAAAGTCAAATAGTAATAAAATAAAAATCTCGTGTTTAAACTATACATAATTATGATGCCTCCTCACATTTATATATAATAAAATTCATATTGAATTCTACCCCAAGAAAATCCTTGAGGCTGCGCGACGGTTTTTATACAATTTGTGACAGTTGCCAACCCGTAGAATAAGTTAACAACTATAAGAGTAATATAAGAATATAAAATAAATATGAATAACGCCTCCGTTATATATTTCAATAACCAAGGTAATATTTTAAATAGTCAAAAGAATTTCTTCAGAGTATAAGGAAATTATTGAAGATTGTGACCTCGGTCACAGACATCAAACTTGCATTAAAACAAGCTTTGGCTGTGATTTCTGGGGTTTGTCTAACGGAGACGCGGATGGCGGGAAAAAA
Organism: Rhizobium leguminosarum; assembly: GCF_002953715.1. Lineage (GTDB taxonomy): Bacteria > Pseudomonadota > Alphaproteobacteria > Rhizobiales > Rhizobiaceae > Rhizobium > Rhizobium leguminosarum_V. The sequence goes on from NZ_CP025012.1 coordinate 3,589,841, forward strand.
TCAGGGCGTCAACCCAACCAAACCTTGGCGGGATTTCGCCAGGGTTCGACAGGAAAGGCGTCCATTCAATTCGTCACAATCCCATAGGATCAGCAGAATTCTGAAGCGTGCATTGGACATCATCATTGCGGCAAGTGTCTTATTCCTTCTGTCGCCGCTCCTTCTGTCGGTGGCAGTCATCATAACGCTAAGTGATTGGGGGCCTGTATTCAATTCCCATCGTCGGCTCGGTCATAAGGGAAAAGAGTTTGGTTGCCTCGAGTTTCGTACGACAAGAGCCGACGCAACGGCCAAAGCGCAGGTCACTGTCGTCGGCGATATTTTGAGACGATCGAGCCTCGCCAAGCTTCCGCAATTGATCAATGTGTTGCTGGGTCAAATGAGCCTCGTCGGGCCCCGCGCCATTACCAAAGAAGAGCTGTCGCGTTACGGTGAACATGCTTACGCCTACATGGCCGTCCGCCCCGGCCTGACTGGCCATTGGCAGACCAGCGGGCGCAACGACCTCAGCTATCAGAATAGAGTTTCCCTCGACGTCGAGTATTTGTCTAAATGGACGCTCGCGCTGGATTTTGCGATCATGGCAAAAACACTCTCCGCCCTGCTGTCGCGGCAGGCCCTACTGCCCAGGGTGGACTCCTAAAGCATATCGCGCAGAAGTGTGCAGCGGTTTTGCGACAACGACATGCGTTGGAAATAAAGATCTAAAGCGTGAGGAGTGAACCTGAAGGATTGCGCCGCGCTTTAGACATCCTGACATAGCGCAAACACCGAGCATCCTGCCGCCTCAGTCATTATCCATGAGGACGCTTGCCTGTGACATGGGAGCGATCGGCGATGGCGTTCTTTTTCCGGCGCTTTTGATTATGCCCCCACAACGAGAAGGCGAATAGACCCGCCAGATAGCATATCTCCATCAACACAAGCACTTCGAGGCAAGAAACGATCGCTTCCGTCAAGGAGGAGCCTTTTAGCAGGGTCACGGCGCCCAAGGCCGCGACCACCAGAAATGCGAAGGTTGCAAAGGCCCAAGCGCGAATGGTTGCTCCGGCGGCGATGGAGACGGCAACCACGATGAGCGTGCTGTTCAGCATTATTCTGTTCCTCTCTTCACACCTCCTTCAAGCCACCGCCAGCCCTCAATGACATGACAAAACCCAAAGTCAGAACGAAGTCCGATCAAAGTATTTTATCGATTACGGTTAAAATATTGCTAACACCCGCCCAATAACTCGGCTGAGCCACGCCGGAGAATATTCGACTATTCATCCAACAGGGCCACTCCATCGTCAAAAACCAAGAAATTCATGGATATAGCAGCTGGAAAGATTTAGGCACCGAAGGCTTATACAGAAGCCGGGGATGCGGTTACGGCATTATCTCGCCGAACTGAACATTCATTTTTTCCGAAAAAAATAAGTTTAGTCATACGCCTAGGATGAGCGCATCGACGGTATCAGGGTTGGGTAACAGCCTACGCAGCACTCGGCCCCTATGCCGGACCCCGATGTTCATCAGTGGTGATGGGTCAGGCAACAACGAAACAGGGCTCGCGGCGATGGCGAGCCCTGCTGACCTCTTTGTCGGTTAAGCACCTGCGATGGAATTGCCAGCCTCGAGGCCGGTTTCGACAGACAAGCCTATTTCGAGACTGCACCGGCCAATTGTCGTTTTGCGCCGCGTTGGAGCCTGAAGTTTTCCAGCCAGGTGACTTGCTTCCTCAATTTCAGCGCTGGCTTTTCGATGAATCTCCACGAGAAGGCGGCAAAGCAAGTGGCAATGATACTGCAGACAATGCCGTTCAGCCACCAGTTATGCGCCCAAGGCCCGAGCGCTACGAACGCCTGTTGGATCGGATAGCCATAGAGGAAGACGCCGTAGGAGTAGTCGGCTCCACGCAGGACGCCAAGCTTGCGGGGCGAGGTGAGACCAAGGAAGACGGTGACATAGCCCATGGCCGGAATGGCAACGAAGTCACCAAAGGAGGTGAACCAATAGGCCCATAGTATGAATGCCACCGAGGCGAGGAAAATTCGGATATCCCAAAGAACCTTGTCCTTGTAGAGATAGAAGGTCACCCCCACAAGAAAAGCACAAATGAGCAGATTGCCCGACGCAGTCGTCGGCATATTCGCCCAATCACTTTCATGTTTCCAATATCTTGCGATACCGAAGCTTATGATCAAGGCGGGCGTTACGATGAGGGCAATCACCCGCCGCCTGACGACGCCGAGCAAGAAGAGGGCGGCGATCACCGCATAGCACTCAAGCTCGAAGGGCACGGTCCAAAGCTGCCCATTCACCATCGCGGCATCAGGATTATCCAGGAATACCCCGGGAAGATTGAAGTGAATGTGCCCTGTGACATTCATCAGATATGTAAAGAACTGAGGATCGGTGAAATAGTCACGCAGGTCATACTCTGTATAGATCGCTCCGAGTATAAAGGCAGCCAGCAATACCTCAACCGCAAGAGCAGGGTAGATCCGGATAAATCGGTTACCGAGAAAGGAGATCAATGTCTTCGATCGTTCAAGACTGCCAGCCACCAGGAACCCGCTCAGGACAAAGAACATCGGCAGCACTGACTTGATAACAGGGCGGAAGGGTGACTCCCAGAGAAACAGGTCATCGCCGTACGTGACGCGGGCTGTATGTATCCAAAGCACTGAAAAGGCTAACAGTAATCGCATATAATCGAATCCTGTCGGTCGCCCGTTCGCTTGATCAAGCTTTTCGCCGAGAAACATCTGTGCCCCTTTCAGAAGTATTGACTCGATTTGGAATGGCAAGCCGTTGCCGCAGAGCAGCGGCGGCATCATTGCCGGATCGGAGCCGCGTGTCAGTGACCACAGGTACATCAGGTAAAAATTGAACGAGAGAGCACCCTCTCCCGAAGACGCATCTCTGACCATCAACCCATGGCCCCTGTGCTTCCCGAGGGGCCCTGCGACGGTCGGAGTTGGAATCCAGGTGATCGGGCAGCGGATTGGATGAGGAGACTATGAAATTTCTGGCTACCCTATTTTGTCTTGTTCTCGCCTTTATCGGATTGGGGTTGATCGGAGGCGGCGCCTGGCTGCTGCGCCTCGGCGGCTCGCCCTATTACGCGATCGTTGGGCTTTCTTATGTGGTTGGCGCGTTTCTGCTGTGGCGCCGGAAGATATCAGGCAGCCTCATCGTCCTGTTTGTCGCTGTTTTCACCCTTCCCTGGGCGTTATGGGAGTCGGGTCTAAATTTTTGGGCGCTTTTTGCCCGCTTGATGTCCCCCATCGCGCTGGCAGGCTTTGCGCTTCTCTTTGCGCCGTCGTGTTCTCCGAGCGCCAACCGGAAGGTCTTTTATGCCGGCGCCTTGGTGGCCGCTCTCATCTTTGTCGCGGGCTTCGGTCTCAGCTTCGTACCGCACGGCATCATCCGTCCATCCGCCGACATCACCACCTACAAGCCCGCCAAGGGCGACAACGCTCCCTCCGACTGGACATCCTATGGCCGCACCACGGCAGGAGATCGTTATTCCCCATTCGATCAGATCAACCGCGGCAATGTGTCCAAGCTCGATCTAGCCTGGACATATCGCACCGGAAAAAGCGATGGCGCCGATCAGAACACGCCTCTGCAGATCGGCGATACGGTCTACACCTGCACGCCGACAGATGTGATCGCAGCGCTCGATGCAGACACCGGCAAACCCCGCTGGACCTTCGATCCGAAAGCAACTGCGCCTTACTGGCAACGCTGCCGCGGTCTCGGCTACTACAAGATGCCAAAGGAAGCCCAGTCCCCCGATGGTCTCTGTAACGAGCGTTTGGTGCAGACGACGATTGATGCCCGTCTCCTGGAGATCGACAGCAAGACTGGCGTTCCCTGCAAGGGCTTCGGAGACAATGGCACCGTGCAACTTTCCCAGGGCATGGGTGAAGTCAAGACAGGCTATTATTTCCAGACATCGGCGCCGCTGATTGCCCGCAACCTGATCGTCGTCGGAGGCTGGGTCACGGACAATCAGGAGATCGGCGAACCCTCGGGCGTCATCCGCGCGTTCAACGTCGTCACCGGCGAACTCGAATGGGCATGGGATCTCGGCAATCCTGAGATCACCAAACTCCCGCCGGAGGGCCAGACTTACACACGGGCCACCCCCAACATGTGGACGACGGCCGCATTCGACGACAAGCTTGGTCTTATCTATGCGCCGCTCGGCAATACCACCCCGGATTATTACGGCGTCAACCGCCCTGATTTCGCCGATCAGTACAACGCGACATTGGTGGCGCTCGATGTGACGACGGGTCGCGAGAAATGGAAATTCCAGACCGTGCATCACGACATCTGGGACTATGACCTGCCGGCCCAACCCGTCCTGATCGACCTGCCTGACGGCAATGGCGCCACTGTGCCTGCTCTGCTGCAGACCACAAAACGCGGGCAGCTTTTTCTCCTCGACCGCCGGACCGGCACACCGCTTGCCGAAGTTCAGGAGAAGCCGGTCCCGCAGCAAGGCGGCGTGCCCGAAGAGAAACTCTCCCCGACGCAGCCCTACTCCGTCGGCATGCCGACAATCGGTGCGGAGCGCGTGACGGAGCAGACGGCCTGGGGCCTGACGATGTTCGATCAGCTGGCATGCCGCATCGCCTTCCGCAAGATGCGCTACGACGGCGATTTCACCCCGATCGGGACGCAGTATGCGATCCAGCAGCCGGGAAATCTGGGCGGCCTCAATTGGGGAAGCGTATCGGTCGATCTGCCCAACAACCGGGTCTTCATGAACGATATCCGCGTCCCCAGTCTCTTCGCACTCATTCCGCGCGAGGAGTATGTCGACTTTGCCCTCACCACGACCGCGCACGGCCCCTCGGCACCGCAACGAGGCACACCTTACGCCATGGCCACCGAAATGTGGACGTCGAGGCTCCGCGTTCCCTGCACGCAGCCGCCCTTCGGTAGCGTCACCGCAGTGGATCTGAGCACCCGCAAGATCGCCTGGCAGGTTCCGGCCGGCACCGCCGAAGAACTCGGGCCCTTTAAGATCAAAACCAAACTGCCTATGCCGATGGGTCTGCCGAGCTACGCCGGCACGTCCGCGACCGCCGGCGGCGTCGTCTTTTTCGCTGGCTTCCAGGATTATTATATCCGCGCCTATGACGCCGAGAACGGTGCCGAGCTCTGGAAATATCCCCTGCCGGTCGGCTCGAGCGCGACGCCCATGACCTATGTCTCACCGAAAACAGGCAAGCAATATGTCCTTATATCGGTTGGCGGCGCACCCTACTCGAAGGATATCGGCGACTACGTCCTTGCCTTCTCGCTGAAAGACGGAAATTAGCCGCGGGTATCGCGTAAGCTTCACCGACTATCTTCAAGTCCAGGGATCGCCACGGGATCGCTTCTCAGCCAATGGAAGCGGATTTGGCGGCGTTGCTGGTCACACTGTGTTATTTTGGTCCGACGAGCAACTGAGGCTACGAGCGTGACGCGAAAACTGGCGGCGATCCTGGTCGCAGATATGGTCGGCTACAGCCGCCTCGCCGGTGCCGACGAGGATCGCATCTTGGCGCGACTGAGAACACTGCGCAGCGATCTGGTCGATCCGACCATCGCTGTGCACAATGGCCGTGTCGTCAAGCGTACCGGTGACGGAAGCCTCATCGAGTTTCGCAGCGTGGTGGACGCCGTGCGCTGCGCGATCGAGGTGCAGACTGCCATGGTCGAGCGCAATATCGGCGTGCCGCCAGAGCATCGCATCGAGTTCCGGGTCGGGATCCATCTGGGCGATGTGGTGGAGGAGAGTGACGGCGACTTGATGGGCGACGGCGTCAATATCGCCGCGCGGTTGGAGGGAGTTGCCAAGCCCGGCGGCATCTGTCTCTCCGAAGACGCCTACCGGCAAGTAAAAGCGCGGTTTGATTTTGCCGTGACCGACCTCGGTCAAATCCAGCTCAAGAATATCGCTGAGCCGATGCGGGTCTATTCGCTTCAGATCGGAACCCCGCAGCCGAACCCAGCACGACAAGCGCAGCCGGCCGCAACGAAAATGCCTTCGGCTGCGGCCGCTCCCGATAAACCCTCCATCGCCGTACTGGCGTTCAACAACATGAGCGGCGACGCCGAACAGGAGTATTTCTCCGACGGCATCAGCGAGGACATCATCACCGACCTCTCGAAGCTATCCGAGTTGCACGTGATCGCCCGCAACTCATCCTTCGTCTACAAGAATGTAACAGCCTCCGTGCCTGAGATGGCCAAGGCGCTCGGCGTTCGCTATGTCCTCGAGGGCAGCGTGCGCAAGGCCGGCAACCGCGTGCGTGTCACGGCCCAATTGATCGACGCCAGCAACGGCGGACATATCTGGGCCAGCCGCTTCGATCGCGACCTCACCGACATTTTTGCGGTTCAGGATGAACTCACACAAGAGATCGTGGCGGCGCTCAGGCTGAACCTCACGCATGGCGACCAGGATCGGTTGGCAAAGGGGCGTGCAATCAATGTCAGCGCATACGAGTTGTTATTGCGTGGCCGCGAGCAGGCGTCGGGCCATACCCGAACCGGAAATATAGCGGCCCGCAGCCTGGCGGCCGACGCCCTCGCCATCGATCCGGAATATGCGGCCGCCCAAGCACTCATCTCCTTCACTCACGTACTCGACTACGTCAACGCCTGGAGCAACGATCCGGAAGGGTCACTGCTGATCGGGATGGATCTCGCGCAGCAGGCCGTGGAGATGGCCGAGGAACAGCCCAACGGCCACTTCGCACTGGGCATGGCTTGCATGTGGAACCGGGAACTGGACCGGGCGCGGGCAGAAGTGCAGCAGGGCCTCGCGCTATCGCCCAACTCCGCCGAGCTCCTGAGACTGATGGCCCATATCCAGATATTCTCCGGCGATCCCGCCGGCGCCCTGGAAACACTCGATGCATCGATGCGGCTTGACCCGCACCATCCGGAAATTCTCTTCCAATTTCTCGCCGATGCGCACTTTTCTCTCGGCGAATATGAGCATGCAATTGCAGCCATTGAGCAGCGGCTCCAACAAAACTCCCAATCGGAGACCGCCTACGCCCTGCTTGCCTCATGTTACGGCCACCTCGGCCGCTCGGAGGAGAGCCGTCAGGCCTGGGAAAAGGCGCTCCGGATCAATCCCAATTTCTCTGTAGAACGCCGCCGCCGCGTCCTTCCATTTCGAAACCCCGAGGACTTTAACCGCCGCGTGGAAGGACTCCGTAAGGCAGGACTTACAATTCCGAATCTTGGTCGATGCTGAAGGAAGCTGCTGTCTGGCCGATATCGCGGACAGCCCATTCTACGGACGGACGCGCGATAGGCCTCTCAGATTACGCCCTCTCCACGAGAGCATGTGGCCGGCGAACGTGATGCCACTTCGGGCAACTCTGATAGCAACGGCATGGCACCTGCTGTAAGATAACGGTAAGGGATCGGACACCCGGAAAGAGCTGGTATGGAGCGCCGCCTTGCAGCAGTCCTGATTGCGGATGTGGTCGGTTACAGCCGCCTGAGCGAGATCGACGAAGAGGGAACGCGTATCCGCTTCCACACCGACCTCCACGAACTCTTCGAGCCGAAGATCGCTACGCACCACGGCCGCCTGATCAAGACGATGGGCGACGGGATTCTGGTTGAGTTCCATAGCGTGGTGGATGCCTTGCGCTGCGCCGTCAAAATCCAGCAACAGAAGGCGGAACGCAATGCGGCCCTGCGTCCCGAGCAGCGGATGCTTTTTCGCATCGGCGTCAATCTCGGCGATGTCATCGTCGAAGGAGAGGACATTCACGGAGACGGCGTCAACATAGCCGCGCGGCTGGAGAGTCTTGCCCAGCCCGGCGGAATTTGCATATCCGGCACCGCATTCGATCACACGGTACACAAGACTGAGGTCGGTTTCTCCTCTCTCGGTGAGCAGCAACTGAAGAACATAGCCGATCCGGTTCGCGTCTATCGTGTTCTGTTAGATCCCTCTGAGGCAGGCAAGGTCGTCGCATCCCGTCGGCCACGCCGCCGGGCGATCATTCTGGCCACGCTTGCAGCGCTGCTGATCGCGACCACTGCGATTGTCTTCACATGGCCATGGCCGTTTGTGCCGCAACGCCCATCTGTCGCGGTGCTTCCTTTCGCCAATTTGAGTAGCGACGCCGGTCAGGATTATTTCACGGATGGCATTACCGACAGCCTGATTGCCGATCTGACCATGCTTTCGGACCTTGACGTCATCGGCCATAATTCGGTGTTTGCATACAAAGGCAAGCCTCTCGTTTTGGCCGACATCGGACGCGATCTTGGCGTACGCTTTGTCGTTGAGGGCAGCGTCCAACGGATAGGTGATCAAATCCGCGTCAATGCGCAACTGAGCGATGCCGCAAGCGGTGACCATCTGTGGGCCAACCGATTTAACCGCGCCGCGGCGGATGTAATGGCTGTGCAGGATGAGCTCAGTCGGCAGATCGCCGAAGCACTCGGCCTGAAACTGACTCAATCTGAGGCCGAGCGGATTACCCGTCCGCCGACCGCGAATCTCGAGGCATACGACTACTACCTTCGTGCCGAGCAGGCGACGCGCACCGGCCGCCGTTCCCGGCTGCTCGAGGCACTGGCGCTCTTTGACAAAGCGGAGGCGCTCGATCCCGGTTTTGCAGAGGCCTTCGCAGCCGACGCGCACGCGACCGCCTATGTCTGGCGAAGCGCGTACGACGACGTTCTCCAGAGCGCGCTGGCACGAAAGAGGGCCTACGAGAAGGCAAGTCGCGCACTGGCGCTCGACCCGGTTCTTTCATCGCCATACGCTGTTCTTGCCGTCATGCAAGTCGTGGACCGCCGCTATGAACAGGCGGTCACCTCGGCGCAGCAGGCAGTGTCGCTTGGGTCCACCGATGCAGAAGCTCATATGGCGTTGGCATACGTTCAATTGTTCTCCGGTAATCATGCCGAGGCCGGCGCGGCCGTCGAGACGGCGCTCAGGCACGATCCGAACCTCTCCGCCATCAACCGATACACTGCTGGCCTGGTTTTTTATTTGCAGCGCGATTACGCGAAGGCCATCGACAGTTTCGAACGCGCGCGCGATGGTTCTCCGGGAAATGGCGATTTCGTTACCCCACTCGCTATGGCCTATGCCCGTGCCGGTCGCCTCGATGACGCCCGTGCGACTGTCACCGAGGGACTTCGCTTTCTGGCTGGGCGCGATTCTCTGGCGGGCTGGCGTATCAGCAATGCCCACTTCCGCAATGAGCAGGATTTGGCGTTTATCCTCGATGCTCTGCGCGAGGCTGGCCTGCCGGAATGGCCGTTCGGTTTCAAGGGCGACGAGCATGATCGCCTGCACGGTGAAGAAATCGCAAGCACCGTCATGGGCAAACTCCTCCGGGGCAAGACCGAGCCCTCAGGAAGCCCTGCACTCATGCAAATCGAACGCGACGGCAAGGCCGCCTTCCGCTCGATGACGCAGATGATCACCGGAACGGTTTTCGTCAATGGCGACATGCTCTGCGAGCAGAGCGAAAATGCATTTGGACGAGCCGATTGCGGCCCGGTCTACAGACCTGCAAACTTGCCCGCTGAAACCAGCTATGCTTATGTGAACTCCACCAAGGTCTTCTATTTTTCGCCCGTCAAATAGCCGCGTTCCACGTGTGGTCAGTGATACTGATCCCGCTTGAGATCGGCTACGACCTTCGGCCAATTGCTATCGGCTTTCGGCACTTCTTCCGCCACATGAGCGGCAAACCCCTCCGCCGATCCCTTGTCGTAGATCAGGTAAAGCTTGCCGTCGATGATCTTGAATGCTTCTGGATCGACGTTTACCGTGACCGACCCGAGAGCCACCTCGCCCGCGCAGTAGCCGCCATACTGAGGCGCATATTTGATCGGCTCGCTGATGAACATTTCGCGGTGTTTGGCATTGGCGAAAAGCCACGGCGTCCCCAGCCATTCGTGGGAGAATTCCTCAGAGCCCTTTACTGCTTTGCCTTCGGTGAAATAGGCTACGGGGTCGTATCCCATGATCGCCACGCCGCCGAAGTACCCCGTGTTGACCGAGTCGTCGGCAAAAGCCCGCGATCCACCGACAGCTGCCAAAGCCAGAAGGAACACCGCCATTGAGCGACCAATTCCTCGCGCACCGCTTCTGGTCCCTGCATACATCTGCGCCTCCTATTCAATCATGGATTTCCATGCACTTCGCGTATTCTTTCTCGCCGATGCGGCTGGCCGGAGGGCAAGGCGCGCCATGCCGCTTGAACAGCCGCACGATGTCCGTGTTGCCCTTCCAGATCGCTCGCGTGATTGGCGTGTAGCCGTGAACCTCGGCATGACCGACGTCAGCCCCCTCAGCGAGAAGAAACGTGGCGAGAGCGACGTGGTTTTCCTCACCAGCTACCATCAGCGGCGTCACACCCGCTTTATTGGCCGCGTCGTCGAGCGTCGCGCCATGGTGGAGAAGCAGTTTGCTGATCGGCAGGCTGCCGGAAAAGGCCGCGGCATGAAGCGGCGTAAAGCCGCCTGAATTCCGAGCCATGACATTGGCGCCTTTGCCGATGAGCAATTCGGCTATGGCAAGCTGGGCTCCGAGCGCGGCGTTGATGAGAGGCGTCGCCTCATCGCGTGCGCGGCTATCGACATCGGCACCGGTAGCCAGAACCTGCTCGACGGCGGCGGTGTTTCCGGTGGCAACGGCATCGAACAAAGGGCTCCCCGCAGCGGCCGTTGTCGCTGTGAAAATCAACGCCACCGATGCAAGCAGCCCACGCATGGCTCAGCCCCCGAAGGTTGCCAAGGAAAATAGCACAAGCTGCGGGTTTTGGGTAGGCATCGAGGACGGCAGGAGGTTGAATTCCCCTGCATCGAGCTATCGGCAACGCGCCAGCTATCGTGACCACCGGGCTATGATTTCGTCGGTATTTGCCAGCGCCTTGCGGACTGCGCTGCGCGCCATGTTCGGTCGCTGCAATCGAATACTTTTCTCAATATTTTCATGAAGTTTCAGCGCATACCGCAAGTTGTCTTCCTCCCGCGTCACATGGGCGAAGAGGTGGTTCAGCGCTGATTCGATCAATACGCCGAGCGGCACCAGCAGATCATTTCCGGAGGCGCGCAAGATCGCGATGTGAAATCGCGCATCGGATTCTGTTCGCTGCTGGAGCGATGTCGCCTGATCCATGTCATGCAGGGCCTGACTGATCGCGTTCATTTGCTCCTCAGTTCGGCGCTCCGCAGCAAGCGCAGTCGCTTCCGGCTCGATCATATGCCTGAGTTCTTGCACGGCCCTCAGAAACGCTTCCCGATCAGGAGATGCCGCATACCAGCCCAAGACATCTCGATCCAGCAGGTTCCAACGTTCCTTGGGTTCGACCCAACTGCCGATTTTCGGGCGGGAAGAAAGCAGGCCCTTGGCCATCAACATCTTGATCGCTTCGCGCACTGCCGAGCGGCTGACGTCAAAGACCTCAGACCATTTTGCCTCATTTGGCAGGATCGTGCCCGGCGGATAGTCGCCGCGCACGATTCGCAGACCGATCTCGCCTGCCAAAGACACATGAACACTCGCCCCCGTCATGCGGGGAGAATTTGGGCGCCTTGTGGTGGCCGAGCGGTCAACCGTCACCAGCTCGACCGCAGCCGTTGGCTTTCCCGATTTTTTGTCAGGCATTTATTTCTACTGCCTCAGCATTCTTTCGACTGTCTGCACGTATGATCAAAACAATCGTAATAACGAGGAAGTCGCCTGCGATTGACCCCGCCAAAAACCGCGGAATTCAGGGCGCGTCAAGCCCTGCGGATCTCTCGATCCGTCTCGTGAGGACAGTCGGCGCACCCTTGAACCGGGTGCGCCAAACCGTGAACCTACTTTTGAATGCAGGTGTCGACAGTATCCTTTGTGCACTCATCGAGCCCGGTGAAGACCGGATCTTCAACCGGCTTGCCGGCAATCAGATCCATCATCACCGAAGGTGCCTTGTAGCCCATCTCGAACGGTCGTTGGCCGACGAGCGCGGTCACGAGGCCTTCCCTTGCAATGGCAACCTCGTCGCCGATCGTGTCGGCGGCACCAATGACGAAATCGTTGCTGGCGATCTTGTCGGCCATTGGTTTGAACAGATCGCGATAGGGTTGCGGCGCGCCAAACAATGGCCAGCCACCCATAATGCCGAATGCGTCCAGGTCGGGATTGGCCGCGAGGATGTCGGTCATTGCCTGAACACCCTGGGCACCATTGTCATTGGTGAACACCGGGCAGCCGGCGACCTCAGTCCAACCCCCCTCGCCTTTCAGCGCGGCAAGGTCTTTCTGGCCAGTGAGCGTGTCGCGCATCCCTTGCGCGCGGCGCAGAATATTGTCGGCTCCCGGGTTGCCTTCGATCGTGCAGATCTTGCCGCCCTTCGGCTTGGCCTTCTTGATGTACTCCCCGATGCGGGCGCCCATCAGATAATTGTCCGTGCCAAGGTAGGTCTTGCGCAAGGCTGCATCCTCGGCAGCAAGATCGGCATCGAGCGTCATCACCGGAACCGTCGGATTGGCCGTCTTCAGGGTCTGGGCAATGAGCTTTGCATTTGACGGCGAAATTGCGATTGCAGCCGTGTCTGCCTTGCCCAACATATCCTGAACGATCTGCGCTTCGCCGGCTTCATCGGATGTCGATGCCGGACCGGTGTAGAAGCACTCGTATTCCGCAGTCGGGTTCTCCTTGTTCCATTTCTGGCAACCTTGATTGATTGCTTCGAAGAACGGATTGTCGAGGCCCTTGACGACGATGACGAGTTGCTTTTTGGCCAAGGCCTGCCCGGCGGTGAGTGCTAAGACTGCGGCTGTAAGTAGTAATGCCTTCCTCATAGTTTCCTCCCTTGAAACAGACGGACACCGCGTGCCCGCCACACGAAATCAACCCGGATACCAGACGATGCGAGGCTCCTCCTTCGAACGCTCGTATTGCCATGCCGAGTCGATAAGCATTTCGAGATCGTAGTTTGGCCGCCAATCCAGCAGGTATTTCGCCTTGCTGTTGTCCATCCAATTGGAATGGAAGCGGCTTGGTATGTCGATGGAACCGAGATTGCGCGTGCGCAAGAGATAGGCGGCGACTTCAGCATAGTCGACAGGTCGATCCATGCAGATATTGAAGAGTTGCCGCTCCGCCCGGGGATTATCGATCGCTGCCAATATTGCCGAGACGAGGTCATCGACATGCACGAAGTTGCGCTTCAGTGCACGCCCGTCGGCATCGAGCAGCAGCGGCACCGTACCCATCGCTGCATAACGCCGCGCCGCGTCTTCCGGAACGAGCGTTTTCCAGTCCGGACCGCCAAAGACATCGTCTCCAAAAGACAGCGAATACTTGAAATCGTCCTTTTCCATGATCCAGGGCGCGCGCAGACAACAGCCATTGAGACCGTACTGAATGCCAAACTGTTCCAGCATGACCTCTTCCAGCACCTTGGAGAGCGCATAGCTTCCCGGATAGGCACAATGACGGGTGTTCTCGGTGATCGGGCCGTCGTGGCGATAGTGGAAATGCCCAACGCCCGCATCACCACCGATCAGGATGAACTGGCGTGCCGTGACGCTCGTACGGAACTCCTCAAGCAGCCAAAAGAGACCTTTGACCGTGACATCCATGACGTCTTCAGGCGTTTCCTTGCATGTGGCGAGATGCACGACATGGGTAACGTCATCCAGCGCCGCTGCCACGACATCGCGATCGGCGATCGAGCCTTGGAAGACGTCGACACGGTCGGTCGCCTCGTACAAACGATTATGACAAAGCGCTCGAATACGGGCTTTGGAAAATCTCGGATCGTCAAGCAGCCCAGCAATGAAGCGCCGCCCGACCTTGCCCGTCGCACCGGTAACAAGGATTAGCATGCTCTTTCTCCCCCATTGATAGCTAATATCCGGGCGCCACTCTCGTCAAATGATATTTGTCTGACAAAACAGATTTTTGCGACAATAAGGTCGATAGACGGGACAATGAGTTGACGCTGTCGCAGGGTTTTGCGTAAATGCTCCCAATCGCCTTTCCTGGGAGGATATTGGAAAAGCGAACGCGCCAGAGCCCTGCGTCGAAGACAAGCAGGGTTCGGAGCGATGGATAGCCCGCAGGTTTTGGGAGGCGAGGAGGCTGGTGGCGGTTCTTGAGCTCAGTAATATTTCCAAACATTTCGGTGCCATCCAGGCAGTCAACGATGTTTCTTTTTCGCTCGAAGCGGGGCAGGTTGTCGGCCTCATGGGCGACAACGGCGCTGGTAAATCCACACTGGTGAAGATGATTGCCGGCAACTTTCGACCGAGCCATGGAACCATGCGGCTCGACGGCGCCGATCTCGTGCTTCATCAGCCGAAGGAAGCGCGCCAGCATGGCATTGAGATCGTTCACCAGGACTTGGCGCTCTGCAACAATCTGACGGCGGCAGCGAACGTGTTCCTTGGACGCGAATTGCGCCGCGGCGTATGGCCTCTTCGCATCCTCGACCACAAGAGCATGTACAAGCGCGCCAGCGAGATATTTCGCGAACTCAAATCCGAAACGCGGGCGCGCGATCTCGTCAAGCAAATGTCAGGTGGCCAGCGGCAAGCGGTAGCGATCGGCCGCACAATGCTGTCTGAAGCGAAAATCGTATTGATGGACGAGCCGACGGCAGCCATATCAGTGCGCCAGGTGGCTGAGGTTCTGAATCTGATCCGCCAATTGCGGGACCGGGGCATTGTCGTTGTCCTGATCAGCCACCGCATGCCCGACGTCTTCTCGGTCGCCGACCGCGTGATCGTGATGCGGCGGGGCAGAAAAGTAGCCGACAAGCAGATTGCGGCAAGTTCGCCGGAGGAAGTGACGGGACTGATCACCGGCGCCATTGAACAGGTGTGATCGATGCTATCCGTTGCAACAGGAAGGAAGAAGGTCGACGATGGCGGTTACACTTGACCAAACGATCGGACAGAAGCAACGCAGCTGGCTTGCGACGATCATGGGCGGCCAGACATTCTGGGTGCTGATTGCCGTCATTCTCGCCTGCATTTTTCTGTCGATGGCGACGGACTCCTTTGCAACATCGAAGAACATCTACAACATCACCCGCAACGTCACTTTCGTCGCCATTATCGCGCTGGGCATGACGCTGGTCATCATCACTGGCGGCATCGATTTGTCCGTTGGCTCCGTGCTTTGCCTGTGCAGCATGGTGCTGGCGGTCGTCATGCATGCGGGATACAGTATTGAAGTCGGCATTGCCGCCTCAATCGGTACTGCTCTTTTGGTCGGAGCTTTCAACGGTGTATTGATTGCCTATCTCGGCTTCCCACCTTTCGTCGTCACGCTCGGCATGTTGTCGATTGCGCGCAGCCTTGCGATGGTCGCGTCCAACAACACTGTCGTTTTCCAGTTCGGACCTGATCACGACAAGCTACTGGCGCTGGGTGGCGGCGCCTGGGTTTTCGGCATCGCCAATCCAGTGCTTTACATGGTCGTGCTGGCACTCATCACCGGTTTCGTGCTGCGCTGGACCAAGTTCGGCCGATATGTCTTTGCCATCGGCGGCAATGAGCACGCCGCCACACTGACGGGCGTTCCCGTGCCGAGGATCAAGGTCATCGTCTATATGATTTCTGCCCTGTCGGCGGGGGTTGCCGGCATCATTCAAACCGGCTGGCTCGGCGCTGTCACCACAAACATCGGAGCCGGAATGGAACTTCAGGTCATTGCCGCCGCGGTTATCGGCGGCGCCAATCTGGCCGGCGGCGTCGGCACCGCTTTTGGAGCCTTGGTCGGCGCCGCACTTATCGAGGTCATCCGCAACAGTCTTGGCCTGCTCGGCATCAACGCATTCTGGCAAGGATGCTTTATCGGTGGGGCAATCGTGCTCGCCGTCCTTTTCGACCGACTTCGCAACTTGCGACAGGGCGAGTAGGCGAATCCGGCCCTTGAGAGCACGCTGGTCTTGAGTTTATGCCGCCAAGGCGAGTGCCGCCCTCGAGCGGATCCGCATGAGTGCCGAGCCCACCGCACGCAAGACGGACGTCGTGCCGGAGACCATCGCCCGGTAGAACCGGGGACGGCAGCTCAGCAAGCGACGCCGACCGCGTCTGCATTGACAATTGTTGCGGCCCGCTGCCGAGGTGTTAACTCCTCGAATTTCTGGAAACGCAAAAAGCCCGCACGAGGCGGGCTTTTGCATATTGTCTTATGTATTTTGGTTGCGGGGGCAGGATTTGAACCTGCGGCCTTCAGGTTATGAGCCTGACGAGCTACCGGGCTGCTCCACCCCGCGCCATGTGCAAATCGATGGGATTTGCTGCAGTATTATAACACGAAAGGCCGCTTTGTGAGCGGCCCTTTTGTGACGGCATGGGCCGTAGGTTGTGATGAGAAGATTGATTAGTTGCGTTTTGCAGACCTGGCAGCGACCTACTCTCCCGCGTCTTAAGACGAAGTACCATGGGCGCAGGGGCGTTTCACGGCCGTGTTCGGAAAGGGAACGGGTGCAGCCACCCCGCCATAACCACCAGGTCGGCAAAGCGCAACTATATGTTTTGAGAAGCTGGCAGGCGTTAGCCTGTTTTCTTTTTTGAACACGTCTTTCGATCTCTTCCGGCTGCGGGTGCTTGTGGCACCCATACAGGCCAGAGGCCGTCGCCAATCGTTTGGCGGGCCGTCCGCAGCGCCATTGGCGCGTCAGGACAAAGGTCTGGCACATCGATCCGGACAAACACGATGTGTTTGCCGGGAGTTCGATGAGCATAGTCAATGAGAACGATCAAGCCGATCGAGCTATTAGTACCGGTAAGCTTCATGCGTTGCCGCACTTCCACACCCGGCCTATCAACGTGGTCGTCTTCCACGGCTCTGATAGGGAATACTCGTTTTCAGGTGGGTTTCCCGCTTAGATGCCTTCAGCGGTTATCCCGTCCATATATAGCTACCCTGCTATGCCCTTGGCAGGACAACAGGTCCACCAGAGATATGTCCATCCCGGTCCTCTCGTACTAGGGACAGATCCTGTCAATATTCCTACACCCACGGCAGATAGGGACCGAACTGTCTCACGACGTTCTGAACCCAGCTCACGTACCGCTTTAATTGGCGAACAGCCAAACCCTTGGGACCTGCTCCAGCCCCAGGATGCGATGAGCCGACATCGAGGTGCCAAACAACCCCGTCGATATGGACTCTTGGGGGTCATCAGCCTGTTATCCCCGGCGTACCTTTTATCCGTTGAGCGATGGCCCTTCCACGCGGGACCACCGGATCACTATGACCGACTTTCGTCTCTGCTCGACTTGTCAGTCTCGCAGTCAGGCGGGCTTATGCCATTGCACTCGACGACCGATTTCCGACCGGTCTGAGCCCACCATCGCGCGCCTCCGTTACTCTTTCGGAGGCGACCGCCCCAGTCAAACTACCCACCATACACTGTCCCGGACCCGGATAACGGGCCGCGGTTAGACATCCATGACGATAAGGGTGGTATTTCAAGGATGGCTCCACGGAAACTGGCGTCCCCGCTTCAAAGCCTACCACCTATCCTACACATGCCGACACGAATGCCAGTGTAAAGCTATAGTAAAGGTGCACGGGGTCTTTCCGTCTGACCGCAGGAACCCCGCATCTTCACGGGGAATTCAATTTCACTGAGTCTATGTTGGAGACAGCGGGGAAGTCGTTACGC
>NZ_CP025012.1:3612500-4020000 GCF_002953715.1 Rhizobium leguminosarum
ACAGGATCTTGCGCGGATTTATGGTTAACAGAGGATTAACGTGGCCCCAATCGGCGAGCTTTAAATTTCCGTCACACATCAGCGGCTGAGATTTCGGAACCTATCACCGAGTTGGGTGTTGTCTTTCCCATTGAAGGAAGGAGACCAACATGGCTGCCAATACCGATGATATCAGAGCATCTGTCAGCAAGGACATTGCCGCACTCCAGCAGGAAGTCTCGCGCCTGCAGAAGATGATTTCCGCTCAAGGGGCCGAAGCCTATTACGAAGTGCGCGGCCGCGCCGGCAAGGCTTATGATGAAGCCCTGCCCCGGGCAAAGAATGCTGTCGCCCAGATCAGGGCCGAAGGCGTCGCTGCCGCAGACGCCGCCCGCGAGCATCCAGCCGCAACGACCACTGCGCTGGTGCTTGCAGGTGCCATCGGATTCCTCGCCGGGTACCTGCTTTCCGGCAGCCCACAGCCCCAGCCTCGCCAATGGTGGCGCTGAACACGCTTACCCACCCAAAAACTAGCTTTTACGCACCCGCCGATCCGTTTTTCGGCAGGGTGCGTAAATGCTTATGTCTTACAAAAACCAATTTTTAATGTGAGCTATGGGAACATAAAAAAATGAAGGGAGGACTACCATGGAAAACAAGCGGGCCAACTGCATTATCGAAGTCAGCGTCGACAGCGCCAATGGCCGCTATGCGGTCGGTATCATGAATATGCGCCAGGCACTCGATTTGCCGGAAATGCCTAGTCTGTCCTACACACATCCGGACCCGGTCAAGGCCGCCGCCGGTATCGTCGTCAGCCGTAAGGAACTGGCCGGCTTCATGGCCTGCCGCTGAGGCAGCGCCACCCTATCAAGCCGTGACGGCGCTTTATCCCAAAGCGCTGAGCCTCTTTTGCGGCGCCTGTTATTCCCCCTCGTTTTTCATTTGCCTTGCTGGCATCCTTGCGCCGTTCATGCCAAGAAAGCGGCACCAAAAGCAGGACAAGGATGGCAGATGAGGGAGCGGCGCCCACCGCACAAGACGCGTGAGCGGACAAAGCCCGCCGATAATGCTGCGGCTAAGCGGGTTACCCTTCCCCGCGCCCTTTCCAAGCTCGGTTATTGCTCCCGCACGCAGGCCGAACGTCTGATTGCCGAAAATCGCGTTGCGGTCGACGGCCGCACCGTCAGCGACACCTCCGCATGGGTCGATCTTGCCACGGCAAAGATCAGTATCGATGGCCTCGCAATCGCTGCCGAAGCGAAAATCTATCTGATGCTCAACAAGCCCCGCGGTCTCGTCACCACCCGCCACGATCCAGAAGGCAGGCCGACGGTCTATGATTGCCTCAGGGATTTCGACATCCCGCATCTCTCTCCCGTCGGCCGGCTCGACAAAGCGAGCGA
This sequence comes from Rhizobium leguminosarum, assembly GCF_002953715.1. GTDB lineage: Bacteria > Pseudomonadota > Alphaproteobacteria > Rhizobiales > Rhizobiaceae > Rhizobium > Rhizobium leguminosarum_V. The sequence continues at coordinate 3,613,886 of NZ_CP025012.1, forward strand.
GGGCCTGCTGCTTTTCACCAACGACACCGAATTCGCCCAGATCCTGCTCGATCCGGTCACGCATGTGACGAAGACCTATCATGTCCAGATCGACCGCCTCATGGACGACGAGGACATTGCCGCCATGACATCGGGCATCCGCCACGACGGCGAGTTGCTGACGGCGACCGCCGCGCGGCGCCTGCGCCAGGGCGACAGGAATTCATGGATCGAGGTCGAGCTCGACGAGGGCCGCAACCGCCAGATCCGCCGTATGCTGGAGGCGCTGGGAACCGAATGCCTGCGCCTCGTGCGCGTCGCAATCGGCGGGCTCGAACTCGGCGAACTGCCGAAAGGCGCCGTGCGTGCGCTGACCGAACCGGAATTGCAGGCGCTGCGCCGGAGAACCGGCATGGAAAGGACGAGACGCAATTGACTGGTGTGACGGAGATGGCACCGCACGATTTCTGGCAGGAGATCCACCCGCCCGGCACCTTTGCCGGCGATGGGGAATTCACCTCTTTCTATGTCGCCGTGCTCGAAGACGACCGTCAGCTTCGCCTGCCGATCCGTGAGCTGGCGGATGGCGATCACGCCCTCGCCTCGCTGATCGTCAACCAGGCGAGCTTCCCCGTCCTTGATGCGCTCGCCGAAAGCCTCGCCGAAAAGATCAGGCCCATGCGCATCGACGTCGTCGCCGGCCTGCCGACGCTTGGTCTGACGCTGGCCGCCGCCGTGGCGCAGAAGCTCGGCCATGATCGCTATGTTCCGCTCGGCACCTCGCGCAAATTCTGGTATCGCGACGAGCTCTCCGTTGCCCTGTCTTCGATCACCACGCCGACACAGCAGAAACGCCTCTATATCGATCCCCGCATGCTGCCGCTGCTTCAGGGACGGCGCGTCGCACTCATCGATGACGTCATTTCCAGCGGCGCCTCGATCGTTGCCGGTCTCCATCTGCTGATGGCCTGCGGTATCGAACCCATGGTCATCGGTGCGGCCATGCTGCAATCGGAGCGGTGGCGCGAAAGTCTCGCAGCCGCCGGGCCGCAATGGATCGCGCGCACCGTCAGCGTCTTCGCAACGCCCATTCTGGAGCGGAACGCCACGGGCCGGTGGCAGGCACCACCAGCCTGACGTGAGATGTGAGGATTATTCAATCCTGACCTGAAGGCGCTCTGTACAGCGCATGAGGAACGATTACAGTCCGCCTGATCGATGAAACAACGGACCCGCCTATGTTCGAGCAAGCATCCCTGCTGATCCTTCTGCTGGCGATGCTCACTCTCTTCTCGCTCGATCGCATCCGCATCGAGGTGGTCTCGATCGCCGGCCTGCTTGCCGGCTATGCGCTCGGCCTTTATCCCGCCGACCAGATCTTCACGGGCTTCGCCAGTCCCGTCGTCATCACCGTCGTCGAGATCCTGCTGGTCGTCCAGGTGCTGGCGCGCGCCAGGCTCTTCGACAGTCTCGCCGCCCGTTTCGCGGCCACAAGACCCTCCGACTTCACCGTCATCGCCGGCACTTCCGCGCTCGCCGGCTTCATGTCCATCTTCATGAACAATATCGGCGCCTTTGCTATCACCTTGCCGGTAGCGCTACGCCTCGGCGCGGCCCTGAAAATCCCCCGCCGCCAGCTCGTCATGCCGGTCTCGTTCGCGGCCCTGCTCGGCGGTCTCGTTTCGCTGATCGGCACCCCGGCCAACCTGCTCGTCAGTGATGCGCTCGCCAAGGCGACCGGAACCGGCTTTCGCTTCTTCGATTTCGCCTATGTCGGCCTGCCGGTCGCCATCGCCGGAATTCTGCTCATCGCCTTTCGCGCGCAGCGCATGTTTCCGGAACCCGACGAAACACCGGTGACGATCTCCCCGGCCGCGCGCCGCATCGTCGTCGAGCGTCACATCCCTGACATCTCGCCGCTGATCGGCGTGCGGCTTTCCGATTGCCCCGTGCGTTTCGGCATCAAGCCGCACGCGCTGATCCGCGGCGATAATTTCGTCTTCGGTCCGCTCGACCAGTCGGTGATCGAACCCGGCGACGTGCTGCTTGCCGAGGGCGCCGATGCGGTCTTTGCCGACCTTGCCGCCACGCAGGCGCTGATGGCCGATGCCCATCCGCATGGCCTGCAGCCGGATTTCACCCGTGTCGAAGCCGTCGTCATGCCGGAAAGCACATTGGTCGGTTCGCGCGTCCGCTCGCTCGAAATCTTCCACCGTCGTGGCATCGCGGTCACCGCCCTTTCCATGCGCGCGCCACGCATCGAAGGCCGCTTCCTCGACCTGCAATTGTCGATCGGCGATATATTGACACTGGAGGGGCCACGCACGGCGATCGGCGAAGCGTTGGAGGAAAGCGAGTGCTTGCCGCTCGCCCCGACAGCACCGGCCGAACCGGCTCTCCTCTCCTGGCGGCCCTTCACGCTCTTTGCCTGCGGCGTCGCCGCCTCCGCGGCCGGCCTGCGTCCCGACGTCGCTTTTGCCGGGGTCGTCCTCGTGCTCGCTCTGCTCAATCATCTGAACATCCGTCAGGCGATGGCCGATCTCAATTGGCCGATCATCATCATGCTGGCGGCGATGATCCCGATCGGCCAGGCAGTGGCGAGCACCGGAGCGGCCGAAACCATTGCCGGCTGGCTGAGCCTCGTCGTGCCGATCACCCATCCGCTCTTCGGCATCGCCCTCATCCTCTTCCTAGCAATGGCCTTGACGCCTTTCGTCAACAACGCGACGGTCGCAATCGTCCTGACCCCGATCGCACTGGAATTCGCAAGAGCCGGCCGGCATGCGCCGGACGCCTATCTGATCGCAGTCGCCGCCGGCGCCTCCCTGGATTTCCTGACGCCCTTCGGCCATCACAACAACACGCTGGCCATGGGGATCGGCGGCTACCGCTTCAGTGATTTCCTGCGCGCCGGCTGGCCGCTTGCCGTCACAAGTTACGGCCTCGCCCTGCTTCTGACCGCTCTGTTCTGGCTGTGATGCGATACCCGATCGGCTTGACTTCCCCAGCAATGAAACTAGAGCAAGAAGTCTTCACCCAATAATTAAGGACAGTCGAGCGCCGTGCGAATTCTTTCCGAAGCCCATTTCCCGGAATTGCCGAACTATTATCGCGGCAAGGTGCGCGAGAATTACGATCTTCCGGACGGACGCCGCATCATTATCAGCACCGACCGGCTGAGCGCTTTCGACCGCATTCTCACCTGCATCCCCTATAAGGGCGAGGTACTGACCCAGACGGCGCGCTACTGGTTCGAGGCGACGAAGGACATCTGCCCGAACCACGTTCTCGACTATCCCGATCCGAATGTCGTCATCGGCAAGCGGCTCGACATCCTGCCGGTCGAGATCGTCGTGCGTGGTTATCTCGCCGGCACCACCGGCACCTCGATCCTGACGCTTTATAAAAAGGGCGAGCGCGACATGTACGGCATGCGTCTGCCCGATGGCATGCGCGACAACCAGATCCTGCCCGAACCTGTCATCACGCCGACCAGCAAGGAATTCGACGGCGGCCACGATGAACCGCTGACGCCGGCCGAAATCGTCACGCGTGGCCTGCTGACAGAAGAGCAATGGCAGACGCTGTCGACATATGCGCTCGCCCTCTTTGCCCGCGGCCAGGAGATGGCGGCGAAAAACGGGCTGATCCTGGTCGATACCAAATACGAGTTCGGCACCGACGGTGACGGCAACATTATCCTCGCCGACGAGATCCATACGCCGGACAGCAGTCGCTACTGGCTTGCCGCAAGTTATCCGGCAAGCTTTGCCGACGGAAAACGCCCGGAAAGTTTCGACAAGGATTTCGTCCGCGCCTGGGTGGCGGAGCGTTGCGATCCCTATAAGGACGAGATCCCGGAAATCCCCACCGAACTGATCGAGCAGACCTCGGTCGTCTACATCAAAGCCTACGAGGCGATCACCGGCGAGCGCTTTGTCCCAGATGATAGCGGCGAGACGCCGCTTGCCCGTGTCCGAAACAACCTCGCTCCCTATTTTCCTTGAAAAGGCGACAGACGAAAGCCGCCGGCCCGATCATCAGCTTGCGGCATTCCTTCCAATCGCGCTAGCATCGAAAAAAAGGGGTATCGGGCTCAGCCCGGCGGGGAACAGATGGTAAGAAGGCCAAGACGCAAGGCCGAGGAAACGCGGGAAGACATTCTCTCCATGGCGGAGATGCTGTTTCGCGAGCGCGGCTTCGTTGCTGTGTCGATCGCCGATATCGCCGGCGCGCTCCACATGTCGCCCGCCAATGTCTTCAAGCATTTCCGTTCCAAGGTCGCGCTGGTCGATGCGATCGCCGGACGCCATCTCGACGATGCCGCCGAGCGCTTCGCCGCCTTCGATGAGAAGCTGCCACCAAAGGAACAACTGCTCCGGTTCATCCTGCGTCTGCTGGAAAGCCACCTGCAGGACATCCAGAAGAACCCTTATATCTTCGAAATGGTGCTTTCGACGATCGAAGCCAAACTCGAGGCCGGCAATCGCTATCGCGCCCGCATCGAAGCGAAGCTCGGCGAAATCATCCGCGAAGGCATGGCGGAGGGACGTTATCATTGCCGCGATCCAAAGAGCGCGGCACATACGGTCGCAGATGTCCTGGCCTGCGTGCTGCACCCTGTCATGATCGCCCGCGACGACAAGGAGACGCTCGTGCATCGCGCCGAAAAAATCGTGTGTTTCGTCGATGCCGCACTGCAAAATAGCGCTTGCTAAGTGATGATTGCTGAATTACGTCACTTCGTAAAGCTTTTCTTAAATTCGGATAACGGCATTTGAAGCCAAACCAATCCTGACGCTTATATGAGCCTGCGCTCGGCCCAGCCGAGCCCGTGGGCCGAGCGCGTGGATTGAACGGCGATTGCCACCGCACAGGAATTCAGCATGATACGGCGTGCCCTCCTCATTTCCTCGGCCCTGGCATTCGCAGCCCTTCTCGCCGCCTGCAGCGACAATGGCTCCAAGCCCGCCGGCAATGCGGGCGCAGGCGCGGCACAACAGGCGTCCCCCGTCGGCGTGATCACGCTGACGAAGGGCACGTTCCCGATCACCACGATCCTGCCCGGCCGTGCCGAGACATTTCAGACAGCCGATATCCGGCCGCAGGTGAGCGGCCTCATCCGTGAGATCGCCTTCAAGGAAGGCGGCGAAATCAAGAAGGGCGACCTTCTCTACCAGATCGAGGATGCACCCTATATCGCTGCCGTCGAGCAGGCCAAGGCGGCAATCTCCAAGGCGCAAGCCAGCGTGCCGAGCGCTGAAAGCAATCTCGACCGCTACCAGCGCCTCGTCGGCAGTGGCGCCACCCAGATCGAATTCGAAACTGCCAAAACGACGCTGCTCCAGGCCAAGGCGGAAGTCGAGTCGGCAAAGGCCTCGCTTTCCGCTGCACAGATCGACCTCGACCACACCAGGATCGTCGCCCCTTTCGATGGCATCATCGACCAGACGGCCGTTAATGTCGGCAACGTCGTCTCTGCCAACCAGACGACGGCGCTGACGACGATCCGCCAGCTCGATCCGATCTACATCTCGCTGACGGAATCGAGCACCAACCTCTTGAAGCTGCGTGATGCGATGGCCGCCGGGGACATTAAGGGCGAAGCCAATGTCGTCTTCCATCTGATCCTCGAAAACGGCAAGGAATACAACCAGCAGGGCAAGCTCGACATGTCGAAGCAGGTGGTCAGCGAGACCACCGGCACCTTCATCATCCGCGTGCTCTTTCCCAATCCCGACCGTATCGTGCTGCCGGGCATGTATGTCCGCGCAACCGTCGAGCTCGGCGCCGAGGCCGGTTATGCGCTCCCGCAGCTGGCGACGAGCCGTGACGCCAACGGCCGGCTGACGGCACAATTCGTTTCCGCCGACGGCAAGGTCGAAACCCGCGCCTTCGAGAACAGCTCGCCCTCCAACAATTCCTGGCTCGTGACCGACGGCATCAAGGACGGCGATCAGCTGATCGTCAGCGGCCTGCAGTCGATCACATCCGGCATGCCGGTGAAGTCGGTCCCGATGAAGATCAACGACAACGGCGTGGTCGTGCCTGCCGAGCAGCCCGCGGCCGGTGACGCGCAGAAGCCTGCAGCGAAGTAATCGCTGAGCCCCGCTCGTCACCGTCTCAGCCGCACAGGAACAACCGATGGCCAAGTTTTTCATCCGACGTCCGATTTTCGCCTGGGTCATTGCGATCACCATCATGCTCGCCGGCCTGCTGGCGATCTTCACGCTGTCGATCTCGCAATATCCCGACATCGCCCCGACGACGGTTCGCATCAACGCCACCTATCGCGGCGCCAGCGCCGAGACTGTCGAGAAATCGGTGACGACGATCATCGAGGATGGCATGACCGGCCTCGACGATCTCACCTACATGACCTCGACCTCATCGACGGGTTCGGCCAGCATCCAGCTCACCTTCGGGACGAGCGCCGACCCCGATATCGCCCAGGTGCAGGTGCAGAACAAGCTGCAGCTGGTTCAGTCGCAGCTTCCGAGCGACGTCATCGATGCCGGCATCAGCGTCACCCGCTCGACCTCGAGCATCCTTCTCGTTGGCTCGCTTGTTTCGACCGACGGCAAACGCAACTCGGTCGACCTCGGCAATATCATGTCGACCTCGATCGAGGATCAGATCCAGCGCCTGGAAGGCGTCGGCAGCATCAACGTCTTCGGTTCGGGATACGCCATGCGCGTCTGGCTCGATCCGTTCAAGCTGCTGAAATACCAGTTGACGCCGAGCGACGTGACGTCAGCCATCCAGGCCCAGAACACCCAGGTCTCCGTCGGCTCGCTCGGGGCCCAGCCGACGATCCTCGGCCAGCAGATCAACGTCACCATCACCGCGCAAAGCCAGCTGACCACCGTCGCCGATTTCGAGCACATCATCCTGAAGGTCGAAAAGGACGGCGCGACGGTGCGCCTGAGCGACGTCTCGCGCATCGAGATCGGCCAGGAAAGCTACGGCGGCAGTTCGCGGTACAACGGCCAGCCGTCGACCGGTTTTGCCGTCAACCTTGCGATCGGCGCCAACGCCATCGATACCGCCGCCCGCGTGCGCTCCGCCCTCGAGGTCATCGGCCGCGGTCTGCCGGCAGGCGTGGAGATCACCTATCCCTACGACACCACGCCCTTCGTAGAACTGTCGATCGAGAAGGTCGTGCACACGCTGATCGAGGCGATCGTACTCGTCTTCGTGGTGCTGCTCGTCTTCCTGCAGAATCTCCGTGCGACGCTGATCCCGACCATTGCCGTTCCCGTGGTGCTGCTCGGCACCTTCGGGGTGCTGGCGGTCACCGGCTACTCGATCAATACCTTGACGATGTTTGCCATGGTGCTGGCGATCGGTCTTCTCGTCGACGACGCCATCGTCGTCGTTGAAAACGTCGAACGCATCATGTCCGAAGAAAAGCTCTCGCCGCTCGAAGCGACGGAAAAATCGATGGGCGAGATCACCGGCGCCATTGTCGGCATCGCGCTCGTCCTCACGGCGGTCTTCATTCCGATGGCCTTCTTCGGTGGTTCGACCGGCATCATCTATCGGCAGTTCTCGATCACCATCGTCTCGGCCATGCTGCTGTCGGCGCTCGTCGCCCTCGTGCTGACGCCCGCACTTTGCGCCACGATGCTGAAGCCGGTCGGCGAACACAGGAAGCACCGTGTCGGCGATTGGTTCAACCGCAACTTCACGCGCTCGACCAACGGCTATATCAGCGCCATCGGCTATCTGCTGAAGCGGCCGATCCGTGTCATGCTGGTCTTCCTTCTGGTCGGCGCCGGCTGCGCTTATCTCTTCACCCGCCTGCCGAGCTCCTTCCTGCCGCAGGAAGACCAGGGCGTGCTGCTGACCATCGTCACCACGCCGCCGGGTTCGACCACGCAGCAGACCCAGGCGGTCGTCGAGAAGGTCGAGAAATATTATCGTGAAAACGAGAAGGACGCCGTCGATTCCGTCTTCGGCGCGCTCGGCTTCGGCTTCAGCGGTTCCGGCCAGAACAGCGCCATCGTCTTCACCAAACTGAAGGATTTCGCACAGCGCACCGATCCGACGCTGAGCGCCCAATCGGTCGTCAACCGTGCACTGCGCAGCTTCTTTGCGATCCGCGAGGCGCAGGTCTTCGCGCTGCTACCGCCGGCGATCCAGGGGCTTGGCGTGTCGAGCGGCTTCTCGATGTATCTCGTCGATACCGGCGGCCACGGCAACGACGCCCTGACGGCCGCATCCAAACGGCTGATCCAGATGGGCAACACGTCGGGCAAGATCGTGGCGCTGCGCAGCAGCAACAAGGAAGTCGAGCCGCAGATGCGCATCGTGCTCGATCAGGAGAAGATCGGCGCCATGGGCGTCGACATCGCCTCGGTCAATTCGATGCTGTCGATCATCTTCACCGGGCGCGACGTCAACGACTTTACGCTGAACGGCGAGATCAAGCCGGTCTACGTCGAGGGTGATGCGCCCTTCCGCATGCAGCCGAGCGATCTCAACCACTGGTACGCCCGCAACAATGACGGCGAAATGGTGCCCTTCTCCGCCTTTACCCGCACGGAGTGGGTGAAGGGCGCGCCCTCGCTTGCCCGCTTTAACGCCGTCAGCGCCATTCCGCTCGACGGCGCATCCGCTCCCGGAGTTTCCTCCGGCGATGCGATGAATGAAATGGAAGCACTAACCAATGAGCTCGGGGGCGGTTATACGGTCGCCTGGCAAGGCATATCCTATCAGGAGCGCCTTTCCGGTTCGCAGGCGCCGATGCTCTATGCGATCTCGGTTCTCGTCGTCTTCCTCTGCCTGGCTGCGCTTTACGAAAGCTGGTCGATCCCCTTCTCGGTGATCATGGCAGTGCCCGTCGGTATTCTCGGGGCGCTGACGGCGGCAACCCTCTTCGGCCAGGCGAACGACGTCTATTTCAAGGTCGGCCTGCTCACCACTATCGGGCTGGCGGCGAAAAACGCCATCCTGATTGTCGAATTCGCCAAGGATCGTATGGAAAGCGGCATGGGGCTCTACGAGGCGACATTGGAAGCAGCGAGATTGCGCCTGCGGCCGATCATCATGACTTCGCTTGCCTTTATTCTCGGCGTCGTGCCGCTGGCGATCGCGACAGGCGCGGGTTCGGCGGCACAGAATGCAATCGGCATCGGCGTTCTCGGCGGCATGCTGGCGGCGACGATGCTCGGAATTTTCTTCGTGCCGTCGTTTTTCGTCGTCATTCGACGCATCTTTGCCACACGGGGAAAAAATGCGGCAGGACTGTGATATAAATGCACTGTGATAATGCAGTTCCCGTTGCTACATTGCGCCCGACTGCTTCGGAATGGTGTTTTTGGTAGAACGAGGCGCGGCGGCCGTAGTTGAAGCATGAAGCTTCGGACAAGAATTGACTTGCTCGAGTACAGGATGAAATGAATGGTATCTCTTCGTTTTGCCACACCGGCATTATTGTTATTGTTGTCGGGCTGCGTTGTGGGCCCGGATCATGTTCCTCCTGAGATGCCGCTGCCCGCCAAATTCGGAGAGGGTGGAACCAAGAGTGATGGCGATGTTACTACCGTGGCCTGGTGGAGCGCCTTCAGGGACCGCAAGCTGGACGGTCTCGTCCAGTCCGGCCTCGACCAGAACCTGTCGATCCAGCAGGCGATCGAACGCATCAATGCGGCTTCCGCCAACGTCACCGTCGCAGGAGCCGGCGCCCTGCCGAACCTGTCGGTCGGCGCCTCGCACACCGTCAGCGGCCAGAAAGGCGAACTGCGCACGCAGTTCGACACGCGTAACACCAGCGGCGGCGAGGCACAGCTGAGCTGGCTGCTCGATATTTTCGGCCTCTACAAGCGCAACACGGAGAGCGCTCTCGCTTCGCTCGATTCTGCTTACGCATCCGCCGACGTTGCCAAGCTGACCCTCGTACAGGATCTCGTCTCGAGCTACATCGACGTTCGCTATTACCAGCAGCGCCTGGCGCTTTCGAAGGCCAACCTGAAGTCCCGTCAGGAAACCTACGAGCTGACCAAATTCCAGCTGGAAGCCGGCGCCGCTTCGCGTCTCGACGTCGTTCAGGCCGAAGGCCTGGTGCAGTCGACGCTCGCCGAAATTCCCGGCCTCGAAACCAACATCCGCATTTCGGCCCATCACATCGCCACGCTGCTCGGCCTGCCGGCATCAACCCTTGTCGATGATCTGCTGAAGGGCTATGGCCAGCCGGTATTCCGCGGCGGCATCACGTCCGGCATCCCGGCCGACCTGATCCGCAACCGTCCCGACATCCGTGTGGCGGAACGCGACCTCGCGGCCGCTACCGCACTGATCGGCGTCGCCCAGGCGCAGCTCTATCCGAGCATCTCGCTCAGCGGCTCGATCTCGCCGGCCTACATCAACCAGCGTGGCATCCATGGCGGCCTGACGCCCTGGTCCTTCGGCCCGACCCTCAACCTGCCGATCTTAGATGGCGGCCGCCTGCGCGCCGGCGTCAAGACGGCGCAGTCCGATGCCGCCACGGCCTATCTCAACTGGAAGTCGACGGTGCTGACCGCGATCGAACAGGTCGAGAATGCACTTTCGGCTGTCCGGCGTGACGCCCGCACGGTTTCGGCGCTTCAAGCTCAGGTGAAGACCACGCAGGAAACGCTCGAACTCTCCACTGCATCCTACAAGGACGGCGCCTCTTCGCTGCTCGACGTTCTCGACGCTCAGCGCCAGGTTTCGCTTGCCCAGGCAAGCCTTGCCGCAGCGGTCCAGCAGATGGCCAAGGACTATGTGTCGCTGAACATCGCAGTCGGCGGTGGCTTCGCCCCCGGCGGCAAGACGACCGCACCGGCGGCGAAGGTTGTGGCTGTCAAGAGCTGACAGCTGCTTCAATCGACCTCAAGGAATGCAAAGCCTCGCGATCGTCTCGCGGGGCTTTTTCTTGCCTGCAGCGTGCCGCAACCGAATAATTGCGCATAAGATGAATTCGGATTCGACATGCGGAAAAAGCCGAGCTATTAACCTGGTTAAACGATTAATCAGAATGATCGTCAGTCATGACAGCATCGCGCCCGGGACCGAACCTCAGCAGGATAGCGACGTCGCTCGGCGTCTCCGTCGCCACTGTCTCCAATGCGCTTTCCGGCAAAGGCCGGGTCTCCGGCCAATTGGTCGAACGAATTCGCGAGCATGCAGCCGAGCTCGGTTACGTCCCGAGCCAAGCCGGCCGGGCGCTGCGGACCGGCCGCAGCGGCGTTCTCGGCCTGGTGCTGCCCGATATCGCCAATCCGCTGTTCCCGAAGATCGCACAGGCGATCGAATTCGCCGCCTCCGCCGTCGGTTACGGCGTCCTGATCGCCGATTCTCGCGGCGATGTCGCCGCCCAGACCGAGGCAATCAACCGGCTGGTCGAGCGCGGCGTTGACGGCATGGTCATCATTCCCCGCCGCGCCACCCGCATTTCGTCCGCTGTCTGTCCCGTCGCCATCATCGACACTCCCTCGACGCCTGGAAACACCGTTGCCGCCGACCACTGGCAGGGCGGGCTCGAAATCGCCGGCCATCTCGCAGGCCTCGGCCATTGCCGAGTTCTCATCATCGGCAACAATCAGGAATCCAACGTCCAGAATGACCGCGCCGGCGGCATCCGCTCCGGCATGCGCCCGGGCATGCATTCGGAAGCCCTATGGATCGACCGGCTGGAGCAGGAGAATGGCATTGGCTGCCCGCTCGGCCTCGCCGAAAAAGTCAGGCAGGGTTTCACCGCCTTCGCCACCCTCTCCGACCTGCAGGCGTTGCGGGCACTGACGGAGTTGCAACAGGCTGGCATCAACATTCCCGCCGATGTCAGTGTCACCGGCTTCGACGACCTCATCTGGTCGCCTGTTGTTACGCCGTCGCTGACGACGGTCCGGATGGACATGGATAGGATTGCCGAAATTGCCGTGTCGGCGCTGGTGGATACCATAAAAACAAGCAGCGGCCGGGAGGGCGTGCTCGTTACCGCGGCGATCGAACGCGTCGCCATGCAGCTTATCGTCCGCCGATCATCCGGGCCTGCGAACCTGGCACAAAAGACCTCCGACATAGAGAACATGTAAGATGAAAAAGGCTTTCATTGCCTCGACAGCACTCCTCCTCGATACCGCGCTCGTCTTCGATCTGCCGGTTGCCGACGCGGCAACCCTCAAACGGTTCGGGTGAAATCATGGGCGTCTGGATCGACACAGACATGGGCTTCGACGACATCGCCGCCATTCTGGTGGTGGTGCAGTCTGAATTCGAGATCGACGGCGTATCACTGGTCTTCGGCAATACGCCGCTGCCGCAGGTGAGAATGAACGCCGCCGGTGCTGCCAGTGCCTTCGACTGGAAATTCCCCATCCACACCGGTCGCGCCATGCCTGTTCTCGGCAAGCTCGAAACCGCTCAAGCGATCCTTGGCGAAACCGGCATTCCGACATCAGGCAAGAGCCTGCCGAAGGCCGCAGCCCTTGCCGAAAGCGACGCCTTCGCAGCACTCTGCCGTTGGCTGGAACGCAAAGGCCAGCACCGCATCCTGGCACTTGGCCCGCTCACCAACATCGCCGCCGTGGCGCTCGCCCGGCCCGATCTTGCCGCCCGCATCACCGAACTCGTCTGGATGGGCGGCGGTGTCACATCAGGCAACCACACGGCCTCCGCCGAATTCAATGCGCTTGCTGATCCCGAGGCCCTGTCGATCGTCATCGCCCACGGCTTGCCGCTGCGCATGGTCGATCTCGACCTCTGCCGCAAGGTGCTGGCAAGACCCGAGGATGCCGAGCCGGTGCGCAATGCCGGCGGCGCCAATGCCGAACTCATCGCCGATATGCTCTCGGGTTATATCCGCATCGGCACCAGCCGCGGCCGCCCGGCCATGGCAATCTACGACCCTTCCGCCGCCGTCGCCTTCGTCGCCCCAGATATCGTCAGCTTCCGCCCCGCCCGTATCGACGTCGAGCTGCAGGGTGCCCTCACCCGTGGCCGCACCGTTGTCGAGACCCGCGCCACGCATGCGACCTTCAATGCCCAATTCGCCGCCGACATCGATGCCGACATGGCGCGCGTCATTATTCTCGCCGCTTTGGTCAACGAGGCCCGCAAATGACCGCCACCCTTCGTCAAGAACCCGCCGATCTCAATGATCCCGCCTTGCGCGCCCGCGCCGTCACTGCTGCGCGCGGCGACGCCCCTTTCGACATGCTGATCACCGGTGGCCGGTTGCTCGATGCGGTGACAGGCCTGATCCGGGAAGCCGATATCGGCCTCGTCGGCGCGCTGATATCAAGCGTCCATGCCCCCGCAAGCCGCACGGATGCCGTCGAGATCATCGATGCTTCGGGCAGCATCCTGACTCCCGGCCTGATCGACACGCACATGCATATCGAAAGTTCGATGGTGACACCCGCCGCATATGCGAGCGCCGTCTTGCCGCGCGGCGTCACCACGATCGTCTGGGATCCGCATGAATTCGGCAACGTCCATGGGCTCGACGGCGTGCGCTGGGCGATCGAGGCGGCGCGCTGCCTGCCGCTGCGCATGATCCTGCTCGCGCCCTCCTGCGTGCCGTCCGCACCGGGCTTGGAACTTGCCGGCGCCGATTTCGATGCCTCCGTCATCGCCGAGCTGCTGCGCTCCTCCGCCGTCGGCGGTGTTGCCGAAGTCATGAACATGCGCGGCGTCATCGATGGCGATCCGCGCATGACGGCCATCGTCAATGCCGGCCTTGCCGCCGGCAAGCTCGTCTGCGGCCACGCCCGTGGCCTCGAAGGCGCAGATCTCAACGCTTTCATGGCATCGGGTATCACCTCCGACCACGAACTTACCTCCGGTGCCGATCTCCTCGCCAAGCTTACCGCCGGCCTGACGATCGAGCTGCGCGGCTCGCACGACCACCTGCTGAAGGAGTTCGTCGAGGTGCTGAACGGTCTCGGCCATCTGCCTCCGACCGTCACGCTCTGCACCGACGACGTCTTTCCCGACGAACTCCAGGAAGATGGCGGCCTCGACGACGTCATCAGGCGCCTGGTGCGCTATGGCATGAAGCCGGAATGGGCCATCCGTGCCGCGACCTTCAACGCCGCACAACGTCTGCAGCGCTCCGATCTCGGTCTCGTCGCCGCCGGACGCCGCGCCGACATCGTGCTCTTCGACGACCTCACGGAGTTCCGGGCACGGCTGGTCATATCAGGCGGCCGCATCGTCGCCCGCAACGGCAGCATGGAGGCGGCCGTCCAGCAGATTGATACGGCGCCGCTTGTCAATTCGGTGAAGCTGCCGCCGCTGACCGAGAATGATTTCCGCATTCCGGCGAAGGGCGAGCGCGTCCGCGTCGCCACCATCGACCGCCCGCGCTTCACGCAATGGGGCGAGGCCGAAACCGAGGTCAGGGACGGCTTCGTCGTGCCGCCGGCCGGCAGCGCCATGATCGCCGTCGCCCATCGCCACGGCATAGCAGATGGTACCCCGCGTATCGGCTTCCTCACCGGCTGGGGTGAATGGCGCGGCGCCTTCTGTACCACCGTTTCGCACGACAGCCACAACCTCACCGTCTTCGGCGGCAATGCGCACGATATGGCGCTCGCCGCTAACGCCGTCATATCAGCCGGCGGCGGCATGGCGGTCGCCACCGACGGCCGGATCGAGGCGCTCCTGCCGCTACCGCTCTCCGGCCTGGTGACGGATGCATCGTTGAAGGACACCGCCTTGGCCTTCGTCAGCATCCGCAAGGCAATGGAAAAGGTCGTCGACTGGAAACCACCCTATCGGGTCTTCAAAGCCTGCTTCGGCGCCACGCTCGCCTGCAATGCCGGCCCGCACCAGACGGATCGGGGAATTGCCGATGTGGTGACGGGGAAAGTGCTTGAGAGTCCAGTGCTGGAGACTCTGTAAGCCGAGACGCACGGACTCTATAAAAAAGGGGCGTGCGTCCCGCCACCTCGAACTCCAGCTAGACCTTCAATTCCCGCTCGACCAACGCCACCCAGTATGCCGCCCCATATCCAAGCGCTTCATCGTTGAAATCATAGGCCGTGTTGTGATGCAGCGCCCCATCCACCGCCGGGCCGTTGCCGAGCCAGACGTAACAGCCCGGCGCATTCTGGGCGAAGAAGGCGAAATCGTCGCCCGCCGTCGACGGCGGAAAGCTTGTCTGCACCTTCCCGCCAAACACCGAGCCGGCCGCCACGAGCGCCCGCGCGGTTGCATCCGCGTCATTGATGACAGGCGGGATCCGCCGTTCGAATGCATAGTCCACCGCGATGCCGTACATAGCTGCGGTACCCTGCGCCAGTCGTCCGATCTCGGTCTCGAGCTGATGACGCACATCAGGCGAATAGGCCCGCGCCGTCCCGCCGATCTCGACGATATCAGGAATGACGTTTAGCGCCTTCGGGTCGCCCGCCTGCAGGAAACAGGCGCTGACGACGGCCGGTTGCAGCGGATCGACCACGCGTCCGACGATCGTCTGCAGCGATGACAGGAAGGTGCCGGCGGCCGTGATCGGATCGCGGCCGAGATGCGGCTTGGCGCCATGCGTGCCCGTCCCGCGGAAGGTTATGCGCCAGCTATCGGAGGAGGCAAGCTGCGGTCCCTCGACCACGGCGATCTCATCGACCGCAAGCCCAGGCATGTTATGCAGCCCATAGACGGCATCGCAGGGGAAAAGCGTGAACAGCCCCTCCTCGACCATGCGCCTGGCTCCGCCTCGCCCTTCTTCGGCCGGCTGGAAGATGAAATGCACCGTGCCGGAAAAATCCCGCGTTGCGGCAAGGTGGCGCGCAGCACCGAGGAGCATCGCCATATGGCCGTCATGGCCGCAGGCATGCATCTTGCCAGGCACTGTCGATTTATAAGGCCGCTCCGCCATTTCGGGCATGGCGAGCGCATCCATGTCGGCACGCAGCCCGATCCTGCGCGTGCCGTTGCCAAACTGCAGCGTGCCGACCACGCCGGTGCCGCCGAGGCCGCGATACACCGTGATGCCAGCTTCCTCGAGAAGCCTCGCGGCGATGCCGGCGGTACGCTCCTCCTCGAAACCGAGTTCGGGATGAGCGTGCAGGTCGCGGCGCAGGGAGGTCAGAAACGGCAGATCGTCCTTGATCCGGGCGGGAATGCTCATCGGGCAATGCTCCTGGGGCCTGGATATCCTGTCATGCGAAACGGGCGCCCAACCGGCGCCCGCATCAGATCATTCTTTGTTTATCAAACGGCCCACAAGTTCAACCCCAGAACAGGATGATTTTAGGCCGGGCCAAAAATCTGAATCCTGTTCTCAATTAAAGAGTTAGAGCATGATGTCGTCCGAAAACCGCGCACACTTTTCGGCATCATGCTCTACGCCTCCTCGACGAACACCTCCTCGCGCTTCTTCTTGACGCTCGGCAGGAAGACGACGATGAGGACGGCGACAGCAATGGCGAGAAGAGTGGCGCTGATCGGCCGCGTGACGAAGGTGGTCGGATCGCCGCGCGACAGAATCATGGCGCGCCGGAGGTTCTCTTCGAGCAGCGGCCCGAGCACGAAGCCGAGCAGGAGCGGCGCCGGTTCGCAACGAAGCTTTGCCAGCACATAGCCGATGAGCCCGAAGAAGGCGACGGCATAGAGATCGTAGACGTTGGCGTTGACGCTGTAGACCCCGATCGAGCAGAAAGCCATGATGATGGGGAAGAGCACGTAGTAAGGCACGGTCAAGAGCTTCACCCAGAGCCCGATCAGCGGCAGGTTGAGGATGACCAGCATCAGGTTGCCGATCCACATCGAGGCGATGATGCCCCAGAACAGCGCCGGTTGCTCGGTGGCGACATTCGGGCCTGGCACGATGCCCTGGATGATCATCGCGCCGATCATCAGCGCCATGACGGGATTGGCCGGAATGCCCAGCGTCAGGAGCGGAATGAACGAGGTCTGCGCACCGGCATTGTTTGCCGATTCCGGCCCTGCGACGCCGGCAACCGCACCCTTGCCGAATTCCTCCGGCGTCTTCGACATCCGCTTTTCCACCGTATAGGAGGCGAAGGAGGCAAGGATGGCGCCACCGCCCGGCAGGATGCCGAGCGCCGAACCGATCGCCGTGCCGCGAATGACAGGTGCGATCATCTCCTTGAACTCCTGGCGGGACGGCAAAAGGCCGGACACCTTGGCCATCAGCACCGTGCGTGTCGACTCGCCCTCGAGGTTGCGCAGGATTTCCGCCACCCCGAAGACGCCGACGGCGAGCGCCACGAAGTTCAGCCCGTCGGCATATTCGCGGATGCCGAGCGTGAAGCGCGGTGTGCCGGTATAGATGTCGGTGCCGACGAGGCCGAGTAGCAGCCCGAGCGCCACCATGGCCAGCGCCTTGACGACAGAACCATGCGCGAGAGCGATCGAGGAAACGAGGCCGACGATCATCAGCGAGAAATATTCCGCCGAGCCGAATTGCAGCGCGATTGCGGTGAGCGGCGGCGCGAAGATCGCGACGAGGAAGGTCGACACGGTGCCGGCGAAGAACGAGCCGAGCGCCGCGATTGCAAGCGCTGCCCCCGCCCTGCCCTTGCGGGCCATCTGGTAGCCGTCGATCGCGGTGACGGCCGAGGAAGATTCGCCGGGCATGTTGATGAGGATCGCCGTCGTCGAGCCGCCATACTGCGCGCCGTAATAGATGCCGGCGAGCATGATGAGCGAGGAAACCGGCTCGAGCTGGAAGGTGATCGGCAAGAGCATGGCGATCGTCGCCGTGGCGCCGATACCGGGCAGCACGCCGATCAGCGTGCCGAGCAACACGCCGATCAGGCAGAAGAACAGGTTTTCCGGAGTGCCGGCCGTTGCAAAGCCGAGCGCGAGATTGCTGAAAAGATCCATCATCGTCTCCTAGAACCGGACCCAGGGGCCGAAGCGCTCGAACGGCAGCCCGAGCCCGTAGCTGAAGACCGCCACCGAAAAGATCGTCAGCAGCAGCGAGAGGATGATCGCAAACACCACGTTCATCTTTTGCGATGCGAAGCAGGCGATGAATGCGGTGAAGAACAGCGCCGGCGCAAATCCAAGCCCCCGCACCGTCAGCCCGAAGAACACCGGCGCCGGCAGGATGAAGAGCATGCCGCGCCAGGCAAACGGGTCGATCGGCTCGCCCTCGACGCGGAGTGCCTGAATGAAGATGATCGCGCCGAGAAGCACGAGCACACAGGCAAGCACGAGCGGAAAGTAACCGGGGCCCATGCGCACTGCCGTGCCGAGGTCGAGCCCCAGCGACTGGATCGCGAAGAAAGCACCGGTCGCGACGAAAAGCGCGCCGCAGATCGCATTGGTGGTATCGAAACTGATGGATTTCATGGTGTCTCCTGGGGTTGGAGATGGTTCGTGACGCGCTGCTGCTGCGATTGCCCCTCATCCGCCTGCCGGCACTTTCTCCCCGCATGCGGGGAGAAAGTTAGGGTGAAGGGCTCATCCGGCATGTCCTGGACGAGGACAAGCCTCAGTCGGCATATTCACCGGCAGCCTCGATCACGGTTTTCCAGCGGACGATCTCGCTTTCGAGCTTGGCTTTCAGCGCAGCCGGCGTCGCATCGGCGTCGGAGGATGGCGTCGTGCCGAGCTCGGCGAAGCGGGCGCCGACATTCGGATCCTTCAGCGCGACCTGCAGCGATTTCGACAGACGCTCATTGATCTCAGCTGGCGTGCCCTTCGGCGTATAGATGCCGTGCCAGATACCGACTTCAAAACCCGGCAGCCCGGCTTCGACCGCCGTCGGAATATCCTTCATCACGTCGAGCCGCTTGGGCGAGGTAACGGCATAAGCCTTGATCGTGCCGCCCTGGATCTGCTTCGTCGTGTTGGTCGTCTGGTCGCACATGACGTCGACCTGGCCGCCGAGCAGGTCGGTCATAGCCGGGCCGGTGCCCTTGTAGGGAACGGTCGTCAGCGGCGTCTGGATGGCGCTCATGAACATCATGCCGCAGAGATGCGAGGCCGCACCGATGCCGGCATTGGCGACCGTTACCTTGTCCTTATTGGCCTTGATGTAGTCGATCAGGCCCTTGAGGTCGGCCGGTTCCATGTCCTTGCGGGCGACGATCGTCATCGGCACCTCGGTGACGAGGCCGACATAGTCGAAGGCGCCGAGCGTGTCATAGGCGAGCTTGCGGTAGAGCGTGGCGCTGGTCGCCATGCCGATATGGTGCAGCAGGATGGTGTAACCGTCGGGATCGGCATTCGCCACCCGGCCGGCGCCGAGGGTGCCGCCGGCACCGCCGACATTTTCGACGACGATCTGCTGGCCGAGATCCTTCGACATGGATTCGGCGACCAGGCGCGCGACAGTATCCGTCGGGCCGCCGGCCGCAAAAGGCACGACCATGGTGATGGTGCGCTCGGGATAGGTCTGCGCCGAAGCGACGCTGGCGAGAACAGAGACCGCGGCAGCCGCGGTCAGGCCGAGCATGGCCTTCAGAATTTTCATCGTTTCCTCCCTGATGAAATAAGCAAGCCCGCCGACACAACCTCCGCGCCGGGGATGACCTATTTGCCGCCGGGAAAAATCGACCCGCAATCGTTGCAGCCGCTTTCGAAAGACGATTTTGCGACAGTGCGATGCAGCATGGGTCGATTCGGAAACAAACGGCCGATGTGATGGGTGGAAATCCACCCATCACATCACAATCGCTCAAGCTTCGCGCTGTCCTTCTCCGGAGATCTCCGTCGCCAGCAGCTTCTTGTCGAGCCCATATTTCTGCATCTTCTCGTAGAGCGTCTTCCGGGAAATGCCGAGCGACTCATAGACCGGCTTGAGGCTGCCGCCGTGCGCCACCAGCGCGCTGGCAATGACCCCGCGTTCGAATTCGGCGACCCGCTCCGCAAGCCCGGTCGCCTCCTCGGCTTGGCGCCCGCCGTTGTCGAGACCGAGGACCAGACGGTCTGCGGCATTCCTCAATTCACGCACATTGCCGGGCCAGTCGCGCTGAGCGATGTCGGAAATCACGTCCGGCGGCACGGCCATCTCATCGCGGCCGTAGCGGGCGGCCGCCTCCCGCACCAGCTGCAGGAAAAGCAGCGGAACATCCGCCCGCCGCTGTGACAGCGACGGCACGTGCAGCGTCGCGACATTCAGCCGATAGAAGAGGTCAGCGCGGAAGCGACCCGCCGCCACCTCCGCCTCCAGATCGACCTTGCTCGTCGCGATGAAGCGCACGTCGAGCGCCACCACTTCGTTCGATCCGAGCCGTGAGATCACCCGCTCCTGCAGCACCCGCAGGAACTTTGCCTGCAGGTCGAAGGGCATGGAGCCGATCTCGTCGAGCAGGATCGTACCGCCGCGCCCATGTTCGAACTTTCCGTAACGCGGCCTCACCGCGCCCGGAAAGGCACCCACCTCATGGCCGAAAAGCTCGCTCTCGATCAGGTTTGCCGGCAGTGCGGCGCAATTGATCGCGATGAACGGCCGGCTCGCCCGGGCGCTGATGTCGTGGAGCGCCCGCGCCACAACCTCCTTGCCGGCCCCCGTTTCTCCGACGATAAGCGTATCGGCATCGCTCGCCCCGATCGCTCGGATGCGGTAGCGCAAATCCACCATCACCTGCGTGCGCCCCGGCAGCCGCGCCTCGATATCGTCGCGCTTGCCGGCGACCGCTTTCAACAGCCGGTTTTCGAGCACGAGGCCGCGCCGCTCCATCGCCCGGCGGATGACGCCGGCGAGCATTTCGGGCGTGAACGGCTTCTCGATGAAATCATAGGCGCCTTCGCGCATCGCCTTCACCGCAAGCTGAACGTCGCCGTGGCCGGTGACGAGAATGACGGGCACCTCCGGGTCGAGTTCGCGGATCTTCTGCATCAGCGTCATGCCGTCGATGCCGGGCATGCGGATGTCACTGACGACGACACCGGGAAAGCTGTAGCCGATCAGCTCCAGCACGTGGTCGCCGTTCGAATAGGTCTCGACGCTGAAGCCGGAGAGCTCCAGCGCCTGCGCCGTCGAGCGGCGCAGTTCCTCCTCGTCGTCAACCAGCAGGATCTTCGCATCGTTCATTCCGCCGCCTCCGGCATCAGCCCTGCCGCCGATTGCAGCTCGATACGGAACACCGCGCCCCCTTCGGGATGATTGGCAGCAGCAAGGCTGCCGCCGAAATCCTTGATGATGTTGTAAGAGATCGAAAGCCCGAGGCCGAGCCCCTTGCCGACACCCTTCGTCGTGAAGAAGGGATCGAAGATACGCTCGGCGATCGCCGCCGGCACGCCCGGCCCGTGGTCCCGCACAGTCAGCACCACCTTGCCGGCCTCCTCGAAAGCCGAAACCTCGATGCGCCGATCATCCAGCCCTTCCACCGCATCGGCCGCATTCGAGATCACGTTCACCAGCACCTGCTGCAGACGCACCGAACCGGCACGCACCACCGGCGGGCGCGGCCCGAGAGCGAGCAGCAATTCGGCATCCGCTGCCTTCAGCCGCCAGGCGACGATCTCGAGCGTGTCGCGCATCGCCTCGTCGAGGGAAACGGGACCGAGCTTTTCGTTCGGCTTGCGGGCGAAGTTGCGCAGGTGCCGGCTGATCGCAGCCATGCGGTCGATCAGCCCACCGATCCGCCGGATATTGTCTCGCGCCTCCTCCGTCCGCCCACGGTCGATGAGAACGGAGGCGCTGTCCGTATAGGTCTTGGCGGCGGCGAGCGGCTGATTGAACTCGTGCGAAAGGGCCGCCGACATCTGCCCCAGCCCGGCAAGTTTGCCCGCCTGAATCAGATCGGCCTGTGTCTGTCGAAGCTGCCGCTCAGTCAGCCGCCGTTCGGCGATCTCTTCTTCGATGCGGCTGTTGACGCGCGCAAGATCGGCCGTGCGCTCCTCGACGCGCCGCTCCAGCTCGTTGCGGGCGTCGGCCTGCAGCTGCATGCGCTCGGCAAGCCGCGCCCGCCTCTGGCGAAGGACGGCCACCGTAAGCCCGGCAATGCAGAGGATGAGAAATACGGCGGCAAGTGCCGTGCGCGCCTGGGCACGGATGGAATTCGTCTCCATCAGCACGTTCACCGTCCAGTCCTCGGCCGGCATGTAATGCGAGAGCACCAGATATTCGCTCGAGCCGCGCTCGCCGGCCAGCGTCATCAGCTCATGCTGCTCGAAGTGATGTCGTGTCACCGGCAGCGCCACCAGCCTGGCATTGGCATAGCGCCGCGAGGCCTCCGTGCGCGCGATGCGGTCGGCCGTCAGCGGCAGGATCGCGCCATAAAGCCATTCCGGGCTGCCGGACATGAAGATGATGCCCTCTGGATCGGAGACGAAGATCTTGTATTCGCCGCCGCCCCAGGAGGATTCGATCATATCGATATCCACCTTGAAGACGATGACGCCGCGAATATCCGCGCCGGTCCGGATCGGCGCGGCGAAATAATAGCCGCGCTTCAACGAGGTGGTGCCGAGCGCGTAGAACCGCGCCTGTCGGCCTTCAATCGCATCCTGGAAATAGGGCCTGTAGCTGAAATTCTGTCCGACGAAGCTTGCAGGCCCATCGTAATTGCTGGCCGCGATCGTCTCTCCATCCGGCTTGACCACATAGATGTCGGAGGATTTGAGCAGCCCGTTGATCTCCTTGAGATAGAGATTGGCCGCATCGCGTAGCGCCGCATCTCCAGGCGCGCTCACCAAGTCCTTGATATCGTCATGATCGGCGATCAGTGCCGGCAGCGCCTCGTAGCGGTTGAGATGGCCGCTGAGTGCCGAAACGGCAAGTCGCAACGCCGTTCCTGCCTGTGCCGAAGCCTCCTCCATATAGGCGCGCGTCGCAATCGCGCTCCCATAGGTGAAGAAGGCGAAAATGATGAGCGGTACGACGAGCAACGCCGCTATCGCACGATATCTCGAAGACAGATTCGGCTCCTCCCCTTTCTGCCTCCACTCCCCAGCGAGGCATGCCCGACGGCGCCAAGTCTAATGAGGCCGGCCGCGATTTCCAAGGGGCTGTCGAAACTTGACACCCGGCAGGGCCGGATGTCCTATTGCTGCATCGCAAGGAGACCCCACTCATGAGCGACGACCAGACGCCCGCCGATAGCAAGCTTACCACCTCCAAGCGCCGCTGGGCGGCGGAGGGCAAGTTCCTGACCGGCCGCATCAGCCGTCCCGAAGCCGAACGCCTGCCGCCGGGCCAGCACCTTGTCAAGAACTGGCCGGTGCTCGATCTCGGCCAGCAGCCTGTCATCTCCACAGATACGTGGCGGCTCGAGGTGCGCGGCCTCGTCGAAACGCCGCTCATCCTTACCTGGACTGCCTTCCAGGCGATCGAGCAGAGCAACAAGACCAGCGATATCCACTGCGTCACCACCTGGTCGCGCTACGACAACAAATGGAAGGGAGTTTCGACGCGCGATCTGCTCGACCTCGCCATGCCGAAGCCCGAAGCAGCTTACGTCATGCTGACGAGTTATGACGGCTATACCACCAACCTGCCGCTTTCCGATTTCGCCGCCGAAGACGCGATCCTTGCCACCGCCTGGGAAGGCCTGCCGCTGACGCCGGAGCACGGCGGCCCGATGCGCCTCGTCGTGCCGCATCTCTATTTCTGGAAAAGCGCCAAATGGCTGCGCCGTATCGAGCTGATGCCTGCCGACCAGGCCGGCTTCTGGGAAAAGAACGGCTACCACATCTATGGCGATCCGTGGCGCGAACAGCGCTATTCCGACGATTGAGCTTTCAGCCGCGAGAAATGGCGAAGCGCAAACACGCCAAAGCCGAACAAAGAGGCGAGCCCCGTCAGCGACGCCATGCTGGCGGCATGGAATGGTATCCCGCTCCAGCGCGGCTTGACGATATCAGCGGTGTTGAAGGCCTCGCCGCTGAACCGGCAGGTGATGAGCGCAAGACCGCGCTGCACCATATCGGCATCGATCGCGGAAATGATTTCATCCGCCGCAGCCCTCTCCCGCGGCATCTCGCGCATCGAAAGCAATACCGCCTTGGTCGCCGCGAGATAGGCATGGGCGCATTCGTTGAACGGGCTTTCCTCATCGGTCACGCTGCCCGGCATCCGGCCCCATAGACAATAGGAATACTGGATTTCGGCATAGTTCAGAACGCGCCGGAACGGCTCGTTCGTATCGACTGTGCGGGATGCAAGGTCGATAATCCCACTGCGATAGTCAGACATGACAGCCATTTCGCCATGGGAAATCTCCGGGATATCCAGGCCCGCATGGCTGCCGCCATCGCTGCGGTTATGAGCAAAAGCGCTTCCGGCAACCACACACAAAAAGGCGGCCGTGATAAACGCCGCCGACAGGAGTGGTGTGGTTTTGCTGCTTTTCATACTCGCTCGAAAAAGTCGGGCTTGCTCCAAAAGTTCAGGGCACCGGCAAAGCGGCGCCCTTCGATGCCTTAGTGGAATGCCGTTGCCGGCCGACCTCGTTGCCCGCCCTTAACCGCAAGCCGCTTTTCGGCAAGCGCTCCGAAGGCCAGGCCCAGGGCTGCCCAGAGGATCACATGCATGCCAAGCGAGGTCGTGCGGAACCGCCAGAGCACCATCGCCGAGAAGTTCTCCGGCACCTCGTTGATCGGCGGCAGCAGATAGAGCACGACGCCGATAAAGACGAGATAGACAATGCCGGCGATGATCGCGCTGTTCCAGAGACCGAAGCGCTCGGAAAGGCGGCGAGACAGCGCCACCGCGGCAATCAGGGCTGCGAGCGAGACGACGATCATCAGGAAGAACAGCTCGGTCCTGGCGCCGATCGTGTCGGGATTGCCGACCGCCGGCGGGTTGGCCGGATACTTGATACTGGGAACGACGACGATCGCCACGAAGGCGGCAATGGCGATGACGGCCGAGGTGCCACGCGCCGAAAGGCTGCTGAAACGGCCGTGTACGAAAGCGAAGGCAAGTGCGAAGAGCCCGCCGACAGCGACGCTGTAGGCCATGACGCCGGTGAAAAGGCCGAGACCGGCCTGCGTGGCGCGGCTGACGATTTCAGGTTCGGCAGCTTCGCCGGCCGCCTGGGCGCTTGCTTCCTCGAAGGCGATCGCCGCATCGACCAGCGGCTCACCGAAAGTATGGGCGAAAGCGAAAACGAGGATGCCAGCAATCAGGCCCGCGAGCATGCCGCGAAGCAGAAGGTTTCCAACCATGTCAGAACTCCCTTAAAGCATGTCGCGCAAAAGTGTGCAGCGGTTTTGCGATAACGACATGCGCAAAACAAAAACCTAAAGCGCGATGAGCGAATCTGAAAGATCGCGACGCGCTTTAGTGGCAGGGAAAGCCGAGGAGATGGCGGCCGTCATGCACAAATTCGTGCACATACATGCCATTGAACAGCGCCATCGCGCCTTCCTCGGTGCCGACGAAATAGAGGACGATGAGCATCAGCAGGCCGCCAAAAATCGCCCAGGGCAGGATCTCGCCTACAGGGATCGGCGCCGGTACCGCAACGGGCGCGAAAGTGGTGTCAGACATGTATTCCTCCGGGAATGACGCGTTCAGTCGAAAGAGTGCTTGTGCAGTAGGGTCTGACTTCCAGCGCGAAGAACTTTCGACACGCTGGTCACAGTGGCGCGACCGCGCCGGACTTACACCGGCTTCCAAACCCGCAACAGCACGGTTATATCTGCACGCCGAAGAGACTGTCAACGAAACTTCACGAGCCGGCGAAGGTCGCTTAGCCGCATTCCGGAGACGAGAACGACCGTGAATACGCGCCTCACCTGGATCTGCCACGGCGCGACGACGGCGAACCGCAAGGCGCTCTTCCCGCTCGACGAACCGCTGGAAGGCAAGGCGGCGGAAGAAGCCGGCAAAATGGCCGCCCCGCCGCGTGCCGACCGCATTGCCATGAGCCCCGCTTTGCGTGCCCGCCAGACCGCGGAGGCGCTCCACCTCGAAGCCCGGATAGACCTGGCACTTCGCGACTGCGACCATGGCCGCTGGGCCGGCAGGTCGCTCGCGGCGATAGAGGCCGAAGAGCCGGAGAACCTCATGGCCTGGATGAGCGATCCGGAAGCGGCCCCGCATGGCGGCGAGAGCCTTGTTGATCTGCGCACCCGCGTCGCCGGCTGGATGGACAGCGAATCCGCCCTCGGCGGCCATGTGATCGCCGTCAGCCACGCAGCCGTCATCCGGGCGGCGGTCGCTCATGTGCTTCAGGCGCCGCTCTCCTCCTTCTGGCTGAGCGACGTGGAGCCGCTCGCCATCGTCCGCATGACCAGCAACGGGCGGCGCTGGTCGCTGCGCTTCCAGCATTAGAAACTGCTGATTCTTATCCAGCCTTGCACAAGCAAATCGCGTCATCTCTGTTGAACCCGGTTTCGCGGGGACTACTTCCTTGTCTCAAGGAGATGGAAGAATGACATATGATTGGAGTGGTGAGCGCACGCGACGTCTGCGTTTCATGCGTGTCGCCACGGTCACGGTTCTGGTGGGTCTCATCGTCAGCGTTCCGCTGCTGATCGTCACCGCCTGAAGCACGAGAAAGGGCGAGCGATGCATTAGCACGCTCGCCTTCGTTCTTTCCCGCATCGGCCGGTCTCCCGAACCGGGATCGCGCTGACAACGGCACCCTGGTTCCCCACAAGCCCCGTCGGGTCTCTCAGCGGCACAGCAACAGGCTGCTGCCTCCGATAATTCGCCTTCTGGTTTCAACAAACATTTCAGACTTTTGTGATATCTCCGCGAAGGTGGTGACGGAGAAGGCATAATGCCGGTGTTTTTCCAAAGCAGGGCCGGAAGGCAATGCGTGTCGATCGTCGGATTTGGGGTAACCCTCTGGCTCCTCGGCACGCTGTTGCAGCTCGACGACAGCCTGGTCTCCTTCATGACCGGCTTCGGCGAATACGGCGCCGACAAGCTCGTTCTGGCGTTCGGCATCGCCGGCGCCATGAGCTTCATCTATTCGGTGCTGCGCATCGCCGACCTGCGCAAGGAGATGGAACTGCGTACCACCGCCCAGGCAAAGGCCGATTGGACCGCAACCCACGACCATCTGACCAAACTGCCGAACCGCTACGCCTTCGAGCGCAAGATCCTCTCACGGCCGATCAAGGACGACGAGGCCGAGATTGAGGAATGGGACCGCAACGTCACCATCTTCTCCGTCGACCTCGACGGCTTCAAGAAGGTCAATGACCTCGTCGGCCACAAGGGCGGCGACATCCTGTTGATCGAGGTTGCCAGACGCATCTGCGCGCTCGGCAATGCCGATTGCGTCTATCGCTTCGGCGGCGACGAATTCATCATCGTCGCCTTCGCCCTGACGGCGCAGCGCGAGGAGCGTTTTGCCAAGCTGCTGATCCAGGCTGTCACCCGGCCGATCCATATCGATGGCTTTGCCGTCGAAGTCGGCGCCAGCGTCGGCTATGACCGCTGGACCGAGGAAGCCGAACCGCTGGAGGATGCCGCCCACCGTGCCGACCTCGCCATGTACGAGGCGAAATCACGCGGCCCCAACCATTATTTCGTCTTCGAACTTTCGATGCAGGACAAGGTAACGGAACGCGCCGCGTTGGAAACCAGGCTGCGCGCCGCAATCTCCGACAAGGCGATCAAGCCCTTCTATCAGCCGCTGATCGACCTGAAGACCGGTCAGCTCTGCGGCTTCGAGGCGCTGGCGCGCTGGATCGGCGACGACGGCATCAACATCCCGCCGCCGGTCTTCATCGATATCGCCGAGGAAACCGGCATGATCACCGCATTGTTCGAAGATCTTCTCGCCCAGGCCTGCAACGACGCCCTCACCTGGCCGGAGCATGTAACTTTGTCCTTCAACGTCTCGCCGGTGCAGATGGAAGACAGATTGCTGACGTCGCGCATTCTCAAGGTGCTTTCGGCAAGCCGGCTGCCGCCGCAGCGCCTGGAAGTGGAGATCACCGAAAACGCGCTGATCCAGGATCCCGCCGTCGCCGCCCTCATTCTCGACGAACTGCACGCCGCCGGCATCCAGATCGCACTCGACGATTTCGGCACGGGCTATTCGAGCCTCGCCCAGCTGTCCCGCTATCGTTTCGACAAGATCAAGATCGACAAAAGCTTCATCGCCACCTATCGCGACGAGGAGCGCCAGGAAAAGATTGTCCGCGCCATGCTCGGCCTCGGCAGGAGCCTCAACATCAAGACGACTGCGGAAGGCATCGAGGAGCACGGCCAGCTCGCCTTCCTGCTGCAGCTCGGCTGCGACATCGGCCAGGGCTATCTCTTCGGCAAGGCGATGCCCGCCGCCGAGGCGAGCATCTTCATCAGCGATCGCAATGCCAGCCTGGCCTCCACGGCCTGACGGGCGCCTTAAAAAACCTGACGCATGATCACGAAGAGCACGAAGGCGATCGCGATCGAGGCCGGCAACGTCAGCACCCAGGCCATCAGCATGTTACGCACGGTCGACCATTGCAGGCCGGAACCGTTCGCCGCCATGGTGCCGGCAACGCCGGACGACAACACGTGGGTGGTCGAGACCGGCAGGCCGAGATGATCGGCGGAAGCGATGGTGACCATCGCCACGACTTCGGCTGCCGCACCCTGACCATAGGTCAGATGCGTCTTGCCGATCTTCTCGCCGACGGTGACGACGATGCGCTTCCAGCCCACCATCGTACCGAGGCCGAGCGCGATCGCGACCGCCACTTTCACCCAAAGCGGGATGAACTTCGTCGCGTTGTCGACCGCCTTGTGGTAGTTCGTCACTGCGCTGAGGTCGCCGGCATCCATCGGCAGCAGCTTCTGCTTGTCGATCAGCTTCAGCGCCTCGCCGATCAGATAGATGTCGTTGCGGACGTTGCCGACGAGATTGGTCGGCACCGCTTCGAGCGTCGGGAAGCCGGCGACTTCGGCACTTGTCTGGTGGATATATTGCTGCAAGGCCGGCGTCGTCGCATCCGTCCACGTCTTGTTCTTGACGGCGTTGCTGACCTCGGCCTTGTAGTCCGCGACCGTAACGCCCGGCTTCACATATTTGCCGAGTGCGGTTTCCACCTGGGCTGATGCCGACTTGTAGGCTTCGAGATAGTTGACATCCGGCGTGCGGTTCAGCGCGAAAGCCGTCGGCACCAGGCCGATCAGGATCAGCATGATGAGGCCCATGCCCTTCTGGCCGTCGTTGGAGCCGTGGGCGAAGCTGACGCCGGTGCAGGTGAAGATCAGGATCGCACGGATCCAGAGCGGCGGCGGCTGGTTGCCCTTCGGTTCGGCATAGAGCGCCTTGTTGCGCACCAGAAGCTTCATGACCAGCAGGAGGACAGCGGAAAGACCGAAGCCGATCAGCGGCGAGATCAAAAGCGACAGGCCGATATTCGTCGCCTGCGACCAGTCGACGCCGCTGGTCGCGGTGCCTGCCGGCGCCAGGAACTGGTTGGCAAGGCCGACGCCGATGATCGAGCCGACCAGCGTATGCGAACTCGACGACGGCAGACCGAGATACCAGGTTCCCAGATTCCAGACGATCGCGGCGATGAGGAGCGCGAAAACCATGGCAAGGCCGGAGCCGGAACCGACCTGCAGGATCAATTCCACCGGCAGCAGTGCCAGAATGCCGAAGGCGACGGCGCCGCTCGAGGTCAGCACGCCGAGGAAGTTGAAGAAGCCGGACCAGATGACAGCGAATTCCGCCGGCATGGAACGGGTGTAGATCACGGTGGCGACGGCATTGGCCGTATCATGGAAACCGTTGACGAACTCGAAGCCGAGCGCGATGAGCAGCGCAAGGCCTAAGAGAATCCAGGGAACGGCGACTGCAGTTGTCAGGTCGCGGCCGAGTGCATAGGCGACATATCCAAGGCCGCAGACCAGAACGAGTGCGAATACCGGCAAGAACCACTTGCCGGCCGAATTCGAACTGTGCAGCGGATGGGACGTGTCGCTATGAACCTGGCTGGGGGCAATATCGGCCATGGCATAATTCCTTATTCCGTTTGCAAATTTGCCTTTTGTTAATAATTCCGCCGCGTGAAGCTCTCATGACGCCCCGACTGAACCGCCCGTAAGCCACTGATGCCGGGCGATATTGACGGTGATGCGCCTGGTACCGTTGCCTCCAAAAAAGTTGCCGCGTTGCGATCCCAAGCGGCGGACGATGGTTGTCTGCGCAATGACAAAAGCGCGCCCCGAGCGAATAAATCCTTCCCGCCTGGAACTCCGACGCTAAGTTCGGTCATCTCACACCCGCGCGGAGTCTTAGAAGACATGTCATCGACCGACCTGCTGCTGACCTTCAACACCGGCTCCTCGACCGTTAAGATCGGCATCTTCGCGATAGACGGCGCCGAGGCACGGCGCATCGGCAAGGGCGTGATCGATTTTCGCGCCGAGCCGCTGTCACTCGGCCTGACGAAAGGGTCGCAGACCTTTGAGATGCCGCTGAAGGCCGAGGTGACGGAAGATCTGCACGGCGTCATCGATGAGACCTTCGCGCTTCTCGCCGATCATTTCGACATGACCGCCGCGCGCGCTGCCGGCCACCGCGTCGTCCATGGCGGCGACCGCTTCATCAGGGCGATCGGCCTCGACGCCGCCGCAATCGATGCCATCGACGCGCTTACCCCGCTGGCACCCCTGCACCAGCCGCAGGCGCTGCGTTTCATCCGCGCGCTCAAGCATCTGAAACCGCATCTTGCCCAGACCGGCTCCTTCGATACGGCCTTCCACGCCACGCAGGACGATCTCGTTCGCCGCTTCGCCATTCCTCGTACGCTGCATGACGAAGGCATCAAGCGTTACGGCTTCCACGGCCTGTCCTATAAATTCATCGCCGGAGAGCTTCGCCGCAAGGCGCCGCGCGCGGCAAAAGTGGTCGTCGCCCATCTCGGCAGCGGCGCCAGCCTCTGTGCGCTGGATGACGGCGTCAGCCGCGATTGCAGCATGGGCTTTTCGACGCTCGATGGCATCCCGATGGCGACGCGCCCGGGCTGGCTCGATCCCGGCGTCATCCTGCATCTGGCCGGTCAGAGGAAGCTGTCCTTCGAGGAGATCGAGGACCTGCTCTATCACCGCTGCGGCCTGCTTGGCGTCTCCGGCATCAGCGCCGATACGCGCGAGCTGTTGAAGGCCGGCCGGCCGGAGGCGCGCCAGGCGATCGACCTCTTCACGCTGCGCATTGCCGGCGAAATCGGCCGCATGGCGGCAACGCTTGGTGGCCTTGACGCCATCGTCTTCACCGCCGGCATCGGCGAGCATCAACCGGAAATCCGCGCCGGCGTGGCCAAGCGGCTGTCCTGGCTTGGCCTTGCGATCGACGAAAGGGCCAATGCCGCCAATGATTTTACGATCAGCACCAGGGAAAGCCGCATCGCCACCCATGTCATCGCCACCGATGAGGAACAGGTCATCGCCGAGGAGGCACTGTCCGTTCTTCGCAGTGACTGATCCAGATCAACAGCTTGCCGGCATCCGCCGGTAGAATTGACGTTGAAGACGTTTTCGAACGGGAGAAACCCATGGAAAAGCATGTCTCGACCGCCGCTCTGACCGATGCCGAACTCACCCTGACCGACCGCTATTGGCGCGCCGCCAATTATCTCTCCATCGGCCAGATCTATCTGCTGACCAATCCGCTGTTGCGCGAGCCGCTGAAACCAGAGCACATCAAGCCCCGCCTGCTCGGGCACTGGGGCACAACACCCGGCCTCAACTTCATCTATGCACATCTGAACCGTCTCATCCGCGCCCGCGACCTCGACATCATCTATATGTGCGGCCCCGGCCATGGCGGGCCGGGCATGGTCGCCAACACCTATCTCGAAGGCATCTACAGCGAGATCTATCCCGATATTTCCGAGGATGCGGAGGGCATGCGCAAGCTCTTCCGGCAATTCTCCTTCCCCGGCGGCATTCCGAGCCACGCGGCACCCGAGACACCGGGCTCGATCCACGAGGGCGGCGAACTCGGTTACGCCCTCGTCCATGCCTATGGCGCCGCCTTCGACAATCCCGATCTGATCGTTGCCTGCGTCATCGGCGACGGGGAAGCCGAAACCGGGCCACTGGCTGCGAGCTGGCATTCCAACAAGTTTCTGAACCCTGCCCGCGATGGCGCCGTGCTGCCGATCCTGCATCTGAACGGCTACAAGATCGCCAATCCCACCATTCTTGGCCGCGCCAATCACGAGGATTTGCAGAGCCTCTTTGAAGGCTATGGCTATGAGCCCTTCTTCGTCGAGGGTCACGAGCCGCGCGACATGCACCAGCAGATGGCCGCAACCTTCGACAGGGTTTTCGACCGCATTCGCGAAATCCAGGAGGAAGCCCGCAAGGGCAAGGCGCCCGATATCTGCCCGCGCTGGCCGATGATCGTGCTGCGCAGCCCGAAGGGCTGGACAGGACCGAAGGAAGTCGACGGCAAGAAGGTCGAAGGCTTCTGGCGCTCCCACCAGGTGCCGGTCTCCAACTGCCGCGAGAATGAAGGGCATCGCAAGATCCTCGAGGACTGGATGCGCAGCTATGATCCGGAAGACCTGTTCGGCAGCGACGGCCGGCTGAAACCCGAGCTGCGGGCGCTCGCCCCTGTCGGCGAGCGCCGCATGGGCGCCAATCCGCACGCCAATGGCGGTTTGCTGCGCAAGGAACTCGATGTTCCCGATATTCGCGACTATGCGGTCGATATCGGCAAGCGCGGCAGCGCCATGGTGCAATCGACGGAAATCCTCGGCCATTACCTGCGCGACACGATGAAGCGCAACGTGAAGGCTGCCAATTTCCGTATCTTCGGCCCTGACGAGACAGAATCGAACCGTCTGGGCAGCGTCTTCGAAGTCACCGACCGTGTCTGGATGGAGGGTATCGAACCCTATGACGTCCACTTGTCCCGGGATGGACGTGTGATGGAGGTGCTGAGCGAACATCTCTGCCAGGGCTGGCTGGAAGGCTACCTGCTGACTGGCCGGCACGGCCTGTTCTCCTGCTACGAGGCCTTCATCCACATCATCGATTCCATGTTCAACCAGCACGCCAAATGGCTGAAGGTGACACGGGAGCTCGAATGGAGAAAGCCGATCTCGTCGCTGAATTACCTGCTGACCTCGCATGTCTGGCGTCAGGACCACAACGGCTTCAGCCATCAGGACCCCGGTTTCGTCGACCTTGTCGCCAACAAGAAGGCTGATATCGTCCGCATCTACCTGCCGCCGGATGCCAACACCCTGCTTTGGGTCGGCGACCATTGCCTGCGCACCTATGACCGCATCAATGTCATCGTCGCCGGCAAGCAGCCGGAGCCGCAATGGCTATCGATGGACGAGGCGGTGAAACATTGCGAGGCCGGCATCGGCATCTGGCACTGGGCGAGCAATGAGGACGACACCATCCTGCCCGATCTCGTCATGGCCTGCGCCGGCGACGTGCCGACCATGGAGACGCTTGCAGCGGTCGATCTTCTGCGTAAGGCCATTCCCGAGCTGAGGATCCGCACCGTCAACGTCGTCGATCTCCTCGCGCTGCAATCCAGGGATCAGCATCCGCACGGCCTGACCGACGAGGCATTCGATGCGATCTTCACCGCCGACAAGCCTGTCATTTTCGCCTATCACGGCTATCCCTATCTCATCCACCGCCTGACTTATAAACGCACCAACCACCGCAACATCCACGTCCGCGGCTTCATCGAGGAAGGCACGACGACCACACCCTTCGACATGACCGTCCTCAACGAACTCGACCGCTTCCATCTCGCCATCGAAGCGATCGAGCGTGTGCCGGGCCTGAAGGAAAAGGCAGGAGATGCGCTCGCCGCCTTCCGCGGCAAGCTTGCGGAACATCACGACTATGTCCGCGAATATGGTGAGGACATGCCGGAGGTGCGGAACTGGACATGGCCGATAGCGTGAAGCGAAAACCAAACAGAATCGCGCGGACCGGGTCGGCAGAGATCATCCGGCGGGAGCAATCGTCAAGCAATGTCTAAAGTTGGTGAAAACGATCGGGGCGCTGTTCCAGAATGGCCATATCGTAGGCTATGTGTTTTGGGAAAGCTTCAAGCCATCGACCGAGGAAACGACATGAAGGGTTTCGCTGCTGCCACGCTTACCGCTGCCCGGCTGGAAAAGGCGCTCGCCTTCTACATGACGCCCGAAGCCCAGCCGGATGGCCCAGCCGATACCGTCAAGTCAGCTGGGCAACACGAGGCATACGAGACCCGCGCCGGCGAACGCGCCCGCAACGTGGAAGGCGGCGCCAAAGCCTGGTAACGCGATCGCCAGTGGGCGCCCCCCGCGGGTGCCTGCCCGCGAACGCGTCGCACCCGGAATGCCGGAACCCTATACATCTTCAAGCCGAACCTTCTCCTTCACGCGCCAGACCCGGGGCGTTTCTCCGGTATATTTAAAGAAGAAGCGCGAGAAATAGGCGGGGTCGGCAAAGCCAAGCCGAAATCCGATCTCCTGAACGCTGCCCAGCGTAAAAACGAGCTGGCGTTTCGCCTCTTCAACGAGTTTGCCGGCGATCAGTTCGTGGGGAGTGTTGCCGGTCATCGATCGGACGATACGGGTGAGATGCGTCGGGGAAAGCCCAAGCTCCCTGGCGTAGAAGGACGCGGGCTTGTGTGATCGAAAATGTTGCTGGATGAGTTCGCTCAGCATTTCCATCCGCCGCTCGTTCTCGTTTGCCGGAAGCTCGTGCGTATTCCCCTCATGGGAAATCCTCGCCGTCAGCCGCAACGCCAAGGCGACATAGGCGGCCAACGCCTCGTTGCGGCCGCTGCGGCGGTTTTCGAATTCGTCGCCCAGCCGCTTCAACGTCTGCATGACATAGGCGGCCTCGGCATTATCGGGATCGAGCGGCGTCAGATGCGGCGCCGCCAGCCATTCGCCGAGATGGCTCCGGTCGCCGGGCGGATGGCTGAGATGGGACCTCAACAGGGTGATCACCAGGCCGTCGATATCGCGTGAAAAACGAAAGCCGTGATTGAGCCCGGGCGGCACGGTGATGATGGCCGGCGGACGGATGGCATGGCTCTTTTCGCCAAAAATCGCATCGCCCGAACCGCTTTCGATGTACAATATCTGAAAGAAACTCTCGTGGCGGTGCGGGCGAATCTCCCAGTGATGCAAACTGCTGCGAGAGCGAATTGTTTCGCAATGCACCCAAAAATCCGGTTCTCGCCCGGTCTTTTCGCCGTAGAGTTCATAGGTAGGGACCTGTCTGCTCATGGGGCTCCGCGGGGTTTCTCCGACACCAATGTTCGATTAGTGCAATTTTTAGGTCGGGATGTCCATTGCTGCGGCAAGCGCGGCACGGCAGAATCTGGCAAAGCGCAAAAATGCAGGGAGGCAGCATTTGCGAACTCAGGTCGCCATTATCGGTTCGGGACCATCCGGCCTACTGCTCGGCCAGCTTCTGACCGAAGCCGGCATCGACAATGTCATTCTCGATCGTGTGAACAAGGATTATATCCTCGGCCGGGTTCGTGCCGGCGTTCTGGAGGAAGGCACCGTCGGGCTGCTGGATCAGGCCAAATCAGGCGCGAGGCTGCATGCCGAAGGCCTGCCGCATGACGGTTTCTCGCTGGCCTTCGACGGACGCGACCATCGCATCGACCTTCACGAATTGACCCGCGGCAGGCGCGTTACGGTTTATGGGCAGACCGAAGTGACACGCGATCTCATGGAGCGGCGTGAAGCGAGCGGCTCCCTGTCGATCTACGATGCCGTCGATGTCGCGCCGCATGATTTCGACGGCCATTCTCCCTTCGTCAGCTATCTGAAAGACGGTGTTGCCAAGCGCATCGATTGTGACTTCATCGCCGGCTGCGACGGGTTTCACGGCGCCAGTCGCAAGGCCGTGCCGGAACGGGCGATCAGGAGTTTCGAGAAGGTCTATCCCTTCGGCTGGCTGGGGGTCCTTGCCGACGTGGCGCCCGTCAGTCATGAACTGATCTACGCCAACCATCCAAGGGGCTTTGCGCTCTGTTCGATGCGCTCGGCGACCCGCAGCCGCTACTACATCCAATGCGCGCTCGACGAGAAGATCGAGGACTGGAGCGACGACCGTTTCTGGGACGAGTTGAGACGGCGGCTGCCGACGCATCATGCCGAAGCATTGGCGACCGCGCCGTCCTTCGAGAAATCGATTGCGCCGCTACGCTCCTTCGTCGCCGAACCGATGCGTTTCGGCCGGCTTTTCCTGGTCGGCGACGCCGCCCATATCGTCCCCCCGACCGGCGCCAAGGGATTGAACCTTGCGGCCAGCGACGTTCATTATCTTTTCTCCGGGCTGATAGAGCATTACCGCGAAGGCTCGAATAGTGGCATCGACGCCTATTCGCAGAAGGCGCTCGCCCGCGTGTGGAAAGCCGTGCGCTTTTCCTGGTGGATGACGACGATGATGCATCGTTTTCCGGATACCGGGGATTTTGACCAGAAGATCCAGGAGGCGGAGCTCGACTATCTCACCCATTCCCGCGCCGCCTCGACGGTGCTTGCGGAGAATTATGTGGGACTGCCATTCTAATAGAAGTGTCTGAGGTGGGCCATGGACCAATATTCGACCGTAGAACGGGCCGCCGATAGTTCTGCCCTTCGAGCCACAATCATAATTGTACAGTTATGGATTACGGTATTTATTTCATTTTACATCACCATTTCGCATGACAGGTTAGCGCTAAATTTCCAGCAGCTAACGAATACGGCGCTGGAGTGCGCCAAAAAGGGAGAGAGAGAATGAAGAAGCTATTTCTGGCCGCCATTGCGGCAGTCGTCGTGGGCACGAGCGCCTATGCCGACACCATCAAGGTCGGGGTCATCGGCCCGTTCTCCGGTCCGTTCGCGCTGCAGGGCAAGAACTCCAAGGCCGGCATCGACGCCTATATGACGGTCAACGGCAACACGGTCGGCAACGACACGGTCGAGATCGTCTATCGCGACGTGCCGCAGGCCGATCCCGCCCAATCCAAGGCGCTGGCGCAGGAACTGATCGTCAAGGAGAAGGTCCAGTATCTGGCCGGCTTCTATTTCACCCCCGATGCCATGGCGGTGACGCCGATCCTGAAGCAGGGCAACGTGCCGATGGTCATCATGAACGCCGCCACTTCGGCGATCGTGACCAAGAGCCCGCTCGTCGTCCGCACCTCGTTTACCACCTGGCAGACATCGACCCCGATCGCCAAGGTCGCCTTCGACGCCGGCGTCAAGAAGGTGATTTCGGTCGTCAGCGATTACGGCCCCGGCATCGACGCCGAGAACGCCTTCAAGGCCGGCTTCGAAAAGGCCGGCGGCCAGGTGATCGAGGCGATCCGCATGCCGCTTGCGACCAACGACTTCAGCCCGATCATGCAGCGCATCAAGGATTCCGGCGCTGAGGGCGTGTTCGCCTTCCTGCCGTCAGGTCCGACGACGCTCGGCTTCGTCAAGGCTTATAACGACAATGGCCTGAAGGCTGCCGGCATCAAGTTCTTCGCGCCGGGCGATCTGACCCAGGAATCCGATCTGCCGGCGCTCGGCGATGCGGCACTCGGCATCCAGACGACCTTCCACTACGCCGTGTCGCACGATTCTCCCGAGAACAAGGCTTTCGTCGAGGCGGCGACCAAAGCGATCGGCAACAAGGCCGAACTCTCCTTCCCCTCAGTCAGCGCCTATGACGGCATGTATGTCATCTACAAGATGATCGAGGCGACGGGCGGCAAACAGGATGCTGAGAAGGCCGTCGATGCGGCCAAGGGTCTTGCCTGGACGAGCCCGCGCGGCCCGGTTTCGATCGATCCGGAAAGCCGCCACATCACGCAGAACATCTATCTGCGCGAAGTCGTCAAGGCCGATGACGGGACCTACATCAACAAGGAGGTCCAGACCTTCGAGAAGCAGGGCGATCCGGGCCTGGCGGCCGTCAAGTAACATCGAGCGTCAAGACAGGTGACGGGCTTGGCTTGCGATCAGGCCGAGCCCGCCGCATCGAAGCAAGGTATTTCCATGCAGACAGTCTTCAGCATAGCCGTCGACGCCTTTGCCTATGGCATGGCGCTCTTCGTGATATCGATCGGCCTTTCGGTGACCATGGGGCTGATGCGTGTCGTCAACCTCGCCCACGGCGCCTTTGCGATGATCGGCGGCTACATCGCCTCCTACGTCGCCCGCGACCTCGGCCTCGGTTATGCCGCGGCGGTCATCGCCGCCGTTGTCATCACCATCGTCGTCGCCATTCCGATCGAACGCTTTCTCTACCGCCGGATCTATGGCGCGCCGGAACTGACCCAGGTGCTGATGACCATCGGCATCACCTTCTGCGTCATCGGCATCGCCAATTATGGGATGGGGCCGACGCTGAAGACCATACCGCTTGCCGGTGCACTGCAGGGATCGGCCGATCTCGGCTTCCGCACCATTCCCATTCACCGGCTTTTCGTCATCTTCTGTGGCCTGGTCGTGGCGCTCGCTCTCTGGTTTGCGATCGACAGGACGAGCTTCGGCGTCAAGCTGCGTGCCTCCGTCGATGATGCAGCAATGGCTGCGGCACTCGGCGTGCGCACCGAGGTCATCTATGCGGTGAGTTTTGCCGTTGCCGTCGGGCTTGCCGCCTTCGGCGGCGTGGTCGGGGCCGAACTCCTGCCCGTCGAACCCTATTACGCGCTGCGCTACATGGTGACCTTCCTGGTCGTCGTCTCCGTCGGCGGCGCGGGTTCCATTCCGGGCGCGCTGATTGCCTGTCTGCTGCTGGGCGCGATCGATACGACAGGGCGGTATCTGATGCCGGAATTCGGCGAATTCTTCTTCTATCTCGCCGTGATCGCAATCATCTGCGTCTTCCCGCGCGGCCTTGCCGGAAGGGCGAAATAAGATGGCGCTTGTCATGAACGACGAAAACCAACGTCTCCAGCATCGCCGCGGATTCATCAGCCGCGATCTCGCCGGGATAGCGGTCATCTTAGCCATTGCCGCGATCGGCTATTTCGCCTTCCCCGATAATCTCGCGCTTTTGACCCGGATGATCACGATCGCGCTGCTCGTCCTGTCGCTCGATCTGGTGACCGGTTATTGCGGCGTCGCAACGCTCGGCCATGCCGCACTTTTCGGCTCCGGCGCCTATGCCGCCGGGATCCTGTCGGCGCATTACGGCATCAATGACCCGCTGCTGATGATGCTTGCTGGCGTTGCCGGCGGCGCGGTTGCCGGGCTGCTCTGTGGCGCCATCATCCTGCGTGCGCATGGATTGCCGCAGCTGGTGCTGTCGATTGCGCTGATCAACCTCTTCCATGAATTCGCCAACAAGGCCTCGTCATGGACAGGCGGCAGCGATGGACTCTCCGGCATCGCGCCGGACCCGGTCTTCGGCCTCTTCGAATTCGATCTTTACGGTCACACCGCCTTCTTCTTCGGAATGGCGCTACTGCTGATCGTCTTTGTGCTGCTACGGTTTCTGGTCCGCTCGCCCTTCGGCATGCTCTGCCGCGCCATCAAACAGGATCCGCTGCGCATCCGTGCCATGGGCGCTTCGCCGAAGGCAGCTCTGATCAGGATGTACGCGATCTCCGGCGCTGTTGCCGGTGTCGGCGGCGCCTTGAATGCGATTTCGACACAAGTCGTCGGCCTCGACAGCCTGTCTTTCACGCAGTCGGCCGAAGCGCTTGTCATGCTGGTGCTCGGCGGCACCGGTTCTCTCTTCGGGGCGCTCTCCGGCACCGTCATCTTCATGCTCTTCGAGGACTATGTCTCCGCCGCCAATCCCTTCCATTGGCTGACCATGGTCGGCGCGCTGCTGATCGCCGTCGTGCTCTTTGCGCCGAAAGGTCTCTATGGCACGTCAGCAGCCTTCGTTAGCCGCCGCAGGGAGCAGCGCTCATGAGCCCGGTCTTCGAAGTCGCCAATCTCAAGAAAGCCTTCGGCGGCCTTGCCGTCACCAATGATGTCTCGCTCACGATGTCACCAGGCGATCGCATCGCGCTGATCGGCCCGAACGGCGCCGGCAAGACCACCTTCGTCAACCTCGTGACCGGCAATCTCTCTCCCGATTCCGGCGAGGTTCGCCTCGGCGGCGAGGTGGTGACGAAGGTCGACGCGATCGGCAGGGTCAGACGCGGCCTTGTCCGCTCCTTTCAGGTGACGCGGCTCTTCCAGGACATGACGCCGGCCGAACATGTGGGACTTGCCGTCCTTCAACGCGACGGAAAGACCGGGCGCATGTTCGGCAATTTCTTGCGTATGCCCGACGTCATGGCAGAGGTTGACGATCTCCTTGGAAAGCTCGGACTGGCTTTCCTGATGCATCGCAAGGTCAGCGAGATCGCCTATGGCCAGCAGCGGCTTCTCGAGATTGCCGTAGCGCTGGCGCTGAAGCCGAAGGTGCTGCTGCTCGACGAGCCGGCAGCCGGCGTGCCGCAAAGCGATACCGGCCGCATCGAGCAGGCGCTTGCCGATCTGCCTGCCGATCTCGCCGTGCTGATGATCGAA
Organism: Rhizobium leguminosarum; assembly: GCF_002953715.1. Classification (GTDB taxonomy): domain Bacteria; phylum Pseudomonadota; class Alphaproteobacteria; order Rhizobiales; family Rhizobiaceae; genus Rhizobium; species Rhizobium leguminosarum_V. The sequence continues at coordinate 3,654,146 of NZ_CP025012.1, forward strand.
CACGACATGGACCTCGTCTTCCGTTTTGCCAGACGCGTCATCGTGCTGGCCGCCGGCACGATCATCTTCGACGGCCTGCCTCAAGACGTCACCAAGGATGCGCGCGTGCGCGAGGCCTATCTCGGGAGCTATGCCAATGCCAGCCATATCGCTTGAGGTCGAAAATCTGTCGGCCGGATATGGGCCGACGAAAGTACTCGAAGGAATTTCCTTCTCCGTGCCGGCAGGCGCCCGGCTTGCCGTGCTCGGTCGCAATGGCATGGGCAAGACCACGCTGCTCGCAACGCTTGCCGGCCAGACCAGGCGATACGAGGGCAGCATCCGCCTCGGCGGTTCGGATGTCAGCGCAGCACCGAGCGCGACACGCGCGCACAAAGGCCTCGGATATGTGCCGCAGGCACGCTGCGTCTTCCCGACGCTGACAGTCGAAGAAAACCTTTTCGTCGGCTTGAAGGCGCGACCGAAGACGGCACTGGAGGAAGCCTATGCGATGTTCCCGCGCCTGAAGGAGCGCCGCCGCAATCTCGGCAGCCAGCTCTCCGGCGGCGAGCAGCAGATGCTTTCCACGGCCCGCACCATTCTCGGCCGCCCGTCCGTCCTGTTGCTCGACGAACCGCTGGAAGGCCTCGCACCTGTTATTTGCGAGGAATTGATGGCTGCCTTCGCCAACCTCGCCAAGACAGGAGACATGACCATCGTGCTGGTCGAGCAGCGCATCCAGAGCGCGCTCGATTTCGCCGATCAAGTCGTCATTCTTGAACGCGGCAGACTGGCCTGGACGGGAACGCCGGAGAGCCTCACCAAGGATCCCGAGGCTGTCGAAAGCCTGCTCGGGGTTGGCGGCCTGCATTGATTGATGGTCGGCAGAAGCTCGGGCTCTGCAGATTGACTCCATTTCTCCTTCAAGCTTCTCTTGGCACGCCAAGCAATTTATGCAGTATATCGTCATGACGACGTCATCATTGGCCTGTCATTATTATCCTGCTTGAAAGTTTTCTGCCGGTCGAACTCATGAATCGCCTGAAAATGCGAGAAACATCATGATCGACGAAGCGGCAGCAGCGCAAGACAAGACATAAAATCCTGGCTCATGAACAGTATCGACGTCGATGCCGTTCTCTTTACTTGAATGCTTGAGCTGTAACCGATCAAAATCTGTTGGATTTACCAGCGGAATTGCTCTGCCACTCCACCAATTTCGGTTGCCAGATACCCGATAGGGTTGCATAGTCGAATTGAACATCACACGGGAGGTAGAAATGGCAAACCACAAGCCGGTCGCAGGTGACGTATACTTGCCTGTTTTCAACATCGACAACCCGATCGACGGCAACATCCTGGACAATACCAGTTCCACGGATGCCGACGGAGATCAGGTGCGTCTCAACTTCGTCAATGGACAGCGAATTCCGCAACCGGCCGATCCGAACGGGCCTGCCACGACCACCACAGTCGAAGGAAAATACGGCACGCTGACCGTCTATTCCAACGGCAATTACACCTATGAGCTCGATCACACCAACCCGGTGGTATCAGCGCTCGGCCCGGGAGACCAACTCGTCGACCAGTTCAATTTCAAGATCTCGGATGGCAAAGGCGCAACCGATTTCGGCTTGCTCAATATCGCGGTCGACTTACCGGAGCACGGCGACGTCTTCGTGAATTTCGAGGATGTCGGCAACCACGACTTCCCGACGGGCTACAAGGGCTTCGATTGGGGTGCCTGGCACGATGGTGACGACGCGACTGTGCGGGAGGAAGCGGATGGCAACCACTATCTGGGAGGAGGCGTGTTCTGGACACCCATCCAAGCCGCCGATGGCGGCCACTTTCAGATCGAGCAATTCAGTGTCGCAAACGGCACATCGGACTATGACAACGTTCTGACGATCGAAGGTAAGCTGAACGACGATACCGTATTCTTGGTCACGGTCAACGTCACCGCCGACAGCATTCATGACCCGCAAGTGATCGATCTCAGCGCCTACGGCGAAATCGACTCTCTCGTGCTCGACACCAACCCGATCATCACGGAAACGAGCGGCCCGGATTATTACGGCGCGCAATACGACAACTTTCATTTCATCGTTTGACGGATGGGAGAAAGGGCGTCGTATCGCCGCAATCTTTGCATCTTCGCCAAGCCTTCTCTGCTGTGGCTATCTGATACCAATATCTTGCGATAGCTGACCGGGTTGCGTCTTGCTAGCATAGGATCGTGCGAGGAGGCACGGTTATGCTGGGATGGAGGAAATGATGCAGCCAGTCGGAATGAGGTTAGCGGCGATAATGTTCTCGCTTGCCGTATGGGCTATTATTATCGCTATCGCATCCCACTTTTGGGCGACGAAGATGCCTGTATTGTTTTTGACGCTCTACAGATAGACCTGTCCTCGGCGTTGGCGGAAATGCTGCGGTTGCGCTTCAAAGACCGTGCCGTCCTTTGAAAGAGGATGAAATGACCGAGGCACGGAACGCAATATTCTTCGTCAAATGCAAGGATCGCACGGCCTGGCTTAACCGCGCCCGTCGCGACCCTCGGGTCTCCCATTTTGGCTTCCGCATCGCCTTCATGATCGCCGAAGATACCGACGAGAACGGCACCTTGTCGCAAAAGCCGATTGAGATAGCCGGGCGCGCTGGGGTTCATTTGGCGACGCTGATGAATGCCTTGAACGGCCTTTCCCGGCTTGGCTACATATCCTTTGAGAGAGGCGGGCATAGGCAGCCAAGCAAAATCACGTTGCTGCCGATAGCATCGAAAGGACGCTCCGCCGCGTGACGGCGCCGTGACATTCCGTGACATCTCTGAACAGACTTAGCTGTCACGCTGCCTCCGAACCGTCTTTATTGGGCGTGACTAGTCCTCCCGCATTGGCGACCAAGTCGAGCAACCCTGTCTGAATGCTTGGGGCGGTCCGCAATACCGATACACCATTCCATTCGGGGGAAAAGACGCCGTGAACATAATCTGCTGTACGGTCATCGGCAGCCGAATTGCGGTTCCTCATTATCTTGTCCATGCTGTCAAACAAGGTTATTGCACTGCCGAAAGCTCTATGAATATTTATACGGCGATCGACCTGACTTCCATCGCGCTGCATAAATGTTTGCCCAATGAACCAACTGGAGGGTACGCTGCGCTGCGCTGCCGCCCAATCCAACTCACCTGTTCTGTAGAATGCAACGCACAGGGGAAATAGTAGCACCAAATCGAGCGGGATTTTGTGCGGCCAAGCCGAAACCGTGACTTCGATCATTTCGAGAACTTGTTCGATGGCCCTTAAATCAAGGCCGTAGGAAGTGCACCCTGACGTGATGAACTCGACCATGTCATCATCCGGGACCCGAACCTTCTTGCTGTCGATCGTGGCACAAAGTTCTTCAATCCGCCTTTTTGCCGATACGGCGCTGAATATGTAGGTCCGATCAAAAAAACGCTTCAAGTAGGTGAACCCGTCAAAACCCTGGCCATAGGCGCCGGCTATGCTGTGTTGAAGTTGCTGGGAGTTCGTGGCGAATACGAAGGCAACGCCATCCACCTCAAATAGGTGCTTGATCCTTTCGAGCAGATGAACGGCATAGGACGGCCGGCACCGATCCAACTCATCTACCAAAACGAAAAAGGGAGCTTTCTTCCCAGATTTGTCCAGCGCTGCCACCGCCGCCGCTAATTTCTCGCGGAAAGTTTGGATCGCCTTATCGGTTTTTTGGAATTGACCGATAAGCGCCTCAAGCGTTCTATCGAACAGTTTGTCGATCTCAGCGACGCCGGTCTCAATCGAGCTGTCGATTGCAGCCTCTGCAGCTTCAGAAACAAGTGAATGATCCGCATCATCGGCTAAAATATCGTCTGCGGTGATGTCGAAGTGCTTCTTCGCTAACGATCTGATTGCCCCACCAGCGGCTTTTACCGCGATGCGACCGCCGTTCGATTTCACGGTCTTCCATGCCGTCTTCACGGCACTGTCCTTTTTGACGTGAGGGGCAAAGGCTCGATCGATTGCAGCCATGATAGCAATGTAGGGATCGCCCGCATGGTCGTCCTTCCAAGCGTTAACGTATGCGACCACATGCCCTTCTAATTCCGCCTGCTTCCCAAAACGCTCAAGGAAGAATGATTTTCCGCCTCCCCATTCGGCATCGATATTTAACGAATATGAACTTCGGCGGCCCAGGCGCTTTCGCTTCGCGACTTCTCCGACAATAAAATTATAAAGAAAGTCGGCCTTCTGGCGGCGGTCAAGCCGATCCGCTTCCCAGATTTGCTCTGTCGTTTTGGCTTCCACCATTTCCCCCATGCCATCAAATGTGCACCCAATTTATGATTGAATTCTTTAGTCCTGGTGTGCAATGCCTGTGAGCCGCAAATGCACTAGGAAATTGCGATTTTGGTTGCCGATTTTTAGGGTCTGGCATCGCTGACTTTATTTGAACCAGGTGATGTTCGGATCGGATCTGCGATCCTTTATTTGCACTAGGGGGATTGGCGATGCGCGTCTATCACTTCATCGACGAGAAATGGGGTCTCGACAACATTCGCCGCCGGCGCCTCAAGATTGCTCGAATATCAGATCTGAATGATCCGTTCGAACTGGAGATTGCCAGCCCCGATCCTACCGTCCGACGGGCATTCAGGCAGACGAAAGCGCAGTTGAATGGGTGGGCGGGTCTACTCTGCTTCAGTCGCGATTGGCGCAACCCCGTCCAGTGGGCGCATTATGGGGATCGACATCGTGGCTTATGTCTCGGTTTCGACATCCCCGATCCCTTGCTAACGACCGTTGTCTATCGATCCCGCCTCTTGAAGGCTGACATGGTCGCGATGAACGGTGCAGATGATCGGCAGTGGGAGTTCTACAAGAAGGTCCTGTCGACTAAATATACTCATTGGAAATACGAAAATGAGGTGCGTCTATTTATAAGGCTCGACGATGAGGACGCGCAGGCCAAGGGCCTATACTTTAAGTCCTTCGACAGCGAGATGGCCTTGAAAGAAGTGATCGTCGGCCATCGATCGGAATTGCTTCGCAAAGATCTCATTGATGCGATCGGCGAGAATGCGGCATCAGTCCGGCTTCGGAGAGGCCGTCTTGCATTCAATTCTTATCGTGTGGTGACGCAAAGCAATCCAGCGCTTTGGGAGTAATCTAGAGGATGGTGATGCCGACCGCATTTGCCCGCACGAACGCGGATCTTCCACTAGAAGGTGATTAATTCAACGAAGCGATCGTCAGACGATATCGTTAAGGTCGACGTCGAGCGCGAGCGCCTTCATGACATCGGTCGAGCTGATTTCATTGGGAAAAGAGTGGTAGCGGAGGAGGGATTTGAACCCCCGACACAAGGATTATGATTCCTCTGCTCTGACCTACTGAGCTACTCCGCCACTGGTCAACGATACCCGCTCGCGAAGCGATGCCGGTTCGTGGGATGAGCGGCTTATAAGGTGCGCTTCGGCTTTGTGTCAAGCGCATGATCGAGAAAAACGGTGGGCTTTGCCGGCCGTCGTTACCTATGAGTTTCAGGCGGCGACGGGGCTGGCCAAAAGGGCCTTCAGGCAGGCTTCCGCCGAAGGTTCGCGCTCGGAACGTTCGATGAAACCGCCGCCGAAGACGCGGGCGTTGTCGCCGGGCGCGGAATAAAGCGCGCAGGCCTGGCCGGGTGCAATGCCCGCCTCGCCGACTGTCAGATCGACATAGGTGCCTGTTGCATCGATATGGAGGACCGCGGGTGCCGGCGCCCGTGTCGAGCGGACCTTGGCGTAGCAGGCAAAGCCCTTGCCGGCGGCGGCTTCCGCAAGCGTCTCGTCACCCAGCCAGTTGACGTCGCGCAGGTAGACCCGGTGCGTTTCCAGCGCCTCCTTCGGTCCGACGATGACGCGGCGCGAGCGGGCGTCGAGAAAGACGACGTAGAGCGGCTCGCCGGTGGCGATGCCGATGCCGCGGCGCTGGCCGATCGTGAAATGCAGGATGCCTTCATGGGTGCCGAGCACGCGGCCGTCGAGATGGACGATCTCGCCAGCGAGCGCCGCATTCGGCTTCAGCTTGGTGATGACGTCGGAATATTTGCCCTGCGGCACGAAGCAGATGTCCTGGCTGTCGGCCTTCTTGGCAACGACGAGGCCCATCTCTTCGGCAAGCCTGCGGGTCTCGGCCTTCGGCAGGCCGCCCAGGGGAAAGCGGAGGTAATCGATCTGTTCCTGCGTCGTGGCGAAGAGGAAATAGCTCTGGTCGCGGTCGGCATCGGCAGGGCGGAAAAGCGCGCGGCGGCCGGGATTTTCGGACGAAGGGTTCGGTCCCGAGCGAATATAGTGACCGGTCGCCAGCGCATCGGCGCCAAGCTCCTTGGCAGTCGCCAGCAGATCGGCGAATTTGACGGTCTGGTTGCAGGAAACGCAAGGGATCGGCGTTTCGCCCGCCACATAGCTTTCCGCGAAGGGGTTGATCACCGTCTCGCGGAAGCGCTTTTCGTAATCGAGCACGTAATGCGGGATGCCGAGTGTTTCGCAAACGCGGCGCGCATCGTCGATATCCTGGCCGGCGCAGCAGGAGCCGGCGCGGTGAACAGCGGCGCCATGATCGTAAAGCTGCAGCGTAATGCCGAGCACGTCGTAACCCTGCTGTTTGAGAAGGCCAGCGACAACGGATGAATCGACGCCGCCCGACATGGCGACGACGACACGGGTCTCTTCCGGCTTCTTGTCAAAATCCAGTGTGTTCAACGATGGTGCCAATTCTGCGCGGTCACGATCCGCCCTTGCGCTGCAATTGCGGCGGATTGCTGATCTCCGGCGGGATCGGCCGCCGTCTCTCGATGAGGCACCGATATAGAAAGGATTGTCCTTGGGCGCAAGGGGCAGCCTTCGGGCGCCGATATTTCGCATTCCCGCGTGAAGAGAAGGCGCAGCCAAAGCCGCGCCTTGGAGCGGGGGGTGCGGCTCAGGTGCCGATCAGCTTGTTGCAGGCGAATGCAATGCTCGGATTGGCGATGATGGCGGTTACGAGCGCCAGTCCGATCATCGAGAATGAAAAGCGTTTCATAAACATCCTCCTTTCCAGCCCACGACAATTATGCGGCTTCGCCCGCCTTTCTCAAAATGACGAATGCTTGATGGCATCCGGCGGCATGCCTTTCCCCGACGCCACTCCCAGCTGTCGCTTAAGCGCTTCTATCTGCGGGACGAAGCCGTCTTCAGAGCCCGACCGTGGATCAGCGCTTCTGCCTCGTGCTGCGGCATCGGCCGGCCGAGCAGATAGCCCTGCACCTCACTGAAACCTTCTGCGCGCAGCTTCTGCAACTGCTCTTCCGTCTCGATTCCTTCGGCCAGCGTCGTCGCGTTGAAGCCGGAACCAATGCCGACGACGGCGCGCACGATGGCGAGATTGCCGGCATCCGTCTCGATACCCGAGACGAAGCTGCGGTCGAGCTTGATCTTGTCGAAGGGGAAGGACCTGAGATAACTCAGCGACGAATAACCGGTGCCGAAATCGTCGATGGCGATGCGGACGCCGAGCTCCTTCAATGCCCGCAGCCGCGGCAGGCTTTGGTCGGCATCAGTCAGGAATACGGACTCGGTGATTTCGATTTCAAGTCGGTCCGCAGTGAGGCCTGTCTCGTCGAGCGCCGCGACCACGGTCGAAAGCAGGCTCGCATGCCGAAACTGGCTGACGGAGAGATTAACGGCGATCCTCAGATGGGCGGGCCAGCCGGCCGCCGTCCGGCAGGCTTCCCGGATCACCCAGTCGCCGATCGGCACGATAAGGCCGGTTTCCTCGGCGAGCGGAATGAATTCCATCGGCGCCACCAGCCCGCGCTTGGGATGGCGCCAGCGGATCAGCGCCTCGAAGCCGCCGATGCCGTCATTATCGAGCTGCACGATGGGCTGGTAGTGCAGCTCGAATTGGCGCTTCTCCAGCGCCTCCCACAGCTCGGCTGTCATCACGTGCCGGCGCTCGGCGGCAAGCCGCATCTCCGTCTCGTAGAAACGATAGGTCGAGCGCCCACTCTCCTTGGCGGCATAGAGCGCCAGATCCGCATGCCGCATCAGCACATCCGCGCCACCGGCATGGTCGGGCGCCAAGGCGATGCCGACGCTGCAGGTGACATGCTCCCGGGCGCCGTCAAGATCGAAGGCACGACTCAGCGCCTTGAGCAGCCGTTGCGCAAAACGCCCGGCCCGCTCCGGCCCGTCGAGCTCCAGCACGACGGCGAATTCGTCGCCGCCGAGACGGGCGACGAGATCGCCCTCCTCCGCCAGTTGCAGCAGTCGCTCCGACACTTGGCAAAGCAGCGCGTCACCAGCGGCATGTCCCTTGCTGTCATTGATATGCTTGAAGTGATCGACGTCGATATAAAGCAGCGCGATCGGGCTGTCGGCGGTCGCCTCGACCGCCCGCCGGTTGATATGTTTGGAAAATGCCGCCCGGTTCGGCAGGCCGGTGAGCGAATCATGCATGGCGAGATGGGCAAGCTTTGCCTCGACGACGCGCTCCTCCGTTACGTCCTGCGAGATGCCGAGCAGATAACGCGGCGCATGGCCCTCCGGCGTCGGCAGGGCGCGCTTGACGGTGCGCAGGAGGCGCGGCGCACCATCGGCGCGCAGCATGCTCTCCTCGAAGCTGATCGCCGTATTGGCTTCGAAGGCCCGGCGATCCTGCTCGCGGAAGGCGTCTGTCTGACTGGGGGGAAACAGCGCCCGGTCGGTTCGGCCGACCACGTGCTCCGCCCTCATGCCCACAATGTCGCCGCAGGCCTCGTTGAAGAGAACGTAAAGCCCGTCCGCTTCCATGTCCTTGACGAAGACGCCGACTGGCAGGTTGTCGACGATGCTGTCGAGAAGCGAGCGCGTGTCGCTGATCTGGCGTCTGGCGGCATTGACCTCGGTGCGGTCCTGCACGATCGCCAGGATTGCGGCCCGGCCCTCGAAACGCACTTCTCGGCCATAGGTCAGCACTTCGAAGGTCTCGCCGCTCGCCTTGAGGTGAACCCAGCGCTCCGCCTTTTCCATGTCGGTACGGCCGCTGACGGCGTCGACCATCCGTTCCCGCTCATGCTCAGGGCGGATATCCAGAACCGTCATGCGCCGGTATTCATCCGCGCCGTAGCCGTAAAGTGCTACCGCCGCCTCGTTGACGATGAGAAAGCGCAGCGATGCCGGATCATAGACCCACATCGGCGACGGATGCGTTGCAAACAATGACCGGAAGTCGTCGTTTAATGCTTCGGTCTGCTCGGTCTTCTGCAAGGGGGCCATGGAATTTCGCGTGCGGTTGATGCCGATGCCAGGGATATACCGAGAAAAGTTAAATAAAATCAGAATCATACTTAGGGTTAAACTTTAGGCTTCCGCCTTCAGAATGTGCAATGCGGCGGTCTGCCATCACGATCTCGGCCCTCGATAAAATAATTTGGGCGTCATGGAACAATTCCGTCGATCGTGCATTGCGGGTGATCGATGTCGCATTCGGATGGCTGAGGAGGGTTTCATGGGCAGGTTCGGCACGACGACGGATTACAGCAGAATCAGACATTGGATCGAGGCGCGCGGCGGCCATCCCGCCCGCATCAAGAACGCACCGGACAGCGAAACCGTCCGCGTTGATTTTTCCTCGGAACCGGAAGAAATTTCCTGGGACGAATTCTTTCAGGGCCTCGACGGCAGCAGGCTCGCCTTCCTTCACCGCACGAAGGCTGAAGACGATGTCGTCCGTTTCGGCAAAATCCTCCGCCGGAAACGCCGGCACCACTAATGCATGTCGCCCAAAAGTGTGCAGCGGTTTTGGGACGACGACATGCATCAAATAAAGACTTAAAGCGCGACGCGCTTTAAGATTCATCGGTTCCTGACACGAAAAAACCCGGCGCCGTTTCCAGCGCCGGGTTTTTCATGTCCTCGGGAGGAAAAACTCAGTCGATATTGAAGGTCAGCGGCTTTGCCTGGCGAACCGCCTGGTGGGCGGTCAACTCAGCAAGCACGGCGTCATCAACCTTGCCGTCGACATAGAGCAGTGCGATGGCGTCGCCGCCCTGCTTGTCACGGCCGAGCTGGAAGTTGGCGATGTTGACGCCGGCAGCACCAAGCGTCGTGCCGATGAAGCCGATCATGCCGGGAACGTCGGTATTGGTGATGTAGATCATGTGCGAGCCGACATCGGCATCGAGGTTGATACCCTTGATCTGGATGAAGCGCGGCTTGCCGTCCGAAAACACCGTGCCGGCGACCGAGCGCGTCATGCTTTCGGTCGTCACCGTCAGCTTGATGTAGCCGTCGAAGACGCCTGTCTTGTCGCGCTTGACCTCGGAAAGCACGATGCCCTTTTCCTTGATCATGATCGGCGCCGAAACCATGTTGACATCGGCGACCTGCGGACGGATGAGGCCGGCGAGCACAGCACTCGTCAGCGCCCGCGTGTTCATGTTGGCGGTGATGCCGTCATAGAGGATTTCGATTTCCTTGATCGGCTCTTCGGTGACCTGGCCGACGAAGGCGCCGAGAACATCGGCAAGGCGGATGAAGGGCTTCAGGATCGGCGCTTCCTCAGCCGTGATCGACGGCATGTTGATGGCGTTGGAGACCGCACCATTGACGAGGTAATCCGCCATCTGTTCGGCCACCTGCAAAGCGACGTTCTCCTGCGCCTCGGTCGTCGAGGCGCCGAGATGCGGCGTGCAGACGACGTTCGGCAGGCCGAAGAGCGGGCTTTCCTTGGCGGGCTCGACCTCGAACACGTCGAAGGCGGCACCTGCGACATGGCCCGACTTGATCGCTTCGGCAAGCGCTGCCTCATCGACCAGGCCGCCACGGGCGCAGTTGATGATGCGCACGCCGGGCTTGGTCTTTGCCAGTGCTTCCTTGTTGAGGATGCCGCGCGTCTTGTCGGTCATCGGCACATGCAGCGTGATGAAATCGGCCCGGGTGAAAAGCTCTTCCAGCTCGACCTTGGTGACGCCCATCTCTTCGGCGCGCTCCTTGGACAGGAACGGATCGTAAGCGACGACGTGCATCTTCAGGCCGATGGCGCGAGCACAGACGATCGAGCCGATATTGCCGGCGCCGATGACGCCGAGCGTCTTGCCGGTGATCTCGACGCCCATGAATTTCGACTTCTCCCACTTGCCGGCCTGCGTCGAGGTATCGGCTGCCGGAAGCTGGCGAGCAACGGCGAACATCAGCGCGATGGCGTGTTCGGCTGTCGTGATCGAGTTGCCGAAGGGCGTGTTCATGACGATGATGCCGCGGCGCGAGGCGGCCGGGATATCGACATTGTCGACGCCGATGCCGGCGCGGCCGACGACCTTGAGGTTCGTCGCCCCCTCGATGATCTTTTCCGTCACCTTAGTGGCAGAGCGGATGGCCAGGCCATCATACTTGCCGATGACTTCGAGCAGACGGTCTTTGTCCTTGCCGAGCTGCGGTTCGAAATCGACTTCGACGCCGCGGTCGCGGAAGATCTGGACGGCGGTTTCCGACAATTCGTCGGATACGAGAACGCGAGGTGCCATGAGGGCCTCCTTCAAAAGTGTTCAGCGATGAATGAATCAGGAATGCTGGGCTCCGCCCTGTGGCGGAGCCGGATGCGATCACCTCAGGCGGCAGCCTGATTAAGCTGCGCCTTCTGTGTTTCGAAGGCCCAGGAAAGCCAGGGCATCAGCTTCTGCATGTCGGATGCCTCGATCGTGGCGCCGGCCCAGATGCGCAGGCCGGACGGCGCGTCGCGGTAATGGCCGACGTCATAGGCGACACCTTCCTTTTCCAGGAGGCCGACCAGACCCTTGGCGAAATTCGCCTGGCCGTCGTCGTCAAGCGCTGCGATGTCCTTATCGACGATCTTCAGGCAGACGGAGGTGTTGGAGGCCGTATCCGCCTTGACGGCGAGATTGGCGATCCAGTCGTTTGCCGCAATGAAATCGTGGATGACCTTGGCATTGGCATCGGCACGCGCGATCAGCCCCTTGAGGCCGCCGAGCTGCTTGGCCCAGACAAGCGCATCGATATAGTCCTCGACGCAGAGCATCGAAGGCGTGTTGATCGTCTCGCCTTGGAAGATACCTTCCGTCAGCTTGCCGCCCGAGGTCATGCGGAAGATCTTCGGCAGCGGCCAGGCCGGCGTGTAGGTGACCAGACGCTCAACGGCGCGCGGCGAAAGAATGATGACACCGTGGGCACCCTCGCCGCCCAGAACCTTCTGCCAGGAGAAGGTGACGACGTCGAGCTTGGCGAAATCGAGCTCCTGTGCGAAAGCGGCCGAGGTGGCGTCGCAGATCGTCAGGCCCTTGCGGTTGGCCGGGATGAAATCGGCATTCGGCACGCGCACGCCCGAGGTGGTGCCGTTCCAGGTGAAGACGACGTCGCGGTCGAAATCGACGGCGGAGAGATCGGGAAGCTCGCCGTAACCGGCTTCGAGCTTGCGCACATCCTTGAGCTTCAGCTGCTTGACGACATCGGTGACCCAGCCGGCGCCGAAGCTTTCCCAGGCGAGCATGTCGACGCCGCGTTCGCCGAGCAGCGACCAGAGCGCCATTTCGACGGCGCCGGTGTCGGACGCCGGAACGATGCCGATGCGGTAATCCGCCGGCACTTCGAGAATTTCACGGGTAAGGTCGATGGCCTGCTTGAGCTTGGTCTTGCCGACCTTCGCGCGGTGCGAACGGCCAAGGGCCGCGTCGGAAAGGGCTTCGAGCGACCAACCGGGGCGCTTCGAGCAGGGGCCAGAAGAAAAATGGGTATTGTGCGGACGGATGTCCGGCTTTGCGGTCTTCGCCATGATGCTATCCTCTCAGATAGAAAGCCCTTCGTTGGGGAAGGGTGTCCCGCCGCCGTGTGTATGGATCCGGCGCGTCATAGTCAAGATCGAAGTGTCGCGGGCGGAACATATTTTGACGCAGGGCGGTAGGGCCGCAATACGAAAAGCCGCCCGGTTGGGGCGGCTTTCAGATGTCTGGGAATTGGACTTACTTGTAGACAGGCTGCTGCAGCGGGATTTCCGGCGGCGGTTCGTAGCTCGCTTGGGCGCAGCCGCCGAAGAGATAGCGGGCGCCGACGCGAGCTTCGTGGGCGCTCAGCCCCTTGTCACGGCCCGGGCCACCATTTTCGGCATAGCCGAACATGTTGCCGCCATCGATATGCAGGTAACGGTAGCCGACATCGGCCTTGATGTTGCAGGTCACGTCGATCGAGGCGCCGGCCATCAGGGCGTAGGTGAAGCGCCAGTTGCCCTTGCCGCCGTGGGAGACCTGGTCGTCGCAGAAGCTGCCGTCATCGGCGCAGGCGACGTTACGCAGGTTCTTCCACTTCACATAGGAACCGCCGATACCGGCGCCGACATAAGGCGTGACGTAGCCGTAGGTGCCGAGATCGACATAGGCGTTGGCGAGCAGCGTGTAGGCGGTCAGCGAGGAGCGGTCGCTCGAGGTGCAATCCACCAGCGGGAAGCCGCACTGCCCATCCGTCGAGCCGTGGAAGTCCGCCTGGGTGAGATAGTCGAAGGTCAGATCGGTGCGCAGATAGCTGTTGATCTGGTAACCGACACCACCGCCGACCGTCCATGCGTCGTCCAGGTCGGAACGATCGAAATCAACCTCGGTGGCGTTGCTGCCCTGGAAATAGCGGGCGCCGCGCAGATCGGTGAAGGCATAACCGACATCACCGCGCAGGTACCAGCCGGTCGCTTCGGTGACCGTCACCTCAGGCGGCTGCTCCGGAATAGGCTCGGCAGGGGCGAGGTCCGCGGAATAGGCGTTTGTCGCGATCAACAATGCGGCGAAGATGCCGAACAAGCTTCTTTTCATGGATCCCACTCCAAAATCCCGTTGCGTCGGCAAGCTCAGTCGCTGCCAATCTGGTACGCTTCGGATGGATAATGAATGGGAAACGTTAAAAGCTGCTTAACCACGATTATTTACCTTGATGCCAGGCATCAAGGCGGCCCGAAACATAGATCGGTTTGGATCATGGGGATGGCTTGGCCGCGGCGATCAGCTCAAAATAGTAAGCATGCATAACGAAGAAGCCGGCGCTTGCGCACCGGCCTTTCGAATTCTGCCCTAAAAAGTCAGGCGGCGGTCCGGACGTTCGAGATCGTGCCGATCAGTTCGTTGACGATGCGCTCGATCTGGGCGCGGTCGTCGCCCTCGGCCATGACGCGGATCAGCGGCTCGGTGCCCGAGGGGCGGATGACGAGGCGGCCGTTCCTGGCGAGTTCGGCTTCGGCATCGGCGATCGCTTTCTGCACCTGGATGTCCTCCAGCGGCTTGCCGCCGCTGATACGGACATTGCGCAGAAGCTGCGGCACCGGCTCGAAGCGACGGCAGACCTCGCTGACGGTCCGACCGGTGCGCTTGACCGCGGCCAGGATCTGCAGCGCCGCGACGAGACCGTCGCCGGTCGTGCCGTAATCCGAAAGCACGATATGCCCGGACTGCTCGCCGCCGACATTGTAATTGTGCTGGCGCATATGCTCGACGACGTAGCGGTCGCCGACCCGCGTGCGGGCAAGCGCCATGCCCCGCTCGTCGAGGAAGCGCTCGAGGCCGAGATTAGACATCACCGTGGCAACGATACCGTTGCCGCGCAGCTGCTGGCTCTCGGCCCAGCTCTCGGCGATAACGGCCATCAGCTGGTCGCCGTCGACGATCGAGCCGTTTTCGTCGACGATGATGACACGGTCCGCGTCGCCGTCGAGCGCGATGCCGATATCGGCGCGCACCTCGTCGACCTTCTTCTGCAGCGCGACGGGGCTCGTGGAGCCACAATTGAGATTGATGTTGGTGCCGTTCGGCTCGTTGCCGATGGTGACGACCTCGGCGCCGAGCTCCCAGAGCACGGCGGGTGCCACCTTGTAGGCAGCACCATTGGCGCAGTCGATCGCGATCCTCAGACCCTGGAGCGTCACGTCGCGCGGCAGCGTGCGCTTGGCATGTTCGATATAGCGGTCATGCACGCCGTCGACGCGCTTGGCCCGACCGATATCGTCGGATTTGGCAAGCTGGGCATTCAGGTCCTTTTCGAGCAGATCCTCGATCTCGGCCTCGATGTCGTCTGACAGCTTGTAACCGTCAGGGCCGAAGAGCTTGATGCCGTTATCCTCGTAAGGATTGTGCGAAGCCGAGATCATCACACCGAGATCGGCGCGCAGCGAGCGCGTGAGCATGGCAACAGCTGGTGTCGGGATCGGGCCGAGGATGAAGGCATCGAGGCCGGCGGCCGTGAAGCCCGCGACCATGGCGTTCTCAAGCATATAGCCGGAAAGGCGCGTATCCTTGCCGATGACGACGCGATGGCGATGGTTGCCGCGGCGGAAGATCGTGCCGGCGGCAATGCCGACCCGCATGGCGAGATCCGGCGTCATCGGGAAGACGTTGGATTGGCCGCGAATGCCGTCCGTACCGAAATAGCGTCTTTTCATCTGCACTCCTGTGCTTTCCGCGCGCCATTCAAGGCAGCGCACCGTTCCAAGCGAATCCGGCTTCAGTGGAATGTCGTCAATCCAGCAGCGTGATTCATGCTTGCCTCAATTCAGCGGAATGCCACAAAATGCGGCGAACGGCACGTAAATTAGCAAGAAAAATGATTATATCCCGTTACCAATGGAAAAGGCCGGATCTCCCACTTCGGAAATCCGGCCTTGTTCAAGGTAGTGCCGCTGTTCAATGCGGCTGCGGTTCGAGGCCGCCTTCGGGCTCGTCACCCTTGGTGGCAGGCCGTGCGCCGGCCTTCGGAACGGCTGAGCCGCGGCTTGGCGGCGAATCATCACCGAGATCGCGGGAAGGCTTTTCACCGCGGATCAGCGCCTTGATCTCTTCGCCGGTCAGCGTCTCGTATTCGAGCAGACCCTCGGCAAGAGCGACGAATTCGTCGTGCTTTTCCGTCAGGATCGTGCGGGCCTGGGTATAGGCTTCGTCGATCAGGCGGCGCACTTCATTGTCGATCTTCTGCGCGGTTGCTTCCGAAACATTCTTCGACTGCGAAACCGAGTGGCCGAGGAAGACTTCCTGCTGGTTCTCGCCATAGGCGACCTGACCGAGCTGATCGGAAAAGCCCCACTGCGTGACCATGGCGCGGGCAAGCTTCGTGGCCTGCTCGATGTCGGAGGAGGCACCCGAGGTAATGTTCTCCTTGCCGAAGGTGAGCTCTTCGGCAACGCGGCCGCCCATCATGATGCAAAGACGCGAGACCATCCACTTGTAGCTCATCGAGTAGCGGTCGCCCTCGGGAAGCTGCATGACCATGCCGAGCGCACGGCCGCGCGGAATGATCGTCGCCTTGTGCAGCGGATCGGCGACGGCGACATTGAGCGCGGTCATGGCGTGTCCGGCCTCATGGTAAGCAGTGAGCTTCTTTTCCGCCTCGGTCATCGCCGAGGAACGGCGCTCGGCGCCCATCATAATCTTGTCCTTGGCGTCCTCGAATTCCTGCATGGTGACGACGCGCTTGTTGCGGCGTGCGGCCATCAGCGCGGCTTCGTTGACGAGGTTCATCAGGTCGGCGCCGGAGAAACCGGGCGTGCCGCGGGCGAGGATCTTGAGATCGACATTCGGCGCCAGCGGGACGTTGCGGGCATGCACCTTGAGAATGCGCTCGCGGCCGACGATGTCGGGGTTCGGCACCACGACCTGACGGTCGAAACGGCCGGGACGCAGCAGCGCCGGATCGAGAACGTCGGGACGGTTGGTAGCGGCGATGAGGATCACGCCTTCATTCGCCTCGAAGCCGTCCATTTCGACCAGCAGCTGGTTCAACGTCTGCTCGCGTTCGTCATTGCCGCCGCCGAGGCCGGCGCCGCGATGGCGGCCGACGGCGTCGATTTCGTCGATGAAGATGATGCAGGGCGCATTCTTCTTCGCCTGCTCGAACATATCGCGCACGCGGCTTGCGCCGACGCCGACGAACATTTCGACAAAGTCGGAGCCCGAAATGGTGAAGAAGGGCACGTTGGCTTCGCCGGCGACCGAGCGGGCGAGCAGCGTCTTGCCGGTGCCCGGAGGACCGACGAGCAACACGCCGCGCGGGATCTTGCCACCGAGACGCTGGAACTTCTGCGGATCACGCAGGAATTCGACGATTTCCTCGAGATCCTGCTTGGCCTCGTCGACACCGGCAACGTCTTCGAAAGTCACGCGGCCATGCGCTTCGGTGAGCAGCTTGGCCTTGGACTTGCCGAAGCCCATCGCCCCGCGTGAGCCGCCCTGCATCTGCCGCATGAAGAACAGCCAGACGCCGAGAATCAGAAGCATCGGCAAAAGCGTGCCGAGATAGCTGAGGAAACCCGAAGAGCCGTCCGTTTCAGGACGGGCGGAAACCAGGACGTTCTTCGACTGCAGGCGATCGAGCAGACTGTCGTCGATCACAGGCGAATAGGTCTGAAAGGTGGTGCCATTTTCAACATAGCTTCCGGAGAGACGGTTGCCCGTGACCACGACATCCTTCACGCGGCCCGCATCGACCTCACGCAGAAACTGCGAATAAGGGATTTCGCGGGAGCCCGTCTGCGCCGGCGCCGTCTGAAACATACTGAAAAGGGCGATCAGCAGAAGCGCTATGATCGCCCACAAGGCGAAATTACGTAAGTTAGGGTTCATTGAACTCCCCAGCATGGAACGGCCGCCTCATGGCGACCGTCTTATTCGTATCTAACATAGGGTTGCGCCGTGCGATTGCCAAGGCGACACCCCAGGTCAGATGGTTTTTCCGTCAATACTTCTTAAAGGCAGCCTCGCATAGGGCGCCGTCGCGAAAACCGCCGAAAGCCTATTGGCAAAGATGAAATCAAATCGTGTCAAAAAGCGGTCGAAGGGTGCGAAATAGGGTGTTAGTTCGACCATGCGGGCGGATTCCTCAGATAAAAGGCTCTCTTCGGCGGATAACGCCGGCGCCGAAGCGATAGCGCGCTTCCATGCGCTCTTGGGAAGGCGCTGCATATACTCCCTTATTCCTGTGCTCGTCACAGGAATCCAGCCGCCGCGCGTCTGCGCGGTGATCGGCTCAATAAAGCGTGAAGTGTCTTGCGCGCGTGCAGCAGCGGCCTGGATTTCAATTGATGCCGCCGACCCATTGCGCGCATAAAACCTGCCATCCCAAACCCCGGCCTCGCCCCGCCGCAATACCAGAGGCGATATCCCCCGGTTCTCGCGCGCCAGATAAAGCCCGTCATGCCGCAGGTCGAAGACTACCCTGCCAGCGGTCATCCGTCCCGGCTTGCTGCCGGTGGCAAATGCAAGGATACGCTCCATATGCCCCCTCCCCGGCGCAAACGGCTGCCCACCGAAAACGGCTGTCAGACGGGCGAGCACATAGTCGAGGACTGCGCGATCCTGCCGCAACCCATCAGGCATCACCTGCCCGAGCAGGCCGCCGTGAAGCCGGAAATGACGATCCAGCCATTCGGCTCCTCTGGACGACAGTGCCAGCCGCTCCTCCCAGGCCGCGCTAATATCCTTCTCCATGCCTGCATCGGCCGAAAGCTGCCGGCGCATCCGCACACGCTCGTACTTCGTATCCTCGTTGCTGGGATCGTCGATCCACGGCACGCCCCGCTCTTTCAGGAAAGCGCGGATACCCGCCCGGGTGGAGAAAAGAAGCGGCCGTAAAATCCAGAAACGCCGGTCGAAGAGCAGCGCATCTGCAATACCGGTCGAAACCTGCTCTGTTCGCATCCCACGCATCTGCAGTGTTTCGCGCTGATCGTCGAACGTATGGCCAGTGACGATGAGATCGGCTTCGAAACTTTCGGCGATGGTTGTCAGCAGGCCATAACGTGCCTCGCGGGCCGCCGCCATGATGCCGGTTTTCGGCTTGTCGCCCTCCCAGATCATGGTGGTCTGGGGAATGCCGAGCGATGCGCAAAGGGCTGCGACGTCGCGCGCCTCGTCTGCCGAGCCGGCGCGCAGAGCGTGATCGACGGTCGCAGCGCAAAGCGAAATCTTGAGATGGGGTGCGACCTTCACGGCTTCATCGAGAAGAAGGAGCAGGCCGGTGGAATCGCTGCCGCCTGATATCGCGACGAGAATGCGCGCGGGGCTTTGAAGCGACAAAAGAAACTGGAGGATCGCCTGTTGAGGCGATGAGGTTTCCGGAGACATTCCGGAAGACCTTAGCAGGCGAGGCGCTTCTGTTCGCTCGCAACCTTGCTTATGACGGCGCGCGAGGCCTTCGGATAACGCTTCGAGACTTCGCGCAGCGTCGCGCAGGCCGTCTCGGTATTGTCGAGGGCGGCAAGCGACATGCCGAGCTTCAGCAACATTTCCGGCGCCTTTTCCGATGTACCGTATTTCTGGTGCGCATTGAGAAAGGTCTTGGCCGCCTCATTGTACTTGCCCTGCGAATAGAGTGCTTCGCCGAGCCAGAAATTGGCGTCCGCCGCCCGCGCGCTGCTCGGGTAGTGGGTGATGTACTGCGTGAACTCCTGTTCGGCCGTGCTGTAATCACCGGATAGCACGTGGCCGTAGGCGGCCTTGTACTGGTCGGCCTCGCTGCCGAGCGAGGCGGTCTGCTGCGGCGTTTTGGTATTGGCATCGGGAATCGGACCGGAACCGATGGTGGCATTTTCGTCGACGCTTCCGCCGATCGGATTGCCATTCTGATCGAAATCGATCGAGCCAAGTTCCTTCGGTGGTTGGCCGAGACCGCTATTCTCCGGCACGCTGGCGGAGGGAGCCGTTTCGGCTCCCTGTGGTGCTTGAATCACCTTGGCAATGTCATCGCCGCCGGAGGCGGCCGGAGCGGCATCGGTCTCGCTTTTCTTGACTGGCGCCTTCGTGGTACCGCCGGCACCCGTCTTTTCGAGCTGCTGGAAGCGGAATTCATTGTCTTCCTGCTGCTTGCGGATCGTCTCCTGCATCTGCAGAAGCTGAAAGCTCATCTCCTCGATCCGGCCATTCAACTGCCGCAGTTGCTCTTCGAGCTGCTGCACGCGGACCTCCGCGTCGCCGCTCTGCACTTTGACAACAGGCGGCGCCGCCTGGTTTTCCGCGGATCGGCCGCCGAGGTGTAGCCCGAAGAACGAGGCGGAATAGGCCGCTCGTTCGCTTCCGGTCACAGCCGCGAGGCACAGCATGCCTGCCACGACAAGTTTCTTCATATGTATCGTCCTGTCCCAGTGATTCTTCGCACCTCGATGGCACGAACAGGAGATTTTTCCAATTGCTTTCAAAAAGCAACGGAGTCTGGCCAAAGTGTGGTCAAAAAGAAAAGGCGGCCCCTGATGGGACCGCCCGTCGAAAAAGCAAATTGTTGCTCGGCAATTACATGCCGGCACCGCCGAGCACGGTAACCGCGCGGCGGTTCTGCGACCAGCAGGAAATATCGTCGCAGACGGCGACCGGACGTTCCTTGCCGTAGGAGATCGTCTTCAGGCGCTGCGCCGGGACGCCGCGCGAAGCGAGATAGTCCTTGGCGGCGGCAGCACGGCGGGCGCCGAGCGCGAGGTTGTATTCGCGCGTGCCGCGTTCGTCGGCATGGCCTTCGACGGTGATCTGGTAATTCGGGTAGCGGCCGAGCCACTGGGCCTGACGGTCGAGCGTCTGCGAGGCATCGGCGCGGATCGACGAGGAGTCGGTATCGAAGAAGATGCGGTCGCCGACATTGACCGTGAAATCCTGGGCCGAGCCCGGCGTTGCAGCGCCGCCAGCGCCGGTGCCGAGGCCGAGATCGCCGGCGCTGTTCGGCGGCTTCTTGGCACAGCTTGCGAGCGCGAGACCGGCGAGAAGCGCGATCATGACGGGGTTGCGGGCGAAATTCTGCATGCGGCTCATTGCCGGGGTATGAATTCGGCTCATGGCCGGTCTCCTTGCGATTTCATCAGGGTTTCCGGACAGTAACCGCACTCGGTTAACCGCCCCTCAAAGATTATGGTTAACAATCTGCTACTTTGTCCCTTGGCCGCTCGGTTCCATGACTTTGGGGCGACAAGAAGGCAGCAGTGCATCGCCTACTCCATAAGCGGCGACCAGGCCGGGTCGGAGCCGTAGGTCGGCGTCTTCACGAGCTGCTCGTTGTAACCGGTCAGATCGATCGAATAGAGCTGCGGACCGCCCGACCCCGCCGCCTGGCGGAAGAACATCAGCACGCGGCCGTTCGGCGCCCAGGTCGGGCCCTCATTGTGGAAGCCGGTCGTCAGGATGCGCTCGCCGGAACCATCCGGCTTCATCACGCCGATCGAGAACTTGCCGCCGGCCTGTTTGGTGAAGGCGATGAGATCGCCGCGCGGCGACCAGACCGGCGTCGAATAGGAGCCGTCGCCGAAGGAAATGCGGGTCTGGCCCGAGCCATCGGCGTTCATCACGTAGATCTGCGGCTTTCCGCCGCGGTCGCTTTCGAAGCTGACGCGTGCGCCGTCAGGCGAATAGGAGGGCGACGTGTCGATCGCCGCCGTCGAGGTCAACCGGGTCGTCGTGCGCGAGCGCAGGTCCATCGTATAGATATTGGAATTGGCATCCTGCTGCAGGCTCATGATCACCTTCTGACCATCAGGCGAAAAGCGCGGCGAGAATGTCATGCCGGGGAAATTGCCGACGACCTCGCGCTGCCCGGTTTCCAGCTGAAGCAGATAGACCCGCGGCTGCTGGTTGGCAAAGGACATGTAGGTGACTTCCTGCCTGCTCGGCGAGAAGCGCGGCGTCAGCACGAGATCACTGCCATCCGTCAGCATCCGCACGTTGAAGCCATCCTGATCCATGATCGCCAGCTGGCGCTTGCGCTGCTGCTTGGTGCCGGATTCAGAGACGAAGACGACGCGGGTGTCGAAGTAGCCTTCCTCACCGGTGATCTGCTTGTAGATCGCATCGGCAATGATGTGGGCAACACGCCGCCAGTTCTCCGGCTGCGTATAAAACTGCTGGCCGGTCATTTGCTGGCCGGCGAAGGGGTCCCAAAGGCGAAACTCAGCGCGAAGGCGGCCATCGGCTTCCTGAGTGACGCGACCGGTCACCAGCGCCTGGGCATTGATGACCTTCCAGTCTTCGAAACGCGGCGCGGCATCGGGATTGGAGATCTTCTCGATGAAGGCCGTTTTGCTGATCGGAGCGAAGAGACCGGAACGCTGCAAGTCGGCGGCGATCACCTGCGAGACCTGCGCGCCCATATCGCCCTGCAGGAAGTCCGTCACCGCAATCGGCAGCGGCTGGACATTACCTTTTCGAAGATCGAGAGTGAGCACCGCGTTCGCCGGCGTCGTAAAGGCTGCGACCCCAATCAGGCCTGCAATGACCATCAGAGCGCGGATGAGGGAACACTTGACCATATCAAACAAGCCTTTCAGCATCTTATTGGGTAAGAGCGCTGGTGTCGAAGTTCAAAATGACTTCCTTCCAGGCATCGTATTTATCTTTTGGAAGCATCGTAAAAGGAGCTGCGCGACGAATTGCGCGAATGCCAGCATCAGCAATGCTTTTACGCGTGCGCTCACTTCCACCCCTGACCTTAACGTCAGGGACGCCGACAATCTGGCCATCTCTATCCAGCTTCACATGGATCGTCGCATATACACTGCCGGCGTCGTTCATTCTGCCATCGACAATGAAGCTATTCTCGATCGCATGCCGCATTGCATCGATCTCTGCGCCAGCGAGATGTGTCGCAGTGGCACTTCCATTCGCTCGACCGGCCGTTTCAGCACCCGCATTGAGTGGAAAGATGGAGCAGCCGACGATCCCTGTCAGCGCAACGTATAGTCCGAAAGATTTCGCGAAATGGAGCGGATTCCTCGGCATTTAAATCCCCATATCGCTGGGATTAAAGTTAAGGACGACCTCGTTCCACACATCATACTTGTCCATCGGAAGCGTCGAGCGGAAGGAGGGAGCAGATTTCATCACGGCACGGTAAGCGCCACTTTCCAGCGCACGACGCGCTGAATCGGTGGTGCTTCCGCCGGACGACTCGATCTCAGGCTGGCCGATAATGTTTCCATCTTTGTCGAGCTTGAAATGCACCGTGATGACCATGCCGGAAAGGCCTTCCATTCCGGGAGTGATAAGCCAGTTACCCTCAATCAAACCCTTTATCGCATCTTCTTCGCTCTGGCTGAGCTTCGAGCCGCCGTTGCTTTTCTTCGCACCCAGCGATGCCTCTTGTATCGAGCGCTTGGCGCCACCGGCGGAAGGATCCGTCTTGTTCAGCAACGCCGCAACGTCGTCGGCATTGAAATCACTCTTCATCGATGAGGCGGATTTCGCCATTTCCTGCTTCTGGTCCGCCTTCTTCTTATCGGTCGGTTTTTCGGCAGCCTTCGGCTGGTCCGGGGTCTTTTCCGGCGGCTTCTCAGCGGGCTTCTGTGGTTCCGGCGGCTTCACCTGCGGCTTGGCAACAGGGGTCGGCACGTTGTCCGGCAGCGCCTCCGCATCGGGCTTCGGCGGTTCCTCGGGCTTGGCCTGCTCTTCCGGCGGTTTTTCCTCAGGCTTCGGCGGCGTCACCTCGACAGGCTTCGGCGGCGGAATGGAGGCGACCTGTTTCGGCTGCTCGACTTCCGTTTCCTCCTTGACGATGTCCTTGACATCGTTCGGGACGGGATCGGTCTTCGGCATCGGCTTTTCGCTCGAATTCGCCGCGGCCGCTTCGCTATTGCTGGGCTTGGCGTTCGGCACCGGAGGCGTTTTCAGGTCGACATTGTTGTCGCCGGCATTCTCCGCCGGCTGCGGGATCGGCGGCCGTGTCGTCGGCACGGGCGCGGAAGTCTCCTTCTTCGGAGCCTTCTTGTCGCCTTGCTGCATCTGGGTAATTGACTCCACCGGCACGAGATCGACCGGCATCGCCTCGAAATCCTCCACCTTGAAGGATTCCGGGGCGCCGAGCGACACCATCGCCCAGGTGAGCACCAGGCCGTGCAAAACAGCAGATGTGATGACACTGGCCTTCATTTTGTGCGCTATTGGTCCTTCTTCTGCTGCGTCACGAGGCCGATATTCTTGAAGCCCGCGCCCTGAATACGGGCCATGACATCGGCGATGACGCCATAAGGAGCGGTCGCGTCGCCGCGCACGAAGATGCGTTCATTATAGCCGGTGGTGGCGATCGCCTCGAGCTTGGCGGCGATCTCCGCAGCCGGGATCGGTGTTTCCTGCAGGAACACCTCGCCGTCATTCTTGACGGAGATGGTGATCGGCTGCGTCTCGGAATTCAGCGCCTTGGCCTGCGTTTCCGGCAGGTCGATCGGCACGCCGACGGTCATCATCGGTGCCGCGACCATGAAGATGATCAAAAGCACCAGCATGACGTCGACGAGCGGCGTCACGTTGATTTCGGAAATCACGGCCCTGTTCCGACCGCCGCGACGGCGGCGTCCGCCGCCCCCGCCGCCATTGCCTCCAACAGCCATACCCATGTCAGAATACTCCGTTGGTTACTGAGCGGCAGCGCGCGGCTGCAGTTTCTCGTCGATCTGGCGCGAAAGTATGGCGGAGAATTCATCCGCAAAACCTTCCATTCGGCCCGAGAGCTTGCCGGCATCGGCAGAGAACTTGTTGTAGGCGATAACCGCCGGGATAGCGGCGACGAGGCCGATCGCGGTGGCAAGCAGCGCTTCGGCGATACCGGGCGCGACGACCGCAAGGTTGGTCGACTTCGAGCCGGCGATCGCCTGAAACGAGGTCATGATGCCGACGACCGTGCCGAACAGACCGATGAACGGACCGGCCGAACCGATGGTCGCGAGCGATCCAAGGCGGGCGCCGAGAAATTCGGTCTCACGGGCGAGCGTCACGTCCATCGCCCGGTCGATCCGCATCTGCAGGCCGATCGGCGAACGGGCGCCGCGTTCGAAAGATTTCTTCCACTCCCGCATGGCAGCCACGAAGATCGCCGCCAGCCCGGTATTGCTGCGTTCCGACAGCGAGCGGTAGAGTTCTTCCAGCGACTGGCCCGACCAGAACACCTGTTCGAACTTGTCGAACTGGCGCCGTGCGCGGCCATAGGCCAGGTATTTGTCGATGACGATCGCCCACGTCCACACAGAGGCGGCGATAAGCCCGAGCATTACGAGCTTGACGACGATGCCGGCCTGCATGAAAAGCGACCAAAGGCTGACGTCCGTCGTTGCTGCTGCCAATCCTACTTGTTCCATTGATCCAAAATCCCCGAATCCAAACGCCCGGTGCTGGACCGGGCGGCACAAACTGATCTCGCAAGAAGTGTCCGGCGGCCGCCGCCCAAAGCCCTGATCAAACTTCCAAGCTCATCTTCCGCCTTCTTGCCGTCAAATTTGGTCAAAGGAAGGCGTGCACCGCACAAACTCCGACTTTCCCAGTAAGACACCATTATGGTTAATAGATCGTTAGTGCCGAACTGTGACAGTAAGCCTGTATTTGGAAGATTTCGTTCCATGGATTACTTGACCGGAGCAAGGTCCGGCTGCCGAAAGAGCGCTCATCCTGCGGCGCGGGAATTCCTTCACATAAAGTTCAAGTTTTGACAAGGTCCGAATTTCAAGCGATGGCGGACTATAGCGGCGTGCTGCCTTCCAGGAATTTCACCGCCAATGTTTCCGGCAGCCGCCTCGGCCGCCCCCGAGCGTTGATGACGGCGATGATCACCTTGGCGGCGATCAGCAGCGTCTCGCCCGAGCGGATCTGCTGATTGAGCACCATCTTGGCGCCGCCGGCTTTTTCCGTGTGCGTCAGGATCGTCAGCACATCGTCCATGCGCGCCGGGCTCTTGAAGTCGATCTCCATACGGTGGACGACGAAAATGAGCCCTTCCTCGTCGGCGCTGACGAGTTCGCGCTGCTCAACGCCGAGGCAGCGCAGATAATCGGTACGGCCACGCTCCAGGAAATGCAGGTAGCGGGCGTGATAGACCAGGCCGGAAAAGTCCGTATCTTCATAGTAGACCCGCTGCACGAGCCGGTGTCCGGCCTCCGTCAGCTCTCCCGAAATGGAAAAAGGGCGTTCCGTCATAATTTTCTCCAAACTCAGGTGCCCTGTTTGGCGCAACGCTTCCGGACAGGCAAGCATTGAATGATTGTCATAATTCCTAACTATTCCCGATAATGAGCGACCAATCAGGAGACGATGCGATGAAGATTGCGGTTATGGGCGGAGACGGTTTCATTGGTTGGCCAACGTCGCTGCATCTCTCCGATGCCGGGCACGACATCCATATCCTCGACAATCTCTCGCGCCGCTGGATCGACACCGAACTCGGCGTTCAGTCGCTGACCCCGATGGATTCGATCCAGGAGCGCACCCGCATCTGGCATGCCGAGACCGGACGCCGCATCCACTTCAATCTGATCGATCTCGCCAAGGATTACGAACTCCTGAAGAACTGGCTTTCCGAACACCGCCCGGATGCCGTCATCCATTTCGCCGAACAGCGGGCCGCGCCCTATTCGATGAAGAGCGACCGCCACAAGAACTACACCGTCAACAACAATGTCAGCGCCACGCACAACCTGCTGAACGCGCTGACAGAACTCAATCTCGATGCCCATCTCATCCATCTCGGCACCATGGGCGTCTACGGCTATTCG
The DNA here is from genome assembly GCF_002953715.1 of Rhizobium leguminosarum. Taxonomy (GTDB): domain Bacteria; phylum Pseudomonadota; class Alphaproteobacteria; order Rhizobiales; family Rhizobiaceae; genus Rhizobium; species Rhizobium leguminosarum_V. Next base: position 3,680,608 of record NZ_CP025012.1, read on the forward strand.
ACGGTCGGCGCGGCGATCCCCGAGGGATACCTGCCGGTCGGCATCGAAACCGCCGGCGGCGAGACGGTCAGCCAGGAGATCCTCTATCCCTCCAATCCCGGCTCGATCTATCACATGACCAAGTGCCTGGATCAGCTTCTCTTCCAGTTCTATGCTAGGAATGACGGCCTGAGGGTCACCGATCTGCACCAGGGCATCGTCTGGGGCACGCATACCGAGCAGACGCGCCGCCATGCGCAGCTGATCAACCGTTTCGACTATGACGGCGATTACGGCACGGTGCTGAACCGCTTCCTCATCCAGGCGGCGATCGGCTATCCGCTGACAGTGCACGGCACCGGCGGCCAGACCCGCGCCTTCATCCATATCCAGGATTCGGTGCGCTGCATCGAGCTGGCGCTGAAAAATCCGCCGGCGCGCGGCGCCCGCGTCGAGATCTTCAACCAGATGACGGAAACCCACCGGGTGCGTGACCTCGCCGAGATGATCGCCAGGATGAGCGGCGCCAAGATTGCCTGGCTGCCCAACCCGCGCAAGGAAGCCGCAGAGAACGAGCTGATCGTCCGGAACGAAAAATTCCGCGATCTCGGCCTCGACCCCATCACGCTGGAAGCGGGCCTCCTCGGCGAAATCGTCGACGTCGCGAAGAAATTCGCCTATCGCGTCGACCGCGCGCGTGTTCCGGCCGTCTCCGCCTGGACCAAGGACATCGCTGCGACGATCAATCACGATCCGGAAGGCAAGCGGCTGAAATCCGTCTCGTGAGCGCCGCAATATGACGAGCGCCAGCGGCATACCCACCCGTTTCGCTTATGTCACACTCGTCACCAATGCCGATTACGCCATGGGTGCGACCGCACTTGCCCGCTCCCTGAGCCGAACCGGCACCGGGGCTGACATCATCATTCTCCACACCGGCGGCGTCGATGCAGCCGCACTCGTGCCCCTGAAGGCGCTCGACTGCCGCCTGATCGAGGTCGAGCACCTGCCGCTGTCCGCGGCCTTCAACGAACGCCATGCGCGTGGCCAGCTCCATTCGGCAGCCCCTTTCACCAAGGGCCGCAAGCCGGATTTCCATTCGCCGCTCGACAATTTCTGCAAACTCAGGCTCTGGCAGCTGACCGAATACCAGCGCTGCGTCTTCATCGATGCCGACGCCCTCGTGCTGAAGAACGTCGACAGGCTCTTCCTCTATCCGGAATTGTCAGCCGCCCCCAATGTCTACGAAAGCCTCGCCGACTTCCGCCGCATGAATTCCGGCGTCTTCGTCGCCACGCCCTCGCATGACACATTCCGGCACATGCTCGAAAGGCTCGACAGGCCGGACGCCTTCTGGCGGCGCACCGATCAGACCTTTCTCGAGACGTTCTTCCCGGATTGGCACGGCCTGCCGGTTTATTTCAACATGCTGCAATATGTATGGTTCACCATGCCGGACCTTTGGGACTGGAAGAGCATTTCGATCCTGCATTACCAGTATGAAAAACCGTGGGAAAAGGATCATCCCAAGGCAGCGCGACTACAACCTTTGATCGATCTGTGGCACCGTTTCCACGATGGCGGCGATGTGCCTGAGATCACGGCGCTGGACAATCCGGAAGGGACAGCATGAAGGTACTGGTATCGGGTGGAACGGGTCTCGTCGGCCGGTATGTCGTCGAGGAACTGCTGGCCGCCGGATATCAGGTGATCGTCGGCGGGCGCCGCGCGCCGCCGCCGCGCCTCTTCTCCCGCCCGGTCGAGTTCGCAGCGCTTTCGCTCGACCCCGACAAGGATCAGATCGACGTCTTCGACGATGCCTATTTCTTCGTCCACGCCGCCTTCAGCCATGTTCCGGGCAAATATCGTGGCGGCGAGGGCGACGATCCGAAGACCTTCCACAGGTTGAACCTCGACGGCACCGTCCGGCTTTTCGAAGCTGCCAAACGCGCCGGCACACGCCGCTGCGTCTTCCTGTCCAGCCGCGCCGCCTATGGCGAACATCCCGAGGGAACCGAACTGAGGGAGACGATGCTGGCCAAGCCCGAAACACTTTACGGCCAGGTCAAGCTCGATGCCGAACGCGCGCTTGCCCATCTCTCCACGCCGGGTTTTGCCGGCGTAAGCCTGAGGGCGACCGGCGTCTATGGCGATCTCTCGCCGAACAAATGGGATGGCCTCATCGCCGATTACCTCGCCGGCCGGCCGGTTGTTGCCCGTCGGGGAACGGAAGTTCATGGCCGCGACCTCGGTCGGGCGGTGAGGCTGATGCTGGAGACGGAAAGCACTCGCATCTCCGGCGAGGTCTTCAACGTCTCGGACATGTCAGTCGATACGCGCGATATCCTTTCATCCATCCGCCGCGAGACGGGCTGTCGGCACGCGCTGCCGGCCCCTGCCGACAGCGCCGCGCTCAATCCCATGAACACTGCGAAAATCCGCGCACTCGGCTGGGCACCCGGCGGAGCCCCTCTGTTCGACGAGACGATGCAGCGGCTGGCCGCTGCGCTTCCCGAATCCCAGAGACACAGGTCCACGCAAGTCTGACGTTGCAGAATGCGCCCGAATCGCAATCGGGGATTGTTCATGCAGGTTGCAACCACGTCTGCCTCCATCATCTTGCGCGGCGCGTCTTCGACGGCAGCCATTACGGCCGCCGGAAGCGAGACCGATCAAGGCGTGCTGAAGCTGCAGCGCGCCACCCAGGCGCTGCAGCAGATGCGCCAGACCTTGGCGAACTCGGGAGACGAGGCCAAGGCGGAGGCGCAACGCAAGCTCGAAGAGGCAAAGCAGCAGTTGGAGATGCTGCGCAGCTCCAACATGGCTCCTGAGGTGGTCGCCCGTCTGGCCGCCGAACTGGCGCGCAAGGTCGGCACCGCCGCCTCCGAATTCGCATCATCAGTCGCGACCGGCAGCCCGGCAACAAAGGTTTCGATGGATGCAACCACGGGTGCAGCGGCCGTCGCAATCAGCGGGGCCGATGCGGCGCTGACGGATACCGCAGGAGAAACTGGGGCCGGCGAGACCGGCTCGCAGGAACCGGACGCCGCCGCCAACGCCCGCAACGCCTATGCGAGCGTCGCCGAGGATGCCCCGAAATTCTCGGGCATTTCGGCCGATGATCGCGAAACGATGGAAGAGTTCAAGGCGGTGGTGCGCGAACTCAAGCAAGTGCTCGACAAGGCGATGCGCGAGTTGCGGCAGCAAGACCGGCAGGCCGGAGCCAATGCCATTCCTGATATGGCAGGCTTCTCCATCGGCGCCGCGACAATACCGACAAGCATCGTCATCTGACGATCCGCAGCCGCCGCGGGCGAGGCGTCAAACGCGCGTGATATCGTCGCGTCCGGCATTTGCATCGGACATCGAGCCGTCTATGCTCGGTCAAATCTCTCAGAACCGGCAGATCGAATGACCGCGAAAGAATTGAAAGCGCAGCTGCGCAACGAACGGCTGTCCGCACGCGACGCCATCCCCGCCGAGAAACGCGCCTCCAAAAGCCTCGCAATGGCCGAACATGCCGGCGAGGCCGTCGGTTTTGCGCTGGGTACGATCGTCTCCGGCTTCCTGCCGATCCGTTCGGAAGCCGATCTCAGGCCGCTGATGGCGCGCTTTGCCGTGCGCGGTGCGCGGCTCTGCGTGCCGGCGATCCTTGACCGGCAGACAATCGTCTTTCGCGAGCTGGCGGAAGGTGCGCCCCTCGTCGATACCGGTTTCGGCACGGTCGGCCCCGGCGCCGATGCCGCCATTCTTGATCCCGAGATCATGCTGGTGCCGCTTTCTGCCTTCGATGCCCGCGGCCACCGCATCGGCTACGGCGCCGGCCACTACGACCGCGCCATCAGCCGGCTAAGGCAAAAAGGCCTGCATCCGAAGCTGATCGGCATTGCATTCGACTGCCAGGAAGTGGCACATGTGCCCGCTGAGCCGCACGACATAAGCCTGGATGCCATCCTGACAGAAAGCGGCCTTCGCTTTTTTGCCTCTTGGATTGGATAGGGAATGCGGCTGCTTTTTCTGGGTGACATGGTCGGCAAGACGGGACGCACGGCGGTCTGGGACCGTCTTCCCGGCCTGGTTTCCGACCTCAAGCTCGATTTCGTCATCGTCAACGGCGAGAACGCCGCCGGCGGCTTCGGCATCACCGAGGACATCTTTCTGGAAACGATCAATGCCGGCGCCGATGTGGTGACGACAGGCAACCACGTCTGGGACCAGAAGGAAGCCGTCGCTTTTGCCGGCCGGCACGATCAGTTCCTGCGTCCCGCCAACTATCCGCAAGGCACGCCTGGCCGTGGCTCCGGCCTATTTTATGCGAGGAACGGCGCGCGCGTGCTCGTAGCCAACGTCATGGGCCGGGTCTTCATGCATCCCGAACTCGACGACCCCTTCAAATCGGCGGAGGTCATCCTCGACGCCTGCCCGCTGAAGGAGCAGGCCGATGCGATCATCTTCGATTTCCATGCCGAGGCGACCAGCGAGAAGCAGTGTTTCGGCCATTTCGTCGACGGCCGCGCCAGCTTCGTCGTCGGCACCCACACACATGTACCGACGGCCGATGCACAGATCCTGAACGGCGGCACCGCCTATATGTCGGATGCCGGCATGTGCGGCGACTACGACTCCTCTCTCGGCATGGACAAGGAGGAGCCGCTCAATCGCTTCATCTCCAAGATGCCGAAGGGCCGCATGGAAGCCGCGAACGGCCCCGCGACGATCTGCGGCGTCGGTGTGGAAATCTCCGATAGCACGGGATTGGCCGAAAAAATCGCGCCACTCCGGCTCGGGCCACGATTGGCAGAGACGGTGCCAGACTTCTGGCGGTAACAGGCGACGGGCGGCCATCCAACACGCAATTGTGAGAACCCGCCGGCTGGACCCCTGCGGCCTCATGCCGCATCCTCCCCGCCACTCGCGCATAACCCCGAAAATCAGAATCGATTTTCGGGGTTATGCGCCGGTTGAAGGTGATAGAGCGCCGGAGGGGTGGCATGAAGCCGCGATATCTTATCCTCGCTATCGCATGCCTTGCGGCCTTCGCCGCGCCTAATCTTGCCGGGGCACAAGAGCAGCGGCCACCGGTCAGCCAGTGCCAGGCGATCGCGCAAACCATTCCCAAGGTGACCTTCGCAAGCTTTTCCGGCGCCCCACCGCTGATGCCTGCTATCTTCGAGGGCGAGGACGTCAAACTGACCTTCCTCGGCCATTCCACCTTCGAGATCGAGAGCCCGGGCGGCATCGTCATCGCGACCGACTATAATGGATGGTACAGGCCGGCCACGATGCCCGATGTCGTGACCATGAACAAAGCGCACACGACCCACTATACCCTGACCCCCGATCCCGGCATCAAGCATGTGCTGCATGGGTGGAGCGACATTCCGGGCGAAAAGGCCAACATCAATCTCGTCGTCGGCGATGCCTATATCCGCAACGTTACGACGGATATCCGCTTCAGCTACGGCCTCGGCGGCGCGCATGAGAACGGCAACTCCATCTTCATCTTCGAGATCGCCGGCCTGTGCATCGGCCATCTCGGCCACCTGCATTACGAGCTGACGGACGCCCACTATACCGAGATCGGCCGCCTCGACGTCGTCATGGTCCCCGTCGACGGTGGCCTGACGATGGGCGCCGACAGCATGAGCCGCGTCATCAAGCGGCTACGCTCGTCGTTGATCCTGCCGATGCACCGACGCGGCCCGCCGGTCGAAGCCTTCGTCTCGATGTTCGGCAAGGATTTCGACGTCGCCAATGCGCCCGATGCCAGCATCACCGTCTCCATGCGCACTCTGCCGAAAAAGCCGCTGATCTATGTGCTGAAGGGCGTGCAGTAAAAAGGCCCGGCGGCTTTCCTTCTACAGCGCCGCGCGTCTTTTCAGACGCGCAAAGGACGCTGTAGCACTTTGAATTGCTGCATAATTTTATCCTTAAATCGCTTCTGATTTAAGGAATTATGCAGGAGCCTCACGCATCAAGCGAACTGCAGATGGCGCTTGATGCCGACATCAGGCATCTTGTCATCGTCGAGATTGGCCTTGGCGATCTCCCAGCCGAATTTCAGCTTGTTGCCTGTGGAAACCCAGATCTCGGCATCGTCGACATGGAGGGACAGCATGGTGAGCTTGGGGTCCTTCTTGCCGCCGTCATACCAGGCCGCGACGATCGAGCTCCAATATTCCTCGATCTTGGAAGGGTCAGGATGCACCTCGATCACACCGGCAAGGCAGGCGTGATAGTCGTGATCCTTGCCGATAACGCAGAAATGCGCGCGGCTGCCGGGCTTGATGGCGCGCACGATGTCGGCATCGGTCTTGGTGTAGAACCAGATGGTGTTGGTGGTGGGATCGGCATGTGGCGCCATCGGCTGCATGTGCATATCCAGTCCGGAAATTCCGAGCATGCCGGCATGAACATCGTTGACCTGATCCCAGAGCTGACGTGCTGGATGTTCCTGCGCCTCGCTGAGACTTGCCATGACCGTTCCTTTCCGTTGGATGGAGTTCGGTTGAAACGTCATCCCCTCGCCTTTGTTCCGAACTGCTTTTTCCTTGAACGGGTGCCGTTTCGCTCTTATAAGGCGGCCCATTCCGAACAATGAGACGTGAACAGGGGTGCCATGGCTGGCCATTCACAGTTTAAAAACATCATGCACCGCAAAGGCCGTCAGGATGCCGTGCGGTCGAAAATGTTCTCGAAGCTTGCGCGCGAAATCACCGTTGCCGCCAAGGCCGGCCTGCCCGACCCGACGATGAACGCCCGCCTTCGCCTGGCGATCCAGAACGCCAAGGCCCAGTCCATGCCGAAGGACAATATCGACCGCGCCATCAAGAAGGCAGCCGGTGCGGACGGCGAAAATTATGACGAAGTCCGCTATGAAGGTTATGGCCCCGGCGGCACGGCGATCATCGTCGAGGCGCTGACCGACAACCGCAACCGCACCGCCTCCAACGTCCGCTCGAGCTTCACCAAGGCCGGCGGCGCTCTCGGTGAAACCGGTTCCGTTTCCTTCTCCTTCGACCATGTCGGCGAAATCACCTACAAGCTTTCCGTCGGCGATGGCGACAAGGTGATGGAAGCCGCGATCGAAGCCGGCGCCGATGACGTCGAGACCGACGAAGACGGCCACTACATCACCTGCGCCTTCGAAGCCCTCGGCGAAGTGGCAAAAGCGCTGGAATCGAGCCTCGGCGAAGCCGAAACCGTCAAGGCCGTCTGGCGCGCCCAGAACAACGTGCCGGTGGACGAGGAAAAAGCCCAGTCGCTGCTGAAGCTCATCGACAGCCTGGAAGACGATGACGACGTGCAGAACGTCTATTCCAACTTCGAAGTCTCGGAAGAAGTGCTGGCGAAGCTCTCGGCCTGATCTCCTCAGGCAGTGTCAAATATAAAAACCCGGCTGCAACGCCGGGTTTTTTCTTGCCGGAAAGGTGGCGCCGTCAGAATGCGCCTCGCGCAAGTCCTAAGCGGCCGCCCGCATGAAATTTCCGAGTCCTGCGAATAGTTCCACCGATGTCAGCCGCGCCTCGATGTCGTGGATCGGCATCGAGATGATCACCTCGTCGGCCTGCGTTTCCCGCAGAAACTCAGTCAGTTTCGCCTCCGCCGTCTTCGGTGATCCCACCACGGCATAACGGAGCGTGTGTTCGACATTCATCTTTTCCATCGGCGACCAGAAATCCCCCATATCGGCCACCGGACGCGGGAACGGGCCGCGGACATTGCGGCGCAGATTGACGAACTGCTGCTGGGCGGAGCTGAAATGGTAGCGCGCCTCCTCGTCCGTCGCCGCCACCGCGCCCATGACACCGACCATCACATGCGGCTTGTCGAGCGTCGCCGAGGGCTGGAAGCGGTCACGGTAGATCGCGATTGCATCGAGCAGCATGTCAGGCGCGAAATGCGAGGCGAAGGCATAGGGAAGCCCCAGCATGCCGGCGAGCTGGGCGCTGTAGAGACTGGAGCCGAGCAGCCAGATCGGGATATGTGAACCGTTGCCGGGAACTGCGAGGATCGCCCGGTTCTCGACTGGTGTATCAAGGAGTTGCTGCAGTTCCACAACATCGTTCGGGAAGCTGTTTGCACCGGCCTCGAGGTTGCGCCGCAGCGCCTGTGCTGTGCGCATGTCCGTTCCCGGCGCGCGCCCGAGGCCGAGATCGACGCGGCCGGGAAAGAGCGCCTCCAGCGTACCGAACTGCTCGGCGATGACGAGCGGCGAATGATTGGGCAGCATGATGCCGCCGGAGCCGATGCGGATGCGTTTTGTCGCAGCTCCGACATGGCCGATGACGACGGCGGTGGCGGCGCTGGCGATCCCCGGCATGCCATGATGTTCGGCGAGCCAGAAGCGCTTGTAACCGAACTCCTCGGCCTTCACAGCCATCCGCGCCGAGCCCTCGAGGGACTGGCGCACGGTGCTGCCTTCGGCAACGGGGGAAAGGTCGAGTATGGAGAAGGGAACCATGGGAAACCTGCCGGGCAGTTGGACGATGCCGTCTATGTAGGTTCGCGCCCGCGCCATTCCAAACCATGGACGCAAACAAAAAAGGCCGCGCGAGCGCGACCCTTATGCAATGTGGAAAGGTGTGGCTTACCGCTGACGGCGCAGCACATGCACCTCGGCGCTCGGCTGGTGATGGCCATGCGGTAGCGTGAAATTGCCGAGCTGGCGGTCCATTTCCAGGGCTTCCGTCGCCAGCCGGTGGATCGCCGCCGTCGTCTCCTCGACCATCGAGGCGTTCTGCTGCGTCATCGTGTCGAGTTCTGCGACGGCGCTATTGATCTCACGCAGCGTATTGGCCTCCTCGCGGGTCGCACCCATGATCTCGTTGATCTGCCCGTTGATCGCCTCGACATGAGCGCCGATGCCCGTCAGGGCAACGCCCGCTTTTTCCACAAGCGTAACGCCGCTTTCGACCTCATGCGTCGATTTCTGCAGCAGGCTGGAAATCTCCTTGGCCGCACTCGATGAGCGCTGGGCAAGCTCGCGCACTTCCATGGCGACGACGGCGAAGCCCTTGCCGGATTCACCGGCGCGCGCCGCCTCAACACCGGCATTGAGCGCCAGGAGGTTGGTCTGGAAGGCGATGTCGTCGATGACTGAGATGATCGTGTTGATCTGGCGCGAGGAGGCCTGGATTGCCTCCATCGCCGCGATCGTCTCGCGCATGATCTGGCCGGAGCCGGTCGTCTCCTTCTTGGCGTCGCGGGCGATGCGCTCGGCCTGTTCGGCTCGCTCGATCTGCCGGCGGACCGACTGGGTGATGGCGCTGATCGCATTCGCCGTCTCGGTGATCGAGCCGGCCTGGCGCTCGGTGCGACCGGCAAGTTCGTCAGCGCCGGTGCGCATCTCCTCAGAGCCGGCGCGCACCGCCATCGAGTTGCCTCCGATTGCCGTCATGGTTTCGCTGAGCGTCGCCAGTGCCTCGTTGAAGTTGACACGCAGACTTTCGAGTTCGTTCGGGAAACGGGTATCGATCTGGTAGGCGAGATTGCCATTCGCTAGATGATGCAGCCCCTCGTCGAGCGCCTCGACCACCTGCTGCAGCGTCTTGGCCTCGGCCTCGCGCTCGACCAGATTCTGCTGGCGGTCGTGTTCGGCCTGCAGGCGGGTCTCTTCGCTGGCGGCCTCGAGCTCGCGGCTTTCGATCAGCGAGTGGCGGAAGCGGTCGAGCGCGTTGGCCATCGTGCCGATCTCATCCTTGCGGTTCAGGCTGTCGATCTCGCTGTCGAGCTTGCCGTCGGCGACATCGCGGGTGACGCCAGCAAGCCGCGCAAGCGGCGAAAACAGGAAATTGGTGACGAGCCCGGTCGCGATCGCCATGACGACGAGCACGCCGATGCCGATCATCGTCAGCAGGGTGGCGATCTCGATCGAGCCGGCATTGAGCTCGCTCAGAAGCACGCTCTCGACCACGAGGAAGCGGTCGCCGCGATAGTCGATGCCGCGGACATAGGCGCGGGCCGCGCCATCCGCCCGGCTGAAATCGGCAACCGTCATCGCCGAACTGGCAAGCGCGCTCTTGATGAAGGTGAAGGGTGTCGCATCGAGCGTCGCAAGCTTGCCGCTCGCGTCGAGACCGACGGCGGAGCCATCGCCGGAGACGATCGCCGCCCGCGCCGTGCTACCCTGGACGATGCCCTTGGCAAGGATGCCGGTGACGATCTCGTCCCGCACCTTGAAGAGAATGATGCCCTTGGCCGCTCCAAGCTTGACGATCGGCACGGCATAGAAGATCGCAGACTTGCCGCTGCCGGCATCGACACGAAGGCCGGAAAAGCCTGTCGGCGCAGCATCATCGGTCGCCTTGGCGGTATTCTCGATCGCCTTGGCGAAAGCGATGCCGGCGCCGGTCGCCTTCCAGGCGTCCGACTTCAGATTCTCGGCGAAGTCGTCTTCCTTCTTATAGGAATAGAGAACGGTACCCTCGAGATCGACAATCAGCAGATCGCTGAAGGCGGTATCTTCAAGGTCGCGGGCGACTTCGCCCTGCGTCTTCTCGTGGCTCGAATAATAAAAGCCGCTCGGCCCTTCCGGCTTGATGAGCTTCTCGCGCTGGTCGGCGGGGTTGGGGTTGCCTGCTATGAAAACCTTCTTCAGTTCGGCGCGGGCATCGCCCGCAGTCTTCTCGATGGTCTTCCAGCCGCTCTTCAGATTGGTGATCGACATCTGCAGCGCCTCGATGCGCGCGATGGAATTGGCTTGGTTTTCAAGCTGCGTCAGCTGATCCTGCAGCATGTCGCCGCGAAAAATCAGCACACTTTCCTTGGCCTTCAGCGCCTGCTCGTCGGAAATGCGGCTGCTGGCGAAATAGGCCAGCACATCGATGACCGCAATCGACAGCACGGTCATCAGAATGAATGTGACGATGACCTTGAAGGACAGGGACTGAAATCTCTGAGCCATGTACGACGAACCCCTTCTGAACGCGCCTGCCAGCGCGGGCACGCAGCGCATGCCTGATCAACTGACCTGTAAACAGAACATCGGAGGCTTAACTCTTTGCCAAAAGAAGCCCCTCTCGTATTTGATGACTAGAATTCAGGCATCTGTTTTAATTCGCGGTAAATGGCGGGGCCGAAATCCGGGAACGTTTTTGTTTTGTTCACATATCGATGGCAGTTATTTCGCAATCGCTATAGGTTGAACCATGCAAAATACGATTCGCATCGTCGGCATCGATCCCGGGCTTCGCCGCACCGGCTGGGGAATCATCGAGACATTAGGCAATTCCCTGCGGTTTGTGGCATCTGGCACCGTGACCTCTGATGGAGACATGGACCTTGCATCCCGTCTCTGCCAGTTGCACGACGGCCTGGCGGAGATCGTCCACAGCTACAAGCCGGATGAAGCCGCCGTCGAACAGACCTTCGTCAACAAGGATGCGGTGGCAACCCTGAAGCTTGGCCAGGCCCGTGGCATCGCCATGCTGGTGCCGGCACGTGCCGGGCTGCCGGTCTCTGAATATGCCCCGAACGCCGTCAAGAAGGCCGTCATCGGTGTCGGCCATGGCGAAAAGCAGCAGATCCACATGATGTTGAAGATCCTGATGCCGAAAGTCGAATTCAAGGGCAACGACGCCGCCGACGCCCTGGCGATCGCCATCTGCCATGCGCATAATCGCGGCAGCAACCGGATGCGCCAGGCACTGGCCGGTTAATCTATACTTGACTTGTTCCCATCTGCTGAGAGATCCCGACCCATGATCGGCAAGCTGAAAGGCACCATAGACGAGATCGGCGAAGACTATGTGCTCGTCGATGTGCACGGCGTCTGCTACGTCGCCCATTGCTCGGCCCGCACCCTGTCCAAGCTCGGCTCGGCCGGCGAGGCCTGCGTGCTGTTTATCGAAACCTATGTGCGCGAGGACCAACTGCGGCTCTTCGGCTTCATGACTGCGCTGGAGCGGGAATGGTTCAACCTGCTCCAGAGCGTCCAGGGCGTCGGCGCCAAGGTGGCGCTCGCCGTGCTCTCGACGCTGACGCCAGGCGAACTTGCCAATGCGATCGCCCTGCAGGACCGCGCCGCCGTCTCGCGTGCGCCGGGCGTCGGTCCGAAAGTGGCGATGCGTCTTGTCACCGAGCTCAAGAACCGGGCGCCGGCCTTTGCCGGCGAAGCGATCAATATCGCTCTCAAGCAGGAACTCGGCGAAGGCGTCGCGGCCGCGCCGGTCGCCGACGCGGTGTCCGCACTGACCAACCTCGGCTATTCCCGCGACCAGGCCGCCAATGCGGTTGCCGCTGCAATGAAGACGGCAGGCGATGGCGCCGACAGCGCCAAGCTGATCCGGCTGGGATTGAAGGAATTGGCGCGGTGAAAAGCCGGAAAACCGATGATGGGATGTCGAGGCAGCCGTTTTTTGGTGTATTGGTGTGACAGGTTTCAAAACGGAATGAGAGCATGAGCGAACCCGCCCGCCTGATATCGCCGGAAAAGCGGGGCGAAGACCTTGATATCACGTTGCGCCCGCAATCGCTGGACGAGTTCACCGGCCAGGCGGAAGCGCGCGCCAATCTCAAGGTCTTTATCGAGGCGGCGAAAAACCGCGGCGAAGCGCTGGACCATGTGCTCTTCGTCGGTCCGCCCGGCCTCGGCAAGACGACACTGGCGCAGATCATGGCCAAAGAGCTCGGCGTCAACTTTCGCTCGACGTCAGGCCCGGTGATCGCCAAGGCCGGCGATCTCGCCGCCCTGCTCACCAATCTCGAGGAGCGCGACGTGCTCTTCATCGACGAGATCCATCGCCTTAACCCCGCCGTCGAGGAAATCCTCTATCCGGCCATGGAGGATTTCCAGCTCGACCTCATCATCGGGGAAGGCCCTGCCGCTCGCTCGGTGAAGATCGACCTGTCGAAATTCACGCTGGTGGCGGCCACCACCCGCCTCGGCCTGTTGACGACGCCGCTGCGCGACCGCTTCGGCATTCCGGTGCGCCTGAGCTTCTACACCGTCGAGGAGCTGGAACTGATCGTGCGCCGTGGCGCGCGGCTGATGAACCTGCCGATCACCGAGGAGGGCGCCCGCGAGATCGCAAGACGCGCCCGTGGCACTCCGCGCATCGCCGGCCGGCTGTTGCGGCGCGTGCGCGACTTTGCCGAGGTGGCAAGGGCAGAAGCCGTCACCCGCGAGATCGCCGACGAGGCGCTGACCCGCCTGCTGGTCGACAATGTCGGCTTCGACCAGCTCGACAAACGTTACCTCAACATGATCGCGGTCAATTTCGGCGGCGGCCCGGTCGGCATCGAAACCATTGCCGCCGGCCTTTCCGAGCCGCGCGACGCGATCGAGGACATCATCGAGCCCTACATGATCCAGCAGGGTTTCATTCAGCGCACGCCACGCGGCCGTGTTCTGACCGCAATCGCGTGGAAACATCTGGGAATGCAACCACCCAAGGATATGGAGGCTGCGCAGTTCCGGCTGTTCCAGGAGGACAACTGAGTGATCACCCGCCGCGGATTTTTCAAGGTTCTCGGCGGCAGTGTCGCAGGCGTCATGTCGCTCGGTGGTTATGCCTTCGCTTATGAACCGCTCGCGCGTCTCGCCATCACCCGCTACCAGCTGACGCCGCCGGGCTGGACGCCAGGGCTCAAACTGCGCGTCGTTGCGCTCGCCGATGTCCATGCCTGTGAACCCTGGATGTCGGCAAGCCGCATTGCCGCGATATGCCACAGGGCGAATGAACTCGACGGCGACGTCACCGTCTTGCTCGGCGATTACGCCGCCGGCATGAACATGGTGACGCAGTACGTGCATTCGAGCCAATGGTCGAAGGCGCTCTCTACCTTGCAGGCCCCTCTCGGCGTCCATGCGATCATGGGCAACCACGATTGGTGGGAGGACAGGACCGCCCAGAAGAACGGCGGGATGGAAACATTCGGACACTGAGCCCTCGCCGACGTCGGCATCCCGGTCTATGGCAACCACGCTGTTCGGCTCGAAAAGGATGGCCGCGGCTTTTGGCTGGCAGGCCTCGAAGATCAGTTGGCGCTGCTGCCGGGCCGGAAGTGGGGCCGCACGCAGATGCTTGGCCTCGACGATCTCGATGGAACGTTGGCTCAGGTTACGGACGATGCGCCCGTCATCCTGCTTGCCCATGAACCCGATATCTTTCCGCGCGTGCCTGAGCGCGTGTCGCTGACGCTATCGGGCCACACCCATGGCGGACAGATCCGTTTCCTCGGCCGTTCACCGATCGTGCCCTCGCGCTACGGTAACCGCTACGCCTATGGCCATATGATCGAGCAGGGGCGTAATATCATCGTTTCCGGCGGCCTCGGCTGCTCCATCGCACCGGTGCGCTTCGGCGTACCGCCGGAAATTGTCGTGATCGATCTTGGATAGAATGGCATGACCAAGCGCACTCTCATTCGCCTGAATGCGGGCGCTGAGCGTTTCAACTATCGCATCGCCGGCCTCGGCTTTCGCGATGGCCACGTGCTCGTCCATCGCGCCGTGCATGAGCCCTTCTGGACCTTTCCGGGCGGCAGGGCAGAAATCGGCGAGACGTCGGAGGAAACGCTGAAGCGGGAGATGGTGGAGGAACTGGGCGTCGAAGTCACTGTCTTCCGCCTGCTGTGGATCGTCGAGAACTTCTTCCACTACGAACAGCGCGACTGGCATGAACTCGGTCTCTATTATCTGATGGAGATCCCGCCGGAATTCCCCTTCCGGCCGGGCGAAATCATCTATCGGATCGAGGACGGCGACAACCATCTCGAATTCAAATGGGTGCCCGCAACGCGTGATGCCCTGACCGCACTCGACATCCCGCCCTATTTCATCGCCGATGAAATAGAGAGCCTGCCCGTCGCGCCACGTCATCTCGTCTGGCGGGACGGCGATCTGGATGACAAGAACTGACGCAAGCAATTCAAAGTGTTACAGCGTCCTTTGCGCGCCTCAAAAGGCGCGGCGCCGTAGCCAAAAGCACTTGAAGAGGAGATGCGCCGATGCCGACCTTCGATCCTGTCAGGCCATTCCGCAAACTTGCCTATAACAACGCCCTTGCCAACCGCCGTCTGCTTCAGGCCTGCGCGACATTGAAGCCCGGCGAATTCGAAGCGCCACGCACCAGCTTCTTCCCCTCGATCAGGGAAACCTTGAACCACATCATCACGGTCGACTGGTTCTATGTCGACGCCCTGGAAGGCGGCACGCTCGGGCTCAAGGCCTTCGAGGTCGACGAACCCTTCGATGACGTTTCCTCGCTGGCAGACGCGCAGGCGAAGGTCGATCAGCGCCTGACGGCACTTTGCGAGGCCCTGACGCCGGAGAAGCTCACCTCGACCATCAGCCTCCATCGCGGCGCCCGCATCCAGGAAGAGCGGATGGAAGACGTGCTCGGCCACCTCTTCCAGCATCAGACCCACCATCGCGGACAGGTGCATGCGATGCTCTCCGGCACCAGCGTCGCTCCGCCGCAACTCGACGAATTCATTGTTGCCGACGATGCCAGGTTCCGCGGTAGGGAACTCGCCGCGCTCGGCTGGAACGAAGAAACGCTGATGCGCTAGCGCGTCCTGCGGGACGCGCTAGCGCTTTAAGTCTTTATTTGATGCCTGTCGTGGTCCCAAAACCGCTGTACACTTTTGGGCGACATGCATTAATCCTGCAGCCGCCTCTTCAGGCCGTCGATGATCGTCTTCGTGAGAAGGTCGTAATTCTCGTCGAAGTGATGATCGCCCGGCAGTTCGATGACCTCGGCGCCGCTATCCTTCAGCGCCGGACAGGCGACATCGTCATCGTCGTCCTTGCCATAGATGCATTGCACGAGCTTCGGATCGATGTTCTTCAGATCGCCGACGGGATCGCCTCCCGCCCCTTCCGTCTTCTGGCCGAGCCAGCCGAGAACGGAGATGACGTAGTCGACTTCGTGCGAAAGCGACAGCAGCGACAATTGCGCCACCGCCGACTTTTCGGCTGGCTTGAGGAGCTGGTAAGTGGCGGGCACGACATCGGCGCCGAAGGAATAACCGACGAGCAGCACATGCTTCACCTTCCACTGCTTGCGGTAGAAATCGATGATCTTCGAAAGATCGGCGGCTGTCTCCTCCGGCTTGCGCTCCTTCCAGAAATAGTGGAGCGAATCGACGCCGACGACCGGAATACCTTCCTTCTGCAGCGTGCCGCCGACCTCCTTGTCAATGTCGCGCCAGCCGCCGTCGCCGGAATAGATCACCGCCATCGTATCGAGGGCCGGCGTTGCCTCGAGCACCGCCAGCGGCAGGCCAAGCGGGTTGCCGAAGGCGCCGGAGGCGGTGACGAGATCGTCGAGCGTATCGGCAAACGCCGTCTGCGCATCGTCGGTGGATTCGCGGATCTCGATCGCGTCATGGGCCTTCTTCAGCGCCTCGGCATGCGCCCGGCCATCCTTGTTGGCATCAGGCGTGAAGACGGTAACGATCGGGTCCGGCAGGACGCCGTCGCTGAGGCCATAGACCGTGCGTTCGCCGACCACCTGCTTGGACGCCGGCGTGCAAAGCTCCTTGGCAAGCGGAATGCCGGCGACCGGATTAACGGCAAGTGTCTGGCCGATCGTCGCATCCGGCGTCTGCGCGGCGATTGCCAGCGCTAGGGCCCCGCCCTCGCCGATGCCGGCGACGATCGGCAGGTGATAGGCGTTGTTGCCGGTCGCGCGCTGCACCTGCTGGCTCAGCGATTCGATGTCGGACACCATGTAGACGCAGCCGTCGTTGAGGCTGACATCATACTGGCTGAGCGCCTGGATATAGGATGGAAAGTCGACGCCGATGACGACGGCGCCTTCGGCGACCAACCTGTCGGCTTCGGCCTTCTCATAGTCGCCCCAGCCGGCGGCATCCGAGATCAGCATCACCGTGCCCTTCACCTCCCCTTCCGGCAGGAAGATGTGCGGCGACGGGATGAGCCCGGTTTCGAAGCTCTGGGTGGTCTCCTCGGCGGCATCAGCCGGTGCGGCCGCGAGCATGCAGGCGCATGCCGTGGCAAGAAGGATTGTCCTGATCATTTTCTCACTACCCCTTTCAATCCGCCCCCAATCAGAAATGTCGCGTCCATCAACGCAATCATCGGATTGCCCCCTCCGGAGACCGCAAGATAGCGCGGTTGCCAGTGCGGATGAAACTTGGATTTGAATGCCCGAAGGCCTTTGAAGTTATAGAAGCGCTCGCCATGTTCGAAGACGGTGCTGCCGATGCGGTCCCACACGGGCGCCGCCTCGCGTTTCGACATGCCGGAGAGAGGCGCCATGCCGAGATTGAAATGGGTGAAGCCCTGCCCTCGCAGATATTCCATGATCTGCACGAAGAGAAAGTCCATCGAGCCCTTCGGCGCGTCCGGCGAGAAGCGCATGAGATCGATCGTGCCCTCCTGTCTGGATTCGGTCACGAGGATATTGGCGAAGGCGACGATCCTGCCGTCTTTTTTCAGGATGCCGACCGGCTGCGACGAGACATAATCGGAATCGAAGGCGCCGAGCGAGAAGCCCTTTTCCTTGGCATTGTGATGCTCGAGCCAGGCCGTGGAAACGGCGGCTAGATCATCGATGACCGAAGACACGTCCTGCGGTTCGACGACGGCGAATTCCAGCCCGTCGCGCTGGGCGCGGCTTGCCGTCTGGCGAAGGTTCGCCCATTTGCCGCCCTTCATCTCGAAGGTCCTGAGATCGGCCACCGCCAGTTCGCCGAGCTTGAAGGCGCGAAGGCCGGCATCAGCGCAATGGGACAGCAGCGCCGGCGATATCTGGTAGAACACGGCCCGGCAGCCGGCGGCGCGCGCCGCTTCGACGAAACGCCAGACGAGTTCCTGCACGGCGCGATGGTCGCCGACCGGATCGAACAGCGCGATCCAGGAGCGGCCCTGCCGGCCATACATGATGAAGGCGTCGCCGCTTTCCGAGAACATGATGCTCTTGTCGCCCATGCGCACCAGATTGGCGTCGGCATTGCCCTGCTTCATGACGATCTCGACGGCACGCACCAGCGCCTCGTCCGTCGCCTGCTCCGGCCGGAAGCTCGCCGGCCGGAGCAGGCTGAAGACGGCAATCGCCGACGAGATGATGGTGATGCCGAGTACGGCGCGCAGCCCGCGTGGCGCCTCGGCCGTGAATTCGAACTGCCACCAGAGCTGGTTGCTGTATTCGACGTCACGATAGACGAAGAGCAGGATGACGACTGCGCCGACGACGATCACGGCGATCGCCATCAGCCAGGACGCCGTCAACGCCTGGTTCAGCAGCGAGGCCTGGCGGGTAAAGAGCCGGCGGCTGACGAAAAGCCCGAAGATGAGGAAGGCGAGAAATGCGGCTTCGACGAGCGCGATCGCCTTCAGCAGCGACAAAGTCAGCGCGGCAAGCGCCGAGAACACGGCAACCCACCAGGCGCCGTCGAGCCGCTGGCCGAGGCCGCGCGCGGCGACGACGAGTGCTAGCCCCAGCAGGCTGGAGAGGAAATGCGCGCCCTCAACCATCGGCAGCGGCAGATAGTTGGAGAGGAATTCGAGGTTCTGGTCCGGCGTCGGCGTGACGCTCGAAAACACCAGCATGACGCCGAGCAGCAGCGCGAGAGCCGACAGCAACTGCGGCATCAGCCGTCCGCCGATACGCCGCATGCTGGAGGCGGCCGGATGGTCGACGAAACGACGCAATTCCGCCGCCGAGACCGCGAGCACGGCGATCAGCAGCGGCAGCACATGGTAGACCAGCCGGTAGAGCACCAGCGATCCGAGCACGGCATCGATGTTCACCGCGCTGCCGAGCGAGGCGATGATCACGGTCTCGAACACGCCGAGCCCGGCCGGAACATGGCTGAGCACGCCGAGACCGACGGCGATCGCATAGACGGCGAGGAAGACCGGCCAGCCGATGGCCGTCTGCGGCAGCAGCACATAGAGCACGGAGGCCGAGGCGGCGATATCGAAGGCGGTGACCAGGAACTGCCGCGACCAGGTACGCGAATCCGGCAGGCGGATTGCCACAGGGCCAAGATCGAGCACGCGCCCGTCACGGCCGATGATCATCACCGCGCCCAGAATGGCGACGATCGAACCGGCGATCAGCCGCAGAAGGAAGGGGCTCACGCCGACGAGCGGGCCGATCTCGTCGGCGATGACGATGAGAGCGATTGCCGCGACGCCCGCAAGCCCCAATCCGAAGGACAGCGTGACGAAGGCGATGATGCGGCCGATATCCTCCGGCGAGAGCCCGAGGCGCGTATAGGCGCGGTAGCGAATCGCCCCCCCAGAAAGGGCGCCGAAACCGGCGGTATTGCCGACGGCATAGGCGCTGAACGCCGTCAGCGCGACATGCGGAAAGGGCAGCTTCTTGCCGATATATTCGATGGCGTTGAGATCGTAGAAGATCAGTGCGAGGAAACTGAGCGCCGTGAAGAACAACGCAAGCAGGATCGCGCTCGGCCTGGTGGCGGCGAGCGCACCGACGACGTCGTCATAGCGCACCTCGTTGGTGAGCTGCATAATCGCGTAACCGACGAGGCAGAAGACCACCAGTGATGCGGCTGCCAGCAGCGGCGTTCTGTACCGTCTGAATAGACCGCCAAAAGAAAACCCGTCCGTTTCTTCAATCTCTTCCAAATTGCCGTGCCCCGACATTCTCGTACCCTGCTGCAACTGCCAGCTTGGCGGGAATCATTTCAGATGACGTAACATGAAAGGCATATAAGCTCTATGAAGCCATGCCGCCGCTACCCCAGCCCCGCCGCCTGCGCCTCAATCATCCTCAATTGGGGCGAATTTGCGCAGGCGAGCGGCGCAGCACATTGCATTTTCGTAAGCTTCGGCAGAGCCTTGCGCTCGATGGAGAGTTGAGACGCGGGAGAATGGTTCGATATGCAGGATGGTCCGGCCTTCGTGATGCTTGCCCTCGGGCGTCTGCTGCTGGGTGGCCTCTATGTCGCTGGCGGCATTCAACATTTTTTCGTCATCGTGCCGCTGACCGAGGCGATCGAAACCCGCGGCGTCCCTTTTGCGAAATGGGTGCTGGTCTTGGGCAGCATGTTCCAGATCGTCGCCGGCATCCTGCTGATGCTCGGCCTTTTTGTCGCGGCAGCGGCATTCGGTCTCATCGTCTTCACGCTGGCGGCCACCGTCATGTTGCTGAATTTCTGGGAGATGCAGGGAACGGCGCGCGACAGCGCGATCAATACCTGGAAAACCAACATGGCGATCATCGGTGGCCTGCTGATCGCGGCCGCCGGCGCGATGTGAGGCGGTTCATGCCGCCGGCTCGCCGCCCGCCCGCGCATGTGCGGCGTAGCGCGCGACGGCAGCATCCACCTCCGCGTCGCGATCGCCTGCCACCTGCACCGTCGGCACGGCGAATTCGATACCGTTTTCCTGGAAGGCATTGCGGATCATCGCCAGCGCATTGCGGCGGATGACGAATTGCTCGCCGGGCTTCGTCATCATCGACAGCCGGATTTCGATCGCGAATTCGCCGAACTGCTCGACACCCTTCATCTTCAACGTCTCGATGATATGAGGACCGAATTCCGGATTTTCGAGCAGCGTCTGGCCGATCTGCTTGATCACCTTCTTCGCCTTGACGAGATCGGTGTCGTATTTGACGTTGAGGCTGATCTTGTCGATCGTCCAATCGCGATTGAGGTTCTTCACCGCGCCGAGTTCACCGAACGGCACCGTCGTCAGCGGTCCGCGATGATGCCTGAGCTTCACCGAGCGTAGGCTGAAGGCCTCGACCACGCCCTTGTGGCTGCCGCTTTCGATATATTCGCCGATGCGGAAGGCATCGTCCCAGAGATAGAACATACCGCTGATGACGTCTTTGACGATCGTCTGCGCGCCGAAACCGACTGCGACGCCGACGACACCGGCGCCGGCGATCAGCGGCCCGATCTCGATACCGAGGCCGGAGAGCACCATCAGAACGGCAATGACGGCGATCACGACGGCGAGAATATTGCGGAAGATTGGCAGCAGCGTCTGTATCCGCGCGCGTTTGGCCTTTTCCTCATCCGTTGCTCCGCCATCCACGGATGAATCGAGCAGCTTGCCGTCGATATAGGCCTTGATGACATGCCAGAGCAGATCGGCGGCAAGCAGGATGACGATGCCGCCGATCACGCCGCGCGCGATCTTGTCGATCATCGTTTCGCCCGCGGCCATGGTATCGGCACCGACGCCGAGCATATGCCCAAGCCAGATGGCGGCAACGGCAATGATCAGCGCCCGCACGCCACGGTCGAGCAGCACGGCTGCAATGCGGCGCGTGGCAAGGAAGCTCGCTTCGGTCTGCTGCAGCGACTTTACCGCAATCGTCGAGACGGCAAGCACGCGCGGCAGCAGCAGCACGTAAATGCCGAGCCAGAGCAGCCAGTTGAAGCCTGCGACCCAGAGGCTCCAGAGCAACAGGAAATAGACGGTGAGCGCCCAAGAGGTCCCGTGACCACGCTTCTCGTCCTTGTGCGGCCGCGACCAGACTGCCTCGATGGCGATCAACAACAGGCCGATGCCCAGGATATAGCCGACGAGGAGCCGCACACTCGCGGAATAACCGAGTGGCTCCATCGACTGGATCACCGCCCAGCCGAAAATGAAATAGATGACGAAAGTCGCACAGCGCCGATACCAGAAGAATGCAACTGCGCGCGCCGGCATGATCGGAGCGGGGTTACCCTGCCTTTCCTCCTCCACCCGCGCCAGCCCGATGAGATCGACCAGTACGCCGCCGAGACAAATCGTGAAGCGCTGGACCACAAGCGCGACAACGCAAACGATCGCTATGCTCTGGCTGACCGGCGGCCAACTGACGCTGAGAAGAGCAAGTGCCGTCGCCATCGCGAAGATCAGCGCCGGTATGACGCGCGGGGCGAGATGCATGCCCGCCATCTGCGCCGCCTGACGGCGGCGGCGGAAGGCATAGCGGGCAATGCGCTCGACGATGGTGCCGAGCAGGAAAATCGCCAGAAACTGCGCCACCATGCGCGACCAGCCGGTGGCGGCGATTTCACCGAAGAACAGCGAAGAAGCATGGCCGACCTGCGAGGGCAGCGTCATCGCCGCATCGGAGACCATCGAGACGTGCCGGCGGGCGTGCTGGAGCAGACCTGACAGCACCGACATCTGGTCGCTGGCCGCCGAATCGCTCGCGGGCGCCGTCGCCATTTGCGTCGACATCCATTGTTTGACCTGAGGAGTCTGCATGAGCTCCATCATCTGACGCACCTCGGCCGGCGGGGCGGCCGCGGCCGGCACTTGCGCTGGCGGCGTCTGGGAAAAGGCAGGCGAAACCGCCGAAAAAAGCGCAAGCAATGCCAGTATGCCGAATATGACGGCCTTCAAGCCCCCTGCCATGCCACGCTCCATGACCGCCTCCAATGAAATGTCGGTCGCTTGTGCAAAGCAGCGCCGACATTTTGCAATGGATACTCGCGACCGTTGCCACCAGCAAGCAGTAGGAAAACCATACTGATGGCTAGGAAAGGTCACCGCCGCCTCGAAACGAAACGCCGCGCGCACTATTTCAGAACGACGGCTTTGTCGGAACGGTGAGTGAAGTCGCTTGCCTTCAGGATTTCGCGGCCGGTTTTTCCACGTGGCCGCCGAAGCCCGCGCGCATCGCCGACAGCACCTTGTTGGCGAATTCGTCATTGTCGCGCGAGGAGAAGCGACCATAGAGCGCAGCGCTCAGCACCGGCGTCGGCACGCTTTCGTCGATTGCCGCCATGATCGTCCAGCGGCCTTCGCCGCTGTCCGAGACGCGACCGGCATATTTCGAAAGTGCGGGATCGGCATGCAGTGCATCGGCCGTAAGATCGAGCAGCCACGAGGTGATGACGCTGCCGCGGCGCCAGACTTCAGCGACATCCTGCAGGTTGAAATCATATTGGAAATGTTCCGGATGGGCGAGCGGTGCGGTTTCCGCATCGGTCTCGTGCGAGGCGGCGCCGATATTGGCGTGCTTCAGAATATTGATGCCTTCGGCATAGGCGGCCATCAGGCCATATTCGATGCCGTTGTGCACCATCTTGACGAAATGACCGGCGCCATGCGGGCCGCAATGCAGGTAACCCTGCTCCGCGGTGCTGGCCGCAGCCGCTTCGGCGCTCCGGTTCGGCGAGGCTTCCGTCTTGCCGACGCCAGGCGCCAGCGTCGCGAAGATCGGGGAAAGGTGTTCGACGATACCCTTCTCGCCGCCGATCATCAGGCAATAGCCGCGCTCGAGGCCGAAGACGCCGCCGCTTGTGCCGACATCGACATAGTGGATGCCCTTGGTGATGAGGTCGGCGCCGCGGCGGATGTCGTCATGGTAATAAGAGTTTCCGCCGTCGATGACGATATCGCCATTCTCAAGCAGCGGCACCAGGCTCGCCAGCACCTTGTCAACGATCGCCGCCGGCAGCATCAGCCAGATGGCGCGTGGATGGGCGAGCTTCGAGACGAATTCCTGGAGCGAAGCACTGCCGGTCGCACCGAGGCCTGCGAGCTCGGCAACGCTTTCCGGCCTAGCGTCGTAGACGACGCATTCGTGACCGCCTCGCATCAAGCGCTGGACCATATAATTGCCCATGCGGCCCAAACCAACCATGCCAAGCTGCATAATGAATCTCCTGGAAACCGAAATGAAGTATCGAATCCGGAAATTAGCACCCGCAGTGTGACAGGCAAGCGAAGTCTCGGTGATATTGGCGAATGCGACGATTGCGCAGCCGATCTGCCTGAGACCGGCGCACTCGTTCAAACATCGGGCGCGCTGGCCGGCTCACCCTTCATTTCGCTGAGGAACATGCCCTCGCGCAGATTGATGCCGTATTCGACGAAAGCCTTCATGCAGCAGAGCATCTGCGTCCAGCCTTCGCAGTTGAGATAGGTGCCGCGCCGGCCGGCATCGTCTTCGCGCCAGCCCGTCTCGGCGATGGTTACCAAGGTGCCGCCATCCTCCAACGGCTTGAAGTTCATCTCGACCAGCGTCTTGTACCTCGCCTCGTCCTCGCCGGTGCCACCATCCCAGCGCAGCACGATGCGGCTCTCCGGCACCAGTTCGACGACCTCGACCGGCGCATCCTTCCACCAGGTCACCGTCGTGCCCTTCACGAGCGGCGCACTCGCTCCGCCGATCGTGGTGAAGTAACTGCTGAGCTTCTTTGGGTTGACGACGGCATCGAACACCTCTGCAACGGGGCGGCCGACACGGCCGGAAATGCGGATTCCGAGAGACATGACACTTCTCCTCTTCTCCAGTGTGTCTGTTCCATTGTCCTTGGCGCCATTATGTTATAAAAACATAACATGTCAAGCGAATCAACCGACGACCCTGTCTTCAAGGCGCTGGCGCATCATCGCCGCCGCGAAATCCTCGATCTGCTCAAGGATGGCCCCCGAACCACAGGGACCCTTTGCGAGATGTTTCCGCAGATGGATCGCTGCACGGTGATGCAGCATCTGAAGGTGCTGGAGGAGGCCGATCTGGTCATCGCCAGGAAGGAGGGCCGCGAGCGCTGGAACCACCTGAACAGCCTGCCGATCAAGCACATCTATGACCGCTGGATCAGCGCCTATGCCGGCCATGCGCTCTCTATCCTCGACCGGCTGAAAGGCGACCTGGAAGGTCAGCCCGAACAATGACCCGGCGTCAAACCGCCTTGCCGCCCGGTCCGCCGAAGCCTTATGCTGCCAAAAACGGCACGGGATCAGACGGGATGACGATATCGGGAGCCGGCATACGCCGCATGCGGCTGCTGCGCAGCATGAAGCAGGAACATCTCGCCGAGCTCCTCGGCGTCAACCAGGCGACGATCTCACGCTGGGAGCGCGATCAGCTCGCCCTATCACCCGAACAAGTCGTCAAGCTGGAACGGATTTTCGCCTCGCCGCGACATGCAGCAGTCGATGCGGCGCTGAAGCGGCTGGTCGAGGATTCCGTCCGGCCGTTGCATCTGATCTGCGACCGCACCCACCGGCTGCTCTCCGCCTCCCGCCCGCGGCAGGCGGAATGGCGGGCGCCGCTCGGCGCCTTTCTCGGCCGCTCTCTGTTCTCCTACGCTTCCGCCGAGATCGCCGTCGCCGAGCAGTCGCTGCAGGAGCGCGGCTGGCATGCGGGCAGGCTCTCGTCGCTGACGCTTGATACCGGCGCCAACGGCAATACGCTGCTGCCGATCGCCGCCGGCCGCGTGACCTGGGAAAGGATCATGCTTTCCGATGGCAGCGCCGGCCGCCTCGTCACGACCATCGGCTGAGCCTGCAGCTTTCCTGCATTCCCATGCATAATTTATGCGTTGTCTGGAAACCTTAGTCTTTATAGCGTCCGCCGCCGAACGGTCAGGAGACGATGTGATGACGATACTGGTGACGGGAAGTGCCGGCCATCTCGGCGAGGCGCTGATGCGAACATTGAGGGCGGAAAGCCGGTGGGTGCGCGGCATCGATATCAAGCCCTCGGCTTTCACCGACATGGTCGGCTCGATCAGTGATCGCGCCCTCGTCCGGCAGGCGATGTCGGGCATCAGCCACGTCATCCATGCCGCGACGCTGCACAAGCCGCATGTAGCGACCCACGGCAATTACGATTTCCTCGACACCAATATCGCCGGCACTCTGCACCTGCTCGAAGAGGCGACCACCGCAGGCGTCGCAAGCTTTGTCTTCACCAGCACCACCAGCACCTTCGGCGCCGCATTGACGCCGGCTGCCGGCGAACCGGCGGCATGGGTGACCGAGGACGTACTTCCCGTCGCGAAAAACATCTACGGCGTATCGAAACTCGCCGCCGAAGGCCTGTGCGAACTCTTCGCCCGCAAATCCGGTCTGCCGGTGGTGATTCTCAGGACGTCGCGTTTCTTTCCTGAAAACGACGACGATCCTCACATTCGCAACGGCTATTCGGCAGAGAATGCCCAGGCCAACGAGCTTCTTCACCGCCGCGTCGACATCAGCGATGTGGTCGGCGCCCATCTGCTGGCGCTGGAAAAGGCGCCGGCAATCGGCTTTGGCCGCTACATCGTCTCCGCCACGACGCCGTTTTCGGCAAGTGATCTTGCCGCGATCAGGCACGACGCGCCTTATGTCGTCGAACGACTGTTCCCGGGTGCAGGCGCCCTCTACGCATCACGCGGCTGGAAGATGTTTCCGGCGCTCGACCGCGTCTATGTCAATGAACGCGCAAGACGGGAACTCGGCTGGCAGCCGCGATATGATTTCCGTTTCGTGCTCGATTGCCTGCGCGACAACGGGGAGTGGCGAAGCCCCATGGCGTTGGATGTCGGCTCCAAGGGCTACCACGACGAGGTCTTTGCCGAAGGGCCTTAGCCGGTCGGATAGAGCAGCGAGCTGGAATGCGGACACCCGAAAGCTGACATCCTCTCCAGCGCGACGCTCTCACTGAGAAGTAAGTGTCATCCAGATATCATGATCCCGTCATAGACCGTCTGCCGGGGATATGGGGCGACGAAATCCAGGGCGTGTTGTGCCATCGGGATATCGAATCCAGGCCGGGGTGTCATTTGAAGCGGTGTCCAGCCTGCGGGCGGAAGCCGTTTCGAGAGCGCTTTTGACCGAGAGGGTATTTCCATGAAGAATCTCAGACCTTACGCATCGCGGCTGTTCGCCGCGGTTCTCGCCGCATCCGCCGCCATTCCAGGCGTCGCGAGTGCCGAGAATTCCGCCACCGTCGGTGGCCTCACCTTCGTCAACAAGGGCCTGGTGGGCATCGGCCGTATCCCGGCCAACCAGCGTGACAAATTCGGCGAGACCTTCGGTTCCGGCTCGGGCATGGCAGTCGATCCCGCCGCCTGGAGCCGCGACGGCGCCAGCTACAAGGGCACACTCTACCTGCTGCCCGACCGCGGTTACAACGCCGTCGGCACCGTCGACTATCGGCCGCGCCTGAACACCATCTCGATCGGCCTGACGCCGACCGCTCCGAGTGCGGCACCCGAGGCCGGCAAGGAACAGTCGGGCATCGACGCAAAGCTCGTCGATTCCACACTCTTCGTCGACGACAAGGGTGGCGACATGACGGGTCTCGACCCGGAATCCGGCGTCCGCCCCGCTGCCGGCGATTTTCCGCCGCTGCCGCAGGCGACGAACGGCAAGATCGCGCTCGACAATGAAGCCATCATCCGCATGGCCGACGGCACCATGTTCGTCAGTGATGAATATGGCCCTTATATTTATCACTTCTCGGCCGACGGCCACCTGCTGTCTGCCACCCAGCCGCCGAAAGCGCTTTTGCCGACGCGCAAGGGCGCGTTGAGCTTCGCCTCCAACAATCCTGGCCCCGGCGCATCCGCTCCGGACCCGAAGGACCCGGAGACCGGCCGCCAGAACAACCAGGGTGTCGAAGGCATGGCGATGACGCCGGACGGCAAGTTCATCATCGCTGTGCTGCAATCGGCCGCCCGCCAGGACGGCGGAGATTCCGGCTCGACCCGGCAGAACACCCGCGCCATGATCTATGACGCCGCCGATCCCGATCATCTGAAACTGGTGCACGAGTATGTCGTGCCGCTGCCGGTCTTCAAGGACGCCAAGGACAAGACGACGATCGCCGCTGAGAGCGAAATAGTCGCCCTGTCCGACAAGACCTTCCTGATGCTCGCCCGCGACAGCGGCAACGGTCAGGGCCTGAAAGGCGACACCTCGCTCTACCGCAAGGTCGGTATTGTCGACGTTTCCGCCGCGACCGACATTGCCGGCAGCGATTTCGATAACGGCAAGCCGATCGCGCCGAAGGGCGTCGTCGATCCCTCGCTGACGCCGGCGATGCTGACGCCGTTCATCGACCTCAACGACAAGGCCGACCTCGCCCGCTTCGGCCTGCACAACGGCGCGCCGAACGACAAGAACAATCTGTCGGAAAAATGGGAAGCCATGGGCCTTGCGAGCGTTCTCGACCCGAACCTGCCGGACGACTACTTCCTCTTCGTCGCCAATGACAACGACTTCTTGACACAGGATGGTTTCCAGGTGGGTGCAGCCTACAAGGGAGACGGCGGCGCCGACGTCGACACCATGTTCCAGGTCTTCCAGGTCACCCTTCCAGGCCTGAAGAAGTAGTCGCGCAGTGAAAAGGGCGGACGCGTTCTGCATAATTCCTTAAATCGGAATCGATTTAAGGATAAAATTATGCAGCAATTTAGAGTGCTACAGCGTCCTTTGCGCGTCTGAAAAGACGCGCGGCGCTGTAGCCGCGCGTTCGCCCGCCACATCCGGGATCCCTGCCGACGATAAAAGGGAAGGGTGCGATCCACGACCACCGGTGGATGTTTACGATCCTGGGTGCCTACAAACGTAGGTGGGCGCCGTGTGTCCAGGCCCACGGGCCTGGCCAGGGACAGCTCCCTTTGGATCGAGTATGGCCCCAGGGATTGTGGTTCCTGTCGAGAGGCGCAGACCGCATGGCGATATATAAGGTTGTTTGCGCTGGCGCGCCAGTGGCGACGGAAGGCCGCCCCTATTTAATTGAGATCAATTCAGTTCGGGAGCGGATCGGCCGTTCAATTTGTCGGTGATGCCGCGGATGCGGCTCGACACCTCACTCAGCGCTGCCGCAAGATTTTCTTCGGTCCGGGCGGTCGCGGCAAGCACCGTATCGCGATTGCCGCGCAGCGACTCGAGTTCGGATTCCAATCCGGCGACGCGGCGCGTCAGCTCGGCAATCTCGTCCACGATCATGATGCCGGCCATGACGGTGATCCTGAGATCGCCGATTTCGCCGAACTGGTCCTTGAGATGGCCGACATAGCGGTCGAAACGGGTGGCAAGATCGGTCAGGTGATCCTCCTGCCCTTCCTCGCAGGCCATGCGATAGGCCTTGCCGTCGATCGTTACCGTCACCTGCGCCATGCCAAACTCTTTCTATCAGCGATCCAGAACTGCGCGGATCGTTTCCATCGCCGTCACCAGTCGCCGCGATACCTCGCGATTGACCTCTTCCAGCCGGTTGGCGCGGAATTCGGCCTGGTCGAGCTCCTGCGCCAGCCGCGAACGGTCTGCGTGCACGCGTCGCACCTCGCCCTCGATCTCGCCCTGCTCGCGCTGCCGCTCGACACGCATGTCGACGGCGTTTTCGAGGCTCGAAATCGCCTGTCTCAATTCGTTGAGCGCTGCTTCCATGGTTTTGCCTGTGGGCATCATGTCTTTCCGATTCCCGCGCAGGATCCGCGAATCGGCACGCCGCGCCGATCCTGCGATTTCAAAAGGATATGCAGCTCGCCGACGGCCCGTCAATAAATCCTGTCACTTGTCTGCCAGCCTATCCTGTGGATGAGCGTTTTACACATGCTCGTCACATCAGATTCGTCATTTGTACAATCGCGCGATCAAATGTCAAAAATCGCCGCTGTTCGCCCGGATTTGGCCCGCCATTTATTGACTTGCCCGTCCCAACTGCTATGTCTCTGCCGCTTTCACTCGATGGTCTTGGAGGCTCGAGGCCATCCCCCGACACCCGGAACTTGCGGAAAAGCCATGACCTCTCCCGAACAACACGACCGGATGGCGAATGCGATCCGTTTTCTCGCCATGGACGCCGTTGAAAAGGCGAACTCCGGCCACCCCGGCATGCCGATGGGCATGGCTGACGTGGCAACGGTCCTGTTCACCAAATATCTGAAGTTCGATCCGAAGAAGCCGCACTGGCCGAACCGCGATCGCTTCGTGCTGTCGGCCGGCCATGGCTCGATGCTGCTCTATTCGGTGCTGTATCTGACCGGCTATCCTGACATGACGATCGAAGATCTGAAGCAGTTCCGCCAGCTCGGCTCGAAGACCGCCGGCCATCCGGAATACGGTCACGCGACCGGCATCGAAACGACGACCGGTCCGCTCGGCCAGGGTATTGCCAATTCCGTCGGCATGGCGATTGCCGAACGCAAGCTGCGCGAGGAGTTCGGTTCCGATCTCCAGGATCACTATACCTATGCGATCTGCGGCGACGGCTGCCTGATGGAGGGTATCAGCCATGAAGCCATCGCGCTCGCCGGCCACCTGAAGCTCAACAAGCTCGTTCTGTTCTGGGACAACAACTCGATCACCATCGACGGCGCCGTCTCGCTGTCGGATTCCACCGATCAGATCGCCCGCTTCAAGGCCGTTCACTGGAACACGATCGAGATCGACGGTCACGATCAGGCCGCCATCGCAGCCGCGATCGAAGCTGCCCACAATTCCGACCGCCCGACCTTCATCGCCTGCAAGACGATCATCGGCTTTGGCGCCCCGAACAAGCAAGGCACCCACAAGGTCCACGGCAACCCGCTCGGCGCCGAAGAAATCGCAGCCACCCGCAAGGCGCTGAACTGGGAAGCCGAAGCCTTCGTCATCCCGTCGGATGTCCTCGACAGCTGGCGTGCAGCCGGCGCCCGCTCCGTCGAGCTCGTCAAGTCTTGGGAAGACGGCCTCGCCAAGGCTCCGGCCAAGGCCGAGTTCACCCGCCGCATGGCAGGCGAGCTGCCGGAAGGCTTCGACGCCGCGATCAGCGCATACAAGAAGAAGCTCGCCGAGACCAAGCCGACGGTTGCGACCCGCAAGGCTTCGGAAGACGCGCTCGAGGTCATCAACGGCTTCCTGCCGGAAACGCTCGGCGGCTCCGCCGACCTGACGCCGTCGAACAACACCAAGACCAGCCAGATGCATTCGATCACCCCGACGGATTTCGCCGGTCGTTACATGCATTGGGGCATCCGCGAGCATGGCATGGCGTCTGCCATGAACGGCATTGCGCTGCATGGCGGCCTCATCCCCTACAGCGGCGGCTTCCTGATCTTCTCGGATTATTGCCGCCCGCCGATCCGCCTTGCTTCGCTGATGGGCATCCGCGTCATTCACGTCCTGACGCATGACTCGATCGGCGTCGGCGAAGACGGCCCGACGCACCAGCCGGTCGAACAGCTCGCCGGTCTGCGTGCCATCCCGAATCTGATGGTCTTCCGTCCGGCCGATGCCACGGAAACGGCGGAATGCTGGCAGATCGCCATCAAGACGCACAACCGTCCTTCGGGCCTTGCTCTGACGCGTCAGAACCTGCTCGCAGCCCGCACCGAATACAGCGAAAAGAACCTTTGCGAACAGGGCGCCTATGTGCTCGCCGGCAATGCCGACGCCAAGGTGACGATCTTCGCCTCCGGTTCCGAAGTCGAAATCGCGGTTGCGGCTCGTACGGCGCTCGAAGCCAAGGGCGTCACCGTCCGCGTCGTATCGGTTCCCTGCACGGAACTGTTCTTCGAGCAGCCGGAAGCCTACCGCAAGGAAATCCTCGGCAACTCGCCGGTCAAGATCGCCGTCGAAGCCGCCGTTCGCGAAGGCTGGGATGCGTTCATCGGACCGGAGGGCACCTTCATCGGCATGAAGAGCTTCGGCGCTTCCGGCCCGGTCAAGGAAGTCTACAAGCATTTCGGCATCACCGCCGACGCCGTCGTTGCGGCCGCGGAAGCAAAGCTTTAATGAGGGCGCCTTGAGGCGCTCTCCATCTCCTCAATTCCAGGCCCTCACCTATCGGGCCCTACTCTATCGGGAGTGAATGAACATGACAGTCAAGGTTGCCATCAACGGTTTCGGCCGCATCGGCCGCAACGTCCTTCGCGCCATCGTCGAATCCGGCCGCACCGACATCGAAGTCGTCGCCATCAACGATCTCGGCCCGGTTGAAACCAACGCCCACCTGCTGCGCTACGACTCGATCCACGGCCGCTTCCCGGCAACGGTGAAGGTCGAGGGCGACTCGATCATCGTCGGCAACGGCAAGCCGATCAAGGTCACGGCGATCAAGGATCCGGCAACGCTTCCGCACCGCGAACTTGGCGTCGACATCGCGATGGAATGCACCGGCATCTTCACCGCCCGCGACAAGGCTGCGGCTCACCTGACGGCCGGCGCCAAGCGCGTCATCGTCTCGGCGCCCGCCGATGGTGCTGACCTGACGGTCGTCTTCGGCGTCAACCATGACCAGCTCACCAAGGAGCACTTGGTCATCTCCAACGCGTCCTGCACCACCAACTGCCTGGTGCCGGTCGTGAAGGTTCTCGACGACGCCGTCGGCATTGACCACGGCTTCATGACGACCATCCACTCCTACACCGGCGACCAGCCGACGCTCGACACGATGCACAAGGACCTGTATCGCGCCCGTGCGGCCGCCCTTTCGATGATCCCGACCTCGACGGGCGCTGCCAAGGCTGTCGGCCTCGTTCTGCCGCATCTGAAGGGCAAGCTCGACGGCACCTCGATCCGCGTTCCAACCCCGAACGTTTCCGTCGTCGACTTCAAGTTCGTCGCCAAGAAGGCGACCAGCGTTGGCGAAATCAACGAAGCCATCCAGGCTGCTGCAAACGGCAAGCTGAAGGGCATCCTCGGCTACACCGACGAGCCGCTCGTCTCCCGTGACTTCAACCACGACAGCCACTCCTCGATCTTCGCAACCGATCAGACCAAGGTCATGGAAGGCAGCTTCGTGCGCGTCCTGTCCTGGTACGACAACGAGTGGGGCTTCTCCAGCCGCATGTCCGACACGGCAGTCGCTTTCGCCAAGCTCATCTGAGCGCTCTTCAGGCATCGACATGCGAGCGGCCCGGGAAACCGGGCCGCTTTTTGTTGCCGTGCCTCCGAACAAAACCGACCTCCCCGCACTGGCATCTTTTCGACCTTTGCCCGGATGAGATCTGCTAGAATACGTCACCCTGGACATTCGAAATGCCCAGTTTCCTCGCGCATTGGCCATCGGCCAGGCGTAGCCACGCCAATGTCGTGCGGCAGCACTGTCGCCCGCATGAAAATGAGAGAGATGGATGGATTACTTTACCGTTGAAATCGCCGGCCGCGCCGTTGCCAGTTTTCGCTCGGAAAATCACGAGGAAGCGACGCATTTCTTCGAGGCGGAAGACTTTCGGGACGACCTGACCATCCTGGAATCCGAAGGCAAGCCCCTGTGGGACCGCAAAGCAGCCGTGAGCTTGCGCAAGGCGACCACCGAGGAAGCAAGCGAAGTCGAGCACGCCTATGAATTCGACGACGATCCCGAACGGACCATCGAGGACGAGTTCGTCGTTTTCCTGGTCCCGGTCGCGGATCTGACCGACGAGGGCGAGGACACAGAAGACTGACCGACGATCCGGATCTTTTCCGGTTTCGAAGTCATATCGAAGCGACGGGTACGATATGGCGCCGCCGTTCGCAGGCGAGGATGGCGGTGCAGTTGTGGCTGCCTCGGGTTCGAATTCGATAGGCGTCCCTGCGAGAGACCAGCGTCGAGGAATTCCCTGGCCGCAAGGATGGATCACGGGTTGGCAATCCGCTGGCCAAGCGTGCTAGATTGAGGAAATGCACAGCGCTGCACAATGGCTAAAATGAGCCAAGTGGAGGTGATAAATGGTAGAGGCACAAAAACGCTTGTCCCACACCACCCTCAAACGGCGGCAGCGGTTTCACCCCAAGCGGGACGTCAGACCTGCCGTGCTGGCAAAGGCTAATCGTCTGGTCATCTGGGTTGCCGCGTTCATTGGCCTCTCGTTTCTCGCCATCGTCATGCTTCAGGCAGTGTGGGGATAGCAGAGCAAGGGCCGGCCGCTTCCGGCACAAAACGACAGCCGGCTGCTCTCGCTGGGCGGCCGGCATTTCCTACCCGATATCGAAATATCTCCGCGTTCATTTTCCCTGCTCTTCGCATCCGCGCCTGCAATCCATTCTTCCCGTCATTGGACAAGGCAAACGGGCCGCGTGAAGGAGGAGCGTGTCTTATCCTGTTGCCATTCGCAGATACCGGCAGGAAAAATCCGTGCCGGTCTCTTTTGCCCTGCTCTCGCCTGATTTTCCTATACATTCTTTATAGAGAGTTTCTCCCGTAGCATTCCGTGTCGGTTGGCCGTCCGGCAGCCGTTCAGCAGCATGATGCAGCATCGCGACGAGGTTAAGCCGCAAGGCCTACCCTTCTCTGGCGTTTTGCCGTTTACTGATGGATCGCCGCGGGTGTGGAGGGGTTAAAACGAGACGGATCGGCCGGGGGTGGCCGTGTTCGCGAAGCAGTCGATGGAAAGGGGTGGGCATGGAAGCGTTCTACATCGTAGTGCTGGTTTCGACGGCGCTCGTGCTTCTTGCCGCTTTTTCGAGCTTGCTCGCCTTCCGCTTCGGCGCCCCCCTGCTGCTGCTCTTCCTGATGATCGGCCTTGCCGCCGGCGTCGATGGGCTCGGCATCGAGTTCAGCAACAATTATCTCGCCTATATTCTCGGTTCCATCGCGCTGGCCGTCATCCTCTTCGATTCCGGCTTCGGCACGCCGATGCAGGCCTTTCGGCTGGCGGCCGTGCCCTCTCTGGCGCTGGCCTCGGTCGGTGTGCTGATCACTGCCTCGCTCTTTGCCTTCGCCGCCATGTGGCTTTTGAATTTCACCTGGCTGGAAGGTCTGCTGCTCGGCTCGATCGTCGCGTCGACGGATGCTGCAGCCGTATTCTTCCTGCTGCGCATCGGCGGCATCAACATCCGCGACAAGGTGCGCTCGACGCTGGAAGTCGAATCCGGCACCAATGATCCGATGGCCATCTTCCTCACCATCGCCCTTGTCGAGGTGCTGGCGAGCGGCGAGCGTTACGCCGGCATCAATATCGGCATGCTCGCCATGTTCGTGCAGCAGATGGGCCTCGGCGTCATTCTCGGCCTGCTCGGCGGCATGATGATCGTGCTGATTGTCAGCAGGCTCGATACCGATCGCGGCCTGACGCCGATCTTCGTGCTGGCGCTCGCTCTTCTCGTCTTCTCCTTCACCGGCGCGGTCGGCGGCAGTGGCTTCCTCGCCGTCTATGTCGCCGGCATCTACGCCGGAAACCGCAAGATGCAGGCGATCGGCACCATCAAACGCTTCCAGGACGGCATGACCTGGCTGGCGCAGATCATCATGTTCCTGGTGCTCGGCCTGCTCGCCACGCCGTCGCAATTTCCTGTCATCATCGTGCCCGCCATCCTGCTCGCCCTCTTCCTGATCTTCGTCGCCCGACCATTGGCAGTCTGGCTGTCGCTGCTTCCCTTCGATTATACGCAGCAGGAAATCGGCTTTGTCGCCTGGGTCGGCCTGCGCGGCGCCGTCTCCATCCTGCTTGCCATCATGCCGATCCTCGGCGGGCTTGAGAACGGCCAGATCTATTTCAACACCGCCTTCATCATCGTGCTGGTCTCGCTGCTCCTCCAGGGCTGGACGATCAAGCCCGTCGCCAAGAAGCTCGGGCTGATCATTCCGCCGCGCATCGGCGCTGTCGACAAGGTCGAGGTTGACCTGCCTGGGGCGGCCAACCACGAACTGCTCTCCTACCGCGTCATCAAGGATAGCCCGGTGCTGCGCGGCGAGCGTATTCCGCGCTGGGCGACACCCTCGCTCGTCATCCGCGACGGCAAGTCGATGCGCTACCAATATGCCGGGCGGCTGCGCGAGCACGATCTCGTCTACCTCTTCATCGTGCCGAGCTATTCCCGCCTGCTCGACCGGCTCTTCGCCAGCCGGGCGCCGGTGGATGACGACGATGCCGAATTCTTCGGAGCCTTCGCGCTCTCCCCCGCCCGCCCCGCCGCCGATCTCGACGCCGCCTATGGCCCGGGCCTGCTCAACGAATCCGAAAAGGGGCTGACGATCGCCGAATTGATGCGGCAGCGCCTCGGCGGCAAGGCCGATTATGCCGACCGCGTCCGCCTCGGCTCAATCATCCTCATCGTCCGCGATCTCGACGAGCACGACCACATCACCTCCGTTGGCATGTCGCTCGAAGCAGTCGAACCGGCGATCACGCTGCCGATCTTCATCAATCTC
The DNA here is from genome assembly GCF_002953715.1 of Rhizobium leguminosarum. GTDB lineage: Bacteria > Pseudomonadota > Alphaproteobacteria > Rhizobiales > Rhizobiaceae > Rhizobium > Rhizobium leguminosarum_V. The sequence goes on from NZ_CP025012.1 coordinate 3,716,325, forward strand.
AAGGACATCACCCAGCGCATCCGCGACCGACTGAACGGACGCCGGAACCGGGAAACCAAGGCCTCCGAAAGCACGCCGAAAGCGCCGGCCGGACACGACGAAGGCACACGCGAAAACGGCCGTTGAACGCCTTGCGTCTCGAATGATCCTTGCTATGTTCGGCGCAACTTTCGCCAACCACGACAGGATCCTCCCCATGCCTTCTTTCAAGACCCTCGACGATCTTTCCGACATCCGCGGCAAGCGCATTCTCGTCCGCGTCGACCTCAACGTCCCGGTGAAAGACGGCAAGGTCACCGATGCGACACGCATCGAGCGTGTGGCGCCGACGATCCTGGAATTGTCCGAAAAGGGTGCCAAGGTGATCCTGCTGGCCCATTTTGGCCGGCCGAAGGATGGCCCTTCGCCGGAGCTGTCGTTGTCGCTGATTGCCCCTTCCGTCGAGGAAGTGCTTGATCATGCCGTGCTGACGGCCTCCGATTGCATCGGCGAGGCCGCCGCCTCCGCCGTTGCCGCGATGAATGACGGCGATATCCTGCTTCTGGAAAACACCCGCTTCCACAAAGGCGAGGAAAAGAACGACCCCGACTTCACCAAGGCGCTTGCCGCCAATGGCGACATCTATGTCAACGACGCCTTCTCGGCCGCCCATCGCGCCCATGCCTCGACCGAGGGTCTTGCCCACCACCTGCCGGCCTATGCCGGCCGCACCATGCAGGCTGAGTTGGAGGCGCTGGAAAAGGGTCTCGGCGATCCGGCTCGCCCTGTCGTCGCGATCGTCGGTGGCGCCAAGGTCTCCACCAAGATCGACCTCTTGATGAACCTCGTGAAGAAGGTCGATGCGCTCGTCATCGGCGGTGGCATGGCCAATACCTTCATCGCCGCCCGCGGCACCAATGTCGGCAAGTCGCTCTGCGAGCATGATCTCGCCGAAACCGCCAAGCAGATCATGATCGAGGCCGCCACCGCCGGCTGCGCCATCATCCTGCCGGAGGATGGCGTGATCGCCCGGGAGTTCAAGGCGGGCGCCGCCAACGAGACGGTCGATATCAACGCCATTCCCGCCGATGCCATGGTGCTCGATGTCGGCCCGAAATCCATCGAGGCCATCAACGCCTGGATCGAGCGCGCTGCAACCCTGGTCTGGAACGGCCCGCTCGGTGCCTTCGAGATCGAACCCTTCGATGCCGCAACCGTCGCTGCCGCGAAATACGCCGCTGGGCGCACGGTAGCCGGCAAGCTCACCTCCGTTGCCGGCGGCGGCGATACGGTCTCGGCGCTCAACCATGCCGGCGTTGCCGACGATTTCACCTATGTTTCGACCGCCGGCGGCGCCTTCCTCGAATGGATGGAGGGCAAAGAGCTTCCCGGCGTCGCCGTCCTTAATGCTGCCACTGCATAATTCCTTAAATCGGAACCGATTTAAGGACAAAATTATGCAGCCATTCAAAGTGCTACAGCGTCCTTTGCGCGTCTGAAAAGACGCGCGGGAGATAATCGGCAAGACTGATTTCGCAGATTTTACATGTGGATAGACCGCGGAAGAAAAGAAGCTTCCGCGGTCTTTTGCTCAGAGGACGAAAAAAATCCCAACTTTCAAACGATTGAATTGAATTCAATCGTTTCAATGGCTTAGCCTTCCATTTTCCTCCCTATAAACTTCTGTTATCCGCGTTCTATATTCCTGAAGTGCCGATGTTTATTGTTGTGGAGAGAACGAAATGAGCGAACGACTGGAAGACATTGCAGTGCAGATGGTTAAGGGCGGCCGGGGGCTGCTCGCCGCCGATGAATCGACCTCCACCATCAAGAAGCGTTTCGACGCGATCAATCTCGAATCGACCGAAACCAGCCGGCGCGACTATCGCGAAATGCTCTTCCGCTCCGACGAAGCGATGAAGAAATATATCTCCGGCGTCATCCTCTTCGAAGAGACGCTCTTCCAGAAGGCCGCGGACGGCACGCCTTTCGTCGATATCATCCGCGCTGCCGGCGCCATTCCCGGCATCAAGGTCGATACCGGCGCCAAGCCGATGGCCAAATATCCCGCTGAAACCATCACCGAAGGCCTCGATGGCCTCGGTGAGCGACTTGCCAGATATTATGAAGCCGGCGCCCGCTTCGCCAAGTGGCGCGGCGTCATCGCCATCTCGTCGACCTTGCCGACCCGCGGTTCCGTCCGCGCCAACGCTCAGGCGCTTGCTCGTTATGCCGCACTTTGCCAGGAGGCCGGGATCGTTCCGATCGTCGAGCCGGAATGCCTGATGGACGGCAAACCGGGCGACCACAATATCGACCGCTGCGCCGAAGTAACCGAGTTCACGTTGCGCATCGTCTTCGAGGAACTCGCCGATGCCCGCGTCAACCTCGAAGGCATGATCCTGAAGCCGAACATGGTGATCGACGGCAAGAACGCCCGCAAGGCCTCGGTCGCCGAAGTTGCCGAGCACACCGTCAAGGTGCTGAAGGCGACCGTTCCATCAGCCGTTCCCGGCATCGCCTTCCTCTCCGGCGGCCAGACGACCGAAGAAGCGACAGCCCACCTTTCGGCGATCAATGCCACCGGCGACCTGCCCTGGTTCGTCACCTTCTCCTACGGCCGCGCCCTGCAGGACAGCGCGCTCAAGGCCTGGAACGGCAAGCAGGAAAACGTCGCTGCCGGCCAACGCGAATTCACCCACCGCGCCGAGATGAACAGCCTCGCCGCCAAGGGCAACTGGAAGAAGGACCTGGAAAAGGCCGCTTGATCATTAATGCTTAGGACTGGGCAGGGAGCGGCGAACGCAGCTTCCTGCCCTCTCTGCCATTTCCTTCCCTCTGATTGTCACGGCGACAAGAAACCGCTTCGTTCCGCGAAAAACCGTGATTACTCATAGCGCCCTGTCACAACAGGAGCAGCCATGAACACCCTCTCCTACATCACCGTCGATGTCTTCACCTCCACGCGCTTCGAGGGCAATCCGCTTGCCGTCATTTCCGATGCGCGCGGTCTGAGCGATGTGGCGATGCAAAAGATCGCCACCGAGTTCAATTATTCCGAAGTCACCTTCGTCCTGCCGCCGGAAGACCCGCAAAATTCCGCCCAGGTGCGCATCTTCACCCCGACGATGGAAATACCCTTTGCCGGCCATCCAAACGTCGGCACCGCCTATGTGCTCGGCCAGCAAGCGGAGATTTTCGGCAAGCCGGTCGGCGATACGCTGCGTTTCGAGGAAAAGGCCGGCATCGTCGAAGTCAGCCTGAAACGCAGCGGCGGAAAGGTTGCTGCAGCCGCCATCCGCGCGCCGCAGCCGCTGACGATCGGCGACACCATCGCCGCCGAAACCATCGCCGGCTGCGTCTCGCTCGACCCCGGCGTCATCGTCAACACCACCCATGCCCCGCTCTTTGCCTCGGTCGGCCTGAACTTTGCTGTCGCGGAGTTGAACGGGCTCGAAGCGCTGGCCGCCGCCCGCCCGAACCTTGCCGGGTTCCAGGCAGCTGCCGGCCGCCAGACGACGAGCGGCCACGACTTCTCGCTCTTCCTCTATGTGAGGACAGCCGAAAATCCATGGAATATTCGCGCCCGTATGTTCGCGCCCCTCGACAATGTGCCCGAGGATCCGGCAACGGGCAGCGCTTCAGCTGCGCTTGGCGCCTATCTCGTCTCGCTTGCGCCGGAGGCCGATATGAACGCCCGCATCACCATTGAACAGGGCGTCGAAATGGGCCGCCGCAGCGTCATCACCCTTGATGTCGTGAAATCGGGCGGCATCGTCACCGATGTCGTCATCTCGGGAGGCTGCGTTTCCGTCATGCGCGGAGAAATTAGCTTGCAAGACTGACGGTCGCAGCTCGGACCCTACCCCTGCGTTACACGTATCTGGCGCTACATCAGGAAATCGCGCGAAAGCAGAGCCACTGCCCAGACGGCGAAAGCGATTAGCGCGATTTTCCAGAAATCCATCCGCTGCCTGAGGCCGGGAAGCCCGAGCGGCTTGATCACCTGTATCGCCATGGCAAGGATGAGCAGCAAGGCTATCAGCTTTGTCATGCTTTATTTTTTCCGTTTTTCGGAATGTCACAGGACGGACATTTTTCCGCGCGAACAAGAGGATCTCGACACGCCGTAAAGATATTCCGGGGCACAATCAATCATCTTGAGGCTGGGCTGAGGCAGGTCCTGCCTTATGTCCATTGCAAATCGCTAAGACCGAGTCTGGGGAAATGAAGAGAAATCTGCTGTCCGTCGCCGCGCTGCTCTTTGGCACGCTCTTTCTTTTCATGGGCAACGGCCTGCAGGGGATCCTGCTTCCCGTGCGCGGCAATCTCGAAGGCTACGCAACGACGACGCTCGGCCTGCTCGGCACCTCATGGGCGGGGGGCTTCGTCATCGGCTGCCTGATTGCGCCGAAGATCGTGCGCCGCGTCGGCCATGTGCGTGCCTTTTCAGGCTTCATCTCGATCATCGCCATCATTGCGCTGGTCAGCGGTATCATCATTGATCCGGTCTGGTGGGTGGTCCTGCGCGCCGTCACCGGCTTCTCCACCGCCGGCACGTCGATGATCATCGAAAGCTGGCTGAACGAGCGCGCCAGCAACGAGAGCCGCGGCATGATCTTCTCGCTCTATATCGGGATCACACTCATCGGCGTCGTCGGCGGCCAGATGATGATCCCGCTCGAGGATGTGCGCACACCGGTGCTGTTCATGATCTGCGGCATCTTCTATTGCATCGCCATGCTGCCGACGACGCTGTCGACCGCCGCTTCGCCGCAGCCGCTGAAGGCGGTGCGCCTTGATCTGCCGGCGCTCTATCGCAACTCGCCGGTCTCCTGCCTCGGCATCCTGCTCGTCGGCATCGCCAATGGGGCCTACGGCACGCTCGGCGCCGTCTTCGGCGCCGGCGCCGGCCTGTCCGACACCAGCATCGCCGTCATGATGAGCGCCACCATCTTCGCCGGGGCGGTGATGCAGCTGCCGGCCGGCCGGCTTTCCGATCGCATCGACCGGCGTTACGTGCTCGCCGCCATGTCGGGGATCGCCGCCCTTGCCGGCCTGCTGATCTTTCTGCTCCACCCGACGTCGCCCGCCTTGCTGATCGGGCTCGTTGTCCTTTACGGCGCCGTGGCGAATACGCTCTATCCGATCGCCGTCGCCCACGCGAACGACTTCGCGGCGTCGGAGGACTTCGTCAAGGTCTCCGGCGGCCTGCTGCTGCTCTACGGCATCGGCACGGTGATCGGCCCGACGATCAGCGGTCCCGTCATGTCGGCGATCACCCCGCATGCGCTTTTCCTCGTCACCGCCATCGCCCATGTGCTGATCACCGTTTACGCCATCATCAGGAGCCGCATCCGCGCCGCCGTGCCTGCAAGCGACCGCGACGCCTACACGACGATCCCGACCGGCACCTCGCCGATGCTGACACCGCAAAGCATGTCGCTTGCCGATCGCGGCGCCGGCAAACCTCCCGAAACCGGAAAGTCTCCCGAAAGCGGCGATCCTGCTGTAAAGTTCGGCTAGAACGGGATGATTTTAGGCCGGGTCGGCCTAAAATCTGAATCCTGTTCTCAATATAGCTAGAGCAATTCCAGCAAAAGTGCGCAGCGGTTTTGCGTTCCGCAATTGCGTGAGGAAAGCTATAGGCAGCGAACGGAGGACGAACCATGAGCTTCATCGATGATGACCGGCCGCAGAAGAAAGTCGCCCACGAGATCGGCGCCGATCTCTCCATGCTTTCGGTCGACGAGTTGAAGGCGCGGGTGGAATTGCTGAAGACGGAGATCGCCCGTCTCGAGGCCGAGGCCGGTCGCAAGGCCTCCGGGCGGCAGGCGGCGGAAAGCTTCTTCCGCTCGTAATCCGCTAAAAACCCCGAAAAACAAGGCTATAGGCGGATAAAATAGCCCGCCTCAAGTCTTAATTCGGCACAATGTTAATAAAATATTAAGCTTTATAAGATATTACTATATTCATCCGGATTTTCTCTGGATCTCAGACAGTTTTCCAAGCGGTGAATTGGTCTGATTTTTCTCCCTGTTTTACCTTGAGAGCCGCGATTGCGGCTCTTCTTTTTCCTATGGCCGGCGCACTTCCACGAAACTGTGGAGATTAACCCTTTCTTAAGAAACGGCTTGCGCATTTGGGCTAATGATACCATCTTAAAGTCATAAAAACCCGGCCTGGAAACTTTTTCGTCGGTGCCGGCGTTACCTGAATATATGTAGCTGCGTGCAAACAGGGACTATTGCGATGTCGGAAGTTGGGTTGAACACGATCAGTTTTGCAGGCCGCGCCGCTGCATCCTCGCAGTTCAAGGCACTTTACGCGGAAGGCATGTCGCTGGTCGAAGAGACTGCCGCCTACCTCGACGGCCAGGGCCGCGCCGCCTCCAAGGTTTTGCCGCGGATGGCCTCAGTTCTCTACGCCGCGGAATCGATGCGTTTGACCACCCGCCTGATGCAGATGGCCTCTTGGCTGCTGTTGCAGCGCGCCGTCAACAATGGCGAAATGTCCCGTGACCAGGTACTCGCCGAGAAGAACAAGGTTCGCCTCGACGGCTTCAACGTCGACCGCGCCGCACCCGGCTGGGGTGACCTGCCGGAATCCTTCCGCGACCTCGTCGAACGCTCGCTACGTCTACAGAACCGCATCGCCCTGCTCGACCGCGAGATCTACCGCCCGTCCGAAGCGGTGATCATTCATGATAATCAGAACAGCGTCCAGGCCCAGCTTTCCCTGCTGCAGACCGCCTTCGGCAACAGCTGACCGATCCGCAAGAATTCGATACGAACCGGCTGCGTCTTACGCGGCCGGTTTTTTGTTTGCCGCTGAACACCACCATTCCTACAGCGCCATTGCAAACGCAAAAAAGCCCGGCGAAACCGGGCTCTCTTCGAATTCCATCAAGCAAAAGCGATTAGAGGCCGAGACCGCCGAAACGCTTGTTGAACTTGGAGACGCGGCCGCCGCGGTCCATGAGCTGCTGGTTGCCGCCGGTCCAGGCCGGATGCGACTTGGAATCGATCTCGAGGTTCATGACAGCGCCCTCCGAACCCCAGGTCGAGCGGGTTTCGTATTCGGTGCCATCGGTCATGACTACCTTGATCATGTGATATTCGGGATGGATGCCTGCCTTCATAACAATCTTCCTGCGATACCGGAGTTCAATTTGCCGCATGCAGTTGCGGCCAACGAACCGATTGAATAAATGAAGCCGCAGTCGTGATGGCTACGGCTTCCCATTAGGATGCGGTGCCTATACATGAAGGACGCCTAGATAACAAGAGCCTACAGGCCGCATTGCGCGGGTCCTGCGGGCGATCGGAGACGATTTGGCAGAGCAGGCACGGGCTGAGGAAAACAAACGGCGGTCGCTACAGCCGCTCGGCAGGCTGACGCCCTACGTCATGCGTTATCGCGGCATGGTGGCCGGGGCGCTGATGTCGCTGGCGCTTGCCGCCATCACTTCGCTGGCGCTGCCGCTCGCCGTGCGTCGCATGATCGATCACGGCTTCACCCAGTCGGACGGCCGCTTCATAAACAGCTACTTCGCCATGCTGATGGTCATGGCCGTCGTGCTCGCGGTCGCAAGCGCGCTGCGCTATTATTTCGTCATCACCATCGGCGAGCGCATCGTCGCCGATCTTCGCCGCGATGTCTTTGCCCATGTGACGAGGCTGTCGCCCTCCTTCTTCGACGTCAACCAGTCCGGCGAGATCGTCTCGCGCCTGACCGCCGATACGACGCAGATCAAGTCCGCCGTTGGTGCCACCGCCTCGGTGGCACTCAGGAACCTCATCCTCTGTATCGGCGCCATGGGCATGATGATCGTCACCTCGCCGAAGCTTTCGAGCCTCGTCATCGGAGCGATCCCGCTGATTGTTTTCCCGCTCGTCGCCTTCGGCCGCTCGGTGCGCAAACGTTCGCGCGCCGCCCAGGATACGCTCGCCGATGCCTCCGCCTTCGCCAACGAGACGATCGCCGCGACCCGCACCGTCCAGGCCTTCAACGGCGAGGATGCCGCAGCAACGCGTTACGGTACCGCTGTCGAATCCGCCTACGAGGCCGCCCGCGCCGCCATCCGCTCGCGCGCGCTGCTGACGGGGATCGCCATCACGCTGATCTTCGGCAGCGTCGTTGCCGTGCTCTGGGTCGGCGCCCATAGCGTGCTTGCCGGCACGCTCTCGGCCGGCACGCTCGGTCAGTTCCTGCTCTATGCCGTCATCTCCGCCGGGTCGCTGGGCGCGCTGTCGGAGGTCTGGGGCGAACTTTCGCAGGCAGCCGGCGCTGCCGACCGGTTGACCGAATTGCTTGACGAAGTCTCGCCGATCACAGCCCCCGCCAGCCCGCAGGCCCTCCCTTCGCCCGGCCACGGCCGCGTCGAATTTTCCGGTGTGCATTTCGCCTATCCCTCGCGCCCCGGGAAATCTGCACTGCATGGCTTAAGCTTCGCCGTCACGCCAGGTGAGACGGTCGCCATCGTCGGCCCTTCCGGTGCCGGCAAGAGCACCGTCTTTTCGCTATTGCTGCGCTTCTACGATCCGCAACAGGGCAGCGTGAAGATCGACGGTGTCGACGCGCAGCTGACGACGCCCGACGAGCTGCGCCAGCGTATCGCCATCGTGCCGCAGGATGTCACCATCTTTGCCGCCTCGATCCATGACAACATCGCCTTCGGCCGTCCCGGCGCCTCGCGTGACGAGGTCCGTGCCGCAGCCCTTGCCGCGCAGGCCGACGAATTCATCGCCCGGCTGGACCAGGGCTACGAGACCGAGGTCGGCGAACGCGGCATCACGCTCTCCGGCGGCCAGCGCCAGCGCATCGCCATTGCCCGCGCCATCCTGAAGAACGCCTCCGTATTGCTGCTCGACGAGGCGACCTCGGCGCTTGACGCCGAAAGCGAGACACTGGTGCAGAAGGCGCTCGACGGTCTGGTGGACGGCCGCACGACGCTCGTCATCGCCCATCGCCTGGCCACCGTGTTGAAAGCCGACCGCATTCTCGTCATGGATCAGGGCCGCGTCGTCGAAGAGGGCACGCATCAGAGCCTGATCCGCCATGGCGGCATCTATGCGCGACTGGCGCGGCTGCAATTCGACGCCGCCAACGAGGATGTACTCGCTGCGGCGAAATAGCCGGCGCGCACTTCTTCCGCCAATAGCGACTAAAGTCTGAACCCGCTGCGCCTCCCCGCGGTTGTCTTTCGCGCGTCCCGCCCTAACCTCTTCATTCCCCGGGGTGGGGATATTGCTGCTCAAATCCTTGGGAGGAGATAGGAATGGCGCTTTCCGATATAACGCGACGTACGGGCCTTGCGCTCGGTTTCGGTGTGCTTGCGGCCTTTGCCGTCGGTGCGTCTGCCGCTGCTGCGGATTTTCCCGATCGCGCGATCACCATGGTCGTGCCCTTCGCGGCCGGCGGCTCGACCGACGTCGTCGCCCGCATCGTCGCGCAGAAGATGTCGGAGGATCTCGGCCAGCAGGTGATCGTCCAGAACGTCGCCGGCGCCGGCGGCAATCTCGGCGCCGGTAACGTCGCCCGCGCCGAACCGGACGGTTACACCATCCTGATGGGTACGGTCGCGACCCACGCCCTCAATCCGCTGATCCTGAAATCGACACCCTACGATCCCGAAAAGGATTTCGCGCCGATCTCGCTGCTCGTCGTCGTGCCGAACGTGCTGGTCGTCAATCCAGAATTGCCGGCAAAGACCGTGCAGGAGCTGATCGCCCTGCTAAAGGCCGAGCCCGACAAATACAGCTACGCCTCATCGGGCAACGGCACGCCGCTGCATCTTTCCGGAGAGCTCTTCAAGTCCATGGCCGGCGTCAGCATGCAGCACATTCCCTATAAGGGCGCCGGCCCGGCATTGAACGACGTCATCGGCAACCAGGTGCCGATCATGTTCGACAACCTGCCCTCCTCGTCGAGCCATATCAAGGCCGGCACCCTGCGGGCGCTGGCCGTGACCACGGCCGTGCGCGCGCCCTCCTTCCCCGATGTGCCCACGATCGCCGAGTCAGGCATTCCAGGTTACGAGACCTATACCTGGAACGCGCTTTTCGCCCCTGCCAAGACGCCGAACGAGGCAGTGATGCGCCTCAACGCCTCGGCTAAAAAGGCGCTCGCCGACCCAGCCGTCGCTGAACGCATGAAGGAATTCAGCGCCACCATCGTCGGCTCGACGCCGGAGGAACTCGCCACCCATGTGAAGGCCGAGCTCGCCAAATGGGGACCGGTCGTCAAGGGTGCGAACATCCAGATGGAGTGATGCCGGCATGATGCCGAAAAGTGTGAGCAGTTTTCGGATGACATCATGCTCGACGCTTTAATGAGAACAGGATTCTGATTTTAGGCCGACCCGGCCTGAAATCATCCTGTTCTCGAGGCATAGCCGCTGGTGTCCTCATTCACTTGCGTCCAATGGAAACGGTGACAATTGGACGCTAAGCAACCCATTCCTGATTAAGGTAGTGGAAAAGCTCGCCATTTTGATCTAGCCTCCGCTAAGCTGATGGTTGCAATTCAGCGTTTTTGGGATTTCGGGAGACATCTATGTATAAATTCGAAGTCTATAAGGATAAGGCCGGCGAGTTCCGCTTCCGCTTCAAGGCATCGAACGGGGAAGCTATGTTCTCGTCTGAGGGCTACAAGGCGAAGGCGTCCGCCATGAGTGCCATCGAATCCATCAAGAAGAACACGCCAGGCGCCGAGGTCGTCGACCAGACGAAGGCCGAGTCCTGAGCAGACCGGCAGCGGTGGCGTGATTGCCGCCCTGCCCTTTCGCGCCCTTGAGCAGCGCCGGCGCCCTTGAGCCCGGCCCGCTTGCGATTTTCGGCGCCATTTTTCTTTTTCGCATATTTTTTTTGAAAACCATGTCGAAACGACCGGTGGCCGCGTCTCATTGTTTCGGAACGGCCGCGCCGCTCCGCCGGGCTTTACGGTTTTCGGGATATCGATCCCCGCTCTTGGCATGCCCGGATCAACGCAACAACGAGATCAGGAGTTTTCCATGCAATATGCTCTCATCATTCGCGAAGCCGCCGAAGATTTCGCCCGCCGCGACGATCCCGCCTATCGCGACGGCTGGGTCGCCTACAGCAAGGCGCTTGCTCAGGCAGGGATCATGACTGGCGGCGCCGGGCTGACAGGCCCGGAGACCGGCACGATCGTGCGCCGCAAAGGCGAGGAACACGATGTTCAGGACGGGCCTTATCCGGAGGGCAAGGAACAGCTCGGCGGCTTCTATCTGATCGACGTCCCCGACATCGACACTGCGCTCGAATGGGCGACCCGCGTCCCGATCTCCGACAAGGGTTCGGTCGAGGTGCGCCCGCGCCTGCAGATGTGAGGCGGCAATGCCGCCCGATGCCGGACGCGCTGCCGAAAAGGTGGCGCGTCAGTCCTACGGCAAGCTGATCGCCTTCCTCGCCGCCCGCTCGCGCGACGTGCCGGCGGCAGAGGATGCATTGTCGGAAGCACTGGCGTCGGCGCTTCGCGTCTGGCCGGAGCGCGGCGTTCCCGGCAATCCGGAAGCCTGGCTGCTGGTGGCCGCGCGCCGCAATCTCATGCAGGCGGCCCGCCACCGCACCGTCGAGGCCAACGCGCAAACGACGATATCGGTCGCCTTCGAGGAGGCGGAGGAACGCATGAACGAAGCCGGCAACGCCGTCTTTCCCGATGAGCGGCTGAAGCTGCTCTTCGCCTGCACCCATCCCGCCATCGACAGCTCCGTGCATACGGCGCTGATGCTGCAGACCGTTCTCGGCATCGAGGCGAGAACCATCGCCCGATCCTTCGTCGTCTCACCGGAGGCGATGAGCCAGCGGCTGGTGCGGGCCAAGATGAAGATCCGCGATGCCGGCATTCCCTTCGCCGTCCCGCCTCGCCCCGCCTTGCCGGAGCGTCTTGCGGCGGTGCTCTCGGCGATCTACGCGGCTTACGGTCTCGGCTGGGACGGTCTCGACGGAGAGAACGAACGCCCTTCGCTTGCCGGCGAGGCGATCTGGCTCGGCCGCGCGCTTCTGGCGGTGCTGCCGGACGAACCGGAAGCGGTCGGGCTGCTCTCCTTGATGCTTCACTGCGAAGCCCGCCGCAGCGCCCGGCGCGACGGTAGCGGCCGATATGTGCCGCTGGACGAGCAGGATACGGCCGCTTGGAACGCGATCATGATTGCCGAGGCGGATGCACTGCTGCGCAAGGCCGGCGGCTTCGACCGTTTCGGCCCCTTCCAGTGTCAGGCGGCGATCCAGTCCGTGCATGCGGCGCGCCGGCTGTCGGGAACGACCGACTGGCAGGCGCTGACGACACTCTACGCGGCGCTGGTAATGATGAAGCCGACGCTGGGTGCACGCGTCAGCCAGGCTGCGGTGATCGGCCGGGCCTTGAGCGCCGCTGCCGGCCTGGAGGGGCTCGACAAGCTCGATCCGCGCGACATAGCAAGCTACCAGCCCTACTGGGCGGTGCGTGCCTTTCTGCTGACCCAGGCCGGCGATGATACCGCCGCAGCCGACGCCTATATGACGGCAATCGGCCTCAGCGACAGCCCCGCCGTGCGCGACTTTCTCGCCAACCGGTTAAAGGTTGTGCAGCGGTAATGTCAGCCCGCTGCATAACTCCTAAAATCGGAATCGATTTAAGGAGTTATGCAGCCATTCAAAGTGTTTCGGCGTCCTTTGCGCGTCTTCAAAGAGGCGCGGCGCTGTAATCACTTCTCGGTCAGCTTCAGCTCGATGCGGCGGTTGGTAGAGCGCGCATCCGGCGTTTCGCCCGGCGCGATTGGCTGGAACTCGCCGAAGCCGGCGGCAACCAGCCGGTCGGCCGGCACGCCTTGTGCGATCAGGAACTTGACGACCGAAATCGCGCGCGCCGAGGAGAGCTCCCAATTGTCGCGATAGCGGCCCGTTCCGGCAAGCGGCACATTATCCGTATGGCCGTCGACGCGCAGCACCCAATTGATCTCCGGCGGAATTTCCTTGGCGAGATCGAGAAGGGCGGCGGCAAGCTTTGCCATCTCGGTCTGCCCCTCCGGGTTGAGATCGGCACCGCCCGAGGGAAACAGCACTTCCGACTGGAAGACGAACCGGTCGCCGACGATGCGGATATTCTCGCGGTCCGAGAGGATCTCGCGCAGGCGTCCGAAGAAGTCGGAACGGTAGCGGTTCAACTCCTGCACGCGTGCGGCGAGCGCCACGTTGAGGCGGCTGCCGAGGTCGGCGATCTTGGTCTGCGAGACCCGGTCTTTCTGCTCCGACGCCTGAAGGGCTGCTTCGACGGCGGCAATCTGGCTGCGAAGCGCTGATATCTGCTGGTTCAGCAGTTCGACCTGGCTAAGCGCCCGTTCGCTCACCTGCTTCTGCTCGTCGAGCTCCTGCGTCATCGAGCCGATCCGCTTCTGCGCCGCATCCTGACCGCCCGAACCGGTACTCAGCAGCGCCTGCAGCCGCGAACGGTCGCCTTCGGCACTGGCAAGCGAGGCCTGCAGGTTGGCGACCGAATCCTGGAGATCCTGGTTGCTGCCCTTTTCGAGCGCAAGAAGCTGCGTCAGCTCGTTGATCTGGCTGTTCAGCCGATTGAGCACCTCATCGCGTCCGGTGATCTCGCGGCTGAGGATGAACTGCCCGACGACGAAGACCGTCAGCAGGAACATGATGGAGATGAGCAGCGTCGACAGCGCATCGACGAAGCCCGGCCAATAATCCACCGTGCGTTCGCGGCGCCGGTTACGGGCAAGAGCCATGGCTTACTTGCCCTCGCTCTTTTCTGCGTGGCTGACGCGGTCGCGCACGCGCTCGCCCCTCTCGCCTGGGCGCTCCTGCACGCCGATGCGTTCGGCAAGCCGGTCGAGCGTGCGGCGCATCGCCTTCGCCTCGTCCTGCTGTGCCTCGATCCAGTCGCGCAGCATCTGCTGCTCGTTGCGCATGTTCTTGACGAGGCCCTGAATACCTTCGGCAAGGCTGGCCATGGCGGCGACGGAGCGCTGGCTGCCGGCACCACCCTCTTCCGAGACCTTGCGCAGATAATCGGAGAGCGCGCGCATGTCATCCGACGAAGCGCCGGAAACGGCGTCGAGAGCCGGGGCAAGATGATCGGAGCCGACATCCGTCACCGAGGAGAGCCAGTTTTCCAGCTCCATATAGAAGCGGTTTTGCGCGCGGCCGGCCTGCAGGTCGAGGAAGCCGAGAATGAGCGAACCGGAAAGGCCGAGTAGCGAGGAGGAGAAGGCTTGGCCCATGCCCGAAAGCGGCGTGGAAAGGCCTTCCTTCAGCGCCGAGAGCACGTCCCCGGTGCCGTTCGAACCGGCATCAAGGGACTGGATGACAATGCTGATCGAACCAATCGTGCCGATGAGGCCCCAGAAGGTGCCGAGCAGGCCGAGGAAGACCAAGAGGCCGATCAGGTAGCGTGAAACGTCGCGCGATTCGTCGAGGCGGCTGGCAATCGAATCGAGGATCGAGCGCAGCGCCGTCGTCGACAGCGACACTGCGGACTTGCGGCTGCCGAGCAGCGCCCGCATTGGCGCAAGCAGCCGCGGATTGCGGTTGACCTTGTCGACGCTGCCGGCGGCGCGGAAGGAATTAAACCAACGCACCTCGGGGCGAAGCGCCAGTACATGGTTGAAAACAAGGATAATTCCGACCGCGAGAACGCCGACGATCAGGCCGTTGAGGCCCGGATTGTGCATGAAGGCGGTCTGCGTCTGCCGGAAGAGGATGGCGGCGATAAAGCCGACGATGACGAGGAAAAGCAGCATCGTCCAGAGGAAGGGCATGGGACTCGAAAGCCTGTTGGCATAACCGCCAGCCGTCTTTTCGGTGGAGCCGATCTCCGCCACATTCACATTTTCCATAGGGTCGCTGCCTCCGGAGTCATTGCTGGCGGAGACTAGAGCAACATTGTGCCGAATTGAAGTATGCCGGGGCGAAAACCGTGACTTTACAACAGCCAGATTTTCGTTCGGTCACTTGGCGGGAATAGGCCGCTTGACGACTTCGATCAGCGCCTTGTGGATGATCTCGTTGCCGGCGACGATCGCGCCGCTCTCCAGCATCGTTGCACCACCGTCCCAGTCGGTGGCGAAACCGCCGGCTTCACGGATGAGCAGGATGCCGGCCGCCATGTCCCAGGGCGCCAACTCCGCTTCCCAGAAACCGTCGAACCGCCCGGCCGCGACATAGGCGAGATCGAGCGTCGGCGAGCCCAGGCGGCGGATGCCCGCCACTTCGCCCATCACATGGCGAAGCTCGACCAGGAACTTGCCGTGATTGCGCTTGCCGAGCGCCGGAACGCCGCAGCCGATGACGCAATCCGACAGCGCGCGGCGCGCGGCGACGCGCAGGCGTCGGTCATTAAGGAAGGCGCCGCCGCCGCGCTCGGCGGTATAGAGTTCGTCGGTCGCCGGATTGAAGACGACGGCGGCAACGATCTCGCCATTGCGCTCGAGCGCGATCGAGACAGCGAAGGCCGGGATGCCGTGCAAAAAGTTCGTCGTGCCGTCGAGCGGGTCGACGATCCAGCGATGCGCGCCGTCGGTGCCCTTGATTTCCTCGCTTTCCTCGCCGAGGAAGCCATAGGTCGGACGCGCCTTGAGCAGCTCTTCCCTGACGATCTTTTCGGCCTTGCGGTCGGCGGTGGAAACGAAGTCGCCCGGTCCTTTCACGGAAACCTGCAGGTTCTGCACTTCGCCGAAATCACGCCCCAGCGACTTTCCTGCCTTGAGGGCAGCCTGAACCATGACATTGAGAAGAGCTGAACGGGCCATCGGCGCATTTTTCCTTGGGACTGATACGGGGCGCGCGCGCTGCCAGGGGCGGGAAGTGTCCCTGAACATGCATGACAGGCAGCGCTGCGAAGATTGGCGGCCTCAAGACCACAAAATCAGGGAAATTTCAAGGGCAGGCGCGCATGGCTGCCCTGCGGCGGCGGAAACCATTCACTTTATTCTGGACAGATCAGTCCAATAAGAGTAGAAGCATGGTCATGGCACGTCACAAGGAATTCGATCGCGACACCGCCCTTCATGCCGCCATCGGCGTATTTTCCGAGCATGGCTATGAAGGCACCTCAACCGAGGAATTGCTGACGGCGATGAAGATCAGCCGGCAAAGCATGTACGACACCTTCGGCGACAAGCGCAGTCTCTATCTGGAAGCGCTGAAGCGCTACAATGTGGAGAGCATCGACAAGATCATCACCGATCTTCGCCGCGAAGGCCGGCCGATCGAGGCGCTGGAAGGTGCTCTCGTCGCCTTCGCCTCGCGTCCCGCTGCCGAGGCCCGGCGCGGCTGCCTCGGTGTCAGCGCCATCTGTGAATTCGGCCGCTCCGATGCCGAGGTCGCAGCTCTTACCGACAGCGCCGGCCGCGCGCTTCACGCGGCGATCGAAAGCCTTCTCGCTGAGGCTCGCAGGACCGGAGAACTCGCAACAGAGATCGATATCGCCGACGCCATTCCGTTTCTCGGCGCTGCGCTGTCGGGCATGAAAGTCAGCGCCCGAAACGGCGCCCAACCCGAGACGCTCCGCGGTATCGCACACATGGCAATCAGAAGCCTCCGCTGACGAACGGACAACTCCGAACCGGCCTTTCCATGGGCAATTCTAGACTGATCAATCCAGAAACAAAGGAAACCTGCATGTCTCAACCCCTTTCCACCAAGATCGCCCTCGTCACCGGCGGCTCGCGCGGCATCGGTGCCGCTATCGTCCGAAGGCTCGCCGCTGATGGCGCCGCCATCGCCTTCACCTATTCCAGCTCGGAGCACAAGGCGAAGGCGATCGTCGCCGAGCTGGAGGCTGCTGGCGGCAGGGCGCTGGCGATCCGGGCCGACAGCGCCGATGCGAAGGCCGTACAGGATGCCGTCGCGTTGACAGCCGGGCATTTTGGCGGTCTCGACATTCTCGTCAACAATGCCGGCATTCTCATCCTCAACCCACTCGACGACTATTCGCTCGAAGATTTCGACCGGATGTTCGCCGTCAACGTCCGCGCCGCCTTCGTCGGCATCCAGGCAGCGGCAAGACACATGAAGGAAGGCGGCCGCATCATCACCATCGGCAGCGTCACCGCCGATCGCAGCGGATTTCCAACCTCCGCGGTCTACAGCATGACGAAGGGCGCAATCGCCTCGATGACCCGCGGCCTCGCCCGCGATCTCGGCCCACGCGGCATCACCGTCAACAACATCCAGCCCGGCCCGACGGCGACCGACATGAACCCCAATGAGGACGATCATGAGCGCCTCAAGCCGCTGATGGCGCTTGGCCGCCTGGGTGAGGACCGCGAGATTGCCGGCCTCGCCGCCTATCTCGCCAGTGCCGAGGCCGCTTTCGTCACCGGCGCCAGCCTGACGATCGACGGCGGTTATCTCGCCTGAATAGGGAATCTGCAGGGCCATAACCAAAAACCGGCGGCATCCTACGATACCACCGGCTTCGGTCTGGCTGTTTAAACAGGTCCTAGAACTTCTGTTGCGTCATCAGCACTTCACGAGCGATCTGATCGAGCGGCAGGATCCGGTCGACGCCGCCTTTGGCGATCGCCTCCTTCGGCATGCCGAAAACAACGGAACTCGCCTCGTCCTGCGCCACCGTGTAGGCGCCGGCCTCGTGCATTTCCAGCATGCCGCGCGCACCGTCGTCGCCCATGCCGGTCATGATGATGCCCATGGCGTTCGAGCCGGCCGAGCGCGCCGCCGAACGGAAGAGCACGTCGACGGAAGGCCGGTGTCGTGACACCAGCGGCCCGGTCTTCACGCTCACATAATAGCGCGCACCCTGGCGCTCGAGCAGCATGTGCCTGTCACCTGGCGCGATCAAGACATGGCCGCGCAGCACCGGATCGCCATCGACGGCTTCCTTTACCTCGACCTCGCAGAGCCCGTTCAGCCGCCTGGCGAAGGCGGCGGTGAATTTCTCCGGCATATGCTGGACGATCACCGTGCCAGGCGCATTGGCCGGCAGTTCCTCGAGGAACTCGCGCAGTGCTTCGGTGCCGCCGGTGGAGGCGCCAACGCAGACGACCATCTCCGTCGTCTTCGCCATGGCGCGCCCCGTCGGTGGCGGCAGCATCACATCCGCCGTCAGTTTCTTGGCCGGCCCCTCAGCCGAAGCGGAACGGATGGTTCCGGCGGCGCGGCGGACATTGGAAAGCCGTGCATGCGAAGCGCTCTTGACGACTTCGCGAATACGCATCGCATCATCGGCAAGACTGTCGGCGGCCCCGATCTTCGATTTCAGAATGACGTCGACGGCACCGGCCTCCAGCGCCTGGATCAAGGTCTCCGAACCCGCTTCCGTCAGCGACGAACACATCACGACAGGGATCGGCCGCTGCGCCATCAGCTTGCGCAGGAAGGTAATGCCATCCATGCGCGGCATCTCCACATCGAGCGTGATGACATCTGGGATCTCCTCCTGCAGCTTCCGCGCCGCCATGAAGGGGTCGGATGCGACCGCCATGATCTCGATATCGGGATCCTGCTCCAGCACATGGGTCAGCGTCTGGCGGACGCTGGCGGAATCGTCGATGATGAGAACGCGGATTTTCTTAGCCATGAATGCCCCTAATGCATGCCGTCCGGAAGTGCGCAGCGGTTTTGGGATGACGCGATGCGCTTAGATACGCTGAAACACCGTATTCGAGACCTGCTTCAACGGCAGATCGAAGCCGGTGATCGATTCAGAATGGCCGATGAACATGTAGCCGCCCTTCGCCAGGCAATCACAGAGGCGGTTGAGGACGCCGGCCTGAGTCTGCTTGTCGAAGTAGATTAGCACGTTGCGGCAGAAGATAACGTTCATCGCCTCGCCGATCTGGTATTTTTCGTCCATCAGGTTCATACGGGCAAAACCAATCTTGCTGCGCAGTTTCGGCGTGATGCGCACCTCCCGCCGATCCGGCTGCTTGGCCGTCAGCACGTATTTACGCTGTAAATCGCGCGGCACGGGCGCGATCAGGTCTTCCGGGTAGATGCCGCGCCGCGCCGTCTGCAGCACGTCGGTGGAAAGGTCGGTGGCCAGAACGCTGTAGGAGACGTCGTTGCGGCCTTCGGTGAATTCAGCCAGTACCATCGCCATCGTGTAGGGTTCCGCCCCCGTCGAGCAGGCCGAACTCCAGGTGCGGATCGTCCGCACGCCGCTGCTGGCGATCGCCGGCAGCGCTACCGTCTGTAGATAGTCGAAATGCTTGGCTTCGCGGAAGAAGTCGGTCTTGTTCGTCGTCACCACGTCGATCAGGTAGACGGTTTCCTGGTCGAGCCCGTCGTGATTGAACAGGAAGTCGCAATAATCGTCGAAGGTCGCATGGTTGGTTGCGCGAAGGCGGCGCCTCAGCCGCCCTTCGAGCATCGTCAGCTTGGTCGGCGGCATCTTGATGCCGCTGTAATCGTAGATGAACCGGGCAAGCTTGTCGAAATTGCGCTTGCTGATCCTGTCGCCCGGCAATTGGGTTTCCACCGCTGCTGCCATACTCATAGAACGCAGTACTCCGAGTTGATTCGCGGTCAGGCTGCCGATTGCAGTGCCGAGGCGTCCTCGCGCGACAGCAATCGTGCAAGATCGATGATGACGACGAAGCCGTTTTCACGGCGAACGACGCCGGCGATATAGTCCGAGCGCCAGCGCACGCCGATGTCAGGCGCCGCCTCGATCTGCTCGCGCCGGAACGGCGTGACCTCGAAGACGCGGTCGGCGACGAGGCCAAGCGTCAGCAGCCGGCTTTCCATCGGCACGTCGAGGACGAGCACGCGTGTATGCGGCGTCGGCACAGTCTTCGTCATGCCGAGCTTCAATCGAAGATCGATCGTCGGCACGCCCTGCCCGCGCACGTCGCGCAGGCCGAGCAGATAGTCGGGACCATTCGGAATCTTGAAAGCTTCCGCATAGTCGAGAATTTCCCGTACCACTTCAACCGGCACGGCGAAAATCTCCTCGCCGAGGCTGAAGGTCACGAATTGCGCTTCCAGAGATGTCGTGGCCATGATCATGCGCTTTCCTTGAATTCGGCGTCCCCATCGTCGGGACCGCCCATGGAGAGATCGAGAGCGAAGCCTTTTACCCGCGCCTGCTGGCCGGCAACACTGTTGGCAGCCGGCTTCCTGGTGCTGGGCTTGCGACCGGCAGCCGGCGCCGGGCTGCGGACCGTGACCTTGGCGGCCGGCGTGCGGGACTGGCGATTGCTTGCTGTATCGACCTTGAAGAAGGCAATCGAAGCCTGCAGCTCTTCCGCTTGGGTCGCGAGCTCTTCCGAGGTTGCCGACATCTGCTCGGAGGCACCGGCATTCTGCTGCGTTACCTTGTCGAGCTGCTGGATCGCTTCGTTGATCTGCGAAGCACCGACATCCTGTTCGCGGCATGCGGCGCTGATCTCGGAGACCAGTTCCGCCGTCTTGCGGATATCGGGCACCAGCCGGCCGAGCATGTCGCCGGCATCCTGAGCGGCCTTGACCGTATCGCCCGACATAGAGCTGATTTCGGCAGCGGCCGACTGGCTGCGTTCGGCAAGCTTGCGCACTTCCGAGGCGACGACCGCAAATCCCTTGCCGTGTTCCCCTGCACGCGCCGCTTCGACGGCAGCGTTGAGCGCCAAGAGATCGGTCTGGCGGGCGATTTCCTGGACGATGCCGATCTTCTCGGCGATGGTCCGCATCGCCTGTACGGCGCGCGTCACCGCTTCGCCGCTCATCTCCGCGTCCTTCGCCGATTGGCGGGCGATCTTTTCGGTCTGCGCGGCGTTATCGGCGTTCTGTTTGATGTTAGCGGCCATCTCTTCCATCGAGGCGGAAGCCTCTTCGGCCGAAGCCGCCTGTTCGGTGGCACCCTGCGACACCTGCTCGGAACTCGAGGACAGCTCCTGGCTGCCGGCCGAGACATTTTCTGCGGCAGCAGCCGCATCGGAGACGACGCCACGCAGGCGCTCGACCATCTGTTCGAGGGCAATGCCGAGCGTGTCCTTCTCCGAAAGCGGCTTCGGAGACACCGTCAGGTCGCCGTTCGCGATCTGGTTGGCGATACCAGCGGTGCTGCGAAGATTGCCCGTCATGACGTTGATCGTGTTGACCAGATCCTTGATCTCGTCATTGCTGTTGATCTCGACCTTCTGGTTCAGGTCACCGATGGCAACGGCGCTGGCAACGTTCATGATCTTGCGCAGGCCGCTGTTGACGCCGAGCGCGATCCACAGTGCAGCGGCGAACGCGATGACGGAAGCCCCGATAGCGATACCGATCAGCATGTTCTTCGTCGAACTATAAAGAACGTCTGTGTCGTTATCGGCTTGCGTCATCGACTTCTGCTGAAGCGTGACGAGCGTCTCGAAAACATCTTCGAGTTCCATGACGAGAGCGCGAACCTCTCCCGACGAAAGCGCCGCTGCCGCTGCCCTGTCGCCGCTTTCCTGGATGGAAGCGACTTTGTTGGAGCCCTCACTGAAACGTTTGGCCAACTCGACCAGCCTGTCCCAGGTGGGCTTGCCCTCGGCAGTTGCGAGCTGTTGGCCGCCTCTGGCGAAGACCACCATTTCATCCAGGCTCTTCGCCGAGTTCTGGTAGTCCTTCCTGGCCACTTCGGGATCCATTTCCAGAAGGGCGTTCTTCTGCCAGCGAACGGCATTGAGCTCCGCAGTCTTTGCCTCCAGAGCCAGTTCCAGCCTCTTTGCCGGACCCGAAATAAGGTTGCCGACAGCATCGTTCAGGGAACTGAGACTGATGATTCCATAGACCGCGCTGCCCACCAGCAACAATATGACAAAGCCGAATGCGGCTGCGAGCTTAAGTTTAATCGTAATACGCATCTCAATATACCTCTCCGAGAGCGAAGCAATAAATGTGGACTAGGGGGCGCGGCATCATGCAGCAAAGACATTCCGGTAGGCGAAGCGTGCGTCGCGGGCCATGCTGGCTGGCCCACGACAATTGCGAACGGGGGAGCGGTTAGGCGCTTCCCCCAGGGGCGCGCTATGCGCTCTCCCTAAACTCGTCATCGGCCGTGTCGGGACCGCCCATCGACAGGTCCAGGGCAAACCCTTTGACGCGGGCCTGCTGACCGGCGATCGTATTGGCGGCCGCCTTGCTGACCGGTTTGCGCGGGGCCGCAGGGACCCGGCTGCGGGCGGTGAGTTTTGCAGCCGGCGCGCGCTCGCGGCGCCCACCCGCCATATCGACCTTGAAGAAGGCGATCGACGTCTGCAGCTCTTCGGCCTGGGAGGCGAGTTCCTCGGAGGTCGCCGACATCTGCTCGGAGGCGCCGGCATTCTGCTGCGTCACCTTGTCGAGTTGCTGGATCGCTTCGTTGATCTGCGAAGCGCCGATATCCTGTTCGCGGCAGGCCGCGCTGATCTCGGAGACCAGTTCCGCCGTCTTGCGGATATCGGGCACCAGCCGTCCGAGCATTTCCCCCGCTTCCTGGGCCGCCGTCACCGTATCGCTCGACATCGAGCTGATCTCGGCGGCAGCCGACTGGCTGCGTTCAGCAAGCTTGCGCACTTCGGATGCAACGACTGCGAAACCCTTGCCGTGCTCACCCGCACGAGCCGCTTCCACGGCAGCGTTGAGGGCGAGAAGATCGGTCTGGCGGGCGATTTCCTGGACGATGCCGATCTTCTGGGCAATCGTGCGCATCGCGTCGACAGCGCGGGAGACAGCCTCGCCGCTGGCTTCCGCATCCTTCGCCGACTGACGGGCGATCTTTTCGGTCTGGGCGGCATTGTCGGCGTTCTGCTTGATGTTGGAGGCCATCTCTTCCATCGAGGCGGAAGCCTCTTCGGCGGAAGCCGCCTGCTCCGTGGCGCCCTGCGACACCTGCTCGGAGCTTGCCGAAAGTTCCTGGCTGCCGGAAGAGACGTTCTCGGCGGCCGATATCGCGTCAGCGACGACGCCGCGCAGGCGCTCGACCATCTGTTCGAGCGCAAGGCCCAGCGCATCCTTGTCGGAGAGTGGCTTCGGAGACACCGTCAGGTCGCCGTTTGCGATCTGATCGGCGATCCCGGCGGTGGTCCGCAGGTTGGAGATCATGCTCTGCATCGCGATGCCGAGCACATCCTTATCCGAAAGCGGCTTGGCATCGGTGCTGAGGTCGCCCATGGCAATCTGATCGGCAAGGGCTGCCGTGGCACGCAGATTGGCAGTCATCCTATTGACCGTGTTGATGAGATCCTTGATCTCGTCATTGGTCTTCACGTCGACCGTTTGGTTGAGGTCACCGATTGCGACGGCATTTGCGACGGTCGTGATCTTCCGCAGGCCGTTGTTGATTCCGAGCGTGATCCACAACGCCGCGATGAGCGCAACGAGCACGGCGATGCCGGAAGTGGTAGTGAGGATCAGCTTGGTCGAGTTATAAAGATCGGTGTTCGACTGATCGGTCGTCTTCATGCCCTTGCGCTGGATCTCGATGAGTGCAGCAATCGCGTCACCCATGTCGTTGGTCATCGTGCGCAGGTCGCCGAGCGACAGCGCCAGTGCGCCGGCTTGATCGCCCCTGGCGTCAAGCTGCTGCAGCTCGGCGGATCTGTCGCGGAATTTCGCGCCGATCGTCTGCAGCTTTTCCCAATAGGGTTTGCCTTCCGGCGAAGCGATGGCATGGCCGGCATCGACGGCGTCAAACATGGCCTGCAAGTTCTGGTCGGCCTCCTTGTAGAAACCGGCAGCGCTGTCGGGATCCGTGGAAAGCAGTGCGTTCTTCTGAGCGCGGATGGCGTTGACTTCGGCGACATTGGCGGTCAGTGCCAATTCCAGACGGCGCATCGGCCCGTCGATCATCTTGCCGCTGGCGTCGTTCAAGGTGCCGAGGCTCATGCTTCCGTAGATGGCGATGCCGATCAGCAGCAACGTCATGATGCCGAAGGCAAGCCCCAGCTTGAGTTTAATGGTGAAACGCATGTGGTATCCCCTCTATGCGGTCAAAACGAATGGATAGAAACGCGTCCCATCGGCGGGACGTCGAGCTTGAAAGTGATGTGTCTGAAAAGGGGGAAAGCGACTACATTCACTTCCCGGCAGCCGGACATCTATCGATCGCAGCGCCAACGCCTACATGCGTTGGGGGATATTCCCGTCTCGGGCCACCGGAGCAGCCCGAGGGATCAGTTTGAGGCGAAGGCGAATAAGCGCTTTCCCCGGGAGAGCTAGCCTCTCCCAGGAGCGCTTATGCGCTCTCCCTGAAATCGTCATCGCTGGCGTCCGGACCGCCCATCGACATATCGAGAGCAAAGCCCTTGAGACGTTGCTGCTGAGCCGAAATCGTCTGGCCGCGGCCTTGGCTGTGGGCCTGCGGGGCAGCCTTGCGGACAGCGGCCGGGGCCCTCACCTTGGCCGAAGCTTTTGGCTGCGCTTTGTGGGCGCCGGGCCGTGCGCTGCCTGCCGTATCGACTTTGAAGAAGGCGATCGACGTCTGCAGTTCCTCCGCCTGGGAAGCGAGTTCCTCGGAGGTTGCCGACATCTGCTCGGAAGCACCGGCATTTTGCTGCGTTACCTTGTCGAGTTGCTGGATCGCTTCGTTGATCTGCGAAGCACCGATATCCTGTTCGCGGCAGGCGGCACTGATTTCGGAAACCAGCTCGGCCGTCTTGCGAATGTCGGGCACCAGCCGGCCGAGCATGTCGCCGGCATCGGCGGCAGCCTTGACAGTGTCGCTCGACATCGAGCTGATTTCGGCAGCCGCCGACTGGCTGCGTTCGGCAAGCTTGCGCACCTCCGAGGCGACGACTGCAAAACCCTTGCCGTGTTCGCCAGCGCGTGCGGCTTCCACAGCCGCGTTCAAAGCCAGCAGATCGGTCTGGCGGGCGATTTCCTGGACGATGCCGATCTTCTGGGCGATCGTGCGCATGGCGTCGACGGCGCGCGTCACCGCTTCACCGCTGGCTTCCGCGTCCTTCGCCGATTGGCGGGCGATCTTTTCGGTCTGCGCGGCGTTATCGGCGTTCTGTTTGATGTTAGCGGCCATCTCTTCCATCGAGGCGGAAGCCTCTTCGGCCGAAGCCGCCTGTTCAGTGGCGCCCTGCGACACCTGCTCGGAGCTCGCCGAAAGTTGCTGGCTGCCGGAAGAGACGTTTTCGGCGGCCGACAATGCGTCGGCGACGACGCCGCGCAGGCGTTCGATCATCGTGTTGACGTTGCCCAGAAGTTCGCCGATTTCATCATGGCTGGTGATATCGGCCATCTTTGTCAGATCGCCTTCCGACACTTCGCGAACCACGGTGTTGGCACGGCTGAGGCCCTTGCTGATCGTGCTGGCGATCCAGAAGGCGGTGAAGGCAGCAATCAGCAGGGCTACCGCGGCGACCGCAACCATCATTGTCCGCGTCGTCGTGTACTGCGCTTCGGCGCCGTCGTCAGCAGCCTTCATGCGCTGCTTTTCAAGTGCCAGGATCTCGCTGAGCGTCGAGTCGATGTCGTTGGCAGCGGCCCGCGCCGTCGTGACGGAGATGGTATTTGCGCCTTCGGCATTGCCGGCCTTCACATATTCGCGGATCTGATCGTCGGCTCCATTGAAGGTTTTGGAAAGTTCGGCGATGCGCGCCCAGCGCGCCTTGCCTTCTTCCGTTGCCAGCGCCAGCACCTGGCTGAAGGCGTCGGCGAATTCCTTGCGGGCCTGATTGCCCTTGGCGATTGCCCCGGCCGTCTCGTCTGCGCTGCGGGCGGTGAGCAGGTTCTTCTGCTGGCGGATCGCCTCGAGCTGAGCGATGTTGATCTGCTGCGCGAAATCCAGGCGGGCTGCCGGGCCGGCGAGAAGCTTATCGATCGTGTCGTTCAGCGATCCAAGGCTGAAGACACCGTAAGCGGCGGTGCCCACGAGCATTATGATGATGAAGGTGAACGCGGTCACCAGTTTCGTCTTGATTGTCAGTCGCATGGTCCCCAAACCCCTCGTTGAATTCATCCAGCGTCAATTAGCGGCTCCCGCCGCGTCGTGCCTCGATGAAAAAATCGCCTGCAGATTAGGAAGAATGATGAATTCTCCGCCCCTCTTCACCAGGCAGTTGATGTAGTCGGCGCGCCAGCGCATGCCGATGCTCGGCGGCGCCTCGCTCGCGGACTTTGCGAGTGTCGTCACCTCGTTCACCTTGTCGGTTCTGAGGCCGACGAGCGTCTGCTCGCCCTGCAGATCGATCTCGATGACGATGATGCGGCTGTCGATCGTCGCCTCTGCTGCTTCCATCCCGAAGGCGAGACGCAGGTCGGCGAGCGGAATGACCTTGCCGCGGAAGTTGATGACACTGGCGACGAAGGGCTGGCTGCCCGGCACCGCGGTCTCCGGAAGCAGGTCCAGGATTTCCCGGACGATGACCGCTTCCAGCGCGAAGGTTTCGCCATTGAGATCAAAGGTCAGGACCTCGACTTCCTCGGCATAGCTCCAGTGATTGTCGAATCGTTCGGCTGTTGCTGCTGTTGCACTCATCCTGCTACACGCAATTGCGCCTCCTGTTGCTGACCCGCGGCAACCAGGTGCCCGACGTCGAGAATGAGAGCGACGCTGCCGTCGCCGAGAATGGTGGCGCCCGAGAAGGTCGCAACGTTATTGTGCAATTTAGACATCGACTTGATGACCGTCTGGTGATCGCCGATGATCTGGTCGACGACGAGGCCGACGCGCTCCGTGCCGGTCGAGATGACGACGACCTTCTGATGCACGTCGGGCTTGGTGCCGGTACGGAAGAGGTCGCGCAGGCGCAGGAAAGGCACCAGGCTGTCGCGCAGCGAGATGAAGCTGCGGCCGCGCGAGCGGAGATCTTCCTCGAGTGACAGTTCGAGGCATTCCTCGACCGCCGAGAGCGGGATGACGTAACGGCCGGAACCGACGCGCACCAGCAGGCCGTCGATGATGGCGAGCGTCAGCGGGATGCGCAGCGACACTTCCGAACCCTGTCCAGGCACGCTGACGATGTCGATCGCGCCGCGGAGCGCTTCGACCGTCTTCTTGACCACGTCCATGCCGACGCCGCGGCCGGACAGATTGGTGATCGCCGCTGCCGTCGAGAAGCCGGGGGCAAAGATCAGCTGCAGCAGTTCGGAGTCGGAAAGCGGCTGGCCGGGCTGGATAAGGCCGGAGGATTCGGCCTTGGCGCGAACCCGTTCGCGATTGATGCCGCGACCGTCGTCCTTGATCGAAATGATCACCTCGCCGCCGGCCTGACGGGCCGAAAGCGTCACCGTCCCGGCTTCGGTCTTGCCGGAGGCAAGGCGATCGGCGGGCGTTTCGAGGCCATGGTCGATCGAATTGCGCACAAGATGCACCAGCGGATCGGCGAGGCGCTCGATGACCGTCTTGTCGACTTCGGTGCTTTCACCTTCCGTCACCAGCTCGATCACCTTGCCGGTCTCGCGGGCGAGATCGTGAACGAGGCGGCGGAAGCGGGAGAAGAGCGTGGCGACCGGCACCATGCGCAGCACCATCATCGTGTCGCGCAATTCGCCGGAGAGGCGTTCGATTTCTTCCGAAACGGAGCGCAGCGCGATATCGGTGCTGGCGCTGGCGAGCTGGCTGAGGCGCGATTGCGCGATGACGAGCTCGCCGACGCGGTCCATCAGCTCGTCCAGGCGTTCGGCCGGAACACGGACATTCTCGGCCGCCTTCGCCTGGCTGACGGCGGCAGGCGCCTCGCGCTTGGCCGGAACCGCCTCGACAGGACGGAATTCCGGGACGGCGGCGGCCGATGTTGCGACGACAGGGGCAGGTGCAGCCTTTTCCTCGACCGGATCGGCGGTTGCCGCTGCCGTACCGCTGATCTCCTCGACGCTGAGTTCCATATCATCGAGCACGAAGATGAAGACGTCGTCGATCGCCGAACGGTCCTGCTCGCTGGTCAGCGTCACGTCCCAGGAAATGTGGAGCTCCGTCGGAGCCAGTTCGTCGAGGGGCGGAATGGCCGAGGTGTTGGCGCGCACGCTGCATTCGCCGAGATCGCGCAACTCGTCCAGCAGGCCGAGCGGGTTGGTGCCGTTGGCCATCGAATTGGCGGGCAGGCTGAAGCGGATGCGCCAGCTGTTCTTCTTCTTCTTCGCCGGCGCCTCGCGCCCGGCCGCAGTCGTAGGAACAGCGGCGGGCGCTGCTACAGCCGCCGCTTGCTTGCCGCCGACGGCAGCCTGCAGCTGCGCCAGAAGCTTATGCCCGGTATCGCCGTGATCGGCGTCCGGCTGGTCGACGAGGGCACGCATATGGTCCTGGGCGGCGAGAACGGCGGCGACGAGTTCACTGGTCGCCGCGACCTCGCCCTTGCGGACGCGGTCGAAGGCTGTTTCGCAATGATGGGTGAAGGCGGCGAGCGCTTCGAAACCGAACATCGCGCCGGAGCCCTTGAGCGTGTGGAGCCCGCGGAACACGGCGTCGACGAGATCCCTGTTGTCGAGCTGGTGGGTCAGGTCGAGAAGACCGGCCTCGATCGCTTCGAGGCATTCGGCAGCTTCCGTACGGAATACGGCGACCGGATCGAGCGTACTCATCGTCCGAGAACCTTCTTCACGATCTTCACCAGACTTTCCGGGTCGAACGGCTTGGTCAGCCAGCCCGTCGCGCCGGCAGCCTTGGCGCGCGCCTTGAGGTCGGCGTCCGATTCCGTCGTCAGGAAGATGATCGGAACGCCGGCCTGCGCCGGCAGCTTGCGCAGTTCCTCGATCATCGTCAGCCCGTCCATCACAGGCATGTTCAGATCGGTCACGATCAGATCGAAGCTGCTGCCCTTGGCGGTCGCGAGGCCCTCTGCCCCATTGACCGCCTCGGTGACGCTATAGCCGGCATTGGTCAGCGTGACCTTGGTGGTCAGACGAATGCTGGCGGAATCGTCGACAGTCAGGATATTTGCACTCATAACGTCACCTCTTTATGCAACCAGAAATTTGCGTCTTCTTGATCGAAGGATTCGATGAAACCTGCGCGTTCAAGTACCTTCAAGACCGAGCCATTGGCCGGAGAAGAAAGCTTGAATGTCTTTCCCTTGGTCTTTGCTTGACGGCGCGAGGATTCGATGAGTTGAATGAAACTCAGATCCGCTTCCGCACCTTCTGGAATGCTAACGATGATTGTATCATGGCTATGAAATCCATCATTAAACTTGGAATATAGTTCGGTCACGTTACGGATGCTGAGCACGTCTGGCAAATTTATAGATTCGTAATATTGTTTCTGAGTATCCAATGCAGCCTCCTGGGCCAGTAAATACTTGACGACCCTAAAAGGACTCTCACGGCAGCGTTAATGCGGGGTAAACAGCGGTTGTAGGAAACTGCCGTCTAGCGCGTTCCGCGACTCCCAATTCTCATCCGGGATAAGTTGTATTTTTTTCTCAAAATTTAGAAATAAATAAAATAAAAACAATATGTTGAATCATCAAGTCAAGCGTTGGGCTTTCACCGACACGCCATCAACATCTTTCGTTAATCACAACGCTGGCGAGTCCGGCGCGTTTACCGGACGTTTCCATCCTGCCCGTAAAAATAGAGTCGAATTGCCTGGATTTTAAGAAAAGGTATAAAAGTGGCACACGCTCTGGTATCGCCGAACGCTGCAGCCTACACATCAGGACGGGACATCAGCCAGACCCTGGAATCCGCCCGCGGCCAGGTCGAGGAACGTTTCCTCGAAGGCGGCACCGTGCTGCTGTCGGTGATGGATGTCCTCAACCGTCTGTTGAACTCGCTCGAGAGTGTTACCACGACGCTCGACAACAAGGATGCGAGCGACACCAGCGCCGATCTCCGCGCCACGGTGGAGAGCTTGACGGCGCTGCCGGTCACCGAGGAAAACCGCCAGCAGGCACTCGTCTCGCTGGCGCATACCGGCAGGGAGCTGCGCAAGCACGTCTCCGACATGCAGGAGACGATGCGTTATCTCAGAACCTTTGCCGTGACCGTGAAGATCACCGGTGCCGGCCTTGCCGAATTCGCCGGCTTCGCCCAGGAGATCCTGGAGCGCATCTATTCCGGCACCGATGAGGTCAACCGTTTCGCCACGCATCTCGACAGTCTCGATAAGGAGGTCAAGCTCGCCACCTCCTTTGGCGCCAGCGTTTCCAAAGGTTATGCCGATACAGTTCCGGCCGTCGCCGGAGCCCTGCGCGATGATGCCGCCAAGATCGCCCAACATCGCAAGGATCTCGGCGTCATCGCCCGCGAAGTCGGCGCGATTGCCCGCGCCGTCCAGGGCAAGGTCGCCTCGACGCTGTCTGCCTTGCAGATCGGCGATATCACCCGCCAGCGCATCGAACATGTACAGGCTACCTTTTCGCTCCTTGAGGATTTCTTTGCCGGCGAGGATGGCGCCAGACTCGACGCCGGCGCGCGCCAGCGCCTCCAGAACGTCATTCACCATCTGACCGCAGCGCAGATGAACGACATGTGCGCAAATTTCCAGCGGGATTCTGAGAACGTCGTCAAGACGATCGCGAGTTTCGACCACGATATGCGAGAGATCCTCAAGCTGCGTGATCAGATGAGCGGTCAGAGCGGCGAGGCCGGCGGCAACTTCATGCGCGCGCTGGAATCCAGCGTTTCGGCCGCCCACGAAATCGTCAAGCAGGTCGACACGGCAAGCCGCCAGGCCGATCAGGTGAGCCAGTCGACGATCGGCACGGCCGCCAAGCTCTCCGAAGCGATCGGCAACATCCGCGCCGTCAAGACCGACATTCACTATATGGCTTTGAATACCAACCTGCGCTGCAGCCGCCTCGGCGAGGAAGGCAAGTCGATCAACGTCGTCACCGCCGAGCTGCGCATCTTCGCCGGCAAGCTCGACGATTCCGCCGACGCCATCGTCACCGGCTTACCCGCGCTCGAAGCCGCAGCCGGGCGCGTTGCTCCCGCCACGGATGCCGGAGCCGGCAGCCTGGGAGAAAGCCTGACGTCGGCCGTCGGCAACATCCGCTCTGCAGCCAACGTGATGGAAAACGAGTTGAAGGTGCTCGCCGAGAACGGTCGCGAGGTCGCCACCAAGATCAGCCTGCTGATCGGCAAACTCGATTTCCAGCATGATCTCGGCGAAGTCCTTGCCGGCTGCGCCGATCTGCTCGAAGGCGTCGCCGGCACTGAGGTCGCCGATATCTCCGATCTCGCAGAAACGATCGCGCCGCTCGACCGCAAGATCTTCAAGCACTACACGATGGTCCAGGAACGCAACATTCATCGCGGCATCATTCCGGCGAGCGAAGAGGCTCCCGCTCCCGCCGAGCCCGCCAAAGCCGAAAACGACGAGGATCTTTTCGCCGACGCGCTTTTCTAGGTTAGGATATGGTCGCTATCGCCGCCGGAACTTGTTGGCGGCCTCGATCGCCGCCTTCTGCTGATCGTCCTCGATGCCGAGATAGAAATCCTCGAGTGCCGGATCGGCAAGCCCGGCCCGGCGCGACAGCACGTACCACTTCGCCGCCTCGATCGGATTGGGCGCCGTGCCGATCGCATTGATATAGAGATGGGCGAGCTTGTTCTGCGCGGCGACATTACCGCCATTGGCTGCAAGTTTCAGCCATTCGAAACCCTTGACATAATCCTTCGGCCCGCCGACGCCGTTGACCAGCCAGATGCCGAGATCGAGCTGGGCCGTGTCGAAGCCGGCGCGCGCCGCACGTGCCATCCATTCGCGCGCGAGCTGCTTCTTTTCCTCCGGCAGGTCCTTCAGCGTCGCATAGATCTGCGCCACGGCATATTGCGAATCGGCAATGCCCT
Organism: Rhizobium leguminosarum; assembly: GCF_002953715.1. GTDB lineage: Bacteria > Pseudomonadota > Alphaproteobacteria > Rhizobiales > Rhizobiaceae > Rhizobium > Rhizobium leguminosarum_V. Next base: position 3,747,953 of record NZ_CP025012.1, read on the forward strand.
GCTCGGCCGATTTCTCGTAGAACGGCAGCGCGAGCTTCAGTCCCTTCTCGCCGGGATTGTCGGCGACGAGAAGCTGCGCCCAGTTGAATTCCGCCGAAGGATTACCGGCCTCGGCCGCCTTGTGCATGTAGTCGTCGGCCTTGACCTTGTCACGCGGCACGCCCTCGCCTTCCATCAGGATCAACGCATATTTGAACATTGCCGCCGCATCGCCGCCTTCGGCCGCCTTGCCGTACCAGAAGGCAGCATTCTTCACATCCTTCTTGACGCCGAGACCCTGCGAGAGGATTTCGCCGATCAGCGTCTGCGCCGCCGGATCGCCGAGCTGGGCGCGCGGCAGCGCCTTGTCCATTGCCGTCAGATAATAACCGCGCTGGAAGGCGCCGTAGGCTTCGTCGATCGGCCCCTTGTAGTCCTTCTCCGGCGGAAGATCCGGCAGCTTCGCACCCATGCGGTCGAACACGCCGACGCCATCGGAGGGCCCGACGCCCGAGGCGGAGGGCCGGTCGGTGCGGAAGGTCGAAGCCGGCGCCGTGCCCGGCTGGCTGATGACGCTGTCCGACGCCTGCGCAAAGGCGACATTCGGCCCGGCCGCAAGGAGGGCGGCCATGCTGGCAACGATATATTTCAAAAGGCGGGCGGGCGGGATCGGCATGAGCGCGATTTCAATCCTCAAACCGTGGCGCTTTTTCGTCAAGCAACGCATTGATTTCGGCGACGACTGATGGCGCCCGGGCGGGCTCGCCGAAGACCGCCAGCCGCAGCGCCACGAACTCCGCTCCAGTTTCGGCGACGGCCAGCGCCGAGGCCGGATCAGTGCCGCCCATGACGATGCAGGGGATCTCGATCATCGAGGCCCACCATTCGCCGAGCGCAAGGTTCTTCGGATGCGCCTCCGGCTTGATGTCGCCGTCGAGCTTGCCGAAGAAGATATAGTCCGGCCTGACTTCGCCGATTTCCAGCGCATGGTGCCGGTCGGCCGCGTTGCCGCCGCCGACGATCAGCTTCGGCGCATGTTTGTCGATCGCTTCCGAAAGCGCCTCGGCATTGCTGGAAAGGTGCAGACCATCGGCCTTTGCCCGGCCTGCGACACGGCTGTCACCTGCAATCAACGCGGCTGCGCCAGCATTCTGGATCAGCGGCACCAGCTTTTCGGCATGTTTCTGGAAGGTGCCGTCGTCGAGCCCGTATTGCGGCACGATCACCGAGGCGACATCGCCGCCCTTCAGCGCATCGGCGACGATCTTTGCCTGTTCATCGGCATCGGCGATATCAGGCACGATGAGCACAAGGCGGCAGCGATTTTCCGGTTCGGTCATGAGGTCTTTCCGTTTCCGGCGAATTCCCCTTCGAAATGAGAGATCCGCACTCGTTTTGTGTGAGTAGTTCCGTTAGACGAGGCTTGCAAGAGGAGGACGTCGAAAGCATGCCGCAGGATTTGTCATTCTACTACGCCGCCGTGCCCGCCGTTCTGCTGGTGGGCCTCGCAAAGGGTGGCATGGGCGACGCTTTGTCGCTGATCGGCCTGCCCTTCCTCGCCCTCGTCGTCTCACCGGTCGAGGCGGCGGCCATCCTGCTGCCGATCCTGGTCTTCATGGACATGATCTCGCTCGTCATCTGGCGCAAACATGGCGACTGGGCGACGTTGAAGATCATGCTGCCGGGCGCCATCTTCGGCATCGCGCTGGGCTGGGCGACCTCGGCCCTGGTTCCGGGCAACATGCTGCGCATCGTCATCGGCGCGGTGACCATCCTCTTCTGCCTGCGCTATTTCTGGAACAATTTCGGCCCGGGCGCCGGCAAGGTGATCCCGCCGCGCGGCCAGCGGCCGGTAGCAGCCAGCCTCTGGGGGACATTTTCCGGTTACGGCAGCTTCGTCGCCCATGCCGGCGGTGCGCCCTTCCAGATCTATGCCCTGCCGCTCAAATTGCAGCCGCGCGAATATACCGGCACCAGCGTACGCTTCTTCGCGATCCTCAACGCCATCAAGCTGATCCCCTATTTCGCGCTCGGCCAGCTCGACACCCAGAATCTTGCGACCTCCGCGACGCTTCTGCCCTTTGCCCCGCTCGCCACCATCGCCGGCGCCTGGTGCGTGCGCCGCATGAGGCCACAGATCTTCTATCCCTTCATGTATGCGATGGCGCTGATCGCCGCCTTCCTGATCGTGCGCGAGGGCCTTGGCTGGTAGAAACCACTAAAGCATGTCGCACAAAACTGTGCGGCGGTTTTGCGATAACGACATGCGTAAAAACAAAGACCTAAAGCGCAAGGCGCGAATCTGAAAGATCGCGACGCGCTTTAGAAACCACGGCACGCTGCAATGCACAATTTCCTTGCTGGCGCGGCCGGTTTGACGTAGCGTTCCCGCCATGTCGAACACGGACCCTTTCTCTGCGATTGCCGATCCGAACCGGCGGTTTCTGCTGGAGGAATTGCGTCGCGCGCCACGGACGGTCAATGAGCTCGCCGAGGGCCTGCCGATCAGCCGCCCTGCTGTTTCGCAGCATCTGAAGGCGCTACTCGACAGCAATCTCGTCTCCGTGACCTCGGAAGGCACCAAACGTATCTATACGGTCAACAACCGCGGCTTCGACAAGCTCAATTTGTGGCTGGATCAGTTCTGGGCCTGATGCATGTTCCCATAAGATCTGGGGACATGATGCGAATCATAAGAACGCGATGTGAGACGTGGCGGACCCAAAAGCGCCAGCCACGATGCCGGATGCATCGGACTGGCGCAAATCTGGTGTCAAATCACCGGTTCTTGCTAATTTTTGGCGGAGTGGATGGATTTACCTTGTTGCGCAAGATGATCGCCCGGCGACCCTTGGGAAGATTAGTGGACGGATGATTTAAGACGCTGAATCTCGTCCTTGATGCGCAGCTTGCGGCGCTTGCATTCGGCAAGTTCCGTATCGGAAATAGAGGGAGATGTTCTGAGCGCGTGCAACTCCTCCTCGAGAGCAACGTGCTTTTTCTGGAGTGACTCAAGATGAGCTTGAACAGTCATATGACCCTTCCTTCCTCTTTACCCTCCCCGGCCATCATCGTCGGGGATCAAGGTGTCAACGGCCGGACTGTGACATATTTTTGAAGGCTTGTCGAAGGCCAAAAGATGGAGACTGGATGGCAATTTCATGATCAAGACTAACTAGCCGTTACCTGTATTTGGTGATAGGAGCTTGCGGAAATCATCGGCAGATCGGACAAGGTCCAGGGACGGTAACGGGGAATGCATATGGCCGATCAGGAACAGGCGGAAATCAGGCTCACGGTGGCGCGTCTGCGTCAGGAGCACGAGGATTTCGACGCCGCGATCAACGCCATGATCCAGACCGGATGCGATGCTCTGCGGATCCAGCGTATGAAAAAGAAAAAGCTCGTCATCAAGGACAGGCTCTCCAAGCTGGAAGATCAGATCATCCCTGACATCATAGCCTGAGAGGGAATAGCAGCAACGATGACAGACAGACCACCCGTCGCCATCATCATGGGCAGTCAGTCCGACTGGGAGACCATGAAAAACGCCGCCGACACGCTGGAGGCGCTGGAAATCCCTTATGATGCGCGCATCATTTCGGCGCACCGCACAGTGGATCGGTTGGTCAATTTCGCCAAGGGCGCACGCGCGGAGGGCTTCAAGGTCATCATCGCCGGCGCCGGCGGCGCCGCCCACCTGCCGGGCATGACCGCCGCGATGACACCGCTGCCGGTTTTCGGCGTGCCGGTCCAGTCGAAAGCCCTGTCCGGCCAGGACAGCCTCCTTTCCATCGTGCAGATGCCGGCCGGTATTCCTGTGGGCACGCTTGCCATCGGCAAGGCCGGCGCGGTCAACGCCGCCCTTCTCGCCGCCGCCGTGCTTGCCCTTTCCGACGAAGAAATCGCCGACCGGCTCGACGAATGGCGCGAGCGCCAGAGTGCTGCCGTCGCCGAATACCCGATGGACGACCTATGACGGCAAGAACGATCGGCATTATCGGCGGCGGCCAGCTCGGCCGCATGCTGGCGATTGCCGCCGCCCGGTTGAATTTTCGCACGGTCGTCCTCGAGCCGCAGGCGGACTGCCCGGCCGCCCAGCTCGCCAACCGGCAGATTACCGCCGCCTACGACGATCCGGCAGCACTGGCCGAACTCGCCGATATCTGTGATGTCGTCACCTACGAATTCGAAAACGTGCCCGTCGCAGCCGCCGAAAGGCTCTCGGCAAGCGTCTCGGTCTATCCGCCGCCGAAGGCGCTGGAAGCCGCCCAGGACCGCCTCGTCGAAAAGCGTTTTCTCAATGACTGCGGCATATCGACCGCCCGCTTCCACGCGATCGACAGCCAGGCCGATCTCGAGACGGCACTGAAGGATTTCGGCGGCCAGGGCGTGCTGAAGACCCGCCGTCTCGGTTATGACGGAAAGGGCCAGAAGGTTTTCCGCTCGGCCGCCGACAGCCCGGATGGCGCCTATGCCGCGCTCGGCGGCGTGCCGCTCATCCTCGAAAGTTTCGTCGCTTTCGAGCGCGAGGTCTCGATCATCGCCGCGCGCGCCACCGACGGTACGGTCGTCTGCTTCGATCCCGCCGAGAATGTGCACCGCAACGGTATCCTCCACACCTCGACGGTTCCCGCCGCGATCTCTGCTGCGACGGCGGACGCCGCGCGCCAATCGGCCGAAAAGATTCTTGCCGCGTTGAACTATGTCGGCGTCATCGGCATCGAATTCTTCGTGCTTGCCGATGGCGGCCTGATCGCCAACGAGATGGCGCCGCGTGTCCACAACTCCGGTCACTGGACGGAAGCCGCCTGTGTCGTCAGCCAGTTCGAGCAGCATATCCGGGCCGTCGCCGGCCTGCCGCTCGGCAGTGGCGAGCGCCATTCCGACTGCATTCTGCAGAACCTGATCGGCGACGATATCCTTGCCGTTCCCGACTGGTTGCGGCGCCCCGACACGCTGGTTCATCTCTATGGCAAGACCGAGTGGCGCCCCGGCCGCAAGATGGGTCATGTCACCACCTTGACGCCGAAATCGCCGGTTTTGGCCTGAGAAAACACCCTTGTGCCTTGGGAAAAACACCTTCATGTGGTTGACACGGAAAAGGTGACGAGGTATCTGCTCCCCACCTAAACAGCGCGCCCGATGGCGCGCTTTTGATTGTTAAAGATACGGGCGAATGTGAATTCCCCCATAGAGATCGCGGATCAGAAAAATGAAGATCAAGAATTCGCTCAAGTCGCTCAAGGCTCGTCACCGTGACAACCGTCTGGTTCGCCGCAAGGGCCGCATCTACATCATCAACAAGCTGAACCCGCGCTTCAAGGCTCGTCAGGGCTGATTTCGCGCGTCCGGATCGCCTGCCGCGCGAGCTTGCGCCGGCAGATATATCCGGTGGGTCGCTGCGGCGATCACGTCAATTTTGTTTGATCTTCGGCGTTGGCGGGCTAATATGTCCGCCATGCGCTTTTTTGCTTTGACGTCAGCGGCACTGCCGCTCGCCCTCATCCTGCTCACCTCCCCCTTTCCGGCGGCCGCCGCGGAAAACCCGGCTGCCGCCACGAAAAAGGATGTCATCGTCGAGCAGACGGATGTCAACAGTTCGCCCAAGCAGCACCTCGACCAGCTCTTCAGCCAGTTGAAGCGTGAACGCGACCCCGACAAGGCCAGCGGCATCGCCAATGAAATCCGCACGGAATGGAACGATTCCGGCAGTGCCACCGTCAATCTGCTGATGCAGTGGGCCGACAAGGCAATCGAGGAAAAGCGCAATCCCGCTGCCCTCGATTTCCTCGATGAGGCGATCGCGCTGAAACCCGACTATGCCGAAAGCTGGAACCGCCGCGCCACGCTGAATTTCGTCATGGGCAATTACCGCAAGTCGATGTCCGACATCGAACGTGTGCTCGATCTCGAGCCGCGCCATTTCGGCGCGCTCTCCGGCATGGCGGCGATCCTCAGTAATTCCGGCAACGACCAGCTGACCTTGAAGGCGTGGGAGCGTTTCCTCGATGTCTATCCCGCCGAACGCACCGCGCAAGAGCAGGTCAACACACTGGCGGAAAAACTCGCCGGCAATCGCACCTGATTCCCGGGCTGATATCTTGACGTCGGATCGTGCCGCGCAATTTAAAGCATCTCGCGCAAAAGTGTGCAGCGGTTTTGCGCGAGATGCGTAAAATCAAAGACCTAAAGCGCGACGCGCTTTAGAATCCAGAGGGAGCGATGTAGCGGTTTGTCCGCCCGCAGGTCATCCCGCAATTGTCGTTCGTTGAGATCATGCTTGCAGAAGTTTCCGCTCTTCTTGCTCCGCTCGCCGCCGCCATCGGTTACTCCACTTATAAGGCGCGGCAATTCGAACAGGCTTATCCGAATATCGGCGAACTGACGGATGTCGGCGGCTACCGTATGAATGCTGTCCACATCGCGCGTCCGGAAAATGCGGATCTGCCGGCGCTCGTCTTCATTCATGGCGCCAGCGGCAATCTGCTCGATCAGGTCGTCGCCTTCCGTGCCGCACTCGAAGGCCGGGCGGAAATGCTGTTCGTCGATCGCCCCGGTCATGGCTATTCCGAACGTGGCGGCCCTGAGAATGCCGTCCCCTCCGGCCAGGCCGATGCGATCGCCAGACTGATGGAGAAGCGCGGCATCGAAAAGGCGATCATCGTCGGCCATTCCTTCGGCGGCGCGATCACCGCCGCCTTCGGCCTGCGCCATCCTGACAAGACCGCCGGCCTGCTCTTCCTTGCGCCGGCCACCCATCCTTGGCCGGGCGGCATCGACTGGTATTATCATGTGGCGACCGTGCCGGTCCTCGGCTGGCTCTTCAACCATGCGATCGTCGTGCCGCTCGGGCTGAGCCGTCTGGAGCGCGGCACGCTGAACGTCTTCCGTCCCAATCCGCGCCCGGCCGACTACATCGAAAAAACCGGTCCGTCGCTCGTATTGCGCCCCAGCGCCTTCCAAAACAACGCCGCCGATTTCAAACGGCTGCTCGCCTATGTGAAGGAGCAGTCGCTGCTCTATTCGCAGATCACCGCGCCGACCGTCATCATAACAGGCGACAGCGACGAGATCGTCTGGGAACACCTGCACTCGCGCGGCCTTGCCCGCGATATATCGGGCTCAGAACTCATCACCGTCAGCGGCGTCGGCCACAAGCCGGATTATCTCGCGACCGATGTCGCCATCGCCGCCATGGAGAAGATTGCCGGCAAGCCGCGCAACCTGCAAGCGATCGCCCGCAGGGCCGAAGAAAGGCTTGCCACCTCTTCACGCGATCAGACGGTCGGAACCGTACCGCCGTCGTTGGGGCCAGGCGCCCTGCACGGCGCATGACCTCTCCGGCTTGGATTTCCCCGCCGGCGAGACCGTCGGCGGACCGCCTGAAGCCTGCTTCAAGCGCTGAGACGCACACCGCCGTCGCAGGTGATGACATGGCCGCTCATGAAGCCGTTTCCGATCAGGAAGCCGATCGCCTCCGCAATATCCTCCGGCCTGCCGACACGGCCGACCGGCGTGCGGCCGGCGAAATCCGCAAAGACGCTGCCCCGCTGCTCGGGCGGCAGGAAATTCCACCACGGCGTATCGACGACCCCAGGTGAAACGCCGTTGACACGCAGCGGCTTCAGCTCGGCGGCAAGCACCGGCACCATCGCCTCGATGCCGGCATTGACGGCCGCAAGTCCGGCTGTGCCAGACATCGCTGCCTGCGCGCTGACCGCCGAAACGAAGGTGATGCTGCCGCCCGGCTGCAGCAACGGCAGTGCCGCCTGGGCTGCCGCGGCATGCGGGATGAGCTTGGTCTGAAACCCGGCAAGCAGATCCGCCATGTCGAGCGTCGCAAAAGGTCCGGCGCCATGACCGCTGCCCATCGCCAGCACGAGATGACCGAATGCGCCGATCCCGGCAAAAGCCTCCCCGAGGCTGGAAAGCTTGGCCGCATCGAGCACCAGGCTGCGTAGCTCGCCCTCGAGCGATGCCTTCGCCGCGGCAAGCTTTTCGCCGTCGCGGCCCGCAATGGTGACCGTATATCCCTGTTTCAAAAGTAATTTCGCCGTGGCAAGGCCGATGCCGGAAGAACCGCCGATGACGACCACATGCTGCAAAGACATGATGCTGCTCCTTGAATTGATCGAGCCGCAGATGCTTCAACCACCTGCGACACCGGCATCATGCGCGGCCCGGAAACGGCAAACAGTTCCGGTTTTATCCTGGTATCGATACTGATATGATCGCCGCCATGGACCAGAGATCGGACACATTCGAAGCCCGCCGCCGTGAATTCGCAGCCTTCCTGCGCTCCCGTCGCGAGCGGCTGACGCCCTCCGAGGTTGGCCTGCCGGAGGGGTTTCGCCGGCGCACGCCGGGTCTCCGACGCGAGGAGCTCGCCATGCTCGCCGGCGTCGGCACCACCTGGTACACCTGGCTGGAACAGGGCCGTGACATCAGGCCCTCCATTCAGGTGCTCAACGCCCTTGCCGATGCGCTGCGCCTCGACGAGGCTGAACGCCGGCATCTCTTCATCCTCAACAATCGGCAAGTGCCTCAGGCAGTCTCGTCCGCACCCGAATGTGTCGACGAGCCGCTGCAACGCATGCTCGCCAACCTGACACACCAGCCGGCCTATGTGCTCGGCCGCCGGTGGGACGTGCTCGCCTGGAACCGTGCCGCCGAGGTGCTGTTCGGCGGTTACGACACGCTCGATCGCGACGAGCGCAATACCATGCATCGCCTCTTTGCCGACCCCGCGCATCGCAAGCTGCTCGTCGATTGGGAGGCGGTTGCGCGCGTCTCGCTGGCGATGTTTCGCGCCGACAGCGCGCGTTATGCGGGCGATCCGGATTTCGAGCGGCTGATCGCGCTGCTGAAACAGGCAAGCGCTGAATTTCGTGTTTGGTGGCAGCGCCATGAGGTGATAAGCCCGCTGTCCGGCATCAAGCGCATCGACCATCCCGTCAAGGGCCGCATGTCCTTCGAACATACCGGCCTGACACTGACCAGCCGGCCGGAGATGAAGCTCATCGTCTATACGCCCCTCGATGACGACGACACCAACCGGAAACTCGCCGAACTGCTGACGCTCTAGATTTTGTTTTTACGTAAGTCGTCGCCGCAAACTCGCGACATAGTTCGCGCCACATGTTTTAAAGCCAACCCCTTGCATTGCCTCGGGCTGTCGCAGCCCCATATGTTTTTCCATCATTGTCCATAGGAGGGGAAATCATGGGCCGCCTGCATATCGGGACGATCTCCGTCATATCAGCATTGTCGCTGAGCCTGACCTCGGCTTTCGCCGCCTCGCCTGCGCCCGTCGAAGCCGAGCACGGCATGGTCGTCACCGCCCAGCATCTGGCGACCGATGTCGGCGTCGAGGTGCTGAAAAGCGGCGGCAACGCCGTCGATGCGGCAGTTGCCGTCGGTTATGCATTGGCAGTCGTCTATCCCGCGGCCGGCAATCTCGGCGGTGGCGGCTTCATGACCATCCGCCTGAAGGACGGCACGAAGACTTTCCTGGATTTTCGCGAACGCGCACCGCTTGCCGCAACGAAGACCATGTATCTCGATGCCAAGGGCGATATCGTGCCACGCGCCAGCCTCGACGGTTATCTTGCCGTCGGCGTGCCGGGCTCCGTCATGGGCTTCGAGACCGCGCGCGAGAAATACGGCACCAAATCGCGCCAGGATCTGATCGCGCCGGCACTTCGCTTCGCCAAGGAGGGTTTCACGCTGGAACAGGGCGACGCCGCAAGTTTCGCCGGCAATGCCAAGCGCCTCGCCAAGGATGAGGCGGCGGCAAAGATATTCCTGAAACCGGACGGCAAACCCTATGCATCCGGCGAAAAACTCCAGCAGCCAGACCTTGCTTCGGTCCTCTCAGGCATCTCCGAAAAAGGCCCCGATGCCTTCTACAAGGCCGCGCCCGCTGAGGCGATCGTCAAGGCGAGCGAGGCCAAGGGCGGCATCCTCGCCAAGGAGGATTTCGAGCAATATGCCGTGCGCGAGTTGAAGCCGATCGAGTGCAATTATCGCGGCTACGACATCATCTCCTCGCCGCCGCCCTCCTCCGGGGGCGTGATCATCTGCGAGATCCTCAATGTTCTCGAAGGCTATCCGCTCTCCTATCTCGGCTATAACTCGGCCGAAACCGTGCACCTCATGGTCGAGGCGATGCGCTATGCCTATGTCGACCGCAATGCCGCACTCGGTGATCCCGACTTCGTCGAGAACCCGGTCACAAAGCTTCTCGACAAGAAGTATGCATTGGAAATTGCTGCCAAGATCGATCCCTACAAGGCCGGCACCTCGGCGAACCTCAAACCGCTCGGCGGCAAGGAAAGCACCGAGACGACGCATTATTCAATCATCGACGACGCGGGCAACGCGGTCGCCGTCACCTATACGCTGAACGGCTCCTTCGGCGCCGGCGTCGTGGCGCCGGGTACCGGCGTCCTGCTCAACAACGAGATGGACGATTTCACCTCCAAGCCCGGCGTGCCGAACCTCTACGGGCTGGTGCAGGGCGAAGCCAATGCCATTGCGCCAAAGAAGACGCCGCTCTCCTCGATGAGCCCGACGATCGTCACCCGGGACGGCAAGCCCTTCATGGTGATCGGCAGCCCCGGCGGCTCGCGCATCATCACCATCACACTGGAAGCGATCCTCAACGTCGTCGATTTCGGCATGGATATCAGCCAGGCGGTCAACGCCCCGCGTCTCCACCACCAATGGCAGCCCGACAAGGTCTATCTCGAACCCTATGCGCTTTCGCCCGATACCGAAAAGACGCTCGCCGCCATGGGCTACAGCTTCGACGGCGGCAACGACGCACCGCTCTGGGGCCAGGCCGCCGGCATCCTCGTCGGCGGCAAAAGCCTTGCCGCCATCGAAAAGGGCGGCGGCGCCCGCTACAACGGCGCCATGGATAGCCGCGCAGCGGAAGGGTCGGCAAGCGGCTACTGACCCTTCAGGGATCGCCTGATCAAACAGTCAGCGGAAGCGCAACGCGGCTCGAGAAGCAGCGGTGGCACCATTCATGTCACCGTGACAAAGTCGACGTTCACAATTGGCTTGCCGCGCCCTATGCATGGGCGAACCCGCAAGCAGAAAGATTCCCGAATGGCCAGCATTGAAATGATTGTCGCAGCTCGCGCCCGTCTGCGCGGTCATGCAAGGCGCACGCCGCTTCTCTCCTCCCCTTTCCTCGATGAGATCGCCGGCCGGCGTCTGTTCGTGAAGGCGGAATGTTTGCAGCATTCCGGCTCGTTCAAGTTTCGCGGCGGCTGGTCGGCCGTCTCCGGCCTCGATGCTGCGGTACGCTCGAAGGGCGTTATCGCCTTCTCCTCCGGCAACCACGCCCAAGGCGTTGCGCTTGCCGCCAAGCTGCACAATATCCCCTCCGTCATCATCATGCCGAGCGATGCGCCGAAGCTGAAGATCGCCAACACCCGCGCCTTCGGCGCTGAAGTGGTGCTCTACGACCGCGTCAACGAGGATCGCGACGAGATCGGCGCGAGACTTTCGGCCGAGCGCGGCCTGACGCTGATCAAGCCCTTCGACGAACCGCTTGTCATCGCCGGCCAGGGCACGACCGGTCTCGAAATTTCCGAGCAGGCTGGGGAGGAAGGTGTGACATCAGCCGAAGTCCTCGTTCCCTGCGGCGGCGGCGGATTGACCTCCGGCATCGCGCTGGCCCTTGAAGCCAGTTCCCCCGGCTTTCGTGTCCGCCCCTGCGAGCCCAGGGATTTCGACGATACCACCCGCTCGCTCGCCTCCGGCAAGATCGAACGCAACGCGGCGGTGTCAGGCTCGATCTGCGATGCGATCGTCACGCCGCAGCCGGGCAACATCACCTTCCCGATCCTCAAGCGCCTCGCCGGCGCCGGCATCGTCGTCACCGACGAGGAGGCGTTGCGCGCCATGGCGCTCGCCTTCACGCGGCTGAAGATCGTCGTCGAGCCTGGCGGCGCCGTGGCGCTCGCCGCCGCCCTTTTCCACGGCGACGCGCTGGAAAGCGATACCGTCGTTGTCGTCACGTCGGGCGGCAACGTCGATGCCGATATCTTCGCCATGGCACTCGAACGTTTCGGCTGAGACGACGTGCCGGCACACTACAGCCCCGCGCGTCTTTTCAGACGCGAAAAGGACACTGTAGCACTTTGAATTATGAAGTAGCCGTGAGGCATCCGGCCTCCCGAGCCGGATGCCAGATCACCGATCAGATAGAGTGATCGTGAAGCGCGCGCCGGATCGCGATCTCGACCGGAGAATAGGCGCCGTCTTCCCGTTCAAGCCGAAGGGGTTCGGAAGGTGCAAGGCCGGGCTGCGCCATGAAACGCGGCTCCTTGCCGCGATGCATCTGCGCTGCATGGATGAGGAACGGATGGCACAGATAGACCGTGCCCGCAGGACCTGTCGCCAACGCCAGCGGCCGGTCCTCCCCCACATGCTCCAGCCAGAGATGCGCCATTCCCGCCTCGCCCGCTGGTGCCAAAAGACGGGCGATATCCTTGTGCGAACCGACGCGGATACGGGTCGGCGCATCCTCTTCCCCGACATCCGAGAACAGGAAGAGCATCAGCAACGCCCGCCCGCGCGAGGTAATGTTCACCCGCCAGGCGGAAAAGTCCCGTTGCTCGTTCGGATCGGAACCCTCGCCGGGAAAGCTGAGGTCGACATGCCAGCCGGCATCACCGGGATCATCGGGATGCGGGAAGCGCACCGGAAGACTGCCAAGCCCATCGCGCGGCTCCCAGCGACCGGTGCCGACGAGCTGATCGAAGGCCGAATGCAATACCTGCGTGTTGACGGCTTTCTCGAAAGGTCCGCCGCCATAACCGGCAAGCCGCACGACGGGCTGCGTCCACGTGCTTGGATCATCCGCATCGAAGGGAATATCGTGCCACATGATGGCTCGAGCTTCCTTGGCCAATGCGCGGGGAAAAGCGTCGTCGATCCTGACGAAGCCGTCCTCGATGAATTGCTCGATCTGCGCAGCACTCAGTGCCGCCGGATAAACATCTGATGTCATGACATATCTCTCTATCGCCAAACCTGCCGGCTCTTTCCTTGGCCAGATGCAGGGTGGTTACATCCACGGCAACGCACCAGCCACGAAGGGCTGGTCAGCGGCCGCATCTTCTGATGCCCGAAGGCAGAGCCTTAGAGGCTCAAGAAGAAGACCGAAGCGATATTGAGGGTGAACATCTTCATAGCGGTTCGAGGCTACAGGCTTGCGCCCGAGGGGTCAATGCGGAGATGTCAAGCCAACACCTCGCGCACCGCGCCATGCACCGACTGCAGCACGAGCTCGGCAAGCCGGGCCGCAGCCGGTTGCGGTTCGGCTTCCGCCCGATGCAGGACCAGACCGAGCTTCGGCAAATCCGGCAGGCCGATTGTCTCCGGCGCGAGCGGCCGGACCTTCGCCGGCAGGCCGATCGGCGTGCGGATGGTGAGACCGAGGCCTGCCGCGGTCGCGGCCCAGAGACCGCCGAGACTGGGACTGACGAAGGCGAGCCGCCAGGAGATGCCCGCCTCATCAAGTGCCTTGGTCGCTGCACTGCGCAGCAGGCACGGCGCCTCCAGCGAAGCGAGCGGCATCGGCTCGCCGCTTGCGGCTTGCCAGCCCGGCTGCCCCTCGGCAGGTCCGATCCAGCGCATCGGCACTTCGCCGATCCGCTCGCAATGCGCCGTCAGCGTGCCGTCACTCCAGGCAAGCGCGAGATCGAGCTTGCCCGATGTGACGCGCTCGAGCAGCTCGGCATTACGCACCACCCGCGCCTCGATCCGGACCTTCGGATGAGCGCGCGCGAAGCGGCCGAGCACATCAGGCAGCAGGGTCTCGCCGAAATCCTCCTGCAGGCCGAGCCGCACCCAGCCTTCCAGCTCGACGCTGTGCACGGCCGCAGCCGCCTCGTCGTTGAGCTCCAGCAGCCGCCTGGCATAACCGAGCATCGTCTCGCCGGCATCGGTCAGCGTCAGTCCGCGCCCCACCTTGCGGAATATCGGCGTGCCCGCCTGTTCCTCCAGCTTCTTCAGCTGCGCACTCACTGCCGAGGTCGAACGACCGAGCCGCTCGGCCGCCTTGGCGAAATTGCCAAGCTCCATGCCGGTCGAAAAGGTCCGAAGCACGTCGAGATCGAAGATCGTCCGCCGCATTACATAATCCCATTTTTCAGGATCATTAATCCATAAAATTCTGATTTTCGGCATCATTGTGCCGTGCGATGGTTCCGCTGTCAAGGCCGACGGACGGCCTGAACCATGGAGATCCCGATGCCCTTCGTTCGCATTTCCCTTCGCAAAGGCAAGTCGCCGGACTACCTCATGGCGCTAGCCGACAACATCCAGCGCGCTCTGGTCGAGACCTTCGACGTGCCCGAAAACGACCGCTTCCAGACCATTCACCAGCATGACGAGAACGAGTTGATCTTCGACCGCAGCTATCTCGCCGGCCCGCGCTCGGACGACTTCGTCTATATCTCGATCACGATCGGCAGGCCTCGCACCGGCGAGATGAAAGCGGCGCTCTATCGGCGGCTCGCCGATCTCCTGGCGCAATCGCCGGGCCTCCGGCCTGAGGATGTGATGATCGTCATCAGCACCAGCGCACCGGAAGACTGGTCCTTCGGCGACGGCATTGCCCAGATGACCGACCCAGACTGGCGGCTTCGTGTGGCTGGAGGCCGGCAATGAGTGCTTCGAACCCGAAGACCATGACCATCAGACGCCCCGGCAAGGCAATCCGCTCGCCGGAGGGCGTCGCGACGGCGCCCTTCTGGGTCGAGATGCTGCTTGAAGGCAGCGCCGATGGCGAGAACACCGCAATGCGCGCCGCGCTCGATCCCGGCACCATCACCCGCTGGCACACGCATCCCAGAGGCCAGTTGCTCTATGTGCTTTCGGGCCATGGACTGGCGCAGAACGAGGGTGGCCCGGTCGAAACATTGCGGGCCGGCGATGCCGTCTGGTTTGCACCCGGCGAGTGCCACTGGCATGGCGCCGCCGATGACAGCCCCTTCAGCTACATCAGTATCCAGCCGATGGAAAACGGCAGCATCGTCGAATGGCTGCAACCGGTGGAGGGACAGTCATGATCACCATGCAGTACAGCTTCCCCCTGCCCGCCGATTACGACATGTCGATCATCGACCGCCGCATCCGCGACAAGGGTCCGCTGCTCGACGGCTTTCCCAATCTCGGTTTCAAAGCCTATCTCAGCGCCCGCAAGGGAGAGTTCGGCAGCCACGACAATCTCTATGCGCCCTTCTATCTCTGGCAGAGACCGGAAGGAGCAAGCGACTTCCTCTGCGGCCCAGGTTTCGAGGCTCTCACCAGCGCCTTCGGCTGGCCACAGGTGAGGACCTGGATCGTCTGGCAGGCAGAAATCTCGGCTGATATCGCCTCGGCCAGGTTCGCCACACGCGATGTCCTGCAGACAGAGCCTTATGCGCCGCTCGCCGATATTCGCCGCGCCGAAGTCGCGCAGGCTGGCGCCGACGTCGCGACGGGCGACGCACTCGCCTCTATCTCCGGCTTCGAACCGACGACCTGGACGCGGGTGCGCTTCAGACTGTGGCGAGAAATTCCCGAGATTGGCGAGCAGACGCAGGCCTATCGCGTCGGCCACTTATCCCTGCCTCAACCCTGACCTCAAACGGTTGCCCGGCGATAGAAGGCCAGCGAGCCGGCAAGCGCCAGCAGCGCACCACCGCAGGCCCGCTCCAGCCACATGGCGCCTGAGGTCTTGAGGAAACGTACCGCCTGCGAACCGAAGAAGGCGTAGCCGAACATGATGAGAAAATCGAGCACGGCAAAGACCAGCGCGAGAAGCGCATATTGCGTTGCCTGCGGCAGGGTCGGGTCGATGAACTGCGGCAGGAAGGCCGAGAAGAACAGGTAGCCCTTCGGATTGGTCGCCGCGACCATGAAACTCTTCAGTCCGATCGAGAAGGGCGAAGTCGCGCCCGCAGGCGCTCCGGACTTCAACGCCGCATCGATCGTGCCCTTCGAACGCAGCAGCATGATGCCGAGAAAGGCGAGATAGGCGGCACCCGCCCATTTCAGCATGGAGAACCAGAATTCCGATGCAGCGAGCAGTGCACCGAGCCCGATCGCGACGGCGCCGATCAGCACGAAATCGGACAGCACCGCGCCGATCATGCCGGCAACTGCGCGGCGCAGGCCATGCCTCGAACCGTTGGTCAGCGCAAGCAGCACCGTTGGCCCCGGCGTCGCGATGCCGACAAAGGAAACGGCTGCAAAAGCCAGAAGCGTGACGGTATCCATATGCTCCTCCGAACCCAGAGCATGTCCTGCTCTGGGGACCGAAACTTGCACGCGCCGCCAAGCTTGGCAATGCCGCTCCGTCAACGAAAAAACCCGCCGCCTCTTCAGGCAGCGGGCCTTCGAAGGGATGCGATTGGATCAGACGCCGCTCTGGCCGTCGGAGCCGATATAGGCAATGCGGATCATGTTGGTGGCACCGGGCGTGCCGAGCGGCACGCCGGCCGAGATGATGATGCGATCGCCCGGCTTGCCGAAGCCTTCGTCCGCGACGATGCGGCAGGCGCGGTTGACCATGTCGTCGAGATCGGTCGCGTCATGGGTGACGACGCAATGCAGGCCCCAGACGACGGCAAGGCGGCGTGCCGTCTTGATGATCGGCGACAGCGCCAGGATTGGCACCTGCGGACGCTCACGCGAGGCACGAAGGCCTGTCGTACCCGACGAGGTGTAACAGACGATCGCCGACAGCTTCAGAGTCTCGGCGATCTGACGGGCAGCAAGCGAGATTGCATCGGCACCGGTCGCTTCCGGCTGGGCACGCTGGGCATAGATGATGCCGGGATAATGCGGCTCGCGCTCGATGGCAGTGGCAATCGACGCCATCGTCGCGACAGCTTCGACGGGATAGTCGCCCGAGGCAGACTCGGCCGAGAGCATGACGGCATCCGCACCTTCGAAGACGGCGGTCGCGACGTCGGAAACTTCGGCACGTGTCGGCACCGGCGCTGAGATCATCGATTCCAGCATCTGCGTGGCGACGACCACCGGCTTGCCCGAACGGCGGCAGGCGCGGATCAACTGCTTCTGGATGCCGGGAACCGATTCGAGCGGCATTTCGACGCCGAGATCGCCGCGGGCGACCATCAAGGCGTCGGAAAGCTCGATGATTTCCTCGATGCGCTCGAGAGCCTGCGGCTTTTCGATCTTCGACATCAGGCCGACACGGCCACGGGCGATCTTGCGCACTTCGGCAAGGTCGTCGGGACGCTGGACGAAGGAAAGCGCCACCCAGTCGACATCGTCGGTGGCGAGCACCGCGTCGAGGTCGGCGCGGTCCTTATCCGTCAATGCGCCGACGCCGAGCAGCGTGTCGGGAAGGCTGACGCCCTTGCGGTCGGAGATGCGCGTGCCCGAAATAACAGTGGTGACGATGCTCTTGCCGTCGCATTTTTCTGCGCGCAGGGCGAGCTTGCCGTCATCGATCAGCAGACGGTGGCCGGGCTGCACCGACTCCAGGATCTCGGGGTGCGGCAGATAGACGCGGTTCTGATCGCCAAGCGCTTCGTTGTTGTCGAGCGTGAAAGTCTGGCCAGGCTTCAGGTCCACCTTGCTGTCGACGAACTTGCCGACACGCAGTTTCGGTCCCTGCAGGTCGGCGAGAATGCCGATCGGCCGGCCGGAGCGCGCCTCGACCGAGCGGATACGCTGGATAAGCGTACGCATCAGGTCGTGGCTCGCATGGCTCATATTGATGCGGAAGACATCGGCACCGGCCTGGTGCAGCTTCTCGATCATCGATTCCTCGGAGGAGGCTGGCCCGAGGGTGGCGAGGATTTTAACTTTGCGATTACGCTTCATCAATTCTGGCTTTCTTGCGTCCCTGGGGTGTCGGAGAGCTGAACCATCCAGCTACCCTGGCGGCCCGTATCATATTCCTTGAATCCCATCTTCTGGTAACCGCGGGCGTAACAATCCTGCACACCCGTGATCTTGAATTCGTTTTCCGCCACGCACATCTGCACGTCACCCGTCCATCGTCCTCCCCGGGCGGCGTCCTCTGCGTAGAGGTAGTAATAGCGCGACTGCAATTCTCCCTCGATCAGCGTGGCGCAGGTCGTTGCCGGCACCTGCCACCAGCCCTCAGTCACCCAGCCATCCTTGGCCCGGTATCCGATCGCGACGCCGACGAGATTCTGTGTTCCGTTGCAGACGCGAAAATCGGCGCGTGCGGCATCTGCGATGAAAAACGGCATGGCGGCTGCAAGAGCGAACAGAGCGAGACGGACCAGCGGTCCGGACCGCGTGAGGAAACTTGGCGCGGCTTGGATCAACACGGCTCCCAAATAGCTCCACGGTTATTCGTATCCGTGTCTTCTTGCGCCGCCGTCAAGCGAAAGTCAACGCAATGCTAATCGATTATATTTCCTTTCATAAACCTCCCGTCGAGGGTCCGGCTCAACCTCTCTCTCCCTGCCGCGCTTGAACCCGCCGCAGGCGCATGCGATCACTGCGCCCGACGGCGCAATGACGAACGGCAATTCCCTGATGGACGACTTCCAATCCTTCGAAATCCTATCCGGCAAACATGACAAAGGCATGGTGATCCTCGCGGATCACGCGATGAACCGCCTTCCCGCGCGATATGGCCGGCTCGGACTGCCCGACGCGGCCTTCGCCCGCCACATTGCCTATGACATCGGTATCGAGGGTCTGACGCGGCAGCTCTCGGCAAAACTCGGAGTTCCCGCCGTGCTCGGCGGCTTTTCGCGCCTGCTGATCGACCCGAACCGCGGCGAAGACGATCCGACGCTGATCATGAAAATATCAGACGGCGCCGTCATATCAGGCAATCATCCGATCACGCCGCAGGAATGGGACTACCGCATCGAAACCTTCCATCGCCCCTATCACGACGCCGTGGCCGCAACGATCGACAATGTGGCGAATGCCACCGGCCGGGCGCCGCTGGTGTTGTCGCTGCATTCCTTCACGCCGGCCTGGAAAGGCATTCCCCGTCCCTGGCACGCTGCCGTCCTCTGGGACAGCGACCATCGCGCCGTTAGCCCGCTGCTCGACCTGCTGCGCGCCGATCCCGATCTCGCTGTCGGCGACAACGAACCCTATGACGGCGCGCTGAAGGGCGATACCATGTACCGCCATTGCATGATCACAGGCATTCCGCATGCGCTGCTGGAGGTGCGCCAGGATCTGATCGGAGACGAGACCGGCATATCGGCGTGGGCCGAACGCCTGGCGCCGATCTTTGCGGCGATGAATGCCGATCCCGCCTTGCACGAATACGACGTCCACCTGTCGCGCACCGGCCCCTATTGAAAGAAAGGAAGCGAGATGACCGCGCTCAGCAAGGAACAACAGACCGAATTCGAAGCTGCCGCCTTCCGCCGCCTCGTCGCACATCTCCGCGAACGCAGCGACGTTCAGAACATCGACCTGATGAATCTGGCCGGCTTCTGCCGCAACTGCCTGTCGAACTGGTATCGCGAAGCCGCCGAGGCCGAAGGTGTCCCGGTGACCAGGGACGAATCGCGCGAGATGGTCTATGGCATGCCCTATGAGGACTGGAAGAATCTTCACCAGAACGAGGCCTCGCCTGTGCAAAAGGCTGCTTTTGAACTGAACAATCCACACAAATAGCTTGGCTGGCCGCGAACAGGCTTGACCATGACGCCGCTTCGCGGCAGTCACTGGCATCCAAAATTGATCACCGAAAAATCAGGAGAACACGATGTCTGATGCTCATGGCGTCGCCCGCGATCAGCTTCGCGCTTTCATCGAGCGCATTGAACGGCTGGAAGAAGAAAAGAAGACCATCGCCGACGACATCAAGGACGTCTATGGCGAAGCCAAGGGAATGGGCTTCGACACCAAGATCCTGAAGAAGGTCGTGGCGCTGCGCAAGAAGGACGAGCAGGAGCGCATGGAAGAGGAAGCAATCCTCGACACCTACCTGCACGCGCTAGGCATGATCGAGGCGCCGCCGGAAGGCTGATCCGCCGACATCGCCGATATGGACAAGCCGCCGAGCCTTTCGGCGGCTTTTCTTTTGCGTAAGACACGCTTGGCAAAACGGCCACCTTGCGGGATCGAAACAGCAAAAAGAAAAACCGCCGGATCGCTCCGGCGGTTTCGATATTCCGTAATCGGCAGGCTCAGTTCGTGTTGAACTTGCGCACTTCCATGAAGTTCACAGCCGTGCCGCTGAAGCGGGCCGGGTCGACCGAAGCGGTCTTGATGTTGAAGCCCTCGGCATAGACGGCGGTCGGCTGGGCGCGCATCGTCTGGCTGACGAACCGCGGCGCCTTGACCTGTTTGGAGGCCATTTCCAAGCGGGCATTGGTAAGCGCCCACTGCGAGATCATCTTTTCCGTCAGCTTCGGCTCGGTGCGTACCGTCGTGCGGCTGGCATCCGCTGCCGCCGCTTCCTTCTGCGTCGGGCGACCACCCTTGGCGGGAAGCCCCTGCGCCACCGCACTTTCGGCCGCCGGTTCGTCGAAGCTGTCGCCAAAGCTTGCCGATTTGGTCATCGGTGCCAATGCTGCGAGCTCAAGCGGCGGCTTTGCGGCAGGCGTCTTTTGCGTCATCGCGGCGTTGATCGCCTGCTCCACCGTGACCGGCGGCGCCTTCGACGCGATCTGGCTTTCCCCTTCGTTCCGCTGCTGGTCGAGCGCGTCGGCCACGGCAGGAGACAGTGCGTCCTGTTCGGCTTCGTCAGCCTCTGCTTCCGCATCAGCATCGGCCGCGGCAAGAAGGTTCTCGGCAACGGAAGGGCGTTCGATCGGCGTCGGAACCGGCAGTCCATTCGCGCCCGTCAGCACGGGATCGGTCGACGCGACCTCGGCGTCGCCAGGCGCGCGGCGCTGGCCGAGAAGCGAGGGAACCGGAATGCTGTAGGCGCTGAGATCGGCGAACTGCTGCGGCTGAGCCTGATCGGCCGGAAGGGCCGCCGCGAGAGCCTGCTGTGCAGCGTTACCCGAAGGCGGCGCTACAAGCGCACTCGCCACTTCGCTGCCCACCGGCTGGTTGCTGAATGCCGGGCGAACCTGCGGCACCGGTGCATTCAGATCGGCGACTTCGGTCTGCTGCGGCTCGGCAGGAGCAGGCTCGGCCTTCGGCGGCGTCGCCTTGGCGACGGCAACAGGCGTAGAATCGTCCGACTCGTCTTCCTGCTCGTCCGCTCCGCCGCCAAAGAGCACGGCAAACAGCGTTTTGTGCTTCGGCGCCTCCGATTCGGAAGCGCTGGCGATCTGGATCTGCGTGCCGCCGGCGCGGCGCTTATAGTCGGCCATCGCTTGCTGGTAACCCGGCAGCGGCTTGCCGTCGGCCGGAATATGGATGGTATTGCCGTTCGGGAAGAGCCGGACAAGCTCGTCGCGGCTCATGCGCGGCCAGGCGCGAACGCCGCCGACATCCATATGCACGAAGGGCGAGCCCGATTTCGGATAGAAGCCGACGCCGCCGACCTGCATCTTCATGCCGATGCCGCGCAGCGTCGCCAGCTTGACGTCGGGAATGAAGAAGTCCATCGCCTTGCCGAGCATATGCTGGCTCTTCTCGGCGACACCGGAATTGCGCGAGCGGCCGCGCAGCATCTCGTTGGTTCCCGGCGAACGGAAACCGCAGACGACGTTGATGTAGTCCCTCGAACCGCTCTGGCGATAGACTTCCCAGATCAGGTCGAACAGGCGCGGATCCATCTTCGTCGGCTGGTTCTTGCGCCAGTCGCGCAGGAAGCGGTTCAGCTGCTCCAGACCCTTGGGGTCGAACTTGCCATTACGCTTGTAAGTGATGACGGCTTTTTCGCCGGTATGAATGAAATAGAGCTTGAGGCTGCGGGTGTCGCCCGCTGCCTGCGAAGGCGTACCAACGAATACCGGTGAGGAAACCGCGAGCGCAAGAAGGGCGGCCGCTACCGTCCTTATTGCCTTTCCGCAAATGTCGGCGCACAACAAACGCCAGCTCAAGCGCGAAGGCTTGGAATTCCCATTCAGATTCGGCAACTCGATCCCCGTCAGACAGACAATGTCCCGTACTGTCTCAGATGACTGTCAAATGCGGTCACACGATGGCAAAAATGCCACACATGATCAACCTTTTCTTTACATAGTGAACGCGCCACTAACAAGTGGTTTATGACTAGTAACAAAACGTGGTTGCCTTAATCTTAACGAAAAGCGCTTAAGCCGCATCTTTCTGGGGATTGTCAGGGTCTATGCCGTAATCCTTGAGCTTGCGATAAAGTGTGGATCGGCCGATGCCGAGCTTGCGCGCTACTTGACTCATCTGTCCGCGATAGAATTTGAGTGCGAATCGGATAAGCTCCTCCTCGACATCGGCAAGCCTACGCACGTCTCCGGCAGGATTGACGCTGGCGATGGCGTTTTCCGATATTTCGGACAGGCGGTGGTGAACCTCTCCCGACATCGACGCCCTGAAGTCCTCGCCATAGCCATTGTCGGGATCGAGGCCGGTATTGTCGGCAACGAGCGCCAGATGATCCACCACGTCATATTCCGGAAGCTGGGCGGCGATCTGCGGGAAATCAGCCTCTGTCAGCTCCGGCCCTTCGGCCAGAACGACCGCGCGGAAGATCGCGTTTTCGAGCTGGCGGATATTGCCCGGCCAGTCATAGGCGGTCAGCAAAGCCAGCGTGCCGGCATTCACCGTCATGCGGCGGCCACTTTTCTGCTCGCTGGAGAAGCGGTCGGCAAAGACGCGCACCAGATGCGGAATGTCTTCCTTGCGTTTGCGCAGTGCCGGAATGGTGATCGGGAAGACGTTGAGGCGATAATAGAGATCCTCGCGGAAATGGCCGTTCTTGACCTCTTCGATCAGATCCTTGTTGGTCGCCGAGATCAGTCGGACGTTGACCTTGTGCGCGGTGCGCGCACCGACGGTCTCGATCTCGCCCTGTTGCACGGCGCGCAAGAGTTTCACCTGCACCTCGAGCGGCAGGTCGCCGATCTCGTCGAGGAAGATGGTGCCACCGTCGGCTTCCATGAATTTGCCGATGTGGCGCTCGGTCGCGCCGGTAAACGCACCCTTCTCGTGACCGAAGAGAATGCTCTCGACCAGATTATGCGGGATCGCCCCGCAATTGACGGTGACGAAGGGCTTGTTCGAGCGGTCACCGCCGGACTGGATGGCGCGCGCCACCAGCTCCTTGCCGACGCCGGATTCGCCTTCGAGCACGACGGGGATGTTGGACTGAGCCGCTCGCTGAGCAAGATCAATGACGCGGAGCATCGCCGGGCTTGCCGAGACGATATCGTCGAAGCCGACGGAGCCTGAGCGCGACCGGCGTCCGGCCCGCGCCTTCACCTCGCGCTGGTCGAGCTTCATCGCGTTCGATATAGAAGTGGCGATACGTTCGGGCGAGACCGGCTTGACGACGAAATCGAAGGCGCCGGCGCGCATCGCCTGCACCACAGTCTCGATGCCACCCTGCCCCGTCTGCACGATGACGGGGATCTGCGTGCCGAATTCGTGAAGCGCGTCGAGGAATTCGAGGCCGGTCATCTCCGGCATCATCAGGTCGAGTACGATGACATTGAAAAGGCCGCTGTCGCGTTTGACCATTTCAAGGCCGATGCGGCCGTTTTCCGCTTGGTGCACGACATGGCCGTGACGCTCGATTGCGTTCTTGAGCAGGCGGCGCTGCACGGGGTCGTCCTCGACCACGAGAATTTGCCCTGCTCCCTTGAGCTCATTGTAACCGGTCATTGTCGCCTCACTTCATGCGAAACCATAAAGCGCACTCTGACAGGAAGGCTTGAACATCCAGTTTTGAGAAACAATTGCATTTTAACAATTGCAACGGGTCGTTTTCGTGCCGAAGCGAGCCTTTTCATGCGCGGAAAGCCCCTCAATGCCGGGCCTTGGCACGCCGACCGCGCCGCGCGTCTTTCAGACGCGCAAAGCTCGCTGTAACACTTTCAATCAACGCATCATGCTTTCCGAAAAGCGATTCCGATTTTCGGGCCGATGCGCTAGACACTCAGACCTGTTATGAAAGTGGAGAGGAATTGCGCCCATGAAAATCACGCTCCCGCATGCCGGGCTTCATTTGTCGGCAGCAGCACCGGCTGGGGCCGCCGACCCGGCGCTCGGCGATCTGCCGATCTGGAAGCTGCAGGATCTTTATCCCTCCGCTACCTCCACCGCCTTCGTCGCCGATATGGAAAAGGCCGGCAAGGCCGCTATCGCCTTTGAAGAAAAGTGGAAGGGCAAACTCACTGAGGCGGCGACGAAAACCGGCGCTGAGGGCATCGGCGCGGCCCTGAAGGAATATGAGGCGCTGGACGACATCATCGGCCGCCTCGGCTCCTTTGCCGGCCTCACCTATTTCTCCGACACCACCAGCCCGATAAACGGCAAGCTTTATGGCGACGTACAGGCCAAGATCACCGAATTTTCCGGCCATCTCCTGTTCTTCGCACTGGAACTGAACCGCATCGACGATGCGGTGATCGACGCCTGCATGGCGAA
This sequence comes from Rhizobium leguminosarum, assembly GCF_002953715.1. Taxonomy (GTDB): domain Bacteria; phylum Pseudomonadota; class Alphaproteobacteria; order Rhizobiales; family Rhizobiaceae; genus Rhizobium; species Rhizobium leguminosarum_V. The sequence continues at coordinate 3,772,445 of NZ_CP025012.1, forward strand.
TGATCCCGCCGCCGGGCACTATCGTCCTTGGCTGCTCGACCTCAGGAAGGACAAGCCCTACCAGCTCGACGACAGGCTGGAACAGCTCTTCCTCGAGAAGTCGATGACATCGGCCGCCGCCTTCAACCGTCTCTTCGACGAAACCATGGCGGAACTTCGCTACGAAATCGATGGCGAGAAAGTGCCGCTCGAAGTGGCGCTGAACAGGCTGCAGGAAAAGGATCCTGAGGCGCGACGCAAGGCAGCCATGGCGCTCGCCGAAACCTTCAAGGCGAACATCCGCACCTTCACGCTGATCACCAACACGCTTGCCAAGGACAAGGAGATCGCCGACCGCTGGCGCGGCTTCGAGGACATCGCCGACAGCCGCCACCTGGCAAACCGCGTCGAGCGCGAGGTCGTCGATGCGCTGGCCGCGGCCGTCCGCGAAGCCTATCCCCGTCTTTCGCATCGCTATTACAAGATGAAGGCGAAATGGCTCGGCATGGAGCAGATGAATTTCTGGGACCGAAACGCGCCCCTTCCGGAAACCTCCAGCGCCATCATCTCCTGGCCGGAGGCGAAGGACACGGTGCTTTCGGCCTATGGCAACTTCGCTCCCGAGATGGCTGATATCGCCAGGCGCTTCTTCGACGAACACTGGATCGATGCCCCGGTCCGTCCCGGCAAGGCGCCTGGCGCCTTCGCTCATCCGACGGTTCCCTCGGCCCATCCCTATGTGCTCGTCAATTATATGGGCAAGCCGCGCGATGTGATGACGCTCGCCCACGAACTCGGACACGGCGTGCATCAGGTTCTCGCCGGTGCGCAAGGGGCGCTGATGTGCCAGACGCCGCTGACGCTTGCCGAAACCGCTTCCGTCTTCGGCGAGATGCTGACCTTCCGCGCGCTTCTGCAAAAGACCACCGATACGCGCGAGCGCAAGGCGATGCTCGCCCAGAAGGTCGAGGACATGATCAACACGGTCGTGCGCCAGATCGCCTTCTACGAATTCGAGCGCAAGCTCCACACCGCCCGCAAATCAGGTGAACTCACAGCTGACGACATCGGCGAACTCTGGCTCTCCGTCCAGTCGGAAAGCCTTGGGCCGGCGATCAGCATTTCCGAGGGATATGAGACCTATTGGGCCTATATCCCCCACTTCATCCACTCGCCCTTCTATGTCTACGCCTATGCCTTCGGCGATTGCCTGGTGAATTCGCTCTATGCCGTCTACCAGAAGGCCGAGAAGGGCTTCCAGGAGAAGTATTTCGAACTGCTGAGGGCCGGCGGCACCAAACATCACTCGGAACTGCTGAAGCCTTTCGGCCTCGACGCCACCGATCCGTCGTTCTGGAGCCAGGGCCTGTCGATGATCGAAGGGCTGATCGACGAGTTGGAAGCGTTGGATAGGGGCTGAGAGCCTCTTCTCCAAAGGCGGAAGGACCGCAACGGGTCTCTTCTCCCCTCGGGGGTCCGAAGGATGGGTCGAGACGAGTGGCTCGACCCTGGGTGCCGGCAGGCGGATGAGGGGGCGACACGGCAGAACCTGTCCTTCGCATGTGCTCAGGACGTCACTCCGCTTCGCGCCCCCATCTGCCCTTCGGGCATCTTCTCCCCCGTGGGGAGAAGCGGGAAAATGCCTCACGCTCCCAATCAGATTTTGAGCAATGAGGGGCAGAACAAATTGAAAGCGGCGCGTGGCTGACCAACCCTACATTCTCTTCCGCGACGACACGACCGGACAGGTGATGCTTTTCGCCGAGCCGGCGGAGATCATCCTTGCCAGGACACGCGCCGAGTTCTTTGCAGGCCTTGCCCGGATGGAGCGTGCCAAGACCGCAGGCAAATGGCTTGCCGGCTACATGGCCTATGAGGCCGGATACCTCTTCGAAGAAAAACTCGCTCCCTTCGCCGGGGAGCATCGCGAAACCCCGCTGCTCTGTTTCGGTGTCTTCAACGCTCCGCAGCCGGCTGCGCATCCGCTTGCCCAGCCAAAACAGCGCCCCGAAAACGAGGAGTTCCTCACCGCTCCGAAAGCCGCCTGGGATTTCCCTATATATAAGGAGCGCTTCGACCGCCTCCATGAGCACCTGCGGCTTGGCGACGCCTATCAGGCGAATCTCACCATGCCGGTCGAGGCCCGCTGGAACGGTGATCCCCGTGCCGCCTTCTGGTCGCTGATCGAACGCCAGCCGGTCAAATACGGCGCGCTGGTCGATCTCGGCGGTCCGGTCATCCTTTCACGGTCGCCCGAACTTTTCTTCCGCACCGATGAAGAGGGCTGGATCGAGACCCATCCGATGAAAGGCACGGCAAAACGCGGCACGACTGCCGCCGAGGATGCCGAAATTATCGAGGCGATGCGCCGCGATATCAAGACGCAAGCAGAAAACCGCATGATCGTCGATCTCCTGCGCAACGATATCTCCCGCATCACCGAGGTCGGCACGCTTGACGTCCCGAAGCTCTTCGACATCGAGACCTATCCGACCGTCCACCAGATGGTGAGCCATGTCCAGGCAAGGCTCCGCCCCGATCTTTCGATCGGCGACATCTTCTCCGCGCTCTTCCCCTGCGGTTCGATCACCGGCGCGCCGAAGATGCGGGCAATGGAAATTCTCCATGCGCTCGAGGATGTCCCGCGCGACGCCTATTGCGGCGCGATCGGCATGATCTCGCCCACCGGCGCCATGCGTTTTTCCGTCGCCATCCGCACCATCACGCTTTTTGAGGGCGGCAGGGCCGTCTTCAATGTCGGCGGCGGCATCGTCTTCGATTCGACTGCCGAGGCCGAATATGAGGAATGCCTGCTCAAGGCCCGCTTCGCCGTCGGCGACCAGTGGATTGCGCGATGAGCGATTTTTCGCTGATCGAGACGCTGCGCTGGCAGCCCGGCGAGGGCTTCATCCGCCTGCGGCTGCATCTCGCCCGGCTTTCCCGCTCCGCCCGTCGCCTTGGCTTCCCACAGCCGGTCGAGGCGGCGGCCAAGCTCGACGAGGCCGTTGCAGGTGCTGCCGGTCCGCTGCGCATTCGCCTGACCTTCAATGCACAAGGCCGGATCGAGGTGACGAGCGCCGCCTTCGTGCCGCTGGCGCCCGATACTAGCTGGATCGCCCGCCTCGCCGAAACCCGTCTGAATTCCGCCGACAAACTGTTGCGCGTCAAGACCACGCGCCGCGCCGTCTACGAGGCCGCGCGCGCCGAATATAGGCCTGATGAGGCCGATGAAGTCATCCTTTTGAACGAACACGGCGAAGTCTGCGAGGGCACCATCACCTCGATCTTCCTGGACGACGGAACCGGTATCCTGCGCACCCCGCCCATCTCCTGCGGCCTGCTTGCCGGTGTGCTGCGCACTGAGCTCATCTGCCGGCGCCAGGCCCGCGTCGGCCGCCTCACGCTTGCCGATCTCGATGCCGGCACGCTTTATATTGGCAACTCGCTGCGCGGCCTGATCCGCGCAAATCTCGTCAGGAGCTGACCATGTTCATTCTCTCCCTCACCTATGTAAAACCCAACGATGAAGCCGACAGGCACATGGAGCCGCACATGGCCTGGGTGAAGGAGGGTTATGCGAAAGGCTGGTTTCTCGCTTCCGGCCGCAAGGTACCGCGCACCGGCGGCGTCATCCTCGCAATCGGCGATCGCGCTGCGATCGAGGCCTATGTCACCGCCGATCCCTTCACCATCCACGGCGTCGCCGAATATGAAATCACCGAGCTTGCCGTAACGACGGCGGTCGAAGGACTGGAAATCCTGAGGCGCTGAATTGACAGGAGCCGACCGTGAATGATCTCGCAGACCATCTCAAAGAGCTCGAGGAAAAACTCTTCGACCCGTCGGTTCGCGCTTCGCGGGAGATGCTGACTGCACTGCTCTCTCACGATTTCCGGGAAATCGGCAGTTCCGGACGGCTCTATACCTTCGACATGATCTTGCCTGCTCTTTTGGCCGAGCATCGGACGGGAACGTCACGCGGCGAGCATTTCGAAACCCAACGACTTGCCGAGCACATCGCGCTCGTCACCTATCGCGCCATTTACACGGAGGCCGACGGAAGCGAAAGACGAACGCTGCGTAGCTCCATCTGGCAGCTGGAAGAGGATGGGCACTGGCGCATGCTCTTCCACCAGGGCACCGTCATCAGTTAAACCAAGCCATGCTCGCTGCCTATCCCCGGACGGCTTGGCCGGCCTCTGTCGCCGCTCGATATTTGGCCTTTCCCCCTCAATGCTCTTTATTGTGACGTCGTTTTATGGTTAGAGCCGGTCACCTCGCACTCTCTGCGGCAATTTCAAAACAATTCTCGGGCTGAACGCCTTCGTCCCCTTCCAAAGGAGAAAAGAATGACGGAACAGAATTATCCGGTATATGCCGAAATTACCGGTCCGATCGTGATGATCGGCTTTGGCTCCATCGGCCGCGGCACACTGCCCCTGATCGAGCGCCATTTCAAATTCGACAAGAGCCGGATGGTCGTCATCGACCCGCGCGAAGAGCCTTCCGACATGGAGATCCTGAAGAAGCACGGCGTTCGCCACATCAAGGAATATGTCACCAAGGACAACTATAAGGAACTGCTGAAGCCGCTGCTGACGGAAGGCGAAGGCCAGGGCTTCTGTGTCAACCTCTCGGTCGACACGTCCTCGCTCGACATCATCAAGCTCTGCCGCAAACTCGACGTTCCCTATGTCGACACCGTCGTCGAACCCTGGCTCGGCTTCTATTTCGACAAGGGCATGAGCAATGCCGACCGCACCAACTATGCGCTGCGCGAAACTATGCGCAAGGAAAAGGCGAAGAATCCGGGCGGCGCCACCGCCGTCTCCACCTGCGGCGCCAATCCGGGCATGGTCTCCTGGTTCGTCAAGCAGGCGCTCGTCAACCTTGCCAACGATACCGGCCTCAAATTCGAGGAACCGGACCAGCATGATCGCGAAGGCTGGGCAAAGCTGATGAAGAAGCTCGGTGTCAAGGGCGTCCACATCGCCGAGCGCGACACCCAGCGCACCAAGCATCCGAAGCCGCTCAACGTCTTCTGGAACACCTGGTCCGTCGAAGGCTTCATTTCTGAGGGCCTGCAGCCGGCCGAACTCGGCTGGGGCACGCATGAACAATGGATGCCGAAGAACGCCAAGAAGCACAAGAAGGGCAACAAGGCAGCAATCTACCTGGAACAGCCGGGCGCCAACACCCGCGTGCGGACCTGGTGCCCGACGCCCGGCCCGCAATATGGCTTCCTCGTCACCCACAATGAGTCGATCTCGATCGCCGACTTTTTCACGGTCCGCGACAAGGACGGCGAAGTGACCTTCCGCCCGACCTGCCACTATGCCTACCATCCGGCCAACGACGCCGTGCTCTCGCTGCATGAGATGTTCGGCAATGGCGGCACGCCGCAACCGGTCCACCACGTTCTCGATGAGGACGAGCTGGAGGACGGCATCGACGAACTCGGCGTCCTGCTCTACGGCCATGAGAAGAATGCCTACTGGTATGGCTCGCGCCTGTCGCTGGAAGAAACCCGCCGCATCGCGCCCTACCAGAACGCCACCGGCCTGCAGGTCACATCAGCCGTCCTCGCCGGCATGGTCTGGGCGCTGGAAAACCCGAATGCCGGCATCGTCGAAGCCGACGAGATCGATTACAAGCGCTGCCTCGAAGTGCAGATGCCGTATCTCGGCCCGGTCGAGGGCCACTACACCGACTGGACCCCGCTCGACGGCCGTCCGGGCCTCTTCCCCGAGGATATCGACACCAAGGATCCGTGGCAGTTCAGGAACATTCTCGTTCGCTGAGATCGCCTGTACAACTTCGACAATGCCCGCCGCAAGGCGGGCATTTTTGTAACGCCGGCTGTCTAAATGCCGCCCACTGCCCTTCCAAGGCTTGCCTTCATGCCGGGCGCGCGCCATGTTTTGCCCGAACTTGGCGGGTGTCCGCCGCGCCGATTCGCCGGGAGAAGACTTATGAAAATCAGAACTGGTCTCGTTCTTGTCGGTGCAGCGGCCGCTCTTGCCGCCTGCGTTTCATCAGAGCCGCGCCGCCTGCCGGTTGCAGCCGCGCCCACTGCCACCGGCGTCGAAGGCAACTGGAGCGATCCGAACGGCATCGTTTCCACCTTCCAGGGCGGTACTTTCACCACCCGCACGACCGACAGCAACCAGCTTCTTGCCTCGGGCACCTATATCAATACCTCACCGACCCTGGTGGAGATCAACATGACCTCGCTGGTGCGCAAGACCCAGTCCAAGGTCAATTGCGCCCTCGTCAACCCGAGCCAGCTCAATTGCACCTCCGATTCCGGCGCACAGTTCACGCTTTCACGCCGCGGCTGAAAGATGAGGCGATAGGCTAGGCACACCATGCGAGCCTTCGCCCCTTATCTCATTTTGCTGCTCGCAATGCCGCTTGCGGCAGTTGCGGTCGTTTTGCCGGTCAACGTCTATCGTGCCCAGGGCATCGCCGCCCCCGATTGCGACGGGCCGCTGCAGGTGCTGATCTTCGCCGTGCCGGCAATTCTGATCTATGGTGCAGGCGCGCTCCTTGCCTATCGGGCCGGCCGGCGCTTTCATCGCCTCGCTTCCCTTCTCTGCTTGATCATCGCGCTCGCCATGGTCCCGAATATTGCAGAGGCCGTGCACGAACTCTATCGATACGCCGCCGACGGCGAATGCCAGGGATAAGCAACCCGGCTTTTTTGCCCTGCCCCCTTGGAAAGCGCCCCGCCCGGCCCAGCTTTCTCTTGCGGTCGTGCATCGTCTGATGGAACATCCGCAGGCCGGGAAACCGCCCCGGCATACGATGAAAAAGATCGGCGAGGATCAGGGGGATCTTTCGCCTCAATCAGGAGAACAGGGATGACGAAGTCTTTCAGCTTCGGTCTTTTGACCGCGTCCATGCTGGCGCTGAGCGCGGGCGCCGCCTTTGCGGATTACGAACTCAATATTCTTCATATCAACGATTTCCATTCACGCATCGAATCGATCAATAAGTTCGACTCCACCTGCTCGGCAGAGGAGGAAGGCAAGAAGGAATGCTTCGGCGGTGCCGCCCGTCTGAAGACCGCGATCGACCAGCGCCGTCAGGCGCTATCGGGCAAGAACGTCCTCCTCCTCAATGCCGGCGACAATTTCCAGGGCTCGCTCTTCTACACGACCTACAAGGGAGCAGCCGAAGCCGAATTCCTGAACCTGATGAAGTTCGACGCCATGACCGTCGGCAACCATGAATTCGACGACAGCGAAGACGGGCTTGCGACCTTCCTCGACAAGGTGCAGTTCCCTGTCGTGACGGCGAATGTCAAGGCGACAGCCGCCTCCAAGCTCGGCGACCGCATCAAGCCCTCGCTGGTGCTCGATGTCGGCGGCCAGAAGATCGGCATCGTCGGCGCCGTCACCAATGATACGGCAGAGCTTTCCTCCCCCGGCCCGAACGTCACGATCGCCGATGACGTCCAGAGCATTACTTCAGCCGTTCAGGATCTGAAGGGTCAGGGCGTCAACAAGATCATCGCGCTGACCCATGTCGGTTATCCCCGCGATCTTGCCCTGATCGCCAAGATCCCGGATGTCGATATCGTCGTCGGCGGCCATTCCCACAGCCTGCTCTCCAACACTGACTCGAAGGCTGAAGGTCCATACCCGACGATGGTCGACAATCCCGGCGGCTACAAGGTGCCGGTCGTCCAGGCTGCCTCCTACAGCAAGTATCTCGGCGACCTCGTCGTCAATTTCGACGATAGTGGCGTCGTCAAGGATGCCAAGGGCGATCCGATCCTGATCGATTCCACCTTTGCGCCCGATCCTGCCGTCGTCGCCCGCATTGCCGAACTGGCAAAGCCGATCGAGGAACTGCGCAAGAAGGTGATCGGCTCTTCCGAAAGCCCGATTGAAGGCGATCGCAAGGTCTGCCGCGTCAAGGAATGCTCGATGGGCAATCTGGTGGCCGACGCCATGCTCGATCGTACCAAGAATCAGGGCGTCACCATCGCCGTTCAGAACGGCGGCGGCCTACGCGCTTCGATCGATGGCGGCGAGATCACCCAGGGCGAGGTCATCACCGTCCTGCCGTTCCAGAACACGCTCGCCACGTTTGAGCTGACCGGCGCAAATGTCGTCAAGGCGCTCGAAAACGGCGTCAGCCAGATCGACCAGGGCGCCGGCCGTTTCCCCCAGGTCGCCGGCCTGAAATTCTCCTTCGACCAGTCGAAGCCCGTCGGCAGCCGTGTCAGCGATGTTCAGGTGAAGGACGGCGACAATTTCGCTCCGATCGATCCGGCCAAGACCTACAAGGTCGCCACCAACAACTTCATGCGGGCCGGCGGCGACGGCTATGCGATCTTCAAGGAAGGCCAGAACGCCTATGATTTCGGCCCGGATCTTGCCGATGTGACCGCCGAATACGTCGCTGCGCATTCGCCTTACAAGCCATACACGGATGGCCGCGTCACGGAATTTGCGCAGGCAGCGCCCGCTCCCTCCGCTTCCGAGCCGGCGCCTGCCGCACCGGCTGCTCCGGCCCCCGCTACCGAACCCGCACCGGCTGCACCCGCACCTGCTGCCCCGGCGCCAGCAGCACCGGCTCCAGCACCCGCGCCCACCGCGGAACCGGCAGCCTCCGCACCTGCCGCAACGACGCCTTCCACCCACGTCATCGCCGCGGGCGACACCTTCTGGGATCTCGCCGTCACCTTCTATGGCGACGGCACGCTGTGGCGGAAGCTTTCGGATGCCAATGGCAAGCCGAACCCGCGGCACCTGACGGTCGGCAAGGAGATCGAGGTACCCGCCAAGTAAGACGATTTGTCCCGATGCCACTGGCCGGTCCGGGGTTTCCCGGGCCGGCTTTTGTTTCTATAGGGTGAACCACGATCTCGAGGCTGCGTATGAGCCGAAGAGACAGAAAGAGCTTTGGGGCCAGAATGACAGCAGATATTTCACTCCGCCCGGCGGACCATCCGGCCGTCAAGTCAGGCAAGGTAGGTGTCCTGCTGGTCAATCTCGGCACGCCTGATGGCACCGACTATACCTCGATGCGCCGCTATCTCAGGGAATTCCTCACCGATCGACGGGTTATCGAATGGTCGCCCTGGAAATGGTATCCGATCCTGTTCGGCATCGTCCTCAACACCCGCCCGCAGAAGGTCGGCAAGGCCTATGAGCTGATCTGGAACAAGGAGAAGAACGAAAGTTATCTGCGCACCTACACCCGCAATCAGTCGGAGCTGATGGCCGAGCGCCTGAAGGATCTTGCTGACGTCAAGGTCGACTGGGCGATGCGCTATGGTACGCCGTCGATCGCCTCGCGCATTGACGCGCTGAAGGAAGAGGGCTGCGACCGTATCGTGCTCTTCCCGCTCTATCCGCAATATGCGGCGGCGACGACCGCCACCGTCAACGACAAGGCCTTCCACAAGCTGCTCTCGATGCGCTGGCAGCCGGCGCTACGCACCGTTCCCGCCTATCATGACGACGAGACCTATATCGAAGCGCTCGCCGCGTCGGTCGAAAGGCATCTTTCGACCCTCGACTGGAAGCCCGAGATGCTGCTCGCCTCTTTCCACGGCATTCCGATGTCCTATTTCAAGCAAGGCGATCCCTACTACTGTCAATGCCAGAAGACCGGCCGGCTGCTGCGCGAGCGGCTCGGGCTGAACAAGGAAAACTTCATGGTCACCTTCCAGTCCCGCTTCGGGCCGGAGGAATGGCTGCAGCCGTATACCGACAAGACGGTGGAGAAGCTCGCCAAGGACGGCGTCAAGCGTATCGCTGTCATCAATCCCGGCTTCGTCTCCGACTGTCTGGAGACGCTGGAGGAAATCGCCGAGCAGGCGGCCCATTCCTTCCATGAGAACGGCGGCGAGAAGTTCGCGCATATTCCCTGCCTCAACGACGGCCAGGACGGCATGAAGGTGCTGGAAAAGGTCGTCCGTCGCGAATTGCAGGGCTGGGTCTGAGAGACACCTTCAGAAAGCGGCATCGGACGAGTAGCTCATAACAGCCCAATGACTTAACCGAAACGGAACCTCCTTTTCACTTGGAGCCCGGGCGGTTGCGTCCTCATTTCTTCCTCGCAAATAACGTGCTAACTCACCAAATGAGTTGGGCAGGCGCGCATGCGCCGATAGGAGGAATTTTTCATGCTGTTCGGCGGCTTCGACATCGTCGTGATCGTGCTGGTCATCTTCGTCATCCTGGTGCTCTTTGCCGGGATCAAGACCGTGCCGCAGGGCTACCGCTATACGATCGAGCGCTTCGGGCGTTATACCCGCACGCTGGAGCCAGGCCTCAACCTGATCACCCCCTTCATCGAGCGCGTCGGCGCTAAGTTGAACGTGATGGAGCAGGTACTGAACGTGCCGACCCAGGAGGTGATCACCAAGGATAACGCCTCGGTTTCGGCCGATGCCGTCTCCTTCTATCAGGTGCTGAACGCCGCCCAGGCTGCCTATCAGGTCTCCAACCTCGAAAACGCCATCCTCAATCTCACCATGACCAACATCCGCTCGGTCATGGGTTCGATGGATCTCGACGAGCTGCTCTCCAACCGCGATGCGATCAACGACCGGCTGCTGCGCGTCGTCGACGAGGCCGTGCATCCCTGGGGCATCAAGGTCACCCGCGTCGAGATCAAGGACATCCAGCCGCCGCGCGACCTCGTTGATGCGATGGCCCGCCAGATGAAGGCTGAGCGCGAGAAACGGGCGCAGGTGCTGGAGGCCGAAGGCTCGCGCAACGCGCAGATCCTCAGGGCCGAAGGCGCCAAGCAATCTGCCATCCTGCAGGCCGAAGGCCAGCGGGAGGCCGCCTTCCGCAACGCCGAAGCCCGCGAGCGCCTGGCCGAGGCCGAAGCCAAGGCGACGAAGATGGTTTCGGAAGCGATCGCCGCCGGCGACATCCAGGCGATCAATTATTTCGTCGCCCAGAAATACACCGAAGCGCTCACCTCGATCGGTTCGGCGCCCAATTCCAAGATCGTGATGATGCCGATGGAAGCCTCTTCCATCCTCAGCTCGCTTGGTGGCATCGGCGCCATTGCCCGCGAAGTCTTCGGCGACGCCGGCAACAGCCCGTCGACGCCGCTGCCCGTGCCGCCGCGTCCGCGCCCCGCACCGGCGCGCTCGACGCCGCCGATCAATCCGTCGACCCCCAATCCTTTCAATCCCGAGCAGGAGCGATAAGCCATGCTGGCGAAGATCGTCGCCGAACTCGGTCCGTGGAGCTGGTGGGTCGCAGGCCTCGTGCTGCTCGCCGCCGAGATGATCGTTCCCGGCTTCTTCCTGGTCTGGATCGGCCTTGCCGCCTTGATCGTCGGCGCGCTGTCGCTGCTCTTCTGGGACAGCGCCTTCTGGGTCTGGGAGTTGCAGGCGATCCTTTTTGCGCTTCTCGCCGTTGCCACGACCTTCGCCGGCCGCCGGCTGACGCTGCGCAACGCCACGACCGACGAGCCCTTTCTCAATCAGCGCGGTGCCAGCCTCGTCGGCCGCACCGCCACATTGCACGAACCGATCCGCGAGGGCCGCGGCCGCATCCGCCTCGACGATACGCTATGGCAGGTGATGGGGCCCGATCTGCCCGTCGGAACGCAGGTGAAGGTGGTGTCGAGCAACGGCCGCGACCTGACGGTCGAGCCCGTCTGATCAAATAACTCTGGTCAAACGAAGCTGATCAGGCGACGCCGATGCGCAGCAAGTCGTGGAAATGCACCAGCCCGACCGGCCGGCGGTCATCGTCGATGACGATCAGCGCGCCGATATGATGCTGGTTGAGCAGCGCCAGGGCAGCGGTCGCCAGCACCGTCGGCTTCACCGTCTTGGGCGTCCGCGTCATGATGTCGTCGACGGTAAGCTCGGCAAGATTGCGCGTCAGGTTGCGCGCCATGTCGCCTTCGGTGACGATGCCGCAGAGCCGCCCATCCTCGTCCAACACGCCGACGCAGCCGAAATGCTTGCGCGACAGTACCGTGATCGCCTCCGGCATCGGTGTGCCCTGGGCAACGAGCGGCAGCCGCTCGCCGGTATGCATGATATCGGCGACATGCATCAGGCTCGCGCCTAGCTTGCCGCCCGGATGAAAGACGTGGAAATCCGTGGCGGTAAAGCCGCGCGCCTCCAAAAGCGCCACCGCCAGCGCGTCGCCGATTGCAAGCTGCATCAGCGTCGAGGTCGTCGGCGCCAGCCCATTGGGGCAGGCCTCCTGTTCGTTCGGCATCAGAAGGACGATATCGGCGGCGGCGGCGAGCGAGGAACCTTCGCTGCAGGTGATCGCGATCAGCGGAATGGAGAAGCGCCGCGTGAAAGAAATGATGCTTTTGAGCTCGGCGCTCTCGCCGCCTTTGGAAATCGCCAGCACGACGTCATCGCGCGCGATCATGCCGAGATCGCCGTGATTGGCCTCCGCCGCATGCACGAAAAAGGCGGGCGTTCCCGTCGAAGCGAATGTTGCCGCGAGCTTGGCGCCGATATGCCCGCTCTTGCCGACGCCGGTGACGATGACGCGCCCGGAGATGTCGCCGATCACTTCGACCGCCCGTGTGAAAGGACCGGCCAAGCCATTGTCAAAAGCCTGTTCGAGCGCTTCAAGACCGCGTCTTTCGGTCTCTATCGTGCGTTTTGCCGATTCGAGCACGCTGTTTTCAACGAGGTTGATCGCTCTTCTGTTCATGAAGTTGCGTTAGACCTTTTCACTTTCCAAGTCCACCCCGCACTCTTTCCGAAATGTGAACAGCGCCCGCCGCCGGCAACGAATGGTTAACCACAAGGCTTTACCTTTGGGTAAGAACCGAAAGCATGTCAGGCGCGAATTGCATGGGCCAGCCAAAACAGACGAGCAGTGTGAGGCCGCTCCGCGCCATGAGCCGTGCCGTCTCCTTTGCCGTGCTGGGTGGCCTGCTTCTCAGCCAGACAGCAGCCTTCGCGCAGTCCACCTCGCCGCAGCCGGCAAACGGCCGCTCCGCCGCCTCCCAGGATAACCGCGCCACCAACAACGCCGCATCCGCCGCCGGCTTCGATGACGAGACCGGCGATAGCGCCACTCCTGCGGCAAACGGCGCGACTGAGAACGCGGATGATAGCCAGCAGCGGCCGGCCATACCGGATGCACAAGCCGGCGACGACATTACCGGTTCCATCCTCGACGAGGACATACGCCGGCTGAACACCCGTGAAGCGCCGCTCGACGAGACACTACCACGCCGCAGGGCTGCCGAAAGCGCCTCGACAGAGGAGACGCCGGGAATCCCGATCGGCACGTTTGTGCTCCGCCCGAGCGTCACCCAGAGCATCAACACCGAAACCACCAAGGACGGCAATACCAGGCAGCGGCGCGCCTTTCTCGAAACGGATGCGGCAGCGACCCTGACTTCCGACTGGGGCCGGCACCAGCTGACCGTCACCTCCGAAGGCGCTTGGCAGAGGAATATCAGCGGCGAGGGCGAGGAGCAGCCTTCCTTTAAAATCAACAGCGATCTCAGGCTGGATCTTCCCGACGAGACGACCGCGCACCTGACCGCTGGCTATAATTTCTACCGTGAAGATACGGACGATCCCGACGCCATCGCCGACGCCGCACAGCAGTCGGACGTGCAGGAATTTTCGGCCGGCGCCTCCGTCCAACGCGATTTCGGCATCCTGCGCGGCACGACGGCACTGGCGCTGACCCGCTCGATCTATTCGGATGCCAAGCTTGCGAACGGCACCACCGTCGCCCTCAGCGATCGTAACCAGACGACGGGCACGCTGCGCGGCCGCGTCGGCTACGAACTGTCTCCCGCGCTCATTCCCTTCATCGAGGCGACGATCGGCCGTTCGGTCTATGACGAAACACGCGATTCTGCCGGTTACGAGCGTTCCGGCCACAGCTATGGCGCCAAGGCAGGCGTCGAGGTCGATCTCGGCGAAAAGCTGAAGGGTGAAGTCGGTGTCGGCTACGAGATGGCGGATTTCGAAGACAGCCGGCTGTCTTCGATCGATACCGCCACGCTCGATGCAAGCCTGCTCTGGTCGCCGATCCGCGGCACCGATGTCAATCTCGACCTGCAGACGAGCATCCAGCCCTCGACCACGGCAGGCGAGAGCGGCTACGTCTCGCACGCGCTGACGACGACGGTCACTCACCAGCTGCGCGACAATCTGGTCGGGACGATGATCGGCGGGGTAATATGGCGCGATTATCCCACGGACAGCACCATCAACGACGAGCTCGTCTATACCGCCGCGACCGGCCTGACCTGGAACATCAACCGTTATCTCGATCTGACCAGTACACTCGGCTACGAGCTGACGACGCGCAAGGAAGGCACCGATTCGCAGCAATGGCGAGCCGGCGTCGGTCTCAAGCTGAAACGCTAGAGCAATTCCAGCAAAACTGCGCAGCGGTTTTGCGTCCGGAATCACGTAAAGACAAAAAGATAGAGCATTCCGTGATCCGCAGAAAAGCGGAAACACTAGAACGCCGCGCACCCGATTGGACGCGCGGCGCTCATTTATATGCTGAGCGGAAACCTTATTTCAGGCCGGCAAGCAGTTCCCTGAAGCCGCCTTCGACGGAGGGACGGATATCGGCGCGTTCGAGCGCGAAGGCGACGTTTGCCAGGATGAAGCCGTCCTTGGCGCCGCAGTCGTAGGTCGCACCGCGGAAGTGGTAACCGGCGAAATCCTGTTCCTTCAGCAATTTCAGCATGCCGTCGGTGAGCTGGATCTCGTTACCGGCACCGCGCTCCTGGGTTTCGAGGATCTTGAAGATCTCCGGCTGCAGGATGTAGCGGCCGTTGATGAAGAAGTTGGAAGGCGCCGTCCCCTTGGCAGGCTTTTCCACCATGCCGGTGATGCGGAAGCCGTCGCCGATCGCCTCGCCGACGCCGACGATGCCGTATTTATGCGCCTGATCGGGCGCGCATTCCTCGACGGCGATGATATTGCCGCCGCTCTGGGCATAGAGATCGATCATGCCCTTCATGCAGCCCTTGTCACCCTTCATGATCATGTCAGGCAGCAGCAGTGCGAAGGGCTCGTCGCCGACGATCTCACGGGCGCACCACACGGCGTGGCCGAGGCCGAGCGGCTCCTGCTGGCGGGTGAAGCTCACCGTGCCGGCCTTCGGCAATTGCTGGGCGAGAAGGGTAATTTCCGCCTTCTTGGCACGCTCGCGAAGCGTCTGCTCCAGCTCGAAATGAATGTCGAAATAATCTTCGATGACGTGCTTGTTGCGTCCGGTGACGAAAACCAGATGTTCGATCCCGGCCTCGATCGCCTCATCGACGACATATTGAATGATTGGCTTGTCGACGACGGTCAACATTTCCTTCGGAACAGCCTTTGTCGCCGGCAGGAATCGCGTTCCCAACCCGGCAACCGGAAATACTGCTTTACGAACTTTGTTGTGTTGAGCCACACCCGGCCTCCTGCTTCGATCATATCGCTTTGGAAATAGAGCTTTTTAGCTTTAACTAGTATAGAATTGCTACTGTTTTGCAAATGGTGACCGCAGCGGATCGCCATGGTAAAGAATTTGTTGACTCCGTTCCTGTAGTCTCGGGTCTGGGCGGAAATGATGCCCCGCTGCACCAGAAACTGAAGATGACGGATACGACTGTCGATGACCCAGAATCACAAAAACTCCCTTCGTGGTCTTGCTCTCGCCCTCATTGTCGCTGCCCAGGTGGCACTGGTCCCCGACAACGCGAAAGCTGATTCCCGCTTCCAGAAATGGATCGCGGATTTTTACCAGACTGCCGCTCAGAGTGGCATCAGTAAGGCAACCTATCAAAAGGCCTTTTCCGGGGTGAGCGAGCCCGATCCGACCGTGCTCGAAAAGGCTGCCTACCAGCCGGAATTCACCTCGAAGATCTGGGACTATGTCGATTCCCGCGTCAACCCCTATACGGTCAAAATCGGCCGCGAGATGGCCGCCAAGCACGCAAGGACGCTCGCTGCGATCGAGCAGCGGTTCGGCGTCGACAAGACCATTTTGCTGGCCATCTGGTCGATGGAATCGAATTACGGCGCGGTTCTCGACAAGGACGACCGGCTGCACTACGTGCCGCGCGCCCTGGCAACGCTTGCCTATGCCGATCCGAGCCGCGCCAAATTCGCCAAGAAGCAGTTGGTCGCTGCGCTGAAGATCCTGCAGAACGGCGATGTGCCGGCACGCGAGATGACCGGCTCCTGGGCCGGCGCCATGGGCCACACCCAGTTCATCCCGACAAGCTACCTGCTTTATGCCGTCGATGCCGACGGCAACGGCCATCGCGATATCTGGAATTCTGTGCCTGACGCGCTGGCGACCTCGGCCAATCTCCTGATGAAGAACGGCTGGGACACCGGCAAGACCTGGGGCTACGAGGTCGTCGTTCCCGCCGCAGTCGCCAAGCAGGCCGGCAAGAGCCACACGCTGGCCCAATGGGCGGCACTCGGCCTGACACGTCCGAACGGCAAGGCCTTCCGCGAGAGCGCCACCAAAGCCGTGCTGAAGATGCCGGCCGGGCCCAGTGGCCCAGGCTTCCTGATGACCGCCAACTTCTACACCATCAAGAACTACAATGCCTCGGATAGCTACGCGCTTGCCGTCGGCCTGCTGGCCGACCAGATCGCCGGCTACGGCGGTATGCAACAGCGTTGGCCGCGCCCGGACGGCGCACTCGACATCACCGAGAAATTCGAGCTGCAGACCCGTCTGAAGACGCTCGGCTATTACAACGGCGAGGTCGACGGCAATTTCGGGTCGGGTTCGAAAGCGGCGATATCAGCCGTGCAGTCGCGCATCGGCATGCAGCCGGACGGTGAGCCCTCATTGCCGCTTCTGAACGCACTGCGCCGCTAGATCGGGATGATCCCGGCCGGACCGGCCGGAAATCTCAATCCGCATTTGAATCAAGGAAGTAGGGCATGATACCGCCCGAAACCCCACACACTTTTCGGCATGATGCTCTACAACAGGCAGAACCGTGACCTAGATAATAGCGGGAGTGGACGCTGGCCTACCCTGCGTGCAAGATGCCGGCAGATGCGGAACTGCCCATGACGAAGAAAACTGATCGCACCCCAATCCGTTGGCTCGTGCTCGCCTTGGCGGCGGTTTCGCTATGCCTTGGCGTGTCTGCACCGGTGCATGTCGCCGAAGCCCAGGAGCAGCGCTACCAGCGCCGGTCAATCCTCGATTTTTTCCTCGGCCGACGCTATCTCGACGACGCCCCGCAAGCCCCTGACGTCCAGCAGCCGAGACGCCAGCAGCGCAAACGCCCGCCGGCACCGAAGGCGATAGTCAATACCCGTACCGCGCCGCCCGTACGGACCGTCGAAGAGGAGCCGGCGGTGCAGAAGCTCGGTGACGCCCGGACGATCCTGATCGTCGGCGATTTCCTGGCCAGCGGTCTCGGCGACGGCCTCACCGCCGCCTTCGAGACCTCGCCAGGCGTCGTCGTCGAAGCCCGCGGCAACGTCTCCTCAGGCCTTGTCCGCGACGATTATTACGACTGGCCGGAACAGCTGCCGAAGATGATCGATGAGCTGAAGCCGGCAATGGTCGTCGTCATGATCGGCGCCAACGACCGCCAGCAGATGGTGACCGACACCGCCAAGGAGAAATTCCGCACCGACGGCTGGTTCACCGAATACCGCCGCCGTGTCCTTTCTTTCGGCAAGGAGGTCACAGGCCGCAAGATCCCGCTGCTCTGGGTCGGCCTTCCTGCCTTCCAATCCGATTCGATGACGGCCGATGCCGTCCAGATGAACCAGCTCTACCGCAACCAGGTCGAAAGCATCGGCGGCGAATTCGTCGATATCTGGGATGGTTTCGTCGACGAAAACGGCAACTTCATCGTCACCGGTTCGGATGTGAACGGCCAGCAGGTACGCCTGCGCACCTCCGATGGCATCAACCTTACCCAGGCCGGCCGGCGCAAGCTTGCCTTCTATGTGGAAAAACCGGCCCGGCGTCTTCTCGGCACGCAGGCGAGCCCCGATCTGGTCCGCCTCGACTCCAGCAATCTGCCTGGTCTCGGCCTTCCCGATAATCCGGTCGAACATACCGTGCCGATCAGCCTCTCCGATCCCAACCTCGATGGCGGCGCCGAGCTTCTCGGCGCCAGGCCGCCGCCTATCGCTTTGACGCGGTCGCCGCGCGACCTCCTGGTCGAGCAGGGCGAAATGACGCCCGCGCCTCCCGGCCGCGTTGATGATTACCGCCTGCCTGCGGTTAAGGCGCCGGCCGAAGTCTCGGTCAAGTGAAAAGGCCGCTAGAGCATGATGCCGAAAAGTGTGAGCGGTTTTCGGACGACATCATGCTTTAACTATATAATGTAGAACAGGATTCAGATTTTAGGCCGACCCGGCCTAAAATCATCCTGTTCTATGTGGCTCTCCGCTTCGTCCCGTCTACTTCGCCGTCGCCTGCGGCCAGCTCAGATAATAGTAGTTCGAGCCGACCAGGCCGAAGAAGGCGTTGCTGTCGTTCGTCTGGTCGACATAGCTGCCGTTTTCCTTGACGAAGGCGCCGTCGGCGCCGCGCTCAAGATGCGCATCGAGAAAGTCGCTCCAGCCGCTGACATCAATCTCCTTGCCGGCCTTGCTCTCCGTGTCCGCCTCATCGGGATCATCGACATCCCAGGCGTTGACCGACACGCCCTGCGTCGGATCGGTGATGGTGAGCTTGCCCGCTTCGAGCGCAGCCAGCATGTCGTGAGCCTTGCCGCTCTCGCCTTCGGCCGCAGCCGCATCCTGCAGCTGCTGCTTCAGCATCGACATGAAGGAGGCGCTGGTCACGTCGGCGCTGTCACCCGTCGTGTCGGACTCATCAGACGTGTCACTCTGGGCCGAAAGCGTGTCGAGCAGCCCGGAAAGAGCCTGGTTGGAAAGAAGCGAGGCGGAGCTCGAATCGAACCCATAGCTGCTCAGAATGCTGGCGGCCGACGAACTCTGCGTGTCCTGCGAGCTGTCGTCGGAGTCGCGAAGATTTTTCAGGGCATATTGGGCCGAAACCAGCCGCGTGCTGTCCAGTGCGGAAACCATTTGAAGTATCCTTGTCGATCATTTGCGGCCTCACGCCGCAGCCGATGGTGAAATGCGTTACGGCCAAAACGGCGGGGCACCTCCGCTTCGGTCGCCGCCGGCTCCTCCTGAGCCCGCGTCCGGCGAAAAATCTCGCTTCCCGGCATTGCCTGAGGCTTGCGGCGCACGGCCTCCGCGTCAAGCGGTCGCACCACACGCTGCGCGTCCTCTCGGATGCGCAGTGCTCTATAAAAAAACTCCGCCGGAGGGGCGGAGTTCGTGTCTTCGGGAAGGTGTGACTGACGGTCAGTTCGGCAGGACGGTCGAGCCCATCAATTCCTCGTCGATGGCGCGCGCAGCCTGGCGGCCTTCACGGATCGCCCAGACCACCAGCGATTGGCCGCGGCGCACGTCACCCGCCGTCCAGAACTTGTCGATCGAAGTCTTGTAGTCGCGGTCGTTGGCGACGACGTTGGTCGAGCCGCGCTTATCGGTGTTAAGCGTCAGCTTGCCCTCGAGCTCCTTCAGCACGCTGCCGGTGAACGGCCCGCGGAAACCGATGGCGATGAAAGCGAGATCGGCCCGGATGACGAATTCCGTGCCTGGAACCGGCCGCCGGCGCTCGTCTACCTCACAGCACTTGACGCCGGTCAGCACACCGTCTTCGCCGACGAATTCAAGAGTGGCCACCTGGAATTCACGCACGGCGCCCTCGGCCTGCGAGGAAGAGGTGCGCATCTTCGTCGCCCAGAAGGGCCAGACGGCAAGCTTGTCTTCCTTCTCCGGCGGCTGTGGCCGGATGTCGAGCTGGGTGACTCTGACGGCGCCCTGGCGGAAGGCCGTGCCAACGCAGTCCGAAGCCGTATCCCCGCCGCCGACGACGACGATATGTTTGGCGCCGGCAAGGATCGGGTCCGACGGCCAGCCGACGCTGTCGATGTTCTCGCGCCCGACGCGGCGGTTCTGCTGCACCAGATAGGGCATCGCATCATGCACGCCCGCAAGGTCGGTGCCCGGAATGCCCGCCTCGCGCGGCGTCTCGGAGCCGCCGCAGTAGAGAACGGCGTCGTGATCGGCGAGCAGCTGCTCGACCTTGACGTCGACGCCGACATTGACGCCGCAATGGAAGGTGACGCCCTCGCCCTTCATCTGCTCGACGCGGCGGTCGATGAAGTTCTTCTCCATCTTGAAGTCGGGAATGCCGTAGCGCAGCAGTCCACCCGGCTTGGTCTCGCGCTCATAGAGATGCACCTCGTGGCCGGCGCGGCCGAGCTGCTGGGCGGCTGCCATGCCGGCGGGGCCGGAGCCGATGACGGCGACCTTCTTGCCGGTATGAACCGTGGCCGGCTGAGGCCGGATGAAGCCGAGCTCATAGGCCTTGTCGGCGATCGCCTGTTCGACCGTCTTGATGGCGACCGGCGCATCCTCGAGATTCAACGTGCAGGCTTCCTCGCAGGGCGCCGGGCAGACGCGACCGGTGAACTCAGGGAAGTTGTTGGTCGAATGCAGGTTCTGGATCGCCGCTTCCCAGTTGTTGTTGTAGACGAGGTCGTTCCAATCGGGAATCTGGTTGTGAACAGGGCAGCCGGTCGGGCCGTGGCAATAGGGGATACCACAGTCCATGCAGCGCGCGGCCTGTTTCTGCACTTCCGGGTCCGACATCGGGATCGTGAACTCGCGGAAATGGCGGATACGATCTGACGCCGGCTGGTACTTCGCCACCTGCCGGTCGATTTCCAGAAACCCTGTTACCTTACCCATGTTTTCGTCCCTTACCCTCATGACCGCCTCACCGCAGCCAATCTGTCTATCGTCAGTCCCGGTACCCGGGGCAAGTTGCTTGTCTTGACCGTCATTGGACCATATCCCCTGCAAGACATCCGTGCGATCTGGACAGCCTTGGCCGTCGGCGTGATCGTCACGGGTCATTGAGATATTTTCGTCATCCGTCACCGGCAGTCAGCAGGTGACGGATGTCCCGGTGCAATTCATTCCGCGGCGATGCCCATCCGGCTGCGCTCCATTTCCTCGAGCGCCCGACGGTATTCGACCGGCATGACCTTGCGGAACTTCGGACGGTAGTCGGCCCAGTTGTCGAGAATCTCAGTGGCGCGGGCCGAGCCCGTATAGTGCAGATGGTTGGAGATCAGCTGGTAGAGGCGCTCCTCGTCATGGCGCGTCATGTCGCCAGAGACGTCGACGCGTCCCTTGTGCATGAGGTCACCACCGTGATGATGCAGCTTCTCCAGCATGTCGTCCTCCTCGGGCACCGGCTCGAGCTCGACCATCGCCATGTTGCAGCGGCTGGCGAAATCGCCGGTCTCATCGAGCACGTAGGCGACACCGCCGGACATGCCGGCCGCAAAGTTGCGGCCCGTGGCGCCGAGCACGACGACGACGCCACCGGTCATGTATTCGCAGCCATGGTCGCCGACACCCTCGACGATGGCGATCGCGCCCGAATTGCGCACGGCGAAACGTTCGCCCGCCACACCGCGGAAATAGCATTCGCCCTCGGTCGCACCATAAAGCACGGTGTTGCCGACGATGATCGAGTCCTCGGCCACGATCCTCGAATTCTCCGGCGGCCGGATGATGATCTTGCCGCCCGAAAGGCCCTTGCCGACATAGTCGTTGCCGTCGCCGATCAGATTGAAGGTGACGCCGCGCGCCAGGAAGGCGCCGAAGCTCTGCCCCGCCGTGCCGCGAAGCGTCACATTGATCGTGTCTTCCTTCAGCCCGCGATGGCGGAAGCGCTTGGCGACCTCGCCGGAAAGCATCGCGCCTGCCGAACGGTCGACGTTCTTGATGCCAACCTCGAAGGCGACGGGCGTCTTGGCCGTCAGTGCCGGCTGCGCCTGCTCGATCAGCACGCGGTCGAGAATGTCGTCGATCGGGTGCTTCTGTCGGCTCGTCCAGAAGGTCTCTTCCTTGGGAGCGTCGACCTTGTGGAAGATACGGCTGAAATCGAGGCCCTTCGCCTTCCAGTGGTTCAGCATCTCGTCCTTCTCCAGAAGCTCCGAGGCGCCGATGATCTCGTCAAGCCGGGTGAACCCGAGTGAGGCGAGGATTTCGCGCACTTCGTTGGCGACGAAGAAGAAATAGTTGATGACGTGCTCCGGCGCGCCCTTGAAGCGCTTGCGCAGCACCGGATCCTGGGTCGCCACGCCCACCGGACAGGTGTTGAGATGGCACTTGCGCATCATGATGCAGCCGGCGGCAATCAGCGGCGCGGTGGCAAAGCCGAACTCGTCGGCTCCAAGCAGCGCCCCGATAATGACGTCGCGGCCGGTCTTCAGCCCGCCGTCCACCTGCAGGGCGACGCGCGAGCGCAGCCCGTTCAGCACCAGCGTCTGCTGGGTCTCGGCAAGGCCGATTTCCCAAGGGCTGCCGGCATGTTTGAGCGACGTCAGCGGCGACGCACCCGTGCCGCCGTCGAAGCCGGCGACCGTGATGTGGTCGGCGCGTGCCTTGGCGACACCGGCGGCAACCGTGCCGACGCCGACTTCAGAGACGAGCTTGACCGAAACATCGGCGGTCGGGTTGACGTTCTTCAGATCGTAGATCAGCTGCGCCAGATCTTCGATGGAATAGATGTCGTGATGCGGCGGCGGCGAAATCAGGCCGACACCCGGCGTCGAATGGCGGGTCTTGGCAACCGTCGCGTCAACCTTGTGACCCGGCAGCTGGCCGCCTTCGCCAGGCTTGGCGCCTTGCGCCACCTTGATCTGCAGCACGTCGGCATTGACGAGATATTCGGTGGTCACCCCGAAGCGGCCCGACGCGATCTGCTTGATCGCCGAACGTTCCGGGTTCATCGAACCATCGGCCAGCGGCATGTAGCGGTCGGATTCCTCGCCGCCCTCGCCGGTGTTCGACTTGCCGCCGATCCGGTTCATGGCGATCGCCAGCGTCGTATGCGCCTCCCTGGAGATCGAGCCGAAGGACATCGCCCCCGTCGAGAAACGCCTGACGATATCGGCCGCCGGCTCGACCTCGTCGATCGATATCGGCTTGCGGCCGAGCGCCTCGGCGCTCTTCATCTTGAAGAGCCCGCGGATCGTGTTCATGCGCAGCGCCGAATTGTTGACCATATCGGCGAATTCGCGGTAGCGATCCTCGGCATTGCCGCGCACGGCATGCTGAAGGGCGGCAACCGCATCCGGCGTCCAGGCATGGCTCTCGCCACGCATGCGATAGGCATATTCGCCGCCGATATCGAGCGTCGTCGCCAGGATCGGGTCCGCGCCGAAGGCCGCGGTGTGGCGGGCGACGGTCTCAGCGGCGATTGCCTCGAGGCCAACGCCTTCGATCATCGTCGCGGTTCCGAAGAAATACTTGTCGATGAACTCCGACTGCAGGCCGATCGCATCGAAGATCTGCGCGCCGCAATAGGACTGATAGGTCGAGATGCCCATCTTCGACATGACCTTGAGGATGCCTTTGCCGACCGCCTTGATGTAGCGGTAGACGATTTCGGTGGCATCCACTTCCTTCGGGAATTCGCCCTTGGCATGCATGTCGAGCAGCGTGTCGAAGGCGAGATACGGGTTGATCGCCTCGGCACCATAGCCGGCGAGCAGGCAGAAATGGTGGACTTCGCGCGGTTCGCCGGTCTCGACGACGAGGCCGACCGAGGTGCGCAGCCCCTTGCGGATCAGGTGATGGTGCACGGCAGCCGTTGCCAGCAGCGCCGGAATGGCGATTCGATCAGGCCCGATCTGGCGGTCGGAGAGCACGATGATGTTGTAGCCGCCCTTGACCGCCGCTTCCGCACGCTCGCAGAGCCGGTCGAGCATCTCGGGCATGCCTTCGGCGCCACGCTCGATATCATAGGTGAAATCGAGCGTCTTGGTGTCGAAACGGTCTTCCGTATGGCCGATCGAGCGGATCTTTTCGAGATCGCCATTGGTCAGGATCGGCTGGCGCACTTCGAGCCGCTTGGCGTTCGCCGCGCCCTCGTGGTCGAGAATGTTCGGCCGCGGCCCGATGAAGGAGACGAGGCTCATCACCAGTTCCTCGCGGATCGGGTCGATCGGCGGGTTGGTGACCTGCGCGAAGTTCTGCTTGAAATAGGTGTAGAGCAGCTTCGACTTTTCCGACATGGCCGAGATCGGCGTATCCGTGCCCATCGAACCGATCGCCTCCTGGCCCGTCGTCGCCATCGGCGACATCAGGATGCGGGTATCCTCGAGCGTATAGCCGAAGGCCTGCTGGCGGTCGAGTAGCGACACGTCGCGGCGCAGCGCCCGCGGCTCCACCGGCTTCAGGTCTTCGAGGATGAGCTGCGTGCGGTTGAGCCAGCTGCGATAGGGATGCGCCGTCGCAAGCTGCGACTTCACCTCGTCGTCGGAGATGATGCGGCCTTCTTCCATGTCGATCAGCAGCATCTTGCCCGGCTGCAGGCGCCACTTCTGGATGATCTTCTCCTCCGGAACCGGCAGCACGCCGGCTTCGGACGCCATGATGACGCGGTCGTCATCGGTGACGAGGTAGCGCGCCGGCCGCAGGCCGTTGCGGTCGAGCGTCGCGCCGATCTGCTTGCCGTCGGTGAAGGCGACCGCGGCCGGCCCGTCCCACGGCTCCATCAGCGCCGCATGATATTCGTAGAAAGCCTTGCGTTCGGCGGCCATCGACTGGTTGCCGGCCCAGGCTTCCGGGATCAGCATCATTACCGCATGCGCCATCGAATAACCGCCGCGAACCAGGAATTCGAGCGCATTGTCGAAGCAGGCGGTGTCCGACTGCCCCTCGTAGGAGATCGGCCAGAGCTTGGAGATGTCCTCGCCGAACAGCGGCGAGGAGACCGACGCCTGGCGCGCCGCCATCCAGTTGACGTTGCCGCGCAGCGTGTTGATCTCGCCGTTATGGGCAACCATGCGGTAGGGATGTGCGAGCTTCCACGACGGGAAGGTGTTGGTCGAGAAGCGCTGATGCACCAGGGCGACCGCGCTTTCGAAACGCGGGTCCGACAGGTCCTTGTAATAGACGCCGACCTGATAGGCCAGGAACATGCCCTTGTAGACCACCGTCGCCGACGACAGCGACACCGGGTAGAAATTGCTCTCCTCGCCGTCGAACTCGTCATAGATACGGTTGGAGATCACCTTGCGCAGCGTGAACAGCCGGCGCTCGAACTCGTCGTTGTTTTCGGCATCCTCGCCGGCGCCGATGAAGACCTGCACATGATGCGGCTCGGTTGCGGCAATGGCCGGCGCCTTGGAGAGCGAGGAATTGTCGACCGGCACGTCGCGGAAGCCGATGAAGACCTGGCCTTCCTCGGTGATGACGTCCTTGATCACCTTCTTGAAGTGCTCGATCTGCTTTTCATCGCGCGGCATGAAGATATGGCCGACGCCATATTCGCCGACCGGCGGCAGGGTGATGCCCTGCTCGGCCATCTCCTCGCGGAAGAAACGGTCGGGGATCTGCACCAGGATGCCGGCGCCGTCACCCATTAGCGGATCGGCGCCGACGGCGCCGCGATGCGTCAGGTTCTCGAGGATGAACAGGCCATCCTTGACGATCTGGTGCGACTTCTGGCCCTTCATATGGGCGACGAAGCCGACGCCGCAGGCATCATGTTCGTTGCGCGGATCGTAGAGGCCCTGTTTCTTCGGCAGGCCGGAGGCGGATTTGGACATATTGGCCGTCGCGCGCAGATTAGCAGCAGCAAACCGGTCAACTTCCATGGATGGCGTCTTCGTCATCATCTTTCCTCCTGTCGAAACCCGCGGGGCCGCGGGCGGCTTTTCGTCTCGCGCCGCAACCCGAAGATAGGTTCGGCGCATGATAGCGCTGTTGCATTGTGAAGATCGGCCGCAGACATCTGCTTTGAAGGAAAGCAAACCGTCGCGTTCCGCGCCTGCCATTCGCCTCCGCGCGCCGCCCTTGAGGCTTGGCGCTCGGAAGAACTATAGCGTGAAAGCCGTTCTGTTCCAGGGCTTTCGGCGCCTCTTCGGTCATAAAGGCCAAAATAGGACAGCAACACTGTCCTAATTCATCAGTTCTATGCCAGAAAGCATTCGGCTCTGCAAGAGCGCTCCGTCAAAAAACGTCAATTTGCGACGGAAGATTGCCTGGGTAGCGGCGATGACGAAAGAAAATTACGTTATGTCGTATTATTTTGTTTATTGATTGCGTAGTTCAATTTCCGTGATGTGTCGCGGGCGACAACCTTGATCCTGTGAAGCTTTGGCGTAATGTCCGCTGCGGACTTTGCCAACCCCTTCCTTTCCCACGGTTTCCCCACATGTTCTTTGCTTCCGATAACTGGGCCGGCGCCCACAAATCCATTGCCGAACGTCTGCTGACGGAATCGACCGGCTTTGCCGCCGCCTATGGCGCCGGCGATCTCGACAGAAAGGTCGAAGCCCGTTTTTCCGAGATCTTCGAGCGTGAGGTTTCGATCTTCTTCGTCGCCACCGGCACGGCGGCGAACTCGCTGTCGCTGGCAAGCGTCCAGCGCCCCGGCGGCATCACCTTCTGCCATTCGGAGGCCCATGTGATCGAGGACGAATGCGGTGCGCCGGAATTTTTCTCCGGCGCCGCCCGTCTCGTTGCCGTTGACGGCGAAGCCGGCAAGATCGACCCGGCGAAGCTTTTGGCGAAGATCGCAAGCTTTCCCGAGGACGCCGTCCATCACGGCCGCGCCAGCGCCGTGACCATCACCCAGGCGACCGAGATCGGCACCGTCTATTCTCTGCCGGAGATCGGCGAGATCGCCGCCATATCAAGGAAGCGCAATCTGCCGCTCCACATGGATGGTGCCCGCTTCGCCAACGCCCTGGTCGCCCTCGGCGCCACCCCGGCCGAAATGACCTGGAAGCGCGGCGTCGACATGCTGTCCTTCGGCGGCACCAAGAACGGCTGCTGGTGTGCCGAAGCGATCGTCTTCTTCAATCCGGATCAAGCCCGGGAAATGCCGTTCATCCGCAAGCGCGCCGCCCAGCTCTTCTCCAAGTCGCGTTTCATCGCCGCTCAGTTCGATGCCTATTTCGAAGACGGCCTCTGGCTCGATCTCGCCCGCCATTCGAACGGCATGGCCGACCGGCTGCGCGCCGGTATCGGCACGAGCAACTCCGCCCGCCTCGCCTGGCCGACCGCATCCAACGAAGTCTTTGCCGTCGTCAGCAAAAGTGCCGCAAAAATTGCGGAGGAAAAGGGCGCGAAATTTTACGAATGGCCGGTCCCGGCGGCAACGCCCGAACTCGTTTCCGAAAGCGAAACCCTGATCCGCCTCGTCACCAGCTTCGCGACCACCGAAGCGGATGTCGATGGCTTCTTGAAGTGCTTGGCCGCCTGATCGCCTGCCCGAAAGGCCTGCCGGGCCGGCAGGCCTTTCGGTGACGGGCAGGGATTCACGCCGACCTCAGTCCCCTCACCTTTTGCAGAATATCCTCCGACAGTGCTGAAACCAGTGCCTGGTCCGCGCCCTTGCGCGGCACCAGCACGAATTCCACGTCCTCCAGCACCGGAAGTTTTCCCGCAGCGATCTCCTTCAGGCCGGACGGCGCCATGCTGCGCGGCTGCACCAGCACGCCCATCCCGGCTCGCGCCGCTGCCGTCAACCCGCTCAGGCTGCCGCAGGTGCAGACGATCCGCCACGGCACCCCGTTTCGCCCGAGCGCTTCGAGCGCGATCACCCGTGTGACGCTCGGCGGCGGAAAGGCGATCAGCGGCAGAGGGCCTGAGGCGAGTACACGCTCAGGATCGCGCGCCAGCCAGACGAGAGGCTCGCGATAAACGAGTTTTCCGCGCGCATCGCCGAGCCGGCGCTTGGCGAGCACCAGATCGATCTCGCCATTGTCCTGCATCTCGTAAAGGACACCGGAAAGCGCAACCGTCAGCTCCAGGTCGACCGATGGATGCGAACGCACGAAATCCTCCAGCACCGCCGGCAGCTGGCTGGTGACGAAATCCTCCGATACGCCGAGCCGCAGACTGCCGCGCAGGCTGTTGCTCTTAAACAGCGACTGCACCTGCCCCTCGATCGAAAGCATGGCCCGCGCATGCGACAGCAGTGCCTCGCCATCGCCGGTCAACATCACCTTATGCGTGTCGCGCGCCAGCAGCCTGCGCCCGAGCGCCGTCTCCAGCCGCTGGATGTGCTGACTGACCGTCGACTGCCCGAGGCCCAGCCTTTCTGCGGCGAGCGTGAAACTGCCCATCTGCTCGACGGCGACGAAACTGCGCAATTGCGAAAGGTCCAGCATGATCCAGTATCTCGATAACTGTTATTCCTTGCATCCTGGATCATAATGGGCGACAGAACAATGACTGTTTTATCACGCCGCGAGATCGCCATGCGCCGCTTTCTGCCCGATACATTCACAATCCTGCTCGTCTGCACCGTCATCCTCGCTTCGCTGCTGCCGGCGCGCGGCACATTCGCGGATTATTTCGGCATCGCCACCGACCTTGCCATCGCGCTGCTGTTCTTCCTGCATGGCGCCCGCCTGTCGCGCGACGTCGTCATATCAGGCCTGCTGCACTGGCGCCTGCATCTCGTCATCCTGCTGACGACCTTCGGCATCTTTCCGCTGCTCGGCATGGCGCTCGGACTGATCCCCGACACGATCCTGCCGCAGCCGCTTTATCTCGGCATCCTCTTCCTCTGCGTGCTGCCGTCGACGGTGCAATCATCGATCGCCTTCACCTCGATGGCGGGCGGCAACGTACCGGCCGCCATCTGCTCGGCCTCGGCATCCAACATCTTCGGCATGTTCCTGACACCACTGCTCGTCGGCCTGCTGTTTTCCGTCGGCGGCCATGGCGGCTTCTCCTTCGACGCTTTGGAGCAGATCCTGCTGCAGCTGCTTGCCCCCTTCATCGTCGGCCAGATCCTGCAGCCCTGGATCGGCGACTGGATCCGCGCCAAGAAGAAGATCCTGATGCCTGTCGACCGCGGCTCGATCCTGATGGTCGTCTATCTCGCCTTCAGCACGGCGGTCGTCGAAGGCCTGTGGCACACTTTCTCGATTGCCGATATCGGCGTCGTCATCGTCGCCGATATGGTTCTGCTGGCGATTGTCCTGGTGCTGACGATGTTCGGCAGCCGCTGGCTGGGCTTCAACAAGGCCGACGAGATCACCATCACCTTCTGCGGCTCGAAGAAGAGCCTCGCAAGCGGCGTGCCGATGGCGAACGTCATCTTCGCCGGCCAGTCGATCGGCGCGATCGTGCTGCCGCTGATGCTGTTCCACCAGATCCAGCTGATGGTCTGCGCCGTCATCGCCCAGAAATACGCCGCCGCCGCGGCCCGCCGCGCAACGGACAAGGAAATCGACGAGGCAACCAGCCCGGCATGAAGCATGTCGCGCAAATGTGTGCAGCGGTTTTGCGACAACGACATGCGTAAATATAAAGAGCTAAAGCGCGAGGAGCGAATCTGAAAGATCGCGGCGCGCTTTAAGCCGAAATAAAAAACGGCGCCCCATAGGAGCGCCGTTCATTTTATCCGATAAGGATCTGATTAGCCGTTGATGATCTGCGCTTCGATGGCCTTCGGAGCCTCGACCGGTTCTGCAGCAATCGTAATCTTGCGGGGCTTCATGGCCTCGGGAATATTGCGCAGAAGGTCGATGTGCAGCAGGCCGTTCTTCAGCGAAGCGGCAGTCACCTCGACATGGTCGGCAAGCTGGAAGCGGCGCTCGAAGGCGCGCTTGGCAATGCCGCGGTAGAGGAATTCGCCGCTTTCGGCAGGTTCCTCGTTCTTTTCACCCTTCACGGACAGCACAAGGGCATGGGCTTCGATCGAAAGTTCGGTCTCGTCGAAACCGGCAACCGCCATGGTGATGCGATAGGTGTTTTCACCGGTGCGCTCGATATTGTAGGGCGGATAGGTCTGCGCCTGCTCCGGCTGGGCAAGGCTGTCGAGCATGGTGAAGAGCCGGTCGAAGCCGACGGTCGAACGATAAAGGGGAGAGAAGTCTACGTGACGCATGATGTCCTCCTGTGGAAGCGACGTGTTGCGATAAAATGCCCCTGAGACCCCATCTTTGGCGGCCTTGGGACGGTTGCGCAGGCCCTGTTCGGCACCCGCAGAAAGGAGATGGTGATGGGCTTCGAGGAGTTCAAGACCTTTCCGGAATCGCCTTGATCGGCCCGTGAACCCCGCATGAACGACCGGTTCGGAACGCGTTCAGGCGCATTCGCCTAGGAATTTCAGCGTCGGGTGAATCTGGTCCCGATGGCTGAAGTGCATCGTCCCTTCTTCTTCAGCCTCAACTTCGGCCGGCCGCGAGCACCCTCATGCTCCTGCCGGCCCTTTTCCTGCGCTACAGCGCCGCGCGTCTGAAAAGACGCGCAAAGGACGCTGTAACACTTTGAAATGCTGCATAATTTTATCCTTAATTCGATCCCGATTTAGGGAATTATGCAGTGTGCCTTGCGGGCGCCACCGCTTTCCAATCCCGATGCCGTGCGCTATCCCTAAAGGCGAAGCAGTCAGCAGCGGCCCGCATTGGCAAAGTCATGGATCAGGTTCTCTATTCGACGCCCGACAATCCCACCCCGGAAAACCGCACGGAGGGGTTCTTTGAAACCCATGACGGTCACCAGCTGCGTTACGCCGTCTTCCGCTCGAGCGCTCAGGTTGCCCGAGGCACGGTCGTCATCCTGCATGGCCGCAACGAATATATCGAGAAATATTTCGAGACGATCCGCGACCTGACGGCCAAAGGCCTCTGGGTCGCGACCTTCGATATGCGCGGCCAGGGCGGCTCGCCGCGGCTCCTGAAGAGCCGCAACCACGGCCACATTCGCCGCTTCGTCGATTACGAGCGTGACCTCGACACCTTCCTCGAAAAGGTGGTGCTGCCGGATACCCGCCTGCCCTTCTATCTGCTCGCGCATTCCACAGGCGGCCTGATTGCGCTGTCGGCCGCGCCCTATCTCACCACCCGTATCGATCGCATGGTGCTGTCGGCGCCCTTCATCGGCCTGACTGGCCAGTCGGCGTCGCCTCGCGTCATCCGCGCTCTTGCCGGCACGCTGACTGCTGTTGGCCTCGGCTTTCTGCCGCTGACCTCGAAACTGAAAGAGCCGAACTTCAGCAATAATCCGCTGACCTCGGACGAACACCGTTTCGAGCGCAATGTCGCGATGATGAAGGCTCATCCGGAACTGACGCTCGGGCCGCCGACGGCCCGCTGGCTGATCGAGGCCTTTCGCACGATGGACCGGGTCACCTCGCCCTACCATCTCTTCTCGATCACCATCCCGACCATCGTCATCGCCCCGACGCGTGACGGTGTCGTGCCCTACACGGCGCAGGAGCGGCTTTCGCGTTATTTCCGCGCCGGTCAGTTGGTGCCGATCAACGGCGCCCGTCACGAGATCTTCCAGGAACGGGATATCTACCGCGCCGCCGCCCTTGCCGCTTTCCACGCCTTCATTCCCGGCAGCGATGCCGAAGAAAACCAGGACGTCGCCGCCCTCGGCACGTGACCGGCCAGTGCTGCTGACCGCGGAATCAGCACGGCCGATCGGGATCAGCGCTGCAGGACGGCGATCGCCTGTTCGTAGACCGCCCGGCTGCCGGCGGCGATGATCGAGCCGCCGTTTTCCGGCCGTCCGCCGTCCCAGGTGGTGATGATGCCGCCCGCCCTCTCGATGACGGGAATGATGCCGCCGACGTCATAGGGTTTCAGACTGTTTTCGATAACGAGATCGATATGGCCGGCGGCAAGCAGCGCATAGGCATAGCAGTCGCAGCCGTAGCGGAAGAGCCGTACCTGGCTCTCGATCTCGCGGTATTTCTCCATCTCCTCGCCGGCAAAGAGATGCGGCGAGGTGGTGAACAGGATGGCGTTCGAAAGCGCATCACACTGACGCGTCGCCAGGCGCCGCTCGCCCTCCGGCCCGGTATAGATCGAGCCGTTCTGGTCCGCGAAATAACGCTCGCCGGTAAAGGGTTGTTCGATCATGCCCATGATCGCCCTGCCATCTTTCTGCAGGCCGATCAGCGTTCCCCACACCGGCACACCTGAGATGAAGGCGCGCGTGCCGTCGATCGGATCGATCACCCAGACATATTCGCGATCGAGCCCGACATTACCATGCTCCTCGCCGAGAATGCCGTGGCCGGGGAAATTCTCCTCGATCAGCGCCCGGATGGCGAGTTCGGCCGCCCGGTCGCCCTCCGTCACCGGGTCGAAACCGGAGGAAAGCTTGTTCGTGACATCGAGGCCGGAGCGGAAGCGCGGAAGCGTCTCGGCTCGGGCGGCCTCCGCCAGGCGGTTGAAGAACGAACGGTCAGGCAACATGATGGATCCGTTTGGCTGGCGGGAATGGCGCTTTTCATAGCGAAAAGCAACGGGAATGCAAACGCAGCAGGCAATTTGGCTCTAACTGCCCAAAGATATCGCAGCGCAATATATTGCTTGACATTTGTGCAATGCAATAGTAGCGTCTTCATACAGTCTTCTGACTGTAAATACCCTCCTTGGGTGTTTCCTCCCTAGACTTAGCCGCGCTCACAAGCGCGGTTTTTTTTGGCCGGGATGACGAAGGCCAGACGTCAGCGACATCGAAAAGAGATCTATTCGGCGGCCAGCGCCCGCTCGCCGGCAAATTTCTCGACGTATTCCGCCATCTGCCGCATGAAGTCCGTGACGGCATCAGCCACTGCAGCGAAATCCTCGCGCTTCTCCAGCGTCAGCTCGTCGACATAGATCGCCCGGTTCACCTCGATCTGCAGCGCGTGCAGGCCGCGCGAGGGGCGGCCGTAATGTTCGGTGATGAAGCCGCCGGCATAGGGCTTGTTGCGGATCGCCGCAAAACCCATTTCCTCGAGGATGGCGATGGCCGCGCGCGAAAGCTCGGCCGAAGCGCTGGTGCCGTAACGATCACCAATGATGAAATCAGGTCGCGCAGTGCTGCCGGCAACGCGCACATTGCCGGGCATCGAGTGGCAGTCGATCAGCACGCCGAAGCCGAACTGCACATGCGTTCGCGCGATCAGCCGGCGAAGCGCCGCATGATAAGGCTTGTAAACCGCTTCGACGCGGTCGAGCCCCTCCTGCACCGGCAGGCGCCGCGCATAGATCTCCATGTTCTCGGCGACGATGCGCGGAATGGTGCCGAGCCCGCCGGCGACCCGCAGCGAATTGACATTGGCATAGGGCGGCAGCAACCCGTCGAACATCCGCGGATCGAGCTCGTAAGGCTCGCGATTGACGTCGAGATAGGCGCGCGGGAAGTTGGCCGCCAGCAACGGCGCGCCGAGTGCGACGGCCGAGCCGAAGAGCTCGTCGACATAGTGATCCTCGGAACGGCGGATGGCGATGCCTTCCAGCCTGGACTGGGCGATAAATTCCGGTGGATAAATGCGGCCGCTATGGGGGGAGTTGTAGACGAAGGGAATGGTCTGCGACACGGGCTCATGGACCTCAAAAAGCTCGTATTCGCGTATTTCCGGCACTTTCGGCCCTCTTTACCATGTCATGAACTGACTGCTTGGCCCATGTTGCCAGTTGCCCGGCCGCAAGTCCATACTATGTAGAAGGGACGGCGGTCACGCACAGGCAATTCACCGGTTGTTTACCGGGTAAAGACTAGTGTAAACGGCTGGCAGCCCACCAAAAACCTATGGATCGCGGTCTGGATTGATGACTCAGAAGATACTTCTCGCCGAAGACGACAACGACATGCGCCGCTTCCTGGTGAAAGCGCTCGAAAAGGCCGGCTACAAGGTCCTTTCCTATGACAATGGCGCCAGCGCCTATGACCGGCTGCGCGAGGAGCCGTTTTCCCTGCTGCTGACCGATATCGTCATGCCCGAGATGGACGGCATCGAGCTGGCGCGACGCGCCACCGAGCTCGACCCCGACCTGAAGGTGATGTTCATCACCGGTTTTGCCGCCGTGGCGCTGAACCCTGATTCGAAGGCGCCGAAGGATGCCAAGGTCCTTTCCAAGCCTTTTCACCTGCGCGATCTCGTCGACGAGGTCAACAAGATGCTTGCCGCGTAAGGCTTGCAGGACGGCGCGTCACAAAACTGAAAAAAGCCTATTGACGGCTCCGAAGGTTTTGTGATCTATGCGCCGCCATCGGATGGGCGTGTAGCTCAGCGGGAGAGCACTACGTTGACATCGTAGGGGTCACAGGTTCAATCCCTGTCACGCCCACCATCCGATCCCCCTGACATCGTTGACAAATCCCCGCCTTGGGGATTTTCTGTTTCCTGGGCCTGGCACGCGCTCCAGATCCAGCACTTTGGGAGCGAGGGCTTGCACGTGATTGGTCCGCAACCATGATCCGGGCCGGGGTTTCAATGGCTGTGGGATGGCCCCGCACGTGGGAAATAGGGTGACGTGACGCAAGAACGCGGACACGGAAAGCGATATCCATAATCCTCGGCGTCGCCCTGGGTGGGGCTGACCTCCTCGGCTTCGGTTATATGCAGTTTCATGTCGTCGAACCCGTCAACATCAAGCTTTGGCTGATTACGATCACGATCCTCGCGGCTGGGGTAGCGATCCTCTGGGACGATTTCAAAAATCCCTAGCGAGACGACCGTTCTCCCCCAAAGCGCGTGGCAGATCTTCGTCGCTTCCCGTCGAGGCAACATTCGCCAGTCACCGATCACTGCCAGTGAGAAGCTGTGGCCCGACATCGGTATGTCCTGGGGTATGTCCTGGCAAAACATGCTGGTTGTCGAGCTTTTGTCCGATTCGTGCAGATCGCAGTGATGGCGTATCCGCATATGAAGACGTGCTCACGCGATCATCAATTGCATACCGCTGCTGAAGTTCAGCCCCTCGTTGCTCAGGCATGCAGAAGCGCGGCTTTGTGACGGACAGATGACGAGTTTATGACAAAATGCGTGTGATTTCAGCAACATAGTAATGCCCTCTCGCTGTCACGATCGACAATGTCGTTGCAGCGCAACATACCCTATGTAACTTCCGCGGCGAGGCAGGCACCGAGCCAAAAAGGTGCCGCTTCGGTCACACGGGATGAAGACACGTAGGGACTGCCGAGCGCAGACGGTCTTCATCCTCTTGCATCTGAACTGGAGGTTATTCCATGAACATCAAGAGCCTTCTTCTCGGCTCCGCTGCTGCACTTGCAGCAGTATCCGGCGCTCAGGCTGCTGACGCTATCGTTGCTGCCGAGCCGGAACCGGTTGAATACGTTCGCGTCTGCGACGCCTACGGCACCGGCTACTTCTACATCCCGGGCACCGAAACCTGCCTCAAGATCAACGGCTACGTCCGTTTCCAGGTTGACGTTGCTCCGCACGCCAGCTCGATCGGCGCCGGCGGCGGTGGTTCTGTCGCCAACGACTCGGACGGTAACGCTGCACAACTCTATCCGTTATCAGTACGAAACCGACGCCTTCTACGCTGGCATCAGCGTTGACGAGCTGGAAGACAGCCCGTTCTATGATGGCGAAACCGCCAACAACTTCGGCGTTGCAGTCGGTCTCGGCGGCAAGGCTGGTGCATTCAGCTACCAGATCACTGCCGGTTACGACACCGACAACGAAGAAGGCGCCGTCCGCGCTATGGGTACGGTTGCTGTCGGTCCGGGCACGCTCGGCCTCGCAGTTGTCTACGCGACCAACCCGAACGCCTATTACAACAAGGCTGAATGGGCGATCGCTGCTGAATACGCCATCAAGGCGACGGACAAGCTGAAGATTACCCCGGCTGTCCAGTACTACAGCGACTACGGCGTCACTGCTGGCGAGTTCAACGACGGCGATGCCTGGAAGGCCGGCGTGACGATCGACTACCAGATCGTCGAGAACCTCTCCACGAAGATTTCGGTTCAGTACCTCGATCCGGAAGATGCTGACGACGTCACCTCGGGCTTCTTCCGCCTGCAGCGCGCGTTCTGATAAAAGGCTGCCGGCTGGAACAGGATGATTTTAGGCCGGGTCGGCCTAAAATCTGAATCCTGTTCTAAATTATCCTGCATCTACAAATTCCTGATCTGACTGACCTCCGATCGGGAAAGAATGGGCCTGGATTTCCCTGCCTAGGCCCATTCCCCTTGACCAGACATGCGTCCAACACGGCACGCTCGATAAGCGCCTTGCCCCTGTCGTCTCACATCGGTTCGTTGCCGATGTCCGGCAACTTATGTCATTGCTGGATCTTGTAACCAGCAAGCTCAACCAACTTTTTACTCATCTGCCGCCGATGGCCGCGCCCGCCCGGCGGCCGCCGAAATTTTTGTGCCTCAGGAATAATGGAGCCAAATTCGGACACAGAACCATGCCATGGCGAACCGAGGATGAGGTAGTGATTCGCCTCGACAGAACATGGGGTTTTGAGATCGAAATGAAGTTATCCGCGCTTGCAGCCGCCGCAATTTTTTCCGCTGCCTTCGCCTTGCCGGCCTCTGCCGCGCCGGCCGTACCCGTCGAGACCTTTCCCGGCGCGCCCGGCGTCATTACGCTTTCCGGCAAATGCGCCAAGCTTGTTGTCGCCAAGTTCGACGCCACCAAGGGCTGCAAGAACGAGCTTGCCAGCGTCACGCTGGTCAATGGCCTGGTGACCTTCATCTTCACTTCCGACGGCAAGGCGCTCGGCTTCCAGGGCGACGGCGGCGGCATCAAGCCCGCCTCCAACGGCAATGCCCGCCTGCCGCTCAGCCTCGTCACCACGGGGGTCGGCAACAAGATGACCGGGGAGGTCAAGGTTGCCGGCTTCTGCACCTTCGGCAATCCCTATGCCGGCAAGCCGATCGCGATCGAATGCACCGCCGAAAGCAAGGACTCCTCCTTCACCGGCAGCTTCCGCACTGGCGGCAAGCTGGTGAAGAAGGGTAAGTAGCCGCCCTCAGGCGCACCAGGCACTGCCGGCGGCCCCTGGCTTGCGTGCCAGGCCCTCATTGATCAGCTGCGCGCCGAAAGAGCGCCCGTCGCGAGAGACGACGCGCGGCGCGCCAGAGGGCTCGGCCTTACCCGCCGCATTCATCGTGAAGGGTCCGGCGTTCAGAAGCGCCAGCAGCCGCGACTTGGCGGCAAAGGCCACCCGGCGTTCGCCATCACAGCGCGCCTGATCGACCACCGGGCTTGCCATGTCGGCAATCACGATCTTCTCGCCCTTGTACCAGAAGACGCCGCCATCGCCGACGCAATTGATATGGGCGCCCTGCCCGCAATAGCCGAAAGCGACCCTCCCGGTTTCCGAAACGGCAGGGGAGGCCGGGGACGGCACTGCCTTTATCGGCTGGATCATCGGCGTCGGGATCGCGGCCGGCGGCAGCGGCTGCGACTGTGGCACCGGCGATACGGCTTTCGGCGTGGGTGCGGCAAGCGCCACCTGCTTCGGCAGCACGTCTTTCCTGACTAGGGGTTTCGGCTCCGCCGTTTCCCGCGTGATCGGCGTTGATTGCCTTGCAAGCATCGGCTGGATGCTCTTCCAATGGTCGTGAGCGACGATGCCGCCGATCGCGGCAATGCCGATCACCGCCCAGGGCAGCAATCCGCCACCGCTGCTGCGCGCTTTGCTCTTTCCTCTGGCCGGCGCCTTGCGGCGGCCGCGTGTCGCTGTCTTGGCCATCTATCCGATTCCCGTGAGGCCGGGATTATCGCTGCCCAATCCTTTCCGAAAGGTTGGCGCGGCGACAAGATGATGCCTGGTTCGGCGATCTTTCCCTCCAATGACAGGAAAGCGCCGGGGCGCACCGGTGGGGCCTGTGCGGCCTATGAAACGAACGAGGGGGAAAAGCTGAACAAATTCCGCACTCAGACGTTAGCCAGCGAAAAATTCCATATGTTCTAAGGGAAAAATCCATGGATCTCATCATCGCCGACATGATACCGGCGTCGCGCATCCACTATCCGGTCATCTTCGCCCGCCTGCTCGGCGCCATCGTCTTCGGCGCACTGATTGGATTCGAGCGCGAGGCACGCGACCGCCCGGCAGGCTTCCGCACCCATATTCTGATCAGTCTTGCCGCTGCCCTCTTCGCCGTCATCTCGATCGAGGCAGTGCACATGCCGGGTTTCGCCGATGACGAGCAGGTGCGTATCGACCCGCTGCGTGTCATCGAAGCCGTAACCGCCGGCGTCGCTTTCCTTGCCGCCGGCATGATCGTCTTTGCAAGAGGTCGGGTGCACGGCCTGACGACGGGTGCCGGCATGTGGCTCTCCGGCGCGATCGGCCTCGCCATGGGCTTCGGCTATTGGCCGATCGCCTTCTTCACGACGCTTGCCGCCATCTGTGTGCTCTTCGCCTTCGGTAAGCTCGAACAACGGTTCGGCTACAATTCCGGACAGCGTATCGACCGGGATGAACATCAATAGAAAACAAAACGCCCGGCATCATGCCGGGCGTTCGTGTCAGCGTCTGTCTGTTGGTCATTCGGAGCGTGCGGCCGAAGGATCGTTTTTCCCAACCGATGCCGGACCGCCGATGGACGAAAGCGGCTTCTGGCGTTCGCCGATATTGATACGCTCGTCCGCCGCCTCGCGTACGGCCTGCCATTCACTTTCGTGCCGGATGAAGATCTCGCGGGGCACAAAGTTGATCGTCATATGTTTCTCACCCTGTTTCAAATCTACCGTCAGCGCGCCAAAGAGGCTTCCGGAATGCCCGTTATTTCTTGGTCTCTGCATTGCCTTTGATGTCGGGACCACCCTTGGAAAGGTCCGCGCCGGAAACATGGGCCGGCACGTGAATGTCGTGATAGACACCGGGCGTCAGCGTCAGATCGACATGATGCGGCGGCAGCACCTGCGCCTTCTGCATGCGGTTTGGCTTCGCCCGCTTCATGCGGTCGGACGCCTCCGTGCGTTTGTCGGGAACATGGGTCGAAGTGTGCATCATCGGCCTCCTTTTTTAAGCTCAACAGTGCCTAACGGGCGGGCATCAGGATGGTTCCGAAAAAAATTACCCAATCTCGGTCTGCCTGTCGGCCTTGACTGACCCGGGAAGCTCATTACCTAGAGCCTATCCCGCAGCCTTCCAGACATCGGCTGACGGGGGAACTTTGGTGCCGGGCCCCTCTGGCGAGAGTTTTTACGGCGCTCTCGTGATGTCGGTACCGCCTGCAGCTTAGCCGGCGGATTTTTCATCGATGAACAAGCTCACCATGCCTGACCCGCATGCCCGTTGTGGCATGTCGCGTTTTTCCGATATATCAACCCTCTTCAATACGATTTGCGGCCGCGAGGTGCGGCCATGAACCAGTCCGCGACCCATAAATCTTCGCTCAGCTATTTCCGCTGGGCTTTCATCGTTACTGCCCTCGGCCTCATTCTCGGCGCAGTGCTCGGCTGGCAGACGACCGGCACCATCGGTGGCATGGCGACCGTCTTCTTTATCTGCACGGTGCTTGCGGTGCTGGAGATATCGCTTTCCTTCGACAATGCCATCGTCAACGCCAACAAGCTGAAGGAGATGACGCCGGTCTGGCAGAAGCGCTTCCTCACCTGGGGCATCATCATCGCCGTCTTCGGCATGCGCATCGTCTTCCCGCTGGCAATCGTCGCCATCGCGGCACAGATCGGCCCCTGGGACGCTCTGGTGCTTGCTGCACGTGAGCCCGCCGAATATGCCCGCATCATGAACGACGCGCATCTGCCGATCGCAGCCTTCGGCGGCACCTTCCTGATGATGGTCGGGCTCAACTACTTCTTCAATCACGAGAAGCAGGTGCACTGGATTGGCGGTCTTGAAAAGATGATGGCGCGTTCCGCCACCATCAAGGGTATCGAGATCGCCTTCGTGCTGGCGCTGATGCTGGTTTTCTCCTGGCTGATCGGCGGCGAGGAAGCCACCGTCTTCGTCCATTGTGCCATCTACGGCCTGCTTACCTTCCTCGCGGTCGAGGTGGTCGGCGGGCTGCTCGATGCCTCGCAGCAGACGATGAGTGCCGCCGCCAAGGGCGGCCTCGGCGCCTTCATCTATCTGGAGGTGCTGGACGCCAGCTTCTCCTTCGACGGCGTCATCGGCGCCTTTGCGCTGACGCAGAACCTCTTCGTCATTGCGATCGGCCTCGGCATCGGCGCCATGTACGTGCGCTCGATGACGATCATGCTGGTCGAGAAGGGAACGCTGGCCGAATACCGCTATCTCGAACATGGCGCCTTCTACGCCATCCTGATCCTCTCGGTGATCATGTATGCGCAGACCATGGTGCACATCCCCGAAGTCATCACCGGCCTCGGCGGCGCGGCACTGATCGGCCTGTCCCTCTGGTCATCCATCCGCCACAACAGGCGCGAAAAGGTAGAGGGTCACGGCGCCCGGCAGGAGGAACTTCACGCCTGACGATGCAAGAAGCCGCAGTGCGCGGCACCCTTGCGGCTAAAAATAAAGCCCGCGACCATCCGGTTGCGGGCTAATTCATTCATGCATGGCTTGAAGGTGTTAGCGGGAGACCTGACCGAAGGAGGCTGGGTCGATGCCGAGTTTCGTCAGATCGTTGGCGCGCGGGCGGCGACCAGCTTCGACAGCAGCGCTGACAGCATTTGCAGCCCCAAGGACGGCGAATGCGCGGCCAAAGAAACCCGTACGGATTGAATTGCGGAGTGCGGACATTGTCCATTTCCTTTTGCTCTATGATTGACCACTCATAGATGGCATCGCGCATAGACCTCCACAATGCTCAGAAAATCACCTCAGCCATGCAAAAAACAGCAGGCCGGCACATGTCTCCATGGCCGGCCTCGAGGGAGGGGGTGGGTCGTCTTTTTCTTCTTTGAGCGCCGTGCGTCCTTTCGGACGCACAACGGACGATCTGACACTTTGAAATCTGCGCATCGTGCTTTCCGAAAATCGATTCCGATTTTCGGGCCGATGCGCTAGTCTTCGTTTGCCGCCAGTTGCGACAGCACCTGGCCCCTGCCGCGCAGCCGCAGGATCAGCGGGATGAGGAAGGCGGCGGCTGCAACGATGAGCAGACCCGCCGCGATCGGCGACATCACCAGCGTCGTGACGTCGCCCTGGCTGATCGCCAGCGCCCGGCGCAGCTGCTGTTCGGCAAGCGGCCCGAGGATCAGGCCGACGACGGTAGGCGCGATCGGATAGCCGAAGAGCCGCATCACATAACCAAGCAGGCCAAAAGTGAGCAGCATGCCGAGCTCGAACACGGATGGATTGGCACCGATTGTCCCAAGCGTCGCAAACAGCAGGATGCCGGCATAGAGCCATGGCTTTGGAATGGTCAGCAGCCGCACCCAGAGCCCGATCATCGGCAGGTTCAGCACCAAAAGCATCGCATTGGCGATGAGCAGGCTGGCGATCAGCCCCCAGACGAGCTGCGGATTGGTGGCAAACAGCAGCGGCCCCGGCTGCAGCCCGTATTGCTGGAAGCCGGCGAGCATGATCGCCGCCGTCGCCGTCGTCGGCAGGCCGAGCGTCAGAAGCGGCACCAGCGTGCCGGCGGCGGAGGCGTTGTTCGCCGCCTCGGGACCGGCCACGCCTTCGATTGCGCCATGGCCGAATTCCTCCGGGTTCTTCGCCAGCCGCTTTTCGGTCGCATAGGAGAGGAAAGTGCCGATTTCGGCACCGCCCGCCGGCATCGCGCCGATCGGGAAACCGATCAGCGTGCCGCGCAGCCAGGGCTTCCACGAACGCGACCAGTCCTCAGCGGTCATCCAGAGCGAACCCTTGACCGCCTCGATCTTCTCGGCGATCCGGTTGCCTTGCGCGGCGATATAAAGCGTCTCGCCGATCGCAAACATCGCCACCGCCAGCGTCGTCACCTCGACACCGTCGAGCAGGTCGGGGATGCCGAAGGAAAGCCTGGCCTGCCCCGTCTGCTGGTCGATGCCGACCATGGCAAGCGCAAAGCCGATGAACAGCGAGGTCAGGCCCCGCAAGGCGGAGTCGCCGAAGGCCGAGGAGACGGTGACGAAGGCAAGCACCATCAACGCGAAATATTCGCGCGGCCCGAAGACCAGCGCCAGCTTGACGACATAGGGAGCGATGAAGGCAAGCCCGAGCGTCGCGATCAGGCCGGCGACGAAGGAGCCGATCGCCGCCGTCGCCAGCGCCGGTCCGCCGCGCCCGGCGCGCGCCATCTTGTTGCCCTCGAGCGCGGTGACGATCGAGGCGCTTTCACCCGGCGTATTGAGCAGGATCGAGGTCGTCGAACCGCCATACATGCCGCCGTAATAGATGCCGGCGAACATGATCAGCGAGCCGCCGGGATCGAGTTTGTAGGTGACGGGCAACAGCAGCGCCACGGTGAGTGCCGGGCCGATGCCGGGAAGCACGCCGACGGCGGTGCCGAGCGTCACGCCGACCAGCGCATAAACCAGGTTCATCGGCTGCATCGCAACCAGGATACCCTGCCATAGGAATTCGAATGTGCTCATCTTGGTGTCCCAAGCGGCGTTCCCGACCATCCGATTTCGGGGTCAGGCGCCGCGCAAAATCAAAAGAGCTGACAGCGCATCCGCGCGGTCAGAAGAACAGGTGTTCGAGCGGGCCGGCCGGCAGCGTCAGTTGCAGCAGCTGCGAGAAGATCGCCCAGACGACGAAGCTAAGGACGATGCCAAGCGGCAGCGAGATCCAGAGCTTACGCTTGCCGAAGCCGCGTGCCGTCAGCGCGAAGAGGATGCCGGTCGCGATCGAGAAGCCGGCGACGCGCAAAAGCAGCATCTGGCCGGCAAGACCGGCGACGATCCAGATGACGGGTGCGACTTCCTGCCGGTCACGTTCGGGAAAATCGCCGCGCCAAGCTTCGAAGGCGGTCCAGATCCCGAGACAGAAGAGGCCGAAGGCCACCACTTGAGGCACTGTCGCCGGACCGATGCGGTCGTACTGCGCAATCGTTTTCAGATGCAAGGCATCCCAGGCCATCACGCCGGCGACGACGAAGAGGAAAACGGCAATGATGAACGCCGCCCAATCAGGGCGGCGCTCGGTTACCGAGGAGGTGTTGTCCTCGCTCATTGAACAAGTCCGATATCTTTGAGAATGCCTTCAGTGGCGGAGACATCCTTCTCGAGCTGCGCCTTGAAGGCATCGCCGGACAGATAGGTGTCGGCCCATCCCTTGGTCTTCAGGGTTTCCTGCCAGGTTGCGGAGCTGTGCAGCTTCTCGAAATCGGCAGTGACGCTTGCAACCTGCTCGGCCGACAGGCCGGGGGCTGCGGCGACCATGCGCCAGTTCTGGATGGTGACGTCGGTGCCGGCTTCCTTCAGCGTCGGGGCATCGACGCCGTCGATACGCTTATCGCTGGATACGGCAAGAAGACGCAGCGTGCCCGACTTCACCTGCGATTCAAACTCGCTATAGCTCGAGACGCCGGCCGTGACCTGGCCGCCGAGAATGGCGGCGAGCGCTTCACCGCCGCCGGAGAAGGCGACATA
This sequence comes from Rhizobium leguminosarum, assembly GCF_002953715.1. Taxonomy (GTDB): domain Bacteria; phylum Pseudomonadota; class Alphaproteobacteria; order Rhizobiales; family Rhizobiaceae; genus Rhizobium; species Rhizobium leguminosarum_V. The sequence goes on from NZ_CP025012.1 coordinate 3,815,698, forward strand.
GTTGATCTTGGTCGGATCGACGCCGGAAGCCTTGGCGATCAGGCCGACGGCGATGTGGTCGGTGCCGCCGGCAGAGCCGCCGCCCCAGGAAACCGCACCCGGATCCTTCTTCAGCGCCGCGACCAGATCGGCCATCGTCTTGATCTCGGACCCGGCAGGAACGACGACGGCCTCATATTCGCCGGTCAGACGGGCGATCGGCGTGACATCCTTGAGCGTCACCGGCGACTTGTTGGTGAGGATCGCGCCGACCATGACATAGCCGCCGACGATCAGCGAATTCGGATTGCCGGCAGCCTGGCTGCTGAACTGCGCAAGGCCGATGGTGCCGCCGGCGCCCGGAACGTTCTGGACCTGCACGTTGCCGGAGATCTTCTCCTGCTGCAGCGCGGTCTGCAGCGAGCGCGCCGTCTGGTCCCAGCCGCCGCCGGGAGCGGCCGGCGCGATGATGGTGTAATCGGCCGCATAGGCCGGCAGCGCGATAGTCGCGGCAAGAAGGGTTGCGATGAACGTATGCTTCACGATGTGTCCTCCGTGGCGGCTGAGCAGACCGCCTGTTATTCTCAAGGGAATCGGGAGGAATGGCCGGCCAGCGGACGCAAGGGTCCTGAATGACGAGCGGAATACCTCCCAAGGCTTCAGCTCTCCGCCTCCACGGAGAAGAAGTAGCCAAAGCGACCACAACAACCTGTCATTTAGCTGACATCGGCGAGATATCCAGAAGCAGAGGACACTTTTTTGCCGTAATTGGTAGGTGCCGGTCCAAATCCCGGTCTTCGCTGCCGCATGGCCAGTAGCACTAGTCGCCGCGAAGCATGGCCGCGAGCCTCATCTGAAGAGAGCTACGGGCGCAGCGACCCAAAGCTCTCTAAGGAGGGCGAAGCCCACCGAAAGCGCCTTCACTGCGTCCGCAGAACCTCGTTCCAGTGCGCGATCAGCCGCGCCCGCTTCACCTGATCGAGATAGACCATCAGCCCGGGACTGACCGGCACCGGCCGAAGTTGGGCGCCGAGCAGTTCCTGCAGCGTATTGGCAGTATTCTCCCCCGCGACCTCGGGGCTGACGGCCGGAATCTGCAGTTCGCGCGCCAGGATCGTCTGCCCTTCCCTCGACATGAAGAAGGTGAGATAGCGCCGCCCGAGCTCCGCCTCGGCGGCGGCCTGCGGCACCAGCCCGATCCGCGACATCACCACGGTATAATCCTTCGGCAGCACGATGCCGACGTCGGGATTCCGCGAGGCCCAGTCGGCCGCATAGGAACCGAGAATATTGTAGCCGAGCACGAAGCGCCCGTCGGCAACGCGTTCGAGGATCGCCGAACTCGTCGAATAAAGCTTGACGCCGGCAGCCCCCATCGCCCCGATCACCGACCAGATGTCGCCGAACTGTTCCTGGTCGCGCGCCATGAAAAGAAAGCCGACGCCGGAGCGCTCGATATCGTAGGTGCCGATCCGCCCATAGACCTCGTTGCCCTTGCGTTTCAGATAATCGACGAATTCTGCCCGCGAGCTCGGCACCGGCTCATGCACAAAGCTCGGCTTGTGATAGACGAACACCGCCGGCTCGAAGGTGAGTGCATAGGCGGTGTTGCGCCAGTTCGCCCATTTCGGCCATGCAGCACTCATCGGCAGGTTGCTGACCTGCGCATATCCGTCGTTGGAAAGCTTCACCTGCAGGTCCATCGCCGAGGAAAAGGCAAAATCCGCCGTCTTCTTGCCGGCATCCGTCTCCTTGACGATCCGGTCGTAGATGTCGCCGGTCAGCATGTCCTCGTATTTGACCGCGACATCGGGATTGGCCTCCAGGAAACCCCGGATCATCGGCTGCGCCAACGGCTCGTCGAGCGATGAATACACCGTCAGTACCGGCGCATCGGCATTGCCCGATTTTGCTGGATAGAACACCTGATCGGCCAGGGCAAAGCCCGGCCAGAGCGCCAGCAGCAAGATGAAAACTCTCCTCATGCCGCAACAATGCCCGAGCGCGCCGGGAGGAGCAAGGGCGCCGGCCAGACGGTGGCCCCGCTGCCTGTTTTGCGGGATCAGAGATCGCGCTCGAAGAAGAGCAGGATCTGCACGAGTTCCGGCGGGACCGGATAATAGGCATCCCGTTCGCGGAAGCCGAGGCGGCGATAGAGCTCCTGCGCTGCCGTCTGCAATATGCCGGTATCGAGCCGCATCGACAGGTAACCGTCGGCTTTTGCCCTTGCCATCGATGCCTCGCAGAGTGCCGCGGCGACACCGCGACCGCGTGCCGCCGCCGAGACGAAAAGCCTTTTCATCTCGGCAATGCCTGGCGCCTGCTCTTGATGCATGACGCAGCCGACAGGCTCTCCACCGAGCCGCGCCAGCAAGATTGCACCCTTCGGCCTTTCGTGAATCTGCGGCAGGCCGGCGAGCAGCGCCTCGAATTTTTGCGGATTGTAATAGAGATCGACCACCGACCGATGCTGGGGATAATTGTCATAGAGCCATTGCCGGAATGATCGGCAGAGATCCCGCACGGCGGCAACCTCCGTCGGGCTCTCCGCGAGTTCGATCGTCAACTCTCCCATCCGCCCAACCTCCCGATCCCCGCCCTTGAAGGAAATCGACCTCAGCGCACCCGCTCGCTCGAGATCCGCGCATATCATCAACATCTGTTCCCGCGCGGCATCAGCAAGCGCGGGAACCATCCTGCCAAAGTTGATCTCGCCGCTCTGATGTTCGGCGATCAGGCTACGCAGCAGCGTTTCGCTGTTGTCGACCGGCTGCTTATTTTTTATCCGGTTTTCCAGGCTTGCGGCCAGCCTTGCCGCCTCCGCCGCACCGATCCGCAGCGCTTCTTGCTCATATCCGTTTTGATGCAGCACAAGGCCGTCCACCCGCCCCTCCGATCCGCGGCGGAAGCTGATCTGCGCCGTCACCACGCGACAGAAGAATTCGTCCTCCTTCTCCGGGTAGATATCGATGGCCTCCTGCCCGAGCATCTGCGCCGTCAGTCCGCCCTCGCGCCGAGCGATCGTGATGCTGCTACCCCAGTCGAAGAGGTAGGTGCCGAGATAGCCATCATTAAGTTCGAGCGCTATCGCGCCTTCCGTACGTGGCCGTGCTTGCTCATAGCGCCGCCAGGCGACGGCATCGGCGGATTGATCGGTCATGCTGGTCTCCTTCGCTATGCTGACGAGTTCGTTGATCGAGATGGGTTCGCCGGCGGCGATCCGCTGCCGCGAGGCGTTGATCCGCGAGAGACTGTCTTCGATCCGGCTGCGCAGCGAAAGCAACTGCGTTTGTTGCATGGCGAGCGTCCGGTCGAGATCGGTTGCGTGGCCGGCCAGCAGTTCGGTGATCCTCGCCAGACTGAGCCCCAGTCGCTTTAGCGCCAGGATCTCGTTCAGCCGCGCGATGTCCTCGACACCATAGAGCCGCCAGTTCTTGCCGGTCCGTCGCGGGTTGATCAGCCCCCGTTTCTCGTAGAGGCGAAGCGCTTTTACCGTCAGCCCGATTCGCTCGGCGCATTCGGCGGCCGTCAACCAGAGATTCTCGTTCATTCGCTCGTTCATGATTCCCTCGCGAATCGTCTTCTAGGCTATGCCCCTGGGTCCGGCTCAAGCCCTAAATCGATCGGCGATCGGATTTATGATGCCGATACAGAAAGTATCGGCCAAAGCAGAACACTCCGCCTTTCTCCGAAACGAATCGCCTTTTCATCACAAAGGATTAGGGATTGGCTCCATCCTTCACCCATATAGAGTATTGATGAAGATCGACGACGTTATATGGTCGCGCTGCCGCGTCAAAAACGTCGAAACCGCCCGAATTTCTTATTCGGGGGACGACTCTACGCGACAAAAACTCTATAAAAAGCTAGATTAAACTGGGAAGATCCATGGGAGGGGTCATGGAACGACGACTGAGCGCTATTCTCGCTGCGGACGTCGTCGGCTACAGCCGGCTGATGGGCATCGATGAATCCGGCACGTTGCAGGCGCTGAACCGCCATCGCTGTGAGCTGGTCGATATTCGTATTTCAGACTACAAGGGCCGGATCGTCAAACTCACCGGCGACGGCATCCTTGCCGAATTCCAGAGCGTGGTGAACGCGGTCGCCTGCGCCGCCGAGATCCAGCGCAGCATGGCGGCCCGCAATGAGAACGTGCCCAAGGACGAGCGCGTCGAATTCCGCATCGGCATCAATCTCGGCGACGTCGTGGTCGAGAACGGCGACATATTCGGAGATGGCGTCAATCTCGCCGCCAGGCTTGAGCGTATCGCAGCGCCGGGCGGCATCGCCGTGTCGGCCTCGGTGCGCGATCAGGTCGGCTCGCGCCTCAATCTCGGCTTCGAATTTATCGGCGAGCATATGCTGAAGAACATCAGGCAGCCGGTTCAGGTCTATACCGTCAGCTTGGCGCCGCCCTCCTCCGCCAGATTGGTGGCGCAGAACCGCAATACCTGCTTCATCGCGGTGCTGCCCTTCACCAATATGAGCGGCGATGCCGACCAGGATTATTTCTCCGACGGCATTACCGAAGACATCATCACCGATCTCTCCAAGATCTCCAGCCTGCACGTCGTGCCGCGCAATACGATCTTCACCTACAAGGGCATATCGGTGAAGGTGAAGCGGCTCGCCCAGGAGCTTGGCGTGCGCTACGTGCTCGAGGGAAGCGTGCGCATCGTCGGCAATCGCGTGCGCATTTCCGGCCAGCTGATCGATACCGCCAATGGCGACCATCTCTGGGCCGAGCGTTACGACCGCGACATGACCGACATCTTCGCCATCCAGGACGAGATCACCCATGCGATCGTCGGCCAGTTGAAGGTGCGCCTGTTGCCGGAAGAAAAGAAGGCGATCGCGACTGAGCCGACCGCCAATGTCGAGGCCTACACCTATTATCTCAGGGGCCGCCAGCTCTCCCACACCTGGACCAAATCCTATCTCCAGCTCGCAAGGCGCATGTTCTGCAAGGCGGTCGAACTCGACCCGGATTATGCGCGCGCCTATGCCGGCATCGCCGATTGCGACGCGGCGATCCGCGATTGGGCTCCTGATGACGTGCCGCTGAGGCGCATCCTCGAGATGAGCGCCCGCGCCCTGGCGCTCGATCCTGACCTTCCAGAGGCCCATGCCTCGCACGGCCTGGCTCTGCATCAGAGCGGCTATGATGATAGGGCGGCGGCGGCCTTCGAACGCGCCCTGGCGCTCGACCCGAACCTCTTCGAGGCGAATTTCCACTATGCCCGGTTCTTCTTCATGCGCGGTAACTTTGCCGAATCCGTTCAATATTTCACCCGCGCCGCCGAAATCCGCCCGGATGACTACGTCTCACCGATCCACCTGATGTCCGCCTACCGCTCGCTGGGCCGTGTGTTGGACACGGAAAACTGGGCGAGCCTCGGCCTGCTGCGCGCCGAACGCGCCCTGAACCTCAATCCGGAAAATTCCGGCCCCGCCCATCGCGGCGCGCTGGCGCTTGCCCATCTCGGCGATGCGGCAAGGGCACGCGACTGGGCCGCCCGCGCGATCGCCATCGATCCTGATGACATCGTCGCGCAGTATAATCTCGCCTGCGTCTATTCCGTCCTCGGCGACGCCGACCAGGCGATCGACCTTCTTGAGAAGCTGCTGCCGAACAGCTCCGTCTACCATATCAAATGGTTTAACAATGATTCCGACCTCGACAACATCCGCGACGATCCCCGCTTCCAGAAACTCCTTACCGCCGCAATGATGCAGCGCGAACGGATCGAAAGGACCGGAAGCTGACGCCGGTGTTTCCCGGCGTTCACCCAATCTTCAAAATCGCTGTGACATCGCTTCGCCACCTCTGTAATCTCCTATGAAAACAGGGGGACATCCGTGCGCATTCTGCTCACCGAAGACAATATCGCGCTGGCCGACGGCCTGTCGGCGATCTTGCGCGGCACGGGTCATGCCGTCGATGTCGTGCATGATGGGGCGTCTGCCAATGCGGTCATCGCCGCGGAAAATTTCGATCTGGTGATCCTCGACCTCAACCTGCCCGAGATGGACGGGCTCGACGTGCTGCGCGCCATGCGCGCCCGGCAGAACCAGGCGGCCGTTCTCATCCTGACCGCGCGCGGCACGCCGGAAGAACGGGTGAAGGGTCTCGATCTCGGCGCCGACGACTATCTGATCAAGCCCTTCGACATCGCCGAATTCGAGGCCCGGGTGCGCGTGCTGCTGCGCCGCCAGGCCGGGCTGCGTTCGGCAACGGTCAGCTTCGGCGGCATCTCCTTCGATCTCAATTCCCGCACCTTTTCATCGGGGCCCACGCCCCTCGATATTCCCGCCCGCGAGCTCGGCCTGCTTGAAATCCTCTTCATGCGGGCCGGCAAGGTCGTCGCTAAGGAGGCGATCATTCAATCGCTGACCGCCTTCGACGACGACATTTCAGCAAATGCCATCGAGCAATATGTCAGCCGTCTGCGAAAGCGCCTCTCGCCGCACGGCCTGACCGTTAGGACCGCCCGCGGCATCGGCTATTATCTCGACAAGCTGCCCGAGGCCTCATGAAAGCCGCCTATTCTCTCAGGCGCCGGCTGCTCTTCTGGCTGCTCGTCTCGACAGCCGTCATCGGCACACTGGCGCTCGCCGATACCTATCGCGAGGCGGTCCAGACCTCGAATATCGTGTCCGACCGCGTGCTCGCCGGCTCAGCGTTGGCGATCGCCGAGCGCGTCGTCGTCGCCGAAGACGGCACGCTGCAGGTCGATATCCCCTATGTTGCACTTGAAATGCTGACCTCGGCCGCGCAGGATCGCGTCTTCTACCGCGTCGACGGCCCGCCGGGCAAATTCATCACCGGCTACCAGTCCCTGCCGGTTCTGAAGAAGACGCCCGGCGATGGCGCAGCCTTTGCCGACGACACCTTCCGCGGCGAGCCGATCCGCGTCGCCACACTCGAACGCTCCGCCTCGACAGGCATTCGCTCCGTGCCCTTCGTGGTGACGGTCGCCGAAACCACCATCGCCCGCCGGCAGCTGGCGCAGGCGATCCTCGTCCGCTCCGCACTCCGCCTCGCCTTCATGATCGCGGGCGCCGCCGTCATCGTCTGGATCTCGGTCACGGTGGCGCTCCGCCCGCTCTACAAGCTCGGCGACGCCATCGGCGAACGCAGCCCCGATGACCTTCATCCGATCAAGCAGACAGTGCCGAGCGAGGTCGAGCCGCTGGTCGATACGGTGAATTCCTTCATGGTCCGCCTGCAATCGGCGCTCGATGCGCTGCGCCATTTCACCGGCAATGCCAGCCACCAGCTGCGCACGCCGCTGGCGATCATTCGTACCCAGCTTGCCCTTTCCGCCCGCGCCGGCTCGCTTGATGAGGCGCAGTCGGCGGCACTGAAGGGCGACCAGGCGGTGGCGCATGCCGAACGCATCCTCGCCCAACTTCTCCTGATGGCCAAGATCGACGCCGCCACCGCCAAGGAGGCACTGACCGCCTCCGCCATCGATCTTGCCGCCATCGCCCAGGAAATCACCGGCGAGCAGATTCCGACGGCCGCCGTCGCCGGCATCGATCTCGGCTTCGAGGGCGAGAGCCCGGCGATGGTCCGCGCCGAGCCGCTGCTGATTGGCGAAATGCTGCGCAACCTTGCCGGCAATGCCATCGCCTATGCCGGCAAGGGAGCCGAAGTCACTGTCCGTATTATCGCCGCGTCAGAGACGATCCGCCTCGAAGTCGAGGACAATGGCCCCGGTATTCCCCGCGAGAAGCTGGAGGCCGTGCGCCGGCGTTTTTCGCGCGGCAATGAGTCCGGTGCACCCGGTGCCGGCCTCGGTCTGCCGATCGTCGAAGAAATCGCCAATCTTTTCAACGCCGACCTGACACTGGAGCCGGGCGCAGATGGCAAAGGCCTGAAGGCGGCCGTCACCTTTGCCAAGGCGGCGTAGATGCCGTCGACCTTTCCGCCTTGCTTTCTTTCGCTGCATTGCACACACTGATTTTTGGGAACAGCAAGCCGCACGACGATGCGCGCCGGATAAAAAGAGAAATATGTCGATCAAAGCCAGCATCTATCATCTGACGCATTACACCTATGACAAGCCGGTCCGCCTCGGCCCACAGATCATCCGGCTGAAACCTGCCTCGCATTCGAAGACACGGGTGCTCAGCCATTCGCTGAAGGTCACGCCCTCCAACCATTTCGTCAACCTGCAGCAAGACCCTTACGGCAATTACCTTGCCCGCTACGTCTTTCCGGATCCGGTGACGGAATTCAAGATCGAGGTCGATCTCGTCGCCGACATGACGGTCTACAATCCCTTCGACTTCTTCGTCGAGGAAGAGGCAACCAAGTGGCCCTTCGGATACCCTGAAACGATCCAGGAGGATCTGTCGATCTACATGACGCCGGAGCCGGCCGGTCCGCGCCTGAAGGCGCTGCTGCCGACGCTCGACTGGTCGCCCGACCAGCCGACGGTCGATATGATCGTCGGCCTGAATGCCCGCCTGCAACGGCAGATCGGCTATGTCATCCGCATGGAAACCGGTGTGCAGACGCCGGAGGAAACGTTGGAAAGCGCCAAGGGCTCCTGCCGCGACACCAGCTGGCTACTCGTCCAGATCCTTCGCCATCTCGGCCTCGCCGCCCGCTTCGTCTCCGGTTATCTCATTCAGCTGACGCCGGACCTGAAGGCGCTCGACGGCCCCTCCGGCACCGAAGTCGATTTCACTGACCTGCATGCCTGGGCGGAGGTCTATCTGCCCGGCGCCGGCTGGGTTGGCCTCGATCCGACGTCGGGCCTGCTGACCGGCGAAAGCCATATCCCGCTTGCCGCAACGCCGCATTACCGCAACGCTGCCCCGATTTCCGGCGGTTATTTCGGCGAGGCCGAAACCGAGTTCGCCTTCGACATGAGGGTCTCGCGCGTCGCCGAACACCCGCGCATCACCAAGCCCTTCTCCGATGAAAGCTGGGACGAACTCAACGAACTCGGCGAGAAGGTCGATCGTGTCCTCGAAGCCGAGGACGTGCATCTGACGATGGGCGGCGAGCCGACCTTCGTTTCGATCGACGATTTCCAGTCCGAGGAGTGGAACACCGCCGCAGTCGGCCCGACCAAGCGCGAAAAGGCCGACATCCTGATCCGCAAGCTGCAAGAACGCTTCGCCCCCGGCGGCTTCCTGCATTACGGCCAGGGCAAATGGTATCCGGGCGAAAGCCTGCCGCGGTGGACCTTCTCGCTCTACTGGCGCCGCGACGGCAAGCCGGTCTGGCAGAACCTCGATCTGGTGGCCGCCGAAGGCAAGGATACCGGCGTCACCGCCGAGGATGCCGAGAAGCTCCTGACGGCGATCGCAAAGGAACTGGCGATCAAACCTGACATGGTGCAGCCGGCCTATGAGGATCCGGCCGACTGGATCATCAAGGAGGGCAACCTTCCCGAAAATGTCGATCCGGCGAATTCGAAGCTGAAGGATCCCGAGGAACGCAACCGTATCGCCCGCGTCTTCGCCCGCGGCCTCACCGTCGCGACCGGCTACATCCTTCCGGTCCAGGCATGGAACGCCAAGGCGGCCGAAAGCCGAGTCTGGATCAGCGAGAAATGGCGCACCCGCCGCGGCAAGATCTTCCTCGTCCCGGGCGACAGTCCGATCGGTTACCGCCTGCCGCTCGGCACGCTGCCCTATGTTCCCCCGGCGCGTTATCCCTATATCCACCCCGCCGATCCGACGATCCCGCGCGAACCGCTGCCTGATGTCTTCGTACCGGCCGGCCGGGCCATGCCGGAAGCCTCCTTCCATGCCGACGAAAGCAATCGCGGCCGGATCGAACAGACGCTCGGCGAACTTCGCGGTGCCGTGCGCACCGCCATGTCGGTCGAGCCGCGCGACGGCAGGCTCTGCGTCTTCATGCCGCCGGTCGAGCGCATCGAGGACTATCTCGAGCTGATCGCGGCTGCCGAAAACGCCGCAGCCGAACTCAAGCTTCCGGTCCATATCGAAGGTTACCCGCCGCCGCAGGACGAGCGCATCAACGTCATCCGCGTCGCTCCGGATCCCGGCGTCATCGAGGTCAATATTCATCCGGCCTCGAACTGGAAGGACTGCGTCGACATTACCACGGCGATCTACGAGGAGGCGCGCGCCACCCGGCTCGGCGCCGACAAGTTCATGATCGACGGCCGTCACACCGGCACCGGCGGCGGCAACCATGTCGTCGTCGGCAGCGCCAATCCAAACAACAGCCCCTTCCTGCGACGTCCCGATCTCTTGAAGAGCGTCGTCCTCCACTGGCAGCGCCATCCCTCGCTCTCTTACCTCTTCTCCGGCATGTTCATCGGCCCGACCAGCCAGGCGCCGCGCATCGACGAGGCTCGTCACGACAGCCTCTACGAGCTGGAGATCGCCATGGCGCAGATCGCCGCTCCCGGCCGCGGCCAGCAGCCGCTGCCCTGGCTCGTCGACCGCCTGTTCCGCAATCTGTTGACCGACGTCACCGGCAACACCCACCGTGCCGAGATCTGCATCGACAAGCTGTTCTCGCCCGACGGCCCGACCGGACGGCTCGGCCTCATCGAGTTCCGCGGCTTCGAGATGCCGCCGAACGCACGCATGTCGCTTGCCCAGCAATTGCTGGTGCGCGCGCTGATCGCCCGCTTCTGGGTCAACCCGGTCGACGGGAAGTTCGTCCGCTGGGGCACGACCCTGCATGATCGTTTCATGCTGCCGCATTTCGTCTGGGCCGATTTCCTCGACGTGCTTGCCGACCTTCGTGAAAACGGCTTCGACGTCAGCCCGGAATGGTTCAAGGCCCAGCTCGAATTCCGCTTCCCCTTCTGCGGTGAAGTCGAATATGAGGGCTCGAAGCTGGAACTGCGCCAGGCGCTGGAACCTTGGCATGTCATGGGCGAGGAAGGCGCGCCGGGCGGCACCGTCCGCTACGTCGACAGCTCCGTCGAGCGCCTTCAGGTGCGGCTCGAAACCAGCAATACCGCACGTTATACCGTCACCTGCAATGGCCGCACCCTGCCGCTGACGCCGACCGGCACTGCCGGCGTATCGGTCGCCGGCGTCCGCTACAAGGCATGGCAACCGTCCTCCGGTCTGCATCCCGTCCTGCCGATCAACACACCTTTGACGTTTGACATTTATGATACATGGTCGAAGCGTTCGATCGGCGGCTGCATCTATCATGTTGCCCATCCGGGCGGCCGGACCTATGACACCTTCCCGGTCAACGGCAACGAGGCGGAAGCAAGGCGGCTCGCCCGCTTCGAGCCGTGGGGACATACGGCGGGCGGTTATATCCCGCGCGCCGAGACGGGTTCGCTTGAATTCCCGCTGACGCTGGATTTGAGGCGGCCCGCCGGAATTTAAGGCCGAGGGTTGAGGCCGGGGGTTAGGGCCGGGGTTAGGGTTTCAGTTTTGATGGGTAAGAGGCCGGCAGCGGAGCGCAAGGGAGAGGTAGAGGACCGCATCGGCAAGGGTGCGGCCTTCGACTATGCGCCGCTTCCTGGTTCCGCTGACGAGATGGTCGACAACAAAGGCGCTGTCCGCCCGGTCTGGCAGCGTTTCCTCTCGCATTTGAGCGCAATGCCGGAAAAGGATCTTGCCGAGCGTTTCGCCCGCGCCGACCGCTACCTGCGGGATGCCGGGGTCTTCTACCGCGCCTATGGCAGCAAAGGCACCGGCGAACGCGAATGGCCGATCTCGCATATCCCGGTGCTGATCGACGAGCGCGAATGGAAGACGCTGTCGGCGGGCCTCGTCCAGCGCGCCGACCTGCTGGAGGCGATCGTTGCCGATATCTACGGCGACAACCGACTGGTGGAGGAAGGGGTCCTGCCGCCGGCGCTGATGGCCGCCAATCCCGAATTCCAGCGCCCGCTCGCCGGCATCCGGCCGGGCTCCGGACATTATTTGCATTTTTGCGCCTTCGAGATCGGCCGCGGACCTGACGGCAACTGGTGGGTGCTGGCCGACAGGACGCAGGCGCCGTCGGGCGCCGGTTTCGCTCTGGAAAGCCGCGTCGCGACGACCCGGGCCTTTTCGGATATCTATGCCGAAACCCCGGTCCATCGCCTCGCCTCCTTCTTTGGCGCCTTCCGCGACGCGCTTCAGGGCATGAAACATTCGGGCGACGACCGCATCGCCGTACTGACGCCCGGCCCCGCCAACGAGACCTACTACGAGCACGCCTACATCGCCCGCTATCTCGGCTTCATGCTGCTCGAGGGCGAAGACCTGACCGTCGTCAAGGGCCGCGTCATGGTGCGCACCGTCGCCGGTCTGAAGCCGATCGGCGTACTCTGGCGCCGTCTCGATTCGGCCTTTGCCGACCCGCTGGAACTGAACCAGAATTCGCATATCGGGACGCCGGGCCTGGTGGAAGCGCTGCGCGCCGAAAGCGTCACCATCGTCAATGCGCTCGGCACCGGCGTTCTCGAAACCCGGGCGCTTCTGGCCTTCATGCCGACCATCTGCCACCGTCTGCTGGGGGAGGATCTGCAGCTGCCCTCGATCGCCACCTGGTGGTGCGGCCAGAAGGAAGAGCGTGAGCACGTCGCAAAGAACATCGAGAAGATGGTCATCGGGCCGGCCTATTCCCGGGCACCCTTCTTCGACGACAACGGCGAATCCGTGCTCGGCTCATCGCTGCGTGCGACCGCCAGGGATTCCATTACCGACTGGCTAAGTTCGGACGGCCCCAAACTGGTCGGCCAGGAGGTCGTCACGCTGTCGACGACTCCCGCCTGGGTGGACGGCAAGCTCGTGCCGCGGCCGATGTCGCTGCGCGTCTTCGCTGCCCGCACGGCAAATGGCTGGCAGATCATGCCCGGCGGTTTTGCCCGCATCGGCTCCGGCGCCGATGTCGCAGCGATCGCCATGCAGTCGGGCGGAGCGGCCGCCGACGTCTGGATCGTCAGCGACAAGCCGGTCGAGCGCCACACGCTGCTACCAGCCGAGGGCAGCTTCACCCGCAACATGCCGGGCAGTCTGCCGAGCCGGGCAGCCGATAATCTGTTCTGGCTCGGCCGCTACATCGAACGCGCCGAAGGGGCGCTGCGCATCCTGCGCGCCTGGCATGCGCGTTACGCCGAAGCTGCCGATCCGAGCCAGCCGCTGCTCGCCGATGTCTCCGAGTATCTCACCGCCGTCGATATCGATACCGCCGAGGCCGTGCCGGAAACGCTGCTGCGCAACATCGATAGCGCCGTCTATTCGGCGAGCAACATCCGCGACCGTTTCTCGCCGGACGGCTGGCTGGCACTCAACGATCTCGCCAAGACCGCCCGACGCTTTCACGTCACCGTCGCTGCCGGCGACGATGCCAGCCATGCGATGACGATCCTTCTGCGTAAACTCGCGGGCTTCGCCGGCCTCGTGCACGAGAACATGTACCGCTTCACCGGCTGGCGCTTCCTCTCGCTCGGCCGCTATATCGAGCGCGGCCTGCACATGACGCGCCTGCTCGGCCACATGTCCGGCCCGGAAGCGCCCGACGGCGCCCTCGACATGCTGCTCGAGATCGGCGACAGCGTCATGACCCACCGCCGCCGCTACAACGTCAACACGGCACGGCTGACCGTCACCGACTTGCTGGCGCTCGACCCCCTGAACCCCCGCTCGGTCCTCTTCCAGGTGAACGAGATCCACCATGAGGTCGAGCAGCTGCCGAATGCCCTGATCAACGGCCAGATGTCGCCCTTCTACCGCGAGGCGATGCGGCTCCATTCCGGCCTGGCGGTGATGACGCCGGAGGGCATGGGGGTCGAGGTCTATCAACGGCTCGAACGCGAATTGGAGCAGCTTTCCGATCTGCTCGCCCAGACCTATCTCGGGTGACGGCGATGCTCTACGATCTCTCCCTCCACATGGGTTACAGCTACGACGTGCCGGCCTCCGGCGCCCGCCACGTCATGCGCCTGATGCCGCTGTCGCTGCCCAACCGGCAGCGCCTGGTCGCCGGCTCGATCACCATCTCGCCGACGCCGGACGAGCAGTCGCATTTCGTCGATTTCTTCCATCATCCCACCACCTCCTTCATGCTGCGCGCGCCGCACGAGACGCTCGACATTCGCATGCAGGCCCGCGTGCAGGTGGAAAGCCAGCCGATCGCCGCCGATTTCTCGCCGTTGCTTGCCGACTTGCCGGAGGAAATATCAGGCATCTGGTCGTTGGCGCCGGATTCGCCGCACCACTTCCTTGGCGATAGCCCGCGCCTGACCCAAGCGCGCGAGATCGCCGACTATGCGCAAAGCTGTGCCACGCCTGAGCTGACGGCGATGCAGATCGCCCATGCGCTCTGTGCCCGCATCAACAAGGATTTCACCTACGACCCCGACGCGACGACGGTGGACACGACGCCGCTCGAGGCGTTCAAGTTGAAGCGCGGCGTCTGCCAGGATTTCACCCACATCATGATCCTGGCGCTCCGAAGCCTCGGCATTCCGGCCGGCTACGTCTCCGGTTTCCTGCGCACCATCCCGCCGCCCGGCAAGGAACGGTTGGAAGGGGCGGACGCCATGCATGCCTGGGTCAGGATCTGGTGCGGTGAGACGATCGGCTGGATCGAACTCGATCCGACCAACAACATCCCCGCCGGCATGGACCACATCGTCGTCGCCTATGGCCGCGACTATTCCGACGTCGTTCCCGTCATCGGCGTATTGAAAAGCTATGGCGGCCAACGCGCCGTCCAGGCGGTCGACGTGATCCCGCTGAAATAATCCCAAAACTGGAAAAATCCGACGATTCGTTAAAATTCTATTGATGCCGTAAGGACAGCGGAAAGGAGGGGCGTGGCTAATATCACCTCACAGGGCCTCCATATACGGGTGAACATGATGAGCACCTCCTCTTTGCATCCCTGCCTGCGTCGCATGCTTGGCGACCGTGGCGGTAACTTCGGAATCATGACTGCCATTCTTCTGCCTGTACTTGTCGGCGCCGCCGGCCTGGCAATCGACTTTTCGAATGCGATCCTGTCTAAGCGTGAACTGCAGGAAGCTACGGATGCCGGTGCTCTTGCCGCCGCAACCGCGCTTGCCAACGGAACGGCTCCGACCACTGCTGCCGCCGAGACCATCGCGAAAGAATTCGTAAGCGGCCAGATGGCCAATTATGTCGGCACCGAGGCCATGAACAGCATCAAGGCTGGAACGAGCGTCAACGTCAACGCGAGCACGACGGCAACGAGCAAGAGCTATAAGATTACCGTCAACACCTCCTATACCATTGCCACCACACCATTCATGGGCGTTTTGGGCTACAAGACGATGAATATCGGCGCCTCGAGTTCGACTTCGAGCGGCACGAACGATACTAAGACCGCCCTCTCCATGGAACTGGTGCTCGACCAATCTGGTTCGATGGGCGACAACACCACTACCTGCGCCACCTATAGTGGCAAAAAGTGTAAGACCTACGTTACCAAGATCGACGCGCTCAAACAGGCAGCCGATGCCCTCTTTACGGCATTGAACACCGCCGATCCGGACCACAGCCTCGTACGCACCGGTGCGTATTCTTACAATAACGGTCTTATTTATAATACCCAAAAGACCCAGATCAAAAGCATGAGCGGTATGGCCTGGGGCACGGCGACGACAGCAACTTATGTGAGCGGGATTACAGCAAGCGGCGGGACCGATGCCACCGAACCAATGAGGCAAGCAACTCTTTCCATCGCGAAAGCTTCGGACGGTTCGGACGTTGAGACTCAAGCACATGTGGCCAAAGGCAACAGAATTGTGTCTCGCTACATTATTCTGATGACCGACGGCGAAATGACCGGCAACACGGGCGAATGGCAACAGTCATTCGACCAGAATGTTCGTGACCAATGCGATGCAACCAAGACAGCCGGCATCAAGATCTTCAGCGTCGCCTTCATGGCCCCGGACAAAGGCAAGCAGCTACTCCAGTACTGCGCGTCGCCGGGCGGCAACTATTACGAGGCCGAAACCATGGAGAAGCTGGTGGCGTCCTTTACCAGCATCGCAAAAGAGGCGACGAAGGCTCTCACGCTGCTGACGAACTGATTGCCTCAGCCCAGCCGGTAGTTTAACCCAGCAAAAAGCCGCGACGGAACAAACCAGCGCGGCTTTTCGTTATGCTCGTTCGGCCCATCAGATCCGGAAAAGCCATTGAAATCAACCCCCTCGACCCGCGTGAATATGAAGGTTTCGCAAATTTTTCGTTTGCCCAAATCCCTTGTTGCAAGTGCTTAGTAACGATGCATAAACTGTCGGCCGAGCAAGCGACAAATTGATTGAATCAGGCATAACATCCTGAAACAAAATTAAAATTGGCGAGACCTGACGATGAACACTGTTTCTAAGCCGATCATCCCCTCCCCCGCCCCTCGCAGTTCAAGGCCGGAAATTCTCGCTGAAGAAATCATCGAACGTCTGACCTACCGCATCGGCAAGGACGCCAAGGTGGCAAAGCCGCATGACTGGCTGACGGCGACGATCCTGGTGGTGCGCGACCGCATCATCGACAGGTGGATGGCTTCCACCCGTGAGGTTTATGCGACCGGCGCCAAGCGCGTCTATTATCTTTCTCTTGAATTCCTGATCGGCCGCCTGATGCGCGACGCCGTTTCGAACCTCGGCCTGATGGAGGAAGTGCGCGACGCGCTCGCCTCGCTCGGCGTCGACGTCAACGTCATCGCCGGCCTGGAGCCGGATGCCGCGCTCGGCAACGGCGGCCTCGGCCGCCTGGCTGCCTGTTTCATGGAGAGCATGGCGACCGTCGACGTTCCGGCCTATGGCTACGGCATCCGCTATGTTCACGGCCTCTTCCGCCAGCAGCTGGCCGACGGCTGGCAGGTGGAACTGCCGGAAAACTGGCTCGCCCATGGCAATCCCTGGGAATTCGAGCGCCGCGAAAGCGCCTATGAAATCGGCTTCGGCGGCGCCGTCGAATTCATCACCACCCATGACGACCAGCCGCGCTACGTCTGGAAACCGGCCGAGCGCGTCATTGCCGCCGCCTTCGACACGCCGGCCGTCGGCTGGCGCGGCAAGCGCGTCAACACGCTGCGCCTCTGGTCGGCGCAACCGATCGATCCGATCCTGCTCGATGCCTTCAACGCCGGCGACCACATCGGCGCGCTCCGCGAAAGCAACAAGGCCGAAAGCCTGACCCGGGTTCTCTATCCTGCCGACGCCACCCCGGCCGGCCAGGAACTGCGCCTGCGCCAGGAATTCTTCTTCTCGTCGGCCTCGCTGCAGGACATCCTGCGCCGCCATCTGCAGCAATATGACGACTTCACCTCGCTGCCGGACAAGGTGGCGATCCAGCTGAACGACACCCACCCCGCCGTCTCGGTCGCCGAACTCGTGCGCCTGCTCTGTGACGTGCATGGCATGGATTTCGACCAGGCCTGGGAAATCACCCGCCATACCTTCTCCTACACCAACCACACGCTTCTGCCCGAAGCGCTGGAAAGCTGGGCGGTGCCGCTGTTTGAGCGTCTGCTGCCGCGCCATATGCAGATCATCTATGCGATCAATGCCAAGATCCTGATCGACGCCCGTAAGGGCAAGAACTTCTCCGATGGCGAAATCCGCTCGATCTCGCTGATCGATGAAAGCGGCGACCGCCGCGTGCGCATGGGCAACCTCGCTTTCGTCGGCTCGCATTCGATCAATGGCGTCTCGGCGCTGCACACCGACCTGATGAAGGTCACCGTCTTCGCCGACCTGCACAAGCTCTATCCCGACCGCATCAACAACAAGACCAACGGCATCACGCCGCGCCGCTGGCTGCAGCAGTGCAATCCCGGTCTCACCGGCCTGATCCGCGAGGCGATCGGCGACGAATTCCTCGATGATGCCGAGAAGCTCCGCGCGCTCGACGTGCACTCCTCCGATCCGGCTTTCCAGCAGAAGTTCGCAGCCGTAAAGCGCGCCAACAAGGTGGCACTCTCCAACCTCGTCGCCAGCCGCATGGGTGTGAAGCTCGATCCGTCGGCGATGTTCGACATCCAGATCAAGCGTATCCACGAATACAAGCGCCAGCTGCTGAACATCATCGAGGCCGTCGCGCTCTACGACCAGATCCGCTCGCATCCCGAGCTCGACTGGGTGCCGCGCGTGAAACTCTTCGCCGGCAAGGCGGCGCCGAGTTATTACAATGCCAAGCTCATCATCAAGCTGATCAACGACGTCTCCCGCACGATCAACAACGATCCGTCGGTACGCGGCCTGCTGAAAATCGTCTTCGTGCCGAACTACAATGTCTCGCTCGCCGAGGTCATGGTTCCCGCCGCCGACCTCTCGGAGCAGATCTCGACCGCCGGCATGGAAGCCTCCGGCACCGGCAACATGAAGTTCGGCCTCAACGGCGCACTGACGATCGGCACGCTCGATGGCGCCAATGTCGAGATGCGCGACAATGTCGGCGAGGACAACATCGTCATCTTCGGCCTCAAGGCCGACGAGGTGTCGAAAGTCCGCAGTGATGGCCACAATCCCCGCGCCATCATCGAGGGATCGCGCGAACTCGCCCAGGCGCTTGCCGCTATCGGTTCCGGCGTCTTCTCGCCCGATGACCGCAACCGCTACACGGCGCTGATCGACGGCATCTATTCGCATGACTGGTTCATGGTCGCTGCCGACTTCGACGCCTATGCCCAGGCCCAGCGGGAAGTCGACCAGATCTGGACCAACCAGTCCGCCTGGTACACCAAGACAATCAACAATACGGCGCGGATGGGCTGGTTCTCTTCCGACCGTACCATCAGGCAATATGCAGACGAAATCTGGAGAGCCGGATGAAAACGCCGAAGATCGTCCCTGAAGTAAAGCTTTCCTGGGAAATTTCGGCAGATGAAATCACGGCGATCCTTGCCGGCTCGCATTCCAATCCCTTTGCCGTCCTGGGTGTGCATCAGGCCGGCGACGCCTTCGTCGCCCGGTGCTTCATCCAGGGCGCAGAGGAGGTGACCGCCATGACGCTCGATGGCGGCGTCATCGGCGAGCTGAAACAACTCCATGCCGACGGCGTCTTTGCCGGCCCGGTTTCCCTCACAAAGCTCCAGCCGGTGCGTTACCGTGCCCGGCGAGGCGATGCCGAATGGGCTGTCACCGATCCCTACAGTTTCGGTCCGGTGCTCGGACCGATGGACGATTATTTCGCCCGCGAGGGTTCGCACCTGCGCCTATTCGACAAGATGGGCGCCCACCTCATCAAGCATGACGGCGCCCAGGGCATCCATTTCGCCGTCTGGGCGCCGAATGCGCAGCGCGTCTCCGTCGTCGGTGATTTCAACAATTGGGACGGCCGTCGCCACGTGATGCGCTTCCGCTCCGATAGCGGCATCTGGGAAATCTTTGCTCCTGACGTACCGATCGGCGTCGCTTACAAGTTCGAAATCCGCGGCCAGGACGGCGTATTGCTGCCGCTGAAGGCAGATCCCTTTGCACGGCGCAGCGAGCTCCGACCGAAGACCGCCTCGATCACCGCCGCCGAACTGGAGCAGGAGTGGGAAGACGAGGCCCATCTGAAGCACTGGCGCGAGACCGACAAGCGCCGCCAGCCGATCTCGATCTACGAGGTGCATGCCGCCTCCTGGCAACGCCGGCAGGACGGCACGATGCTGTCCTGGGACGAGCTCGCCTCCAGCCTCATCCCCTATTGCGCCGACATGGGCTTCACGCATATCGAATTCCTGCCGATCACCGAGTACCCCTACGACCCCTCCTGGGGTTACCAGACGACCGGCCTCTATGCGCCGACCGCGCGTTTCGGCGAGCCGGAGGGTTTTGCCCGTTTCGTCAACGGCTGCCACAAGGTCGGCATCGGCGTCATCCTCGACTGGGTGCCGGCGCATTTTCCGACCGACGAACACGGTCTCGGCTGGTTCGACGGCACCGCCCTCTACGAGCACGAAGATCCGCGCAAGGGCTTCCACCCGGACTGGAGCACGGCGATCTACAATTTCGGCCGCACCGAGGTCGTTTCCTATCTCGTTAACAACGCGCTCTACTGGGCCGAAAAATTCCATCTCGACGGTCTGCGTGTCGATGCTGTCGCTTCGATGCTCTACCTCGATTATTCGCGCAAGCACGGCGAGTGGATCCCGAACGAATATGGCGGCAACGAGAACCTCGAAGCGGTCCGTTTTCTGCAGGATCTCAACATCCGCATCTATGGCAAAAATTCCAACGTCATGACCATCGCCGAGGAATCGACCTCCTGGCCGAAAGTCTCGCAGCCCGTCCATGAAGGCGGCCTCGGCTTCGGTTTCAAGTGGAACATGGGCTTCATGCACGACACGCTGAGCTACATGAGCCGTGATCCCATCTATCGCGGGCACCACCACAACGAACTCACCTTCGGCCTGCTCTACGCCTATTCGGAAAATTTCGTCTTGCCGCTCTCGCATGACGAGGTTGTCCATGGAAAAGGCTCGCTGATCGCCAAGATGCCGGGCGACGACTGGCAGAAATTCGCTAATCTGCGCGCCTACTACGCCTATATGTGGGGCTATCCCGGCAAGAAGCTGTTGTTCATGGGCCAGGAATTCGCCCAGTGGAGCGAGTGGAGCGAAGAGAAGGCACTCGACTGGAACCTGCTTCAGTATCGCATGCACGAGGGCATGCGGCGCCTGGTGCGCGACCTCAATTTCACCTATCGCAGCAAGCCTGCGCTGCATGAGCGTGACTGCGAAGGCGAAGGTTTCGAATGGCTGGTCGCCGACGACCACCAGAATTCCGTCTTTGCCTGGCTGCGCAAGGCGCCGGGCCAGAAGCCGGTCGCCGTCATCACCAATTTCACCCCTGTCTATCGCGAGAACTACTCGATCCGCCTGCCGTCTGCAGGCCGCTGGCGGGAAATCCTGAACACCGATGCCGACATTTACGGCGGCAGCGGCAAGGGCAATGGCGGGCGCGTGCAGGCCGTCGATGCCGGCGGCAACATCACCTGCTCGATTACCTTGCCGCCCTTGGCGACAATCATGCTTGAACCTGAAAATTAGTGACTGGTGGGAGGAGAAAATGGTAGAAAAGCGCGTTCAGCCACTTGCCCGCGATGCAATGGCTTATGTTCTGGCGGGCGGCAGGGGAAGCCGTCTCAAGGAACTCACCGACCGGCGTGCCAAGCCGGCCGTCTATTTTGGCGGCAAGGCCCGCATCATCGATTTCGCCCTGTCGAACGCCCTGAATTCCGGCATCCGCCGCATCGGCGTCGCCACGCAATACAAGGCGCATTCGCTGATCCGCCACATGCAGCGCGGCTGGAACTTCTTCCGCCCTGAGCGTAACGAGAGCTTCGACATTCTGCCGGCCAGCCAGCGCGTCTCCGAGACACAATGGTATGAAGGTACGGCCGACGCCGTCTATCAGAACATCGACATCATCCAGGATTACGGTGTCGAATACATGGTCATTCTCGCCGGCGACCACGTCTACAAGATGGACTATGAATGGATGCTGCAGCAGCACGTCGATTCCGGCGCCGACGTCACCATCGGCTGCCTGGAAGTGCCGCGCATGGAAGCGAGCGGCTTCGGCGTCATGCATGTCAACGACAAGGACGAGATCATCGCCTTCGTCGAGAAACCGGCCGATCCGCCGCCCATTCCCGACAAGCCGGATTTCGCCCTCGCCTCAATGGGCATCTACGTCTTCCACACCAAGTTCCTGCTCGATGCGCTGCGCCGCGACGCTGCCGACCCGACCTCGAGCCGCGACTTTGGCAAGGACATTATCCCCTATATCGTCAAGAACGGTAAGGCGGTCGCCCACCGCTTCGCCAAGTCCTGCGTCCGTTCGGATTTCGAGCATGAACCCTACTGGCGCGACGTCGGCACGATCGACGCCTATTGGCAGGCCAATATCGACCTGACGGCGATCGTTCCGGAGCTCGACATCTACGACAAGTCCTGGCCGATCTGGACCTATGCCGAGATCACCCCGCCGGCGAAATTCGTCCATGACGACGAGGATCGCCGCGGCTCGGCCACCTCCTCCGTTGTGTCAGGCGACTGCATCATCTCGGGCGCCATGCTCAACAACAGCCTGCTCTTCACGGGCGTCAGGGCCAACTCCTTCTCCAAGATGGAAGGGGCGGTCATCCTGCCGAATGTGAAGATCGGGCGGCGCGCGCAGCTCAAGAATGTGGTGATCGACCATGGCGTCGTCATTCCGGAAGGCCTGGTCGTCGGCGAGGATCCCGAGCTCGATGCCAAGCGCTTCCGGCGGACGGAAAGCGGCATCTGCCTGATCACGCAACCGATGATCGACAAGCTGGATATCTGACTTATGAAAGTTCTTTCGGTTTCGTCCGAAGTCTTCCCTTTGATCAAGACAGGGGGTCTGGCCGATGTGTCCGGCGCCCTGCCGATTGCTCTCAAAGCCTTCGGGGTCGAGACCAAGACCCTTCTGCCCGGCTATCCCGCCGTCATGAAGGTCATTCGCGACCCGGTCGTCAGGCTCGAAATCCCCGACCTGCTCGGTGAGCGGGCGACCGTGCTCGAGGTCCAGCACGAGGGCGTCGATCTGCTCGTCCTCGATGCGCCGGCCTATTACGACAGGCCGGGCGGGCCCTATCTCGATCCGCTCGGCAAAGACTATCCCGACAACTGGCGTCGGTTCGCCGCCCTGTCGCTCGCCGCCTCCGAGATCGCCGCCGGTCTGCTGCCCGGCTGGCGGCCCGATCTCGTCCACACCCACGACTGGCAGGCGGCGCTGACGTCGGTCTATATGCGCTATTATCCGACGCCGGAACTGCCGAGCGTGCTGACCATTCACAACATCGCCTTCCAGGGCCAGTTCGGTTCCGAGATCTTTCCCGGCCTGCGCCTGCCTGCCCATGCCTTCGCCACCGAAAGCATCGAATATTACGGCACTGTCGGCTTCCTCAAAGGCGGCCTTAAGACCGCGCATGCGATCACGACAGTCAGCCCGACCTATGCCGATGAGATTCTGACGTCGGAATTCGGCATGGGGCTGGAGGGCGTCATCGCCAGCCGCATCGACGATCTGCACGGCATCGTCAACGGCATCGACACCGATATCTGGAACCCGGCGACCGATCCTGTCGTCCACACCCATTACGGCCCGACGACACTGAAGAACCGCGAGGAGAACCGTCGCTCGATCGCCGAATTCTTCCGCCTCGACAATGACGACGCCCCGATCTTCTGCGTCATCAGCCGTCTCACCTGGCAGAAGGGCATGGATGTCGTCGCCAACATCGCCGACGAGATCGTCGCCATGGGCGGCAAGCTCGTCGTGCTCGGCTCCGGCGAAGCCGCACTTGAAGGCGCGCTGCTCGCCGCAGCCGCCCGCCATCCCGGCCGCATCGGCGTCTCGATCGGTTATAACGAGCCGATGTCGCACCTGATGCAGGCCGGCTGCGATGCGATCATCATCCCCTCGCGCTTCGAACCCTGCGGCCTGACCCAGCTTTACGGCCTGCGTTACGGCTGCGTGCCGATCGTCGCCCGCACCGGCGGGTTGAATGACACTGTGATCGACGCCAATCACGCCGCACTTGCGGCGAAAGTCGCAACCGGCATACAATTTGCGCCCGTAACCGAAACAGGCATGCTACAGGCAATCCGCCGTGCGATGCACTTTTATCAGGACCGAAAACTCTGGACCCAATTGCAAAAGCAGGGCATGAAATCGGATGTCTCCTGGGAGAAGAGCGCCGAACGCTACGCTGCCCTCTATTCAAGCCTCGTCTCGAAAGGCATGTGAACTAAAATGATCAAGTCCGTCCCCACCACGCCCTATCTGGACCAGAAACCCGGCACGTCGGGCCTGCGCAAGAAGGTTCCGGTCTTCCAACAGCCGAACTATGCGGAGAACTTCATCCAGTCGATCTTCGATTCGCTGGAAGGCTATCAGGGCAAGTGCCTCGTCATCGGCGGCGACGGACGCTACTACAATCGCGAGGTCATCCAGAAGGCGGTCAAGATGGCCGCCGCCAATGGCTTCGGCAAGGTCATGGTCGGCAAGGGCGGCATCCTGTCGACGCCGGCCGCTTCCCACATCATCCGCAAATACAAGGCTTTCGGCGGCATCATCCTCTCCGCCAGCCACAATCCCGGCGGCCCGACCGAAGACTTCGGCATCAAATACAACATCAACAATGGCGGCCCGGCGCCGGAAAAGATCACCGACGCGATCTATGCGCGCTCCAAGACGATCGACAGCTACAAGATCGCTGATTTCGCCGACGTCAATCTCGACCGCATCGGCAAGGACGAGCTTCCCGGCGGCACGATCCTCTCGGTCATCGACCCGGTCGAGGACTATGCTGCGCTGATGGAAGAGCTGTTTGATTTCGGCGCCATCCGCAATCTGATCAGCCTCGGCTTCCGCATTGCCTTCGATGGAATGAGCGCCGTCACCGGCCCCTATGCCAAGGAAATCTTCGAAAATCGTCTCGGCGCTCCCTCGGGTTCGGTGCGCAATTTCATGCCGCTGCCGGATTTCGGCGGCCATCATCCGGACCCGAACCCGGTTCACTGCAAGGAACTCTTCGATGAGATGATGGGCGATGACGCGCCCGATTTCGGCGCCGCCTCCGACGGCGACGGCGACCGCAATCTCATTATCGGCCGCGGCATCTTCGTCACGCCTTCCGACAGCCTGGCGATCCTTGCCGCCAACGCCAATCTCGCGCCCGGCTATTCCGGCGGCCTTGCCGGCATCGCTCGCTCGATGCCGACATCAGGCGCTGCCGACCGCGTCGCCGAAAAGCGCGGCATCGGCATGTATGAAACGCCGACCGGCTGGAAGTTCTTCGGCAACCTGCTCGACGCCGGCATGGCGACGATCTGCGGTGAGGAAAGCTCCGGCACGGGGTCCAGTCACGTCCGCGAAAAGGATGGCCTCTGGGCCGTGCTGTTGTGGCTGAACATTCTTGCCGTGCGCGGCGAGAGCGTCGCCGATATCGTCACCCAGCACTGGCAGACCTACGGCCGCAACTATTACTCACGCCATGATTATGAAGGCCTCGACACCGATGCCGCAAACGGCCTGGTGGACAATCTCCGCAGCCAGCTTTCCACCCTGCCCGGCAAGAGCTTTGGCAGCCTGAAGGTCGAGAAGGCCGACGACTTCGCCTACCACGACCCGATCGACAAATCGGTGAGCGAGCATCAGGGTATCCGCGTGCTCTTCGAGGGCGGCTCCCGCGTCGTCTTCCGTCTGTCCGGCACCGGCACGTCTGGCGCAACCTTGCGCGTCTATATCGAACGCTACGAGCCGGATTCGACTCGCCACAACATCGAAACGCAGGAAGCGCTCGCCGATCTGATCGCGGCCGCCGAAAGCATTGCCAGCATTCGGGAACGCACGGGACGCGATGCGCCAACCGTGATCACCTGATCCGGGGGGAACATGCGGGGAAGCAGTTCGGCGCAAGCCGGCGCGATCGTCTTCGAGACCGGCGTCGAATTTGCCGTGTGGTCGCATCATGCTGCACAGATCGAACTCTGCCTCTTCGAGGATGACGGCAACAGGGAATTCGCGCGCCTGCCGATGGCGCGCGACAGCAACCACATCCATCATCTGTTTGTCGACGGACTGAAGGCGGGCGCGCGCTACGGCTATCGCGCCGACGGTATCTACGCGCCCGACAACGGCCTCTGGTTCGATCCCTCCAAACTGCTGATCGATCCCTACGCCAAGGAGATCGATAGGCCGTTCCGCTACGATCCCCGCCTCGGCATCTATGGCGAGGATAGCCAGGATCTGATGCCGAAGGCGATCGTCACCACCGATACCCCAGCCGCGATCAGCAAGCCGCTCTTCAAACCGGGCGGCTTTATCTATGAGGTGGCGGTGCGCCCCTTCACCATTCTCCATCCCGACGTGCCGGAGGCCCAGCGCGGCACTGTCGCAGCGCTTGCCCATCCCTCCGTCGTTGCGCATCTGAAGCGGATCGGTGTCGATGCCGTGGAACTGATGCCGATCACTGCCTGGATCGACGAACGCCACCTGCCGCCGCTCGGCCTCACCAACGGCTGGGGCTACAATCCCGTCGCCTTCATGGTGCTCGATCCGCGGCTCGTCCCCGGCGGTATGACCGAGCTGCGCGAGACGGTTGCTGCCCTCCATGCCGAAGGCATCGCCGTTATCCTCGACCTCGTCTTCAACCATACCGGCGAGAGCGACCGTTACGGCGCGACGCTGTCGCTGCGCGGCCTCGACAACCTGCACTATTATCGCCACGCCCAGAATTGGCCGGGCGAACTCGTCAACGACACAGGCACCGGCAACACGCTCGCCTGCGATCATCCTGAGGTCCGCCGCCTCGTCATCGACAGCCTGCGCCATTTCGTGCTCAACGCCGGCGTCGACGGTTTTCGCTTCGATCTCGCCCCGGTGCTCGGCCGCACCGCGGCAGGCTTCGAGCGCGACGGCGGAACACTTGCCGCGATCCTGGCCGACGATGTGCTGGCCGATCGGATCATGATCGCCGAACCCTGGGATATCGGACCGGGCGGTTACCAGCTCGGCAATTTCCCGCTGCCCTTCCTTGAATGGAACGACCGGGTTCGCGACGACCTGCGCTGCTACTGGCGCGGCGACGATTGCAAGACCGGCTCGCTGGCAACCGCACTCGCCGGCTCCTCCGACATCTTCTCCCGCAACGACGGCAAGGAAACGCGCAGCGTCAATTTCCTCGCCGCCCATGACGGCTTTACGCTGATCGATCTCGTTTCCTACGCCGGAAAGCACAACGACGCCAACGGCGAACACAATCGTGACGGCCACAACGAGAACCACTCCTGGAACAACGGCGTCGAGGGTGAAACCGTCTATCCGACGATCCGCAAGCGTCGCCGGGACGATGTGATGGCGCTGATATCAACGCTCTTTGCCACCCGCGGCAGCATCATGCTGACGGCAGGCGACGAGGGCGGCCGCAGCCAGCGCGGCAACAACAACGCCTATTGCCAGGACAACGAGATCACCTGGCTGGACTGGAAGGCGTTGGACGAGGGTCTCATCGCCCATACCGGCTTCGTTGCAGGGTTGCGTCGCCGCTTCACCGTCTTTTCCGAAATGGGCTTCCTGGCGGGAAATGGTGATGTCGAATGGATCTCGCTTTCCGGCGAGCCGATGACCGTTGCCGAATGGGAGACGCCGTCGCTTTCCACCCTCGGCATGTTGCTATCGACCGGCGACCGCTCCGCGCGCGGCAGGCAGACCCGGCTTGGCGTGCTTTTCAACCGCTCGGGGAGCCGTCAATTTTTCACGCTTCCGTCTAAGGGCGAACCGGGCTGGCGCCAGTTGACGCCGGATGGAGCAAGGAAAACCAGTGGCCACGCAACCGTCGAGCCGCGCTCCATCGCCTTTTTCGTAGAAAATTGACAGCCTCCCCTCCCTCACCCAAATCCTTGTCGCAATCGTCACAAATGCACGATAAGGCTTTGCCGCAGCGGCTTGTTTCACGAGGAATTCATGGTCACGGAAATTTCACTCTCCGACGTGCGGGGATTGATCGGCATGGAAACGGGCCTTTCGGATTGGGTCACCGTCGACCAGACGATGATCGACGCCTTCGCGTCGGCGACCGACGACCATCAGTTCATTCACGTCGATCCTGAGCGAGCGGCGGCCGAGAGCCCTTTCGGAGGAACCATCGCCCATGGCTTCCTGACACTGTCTCTGCTGTCGACGATGAACTACAATTGCCTGCCGAAAGTGCGCGAGCAGACCCTGGGCATCAATTACGGCTTCGATCGCGTCCGCTTCATGACGCCGGTGAAAAGCGGCGCCCGCGTCCGTGGCCGCTTCCTGCTCTCCGAAGCCCGCTTCCGTGGCGCCGGCATGCTGATGACCACCTATGACGTCACGATCGAGATCGAAAACGAGAAGAAGCCGGCACTGACGGCAAAATGGATCACCATCATTCAATTCGACCCAAAGGACCGTCCCGAGGACGTCTAAGCGAAACTGCTTTTGTTACTCAGCCGAATTGAACACGGCTTCGAGAGCGTGTCCGTCGGGATCCATGACGAACGCCGCATAATAATGCTCACCGTAATGGGACCGCAGGCCGGGAGGGCCATTGTCACTGCCGCCTTGCGCGATTGCCGCCACATAAAACTGATCGACTGCCTTGCGGCTCGGCGCGGCAAACGCCAGATGAAAACCCGGGCCGGGCGCACGCTGGCCGTCCGGGCGATGCTTGATCGCCAGTTTGTCCCCGCCGCCGGGAAGGCCGTAGCCGATTGCCTGCCCTGTTTGCCCCGGCCTGATATCGTCCCAGACCCTGATATAGCCGAGCGCGGCAAGGGCAGCATCGTAAAATGCCGCCGACCGCTCGATGTCGGAAACGCCGAGGGAGACATGGTGTAGCATTCGCTTACCTCTTGAATGAGCGCACGCCCCGCTGAGGCTCAGTGCCCCGCGTCTTCAGCCGCCTCGTTCAGCAGCCCGAAGACATAATCCGAAAACGACCGCCAGCATTCCACACGGAACGTGTCTTCTTCCGTACGGAAAAGCACGATCTCCGCCTTGCCGAAGACCGTGCGCGATGCGGCCCCGACCGGAAAGGAAGAAAGTGACAGATTCTGCGGGCATCCGGCCGAAAGCGTCGCCTCAGCACCCGGTCCCGAGACGATGATCGCGAGATTGCGGTGGGAAACGTCCGTCGCCGAATGCAGCGTGCCGGCGCCGGAAAGTGCTGCCATCAGATCGGCGCCGGCCTCATCGATCACCAGCCACTCGTCCGGGCCAATCCAGAGCGCCGATCGAGCGCCGGCCCGGCCGGATGTCTTCGGAGCATCCGGCAGCGTCAGGCCGAGAGCAGAAGAAAGTGCCGAGAGCGATTCCGCCGGCGCGCGCAGCGCCACCCGGCTGGCAGTGGGAGCGGTCGTCAGCCGCACCGTTGCAGAGCCGCCGAGACGTCCGGCAAGCGCCGGTTTGCGAATTGCGACATCAGCCATGGATGCGGCCCCCTTCCTTGTCAAAGAATACCAGATCCGTCACTTCGACGGCGATCGTCCGGTCCGGCATCGGCACATAGAGCGTCTCGCCCATCCGCGCCCGGCCGCCGGCGACGAGCGCGAAGGCGATCGACCGGCCGCAATTTTCCGACCAGTAGGCAGATGTGACGTGCCCGAGCATGGTCATCGGCTTCGGCTCGTTCGGGCTTGCGACGATCTGCGCGCCTTCTTCGAGCACCAGCTTCGGATCTTTGGTGACGAGGCCGACGAGCTGCTTGCGCCCGTCCTTGACGAGATCCGGCCGCTTCAGCCCGCGAATGCCGACGAAATCCGTCTTTTTCTTCGAAACCGCCCAGGAAAGTCCGGCGTCATCGGGGGTCACGGTCCCGTCCGTATCCTGCCCGACGATGATGTAGCCTTTCTCGGCGCGAAGAACGTGCATCGTCTCCGTGCCGTAGACGCAGGCGCCGAGCGGTTCGGCATTGGCCCAGACCGCTTCGAGTACCGACTGGCCGTAATCGGCCGGCACATTGATTTCGAAGCCGGTTTCGCCCGTGAAGGAGACGCGGAAGAGCCGCGCCGGCACGCCGCAGACCGTGCACTCGGCCACGCTCATATGCGGGAAGGCCTCGTTCGAAAGATCGAGCCCTTCGACCAGCGGCGCGACGATCTCGCGCGCCTTCGGTCCCTGCACGGCGATGACAGCCCATTGTTCGGTCACCGAGGTCAGCCATACCTTCAGATCCGGGAATTCCGTCTGCAGGTAATCTTCCATGTGGTGCAGAACGCGCGGCGCACCGCCTGTCGTCGTCGTCACGTGGAAACGGTCGTCCGCCAGGCGTCCGACGACACCGTCGTCATAAACGAAGCCGTCCTCGCGGGTCATGATGCCGTAGCGGGCCTTGCCGGGCTTTAACGTGTCCCAGGCATTGGTGTAGATGAGGTTGAGGAACTTCGCCGCATCCGGACCGACCACCTCGATCTTGCCGAGCGTCGAGGCGTCGAAGATACCGGCCGCCTCGCGCGCCGTCCGGCATTCGCGAGCAACCGCCTGATGCAGTGTTTCGCCGGCCTGCGGATAGAACCAGGCACGCTTCCAGTTGCCGACATCCTCGAAGACCGCACCATGGGCTTCCTCCCAGGCATGCAGCGGCGTCTTGCGTGTCGGGTCGAACAGTTCTCCGCGCGAATGGCCGATCAGCGTACCATAGGTGACCGGCGTATAGGGCGCACGGAAAGTGGTGAGCCCGACCTGCGGGATTTCCTTGCCGAGCATTTCGGCGGCGATCGCCAGGCCATGCATGTTGGAGAGCTTGCCCTGGTCCGAGGCCATGCCGTTGGTCGTGAAGCGCTTGATATGCTCGATCGAATGCATGCCCTCTCGCACAGCAAGGCGGATATCCTTGGCGCAGACGTCATGCTGGAAATCGATGAAGGCCTTGGCGTTGGTCTTCGGCCCGGCACCTTCGGCAGCGCCGATCATGCCACCCGTCCAGTCATAGGCCTGCTCGGCCGAAATCGCGATCTTCTCACCGCTGCTTCTGCCGGTGGCCTGCGCCATCAACTCGCCGGCGGCAAGCGACTCCTCGATCGTCCGCTGCAGGTCGTCAGTGCCGTTACAGGCGCCGACCGAAAGGCAGTCCTGCGCATAGGAGCCGGGCAGGAAACGCTGGCTTTCGGCATCGAAGGCCACTTTGCCGCGCGACTGCGAGAACAGATGGACGGACGGCGTCCAGCCGGCCGAAACCAGCAGCGCATCGACCGCGATCTTGCGCGGCGAACCGCCGCCGTTACGCGCCACCGTCATCGAGGAGATGCGCAGCCGCCCCGACGTATTGACGACCGACTGGCCAGCCAGAACATCGATGCCGAGCGCCCGCGCCTCGGCCAGCACCGCCGCTCCCGGCGCCTGCCTGCTATCGACGATGGCGGCGATCGAAACACCAGCGCGCTTCAGATCGAAGGCCGCCTCATAGGCCGAGTCGTGCGCCGTGTAGATGCCGACCTTGGTCCCGACGGCGACGCCGTAGTGATTAAGATACATCCGCCCCGCCGAGGCGAGCATGATGCCCGGCCGGTCATTGTTCGGAAACACCATGTGCCGCTCGATCGCGCCGGTGGCAAGGATCACCCGCTTCGCCCGGACCTGCCAAAGCCGCTCGCGCGGCAGGTCGCGGGAAGGCTTGGCGATATGATCGGTGACGCGCTCGGCAAGACCGATGAAATTGTGGTTGTAGTAGCCGAAGGCGGTCGTGCGGGTGAGCACTTCGACATTGTCCATCGCCTCCAGCCGCGCCACGGCCTTCTGTGCCCAGCTATTGCCGTCCTGACCGTCGATGGTCACGCCGGTGTCATAACGCAACGCGCCGCCCGCTTCCGCCTGCTCGTCGCAAAGGATTACCCGGGCACCGGTCTCGGCCGCGGCCAGCGCTGCCGAAAGCCCAGCCACGCCGGCACCGACCACCAGCACGTCGCAATGGGCATAGCGGCTGGCATAATGGTCCGGATCCTCCTCCGTCGGCGCGACGCCGAGGCCGGCGGCACGACGGATGAGCGGTTCGTAGACGTGTTTCCAGGCGGCGCGTGGCCACATGAAGGTCTTGTAGTAGAAACCGGCCGCGAAGAACGGCGACATCAGATTGTTGACCGCGCCGACATCGAAGGCGAGCGACGGCCAGCGGTTCTGCGAGCTGACGATCATGCCGTCGAAGACTTCCTGCACGGTGGCGCGCACGTTCGGCTGCTTGCGCGCCGTATCGCGGGAAACGTCGATCAGCGCGTTGGGCTCCTCGGCCCCCGCCGACAGAATACCGCGGGCTCGGTGATATTTGAACGAACGTCCCAGAAGATGCACGCCGTTGGCGATCAGCGCCGAGGCGACGGTATCGCCTTCGAGCGCCGTATAGCTCTTGCCGTCGAAGCTGAAGCGCGCGGTTCTGGCCGGTGTCAGGCGCCCCTTGCCGGCGATACGGTTCACGCCGCTCATTGCGCCTCTCCTTCCACGGCTTCATATGTTTCGACAGGCCCATGCTGCTGAGCCGCCGCGCCGATCTCAGGCTTCGGCTCACCCGCCTTGTAGGTCACGATGAATTTGTCGGTCACCGTATCGCGCGCCGCATTGAAGAAGCGCCCACAGCCGTGAATGTGCCGCCAGCGTTCGAAGATCAGCCCCTTCGGATTGTCGCGCAGAAAGAAATAGGCCTCGAATTCCTCGTCCGAGATCGAGGCGATCTCGGCGGGCCGCGCGATATGCGCGTCACCCGCGCCACGGAATTCGAGCTCGGAGCGCTCTTCCTGACAGTATGGGCAATAGATCAGCAGCATGTGTTACCCGTCTTAGAGTTCCGACCCGGAAACATTGGTTCCCGGAGGTTGATTGCAGAGACGCTTTCCCATCGTCACATAGGGAATGAGGCGCTTGAGAAGCTGTTCGAAATTGTCGTAGGGCTCCAGCACATCGGTCATGCCGATATTCGCAAAAGCCATCTTGGTGATATCGTTGTCGATCACGAAGGCACGTCCCGGCGCTCCGCCGACCTCAGGCACGAAATAAACGGCTGGTTTGCGCAAGATCATCGCGTAAAGCAGCGTGCCGCTCTCGGCGACGAAGGGCCACTCGCTTTCGCCGGCAGCCCTGTGGATCTTCTGCAGGCGGAAATCCCCGACGCCGGGAAAGACGTCACCGGCCGTCATGGCCGCGCCGTCGATCCCGATTGCAAGGAGGGCCGCCGTCCACATCAGTGCGCCACCGCCGCCGCTGCCGCTTCGTCGATCAGCCGGCCGCTGCGGAAACGATCCAGCGTCAGCCCGGCATTGAATTTGTGCGGCTCATCGCGGGCAATCAGATGCGCGAAGAGATTGGCCGAGCCCGGCGTCGCCTTGAAGCCGCCGGTGCCCCAGCCGCAATTGACGTAAAGCCCGGGAACCGGCGTCTTCGACTGGATCGCCGAACGATCCGGCGTGTTGTCGACGATGCCGCCCCATTGCCGCATCATCTTGACGCGCCGGAACATCGGGAAGAGCTCGCAGATGGCGTCG
The DNA here is from genome assembly GCF_002953715.1 of Rhizobium leguminosarum. Taxonomy (GTDB): domain Bacteria; phylum Pseudomonadota; class Alphaproteobacteria; order Rhizobiales; family Rhizobiaceae; genus Rhizobium; species Rhizobium leguminosarum_V. Next base: position 3,848,618 of record NZ_CP025012.1, read on the forward strand.
AGCGTGTGCGTGATGATCTGCAGCCCGCCGGTCTGGGAATAGGAATTGTACTGGTCGGTGCCGGCGCCGATGACGAGCTCTCCCTTGTCGGACTGGGAGATATAGGCATGCACCGTGTTCGACATGACGACGCAGGGAAAGATCGGCTTCAGCGGTTCGGAGACCAGTGCCTGCAGCGGGCTCGATTGCAGCGGCACGCGCACGCCAGCCATCTGCATGACAGTTGTCGTATGGCCGGCCGCCGACACCGCCACCTTCCTGGCGCCGATGAAGCCACGCGAGGTCTCGACCCCGGTCACCCGTCCGTCCGGACCGCGCCGGATACCGGTCACTTCGCAATTCTGAATGATGTGCACGCCGCGGTCTGAAGCCGCCCGCGCATAACCCCAGGCAACCGCGTCGTGCCGCGCCGTGCCGCCGCGCCGCTGCAGTGCCGCCCCATTGATCGGGTAGCGCGCGCTGGCCGAGATATCGAGCGGCGGACAATAGGCCCTCGCCTGCTCCGGTGTCAGCCATTCATTGTCGATGCCGTAGAGCCGGTTGGCATGGATATGCCGCTTGAAGGACTGCTGGTCGTGAATATTGTGCGAGAGCATCATCACGCCGCGCGGCGAATACATCACATTGTAGTTGAGCTCCTGGGAAAGCCCCTCCCAGAGCTTCATCGAATGCTCGTAGATGTGCATGCTCTCTTCGTAGAGATAATTCGAGCGGATGATGGTGGTGTTGCGCCCGGTATTGCCGCCGCCGAGCCAGCCCTTCTCGATCACCGCGACATTGGTGATGCCGTGCTCCTTGGCGAGATAGTAGGCAGCACCCAGCCCGTGGCCGCCGGCACCGATGATGACGACGTCGTATTCGGCGCGTGGCTCAGGCGAAGTCCACTGCTTCTCCCAACCCTTGTGGCCACGAAGGGCCTCCCGTGCCACGGCAAAAACCGAATATTTCCGCATCCGCCTATTTCTCCTTCGGGCAAGGGGCTGTTTTCCGCGCTCATACAAATCGCAAATCCAAATGCGGCACAACGGTTCTTTTGCGACGCGCGAGAGCTTTGGTTTCGACACGCCGAAGAGAATGCCGCCTCAGGCGGCAGACGCAAGCCGCGGCATTTCCGCTAACCGTCGGCCGGCGACCTAACCCAAGAGGGTGAGAAGACAAGCAATTGCTAAAATGTTAACAATCACATGTTGTGGGGTATGTGTAATCATGTGGGGTTGGCGCTCAGTATCAGTCGCGACGCTTTGCATCGCGTTAAGCAGCGCATCGCCGGCACCCGCCGCCGAGCCGGTCGGCCAGGCTGTCGTCATAAAGACGGAAGTGACGGGACAGAGCGGCCCGATCGAGGTCGACACCAGCGTCCATCGCAACGAGCGCATCAAGACATCGCCATCCGGGCTTGGCCAGTTCCTGTTTCGTGACGGCACGAAACTCGCGGTCGGCTGGGGTTCGTCGGTCGTGATCGACAAATATGTCTTCGATGATAGCCAATCGGTCAAGAAACTCACCATCAGGGCGGCAAAGGGTACATTCCGCTGGGTCAGCGGCAGTTCCAATTCTTCGGCCTACCAGATCCTGACGCCGGCCGGCACGATCGGCGTACGCGGCACCGCTTTCGATTTCTACGTCGGCCCGGATGGCACGACCGCCGTCGTCCTGCTGAGCGGCGCAGCCCGTTTCTGCGGTCCGGGCGGCTGCCGGCAGTTGCAGCAGCGCTGCGATTGTGTGGTGGCCAAGCCGAACGGCAATATGTCGGCGGCGCGCCGGGTCGATCCGAGCATCCTCGAAACGCTCGGAAATCAGCGCGCCCTTCCCTTCCTCTCCGGCAATCAGCGGCTTGCGGGCGGCATCGGCATGCTCGGCGGCTGCAATATGGCCTCCGTCGCGCCGGAAAGAAAGGACAGAAAACGGCCCCCGCCTCCGGCTTCGCCCGTGCCGCAGAGGCAGGATCCGCCGCAGAAACAGGCCGAGCCGCAGAAGGAGCGGCCGACCAAGCCTGACACGCCGCATCACGACAAACCGGATAAACCCGACAAGCATGATGGCCGTGGCCGGCATGAACATCACGATCAACACGATGATCACGACTATCACGATCAAGGGCATCATCGAGATCGTGACCGTGATCACAACAAAGATCGCGATCGTGATGGGGACCGGAACCACGACAGGGGCCGGAATTTCAATCGCAACCGCTGATGCCGTCAATCGGCGACGCTCTTCTCGAACCCATCAGGCACCTCGCGGAAGTGATCGCTTCTGCCGGATATCCGCTGGTAGAATTCCGCCAGCCCACCGATCACCTGCGCCGCCCTGAGCTTTGCCGTGCCGATAAGCTTGCGCGTGTTTTTCGAATGCGAATGCAGCGCCTGCGTCAGCTGCTCGTGAACGACCGCAAGCGCGGCGAACTCCGCGGAGGCTGCGACGCGCTCATCGCCGACAACGGCGAGAATCTGCGTTCGGCTACTCTTCCCCTTGAGCGGAATGGCGCCGGCCTCGATCAGCGCCATTCCCGGCACCGATCTCGCCGTGCTGTCTGATATGAGGATATCGAAGCCGACCTCCTTGCAGCACGACTCCAGGCGCGCCGCGACGTTGACGGCATCGCCGACCGCCGAATAGTTGAAGCGGGTCTTGGCGCCCATGTTGCCGACACAGGCGAGACCGGTATGGATGCCGATGCCGATGCCGACCTGCTGTCCAGACCCGAAGCCGAAGGCGTCGCCGGCGTTCAGTTCGGCCAGCGTTTCACGCATGGCAAGCGCTGCGCGAACGGCCTTGATTTCATGATCCGCCACATCGACGGGTGCATTCCAGAACGCCATGATCGAATCGCCGATGAACTTGTCGAGCGTGCCTTCATTGGCCACCACATGGCGGCTCAGCGCATCGAGCAACGTATTCAGGAACGCGACCACGGCAGTCGGCGCCAGCCGCTCGCTGATCTCGGTGAAGCTCCTGACATCGACGAACATGACCGTCAACTCGCGATCGTCTCCGCCGAGGCGTAACGCGTCGCGGGAATGCTCGATGCGATGGAGCAGCGACGGGGAAAGATAATGCCCGAAGGCGCGCCGCACCTCGCGCCGCTCTCTGTCGATCACCAGAATCCTGAACGAGGTCGAGGCGAAATGGGTGATCGATCCGCTGATGATCGGAGCCAGGGGATCGAGGAGAAGCCCCGCATAAAGAAAGGTGAGCCAGGACGCTACCAGCGCCATGGCCGTGATCAGCAGGCCGCAGGCGAGCGCGACGGCTGGACTGACGAAGGTCGTAACCCCGACGAGCAGGCATCCGAGCACGGCGATCATCAGGATTTCCAGCCCGTCCGCCCAGTCGGGCCGCGAGAGAAAGCGGCCGGAGAGGATCTGCTCGACGGCCTGCGCATGCAGCGAAACGCCGGGAACGTTCTCGCCGAGCGCGGTGACGCGGATGTCCTGCAGGCCGGCCGCCGATGTCCCGACGAAGACGATGCTGCCGTCGATGGCGGCGGCGACAGCTGGAGACGCCCCTTCGGCCGCAAGCACCTGCCGGGCGGATATATAGCGCTCCGCCCGGTCGGGGGTGACATAGAGCCAGAGCTCGCCGGCCGTCGTCAGCGGCACGACGAAATCCCCGATCTTTACCGATGTCATGATGCCGGCGCGATCGGGCGCGCCTGATAGCACATAGGTCGATGCCCCCTGTGCGACACGCAGCGCCTCGATCGCGAGATTCGGATAGAGCTGCTCGCCGTCGGTCAGGAACAGTGGGACCGCCCGCACCACCGGCGAGGGATTGCCGGGATTGAGGCTGATGTGGCCGAGCCCCGCCGCATTGGCCTCCAATTGCGGCCGCAGCGGCGTCGAAGCACCGAGATAGGGCGGAGCCGTGACAGGGCTTTCGCCTGTAAAGGCAAAGCCCGCCTTGACAGGCGGCCGGTAATGGCCCTCGTTGGAAAGGCCGAAGCCGAGCACGACGGGTTTTTCGGCAATCGATCGAGCGAATATCTCGTCATTGTCGGGCAGTTTCTCGGCAAGTGAAGGATCGACCCCGGCAACGTCGCGGACAACATTGCGCGGTGACAGCCGGTCCGGCTCGGCGAAAAGAATATCGAAGGCGATGGCCGAGGCGCCCATCTCCGAAAGCCGGTTCACCAGCAGGGCCATCCGGTCGCGCGGCCATGGCCATTGGCCGAATTCGTGCAACGAGGCCTCGTCGATGTCGATGACGCGGACCGGCATCGGCTCGAAGGTCCTGGGAACCAGCCGCTGATACTCGTCGAAGGTCACGCCGCGGATCAACTTGAAGATCCCGGGATCACTTGCTCGAAGAATCGTAAGCGCAGTCACGATCGCCAGGCCGAGAACGACACCGATTTGCTGCGCGCGCGTCATGATCTCACCGGGCGTCCCCTCCCACGGCCGGCAGGGCGATCCGCACATGCCGGCAGACAGGCTACGCCGCTTTCCATCCAAATGCCATTCGCACCTGCGTTCCGGGGTACTCTCTTTGCGGTCACCTCCGCCGGGCGGCGAAGAAACGCCATGAATAGGGCCCCGCCTCCAGTTTTCACCCGGCTTTTGCACGGACGACAGGCTTCGACCTTGCCCGGTGCGCGGCGAAATGTTCTTTTAACGATCGAAAATCGGATGCTTTTTCGAGAGAAGAATGAAGGTCGCCGTGATTTCCGAAACCGCCGCACGCCGCAGCGGCTATTGGCTGATTGTCGTCGTGCTGGCAATGCTCGCAGGGCTGCCGCTCGCCGTCTGGCTTGATATCAGCGATCTCTCGGGAAATACCCTGCGCCGTCAGGCGCGCGACATGAGCTCGCTCATATCGAGCATCCGCTCCTATTATTCCACGAATGTCGTCGGGCGCGTTCTGGCTGCCCATGCCAGCGGCGCAACGGAAGGCACGGTCGTCTCTCACAATTATGCGAATATTCCCGGCGCCATCCCGCTGCCGGCCACGCTATCCCTGGAGCTCGGCGACGTCATCAAAGAGCAGCAGGCCAATATCACCTACCGTTTCGTCTCCGACCTGCCGTTCAAAAGCCGCGCATCCCACGAGCTCGACGACTTCGAAAAGAATGCGCTCGCCGCCTTGCGCGCCAATCCGCAGCAGACTCTGAACGACCTCACCCGTGTCGGATTGACCGATACCTTGCGGTTCATCACCCCCGTCGTCATGGGCCAGGCCTGCGTTGCCTGCCACAATACCCATCCCGAAAGCCCGAAGACCGATTGGAAAGTGGGCGATGTGCGCGGCATTCAGGAAGTCATCATCCGGCAGCCCTATGCGAGCAACGTCTTCGCCTTCAAATACCTGCTCTGCTATTTTCTTTTCGTCGCCGTCATCGGCATCAGCTTCATCCTGCTCCAGCGGCAGCAGACGCACGCAATCCACAGCGCCAACCAGGATCTGGAGGCGGCGAACGAATTCCTCGCCAGCGTTTCCCTGAAGATCTCGCGCTATCTCTCGCCACAGATCTACAAGAGCATCTTCTCCGGACAGAAGGACGTCGTCGTCCATACCGAGCGCAAGCGTCTGACGATCTTCTTCTCCGACATCAAGGACTTCACGGCGACGACCGAGCGCCTGCAGCCGGAAGCCCTGACGGAGATGCTCAACGAATATCTGACCGAGATGTCGAATATTGCCCTGGAGCATGGCGGCACGGTGGACAAGTTCATCGGCGACGCGATGCTGGTCTTCTTCGGCGATCCCGAAACCAAGGGGCCGGAGGAGGACGCGAAAGCGTGTCTGCGCATGGCCGTCGACATGCAGCGCCGTCTCGGCGAACTCAAAGACAGATGGCGCAGAAACGGCACCGAAGAGCCTTTCGTCGTCCGCATGGGAGTAAACAGCGGTTATTGCAACGTCGGCAATTTCGGCAGCAGCGACCGGATGGACTATACGATCATCGGGGCGGAGGCCAATCTCGCAGCCCGGCTGCAATCGATCGCCCAGGGAGGAGAGATCGTCATCAGCTACGAAACCTATGCGCTGGTGAGCGAAATCGTCGACGCCCATCCCCTGCCGCCAATCACGATGAAGGGCATACAGCGCGAGATCGTGCCCTATGCGGTGGATGGGCTGACCCTCGGTGCGGATCACAAGAGCCGCGTTCTCAGCGAGCATCTCTCGGGCCTTGACCTGCATCTGGATATGAGCCGGCTGGAGCCTGCCGATCGCCTACGGGTCAGGACCGCTCTCAAGGAGGCAATTGCCGCGCTGGATGAAGCTGCGCCCGAACCGGCCCGATCATGACCAGATATCAGGCGAAGCGTGATTTTTCCGCCCGCCTCCCATATCCCGTCTAGACTTCCCGTACCCGATCTGCTATTTCGCATCACCAATCGCAAGGCTCCGGCCGCGCGAACGTTATTGTTTTGCCTCTGGCCGCTGCGCCGCCTCCGGCATCAACCAACCAAAGGAACGTGATTCTCGTGCAGGTACTTGTCCGCGATAACAATGTTGATCAGGCTCTCCGCGCTCTCAAGAAGAAGATGCAGCGCGAAGGCATTTTCCGCGAAATGAAGATGCGCGACTATTACGAGAAGCCGTCGCAGAAGCGTGCTCGCGAGAAGGCAGAAGCTGTTCGTCGCGTTCGCAAGCTGGCCCGTAAGCGCGCCCAGCGCGAAGGTCTGGTCGCACGCTGAGCGTTTCCGTCGTTTTTTCGACGTTTTCAGATGCATTGTGGCGGGGGCGATGGGTTCGCCGCCGCTTTTTTAGTTTGCCGCTGAAGATCGCATATCCGCGCACCGGGTATGCCGCATGGGGAAAGCGAGCCCGAATGGCTGTCAACACCTTCAATCCGTACCGCGCTTTGCGCTTGCAGAAAACGGCATTCCTGCCCACTTTGGCGCTGGCGGCATTGTTCGGCCTCGCCGGCTGCGAGACGACCAATACCTCGGATGCCGTGATCCGCATCGATAAGGCGCAGGGTTCGGAAGAGAATATCGCTTCCCTGACGGCCGTTATCAACGCCAATCCGAGGGATCCGGAAGGTTACAACGTCCGTGGTTCCGCCTATGGCCGCGCCGGCCAGTTCCGCCCGGCGCTGAACGATTTCAACACGGCACTGCAGATCAATCCGCGGTTTTTCCAGGCTTACGCCAACCGCGCTCTCGTCTATCGCAATATGGGCCAGCAGGCCCAGGCGATTGCCGACTACAATGCCGCCTTGCAGATCAATCCAAGCTACGACGTCGCCTATATCGGTCGCGGCAATGTCTATCGCATGGCCGGCCAGGACGATCAGGCTTTCAACGATTTCGACAAGGCAATCCAGCTCGGCACCACCGATGGCCGCGCCTATCATAATCGTGGCCTGATCTATCAGAAGCGCAACCAGCAGGACAAGGCGATCGACGATTTCTCGAAAGCGATCTCGCTCGCACCGAATTCGCCCGAGCCCTATAATGGCCGCGGCATTTCCTATATTGCACTGAACGACGACGACAACGCCTTTGCCGATTTCAACCATGCGATCGAGCTCAACGGCAACATCGCCGAATCCTGGGCCAACCAGGCCCTCGTCTACGAACGCCGCGGCGACAAGGCAAAGGCCGCCCGCTCCTATCGCCACGCGATCGGCCTCGACCCCAAATACCAGCCGGCTCGCGACGGCCTTGCCCGCGTCGGCGTCGCCCCAGCCGGCTAAAGACATAATTGGGCGGCCCGGAGCATCGGGCGGCCCGCAACGGCCACTTGCCGGTCGCAGCACCCATCGGATGCCGGCAAAGGCCCTGATGATTCAAGCGAATCTTCCGGCTCTGGATATCATCGAGTTGATATCGTATACGTCAGGCAGTGGAAGCGACGTGGCAAAGGCCGCCGCACCGCCATTAAGACGAGACGCCGAAAAAGCGTCCGTCATCGTCGATGGCCTTTCATAGTATGTTGCAACCTGCTCTTGCTCCCCCTAACATGGAGCTGCTTCGATAGCCCGCTATCGAGCGGTCGAACACGTGTTGGGGGCGGTTTGCGAGAGATGCGGATCTTTACTGTCCTGGCCGCAAGCGAAAACCGTTGCGGGCCACGCGCATTACAGCGCCGCGCGTCTTTTCAGACGCGCAAAGGACGCTCTCACATTTTGAATTGCGACAGATGAAGATCGTCGCGCTGTTCTTTCCGAAAGCCTCGATCGGAACCTACCTCGTCGCCATGGCAGTGGCGATCGCACTGCCGATCTTCGCCTTCGTGGCGCTGCTTCTGCTACAGCTGGAGGACAACCAGCGTTCGACGCTGAAGCGCGAGACGGCACAGGATGCACTTGCCCTTTCACGCATTATCGACCGCCAGCTTCAGGACATGGCGACGACGCTTCGGCTGCTTTCGAGTTCGCCGGAACTTGAAAACGGCAATCTCGCCTCCTTCCACGAGCGCACGGAAACCGCCCTCAGAGACAATACGCTTTTCGTCATCGCCGTCGACCGCACCGGCCAGCAGCTGCTGAACACGCGCCGGGCGTTCGGCACGCCGCTCGGCAAGACGGCGAACATGACAGCCCTCGAAGCGGTCATGGCTTCCGGTCGCATCGAGGCATCAGACGTCTTTCGCGGCCGGACCAGCGGCGAATGGGTCTATAACGTCACCCTGCCCCGGAAGAATGATCCGGTCGCAGCCCTCATCATCACGCAGGACGCCAAGGATCTGCGCAAGCTCGTGACCACCGAGGGCCTTGCGCCCGGCTGGTCGGCCGCCGTCATCGATGAGAGCGGCCACGTCGTCGCGGCCACCGGCCCTGCCAACCTCGAACCCGGCACGCCCTTCGACCCGCGCATTCTGCCGGCGCTCACCGTGTCCCGCGGCGTCTTCCAGGACGAGACAATCCTGCCGCACATGCTCCTCGGTTATGCCCAGATTCCCGGTTGGTCGTGGAAGACGGTGATCTGGGGACCGATCGCCCAGGCGTCGATCCTCAGCACCTGGCGTTTCCTCATCATCGGCGGCGTGGCACTGGTGCTCGTCGCCGTGCTGGGCGCTTATGCCGTCGCAAGACAGGTGCGCACCACCATTCGCGATATCGCCGACATGGCGAACCGCATGGGCGAAGGCCATATCGTCTCGCCGGTCGAGACCAGCGTCATCGAGGCGAACCAGGTGGCGATTGCCCTTTCGAATGCCTCTTTCGATCGTAGCCAGACCGAGGACCGGCTGCGTTTCGTCATGCACGAGCTCGTCCACCGCACCAAGAATCTTCTGACGCTTGCCCAGGCAATGATGCGCCAGCTCGCCAAGCAGTCCGACAGCGTCGAGTCCTTCCGCGCCGCCGTCGCCGACCGCCTCGAGGGCCTGGTGCGTTCGATCGAGCTCCTGACCAGCGAACAATGGGGAGGCGTGTCGCTGCGGCGGGTCGTCGACATCCATCTGCAGGCCTTCCCGCAATCGTGCGAGCAGATCGCCATCAGCGGCAAAGACTTCGTGCTGAAGCCGGATGCCGTGCAGAATCTCGGCCTCGCCTTGCATGAACTCGCCACCAATTCAGTGAAATACGGTGCGCTTTCCGTACCGCAAGGCCGTGTCCGCTTCGAATGGCGCGACGTCAAGGAGGAAGGCAAGCCGGATGCCCTGCTCCGCTTCACCTGGGAGGAGCAAGGCGGCCCGCCGGTCACCGAGCAGCCATCGCGCTCGGGCTTCGGCACGACCGTTATCAAAGCCCATGCCGCCTCCGCCTTTCGCGGCACGGTTGAGATCGATTTTCGGTCCGAAGGCCTGTTATGGGTGCTGACGGCGCAACGCACCACGCTGGAGCGCGAATAACCGCCCGGAACAATCGCTACCTCCACTCGTTTCGGACAGGTCGTTCCAAAGGAGAAAGACCATGTTCAAGCAAACGATGATCGCAGCCGCGGCATTGACGGCCGCTGCCTGGGGTAGCCCGGCGGGCGCGGAAAACTATGTCACGCTTGGCCGTCTGGTCTGCGGATCGGATGGCGGCCAGGGTCTGATCGTCACCTCGCAGAAGAACCTCATCTGCACCTATACGCCGGCGGCCGGCGGCGCCAAGGCGGTCTATGCCGGCAAAATCGAGAAATTCGGCCTCGATATCGGCCAGACCGGCAAGAGCGTCATGATCTGGCAGGTGCTGGCAAAGACCGGCACGGATATTCCGCAATTCGCCCTTGCCGGCGAATATTACGGGATCGGCGCCGATGCGAGCATCGGCGCCGGCGCCGGCGCCAAGGTCATCGCCGGCGGCACCGACAAGGCCTTCATGCTGCAGCCGTTGAACGTCCAGGCTCAGGAAGGCCTGAACCTCGCGATCGGCGTCGAAAAGATGACGCTCGTGCCGGGGGAGACCTGACGAAAGCGCCCGGCCAGCCAAGGCAGACATCAGTGGCCTGTCACATGAATCAAACAGCCGCCCGAAAGGCGGCTGCTTGTGCGTCGATCAGTGCGCGATCGCCTTGTTGATATCCTCGGTCATCTTCTTCGCGTCACCGAGCAGCATCATCGTGCCGTCCTTGTAGAACAGCGTATTGTCGATGCCGGCATAACCCGAGCCGAGCGAGCGCTTGACGAAGAGGCAGGTCTTTGCCCGGTCGACGTCGAGGATCGGCATGCCGTAGATCGGCGAGGTCTTGTCGTCGCGCGCCGCCGGGTTGGTGACGTCGTTTGCGCCGATGACATAGGCGACGTCGGCCTGGGCGAATTCCGAATTGATATCCTCGAGCTCGAAAACCTCGTCATAGGGAACATTCGCTTCGGCGAGCAACACGTTCATGTGGCCGGGCATACGGCCTGCGACCGGGTGGATCGCATATTTCACCTCGACGCCGTTCTTCTTGAGATTGTCGGCAAGCTCGCGCAGCGCATGCTGGGCCTGGGCAACCGCCATGCCATATCCCGGCACGATGATAACCTTAGACGCGTTTGCCATCAGATAAGCCGCATCCTCGGCCGAGCCGAGCTTGACTGTCCTGTCTGATGTGTCAGGTCCGCCGGACGCCGTCTCACCGCCGAAACCACCGAGGATGACGGAGACGAAGGAACGGTTCATACCCTTGCACATGATGTAAGAGAGGATCGCGCCGGAAGAACCGACGAGCGCGCCGGTGATGATCAGCGCCAGATTGCCGAGCGTGAAGCCGATGCCGGCCGCGGCCCAGCCTGAATAGGAATTCAACATCGAGACGACGACCGGCATATCGGCCCCGCCGATCGGCACGATCAGCAGAACGCCGAGCGCCAGCGACAGCGCCACGACGGCCCAGAAATCGAAATGGCTTTCGGTGGCGGCAAGCCCGATGATGAAGAGTACGATCAGCACCAGCAGGCTCGCATTGATCACATGCCGGTAGGGCAGCAGGATCGGCTTGCCGGACATGCGTCCGTCAAGCTTCAGGAAAGCGATGATCGAGCCGGTGAAGGTCAGCGCTCCGATTGCCACGCCGAGCGCCATCTCGATGCGCGCCTCGGTGTGGATGTGGCCGATCTCGCCTATGCCGAAGGAAGCAGGCGTGTAGAGCGCGGAGGCCGCAACCAACACGGCGGCAAGGCCGACCAGCGAATGGAAACCCGCGACGAGCTGCGGCATCGAGGTCATGGGAATGGTGCGGGCGACATAGGCGCCGACGCTGCCACCGATGGCAAGGCCAAGGATGATCAGCACGAGACCGCCGAAATTCGGGGTCGCCAGCACCAGCGTCGTCAGGATCGCGATCCCCATGCCGATCATGCCATAGAGATTGCCCTTGCGGCTGGTGGCCGGATGCGACAGGCCGCGCAGCGCCAGGATGAAGAGCACGCCGGAGACGAGGTAGAGGAAGGCTGCGATATTGGTCATCAGTCCTCACCGGTCCTTCTTGCGGTACATCGAAAGCATCCGCTGCGTGACGAGGAAGCCGCCGAAGATGTTCACCGAGACGAGCACGAGAGCCACGAAGCCGAAACCGGTCGCAAGCCCGCTGGTCGAGATGCCGACCGCCAGGAGCGCGCCGACGACGATGACGGAGGAGATCGCATTGGTGACGGCCATCAGCGGCGTATGCAGCGCCGGCGTCACCGACCACACGACGTAATAGCCGACGAAGATCGACAATACGAAGATGGCGAGCTGAAAGACGAAGGGATCGATCGCCCCGCCGGTCGCAGCACTTGCCGCTTCCGGTGCCTGGGCCGCCGCCGTGATGACGGCGGTCACCGCCTGGTCGAGCTGCTCCAGCGCTCTGTCCATTGCTTCACTGGCCATCAGATGTCTCCCTTCTTCGCGCCGCCGAAGGCGGGATGAACCACGTCGCCGGCATAGGTCAGCATCGTCGCCTTGACCAGCTCGTCGTCGAGATTGACGACGACGCTCCGGGTTTCCTTGTTGACCATGGTCTCGAGGAAGGTGACGAGGTTCTTGGCGTAGAGCGCCGATGCGCTGGTCGCAACCCGGCCCGGCATGTTGGCGAAACCGATCACCCTGACGCCTTCGACATCGGCAATCTCGCCGGGGACGACGCCCTCGATATTGCCGCCGCGCTCGACCGCAAGGTCGACGGCGACCGCACCTGATTTCATCGAGGCGAGCATGGCGTGTGAAACGAGCCGCGGCGCCGCACGACCGGGGATCAGCGCGGTGGTGATGACGATATCTTGCTTGGTAATGTGTTCGGCAACCAGAGCCGCCTGCTTCGCCTGATAGTTGGCGGACATTTCCTTGGCATAGCCACCGGCCGTTTCCGCCGCCTTGAACTCCTCGTCCTCGACGGCGATGAACTTGGCGCCGAGCGAGGCGACCTGCTCCTTGGCGGCGGGGCGAACGTCGGTGGCCGAAACCGCCGCGCCGAGGCGGCGCGCGGTCGCGATCGCCTGAAGACCCGCGACACCGGCGCCCATGACGAAGACCTTGGCGGCCGGCACGGTGCCGGCCGCCGTCATCATCATCGGCATGGCGCGGTCATAAACCGCCGCTGCCTCGATGACGGCCTGGTAACCGGCAAGATTGGCCTGGGACGAAAGCACATCCATAGACTGGGCGCGGGTAATGCGCGGCATCAGTTCCATCGCAAAAGCCGAAAGCCCCGCGCTTGCCAAAGCGGCGATCGCTTCGTCATTGCCGTAGGGATCCATGATGGCGATGATCACCGCGCCGCTTTTATAGCCGGAGATTTCCGATCCGCTGGGCCGGCGCACCTTCAAGACCACGTCGGCGGAGGCTGCATCCGCAAAACTGCCGATTCGGGCACCCGCGGCCCCGAACTCCTCGTCCGGAATGCGCGAAGCTGCACCAGCACCGGCTTCGACGACGACGTCGAAGCCGAAACTCTTCATCTTCTTCACGGTCTCGGCGGAGGCGGCGACACGTGTCTCCTCCCCCGTAATTTCCCTTGCAACGAAAACGATATTGCCCAACTGCCCCCTCCTCCGGGTCAGCCAGACCGCCGCAGGCTCCCCTGCGCGGGCCAAGCATCTAATTCACAAAGCTTCGGAGAAGCTCTCCTCCCCTCAGAGCGCCGTGCGCTCTGACCCTCTGAATCCACGCGGTCAGCGGAACAGGAAGATGCCGGCGGCAAGAAGAATGATGAAGACGAAGAGGCCGCCGAGGAGGCCGGCGCCACCGAAGAAACCGGCGGTCATCGCAAGCAGGAGGACGATGAGAAGCATCGAGCCGTATTTCGCGCCGGCGATGAACATGTCGTAGGTCTTTTCATGTTCTTTGTAATCCATCGGCGCGCCGGTCTCGACCGGTCCGGTATGATGTTCGGCCATAAATATCGTCTCCCTGAAATGCCTCTGCGCTGCCTGATTCCCTCACCTGGGCGAGGGAAGTCCCTATGTGCAGGGATTACACAATGACAGGCGAAAGCGCAATGCATGAGAATGCCGCAGGCGCACGTGGCAACCGTCACCTCAAAGCCCCGGAACAGGCCCTGAAGGACGGCTGATTTTGCCTGCTTCCGTCGCCACGTCATCTCCCCCTCGGGGGCAAGGGCAGATCACAGCGGCAGATCGGTCCCGAGTTCGCCTGGCGGCACGAAACGCGCCGTCGGAATGATGGTGAGCGGCGGCAGGGTATCGTTGGGATTGCGCGAAAACATCATGCGCTGCTCGCTGGCACTGGAGATGAAGAAGGGATAGCGCGTCAGCAGCTTTCGTCCGACCTCGATCACATTCGTCGCCATCAGCGTCACGTCAACCCCGTAACTCTCCGCCAGTCGGCCGGGCACGATGGTATCGGCATAGAAGACCCGCTTGTAGAAGGCGGCATGCGGGGGCCGGACGGACTGAATAACGCGGTCAGCCCGGAAATACGCTGCCGCAACGATGGCGGGTCTCAGCGTCAGATAGGGAACCCACGGCAGATCGGCGGTGAGCTCCGGATCGGCCGCGAAACGCGCCGGATCGATCAAGGTCAGCCCGGCGTCCAAAAGCACATCCATCGCGTCGGGAAAGGCCTCTCCGGACCGGCTGATACGATGCTCCGGCGTCACATAGTGAATTCGGATCGTACTGACTAGTTCGCCATAATAATACAGACCGAAGATATAGGCATGGCTGTCGAAATCGACATCGTCCAATAGGCCTTCCGGGGCAAGCGACAGCGCGTCGTGGGCCTTGTAGGCCTTGTAGCGCAGCCGCTCCACGTCCTCCATGTCTTCGCTGCTTTCGACACGGCGATATTCGACGTGATCCAGAATTTCCAGGATTTTCCTGCTGAAATCGCTACGCGTAAAAAGTGTGTCTGACATTCTCTCGATCCGCTCGTTAACGGATCATTAATCATACGCCAGCGGCACGTAGGCAAGAAAATCTAAGAATTTGCGTTGAATTTAGATTATTAAGGTTAACGGGGCGCAAGATTTTCGGCTGGATAACCAGTCACTTGCAGGCGGCTCAGGCGACCTTGTTGCGGCGGCGCTGGACGGTGCGGCGGCCGATGCCCTCTTGCAGCAGCCTGATGTTCTGGGAAGGGACCGGCGGCGAGAAAACGTAGCCCTGTACCAGATCGGCACTGCGGTGCTTGTTGAGCAGCGTCAGCTGCTCCTCGGTCTCCACGCCCTCGATGACGATCTTGAGGCCCAGTTCGCGGGCGAGATTGACCGTGCCGCGCAAGAGCTTGAGGCGGCGCGCATCCTCGACGATGTTGCGCACGAAGGAGCGGTCGATCTTGACGATATCGAGCGGCAGCGTGTCGAGATAGCTGAGGCTGGAGAAGCCGGTGCCGAAATCGTCGATGGCGATGGTGATGCCGCGGGATCTGAGCTCCGCCAGGATGGCGCGCACGGCCGCCGGCTCGTCGATCAGGCAGCTCTCGGTGACTTCAAGATGCAGCCGCGCTGCGTCGAGGCCGGAATGGGCAAGCGCCTCGGCGACCACTGAGAGAATATCGGCATCGCGCAAGTCCCGCGCCGAGAGGTTGACCGAAACGGCGATATGCTCCGGCCAGTTCATGCATTCGCTGCACGCCTTGAACAGGACGAAACGGGTGATGTCGGAGATGATGCCCATATCTTCGGCGAGCCGGATGAAGACGTCGGGCGGGATCGAGCCCCTCTCCGGATGCACCCAGCGCGCCAAGGCCTCGGCGCACTCGATCCGCGAGCCGTCGGCCCGGAACATCGGCTGGAAGGCGAGATGCAGCGCCTGCGCCGAGACCGCCCCGCGCAGATCCGCCTTCAGCTTCTGCTGCTCGATATAGCGGCCATCCATCTCCCGCTCGAAGCCGGAAATGCCGCCCTTGAAGCGCGACTTGCTTTCGAACAGCGCCAGATCCGCCTTGACGCTCCATTCATCCATCGCAAACGCGGCACTTTCGAGAATCGCGTAACCGGCGCTGAGCGAAACGAGGAAAGTCAGTTCGTCGACCGCGTAATTGCCCTGGATTGCGGCGTGCACGCGGCGGATTTCGACGTCGAGCGACGCCGGTCCCTTCGCATGCGGGAAGAACAGGATGAACTGGTCTCCCATCAACCGGCCGAGGATGGCGTTGCCGGAGGCCTGCTTGATGCGGGCGGCGATGGCGCAGAGCAGGTGGTCGCCCGTAACGTGGCCGCGCATGTCGTTGACATGTTTGAATTCGTCGATATCGAGGACCATGAAGCCGAGCGGCCCGGACTTCCTTTGATGTTTGGCGAGATACTCCTGCACCAGCTGCCCGAAATATTCGCGGTTCGGCAGGCCGGTCAGCGCATCGAAGCGGACCATGTGCATGATCTTCTGCTCTGCCTTCACCCGGCTGGACACATCCTCGAAGATCAGCACGGCGCCGCCGTCGGCCCTTCGGCTGGCGGAAAATTCGAGCGACAGGCCCTCGGGGAAATGAATGAGCGTTCGCGACAGGTTGCCTTCGGCGACCTGGGTGAGCTGGCGCAGGATGAGCTCCGGCTGCGAGGCGTCCATGAAGCTGTAGCGCGCGCCATAGCGCAGCACGGCGCCAAGGTCGCGGTCCTTCAACCGATCCGGCGCACCGATCTTCAGAAGCTCGCAAGCCTTGCGATTGACAACCTGGATGCGGTTTTCGGCATCGACCATGACCAGGCCATGCGGCATGTTGTTGAGCGCCGTATCGAAACGGTCGGCGATGATGGTGATTTCCCGACGCGCAATGACGTTCTCGTAGAGAAACTCGCGCACGCCGTTCGCCATGGCCCGCGTCGTCAGCCAGAAAGGAATGAGTAAGATCGACAGCAGGCCGCGATAGAAATCCAGTGCTAGCAGGCTGCAGATGATCATCGGCAGGCAGCAGAAGAACGTCTGGAGGTCGACTGCGAAGCGCGAGCCGTAGTTGCGGCCGACGACGGAAACCATGGTCGCCATGGTGACGGAAATGCAGGCAAGCTCCGCAAAGGAATCGTGCACGACGAAGATGGCGTAGCCGCTGGCGATGCCGAGGAGCGCGGTGGTGCAGGCTCCACTGGCAACGAGAACCCACTCCCAACGCTCGATTCCGGCGTGCGAAAGGCTCTCCTTATCAACACGATCGAACTGCCGGAAGATAGCCATGCGAGCGCCGAAGACCAGAAGGAAGGCGACCGACAGCAGGATGTAGATGGAGTACTGCGTCTTGGCAGCCACCGCAAGGCACGTCGCAACATGCACAATCACGCCAACAAGAAGCGTCATGCGATTCCCGGAAAGGGAACTCACAAACGACAGATACACATCTATTGGGACCCTGTTCGGGTTATCTGGCTTCATCCACACTTTCCCTGTGCGCGGGAATTCTAAGCCCAACCCTTTAAAAATTGATTTCAATGGAATCAAACATTTGGTCAAATTTTCTAAAACCATAGGATGAACAGCACAGCCTACGCGCGCTAATGCAGCCTGTCGGCGAGATTATTGAAATAATTTATCCACGCCTGGGTTGTTGAAATATTTGACGGCCATACCGCCCGGCCGGTGCATCTAAGACTATACTCCAACGCCAGGCATTTATCCTTCCAATTTCAAAGGCTGTGGTCTACATCGATTGCAAGAGGGAAAAGCTGCCGGAAACCGGCAGGACAAGAACAAGGGGAGGCGAATGTCGGTACTTCTGGCAGCAAGCCGGCTGATCGATTCGATCAGTCAATTCATGGGCAAAATTTCCGAATATATGGTGCTGTTCTGCTGTCTGATCAGCGCCGGAAACGCCATCGTCCGCTATGCCTTCAACTACAGTTCGAACGGCTGGCTTGAGATCCAGTGGTATCTCTTCGCCTTCGTCGTCATGCTCGGCGCCTCGCATGCGCTGCGCAACAACGAGCATGTCCGCGTCGATCTGATCTATGGTTCGGTTTCCGACAGGGCGAAGATCTGGATCGACATTGTCGGCCTCATCCTCTTCCTCCTCCCCGTCTGCGTCTTCCTCACCTGGGTCTGCTGGCCGTTCTTTGCACTGTCCTACCGGCAAGGGGAAATATCGGGCAACGCCGGCGGGCTGATCCGCTGGCCCGTCAAGCTGATCCTCGTCGCCGGTTTCGCGTTGCTTTCCCTTCAGGGCGTTTCCGAACTGATCAAGCGGATCGCAGCCGTTACC
Organism: Rhizobium leguminosarum; assembly: GCF_002953715.1. GTDB lineage: Bacteria > Pseudomonadota > Alphaproteobacteria > Rhizobiales > Rhizobiaceae > Rhizobium > Rhizobium leguminosarum_V. Next base: position 3,866,553 of record NZ_CP025012.1, read on the forward strand.
GGCCATATCAGCATCGATACAAAATACGAAAAACCGCTGCAGTAGGGCGGGCTGGGAGAAACGGACTTGTTTGATTTCGGCATCATCCCGCCGGCCATGTTTCTGGGCATGGTCATCTTCATGCTCTACGGCTTTCCGGTCGCCTTTTCGCTCGCCGCCGTCGGCCTGTTCTTCGGCATTATCGGCATCGTCACTGGCCATTTCGGCGCGGTCTGGTTACAAGCGCTGCCGCCGCGCTTCTTCGGCATCCTTTCCAACGACCTCCTGCTCGCCATCCCCTTCTTCACCTTCATGGGCGCTGTGCTGGAGCGTTGCGGGCTAGCAGAGGACCTGCTCGAAGGCACCGGCAAACTCTTCGGTGGCATACCCGGGGGCCTCGCCTATGCCGTCATCCTCGTCGGCGCCGTGCTCGGCGCAATCACCGGCACGGTGGCGGCCTCCGTCATCACCATGGGGGTGATCTCGCTGCCGATCATGCTGCGCTATGGCTACAATCCGCGCCTTGCCACCGGCGTCATCGCCGCCTCGGGCACGATCACTCAGGTGATCCCGCCCTCGCTCGTGCTCGTCGTTCTTGCCGATCAGCTCGGCAAGTCGGTCGGTGACATGTATCTCGGCGCGATCGGCCCCTCGATCCTGCAGGTGACGATCTTCGTGCTCTTCATCCTGGTGTTGTCGATCGTCCGGCCGAAATCGATGCCGCCGCTGCCCAAGGAGGTGCGCGGCGACTTCAACTGGGCGCTGCTCGTGAAGGTGCTGATGGGCATGGTGCCCTCGATCGTGCTGATCTTCCTGGTGCTCGGCACGATCTTCATGGGCCTTGCGACGCCAACCGAAGCAGGCGCGCTCGGCGTCGTCGGCGCCATGCTGCTCGCCGCTATGAATCGCCGCCTCACCTGGCCGCTGATCCGCGAGGCCATGGCATCGACCACGCACATCACATCCATGGTGGTGATGATCCTGATCGGCTCCACCTGTTTCAGCCTGGTCTTCCAGGGCATGGACGGCTCGCGCTGGATCGAGCACATGCTGTCGGGCATTCCCGGCGGCCCGGTCGGCTTCCTGATCTTCGTCAACATCTTCATCTTCGTGCTCGCCTTCTTCCTCGATTTCTTCGAGATCGCCTTCATCGTCATCCCGATGCTCGCTCCCGTCGCCTCCAGTCTCGGCATCGACCTGATCTGGTTCGGCGTCCTGATCTGCGTCAACATGCAGACGAGCTTCATGCATCCGCCCTTCGGCTTCGCGCTCTTCTATCTGCGCTCGATCGCCAGCAAGGACGTCAAGACCTCGGATATTTACATGGGTGCGCTCCCCTGGGTCGGCATGCAGCTGATCCTGGTGGCGATCGTGATCTTCTGGCCGCAATCGGTAACCTATTGGCTGGATCACGGTCCGAAGGTCGACCCGAACTCGATCAAGATCGAAGTCCCGGGCTTCGGCGGCCAGCTCGGCCTGCCGCCGCTGGGCGGTGGCAATGGCTCACCGCAGATCCCCGGCCTGACCCTGCCGCCACTGAACGGCCTGCCGGGAGCACCGCCGCCACCGGCGAAATAGTCCAGCAAAAACAAAACCCCGGACGGAAATCCGGGGTTCTGGTATCGCATTCGTCTAAAGCGCCGAGTCTGCCGGCGGAAAGCCTTAAAGCTTCCCGGCCCGCTGCTGGATCATCATGAACGTATCGAAGGTGTACTCCGACAGCTGCATCCACAGATAGGCATCCCGCTTGAAGGCGGTCTGGTCGTCGTAGATCTTCTTGAAATACTGGTTCGTGCCCGAAATTTCGCTGTAGATGCCCGTCGCCGCCTGGAAGCAGGCTTCCATGATCTCCTGACTGAACGGGCGCAGCGTCGCACCTTCCGCGACCAGCTGCTTCAGCGCGGTCGGGTTCTTCGTGTCGTACTTCGCCAGCATGTTGGTGTTGGCGAAAGCGCAAGCGTCGGTCAGCGCTGCCTGATAATGCTTGGGCAGGCTGCTCCATTTTTCGAGATTGAAGAACCCGTGCACCGTCGGGCCACCTTCCCACCAGCCCGGATAATAGTAGTACTTCGCCACCTTGTGGAAGCCGAGCTTCAGGTCGTCATAGGGGCCGACGAATTCCGCCGCATCGATCGTGCCTTTTTCCAGCGCCGGATAGATGTCGCCGCCGGCGATCTGCTGCGGGATGACGCCGACCTTCTCCATGACGCGGCCGGCGAGACCGGCAATGCGCATCTTGACGCCCTTGAGGTCATCGAGCGTGTTGATTTCCTTGCGGAACCAGCCGCCCATCTGCGCACCGGTATTGCCTGCCGGCAGCGCATACATGCCCTGCGTGGCATAAAATTCGTTCATCAGTTTATTGCCGTTGCCTTCATAGTACCAGGCATTGGTCAGGCGGCTGTTCAGCCCGAACGGAATGGCCGTTCCGATGGCGTAAGTCGGGTCCTTGCCGACGAAATAATAGGAGGTGGTATGGGCTGCCTCGACCGTACCGGCGGCAACGGCATCGACAGCCTGCAAACCCGGCACGATTTCACCGGCCGCAAAGGGCTGGATCGTGAAATTGCCATCTGTCGCCGCGGCAACATGCTTGGCGATATCCTCGGCTCCGCCATAGATCGTATCCAAGCTCTTCGGAAACGACGATGTCAAGCGCCACGCGATCTTCGGATTCTCCTGCGCGATCGCAGGCGCTGCCAATGCCGTTGCGGCGACCGCACCGGCGCTGGCGGTTCCCGCCTTCTTGAAAAACGAACGACGATCCATCAAAAACCTCCCATATAGATGACACTGCGCGGCCAATCTCACCCCTACCCGCAGCAAGGGCAAAGCTAAGCATGGCGCAAGCCGCGATTCAAGCTTTAGTCTATTAGCCTTTGGCATCAAGACGGCAATAAGGCAACGCGCACGTATCCATCAGAATCAGCGGCTTAGCGGTAAACCGGAAAGGCAGGGCGCCGCTTCCGTCGCAATTTGGCCGCCTAATGCAGCCAAGCGTTGACTTGACGGCCGTTCAGGCGGAAGAAACGACGAGAATAAAGATTTTCACCGGGGCTGATATGACGAAACCGATCGTTGCCATTCCTGCCGATATCCGTAGCTTCGACGGCGCGACCTGGCATGCCGTGCAGCATCAATATCTGCGCGCCGCATTGAACGCATCCGGTGTCATGGCCTTCATCATCCCCGCTTTCGAGGAGGGCTACGATACCGACGCGATCCTCGACCGCGTCGACGGTCTGCTTGTCTCCGGTTCGGCCAGCAATGTTCATCCCTTGCTCTACGGTGCCGAGGCGAATGACAAGGACGGCCCCTTCGACCCCGCCCGCGACGCCACCAGCCTGCCGCTCATCCGCCGCGCCATCGACCGCGCCATCCCGCTGCTCGCCATCTGCCGCGGCATCCAGGAGCTGAATGTCGCCCTCGGCGGCTCGCTGGCAAGCGAGATTCAGGAGCAGCCCGGCATCTGGGACCATCGCCGGCCAGAAGGCGTCGACCGGGACGGCATGTACGCCATTCGCCAGACCGTCCACGTCAAGGAAGGTTCCTGCATCGCAGGCATTCTCGGTCCGGGCGAGATCCGCGTGAATTCCCTGCATCGCCAGGCGATCGCCAGAACCGCCCCACGCCTGCAGGTGGAAGCGATCGCCGAGGACGGCACGGTGGAGGCCGTTTCCGTTATCGACGCCAAGGCTTTCGCCGTCGGCGTGCAATGGCATCCGGAATATTGGGCTGAAACAGACAAGTCCTCGAACCAGCTGTTCGCCGCTTTCGGCGACGCCGTCCGCAGCTATGCCGCCGGCAAGCTGCCGGTTCTCCCGGCACAGGCGATCGCCTGATTCCAGGCGCCCGCGAAGCGCTATGTCTGTTGCTTGGCAGCAAGCATCGTCCGCCGAGCCAACCCGCGCCTAAGCCTTCTGCGGAGTCTCCGGCACCGGCGTCAGCGCCGCACCCTTCTCAAACCAGGCGATGAGATTGTCGGCGACGAGATCGGCCATCGCATTGCGCGTCGGCACGGATGCGGAGGCGACGTGCGGCAGCAGCACGGCATTGGTCGGTTCCAGAAGGTCGGCCGGCACGGTCGGCTCTTCATAGAAGACGTCGAGGCCGGCTGCCCCGAGCGCGCCGGAAGCAAGGGCGGTACTCAGCGCCGCCTCGTCCACCGTCCAGCCACGGCCGACATTGACGAGAATGCCGTCAGGGCCGAGTGCTGCCAGAATATCCGCATCGATCGTCTTGTGCGTGTGCGGCGTCTTCGGAACGATGGCGATCAGCGTGTCCACTGCTTCCGCCAGCCCCTTCAACGTCGGGTGATAATCGTAGGACACATCGGCATGGCGCGAACGTGTGTGATAGCTGATCTTCACCTTGAACGGCTCCAGCCGCTTGGCGATTTCGAGCCCGATGCGGCCAAGGCCATAAAGCCCGACATGGCGACCCTTGAGTGAGAAGCGCGACAGCGGATAGGCCGTGCCCGGCTTCCAGTTGCCCGCACGCAGCCAGGCTTCGGCCCGCGGCAACTCGCGCACCGTGTTCAGCAGCAGGCCGATCGCCGTATCGGCGACCTCGTCGTTCAGCACATCAGGCGTATTGGTGACGACGACGCCTTTTTCGGCGGCATGTTTCACGTCGACGCCGTCATAACCGACCCCGAAATTGGCGATCACTTCGACATGCGGCAGCTGCTCCATCCAGGCGCCCGGGAAGGAACCGGAAACGGCGACGCCGCGGATGCGGCCGGCGGTCTCGCTGTCCAGCGCAAGCTTCTCCTCGCGTGCGACGGCAACAATCTCAAAACGATCCTTCAGCCTTTCGAGAACACGCTCGTGTATCTTCCCAGGAACGAGAATGGCGATGCGGGACATGGCTTTTCCTCTTGGATGGCGGTCGTGGTTCAGGCGCGGGGCCGATGGGGACTGGTGGACTGGCGAATGCGCATTTCCGGCTTGATCAGATGCATGCCATCAGGCTCATGGCTGCCGGCAAGGCGATCGAGCAGCGCCCGGGCGGCCAGGCGCCCGACCTCTGCCTGACCGTTCCAAACGGTCGTTAGCGCAGGCGTAGCGATCGAGGCCTCCTCGAGATCGTCATAGCCGGTAACGGAAATATCGCGTCCCGGCACCAGCCCGGCGCGCGCAATGCCGTTCATCAGCCCGATCGCCACGAGATCGTTCCAGCAGACGGCTGCCGTCGGCTTCTGCGGTAACGAAAGGAAATGCACTGCAGCCTCGAAACCGCCCTGTTTCGAGCGCGGACCGGGAATGCGCAGGTTCGGATCGACCTCGATGCCGGCCTTGCGCAGCGAATTGACATAGCCCTGGTAGCGATCGCGGCCGGTGGATGTCTGGTCCGTACCGCCGATCATGGCGATCGAGCGGTGGCCGAGACCGATCAGGTGGTTGGTAGCAAGCGAGATGCCGTAGCTGTCGTCGCCGCGATAGGTCGGCAGGTCCTGCCCTTCCATCGAGCGGGCGACCAGGATCGCCGGCATGCCGTTGTCTTCTGCCAGTTGCACGTCCTCAGGCGGCGTACCGATCGCCGGCGACATGATGACGCCGTCGCCGCCGAGCTGCAGAAGCGTCTCGATGAAGGTGCGCTGCTTCTCGACATTGTCGTAATGGTTGGAAAGGATGAAGGTGTGGCGGCTACGGTCGAGCTCGCTTTCGATCGCCTTCAGGATCTCCCCATAGAAGGGGTTCATGATGTCGTGCACGACGACGCCGATGATGCCGGAGCGTGAGGTGCGAAGGCTGGCGGCACGGCGATTGTAGATATAGCCGAGCGCGCGCGCCTGTTCCTTGATCTTCTCCCGCGTATTGCCGGCGACGAGCGGACTGTCGCGTAAGGCAAGCGATACGGTCGCCGTTGAAATGCCGAGCGTTTCGGCAATTGTCGAAAGCTTGATCTTCTGGACCACGTGTCCTCCTCCAGGCAGCACGCATGCAGCAAGACCCCGCCAGCAAACCGGCGCGGCCCTTAAAATGTTTAATTAAAAGATTTAATCGATGGAAGCAATTCGTCTTTCGGGGAAATTTCAGTCTTCGTCCGGTTCTTCGATGTGAATGGCTTCAGCTTGCAGATTGGCATCGATCGCCTTCAGCAACCGGACGAGATTGCGAATTTCCTTCTCGGAGAACTCCTGCGTCGCCAGCATGTCGCAGGCCGAAGCCGCCATCTCGATCCCCTGCACGCTGCCACGGCCGAGGTCCGTGAGATAGACCTTGGTGAGGCGTGCATCCTCGGCATCGGGTTTGCGCTCGAGAAAGCCCTGCGCCTCCATGCGGCCGATCGTGCGGGTCATCGTCGGCGCCTTGACGCCGAGCTTCTGGGCAAGGCCGCCTGCCGTCATGCCGTCGCTCTCGGCAAGCGAGAGAATGACACCATCCTGGCCGGCATAGAGGCCGCTTTCAAGCAGGTTGCGCGAGAGCACCGTCCGCATGGAACGCGCCGCCTGGGTCAGAGCCGGGGAGAGATCGACGAGCGTATACTCAGTCTGGTCCTTCTTCTTGGACTTGTTCTTTTTGCCGTCCTTGTGCTTCTTTCCCATAGCCATCCCTTTGATCTTTAAGCCCCGGCGCCGCTGCGATATGACATTGCTCAGGATCTCGTCATAAACAAGAGGCAACGACCGGATGATGACACCTTCGCCGCGCTTCGAGGACGGCAACCCGGCCTTTGCACCTGACGCGCGCCGCTTGATCGCCGTGCTGCCGCTTGGCGCCCATGAACAGCACGGCCCTCACCTGCCCTTCGAAACCGACACCCTGATTGCCGAAGGCATCGCCGGGCGATTGAAGATAGGCTTGCCTGCCGGCCTGCCGGTCACCTTCCTGCCCGCCGAATCCATCGGCTATTCCATAGAGCATATGGATGTTGAAGGAACGAAGACGCTTGCCTTCGACGAAGCGGTAAACCGCTGGCTCGGCATCGCCGAAGGCCTGGCAAAGCAGGGCATCCGCAAATTCGTGATGCTGAACGCCCATGGGGGCAATTCGCCCATCATATCAGTCGTCGCGACCGAGGCGCGAGTCCGCTTTGCCATGCTGGCGGTGGCAACGAGCTGGACCCGTTTCGGCGTGCCGGATGGCGTGGTCACGCCGGAGGAAAAGGCGATCGGCATTCATGGCGGCGATATCGAGACCTCGGTGATGCTGGCGCTTCATCCCGACAAGGTTGATATGGCGAAGGCGGCGGACTTTTCCTCGCGACAGACGGAATTCGCCGAGCGCTTCAAGCATCTGCGCGCTTACGGGCCACACGCCTTCGGCTGGAAGATGTCGGATCTCAACACGGAAGGCGTGGCGGGCAACGCCGCGGCTGCGACGGTGCAAAAGGGCGAGGCGCTGATTGCGCATGCGGTCAAGGGACTGGTGGAACTGCTGGAGGATGTCGATGCATTCGACATCACTCAGCTGCGGTAAATATGGGTCGTCTGCGCCGCGCAAACGATGTGATCTTATAACATTATAAAACCCTTTGAACTGCCACGCTCAAGCCATTATATGAGACCAACCGTTCAAGCAGCCGATCCCAAGCCGCTCGGCCGCACGCCTAATCCTAGAGGTTCTCATGACCGACGCGATCTCCACCCTGAAGCCCATTCCCGTTACCGTGCTCACCGGTTATCTCGGCGCCGGCAAGACGACGTTGCTGAACCGCATTCTCTCCGAAAATCACGGCAAGAAATATGCGGTCATCGTCAATGAATTCGGCGAAATCGGCATCGACAACGACCTGATCGTCGAGTCGGACGAGGAAATCTACGAGATGAACAACGGCTGTGTCTGCTGCACGGTGCGCGGCGACCTCATCCGCGTCGTCGAAGGCCTGATGCGCCGCCCTGGCCGCTTCGACGGCATCATCGTCGAGACGACCGGCCTTGCCGATCCGGTGCCGGTCGCCCAGACCTTCTTCATGGATGACGATGTGCGCGCCAAGACCGAGCTCGACGCCGTCGTCGCCCTCGTCGATGCCAAGCACCTGCCGCTGCGCCTGAAAGACAGCCGTGAGGCCGAAGACCAGATCGCCTTCGCCGACGTCGTCATCATCAACAAGAGCGACCTGGTGACTCCGGAAGAACTTGATGTGATCGAGGATATCGTCCGCGCCATCAACCCGGCCGCCCGCGTCTACAAAACCAGCCGCTCCGGCGTCGACCTCGCCCGCGTGCTCGATCAGGGGGCCTTCAACCTGGAGCGCGCGCTCGAAAACGATCCGCATTTCCTGGAGCACGGCCATGACGACCACGTCTGCGGCCCCGATTGCGATCACGACCACCACCATCATGACCATGATCATCACGGTCATCAGCATGGTGACCACGACCATCACCATGGCGCCCATCAACATGGCGCGATGTCGGCGATCCACGATGTGACGGTGCAGTCGGTCTCGCTGCGCGGCGGCGAGATGAACCCGGAGCGCTTCTTCCCCTGGGTCCAGAAGGTCACCCAGACGCAGGGGCCGAATATTCTGCGTCTCAAGGGCATCATCGCCTTCAAGGACGATCCCGAGCGTTACGTCGTTCAGGGCGTGCACATGATCATCGAGGGCGATCACCAGCGGCCGTGGAAGGAAGGCGAAAAGCACGAGAGCCGTCTCGTCTTCATCGGCCGCGAACTCGACCGCGAGAAGCTCGAAGCCTCCTTCAAGGCCTGCGAGGCAGCCGCCTGATGCCGACAGTTGCACCGCTTGATCTCGACGGCCACGTTCTGGCCGTCGAATTTTTAGGTGATGTTCCCTTCTTCGCAAGCGCAAACGGTACATTCCACCGGCTGGACGGCGGCGACAGGGTTTCTGAAGCCCATCAGGGCATGCTCACCGCCATTCGTGATCCCTACAGCGAGAGCCTGATCTCGGGCGGCGAGGACGGCAAGGTGCTGCGCATTGCCGCCGACGGCAGCGTCAGCGAAATCGCGACCGCGCCGCGCAAGTGGATTTCGCAGGTGGCGGCCGGCCCGCAGGGTGCCGTTGCCTATTCCTACGGCAAGAGTTCGCTCGTGCGTCTTGCCGACGGCACGACCAAGGAATTCCCCGAGGAGCGCACGGTCGAAGGCCTTGCCTTTGCACCAAAAGGCCTGCGCATCGCGGCGGCGCGCTACAACGGTGTGTCGCTGCACTGGATCGGGATGAACGCCAAGCCGGTCGATCTGGAATGGAAGGGTGCGCATACCGGCGTCACCTTCTCGCCTGATGGTAATTTCCTCGTCACCTCGATGCAGGAAAACGCACTGCACGGCTGGAAGCTCGACATCAAGCCCGGCACCGAAGCCCGCCACATGCGTATGACCGGCTACCCCTCCAAGGTGAAATCGCTCTCCTGGTCGGTCAAGGGCAAGTGGCTCGCGTCTTCAGGCGCGCCTGCGGCAATCGTCTGGCCCTTCCAGGGCAAGGACGGGCCGATGGGCAAGGCGCCGCTGGAGCTCGGCACCCGCGCCAATATCATGGCGACCGCGGTGAAGTTCCATCCGCTCGAGGATATCCTTGCCATCGGCTTCATCGACGGCATGATCCTCGCCGTGCGCATCGCCGACAGCAAGGAAGCGCTGCTGCGCCGACCTGGTAAGGGCGCGATCACGGCGATGAGCTGGAGCAAAAACGGTAAGCTGCTCGCCTTCGGCTCCGAAGCCGGCGACTGCGGCGTCATCGATATTTCGGCCTGAGCCCCGCTGCCGGTAATGGACGACGCCCTGACGGAACCCGAAATCGTGGCGCTGACGGCCGACCACATGCAAGCCGCAGCCGAAATCAGACGTGTCGCCCTGTGGCAGCGGCTGCCCTGGCTGCCGGATGTGCATACGCCCGAGGAAGAAGAGCACTACTGGCGCATGCATCTGCTGCCGAATTGCTCGATCCTCGGCGCTGCCATGGGAAACCGGCTCGTCGGCGTCATCGCCTATGGCGACAACTGGATAGAGCAGCTTTACGTTCTTCCCGACTTTCAGGGCATGGGCATTGGCTCCTTGCTTCTTGGCTGCGCCAAGGAAGAGATGGACGAGATCAGGCTCTGGACGTTCCAGCGTAATGCGGGCGCTCGTGCGTTCTACCAACGGCACGGTTTTACCGCCGAAGAGGAGACCGATGGCGCCGACAATGAAGAACGGGAGCCGGATGTGCTCTATTACTGACGCCGGCTTCCGGAGCGGACACCTGACCTGCAACCGTCGGACGGCTAGACTATAATCGGGGCTTGCCAAACGCCTGGCCCGGGCGAAACATGAACCACACCGGAAGCGCTTTGCGCGCCACCCTGGCTGACAGAGGAAACGGGAATGTCGAAATCGACCGGCCTCGGTTTGACCGAACAACGGCCGCAGCCTTTGGGCGACGCATCCGTCTGGACCGTGATCCGCGCCGAGGCCGTTGAGCTTGCCGCACGCGAGCCGATATTACAGCAGCTGCTTGCCGCTCAGGTAACGGACACTGCCGGCAACGATGAGATCATCGCCCGCGTGCTGGCCGCGCGGCTCTCCGTGGCGCAGGTGGAAACGGGTGATCTGTTCGATCTCATCCGGTCCACACTTGATGGCGATATCATGCGGAAGGTCGAGGCCGATCTCATCGCCGTGCGCGAGCGCGATCCGGCCTGCACGACATTTCTGCACGCGCTTCTTAATCTCAAGGGCTTTCATGCGCTTGAGACGCATCGTATCGCCCATGCGCTCTGGATCTCCGGCCGTCCGGAGATCGCCAGTTGGCTCGCCAATCTCGTTTCGCTGGTCTTCGGCCCGGATATCCATCCGGCGGCACGGATCGGCGCGTCCATCATGCTCGACCACGGTTCGGGCATCGTCATCGGCGAAACGGCTGTCATCGAGGATGAAGTATCCATCCTGCAGAACGTCACGCTCGGCGGCACTGGCAAGGAGACCGGCGACCGCCACCCGAAGATCCGCCACGGTGTGATGATCGGCGCCGGTGCCAAGATCCTCGGCAATATCGAAATCGGCGCCTTCAGCAAAGTCGCGGCCGGCAGCGTCGTGCTCAAATCGGTTCCCACGCATTGCACAGTCGCCGGCGTTCCGGCGACGCTCGTGCGCGTCCACCGCGTCGACGAAATCCCGGCCGAGACGATGGACCAGAATATCTAGAGCTATTCCAGCAAAAGTGCGCAGCGGTTTTGCGTCCGGAATTGCGCGAAGGCAATGAGATAGAGCCGCTCCGAGATAGGAACATTCGCCCCGTTCCTACGCGGCCTGCTGATTTTCTCCGAAGACTTCGACCCGGTTGCGGCCTTCGCGCTTCGAACGATAGAGCGCTTCGTCCGCCTTCTGCATCAGCCGTTCAAAATCTCCGCCGCTTTCCGCACGCGCGGCAACGCCGATGCTCAGCGTCGGAAAGACGGCCAGATCCGTCCGCTGCAGGACGGCGGCGGCGAAGGCGAGACGGATGCGCTCTGCAATCGCCACTGCATCCTCCCGGGAAACATTTTTCAGCACCGCCAGGAACTCATCCCCACCTTGACGGGCGAGCAGGTCGTCGGAGCGCATGATGCTTCTCGAAACACTGGCGAAAAGCCGCAGGATATCGTCGCCGGCGGCATGGCCATGCCTGTCGTTCAGTTGTTTGAAATGGTCGATATCGATGATCAGCAGCGAGACCGGCTGGGAACCGAGAGCCGGCAGATGCTGGGCAAGGCCACCGCGATTGAGCGCGCCGGTCAGCGGATCGTGGTGAGCGAGTTCCGTCAGCTGATTTCGGCTGCGCTCGGCGGCCATCAGCACCATGGCCATGCTGCGAAGCATGATGAACGCGACCGCCGATACCGCCATCCAGCTATGAATTGCACTGCCGCCGAAAGGATCCGGCCCACCGATCTCACCGGTCGCCGCGAGAATGCTGCGAACCGCAAAGATCGCCGCAGTGCAAATATAGAGGCCGACAAGCAAGGCTGCCGAATAAAGCCTCTCGCGCCGGACAATGCTGATTGCCTCCCATGCGACGGCAAGATCGCAGAGGCAGCAGATGACGGAGACGTAGAGGAGCCTCGCCGAGACTGCCGATGGATCGCTGACGATGAGGACGACAGGAACGCTGACGAGCAAGATGGCAAGCCAGAAAGTGCGCTGGTCGAGCGCTCGTCCCGAAAACACCCGCACGGCAAAGAACATCAGCATGTAGCCGGCGATGGTGACGATATTGCCGCCGTCGATCGAGACGGAGGTTGGAACGAGATTGCGCAACGCGACGAGGAAGGACCCGACGCCGACAAGAAGGTTGCTCAAACCCCACCAGAGCGGCCACCTCTCGAAGCGGCCGGTCGCATAGGCTGCAAGCTGGAGAATGCCCAGCACGAAACAACTCACGGCAACAATGAAATAGATTGTCCTGAGATCCAGTAGCATGGCGCTTTCCCGAAATTCTTGCGGAATTTACAGGAAGCGTTTTGCGGTTTGATTGGGCGCTTCGCTAAGAATTTAACGATTGCGGGGTTTTCCTGCGGCATAATGCAGCAATTCAAGCGTTACAGCGTCCTTTACGCGTCTGCAAAGACGCGCGGCGCTGTCTTCAGGCGGCCCGCACAGCGCCGATAATGTCCGCCAACAGACCGTGCAGCAAGTCCCTGTAGCCGTTTTGGGCAGAGGGACCGCTCTCTTCCGAGGTCATGACGACGGTGAGATCGAGTGACGGCACGATATAGAGCATCTGCCCGCCATAACCCCAGGCGAAATGCACGTGCTCGCCGCCGATCTGCCGCGTGAACCAGCCATAGCCATATTCATCGCCCGAGAAGCGCGAGTTTGTGCGCTGCTGCCACGACTGCGAGATCCAGTCGGCAGATACGATCTGGCGGCCGTCGGCGGTCTTGCCGCCGTTGCGGTAGAGTTCGCCGAAGGCAAGCAGCGACCGGGCGCTCATCGCCATCTGATTGCCCCCGAGATAGATGCCCTGCGGATCGCGTTCCCATGCACCGATGCGGAAACCTTCGACAGGACCCAGCCATTCGCGCGCCAGCGCCAGTGTCGACCGCCGGCCGACCTTGGTAAGAATGGCCGAAAGCAGATGCGTGGATGCGGTGGAATAAAGCATCTCGCCACCGGGCTGATCGACGAAAGGCTGCGACAGCGCAAAGCGCACCCAGTTGCGCGAGGAGACCCAGCGGCCGTAGTTCGCCCCCGACATGCGATCGAGCCCGGCCTGCATCGAGAGAAGATTGCCGATGGTGATGTCGTTGATGCGCGGGTCGGGCGTTACAGGGAGATCGGCCTTTAGGATCGGCGCGATCTTCTGATCCGGCCCCGTCAGCAGGCCTTTGTCGATGGCGATACCGACCAGCGCCGAGATGATCGACTTCGAAGCGGATTTGATATTGGTCGATTCCGACGGCGAATGACCATGGAACCCACGTTCGCTGAGCACGCGTCCGTCGCGAGCGACAATCAATGTCTTCAGAGGTCGCATCGCGGGGTCGCTCACCGCGCGATCGAGACGCTGACCAAGCCCGCCGACGCCGGAAGCCGTGCTCTGGGCAGCCGCCGGCCCCGTTGCGGCAAGCGGCAGGCAGAGGAGAAACAGAAGGGAGAGAAGGCGGATCATGCGGCGCAACATAAGATATCGCCGCGATATGTTCGCGTGTCGGCGCCACTTTTCACGCGATTGTGTTTCCGCGTGCGCCGGGGAGTTAGCGACCACGCGCCGCTTCACCCGCCAAAGAGACAATCCGCGCCGCAACCACACCAGGCCCGCCTGCCTGGGTGGTCAAACGGCGCGGACATTACCAGCCGGGGGAAAATTCCCAACCTGGCTGGCCGGTCGGCGCAGCCTTACAGCGCCGCGCGTCTTTTCAGACGCGCAAAGGACGCTGTAACACTTTGAATCGACGCACCGTGCTTTCCGAAAAACAATTCCGATTTTCGGGCCGATGCGCTAGGCTGCGCGGCGAGCCGGCGCGCTGGCCAGCATGCGTCCCGAGGGGACGATCATGCCGGCCGCGCCGTCAAGCCAGCCTTCCGTGAGTTCGAGCGCAAGAAAGCGCGAACGTTCGAACGGACCCGGCATGACAAGATGGCGAGCCTTCTCGGCAAAGAAGCCGAAACGCTCGTAATAGGCAGCATCGCCGACGAGCAGGACGGCGCCATGCCCGCGCTTCTTCGCTTCGAGGATCGCCGCGCGCATCAGCGCCGAACCGATGCCCTTGCCGCCGTGATGGGGCGCAACGGCGAGCGGTCCAAGCAGCAGCGCATTGATCGGCGTGCCTTCGTCATTGACGCCGGCCTCGATGTTCCAGAGCCGCACCGAGCCGATGACATGGCCGTCGCGATCGCGCGCGACGAGCGCAAGGCCCTCTGCCGGAACGCGGTTGCGGCGGATCTTCTCCGACGACTTCTTGCGGCGATCCGGTCCCATGACGCGATCGAGCAGGTTTTCACGAGCAACGACATCCGAAGGATTTTCGGCGTCGATGGCAAAAGTGGTAGGCGCAAAGAATGCGCGGACAGAATCAAGAACAGCGGCCATCTTGGCCTCCCGTACCCAATACCGTTATCAGCGGCGATGAAGGAAAATTGTGAAGTTGCCGCCCCGGCTGGTTACGGGGCCGGCGGAAACGACCTTAGATGACGTAGGCCTTCAACGGGTCGAAACCGTTGAAAGCGACCGCCGAATAGGTCGTCGTATAGGCGCCGGTGCCTTCGATCAGGACCTCGTCGCCGATCGAAAGGGAGATCGGCAGCGGATAGAGGTTCTTCTCGTAGAGCACGTCGGCCGAATCGCAGGTCGGACCGGCAATAACGCAGGGCTCCATCTCGTCGCCGTCGTGATCCGTACGGATCGGATAGCGGATGGCTTCGTCCATCGTCTCGGCGAGACCGCCGAACTTGCCGATGTCGAGGAATACCCAGCGGGCATCGTCATTGTCCGACTTCTTCGAAATCAGCACGACTTCCGCCTTGATGACACCGGCATTGCCGACCATGCCGCGGCCCGGCTCGATGATCGTCTGCGGGATCTGGTTGCCGAAATGCGTGCGCAGCGCCTGGTAGATCGACTTGCCGTAAGCTTCTGCGGACGGGACGTCGCGCAGGTACTTGGTCGGGAAGCCGCCGCCCATGTTGACCATCTGCAGGTGGATGCCCTGCTTGGCAAGCGATACGAAGACGCGCTTGGCATCGGCGAGTGCCGAATCCCAGGCGTCGACCTTGGTCATCTGCGAACCGACATGGAACGAGACGCCATAGGACTGCAGGCCGAGCTGATGGGCGTAGACGAGAACGTCGACAGCCATCTGCGGAACGCAGCCGAACTTGCGCGACAGCGGCCATTCAGCGCCTTCACCATCCGTGAGCACGCGGCAGAAGACACGGGCGCCGGGAGCGGCGCGCGAGATCTTCTCGACTTCCTCGTGGCTGTCGACGGCAAAGAGGCTGACGCCGAGCGCATGCGCGCGGGCAACGTCACGTTCCTTCTTGATCGTGTTGCCGTAGGAGATGCGGGCGGCGGTCGCACCGGCTTCGAGCGCCATTTCGATTTCGGCAACGGATGCGCAATCGAAATTGGAGCCGAGGCCTGCAAGCAGCTTCAGCACTTCAGGGGCCGGGTTGGCCTTGACGGCATAATAGATGGCGCTGTCCGGCATAGCGTGACGGAAGGCGTGGAAATTGTCGCGAACGACGTCGAGGTCAACCACGAGGCAGGGACCATCGGGACGTCGGGTTGCGAGAAAGTCGCGGATGCGCTGGGTGGTCATATCGATTCCCTCTTCCAATTCCAGAGCTCCGGTTTGAACCGGAGGACAAAGGGCATACGATAGCTCGCATTGGAACCAGCCGGTGGAGACCCCGGAACCATAGCAAGCGCTCGATGCGCAGATCGTGAACCAACGCCGCGATGCGGTGTAAGTTCGGCTTTGTCTGCCATGGATTGGAGGGAGAATCCCAACCGCACTTCCGGCAATGATGGTGTGCCTCTTCAGTAACCCCCGCTGATGGAAAGCAGGGAGAGAACAAAAAGGCCCGCACCGTCGTTGCTTCAGGCGTCCTCGCATTTTCCGGTTGGCCGGAATAGCGACTGGAGGGGTTAATTCCAGGTACCTTACCGATTTCCTCACCAATTCGAGGGTTCGGCGGACACCCATGGGCACGTGCGACTTTGGGCTGAGTGGGAAATAAGAATATTCGCCTTCATAATCAAGCGATTTTTTAATCTCAGGCTAAAAAAATAATTGAACAAGACGAGCCAATTTGTTCAACATTCCGAAACAGCCTGAGGGGTGCCATGGATACCTTGACCCGCATACGTGCCTTCATCGATGTCGTCGAGGCCGAAGGCTTCTCCGCCGCGGCACGACGCACCGGCCGCTCAAAGGCGCTGCTCTCCAAATATGTGCGCGAACTGGAGGATGAGCTCGGCGCCCTGCTGCTCAACCGCACCACCCGGCAATTCTCCATGACCGAAGCCGGCCACACCTATTACCGCACCGCCTCCGATATCTTAAAGGAGATCGACAACCTTGCCGATCTCGTGCGTGAGAACAATGCACAGCTCAAAGGACGGCTGCGCATTTCCGTGCCGCGCACCTTCGTTGATGCCGATGTCGGCCAGTCGCTGATCGATTTCGCCAAGGAGAACCCGGATCTTTCACTGGAGATCGCCGCCGATGACCGGTTCGTCGATCTGATCGAGGAAGGCTTCGACGTCGCGATCCGCATCACCAAGCTCGAAGATTCCGGCATGATCGCCCGCAAGATCTCGGATTTCCGCATCCATATCTGCGCCACCCCTGAATTTCTCGAGCGTTATCCCGATCTCGATCACCCAACGGCCCTTTCCAGCGTCCCCTTCATCGTCGATACCAATGCGCGCACCCAGGCAAGCATCCGCTTCCACAATCCTGACAACACCTCGTTCGCCGTCGCCGTTTCCGGACCGATAGAGGTCAACAGCCCGCATGCGACATTACGCGCGGCACTTGCCGGCATCGGCGTAGCCTTCATCCCGGATTTCATCGCCCGCAAGCCGATCGAGAGCGGCGAACTGGTGACCCTGTTCAACGATTACACCCCGACCGACCGCGGCATCTATGCCGTCTATCCGCACCGGCGCTACCTGCCGGCCAAGGTGAGGATCTTCGTCGACTACCTGCACAACTGGTTCAAGAAGCATCCATAGGGTAGCGCCCTTGCGAAGCGATGCGACATTCCGCCCTGCTCTACAGCGCCGCGCGTCTTTTCAGACGCGCAAAGGACGCTGTAGCACTTTAAATCGCTGCATAATTTTATCCTTAAATCGATTCCGATTTAAGGAATTATGCAGTGGCATCCGCTCCCGCGAAACCGATGCTGAGCCCGGTCCCAATTCCGTCCCAATTTCTGGCAAGAAGTCAGGGGCAGCGAACAGGGCAGCGGGATAAATGAGACATTCAACGATACTGATCGCCGCGCTTCTTTCGCTGGCGCCGGCGGCCGCCTTTGCCCATCCGCACATCTTCGTGGAGGCGCGTCTCGAAGTCGTGGCCGGCAAGGACGGCAGCGTCGAGGAACTGCGCAATGTCTGGCGCTTCGACGAGGTCTTTTCGTCCTCTGTGGTCATGGATTTCGACAAGAACACAGACCTGAAGCTGGAGCCGAACGAGCTGACCGACGTCGGCAACACGGTCAAAAAGTCGCTTGCCGATTACGACTACTACATGAATCTGACGATCAACGGGAAGAACATCACCGTCCAGAAGCCCGACATCATCCATGTCGACTACAAGGATGGCCAGCTGCTGATGTTCTTCGCGGTCAAGCCGGTGGAGAAGATGCCGCTGAAGGGCAGGCTCACCTTCGGCGTCTACGACCCGACGCTCTACACCTCGATCGATTTTCCCACAGACAACGAGCTTGCGATCGTCGGAGACGGCTTCAAGGCCTGCAAACATCAGGTGGTGCGGCCGGATGCCGACGAGGTGATCTCGCAAAACAAACAGTCGCTGACGGACGCCTTCTTCAACGATCCCACCGGCACCAACATGTCCAAACTCTTCGCCACCCGGCTGGAGGTCACATGCTGACGAAACGCCTGCCCCTCATCCTTTCCGCTGCGACCCTTGCGCTGGTGACGGCTGCAAGTCTCGCTCATGCGCAATCGCCGCTCGGCATCGGCACGGCGGAGCCGAGCTTCCAGCCGACAGGCGGGCCGTTTGCGCCGCTATTTCTCTACGTCAATTACGAGCAGCAAGCCTTCTACCGGGCGCTGACCGGTGCCTTGAAGGCCATGCGCCAAGACCCCTGGCAGCTGGCATCGCTGATCGGCCTCTCCTTCGCCTATGGCGTCTTCCATGCCGCCGGCCCGGGCCACGGCAAGGCGGTCATCTCTTCCTACATGATCGCCAACGAGGTCGAGCTGAAGCGCGGCGTGGTGATTTCCTTCATTTCGGCCTCCGTCCAGGGCGTCATGGCGGTGGCGCTGGTCGGCGGTGCCTGGCTGGTGCTGCGCGGCACCGGCATCACGCTGACGGCGGCGACCCACGCGATGGAGATCTCAAGCTTCGTCATGGTCATCCTCTTCGGCGGCTGGCTGCTGTTCCGCAAACTGCGCTCGCTGGTGGGCAACATGCCGCGCCGCCGGCTGATGGCGACGCCGGCCGGTCCGGTCAGCATGATGCTCGACTGGAAGGACAATGCCGCCGAACGCCAGGCCTATGCCTTCAACGGCAAGGCGCAGGCTGTGGAAGCCGGCCATACCTTCGTTCCCGGCATGGTCTGCGAGACCTGCGGCAACGCCCATGTGCCTGATCCGGCCCTGCTCGCCGGCGACAGGTTCAGCGCCCGCGAGGCTTGGTCGGCGATCGTGGCCGTCGGTCTGCGCCCCTGCTCCGGCGCATTGCTGGTCATGACCTTCTCGCTGCTCAACGGGCTCTATCTCGGCGGCGTGCTTTCGGTCGCCGCCATGTCGCTTGGCACGGCGATCACCGTTTCCCTGCTTGCCACACTTGCCGTCACCGCCAAGAGTGCAGCCGTCCGCCTCTCCGGACGCGGCTCGACCGCCTCGATCTGGATCGGCAACGCCATCGAAATCCTCGGCGCCGTGCTCGTCATGCTGATGGGCGCCTTGCTGCTCGGGGCCTCGCTGCAGGGATAAAACTACTTTCCCCGGCGGCGCTGGTAGCGCGCCCGCAGCCAGAAGACTGCGAAAAACGCCAGGATCAGGCAGACGCCGACGACGATCGCCAGCGTCGGCGAGAAATTGCCAATCCACAGCACAATGGTCGGCAGGAAATAGATGACGAGGGCGGCGCTAAGCAGGATGATGCCGGCGGCGGTCGCCTGCGAGCGGCTTTCCGGGCTCACGCGAGTCTTTCCTTTTCAAGATCGGCGCGGATGTCCTGCAGGCGGCGGATCTGGTTGCCCTCGGCATCGAAATTGCCAGGCGAAAGCCAGGTTTCGAAGGCCGCATTGATCAGCGGCCATTCATCGTCGATTATCGAGAACCAGGCGGTATCGCGGTTGCGACGCTTTGAAATCATGTGCTGGCGGAAGACGCCTTCGAAGCTGAAGCCGTAGCGCGCGGCCGTCGTCTTGCTCGCCTCGTTCTTATTGTCGCATTTCCATTCGTAGCGGCGGTAGCCGAGATCCTCGAAGACATGTTTAGCCATCAGGTAATGCACCTCGGTCGACAGCGGCGACCGCTTCATCTCGGCCCCGTGCGCCACCCCGCCGATCTCAACCACGCCGTTTGCCGGGTCGGCGCGCATGTAATTCGCCATGCCGACAATCTTGCCGGTGGCGTTGTCGCGAAAGATGTGGGTGAGCCAGCCGGACTTGGTATTGACGGTTTCCAGCCAGTTGGCGAAATCGTCGATACCGGAGAAATCGTCCTGGGCGAAATAGAGAAGCAGCGGATTGATGCCCATGCCGCCAAGCCCATCCCACAGCGCCTCAAGATGTTCGGCGCGCTGATAAGGCTCGACCGTGACGAAACGGCCCTTCAGCGTGACCGGCTTCGGTGCCGGGCAGCCCTTGAAATTTGCAAGATCGCGCATGTCCACTCCCCTTTTCGGAAGAGTGGATAGGCCAGCCGCCCGACAAAGGCAACCGGCCTAGATGTCACTGTGACAAGGTCACCTTGGCGGAGGACACCGTTGCCTCGATATGGTCGACCAGCGGGTCGGCAAGGCCGAGGCGGCCGGCCAGCAGATCGAGATAACCGCGCTCGGCGCGCGAATCCGGGTCGATGGTGAGCCGCGAGGCGGTGTAAAGCTCGACGCGCTGTTCTTCCGTCGTCGCGGCGGCAACGAGCGCATCGATATCCGTCGGCGAAGCGAGTTCATGCTCGATAAAGGCAGCAGCCTCGCCGCTAACGTCGGCAGCCTTGACCTTGTCCATGATGAGGGCGCGTTCGGCATCGTCGATATGACCGTCGGCCTTGGCGGCGGCGATCATCGCGCGGATCAGCACCAGCACGAATTCATTGCTGCCGGCAGGCGACGTCGGCCCGAAACCGGACTCGGCAGGCGGCGGCAGAAGAACCGGATTGTTTGCCGACGGCGCATCCGAGGGGGCTGCGGGCGCCTGCCCCGCCTGGTAATTCTTGTAGGCCTGGTAGCCGAGGCCGGCAATCGCGGCAAGACCGCCGATCGCCAGTGCATTGCCGGCAATACCGCGGCCGGTCTTGGTGCCGAGAAGTACGGCGGCAATGGCGCCAGTCGCCAGCGGATTGTTCTTTGCCGTCTGCACGGCGTCGCCGGCCCTGTCGCGGACCGAACCGCCGAGACCTGGCATCTGTGAACCCAAGAACTGGTCGAGAAGCTTCTTTGCGTCGAACATTCCTCGTCGTCTCCCTGTTTGAAACTGGAGGAGAACATAGGTTTGCGACGGCTGAAATACAAATAGAGGGAGCGGGATTGAGCTGCGGGGCCCACCCGCTCCTGCCGAAACTCAGGCCTTCAGCGCCGCCGCCTCTGCCGCGAGCTTGGTAATGCCAGCCCAGTCGCCGGCCGCGACCAGTTCCTTCGGCGCCACCCACGAGCCGCCGACGCAGATGACGTTCGGCAGCGAGAGATAATCATGGGCGTTCTTCAGCGAAATGCCGCCGGTCGGGCAGAACAGCGTGCCGGCAAGCGGTGAGGACAGCGCCTTGAGATAGGCGGCGCCACCGGCCTGCTCGGCCGGGAAGAATTTCAGTACCTGATAGCCTTCTTCGCGCAGCGCCATGACTTCGCTGGCAGTCGCGGCCCCCGGAAGCAGCGGCACATCGGAATCGGCGGCGGCATCGAGCAGTTCCTGCGTCGTGCCCGGGCTGACGATGAACTTCGAACCGGCCGCGACAGCGGCTTCCCAATGGGCGACATTGAGGATCGTGCCGGCGCCGACTTCGGCGCCCTCGACCTCGGCGGCGACGGCGCGCACGGCCTCGAGGGCTGCCGGCGTGCGCATGGTGATCTCGATCGCCTTCAGCCCGCCCGCGACGAGCGCCCGGGCCAGCGGCACCGCCGACTTGGCATCGTCGACGATCAAAACCGGAACGACCGGCTGGAGCTTCAGGATGGAAAGGAGCTTTTCTGTTTTCTCGCCCATGGTCGTGCGACTTCCTTGAAACGATTGAATTCGGATCCCGAATAACGCCCCCGCGGAACCTTGTCGAGATAAAACCAGACCGCAGGACAAGATGGGTATGAAATGCGTGGAAATTGGTCTACCGTGCCGCAATCGTCACAAAAGGTTCACCGGTATGGCGAAAGAGATCGAGCGGAAGTTTCTTGTACGCAGCGATGGATGGCGTTCCGCCGTCGAGACGAAGTCTGTCCTCAGGCAGGGCTACATCGCCTCGATGGACGACCGTTCCGTGCGGGTACGCATCCTCGACGACAGGAAAGCGAAACTGACGATCAAGATCGGCCGCAGCACCATCACCCGTGACGAATTCGAATACGACATCCCGATCACCGATGCCGAGGAGCTGTTGCAGAACGCGATCGGCGTCGTCATCGAGAAGACGCGCTATCGCGTTCCGCATGAGGGTTTCGTCTGGGAAGTCGACGTCTTTACCGGCGAGCATCGCGGACTGGTGATTGCCGAGGTGGAGATGACGGCGGAAACCGACGATCCGGCCCTGCCCGCTTGGCTCGGCCGCGAAGTAACCGGAGACTTCCGTTATTCCAACCAGGCCCTTGCCACTGAATACGGGCACGACAGGCATGGCCTATCGCATTCGGCCTGACGCCGATTTCACCGAAGCGTTCCGTAACGCCGCGACCAGGCAGCTGGAACACGCCATCACTGTCCTCGGGGAACGCCCGGACGGCGCGCATGAGGCGATCCATTCTTTCCGCAAGAACCTGAAGCGACTGCGCTCGCTCTACCGCCTCGTGGCCCGCGAGGTGCCGGATTTTCAGGCCCAGGAAAATGCGAGGCTGCGCGATGCCGCACGCTCGCTTTCGGCGATCCGCGATGCTGCTGCCCTCATCGGCACCGCGCAATATCTGCAGCATGCTGCCCGCGGGAACGAGGAGAGCGAGGCGCTCGGCCGCATCGTCACCATTCTCGAAGGGCGCCGTGACTGGATGGCGGAAGCCGAAAGCGGCCTGGAACAGCGGCTCGCGGAAACCGCCGACGTTTTGAAGGAGGCGATCACCGCCTTGGACGCAGTCTCCTTTGATCGCGGCCACCGCAAGAATGCACGCATGCTGGCAAAAAGCTGGCGCCGCACCGCACGCAAGGCCAAGACCGCGCTTGCAACCTGCCACGGCGAGGCATCGGCCGACGATTTCCACGATCTGCGCAAACGCACCTACGACTATCGGCTCTACCATGCCCTTTTGCGCGACGTCTGGCCGGGCGCGATGAAGGCCAAACGCGACGCGGCCAAGGAACTCGTCGAGGATCTCGGCCACATCCACGATCTGACCGTACTCTCCGAACTGGTCGAGGCCGAACCGCAGCTCTTCACTCGCAATGACGACCTGGCGCGTCTGCTCGACATGATCATCTTCCGCCAGCAGGAAGACCGGCGGCAAGCGCTGATCAAAGCCGAAGCCGTCTTCGCCGATGATGCCGACGAGGAAGCCCAGCGCATCGAGCTTCTCTGGCTGATGGCCGGGAGTTGAGAGACGGCGAAACCGGAAGCGCTTGTGCGCTGCTCTGCATTTCCGATTGCTCCAGCATCTGAAGATTTCGCAAGGAACGTTATTGACCTCAACCAATCTTGAGGTCCTAGCTTGCGGTGGTCGAACAAGCAGAGACTTGATCCGCGAGGAAAAAATGACCGCCGAAAATGCCGCGATGCCGAGGGTGCTCGGGCTCTACGAGACCCATCTGACCGTTGCCGATCTCAAGACCTCTACCGATTTCTACCGCGATGTCGTCGGCCTCGAACCCGCAGCGTCGTTCGAGGAGCGCAAAGTCGCTTTCCTCTGGGTGGACGACAGGAAGACCGGCATGCTCGGCCTCTGGGAAACCGGAACCGGGCCGCTGAAGATGCGGCTGCACATCGCCTTCCGCATGACCGCCGATGGTGTGCTTCAGGCACCCGCCACTCTCAAGGCAAAGGGTGTGGAACCTCTCGGCTTTACCGGCGAACCGGTAACGGAGCCGGTGGTTCTCGGCTGGATGCCGGCGCTGTCGATCTATTTCAAGGATCCGGACGGGCACTCGATCGAGTTCATCAGCCTTCTCGACGACATCCCCGACCGGAGTTTCGGCGTGCGGCCGTTTTCCGCGTGGCAGGCGCGGGCGTAATCGGTCAGCGGTCAAAGCCGCCGCTGGCGAAGGCAATTGCGCGGTCCGCCGATTTTCTGTATTTCCGGCCCATGACCGACAGCCTGACACACACCAGCCCGTTCCTCGTGGCCGCACTTTACCATTTCGTTTCCGTGCCGCGCTTTGCCAGCCTGCAAGCGCCGCTGCAGACGCTTTGCGAGGAGAACGGCGTCAAGGGAACGCTGCTTCTGGCGCATGAAGGCATTAACGGGACGATCGCGGGCCCGGATGCCGGCATTCACGCCGCGCTCGCCTTCCTGCGCGCCCAGCCGGAATTTTCGGGCCTGGAGCACAAGGAAAGCCGCGCCTCGAAAATGCCCTTCCTGCGCATGAAGGTAAAGCTGAAGAAGGAAATCGTCGCCATGGGCGTCGAGGACATCGACCCCAACAAGGTGGTCGGCACCTACGTGGCGGCCAAGGACTGGAACGCGCTGATCTCCGATCCTGATACCATCGTCATCGACACCCGCAACGATTACGAGACGGCAATCGGCACCTTTCGCGGCGCGCTCGACCCGAAGACCAAGACTTTCCGTGAATTTCCCGATTGGGTGCGCAACAATCCCGGCCTGCACAACAAGCCGAAGGTCGCCATGTACTGCACCGGCGGCATACGCTGCGAGAAGGCCACCGCTTTCATGAAGGCTGAGGGCTTCGACGAGGTCTATCATCTGAAGGGCGGCATCCTGAAATATCTGGAGGAAGTGCCGCAGGAGGAAAGCCTCTGGGATGGCGCCTGCTTCGTCTTCGACGAGCGCGTCTCCGTCGAGCACGGTCTGAAGCAAGGCGAACACAGGCTGTGCCACGCCTGCCGCAACCCGATCACCGCCGAGGAAATCACCTCGCCGCTCTACGAGGAAGGCGTTTCCTGCAGCCACTGCTACCACTCGCGCACGGAGGAAGACCGGCTGCGCTACCGTCAGCGTCAGCACCAGATCGCCCTCGCCAAAAAGCGTGGCCAACGGCATATCGGCAGCTAACCCGGACTTCTGATTGGATCAGCCTTGCTGTCTGAAGATCGCTACCGGTCAGACAGCGCCGATACGGCGCCGAGTTTCCGGCCCGGCTGCACGCCGCTCGTTCAGCATCTCGGTGATAAGGTCTGATGTCACAGGCTTTCCGAACCAATAGCCCTGCAGGCAGTCGCAGCCGAAAAGGCGCATGGCTATCGCCTGCTCCTCGGTCTCGATGCCTTCGGCCGTCACCGGAATGTCGAGCGAGCGGGCGAGCGCTACCGTCGCCTGCAGCATCTCGCGCTGGCGTTTGTCTTCGTTGACACCCATGACCAGCGAGCGGTCGATCTTGATGCGGTCGAAGCCGAACTGCCTGAGATAACCGATCGAGGAGAAGCCGGAACCAAAATCGTCGAGCGCCACCTTTACCCCCAGCCCCTTCAGCCGTTCGATCGACTGGCGGGTGCGCTGCGGATTCTGGATCATGTAGCCTTCGGTGATCTCGAGCGTGATGCGACCGGCCTCGATCTCCGTCTGCTTCAGCACGTAGCGCACGTAGTCGGTAAAGGCGGGATTGCGGAACTGGCCGGGCGAGACGTTGACCGAGACGTTGAGTTCCGGCCATTGCTTGGCTGTCTCACAGGCTTTACGCAGCACGAACAGGCCAAGCGATTCGATGAGGCCGCTGGTTTCGGCGATTGGGATGAACAGCTCGGGCGACACAGGGCCATGGCCCGGACGGTTCCAGCGCACCAGCGCCTCGACGCCGGTCATCGCATGCGTCGCCGCATCGATCAGCGGCTGGTAGGCAAGCGTCAAGTCGCCGCTTTCGATGGCGATCCGCAAATCGAGTTCCAGCGCATTGCGCTGCTCTCGATCGGCGTCCATCGACGGATCGTAGAGCGTCATGCGCGCGCGGCCGGCCTCCTTCGCCTTGTACATGGCAAGGTCGGAACGGCGCACCAGCTCCTCACGCCCGATCGCCCCGAAAGGCGACATGGCGATACCAATGCTTGCCCCGACGACGACGACACGGCGACCGATCTCCAATGGCTCGACGAGAAAATCGAGGATCTGCTCGGCAAGCTGGAGGGCTGCGGCATTCTCGCTGTCGGAGAGAAAGGCGATCGCAAATTCATCGCCGCCAATACGGGCGAGAACCGCACCTTGCGGAATGAGTACATCGAGCCCGGCTGCGACCGCGCGGATCAACTGGTCACCGGTGCCGTGGCCATAGCTGTCATTGACTTCCTTGAAGCCATCGAGGTCGAGATAGAGGAGCAGCACGTTGCGCTTGGTCTGGCGTGCCTCGACGACAAAACGATCGACGGCGAGCCCGAGACCGTCGCGATTGGAAAGGCCGCTCAGCCTGTCGCGCAGCGCCTCTTCGCGGGCGCTGCCTTCCTCTGCCTTCAGGCGGCGGCCGGCAAGCCAGCCGATAACCAGCAGCACTGCGAAAAACAATCCGACGAGGCCGAGCGCCTGAATGACCATCGGCCGCACCTGTGCATAGGCGATATCGCCGGGTGAACGCGAGGCCCAGACGAGCTTGCCGAGCGTTGCCCCCGTCGGATCGACGATCGGTACGAGATAGTCGGCCTCAAAACTCGGCGGCGCCAGCCGCAGCCCACCGATGACATAGGTCTGGCCGAGAGCGGCCACCCTGTCGTCATCGAGATGGCGAGCGAAAACGAGATAGCGGTGCTGGCCGGCGGGCACGTCAAGCGCACCGGACTTTTTCCGAACCAACGCCACGCCGACGGCGGCAATGCCCCGCTTGGTGGTGACGAAACCGATCGCCTGAGGACGATCGGCCGGACCGGCAGCCTTCACCGTGTCGAGCAGGGTCCAGAGCGACGGCGTGAAGAAATCCGTGAGCGGCTCCTCCATCGGCTTGCCGTCGCGATAGGCCATGATCGCCTTCTTCTCACCATCGATGACGATCGCCATGTCGAACAGCGAGCTGTTGACCGACATCTCGCCGTAATTGCTCACCGTCCAGGCCATGCCGTCAGGCGCGTAGACGTTGACGGCGGCGTCGTCCCAAGCGGCGTAATCGTCGAGCGTCGCGCCGAGCTGATCCTCGAAGGTCTTCAGCGCACCGACAGTCGTTTCGCGCGAGCGCTCGTCATCGAGGAGATTGGCATTTTCGGCCACGCGTTCGAGCGCCGTCAGCACCATGACGGTGACGACTGCGACGATGACTGCGAAGGAAAAAAGCACGCCCGTGACGGTGATGTGACGGCCTATTCCCAATCCTTTGCTCTGCGACTTTCCGGTGGTCTGCATTACGACTCCCTGACCGTCGGACTTTGCCAGCCAAGGGTTCAAAAACGTTTAAGCAACCGGCTGTTGCATGCCTCTGATGAGCTATTTTTGTCCCGCCGCCTGGGGACGCGCCCCCTAACCCGGCTTGTGATTGCCCTTCGGGAATTTGGCCGCGAGTTGGCGATACCACTTGCCGCTCTTCTTCACCGTGCGTAGCTGGGTCTCATAATCGACATGGACCAGGCCGAAGCGCATGCGGTAGCCCTCCGCCCATTCGAAATTGTCCATCAGGCTCCAGGCGAAATAGCCGCGTAGGGGATAGCCGTCCTTGATGAGGCCGGCAACGATTTCGAGGTGATCGCTGACATAGTCGAGGCGCATCGTGTCGTCGACCTCG
The DNA here is from genome assembly GCF_002953715.1 of Rhizobium leguminosarum. GTDB lineage: Bacteria > Pseudomonadota > Alphaproteobacteria > Rhizobiales > Rhizobiaceae > Rhizobium > Rhizobium leguminosarum_V. The sequence goes on from NZ_CP025012.1 coordinate 3,893,828, forward strand.
CCGTCGATGACATCGGTGTTGTCGCAGGCGCCGTTCTCGGTGATGTAGCATTCCGGCAGTTCGTAGCGACGGTAGAGATCCTCGATCGAGAGCTTCAGGCCCGGCGCATAGATTTCCCAGCCGATATCGGTCTTGACGTCGCTTGCCGGCGGCGCTTCCACCGTCCAGGGGAAATCGCCTTTGCGTTCGGCATCATCAGTGACCCGCTCGGGCTTGTAATAGTTCAGGCCCCACCAGTCGAGTTTCTGGCTGATGAGCTTCAAGTCGCCATCTTCGATGACAGGCATGCGGTCGCCGAGCGCCTCGACGAATTCCTTCGGATATTCGCCCTTGAAGACGGGATCGAAGAAGGCGCCGTTGTGGAACTGATGCGCACGCTCGCCGGCGGCAAGATCGGCCGGGCTGTCGGAGCCGGGAATGACCGAAGCGGCGTTGAGCACAAGCCCGACGGGCACGTTGGGGGCTTCCGAGCGGATCGCCTCGACGCCGAGACCGTGGGCAAGGTTCATGTAATGCATGGCGTGGAGGGCGGCCTGCATGTTGCGCTCGCCCGGAGCATGGATGCCGTAGAGGTGGCTGAGCCAGACGATGCACCAGGGTTCGTTGAAAGTCGCGACCCGGTCGAGGCGATCGCCAAGGCGGTTCATCACCGTCTTGGCATAGCGCTGAAACGCATAGGCGGTCGAGCGCGCGGTCCAGCCGCCCTCGCCGGCGAGCAATAGAGGCAGATCCCAGTGGTAGAGCGTCGCGAAGGTCTTGATGCCACGCGCCTTGCAGCCGTCGACCAGCCGGTCGTAGAAATCGAGGCCGGCCTCGTTCACCGGACCCGTGCCGTCCGGGATAATGCGCGGCCAGGCAATCGAGAACCGGTAGGCTTCGACACCCATCTCCTTGATCAGATCAATGTCCTGTTCCAGGCGATTGTAGTGATCGCAGGCAACGTCGCCGTTATCGCGATTATGGACGCGGCCGGGCATATTGCAGAAAGCATCCCAGATGGACGGTTTACGGCCATCGGCCTTGCTGGCGCCTTCGATCTGGAAGGCAGCGGTGGCAACGCCGAAAGTGAAGTCGCCGGGAAAGCGCTCCGCGAGTTTCTTCGGATCGATCATCTGGAAATCCTATCTCTCAGGTTGAGCCGTTTGCGCCGGATTTAGCCAAGCCTGACGGCAAAGTACAGGCTGGCCGGAAGAAAAACTGCAACGTTGTAGGAAGAAAAACAGAACAGCTGCAACGCCGCTCCCTCACCGCGCTGCCGCCCTCATAACGGCAATGTCAGCAGTCGTGATTTGGCCGTTGAGACCGCGATCCTTACACGGGAAATGGCATCACAAATATGAAAGGGATCCAATGCTCTCTTCGGTCCATTCGCTGCAGCCTCATCTGCTGAGCCTGTTGCGCATTGTCTCGTCACTTGTACTTTTCAGCTACGGAACACAGAAGATCCTGCATTTTCCGGCTGCGGCAAGCGTGCCGCCCGCGGGCTCGCTCTCCTGGATTGCCAGGCTGCTCGAACTCACCCTCGGCTTCCTGGTCCTGGTGGGATTCCAGACCCGTATCGCAGCCTTCGTGCTCTCCGGCCTGATGGCCGTCGCCTATTTCATCGGGCATGCATCGAAGGGCATCTACCCCGCCCAGAACGGCGGCGTCGCGGCGATCCTGTTCTGTTTCGTGTTTCTTTATCTGGTGGCGGCAGGTGCGGGACCGTTGAGCGTCGACAACCTGCTGAAGCGCGGCCGCACTGCTGCGGTCTGACCAAAATACAAAACGCCGAGGCGACTTGAGACCGCCTCGGCGTTTTTCATTGGGCGATGCCAATGACGCGGATCGGCAAATTCAGACCTTGATCCAGGCGCCGTTCCTCTTCGAAGACGCGACGCAGGCTTCGACGAAAGCCACGCCCTTCACGCCGTCATCGACTGTGGGGTAGACCACTGCCTTGTCGACGGCCTTGCTCTTTTTGCGGGCGTTGATCGCATGCGCGGCTTCGGTATAGATCGTCGCAAAGGCTTCGAGATAACCTTCCGGATGCCCTGACGGCACGCGCGTGACACGGCCGGCAGCAGCGCCTGAACCGGCGCCGCCCCGAGTGATCAGCCGCTTCGGCTCGCCGAAAGGTGTGTACCACAGGTAGTTCGGGTCCTTCTGGGTCCATTCCAGCCCGCCCTTGGTGCCGTAGACACGCACCATCAGGCCGTTTTCATGGCCGGGCGCCACCTGGCTGCACCAGAGCATACCCTTGGCCGGCTTCTCCGAGCCCTTCGCCTTGAAGCGCAGCATGACATGCGCATTATCGTCCAGCCGGCGGCCGGGAACGAAACTGTCGAGATCGGCGGCGAGGCTGTCGAGTTCCAGGCCAGTGATGAAGGCGGCGAGATTATAGGCATGCGTGCCGATATCGCCGGTCGAGCCGCCGACGCCGGACTGCGCCGGATCGGTGCGCCAGGCGGCCTGCTTCTGGCCGGTTTGCTCGACCGCTTCCGTCAGCCAGTCCTGCGGATATTCGGCCTGGACGACACGGATGTCACCGAGTTCGCCATTCGCGATCATCTCGCGCGCCTGACGGACCATCGGATAGCCGGTGTAATTATGCGTCAGCACGAAGAGTGCCCCGCTCTCGTCGGCGATCTTCTTCAGCTTCTTCGCATCGGCAAGGTTGGATGTCAGCGGCTTGTCGCAGATCACATGAATGCCGCGCTTCAGGAATTCCTTGGCTGCATCGTAGTGAACATGGTTCGGCGTGACGATCGCCACCGCCTCGATGCCGTTCTTCAACTTCGCCTCGCGGATCGCCATCTCGCGATAGCTGGAATAGGTCCGCGACGGATCGAGGCCGAGGTCGCGGCCGGATGCGATCGCCTTTTCGGGCGAAGCCGACAGCGCGCCGGCGATGAGATCGTACTGATCATCAATGCGTGCCGCGATACGGTGCACCGCGCCGATAAACGCGCCCGCGCCGCCGCCCACCATGCCGAGCCGGATGCGCGGCTCGCGTGTCTGTTCGGATGATGCTTCGATTGCCATTGATTCCTCCTGAAATTTAACTTGGTGCGGACGTATGCCCCTCATCCGGCTGCCGCCACCGACCGGGGTCGAGCCACAGGCCTCAACCCGTCCTTCGGACCCCGCTAGCGGGGCGAAGGGATATGCCGCTATGTGTGCGGCATTCTCTGCGTTTGGTGTGGCAAGTCCCCTCTCCCCGTCAAAACGGGGAGAGGGTTAGGGTGAGGGGCAGCATCACGGCACCCCTATGCGTTAGAGCCCCAGCATCCGCCGGTTCGCCGCCTGGTCCGTGCCGCTGCCGGCGAAATCGTCGAAGGCTTTCTCGGTGACGCGGATGATATGGGCGGCAACGAATTCGGCGCCTTCGCGGGCGCCGTCCTCCGGATGCTTCAGCGCGCATTCCCATTCGACCACGGCCCAGCCGTCGAAATTATTCGCCGTCATCTTCGAGAACACCGCGCCGAAATCGACCTGGCCGTCGCCGAGCGAACGGAACCGGCCGGCGCGTTCGACCCAGCCCTGATAGCCACCGTAGACGCCCTGGCGCCCGGTCGGATTGAACTCAGCATCCTTGACGTGGAACATCTTGATGCGGTCTTTGTAGATGTCGATATTGTCGAGATAATCGAGGCACTGCAGGACGTAGTGCGAGGGATCGTAGAGCATGTTGGCGCGCGGATGGTTCTTCACCCGCTCCAGGAACATCTCGAAGGTGATGCCGTCATGCAGGTCCTCGCCCGGATGGATCTCGTAGCAGACGTCGATACCGTTCTCGTCCGCATGGTTGAGGATCGGCGTCCAGCGGCGGGCGAGTTCGTCGAAGGCAGTCTCGACCAGACCGGCAGGACGCTGCGGCCAGGGATAGATGAAGGGCCAGGCAAGCGCGCCGGAAAAGGTCGCATGCGCCTTGAGACCGAGGTTTTTGGATGCCGTCAGTGCCATCTTGACCTGCTCGACCGCCCATTCCTGACGCGCCTTCGGATTGCCGCGCACCTCCGGTGCAGCAAACCCGTCGAAGGCTTCGTCATAGGCCGGGTGAACGGCGACGAGCTGTCCTTGCAGATGAGTGGAGAGTTCGGTGATCTCGATGCCGTTTTCACGCGCCTTGCCGGCGAATTCGTCGCAATAATCCTTGGACGTGGCAGCCTTCTTCAGATCGATCAGCTGGCTGGCCCAGGTCGGCACCTGGACGCCCTTGTAACCGATGTCGGCCGCCCATTTGGTAATCGCGTCCCACGAGTTGAAAGGAGCAGTATCGCCCGCGAACTGGCCAAGGAAAAGGCCGGGGCCCTTGATCGTCTTCATGTCAGATTCCTCCCTGAATATCGACCGTAAACGTTTCTGAAGTGTTGTAGCACGCAATTTGGCGGGAGCAAGGCGCCTCCTCGCCCTTGGCTCGTGATTTGGCGCGAAGCCAGATGCGATATGGCGGCGAGCTAATCATGATGGGCTTTGGCGGGCAAGAGGTACGTGCAGCATTTTCGGCCACCCGCTCTATTGGAAGCATAAAAAATGCGCCCATCCTTACGAATGGGCGCATGTCTCCAGTCAATGGATCAGAACGGAGAATCCGGGAAGTAGAAGTCCTTGGCATTGTCCTTGGTGACGAGCGTCGCGTCGAGGATGTAGCTGCCGTGAACCGGAACCTGATCATAAAGTGCCGCCGCCGTCAGTTCCATCGCTGTGCCGACCATTGCCGGCGGATAGAGGACGTCGACCGGGATCAGCTTATCGCCGTCCATGACCTTCTTGACCATGTCCTTGGAGCCGGCGCCGGCGACGACATACTTGATGTCGGTGCGCTTGGCCTGCTCGATCGCCTGCAGAACGCCGACGGCCATGTCGTCGTCCTGGCACCATACGACGTCGATCTTCTGATACTTGGTCAGGTAGTCCTGCATGACCTTGAAGGCATCGTCGCGGTTCCAGTTGCCGTACTGGCGGTCGAGAACCTTGACGTTCGAGCCGGCAATGCCCTTGTCGAAGCCGTCCTGGCGCTGCTGGTCGATCGGGATCGGCAGACCGCGGATGATGACCACTTCGGCGTCCGGCGTGGTGTCCTTGATGTACTTGCCGGCGACTTCGCCGAGAGCCGGGTTGTTGCCGGCGACATAGAGATCGCGCACGGAATTGTCGTTGTTGCTCGGCGCACGGTCGACGAGGGCGACGAACTTGCCCTTGCCCTTGACTTCCTTGATGGCGTTGACGAGCGGATCCGGATCCGACGGCAGGATGACGAGGGCGTCGATGCCCTGCGTATCGAGATCCTGCACGGCATTGGCCTGGCTTGCGGCGTCCGGCGAGGTCTTGACGATGACGTTGAGACCGGGATGTTCGGCCATCAGCAGCTTGGCGACGCGTTCGGCATGGAACACCACGCCCGACGTCCAACCGTGGTCGGCGGCCGGAATGGACACGCCGATCGTGAATTTCTTGTCCTGGGCGTGAGCGGCGCCGGCGAACGTCACCGCCGCAACCGCCAGGCCCAACATCAATTTACGCATGCTATTTCCTCCCAATAACTTCAGGGACTTTTCCATATCGGGACCGGACGCCCTGTAAGCCCGATCAATTGTAAGCCTGGCCAGTTTCAAGCCCGGTCAATTCATGATTTGCGCACAAGCGAGCGCTGGACGAACATGGCGATGATGATGATCGCACCCTGGATGGCGCCGATCAGATACTCGCTGATGAAATTCGAAAGCAGCATGATGTTGCCGACCAGTTCGAGAATGAAGGCGCCGCAGATCGTGCCCCAGACCCTGCCCGCGCCACCCTTGAGCGCCGTGCCGCCGACGACGACGGCCGTGATCGCCTGCAGCTCCCACAGGATGCCCGTCGTCGCCGACGTCGAGCCGAGCCGGGGAACATAGAGCAGCACGGCGATGGCGACGCACAATCCCTGGATGACGAAGGCGATCGTCCGCACACGGTTGACCGCGATACCGGAATAGCGGGCGACATCGCTGTTTGATCCCACAGCGACGACGTGGCGCCCGTAGCGGGTGCGATAGAGGATGAAGGCTGCAACCGCGGTCACGGCCAGGATCACCACGATCGGTACCGGTATGCCGGCGACATTGCCGAAATAAGCAGGGCGATAGAGCGTCTGGATATCGGCAGAGCGAAGCGTGATCGCGCCGCCCTGCGATAGCCATGTCGTCAGGCCGCGATAGATGCCCATCGTGCCGAGCGTGGCGATGAAGGGCTCGATCCGGCCCACCGTCGTGATCAGGCCGTTTGCCAGACCGCAGAGCGCGCCGGCGACGATCGTGAAGACAGCGGCGACCGTCAGCATCAAAGCCGGGTTTTCGATGGCACCCGAATTCATCAGCAGGATCATCAGGCTGGCGACGAAGGCCACCATGGAGCCGACGGATAGATCGAGATCCCCTGCTGATATCACGAAGGTCGCACCGACCGCGATGATGGCGATGAAAGCGCTGCGCGTCGCGACATTGGCAAGGTTGGTAATGCCGATGAAATTGGGATTGACCAGGGCTCCGACGATCAGCAGCAGCGCCAGGGCGACGAAGGGCGCGACCGCACGCAGGTCGACATCCCGCCAGGATCGGCGCCGGATTTCCCTGGTCTCCTCGTTGACACTCATTTCCAAAATCAACCTCCCGTCCCATATTTTCTGGGCATCTTATGTGTCGTCCTGATCGGCAAAGCCCTGCTTCAGCCTTCAGGCGGCCGCCTTTTTCTTGAGCCCGGCGGCGTAACGCATGATCTCCTGCTCGGAAATCTCGTCTCCTTCGAGCACGCCGACGATACGCCCTTCGCGCATCACCGCCACTCTCGTGCAGAGGCCGATGACCTCCGGCATCTCCGAGGACACGACGATGATCGACCGGCCGTCCCGGGCGAGCGCCGAGATGAAATGATAGATCTGCTGCTTGGTGCCGACATCGATGCCGCGCGTCGGCTCGTCGATGATGATGATATCAGGATCGGTCTCCATGACCTTGGCCAGCAGCAGCTTCTGCTGGTTTCCCCCCGACATCCGGCCGGCGACGATATTGCCATCACGAACCCTGATATCGAAGCGGCGCTTGGCCTTTGCCATCGCGGCCGCTTCGCTGCCCGGGCTCAGATAGCCGTGACGCGCGTGCCTTCCGAGCGATTGCAGTGTCAGATTGGTCACCATGCCGGAGCGCAGCAGCAGGCCTTTCGACTTGCGGTCCTTGGTCATGTAGGCGAGCCCGCAGCGATTGGCGGCATGCACGTCGCCGGAGGGAACCGTTTCCCCCTTGATGACCACCTCGCCCTCGAGACGGGTCCGCAACCCGGCGATCGCTTCCATCAGTTCGGTGCGGCCGGAGCCGATCATGCCTGAAAAACCGATGATCTCGCCCTTGCGCACCTCGAAGCTCGCATCCTTCACATAACCCGTCGACACCGAGGCGACGCTGAGGACGACCTCCTCGTCGACATCAGGCTCGACCTTGGCGGGATAGAGGCTGGAGAGTTCGCGGCCAACCATCAGCTGCGCGATCGATTCCCCGTCCAGAATGGACGTCGCCGAAGTCTTGATCCATTGGCCGTCGCGCAGCACCGTGACGCGGTCGGTCAATTCCATCACCTCGTCGAGCTTGTGGGACACGAAGACGAAGCTGGTACCCTGGTCGCGAAGCTTGCGAACCTGCTTGAACAGCATATTGGTCTCTTCCCGCGACAGCACCGCGGTCGGTTCGTCCATGAACACCACCCGCGCATCGCGGCTGATCGCCTTGGCGATTTCGACCATCTGCTTGTCGGCGATGGAAAGCGTGCTGATCAGCGCATTCTCATCGACATGCGAACCGAGCACGTCGAGAACCTTGCGTGTCTCCGACCGCATATATTTGCGATCGAGCATGCCGAAACGGGTGACTTCGCGCCCGAGAAAGAGGCTCTCCGTCACGGTCAGATGTTCGGCGAGGTTGAATTCCTGGTGAATGATGACGATGCCGAGCGCCTCGGCGGCGCCGTTGGGCGGCAGCACGACGGGCTTGCCGTCGAGCAGGATTTCGCCGGAACTCGGCTGTTCGAAACCGGACAAAACCTTGACAAGCGTGGATTTGCCGGCGCCATTTTCACCCATGAGCGCATGGATTTCGCCGGCGCGGAGATCGAAGTTCACGCTGAAGAGGACCTGCACTCCACTGAAGGATTTGCATATGCGCCTGGCGGACAGCACCACGGGTGCGGTGTCGGCGATCTCCACGGTCATCTGGCCCTCCCCAAAGCGGCTCCCCGTCCGCTCTGAAGCCTTATGTAAACCTTTACATACATCGTGTAAAGGTTTACATCGTTGATTTACACAAATCAGTTGAAGCCTGCCTTTGACCTCTCGACAAGTCTGTGTAGTGTCGCGGCGAAGACAGCCCAAGGCAGAGCTCAGTGTCGAATTCCACGCCCGCAACCATCGAAGACGTCGCCCGGATCGCCGAGGTCTCCATCGCGACGGTTTCCCGGGCAATCCACATGCCGGAGAAGGTCGCCAACTCCACGCGCCTCAAGGTCAACCAGGCAATCGCCATCACCGGCTACACGACCAACGCCATGGCGCGCAGCCTGAGGCTCGGCCGCTCCAACATGATCCTTGTCGTGGCGCCCGATATCGGCGATCCCAATTTCTCCAACATTCTCGTCGGGCTGGAGAACGAAGCGCGCGCGCACGGTTACGGCATCCTGATCGGCCACACGCAGAACGATGCCCAGCGCGGCCTGGAATATCTGAAATTCTTCAATTCCAACCAGGCGGCCGGATTGATCCTCTTCACCGGTATCCTGCCCTTCGGGCATCAGACGATGACCGCGCGGCTGCCGCCGAGCGTCGGTGTTTTCGAGCCCGTCTTCAACGGCGGCATTCCCTATGTCGGCGTCGACGATACCGAGGGCGCTCGCAAAGCGGTGGACCTGCTGCTGGCCGAAGGGCATCGCAAGATCGCTTTCATCGGCGATTCGCGCACCCGACTTGCCTATACCAGGCGCCGCATGGGTTACGATGCCGGTCTCGATGCCGCCGGCATCCCGCCCGACACCAGGATCGTGCTCGAAGGTGACGGCACCATCGAAAGCGGGCGGCATGCCGTCGAACAGCTTTTCATGCGTGACACGCTTCCGACCGCCTTCATGTGCGTCAACGACCAGACGGCGATCGGCGTCATGGTCGGGCTTGGCGCGCGAGGTTACGATATTCCGCGGGATTTCTCGGTGACCGGTTTCGACGACGTGCCGCAGGCGGTCTTCATATCCCCGCCGCTGACCACGATCCGCCAGCCGAGAACGGCGATCGGCAAGCAGGCGATGGCGCTGCTGCTGGAACTCCTGTCCGATGGCCGGCCGACCGAGACGGAAATCCTGCTGCGGCCGGATCTGGTGGTCCGAAACTCCGTCTCGGCACCGTCGCGCAACTGGTCGAAGCGTTGAACCAGTATCACTGAGCGCTTAAGGCGCATTTAGCCGGCAAAATTGCGCCGGCGACCAATGGCCGCCGGCGCGCTTTATCAAACGTAACGATTGACGACGTTCTCAAGCAATTCCTGCTTGCCCGACCTTGGCTGCGGGTTCACGTCGTGGCTCTCGACATAGTGGCTGATCTCATCCAGCGAATACTCGCCGCGGAAGAGCTTCTGCGCCTCGGCGGATTCCCAGCCGGCATAACGATCGGCGAGCGGCTGCGACAGAGCCTTGTCCTCGATCATCTTGGCGGCGGCCTTCAGGCCGCGGGCACAGCAATCCATGCCGCCGATATGGCCGATCAGCAGGTCCGCCGGGTCGAGAGACTGACGGCGCAGCTTCGAGTCGAAGTTGGTGCCGCCGGTCTTGAAGCCGCCGCCTGCCAGAACATGGTAGTAGGCGAGCGCCATTTCGGGAACATTGTTCGGGAACTGGTCGGTATCCCAGCCGGACTGGTAGTCGTTGCGGTTCATGTCGATCGAGCCGAAGATGCCGAGCGCATTGGCAAGCGCCAACTCGTGCTCGAAGGAGTGGCCGGCAAGGATCGCGTGGCCCTGCTCGATATTGAGCTTCACCTCGTTTTCAAGGCCGTGCTTCTTGAGGAAGCCGTAGACGGTCGCGACGTCGTAATCATACTGATGCTTGGTCGGCTCCTGCGGCTTCGGCTCGATCAGGATCGTGCCCTTGTAGCCGATCTTGTGCTTGTATTCGACGACGAGGTTGAGGAAGCGGCCGAGCTGGTCGAGCTCGCGGCCGATATCGGTGTTGAGCAGCGTCTCGTAACCTTCGCGGCCGCCCCACAGCACGTAGTTTTCGCCGCCGAGCTTCTGCGTGGCATCGATGCAGGTCTTTACCGTCGCGGCTGCGAAAGCAAAGACATCGGGATCCGGATTGGTCGCAGCGCCCGACATATAGCGGCGGTGGGAGAAGAGGTTCGCCGTGCCCCAGAGCAGCTTGGTGCCGGTTGCGGCCTGCTTCTCGGCGAAATAATCGACGATCTCGTTGAGGTTTTTGGTGTTCTCGGCGAAAGTCTTGCCTTCGGGACGCACGTCGGCGTCATGGAAGCAGTAGTAGGGCGAGCCGAGCAGCGAGAAGAATTCGAAGGCAACGTCGGCCTTGAGCTTGGCGGCCTTCATCGTGTCCTCGAACCAGGGACGCAGGAAGGTCTGGCCGCCAAAGGGATCGCCGCCCGGCCAGGTGAAGGTGTGCCAATAGGCCACCGCAAAGCGCAGATGGTCTTCCATGCGCTTGCCCATGACGATCTCGTCCGGCTGGTAATGGCGGAAGGCCAGCGGATTGGTGCTGTCGGGGCCTTCGTATTTTACTTTCTGGATATCGCCGAAAAATCCGGTGCTCATGTTGGTTCTCCTTGGGTTCGTATCTTTTCGAAGTTCTGAATTGTCGGTCTACGCCAGAGGCTCCCTCATCCGCCTGCCGGCACCAGTTCTCAATGCGCCAGCGACTTGATCGCCGGGTAGAGCGCACGGTAGCGCTTGTAAGCATCCTCATAAGCGCCGCTCAGTGCCGACACCGGCTCGATCGTGCCGGCCGTCACCGGCGGCGTGCAGACGGCAATCGGATCCGCGCCCGTTGCCGCGATCAGCCCGAGGCGGGCGGCGCCGAAGGCCGCGCCGAAATCGCCGTCAGCCGGCAGGTCGACAGGAACGCCGAGCGCGGTCGCGATCGACGCCAGCCAGTAACGCGAGCGCGAACCACCACCGATCGCCGTGACCCGGGATATGCCGGTGCCGGCCGAACGCAGCGCTTCGAGATTGTCGCGAATGGCGAAGGCGACACCTTCGAGCACCGCCTGGGTGAGAACGGCACGGCTGCTTTCATGCTCAAGGCCGATGAAGGCGCCGCGGATGACGGCATCATTGTGCGGCGTGCGCTCGCCGGAGAGATAGGGCAGGAAGGTAACGCCGGTGGGAGCCCTCAGCGTCTCGCCGAGTTCGCCGGTGAGATCGGCAGCCGACTTCCCGGTCACACCGGAATGCCAGTTCAGCGCATCGGTGGCCGACAGGATGACACCCATCTGATGCCACGTGTTCGGCAGCGCGTGGCAGAAGGCATGCACGGCGCTTTCCGGCTTCGGCAAATAGGAAGCGTTGGCAGCAAAAAGCACGCCCGAGGTGCCGAGGGAGACGAAGGCAGCACCATCGCTGACCGTACCCATGCCGCAGGCCGATGCCGCATTGTCGCCGGCGCCGCCGGCAACGACGACATCACCTGATATGCCCCATTGCGTCGCCAGTTCGGACCGCAGCTTGCCGGCCTGCTCGGTGCCTTCGACAAGCGCCGGCATCTGCTCCTCGGACAGGTTGGTGACGGCGAGCAGTTCGGAGGACCAGACGCGCTTGCCGGTGTCGAGCCAGGAGGTGCCGGCCGAATCCGACATTTCCGAAATATATTCGCCGGTCAGCCAAAGACGCAGATAATCCTTCGGCAAGAGCACCTTGGCGATCTTGCCGAAGACATCGGGCTCATGTTTTGCGACCCAGGCGAGCTTCGGTGCCGTGAAACCGGGAAAGACGATATTGCCGGTGAGCGCGCGAAAGCGCGGATCGGCATCGAGTGCCGCAGCCTCGACGTAGCTGCGGGTGTCGTTCCAGAGGATGCACGGGCGCAGGACCTTGTCGGTGGCATCGATGAGCGTTGCGCCGTGCATCTGGCCGGAAAGGCCGATGCCCTTGACCGCCGCCAACTCCTTCGGATGTTTTGCCTTGAGGCCGGCGACGGCCTCTTCCGTGGCGCGCACCCAGTGAGCCGGCTCCTGCTCCGACCAGCCGGAATGCGGACGCGAGACGTCGAGCGAACCATTGGCCGAGCCGACGATCTTCTGATCACCGTCGATCAGCATCGCCTTGACGCCGGAGGTTCCGAGATCGAGACCCAGATACATGTGGTATTTCTCCCTTTGCCGTTACGGCAGATTGTCTTTCAGGAATATGTCGAGGCGGATGCGCTCCTGCGCTTCGATGACGGCAAGCCCGTCCGCCTTGGCCTTCAGCACGCGGATCGCGCTGCGCACCTCATGGCCGGCGTCCTGGTTGAGGATCGCGTCGATCGTATTGTCGATGAGTGCTGCGCGCGTATGGACGGTCAGCTCGTGGGCAATCACGGTCAGCACGCGGTCGACGGCCTTCTCCTTCAACGCCCGGATCAGACCGCGATTGCCGGCGCCGAGGCTGTAGACGCCGATAATGCCGGCATTCCCGAGCGCGTCGGCAACGAGCCTATGGGCGACCTCGGGGTCATCGCGGCCTTCGAGAACCGGCAGGATCGCAAGATCGGGAAACTCCTCGGCCATGACAGCGGTGAATCCCTCAAGCCGCTCGCGATGGTCGCGCACGAGCATGGAACCGGCGAGCACGGCGATTTCGCCCTTTCGCGGCCCAAGGAATCGTCCGAGCAGGCGGGCGGCTGTGCGGCCGGCGGCGATATTGTCGACGCCGGCATAGTGATGGCGCAGCGACCCCGTGAGATCGGAAACCAGGGTGACGATGGGAAAACGCTCGCGCACCAGCCTGTCGACGGCGGCGCGTACTTCGGGCGCATCGGTCGCAACCAGCGCAATGCCGCAGGGCTTTTCCCGGGAAAGCCCTTCCAGCACGGCAACAAGGGCGGCCGGATCGAAGGCCGGCACCTCGATGGTGCGGATATCGGTGCGCTCGGCCGACGAACGGACGATCGCCTGCCGGATCTCGGCATTGAGCCCGTGCATGAAGGAATTGTCGCTGGCCGGAAGGATGAAGACCAGCGGATAGGTGCGCCCCTTGGCAAGATTGGCGGCGGCGACGTCTCTGACATAACCGAGCTCGCGGATCGCAGTCTCGACCTTTTCCCGCGTGACTTGGCGCACACCGGGCCGCTGGTTGAGAACCCGGTCGACAGTCGCGAGACTGACACCGGCGGCAGCGGCGATATCGTGAACGGTTGGCCTCATCATTCCTCCTGACGAGACCATTAGCGCCAATTTTGATGTACGTAAATCAAAAAATCCAACAGGCCGGTTTCCACGTCGTTTTTCCGATCCGACCGGCAACCATCCGACGGATGGCGTAGCGCATAACCCCGAAAATCGGAATCCATTTTCGGGGTTATGCGCAGATTTAAAGTGTTAGGGCCTCCTTAGCGCGTCTGAGAAGACGCGCGGCGCTCTAGAGGCCGAAAAACGGCAAACAAAAAGGCCCTCCGGAGAGGGCCTTTTCAAGGGGCGGCAGGCCGGAGGTCAGTGGCCGCCACCGCCTCCCCCGCCTTGCGGCGCGGGTTTCTTGATCATGGCGACACCGAGGATCATCGCGAGGAAAAGCGCGGTCAGGATCAGGAACACGTCGCTGAAGGAAAGGATGATCGCCTGCTTGGTGGCAAGCCCGACCATCTGCTTGATCGCGACCGAGGCGCCATCCATCCCATAGGTGTTGAAATTGGCGGCCATGTTGTTCATCTGGTCGATCGCCGCCGGATTGCCCCAGTCCATATTCTCCCGCAGCCGCTCGTAGTGCACGTCCTGCCGGTTGGTGAGCACGGTGTTGATGACGGCAAGGCCGACGGCGCCGCCGAGGTTTCTGGTCAGATTGAACAGGCCGGAAGCGCCGCGAATGCGCGAGGGCGGCATCGTGCCGAGCGCGATGTTGTTGATCGGCACCATGCACATCATCAGCCCGAAGCCGCGCAGGATCTGCGGGATGAACAGCTCGTAGAAATCCCAATCCGCCGTCAGATGCATCATGATGAAGGTGCCGGCGGCGAAGCTGACGAAGCCGATCACCATCATCAGGCGCAGGTCCATCTTGGTCGACAAACGGCCGGCGATCGGCGCGGTGAAGAACATCGCAAGCCCGGAGACGAACATCGTCTCGCCGATCATCAATGAGTCATAGCCACGGATGCGCCCGAGATAGACCGGGTAGATATAGGTGAGGCCATAGAGGCCGATGCCCATGACGAAAGAAAACACCGAGCCGAAGGAGAAATTCCGGTTCGCGAAAGCCTTCAGGTCGACGACGGGGAAATCCACCGTGAAGGCGCGATAGAAGAAGATGATGGCTGCAACGCCTGAGGCAACCGCTGCGATGGTGATGGAACTGTCGTTGAACCAGTCGTTCGAATTGCCCTCTTCGAGCACATATTCCAGCGCGCCGAGGAAGACGCCCATCGAGATCAGCCCCCACCAGTCGAATTTCTTGAAGAGCGACAGTTCCGGCTTGTCGAAATCGATGAAGTTCCAGGTGACGATCGTGACGATGATGCCGGGAACGATGTTGACGAGGAACAGCCAGTGCCAGGAAAAGGCGTGGCTGAGATAACCGCCGACGGTCGGGCCGATGGTCGGTGCCAGCGTCGCGATCAGGCCGATGATCGGCGAGACGATGCTGCGCTTCGAGGGCGGGAAGATGGTGAAGGCGGCCGCAAAGACCGACGGGATCATGCCGCCGCCGATGAAGCCCTGGATGACCCGGTAGACGATCATCTGGTCGATATTCGTCGCCGTCGCCGCAAGCGCGCTCGCCATGGTGAAGCCGGCGGCCGAGATCGCGAAGAGATAACGCGTCGAGATGATGCGCGCCAACGTGCCGGAAAGCGGGATCATGATCACTTCCGCGATCAGATAGGACGTCTGCACCCAGCCGATCTCGTCGCTGCCGGCCGAAAGGCCGGCCTGGATCTCCGCAAGCGAGGCCGAGACGATCTGGATGTCGAGGATCGACATGAACATGCCGAGCACCATCGCGAAGAAGGCGATGAGCTTCTTCGGATCCATGCGCTCGTCGGCATGGGCGGGTGCCGCCGGAATCGTCCCCGCCGTTGCTGTCGCGCTGCCGGCCATCAGATCACCTCTGCCTTTCCCAGAGCAATTCCGTTTTTCTTCGAATCACGGAATTGCTCTATCTCTTTGTTTTCACGCAATTCCGGACGCAAAACCGCTGCACACTTTTGCTGGAATTGCTCTGAAGGCTTACTTGCTCGGCGCCGTACGGGTGTCGACGTCGACGACGACGCTCAGGCCGGCGCGCAGACGGCCGCTGTCGAGCGCATCCTGCGGCAGCGCGATGCGCACCGGCACGCGCTGGATCACCTTGGTGAAGTTGCCGGTGGCGTTCTCCGGCGGCAGCATCGAAAAGACCGAGCCGGAAGCCGGTGAGATCGATTCGACGGTGCCGACGATCGGATGATCGCTATAGGCATCGACCTGGACGTTGACCTTCGAGCCCGGCACCAGATGCTGGATCTGCGTTTCCTTGAAATTGGCGTCGATGTAGAGCTGGCGCACCGGAACGAGTGCCATCAGGCGCTGGCCGGGAGAGACGAGGTCGCCTTCCTGGACGGAGCGGTTGCCGACAATGCCGTCATAAGGCGCCTTGAGCACGGTGAAGGAAAGGTCACGGAGGGCCTTGTCGCGCGAGATCTCAAGCGAACGGACCGAGCCTTCTGCTTCCTTGCGCTGTGCCCGGAGGATGGTGATGTTGGCTTGTGCAGCGGTGATGTTGGCGTCGCCGCCGGCAAGATTGGCCTTGGCCTGGTCGAGGGCGATATTGGCGTTGTCGAGATCGGCGGCGGTCCCGACCGACTTCGCCTGAAGGTCGCTCTGGCGCTTCTGAGTGATCTCGGCACCGCGAACGGCCGCTTCGAGTGCCACCTTCTGCGCCTGCGCCTGCACGAGGCTCGCATTCGCGCCTTCGATCTGCGCGTCGATACGCTGCAGCGAAAGCTGTTCGGTGACGATCTGGGCCTGGGCCAAGTCGAGGGCGTTCTGATAGTCGCCGTTATCAAGCGTGGCAAGCACGTCGCCCGCTTTGACTTCCTGGTTGGCGACAACGTTCACCTTCGCGACGTAGCCCGTGACCTTCGGCGAAATCGTTGCGATATCGCCTTCGATATAGGCGTCGTCGGTCGACACCATGAAGCGGCCGTTCGTCCACCATTCGTAACCATACCAGCCGCCGCCTGCGAGAAGGGCGAGCACGACGATCGGCAGCACCGGGCTGCGGCGCTTCTTAGCAGCCGCAGGTGCGGCGGCGACCGAAGCCGGCGCCGACTGCGCGGGAGCAGAGGGAACTTCGCGGGCTTCCGCCGTCGGAGCTTCTACGGCCGCGACCTCGGCCTTTACCTCTTCGGTCCCGGCGTTTTCGCTGACGATACGCGCGACGTTGCTCTTCTGGTTGCTCGACATAGCCACTTTACCGATCTGGAGTAAATAATCGAACTGAACGGTTCGGTTCAGTTGACTTAAACCTGTTTTATCGTCATATCAAGATGTATAGAACCAATCGGTTCGATTTCTTTTAAAGACCATACGAAACCGTCAACACGGTTAAGAGGACATGACGCTGAAACCCGACCACGCCGCCGTATTCAGTCCTCCCGCTGCCGGAGGCCGATTTGCCGCAGGCGAAGATCCGGCCAAGCGCCAGCAGATCCTCGCCGGCGCCAAGCGCGTTTTCATGAAGATGGGTTTCGACGCCGCCAGCATGAACGACGTGACGCGCGAGGCCGGTGTCTCCAAGGGAACGCTCTATGTCTATTTCACCAACAAGGAAGAACTTTTTTCGGCGATGATCGAGACCGAGCGCGCTGCCTTCGTGGCCGCCGTGCGCACGGCGCTTGCCGAACATGACGATCCCGAAGCCGGCCTGTATGAATTCGGGATAAGCTTCGTCACCCATATGACCGATGAAAAGGTCATCAGCGCGATGCGCACCGTTCTCGGCGTTCGCGACCGCATGCCGGTGCTCTGTCAACGCTTCTTCAAGGGTCCGGAAAACCTGCGCACCATCATGCGCGACTTCCTGGAACGCCACATCGCCGAAGGCAGGTTTGAGATCGACGACATCGATCTGGCCGCCGGCCAGTTCCTCGATCTCGCCAGCGGTAGTTTTTTCAAACTCCGCCTGTTCGGAAGCATGGAAGAGCCGCCGTCGCGTGACGAAATCGAGCGCGTCATCCGCGGCGCGATCCGGGTCTTCATGGCCGCCTACGGCGCGCGCCGACACGAGACCGCCTGACCGCATCCTTGACTGCCGCGCTCCATCGGCCAAAATCCCGCAATAGCGATCAAATCCGGCTGCCGGCTTTTCTTTAAGGAAGAGTCGCAACCAGGAGAATAAGGATGAGCGCCGTCGGACGGGCGATCTGGTTCATCGAGAGCCATTTCGAAAGCGATATATCGCTGGAAGAGATATCGGAAGCAGCCGGATTGTCGCGCTACCATCTGTCGCGCGTCTTCGGGCTCGTCACCGGCTACTCGATCAGCGGCTATATAAGAGGGCGGCGCCTCAGCCGCGCCGTGCCCACACTGGTCGGCGGTTCATCCACCATTCTCGAGGTTGCGCTTTGCGCGGGCTACGGCTCGCACGAGGCCTTCACCCGTGCCTTCCGCGACCAGTTCGGCATGACGCCGGATGCGGTGCGCAGACAGGGGCACGCCCGTAACCTTGTCTTGCTGGAGCCGATCAGAATGGACCCCGCCCACCTCAACGACCTCGAACCGCCCCGCTTCGAAACCCTTCAACCGATGCTGTTTGCCGGCTTGCAGGAGATCTACCCCTATGGCGGCAATGCCGCCATTCCCTCTCTCTGGCAGAAGTTCAATGCCCATTTCGGACATATCTCCGGCCAGAAAGGCAGCGTCGCCTACGGCATCTGCACGCATATCGACGGCGAAGCGGAGAAATTCCGCTATATGGCCGCGGTCGAAATTTCCGATGCCGGCGATCTGCCGGGAGATTTTGCAACGCTCAAGCTTCCAGGTCAGCGCTACGTCGTCTTTGCCCATCGCGGCCACGTCTCCGGCATTCCGGCGACGATGAACCGGATTTTTGGCGCATGGTGGCCGACCTCGGGCCTGGAGCACGGCGAGACACCCGACATGTTCGAACGCTACGACGAGCGCTTCGACCCCTACACCGGCATGGGCGTCACCGAAATCTGGTTGCCGATCAGAGCATGATGCCGAAAAGTGCGAGCGGTTTTCGGACGACATCATGCCCTAACTCTTTAATGTAGAACAGGATTCAAATTTAAGGCCGACCCGGCCTTAAATTCTGTTCTAGGGAATAAAAGTCACATCGGTTTCGTATACCCCGTTGCGGCGCTTGCTTGGCAGGCCGGCAACATTACATTGCGAGCGTCATTCACGCATGTGACGCGAAAGGGATATACGCTGATGCAGGAAATCATGACGCTCATTCAGGATCCGGCCGCCTGGGTGGCGCTCATCACGCTGGTGGTGATGGAAGTCGTTCTCGGGATCGACAACCTGATCTTCATTTCCATTCTCACCAACAAACTGCCGCCTGAGCACCGGGAGAAGGCCCGCAAGATCGGCATAGGTCTTGCGCTCGTCATGCGTCTCGCCCTGCTCGGCACCATCGCCTGGATCGTGCAGCTGACCGAACCGCTGTTTGAAGCCTTCGGCCACGGTTTCTCCTGGAAGGATCTGATCCTGATTGCCGGCGGTCTGTTCCTCGTCTGGAAGGCCACCAAGGAAATCCACCACAGCGTCGATCCGGAAGATCACGGCGAGGACTTCATCGCAAGTTCGGCCACGACAGGCTTTGCATCGGCCATCGGCCAGATCCTGCTGCTCGACCTCGTCTTCTCCGTCGACAGCATCATCACCGCCGTCGGTATGACGCCGCATCTGCCGATCATGGTGGTCGCCGTCGTTGCCGCCGTCACCGTCATGCTTGTTGCCGCGACGCCGCTTGCCAACTTCATCGAGAGGAACCCGACGATCGTCATGCTGGCGCTCGCCTTCCTGCTGATGATCGGCACGACGCTAATCGCCGAAGGCATGGGCTTCCATGTGCCGAAGGGCTACGTCTACGCCGCCATGGCCTTCTCGGCGCTGGTGGAGGTGCTGAACATGTTCGCGCGCAATGCCCGCAAACGCAAACGCGACGCCGCCCATTGAGACTTGGGCAGGAGGGCGCGGCGGAACCGCCGCGCCCTCACGCGCTGCCATCAGGCCTTTGCAGGCGTGGTTTTTCTTGACGCGCCCGGTTGAATATGGCCTAAGGCCAGCCGAACGGACGATCGGCGGATAGTGCGGGCGCATGCCCTTTTCCGGCCGGTTTGCCGATGAAGATATCTGCATCCTTCGGCCGAACGTCGCTTTCCCCATGAAAGCCGTCCGGCATTCATTGACGGGCACACACAATGACAGTTTCCGGGACAGCCACCGGCGTCCGCGTCCGCATCGCTCCCTCGCCGACCGGCGAGCCGCATGTCGGCACCGCTTACATCGCTCTCTTCAACTACCTTTTCGCCAAGAAGCATGGCGGCGAGTTCATCCTGCGCATCGAGGATACCGATGCGACGCGCTCGACCCCGGAATTCGAAACGAAGGTGTTGGACGCACTGAAATGGTGTGGGCTGGAATGGAAGGAAGGCCCTGATATCGGCGGCCCCTACGGCCCCTATCGCCAGTCCGACCGCAAGGAAATGTACCAGCCTTACGGGCAGGAATTGCTGGACAAGGGCCATGCCTTCCGCTGTTTCTGCACACCCGCGCGGCTGGAGCAGATGCGCGAAACCCAGCGCGCCGCCGGCAAGCCGCCGAAGTACGATGGTCTCTGCCTCAACCTCACGGCCGAGGAAGTCACCTCGCGCATGGCCGCCGGCGAGACGACCGTCATCCGCATGAAGATCCCGGCCGAAGGCTCCTGCGACTTCACGGACGGCGTTTACGGCGATGTCTCCATTCCGTGGGATTCGGTCGACATGCAGGTCCTCATCAAGGCCGACGGCATGCCGACCTATCATATGGCCAACGTCATCGACGACCATCTGATGAAGATCACACACGTCGCGCGCGGCGAAGAATGGCTGGCGTCCGTGCCGAAGCACATCCTTCTCTATCGCTATTTCGACTGGGACCAGCCGGTCTTCATGCATCTGTCGCTGATGCGCAATGCCGACAAGTCGAAGCTGTCGAAGCGCAAGAATCCGACCTCGATCTCCTATTATTCCGCGCTTGGCTACATTCCCGAAGCGTTGATGAACTTCCTCGGTCTGTTCTTCGTCCAGATCGCCGAGGGCGAAGAACTCCTGACGATGGACGAGCTCTCCGAGAAGTTTGACCCGGAAAACCTCTCCAAGGCCGGTGCGATCTTTGACATTCAGAAGCTCGATTGGCTGAACGGCCGCTGGATCCGCGAGAAGCTGTCCGAAGAGGAGTTCCAAGCGCGTGTGCTGAGCTGGGCGATGGAAAACGACCGTCTGAAGGAAGGTCTGCGCCTGTCGCAGACGCGCATTTCCAAGCTCGGCGAGCTGCCCGATCTCGCCGGCTTCCTGCTGAAGTCCGATCTCGGCCTGCAGCCTTCCGACTTCGCCAAGATCAAGTCACCGCCGGAGGAGATCCTCGAGAT
Source organism: Rhizobium leguminosarum (assembly GCF_002953715.1). Classification (GTDB taxonomy): domain Bacteria; phylum Pseudomonadota; class Alphaproteobacteria; order Rhizobiales; family Rhizobiaceae; genus Rhizobium; species Rhizobium leguminosarum_V. The sequence continues at coordinate 3,914,650 of NZ_CP025012.1, forward strand.
CCTCAACACCGTTCAGCCGGATCTCGAAAAGATCCTGGAATGGAACGTCGAGACGATCGAGGCGGAGCTGCGCGCGATCGCCGACCGCATGGGCAAGAAGCTGAAAGTCGTGGTCTCGCCGCTCTTCGTCGCCGTATCCGGCTCATCGCGTTCCCTGCCGCTCTTCGATTCCATGGCGATCCTCGGCCGGTCCGTCGTGCGCCAGCGCCTGAAGCTCGCCTCGCAGGCGGTCGCCGCCCTCGTCGGCTCGAAGTAAGAACAGTCAGAGGATTTCGACAGTGGCTGACAACAAGACCGAAAACACCCTTTCCTCCGACGCGACGGAAGTGCGCGCCCAGAAGCTGAAGCTGCTGCGCGAGCAGATCGGCGAGGTCTATCCGGCGCATTTCCACCGCACGATGACCAATGCCGAGCTCATCGCGAAATATGAGAACCTGGAACCTGACGTCGAGACGCAGGATGTCGTCACCGTCGCCGGCCGCGTCTACTCGTCGCGCAACTCCGGCATGTTCATGGACATCCACGATGCCGGCGGCAAGATCCAGATTTTCAGTCACAAGGACACGACCCCGGAAGAAGCCCGCGCGCTGCTGCCGATGATCGACATCGGCGACATCATCGGCGTCACCGGTATCGTCCGCCGCACCAAGCGTGGCGAGCTGACGATCAACGCGCAGACGATCACCATGCTGACGAAGTCGCTGCTGCCGATGCCCGAGAAGTGGCACGGTCTCTCCGACATCGAGCTGCGTTATCGCAAGCGCCATCTCGACATCATGACCAACGAGGATTCGAAGCTGCGCTTCCAGCAGCGCTCGAAGATCCTCTCCGGCATCCGCCGCTTCATGGAAAATGACGGCTTCATGGAAGTCGAGACGCCGATGCTGCATTCGGTCTATGGCGGCGCCACCGCCGAGCCGTTCAAGACCCATCACAACACGCTGAAGCTCGACATGTACCTGCGCATCGCGCCGGAACTGTTCCTCAAGCGCACGCTGGTCTCGGGGCTGACCGACAAGGTCTTCGAGATCAACCGGAACTTCCGCAACGAAGGCGTCTCCACCCGGCACAATCCCGAATTCACCATGATGGAGTGTTACTGGGCCTATGCCGACTACGAGGACATCATGGACCTCGTCGAGCGGCTGTTCGAGAGCTTGGCGTTCTCCATTCACGGCGCGACGGAATTCCCCTTCGGCGACAAGACCATGTCCTTCAAGGGTCCGTTCAAGCGCGTGCCGATGCCCGATGCCGTCAAGGAAGCGACCGGCATCGACTTCCTCGCCATCAAGACCGATGAAGAGGCGCGCACTGCCGCCAAGGCTGCCGGTTTCGCGGTCGAGAAGGATTGGACCTGGGGCGAATGCCTTGCCTTCATCTTCGAGGAAAGGGTCGAATCCACCCTGATCCAGCCGTCGCATGTCACGCATTTCCCGAAGGACATTTCGCCCTTCGCCAAGGAAGTGCCGGGCGAGCCGCGCCTCGTCGAGCGCTTCGAGACCTATTGCAACGCCTGGGAACTCGGCAACGCCTTCTCGGAGCTGAACGATCCCGAAGAGCAGCGCCGCCGCATGGTCGAGCAGCTCGAACAGGCGCATGCCCGCGGCGAAAAGGAAAAGCAGCTGGACGAGGAATTCCTTGACGCGATCGACCAGGGCATGCCGCCGGCAGGTGGCCTCGGCATCGGCGTCGACCGTCTCATCATGCTTCTGACCAATGCGCCGTCGATCCGCGACGTCATCCTCTTCCCGGCCCGCCGCAACAAAGCCGACTGAGAACCACATTCCTTAAAATGAAAAAACGGGGCGCCCGAAAGGACGCTCCGTTTTGTTTTAAGCAGACTGGTGAAAAACCGAGCCGATGAACCAAGACACCGTGGTTTGGTCGATCACGGAGTGACGTTATTTCGTTGGTTCTTGTTATGACCGAGTTCGTCGTCACACTCAGATCATGTAGCCGCCGGCGACCTCGATTGTCTGCGCATTGATCCATGCGCTGTCGTCGGACGCGAGTATGGCGATGACGCGGCCGACATCCTCGGCTTCGCCGATACGACCGAGAGCCGTCTGTGAGGCAAGCAACGCGGCGAACTCCGGGTTCTTGTCCAGCGCAGCGTCGGCAAGATTGGTGCGGATAGGACCGGGCGAGATAGCATTGGCGCGGATCCTGCGATCGCCGAACTCCTTCGCCTGATAGCGGGTCAACGTCTCAAGTCCGGACTTGAGGGCTGCATAGGGCGCAACACCTGCTGTTGCGACGCGAACGGAAGCGCTCGTTACATTGAGGATCACGCCGCCATCGACCATCAGCGGCAGCAAGGCCTGCGTCAGGAAGAACGGCCCTTTCAGGTGGACATTCATCAAAGCGTCGAACTGGTCCGTCGTCACCGTCTCCATGAGATTGAACATGCCGAAACCGGCATTGTTGACGAGGCAGTCAAACGTATTCCGGCCCCAATAAGTGGAAAGCAGCCGTTTCACCTCCGCCACGAAGGCCGGAAAGCTGTCGGCATCACCGACATCGAGGGCAAGCGCAACGGCTTGACCACCGTCTGCCTTGATCGCGGCGATGACTTCATCCGCACCTGGCTTGTGGCTGTTATAGGTGAGGATGACACCCATGCCGCGCCTTGCGCATTCCTGCGCTGCCGATTGACCAATGCCACGGCTGCCGCCGGTAATGATTGCGATTTTCATCTCTGTCTCCTTCGCTTCGATGGCCGGAAGCTATGGGAAACAGTCGGCCTGCACTCCGCCGGAAACTGCCTCGTTCTTGCCTATTCCTGCTTTTGCCTTGCGCCGTGTCACTTGCTGGGTCAGGATTTCGCCATGCAAACAATGCTCGAAGAGATGCGCCGCTTGACGGCCCACGCTGAAAACCACCCGACGGAAACCAGCATACCCGGCATACTGATGGTCAAGGGGGAGATCCCCGAACACAAGCTCGGCGCCGTTTATGAGCCGATGGTCAACCTGATCCTTGATGGCAGCAAGACGCTGACGATCGCCGGGCAGGATTATTATTACGATCCAGCGAGCTACTTCGTGATATCGATCGATGTGCCGGCGACGGGCATGGTGCAGCAGGCAGGTTCCGACCGGCCCTATATCGGCGTCAGCCTATCGCTTGATCCGGCAAAGGTCGCAGCGCTTCTCCTGGATCTTCCGCCGCAATCCTATCAGGAGGGACAAAGCGGTGGCTATTCCGTCTGTCGCATGACGCCGGAACTTCTGGGTGCCTGGCTGAGGATGCTGCAACTCATGGAGCGCCCGCAGGATATCCCTGCCCTTGCCCCGGCCTACGAACGCGAAATCCTCTATCGCGTGCTGCAGGGACCGCAGGGCTGGATGCTGCGGGATATCGCAGCACCCGATAGCGCCCTGTCGCGGATACGGCTCGCCATTCGCTGGGTTCGCGAGCACTATGCCGAAGCGGTCGAGGTCGAAAAACTCGCCGCCCTCACCGCCATGAGCGTCTCGGCCTTTCATCGCCATTTCAAAGCTGTGACGGCGATGAGCCCGATCCAGTTCCAGAAGCGTATCCGCCTGCTGCAGGCCCGCCAGCTTCTGATTTCCCAATCCGGAAACGCCTCCTCGGTCGCCTATTCGGTGGGCTACGAAAGCGTCTCGCAATTCACCAGGGAATATGCACGTTTCTTCGGCCAGCCGCCGGCGCGCGACGCCTCGCTGATAAGGGAAAATATCAGGCCTGCCGCCTGATGCTTTTTGGGTTTAGTGCCCGCTCTTGGCCGGCGGTTCTTCTGCGGGAGCGTCTGCATCCTTGGGAGCCTGCTCCTTAGCAGACGGTTCCTTGGTCTCCGGTGCTGCGCCGTGTCCACCGGCTGCTGCCTTGCCCTCACCCTTTGTGGAAGCAACCGCGACCGGGTCGACGCAATCCTCGGGATCCTTGAAAGCGGCGCTGATCATGGCGATCTCGTCGAACGGCATCTCTATCCGCTCGCCGAAGAATAGCCCGTTTTCGCTGGCCTTGCCGTCGTAGTAGCGCGCTGTATAAGACTTGTCGTCGAGGCCGGGAACGGTCTTGTCGGGATGCGGGATATAGACGACATCGGCGCCGATCGCCCGGCCGCGAATGTCGGCGCGCAACGTCGGTCCGTTCTCGTCGAGAACCACCACCTGGACCAGGTCCGGCTTCTGCGCGGCATAAACGGCCTGGGCGACACGAAGCGCGGTCTTGACGCGCGTCATCCCGTCGGTCGGTTCAGTCTTGATGTATTTGCGCACCCAGACGTGATCCTGCTTCCTGATCGTCACCAGGTTGACGTCGCTGCATTCGAGTCCGTAGCCACCACCAGCGGCACCGATCAGCCTGTCCTTGCCGACATAGACCGCCGCACCGCCGGAAACGCCCGCCAGAAGAGCGACTCCACCGATGATGATTGCCAATTTCCGGGAAGGCCGGAAGATGCGCAGTAAGGCCTTCACGCCAACTGCTCCGCCATCTGAAACTCCAACGCAGGACAAGTGCTAAGAACGCTAAAGAAATGACGTTTCCGAAAGTTTAAGTGGGCGTGTGAAGCCTGCGCCATTTTGAGAAAACACCAAAAAAGGTCCGCTTTCCGGGCCGCTTGCCACGGCCTATTCCGCCATGCTCTAAACGCCCATGGCCTTCACGCTTCGCCAGGTTCAATATTTCATCGCCGTCGCCGAACAGGGTTCGGTGACGCGAGCCGCACAGAACCTTTCGATCTCGCAATCCTCGGTGACGGAAGCACTAAAGGAGCTCGAAACCGACCTCGGCGTCGAACTCTTCGAGCGCCATCCGCGCGGCCTGACGATCACCCATAACGGCCACCAGTTCCTGCGTCACGCGACGAAGATCCTGGCCTCTGTCTCCGATGCACGGACCAGTTTTTCCGGCCAGCAAGGCGCCCTCTCCGGCACGCTGAACATCGGCGTCACCTCGCTTGTCGCCGGCTACGTCCTCTCCGACCTGCTGGCGCGATATCGGCGCGCCTGTCCGGGCATCGAGGTCAGCGCCATCGAGGACAATGGTGGTTACCTCGAACATCTCCTGGTCGGCGGCGAACTTGATGTCGCCGTCATGGTGATTTCCAACCTGCGCGACCGGATGGCGCTGCAGGCGGAGATCTTGGAAACCTCGCCCTATCGACTATGGCTGCCGATGGGCCATCCGCTGGTTTCGGCCGACATCATCTCGGTCGCCGACATCGCCCGCGAACCGCTGATCATGCTGACGGTCGACGAAATCGAGGAGAACACCGGCAAGCTGCTCTCAGCCCTCGGCGCCCGCCCGCATGTCGCCTTCCGCACCCGCTCGGTGGAGGCGGTGCGCAGCCTGGTTGCAACAGGAGCCGGCGTGGCCCTGCTTCCCGATCTCGTCTACCGACCATGGTCGCTGGAAGGCGACCGCATCGAGAGCCGCGACGTCTCCGGTTCGCTGCCGGTCGTCCAGGTCGGCATGGTCTGGCGCAAGGGCTCCAGCCTGCCGCAGGCGGCGCGCGACTTCGTCGGTATCGCCGAAACCTTAAGATCCGGCCGCATTCGCTGATATCGGAATTTCCGATACCGTCTTTCTGATAAATGAATTTGCGAAAGCGGCCTTTTCGCGTCACCTTTTCATCCGGGAACAAACCGCCACAGAAGTGGCAAACCGGGAGACGGATGATGACGAATCTGTTGAAATCCTGCACGGCAGCGCTCGCCTGCCTGAGCTTCGCGACGCAGGTGATCGCCGCCGAACCGCTGAAGGCGCTCGGCAAGGGCGAAGGTGCGGTCAGCATTGTCGCCTGGGCCGGCTATATCGAACGCGGCGAAACCGACAAGAACTACGACTGGGTCACCGATTTCGAAAAGGAGACCAGCTGCAAGGTTTCCGTCAAGACCGCCGCCACTTCGGATGAAATGGTTTCGCTGATGAACGAAGGGGGCTTCGATCTCGTCACGGCATCGGGCGACGCCTCGCTCCGTCTCATCGCCGGCAAGCGTGTCCAGCCGATCAACACCGATCTGATCCCGAGCTTCAAGACTGTCGACGAGCGTCTGCAGAACGGTCCGTGGTATACGGTCGGCGGCGTGCATTACGGCGTCCCTTATCTCTGGGGGCCGAATGTGCTGATGTACAATACCGATGCCTTCAAGGACAAGGCGCCAACCAGCTGGAACGTCGTCTTCGAGGAGCAGACGCTGCCCGACGGCAAGTCGAACAAGGGCCGCGTCCAGGCCTATGACGGCGCGATCTACATCGCCGATGCCGCCATGTACCTAATGGCCCACAAGCCGGATCTCGGCATCAAGGATCCCTACGAATTGAACGAGGATCAGTACAAGGCCGCCCTCGACCTGTTGCGCGGCCAGCGCAAGCTCGTCTCCCGCTACTGGCACGATGCAATGATCCAGATCGACGACTTCAAGAACGAAGGCGTCGTCGCCTCCGGCTCCTGGCCTTTCCAGGTGAACCTGCTGCAAGCCGACAAGCAGAAGATCGCCTCCACCTTTCCGGATGAAGGCGTCACCGGCTGGGCCGACACCACCATGCTGCACGCCGACAGCGAACATCCGAACTGCGCCTATATGTGGATGGAACATTCGCTGAAGGCCAAGGTCCAGGGCGACGCCGCCGCCTGGTTCGGCGCCGTGCCCTCCGTTCCCGCGGCCTGCAAGGGCAATGAACTGATGGGTGATAGCGGCTGCGCCACCAACGGCTTCGATCACTTCGACAAGATCAAGTTCTGGAAAACCCCGGTCGCCAAATGCACGACGCAGGGCGAATGCGTGCCCTATCACCGCTGGGTGTCGGATTATATCGGCGTGATCGGCGGACGGTAACTTGCGTTCTCACTGAGGGGACTGTTGTAGCGTAGGACCCCTTCCCAACCCCTCCCCATACGGGGGAGGGGCTTCAGCGGCGCCGCCTCGTCCCTGCTGTATGCAGCAGTAAGGTTGTATCCGGAGGGTGCCGCAGGTTAAGTCCCTCCCCCTTCCGGGGAGGGGTTGGGGAGGAGTTTTTGCGTCTGCAAGAATCTCACCCGTTCAGTGCATCCCAAGAACCGGAGCCCCCATGACGTCAGCCGTCCGTTTCCAGCAGGTATCGCGCCATTTCGGCCAGGTTCGCGCCGTCGACGGCGTCGATCTCGAGATCGCGCCCGGCGAATTCTTTGCCATGCTCGGGCCATCCGGCTCCGGCAAGACGACGTGCCTGAGATTGATCGCCGGCTTCGAGCAGCCAACCGCGGGCCATATCCAGATCTTCGGCGAAACGGCCGACGGCATTCCGCCCTATCGCCGCAACGTCAACACCGTGTTTCAGGACTACGCACTCTTTCCGCATCTCAATATCCTCGACAATGTTGCCTATGGGCTGATGGTCAAGGGCGTCGGCAAGGCGGAGCGGATGAAGGCGGCAGGCGATGCCCTCGAACTCGTCAAGCTGCCGGGCTACGGCGCCCGCCGCCCCGGCCAGCTGTCCGGCGGCCAGCGGCAGCGCGTGGCGCTCGCCCGCGCGCTCGTCAACAAGCCGAAGGTGCTGCTGCTCGACGAGCCGCTCGGCGCGCTGGACCTGAAGCTGCGCGAGCAGATGCAGGAGGAATTGAAGAGCCTGCAGCGCGCGCTCGGCATCACCTTCGTCTTCGTCACCCACGATCAGGGCGAGGCGCTGTCCATGGCCGACCGCGTCGCCGTCTTCAACGATGGCAACATCGTCCAGCAAGGCACGCCGCAGGATATCTACCGCTGCCCGAAGACCCGCTTCGTCGCCGATTTCGTCGGCTCGTCGAACGTCATCGCGCCTGATCTGATGGCCCTGCTCGGCGGCGAGAAACGCTGGGCGAGCCTCCGTCCCGAGGCGATCCGGCTGGCAAGCGACGGCGTCGAGGCGAAAGTCGAAAATGCAAGCTTCCTCGGCGCGGCCACACGTCTCAGCGTCGATCTCAAGGGCAGCCGGCTGCATGTCATGCTGCCGGCGGGCGCGCCGGTGCCGGATGTCGGCGCCGGTATCCGCCTCGCCTGGCAACCGGCCGATATCCACTACATGGATGATGCGGCATGACGGCGCTCACCATCACAGGCGGCAAGACATCGATCCTTCCGGGACGCGGCGGGTTCTTCGGCCAGCTGTCGGATGCCTTCTGGCGGCACCCGAAGCTCTTGCTCTTCCTGATGCTGACGCCGCCGCTGCTCTGGCTCGGCATCATCTATATCGGCTCACTGATCGCCCTGCTTCTGCAGAGCTTCTTCTCGATCGACGATTTCTCCGGGCTGGTGAATACCGAATTCACCCTCTCGACCTATGCCCAACTGCTGAATCCTGCGAATTTCGACATCATCATCCGCACCCTGGTCATGTCGGCGCTGGTCACCGTCGCTGCCGCCCTGATCGGCTTCCCCATCGCCTATTATGCGGCGCGTTATGCGCAAGGCAAATGGAAGGCGCTCTTCTATCTCGGCGTCATGCTGCCGCTCTGGTCGAGCTATCTCGTCAAGATCTACGCCTGGAAGCTGATCCTCGCCAAGGAGGGCATCCTCACCTGGATCTTCGAGAAGCTCCATCTCTCCTGGCTGCTCGATGCCATCCTGAACCTGCCCGTCATCGGCGGAAACTCGCTGTCGGTCAGCTATCTCGGCACCTTCATCGTCTTCGTCTATATCTGGCTCCCCTATATGATCCTGCCGACGCAGGCGGCCCTCGAGCGGGTGCCCGGCAACCTGATCGAGGCCTCGGCGGATCTCGGCGCCACGCCGCGTCAGACCTTCCGCACCGTGCTCCTGCCCTTGGCGCTGCCCGGCATCGTCGCCGGTTCGATCTTCACCTTCTCGCTGACATTGGGTGATTACATCATCCCGCAGATCATCGGCTCGTCCAGGCTCTTCATCGGCCAGGCGGTCTATGCCCAGCAGGGAACGGCCGGTAATGTGCCGCTCGCCGCCGCCTTCTCCGTCGTGCCGATCGTCATCATGGCGCTTTATCTGTCGCTCGCCAGGAAATTGGGGGCGTTCGATGCGCTCTGACCTCAAGAGATCGCCACTGCCCCTGAAGATCGCCGCAGCCGGCGGGCTGCTCTTCCTGCACCTGCCGATCCTGCTGATCTTCGTCTATGCCTTCACGACGGAGGAAAAGAGCTATCAATGGCCGCCGCCCGGGCTGACGCTGCGGTGGTTTGCCGTCGCCTGGAACCGGCCGGACGTCTGGTCGGCGCTTGGCCTTTCCGTGCAGGTCGCCGTCATCGCCACGGCGATCGCGCTGGTCCTCGGCACGCTCTGTGCAGCAGCCGTCAGCCAGACGAAATTCTTCGGCCGCGAGGCGATCTCGCTGCTGGTCATCCTGCCGATCGCCCTTCCCGGCATCATCACCGGCATTGCCCTGCGCTCCGCCTTCAGTCTGTTCGACATCCCGTTTTCGGTCTGGACCATCGTGCTCGGCCACGCTACCTTCTGCGTGGTCGTCGTCTACAACAATGCGGTTGCCCGCTTCCGCCGCACCTCAGGCTCGCTGATCGAGGCCTCGATGGATCTCGGCGCCGACGGCTTCCAGACCTTCCGTCATGTCATCCTGCCGAATATCGGCACCGCCCTTCTTGCTGGCGGCATGCTTGCCTTCGCCCTGTCTTTCGACGAGGTCATCGTCACCACCTTCACCGGCGGCCAGCAATCGACCTTGCCGATCTGGATGCTCGAAGAACTCATCCGCCCGCGCCAGCGCCCTGTCACCAATGTGGTCGCCATGGTCGTGGTGCTCGTCACCTTCCTGCCGATCCTGGCAGCCTATTACCTCACCCGCGATGGCGACCAGATCGCCGGCGCCGGCAAATGAAAGGGAGAACATCATGGATATCCAAATGCTGATCGGTTCCCGCTTCGAAAGAGGCACGGAGACGGAAGAGCACATCCTGAACCCGAAGACGGGCGAGACGGTGATCGACCTTCCGGAAGCCTCGCTCTCCCAGGTCGATGCTGCCGTCGATGCCGCCGAAAAAGCCTTCACCAGCTGGTCGCAGACGACGCCTGGCGAGCGTTCCGGCTACCTGCTGAAGATCGCCGACGCCATCGAGAAGGATGCCGTCGGCTTCGCCACACTGGAGGCGCTGAACTGCGGCAAGCCGATCAATGCCGTGCTGAACGACGAAATCCCGGCGATCGTCGATTGTTATCGCTTCTTCGCCGGCGCCGTGCGCAACCTGCACGCACCGGCGGCCGGTGAATATCTGCCTGGCCACACCTCGATGATCCGCCGCGATCCTATCGGCATCGTCGGCTCGATCGCGCCGTGGAACTATCCGCTGATGATGATGGCCTGGAAGCTGGCGCCGGCCATTGCCGGCGGCAATACCGTCGTCTTCAAGCCTTCGGAGCAGACGCCGCTGACGGCGCTGAAAATGGCCAAGCTGCTCTCCGAAATCCTTCCCGAAGGCGTTGTCAACGTTATCCTCGGCCGTGGCGAAAGTGTCGGCAACGCCCTGATCAATCATGCCAAGATCGGCATGGTCTCGATCACCGGCGATGTCGCAACCGGCAAGAAGGTGCTGCAGGCCGCCGCTAAGACGGTCAAGCGGACCCATCTGGAACTCGGCGGCAAGGCCCCGGTCATCGTCTTCGACGATGCCGATATCGATGCCGTTGTCGCAGGCATCCGCACCTTCGGCTATTACAATGCCGGCCAGGATTGCACGGCCGCCTGTCGCATCTATGCCGATGCCAAGGTCTACGACAATTTCGTCGCCGACCTCTCCTCAGCCGTCTCGAGCATCCGCTTCAACCAGGCCGACGATACCGAAAACGAGATCGGCCCCCTGATCTCCAGGCGCCAGCGCGACCGCGTCGAGAGCTTCGTCGCCCGTGCTTCCGAGCACAAGCACATGGAGATCACCGCAGGCGGCAAGGTCTCCGGTGACAAGGGCTTCTTCTTCACGCCGACGGTCATTGCAGGCGCCCTGCAGGACGACGAGATCGTCCGCCGCGAGGTCTTCGGCCCGGTCGTCTCGGTCACCCGCTTCTCCGATGCCGATGATGCCGTTGCCTGGGCAAACGATAGCGATTACGGCCTGGCCTCCTCCGTCTGGACCAAGGATATCGGCCGCGGCATGAAGACCGCCGCCCGCCTGCAATATGGCTGCACCTGGATCAACACGCATTTCATGCTGGTCAACGAGATGCCGCATGGCGGCCTCAAACAGTCGGGCTACGGCAAGGACATGTCGGTCTACGCACTGGAGGACTACACCGCCGTACGCCACGTGATGATCAATCACGGCTGACCGGCGGGAAAGGCAAGGGTACGAAATTCGACGCAATGCCCATCGGTAGCACCGGGAGGGTGCTCCCCAGAGATCGCCATTCCATTCAAGCGATCTGGAACATTTTCCCGGTTGCCGCGTCTTTCCCAAGCAAACGCAAAGGATGATGTCATGCTGAAATGGGCTCTGATATTTTTTGTCATTTCGATCATCGCCGGCTTCTTCGGTTTTTCCGGCGTTTCTGCAGCGACCGCGACGATCGCACGCGTTCTCTTCGGCATTGCGCTGGTGATCTTCCTGATCTTCCTTGTCCTTGCGCTGATGGCCGGCCAGGCGATCCTGTGAGCGGTCGCGGGGGCCGCTGCGCATTGCGCTTGCGGCCCCCGCCGGCTGTTGTCGCCACAGCCCCTTTAAGCCCCGCGGCCTATTTCAACTCGGCAAGCAGGGCATCGGCACCTTTGCGGACGCCCACCATGGAGGCGTCCATCGCCGTGAAGCTTGCGCCGATATTCATCGCATTGGGATATTGCTTGGTGACATAGGAAGACACGAGCCGGTTGCTCGCAGCATCATAGATCTCCACGGCATAATTCACCGAACCGGTCATCGAACCTTCTCGGCCGCGAGCGGCCTGGACGGTGTTGTACAATCCGCCTGCGACGTCGATGCGCGTGACCGTTCCGAGTACCGCAGTCGTCGCCTTCGCACCCGTCAACGTCAGATGCAATCTGAGAGTTGCCGGAGCGACTGCACTGACGACCGCAAAGCGCGTCTTCAATTTTTCGGTGAATTGAGTCTGCATGTAATTGGCCAGGAAGCTCCTGTCCTTTTCCGGAAGCTTGCCAAACTGACTGTCAGGTCCGTTATAGACGGTAACGGGATCGACAATGATCCGGTTGTACTGGCTCCAGTTGACTTTCGTCTGATAGCGATACGGCACGCGGCCGGTTTTATCCTCAATGTTCGGCTGGAGCTGTGATGCCGAAGCAAGTCCGGAATAAACCGTGGGGTCAGGGGTCGTGCATGCGGCAACGCTCGAACAGGCGAGCATGAGTGCAACGCCGATTTTCAGATTTATTATCAATGACTTGGCTCCAGCTTTGGAAATGCCGAATGGCATGGGATCTGCTGGAACCGGTTTTATGGAATTCGAATGTTGCTGTGTTTGCTATGATATGCGGAAATGTTCGCGAGCCGTCTTTTGCTGCGAATGCAGCGCGATGCGTGACGACGCCACGACCACGACGGGCAGTAAGTCAATGTGATGAAGGGATCGACGGCGAGCCTCCGGGCTGGATCCCCTGAGGGGCGGGAAGATCGATCACGACGACCAGGCCGGTTGGCTTCCTGTCCAACAACGTCAATTGTCCATTGTGCGCTTTGGTGACGATTCCTTTGGCGATCGGAAGGCCGAGTCCAAGCCCGGAGCCGCCTTTGGCACCGATCTGGCGGGATTTATCCACTTTGAAGAACGGCTCCAGAACTTTCGCCTTGGCCTCATCGGTCAAACCTGGGCCGTTGTCGCCCACCGATATTTTGATCCCGCCATCGTCGCTCTCTTGCAGATCGATTTCGACTTGCTTTGCATAACGAGACGCATTGTCGACCAGATTGGTAATTGCCCGAGTAAGGGCCTGAGGTTTGCAGATAAACGCCAGCCGCCGCGGACCGGTGAAGCTCACATCGATGCCCATGTCGGAGAAGTCTGTCGCAATCGTCTGCAGCAGGCTTGAGATATCGACCTTTCGATCAGCCTCCGCAGTGGATGCGTCTTTAAAAAAGGCCAGGCACTCGTCGATCATGAAACTCAAGGTGGCGATATCGGCCAGCATCAGGCTGCGAAGCTCGGGCTCGCCGGAACGCTCGGCACGCATCCGCAATCTCGTCAGGGGTGTCCTGAGATCATGACCCACGCCACTCAGCATTCTTGTTCGATCCTCTGCCATGCTCTGGATTCGATCGCTCATGACGTTCAGCGATTCCGCCAGACTTCGAATCTCGGATGCGCCGTCCGGCTCGAAAGGCTTTTCCCAGCTGCCCTCCATGCTCGCTCGCTTTGCAGCGGCGGCAAAGTGCCTCAGAGGTTCGGTGATGAGCCAGCTGCTGAAATATGCGAGCAGCACCAGTGGGATGACGATTTTCAAAAATCCGCTCGCCGCGGCTGGAACAAACCAGACGTAGCTGGGAAAAACCGGCAGTTGAAAGACAAGCGCGCGCTTGTCGTCGATTCCGACAGTCAGTACATCAGGGTGTGATTGACCGATGGCGAAGCGATGAAATGCCGCGAAAATATTGTCGGCGAGCATTGTGTTGATGCGCGCCACCAGCTCGCTTGGAGATACCATCTGCTGTTTGCCGGCAAGCGGCCGGTCCAGCGACAATTTTTCGACCTCAACGCCGAGCGCTGCTGCTCTCTTGAGAACGGCGACTTCGTCTTGCGCTGAACTTGCCTGGGCAAATTGCTCCGCGACCATCGCCGCTTTGGCAGCAAACAGGCCGTTTTGAAACCCGCGATCATGACGGCCGTAGATATAGGGCTCCATGGCGGTCGCCACGACGGAAACGAGCACGACAAGGAAGGTCGCCAATATGAGGATCTGGCTTTGGATCGAAGCTCGCCGGAAATTTCTCAAGAGAGACGCTCTACCTTGGATGCGAAGAGATAACCGCCCAGCCGCACCGTCTTGATGAACGTCGGATCTTTCAGATTTGGTTCGATCTTTTGCCTGACCCGGCTGATGTGGGCGTCGATGCTGCGCTCGACCGGCCCCGCTGATCCGGCATGTGTCATCGACAAGAGCTGTTCACGCGTCAAAACCTTGTTGGGATTGCAGCAGAAGGCCAGAAGGATATCGAACTCCGCGGTTGTCATGGAAACCTGCGCTCCGTCCGCGTCGTGGAGTTGACGGCTTTTTGGATCGATGCGCCATCCCGAGAACATCATCGGTCCAAGTGCTTCCTCCTGATGATGAGCATATGACGCTCTGCGGAGAATACTCTTGATCCGGGCCAGCAGCTCGCGGGAGTTGAATGGTTTCGTGACATAGTCATCGGCTCCGAGCTCCAGGCCGAGAATGCGGTCGATATCCTCCTGGAGCGCCGTCAGCATCAGGATTGGCACCGAACACGACGCACGAAGCCGCCTGCAGATGCTGAAGCCGTCCTCGCCCGGCAACATCGCATCGAGGACGACGAGATCGAATTGCTGTCGCGCCATCATTCGATCCATAGCCGCGCCGCTGTCCACCGACGAGGCCTCGAAGCCGCTGGTTCGAACAAGGTCCACCAGCATATCTGCGATTGCCGGATCGTCTTCGACGATGAGGATATGAACCTGATTGGGAACTGCCATTTCTTACGCCATCGTCATTCGTTCTCTTGCCGGGAGATGTCTCTCGGCGCGAAATTACCACGTTTCACCGTGCCTCGGTCAGGCGGCCTCGGCCACTGTCAACCGCAGTGGTTAATCTCGCGGACATCAGACACCACACGATCTGTCGCCGCGCCGACACGGCTCCGCCTTTAGGATATCAAGTATCGTGCAATGCTATATTCGATAATGTTGAGATATGTTGCGGGATTTCCGACACGGAGCCCGCCGTCAAAACTGCCTTTCGGGGTCACCGCTGACTTCCACATGGTCACCTCGGATTGCGCTATCGATGATGACGGTGGCGATGAAACACATCCGAACGACCAGCAGGCAAAAGAACACCAGAGAGACGATCGCCGTCGTGTAATGCTTCAACGCTGAGCGCTTCGGCAGCCATGCGGTGAGCTTGTGGAGAACATTTCTGGCGAGACGACCGAGCGCCACGAGCACGAACAATGCCGTGATGATATATCCACTCGCTGACGCTGCCCCGAGCAACTGAAACATGAGAAGACACCCGCACCAAGTAAGAAGTTCTGGTTTCGGAATGACGCTTTCAAGCCGACGAAACCCGGTAGAAAGATGCCCATAGGATCCGTCGGGAACGTGGCGCAGCGTGGACAGCCGGAGAGACAGGGCACGGTCATCGGGATCTGAACCGGGTGAAGACCGGTCCGTCGGGGATGAGAATGCGCCCACGTCTAATCGGCCCGTTCTGCGCTGGGCGCGGCGCGGCGACTTAACAGAAGAGATGTGGCGGCCCGCCACCGGGATGCCTTCGCCGTGCTTGCAATCACTGTCCCGTTTGCGGCCGGATCTCTTCGGACTGCACTAACCCTGCCTGTCCTTGACTCCGTGAGGGCCGCGATCCTTCTTAGAAATGCATCGCTGTCGAACTCCTTCGACGAGCGGACGGACTTCGTGGCCGACTGGACAGTATGGAAAAACACCTCCAGATTGATGACCGGTATCGGCTTGATATTTCGGACCATGTCGATATCCGATCGCATCGTTACGGCCAGAAAATATCGGTCCGAACGCAAGGCGTCGAAGAGTTCCGGCACCGAGGACACAGCCGCCGCGACATATCCGTTCTCATTCAATTTCGAGACGATGTCGCAGGCAGCGTCTTTTGCGAGAAAGACGAGAATTGGCTGTTGCTGATTGTTTTGCGCGGAAGGCATCACTGGCACACTCCTGACCTGTCGCCAAAAGTGTAGCCCGCATCGACGCTTCTGTTTGTTCGGTTTTATTCGGTTTTATTGCGCCTGCGAGCGCTCGCGAAATTCAGCCCCGTGATCGGACCTCGGGCATTCACGACAACGCCGCCCTGAGCCAGGGAGGCATCCCGGCCCGCCTTCGCAGCAGATTGTCGATCGATATCGATCCCGCACCCGAAGCCACCAGGACGAACATGCCGCCCGCAATCGCCAGGTCCTTCTCGAAATGCAGCAGCTCGTTCTGGCTCTCAAAATTCGTGTGAAAGAGCAAGGCGGTCGCCAGGCAGAAGAGCGCCAGCGCCAGTGCGCCAAGCCGGCTGAGGAGCCCTGTCGCAACGGAAAGGCCGGCGCCGATCTGAAGGGCAATGGTGGCAAGCGCGACCGGTGCCGAAAGACCCAGTTTCGCGAAAGTGTCGATGGTCGCAGTGATATCTGCCGCGAGTGACCAACCTTCGTGCAGGAAGATCAGCGACAGCAGAAGCCTGCCGAGGAGAAGAATGAGATCGGCCAGTCGGGGCCGGCTTGACGCGTTTTCCATCATACCCTCCGGTTTTGAAGAGCGGGTGGTTCGGCCCGCTCATGCGTTCAGCTCCTCAGAGCCTCGCAGCCGCTTTGGCAAGATGCATTATAGCAGGCTCGCTCCGACATTGATCGCCAGCGCCAGGATCGTCGTATTGAACAGAAACGATAGCACGGCATGCAACAGCGTCAGCTTGCGCATGCTGGTCGAACTGACCGCAACATCCGCCGTTTGTGCGGCAACGCCGATGGTGAAGGAGAAATAGAGGAAATCCCAGTAGCCGGGCTCTTCGATCCCGTCCGGAAACTTGAGCCCGCCCTCCTCGTCCGCGCCGCCGTAGAAATAATGGGCATAGTGGATGGTGAAGAGCGTATGCAGGAAGATCCAGGAGATCAGGATCGTCAGAACCGCGGCACCTGCCCGCGCCAGCGCAACATCAGGTGCCGCCTCCTTGATCGAATGAAGCTCCAGGCCGATCCCGGCAATGCTGGCAAGTGCCGCACCGATCGAAAGAGCCAGCAGGACGGTGTCGGAGAAGTCGAGATCCGCGGAACGTTTCCGGATGCTTTTGACCGTCGCCCGCAGCATCTTGCGCCAGCTGAGAGCCACAAAAACGCCGGCGCTGACATTCCAGCCGAACAAGATGTTGCCGGCGCTGACTTCGCGCGAGGTCAGAAGCAGGAAGACCACCAGCCCGGCAAGGGCGGCGATGATGAAGCTCGCATGTTTGTAGGCAAAGGCCGCCAGCGAATTTGCTCGTTCTTCATCCGCCATATCGGTCTCCGACAGCATAAGCCCTTGATAACAGCACGAAAAAGGCGCGCCTGCCAGCCGGCAGCCGCGCCTCCGATTTTATGCCGTGCCTTATCAGGCGGCGGCGAGCTGCAGTTCCTTCTGCACCATGGTGCGCAACGTTCCCAGATCCTTGGCGAAGGCGCGGATGCCTTCGGCGAGTTTTTCCGTCGCCATCGCATCTTCGTTCATCATCCAGCGGAAGGTCTTCTCGTCAACGGAGACCTTCGGATCCGGCTTGCGGCTCTCCGGCGAGAGCTTGCGCTCCAGCTTGCCCTCATCCTTGGCGAGCTCGTCGAGCAGGTTCGGGCTGATAGTCAGGCGGTCGCAGCCGGCAAGGGCTTCGATTTCGCCGGCGCTGCGGAAGGAGGCGCCCATGACGATCGTCTTGATGTCGTTCACCTTGTAGTAGTTGTAGATTTCACGGACGGAGATGACGCCCGGATCTTCCTCGGCAGTGTAATCCTTGCCGGTCGACTTCTTGTACCAGTCGAGGATGCGGCCGACGAAGGGCGAGATCAGGAATACCTTTGCGTCGGCGCAGGCAATCGCCTGGGCCTTGCTGAAGAGAAGCGTCAGGTTGCAGTCGATGCCTTCCTTCTGCAGCACTTCCGCAGCGCGGATGCCTTCCCAGGTGGAGGCGAGCTTGATGAGGATGCGGTCCTGGCCGATGCCGCGATCCTTGTAGGCGGCGATGATTGCGCGCGCCTTGGCAAGCGAAGCCTCGGTATCGAAGGAAAGATCAGCGTCGACTTCGGTCGAGACGCGGCCCGGGACGAGCTTCACCAGGGCTGCGCCGACGGAGATGGCGAGACGATCGGCGACGGCTGATGAAACGGCTTCGGGATTGCCGCCCTGTTTCTTGCCCCAGGCGACGGCTTCCTTGATGGCGTCAGCAAACATCGGCGTGCCGAGAGCCTTGAGCACGATGCTCGGGTTCGTCGTGCAATCCACAGGCTTCAGGCGGGCGACGGCTTCGATGTCGCCGGTATCGGCGACCACGGTGGTAATCTCGCGGAGTTGGTCAAGCTTGGATGTCATGGTCAATAATCCTTGTTGAACTTGGGCTGCGACCGGCGCGAGTTCCGCCGGGCAAAGGTGATCTACCGACAGGTTGTTTGCATGCTGCAGGCGAAAATGCGCGCATCCGTCACGGATGATTCATAAACGTGAAGGACAGTGGCCGTGTTCCGGCCGCGAACGAACGGCTGCTCAAACGCAAGCGATGCCGCTTGCGGCTGGAAGGCCGGTCGTGACTTTCGGCATGCCCGCACTATGTCCTCCTCGGACGGACAAGAACGACGTGTGTCACCCGGACTATCGCCATTCGCCTTACGAAAAGTCAAGGACATTTGTGCATTTCAATTGACATAAGTGTCACACCCGTCATTATCCCCGGCAACAAAAGCGTCGCTAAGGCCTTTCATCCCATGAGGGATCTAGGGCAGGAAATCGTGCGGAGGAGATGTGGTCAAGCTCAAACGCGGCACGCACACGGCCTATTCGGAGGCATCCTCGCTGCGGCTAAGGGCGGCATGGCTCTATTACAACGAGGGTCTGACCCAGAAGGACGTCGCCGAACAGCTCGGCATCAGCCGCACGACGGTGATCCGTCTGCTCGACGAGGCGATGAAGCGCAGCGAAGTCCAGATCTGGATCAACGATTCGATCGGCGACTGCGTCGAACTTTCGGTGAAGCTGGAGCGTGCCTATGGCCTAGACGAGGCGATCGTCGTCCCTGCGCCGGTCAATGGCGACGTCAATTCGCTGGCTAAAAATGTCGGTCTGGCGCTTGGCCAATTCCTCTCCGAAGCCATCCCCGACGACTATACCATCGGCGTCGGCTGGGGCCGCACCATGACCGCCTCGCTGTCGAGCTTCCGGCCGCCGCGCCGCGCCAATTGCAAGGTCGTTTCGCTGCTCGGCGGCATCGTTGCCGTGCACCAGACCAACCCGATCGATTACACATGGCGGCTGGCAAACCAGCTCGGCGCGGAATGCTACATGTTCCTGGCGCCGCTTCTCGTCGATTCCATTGAAACCAAGCGCAATCTGATCGAGAAATGCGGGCTGGACACGATCTACCGTCTCGCCGAGAACCTCGATCTGGCGATCGTCAGCTGCGGCGATATCGGCCCGCATTCGACCTCGCTGTCGGAGGGCTGGATATCGAAGGCAGAGTTGCAAGAGTTGATCGATGCCGGCTGCGTCTGCGACACGATGTTCAACTTCCTCGACAGGGACGGCAATTCGGTCGACCACTCGATCAACCGGCGCGTCATGTCCGTCGATCTCGACACGCTGAAAGAGGCCAAGCACATCGTGCTCTCCTCCGGCGGCGCCCATCGGGCCGTGGCGATCCGTGCGACGATCAAGCGCATCGGCTGCAACACGCTGATCACCGATGAAAGTGCTGCCCGGGCGTTGCTGGAACTGGCCGAGACGTCACCATCTGCCATTTCTCCGCAGCAGGTAGATGTGGCAGAGCGATAAGCGGCGAACGACCCGCCGCTCCGCCCAGGAAACCCATTCAGGCGTGCGCCGATTCCCAGCCGAGCATCGCCCGTTTGCGGGTGAGGCCCCAATGGTAGCCCGTCAGCGCGCCATTCTTGCCGAGCGCCCGATGGCAGGGCACCACGAAGGAGATCGGGTTTGCCCCCACCGCCGCACCCACGGCGCGCTGCGCCGTCGGACGGCCGATATCGTTGGCGATATCGGAATAGGTGACGGCCTTGCCGAACGGGATTTTCAACAGGCTCTGCCAGACGCGCACCTGGAAGTCCGTGCCGATCAACACGACACGCAGCGGCTGGTCGGAGGACCATTTGCCGGGCTCGAAGATGCGGGCGGCATAGGGAACCGTCGCCTGCAGGTCTTCGACATATTCAGCGTTTGGCCAGCGGCAGGTCATATCCTCGAGGCAAGCCCTCTCATCGCCGGAATCGCTGAAGGCAAGGCCGGCAAGGCCGCGGTCGGTCACCATGATCAGCGCCACGCCGAAGGGGCAGATGTGGAAGCCGTAGCGGATGATGAGACCACCGCCCTTGGCTTTCCATTCGCCGGGCGACATCGCCTCATGCGTGACGAAAAGGTCATGCAGGCGGCTCGGCCCGGAGAGGCCGACCTCGATCGAGGTCTCGAGCAGCGGCATGTCTTCCCCACGCAGCAGCCGCTTGGCGTGATCGAGCGTCACGGCCTGCAGGAAGCCCTTTGGTGACAGACCGGCCCAACGGGTGAAGGTCTTCTGCAACTGGGTCGGCGACTGGTTGAGCCGCGCCGCGATCGCCTCCAGCGAGGGCTGGTCGCGATAGTCCTCGGTGATGAGTTCGATCACCCGACGGACGATATCGTAATCAGGGCCGTCAGGCGTGATGTCTGTCTGCAGGTTGGCAATCATATTCATCGTCTTTCTCCTTGTCACAAGGAGATAGTCAATAGGGGGTGAGCAAACCACCCGATTCTTGCGTAGCAGCCGGATAGGTTCAGATCCGCTGCTTGACCGTGGCGAGCGCCCCCTTGAAGGCCTTGGCGAAGCTTTCACGATCGTCGGGATTGAGGAAAGAGCCGACATCCGTGCGCCGGCCCTCACCGAAGATGTGCATGGAGAGGATGCCGACCTCCTGGTGCCGGCGAACCAGGAAACGCGTCCAGAACGGATTGAAATGATGCTCCACCATCCGCCCTGATGGCGCAAACTTGCGCACCGAAACATCCGTGCGCGATACCGTCACCTCCTCGCGCACCCTCCCGGAGCGGTAACTCAGCCAGAAGGCGCCGTAGAGAAGCACGAAATCCAGGCCGAAGAAGAAGCCGATCGGCCAGGCGCCCGTGACGATGAAGAACATGCCGTAAAGCAAGCAGACGGCACCGGACAGGGCAAGCAGCACCTTGAAGCCCCGGCGGCCGAGCGACCGGTGGGGAAAGAGTTCGGCGGCGAAAACAGGCTGCTCGTTGAAGCTGTCGGCGTTGCTTTCCATCATGGCCGTTGAGTATAGAGTCTCCATGGCGAATCCGAAACTCAAATCCGTTACCAAGACGCCGCAGGGCTCGAATCTGACTGCCCGCCGCAAACCGGCGACGGCGGTGAACACGGCCTATTCCCTGGCCGAGCGCGAAGAGATCTTCCGCCGCTTCGCGGTGCAGCGGCCGGAACCGAGGGGCGAGCTCGAGCATACCAACCCCTTCACGCTCGTCGTCGCCGTGGCACTTTCGGCGCAGGCGACCGATGTCGGCGTCAACAAGGCGACGCGCGCCCTCTTCAGGATCGCCGATACGCCGGAAAAGATGCTTGATCTCGGCGAGGAGCGGCTGCGCGACTACATCAAGACGATCGGCCTCTACCGCAACAAGGCGAAGAACGTCATCGCGCTCTCGCAGATGCTGATCGAGCAATTCGGCGGCAAGGTGCCGGAGACACGCGACGAGTTGGTGAAATTGCCGGGCGTCGGGCGCAAGACCGCCAATGTCGTGCTTTCCATGGCCTTCGGCCAGGCGACGATGGCCGTCGACACGCACATCTTCCGCATCGCCAACCGCATCAGGCTTGCCCCCGGTAAGACGCCAGACGAGGTCGAGGCGCGGCTGATGAAGGTGATCCCGAAACATTACCTCTATCACGCCCATCACTGGCTGATCCTGCATGGCCGCTACACCTGCAAGGCGCGCCGGCCCGAATGCGAGCGCTGTATCATCGCCGATCTCTGCAAATCGGCGGAGAAGAGTTGGGATGTGCCGGCGCCGCTGATTGAGCTACCGCCGCAGGTGATCGGCGAGGCCGTCGAGTAGAACAGCGATCGCCTGTTCGTAAGGCCGCCTCTCAGCGCCTGCCTCGATCGCGATCGCCGCCCGGTCGAAGGCCGCCGATAGCAGCGACGTCAGCGATTCAAGCATAGTGCCGGCCTCCGGAAGCATGGCTGCAAGCCCTGCCCGCAGCGTCGCTTCCGTATTCTCTGCATCGATCGCCGCGGTCGCCGACAAGCCGAGAACGGCAGGTGCCTCGATCAGCAGCAGCCGCGTACGCCCTTCTGCCCTCATCGCATCGAAATAGGCCGAGGCACCGGCAATCAGCGTGGCACGCGGCGCGTCGTACGACGCCGAATGCGCCTCGATCGCCTCGGCCACCGCTTTCGCCTCGCATTCGACAACCGCGCGAAAAAGCGCCCTCTTGTCTTCAAAATGATGGTAGAGCGCGCCCCGCGTCACACCCGCTGCCGCCACGATCTCCGGCGTCGCGGTTTCGGCATAACCCTTCTCGACGAATAGACGCCGACCGGCGTCGATCAGCGCCTGTCTCGTCTGTTCCGTTCTCTCGCGATTGCTGCGGCTCATACGCTCTATTTACATACAAACAGAATGTATGTTAATAGTTAAAAACATACAGGCTGCATGTAAATCGAAGGGAGGAAGAGATGAAGTCGACGAGCTATTATCCTGTCATCATGACCGACGACGTCGCTGGCACCGCCAGCTTCTATTGCATGCATTTCGGCTTTAAAGCTCTGTTCGAGAGTGACTGGTATGTTCACCTGCAATCGGCAGAGGAGGAGCATATCGCGCTTGCCATCCTTGACGGCAGCCACGAAACCATACCGGCCATAGCCCGCGGCAGGGTGTCCGGCCTGCTCCTCAATTTCGAGGTCGCCGATGTCGATGCGATCTACGCAGCCTGCCGGAGCGCCGGCCTGCCAATTCTGAGAGAAATCCGCGACGAGGATTTCGGCCAGCGGCACTTTATCACCGCCGATCCGAACGGCGTGCTGATCGACATCATCCAGCCCATCCCGCCGAGCGCTGAATTCTCGGCGATGTACGACGTCTCCGCTCTGCCTGGCTGAGCCTCAGGCGCGCAAACCGGGGTCCTTAGCGGAAACCAGCTTGTGCAGATGCACCATCATGCCGGCGGCAAAAAGCGGCGTCAGAAGATTGACGATCGGGATCGCCAGAAAGAGGGCAATCACCAGCCCGCCGAGAAAGACAGTGGAGGCATGCTTGGCGCGGAAGAGCCGTGCCTCATCAGGCGAACGGGAGCGCATAGCCGCGAATTCGAAGAATTCCCGTCCGAGCAGATAGCCGTTCACCAGAAAGAACGCGACCAGATTGACGCCGGGGATGAACAGCAACAACAATGCCACGATATTGCCGAGGATCACCACGCCGAGGAACTTGATCGAGCTTGCCATCGCCGGACCGAGCGGCATGGCGGTACCCGGCGCGTCCTTGGGATAGTCGCGCTTTTCGATGACATCGGCGACATCGTCGAGAAACAGGCCGGCGATCAGCGCCGTGACCGGCGACAGCAGCAGCGCCAGCAGCAGCGCAAGGCCGATACCGGCCAGGATCGCGAAGAGGAAAGCGAGCCACCCTGCCCAATCCGGCATATCGGGAAAGAAACCCGTGAGCCAGGGAAAGAGGAAGGCCATGAAGGCCCCGCGCAGCGCGAACCAGAGGCCAACGAGCACGAGAATCGTCAGGCCGAGCACTTTCCAGAAGACAGAACGTGTTTCCGATGCGAACAAATTGGCGAGCGAAAGGCGAGCGGCGTCAAGAATCATGTCTCAGGCGTCTCCGGTTGCGCCGAAGATGTAGGAAAGATGGAGGCCACCGACAAGAGAGAATAAAATTGCATGCAGTAATAGAAAACTTGTCGAAAACTAAATACTAATATAATATTGTGACGCATATAAAATACACACGGGCCTGAGAAGCAGCTTCCGAAATAGTTGCAAAGACAAGGGGTCGCAACAGCGCATCCACGGAACGCCTCTGAGGGAAGACGGGGAGGCTGACGTGGAAGACTTTGTGCAAAAACTCAGGCAATACGCAAAAACCGGCACACCGGCCGAACGCCGTATCGCGAAATATTTCACCGAACACCTGAACGACCTGCCATTCGAGACGGCTGCGTCCGTTGCCGACAGGCTGGATCTCTCGCCGATGACCGTCGGGCGCTTCCTGCGCTCGCTCGGTTATCAGGGATTGGACAGCGTCAAGGTGGAGATTCGCGAGACCGTGACGACATCGCCGGCGCAATTGCAGAGCGCCATGAGCGAGCTGCATGCGGACGCCGCGGAGGGCAAACCGCTCGCCGTGCTGGTTGCCGAGCAGATCCAGGCCCTCCATCATATCTACCATCTGACGGCGCAGCCGCACTGGTCGGAAGCCGTCGGCTTGATCAGCACTGCCCGCGAAGTGTCGATCGCCACGCATGCGCGGCTCTCAAGCCTGGCCAATCATTTCTGTCAGCGGCTGACGCAAGCCCGCGACGGCGTGCGCACCCTCGACGCCGCCGACAATCGTTTTGCGGAACTCTTCGCCCGGCTGGCGGTCGACGACGCGCTGCTTGTCATCATCGATTGCCGCCGCTTCGCCAAGGCGCGGCTGCTTGCCAGAACGGCGCGGCGTTACGGCTATAAGGTCGTGCTCATTTCGCCGCAGCAAGCGGACTGGATGGCGGACCAGTCGAACGTCATGCTGCCCTTGCCGCCCGCTCGCGCCCCCGATCTCGACAATCTTCCGCCGCTGATCGCGCTGCTCGATTGCCTGTCTGAATCCGTCATCCTCCAAGTCGGAGAGGAGGCGGCGCTTCGCCGCCGCCGCATGATGGAATTCGCAACCGTCCTCGGCGAGACGGCAAACCATTAATTTAAAAGGCCAGCGCATAACCCCGAAAATCGGAATCGATTGTCGGAAAGGGTTATGCGCAGATTCAAAGTGATAGAGCGGCGCTCTATTGCATCGTTTCCAATTCGGCGCGGTGCCGGTGCATGGCGAGAAGACGGCGGTAGTCCCGGTCGTAAAGCGCCTGCTTGGCCTTGTCGGGAAGCCGTTCGTCGCCGCCCGGATACATCGCCTCGCCGGCCGCCGCCAGATCCTTGTACAAGCCGCAGGCGACGGATGCTGCGATTGCCGTGCCGAGCAGCACCGCCTCGTTCATCTTCGGCACCACGACCTTGCAGCCGGTCGCATCGCTATAAAGCTCCATCAGCACCGGGTTCTTCACATGCCCGCCAGCAATATGCAGCGTATCGGGCATGTAGCCGTATTCCTTCATCATTTCCAGGATATGGCGGATGCCGAGCGCAATCCCCACAGCAGAGCGCCAATAGAGCGCGCAGAGCCCGTCGAAGGACGTATCGAGTGTCAGCCCGCTGACGACGCCGACGGCATGCGGATCGGCGAGCGGCGAACGGTTGCCGTGGAAATCCGGCAGCACGAAGATCCGCGCACCGAAGTCATCGCCCTCCTCGGCCCGCAATTCGGCGATGCGCGCGACGATCTTCTGATGCAGCGCTGCCATCGGCTCGCCACCGGCCGCATGCATGCGCACGATGTGGTCGAGCAACGCGCCGGTCGCCGATTGCCCGGCCTCCACCAGCCAGGACTGCGGGAAGACAGCCTCGTAATAGGGACCCCACATGCCATGGCTCGGCTTGCGTTCCCGCGAGAAGGTAACGATGCAGCTCGACGTGCCGGCAATCAGCGCCAGCTGGTGCTCGCGTTTGACAGGATCGGCAGCGTAGCCGCCGAGCGCGCCAAGTGCGCCGGCATAGGCGTCGATCATCCCGGCAGCGACATGGCAGTCCGTCGTCAGCCCCAGCGCTTCTGCCGCTTCCTGCGTCAGCCGGCCGACGCTGTCTCCGACTGGCGTGGTCTCGTCCGGCAGGTGGCCGCGCGCATGAAGGTCCTCGAGACCGATCCGCTCGAGGAAATCCTGCTGCCAGCCCTTTTCGAGATGGGCGAGATAGTTCCATTTCGCCGTCAGCGTGCAGCGCGAACGAGCGGGCGATCCGGTCGATTTCCACGTCATGAAATCGGCGAGATCGAAGAAGTAGCCGGCCTTTTCCCATGTGGCCGGCAGCTTCTTCTTCAGCCACATCAGCTTCGGCATCTCCATTTCCGGCGACATCACGTGGCCGGAATGTTCGAGCACCCTGTGCTCCGTCGCCGTGCAAAAATCGGCTTCCTTCAGCGCCCGGTGATCGAGCCAGACGATCGTGTCGAAACGCCTCTCCCCGCCTGTGGAAACGCTGAGCTGCCGGCCCTCGACGTCACGGACGACGAGCGAACAGGTGGCGTCGAAGCCGATCGCTCCGACCGAGGCGGCGGCGATGCCGGATTGCTCCATCGCCCTGCGCACTGCCGTGCAGGCGGCCGACCAGATGTCTTCGGAATCGTGCTCGGCATGGTTTTCGCGCGGCCGGTTCATCACGATCGGATGCTCGGCCTTGGCGAGCAGGCGACCGTGTGCATCGAAGACGCCGGCGCGCGCACTGCCCGTGCCGATATCAACCGCAACCACATGATCACGCATCAAGTCTTGGTCCCGTCCAGCTTATGGTTGCGGACAAGGTGTATCAAATCCGGCATGGCGTCAAACACCACTTCCGGCGAAAGGCGGTCGAGTTCGGCACGGTATCCGGCGAAGTTGGCGTGTGATCCGCCGGTGAAGGCGAAGACCGTCATGCCTGCCGCCTTGGCGGCGGCAACGCCGGCTGGGCTGTCTTCGACGACAAGGCAATGAGCCGGCTCGACCTGCATTTCACGCGCCGCATGCAGGAAGAGATCGGGCGCCGGTTTGCCGCGCTTGACCATCGTCGCACTGAAGATGTCGGGCAGCTTGTCGAGAAGTCCGGTCACCGACAGCGACAGTCGGATTCGCTCCATCTGGCTGGACGAGGCAACGCAACAGGGAACGCCAAGCCCGTCGATCGCCGCGGCGATACCCTCGATCGGCTTCAGTTCTGTGCGAAAGCGGGCGTAGAGATCGGTGCGGATACGCTCGAGGAATTCCTCTCCGGCATGAACGTTGAATTCGGTTTCCAGCGTATCGATGAGAGTAGACAGGCTGCGGCCGAGAAAACGCTCATAGGCCTGGTCCTCGGTGATTGAGACGCCGAGATCGTTCATCGCCCCGACGAGCACGCTGATCGAGATGGGCTCGCTGTCAACGAGTACGCCATCGCAATCGAAGATGACCAGCCGTGTTTCAGCATCAGCCATGGAAGACCCAACCTGAGTTCAATTCGGACGTGGTACCGTCCCGCGTCGCTCGCAAGGCCGGCTGAATGGCGGCAGCAGATACCGCCATCCGGATTCCTTACACTGCGAGCTTGCCGTCGAGATAGAGCTGCAGCGTCTCCCGCGTGCCCTTTTCCCACAGGGTTTTGAGAGCATAAGCGAAACGCTTGCGGAAAAGTTCGGATTTCGCCACTTCGCCGAAAATATCGTTGAAGACGAGGAAGGCCGACGGGTCGTCCTTGGCTTTCAGCGCCGCCGCATGCAGGCGTTCTGCGCTCGCGTCGTTGAAGACGATATCCTTGCCGCTGTCGGTCTTGCCGGCGAAATAACGGCACCAGAGTGCTGAAACCAGCGCCAGGCCGACGACGTCCCTGCCCTGACGCAGATTGTCGAGCGTCGACGGCAGGATGAATTTCGGCTGGCGGTTGGAGCCGTCTTGCGCCAGACGCGGAATGGTATCGGCAATCTTCGGATTGAGCAGGCGATGTTCGATCAGGGCGAAATAATCCGTCAGCGACGTGTTCGGCACCGGCGGCACGATCGGTATGATCTCGTCTTTCTCGAGCTTGGCAAGGAAGGCGCGGATCAGCGGGTCTTCCATGGAATCATGAACGAAATGAATATCCATCAGCGCCGCCGGATAGGCGATCGCGGCATGCCCGCCGTTGAGAATACGGATCTTCATGTGCTCGTAGGGCGTGACATCGGGGACGAAGGTGACGCCGACCTTTTCCAGAGCCGGCCGGCCGGCGGTGAACTTATCCTCCAGCACCCATTGCTTGAATTCCTCGCAATAGACCGGCCAACTGTCCTCGATCTGGAAATTGTCCCGGAGGAAATCGACCTCGCGCTGGCTGGTCGCCGGCGTGATGCGGTCGACCATGCCGTTCGGGAATGCGACATTCCCCCGGATCCAGTCGGCAAAGGCAGGGTCCGAAAGTGCGGCCGTACCGACGACGGCATTGGCGGTGACGACGCCATTATGGGGAATGTTGTCGCAGGACATGACGGTGAAGGGACCGATGCCCTTGTCCTTGCGCGCTTTCAGGCCGGCGACGATCAGGCCGAACACTGTCTTCGGCACGTTGGGATTTTGTCCGTCGGCAGCGATCGCCGGATGGGTCGGATTGAATGTGCCTGATGCGTCGATGAAATAGCCGCCCTCGGTGATCGTCATCGAGACGATGCGGATCTCGGGATCGGCAAGCTTGGCGATGATGGCAGTGGCATCGCCGACCGGCAGGATGTCGATCATCGGTGCCGAAACGCGCGCCGCCGTCTTGTTGTTGTCCTGCTCGACCACCGTCGTCAGGAAATCCTGCGCCGAAAGCTTTTCGCGCATGGCGGCATCCGACGGCAACACACCGGCGCCGACGATTGCCCAGTCGTGATCCGTGCCGGCGTTGAAGAGATCGTCGAGATAGATCGCCTGGTGGGCACGGTGGAAATTGCCGACGCCGAAGTGCACGATGCCGGCTTTCAGCGATGCCCTGTCATATCCAGGGATGGCGGCAGTGCGCGCCACATCCGAAAGCGTTGCCAGCGATAATTTGCACGTCATGTTTCAGTCCTCTTGAAGGTCTTGCCGAGACGGCCAGGCGCCATCGTCCGGCTCGCATGCCTGCCCCCAGCCCGGCGGCCCGCTTCAGATGGCAAGGCCGCCCTCGTTGAATTTGTGAATACGCGAACGGTCCGGGGTCAGGAAGACCGTGTCGCCTGCTTTCGCTGGGAAGTCGCCGCTGCCCCGCGCCGTCACCATGCCGATACCATCGGCGTCGATATGCAGGAAGGTGTCGGAGCCGAGATGTTCGGCGACCACGACCCTGCCCTTCCAGTCGCCGCTCTCCATCGACAACAGCACATGTTCGGGCCGGACGCCGATAGTATGTGCGTTGAGCGCGGCGGCGTGCTGGCCTGTGATGAAGTTCATCTTGGGCGATCCGATGAAGCCGGCGACGAAGAGGTTGCGGGGACGGCTGTAGAGTTCGAGCGGCGAGCCGACCTGCTCGATATTGCCCCTGTTCAAGACGACGATCTTGTCGGCCATAGTCATCGCCTCAACCTGGTCGTGGGTGACGTAGACCATCGTCGTCTTCAACTGCTGATGCAGCTCGCTGATTTCGAGGCGCATGTTGACGCGGAGTGCCGCATCGAGGTTCGACAGCGGTTCGTCGAACAGGAAGGCCGAAGGCTGGCGCACGATGGCGCGGCCGATCGCCACGCGCTGGCGCTGGCCGCCGGAAAGCTGGCGCGGCTTGCGTTCGAGATAGTCGGTGAGGTTCAGCACCCGGGCCGCATCCGTCACCTTGCGGTCGATCTCCGCCTTGTCGACGCCCGCCATCTTCAGCGGGAAGGCGATATTGTTGCGCACGCTCATATGCGGATAGAGCGCATAGGACTGGAACACCATGGCAAGGCCGCGCTCCGAGGGTGCCTTTTCGGTGGCGTCCCTGCCGTCGATGACGATCTTGCCGCCGGAGACATCCTCAAGCCCGGCGATCAGCCGCAGCAGCGTGGACTTGCCGCAGCCCGACGGGCCGACGAAGACGACGAACTCGCCGTCCTTGATGTCGAGATCGATCGAAGGGATGACCTTGGCTTCGCCGAAGACCTTGGAAACCTTCTGAAGGGTAATGCTGCCCATGTTTCTCTCCCTTTTATGTTATTTCACAGCGCCGAAGGTCAGGCCGCGGACGAGTTGTTTCTGGCTGAACCAGCCAAGGATCAGGATCGGTGCGATCGCCATCGTCGATGCCGCCGAGAGCTTGGCGTAAAACAGGCCCTCGGGGCTGGAATAGGAAGCGATGAAGGCCGTCAGCGGCGCCGCCTTCGAGGCGGTGAGGTTGAGCGTCCAGAACGCCTCGTTCCAGGCAAGGATGATGTTCAAAAGCAGCGTCGAGGCAATGCCGGGCACCGCCATCGGCGTCAGCACGTAGACGATCTCCTTCATCAGCGACGCCCCATCCATGCGCGCCGCTTCGAGGATCTCGCCGGGGATTTCCTTGAAGTAGGTATAGAGCATCCAGACGATGATCGGCAGGTTGATCAGCGTCAGCACGATCACCAGGCCGGTGCGCGTGTCGAGCAGACCCGAATTGCGAAACAGCAGGTAGATCGGT
This sequence comes from Rhizobium leguminosarum, assembly GCF_002953715.1. Taxonomy (GTDB): domain Bacteria; phylum Pseudomonadota; class Alphaproteobacteria; order Rhizobiales; family Rhizobiaceae; genus Rhizobium; species Rhizobium leguminosarum_V. The sequence goes on from NZ_CP025012.1 coordinate 3,944,900, forward strand.
ATCAGCGCGCCGACCGGTGGCATCATCTTGGTCGACAGCATCCACATCAGCACGTCCTTGGTCCGCTTGGTCGGCGAAAACGCCATCGCCCAGGCGGCCGGAATGGCGATGATCAGGCCGATCAGTGTCGAGCCGAAGGAGATGATCACCGAGTTCATGAAGTGGCTGAGATAGTTCGACCGGCTTTGCACCTCGGCGTAGTTTTCCGTCGTCCAGTGGAAGAACAGGAACTGCGGCGGCGAGGCGATGGCGTCGGCTTCCGACTTGAAGCTGGTCAGGAACGTCCAGAGAATCGGGAAGAAGATCAGGATGCCGAGCGTCCAGGCGATCGCGGTGACGATGAGCTTGCGCTGCGTTGTGACTTTTCTGGCCATCTCAAGCCTCCAGATTCTTGCCGACGAGGCGCACGAGGAAGATCGCGACGATATTGGCGAGGATAACAGCCACGATACCACCGGCCGATGCCCCGCCGATATCGAACTGCAGCAGTGCCTGGGCATAGACGAGATAGGTAAGGTTGGTGCTGTCGGTGCCCGGCCCGCCATTGGTGGTGACGAGGATTTCGGCAAAGACCGAAAGCAGGAAGATCGTCTGGATCAGGATCACCACGGTGATGGCACGCGCCATGTGCGGCAGGATGATGTAGATGAATTTCGAGATCGGCCCGGCGCCGTCCATTTCGGAGGCTTCCTTCTGCTCCTCGTCGAGCGACTGCAGCGCGGTCAGCATGATGAGGGTGGCAAAGGGCAGCCACTGCCAGGCGACGATCAGAATGACGGAAAACAGCGGCGCGTTCGCCAGCCAGTCGATCGGCTGCAGGCCGAGCGCCTTGGCGAGATGGGCAAAGAGCCCGTTGACTGGGTTCATGAACATATTCTTCCAGACCAGTGCTGCCACCGTCGGCATGACGAAGAACGGCGCAATCACCAGGATACGCACGATGCCCTGGCCGTACATCGGCTGGTCGAGCAGCAGCGCAAAGGCGATGCCGCCGATGACGGTGATCAGCAACACGCCGGCGACGAGCAGCAGCGTATTGATCAGCGCCGCAAAAAAGGCCGGATCCGTCAGGAAGTATTCGTAGTTCAGAAAACCGACGAAGCTCTCCATGCCGGGGCTGAGCAGATTGTAGTTCAGCAGCGAGAAATAGATCGTCATCACTAGCGGGACGATCATCCATGCAAAGAGCAGCAGCACGGAGGGCGCGATCATCAGGCGCGCGGCGGAGCGGGTATGTAAGGTTGCCATGGCAATCACCGATCTGGACTGAAGCGGGGAGCGGCCGCAAGGCAGCTTTGTCTGAAAAAAGAGGCCGCCGATGCAGTTCGGGCAATCGGCGGCCCAGAGGGGCGGATTGTCAAGGATCCGCCTCTTGCTCAGGAGGTTTTATTTGATGTAGCCGGCCTTGGTCATTTCGCGGGTTGCCAGCTGCTGTGCGGCCTTCAGGGCCTGATCGACCGAAAGCTGGCCGGCAAGAGCTGCGGAGAACTGCTGGCCCACTGCCGTGCCGATGCCCTGGAATTCCGGGATCGCCACGAACTGGACGCCGACATAGGGGACCGGCTTGACGGTCGGCTTGCTCGGATCGGCCGAGTTGATCGAGTCGATCGTCGTCTTGGCGAAGGGAGCCGCCTTCTGGTACTCCGCATTCGCATAGAGCGAGCTGCGGGTGCCTGGAGGTGCATTCAGCCAGCCTTCCTTCTCGGCAACGAGGTTGGTGTAATCCTTGCTCGTGGCCCAGGCGACGAACTTCTCGGCGGCTTCGGCCTTCTGCGAACCTGCCGGGATGGCAAGGCTCCAGGCCCACAGCCAGTTGCCGCGCTTGCCGAGGCCCTTGTCGGGAGCCAGCGCAAAGCCGACCTTGTCGGCGACGGTCGATTCCTTCGGGTTGCTGACGAAGGATGCAGCAACGGTCGCATCGATCCACATGCCGCACTTGCCGGTCTGGAAGAGCGCCAGGTTCTCGTTGAAGCCGTTGGAGGAAGCGCCCGGAGGACCGGCATCCTTCATCAGCTTGACGTAGAAGTCGAGCGTGTCCTTCCATTCGGGCTGATCGAACTGCGGCTTCCAGCTTTCATCGAACCAGCGGGCGCCGAAGGAGTTGGACATGGCCGTCAGGAAGGCCATGTTCTCGCCCCAGCCGGCCTTGCCGCGCAGGCAGATGCCGTAGATTTCCTTGTCCTTGTTGGTGATCTTGCGAGCAGCGTCGGCAACGAAGTCCCAGGTCGGCGCGTCCGGCATCTTCAGGCCGGCGGCGTCGAACAGGTCCTTGCGGTACATGACCATCGAGCTTTCGCCGTAGAACGGCGCCGCATAGAGCTTGCCGTCCATGGTCAGGCCGCTGCGGATCGCCGGCAGCAGGTCATCGACGTCGTAATTGGCGCCGAGATTGTCGAGCGGCACCAGCCAGCCCTGCTTTGCCCAGATCGGCACTTCATAAGTGCCGATCGTCAGAACGTCGTACTGGCCGCCCTTGGTCGCGATGTCGGTCGTGACCTTCTGGCGCAGCACGTTTTCTTCGAGGGTTACCCATTCAAGGTCGATGCCGGGGTTCTTCGCCTTGAAATCATCCGTCAGCTTCTGCATCCGGATCATGTCGCCGTTGTTCACGGTCGCAATCGTAAGCGTTTCGGCCGAAGCCATACCGGCAAACGCCAGTGCTGAGCAGGCGCCCAGCAGAAAAGTTCTCAATGTCATAATCTTCCTCCCAGAAGATGGGGTGTGAGCATTCGCTTCGCTCATGGGCAATTACTCAACAAACGATAAAGAATGTCAATCGGCAATCGTTGCTGCAACGCCGAAGGCGGTAGTGATCCCATTGATTTAACTAGAATATTTTTTGCTCAGTTCTTGAGCAAAAACTCAGCGGTCTCTTCGTCGGTGATCAGAGCGTTGATTTGATGGCCGACAACGGCAGCCCTGATCGCCTTGAATTTGCGCTTGCCCTTGGCCAGCCCAATGACCATCGATGCGTCGCGGGACGGGATCGGCGCGGATGCGACGCGCTCGTTGATCGGGTTGTCGATCAGCCTGCCGTCGACATCGAAGATCCAGCCGCAGATCTCGCCGACAGCACCCCCGCGCATCAGCTCCATCATCTCGTCCTTCTCGAGAAAACCGTCGACGCAGAGCGGCCCATCGATGCCGAGCTCACCGATGCCGACGAAGGTGACATCGGCTTGCGCGCTCATATTAAGCGTCGAGCGCACCAGCTGTTGGCCATGCAGCAACTCGCGCTCTTCCGCCGAGGTGACGAGCACCGGCAGCGGCATCGGATAGTGTCGCGCCTTCACCGCATCGGCCATGCTGAAGATGACGTTGTAATAGGCCGCCGATCCGTCCGGGGCGATATTGCCGGTCAGCGAAACGATGCGGTGATTGGGACATTCGATCGCCGGAAGCTGGTCGACGGCCGCCTTCAGCGTGCGGCCGGTACCGATGGCGAGTACGATGGGTTCCGGCCGTTTCAGCCACCGCTCGATCTCGGCAGCGGCCGCCTCGGCGATACCGACCGTCGTCGACGACGACGCGGGATCGCTCGGCACCACCTCCACATGTTTCAGCCCGAATTTCCGGCGCAGCTGACTGCCGAGCTCCAGGCAGGCGGCGATCGGATGATCGAGCCGCACCTTGATCAGGCGCTCGGCGACCGCCAGCGACACCAGCCGCTGCGCCGATTGCCGCGAGATGCCCATCGCAGCGGCGATTTCGTCCTGCGTGCGCCCGGCGACGTAGTAAAGCCAGCCGGCACGCGCCGCATCGTCGAGCCGTGCAGGGGTCTCGGATCTTTTTACCATCTAATGCCTACCGCGCAAAGTGAGCCGGCGTGCCGTCGCCGAACAGGATTTGAGTCTGTATCGCGCCAGATCAAAACAAAATTCCGGCAAATGTCGAGCCTGTTGCAAGGAGCCCCGCCAAATAACCGCCGTCACTCGGGCAAACCCGCTCAGGCAAACCATTGCACGACGAGATAGATCGCCGCCTTCACGAGACCATAGATCACCCCGCCGGCGATGACGAGCGACACGGCCGTCATCACGAAGCCGATGAGCGCGAAGAGACCGTCACGGCCCAATATGCCGAAAGCGAAGACCGAGATCGTGATCGCCGGCAAAATGTTGCCGAGCGGGACCGGCAGCAACAGCACAATCGACAGCAGCAGGCATGCCGCCCCGGCAAGATATTCCGCCGGCGGTTCGGCGAAGATCGCCAGCCGCGGTTTCAGCATGCGTTCGGCCCAGGCGAGCCAGCGGTGGATGCGGCCGACGATGGACTCGAAATCCTCCCGGCGCATCGAACGGTTGGCAATCACCTTCGGCAGCCAGGGTTTCAGCCCGAAGGTCAGTTGCGCTGCCAGGAAGACCAATGGCGCCCCGAGCACTGCCGAGGTTCCGGGCGGAGTGGGAAAGGCGTTCGGAAGCGCGAAGATCAGCATCAACGCGCTGATCGCCCTGTCACCCATCGTGTCAAACAGATCGCCGATCGAGATCCGTTCGCGGCTCTGATCGGCAGCCATCTGCCGCAAAATGGATGAGAGGCGGCGGCCTTTGGGACGTGGTCTTCGGATGGTACTATTTTCTCTCGTATCGATCGTCGTGGGTCCGGCAGTTGATGAAAGTGTAGGGCCGGATTCTGGCGATGCAATATGCCAATTGAATGACTTGCGGGGTTAGAAATTACAGCTGTAATCGGAGCCGATGGGCGGGCTCACCCGATTTCTCCAACGTCTTGCCATGACGGAATGGAAGACGGAAACCCGTCCCGCCTATCCGATCTCCCCACCTGTGGGAGAGGTGTCCGGCAAAACAGAGGGGCTGGCAGACGGCCCGACCCTTAAGCCGGCGACATCACCGCCGAATGAGCGCTTGAAATTCCCCGCCAACAATGCAAGCAGACGCTGGGAGACCAGAAAACGGCAGAGTGGCAATGATCATTTCATTCGACATCGGTGGCACCGCCATCAAGGGTGGCATCGCTCGTTCCGAGACAGACATCGTTCCCCTCGGCCGCCGCCCGACGCCCAGGGATGATTTTGCCGCTTTCGTCGAGACCCTGCGCGGCATCATCGCCGAAACCGGCGAACAGCCGAACGGCATCGCCCTTTCCATCGCAGGAGTCGTCGACCCCGATACGCAACGCCTGATCTGCGCCAACATTCCCTGCATCCACGACCGCACGCTCGCGGCCGATCTCGAAGCCGAACTCGGCCTGCCGGTGCTGATCGCCAACGATGCCGACTGTTTCGCTATTGCCGAAGCCGGTCTCGGCGCTGGCCGCGGCCACCGCATCGTCTTCGGCGCCATCCTTGGCACCGGCGTTGGCGGCGGCCTGGTTGCCGACGGTCGCCTCGTCAACGAGGCCGGCGGCTTTGCCGGCGAATGGGGTCACGGGCCGATCATCGCATCCGCAGCCGGCAATCCGCCTGTGGCCATTCCCGCCTATGCCTGCGGCTGCGGCCAGAAAGGCTGCGTCGACACCGTCGGCGGCGCCCGCGGCCTGGAGCGCCTGCACAAGACGCTGCACGATCTCGACTTTGCCAGCGAGGAGATCATCGCTCAGTGGCGACACGGAGAGGAGAAGGCGACACGGACGATCGACGTCTATGTCGATCTCGTCGCCTCGCCCCTAGCGCTGACGATCAACATCACCGGCGCGACCATCGTGCCGGTCGGTGGCGGGCTTTCCAATGTCGAGCCGCTGCTTGCCGAGCTCGACCACGCCGTGCGCGCCCGCATCCTGCGCAAGTTCGATCGCCCGCTGGTGGTGCGCAGCGAATGCCGCATCGAACCCGGCCTGATCGGCGCAGCGCTTTTGGGGCTGAAGGCCGAGGCGGCCTGAAGCAATTCCACGAAAAGTGCGAAGCGATTTTCCATCCGGAATTGCGATTCCTTAAAGCACCGGCCACATCCGCACGATCGCTGCGAAGCGATCCCAGTCCTTGCGCGCAGAAGGCGTCCAGGCAGCCTCGGCGACCGCCGGGAGACGCGGAAAAACCAGCCGGTTGAAATAGGCGCGCGAGACGAAGTTCTCGGTCCAGATGCAGGCCTGGATGCCGCGCATCTTCTCCTGCAGCGCCTCCGGCAGCTCGCCCTCGGCCTCGTAAGCGTAGGTGTGTTCCGGCGGCGCGTAGCCCGCCCAGCTGGCGCCGGGCTCGGTCCAGGCTTCAGCCTGCGCCATGTCGAGATAATAGGCCTGCCCCGGCGTCATCACCACGTCGTAGCCTTCTTGTGCCAGCTCGATGCCGACGGCGGGCTTTTCCCAGGCCATCAGCAGCGTGCCGTCGCGGTCGACGCCGCCGCCATGCGAAACCTCGTTCCAGCCGACGAGTTTCTTGCCGCGCTCCGACAGCATGGCTTTGATACGTTTCAGGAAATAGGATTGCAGCTCGGCGGTGCCTGCCAGTTTCTCCCTCTCCATCAGTGCCTTGCAGAGCGGCGAGGAAAGCCAGGAGCCATGCGCCACTTCGTCGCCGCCGATATGGAGATATTCACTGGGGAACAGCGCCACCATCTCGTCGAACACCTTGCCGAGAAATTCATAGGTGAATTCCACCGCCGGATTAAGGGCGTTGTTCGGATAACCCTGCACCGAGCGGTAACTGTCCGGCGCCTCCTGGCCGTCGACGAGCTCGGGCAGGGAGAACAGCGTCGCCATGCTGTGGCCCGGAATATCGATTTCCGGCAGTACCTCGATATGCAGCGAGGCTGCATGCGCAACGATCCGCTTGGCATCCTCCTGCGTGTAATGACCGGAGCGCGTTTGCGCCCCGTCGCCGAGCTGCGGCACGAGCACTTCATCCGGCCCACGCCGTGCGCCGATCTCCGTCAGCGCGGGATAGGCCTTGATCTCCAGCCGCCACGCTTCGTCATCGGTCAGATGCCAGTGGAAGATGTTGAGCTTGTTCCAGGCGAGAATATCAATCAGCCGCACGACGTCTGCCACCGGATAGAACTGCCTGGACACATCGAGATGGCAGCCACGCCAGTCATAACGCGGTTGGTCGGCGATCGTGCCGAAATTGGGAAATTTGAAGCGCTCAGGATCGGCGCGGGCGCCGTGCAGCAGTTGCGCCAGGCTGATCAGCCCGTAATGCCGACCGGCGGCATCCGCACTCGAAAGCACGACCTCATGCGCCGTAAAACGCAGTTCGTAGGCGAAGGCGGCGATCGACGATTCGGTGACGAAACGAATGGCCCGCCCGCCTTCGACGGCACCGAGGGAAAACGGCATATTGTCGACCGGATAGAGGCGCTGGTAGAGTTCCATAACCAGCGACAGCGCCTTGACCGCATCAGGCCGCGTCCGCTCGGCCGGATAAAGGATAACCGGCAGCTCTCCCGCCTTCAGCCCGAGCGCCAGCGGCCAGGGCAGCAGCGAATAAGGTTCCTCGGCCCGGCCGGGCGGCAGAAGCGGCGGCGCCACGCCACCATCCCGGCCTTCGAGCATGAGATCGCCGAAACCAACAGGAACGTGGCGTCCGTCGCCAAGTGTCAGATAGGCTGATTTGACGCCGGCCGTCCTATGTTTCGGCTCCCTGGTCAGCCCCTCGACGGTGAACCGCCAGCGCCCGCCGGGCGGCACGCTCAGGTCTTCGGGCGGCAGGAATTCATGGAAATGCGCGACCTGCCGCTTGAGGCTGCCGCCGTCGCAGACATGTCTGTCGGCAACCCGCGTCTCTGACGTATAGGCGAGCGAAAAACTGGACAGCAGCTCTGCCGAAAGGTTGAAAAGCGTGAAGGCGAGGCGCCCGAAACTGCCCTCGATCGGGCTCCAGCTTGCTTCCAGATGGTAATCGGCCATGGTCGGGTCCTGCCTCGTCGCTGAGCGGCCGGGATCGCGGTTGGTATCCCGGCATGCTTTGGCAGCTTAGCTTTTTCGAGGCGGCAATGGAATCGGCGCACGAGGACCTGTAGCCAAGGAAAACGGCGCGGCTTTCGCCGCGCCGTCCTCACTCTGCTGCCAACGCCGGCGGATGTCTGTCATCCGCCTCTTCCTGGATGGCGTCGGCATGCTGGCCTGGCTCGTCCTTTGCCTTTGGCTCCCGGCCGAAGAAAAGGGCGTAACCGGCGGGCAGAACGAGAATGGTGAGCACGGTCGCAACCAGGATACCGCCCATCATCGCGTAGGCAAGCGGACCCCAGAAGACACCACGCGAGATCGGGATCAGCGCCAGCACGGCGGTCAGCGCCGTCAGCATGATCGGCCGGAAACGTCGCACGGCCGCGCCGACAATCGCCTCCTGCCGGTGCATGCCGGCCTTGATGTCCTGGTCGATCTGATCGACCAGGATGATCGAATTGCGCATGATGATACCGAGCAGCGCGATGACGCCGAGGATCGCCACGAAGCCGAAGGGCGCGCCGCTGATCAGCAATGCGGCCGCCGCACCGATGATCCCGAGCGGTCCGGTGGCGAGCACCAGCATCGCCTTGCCGAAATGCTGCAGCTGCACCATCAGCAGCACGATGATGACCGCGAGCATGATCGGCGCCTTGGCGGCGATCGACATCTGGCTTTCTGCCGCATCCTCGGCGCCGCCCTGGATCTCGACATTATAGCCGGCCGGCAGGCTGTCGCGCAGATCCTTCATGTCGGCATACATCTTCATCACCACGTCGTTCGGCTGCACATCGTCAGGCAGCGTGGCGCGCACGGTGATCGTCGGCAGCCTGTTGCGCCGCCATTCGATGCCCTGCTCCATGACGGGCACGACCTTGGCGACCTGCGAGACCGGTACGAAGCCGCCGAAATCCGTCGGGACATAGACCGAGTTGACCGCCGACAGCAGCGAGCGGCTGGCATCCGGCTCGCGGGCGACGATCGAAACCGTCTCCTCGCCGTCGCGGAAATCGTCGAGTGCAGCCCCTGACATGGCGGTCTGCAACATCTGGCGGACACGCTGCGAGGTGACGCCGAGTGCCCGGGCGCGGTCCTGGTCGATCACCAGCTTCATCGCCGGCACCTCTTCCAGCCAATCGTCATGGATGGCGCCGAGCTCCGGATTGGCCTGGAAGCGCGCCTTTACCTGATCGGCGATCTCCCTGACTTCCTGACGGTCGGGGCCCATCACGCGCATCTGCACCGGCCAGCCGGTCGGCGGACCAAGGAAGAGGCGGTCGACCTTGCCGCGAATATCGGGGAAGTCTTCCGCAAGGATCGCCCGCAGCTTGACGATCAGCCGCTCGCGCGCCGGTTCGTCATTGGCCATGACGAGCAGCTGGGCGAAGTTCGGATTGCGCAGCTGCTGGTCGAGCGGCAGGAAGAAGCGCGGCGCGCCCTCGCCGATATAGGTGGCGATAAACCGCTTGTCGGGATCATCCATCATCTTGGCTTCGAGTGCCTTTGCCTGCACCTCGACTTCCTTGATGCTGGTGCCCTCGGGCAGCCAGAGATCGACGAGGATTTCCGGCCGCGAGGATTGCGGGAAGAAATTCTGCGGAATGAACTGGAAGGCCCAGAGGCTGGTGACGAAGGTGCCGAGCGTCAGCAGCAGCACGATGACGCGGTGGCGCACCGCCCAGCCGACCGTGCCGCGCAGCCTGCGGTAGAAGCCGGTGTCGAAGGCGTCGTGATGCTCGCCGGCGTGATGGCGCTGCTTGAGGATCATATAGCCGAGCCACGGCGTGAAGTAGACCGCGACGAACCACGAGGTGACAAGCGCGATGCCGACGACGTAGAACAGCGACCGCACATATTCGCCGGCCGTCGAGGCGGCGAAGCCGACCGGAATGAAGCCGGCCGTGGTTATCAGCGTGCCCGTCAACATCGGGAAGGCAGTCGAGGAATAGGCGAAGCTTGCCGCGTCGATCTTGACGAGCCCCTCCTCCAGCTTTCGCTCCATCATCTCGACGACGATCATCGCATCGTCGACAAGCAGGCCGAGCGCGATGATCAGCGCGCCGAGTGAGATGCGCTGCAGATCGATGCCGAGTTCGTACATCAGCGCAAAGGTGGCAGCCAGCACCAGCGGAATGGCGATGGCGATGACGAGGCCCGATCGCCAGCCGATCGACACGAACGAGACGACGAGCACGATGATGAGAGCTTCGCCGAGCGCATGCATGAATTCGCTGACCGCATCCGTCACCACGTCGGGCTGGTTGGCGATCTGATCGACGGCGACGCCATAGGGCAGCGCCGCCTCGAAACGTTGATAGGTCGCCTCCACGCCCTTGCCGACATCGGTCACGTTGAAGCCCTTGGCCATCACGACGCCGACCTGAACGCTGTCGTGGCCGTTGAAACGGTACTTGCGCTGGTAGGGATCTTCGAGCCCGGAACTGACGGTGGCGATATCGCCGAGGCGCGTTACCTGGCCGCCGGCGCGAAGGCGCAGCTCGCGGATATCGGCCGCCTTCTTCACGTCGCCTTCGACCGATATGCGCACCGAGCGCAGGCCGGTATCGACCGAGCCTGCCGGATCGACATTGTTTTGGCCCTTGATGGCGTTTTGCAGATCGAGGATCGTCAGGCCGCGCTCGGAGAGCGCCTTGGACGAGACGTCGATATAGATCTTCTCAGGCTGGTCGCCGATGATGACGGCCTTTTCGACGCCCGGCGTCGTCAACAGCATGTCACGCGCCTGGATCGCGAATTTCTTCAGTTCCGGATAGGAATAGCCGTCGCCGCTGATCGAATGCAGCGTGATGAAGGTGTCGCCGAACTCGTCGTTGAAATAAGGGCCGAGCAGGCCTTGCGGCAGCTCGCTGGAGATGTCGCCGACCTTCTTGCGTACCTGGTAGAAGGCATCCGCCACTTCCTGCGAATTCGTGTCGCCCTTGACCTGCAGGGTGATGATCGCACTGCCCGCCCGCGTATAGGACTTGACCCAGTCGATATGCGGCGTTTCCTGCAGCTTGCGCTCGATCTTGTTGACGACCTGATCTTCCATTTCCTGAATGGAAGCACCTGGCCAGATCGCCTGAACGACCATGACGCGGAAGGTGAATTCAGGATCCTCGCGCTGGCCCATGCGCATCAGGCCGAGCACGCCGGTGATGATGATCAGCCCGAAAAGGAAGCGGGCGATGCTTGGATGTCCGATCGCCCAGCGCGATAGATTGAAGGGCCGCTTCTCGGTGGTGGCGTCCATGGTCTTGTTCCCTATATCCTGTGGCGCGATCAGCGGACGGTCTGGTCCGTGGCGGCCAGGGCCGACTGCTGGTCCGGCACCTTCACCTTCAGGTTCTCGCTCATGAACTGCGTGCCGGCCGAAACGACGAGATCGCCGGTATCGAGACCCTCGGTCACATGCACGCCGTCGCCGGTGAAGTCGGCGACCTTGATGTCGCGGCTATGCACGGTCGCCGTGTCGCGGTCGACGGTCCAGACCATCTGCTTGCCGTCTTTCTCAGCCAGGGCGCTGAGTGGGATCGAGACATAGCTGTTGCCGTTGCTGACATCGGCCTCGATCGTCGCCGTCATGCCGAGCAACACCTGCGGATCGTTCGGCAGGCTCACCCGGACCGCAAAGGTGCGCGACTGCTGGTCGGCGCTGCCGGAAACCTCGCGCACCTTGCCGTCGAGCACCAGCCTGTCGTCAGCCCAGAAGCTGGCCTTGACTGTCTTGCCCGGCTTGAATTCGGCAATGTCGTTTTCCGGAACCGCAATCTGCACTTCCTTTTCGCCGTCGACGGCAACGGCGACGACGGGAGTGCCGGACGCAACGACCTGGCCGACATCGGCATTGATCGTCGTGACAATCCCGTTGTGGTCGGCCTTCAGCTCCGCATAACTCACCTGGTTCTTCGCCTGATCGAGCGCCGAGACGGCGGCATCGCGGCTTGAAACGGCCTGATCGTAGCTGAGCGACGCTTGCTCGAGCTGGGATTTCGGCGAAACATTCTTGTCGAACAGCTGCTGATTGCGCTTGTTCACGAGATCGGCGGTTTCGACGCCTTTTTCAGCGGCTGCGAGATTGGCTTCCGCCGTCTTGACCGCCAGCTGGTAATCGGTGGAGTCCATCCGAGCGAGCACGTCGCCCGGCTTCACCTTATCGCCGATATCGACGAGGCGTTCGGTGATCTTGCCGGCGACGCGAAATCCGAGGTTCATCTCGGTGCGCGCCTTGACCGAGCCCGAATAGTCGAGCTTGCGGGTGTCGCCGGCCTTGGCGATCTCGACGACCTTCACCGGCCGGATGACTTGCTTGACCTCAGCCTTCTCTTCCGAGCAGGCAGAAACGCCGATGCCGATGGCGCCGATGAGCGCGAGACTGGCGACGGACGGCATGCGATGGCTGAGGGTCTTGAGCGAAAACATCTTCCGCACTCCTGGATCGTTTCGGGGGTCCCGACGGCGGCTGCCGTCCATTATTTCTTCAGCGCCCTGATCACGTAGTCGATCAGTTCGTCGACGCTTGCGCGGTTGGTTTTGGCAAGACATTGCGCCACCATCTGCGGATGGCAGAGCGTGTTCGTCGCGGCACCGAAGCAGCGCGAGGCAACGACCGGGTCCTGCTCGGCGAACTCGCCGGCCGCAATGCCTTCGGCGATGATTTCGGCAATGAGATCATGGACGCGGTCGATATGTTTTTCGATGACGTGCCAGTCGCGTTCGATCGCGACGATGATCATCTCGTGCACCTTCATCTCGTCGAGCATCAGGTCCAGCGTCAACTGATGCTGGGTCTCCACATAGCGGCGCAGCCGCTCGCCGGCGCTGATCGGCTGATGGCGGATGTCGTAGGCGATCTGATAAGCGGTGGCGAGCATGCGCCCGCAGAGCGCCTGGTGGATTTCCACCTTGGAGGCGAAGAAACGATAGATATTGGCCGGCGACATGCCGAGATCGCGGGCAATGTCGGCCACCGTCGTCTTGCTGTAGCCATAGTGACGGAACAGCCGCTCGGCCGCATCGAGGATGCGCGTGACATTCTCCTGCCGCGTGATGTCGAGTGTATTTTCCGTGAGATCGTTCATAAGTTTCGAGGCCTGAATTACGACTGACGATTTTCGAATTTCGTCAGTCGTAAAATATCAGGCGCTACTTGTCAATATGCCGCGGCGCAGCACAAGCGTCGCGGATTGAGGACGGATCCGGCACAAGCGACGACTTGAGAAGATCGATGCACAGGGAGAAGGCCTGTACCGAACCCGTCATGCCGACAGCCAATGACTTCGGAATAATCAGACCCGAGAATGCGGGCCGCAAATGGAAAGTGCCGCGGCGAGAAGCGCGCGGCACGTCTTCAATGGAGTGACGTGTCAGACGATCTTGACGTCGAGTGTGATCGGCACAGAGGCGAGCGCCTTGGAAACCGGGCAGCCGGCCTTTGCCTTATTGGCGAGTTCGGTGAAGGTCGCCTCATCGGCACCAGGAATACGGCCGGAGAGCGAGAGATGGATGGCGGTGATGGCAAAGCCGCCCTCGACGCTTTCGAGCGTTACCTTGGCAGAGGTTTCCATATGCTCGGCGGTAAAGCCGGCTTCACCGAGGATCAACGACAGCGCCATGGTGAAGCAGCCGGCATGGGCGGCACCTATCAGTTCTTCCGGGTTGGTGCCGGCAACGCCTTCGAAGCGGCTCGCAAAGCCGTAGGGATAATCCTTCAAGGCGCCGCTCTGCGTCGAGATCAGGCCTTTTCCGTCCTTGAGGCCACCGGTCCAATGAGCCGAAGCCGTGCGATTGATCTGCATGCCGTCCTCCTGTTTTCAATTGTGTTTTCAGAAAGCGGCAGGGGCCGCTCCATGCCTGCGGGAGATCAGATAGCCTTCCCGATGGGCAATATAATGCTCTATATCGAGAAGACGACAGGCTTGTAAAAATAGCGGGGTCGAAGCCCTTCAGGCGGAATGCTGCAGCACGCTGAGGCCGCCGTCGATCGTCAGGCAGGTGGCATTGATGAACGGGCACTCGTCCGAGATCATGAACACGGCCGCCATGGCGATCTCCTCCGGCGTCGCGATGCGCCCGCCGGGATGCAGTTTCATCGTCTCGGCCTTTGCCGCCTCCGGATCAGGGAAGCCGTTCCAGTAATCGATCACCTTCTGCGTCGAGACATAGCCCGGCGCCAGCGCGTTCACGCGGATATTGCGAGCCGCATATTCGAGCCCTAAGGATTTCGTCATTCCGAGCAGAGCGTGTTTTGCCAGCGGATAGGGAAATGTGTGCGGGATGATGGTGAAAGCGTGCGTCGAGGCGATGTTGAGGATAACGCCGCCGCCCTGTTCGATCAGGCCCGGCAGCACCGCCTTGCAGCAGTTCCATGCGCCCTTCAGATTGATGTCGAAGCAGCGGTTCCATTCCTCGTCCGTCGTCTCGAGCGGTTCGGCAAAGACATTCACCCCGGCATTGTTGACGAGCGCGTTCAGCTGTCCGATCTCTTCATTCGCCTGAGCGACCAATGTCGTGATCGTCCCGGCATCGGTAATATCGGCCGGCAGATAACCAAGCCGGCCGCCACTGCTCTGGAGCTCTTTCGTTGTCTTCGCCAGCAGCGCGGCATCGCGATCGACGAGAAAGACGGCGGCATCCTCCCGCATGAAAGCCTTCGCCATCGCAAGACCGATACCCTGCGCGGCACCTGTTATCAGGATGTTCTTGCCCTGCAGGCGGCCGCCCATCTATCTCACCTCCGATTGAACCGGCAGTTCCGACATCAGGATCGTCACCGTGCCGGCAAGAGCCTCCCCCGGCGCAAGCGGCGCAAGCCCACCGAAATCACGAAGGTGATGGCCGTTCGGCAGGTGGCTCATCGGCTCGAGGCAGAAGAAGTCGCTCCGGTTGACCGGCATATACAGCATGAAGCGATCGAGCGCACCGTCGGCTTCCAGCGCCGCCTGAATTCCAAGTTCCGGCCAGGCGATTGCCGCCCGCCCATTCCAGCCCTCGAAGGCATTGTTCATCCATCTCTGCGGCAAAAGCTTTTCGGATCTGAAATCGAAATAGTCCGGCACAGGGCCAGGCATCTCGGGCAGATGGTCCGGCCGCTCGCTCCAATAGCGATCGGCCGCAATCGTCAGTCGCGTCTTTGGCGTGCGCGCGAAGAAGGGATGTTGACCGAGCCCGAAAGGAAGAGCCGCTTCGCCGCGGTTTTCCACGGAAAGCCTCAGCACCAGTGCATTGCCGGCGAGACGGATCTCCTGCCGAGTAAGATAGGCATAAGGTGAAACACTGTCGGCGCTGCGGGAAAAGCAGAACTGCGCATGCTCCGGGCTGGAGTCTTCAAGCTGCCAGAGGCTGAGCCAGCCGTCGCCGTGCCGATAGAGCGGATCGGAAGTATTCGGCTGGAAGGCATAGTCGCGTCCGGCAAAGGACATGATATTGCCTTCCACGCGATTGCCGAACGGCACCATCGCGAAATTCGCCATCATACCTTCAGGACCGCCGGCCGCCACGAGAAAGGGGATGCCTCGATACGTCGCGGCGGTGACGGCGGCACCCCGACGGCTGACCCGGACGGCGAGATCGCCATGCCTCAGTTCGATGTCGTTACCGGCTTGTCCCTGGCTCATCCGCGCCGTCCTGCAGCCGAAGATCTCAAATTGTCGAGCAACACTGCGATCAGCAGGATCAGCCCGCGGACCACATACTGATAGAACGCCTGGATATTCAAGAGGTTCATGACGTTTTCGGCAATGCCCATGATCAGCACGCCGACGATGACGCCGCTCATCGCCGCCCGGCCGCCGGCCAGCGAAACGCCACCGAGAACGCAGGCCGAAATCACCGAAAGCTCAAGCCCTGTCGCCGCATTCGGCTGGCCGGAGGTGATGCGGGAGGCAAGCAGGATGCCGGCAATGCCGCAGACAAGTCCCTGCAGCGCAAAGATCCAGATGCGCATGTTGACGACATTGACGCCGGCAAGCCGCGAGGCCTCGGGATTGCCGCCGATCGCCAGGGTGTTCTTGCCGAAGACGGTGCGATTGAGCACGAAACCGAAGAGGATGAAAAGGATCAGCATGATCCAGATCGGCGTCGGCACGGTCAGAAATCGCGACAAGGCAAGCTGGTAGAAGGCGGGATCATTGATGCCGACGGCGCGGCCATCGGAGGCGATCAGCGCCAGCCCGCGCACGATCTGCATGGTCGCAAGCGTGGTGATCAGCGCATTGATGCGAAAGCGCGCAATGACGATGCCGTTAACGAAACCAACGACGGCGCCGCAAAGCAGGGCAGCGAGCAGCCCGACGGGAATGGAGCCCGTCGCATTCGAGACCATTACCGCGATCATGCCGGAGAAGGCGACGATCGATCCGACCGAAAGGTCGAAATCGCGCGACGCCAGGCAGAACATCATCGTGCAGGCAACGATGCCGATCGTGACGACCGACTGTAGCAGCCCCAGCATGTTTCGCTCGGTCAGGAAGTTCGGAACGAAGAGCGAGACGATCACGAAGGCAGCAGTGAAGATCACCACCAGCCCCTGTTCGCCGAGAAGGATTTTTTTCAACGAATTCATTGTCTGTATTCCCAATCCTAAATGGTGCCTGCGGCATTCTTGTCGGGAAGCGCTGCCGTCAGGATGTTGCGCTCGTCGAAATCCTGGCGGATGACATTGGCCGCCACCCTGCCCTGGCACATCACCATGATGCGATCGGAAATGCCCATGACTTCGGGCAACTCGCTTGATATCACCACGATCGCCATGCCGCCGGCCGCAAGTTCGTAGAGGATTTCGTAGATTTCCGATTTCGCCCCGACATCGATGCCGCGCGTCGGCTCGTCGATGACCAGGACCTTGATGCCCTGCTCGGACAGCCAGCGGCCGAGAATGACCTTCTGCTGATTGCCGCCCGAGAGGTTGATGATGTCCTGCTTGCGCGACGGCGTCCGCACCCGAAGCTTGGCGATGAACCGATCCGCCAGCGCCGCCTCTTGTCTTGGGCTCAGAATGCCGAAGGGCGAAAAATGCCGGCGTGACGAGATCGCGATATTCTCTTCGATCGATCGCCCTTGGACGATGCCGTCGAACTTGCGGTCCTCGGGGCAGAGTACCATGCCGGCATTGATCGCCGCCTTCGGATTGTTCGGCGAAACGGCAATGCCGTCGATCGTGACCCGGCCCTGATGCCTGGTGTCGGCGCCGTAAAGCAGCCGAGCCATCTCGCTGCGGCCGGCGCCGATCAACCCGAAGAAACCGAGAATTTCGCCCTGGCGGACGGAAAAGCTGATCGGATGACGCAGCCTTGACCCCGACAGGCCCTTGACCTCCAGCCGTACGTCGCCGAGCGCGCGTTCGCGCCAGCCCCAGACATTGCTGATCTCGCGTCCGACCATTTCCGAAATGATCTGTTCGCGCGTGGTTTCGGCGATCTGAGGATGGTGGGCGGCAAGTTTGCCGTCGCGCAGCACTGTCAGGCTGTCGCAAAGACGGAAGATCTCGTCGAGACGATGCGAGACGTAGAGGATGACCGTTCCCTTCGCCTTCAGCCTGTCGATGAGTGAAAACAGGATTTCGCTTTCGCGCGAGGAAAGCGAGGAGGTCGGCTCGTCGAGCGCAATCACCCGCGCATCGAGCATGACGGCCTTGGCGATCTCGACCATCTGCCGCGCACCGATCGAAAGCGAGGCGACCTTGGCCGACGGATCGACATCGATGCCGATCTCCTGGAGCTTCGACCGCACCGTCTCGATCAGTATCTTCGAATGGATGACGCCGCCCTTGGCCGGAAAGCGCCCGAGCCATAGATTTTCGGCGACCGTCAACTCCGGAACGAGCTGCAGTTCCTGATGGATGACGATGACGCCGGCATGGAAGGCGTCGCGGACGGACCCGTATCTCTGCACCTCGCCGTCGATGAGGATGTTGCCGCCATCGGCGGCCTGATCGCCTGACAGGACCCGGATCAGCGTCGATTTACCGGCACCGTTTTCGCCCATCAGTCCGTGGACGGCGCCCTTCTCGACCGTGAAGGAAACATTCGCCAGCGCCTGCACGCCGGGGTAACCCTTGGAGATATTGCTGAATTCGAGGAAAGCCATCATCGCTCCGTCGAGAAAGACCCGGCGGCACGCTGTGCGGCCGCCGGACGATATCATCTTGGAAGGACGATCACTCGATGCCAAGATCCTTGCGGACCTTCTCATAATCGTCGCGCAGCGCTAGGGAACCGGAGGTCAGCGTCAGCTTTGCCGGCTCCTTGTCGTTGGCAATCCAGTCGTACATGTTGAGCGCCGTTTCGTAGCCGTGGCGCTTCGGCGAGATGATGACGGTGCCGAAGAAGCCCGTCGCCGCCGGCTTCTTGAATTCATTGATCGCCGATTCCGCGCCGCCAATGCCGACACCGATGACGTTGGCGGCCGGAATACCGACCGATTCGGAGGCACGGACGGCGCCGAGGACAGCTTCGTCGTTGAGGCCGAAGGCGACCCAGTATTTCACGTCGGCATGCTTGTTGAGAACGGTGGTTGCCGCGTTGAGCGCCGCTTCCGTATCCGTCTTCGCCTGTGGCGCATCATAGATGTTTTCGGCCGGGAAACCGGCGGACTTCAGCACCGACATCGCACCTTCGACGCGGTCGACGGCCGTCGGCAGCTGGTCATAGGAGACCCGCACGGCGCCGACATTCTTCATGTCCCAGCCACGCTTCTTGATTTCGTCGACGATCGCCTGGCCGACGGTCTCGCCGATCTTGGTGGCTGAAATGCCCATATGCGGCACGTCTTCCAGCGGCTTGCCGTCGGCGCTGACGAGGCGGTCGTCGACGGTCATCAGCTTCAGCTGGTTGGCTTCAGCCTTGGCGACGATGCCGGGACCGAGCTTGACGTCGGGCGTGCAGATGATGAAGCCCTGCGCACCCTGAGCGCCGAGATTATCGATCGCCGACTGGACCTTCTCGCCGTCTTCGGCGCCGATCTTGACGACGGTGAAGCCTTTTTCCTTGGCGGCCTGGTCGGCGAATTTCCATTCGTCCTGGAACCACGGCTCCTCAGGCTGCTTGACGATAAACCCTATCTTGACGTCCGCGGAAAATGCCGAGCCGGCTGCCAGAATGGCAAAAGTGCCAGCCAGAATGGCTGCTTTGAACAAGCGCATGTCTCTCTCCCTAAACTCTCAAAAACCGAGCAGCTGCCTCCCAGGCAACGTCCAATGAATTATGATAAATCATCATACCAGTCAATTGCCAATGTATGATGATTGGAATAATAGGATTATTGACGAGATGCCGGGAGGAAGCGTCGCAAAGCGGATCGAATTCGGATAATCAGGTTCGATTGCCTAGCACGCGAGACAGAGCGGAGAGGTGAGTTGGAAACAATCGAGCGACAGAGCGGGGCCGAAAGCCGCCGCATCGAGCGCCGACCGCGCGTACGCCGCAACGTCACGGCGGCGATCGCTCAGGATATCTGTGCGGACCGCTATCCCTCGGGCTCGCCGCTGCCCCGCGAGAACGATCTCTGCGAACTCTACGGCGTCAGCCGCACCGTCATTCGCGAATCGTTGAAAGTGCTGGAATCCAAAGGCCTTGTTCGTGGCAAGCCGCGCATCGGAACCACCGTCTGCGACAAGGACGACTGGAATATCCTCGACGCTGACGTGCTTGAATGGATGGGTCCCTATATCAAGGATTTCGACCTGCTCGGCTGCATTCTCGAAGCCCGCCGCACCATCGAGCCGGCAGCCGCCGAATATGCCGCCGAGCGCGCCAGCGCCCAGGAGATCGCCGATCTCGACAATGCCTGGCGGCAGATGCGCGACAGCGCCCGCGACCCGGAAAGCTTCACCGATGCCGACGTCATGTTCCACACGGTGCTGCTCACCGCCAGCCACAATCAGGTCTTCCGCCGCCTGTCGAGCGCCATTCACGCGGCGCTGAAATATGCGCTGCATGCCTCCAATATCGGTGTCGAGAATCGCGAGGATGCGGTGCTCGTTCACGGCCAGCTGGTCGAGGCCCTGCGCATGCGCGACAAAACAGGCGCCCGTGAATGCGCCAACCGCATGCTCGATCTTGCGGTGCGCGATCTAGCCGCCGCCGAAAAAGCGATCGGCAGAACGAAATGACCGATCACGACAAATCTGCGGACGTGCCGCCGATCGCAAACCCGGGAAGAGACTGAAAGAACAGCGATGAAGATCACCAAACTCACCACCTATATCGTTCCCCCGCGCTGGCTGTTTTTGAAGGTCGAGACCGATGAAGGCATCGTCGGCTGGGGCGAGCCGGTCGTCGAAGGCCGTGCGCTCACCGTTCAGGCCGCCGTCCATGAGCTGGAAGACTACCTGATCGGCAAGGATCCTTTCCTGATCGAAGACCACTGGACCGTGATGTATCGCGGCGGCTTCTATCGCGGCGGCGCCGTCCACATGAGCGCGATCTCGGGCATCGACCAGGCGCTGTGGGACATCAAGGGCAAAGCGCTCGGCCAGCCGATCCATTCCCTGCTCGGCGGCCAGCTCCGTGATCGCATCAAGGTCTATTCCTGGATCGGCGGCGATCGTCCCTCGGATGTCGCCAACAATGCCAAGGAAGTGGTTGCCCGCGGCTTCAAGGCGATCAAGCTCAATGGCTGCGAGGAAATGCAGATCGTTGACACCAACGAAAAGGTAGAGAAAGCAGTCGAGACCATCGCCGCCATCCGCGAGGCGATCGGCCCGCATATCGGCATCGGCGTCGATTTCCACGGCCGCGTCCACAAGCCGATGGCGAAGGTTCTCGCCAAGGAGCTGGATCCCTACAAGCTGATGTTCATCGAAGAGCCGGTGCTTTCCGAAAACAAGGAAGCGCTGCGCGATATCGTCAACCATACGTCGACGCCGATCGCGCTCGGTGAACGGCTCTTTTCGCGCTGGGACTTCAAGCAGGTTCTCTCCGACGGTTATGTCGACATCATCCAGCCGGATCTCTCCCATGCCGGCGGCATCACCGAATGCCGCAAGATCGCGGCGATGGCCGAAGCCTACGACGTGGCGCTAGCGCCGCATTGCCCGCTGGGCCCGATCGCGCTCGCCGCCTGCCTGCAGGTCGATGCCGTCAGCTACAATGCCTTCATCCAGGAACAGAGCCTCGGCATCCACTACAACAAGGGCAACGACATCCTCGACTATATCTCCAACAAGGAGGTGTTCCACTATGCCGATGGTTTCGTCTCGATCCCGCAGGGTCCGGGTCTCGGCATCGAGGTCGACGAAGCCTATGTCATCGAGCGCGCCAAGGAAGGTCACCGCTGGCGCAACCCGATCTGGCGGCACGCCGACGGCAGCTTCGCCGAGTGGTGACAGCGCATAACCCCGAAAATCGGAACCGATTTTCGGAAAGGATTATGCGCAACTCAAAGTGATAGGGTCGCGCAAGCGGCCCTTTTTCATTCCCCGTGTAGGATATCGCGTGTTCCGTCCGTCATAGTCGAAGCTCAAAGAGGAGATTTCAAAATGGCCAGAGCAATCGCAATCATCGTCGGCCGCATCATCTTCAGCTTCGTCTTCTTCATGGCCGCCGGCTTCAAGTTCGCCGATATCGGTGCGACGGCCGGCTATATCACCGCTGCCGGCTTTCCGATGGCGACATTCCTTGCCTGGGTCGCCGCCTTCTTCGAGATCGCGCTGGCGCTCGCTTTCATATCAGGAGCTTTCTTCACCGAGGCCAGCCTGCTCGCAGCCATCTATGTGATCTTCCTCGCTTTCGCCTTCCACGGTCCGTCCCATTGGCAGCAGAACCAGGCCGAGTTCGGCTTCTTCGTCGATCACTTTACCTTCCTCGCCGGTCTGCTCTTTGCCGCGGTCCACGGGCCGGAGAAATGGGCGTTGAGCCACAGCCTCCTCAGGAAGCTCTAGCATCGGCCCGAAAATCGGAATCGATTTTCGGAAAGCACGATACGAGGATTGAAAGAGTTAGAGCGTCCTTTGTGCGTCCGAAAGGACGCACGGCGCTCGAGCCGGGTGCCACCGCCTACACCGCAACCAAGGCCGGCCAGGTCGCCATGGTCCAGCAGCTCGCCCTCGAACTCGGCCGGCACGGCATCCGCGTCAATGCCGTCTGCCCCGGCGAGATCGAGACCAATATCAGCGCCAATACCGACAGCCGCCACCGCGAGGAAACGGAGGTTCCGGTCATCTGGCCTGAGGGCGATATCCCGATTGCCGGCGGCAAGGCAGGCAAGAGCGAGGATGTCGCCGAAACCATCCTTTTCCTCGCATCCGAGCGCGCCCGACACATTACCGGTACGCCAATCTGGATTGACGGCGGTCAGGGCCTGTTGCGATAGCCCTTGCAGTCAGGAACTCAGCCGTTCAGCCGGGCGCTGTCGAGAGTATAAAGTTCCTGCGCGCGCTGCACGCCACGCAACGCATAGCGTCCGACGCAGGCGAGTGCGGTACGCTGCTGCTCCGGTATCGCCGCGGCGAAATCGGAGGAGATCAGCAGGTTGAGATCGACGGAACGACACATCGAGGCGATCCGGCTGACCTCGTTGACGGCAGGTCCGATGACGGTGAAGTCCAACCGGTCCTGGCTGCCGATATTGCCGTAGAAGACATCGCCGATATGCAGGCCGATATAGACGTCGGTCGTCGCCCGGCCGTCGGCCGCACGCGCGGCATTCAGCGTGGTCAGCTTTTCCCGCAGCAACGATTCGGCACTTAGCGCCGCACGACACGTCTCCGCCGGCACCTCGCCCTTAAAGATGGCGAGCACACCGTCGCCGATCAGCTTCAGCACGTTGCCGCCGGATTCGTGGACCGCCGTAATCACCGCCTCGCTATAGTCGTTGAGCAGCGGGATGATCTCCTCCGGCGGCACGCTGTCGGAGATCTTGGTGTAGTTCAGCAGGTCCGAAAACCAGAGTGCCGCGGAAATTCGCTCCGATTTGCCGCGGCTGATCTTGCCTTCCATCACCTGGCGCGCGGCGTCCTCGCCGAGATAGACCTCGGCGATGGTGCGGGCGATACGCCCGAGCGCGATACATTTGATCGCCAGCCCCAGCACCGGCACCAGCTTGCGCAGAATGGCGAGGTCGTGATCGGAAAAGCCCTCAGGATGTTTCGTCGCGAAATGCGAGAAGAAGCAATCCATCTCGCCGATCGTGCCGGCCTCGGAAAAACGATGCATCATCGCCACAAAGTCGGTGTGACCGGCTTCAGCGATCGTATCGAGCATGGAAAAATCGATCGGATCGCCGAAGCCGAGACGCCGGCGTATCTCCCGCTCGTCGCGAGACCAAAGATGATAGAAGGCCGAACGTTGCCAGTTCGACGCCGCCTCCCCCGAGATCGTCGGACCATATTCGAATTCGGTCTGGACTTCCTCGACGCTGTCCCAGCGGAAGGCGCGGCCCTCATGCACCGGATGCAGCGTATCCATCAGCGCCAGACCACGGTCGAGCGGCAGGCCGGCATCCCGGCAAGCCGAGCAGAAACCGGTCATGAGCTCGGCTTCCGAAGCGCCCTTCAGTCCCTGCTCCGTGATCCACGCTGCAATCGTGCTGACGTCGCTGTAATCCATGTTCTCACCTTCACTCGTACTAAAGTTGTAGCTCGAATTCGGCATCGAAGGAAAGCCAATTGGCTCAATCGCCCGCGGGCATATTGTAGGGCGTGACGATTTCGACTGTTGAAAGCGAGGGCGAAACCGCTCGCGGCAAGGCAGTCGCCCGGCTCATGATCGCTCGGAAGGCCGTACGCGCATCGGTTCTGAGATCATGATGCAGCACGAAGCCGATCCGACGCGCCGCAAGCAGGGCGCGATTATCCGCATCGAGATCATGGGCGACGAAAACGCGGACGGGACGTTTGGCCGCGTCGAAGGCCGCAAGCACCGCCCGGTTGCCGCCGCCGATCGAATAGACGGCGTTGATGGCGGGATCGGCCGCAAGGGCTGCCGCGGCAAGCGTTCCTGTCGCGGCATCGGTGCCGTGCCCCTCGCTGATTTCGGTAATGCCGATGTCGGGATAGCGGGCGCGGATGACGCGGCGAAAGCCGATTTCGCGCTCCTCCTCGCCGCGGAACCGTCCGCTCGACAGCGTTACCAGCACCTTGCCGCCATCACTCCCGAGGAATTCGCCGATCAGATAGGCGGCGGTCTCTCCCGCTGCCCGGTTGTCGGCGCCGGCATAGGCGATGCGGGCCGAATTCGGCAGGTCGGTCACCAGCGTCACGACCGGAATGCCGGTCGCATCCGCCCGCGCGACGGCGGCAGCCACCTCGGTGACGTCAGGCGCCTTGAGTACGATGCCGTGCGTGCCACGCAGCCGGATGCGATCGAGAAGCTGCGCCAGCTCGGCCGGCTTCATCACCTCGGCAAAATGGAAGCGACAGCGGAAGACGCCCGGCAGAAAGGTCGCCATCTCCGCCTCGAAGGCGGCGCGCACCGCATCGCTGAAACGCTGCGGTGTCTCCATGACGATATCGATCGCCAGCACCCGCCCGCTGCCCATCGCCCCGGCCTGCTGCTTCTCCAGCTCCGCGATCGCCGCCTTCACCCGCATCTCGGTCTGCCGGCGCACGCCCGGCCTGCCGTTCAGCACCCGGTCGACGGTCGCAGTGCTGAGCCCTGCCTGGAAGGCAATATCCTTGACGAGAAAGAGGTGTGCCATGCGATCGGTCTGATGGTTTTTTGATGGAATTCTGATCTATATCACCTGGCATCGCGGCGTATAGTGCCTCCATTGGAAAGACGGAGGAGCCCACCATGAAAACCGACAACCAGCAGAAACTGCGCGCCGACCGCGTCTGGCTGAGCGAAGACGCATGCGATCTCGATGAGTTTCGCGCCCTTGCGGAAAAGACGACGGCACTTGCCGATTACCCCTCGGCGTCTGCGGTCGAAAAAAACGTGCTGATCTATGATAGCCGCAAGGTGATGACGACGGCCGCAACGCCAGAAGGCCGACGCGCCGTGCTGGCGGAAATCTGCGATGCCTTCGGCGAAGGTCCTGGTGTCGTCGTGTTCAAGCGCGCTTACGAAGACACCGGCATCATCGACCGCGCCAGCACGATCTTCGATGCGATCATCGAGGAACAGCACCGCACTTCGACCGGCGGCGGCGATCACTTCGCCAAGCCTGGTGCCAACGACCGTATCTGGAACTCGCTGGAAAAACATTGCCTCGCCGATCCGGCAAATTTCGCCGAATATTACGGCAACGCCATCATCGCGCTGGCAAGCGAAGCCTGGCTCGGCCCAAGCTACCAGATGACGGCGCAGGTCAACCGCGTCAATCCGGGCGGTTCGGCGCAGTCGGCGCATCGCGACTATCATCTCGGCTTTCAGTCCTCAAAGGTGATCGAACAATTCCCGGCGCATGTGCACCGGCTCTCGCCGGTGCTGACATTGCAGGGTGCGGTCGCCCATTGCGACATGCCTCTCGAAAGCGGCCCGACACTCTTCCTGCCGCACAGCCAGACCTATGTGCCGGGTTACCTCGCGCTGAAGCGGCAGGAGTTCCTGGATTATTTCGAGACCAACCATGTCCAGCTGCCGCTCGAAAAAGGCGACCTCGTCTTCTTCAATCCCGCCCTTTTCCATGCCGCCGGCACCAACCGCTCGGCCGACATCAAGCGCGTCGCCAACCTCCTGCAGGTCTCCTCCGCCTTCGGCCGGGCGATGGAAACCGTCAACCGCGAGAAGATGAGCGCCAGGCTGTTTCCCGCTTTGAAGGCCTTGCTGGGCAGGCTCTCGCCTGACGAAATCGCCAACGCCGTCGCCGCCTGCGCCGAGGGCTACTCCTTCCCGACCAACCTCGACCGCGACCCGCCGCTTGGCGGACTGGCGCCGAAGACACAAGCGCAACTGATGCATGAGGCGCTGAAAGAAGGCTGGAGCGATGAACTCTTTACGGCAGCACTTGCCGAGCAGGCGCAGAAGAAGCTGAGCTGATTTGGAAGCTTGAGCCTCTTGCATCCGCACTGACATAAAAGCCTCCCGCACCCGCGGGAGGCCATTCGCACATCATCGCAATGGAGGAACCACATGAGCACAGACCACGGCCGCCTTGACGGCAAGATCGCCATCGTCACCGGCGGCACGCAAGGATTGGGCGCGACAATCGCCCGCCTCTTCGCCGAACGCGGTGCAAAAGGCATCGTCATCTGCGGCCGCAACGAAGCCAAGGGCAAGGCGAAGGCGGCGGAGATTTCGGCTGCGACCGGCGCCAGGATCGTCTACGTCAAGTCCGACCTCGGCAAGGTCGAGGATGCACAGAATGTCGTGCGCGCCTGCGACGAGACCTTCGGTCGTGTCGATGCGCTGGTCAATGCCGCCGCCATCACCGATCGCGGCACCATCCTCGACACCAGCCCGGAACTCTTCGACGCAATGTTCGCCGTCAATGTTCGCGCGCCGTTTTTCCTGATGCAGGAAGCGGTGAAGGTCATGCGCCGCGAAAACATCGAGGGTACGATCGTCAACATCGGCTCGATGTCGGCCAAAGCCGGCCAGCCCTTCATCGCCGCATATTGCGCCTCCAAGGGCGCGCTGGAAACGCTGACGAAGAACACCGCCTATGCGCTCCTGCGCAACCGCATCCGCGTCAATGGTCTGAACATCGGTTGGATGGCCTCTGAAGGCGAGGACCGCATTCAGCGCGAATATCACGGCGCACCGGCCGACTGGCTGGAGAAGGCGGCGGCAAGCCAGCCCTTCGGCCGTCTCGTCGATCCGCACGAGGTGGCGCGCGCCTGCGCTTACCTGTCGTCTTCCGAATCCGGCCTGATGACCGGCTCGGTCATCTGCTTCGACCAATCGGTCTGGGGAGCCTACGACGGCTCGCCGCATCCGGTCGCGGCCCTCTGACGAAACCGGAGCCTGGCATTTCCATCGCCGGGCTCTGGCACCTCCAGCTTTTTGCCGCTAGGAAAAGAACGGCAGCATTCAGGGAGGAAACTGGCATGGGCGACAATCCGATTTATGAGATCCGCGACGAACGCTTCGGTGCAATGGTCATCGGCAGCGCCGGCCTCGAGGAGCTTTATTCCGGCTGCCGCTGGACGGAAGGCCCGGTCTGGTTTTCCGACCTGAACTGCCTTCTCTGGAGCGATATCCCGAATGAACGCATGATGCGCTGGACACCGGATGGGACGGTCTCCGTCTTCCGCTCACCCTCCAACTACGTCAATGGCAATACCCGCGACCGGCAGGGCCGGCTGGTCTCCTGCGAACATGGCGGCCGCCGTGTCACCCGCACCGAGACGGACGGCACCATCACCGTTCTCGCCGACAGCTATCAGGGCAAACGGCTGAACTCGCCGAACGACGTCGTCGTGCACTCCGACGGCGGGGTCTGGTTCACCGATCCGACCTACGGCATCCTGTCGGATTACGAGGGCCACAAGGCCGAACCCGAGCAGTCGACGCGCAATGTCTACCGGATCGACCCGGCAAGCGGCGGGATCGACGCCGTCGTCGAGGATTTCATCCAGCCGAACGGCCTTGCCTTCTCGCCCGATGAGACGAAGCTTTATATTGCCGATTCCGGCTCCGCAAAACATGAAGTGCCGCGCCATATCCGCGTTTTCGACGTCACCGACGGCAAGGCGCTTGCCAACAGCCGCTACTTCTGTAGCCTCGATGTCGGCCATCCCGACGGTTTTCGTTTCGATGTCGCCGGCAATCTCTGGACGAGTGCCTCCGACGGCGTGCACTGCTTTTCGCCCGACGGAACCCTGCTCGGCAAGATCAGGGTGCCACAGACGGTGTCCAACCTCACCTTCGGCGGCCCCAAGAAAAACCGGCTCTTCATCACCGCGACACGTTCGGTCTATTCGATCTATATCAAAACGACCGGCGCACAATATCCATAGATCAGGCCTTCACCTTGTCGGGACGCCCGTGCAGCGGCTCGGCCCGGTGCCAGTTTTCCAGAATGCGGCCATCGGTGTGTTTCTGCCGCGCCCAGCGGATGCCGTTCGAGATCACCTTATGCACGGTCTTGTCGTGATAGATCGGGTAGGTCTCGTGGCCGGGGCTGAAGAAGAAGATGCGCCCACGCCCGCGCTGGAAGGTGCAGCCGCTGCGGAACACCTCGCCGCCGGAATACCAGGAGATGAACACCAGCTCGTCCGGCTGCGGAATGTCGAAGGGTTCGCCGTACATTTCCGAGGCATTGACCTCGAAATAGGGCGGCAGCCCCTCGGCGATAGGATGCGAGGGATTGACCACCCAGACGCGCTCCAGGTCGCCATCAGGCGTCTCGCGCCAGGAAAGGTTGGCATTGGTCCCCATCAGCCGGCGGAAGAGCTTGGAATGATGGCCGGAATGCAGGACCAGCAGGCCCATGCCCTTCAGCACGCGCTGCTGCACGCGGTCGATCAGCCCGTCGCTGACCTCCTCATGCGCCATATGCCCCCACCAGAGCAGCACGTCGGTATCATTGAGCACGGAATCCGGCAGCCCTTCATCCGGATCGTCTAGCGTACCGCGGCGGACCTCGAAATCGGGGTGGGCGATACCGGCAGCGATCGCTCCGTCGATACGATCAGGATAGATATCCTGAACTTCCTTGTGGACCTGCTCGTGGCGCCCTTCGTTCCAGATCGTGACCTTGATTGTCATGTCATTCCTCGATGTGTTTCAAGCGGTTGCCGAACGGATTACCCGGCCGGCGGAATCAAACAGATGGCAACCGGCGCGCTCGGCAGTCAGCGACACACGATCGCCCGGCCGCACCGCGATATCGCCTTCGGCGCGTACGACGATCGGCTGCTGCTGCGAACCGACTGTCAGATAGGTCTCCACGCCCAAACGCTCGACGATGACGACCTCGGCCGAAAAATCACCCTGCCCTTGGGGTGCGAGCTTCAGATGTTCCGGCCGAATGCCGAGCTTCGCCTCGCCCTGCTGCACGGCGCCATTGCCGTCTGAAAGGTCGATGGAAAGGCCGAGCGGGCTTTCCAGATGCACCTTGCCGCCATCCCGGCGCGTCGCCGTCATCGGCAGCACGTTCATCTTTGGCGAGCCGATGAAAGTTGCGACAAATTCGTTGTCCGGCTGATGGTAGAGATCCATCGGCGCGCCCTGTTGAGCGACGACGCCCTTGTTCAGCACGACGATGCGGTCCGCCATCGTCATCGCCTCCACCTGGTCGTGCGTGACGTAGACGACCGTCGCCTTCAGCTCGCGGTGCAGGCGTTGCAGCTCGGCGCGCATCTGCACGCGCAGCGCCGAATCGAGGTTCGACAGCGGTTCGTCGAACAGGATCAGCGCCGGTTTCTTGATGATGGCGCGGCCGATCGCCACGCGCTGGCGCTGGCCGCCGGAAAGGGCGGCCGGGCGGCGGTCGAGGTAGTCGGTGAGCTGCAGGATTTCGGCGACACCTTCCACCTGCCGGCGGATTTCCGCCTCCGGCACCTTCTTCAGGCTGAGCGAGAAGCCAATGTTTTCGGCAACGCTCATATGCGGATAGAGCGCATAGGACTGGAACACCATGGCAATGCCGCGCTTGTCGGGCGGCACGTCGTTGATGCGTTTGCCGTTGAGGATAAGGTCGCCGTCATCGATGCCTTCGAGGCCGGCGATCATCCGCAGCAGCGTGGACTTGCCGCAGCCGGAGGGGCCGACGAAAACCGCGAATTCTCCGTCTTCCACGGTAATGTCGACGCCCTTGATGACCTCGAGCGCGCCGTAGAATTTGCGAACGTTTCTGAGATTGATCATCTGTTTCTCTTTCTTGATCTCAGCCCTTCACGCCGCCCGAAAACGTCTGGACGAGGAAGCGCCGCGCAAAACCGAAGGCGACGACGGCGGGCAGCAGATAGATGAATGCCAGCGCGGTCAGCAGGCCGTAATCGATCTCGTTGATGCGCAGGAAGGCGCGGAAGAGACCGAGCGGCAGCGTCTGCAGCTCCGGCGACGACAGGAGGATCAGCGGCAGCAGGAAATCGCCCCAGGCCGACATGAAGGCGAACAGCCCAGCAGCGGCAAGCCCCGGCAGCGCCAGCGGGATCAACACCCGGCGGATGCGCTGGATGAGTGTCGCCCCATCCATCAGCGCCGCCTCCTCATAGTCCCTCGGCAGCCCGTCGAAGAAGGTCTTCATGATCCAGAGCGCCAACGGCAATTGCATCGTCGCCAGCACCAGGATCAACCCGAGATAACCGTCGATGAAGCCGGTCCAGCGCATGATGTCGCGGGCATAGCTGCCGAAGATCGGTCTGAGCACCGCCGCTTCCGCATTGTTCAGCGTCAGCAGGAATTTGTAGAGCGGCACGACGAGCGCCGTCGGCGGCAGCACACGGATGAGCAGGATCGCGTAGAGGAAGGGCAGCTTCCACCAGGCCCGGGTGCGCGACAGTGCATAACCGCCGAGCCCCGAAAGCACCATGACGAGCAGCGTCGCGCTAGCGACCACGAAGAGCGAATTGAACAGCCACTTCGCCCCGTCCTCCTTGGTGAAGACCCTGATATAATTGGCGAAAGTCCACTGCTCCGGCCAATGCAGGAAGAGCTGGGCATTGCCGTCGAGCGAGGCGAGCAGCACCCAGAAGAAAGGCACCGCGCAGAAGATCGAGATCAGCGACAGCGTCGCATAGGCGATGAGGTCGGAGCGACCCTTGTTTGCAGTTTCACTTGGGGAAACGACGGCCATGTCAGACCTCCACCTTCATGGCCCGGACATAGGCGATACCTAATATCAGCGAGATGACGAGCGCGACGACGGCGACCGCGGCACCATAACCCAGCTGGAACGACGTAAAGGACTGGTTGTAGATATAGATGCTGACCACCTCGGTCGCCCCGCCCGGTCCGCCGCGCGTCAGCGCATAGACGAGGCCGAAGACGGCGATGGTGGAGACGGCGGAGATCAACATATAGAGCAGGATCGTCGGCATCATCAGCGGCAGGGTGATGCGGCGGAACATCTGCGATGGGGTGGCGCCGTCCATGCGCGCTGCCTCATAGATCTCCGCCGGAATGGTACTGAGGCCGGCCGTTAGCAGGATCATCGCCGTGGCGATGCCGCGCCAGGTGTTGACGACGATGATCATCGACAGCGGGAAGACCTGCAGCCAGTCGGCCGGCGTGATGCCGAAAAAACTGACGATGCGGCTGAGTGTGGCATTGTCGCCGCCCGCCAGCATCGAGATCCACATGAAACCGGCGACGACTTCAGGGGCTGCATTCGGCAACAGGATGATCGACGAAAACACCCGCCGAAAGCGGATCGGCCGGCGCAACGCAATTGCCGAGATCAGGCCGAGCACGAACTGGCCGATCACCGCCGAACCGATGACGAAGACGAAGGTGACGAACAGCGAATTCCAGAACTTCGCGTCGTTGAAGAGCCGCGTGTAATTCCTGAAACCAACGAAACGGGGCCGAAGGGCCGCGGCCCCGGTCAGCGCCTCATTGGTGAAGCTCAGATAGATCGAATAGAGGGCCGGATAGATGACGAAGGCCAGAAGCAGCACCAGCGAGGGCAGCAGGATCAGCAGCCATTGCCGCTCGGCGCGCTTTTCATGAGAGTTTCGGGCCATGGAAGCTCACAAACCTTATCGATGGAACCGGCTTATCGAATGAAAGCGGGAAGACGCGGGCGTTGGCGCCGCGTCCCCGTCGTGGCGGAAGAGAGGGTGCCGGAGCTTACTTGACCATGTCGTCGCCGAGCGTTTCCTTGACGTAGTCGACAAGGATCTTCTGGGCGCCGGCGGCATCGGTTTCCTTGCGGAGCAGCGCTTCGGTGGCCCGCGCGACCCCTTCCGAGACCGTACCAAATCCGGAGGCCTGCTTCAGGAACACGCCGTTCCCGGCCGCGGCATGGATCGGAACCAGTTCCGTCAGCTTCTGGAACTCGGCATTGCCAGCCGCATCCTTGCTGGCCGGGATGTTGCCGATGCGGGCGGCGTAGGAAACCTGAGTCTCAATCGAGCCGATCTCCATCAGCGCCTTGATCGCCAGCTCGGTATTGGCCGACTTGGAATTGACGGCCCACGGCGCAGCGAGATTGGCCAGCACATACTGGCCGCTGCTCTGGCCGGGAACCGTCCAGGTGCCGACCACCTTCGTCACGTCAGGGATCGGGTTCTTGCTTTCGCGACCCCAGTCGAAAATATAGCACCAGGAGCCGCAGGTGGTCGCGGCGAGCTTGCCTTCCGGGAACATCTGGTACTTCGGCACGACCCAGGGCTCGGGTCCGAGCAACGGCTGCGTCGGCATCAGATCCTTGTCGATCAGTTCCTTGTAGACGTTGAAGACATCCTTGATGCCTTCGCCATTCAGATCGAGCTTGCCGTCGGCATCGACGAGCTGCGGCGTCTTGGAACCGACGAGCAGATGCTGGAAACCTTCGTCGAAGGCGCCGCTTCCCCAGGAAACGCCGGCCGGAAAGAGCAGGCCGTAGGCGCCGGTCTTCTGCTTGATCTCGGCCGCGCGGTCGAGAAGTTCCTGCCAGGTCTTCGGCTGTTCGGTCGAGATGGCGGCTTTTTCGAGAACGTCCTTGCGGTAATAGATTTCCTGAATGCCGAGCATGAACGGCATCACATAGGTTTCTCCATCCGGGCTGACGGCAAGCTCCTTGGCGACGTCATAGAGGTTGGCGTAGCCGTCCCAGGCCTTGAACTCCTTGGTAACAGGCGCGAGGTAACCGGCTTCCACCATGTCGGCGACCGCAGCCGTCGTCGGGATGGAGAACAGGTCGGGCGCGTTGCCGGCGCCGAGCTCGGTCAGGAGTTTCGTCAGGTAGTCCTTGTCGGGCGCCGGATATTCGATGACCTCGACGGTGACGCCATATTTCTTTTCGATCCGCTCGACCGTCGACTTCATCGCGTCGATGCCGGCCTGACCATGATTTGCAATTCGGATTGTTTCTGCCTGTGCCAGCGTCGAAACCGCGCTCAGCAGAATGGCGCATAGGCCGCCAAGAACCATTTTCTTCAACGGAAGTCCTCCCTTTTGTAGAGACACGGCGCCCTCCAGCACCGGTCGTGAAAATGTACACGCATTCCGAATGCTGACAAGACGGTTTTTGAAAAGATTCGATAGTGAGCTTTAATATACTGATATTACTTATTTATTTAGATATTGCCATCGCCATACCGTTTGTGTAATCGTGTGCACAATGTATTCAGGGAGGAATTTCATGTCTGAGAAATTGCGCCTCGGCGTCATCGGCGCTGGCTTGAAGGCGGCGGAATATGCCGAGAGCTGGGTCAAGATGCCGGAGATCGAATTCGCTGCTCTCGCCGACACCACGGCGGCGTCGCGCCAGCGCCTGATCGACGTCTGCCTCGCCGCCGGCGCACCAGAACCGAGGAGCTTCGAGGATTATCGCCAGATGCTCGCGGAATGCCGGGGCGAACTCGACATCGTCTACGTCTCCACCCCGCATGCCTTCCATGCCGAGCAGGCAACCGCCGTGGCCGAGGCCGGCCTCGACCTCTTCCTGGAAAAGCCGATGGTGACGACAGTCACTGAAGCCGAGAGGCTGATCGCCGCGCAGAAAAAGAGCGGCGTCACCATCGTCACCGCCTTCCAGGGCGGCCTGTCGCCGCTGGTGCTCGACACACGCCGGCGGGCCCTCGCCGGCGAATTCGGCGAGCTGATCGCCATATCGGGCATGATCTGGGAAAGCTGGTCGTCCAATTATGACGGCCACTGGAAGCAGCAGCCTGATATCTCCGGCGGCGGCTTCATGTTCGATACCGGCGCCCACATGATGAACACCGTCTGCCTGCTCGCCAATTCGGATTTCGACAGTGTGTCGGCCTACATGAACAACCACGGCAGACAGGTCGATATCGCCACCGCCGTCTCCGCCCGGCTGAAAAACGGCGCGCTGGCGACATTGACGGCCGCCGGCGAAGGCCCTCCGGGCTGCGCCTCCCACATCACCTTCTTCTATTCAAAGGCGATCGTGCGCATCGACGCCTGGGGCGGCTGGCGCGAGATCAGTGTCGGGCGCACTGCCGAGCCGCGCGAGGAAGCCGAGATTCTCGGCAATCCGATGAAGAATTTCCTCGCCATTCGCGAGGGAAAGATGGAAAACTCCGGCTCCGTTGAAATGGGCATCAGATTCGCTAGGCTATGGGATGCAATCAAGGAATCGGCAGCGGCCGACGGCGCTTCCGTCAGGATCGTCGCCCGATAGGCGCTGAAGATGAGCGGTATGAGTAGACGGCGGATCACCTCGAAGGAACTGGCGAAACTCGCCGGCGTCTCCTCCGCCACCATTTCCCGCGCCTTCTCGCCGGATTCACGCATCGGCAGCGCGACGCGCGACCGCATCCTTGCCGTCGCCCGTGAACATGGCTACCAGCCGAACGCGATCGCCCGCTCACTGAACAACCAGCGCTCGCGCCTCGTCGCCCTGGTCGTCAACGCGATCGGCAACCCTTGCGAGGCTGAGGAACAACAGCTTCTCGTCCACCGCCTACAAGCGAGACAATTGCTGCCGATCATCCTCTGCTGCGCCGATCATTCCGACCGGCTGCAATTGATGCGCCTTGCCTCCACCTATCAGGTCGATCACGTCGTCGTCTTCTCCGACATGGTGTCGATGCAAGATGCCGTTGATATCTTCCACACGACGAAACCGATCATCGTCTCCTTCGAGCCGCTCGACAACGAAAACGTCTCCAGCATCCGCATCGACGGCGCTGAGGCCGCCGACGAGATCATCGGCAAGATCGTTCGCGACGGCAAAAAGCGTTTCGCCTACCTCTCCGGCACCAATTCCAGCTGGATCGACAAGCTCAGGCGCAAATGGTTCGCCGATGCGCTGACCAAGCGCGGCCTCGCCTTCGAGGCGCAGGCCTTCGGCGACTACTCCTATGATTCCGGCTTCAAGGAAGCCGTGCTCCTGCTGCACCGTGACAAGGTCGACGCCATCATCTGTGGCAACGATGTCATGGCGATCGGCGCACGCGATGCAGCCCGCCGGGTGCTCGGCAAGAACACGCCGGATGATATCGCCATCGTCGGCCAGGACGGCATTGCCATGGCCGCCTGGGATTGCAACGACCTCACCACGCTGAGCCTCGACCACGTCGCCTTCATCGATGCCGTCGTCGAATTGATCGAACGGCATGACGCCGAGATCGAAGGCCCGCACAGCATCACGCTCACCTGCACCGCCCGCTGGGGCTCGACCGCCTGATGCATGTCGCCTGGAAGTGTACAGCGGTTCCGGGGTGACGACATGCATGAAAAAAGCTAAAGCGCGTCGCATGAATCAAGTTCGCTGTGACGTGCTTTAGCGGCTCGCTCATCCATTGCATCGAGGAGGAATACCGATGATCAGATTTTCACGCGCCGAGAGGTGCCGCAATGTCCCTGATGCCGTAATCTGGAGAGCCTGAAATGCGTTCCGTCGTTTCCTTCAATGAAGGCTGGAGTTTCCACGAGGGCTTCGGCCAGCGCTTGCTCGAAACTTTCGATGCCGCCAAGTCGGTCAGCCTGCCGCATACCGCTGTCGAACTGCCCTTCAGCTATTTCGACGAGACCAGCTATCAGCGCGCCTTCACCTATCAGAAGGTGCTGCGCTGGCTGCCGGAATTCGAGGGCCGCGAAGTTTCGCTCGTCTTCGACGCCGCCATGGCCGACAGCGTCGTCTATCTGAACGGCGAGGAAATCATTGCCCATAAGGACGGCTACACCCCATTTGAGGCCCGCCTCACCGGCAAGCTGGTCAAGGGCGAGAACCTCGTCACCGTCAAGATCGACGGCAGCGAAAACCCCGACATTCCGCCTTTCGGCGGCCGTATCGACTATCTGACCTATGCTGGCATCTACCGCGATGTCTGGCTGAAGGTCACCGACCCGGTCTCGATCCGCAATCTCAAGATCGAAACCACAGACGTTCTCGGCCCGGAGAAATCGGCGACCATACGCGTCGATATCGCCAATCCCGAGGGCCGCAGCTTCTCGGCGACGGTCACCGCAACGCTGAAACAGGCCGACGGTACGGTGGTCGCCACCGCCGCCACTGAAACGATCGGCAGCCGCACCACGCTCTCCTTTGGCGGCCTCACCGGCATCGCCCTCTGGGACATCACCGATCCCACGCTCTATGACGTCACCGTCGAAATCAGGACCGAACACGGCTCCGACCGTGTCTCGACCAGGTTCGGCTTCCGCACCGCCGAATTCACGCCGGAAGGTTTCCTCCTCAACGGCAAGCCATTGAAGCTGCGCGGCCTCAACCGCCACCAGGCCTTCCCCTATGTCGGTTATGCCGCCGGCCGCTCCGCCCAGGAGCGTGACGCCGACATCATGAAGACGGTGCTGAAGTGCAATATCGTCCGCACCTCGCATTATCCGCAGTCGAAATGGTTCCTCGACCGATGCGACACGATCGGTCTGCTGGTCTTCGAAGAGATCCCGGGCTGGCAGCATATCGGCGATGCCGACTGGCAGCAGGAATCGATCGAGAACGTCCGCCGCATGATCGAGCGCGACTGGAACCACCCCTCGATCATCATCTGGGGCGTGCGCATCAACGAATCGCAGGATAATCACGATTTCTACGCCGAGACCAATCGCCTCGCCCGTGAACTCGACAGCACCCGCCAGACCGGCGGCGTGCGTTATCTCACCGAGAGCGAGCTGCTCGAAGACGTCTACACGATGAACGACTTCATCCTCGGCAATGAGGAACTGCCGGGCGCCAACCGCCCGCGCACCGCGCTGCGCGCCCAGCAGGAAAATACCGGACTGTCGCACAAGGTGCCGTACCTCATCACCGAGTTCAACGGCCACATGCACCCGACGAAGATTTATGACCAGGAGCAGCGCCAGGCCGAGCATGTGCGCCGTCACCTGGAAGTGCTGAATGCCGCCTATGGCGATCCTGATATCTCCGGCGCCATCGGCTGGTGCATGTTCGATTACAACACCCACAAGGATTTCGGCTCCGGCGACCGCATCTGCTATCACGGCGTCATGGACATGTTCCGCGAGCCGAAATTCGCGGCCTATGCCTATATCAGCCAGTGCGACCCTTCCGAGGAGATCGTCATGAAGCCGGCGACCTTCTGGGCGCGCGGCGAACGCAATATCGGCGGCGTGCTGCCGCTGATCATCCTGACCAACTGCGACGAGGTGGAGCTGCGATATGGCGCGCTCAGCAAGCGCATCGGTCCAGACCGCGAGAACTACCCGCATCTGCCGCATCCCCCCGTCGTTCTTGACCATCGGCACTTCACTGCCGATGAGCTCGGCACCTGGGGTCTCGAATGGATCGACGGCACCTTCACCGGTTATATCGGCGGCGAGCCGGTGGCCAGCCTGACGCTGGCGGCCGATCCGCTGCCGACAACGCTGGAAGTGGTTGCCGATAGCCCCACGCTGAAAGCTCGCGAACGTGACAGCACGCGCGTCATCATCCGCGCCCTCGACCAGCGCGGCCAGCGCCTGCCTTTCATGAACGACAGCATTTCGCTGAAGGTGCACGGCCCGGCAAGGATCGTCGGCCCGAGCAATGTGCCGCTGCAGGGCGGCACCGCCGGCTTCTGGCTGGAGGCGACGGGGTTCACTGGCGAAATCACCGTCGAAGCGGTTTCGACGCGTTTCGCGCCGGTGTCGCTCAGCGTGACAGCTGCCTAGCGCATAACCCCGAAAATCGAAATCGATTTTCGGAAAGGATTATGTGCAAATTCAAAGTGTTAGAGCGCCCCTAGCGCGTCTTATAGACGCGCGGCACTCTAATGACTGTTACGAAATCCTGAGCTGGCTCTCGGGATCGAAGAAGACGGCCTTGTCGAGATTGAATGCGAGGCGGGTGTTTTGTCCTGGCGCGATGCCGGTATCGGCGCGCAGGCGGGCGACGACGGATTTGCCGCCGAGCTTGGTGACGGCGAAGGTATCGGATCCGGCCGGTTCGACCACCTCGATCAGGCAATCGCCCTCGGTCAGCGAGCGCGCCTTGCGGTCGGCGCCATCGGGATCGGTCAGCGCCTCCGGGCGGATGCCGAAGATCACCTGTTTGCCGGTATAGGCGGTCAGGCCGTCATTGCCTGATATGACCGGCAATCTCAGCGGGGCGGCATTCGGCCGTTCCAGCGAGACTTCCAGCCCGCCGGCGCCGTTTTCGACGGTGGCGGTCAAGAGGTTCATCGCCGGCGAGCCCATGAAGTCGGCGACGAAGATATTGGACGGGCTGTTATAGATCTCGGCCGGCGTGCCGAACTGCTGCAGCACGCCATCCTTCAGCACGGCGATCTTGGTCGCCAACGTCATCGCCTCGATCTGGTCATGGGTGACATAGACGAAGGTGGTGCCCATGCGCTGATGCAGCCGCTTGATCTCGGTGCGCATGTCGACGCGCAGCTTGGCATCGAGATTGGAGAGCGGCTCGTCGAACAGGAAGACCTGCGGATTGCGCACCAGCGCCCGCCCCATGGCGACACGCTGGCGCTGGCCGCCGGAGAGCTGGCTCGGCTTGCGGTCGAGCAGATGGCCGATCTGCAGCATGTCGGAGACTTGGCCGATCGCCTTGACACGCTCCTCCTTCGGCACGCCGCGGATCTCCATGCCGAAGGCGATGTTGCCCGCCACCGTCATGTTCGGATAGAGCGCGTAGGACTGGAACACCATGGCGATATCGCGCTTGGAAGGATGCAGGCCGCTGATGTCGCGCCCGTCGATCTTGATATCGCCAGACGTGATCGTCTCCAGCCCGGCAATGGTGTTGAGCAGCGTCGACTTGCCGCAGCCGGACGGGCCGACCAGCACGAGAAAGCCGCCCTTTTCGAGTTCGAGGTCGATCCCCTTGAGAATGTCGACGGCGCCGAAGCGTTTTCTGAGACCGGAGATTTCGAGGAAGGCCATGGATTACCCTTTGACAGCGCCCGCCATCAGACCGCGCACGAAGTAGCGGCCGGCGAGGATATAGACGATGAGCGTCGGCACGGCTGCGATCATCGCCGCCGCCATGTTGACATTGTATTCGACCACCCCGGTCGAGGTGTTGACGACATTGTTCAGCGCCACCGTCATCGGCATGGATTCACCGGTGCCGGCATAGGCAGATGCAAACAGGAAGTCGTTCCAGATATTGGTGAACTGGTAGATGACGGTGACGACGATGATCGGCAGCGAGTTCGGCAGCATGATGCGCCGGAAGATCTGGAAGAAGCTGGCGCCATCGACCTGGGCGGCGCGCACCAGTTCGGTCGGAAAGGCCTCGTAGAAATTGCGGAAGAACAGCGTCGTGAAGCCGAGGCCATAGACGACATGGACGAAGACCAGATTGACCGTCGGATTGCCGAAGCCGAAGTTCCAGCCCGTGGCGTTCTGCAGCGTCATGCCGAAGCGGCCGAGACTGCCGAGGATCGTCGCCATCGGCAACAGCACCGACTGGAACGGGATGAAGCAGGCAAACAGCATCAGCCCGAACACCAGCGTGTGGCCGGGAAAGCGCCATTTGGTCAGGACATAACCGTTCAACGCCCCCATGATGGTGGAGATCGCGACAGCCGGCACGACCATCTTGATCGAGTTCCAGAAGTAACCCTTGATGCCGGCGCAGGTGAGCCCGACGCAGGTCTCGCCCCAGGCCTTGATCCAGGGATCGAAGGTCGGCGATTGCGGCAGCGCCAGCATGTTGCCGTTCTGGATCTCGTCCATGGTCTTGAACGAGGTCGTCAGCATGACGAAGAGCGGCATCAGATAGAGGACGGCGAAGACCAGCAGCAGGCCGTAGATGACGGTGCGGCCGATCCAGCGGGTGTTGTTGCTGTTCTGCGAGGTTGCTATCGGAGAGGTCACGCTGCTCATCGCGCCTTCTCCTTCAGTTCGGAATAGAGATAGGGAACGATGATCGCCGAGATCGTCATCAGCATGATGATGGCGCTGGCCGAGCCGACGGCCATCTCGTTGCGCTTGAAGGTGTATTCATACATGAAGTTCGACGGCAGCCAGGCCGAGCCGCCGGGGCCGCCCGAGGTCAGCGCCACCACCAGGTCATAGGACTTGATCGCCATATGGGCGAGCACGATGAAGGCGGAGAGAAAGATCGGCCGCAGCAGCGGAATGACGATGCGCCGATAGAGCTGGAATGGCGAGGCGCCGTCGATCTGGGCCGCCTTCATGATCTCGCCGTCGATACCGCGTAAGCCCGCCAGGAACATCGCCATGACGAAGCCCGACGCCTGCCAGACGCCGGCGATGACGACGGTGTAGATGACGAAGTCCTTGTTCTTGATCCAGTCGAAGTGGAAGCTTGTCCAGCCAAAATGGTGCAGCGTCTGTTCCAGCCCGAGGCCGGGATCGAGGAACCATTTCCAGGCAACGCCTGTCACAATGAAGGAGAGCGCCATCGGATAGAGGAAGATCGGCCGGAGCAGACCCTCGCCGCGGATCTTCTGGTCGAGCAGGATGGCGAGGAACAGGCCGAGCGCCAGGCAGATGCCGATATAGAGGAAGCCGAAGATCGCCATGTTGGTGATCGAGGTGTACCAGGAAGACGGTGGATCGCTCTCGAAGGTCCAGCGCCACAGCCGCTGATAGGCGCGTGCGCCGGTCAGCGCATAGGAGGGGAATGTCTTGGAATTGGTGAACGACAGATAGGCCGTCCAGACGATGAAGCCATAGACGAAGATGATGGTGATGACGAAGCTGGGCGCCAGCACGATCTTCGGCAGCGCATCCTGCAGCCGGCCTCTCAACGAAATCCCCGTCGATTGCCTCGGCGTCAGAACCGGATCGGTGGTCGCAACGGTGCTCATGGAATGTCATCTCCTGCCTGCATGATCGTCCGGGCAATCGGCCCCGCATGATCATCCCTGCATGATCGGCGCGGAGCCTGAAGCTTCCCCGCCAGCAGGCGGGGAAGCATTTGTCATCACACGTGATCTCAGCGGGCGTCGTCGATCGCCTGAACGAGCTGCTTGACGGCTTCGTCGGAGGTCTTGATCTGGCCGTGGACGAACTTCGAGACGACATCCTTATAGGCATTGGCGATCGCCGGCGGTGCGCCATAGCCTTGCGCCAGCGAGCCGAACAGCGTGCCGCCTTCATTGGCTGCCTTCAGGTCGGCGATGCCCTTCTTGCCGCAAGCGTCGAAGTCGGTATCGGGAACGTCGGTACGCGCCGGCACCGATCCCTTGACGACGTTGAAGGCAGACTGGAAGCTCTTCGACAGCGTTGCCGTTGCCAGCGCCACCTGGGCCGCCTTGCGGTCGTCTGGGACGTTGAACATGCCGAACATGTCGGAGTTGTAGACCACGCTGCCGTCGGTGCCGGGGAAGCGGTAGCACAGGAAGTCGGTATCCGGCGTCTTCTTGGCGGCGACGAATTCGCCCTTGGCCCAGTCGCCCATCACCTGCACCAGCGCGTCACCCTTGATGACCATGGCGGTCGCCAGGTTCCAGTCGCGGCCCGAGAAGTTCGGGTCGACATATTTGATGATCGTGGCGAGGTTATCGAACGACTTCTTCATCGTGTCGGACTTCAGCGATTCCTCGTCGAGGTCGTTGAAGGCCTTCTTGTAGAACTCCGGACCGCCGGTCGACAGCACGATGGAATCGAACATCGTCGCTTCCTGCCAGTTCTGGCCGCCAAGGGCGAGCGGGATCACGCCGGCGGCCTTGGCCTTGTCGAGCAGCGCGATCAGCTCGTCGAAGGTCTTCGGCTGGGTGCCGCCGATCTTGTCCATCACAGCCTTGTTGATCCACAGCCAGTTGACCGAGTGAACGTTGACGGGGGCTGCGACCCACTTGCCGTCATAGACCGAGAACTTCTGCAGCGCTGCCGGAACCGACTTGTCCCAGCCTTCCTTCTTCGCCGTCTCCGTCAAATCGCCCATGACGCCAGCCTGGGCATAATCGAGCACGGTATAGCCCAACATCTGCGAAGCCGTCGGATAGGTGCCGGCCGCAACCATCGCCTTCAGCGCCGTCATCGCCGCATCGCCGCCACCGCCGGCAACCGGAACGTCCTTCCAGGCAAACCCCTCCTTCGAAAGATCCTGCTTCAGAACGTTCAGCGCCGCGGCCTCCCCACCAGACGTCCACCAGTGCAGCATCTGCACTTCCTTCACGTCGGCGGCGTGGGCAGCACTGAGGCCAGCCATCATCACGACAGCAATAGCTGCCGAGCTCAAAAACTTGCTCATGAATTTCCTCCCGTTTGCAAATCGGCGGCGGGACCCTCCCTGCCGCCCGATGCTTCCCGCCATTGCAGCGGTCAGCATACGGCCGCACTCCTCCGCGCGGTTGACAATTTAAAACGTTATAACCCTCCCGTCGTCAAGCCCTTTCTCGACTCCCGAGAAAAATATGGTTATTTCCCTAAGTTACTGAATATAATTCATATTTAATTCGTGACTAACAGAACGTTAAAATTTAAAACGTTTTCATTCGTCGATTGCGCGCCGGATTCATCGTGTTATGGTATCGGCAATTCCAGCATGGAAAGCCAAGGGTGACCGAACCGTCCGGGCCGCAGCGCGGCGAAAATCTCGATATCACGCATAAGCGCGGCAAGCCGACCTTGCGAACGATCGCCACGATCGCCGGCCTTGCGGTGACGACGGTGTCACGGGCGCTTTCCGATGCGCCGCAGATTTCGCTCGAGACCCGTCAACGCGTGCACCGCATCGCCCGCGAGATCGGCTATCTCCCGGACCGGGCCGCGCAGCGCCTGAAGACAGGCCGCACCAATGTCATCGCCATCCTGCTCGATTCGCACGAGGAAGTGGTCGGTTTCAGCACCTCGATCATGTACGGCATCGCCAAAGCGCTGAAAGAGACCTCCTACCATCTTGTCGTCGCCCCGAACTTCCTGTCGACGACCGATGTCGAGGCCGCCGAATACATCATCCGCAATCACCTCGCCGACGGGCTGATCTTCACGCGCACCGAACCGCTCGATGCCCGCGTCCGCCTGTTGCTCGAGACCGGCTTTCCCTTCATCTGTCATGGCCGCACCGAATTTTCGACGCAGCACCCCTATGTCGACTACGACAATTTCACCTTTGCCTATGAGGCGACGCGCCGGCTGATCGCCAAGGGCCGCAAAAAGGTGGCGGTGATCCTGCCGCCGAAACGGCTGACCTTCTGCCAGCATATCCTGCATGGCTTCATGACAGCGGTGCGGGAGGCAGGCATCACCTATGAGATCCCCGAGGCGGTCGATCTCGATACCCCGGCCGGCGTGCTGCGCGGCTTCATTAGCAGCCGCGCCGATGCCCCGGATGCTCCTGATGGCTTCATCTGCCCCGGCGAAGTTTCGGCGCTTGCCGTCATCAGCGGCATGAGCGATGCCGGCCGCATACTGGCCGTCGATTACGATATCGTTGCCAAGGAGACGTCCCGCCTTCTCAGCCAGTTACAGCCGAAGGTCGACACGATCCACGAGGATCTGACGGCGGCCGGCGAGGATCTGGGACGCATGCTGCTGCAGCGCATCAGCGATCCGGATGCCGAGGATCTGCAACTCCTGCTGCCACCGCAGATCAACTTTCCGATCGGTTAGGGGCTATCCCGCTGTGGGGAGCGTTGGCATCAGACCCCGAAGCCATGAAAACCGCCGTGAAATCAACGTCATCTCATCCCTCAATCACACTCACGCTTCAAAACTGTTTCCATGGCGCGTGATTTGTCCTAGAAGCACCGCCTAATCCGGTCGCAGCCCACCCGGTCAAAACAAGGGATCCAAAATATGAAAACCATCGTCGTCTGCTCCGGCGGACTGGACTCCGTTTCGCTTGCCCACAAGGTAGCGACGGAAAAGCAGCTTATCGGCCTGGTCTCCTTCGACTACGGCCAACGGCATCGCAAGGAACTCGACTTCGCCGCCAGATGTGCCTCACGGCTCTCCGTTCCACATCATATTATCGACATCGCCAGCATCGGCGGTCATCTCAGCGGATCGGCCCTGACCGACAATGTCGAGGTTCCCGATGGCCACTACGCCGAGGAGACCATGAAGGCCACCGTCGTGCCGAACCGCAACGCCATCATGCTGGCAATCGCGTTCGGTCTGGCTGCCGCGCAAAAAGCCGATGCCGTCGCCGTCGCCGTGCATGGCGGCGACCACTTCATCTACCCGGACTGCCGACCGGGCTTCATCGATGCTTTCCAGCGCATGCAGAACGAAGCGCTGGAAGGTTATGCCAGCGTGAAACTGCTTGCCCCATACGTCGATGTTTCTAAAGCGGCGATCGTGGTTGACGGCGCGAAACACGGCACTCCGTTTTCAGAGACCTGGTCCTGCTACAAAGGTGGCGAACTCCACTGTGGGCGCTGCGGAACCTGCGTGGAACGCCGCGAAGCTTTCCATCTTGCCGGTGTTCCCGATCCCACGGCGTACGAAGATCGGGATTTCTGGAGAGCAGCCGTGTCGCGATACTCGGCCACGGAGGTGCGTTGATGTACCGCATCACCAAGGAGTTTCATCTCTCCGCCTCCCATCAATTGGATCACCTGCCTGCCGACCATCAATGCGCTCGGCTTCACGGTCACAACTACATCGTCATCGTCGAGCTGGCAGCGGAAAGCCTGAATGATGATGGCTTCGTTCGTGACTATCACGACCTCTCGCCGCTCAAGCGCTATATCGACGAAACTTTCGACCATCGTCACCTGAACGACGTCTTCGGCCATTCGAAAGTCACCTCCGAGTTCCTGGCAAGGCACTTTTACGACTGGTGCAAGCAGCGCTTCCCGGAGACATCGTCCGTTCGCGTCAGCGAGACGCCGAAAACCTGGGCGGAGTACAGGCCGTGAGCGTGGGGAGCATTCGCGTCAGCGAGATCTTTGGCCCGACCATACAGGGTGAAGGTGCCTTGATCGGGCTGCCGACGGTGTTCGTGAGGACAGGTGGCTGTGACTATCGGTGTTCCTGGTGTGACAGTCTTCACGCGGTCGACAGCGCGTTCCGGGATCAATGGATTCCCATGTCCACTGAGGCGGTCTGGCATAAGGTCACGGAACTCTCTGGAGGCAAGCCACTGACGGTTTCCCTTTCCGGAGGCAATCCGGCGATACAACCCTTGAGGCCACTGATCGAGCTCGGCCATTCCCAAGGATACCGCTTTGCACTGGAAACACAGGGAAGCGTGGCCCAGGCCTGGTTTCGCGATCTCGATATCCTGGTCATCAGCCCCAAACCGCCATCAAGCGGAATGCTGACGGACTGGGGCCAGGTGGATCACTGTCTTCAACTGGCCTCCGGCG
The DNA here is from genome assembly GCF_002953715.1 of Rhizobium leguminosarum. Classification (GTDB taxonomy): domain Bacteria; phylum Pseudomonadota; class Alphaproteobacteria; order Rhizobiales; family Rhizobiaceae; genus Rhizobium; species Rhizobium leguminosarum_V. Next base: position 3,989,889 of record NZ_CP025012.1, read on the forward strand.
AACCGGAGGTCGCATTGAAGATTGTCGTCTTCGACGATACCGACTACGAATTCGCCCAACGGGCGGGTCAGCGCTATCCCCAAATTCCCTTGTTCCTTCAGCCCGGCAATCATACACCGCCGCCGCCCGATGACGATGACGCCCGCATTGATATCGACGGCGTGATGGATCGGATGCACTGGCTTGTCGCAAAAGTAACAGCCGACCAATGGTTTACAGCCCGCGTGCTACCACAACTGCATGTGCTGCTTTGGGGAAACAAGCGAGGAGTATAAGTTTCTAGCGCTCCGGAAAGGCGAAAACATCGACGGGCTCTCCAAGCCCGCGCAGCGGGAATGTGCCGAGGCTGTCCATGTCCTTCGCGCAGTCCGCCATTTCGACAAAGGCCCGCGACAAGAGCACCGGCCGCTTGACCTCCTTGGTCAGGGTTTCCAGCCGCGAGGCGACATTGACCGCCGGACCGATGACGGTGAAATCCAGCCGCCGGCGCGAGCCGATATTGCCGTACATGACGTCGCCGACATGCACCCCGACGCCGTAGCGCAGCGGTTCGCGTCCGTTGCCCGCATATTGCTGGTTCAATTGCGCCATCAACGCCTGCCCTTCGCGGATCGCCTGCAGCAGATCGTGACAGGCCGTGTCCTTGCTCAGCGGGAAGATCGCCAGCAATCCGTCGCCCATGAACTTCAGGATCTCTCCGCCATGCCGTTCGATCGGGTCCGACATGGCGTCGAAGTAATCGTTGAGCAGATGGATGACATCGTCACGCGGCCAGAGATCGGAGATCGCCGTAAAGTCGCGCAGGTCGCAGATCATGATTGCCGCACCGACGGTCGCGCCGCTGCCGCGCGTCGTGACGCCCGCCAGGATCTGTTCGCTCGCATGCGGTCCCACATAGGTCTGCAGCAGCGTGCGCGCCATGATGTTCTTCAGCCGGATTTCGCTGACGAGCGTTAGGGCCGGCAGCAGGTCGCGCAGGAAATCGACATGCTCGCTCGTAAAGCCGCCCGGCCGGCTGGTAGAAAATGTCGCGACGTGCCGTTTGCCGAAAGTATGCTCGACTGGCCAGGCGATATACTCCGTGAGGCCATCGTCGCGCAGTTCCTGATAGAATGAATCCTCGTCGCCGTCGGCTGTGTCTTCCAGCTGTTTGCGTACCTCCTCCGCACCCTGATGGATCGCATTGACGGGACTCTTCAGGAACTCTGGCGTAATTTCGATACCATAGGCGAAAGTGTTGATCGTTGCCTCTGCCAGGCCTTCCTTCCAGAGGATGCGGGCGCCTATCCATTGCGGATGGTTCGTCCTGAAATGCAATGTCGCCCGCGCCACCGGCACCCCTGCCGCCAGCAGCTTCTCGCACATGTCCACCAGGATATTGTCGATGAACCGCTCACCGCGCGTCTCGTTCACCAGCCAGTCGAGAATCCGTCTTCTGCGGATCGGCCAGACGCCTTCGCCCGCCTCGACGGCAGTCCCGGCCTTGTTTGAAATGGATTGCATCAAAAACTCCCGCTACGCCACATCATTGGCGAGGACCGAATTTATTTCCGCTGAATGTGGGCGATGAGAGAGCAAATGATAAGAGGCAGACTGCAATCAACCCTCAGAAATCCCAGTCATCGTCCTCGGTCGCCACAGCCTTGCCGATGACATAGGAGGAGCCGGAGCCGGAGAAGAAGTCGTGGTTCTCGTCGGCATTCGGCGAAAGCGCTGACAGGATCGCCGGATTGACCTTGCAGGCCTCCGCCGGAAACAGCGCCTCATAGCCAAGGTTCATCAGCGCCTTGTTGGCATTGTAATGCAGGAATTTCTTGACGTCCTCGGTCAACCCGACGCCGTCATAGAGCGCCTCCGTATATTTCGCCTCGTTGTCATAGAGCTCGAGCAGCAGCTCAAAGGCGAAATCCTTGATCTCCTGCCTTCTCTCCTCGCCGAGGCGTTCCAGCCCACGTTGGAACTTGTAGCCGATATAATAGCCGTGCACCGCCTCGTCGCGGATGATCAGCCGGATCATGTCGGCCGTGTTGGTGAGCTTCGCCCGGCTCGACCAGTACATCGGCAGGTAAAAGCCGGAATAGAACAGGAAGCTTTCGAGGAAGACGCTCGCAACCTTCTTCTTCAACGGATCGCCGGAGCGATATTGCTCCATGATCAGCGCTGATTTCCGCTGCAGGAATTCGTTTTCCTCCGACCAGCGATAGGCATCATCGACATCGGGCGTCGAGCACAGCGTCGAGAAGATCGAGGAATAGGAGCGCGCATGCACCGCCTCCATGAAGGAGATGTTGGAAAGCACCGCCTCCTCATGCTGCGTCGCCGCATCCTCCATCAGCCGGATGGAACCGACGCCGTTCTGGATCGTGTCGAGCAGCGTCAATCCGGTAAAGACGCGGATGGTGAGCTGCTGCTCGACCGGCGTCAGCGTCGCCCAGGAAGGAATGTCGTTGGAAAGCGGCACCTTTTCCGGCAGCCAGAAATTGCCGGTGAGCCGGTTCCAGACTTCGAGATCCTTGTCGTCCTCGATGCGGTTCCAGTTGATGGCACGCACGCGGGAAGTAGGTTTGATTTGCATGTTCATAAGGTTGGTCCTTTCGGGCGTCAGCGTCTGCATGGCGAAGGGAACTGCGGAACCCCTCCCGCTTCTTGCAGCGCCAGCGGCAATCAAATCACAAGGTACAGGATACGCAGCCCTGCACCTCGGTGCCGGACAGCGCCATCTGGCGAAGGCGGATGTAGTAGATCGTCTTGATGCCCTTCTTCCAGGCATGGATCTGCGCCTTGTTGATGTCGCGCGTCGTTGCCGTGTCGCGGAAGAACAAGGTCAGCGACAGGCCCTGGTCGACATGCTGGGTCGCCGCAGCATAGGTGTCGATGATCTTCTCCGGCCCGATCTCGTAGGCATCCTGATAATAGTCGAGATTGTCGTTGGTCATGAACGGCGCCGGATAATAGACACGGCCGATCTTGCCTTCCTTGCGGATCTCGATCTTCGAGACGATCGGATGGATCGAGGAGGTCGAGTGGTTGATATAGGAGATCGAGCCCGTCGGCGGCACCGCCTGCAGGTTCTGGTTATAGAGGCCGGAGGCCATCACCGCCTTCTTCAACGCGGCCCAATCTTCCTGCGTCGGAATATGAATGTCCGACGTCTCGAACAGCGCCCTCACCGTCTCCGTCGCCGGCTCCCAGAGCCGGTCGGTATATTTGTCGAAATAGTCGCCGGAGGCATATTTCGAGTTCTCGAAGCCCTTGAAGCTCGCGCCGCGTTCGACCGCCAAAAGGTTCGAGGCGCGGATCGCGTGATAGGTCACCGTATAGAAATAGATATTGGTGAAATCGACGCCTTCCTCAGAGCCGTAGAAAATCCGTTCACGGGCGAGGTAACCGTGCAGGTTCATCTGGCCGAGGCCGATCGCATGGCTCTCGTCATTGCCCTTCTCGATCGAGGGAACCGAGGAGATGTGGCTCATGTCGGAAACGACCGTCAGCGCCCGGATCGAGGTCTCGATCGTCTTGCCGAAATCGGCCGAATCCATTGCCGCCGCGATATTCAGCGAGCCGAGATTGCAGGAAATATCCTTGCCGAGATGTTTGTAGGAAAGGTCGTCATGATACTCGCTCGCCTCGCTCACCTGCAGGATTTCCGAGCAGAGATTGCTCATCGAAATACGCCCGGCGATCGGGTTCGCCCGGTTCACCGTGTCCTCGAACATGATGTAGGGGTAGCCGCTCTCGAACTGGATTTCGGCAAGCACCTGGAAGAATTCCCGCGCCTTGATCTTCTTCTTGGAGATGCGGGCATCATCAGCCATCTCGCGGTACTTTTCCGTCACCGAAATCTCGGTGAAGGGCACGCCATAGACGCGCTCCACGTCATAGGGCGAGAACAGATACATATCCTCGTTGTTCTTGGCGAGCTCGAAGGTGATATCGGGCACAACGACGCCGAGCGACAGCGTCTTGATGCGGATCTTCTCGTCGGCATTTTCGCGCTTGGTGTCGAGGAAGCGCATGATATCGGGATGATGGGCATTGAGATAGACGGCACCCGCCCCCTGGCGCGCGCCGAGCTGGTTGGCGTAGGAGAAGCTGTCTTCGAGCAGCTTCATGACAGGGATGATGCCCGAGGACTGGTTCTCGATATGCTTGATCGGCGCGCCTGCCTCGCGGATATTCGTCAGCGACAGCGCCACGCCGCCGCCGCGCTTCGACAATTGCAGCGCCGAATTGATCGACCGGCCGATCGATTCCATATTGTCCTCGACGCGCAGCAGGAAGCAGGAAACCAGTTCGCCGCGCTGCTTCTTGCCGGCGTTGAGGAAGGTCGGCGTTGCCGGCTGGAAGCGGCCGGAAATGATCTCGTCGACCATGTCGCGGGCAAGGGCCTCGTCGCCGCGCGCCAAGGCTAGTGCCACCATGCAGATGCGGTCTTCGTAGCGCTCGAGATAGCGCTTTCCGTCGAAGGTCTTCAGCGTATAGCTGGTGTAATATTTGAAGGCGCCGAGGAAGGTCGGGAAACGGAATTTCTTGGCATAGGCGTGGTCGAACAGATCCCGCACGAAATTGAAGGAATACTGGTCGAGAACCTCCTGCTCGTAATAACCCTCGGTCACGAGGTAATCGAGCTTTTCCCTCAGATTGTGGAAGAACACCGTGTTCTGGTTCACATGCTGCAGGAAATATTGCTTGGCAGCCATTCGATCCTTGTCGAGCTGGATCCGCCCCTCATCGTCATAGAGGTTCAGCATCGCGTTCAGCGCGTGATAGTCGAGCGTTTCCGCTGCCTTCGGCGGCCTTTCCCCCGCGGGCTGAGCAAAAGTGTGATGCGGTTTTGCGCCCGCATCCCGCGTCAAGTTTGTTGCCGTGTCCAAAATCGTTCCATTCCGAGTTTGACCTTGGCGACGTCGTCCTCGGTGCCCATGAGCTCGAACCGGTATAGGTACGGCACCTGGCATTTCTGCGAGACCACGTCGCCGGCGAGCCCGTATGTCTCGCCGAAATTGCTGTTGCCCGCGGCGATCACGCCGCGGATGTGTCCTCGGTTTTCCGCATCGTTGAGGAAACGGATCACCTGCTTGGGAACGGCGCCCTTGCCGCCGTCGCCGCTATAGGTCGGCACGATCAGCACGAAGGGTTCGCGGATATGGAACGCGTCTGCGCCACCTGGCGGAATGCGCGCCGCGCGCAGGCCGAGCTTGGCGACGAACCGATGGGTGTTCTCGGATCGGCTGGAATAATAGACGATCAGGCCCATCGCTTGTCCTCAGGTCAGGAGAGCGCACTGATCATGTCGGGGCGGAAGCCCGCCCAGTGCTGCTCGCCGGCGATGACCACAGGCGCCTGCATGTAGCCGAGGCTGCGGACGCGATCGAGCGCTTCGGCATCCTGCGAGATATCGACGATGTCATAATCGACACCCAGGCGGTCGAGAGCGCGGTAGGTCGCAGTGCACTGGACGCAGGCAGGCTTGCTGTAGACGGTAATGGTCATGATATTCCTCGTGACGACGCGATTGGACGCAGGACATCGATCGGAAATCTGTCGATATCCGTCGAAAAATTCTCTGATGATGTGAGCGATGCGGCTGTTTAGCCGCTGGGCGTACTCCGCCCTCTACCTCGAGCGGGTGGCGGCCTGAACTGAGATACTGACATGACTTCACCCCGAAGTGGCTCAATGCGAAGGTTTCGGGGGCGGAGGTTCGGGCCTGCGAAACGCGATGCGGAGATTCCCCGCAGCCATGCAACGCGACCTTCCGGACACCCCGCCCGTGGACGTTTCGTTCGAGGCAGGTCTCCTGGCTCACGGGTCAAAGCGCCTGCCCAGCCTTCCCGGAGCATCATGCTCCAGTGACCTGAAATCGGACAGTTGCTCGCCGCTTACAGTTGCGGGGGCAGCTCCGGCATTGCCGCACCATGATGGCGAAGCGCACCGAATTCCCGTCTTAGCCGCCGATCCTCACGAATCGACGGAACCTCGAACACTAGATATGGTATCCGAATCGCCGATGACGTCAACAAGTTGTTGCGGCGGCGCAGCATGGCGATAACGAATCGCCGCGCCTGTGTATGATGTGGATAATGAAACGTTAACGCAAAAGCGCTGTGGAGAACCCATCATAGAAAGAGCCGGCAGAAGCCGGCTCCCCAAACGATATTCATATTTTTATTCGAAGCAGCCGCAGTGCGTTGATCGTCACCAGCACGGTGGCGCCGGTATCGGCGAGGATCGCCGGCCAGAGCCCGGTAATGCCGGCGATCGTCGTCACCAGAAACACCGCCTTCAGTCCGAGTGCGATGGTGATATTCTGCAGGATGTTGCGCATCGTGCGTTTGGAAAGTTCGATCATCCGCGCCACGTCGCCGACTCGTCCGTGCAACACGGCCGCATCCGCCGTCTCCAGCGCCACATCGGTGCCGCCACCCATGGCGATGCCGATATCGGCAGCGGCCAGCGCCGGAGCATCGTTGATGCCGTCGCCGACCTTGGCGACGATGAAACCCTGGCGCTTCAATTCGCCGACGACCCGCTGCTTGTCCTCCGGCATCATCTCGCCGCGCCAGTCGATGCCGAGCATGCCGGCAACAGCTGCTGCCGTCCGCTTGTTGTCGCCCGTCAACATCATCGCCTTGACGCCTGCTGATTTGAGGGCAGCGAGCCCGGCCTCGGCATCCTCACGCGGCTCGTCGCGCATCGCGATCAGGCCGGCCGCAACACCATTGACTAGCAGCACCGACACGCTCTTGCCCTCGTCGTTCAGCGCCGTGATGCGTGCATCCTGTTCCGCGCCGAGCGTCCCGCGCTCGCGGGCGGCGGGCGGCGACAGCAGGTCCAGCGTCTCGCCGCCGACTTTGCCGCTGACACCCTTGCCCGGCAGCGCTTCCAGCTCGAAGGCCGGCGGCACGGGAACACCATCGGCCTTGGCACGGTTGAGGATCGCCAGCGCCAGCGGATGGCTGGAACCCTGCTCCAGCACCGCCGCGCGCGACAGCACCTGCGCCTCGCTCAGGCCAAAGGAAATGATGTCGGTTACCTGAGGCTTGCCTTCCGTCAGCGTGCCTGTCTTGTCGAAGGCGACCATCGTCACCTTACCGAGCGTTTCCAGCACCGCGCCACCCTTCATCAGCAGCCCGCGCCGCGCACCGGATGAAAGCGAGGCGGCGATTGCCGCCGGCGTCGAGATAACGAGCGCGCAGGGGCAGCCGATCAAAAGGATCGCAAGGCCCTTATAGACCCATTCGCCCCACGGCCCGGCGAACAGCAGCGGCGGAACGACCGCGACCAGCGCTGCGACCACGACCACGCCGGGCGTGTAATAGCGCGAGAACCGATCGATGAAGCGCTCCGTCGGCGCCTTCGATTCCTGCGCCTCCTCCACCAGCTTGACGACGCGGGCGATGGTATTGTCGGCGGCAGCCGCCGTGACGCGAACCCTGAGTACCGCGTCGCCATTGACCGTGCCGGCAAAAACGACGGCATCGACGCCCTTGCGTACCGGCGTGCTCTCGCCCGTCACCGGCGCCTCGTCGATCGCGCTTTCGCCTGAGAGGATAATGCCGTCCGCCGAGATCCGATCGCCAGGACGAACCATGATGATAGCGCCGACCGAAAGGCTTTCCGCCGGCACCTCGCGCGTCTGCCCGTTGTCTTCGAGCAGCGCGGTCTTCGGCACCAGCGCCGTCAGCGACTGGATGCTTTCGCGCGCCTTGCCCGCTGCCACCCCTTCCAGAAGCTCGCCAACGAGGAACAGGAACACAACGGTTGCCGCCTCTTCGCCGGCATTGATGATGACGGCGCCGACGGCGGCGATCGTCATCAGCATCTCGATCGAAAACGGTGTGCCTGAGAGGGCGGCCATGATAGCGCGCCGGGCGATCGGCACCAGCCCGATCAGCATGGCAACGATAAAGGCATAGGATGCAATCGCCGGCACGAGATGGCCGACGGCATAGGCGGCGACGAGTGCCGCACCCGAAAGGATGGTCAGCCGGCCCTTCCTACTCTGCCACCAGGGACCGGCCATCGGCGCATGGTCGTGCCCGTGCAACCCCTCGATTTCCTTCTCGCCATGATCGTGAGAATGGTCGTCGTCATGACTTGTATGGTCATGGCTATGGCCTGCGTGATCGTGCCCTTCATGATCATGCACCGCATGATCGTGGTCGTGGTCCGCGTGATCGCGGTGATCATGTCCATGGTCGTGACGATGCTGCGAGCTGTGGGCATGCGCAGGCGCAACGTTTCCGGCAAGCGGCGCGACGGAATAGCCGAGCCCGGTCACCTTCTTCTCGATCGCCTTGAGATCACTGCTGCCATCGTGCCGGACGGTCATCGTGCCCGCCATCACCGAAACGGAAACATCGGCGACACCCGCCAAGCGTCTGACCGCCGTATCGATCTTGGTTGCGCAGGAGGCGCAATCCATGCCGCCTACCCGGTATCGTGTCTCGCTCTCAGCCATGATCCGCTTCCTTGTCAAATAGAAGCATCCCCCCTACATCCTCTAGCGACTAGAGGTGCAAGAGGAAAATCATGAAAAAGATCACAATCGGCGAAGCCGCCCGCCAGAGCGGCGTCAAGGTGCCGACGGTGCGTTATTATGAAAGCATCGGCCTGCTCGCGGCCCCGAGCCGTAGCGAGGGCAACCAGCGCTCCTTCGAACCCGCCGATATCAGCCGCCTCGCCTTCATCCGCCACGCCCGCGAACTCGGCTTCGAGATCGAGGCGATCCGCACGCTGCTCACCCTGCAGGACGATCCGCACCAGTCCTGCGCCTCGGCCGACGCCATCGCCAAGGCCCGCCTCATCGAGGTCGAGCAGCGCATCCGCAGTCTGATGGCGCTGAAGGCCGAGCTGGAAACCATGGTGGAAGGCTGCGGCCACGGCCGCGTCGACCAATGCCGCGTCATCGAAGTGCTCGCCGACCACGGCCAGTGCACGCATCCGCACCACTGATCTCCGCCCTTGCAGGCGATCCGCGCCCGCGCCAAAACTGCATACAGAGAGAATCGGGCGAAGACATCAATGAACCAGAAGCGGATTGCAATCATCGGCGGCGGCCCGGCGGGTCTCGCGGCTGCCGAGCTGCTTTCCCGTTCCGGTCATGCCGTGACGGTCTACGACGCCATGCCGACCTTTGCCCGCAAGTTCCTGCTGGCCGGCAAATCGGGTCTCAACATCACCCATTCCGAGGATTATGCCCATTTCACCACGCGCTTCGCCGCGGCCTCCGCCCGTCTGCGCCCCGCTCTTGATGCGTTTACCCCTGATGATATCAGGAATTGGGCAGCAGAGTTCGGGACCGAGACCTTCGTCGGCTCGTCCGGCCGGGTTTTCCCGAAGGTGATGAAGGCCTCGCCTTTGCTGCGCGCCTGGCTCAGGCGGCTGGAGGCACAGGGCGCCACGCTGCGCACCCGCCACCGCTGGACCGGTTTTGCCGAAGACGGCTATGTTTTCGAAACGCCCGAAGGGCGCGGCATCGTCCATTGTGACGCAGCCCTGCTGGCGCTCGGCGGCGCAAGCTGGCCGCGCCTCGGCTCCGACGCTGCCTGGGTGCCTTGGCTGGCCGGCAGGGGTGTGGAAATTGACACTTTTCAACCCGCCAATTGCGGCTTCGTCGTCGGCTGGAGCAGGAATTTCAGCGAGCGTTTCGCCGGCGAGCCGGTGAAGTCGGTCACCGCCACGTCCGAGGCCGGCACTTTTCCCGGCGAATTCGTCATCACCGGCAGCGGCATCGAAGGCAGCCTCGTCTATACCCATACGGCCGCGTTGCGCGACCGGTTGCTGAACCATGGCAGCGCCGTCCTGACGCTCGACCTCACACCCGGCCGCACCATCGACAGGCTGAGCCGCGACCTTGCGCGGCAGGACGCCAAATCGAGCTTTTCAAACCGCCTGCGCAAGGGCGCCGGCCTCGACGGCGTCAAGGCGGCGCTGCTGCGCGAACTCGCTCCCGAGCGCGACCGAACCGATCCGGAGCGTCTCGCCGGCATGATCAAGGCCCTGCCGGTGCCGGTGATCGAAACCCGGCCGATCGGCGAGGCGATCTCCTCAGCCGGCGGCATCCGCTGGAGCGGCATCGACGAAAACTTCATGTTGAAGGCACTGCCGGGCACTTTCGTCGCTGGTGAGATGCTCGACTGGGAGGCGCCGACTGGTGGCTATCTCCTCACCGCCTGCCTGGCGACCGGCCGGGCGGCAGCCCGTGGCATCGAAGCCTGGCTGCAGCGCTAGAGCGCCGTGCGTCCTTTCGGACGCACAGAGGACGCTCTAACTCTTTCAATCCGCGCTGGCGGCCATCAGCCCTGAGGCAAAACAACAAGATCATCCTCGATCAGGCCGAGGCCGGATGGAAGCTCATAGCGAGACCATTCATGCAGTAGCGAAGCCCGGTTGGCTTCGGGCCGTCATCAAAGACATGGCCGAGGTGACCGCCGCAACGGCTGCAGTGCACGGCGGTACGTGCCATGCTGAAGGTCGTGTCGCCCATCGTGCCGACGGCATTTTCAAGCGGCGCCCAGAAGCTCGGCCAGCCAGTGCCGCTGTCGAATTTGGTGGTCGAGGAAAAGAGGTCCTGGTCGCAGCCGGCGCAGGCGAAATTGCCCTTTCGCTCCTCATGCAGCAAGGCACTGGTGAAGGGATGTTCCGTCCCCGCCTGGCGCAGGATGACATATTGATCCGGCGTCAGCAGCTTGCGCCATTCCTCCTCGGTGTGGGTCACCGCAAACGTCTCGCCGGCGATCGCCTTACCGGCCAGGCCTAAGCGAACCGCAAGCGCCCCAAAAGCAGCGCCCATCAGCAACAATCGTCTGTTCAGCATGGTCGGATCTCCTTGTCTGGCAAACCTTGCTTCTGCAAAGAACTACGAGAGAGGGTGGTCATTTGTTACGCGATGCCCGCCAAAACACCGAAATGTGATTTCCGCCACTTTCGTCAGGAAAGCGCCGCACGCTGACGACCGCCAGCGCCGGCAGATTGCAAACCAACCACTTTTCCATCAGAATGTGCTGAAATTCGGTGGGAGGAGCCGATGCACGAACACTCAGCGCACGCCGAGCACGTCTACACATCTGCCCAGCGCGATTCTGCGGCGGCGAGTTCTCCTGTTGTCGCCTCATGGCGGCGGTGCATGACCATGCACCTGCTCGCCCCCGAGGACCAGCGGGCTCCACTGCGCCTCACCGACCAGGAATTCCGCCGTGCGCGCGAGCAGTCCGAACAGTTGATTGCCAGCGCGACGGAAGAGCTCGATCGTCTCTTTACCACCGTTGGCAGGGCCGGCTGCTGCCTGCTTCTGACCGACAAGAGCGGCATCGCGCTGGAGCGCCGGGGCGCTGCCGGCGACGACAAGGAATTCCGCGAACTCGGCCTCTGGACCGGCTCGGTCTGGACCGAGGCCAGCATCGGCACCAACGGCATCGGCACCGCACTTGCCGACGAGCGTGCCGTCGCCATCTTCCGCGATCAGCATTTTTTCAGCTCGAATACCAGCCTCAGCTGCACGACGGCGCCGATCCGCGATCATCATGGCCGGGTGGCAGCAGCCCTCGACATTTCCACATGCCGCGAAGACGTCAACGAGATGACGCTGGCGATCCTGACGCAGACCGTGCGCGATGCGGCGATGCGCATCGAGCTCAACCTTTTTCGCTCGGCCTTTGCCGGCGCCCGTTTCCTGATGGTCCCGGCCGGCGCCAATTCCGCCGCCGCCCTGCTTGCCGTCGACAGGCACGATCTGGTGCTCGGCGCGACGCGCGCCGCCCGCATCGCGTTGCATCTGGACGACAAACGCATCGCCGCTGGCATTCCGGCGGCCGATGCCCTGCACGAGGCTGGCGTCTCCCAGCAGGATGAAATCGTCGAGGCGGAGAAGGCGGCACTGCTGCGGGCGCTGTCGCGCGCCGGCGGCAATGTCTCGCAGGCAGCGATCGCACTCGGCATCGGCCGCGCCACGCTGCACAGGAAGATGAAGAAGCTCGATCTCCACTGATCAACCTCCCGATGCTGTCGCAGGTCTGCGACACTGTGCACTGCGGTATGGAAGACCCGCCCTGTTCACTCCGCCAAAACATGCTCATTTTCCTCCCACTGGTTCGTTTGGGAACCTGGATCATCAAGGGAGGATGACATGCTTCATCAGAAAATCGTCGAGTCGCCGTTCAAGCTGAAATACGGCAACTATATCGGCGGCGAATGGCGCGAGCCGGTCGAGGGAAAATACTTCGAAAACCTCACGCCCGTCACTGGCGGCAAGCTCTGCGACATTCCCCGCTCTAATGAAAAGGACGTCAAGCTCGCACTCGACGCCGCTCATGCGGCAAAGGAAAAATGGGGTCGCACCTCGGTTGCAGAACGCTCCAATATCCTCATGAAGATCGCCCAGCGCATGGAAGACAAGCTGGAATTGCTCGCCCAGGCCGAGACCTGGGACAATGGCAAGCCGATCCGCGAAACCATGGCGGCCGACATTCCGCTGGCAATCGACCACTTCCGCTACTTCGCCTCCTGCATCCGCGCCCAGGAAGGTTCGATCGGCGAGATCGACCACGATACCGTCGCCTATCACTTCCATGAGCCGCTCGGCGTCGTCGGTCAGATCATCCCGTGGAACTTCCCGATCCTGATGGCCACCTGGAAGCTGGCGCCTGCGCTTGCCGCCGGCAATTGCGTCGTACTGAAGCCGGCCGAGCAGACCCCGGCCTCGATCCTGCTCTGGGCCGAGATCGTCGGCGATCTCCTGCCGCCCGGCGTGCTTAACATCGTCAACGGTTTCGGCCTCGAAGCCGGCAAGCCGCTGGCGACCAGCCCGCGCGTCGCCAAGATCGCCTTCACCGGCGAGACGACGACCGGCCGGTTGATCATGCAATATGCCAGCCAGAACCTCATTCCGGTGACCCTGGAACTCGGCGGCAAATCGCCGAACATCTTCTTCGCCGATGTGATGGCCGAGGATGACGATTTCCTCGACAAGGCGCTCGAAGGCTTTGCGATGTTTGCCCTCAACCAAGGCGAAGTCTGCACCTGCCCGAGCCGCGCCCTCGTCCAGGAATCGATCTACGACCGCTTCATGGAAAAGGCCGTCAAACGCGTCGAGGCGATCAAGCAGGGCAACCCGCTCGACACCGCAACGATGATCGGCGCCCAGGCTTCGACGGAGCAGCTGGAAAAGATCCTCGCCTATCTCGACATCGGCAAGCAGGAAGGCGCGGAAGTGCTGACCGGCGGCTCGCGCAACGATCTCGGCGGCGAGCTGGCAAACGGCTACTATGTCAAGCCGACGATCTTCAAGGGCCACAACAAGATGCGTGTGTTCCAGGAGGAGATCTTCGGACCGGTGGTTTCGGTCACGACCTTCAAGAACGAGAAGGAGGCGCTCGAAATCGCCAACGACACGCTCTACGGCCTCGGCGCCGGTGTCTGGAGCCGCGACGCCAATCGCTGCTACCGCTTCGGCCGCGAGATCCAGGCCGGCCGCGTCTGGACCAACTGCTACCACGCCTACCCGGCCCATGCCGCCTTCGGCGGCTACAAGCAGTCGGGCATCGGTCGTGAAACCCACAAGATGATGCTCGACCACTACCAGCAGACCAAGAACATGCTGGTGAGCTACAGCCCGAAAGCGCTTGGCTTCTTCTGAGATACGCAGCATGGCGGGAGGGCCTCAAACCCCTCCCCAACCCCTCCCCACAAGGGGGAGGGGCTTAACATGCGGCCCTCGCCGTATTCACTCTTGAGGCGCAGCATATGCAGCCGACTTGTTGTTTTGCGAGCCGGTGCCACAGCTTAGTCCCTCCCCCATGTGGGGAGGGGTTGGGGAGGGGAATTCTCCTCCCAAAACTTTGGAGGAAGAACAATGGAAACCACCGTCAACGGCGAAGCGCGTGTTCTGGCAACCGACACAGCTCTCGATTTGATCGCGGAAATCAAGCGGGATCATCCCGCGATCCTCTTCCACCAGTCCGGCGGCTGCTGCGACGGCTCCTCGCCGATGTGTTATCCGGCTAATGAATTCATGATCGGCGACAGCGACGTCAAGCTCGGCGAGATCGGCGGCGTACCGGTCTATATCAGCGCCAGCCAGTTCGAGGCGTGGAAGCATACGCAGCTGATCATCGACGTCGTACCGGGCCGCGGCGGCATGTTCTCGCTCGACAACGGTCGCGAGAAGCGTTTCCTCACCCGTTCCCGCCTCTTCGGCGGCGGCGAGGCTTGCGCAGTGCCTGACGTGAAGGTCAGGGCGGTTTAATGCCGTCGCCTTATCAGGTGCGAATTTTGCCTGTAGTATTCCCATAGTACCTGCTCTCCACAGCTCTTTGCTACTCTCCGCCTGTTGGTTTCAAAGGGAGGAAACGATGCCAGCTTCAAAGATCCTGATGATCACCGGTGATTTCACCGAAGATTACGAAACGATGGTGCCGTTCCAGACGCTGCTCGCCTGCGGCTACACGGTCGACGCCGTCTGCCCCGGCAAGAAGGCAGGCGAGACCGTCGCCACCGCCATCCACGATTTCGAGGGCGACCAGACCTATTCCGAAAAACGCGGCCATAATTTCGCGCTGAACGCCACCTTCGACAGCGTGCGCGCCGAAGATTACGATGCGCTCGTCATCCCCGGCGGCCGCGCCCCCGAATATCTGCGCCTCAATGCCGACGTCATCAAATCCGTGCGGCACTTCTTCGACGCCGGAAAACCCGTCGCCGCTATATGCCACGGCGCGCAGCTGCTTGCCGCTGCCGGGGTTTTGAAGGGCCGCACCTGCTCGGCCTATCCCGCCTGCCGGCCGGAAGTCGAACTTGCCGGCGGCATTTATGCCGATATCGCCATCAGCGATGCAGTCTCCGACGGCAATCTGGTCACGGCGCCCGCCTGGCCGGCGCATCCGTCGTGGCTGCGCCAGTTCATGGCCGTGCTCGATGCCGCAGCCCTGCTGGAAACCAACGCCGCCTGAGAAGGGCGGCACGGGGAGGACGACATGTGTGAACTGTTCATCAAGGCGGATGCGCGGCTCTGGGAAAGCGCCACCCGATCGCTGCGCATCGACGGTATGGTCACCAGCGTCAGACTGGAGAACTTCTTCTGGTCGAAGCTGGAGGAGATCGCCCGGCGCGACGGCATGAATGTCGTCCAGCTGATCACCCGGCTGCATCATGAATCGATCGATGCCGGCCATGATCTCGGCAACTTCACGTCCTTCCTGCGGGTCTGCTGTGCCCGCTATCTCGACCTGCAGCTCACCGGCGACATCCCGGCCGACGTCAGCCGTCCGATCTCCGGCCTCGACGCACCTGTCATCCTCGGCCGCGAACGGGCGAAGTATCACTGAAAGCCAGGCCCGACAGGACTATCGGGCAATGAGAACGGAACTGCCCGCGGATAGCTTCGCCGGCAGTTCCGCAAGGCGTCTCGACATTACCCCTACGGTGGCCTTGCACTGCGGCGCAGGCTGGATCAACAATGCGTGGCATCGTCCAGCACCGGCACCATCAGGAGATCGATTGCCATGAATAGCCAGAAAGTGGTGATCGTCACCGGAGCCGGCGGCAACCTCGGCAGCGCCGTTGTCCGCGAGCTTGCCAACGCCGGCGCGAAACTCGTCTGCATGAACCGTTCAAGCAATGAGCTGGAAGCCTTGGCCGGCGATCTTCCTGCTTCCACCGAGTTTCTGTCGATCGCGGGAACGGATCTCACCGATTATGCTTCCTGCGCCGCCGCTGTCGCCCGGGCCGTCAAGCGCTTCGGCGGTGTTGGCGCATTGGTCAACACCGTCGGTGGTTTCCAGATGGGGCCGGTCGGGCCGGAGGCCCCCGCGCAGTGGGAGACGATGATGACCGCAAACGCCCGCACCGCCCTGACGATCAGCGCCGCGGTTCTCCCGACCATGAAAGCCGCCGGCTACGGCCGCATCGTTCATATCGCTGCCGCACCCGGGCTGAAGGCCGGCGCCAAGCAGGCCGCTTACGCCGCCTCGAAAGCCGCTGTCATCCGGCTGACCGAGGCGATCGCTGCCGAATGCCGCGACGACCGCATCACCGCCAACTGCATCCTGCCCGGGACAATCGACACGCCCGAGAATCGCGCGGCCATGCCCGATGCGAAGACGGACGGCTGGGTATCGCCGCAATCGATCGCCCGCCTCATCGCCTTCCTGATTTCGCCGGCCGCAGCCGTCGTCACTGGCGCAGCAATCCCGGCGACCGGCCGCGAATAACGCAAGGCGCGGCGTGATCGACCGTCGGCGACTGCTCCTTTGTCGAGATCGTGGGTGATGAACGACAGAACCCTGGAAGTTTTAATCAGTGATTTACGATCTGGCTTGAGCTTCGGTTCGCCTTGAGGCAGCCTCGTCTGCGCCTGCTCATGGGACGGGCAGGAGAACAGCGGGCGGACACCATGGTGTTGATGATCGCATTGCGGCGGCATTTGCCAGAAGGCGGGTGGTTTCGATGACGGACGGTCCGGCATTGCGCGCGGTCGGCGCAAGCAGCCTGATACGCGAGGAATGGTTCCTGGGCGTCAGCGTCGCGACGAGCTTGGCGTTTCTTGTTTTCCAGGAGCAGCTCTTCGGGCAGCTTTCCGATCCGCTTTGGTTCACTGTCGTTTTCGCGTGGCTGTTCGCTGCCGTCCTTGGCTCCGCTCTGTCGGTTGTCCGGCACGCGGATCATTTGGCTGAGCGGCTGAAGGAACCCTACGGCACGCTCATTCTGACGCTTGCCATCACCTCGATCGAGGTGATGGCAATATCAGCCGTCATGCTTCACGGCGAGAACAACCCCACGCTTGCGCGCGACACGCTGTTCGCAGTCGTCATGATCATCCTGAACGGCATGGTCGGCCTGTCCTTGCTTCTGGGCGCATGGCGGCGACCGGAACAACAGCATAACCTGCAGGGCGCCAACGCCTATCTCGGGGTCATCGTACCGCTGGCGACCCTGAGCCTGGTGATGCCGACATTTCTTGCAGGCCCGGACGGACAGCATCCATCCGCACCGAGACAACTGATACTGGGTATAATATCGGTCGGCCTTTACGCTACGTTTCTGTTTCTTCAGGCCGGCCGCCATCGGGACTATTTCGCTGACGACAGCAACCGTCACGAGCCCATCAGCGAACGTGTCCCTCGCCATGGACCGGTCTGGCCTCATGCCATTCTGCTTTTCGCCTATATGGCTCCCGTCGTCTTTCTCGTCGAACAGCTTGCCCGGCCGATCGATTACATTATCGAAACCCTGCATGCTCCAACCGCATTTGGCGGTGTTGTCATGGCCATCCTTGTCGCAACGCCTGAGGCAATCAGCGCCGTGCGTGCGTCCATCGCCAATAATCTTCAGCGCTCCGTCAACATCTTCCTTGGTTCGGTGCTGTCGACGATCGGGCTGACGGTGCCGGCGATGCTTGTTGTCAGTCAGCTTTACGGACACCCCGTGACACTCGGCCTGGAGCATGGGGATCTGGTGATGCTCCTGCTCACTCTTGCCGTCAGCATCATCACCTTTGCCAGCGGCCGCACGCATCTCATGCAAGGCGCTGTCCATCTGGTGCTTTTCCTGGCTTATGTGTTGCTGATTTTCCAGCAATGAGACCCGCCCGATGGCGGCCGCGCGAGATCCGGAAAGTAAAGAGTCCCGCGCTTGGTCTGTCTTCCGCTATGATGACGGGAGCTATTGCACAGCTGCAAGGTGGCTGCAGGACCTACGTGGCGATACGGAGACCGGACTTGGGCTCACTATTGGTTGGCGGGCTGGTATTTCTATTTCTGTCGATGGCGACGTCGATAGGATTGATCGTGCGTGCCCGCTTGCCCGATCACCATCTCAATGCGGAATCCAAGGACGTCATCAGGCTGGCAACCGCAGTGGTGGGAACGCTGTCGGCCCTGGCGCTCGGCCTCCTGATCGCATCCGCCAAGTCGACCTACGACAACGCCGAAGTGGAGATGAGAACGGCCGCCGCACGGGTACTGCTGCTTGACCGCGTCATGGCGCAATACGGGCCGGAAACCGACAGGGCGCGGCACTTGCTGCGTGAACTCATCGCGAAACGACTGAGCCGCGGCTGGTCTGCGGAGACCACCGACGAGCCATCCGCCAAGGCGTTGGGAGAATATCAGGATATAGAGGCGGTTCAGGCCGACCTTCGATCCCTGACGCCGAAGGATGCGGGGCAGCGCTCTCTCCAGACGCGTGCTCTGGAGGTGAGCGGCATGGTGGCCGAGACCCACTGGCTGCTGGTCGAATCCGGTAAAGAGGGTTTGCCCTGGGCCTTCCTTACCGTTCTCGTCTGTTGGCTCGCGCTGCTTTTTGCCACCTTCGGGCTGCAGGCGCCGACCAATCCGACGGTGCTGTCAATTCTGCTTGTTTGCGCCCTGTCCGTCGCGGGCGCGATCTTCCTGATTTCGGATATGGCCAATCCCTATGTCGGGCTGGTCCATGTTTCGGATGCACCTTTGCAGTCCGCCATCGAACGCCTCGGGAGGCCCTAGCCATGTCGGGGCGTCCGTCGAGGATGAGCTTCGACACAGTTTAATTGTGCACCAGCAGCTATTGCAATTTTTAGCAATGCCGCGACATAATATCGCATGCCCGGAACTTTTCGGAGAGGGGTCGTCTCCGCCGAGGCACGCATGAAGACTGGGGCTCGCAAACATCGGGGCGGCGGCAATGCGTGTGAGATTGTATCAGGGTCTGCACCTGTCTGTGGTGCTTGCCGGCATGGCAATTCTCGCTGGCTGCGAAGAAAGCGGCAACACTTACGTTGCCCCTCCTCCACCTCCGGTTCGCGTCGCCCAGCCGGTCCAGCAACCCGTAACGCTCTATTTTGAACTCACCGGCAATACGGCGCCGCTTAATTCCGTCGATATCGAGGCGCGCGTCCAAGGCTACATCAAATCCATCGACTATCAGGACGGCATGACGGTCACGAAGGGTACCAAGCTCTTCGGAATCGAGCGCGACACCTACCAGGCCCAACTGGATCAAGCGAAGGCATCGCTCGCCTCGCAACAGGCGTCTCAGGTCGGCGCGCAGCAGGAATATGACCGACAGCTCAATCTGTCGAAGCAACAGGTCACCACGCAGACCGCAGTCGATAGCGCCAAGGCAACGCTCGACGAGGCGAATGCATCCATCCTCAACGCTCAGGCCAATCTCGATCTGGCGACGATCAACCTCGGATATACGGAGGTGCTTGCCCCCTTCGACGGTACCGTCACCGATCACCTCGTCGATATCGGTGCGCTTGTCGGCGTATCCGGTCCCACCAAACTCGCCAGCATCGTTCAGACGGATCCGCTTTATGCCTATTTCAACGTCAGCGAAACCCAGGTTCTGATGATCAAGGAGACCCTGGCAAGGCAGGGACACACCTTCAAGCAGACGGACCTTCCAAGCATTCCTGCGGAGCTCGGCCTGCAGACGGAAGAAGGTTATCCCCACAAGGGACATCTCGATTACGTATCGCCACAGCTCGATGCCTCCACGGGCACGCTTCAGGTGCGCGCTCTGTTCGACAATAAGGACCACGCCATGCTGCCCGGTCTCTTCGTGCGGGTTCGTGTGCCAGTCGGCCATAACGACAAGGCTCTGCTGGTGCGCGACGATGCCATCGGAACGAACCAGCTGGGCAGCTACCTGCTCGTTCTCGGCAAGGACGACGTCGTCGAGCAGAAGCAGGTCAAAACGGGCCAGCGTGAAGGTGCGCTCCGTGTCATCGACTCCGGTCTCGATCCGGCCGACTGGGTCGTGACCCAAGGTATCCAGCAGGCCATCCCCGGCAGCAAGGTCACGCCCGAGAAAATAGAAATGAACCCGCCGGCAGCTGCCGCCGGCGATGCCAAGGCCAAGACCACCACGCAATGAATTCGCCACCATGGTTCATCTGAACGTCTAAGGACAGCAGCATGATCTCGCGCTTCTTCATCGAGCGACCGATACTCGCCAATGTTCTGGCGTTGGTTTTCGTGCTCATCGGCGCGGTGGCCCTGTTCCAACTGCCTGTGGCGCAATATCCGAATGTCGTCCCGCCGACGGTACAGGTGACGACACGCTTTCCGGGTGCCAGCGCCCAGACCCTCGTTGACACCGTCGCTCTGCCGATCGAGCAGCAGGTCAACGGCGTGCAGGACATGCTCTACATGCAGTCGACGAGCGCCAGCGACGGCACTTATTCGCTGACCGTGACCTTTGCCATCGGAACGGATCCGGACCAGGCCCAGGTTCTGGTGCAAAACCGCGTTGCCATAGCGATGTCATCGCTTCCCGAAGCGGTGCAGCTTCAGGGCGTGACGACGCAAAAGAAATCGACGGCGATCCTCGGCTTCGTCAGCCTGACCTCGCCCGACAGCCGCTATGACAGCCTGTTCCTGTCGAACTATGCCGTCATCAATCTGCAGAATGAACTTGCCCGCCTGCCGGGTGTCGGCAACGTTACCGTGTTCGGCGCCGGCCAGTATGCCATGCGCATCTGGATGGATCCGAACCTGCTGCAGGCGCGCGGTCTGACGCCACAGGATGTCGTCAGCGTCGTGCAGCAGCAGAGCCAGGAGGTTGCCGCCGGCCAGATCGGCATTCCGCCGGTGCCGAAAGGGCAGGTCTTCCAATACACGCTGAACGTCAATGGCCGGCTGAACGAGGCGGCCGACTACGAAAACATCGTCGTCAAGGTCGAAAGCGGACAGGGCGGCCGCGTTACCCGCATCCGCGATATCGGCCGGGTCGAACTCGGCGCCCAGACCTACAGCCAGTCCTTCATGCAGAACGGCCGACCGGCCGCCGGTATCGGCATTTTTCAGCTGCCGGAGGCAAACGCCATTGCCGTGGCGCAGGCGGTAAGCGCGAAAATGGAAGAGCTCTCTAAGAGCTTCCCGCAGGGCCTCGAATATCACGTGCCGTTCGACACGACGAAATTCGTCGAGGCCTCCATCGACGAGGTTTACGTCACCTTGATCGAGGCCGGCATTCTCGTTCTCATCGTCATTCTTGTCTTCCTGCAGGATTGGCGGGCGATGCTCGTGCCGGCGACCACCGTTCCGGTCACCATCATCGGCGCCTTCGCGGCCATGGCGGCATTGGGCTTCACCGTCAACCTGTCGACGCTGTTTGCCATCGTTCTCGCCATCGGCATCGTCGTCGATGATGCCATCGTCATCGTCGAAGGGGTTGCCCGGCACATCGAGGCGGGCATGTCCGGACGGCAGGCGGCCGAGAAGGCAATGGAAGAACTGCTCGGCCCGGTCATCGGCATAACGCTGGTGCTGATGGCCGTTTTCATTCCGGCCGCCTTCCTGCCCGGCCTGACCGGGCAGCTCTATCGGCAGTTCGCCCTCGTCATCGCCGCAACGGCGCTGATCAGCGCGATCAATGCCGTCACGCTGAAACCGACGCAATGCGCCCTTTGGCTGCGTCCGCCGGTGCCGCCGGAGAGACGCAACGTCCTCTATCGCGGCTTCAACAGGGTCTACGATAGGGGTGAACGCAGCTATGCCGGGCTGATCGGATCGATGACCCGCCACAGCGGTATAATGGTCGTAGCAGCATTTGCGCTGATCGGTGTTGCCGTCTGGGGACTTGCCCGCCTGCCGACTGCGTTTCTGCCCATCGAAGATCAAGGCTATGTGCTGATCAGCGCGCAGTTGCCCGACGGCGCTTCAAAGGAGCGCACCGACGCGGTGATGGAAGAGGTCGGCAGGATCGCCGAAGCCACACCCGGCGTCGATCAGGTGCTGACGATCAGCGGCATTTCCGTTCTCGACAACAATGCCAGCCTGCAGAATGCCGGCGTTGCCTATGTCGTGCTGAAAGATTGGGATGAACGCGGCAAGGAAAAGGGACAGGATCTGCTATCGATCTACCAGCATCTGAATGGCGCGCTGCAAAGTGTGCTGGCCGCCAAGACGCTGGTGGTCGTGCCGCCTCCGATCCAGGGCGTCGGCAATGCCAGCGGCTTTACCATGCAGGTCGAAATCAGGAACGGCGTTTCCGACTACCCGCTGCTGCAATCGCTTGCCGATACGATCGTCAAGAACGGCAGTGCCCAATCGTCGCTGCAAAGGCTGAGCACGCCTTTTCGCTCGAACGTGCCGCAACTGGCCGTTTCCGTCGATCGCATCAAGGCGGAGACACTGGGGATTACGGTGGGGCAGGTCTTCTCCGCTCTCTCCGGCTATGTCGGATCGAGCTATGTCACCCAGTTCAACAAATTTGGCCGCACCTTCCAGGTCTATGCGCAAGCCGCTTCCGACTTCCGGGTCAGCGCCGAAGACATCCGCAACCTGAAGGTCAAAGCCGGTGACGGGACGATGGTGCCGCTCGGCACGGTCGTCGATGTCACGACGACACAAGGCCCCTCTCTGATCAGCCTCTACAATCTCTACCCCACAGCAACCATCGTTGGCGGGCCCGCCGCCGGCTTCAGTTCCGGCCAGTCGCTCGACGTCATGGAGCAGATTGCCGATCGCACACTGCCGCCGGGCACAGGTTTCGAGTGGACGGCGCTGTCCTATCAGGAGAAGGCCGTGGGCGGGCAGATCTATTTCATCTTCGCGCTCGCCATGCTCCTCGTCTATTTCGTGCTCGCGGGACAGTATGAAAGCTGGATCTTGCCTTTGGCGGTCATTCTTGCCGTGCCGCTCGCCCTCCTCGGCACGGTGGCAGCACTGACAGCAGCCGGTGTTGCCAACAATCTCTATACGCAGATCGGCCTTATCCTGCTGATCGCACTTGCATCGAAGAATGCCATCCTGATCGTCGAATATGCGCGGGAAAAGCGGGCGGAAGGCATGGAAATCCTGGACGCGGCCGTCGAGGCCGCCCGCCTGCGCTTCCGGCCAATTCTGATGACGTCCTTCGCCTTTATCCTCGGCGTCCTGCCGCTGGTGCTGGCGACCGGCGCCGGCGCTTCGGCCCGCAAGTCGATCGGCATATCGGTCTTCAGCGGCATGATCGCCTCGACCTGCCTCGCCGTGCTCTTCGTACCGTCCTTCTACGTCGTGTTGCAGCGCCTCGAGGAATATTGGAAAGGCCGCACAAAGACCGCAGGCGTCGCAGAGGCGGAGATGCCGAAGGTTCAGTAAGGCCGTTGCAACAACCTGTTGCGCGATCACCTGCGGTTTCGCGCGAGAGCAGGTTGTTGGCGGCACGTCACAGCGCGAGTTTCGGACAAACGCTATAATCCCGAGGTCAGGACCCTGTGGCAGGCAGGCGACACACGTTGCAGATTGTCCCGCAGGCAAGCGATAGCCCGCCCTCCACCCAAAGGCACCATGCGGCACAGGGCCTGAAAATCCGATCCGCAGGTTTCGCGCAGGATCATCAGTTCCTCGCGCGGCGAGAAGGCCGGCATCATGGCCCGAGGAGCAGGCGTGGTCGCAACCGTCGCCGCGGCTCCCCCGACGGCTGGGGTTGATCCGGCTGATCCTCCCCCGGTTGATCCTCCCCCGGTTGATCCTCCCAAGGCGGCAACGGCTTGCTGACACGGCGCCGATAGAGCGGCATTGTGCTGTTGCAAGCAGCTGAGTGCCTCCGTGCCGCCCGGTGTGACGCCCGAGCATTGCGCCATGAAATCGCGTTGGCAGGCCGATTTGACGGCGCTGCGCTGCGCCTGCGTCGGCGGATGCGCCGGTGCGCCCGTCGCCGGCGCTGGGGTGGTCGACCCAGTGGTTGCGGGCGCAGCCGGGGCCGGCTCCGCGGATGTCGACTTGGGTTTGCTCACCGCAGACACAGCCTTCCGGCAGCCGGCCGACAGTGTGGCATTATGCTGTTGCAGACAAGTAAGCGCCTCGATGCCGCCCGGCGTCACCCCTGAACATTGCGCTATGAAATCGGAGCGGCATTCCGCCCTGATCGCATTGCGCTGCTCTTCAGTCGGCGCCTGCGCGGAGGCGATGCTAGCCAAGAGCACCACTGCGCAGAGCGGTGGCAATCCCGAGATAGCAAACAGAAGACGACGCCTTCCATGTTGAGCCGTCAGTAGAGAAGATGCCCATTTTTGCATTATTCCTCCCCCCTTATAAATCTCTAATCTACTTCATGAAATCGAACGCCCTGCTGAATAGGATAATAAACGCCCGCCAATTGGAGGGACGTTGCTTGCCGCCGCGAAAATATTAAACCGCAGGCTCCACGTATATTAGAATATTGCTATTTTAGCAACTATCGTGCGCCTGAAAACTGATCAAGGGAAACGTATCACCCATCAGCTTTCTGATCGGAAACCATGCATCTCAAAGCAAGTTAACAGGCTCTGCGAATACATGCCGCCGTCATGCCGCAGCCTCGTATCCTCTTGAAGCCGGGCTCTCGCGGCCTTCAAGCCGAAAGCGTGCAATCATATCGGTAAGTGCAAGCGCCTCGGACGATAGCTGTTGGGTGGCGGCATTCGTCTCTTCCACCATCGCCGCATTTTGCTGCGTCATACGATCAATATCGTTCACCGATGCGTTGATCGAATGGAGTGTCGTCGCTTGGTCGCGGCTTGACGAGGCGATGAGCTCGATATGGCTGACGATGTGGACGATCTCACCGGAAATCTCTATCAACGCATCGCCGGTGCGGCCGACGAATTCGGAGCCGGACGCAACCTCTCGAACGGAATTGTTGATGAGCTCGCCGATTTCCTTGGCTGCGCGAGCCGATCGCTGCGCCAGCTCCCGCACCTCTTGCGCCACGACAGCAAAGCCCTTGCCGGCCTCACCCGCTCTCGCCGCTTCGACTCCCGCATTTAGGGCCAAGAGATTGGTCTGGAAAGCGATGGAGTCGATGGCGCTGACAATCTGAACGATCTTGCCCGACGCGTCCTCAATCCGTCCCATGGCCGAAACCGCATTTTGGACCACTGAAGCCGACGCGTCGGCGCCCTGTTTGGCGCGTTGGACAAGCGCAAGCGCTGCTGCTGCCCGTCCTGAAGAGGTGTTGACGGCGGAAGAAATCTCCTGCACTGCCGCTGCGGTTTCTTCAAGTGCAGCCGCCTGCTTCTCCGTTCGACTGGCCAGGTCATCAACGGCTTCCGCCATTTGTCGGCCATTGTCGCTGATGAGGGAAGACGTCTCGCGGATATCGCAGAGCGTCTCCCTGAGACCAGCAACCGACATGTTGAAATCGGTGCGGATCCGGTCGAGTTCGGCGGCAAAGGGCGTATCGATCGAAAAATTCAACTCCCCACGCGACAGCCGCGTGAGCCCTTCTGCAAGCGCCTCGATTGCCGCGTCAACCTGGACCTTGGCGCTACGTCGCTCGAGTTCGTTGCGGGCACGCTCAGATTCCGCATCACTACGCGCGATCTCGGCCTGTTGTTCCATTTCGACATTCGACAGCGCATTTTGTTTGAAGACGGAAAGCGCACGGGCCATTTCCCCGATTTCGTCGCCCCGTGCCTCGCCGGTGATTGTGGTATCGAGCCTTCCCTCTGCGATCTTGCGCATCGCTGCGGTAATCTGGGTGATCGGTCCCTTCAGGGTGACGACCAGCGCGGCACCCGCGGTCATAGCGATCAGGATGCCGATGACAATCGCGCCGCCGGATATCCTATTGGCCTGTTGACGATCCTGCCCAGCATTTTGCCTCTGCGTCTCGGCGAATTGAGCAAGCAGGTTCCAGGTGTTGTCGATCTGCCCCGCAGCGCTGTCGAACTCAGCCAGCTTGCGCACTGCACCTTCGGAGAGCGCTGCCGCGTTCGCTGCAAGCAGGTCGAGGACGGGCTGAGCCTTCTTCGGAATTTCGGCAAAGACCGGATCGTCGTTCACCACGCCGGCGAGACGGCCGAGCTCGGTCTGATACATGTAGATCGACTGCTGGACTTTCTTCACTCGCGCGTCGTCTGGATTGCCGGCGAGTTCGGCGAAGCCGACGCGGATCTCGTTATTGCTGTTAACGATGGCGCGCAGTTCGTTGCCGACATTGGTCGCCTGAGAGATATCCTTGTCCGACGCGGCAAGCGCAAGCACGGAGGTCCGCATCAGATCGTCGCCAATCGTCTTGAGACTGTCGCCTGTCGCAGCAAGATTGGCGACGGCGGTATCCGTTGCTGGGACATCCAAAGTGTCGGGCGACACCTTCGAAGCGTTGGCGACGGCATCCACAGCAGCGGCATACTGCCCGGCGAGGGCTTCGGTCGCTACAGCAGGCGAAAGCTGCTCCTTTGCCTTTTGCAAATCGGGCGCATATTTGGCTAGCAGGCTGACTTTGTCAGCCGGCGTCGTCGCGTTCGTATAGTCACTGCGAAGTTTTGTCGCGGCACTGGCGGCGGCGCTGATGGAGACGGAATTATTTAGACCGCCCTTGTTGGCATTTTCCAACTTTTTCGCGCCGGCCATCAGCATGAACGAGCGCTTGCCAACCTGCCCTTGCAAGTCAAGAAGTGCCGCGGAAGCAGCGTCCACATCACTGAGAATTTTCTGCTGTCCCGTTTCGATTTGCCAGATCGCTTCGATCTTTTGCGGGATGATTTGCGACTGATCAAGCGCCCGGTCAAGAAGCCCCACATCGGTCGTCGGCCTTAGCCTCTCGATCGTCTGCTTCAGGTTTGCCAGTTGCTCTCGGGCGTCCGCAAGCGCGGTATCACGAGCTTCCTGCGACGGCTTCATCAGAAAGCCGGTCATGCTGGAAGAAACATGTTTGAACCCGTTCAGGGACTGCAAAACATGGTTGGAGATCTCCATCCGTCCCTCGAGAAGGCTGGACGCGTAGTACCCCGTCAGTCCCACTGCGCATAAGCTAATGACGAATGGTGCCAAAAGTACGAGCACCTTCGTCTGAATGCGAACCCGCGACATCAAACCATTTACCACGAATGCACCCTCGCCACCGATTGGAGCTAAGCTGTCATTCTTTGTTTAAGAACCGATAAATGGGTTGATTCGAGAACTATGCACGCTTCACCTATCGAGGCGAGGACGTGGTTCAGACGCTCGAACGGGCATATAGGCAGGTCGGCCATTCATCATCGCCTGGCCTTGTTGCGGGTCCCTGCTGAGGGGTTAACTCCTCGATCACATCTGGAAACGCAAAAAGCCCTCCTTGCCGGAGGGCTTTTGTATTTTGGTCTCTGGAGTGTATTGGGGATCTGGTTGCGGGGACATGCTTTGCCCCGTTCGGGTCTTAAAACAGTCCAGTGGACTGTTTTATCGGGCGAGGCCCGAGCGACCGCTCACCCTTCAGGTTATGAGCCTGGCGAGGCGAGGCGGATAAGCAATCGATCCAGTGAATCGATTGCCGGCCGAGCGGGCTGCTCCACGAGGAGCGTTTGATTTTTGGAAGGAAGTTTGGTTTCGGGGGCAGGATTTGAACCGTCCTTCGGACCCTTCAGGTTATGGTGAGCTTTGCGAACGAGGAGCTACCATCGCCAGGGAAAGCGAAGCTTTTCCGCGAGCGATAAGAAGGTAGTTGCTGATCTTCAGAGAGGATTTGGTTGCGGGGGCAGGATTTGAACCTGCGGCCTTCAGGTTATGAGCCTGACGAGCTACCGGGCTGCTCCACCCCGCGCCATGTGCAAATCGATGGGATTTGCTGCAGTATTATAACACGAAAGGCCGCTTTGTGAGCGGCCCTTTTGTGACGGCATGGGCCGTAGGTTGTGATGAGAAGATTGATTAGTTGCGTTTTGCAGACCTGGCAGCGACCTACTCTCCCGCGTCTTAAGACGAAGTACCATGGGCGCAGGGGCGTTTCACGGCCGTGTTCGGAAAGGGAACGGGTGCAGCCACCCCGCCATAACCACCAGGTCGGCAAAGCGCAACTATATGTTTTGAGAAGCTGGCAGGCGTTAGCCTGTTTTCTTTTTTGAACACGTCTTTCGATCTCTTCCGGCTGCGGGTGCTTGTGGCACCCATACAGGCCAGAGGCCGTCGCCAATCGTTTGGCGGGCCGTCCGCAGCGCCATTGGCGCGTCAGGACAAAGGTCTGGCACATCGATCCGGACAAACACGATGTGTTTGCCGGGAGTTCGATGAGCATAGTCAATGAGAACGATCAAGCCGATCGAGCTATTAGTACCGGTAAGCTTCATGCGTTGCCGCACTTCCACACCCGGCCTATCAACGTGGTCGTCTTCCACGGCTCTGATAGGGAATACTCGTTTTCAGGTGGGTTTCCCGCTTAGATGCCTTCAGCGGTTATCCCGTCCATATATAGCTACCCTGCTATGCCCTTGGCAGGACAACAGGTCCACCAGAGATATGTCCATCCCGGTCCTCTCGTACTAGGGACAGATCCTGTCAATATTCCTACACCCACGGCAGATAGGGACCGAACTGTCTCACGACGTTCTGAACCCAGCTCACGTACCGCTTTAATTGGCGAACAGCCAAACCCTTGGGACCTGCTCCAGCCCCAGGATGCGATGAGCCGACATCGAGGTGCCAAACAACCCCGTCGATATGGACTCTTGGGGGTCATCAGCCTGTTATCCCCGGCGTACCTTTTATCCGTTGAGCGATGGCCCTTCCACGCGGGACCACCGGATCACTATGACCGACTTTCGTCTCTGCTCGACTTGTCAGTCTCGCAGTCAGGCGGGCTTATGCCATTGCACTCGACGACCGATTTCCGACCGGTCTGAGCCCACCATCGCGCGCCTCCGTTACTCTTTCGGAGGCGACCGCCCCAGTCAAACTACCCACCATACACTGTCCCGGACCCGGATAACGGGCCGCGGTTAGACATCCATGACGATAAGGGTGGTATTTCAAGGATGGCTCCACGGAAACTGGCGTCCCCGCTTCAAAGCCTACCACCTATCCTACACATGCCGACACGAATGCCAGTGTAAAGCTATAGTAAAGGTGCACGGGGTCTTTCCGTCTGACCGCAGGAACCCCGCATCTTCACGGGGAATTCAATTTCACTGAGTCTATGTTGGAGACAGCGGGGAAGTCGTTACGCCATTCGTGCAGGTCGGAACTTACCCGACAAGGAATTTCGCTACCTTAGGACCGTTATAGTTACGGCCGCCGTTTACTGGGGCTTCGATTCAAAGCTTGCACCTCTCCTCTTAACCTTCCAGCACCGGGCAGGCGTCAGACCCTATACGTCGTCTTGCGACTTCGCAGAGCCCTGTGTTTTTGATAAACAGTCGCTACCCCCTGGTCTGTGCCACCCCATAATAGTTGCCTAGCATGGGGTCACGCTTCTTCCGAAGTTACGCGTGCAATTTGCCGAGTTCCTTCAACATAGTTCTCTCAAGCGCCTTGGTATACTCTACCTGACCACCTGTGTCGGTTTCGGGTACGGTCTATACGGTGGAGCTATTTCCTGGAACCGCTCCGCTGCCCATCCAATCCAATAAGA
This sequence comes from Rhizobium leguminosarum, assembly GCF_002953715.1. Classification (GTDB taxonomy): domain Bacteria; phylum Pseudomonadota; class Alphaproteobacteria; order Rhizobiales; family Rhizobiaceae; genus Rhizobium; species Rhizobium leguminosarum_V. Next base: position 4,019,166 of record NZ_CP025012.1, read on the forward strand.
ATGAACAACTTGTGCAATCCGTCACTACCACCAGGCCCACGAATATTAACGTGGTTCCCATCGACTACGCATTTCTGCCTCGCCTTAGGGGCCGGCTAACCCTGCTCAGATTAACTTTAAGCAGGAACCCTTGGTCTTTCGGCGAGAGGGTCTCTCACCCTCTTTATCGTTACTCATGTCAACATTCGCACTTCCGATACCTCCAGGAGCCCTCACGGGTCTCCCTTCATCAGCTTACGGAACGCTCCGCTACCACTTGCGATTGCTCGCAAATCCTCAGCTTCGGTGCATGGCTTCAGCCCCGTTACATTTTCGGCGCAAAGACCCTTATTTAGACCAGTGAGCTGTTACGCTTTCTTTAAATGATGGCTGCTTCTAAGCCAACATCCTGGTTGTTTTGGGATCCTCACATCCTTTCCCACTTAGCCATGACTTGGGGACCTTAGCTGGAGGTTAGGGTTGTTGCCCTTTTCACGACGGACGTTAGCACCCGCCGTGTGTCTGCCGAGTAGTACTCCCCGGTATTCGGAGTTTGGTTAGGATCAGTAAGACGGTGAGTCCCCATAGCCCATCCAGTGCTCTACCCCCGGGGGTATTCGCTCGACGCTCTACCTAAATAGATTTCGCGGAGAACCAGCTATTTCCGAGTTTGATTGGCCTTTCACCCCTAGCCACAAGTCATCCCAATCTATTGCAACAGATGCGGGTTCGGTCCTCCAGTTGGTGTTACCCAACCTTCAACCTGCTCATGGCTAGATCACTCGGTTTCGGGTCTAATGCAACAAACTAAATCGCCCTATTCAGACTCGCTTTCGCTTCGCCTACACCTACCGGC